>OZ245025.1:1427500-3377492 GCA_965223465.1 Candidatus Poriferihabitaceae bacterium | reverse complement strand
CCCGCATCTATATCCGCCTGCGTGATCGCATACGTCGCGCTGTATATCACCGGACCATCACTTCCATCCGCCGATAGATCCGCTACATCCGCCTCTCCATCAAGATCCGCTCCTCCACTCACATAAGCAGGGCTCGGTAACGTTCCTGTACCCGTGAAGTCAACCGCATTCTCCGCAACCGTCACATCATACAAACTCGTATTGCCTTCGTTCGTCACCGTATACGTGTACGTGATCACATCTCCTACACTCGCTACGCCATCCGCACCTAGATCCAGCACACTCGTCTTGATGATCGCTATCTGGGGATCAGGCGTGATCGGCGTTACCGTCGGATCATCTTCAAGCACACTGTCATCATCCGACTCATCCGTCACCGGCGTGCCAGTCGGATCACTGCCCGTCGCCGTCGCCTGGTTCGTTACACCACCCGCATCTATATCCGCCTGCGTGATCGCATACGTCGCGCTGTATATCACCGGACCATCACTTCCATCCGCCGATAGATCCGCTACATCCGCCTCTCCATCAAGATCCGCTCCTCCACTCACATAAGCAGGGCTCGGTAACGTTCCTGTACCCGTGAAGTCAACCGCATTCTCCGCAACCGTCACATCATACAAACTCGTATTGCCTTCGTTCGTCACCGTATACGTGTACGTGATCACATCTCCTACACTCGCTACGCCATCCGCACCTAGATCCAGCACACTCGTCTTGATGATCGCTATCTGGGGATCAGGCGTGATCGGCGTTACCGTCGGATCATCTTCAAGCACACTGTCATCATCCGACTCATCCGTCACCGGCGTGCCAGTCGGATCACTGCCCGTCGCCGTCGCCTGGTTCGTTACACCACCCGCATCTATATCCGCCTGCGTGATCGCATACGTCGCGCTGTATATCACCGGACCATCACTTCCATCCGCCGATAGATCCGCTACATCCGCCTCTCCATCAAGATCCGCTCCTCCACTCACATAAGCAGGGCTCGGTAACGTTCCTGTACCCGTGAAGTCAACCGCATTCTCCGCAACCGTCACATCATACAAACTCGTATTGCCTTCGTTCGTCACCGTATACGTGTACGTGATCACATCTCCTACACTCGCTACGCCATCCGCACCTAGATCCAGCACACTCGTCTTGATGATCGCTATCTGGGGATCAGGCGTGATCGGCGTTACCGTCGGATCATCTTCAAGCACACTGTCATCATCCGACTCATCCGTCACCGGCGTGCCAGTCGGATCACTGCCCGTCGCCGTCGCCTGGTTCGTTACACCACCCGCATCTATATCCGCCTGCGTGATCGCATACGTCGCGCTGTATATCACCGGACCATCACTTCCATCCGCCGATAGATCCGCTACATCCGCCTCTCCATCAAGATCCGCTCCTCCACTCACATAAGCAGGGCTCGGTAACGTTCCTGTACCCGTGAAGTCAACCGCATTCTCCGCAACCGTCACATCATACAAACTCGTATTGCCTTCGTTCGTCACCGTATACGTGTACGTGATCACATCTCCTACACTCGCTACGCCATCCGCACCTAGATCCAGCACACTCGTCTTGATGATCGCTATCTGGGGATCAGGCGTGATCGGCGTTACCGTCGGATCATCTTCAAGCACACTGTCATCATCCGACTCATCCGTCACCGGCGTGCCAGTCGGATCACTGCCCGTCGCCGTCGCCTGGTTCGTTACACCACCCGCATCTATATCCGCCTGCGTGATCGCATACGTCGCGCTGTATATCACCGGACCATCACTTCCATCCGCCGATAGATCCGCTACATCCGCCTCTCCATCAAGATCCGCTCCTCCACTCACATAAGCAGGGCTCGGTAACGTTCCTGTACCCGTGAAGTCAACCGCATTCTCCGCAACCGTCACATCATACAAACTCGTATTGCCTTCGTTCGTCACCGTATACGTGTACGTGATCACATCTCCTACACTCGCTACGCCATCCGCACCTAGATCCAGCACACTCGTCTTGATGATCGCTATCTGGGGATCAGGCGTGATCGGCGTTACCGTCGGATCATCTTCAAGCACACTGTCATCATCCGACTCATCCGTCACCGGCGTGCCAGTCGGATCACTGCCCGTCGCCGTCGCCTGGTTCGTTACACCACCCGCATCTATATCCGCCTGCGTGATCGCATACGTCGCGCTGTATATCACCGGACCATCACTTCCATCCGCCGATAGATCCGCTACATCCGCCTCTCCATCAAGATCCGCTCCTCCACTCACATAAGCAGGGCTCGGTAACGTTCCTGTACCCGTGAAGTCAACCGCATTCTCCGCAACCGTCACATCATACAAACTCGTATTGCCTTCGTTCGTCACCGTATACGTGTACGTGATCACATCTCCTACACTCGCTACGCCATCCGCACCTAGATCCAGCACACTCGTCTTGATGATCGCTATCTGGGGATCAGGCGTGATCGGCGTTACCGTCGGATCATCTTCAAGCACACTGTCATCATCCGACTCATCCGTCACCGGCGTGCCAGTCGGATCACTGCCCGTCGCCGTCGCCTGGTTCGTTACACCACCCGCATCTATATCCGCCTGCGTGATCGCATACGTCGCGCTGTATATCACCGGACCATCACTTCCATCCGCCGATAGATCCGCTACATCCGCCTCTCCATCAAGATCCGCTCCTCCACTCACATAAGCAGGGCTCGGTAACGTTCCTGTACCCGTGAAGTCAACCGCATTCTCCGCAACCGTCACATCATACAAACTCGTATTGCCTTCGTTCGTCACCGTATACGTGTACGTGATCACATCTCCTACACTCGCTACGCCATCCGCACCTAGATCCAGCACACTCGTCTTGATGATCGCTATCTGGGGATCAGGCGTGATCGGCGTTACCGTCGGATCATCTTCAAGCACACTGTCATCATCCGACTCATCCGTCACCGGCGTGCCAGTCGGATCACTGCCCGTCGCCGTCGCCTGGTTCGTTACACCACCCGCATCTATATCCGCCTGCGTGATCGCATACGTCGCGCTGTATATCACCGGACCATCACTTCCATCCGCCGATAGATCCGCTACATCCGCCTCTCCATCAAGATCCGCTCCTCCACTCACATAAGCAGGGCTCGGTAACGTTCCTGTACCCGTGAAGTCAACCGCATTCTCCGCAACCGTCACATCATACAAACTCGTATTGCCTTCGTTCGTCACCGTATACGTGTACGTGATCACATCTCCTACACTCGCTACGCCATCCGCACCTAGATCCAGCACACTCGTCTTGATGATCGCTATCTGGGGATCAGGCGTGATCGGCGTTACCGTCGGATCATCTTCAAGCACACTGTCATCATCCGACTCATCCGTCACCGGCGTGCCAGTCGGATCACTGCCCGTCGCCGTCGCCTGGTTCGTTACACCACCCGCATCTATATCCGCCTGCGTGATCGCATACGTCGCGCTGTATATCACCGGACCATCACTTCCATCCGCCGATAGATCCGCTACATCCGCCTCTCCATCAAGATCCGCTCCTCCACTCACATAAGCAGGGCTCGGTAACGTTCCTGTACCCGTGAAGTCAACCGCATTCTCCGCAACCGTCACATCATACAAACTCGTATTGCCTTCGTTCGTCACCGTATACGTGTACGTGATCACATCTCCTACACTCGCTACGCCATCCGCACCTAGATCCAGCACACTCGTCTTGATGATCGCTATCTGGGGATCAGGCGTGATCGGCGTTACCGTCGGATCATCTTCAAGCACACTGTCATCATCCGACTCATCCGTCACCGGCGTGCCAGTCGGATCACTGCCCGTCGCCGTCGCCTGGTTCGTTACACCACCCGCATCTATATCCGCCTGCGTGATCGCATACGTCGCGCTGTATATCACCGGACCATCACTTCCATCCGCCGATAGATCCGCTACATCCGCCTCTCCATCAAGATCCGCTCCTCCACTCACATAAGCAGGGCTCGGTAACGTTCCTGTACCCGTGAAGTCAACCGCATTCTCCGCAACCGTCACATCATACAAACTCGTATTGCCTTCGTTCGTCACCGTATACGTGTACGTGATCACATCTCCTACACTCGCTACGCCATCCGCACCTAGATCCAGCACACTCGTCTTGATGATCGCTATCTGGGGATCAGGCGTGATCGGCGTTACCGTCGGATCATCTTCAAGCACACTGTCATCATCCGACTCATCCGTCACCGGCGTGCCAGTCGGATCACTGCCCGTCGCCGTCGCCTGGTTCGTTACACCACCCGCATCTATATCCGCCTGCGTGATCGCATACGTCGCGCTGTATATCCATCAAGATCCGATCACCACTCACATAAGCAGGGCTCGGTAACGTTCCTGTACCGATGAAGTCATCCGCTACATCCGCCTCTCCATCAAGATCCGCTCCTCCACTCACATAAGCAGGGCTCGGTAACGTTCCTGTACCCGTGAAGTCAACCGCATTCTCCGCACCGGCAATCATGCGTCGCCTGGTTCGTTACACCGTACGTGCATCATATCAAACTCGTATTGCCGGACCATTCGCCGATAGATCGCTCATCCGCCTCTCCATCAAGATCGTGTACTCACATGCAGGGCTCACGTTCCTGTACCCGTGAAGTCAACCGCATCCTACACTCGCTACGCCATCCGCACCTAGATCAGGCGTGAGCGTTACCGTCGGATCATCTTCAAGTGTCATCATCCGACTCATCCGTCACCGGCGTGCCAGTCGGATCATGATCGCTATCTGCGGATCGATCAGGTCGTGATATATCACCGGCGTTATCCGTCGGATCATCTTCAAGCACACTGTCATCATCCGACTCATCCGTCATAAGCAGGCTCGTGCCAGTACGGATCACTGCCCGTCGCATACAAGTCGCCTGGTTCGTTACACCACCCGCATCTATATCCGCGTGACGTGCGTGATCGCATACCTAGATCCAGCACGCGCTTGATGATATCTGGGGATCAGGCGTGATCGGCGTTACCGTCGGATCACTTCCATCACGCATCATCGATAGATCCGCCGGCGTGCCAGTCGGATCACTGCCCGTCGCCGTACCTGATCCGCCTCTCGTGATCGCATACATCAAGATCCGCGGACCATCACATCCGCCGATAGACATAAGCAGGGCTCGGTATCCGCTCCTCCACGTTCCTGTACCCGTGAAACCGTCAATCATACCGCGTGTTCTCCGCAACGCTACGTCCGCACATCATGATCGCTATCTGGGGATCAGGCGTGATCTCGTATTGCCTGTCATCATCCGACTTCGTCACCGGCGTGCCAGTATACGTGTACGTGATCACATCCTGCGTGATCCGCGCTGTACACTCGCTACGCCATCCGCACCTAGCTCCTCCAGCAGGGCTCGGTACTCGTCTACCCGTGATGATCGCAACCGTATCTGGGGATCAGTTCGTCACCGTATACGTGTACGTGATCGGCTACACTCGTACAGCCATCCGCACCGATCCAGCACACTCGGATCGCTATCTTCGTGAAGCACACTGTCATCATCCGACTCATCATCCGTCACCGGCGTGCCAGTCGGATCACTGCCCGTCGCCGTCGCCTGGTTCGTTACACCACCCGCATTCTCCGCAACCGTCACATCATACAAACTCGTATTGCCTTCGTTCGTCACCGTATACGTGTACGTGATCACATCGCTACATACGTCACACGCTTGATGATATCACGTGATCGGCGTTACGGATCATCACTTCCATCATCGCACGATAGATCGCCGCTACCATGGCCTATATCCGCCTGATCGCATCGCGCTGTATATCATCAAGATCCGCTCCTCCGCCTCTCTCACATCAAGCAGGGCTCGGTAACGTTCCTGTACCCGTGAAGTCAACCGCATTCTCCGCAACCGTCACATCATACAAACTCGTATTGCCTTCGTTCGTCACCGTATACGTGTACGTGATCACATCTCCTACACTCGCTACGCCATCCGCCGATAGATCCTAGATCCAGCAAGATCACTCGTCTTGGGCTCGGTATCGCTATCTGTACCCGTGATCAGGCGTGATCGGCCGTACCGTCGCATCATACTTCGTATCTGGCGTCGGAATCTCATCCGTTACCACCGATACGGATCGTATTCACCAGATCCACACCCGCATCTACATCCGCCTGGTTCGTTACTGCGTCACCGCCTGCGTGATAAGAGATCGTATACGTCCACGTCTCGCCAACATCATAACAGTCCATCTCCTGTACCCGTGAAGTCGTACCCGTACCACCCGTCTCAACCGGTCCCGTTATGGTGCCCGTGACGGCGTTACCGTCGGATCATCTTCCGGTAAGGTCATCATCCGACTCCGGCGCACCAGTCGGATCACTGCCCGTCGCCGTCGCCTGGTTCGTCACCACCCGCATCTATATCCGCCTGCGTGATCGCATACGTCGCGCTGTATATCACCGGACCATCACTTCCATCCGCCGATAGATCCGCTACATCCGCCTCTCCATCAAGATCCGCTCCTCCACTCACATAAGCAGGGCTCGGTAACGTTCCTGTACCCGTGAAGTCAACCGCATTCTCCGCAACCGTCACATCATACAAACTCGTATTGCCTTCGTTCGTCACCGTATACGTGTACGTGATCACATCTCCTACACTCGCTACGCCATCCGCACCTAGATCCAGCACACTCGTCTTGATGATCGCTATCTGGGGATCAGGCGTGATCGGCGTTACCGTCGGATCATCTTCAAGCACACTGTCATCATCCGACTCATCCGTCACCGGCGTGCCAGTCGGATCACTGCCCGTCGCCGTCGCCTGGTTCGTTACACCACCCGCATCTATATCCGCCTGCGTGATCGCATACGTCGCGCTGTATATCACCGGACCATCACTTCCATCCGCCGATAGATCCGCTACATCCGCCTCTCCATCAAGATCCGCTCCTCCACTCACATAAGCAGGGCTCGGTAACGTTCCTGTACCCGTGAAGTCAACCGCATTCTCCGCAACCGTCACATCATACAAACTCGTATTGCCTTCGTTCGTCACCGTATACGTGTACGTGATCACATCTCCTACACTCGCTACGCCATCCGCACCTAGATCCAGCACACTCGTCTTGATGATCGCTATCTGGGGATCAGGCGTGATCGGCGTTACCGTCGGATCATCTTCAAGCACACTGTCATCATCCGACTCATCCGTCACCGGCGTGCCAGTCGGATCACTGCCCGTCGCCGTCGCCTGGTTCGTTACACCACCCGCATCTATATCCGCCTGCGTGATCGCATACGTCGCGCTGTATATCACCGGACCATCACTTCCATCCGCCGATAGATCCGCTACATCCGCCTCTCCATCAAGATCCGCTCCTCCACTCACATAAGCAGGGCTCGGTAACGTTCCTGTACCCGTGAAGTCAACCGCATTCTCCGCAACCGTCACATCATACAAACTCGTATTGCCTTCGTTCGTCACCGTATACGTGTACGTGATCACATCTCCTACACTCGCTACGCCATCCGCACCTAGATCCAGCACACTCGTCTTGATGATCGCTATCTGGGGATCAGGCGTGATCGGCGTACTCGCATCATCTTCTTCTGGCGTCGGAATCTCATCCGTTACCACCGATACCGTATTCACCAGATCCACACCCGCATCTACATCCGACTGCGTCACCGTATAAGAGATCGTATACGTCCACGTCTCGCCAACATCTAACAGTCCATCTCCATTCGTACCCGTACCACCCGTCTCAACCGGTCCCGTTAAGGTGCCCGTACTACCATCCGGTAAGGTATCCGTCGGCACCACATTCGTCAGCGTCTGATTACCCGTGTTCTCAACCGTAATCGTGTAGTCCAGTACACCAGGTTGGGTCACCGGATTCTCACCACCCGTCTGTGTCTTGGTCACTTCCATCGCAGGGTTTAGCGTCACCGGTGTGCTCGCATCATCTTCTTCTGGCGTCGGAATCTCATCCGTTACCACCGATACCGTATTCACCAGATCCACACCCGCATCTACATCCGACTGCGTCACCGTATAAGAGATCGTATACGTCCACGTCTCGCCAACATCTAACAGTCCATCTCCATTCGTACCCGTACCACCCGTCTCAACCGGTCCCGTTAAGGTGCCCGTACTACCATCCGGTAAGGTATCCGTCGGGACCACATTCGTCAGCGTCTGATTACCCGTGTTCTCTACCGTAATCGTATAGTCCAGTACACCAGGTTGGGTCACCGGATTCTCACCACCCGTCTGTGTCTTGGTCACTTCCATCGCAGGGTTTAGCGTCACCGGTGTGCTCGCATCATCCTCTTCTGGCGTCGGAATCTCATCCGTTACCACCGATACCGTATTCACCAGATTCGCACCCGCATCTACATCCGACTGCGTCACCGTATAAGAGATCGTATACGTCCACGTCTCCGTTATATCCAGCTCACCATCACTGTCCGTATCTCCTGTCGGACCCGTTAAGGTCCCCGTACTACCATCCGGTAAGGTATCCGTCGGGACCACATTCGTCAGCGTCTGATTACCCGTGTTCTCTACCGTAATCGTGTAGTCCAGTACACCAGGTTGGGTCACCGGATTCTCTCCACCCGTCTGCGTCTTGGTCACCAACATATCAGGATTCTCGCTGATCTCGGTAACTGCTGTATCTTCTACCGGTACGGGTATCTCCGTGGTTGTCACCGACACCCTGTTCACCAAAGTTAATTCCGCATCTACATCCGACTGCGTTACCGTATAAGAGATCGTATACGTCCACGTCTCGCCAACATCTAACAGTCCATCTCCATTCGTACCCGTACCTCCCGTCTCTACCGGTCCCGTTAAGGTCCCCGTACTACCATCCGGTAAGGTATCCGTCGGCACCACATTCGTCAGCGTCTGATTACCCGTGTTCTCTACCGTAATCGTGTAGTCCAGTACACCAGGTTGGGTCACCGGATTCTCACCACCCGTCTGTGTCTTGGTCACTTCCATCGCAGGGTTTAGCGTAATCTCTGTCTCCGCTGTATCTTCACGCAGAATATCCTGAAAAACCAGGACTGATACTTCATTGATCAGTGTCACTCCTGCATCTACATCCGACTGCGTCACCGTATAAGAGATCGTATACGTCCACGTCTCCGTTATATCCAGCTCACCATCACTGTCCGTATCTCCTGTCGGACCCGTTAAGGTCCCCGTACTACCATCCGGTAAGGTATCCGTCGGCACCACATTCGTCAGCGTCTGATTACCCGTGTTCTCTACCGTAATCGTGTAGTCCAGTACACCAGGTTGGGTCACCGGATTCTCTCCACCCGTCTGCGTCTTGGTCACCAACATATCAGGATTCTCGCTGATCTCGGTAACTGCTGTATCTTCTACCGGTACGGGTATCTCCGTGGTTGTCACCGACACCCTGTTCACCAAAGTTAATTCCGCATCTACATCCGACTGCGTTACCGTATAAGAGATCGTATACGTCCACGTCTCGCCAACATCTAACAGTCCATCTCCATTCGTACCCGTACCACCCGTCTCTACCGGTCCCGTTAAGGTCCCCGTACTACCATCCGGTAAGGTATCCGTCGGGACCACATTCGTCAGCGTCTGATTACCCGTGTTCTCAACCGTAATCGTGTAGTCCAGTACACCAGGTTGGGTCACCGGATTCTCACCACCCGTCTGTGTCTTGGTCACTTCCATCGCAGGGTTTAGCGTCACCGGTGTGCTCGGCATCCTCTTCTGGCGTCGGAATCTCATCCGTTACCACCGATACCGTATTCACCAGATTCTACATCCGACTGCGTCACCGTATAAGAGATCGTATACGTCCACGTCTCGCCAGCGTCGTACCCGTACCTCCCGTCTCAACCGGTCCCGTTAAGGTGCCCGTACTACCATCCGGTGTATCCGTCGGCACTCCCGTGTTCTCTACCGTAATCGTGTAGTCCAGTACACCAGGTTGGGTCACCGGATTCTCTCCACCCGTCTGCGTCTTGGTCACCAACATATCAGGATTCTCGCTGATCTCGGTAACTGCTGTATCTTCTACCGGTACGGGTATCTCCGTGGTTGTCACCGACACCCTGTTCACCAAAGTTAATTCCGCATCTACATCCGACTGCGTTACCGTATAAGAGATCGTATACGTCCACGTCTCGCCAACATCTAACAGTCCATCTCCATTCGTACCCGTACCTCCCGTCTCTACCGGTCCCGTTAAGGTCCCCGTACTACCATCCGGTAAGGTATCCGTCGGGACCACATTCGTCAGCGTCTGATTACCCGTGTTCTCTACCGTAATCGTATAGTCCAGTACACCAGGTTGGGTCACCGGATTCTCACCACCCGTCTGTGTCTTGGTCACTTCCATCGCAGGGTTTAGCGTCACCGGTGTGCTCGCATCATCCTCTTCTGGCGTCGGAATCTCATCCGTTACCACCGATACCGTATTCACCAGATTCGCACCCGCATCTACATCCGACTGCGTCACCGTATAAGAGATCGTATACGTCCACGTCTCGCCAACATCTAACAGTCCATCTCCATTCGTACCCGTACCTCCCGTCTCTACCGGTCCCGTTAAGGTCCCCGTACTACCATCCGGTAAGGTATCCGTCGGCACCACATTCGTCAGCGTCTGATTACCCGTGTTCTCAACCGTAATCGTGTAGTCCAGTACACCAGGTTGGGTCACCGGATTCTCTCCACCCGTCTGCGTCTTGGTCACCAACATATCAGGATTCTCGCTGATCTCGGTAACTGCTGTATCTTCTACCGGTACGGGTATCTCCGTGGTTGTCACCGACACCCTGTTCACCAAAGTTAATTCCGCATCTACATCCGACTGCGTTACCGTATAAGAGATCGTATACGTCCACGTCTCGCCAACATCTAACAGTCCATCTCCATTCGTACCCGTACCACCCGTCTCAACCGGTCCCGTTAAGGTGCCCGTACTACCATCCGGTAAGGTATCCGTCGGGACCACATTCGTCAGCGTCTGATTACCCGTGTTCTCTACCGTAATCGTATAGTCCAGTACACCAGGTTGGGTCACCGGATTCTCACCACCCGTCTGTGTCTTGGTCACTTCCATCGCAGGGTTTAGCGTCACCGGTGTGCTCGCATCATCCTCTTCTGGCGTCGGAATCTCATCCGTTACCACCGATACCGTATTCACCAGATTCGCACCCGCATCTACATCCGACTGCGTCACCGTATAAGAGATCGTATACGTCCACGTCTCGCCAACATCTAACAGTCCATCTCCATTCGTACCCGTACCTCCCGTCTCTACCGGTCCCGTTAAGGTCCCCGTACTACCATCCGGTAAGGTATCCGTCGGCACCACATTCGTCAGCGTCTGATTACCCGTGTTCTCAACCGTAATCGTGTAGTCCAGTACACCAGGTTGGGTCACCGGATTCTCTCCACCCGTCTGCGTCTTGGTCACCAACATATCAGGATTCTCGCTGATCTCGGTAACTGCTGTATCTTCTACCGGTACGGGTATCTCCGTGGTTGTCACCGACACCCTGTTCACCAAAGTTAATTCCGCATCTACATCCGACTGCGTTACCGTATAAGAGATCGTATACGTCCACGTCTCGCCAACATCTAACAGTCCATCTCCATTCGTACCCGTACCACCCGTCTCAACCGGTCCCGTTAAGGTGCCCGTACTACCATCCGGTAAGGTATCCGTCGGGACCACATTCGTCAGCGTCTGATTACCCGTGTTCTCTACCGTAATCGTATAGTCCAGTACACCAGGTTGGGTCACCGGATTCTCACCACCCGTCTGTGTCTTGGTCACTTCCATCGCAGGGTTTAGCGTCACCGGTGTGCTCGCATCATCCTCTTCTGGCGTCGGAATCTCATCCGTTACCACCGATACCGTATTCACCAGATTCGCACCCGCATCTACATCCGACTGCGTCACCGTATAAGAGATCGTATACGTCCACGTCTCGCCAACATCTAACAGTCCATCTCCATTCGTACCCGTACCTCCCGTCTCTACCGGTCCCGTTAAGGTCCCCGTACTACCATCCGGTAAGGTATCCGTCGGCACCACATTCGTCAGCGTCTGATTACCCGTGTTCTCAACCGTAATCGTGTAGTCCAGTACACCAGGTTGGGTCACCGGATTCTCACCACCCGTCTGTGTCTTGGTCACTTCCATCGCAGGGTTCTGTGTAATCTCTGTCTCCGCTGTATCTTCACGCAGAATATCCTGAAAAACCAGGACTGATACTTCATTGATCAGTGTCACTCCTGCATCTATATCCGCTTGTGTCACCGTATAAGAGATCGTGTACGTCCACGTCTCCGTTATATCCAGCTCACCATCACTGTCCGTATCTCCTGTCGGACCCGTTAAGGTGCCCGTACTACCATCCGGTAAGGTATCCGTCGGCACCACATTCGTCAGCGTCTGATTACCCGTGTTCTCTACCGTAATCGTGTAGTCCAGTACACCAGGTTGGGTCACCGGATTCTCTCCACCCGTCTGCGTCTTGGTCACCAACATATCAGGATTCTCGCTGATCTCGGTAACTGCTGTATCTTCTACCGGTACGGGTATCTCCGTGGTTGTCACCGACACCCTGTTCACCAAAGTTAATTCCGCATCTACATCCGACTGCGTTACCGTATAAGAGATCGTATACGTCCACGTCTCGCCAACATCTAACAGTCCATCTCCATTCGTACCCGTACCACCCGTCTCAACCGGTCCCGTTAAGGTGCCCGTACTACCATCCGGTAAGGTATCCGTCGGGACCACATTCGTCAGCGTCTGATTACCCGTGTTCTCTACCGTAATCGTATAGTCCAGTACACCAGGTTGGGTCACCGGATTCTCACCACCCGTCTGTGTCTTGGTCACTTCCATCGCAGGGTTTAGCGTCACCGGTGTGCTCGCATCATCCTCTTCTGGCGTCGGAATCTCATCCGTTACCACCGATACCGTATTCACCAGATTCGCACCCGCATCTACATCCGACTGCGTCACCGTATAAGAGATCGTATACGTCCACGTCTCGCCAACATCTAACAGTCCATCTCCATTCGTACCCGTACCTCCCGTCTCTACCGGTCCCGTTAAGGTCCCCGTACTACCATCCGGTAAGGTATCCGTCGGCACCACATTCGTCAGCGTCTGATTACCCGTGTTCTCAACCGTAATCGTGTAGTCCAGTACACCAGGTTGGGTCACCGGATTCTCACCACCCGTCTGTGTCTTGGTCACTTCCATCGCAGGGTTCTGTGTAATCTCTGTCTCCGCTGTATCTTCACGCAGAATATCCTGAAAAACCAGGACTGATACTTCATTGATCAGTGTCACTCCTGCATCTATATCCGCTTGTGTCACCGTATAAGAGATCGTGTACGTCCACGTCTCCGTTATATCCAGCTCACCATCACTGTCCGTATCTCCTGTCGGACCCGTTAAGGTGCCCGTACTACCATCCGGTAAGGTATCCGTCGGCACCACATTCGTCAGCGTCTGATTACCCGTGTTCTCTACCGTAATCGTGTAGTCCAGTACACCAGGTTGGGTCACCGGATTCTCTCCACCCGTCTGCGTCTTGGTCACCAACATATCAGGATTCTCGCTGATCTCGGTAACTGCTGTATCTTCTACCGGTACGGGTATCTCCGTGGTTGTCACCGACACCCTGTTCACCAAAGTTAATTCCGCATCTACATCCGACTGCGTTACCGTATAAGAGATCGTATACGTCCACGTCTCGCCAACATCTAACAGTCCATCTCCATTCGTACCCGTACCACCCGTCTCTACCGGTCCCGTTAAGGTCCCCGTACTACCATCCGGTAAGGTATCCGTCGGGACCACATTCGTCAGCGTCTGATTACCCGTGTTCTCTACCGTAATCGTGTAGTCCAGTACACCAGGTTGGGTCACCGGATTCTCACCACCCGTCTGTGTCTTGGTCACTTCCATCGCAGGGTTCTGCGTAATCTCTGTCTCCGCTGTATCTTCACGCAGAATATCCTGAAAAACCAGGACTGATACTTCATTGATCAGTGTCACTCCTGCATCTATATCCGCTTGTGTCACCGTATAAGAGATCGTGTACGTCCACGTCTCCGTTATATCCAGCTCACCATCACTGTCCGTATCTCCTGTCGGACCCGTTAAGGTGCCCGTACTACCATCCGGTAAGGTATCCGTCGGCACCACATTCGTCAGCGTCTGATTACCCGTGTTCTCTACCGTAATCGTGTAGTCCAGTACACCAGGTTGGGTCACCGGATTCTCTCCACCCGTCTGCGTCTTGGTCACCAACATATCAGGATTCTCGCTGATCTCGGTAACTGCTGTATCTTCTACCGGTACGGGTATCTCCGTGGTTGTCACCGACACCCTGTTCACCAAAGTTAATTCCGCATCTACATCCGACTGCGTTACCGTATAAGAGATCGTATACGTCCACGTCTCGCCAACATCTAACAGTCCATCTCCATTCGTACCCGTACCTCCCGTCTCTACCGGTCCCGTTAAGGTCCCCGTACTACCATCCGGTAAGGTATCCGTCGGCACCACATTCGTCAGCGTCTGATTACCCGTGTTCTCTACCGTAATCGTGTAGTCCAGTACACCAGGTTGGGTCACCGGATTCTCACCACCCGTCTGTGTCTTGGTCACTTCCATCGCAGGGTTCTGTGTAATCTCTGTCTCCGCTGTATCTTCACGCAGAATATCCTGAAAAACCAGGACTGATACTTCATTGATCAGTGTCACTCCTGCATCTATATCCGCTTGTGTCACCGTATAAGAGATCGTGTACGTCCACGTCTCCGTTATATCCAGCTCACCATCACTGTCCGTATCTCCTGTCGGACCCGTTAAGGTGCCCGTACTACCATCCGGTAAGGTATCCGTCGGCACCACATTCGTCAGCGTCTGATTACCCGTGTTCTCTACCGTAATCGTGTAGTCCAGTACACCAGGTTGGGTCACCGGATTCTCTCCACCCGTCTGCGTCTTGGTCACCAACATATCAGGATTCTCGCTGATCTCGGTAACTGCTGTATCTTCTACCGGTACGGGTATCTCCGTGGTTGTCACCGACACCCTGTTCACCAAAGTTAATTCCGCATCTACATCCGACTGCGTTACCGTATAAGAGATCGTATACGTCCACGTCTCGCCAACATCTAACAGTCCATCTCCATTCGTACCCGTACCACCCGTCTCAACCGGTCCCGTTAAGGTGCCCGTACTACCATCCGGTAAGGTATCCGTCGGCACCACATTCGTCAGCGTCTGATTACCCGTGTTCTCTACCGTAATCGTATAGTCCAGTACACCAGGTTGGGTCACCGGATTCTCACCACCCGTCTGTGTCTTGGTCACTTCCATCGCAGGGTTTAGCGTCACCGGTGTGCTCGCATCATCCTCTTCTGGCGTCGGAATCTCATCCGTTACCACCGATACCGTATTCACCAGATTCGCACCCGCATCTACATCCGACTGCGTCACCGTATAAGAGATCGTATACGTCCACGTCTCGCCAACATCTAACAGTCCATCTCCATTCGTACCCGTACCTCCCGTCTCTACCGGTCCCGTTAAGGTCCCCGTACTACCATCCGGTAAGGTATCCGTCGGCACCACATTCGTCAGCGTCTGATTACCCGTGTTCTCAACCGTAATCGTGTAGTCCAGTACACCAGGTTGGGTCACCGGATTCTCACCACCCGTCTGTGTCTTGGTCACTTCCATCGCAGGGTTCTGTGTAATCTCTGTCTCCGCTGTATCTTCACGCAGAATATCCTGAAAAACCAGGACTGATACTTCATTGATCAGTGTCACTCCTGCATCTATATCCGCTTGTGTCACCGTATAAGAGATCGTGTACGTCCACGTCTCCGTTATATCCAGCTCACCATCACTGTCCGTATCTCCTGTCGGACCCGTTAAGGTGCCCGTACTACCATCCGGTAAGGTATCCGTCGGCACCACATTCGTCAGCGTCTGATTACCCGTGTTCTCTACCGTAATCGTGTAGTCCAGTACACCAGGTTGGGTCACCGGATTCTCTCCACCCGTCTGCGTCTTGGTCACCAACATATCAGGATTCTCGCTGATCTCGGTAACTGCTGTATCTTCTACCGGTACGGGTATCTCCGTGGTTGTCACCGACACCCTGTTCACCAAAGTTAATTCCGCATCTACATCCGACTGCGTTACCGTATAAGAGATCGTATACGTCCACGTCTCGCCAACATCTAACAGTCCATCTCCATTCGTACCCGTACCTCCCGTCTCTACCGGTCCCGTTAAGGTCCCCGTACTACCATCCGGTAAGGTATCCGTCGGGACCACATTCGTCAGCGTCTGATTACCCGTGTTCTCTACCGTAATCGTGTAGTCCAGTACACCAGGTTGGGTCACCGGATTCTCACCACCCGTCTGTGTCTTGGTCACTTCCATCGCAGGGTTCTGCGTAATCTCTGTCTCCGCTGTATCTTCACGCAGAATATCCTGAAAAACCAGGACTGATACTTCATTGATCAGTGTCACTCCTGCATCTATATCCGCTTGTGTCACCGTATAAGAGATCGTGTACGTCCACGTCTCCGTTATATCCAGCTCACCATCACTGTCCGTATCTCCTGTCGGACCCGTTAAGGTGCCCGTACTACCATCCGGTAAGGTATCCGTCGGCACCACATTCGTCAGCGTCTGATTACCCGTGTTCTCTACCGTAATCGTGTAGTCCAGTACACCAGGTTGGGTCACCGGATTCTCTCCACCCGTCTGCGTCTTGGTCACCAACATATCAGGATTCTCGCTGATCTCGGTAACTGCTGTATCTTCTACCGGTACGGGTATCTCCGTGGTTGTCACCGACACCCTGTTCACCAAAGTTAATTCCGCATCTACATCCGACTGCGTTACCGTATAAGAGATCGTATACGTCCACGTCTCGCCAACATCTAACAGTCCATCTCCATTCGTACCCGTACCACCCGTCTCTACCGGTCCCGTTAAGGTCCCCGTACTACCATCCGGTAAGGTATCCGTCGGCACCACATTCGTCAGGGTTACCCCGCCGGTATTCTGGATAACAATCTCATAACCCAAGGTGCCTGGCTGGGTTACCGGATTCTCGCCACTGACCTGGGTCTTAGTTACCGTCATCCTTGCCACACCGTCGATTACCGTGTCAGTAACAGGCGTAGTAATTTCCGCTGAGGTGGCTGAAGCGGTATTAGCCAACTGATTAATTGATGAGTTAAGCGGATCATCAACCAATACATCAAAAGTAACGGTCATGGTTTCACCGGGCAGCAAATCGATATTGTCTGCGGCGGTGACTAAATTCGGTGGTGCCCCGGCTGCATCTGTGGTCGGCGCACGCGGGCTTGAATAGTTAATAGTAAATTGTGCAGTGCTAATCGAATTATCATCTACACCAAATAGACCATCTACAATATCACCCCAATTAAATTGATAGAGGCCTTCCGCCGACCCACTAAATGACCCAGGGCCTTGAGAGACGTTCCAATTACCAGGGCCAGGTATATTACTGAAGATACCTGCAGCCAGTGTGTAGGCAGTTCCCCCCGGATAAGTCGTGCTAAGTGAAATATCTGAAAGCCAGTCTGATGAGGTCCCAGTGGTGGTAAACCCATAAGTGTCCAGCGTTGCCCCCGCCGGTATATCGGAAGACGTTACGGTGTAAGATTGGGTTAAGCCAGAGACATCAAATGTTGCTGCCCCCATATCATGGGTAAAAATTCCTGAGCCGCCTACCGGGTAAGTCTTCTGAGCGCCTCCTGAATAGGACACGCCCGCCGGCAACACATCACTGAGCACCACATCTGTAACGGTGCTACTCCCCGTGTTCTCCACCTCAATCGTGTAAGTAATCGTGTTGCCGGGTGAAACCGGTCCGCCGTTAGCGCTGGAGGTTTTGGTAATACTGAGTTCTGGAGGAGCCCCTTGAACACAAAAATCAAATCCTGATACCGCGATTGCATGCCCATTACTCACCCCATTGCTGCCTGGTTCATTAGCTGCATCAACCGGCCCGTTGTTGTAGGTCAGGCTGAAGGTGTCGAGAATGGCGTTGGCCGAGACGGTAAGCATCCCGGCAGGATCTGTATGAGTAAGATCGCCGTTTACTCCGGCAGCCGTATTCGCCTGGGCGGTTTGGCCAGTGACAGTCATATTCGAACCGCCGGTTAATGTCAACGGCACATTGCTACCACCATTCGATGCGATAAATGAGACCACATCCTGGAACGAACTATCTGGTTCAAAGCCACCGGAATTATAACCCACAGAATCGATATCACCAATAGTGAAGCTTTCCATGTATACCGATTCGGAAAAACCAAAATCAAATCCAACTGTTTCAGTGACTGAATTCAATGTTGTTTGACCAATGCTCAGATAGCCACCTCCGAAACCGAAGTCGTTTGTTTGGGTCGTAACCCCATCACATGCCGCTAGTGGACAGACAAAATTATTGTCTCCATTCACACCGTTTGGATCCTGCAAGGTGACCGTCACATCCACTGTTCCAGTTATCCCGCCAGCACCGGTATAATTGACCGTGTAAGTCTGTGAGTCCCCAGTGTTTTGATTACTGGTCAACCACTCGTTCCCTGTACCAGGGCTGGAGGACCAGGAAAAAGTCGCCGGGTAAGAATTGGCTGGGCAGGTTTGCGCCTGCGCAATAGACATTCCGAATAATCCAACACAAGAAATGACAATAGAAAGAATCCCATTCGCAGCTATTCTAGGTTTTCTTGGTTTACTGGCTTTAGTTTTCTGCGTGAGTTCAAAAAGCGGCTTGCTCATTTTTTTAATACTAAAATATTTATGTATATTCATTATCGAGACCCCTACTGAATCGTACCGGAGACAGTCGGTGTGATTATTTTATGGCTAGTCATATCTACGATTGCTGCTATTCAATGATTCTCTAAAAAGATTCCACCCTCTTTAAGCAAAATCACTACTATTATTTTCAAAGTATAGGTGGCTCAAAAAGATCAATTAACCCTTAACAGAGTGGCATTTAAAACCATTAATTGGCCTGAGCGTTTAACACCACCTCACATTTACTATACTTTAATATAAGTAGAACCACTTATATTATTTTATATACCGCTTGTCAAATATTTTTTACATTTTCGCTATACTTTCGTTAAAAAATTGACAAACTTGGATAAATCTCTCAATCTACCAGGCAATATTTGAGTTTTAGAGTTGAAACCACTCAATTGATAACTACTTTGTACAAATTTGTTAACCCGCTAGATACAACCAGGTTTCCACCACAGTATCCGGGTTGAGCGAAACGCTGTGAATACCCTCGTCCATGAGCCATTTGGCGAAATCAGGATAGTCTGATGGGCCTTGTCCGCAAATGCCAATGTATTTGTCCTGTTTTAGACAGGCCTGGATCGCCATGCTGATAAGCGCTTTCACTGCTGGATCCCGCTCATTAAACAGGTGAGCGATCACTCCCGAATCCCGATCCAGCCCCAGGCTAAGTTGTGTGAGATCGTTTGAGCCAATCGACATCCCATCAAAATATTGTAGAAAATCTTCTGCTAAAAGCGCGTTGGATGGGATTTCGCACATCATGATTACTTTTAATCCATTTTTATCGCGCTCAAGGCCATTTTCCTGCAATAACTCGGTGACCTGCCTCGCTTCACCGAGGGTGCGTACAAAGGGAATCATGATCTGAATATTGGTCAAGCCCATTTCATCGCGCACGAATTTAAGGGCACGACACTCCAATTCAAAACAGCGACGAAACGATTCATCGATATAACGTGCGGCGCCGCGAAAACCAATCATCGGATTTTCTTCGTCCGGCTCGTACAGCTCACCACCGATCATATTCGCGTATTCGTTGGATTTAAAATCTGACATTCTAACGATCACCGGAGATGGCGCAAATGCCGCGCCAAGAGAGGCAATGCCCTCACCCAGTTTCTGCACATAAAAATCAATCGGGTCTGCATAACCGGCGCTGGCCAGATCAATCGTTTGCTGAATCTCTTTCGGCATATCAGCATACTCAAGCAAAGCCTTGGGGTGAATCCCGATCGTGTTATTGATCACAAACTCCAGGCGCGCCAAGCCTACGCCCGCGTTGGGCAAGCGTGAAAACGAAAACGCACGCTCTGGGTTGCCGACATTCATCATAATCTTGAACGGTAGCTCGGGCAGATTATCCAGTTGGATGGTTTTCAGCTCGAAATCGAGCAAGCCATCGTAGATATAACCCGTGTCGCCTTCGGCACAGGACACCGTTACCTCATGCCCTTCAATCACCTTTTCAGTGGCGTCTCCGCAGCCGACTACCGCGGGCACCCCCAGCTCGCGGGCAATAATCGCAGCGTGACAGGTGCGCCCTCCCCGGTTTGTCACTATCGCAGCCGCACGCTTCATCACTGGTTCCCAATCCGGGTCGGTCATATCGGTGACCAGAATATCGCCTTGCTGGACTTTATCTAAATCGGCAATTGAGGGCACGATCTTCACCACACCCGCGCCAATTTTCTGACCAATGCTGCGACCTGTGGCCAATACTTCACCCTTTTCCTGCATATGGTAGCGCTCAAGTACTTGCTGATTGGAACAGCTTTCTACCGTTTCAGGCCGCGCCTGCAAGATCATCAACTCGCCGCTGACCCCATCTTTGCCCCATTCAATGTCCATAGGGCGCTGATAATGCTGCTCAATGGTCACGGCCATCTTGCCCAATTGCATGACTTCATCATCTGTAATCGAGAAACGATTTTGTTCGCCGGGTTCGACATCCACCGTCTGAACGGTCTGATGATGGGCACCCTGTTTAGCGTCATCAGCATAGACCATTTTAATGAGCTTGGAACCACGATTGCGGCGCAATATGGCAGGACGATTATTTTTCAGGGCTTCCTTGTAGACATAAAACTCATCGGGATTGACCGAGCCCTGGACCACGCACTCACCCAGCCCCCACGATGAAGTAATAAACACGGCCTCATTGAAACCCGATTCGGTATCAATGGTAAACATGACACCGCTGGCACCCTGATCGCTACGTACCATACGTTGAATGCCCGCCGAAAGTGCGACTTCAGCATGTGCAAATCCATGATGTACACGATAGGCTATGGCGCGATCATTAAACAAAGAAGCGAAAACTTCCTTCACCGCCGCCAGCACCTGTTCAATACCCGAAATATTTAAAAATGATTCTTGTTGACCGGCGAATGACGCTTCCGGCAGATCTTCCGCGGTCGCCGATGAGCGTACCGCCACCTGTCCTGCATCCCCTGGATTGAGCGTTGCGTAGGCCTGGCGAATATCCTGATCAAGTGCCTCAGGCAGCGGCGCATTCATCACCATTTCGCGGATTCGGCCCCCGATCTCAACCAAATCTTTGACGTTATCAACGTCCAGCTGATCAAGCATGGCGTTAATCTTTGTGTCCAACCCCTGAAAGCTGAGAAATTCACGATAAGCATCCGCAGTTGTAGCAAAACCATCTGGTACTTGGATACCCAGCGATGTTAAATTAGAGATCATCTCGCCCAATGAAGCGTTTTTACCGCCTACTTCGGGCACGTCGTCCATCCCTAACTCAGAAAACCAACGTATTGCTTTGTTCTCACCTGCGCGATTAACTTGATGCACGAGCTTACTCCGAATGAAATTATCTGTTTGCCAACATGACCACTGTTAACAATTTGCCGACACGCCCGGTTTTTATCGTTTCAGATCGCACAGGCGTTACCGCAGGGACAATGACGCACACCTTATTGTCGCAATTTCCAAATATAGAGTTTGAGCGACATACCATCCCCTTTATAGACGCGGATGATAAGTTGAAATCTACCATAAAACAAATCAATCATGCTTATGACACACACAAAGTGAAACCTCTGGTTTTCACCTCGTTTATAGATTCAAAATACATCCGCGAATTTGAAAAAAGTGAGGGCGTTGTGATCGACCTTTTCAAGCCATTTATTGATGATCTTGAACGTCATTTGCATTCAGATTCCTCGCATGAAGTCGGTCAAGCGCATGGTATCGTCCAGGAACACGACTATATGCACCGTATGGATGCGATCAATTTCTCGATGCAATATGATGATGGCGTCAAAACCGGTGATTATCACAAGGCAGATCTAGTTCTGGTTGGGGTCTCACGCGCCGGTAAAACCCCCACCAGCCTGTACATGGCCTTGCACTATGGCTTGTATACCGCCAATTATCCGCTGGCGGATGATGATTTTGAGGCAGGAAAGCTACCGGATGATTTAATCGACAGTCGGGATAAACTATTTGGTTTGAGTATAGACCCTTTTCAATTGCAGAAAATTCGCCAAAAACGACGCGCCGATTCGCAATATTCTTCGCTATCCCAATGCCAGCAGGAAGTGCGTCAGGCGCAGCAGTTTTTTCGCCGCTATCGAATCCCGCATACCGACTCGACCACTATGTCCATCGAGGAACTGGCGAGCCTGATCGTCCATCGTATGAACCTTGAAGTGAGTTACTTATGACAGATAAGCGATCCGTCGGCTTTGTGAGTCTGGGCTGTCCCAAGGCGCTGGTCGATTCGGAGAATATCTTGAGCGAACTGCGCGCAGAAGGTTATGACATCACACCACGGTATGCAGACGCGGATGTGGTTGTGGTTAATACCTGTGGGTTCATCGATGATGCGATCTCAGAATCGCTAGAAGCAATCGAAGAAGCGCTGAACGAAAATGGTAAAGTTATCGTAACCGGTTGCCTAGGCACGAAAGACCCTGAATTACAGCAACGCTTCCCAAGTTTGCTCGCGGTGACCGGCCCCCATGCCAAGCGCGAGGTCATGCAAGCGATTCACCAGCAACTTCCGCCCGCGCATGACCCACGTATTGATTTACTGCCCCCGGGTGGTATCAAGTTGACGCCGCGCCATTATGCATATTTGAAAATCTCCGAAGGTTGTAATCACCGCTGTACCTTTTGCATCATTCCGGACTTGCGCGGTGATTTGGTCAGCCGACCGGTTGACCGCATCATACAAGAAGCTGAAGCATTGGTCAGCGCGGGCGTCAAAGAATTGCTAGTGGTATCACAAGACACCAGTGCCTATGGGATTGACTTAAAATACAAACCTGCATTAATCGGTGCCAAACTGGTACGCAGCCATATTCAGGATTTAGCCCGCGAGCTGGGGCAACTCGGCGTCTGGGTACGCCTGCATTATGTCTATCCTTATCCGCACGTCGATGATCTCATTCCGCTGATGGCTGAAGGCAAGCTGCTGCCCTATCTGGATATACCATTTCAACACGCCAGCCCGAGCGTTCTCAAAGCAATGCGTCGCCCGGCACACGCCGAAAAAGTGTTACAGCGAATTGAACGCTGGCGTGAACAATGCCCCAATATCACCCTGCGAAGCACCTTCATCACCGGGTTTCCGGGCGAGACTGAACAGGATTTTTATACTTTGCTTGAGTTTATTGAGCAAGCCCAACTCGATCGCGTGGGATGTTTTACTTATTCTGCAGTAGGAGGTGCAAAAGCAAACGCGCTACCTGGACACATAGATTCAGCGGTTAAACAGCAAAGAATGGAGGCCTTGATGGAGCTGCAGGCCAAAATATCACAAGCCAGGTTACGAAATAAAATTGGCCAGTCCCTTGACGTAATTATTGACGAGATAGGCGAAAATGGAGCGATTGGTCGAAGCAAGGCCGACGCCCCGGAGATCGATGGCGTGGTGCACGTATTGGGTCAAACCCAGCAAATTCAGCCGGGTGATATCGTACAAGTTACCATCGAAGATGCAGACGCGCACGATCTACAGGGTGTGCTTGTCGAAGCCTAATCTAGGCCAGGGCGTGCTCGACCAATTCTAACAATAAACGTTGTTTACGCTGCTTGCTGGCGAAACTGGCGCCAATACTGTTTTTAGCCAGTTTGATCATGGTTTTACGATCCAGATCGAATGCTTGCGCCATGGCAATATAATTATCCCCAATATAACCACCAAAATAAGATGGATCGTCGGAGTTTAAGGTAACCTTCAAACCTGCTTTAAGCATTATGGGTAAAGGGTGATCAGCCATATCATCCACGACGCACAATTTGAGGTTGGATAAAGGGCAAACCGTAAGAGCGATACCCTCCTCTGCCACGCGTTGGGTTAACGCAGCATCGTCCAAAATGGCATTGCCGTGGTCAATGCGCTCGACGTTCAAAAGATCAAGGGCCTGACGAACATAGTCGGCTGGCCCTTCCTCTCCGGCATGCGCCACCAGATGATAACCCTGCTTTTTCGCCTCGGCAAAAACCCGTGTAAATTTCTCAGGTGGATGCCCCATTTCGGAGGAATCCAGCCCTACGCCAATGATTTTATCTTTAAATGGAGCTGCTTGCGCCAGGGTTTCAAACGCGGCCTCTTCACTCAAATGGCGTAAAAAGCACATAATCAAACCAGAACTGATGTCATGCTTGACTTCACCTTCGATCAGTGCCCGATAAATACCATTCACAACCGTTTCAAAGGCAATCCCGCGTTCAACATGGCCTTGTGGATCAAAGAAAATTTCCACGTGGCGTACCCCATCGGCTTTGGCCTTCAGCAAATACGCCAGGGTTAAATCAAAAAAATCCTGCTCGGTAACGAGCACGCTCATGCCCTGATAATAAATATCCAGAAAATCTTGTAGGTTGGAAAACTGATAGGCCTGTTTGACCGCTTCGACAGTGTCAAAAGGCAACTCAATATGATTACGCGCAGCCAGCTCAAACATCAACTTCGGTTCTAACGAACCTTCGATATGCAAATGTAGCTCTGCCTTCGGGAGCGAACGGATAAAATCTGTTTGGGTCACGGCAATGCTTTAATGGAAAACCATTTACAATTATTGGTTATTGCGAAGGGGCTTTTCGCCTGGCCTGTTATCGCACAGGTCAGGCGAAAAATGATACACAGCTATTTGGGTAAGCTACCCTGAACGCCCTCAACGTAGACGTTTAAGCCCAATAAATCTTCGTCCGACATAACCGCTCCTTCGGCAACCAGCTCTTCGCCCGCCTGATTTTTGATCGGCCCCTGAAATGGATGTAATGCGCCGGATTCAATATCGGCTTTGATTTTATCCGCCGCCGCACGTACATCCTCCGGTACCGCCTCGCCATAAGGTGCCATTTTAACCATGCCATCTTTTAGCCCTGCCCAAGTATCTTTGGATTCCCAATTACCTTCCATTACCGCTTTAACGCGTTCGATATAGTAATTGTCCCAATCATCGATAATGGAGGTTAGCTGCGCCTTGGGGGCGAAAGCCTGCATATCAGAGGCCTGCCCAAACGCATACACGCCGCGTTGCTCGGCAACCTGCAATGGTGCAGGAGAATCGGTATGTTGGGTAATAATGTCCGCCCCCTGATCAATCAACGATTTTGCTGCATCCCCTTCCTTGCCTGGGTCAAACCACGAATTGACCCACACCACCTTAACTGTGGCTTCAGGGTTGACCTTACGCATTGCAATGGTAAACGCGTCAATACCGCGCACAACTTCAGGAATGGGGAAAGAGGCGATATATCCAACCACGTTGGTTTTGGTCATCATGCCTGCCATGGTGCCAATAATCGCTCGGCCCTCATAAAACCGACCGGAATAAGTGCTGACATTGTCCGCGCGCTTATAACCCGTGGCGTGCTCAAACTTAACATCCCCAAATTGTTTCGCGACTTTAACCGTCGGATTCATATACCCAAAAGAGGTGGTAAAAATTATGTCGTTGCCATCTGCCGCCAGTTTTCGAATGACACGCTCGGCATCCGCGCCTTCAGCAACACTTTCAACATAAGTAGTCTTAACCCCGAGTTCTTTCTCCAGCGCTTGTCGGCTCTGATCATGTTGGTAAGACCAACCATGATCCCCTACTGGACCAACGTAAACAAAACCCACTTTGGTTTCGTCTGCCTGCACACCCGTAGCAAGCATGGTTGCAGCAACAACAGCTGTTTTGAAAAAGTGGCGTCGCACAATGTTGTTCATTTTTACCCTCTGTTAGGTGATTTTAAGGAAAATTAAGCGCGGTATTCTAGCAGAGAAAATGCGGCTTATATGGGGCGATTATTTACCCAAGACAAATCAATATTTTGTTATCGTAAGTTCACTCTCTGGGTTATGATAGGTCTATTATTTAAACCAATAATGTACAAATTATCATGAAAGAATCACAACGAGACGCCATTCAAGCAGCCGCTTTTCGCGGGTTAATTCAGCATTTACAGGAACGCACCGATGCACAGAATATAGACTTAATGAATCTGGCTGGATTTTGCCGAAATTGCTTAAGTAAATGGGTGTTAGCGGCAAGCAACGAGCAAGATGCCGGTCTTAGCTATGACGACGCACTTGAGATGGTATACGGAATGCCCTATAGCGAGTGGAAAGACAAATACCAACAAAAAGCCAGTGCACAACAGCTCGAAACCTTTGAAAGAACCAAGCCTATCCACGCAAAAATTAGCGGCCATCAATAGCGGCGTAAACCAAACTATCCCCTTTTAGATGCGACGCCATTTCCGTATGCTCGTTTGCCTGGTCGGCAGCGTAATACCGACCCTCAACTGGGCGCAAACTGAAGATACCATTGTCGTCGATCAGGGCAATACGGAAATCCCAATCCAGCGTTATGCGGCAAGTATGGATGATGCGCCGATACTCATATGGCTGCCCGCATCGCGTGGTACGAGCCCAATGCAAGGCATTACCGCCAGCGCACTGGGAGCAAAAAATATTGAAACCTGGGTGGTGGATTTACATCTGGCATACTTCCTGGATGAAGGGCGTGGCAGTACCGAGCAGTTTAAACCCGCAGACATTGCCGAGCTGATCAGTATTGCGAGCCAACGAACCGGTAAAAAAGTATACCTGATGAGCACTGATACCGGTGCTGTACCACTGCTTGAAGGCATTGCGCTAGCCCAGCAAAAAGCCTCAAAAGAGGGTAGTAAGGCACAAATTGGGGGTGCGTTATTATTCCATCCCGCCCTGGCTTACCCCGTCAGCAATCCGGGCACAAAGGCAACGTTTAGACCCATCGCCAAGAATAGCACCATTCCAATATACTATTTTCAACCTTCCATCAGCACTAAACAATGGCATAGTCAGGAAATCATTGAGGCATTAGAGTCTGGGGGAAGTCAGGTGTTTTTTCATCCCTTGCCTGGGGTAGTAGCTGGCTTTCACCTTCGACCAGAGGACCATTTAAGCGAAATAGATATCGCACAGCGAGCTGCACTGCCTGAAATGATCAGACGTGCGGTTAGCATACTCTCCACGCAAAAAACACCTACTGCACCAAAAGCCTTGGCCACAGTTCAAAAAAGCACCGCTAACAAGCAACGCTTTGGCCTCAAGCAGCTAAGCGATACAAAGGCTAAACCCATAGCGCTTATCGACATGCAATCTACGCCAACTGAGATTGACTATTCGCAGTATGCGCTATCGCTGGTCAGTTTCTGGGCGGGTTGGTGCGAGCCGTGCATCAAGGAACTTCCCGCAATTGAGCGCTTACACCGAGATTATGGCTCCAAAGGTTTACAGATCATTACCATCAATGTTGGAGAATCTATTCAAGAAATAGAAAAAGTGATGCAGGAATTCGACATGTCTGCCTATATTAACCTGCGCGATCCCGAAGGCAAAACCATGAAAGCGTGGAACGTGTACGGCTTTCCAACAAACTTTCTGGTCGATCAAAGTGGGACGTTAAGTTTTGGCAGCTTTGGCGCGGTTGAATGGGATGAGCAACAAAATCGTCAGTTTATCGACGCGCTACTCGTACACTAAAGTTGAGTACGCATTCACGTCTGAAGGTGTTTGTATTTTTGATTATTCCCCCAGTTTTATGGGCGGGTAATAACATTGTTGGCAAATCAGCCAACGACTTTATCGGCCCGTTCAGTCTGGCTTTTTATCGTTGGTTGATTGCCAGCGGGATCATTTTAATCTTTGCAGCCAAGCCACTTTATGAATCAAGGGCACTCCTCCTGCGACACTATAAAATATTAATCCTGCTGGGAGTTTGTGGAACTGGCCTGTTTAATACCTTGCTCTACCTGGGTTTAACCATAACCAGCGCAAATAATAGTTCCATCATCTTATCTTCCCTGCCGGTCGCCATTATCGGGCTGAATTACCTAATAGGACAGGAACGTGCCAGTGGTAAGCAAATGTTAGGCTTAATCGTCGCCCTATTGGGTGTCGCCTGGGTCATCAGCAAAGGCGACCTGGGGAGAATTATCAACATGGATACCAACCCAGGCGATCTGATCATCGTGGGTTCGGTCCTGAGCTGGGCCTTATATTCTGTTCTACTTAAAAACTGGCGCCCACCGGAACTCGCATCGCTCCCTTTTCTTGCGATACAGTTTTTGATCGGCACCTTGTTTGTTTTACCTTTTTTCCTCTACGAGCAAGCCACGCATGCACCGATTCTTTGGGGAAAAGAAACCTACCTGATGATAGCTTATGTCGTTGTTTTTCCTTCTTTATTTGCCTATTATTTCTGGCAACAAGGCGTCGCCATGGGTGGAGCAAACCTGGCCGGTCTCATGACACCCACGATAAGCCTATTCACCGCCTTATTCTCCTATTTGTTTTTGCATGAAACGCTCAATAGTGTGCAGTTGGTAGGTGCTTTATTAATCGTAATGGGGGTGTTGATTGCGTTTATAGGCCCTTCCCGAGCGCGTTATAATGGATAATCCTATTGCCGCTCCATACCGATGACAAACAGCCCCCTGTATCCTGCTTTCGAACCATTCGATGATGATTTCTTAACCGTATCGGATTTGCATACGATTCACTACGAACAAAGCGGTAACCCAGATGGCATACCGGTGGTCATCCTGCACGGCGGGCCTGGTGGTGGTATGCGCCCGGAGTATCGACGTTATTTCGACCCGAATAAATGGAGAATTGTGCAGCTTTCGCAACGTGGTTGCGGAAAAAGTACACCCTTTGCTGAACTGCGTGAAAATACCACCTGGAATTTGGTCAAAGATATCGAAAAACTCCGAAACCATTTAAGCATCCCAAAATGGGCGGTATTTGGAGGCAGCTGGGGTTCCACCCTGAGCCTAGCCTATTCGCAAACCCACCCTGAAGTTTGTCTGGTATTATTTCTACGCGGGATATTTCTAGTTCGTCAGCACGAACTTAAATGGTTTTACCAGGAAGGTTGTAGCCGTATATATCCTGATGCGTGGGAACACTATGTTGAGGCCATTCCAGCAGATGAGCGCCACGACCTTATTGCCGCCTACTATAAAAGGTTGACTGATGACGACCCCAAAACAAGGAAAGCAGCAGCACGTGCCTGGGCAATATGGGAAGCAAGTACTTCAAAACTAATTCAAGATGAAAATCTAATGCATGCTTTTGGTGAAGATCGCTTTGCGGAAGCTTTTGCGCGCATTGAATGTCATTATTTTATCAACAAGTGCTTTTTTAACGAAGATAACTATTTGCTTAACCGGATTGACAAAATTCGTCATATCCCGGGAGTGATTGTACAAGGGCGCTATGATGTTGTATGCCCAGCGGAATCCGCCTGGGAATTACATAAAGCCTGGCCGGAGGCCAAGTTTTACATGATTCAAGATGCGGGGCATTCAGTTTCTGAACTAGGTATTCAGAAAAAACTGGTGGCCGCAACGGATGCCTTTAGTATGTAAGACTAAACCCACATATTTACCGATTTGGGTACAATTGAAGATGTAATGTGCTGGTGTAGCTCAGATGGTAGAGCAACTGATTCGTAATCAGTAGGTCGGAGGTTCAAATCCTCTCTCCAGCACCAATATTATCAAGGACTTACGTAAGTTTTCCAACTTGGCCTTTGGTATCTTGTGCCAGATTTGTGCCAGAAAACTCATTTGAATTAGGATTTATGGAGAGCTGATTAGCATATACAGCTGTATGCTCTTGTCCTAAATGAGCATATCTTTTTACCATTTCAGGACTCTCCCAACCTCCCAATTCTTGTAGCACAGAAAGTGGTGTGCCTTGCTGGACATGCCAGCTTGCCCATGTGTGACGAAGGTCATGCCAGCGAAAATTATCAATACCGGCTTTCTTTAAAGCGCGTTTCCACGCCTTGGTATTGACCTGCTGAATTGGGTTACCACGATACGTAAACACATACTCATCATGTTTTCCGATCTGACCTCTCACTACACTTAGGGCATCATCGTTAAGTGGAACACTAATACTATTGCCTGATTTAGCTTGATCCGCATGAATCCAAGCTAAGCGCCGCATAACATCAACCTGCTCCCACTTTAACTCAGTAACATTCGATTTTCTCAAGCCAGTGGCAAGTGAAAATCGTACAATTGAATTAAGATGGCTTGGTAGATATTGTAATAACCAATTCGCTTCTACATGCGTTAACCACCGAACACGACGTTTAGGTTCTGGTAGCATCCGTACATACGGTGCTTTGTCAATCCACTCCCATTCACGTTCAGCTTTACGCATAATTGCACGAACCACAGCTAAGGTGCGATTTACCGTCGCATTACTCACACCTTCCGCCAAGCGCTTTTGTGTCATATGGTCAATGAGATCACGATTGACCTCAAACAACATGCATTCTCTGGTGTACTGGTCAACCCACCGAAGATTTCGCTTATCCTCTTCATGAGAAGCTTTGTGACTGGTTTCTTGTAACCACCGGATCACTGCTTCTTGCCATGAATGAATAGGTCTTTCATCTAAGGTATTTTGTCTCCAATACTGCGCCTTGAGTTTGTCATGGAACTCTTGCGCTTGCGCTTTTTTGGTTGTGTGAGCAGAGCGTCGTACTCGCGTTCCGTTGGGGGTACTAAATCTAACCCACCACGTGTTGTTGCGTTTGTATAACATAATGGTTTCTCCATCGTTGTTACTTGCAATGCTTGCCGAGAAATAGCATAGCGTGAACGGATATGTGAAGCAAGATCAACGTCGATAAATACCCAGCGTTTACCAATTTTAGCGCCTGGAATTTCACCAGTCTTGGCTTTGGCTCGTAGTGCACTGGATGACATATTTAAAAAAGCGGATGCATCTTTGAGACTAAGGGTTTTCATTGAGCTTCTTGCGTAATATTTTTCATATCAATATTGTCTAGCAAATGCTGAAAAATGAAAATTACATGATGTATCACTTACGTCCTGTTTAGTTCATGCACTACATTTCAAATACAAGTTTGGCTCAAAGAATAGTTTTTTTTGAGGTCCTACACCTGACCTTGCCCATACTTTTTCGAGCGAAATTTCTTTGTTAGTTTGGGTTTATCAGACGGCTAAAAATCACAAACAGGATTTAAATGACCTTTCGTTGAAAACAATGATATTTTCAATAGTCAGCTAGTTTGTGATCATTGATTCTCTTAATTTATCCGTAGGAGAATACAAAAATGTCAACTGCAAAGAATTCTAAAAACAAAATATATACAGGGGATGCTCTGGGCATACTGAAAACTCTAAAAGCTGATTCTATTGATGCCATCGTCACTGACCCGCCATATGGAATTTCCTTCATCGGCCTAGACTGGGATCGCAATGTGCCAGGAATAGGTCTGTGGCAAGAAGCTCTACGTGTGCTCAAACCTGGCGGACATCTCCTAGCTTTTGCTGGAAGTCGTACTTATCACCGTATGGCTGGGAATATAGAAAAAGCGGGGTTTGAAATTCGTGACCAAATCGTATGGTTGTATGGCTCCGGTTTTCCTCGCTCATATAATATTGAATTGGCTATTCTTAAAAAGCATGGCGCTTCTAAGGCAAAAAAATGGCAAGGCTGGGGTACGACCTTAAAACCTGCGCATGAGCCAATTGTGATCGCTAGAAAGCCGTTCGTGGGACCAGTGGCTAACAATATTTTGACTTTAGGTACGGGAGGGCTGAATATAGATAAATGCCGGATTGTGGAGCAGAAAAATACAAGTAAACTCCAGCTTAGAGGCAAGGTTGTTCCGTTAAAAAATCACTCGAAAGGACGCTTCCCTGCTAATGTAATTCACAGTGGTATTACTGAATATTGGGTCTCGTATTTCTATTGTGCAAAGCCATCAACACAAGAACGTGATTTTGGGTTGGATTCATTTAAGCTAAAGTCAGCACAGGAGCGTACGAGGCAAAAAAGCAAAAGTAATACTCCCCATCGCGGTGCTACTGGTGCTGCGAAGAACTTTCACCCTACGGTTAAACCTATCGCACTAATGGAACATTTAATATCCCTCGTTACTCCCCCGGGTGGCACGGTACTCGACCCTTTTGCTGGAAGTGGCACTACATTAATTGCAGCACGAAACCTTGGATTTTCATATATCGGTATTGAGCAAGACGCAAAATATGTCGAAATTGCCGAGGCACGACTCGCTGCATGACCAGTTTGCAAGGCAGTACAACTATATAAAACTATGGGTATAAATCAAACAAGTTCAGATACTTTCTCTTACGACTATCAGCAAATGTTTATTCGCTATTACATTCTCGGTATGCCAGAGGAAAAATTGAGACGACTTGCCAGCCATTACCTTGGCCATTCTCGAACAGAGCTTGCAGACCGGACGGCGGATTTGATTGCCGGAGATGAAGGTGAATTCTACAACTTCTTCCTGCTCTTTCCGCTCTCCCAGCAAGAATGTGTAAAGATTACCAAGGGTATGCTATATGGCTCGTGTATCAATCAATGGTCAAAAACCAAGTTGAAGCACAGTAGCTTTGTTGTGAAACCAAAATCGAAAAAGTAGGTGTGCGTTTAATTATTCATTAATTAGTTTGTACTGCTTTGCAATTTACAAATCAATCTCCCAATTCATTTATTCCAAAGTGTAGTTTGCTACATGACCAGTTTGCAGGACAGCACAACTACAAAAATCTATGAATACAATTCAACCGTTAGATTCCTTCTCCTATGATTATCAGAAGCATTTTGTTCGTTCTTTTGTAATTGGCATGCCTGACCGAAAACTCAAGTGTGTTGCTATGTATCATTTTAATAATTCCCGTGCTGAGCTTGCAGACATGACGGCGGAATTAGTTGCTGGAGACAAAGCCGTATTTGACGACTTTCTCCAACAGTTTCCGCTCTCTTGGCATGAAAGTATTGGGATTAATAACAGGATACTGCACTATGCGTTGATCAATGGTCGTGTTCCCAATTCAGAAAATGGCTCGTTTGCAATGACGCGTATGCTGAAGTGATGTAAGTGTTAATTTATTTGTTAACTTTGTTGTGCTGTTCTGCGATTTATTCTGTTTTTGAGTAATCTTTAGTAATTTTCTTAACTTCATTGAAGGGATACACATACACTCGGGAATCACCTTTTTTCCTAAACGCAATTGCGTTCGAATTGGTTGCAATGACCTTGGCTTCATCAATGGTTGATCCATCAGAAAAGGTAAGCTCAGATTGATACTTGTCACTTTGATCATATGCCAGTGCAGCTCGCCCCCCAAGCCAATATACCGTCCAGAAATAAACGACTAACCCAAGCACACCAAAGAACCAGAGAAGATATTGCCAATCACTCTTTTTGGGGGAGTTTCCAAATTTGGGGAAATATCGCACAGCTACTTTATCTACTACAATTAGAAATAATATCGGCAATAAGACTAAAATTATAATTCCTAGTACCATTTTAAAGTGTAACGTTGAATTGAACAGAGATACCCCAATCGCTAGCCCTATTGACTCAATGGTGAACTCAAAAAGTTGTGCATCTATACTCCAATGCCTCAAATATCCATGGTAATACGATGCTGGAATAAAAACTAGAAAAGTCAGAATTAACCCTATTGTTGGCAAAAGATCTGCCACGGACGAATTGGCTTTTGTCGTTGCATCATTGGTTGCTGGCATATGTAGTTCCCTCTTCTTAGATTAATAAACAGCAGGCATTCCTGTTTGAATGTGCTAAAAAATGTTCAGTTATTGGGTGCACTAGAGCGAATCGGTAACAATTTAGAAACGGATTGTTGCTTTTGTTTTAGTTGTCTTGCGTTAATTTGTTTGTGATGGACCTCAACAAAATACCCATTTATTCGATACTCATACTTTGATCGCTTGCTAAAAAACGATTCGATTTGATTCAGAGGCAACAGATGGTACTGAGCACCCTCTTTAAAAGATGCCTCCTTTTCAGCATCAAGTAATTTTGCTAAAAATTTATTGTCAGAAGACACGCAAAGTACCTCATCAAATCCCGCATCTAGACATTTCTTAATATTCTTAAATTCCTGCACGGCAGTTGAGTTCACGGCAATCTCACACGCAAACGAGAGCCCGTCCCGCTCAAGCGCTACATCAACATGCCCTGTGCCGTCACCAATGCGTTTCTCAATCGTTGCCTTAAAACCATGTTTCTCGCCCAGTTTTTTCACATACTGTTGCAGACGCTTGTGTTCTGCTCCACCTCTGCCTGGTAGTGGTTCCCGATTCAATTCCTTAGTTTCTTGCGCCGGTGCTTTTTTTGGCCTAAACGCTGAATTATTCCCCGCACCAATCGACTCATAAATCAACGTTTCAACTTTTTCACGAGGCGTTCCATATTTTTGCTGAGAATACTTTATGATCGCCCGTGCTTTGTCTTCGGCATGTTTTTGATCAACATCTTTAAGCTGTAAAGTTGCAAGATTGAAGTCATACTCCGCTCGCTCCACTCTCGCAATTGCCTCGCCGATGCCAAGGCTTTGTAAGTCCTGCGCGTCAAAGAACGAAAAGCCACTCTGCAATCGTTTCGCATCCATGTCTCCTAGACGAAAACAAACCCTGGTATATGGATTAGAAATGACACTTGATGCGACATCAGTGTTTTTACTCTCTAGCTGGCGTAATTCTTGATGCGCCAAAATCAACCCCATTTTGTACTTTCTGGCTCCCGAGAGAATCGACTCCATGCTTGGAGTTATAAAATTATGAAACTCATCGATATACAGAAAGAAGTCATTTCGCCGCTGTTCTGACAGTTCCTGGCGCGAAAAGGCTATTTGATTGAGTTTGGTAACCAAGAATGCCCCCATCAAATAGGAGTTTTCAGTGCCGATTGCACCCTGGGAGAGCTTTGCAAGGAAAATCTTTTTACCTTGCATAATTTTGGCAAAATCAATTTTGTTTTGGTGTTGCGCTACCATGTATCGGATAGGCTTGGGGCGTAGAAATGTATCAAGGCGCGTTAGTACCGGGCCCTGAGGTTTACCACTCAGCAGTGGAAACTCATGCTCCCAATAAAAGACATTTTCTGGGTCGGAGACCGTAGCAAGATGCTCTTGTCGGTATGCTTTATCGACTAAAAAGCGACGTAGAGTTGGCAAGGTACCACCACGCTCACTTTCAAGCATTGCTGCGATGCCATTAGCCAATACCGAGTTCATCTGGTCGCCCCACGAGGTGGAGAGTCGTTTGAAAACAGAAGTTAGGTCAGAGGCTAGTAATACCTTTTCAAGCTCACTGTGCGCATCGATGATATTAAATCCAATAGGGTACAAACCATCTGATGGGTCAAAGATAATAACGTCTTCCACTCGCTCATCAGGCACATGCCGCAAAACAGTATCAATTAAGTCACCATGGGGATCGAGTACAGCAATACCATTGCCCATCACCATATCTTGAATAATCATGTTGAGCATCATGGTGGACTTACCCGTACCCGATGCACCAATCAGATACATATGACGCAGACGTTGTTCAGGCGTTAGTGATACATTAATAGTGGTATTTCTATGTGAGTTTCTACCCAGAAAAAGGTTTCCGGTGGTAGCTAGGTGTGGTGCTGTTTTTGTACGTTTTTCGGTGCGCTGTACTTTCTGTGTCTTTACTGAAGCGTCAGGAGCATGTACCAGTGAAACGAGTTCCGCAGAATTGAGAAACATCCCTGTTCTATACGACTCTCTGGTGACAATACGTTGACTGAAAGGCACAGAGTCAAAACCACTATTGGTCAATGGCATGAGCGCATTACTTGGTGGTGCTGAGAACTGCGTAAGCGTACCGCTAAGGTTTTTAGCAATTGACCAAGCGCGTTGTTCGCTCTGACTTTGTGCTGCTACACGGACAGCGGCGGTATATAGTGGGGTTGCAATTTTTTCTTTGGTCAGAGGCAGAATTTGCGGCGCATCAGCGAAGAACGCCGAGCCATCCCAATCTGTGACTGCTTCAATAAACTCAGTTGCCCAATCATTGTGTACCTGTTGAAAAAGCACTTGGAGCAATCCAACCTCGTTTCGATTTAAATTACTCAGTGCTGCTGTAATACCAATAAGGGGATCAACTTTATAGGTCGCCGAACTCTGCAGTGGTAACATGCATTCATGTTCCAGGCCAAAATCAATAATCGTCTGTGGTTTATCTACCTGCCATAATTCAGTGAGATATCCATCAGATTCCAATAGATCAATTTCTGGTAGGTAAGCAGAGAGCTGCTCGGTTAGGGCTCCGGCATCACTCTCGTAGGCGCAAAGTTGAATGACAATCTTTTCATAGTTGCCAATGACTTCAAAGCTCAGTGGGTATTTAGAGTAGGCCAAATTCCCTAGAAGTCGGTGCATGATTTCTGGTGTGAGTGAAAAGTCGTCAGGCAAAACGATCTGAAATTCCTTGTAGCATTCGTCTGGCACATCAAATGCCGGCTGGATGACATCGCCAAAGTCAAACGTATCATCAATATCAGACTTGGTGGGTTTTTCTTCTTTGAATACCGAAACGACTTTCTCGGATAATCTGCTCAGCAACGTTGGCTGTCGCCCATCATCAGTTATTGGGTGCTCACGTGGCACGTAGTGCCCAAGGAATGGAACAAAAGATGGCTCTAGCTGTACTGGATAATCGAATTGCTGCCAGCCACGGCCACGTTGTTCCCACGCATAGAAATTATTCGTCAAAGCAACCGAGAGAGGTATCGGCGTATCTGACTCACTCATTGCCAACTAGCTCAATTTTGTTGCTACCGAACCACTACTTCGCGAATAAATCTTTCATTGCCGGTTTACGTTGTGGTTCTGACAATGCGCGTAGTCCTTTTGCTTTCGTGTGCTCGTCCACCACTTCCAGGACGGCTGCATGAACCAGTGACTGAAACATCATCATTGTATCGATCTTGTAATACGTATCTGGCTTGAAAAAACGTTCGAAAAAGTAAGCGAGCCAGCTTAGAAGTGGTAGCGCGTAGAGGAATGCCAGAAACCCTGAAGGAACTGCACCAAGCCACCATGAAAAGAACGTGCCATTACCGAATGGGGCGCAGCAAATATCAAAGGCATTTTCCTTGCGCCTAACTCTTAAATACTCACGCTTTGCACTCAGTACACCACCTTCACTCCAGGTTACAGATGTATGTTTGGCATTGGGTACATTTTTAGATTCAATAACTTTTTGGAGTTCAGCGTAGAACTGTTTTGGTGAGAGCTCCAGTCCTTCAATCATCGTATTCCAGTTAGAAAATATTACCAATGGTTTTGCCATTTTCTTATATCCCTTTATCCGTTTACTGATGACGCATATTTTACCATGAAAATCATGGTATTTCGCTATGCCAACGTATAGACATCGCCCATCCTTTCGTTAACTAAGTATTGGTCATACTCTGAATAAATGGATGATATTTCTATTATTGGACAACTCAATTACAGAAATGACAGACGGCTGTTTGGTATTAAACAAACCGACCGGCTTAGCCATATGTATATTATCGGTAAAACTGGAACCGGCAAAACAACGCTCATGCAAAACCTGATCAAGCAGGATATCGCTGCAGGAAGAGGCTGTGCGGTGCTTGACCCTCATGGTGATATGGTTGATGTGGTAGCACAAAATGTTCCTGCAGACCTTAAAGATCGACTTATTTACTTTAATGTACCTGATCCAAACTTAGAATGGGGGTATAACCCGCTGGCATATGTGAGTGAGGAGCGTAGACCACTGCTGGCCAGTGGGATTATGGAGATATTTAAAAAGCAGTGGGATGGTAATTCCTGGGGTGTGCGTATGGAGCATATATTGCGTAATTCCCTGCTAACACTGCTAGAGCAGCCAGAAGCGACACTTGGTGATATTGCTAGGCTGTACAGCGATAACACTTATCGTTACAAGTGTTTAAAAAATGTACGGAATCAGCGTGTTTTGGATTTCTGGACAAAGGAGTTTGCCAAGTACTCTTATCGGTTGAAGGCTGAGGCGGTCATACCTATTCAAAACAAATTGAGCGGCTTTTTATCTAACCCCACACTGTACAGAATTCTGTGTACGTCAGATAAAAGGTTACGCCTTCGCTCAATCATGGACGAGGGAAAGTTTCTAATGGTAAACCTTGCCAAAGGCCAAATCGGCGAGGATGCTGCTAACCTGCTTGGTGGCTTGATTTTGACCTCTCTGGGTTTGGCGGCGTACTCGCGTAGTGATGTGCCGGAAGAACAACGCAGGCCATTCTTTGTTTACGGAGATGAATTTCAAAACTTTACAACGCTTTCAAGCGCATCAATGATGGCCGAGCTGAGAAAGTATGGTGTGGGGCTGATTCTTGCGAATCAATATTTGCACCAGCTGAATAATGATGTTCGCGATGCAGTTATCGGTAATGCTGGGTCGTTGATATGTTTTCGGCTTGGTGCGCAGGATGCTGGATATTTTGAGAAAGAGCTTTTTAGCAAATTTAGTGCTGAAGACCTTGCAGTACTTCCAAACTATATGATGTATGCAAAATTGATGATTAATGGGATGCCAAGCCTAGGATTTAGCGGTGGATCAATGATTCCAGAGGCGACTTCTTATACAAGCCGCTCCTGAATCTTTTGCCAAATTATAGCTCTGCTGTTCCAGTCCAAAGCCTAACTAAAAGCGCATTACACTAGCGGTACTTACTATTAGCACGGGCTGCTTCCTGAGTTCTTCATCTCACTATGCCAGGTAGAATGGCAGTTGCATGCAACCTGGCTTTTCTTAGTAAGATGACCGTGTAAGCGGTAATGATCTAATAGTTTGTTTACTTCAGGGTCGCAATTAGGGCAGTTATGGGGACCTGCAACAGGTGGTGGTGAGTCTTCAAAACCACCCACAGAGACGGGCCATTCATATTTTTGTGCTGTTTCGATGATTTCCAATATCGTCCAAAGCCAAGGTGGACGAAAGACGTCAGAGCGGTACATTTCCTCAAGGTAAGTTCCAGGGGGAACGAACGCGCACGAGAGTGCTATTTCATCCACTCCAAGGTTGTTGAGGTATTTAATAGTACTTAGCGTTTCATCTAGTGCTTGCCTTTCATCAAGCTGTGGAGCCTTTAAGAATGCATAGACAAAAACCTGAACACCCAGATTTTGCAGTAAACGTACCTTTTTTTCGAAAAGTTCACGACCGATACGTTTTTTCAACAATTTATTACGCACAAAATCGTTTTTACTCTCAAAACCTATTCCTACCATAAAGTCTGTAGAGCCCAGCATTTCCATTGCTTCAGAGGTTATTTTTTCACTAATAAAGCTAGGGTACGCCTCGACCATCAGCTGGCTTATTTCTGGGCGCGATGCGACATCCTGATAGATAAAATGTTGAAAATCACGAGGTAGCTCGGATCTTGGGAAAAAGCTTCCGCCATTAAATATCGCAAGCTTGTCAAATGTGCCGGTGTTTTCGAGGGACTTGAGATACATTTCCTGGTAGATATCCGCACCAAGCGTCCATTGTCCGTAAAAATCCTCATACCCTGGACCTTTGATGACATAACGTGAAAATGGGGGAAAAGCACAAAATGGGCACACATCCCCTTTTTTTGCCCGATAGTAAACACATCCGCCACCCGGAATGATGCAGGTGCTCTGTGTTATTGTGCGGTTATAGACGGGCGAAAAGCGTTCGCCGACTTCATAATCATAGGGAATTCCCTGGACTGTCTTTATCATGATGATCACCTTCACGGTTAGTTAACGTGAAGGTGATCATCTAGAATTAGGAACGCTTAGTCAGACGTCTGATAGTGTACCGAGTGTGTATGACCGAGGGTTAGGAATTGAGCTGAGTTAACAGCTCAATACCAATTCTGTTAGCCATATTTTGTGCTTCGGGTTTGGTCATTTCTTCTGAAATGGAAAAGATTGGGAAGGCGGAGTCCTGACGTTTCAGATTTTTAGCCGACTGCTCCAGAGTTTTCTCATAATCCCCTGCTGGATTGCCAAAGACTAAGCATGCGATTGCGTTATCTATATCATTGGCGTCAAAACAGAGACCGTATCTGCTCATTTCATGGCTAAATATTTGAGGCATGTCAGACCGATCAGTATCGTAGATATACAGCACCTTCTTCGGAGGGTTTTTCCACTTGGTTTGTGTTCCTGATCGGTCAACCCAAAATTTCTCGAAGATCATTATATCTTTCTCTGCGGCAATCTGTTCAATTGCATCACTTGCCCCAATAGCATTTTGTAATCGGTACAAATGCTCTAAATCGATCCGTCCTATTGCTAGTGCAACTACCTGCGGGTCAGAACCATCAGGATCAAAGAGTAGTTCCTTAAGTCTACTTAGATAAACACTATCTGATGTCCCAGATAATAGTCGCCCGGCTAAATCAATTGCCCCTGTAAGTAAGTCATCATCTATGTCTTCACTAAATAACATAGATTGTACAAATTCGATAGCGGGTTCGTAGGGGCCTCTACCTAGTGTTTCAAAAATCAACGAAAATGTAGAAATTAGATACTCTTCACTGATTTCACGAGATGGGTGAGAGGAATATAGTTTTATGGCAAATTCTAATAGGTATTCACAGAAAACGGGCGGCCTCCCTGCATCAAGCCTCTCCATCTCTATGAGGCAAATATCTAGTACATTCTGTTCAAGATCTTGAGATAAGTGCTTTTTAAGTTGTAGTGCAACTGCATCAGATGGAATTCTTCCAAACAGAGCTGCCTGTGAAAGCGCAGAGACCGCAGAATTAATGCCGGTGTTATCTGATAATATTTTTTGAAAAACAGTGTTATCTGATGGGTTGACTCCAATACGATAGCTATTGATCTGCGGTTGCCAACCGGCTAGTTGTGGTAATCCTGCAGCCCTTACTAATAGCTGTTCAGCTTCACTGCCACCCATTCGTACAATAGCATCTAAACACACTTCTAAGGCTTCAGTATTGTTATCCACTATTTGATTAGACTGTGTGTTAATAAGTTCTTCAAGAATGGCAGCCCCCTTTTGTCCTCCAATGTCGGCGACTAAGTTTATTACCTCTTGGTATGGGCCATCCGCAGAGGCTGAAAAGTGATTTATAACGCGACGGAGAAAGGGTAAAAACTCGGGACGTCGACAACATAGAGCGAACGCAAAAAATCTTGTCGCTTGATCGTTAAAAATAACCACATCTCCAGCGGCTTTGACAATTTGTGCTCTTTCAGAGGGCGTTGCGACCAAAGCGTAAGCACTAGTAGCCATTAAGGAAAGTTTCTGATTGTCACCCCAAAATGAATCTGATAACGTCTGTTTTGCGGAAGGAGTTCTGGCTCGTGCAAGTTTTTCAAAAGGTGATGAAGGGGTTTTACCAACATTGATAAGATCTTGACCTGGATAGATATAGTGCTCGTTGTCAGGCGGAGCATTATAGATTCTATCCAACTGATCAATCTCATCACATGCTATCTTTTCTAGACGGGCAGGATCCAACTCGGCAAGAGCATAAAGCATTGCATTAGAACCTGACTCGAACCCAGCCATTGAACCCGCCTCTAATTCCACTAGTAGGTCTTCGCCAATCCATTTCGAAGTATTTCGAATTCCTGCACAAGAAAAAATATCAACTAAAATTAGAAGAGAGAAGCGATTAAAATCTTCTTCTTCATACAGTGTCTTGGTAAGTGTGCGAAACTCTCTCGTTCTTCCGCGGAGATAGAGTAGAGCACCGTAATAGCGAAATGCAGAGCGCCATCCAGGCAAAAATCTTTTGTTAAGGGCTTCTTCAACCGGATAATCTAGCATTGCACATGCAACTAAGTATTCTTGTAGGCTGAGATGTAAAAAATGATAGTAGGGGTCAGCTTCCCCCCAGGCAGTTAGTAATCTGGAAGGAAGGATATTTTTCTCGAAATCAACAGAGTTTTGGACTTTGGTTCTTAGCTTAAATTGCTGCCATAGGGATAGACCGAATACTTGAATAGGGTTACCGTCTTCCTGGTCATAGAGGTAATAGCAAAAGTCACGTAAATTATCTAATGCCTCAGGGGTTAATACCCGTGAGTCTCTCTTTCTAGCCTGAAAGGAGATACGCTCAAATAGAGCCTCATAGACTGCAATTTGAGACTCCGGCAGTTTGTTGTCAGGGTCGAAACTTTTCAGATAACACAAGGCAGTGAGTAGAAAAGGGTTACCTGCTAGTTGTCGCATATTCGGCGAGCCAAGAAGCTCGAGTTTCAGCCCCTCAGCATTGAAGCCTTTCGTATTTGTTGTTTCTGCTTCCAACCATTTGTCAATCAATTGTTCTATTGCATCTTCATCTAGCTCTACAAGTTCAAACCGTTGTGATTCTCCTGGTGATGCCATTAGCCCAGCAGGCCGTGATGTTGCAATCCACGACACAGACTTTGAAAGCTGCTTTAGATCGTCATAAATAATACTAACAGCTTCTGGGTCACTTGCTATCTCATCCAGTCCGTCCACCAATAATATCGGCTTTTGATTAGTGTCACTATTTAGGATAAGCTCATTGACCAAGTCCTCATCTTCTGTTTTTGGAAGCGCTCTTTTGATAGCATACCTTAAAAGATTTATCAAAGAATCCGATTTTCGGTTAGCCCAGTAGATTCTGGCTTCAACAAAAAATGGAATGTTAGCTGAATTCCATTTCCCACTGGCTATATCCAGCGCTATGCGACGTAGCAAGCTAGATTTACCAGCACCTGGAGGACCTAGAATTAGAGTTGACTGTTTGCTTTCTATATCTAGACAGTCTTTCGGACTTCTACGAATGGCATAGCGCTGTTCCATTCGTTTTTCAAGTTTCTCTGTAAGGGAGAGGTTGAGTTCCAATAAAGTTGGACTTGCACCAATAGGCGAGGCTGGTGAGATATTTAGATCAACGTAAGCAGAGGCTATGGGCAGTGAAGGATTGGACTCAAATAGTGCGGGTAATCGGGCGATATATGGAGAGTCTAATACTCTCTGACATATGCCTTGTACCAAGGCTGCGCTCTCCCTATTTAATATCGTGCCTGTAGTTTTATTTGTTCCTCGCCTTTTGCGGACCCATGACTCTGTAAGCGCTTGAACCCATTCTTGACAATTAACGTGTTCCGCACAATTTGAAAGAATGAGTTCAAACAAGGCATCTCTATTTTGCCCTACTGGTATTTTGGCGTTTGTTGTTCTCCCCCACGATTTTATGGTATTTATATCAAGCTGGGGATTATCGGTGATTTCACTTAGCTCTTCGCATAGTGAGCCATCAGTCCAATCTCCAGACTCTTTAAGCGCTATAAACACCTCAAATGCTTGCATTTGTTGGTGGTCTTTGGGCGGTGGAGCTTGAACCTTTCCGATTCTCCGGTTATCTCTTGATTCACGTCGCTGTGCCATGTTTTGATCTATTGACTGGATAAAAGAAAGAATGGTGGTTTCGGTAGCTCTGTACACATTGGGTACACTTTTAGGACGCCGACTAAGAATTGTACACCCCTTAACGTGTTGTCACCTTAAACAATTAATGGTGATAACTAATGCAAGTACGAACGATGAATAATGATGACATTTCACAGGTAGAAGCAATTGAGCAAGTAGCTTGGGGAGATTCTGCCGCAACGATTGAGCAAATTCGACAACGATTGCACACTTTTCCAATGGGAAGCATTGTTGCTGAAACCGGTTCTAACAAATTGGTAGGATATGCGTCTGCTCAATTGGTTGATCAAATATCAACAAAGTCCTGGGCGAAACAAACAAATGATGGCACTATTACTAGCACTCATAAGCCAAACGGACAGATTGCATATGGTGTGAGCATGTCAGCACTACCTGAAGGCGCGAAATATGGCGTTGGTGCGTCTGTGATTGCCCATTATTACGATATTTTTATTAATAGTGGTTTATGCAGTATATTGTGCCTTGGCTCTCGGTTACCTGGATTTCAGAAATGGCATGAGAAAACGAATGGCGATATTAAGTGCTATTTGAATCAAGAAATTGGTGGTCTTTCCCGCGATCCAGAACTCCGACTGTATCAAAAGAATGGTTTTCAACTACTGTGGGAGATTGAAGGGTATTATCCAGATCAGCAAAGCTTGGATTTCGGGGCAATGATCGTGCGGCGATAATCTTTAGCTTATCTCTGCGGATATAGTATCGGTGAATTTTCAAGGATAGTAGAAGAGAAATGCGTGAGATCGAAGTACTCAAAAATACGATTTATAACACCGTTGACGAGCTCAAGGCTTGGTACGAAGTGTTGCGCGGCTTTTCGGAGTTAACAGGGGCACCAAAAGGGATTATTACTCTCCGAGATCGGTTGACCGCGGAGCTTGTTATTCCGTCAGATGTGCGCCATGACCTGAGTAGTCCTATGCTCTATGGTTTTTCAGAACAAGAAGTCGAGAACTATATTTCACATTATGTTCAATTCGATCCTTGGACTGAATTCGAAAACCTGTACCACCCAGTTAGTCCATACCCGCTCTCAAAATACGTGAGTTTTGAAACGCTGAAATTAAGCCCTTTCTGGGAATGGCTGGAGCCACAAGGCATTGGAGATACTGTGGTAATTGACATAGGTACATTCTCCAAAAACTGGATTGCAATGAACCTCTATTTTCCATCTGGAAATGAGGTAATAAAACAGGATGTTTTACGCTACACGACAGCACTGCAGGCAGATATGCAACGCGCTTGGTCGCTCGGACAAAGGTATAGAGCTGCTCAACACAGTTCAACTTACTTAAAGTACTTTGTTGATCAGCAGCCTAATGCTACTTTTTTGATAGAGCCAGACGGCACCTTGATTGCATCAAACAATAAAGGGAGCAAATTACTAAACAATGATATTGGTTTCTATATTGATGCTCAGAAGTACTTCCTCATCAGAGACAACAGAATCAGAGAGCAGTTTAAACGTGAAGTCGAGCAAATCAAAAAAAGGTATGCGAGTGGCTCTCAAGCAGAACCTATTGAAATAGTTCTGTCAGGTGGTGGCTTCTCAATCACAATTGCTTTGATTGCAGGCATTGAAGATAAAATCGGTGCCGATCATAGCCTGCGTTTAATCACGGTACAGAATCAGAACAATCAACAAAGTGTGGTAAGCGATCAACCTATTTGGAATCATCAGACTTTAACACCCAGAGAACGCCAACTCGTCCAACTATTGGCAAATGGAGGGCGCGTCGTTGACTTTACAAATAAGTATAAGATCAAGAAGACCACCGGTCATTTTCATTGGGGTAATGTTAAAAAGAAATTAAAAGTAAAAGACCGAGGAGAAATTTACGCTCACCACCAACTTTTTAAACAAAACCTGTAACTAGTTCTAGTTCAAAAACCGCTCTGCGCCTGATGTAATAGCTCGCTACTAGGTGTGTTACGGTTGGTAACTACCATAAGATACCACGCAGGGGTACACGCCACTAAAATTAGGGGGATGGTTATCTTTCCTCTAGAACAAGCTGATACATAGCAGGGGTGTTTACCATGAATAACTTGCAAAATAGTTTAGTCTCCGTACTAGTTTTTCTGGCGTTAATTTCTAACGTAAGTAATCTTTATGCTCAAGTTTCGCCACCCCCGGCTGGATGCGGCGGCGTGTTGGGGCCGCAGGACGTGGATGACAGTTCACTCGGTTTTCAATGGGTAGACAATCCTGATCCAAATCAACCAGCCTATCGAGCGTTCATTAATTCCGGCATTGGTGGTAGCGCAACCATTACCGGCAACAGCATCAACAGCGATCCTCACAATTGGGGTATTTGGACCGCACCAGCCGGTACCAATGGTTCATTAGAGGTTTCCGCTTCCATTCCCCTTGCATTTGGGCTGAACTTAACTTCTGCAGCCACGTACACCATATCCCACGCTGGTGGCGATACCGATGTAACTATTAACCAAGCCGCTAATGCAGGTGGGGTTGTCTCACTGGGTACCTACACTTTTGCTGGTAACGGTAGTGTCACCTTGACTGATGTTGTGCCCGAGCAAGGTGCAAATTTTTTGTCCTACATTGTTTTCGATGCAGTTAGTTTTGGGGGAGCGCTTGCTGGTGGCTTCGATCTAATTCCTCCTATCATTGAAGACGTGGCTGTCCACACGCAAGGAGGCGAATTCATCATCCAGGCGGTTGTGGCTGACAATTGTGGCCTGGCTTCTGTCATGATGGTACTGAATGGTACCAGCTACGCAATGACGCCAGATCCATCAGCTCCCGATTTGTATAGTTTAAAGATATCAGTCCCGTTAAACGAAACACTAGCATATCAGATTATTGCTACAGATTTAGCAGGTAATCAAGGAACGTGGGATCCAGTGAGAGGGTACTCCAATATATCTTCGGCTTACGATAGGCTCGGTTTGAATTACGCTGGGTATAACGGACTACCCTATGGACCTCAAAGCGAGCAAATACCCTGTGGGAGCGGATGCGGCCAATCTACGGGAGACCCAATCAATACAGTTAACGGTAACCTAGTTGATCATACATACTTGTTAGAAATCCCGGGGCGCTTGCCTATCAAATTCCATCTTACTTTTAACAATCAGGGCGGCAAGGAGTCTATTTTTGGTCTGAACATGACACACACGTATAACTACTACGTTGTGGAGATGGATAATCAATATTTTAACGGGGCCTTTGTGCACTACCCCGATGGTCATGTCGTTGTATTCGAAAACTATCAGGCTGAGCCCGGATACTATGAAACATTCGCTAAAACCGGTAGCGGGTATGAGTTGACCTACCCAAATTTACACAAAGTCATATTTAACGAAGATGGGGATATTGAACGATATGAAGACCATAACAGTAGCGGTCTAAATTTCAGCTACAGCGATGTTTCTGAGTACACATTACGTTCAAAATTAGCCTCAATTCTGGCTGATGGTGGTCGGGAGATCACATTCACGTACAACGGTGATGATTTGGTAGAAAGTATCATCGATCCTGACGGTAAGGCTCTCCAATTTGGATACAAGAAATCTGAACAAGATCAGGGTGAGCTGACTCCTTACCTGCTCACTGAGTTTACAGACCGCAATGGTGGTGTGACCCAGTTTAAATATGACGAGACCAACAATTTACTTGAAAAGATAAGTCCGAAAGGTCACCCGTATTTTGTTAACGAGTTTGATGAGGCTCGCCGTGTAACCAAGCAAAGCGTTGGCACTGATTTCTTTTATAAGTTCACATACACCGAAGACCCAGAAGATGATTCGGTTGTTTCTCATGCGAGCGCCACTGATGCTAACGGACACGAAATTGAATATCTGTATTCAGGCGGATTGCTTGTTGAGCGTATTGATCAAAACGGTAGTACGGAAAATTATACCTACACCGCCAATAAAAATGTCGAATCCTATATAGATAAAAACGGTAATACGAGCCTTTATGAGTACGATGGGTTTGGCAATACAGTCAAAATTACTGATCCATTAAGTCAGGTTATTACCCAAACTTATAGCCCTGTATTCAACAAGCCCACTGAGATTGTGAATAAGCAGGCTGATCATATTACACAGTATGGCTATGATGCAGTTGGTAATTTGATTTCCATTTATCATGCCCTAGGTGATGAGCAGACGTTCGAATACGACGCCTTAGGACAATTGACAACAAGGCGTGACTTCAACGGAAATCCGACATACTTTACCTACACCACCGAAGGGGATGTGGAAACCATCACGCATGCTGACAGCGGTGTCGAACAATTTAGTTACGATAGTTTAGGCCGAATCCTTTCTTATACCGATGCCGAGGGTGTGCTCTACAACTATAGCCATGATGGCAATGATAACCTGTTATCGGTACAAGGACCGCTAGGATACGCTATTTCCAATACCTATGATGCTAACAATCATCGCGATTCTCACACTGACGCCAATGGCGGTACGGTTTATTACGAATATGATAACAAGGAAAATAAAATTCTAGAACGAGACCAGCTAGGATTAGAACGGCAGTATGTGTTCGGCGCAATGAACGAGATGCTCGCTGAGGTCGATGAGGAATCGGTACGCACTAATTACATTTATGATCCGGCCTACCGCCTCATTGATAAGGTTCAAGCAGTCAACACCAGTGATGAAATTCATACACTTTATGTGTATGACGCTCATGGTAATGTTATTTCGATTACTGATCCCGAGGGTCGTGTAACGACACAAACCTTCGATGCTTTGCATCGACGTACCAAAATCATCGGAAATACAACAAGTGATCCTGCAGATCACGAGAACAACGTTTCGACTGAGTTCACCTATTCCCCCACTGATGAAGTTCTCCATGTTCTGGATGCAAACGGAAATCCAACAGAGTATGAATATGATGCTCTAGACCGGTTATTGCTGGAGCGTGATGCAGAGAATCAAGTCACCACTCATAGTTACGATGCTCAGAGTAATCGTGTAGGGATGGTTAATCCTCGAGGATTTGCAACTACGTACGGCTATGACGTGATGAACCGATTAACAACGGTCACTGATGCCCTGGGGGGTGAAAAACACTTTTCGTATGACTTAAATGGTAATCGGGTACTAGATGTCGATGAGAACACCATCTCCACTTCTCATCAATTCGACACGCTTAATCGCCGCATTGCCACAATTCGAGGGTTCGAGGGCGGTGGTGCGCCCGATAGCGACACCAATGTGACGACTCAGTACCAATATGATTTACACGGCAATCTGACAAAAGTCATCAATCCGCGAGGATTTGCGACTACCTTTGAGTACGATCCGACCCACCGGGCAACCCAATTGACTGACGCCCAAGGGCAGATCACCACTATAACCTACGATAAGGTAGACAATGTTCTTTCACAGATAAACCGACGTGGTCACGCGATCACATATGGTTACGATGATCTCTATCGCACTATTGAGAAGACCAATGAAGAAGGTCATGTAGATTCTTATACCTATGATGGCGTTGGCAATACGCTACAGCATGTCAACAAGCGTGGAATTGCACATAGCTATCAATATGACCCCTTGAATCGCCTAAAAACTGCTACCAATCCGTACAACCATACAAAGCAATATCAGTATGATGCTATGGGGAATATTCTAACAATAACGGACGAGAACGGGCATTTAGATCAATACGCATACGACAAAATTTATCGCAAGGTCAGCGAGACAGACGCTGAAGGGTTTATCACCCAATTCGCCTTTGATGCGAATAGTAATCTTGTGCAACGCGTTGATGCGGAGAATAACGCAACAACCTACTCTTATGACGAGTTAGATCGCCTAGTTACGATACTCAATGCTGAAAATGAAGAAGAACAGTACGCATATGACGCCTTACGTAATGTAACGATCCGCACCGAAGCGGATGGCACCAATCACAGTTTTGACTACGACAACCTCTATCGTCTGATCCAGGTGGTTAATAACTCAAAGGGTGGGACGCAAACACGGGACACTAATGTAACTACCCATTACGACTATGACCCGAATGGCAACCTGGTAAATCATGCTGACCCGAACGCACATGAGACTACCTTTGCTTATGATTCGCTAGATCGATTAGTTACAGAGGTGAACCCAATAGGTAGCACATGGCGCTATGGCTATGACCCTGAAGGAAATGTAACCGCTCGTACCGATGCAAACAGCGTCGTTACGAACTATGCTTATTTTCCAGACCACAAACTGCAATCGGTGGTCTATCCCGATTACTTAGTACAGTTTTCTTACAACGAAAACAATGAACCAATCCAAATGCTGGATCAGTTGGGGCAAACCAACTGGCAATATGATTTACTAGACCGAATAGTTTCACAAACAGATCCGTTATCGCGCTCATTGGCTTATGCCTACGATCCAGTCGGTAATCTCACCTTACTAACGTATCCAGATAACCGTTCGATTTCTCATGAGTACCTGAAGAATAATTGGTTGAGTAATTCAAATACGAGTGACTGGGATACGATTTCAATCACGCGCAATAAGGTAGGTGCACCTGTTCATTATCAGCGTAGCAATTCTACAACAACCGACATTGTCTATGATCGTGTCTATCGGGCTTTAAATGTTAAAGATCAACAATTAGGCGGTAGCCTGATTAGCCAGTATGGCTATACCTATAACCCTGTAGGGCACATTACGGAAGAGGTTGCAAACTATGGCTGGTTGCAGCCGTCGCAAGTAACAACGAACTATTCCTATGACGGTTTGCACCGATTAACACAGGAAGAGAATACAGATAGTTTGGACAATGTATTCACGTATGATCCAGCGGGCAATCGTTTGGAATTGAAGGAGAAGATCAAACAGGGATATACGACTTCCAGCTACGCTTACGATTCGGCAAATCATATGTTGGGGATTGATGTTGTCTCATCACTTAACCCAGAAAATGCCGTACACACCCTGAAATACGATGCTAACGGTAACCGCACTGATCAGCTTATTCAAAGTAATGGTGTTGATCGAGGGGTGACATATACCTACGATACTGAAAACCGATTGACCCGCCATCAAAACTATTTAATTTCCGGAGGTAGCGCTGGCGACGATGGTACTGGCGAAGGACCGTGTAATGCCGGTACTGGGCAAGGCAATGGAAATGGGTGCAACAACAACGGAAATGGTCAAGATAATAACAACAGCAATGGTAACGGCAAGAAAAATGGTCAACCAAATAATGGTTCGGGCAGTGGACTTGGCAATTCTGGTGGAAATGCTACACTGAATGCAGCGCTTCTCAAGGCCCATACAGACTTGGCCTATGACGGTATCGGTCGAAGGCTTGTTAGTACCTACTATCCAGGAGCAAGCGAGGGTGGTAAACGTACTGAATTTGCGTTTGATCGGCGTGATCCAATTGTTGAATATACAGTGTGGAATCAGCATACATCGAACCTGTACCAAGATAACAAGCAAAATTTACTGTTCAAGCATGCTTTGACGGCTGGTGACAATGTTACGTCTGGCAATCGTTTCTTCTATCATGGTGATGGACAAAGCAATATCTCTGCGGTAACAAAGCATCAAGGTCAGGCTGACAAAAGCTATCGTTACGAGGCCTACGGCAATATTCTACACCCGAGCAGCAATGCGGCAGTACAACGTAATGGCTATAGTTTGAGCCAGAAGCGCTTCGATGCCGACACCGAACTATACTATTTTGGAGCGCGGCATTACGATGCCTTCACAGGGACGTGGCTAACTCAGGATAGTTATCGGGGGGAGATCAATAACCCGCAGTCGCTACATCGGGCGATGTATAACTATGATTCGCCGGTGAATTATGTGGATTGGTATGGGCATGAGCCGTTAATTTGCGGGCCGATAAATCGTACATATCCATGTGCTCTACATTCAGTTTTTGGTGACATGTCTGAAGCTATTAATGAATTTTCCAGCAGAGTTAGTGAACAAGTAAAAACAATAGTTGAATATCCCAGTGATGCAGTTGGCGGAACAGGGGACTTCGCTCAAGCTTATTGGGAAATGATTGATGCAACTTATTGGACGGGTGGCTCGCATCGTGGGTGGTCTGGACAAGATGCGTACTTCCACTGTAAGGCAAATTGTGAAGCCGCACAACGCGGAGAAGGAGGCGAAGATGCTGCGCAATGTATAAGTAATACACGAGAATGGTTTGACCAACAAGTGAAGGGTGACCCACCTGCAGCCTCGGTCGCCGATCAAGCTGCTAATATCTATGGGCGCTCAAAAGGGTCCGCTAATCCTAATGGGGATTGTAGAAAGTTTTGTGGTCAGTATCGACCCGGCGAATCGTTTCCTTTCTGAGTAAAAGCATCGATCATGAAGAAGTATAAATCTTTATTGTTGTTAGCCATCATTGTGGCCTTAATGGTTGGGGTTTCTGTACGTTCATTGATCAGATTAGAAGTTACTCAATCATATTACGAGTCGTACATTGAACTTGTTTCTGTACCTAATATCCTTGAAGCCGGGTGGGTTCCGGATTGGATACCTAAATCAGCGACGGAGATTAATGAATCACATGACATAGATACAAATGAAGCATGGGTGGTATTAGACTTTCTAAAAGATGATGATTTTTATTCTGGATGCCAGGAAATATCTAGCGATAGTATCCAGCGACCCAGCAAGACTCGCGCCAATCATTTCCCAATATTTGTTGGTAATGCAATTGATGCAATCTACAACAATGAGAATTTGCGTTTCTATGACTGCAGCAAAAATACCAAACGATTTATGGCAATTGATGAAATTCAGTCAAAGGCCTACATTTGGGCGTTGCCGAGATAACGACCTATAGACATCACAGCATGAAATATCAGTTACTCAAGGGTATCCGACAGCGACGGTTGCGCGACAATCGTTACCTATTGAATAAAAAATGACTATATACGATTGTCAAGTCTGCGGTTACGGTGATTTTAAAAAGCCCCAAGGACCTCAATTGGTGGAGGATCGTATGAAATATGACCCACATGTGGCTTCCAGTTTAGTATTTCTGACAACGATAAGAGCATCGATAAGATGAAACTTGGCGTAATCAAGAGCCTGCAATCAATGGACTTAACTGTAGAAGTACCGGTATAACGTGTTGTTTCCAGGTCGCTAACCTTGTCCTCCTAGTACTAATCAGTTAAATACATATGCGCAAGCGCGAGGGCGGCGGCATCAAAGATGCCGTATTGCTCGCTCTCGGTCTCAAAACATCTACGCTTTGACGGTAGTCTTGGTGCGAGTTCTGGTAACCATTCAGCAATCGTTTGCGCAATTTCGTGCTTAGTGCGTTTGCCAAACTCACCAAAGGTTTCAAGAACTTGCTCGCGGGTATATGTGGCAATGGCGATATCGTTCTTTCTGGCCAAGCCCTTGACGCTATCTAGTAGGTCTTTCACACGTTCACAGCGCAGTGACTGCTTGGATTGCTCAATCACGATGGTTTCCGGTTGGTACATAGTAATCAGCTTTTTGATCCTAGCGAGACAACGCTTGTTTTTACAAACTCGATAGTGAGTAGTTCCCCATTCAATTGGGCTTCGTGGTCCTTCAAAAATTACGTAGCCAAAACCCCGAACCGTAGGATCTATGGCTAATATTGGCTCATGTTTCTTTTTGCCTTGTTTGTTGTTCATTCCTCCTTAAATTAGATTGATTAGTAATGAATGTCTGCAATTTGTTTGATCGCTTGCAGACGGGCGATGAGTTTTGGCGATTCTGCTTGGGTTTTCAGATCTCGGTAGAGCTTTTCTGCACGTAATGCCACGAGTGATTCAACCCTTTGTATTTCGTCTGGGATCATGTCTGTGATTTCTGCCTTATATACCATGCGAGCTGCCAAAATAGCTTCATATGGTGGTAGCTCCCGCCTTGATTCGACGAGTGATAGTGTCTGGCGGGAAATGCCGAGCAGATAGCTCACGTCTTTCTGCAAAAGCCCTGATTTCAGTCGCAATGTCTTGAGATAGTTTTTCTCCATATGTATTTGTCAATGTACTGGGTGCGGCTAGCGACCATTTCTCTACTTTAATAAATTTCTGGATGCTTGTGATGAGTGGGCAATGTCGTGTAGGGGCGACATCACACACCCGGATAACGTGGATAAGTGTTGGATAAGTCGATGACGTGGTGACTTAGGTGACGTTGTCGAGGCCATAGCGATTGGCAAGTAATGCCACCTTGTCTTTTTCAGAGCTATGAACCACATATCGGCCCCGTATGCGCCGGGTGCTTAGATGCAGAGAATTTCTCACCACCATGCCGACAGCCTTAGCTGTCAGGGGATGCTCATAGTGATCCCCATATTCTTCCATCACTCGGTTCCTAATCTGGCCGATCTGGGCAGATGACCGCGATTGTAAAAGTTCAAAGAGAATTGTGAGGACATGCGCAGGTAGTTCCATCCCTTGATCCCTTTGTTGTTGCTTCTGCTGTTGACCAGCCCAGGCGACAACTTTATTCTGATCTTCTTTATCTATAAACTGCAGTAGTGGGCTGATTACTTGCTGCATGCGCGGGCTGATTTTGTCCAGCGAGGTATCATCAAGTACAAAATCTTTGTGAAAATGATCAAAGCGGAACTGCAATAACTGGTTTCGCAGGGTTTGTGCTTCTTCGGCTTGCTCTTTAGGCAATGTAAGGGGCACGTCGGCGCGTAGGGGCCGCACACCGGCATTTTCAGTCAGAAAGCGGGATTCTAGTGCTGTATCATCAAAACTGCCCCGTGTGGCTAATATTTTAGGTCCAAAGACCGAGAACGCACGGGTGGTGAAAGTTTGTTTGGGTGTTTTCTCGCACCTTAAAACTGGGAACCCTTTTGAGTTACCGTTATTGAGTATTTTTGCGATAAGGGATTTTTCATTTGATTGATAAAAGTCACTCTCATCCATAATCAGAGTGCCACCAATATCATTGAGAATATGAAACAGGGGGGCAACCGTTGCTGCACCAGAGGCAAAAATGGGCTTGTAACAAATACTGCCAATGATGGTTAAGAACCTGGTTTTGCCAGAGCCAAAGTCTCCTTTCATGCGTAGATAGCCTAATGTGTTGTGCGTATCATAGAGCCAGGTGAGTAAAGCATAGTGTGTGGCAATGATTTCGAATTCATCGCTGAGATCAACATAGCGGTGGATATATGCGCGAATGCTTTTTATCAGGCCAGCGGTTTTACCGTAGGCTTCAGGTGACCGTGCGAAAAGAATCACCCGGCTTTTGATTAAAGGATGGTCTGCGCTGTATGGTACCAAAGGTTTTCCTTCTTCTGTGGTGAGCTTTGGAACGGTATTAGTGCCATCTTTGTTCTTAACAACAAATGCTGTTGTATTGATCTCGTGGTTGTAGATCATTTCGGCGAGTGTGTTGACATCGTGATAGGACGTTGCGGTCAGTGTCTTTTGTTTTTTCTCCGTCATAGTCTTTTGGATGAATGATTACATCACTACTATGGACGGCTTTATTGAATTGCACGAGGATGGACAAAGGAAGGGCTGGGTTTCATTACCCAGCCTGCCCAACATGGCTTTCCTTACCTATGCTAAATATTGTGCCTATGTGTTCAACTGCCTGAACTTGACTCTATTACGAAGCGATACTAATGTGGACACACCAAAGGAATAATTTGCGATTAAAACGGATGTATGGCTCGCCTACGCTACTTTATTTACTGCCGAAAATCGCAAGAGAGTGAGGATCGGCAGGCTGTGTCTATCGAGTCACAAAAGTCTGAACTACTAGAAAAGTTTGGCTCAGACCCTGATGTTGATATTGTCGATACGCTAGAAGAATCCATGAGTGCTAAGGCACCCGGCAGACCAATTTTTAATGACATGGTTGCCCGCCTTGAAAAAGGTGAAGCCGATGGTGTGTTGGCATGGCACCCGGATCGATTGTCCCGAAACTCAGTTGACGCCGGAAAAATCATCTACTTGCTTGATCTTAAAATCATCAAAGAACTACAGTTCGCCTCCTATACTTTCCTCAATACGCCCGAAGGAAAGCTCATGCTTTCTACAATATTGAGTTTCTCAAAATATTACTCGGATGCACTGAGCAAAAATGTGAGGCGTGGTTTAAAAACAAAACTCGAAAATGGTTGGCTGCCAAACCGAGCGCCACTGGGATACTTGAACTGCCAGCAAACCGGGACGATTATTGCGGATCCAGAGCGATTTGAGCTGGTTAAGTTGATATGGAACCACGTGTTGATGGGCTATACACCGCGAATGGTCTATGAAAAGGCGTATCACCAGTGGGGACTGCGTACCGTAATGACTAAACATCGAGGTGGCCGGCCTGTGGCACTAAGCAATATCTATCGGGTTCTCTCAAATCCATTCTATGCAGGACTCATTCCTTGGAAAGGGCAGTTATACAACGGCAGCCATGTGCCGATGATAAGCCTCGTGGATTTTGAAAAGGTGCAAAAGCAGCTTTGCAGGCGAACACTGAAATCGCATACTTCGGTAGATGCACCGCATTTTAGCTACACCGGCATGATGCAATGTGGCGAGTGCGGTTGTGCGATAACAGCAGAAAACAAGAAAAACCGTTTCGGTTCACGCTATGTTTACTATCACTGTACGCATCGTAAGACTAATTATGCCTGCAAGCAAAAATCCGTAGAAGTCAAAGTGCTGGAATCACAGATTATTAATTTTTTGGGGTCGTTGTCGATAAGTGATCGCATATATGAGTTGCTAGTCAGCGAGGCTGAACATCAATCACATTTGCCAGCACAGGTCAGTAAAAACAAGGTACTTGCTATCAAGAAAGAACTTCAAAAAGCCAAGCAGCGGTTAGTTATCCTCAATCAAATGCGGATGAATGAGCAGATTCCAGAAGATGAGTATGTGGAAGAGCGTCGAAAAATAGATTTTGAGCGAAGTAAACTGCGTGAAAACATCAAAAATATGGAGAACCAGAAACCATGGTTCGAACCCTTTGAAAGCTATGTAAAGTTCCGCAACCAAGCGATTTTTGCGTTTAATGAGGGCGATTTAGAAACAAAACGCCTAATTCTGAAAACTGTAGGTTCGAACCCTACGATTAAGGACAGAAAACTGCTAATTCAAGCCAAAAAACCGTTCTGTGTCTCACCCAAATCGCAGTCTATTCCCGAACTGAGGGAAGTAATAAAGGATTTCAGAAAATTGTATGGGCAATGTCGGCTGGACCAGACATTATCCAGTATACGGGAAATTGAGGAGCGTGCAAAAAACTACTCATCTAAAAATTCCTCACTGGATGTAGTTGATGCCATGCCAATATGATCACTATTCATGAAGTGATTTGAGATACTCCTGATATCTTGTTCTCGTATTTGAAATAATATCGTCATAAGTGAGTACGCTCACTCCTTTTCGGCGTTTGAGGTAACTATCCAGCTCAGAATCCTTCTTAGAGCCTACTAGAAAACACTCAACGCTGTACCTTGCGCCCTTGTACTTATCAATAATTACTGAGTAATCCTCCAATTGGTTTAAATCCTCAACATTCAATGGGTGTGACGGGCGTTTCAGTTCAACTATAATTAATTTCTTTCCGATAGTTCCACAGACAAAATCTGGTCTTTTTTTGCCATACTTTTTCTTGTCTTTTTTACTCAGTTCTTTGCCGATATAGGTAAGCAGAGTTTTATTTGATTGAAGTAACCAGTACTTCTCATCAATCATCCACATTGATCGCTCGAGGATTCTGTGAATCGAATTTACACCAATGATCTCGTGAGTTTTATCATCTAAAACACGATCTTCAAATAGTTCCAGAGTTTCAATACGGTTTTGCACTTGCTGGGCAACATTCGTAACAACTTGAAGGCCCCAGTTTTCTAATAGCAAATTGAGATCTTCCAAAGCACGAGTCTTCTGTTTAGGTAATTTCTTGACTACATTTAAAAACGCCTCCCTAAATCCACGGTTTGCTTTTGTCATAGCGTCCGATATCTCTCCAAAAACATCGACCATCGAATTAAACTCATTTTCGGAGAAATCCTTAGGGTCTATTGCGGCAACCAGTTTTTTGAGAAAGTCTGGATGCGATTTCGCCAACGCCATATATCCATCTGAATTCTCACCTTGCTTATCATCATGTGCAATTTGCTCGACAAGTTGTTTTTTACTTTTCCACCCCAAGAGAGGTAAAAATTTGTCATTAATAATATATTCAATCTGTTCCCAATCACCGGGTCTGGCTATATGAAATGTCTGACCACCATTTTTCGCTCCTGGCCACCATTTGCTTAGCGTAATTCGGTTTTCTTTTGAATACTCAGGGTTAGGCTTTGTGATCTGAACACCTATAGATCTATTTATTCTCTCCTTTACTAATATCCAGTCAGGTTCAAATTTTTCAGAACCACAGCTTGAGCAACTCTTGGCCCTCACTGAGCATTTATTCAAGCATTTCTTACACAACTTGCCCTTCTTTTTTAGCTCTGATTTGGTCATAGTGTTTTTCCTTTAATATCCCTTAGTCGTAATAGTACCTCAGAATTGCTAATCTGGTAATGCCCACGTTAAGTTTAGCTGTTCGTATCCCTTAACCTCCACTACAAGAGAATTTACTCTGCGTAATCCGACTTTATCCATTATAGAAAAGGCCGAGAGACGTATAGTGAAGTAGAGCGTAGATATACAACTCTATCTGATTCTCACTTCATCAAATGACCCACTATCTCCAATTTATTTCGTATTAGTTTGTCTATCTTTTCGCTGTTTGCCCACTTTAAAAATTTTGGCTGTAAAATTCAGATATTTATGGTTTCCTAAAAACCACCTTTTTTGATCGTCATTCAGTCTGTCCTTTGATGATTTTACCTCAACAAAAAAGAATTCATTGTCGTTGTACACCAATAAGTCAGGCCATCCACAATAGTTTCTCCAATAATCCATGGACAAGTATTCAAGAGTTTTACGCAAATTTGACAGCCCCATAATCTTCATGACCTCTTTTGCCTTTAAAATATCTTCTTCACGGTGTGCCCATAAATATTGTCTGAGACCTGAGCTGGGTTCCAACCAATAGTCAAAAAGCCAGTCAAGCTCATTGAGTTCCTCAAGATGATTTGAGATATGAGGTTTCCTTCTACGGTAGTATCCAGGTGTACCAAAATCCTCGGGTAATATCGTTGAGACCATGCCTCCATTTTTCGACTTTAAATCAAAGTCAGTTCGATTCCCAAATTGTACAACTCTTCCCAAGGGGTCGTTGCAATCCTGTATCACCAACCACATGAATACTCCAAACAATACATGGAAGGGGATGCTCTCAGTTTCGAGAACGTGATATCCATGATTACTGAAATAGTTAGAGGCGAATTCTTCTACATTAAAAATCTTTCCGTTGTCTCTTATCCCAACCTTTCTTCCAGGTTCTTTTATGTGTTCGGCGTTTACTAATATAACTTCCGTGTCTGTCTGGGAAATCACATTAGCTTGACTTAGTTCAGAGTAGTTATACTTTGGACTTGTGGAGTGCAATATTTTGAGATCTTCAAGCACTTTCTCTTCAACGGCCTTAAACTCATCACAAAAAGAGTGTCTAGCAGAAAAATAACTGGGGTTCAGCTCAGGGTGAGTGTCATAAAACTTTTTTGTAGTTTCCAAATACAGTTCACGCCAGTAATACCGCTTGATTTTGCTCGTAGCCCCCATCATGGATGCCTTTGGCGCAGCAACGGGGGGATTGCCTCTGCATTCTGGGCAAATCTCCTCTTGAAAACCTAACGTAACTGGTACAGATTTACGAGTATCTAGCCAAGTTCCGCTATTAATTTGGTGCGGAAGGTGCTTCCGACCAAATTCTTCATCACACGCACACATCATCACCTCGCCACAGTTGTTACAGCGATACTTTCTTATAAATTCGTATTGATTAAGGCAATCCACGTCTTTGTGTTTACAGTCCACCGTCATATTGCTCACTTATTGCTTGGTAATTGGTCTAACTATTTTAATGTCAGGTTGGTGCTAGAACTACTTAGAAATGGATTTACTGGAGGGATTCCCGAAAGAACTGAAGGGCTTTCTTTAATTAATTGGTGGAGATTCAAAAGTGGGTAGTAAATTACTTCTCCAGAAATTTTTCATTTGATTTTGCTGGTGAGTTTTGTGCTATGAGGTGATAGAGGTGAGCAAACATAAAAATTTGCCAACGTGCTTCTTCGTCGCTAACAATTTCATCGTGTTCTTCCTTCATTAGTCGAATGTATTCTTCGATTGTGCTTTGCCTGATATCCATACACCTAGGATACACACACCAGTGGACTGGCATAGGGTGGAGATTGTAGTAAATGAGTTATTGCCCATCCTATTGCTGAAATTGGATATGTGCAAAGATGGCATTGCTCGAACTACTGTATCCCCGTTTAACAAAGGGAAAACTGGCCTTTCAGGGGGCGAGTTTTCGGTAATGCTCCGGGAACCGGATGATGTCCGCACCTTAGTCGAGGAAACTGTAAAATTAGCTAGTGAGATTGATGAGTATCATGCCTTTGAAATGTAAACCTCCAGACCTGACGTGACATCGATAATTTCAAGGTTCGATATCATCGGGCAGTGATTGTAGAATACTCTTAGCTACCGTTTTGGTAATAATTGTGTATGGCTGCAATCAACCCTAAAGAATCGTTTAGATAAACTCCCTTATAGTGGGTGAGCTCCCTTAAAGGCTCCAATCAGCACTAAGGAGACATTTCAAGTATGATTGAACTAATTGGCAATAAAATCAAACGTGTATATTGATTCGAAATTTAATAATAGGGTGATAATTGTTACTGATCGCAACATTATCAAATATATGCAGTAAAAAAAGTACATGGGTTAGCTGTTTAAAGTCATTATTGCATGATAGCGAGTTTTAAGACTGATTAATAATATGTAATGTTCAAAAAAACTAAGCTGATTGATATCGTTGGACCGTCGCGTGACGGGCATGAATTTCATGAGGCCTGGGCATCGAGAAAGGCTATGCAGTTGCTTTTGCCTAGCGATGGGCTTATTGGAATAGCCGTCGAGGGGCTTTCTGAAAAGGACGAAAGCCGTGCCTCACAGGAAGCCGCTGATGTCGCCGATCTCACGCTCTACTACGGCAAGGACGCGTATTTCGAGGTAGCGGATCGTGTTGAAATCCTTCAATTAAAATATTCGCCTAAGCAATCCCAAAAAGAGTTTCGCGCCAGCGATGCAAAAAAGACTGTCAAGAAATTTGCGCAGTCTTACCGGGATAATCTCGCCAATTACGGTCAAGCCGCAACGACTCAAAAGCTCTTCTTCGAGCTGATAACTAACCGACCGATCTTCGCTGGACTTCTCACCGCTGTCGAAGGGGTGGCAACCGGATCGCGGCTCAGTGGTGAAGCGCTCAAGCAGGCGAAACAGTTCAAGACCGCTGCCGGTCTTACGGGCGATGGGCTCAAGGAGTTCGCATCGAAGGTCCTGCTAATAGGCATGTCCGGAAGCCTCAAAGACACGAAGGGTGATCTGCGGAAGATTCTCTCAGACTGGTCAGCAACCTCGGATGCGACAGCCCGTGCTCGCCTTGGTGATGTACGCAATATGGTTCGCAAGAAGGCCGGTTACGAAGAAGAACACCTCAAGGTTATACGGCAGGTTGACGTGCTGTCGGCTCTTGAACTCTCCGATATTGACAATCTATTGCCATGTCCCGCAAGCCTTGCCGATGTTGGAGAAGTTGTCCCGCGCGAGCAGCTCCCCGATGCAATCGGGATTGTGCCGTCACTAACAAGGCCGCTACTAGTCCACGCAGAGGGCGGTGTCGGAAAGACGGTGTTTCTGGAAAGTCTGGCTTCCACGCTTTCTGATGACCATGAAGTCGTGTTCTTTGATTGCTTCGGCGGCGGTGCTTACCGTTCTCCCGAAGATGGCCGCCATCTTGCCAATCGCGGCTTGATTCACATCGCAAATGAACTTGCCTGCCGAAGCCTGTGTGACCCTATATTGCCCGGAAGCGACAATCCCGAGCTCCTCTTTAGCACGCTCCGCAAAAGGCTCACCCAGTGTGTAAACACTCTGGCAACCGCGAATGAGAGCAGTGAGCTCATCATTTTCTTGGATGCGATTGATAATTCAGCAGAATTCGCGAAGGAGCGTAAGCAAAACTCTTTTCCGATGCAGCTGATCGAGAGCTTCGAGCGGTCTGGTCCCGTGCCCGGCGTAAAGCTCATTGTTTCCTGCCGGTCGCACCGCATCGAGAGATCGCTCGGCGACCTTAGCTACGAAGACTTTCAACTTCGCGCCTTCAGCTTGAGTGAAACCAGTGCTTATCTCCGTGCTCGTGTGAAGGGCATCAATGCTGAAGAAATCCGTGTCGCTCAGGCGCGCTCAAACGGCAACGCACGCATCCTTGAGCATCTTGCAGACTGCGATAGGGGTCTCCTGGACGCTTCTGAAATAGATAAGCCTATCGCGCTCGACAATCTTCTGCAGAAGCGGATCGACGATGCATTGGCAGAAGCCGTACGGCGCGGCTATAAGAAGAAGGCAATCAATGCATTTCTCGCAGGTCTTTCAGTGCTCCCGCCTCCAGTGCCGATCAGCGAATATGCGGAAGCGCACGGGATGGCAATTGGTGCGATCGAGAGTTTTGCCTCGGACCTTGCGCCTTTGCTGGATCAAACCGAACAGGGCATGACTTTCCGTGACGAGCCAACCGAGACATTGGTTCGGGAGAGTTACGGCTCTCAGACGAGTGCGCTACGGACCGTCGCCAAGAATCTCATGGAGCGTCAAGATAGGTCCGTCTATGCAGCCAGGTCGCTTCCCGGCCTTCTTCAACGTCTTGGTGACGGTAGGAAATTGTTCAAGCTGGCATTTGATACCAGGTTCCCCGCAGCTATACCCAGCACGGTCGGGCAGCGCAGGATCAGCTACGCACGCCTAAAAGCCGCTGTCGTGCATGCGGTGGCGCAATCAGACAACAATAGCCTCGTCAAACTTCTTGTCGAGCTGTCAAGCGTAGCAGCAAGCGACCAGAAAGGTGCGGATTTCATTCTTGATAATCCCGATCTGGCTGTGAATGCGCGGGACGTCGATGCGCTTAGGAGACTGTTCGAGACGCATACCAAATGGCCTGGTGCAAGACATGCGAGACTCACAATCGCCAATCTGCTCTCAGGTGACATTGACGATGCCGCGCGTCACTATCGCAATTTGCGCGAATGGGTCAGGCACGATCTTCAGAGTGACAACGATGACTATGGCCGTCCGCGTCCTGAGCGCATCGACCATGCTGCGATACCGCTGTATCTGATACTGCAGGGTCAACCCAAATACGCGTTGGGCTTTATGCGCAACTGGTACGACTGGTATGGCTTCGAGGTATGCGAGGAACTTTTCTACCTGCTGCGTTGCGCCACCAGCCGCGATCCCGGACAGAAGAGCACCCTTACTGATTTCATCGACCATGCGTCATCAGCGATTGATTGCCTCACCGGAGCTCTGTCATTTACAGAGCTTTCCGATAAGCAATGTCGTGATGTCATCGCCCGTCTTGGCAGTGCTTGTAAAAGGAAGTCAAAGTTCAAATCAAGCGGGGCAACGACCAAGCCGCGCACTTACGATTTCTCCGATGGATTAAGGAAGACGGCAGCGATTGCCGCTTCCCACGGGATGAACAAGGAAGCGCTTATAATTTCCCTGCGCGCGCCCCACGAGCGCCCACGAATTTGGACGTTCGTAGATACTTGGTCAGACCGGGGCTCGTTCCCATTCCTCTTCAGGCTTTCGCTGGTTGCCGCCGCGAAAGGAAAGGACATTGCCGAACGAGATCTCCTGCCACAAGAGCTATTGCCCCACGCGAAGGGCGTGGTCCGCTCAGTAAGTCTTGAGGACCTAAAGGTGACGATCAAAAGGCGAATGGGTGCGCAGCAGCGTAAAGAGTGGGAAGAGGATAAGGAGGAAGCGAAGAGGCGTTCACGCGATGGCCTGAGATCCGAGGCGGAGCACTTTCTTGAATACAGACTTCCATCGTTGTTTCGTCTTACGCGCGCCATGTCGGTGCTATGGGCTGCTCCGCGCGGCTCAGCGGACAAGCCGTTCAAGGCCCTTCTCGATGTCTGGGATGATACGAGAAAGAACAAGGAAAACCGCTACTACGAACACCAGTTCAATCTGTATTTCCAATCACTCGGTCTCTCGGCTGTGTTGTTTGCTCTCTGGTCGCGCTCCGATCTCAAAGCCGTATCCATTCGGCGATTGATCACTCGGCTCGACAAGCAGAACCTTAAAGATCCGTCAACGCTCATCCAGCTTGTATCGATTATCAATCGCAACTGGCGGCTGGAAGCGATAGCGGTTGAGCAAGCCGGCGTGGCGAAAGAGCTCATTGATAGGGAAGATGACGTTCAAACGCGCTCTGCCCATTATGCGCGCCTTGCATGCGCGATCTTGCCTGTCAGCGCTGCTGACGCGCAGGAATATTTCCGCATCGGGCTCGAACAGCTTGATTCGATTGGCTCCGGCGATTACAGCTTTACTCATGAGCTGCTCTGCTTTGCTTCATCAGTCAAAGGTAAAGCACTTCCCGAGAAGGACTTTCATACGCTCACAAACGTTTGTGAGCTCAATATGTCCTACGAAGAACACAAGTTTCCCTGGGGCGCGTTCGGTGCTGCGATGTCTAGAACCGCCGGCGTAAGGGGGCTGGCCAAGCTGTCCCGATGGCACGACCGCGAGAAGATCGATCTCTCCTATACCTTGCTTCCCTATCTCACGGCTTTGCTTCGTGATAAAAAGATTTCGCCGGAATACGCATTGGCACTCAATCGCCTAGCCGACCCCGCCGAGCTCTGGGAATGCGATTCAAGCGCTTTCGGAAAAGCCCTACATGCGGCCACGGCAAGGAATGCCGAGGCGGTCGTAAGTGAGTTCATCAACCAGTATCTCGATAATCATCCCGGTGTCTATTCGTCATCGACGGTAGAGGAGATCGCGAAGAGCGCGCTGGGTTCCGCCAATCCGCTGACCAAGCTTCTTAGAGCGGCTTATCCCAAGTTTGATGCAGTCATTCGTGAGGGCAACGAGCACAGGAACTATCACCCCAAAGGCGATGCAAGACCAAGACTTGGAACGATGCCGGATCAATCTCAGCCCGAGGTCTCTGACACTAAAGCACTCGCTTCTGCGACCGACCCATTGGACGAGGACGCACTGGTCACAGCACTTGAGCAGATCAACCGGCATTCGCCGTCTCGGGAGCAGGAAAGAGAATTCTTTAATCGTCTTCGGTCTAAGGTCAGGGTAAGAGATCGCACGGCATACATTCAGATGATCGCACGCGCTGAGGGTCTGGAGAGTTACGCGAAGGAGAAAGAGCTTGAGCACTGCAAGGCCAAGTGGTCAGGCAGCTCACCAGTCATTGCGCGTACCTATCATGAGATCGCTATCCCTATATTGGAAATTCATGCAGAAGAATTTCTGAGCTTTGATCGCCTGTCCAGATATAGGCTGCGAGAGCTCGCGGAGTTGACGGGCGTTTCGATGCAAAAACTTGCCTTGGAGCTTGTCAAAGTTTTTGCAGCACCTAACTGGTCTGTTCCGGCGTCCGCATGGATCGGCCTTGCGACAATCATCGTCGAACATGCAGATGAAGGACACGGGCAGACCGCCCTATCACGTCTTCTCAATAGCAATGCTGCTAGGCTCACCGATACAGTACCGGATGGTTCGTGGAGGCGTGGCCTTTATCCCACCGACGATCCTCTCACCGTTGCAGCCGGACTCGTTTGGCAGTCGCTAGCTTCTCCACGTACGTCTGAACGATGGCTTGCTGCGCACACCGTGCGCACCTTTGCCCGGCTTGAGTGTTGGGAGATCATCGACGCCCTTGTTAAGAAGTTCGGCGATAAGGATGCGAAAGCTTTTCAGGCCTCGGAGCTGCCGTTCTACTGTCTGCATGCACGACTCTGGCTGCTTATCGCGCTTGCTCGTATCGCTCGCGATGCACCAAAGGCAATAGCCAAGCACGAAGCAATGCTTCGTTCGGTCGCACTTAATCCCCGGCAGACCCATGTTGTGATGAGGCATTTCGCAGCACAGGCGCTGCTGGCATGTGGTGAGGCGGACGCGATCAAGCTCAAAGCGACTGAGCGCGATGAGCTGCTATCTGTCAATGAATCTACTCTTCCATGTAAGAAGGGGCGGCGCAGTTCCTATGGAGATTTCTATCGGGCTCGCCCCGATGACGCGCCGGAGCCCAAACACAAATTCTCGCTCGACTACGACTTCGACAAGTACAAAGTTCATTTCCTTTCCGACACGTTCTCAGCGCCGGGTTGGGAAGTGAAGGACCTCGTAAAAGAGACCGTCCACGGCCTCGATCCCGTCATTGCCTCAATGTATGACAAGGGTGGCCGTGAAATCCGGACAGGGCAGAGAACGGTAGCACTTCCCTCTGGTATGCACGGCTACGGTCATTACCTTGCCTGGCATGCGATCTATCTCGCAGCTGGCAAGCTTCTCAAGACTCACCAGGCGTCGACAGACTGGAAGGATGGGCGGCCGTGGTCCGAATGGCTAGAGTCAAACCTGCTCAATAGAAGTGATGGCTTGTGGCTTTCAGACGGAATGGACCGTGCACCACTCGACACTATACAGAACGTGATGGAGAACAGCACGGATGGCCTCGTTCTGACTGGAGATCGCGACAAGGTTCTCAGTCTTGTAGGCATTCAGTCCCGAAAAATATCAGACGAGCTCGTCGTTGAGGGCGACTGGAAGTCGCCTGACGGAATCAATGTCCATATCAGCTCCGCTCTGGTTCCCTCACGGCAGGCGAAAAGCCGTGCTAAGGAGCTGATTGCGGAAGAAGGCTTCTTAGTCTGGCTGCCGGCCTTCGATTCTGACGATCAGGAGCGGCAATTTGGTAACCACAAGAAAGGGTTTCAGCCATGGATCGTTACGCCCTCTCGTGAGGGAACCGGGCTTGATGAGTATGACCCGCTGAGTGTGATTGAGGTCGAGCACCGACCGTATTTCGCTTCGAAATACGCAAAGCATTTCTCTGTCACTCCGGGAGACCCGTTCAAGCGCACCTTGCGTCTGCCCCGCAGAAAGCTTGCAGCGAGAACACAGGCATGGGGTTATAGGATGCCCTACGAAGAGGGAGAGAGCACCGGTGTTCGCCTGATCTCCAAAACGGGGTTTCTCAGCAATTTGTTAAGCGCGTTCAAGGTTGATCTCTTAATCCTTATCAAGCTACATCGTTATGACTCAAGGGAGTCGGGCTACGGTGATAGCAAATTCACGAATACAGTCGCTGTTCTGCGCGTGAAGAAAGACCTCAAGTTTGAATACTTTAAAGGCGTAGTTAGTCAAACGAAAACTACACGTTAACATTTCCACTAGGTGGTAACCGAAACGATGAAAGGAAGGAGGGATTGCAGCGATTGACCGAAAAAGACACGCCAAGATTTCCAATGGATATCCTAAGAACGTTCTTTTTCTTAATTCTATGTCCGCTCTCGCCGAATGCGCAAATTTGGAGCAGGTTCATGTGCAGTATAACAAAGTTCTGCACTCGGACAGCAATTCCGCTACGCTCCATTGTTGCCTGTGAGCTTGGCCATTACGTATGACTGCTAAGGGCAAGACTCGGACGGTCATTGTAATGGGATATCTAAACTAGGTCGATAATTTTGTAAGACCAACGCGCAATATTTACATCAAGAATTTAAATGTTCCAACAATCGCTATTCATCGGAAATAATGATTTCGTCTAGTTCGTAAGATTTGTCCAACACAACAATACCAAAGTTAATAAGACGCGATGCGTAGATGTAAGCCTGCTCTTTGGTGATCTTTACCCCAAACTCTTTTTCGTGAATATTCTTGTATTCTCGTAATTGTTTTTTTGTTAGTTGCATACCACTATCCTAGGATAAAAACTGGATCAGGAATAGGATGGATATTGTCAATGACGAGCAAATCTATATTTTTAATTTTGAATTCATTGCGCAAATTTAAAAATAATTGCACCTTTCATCATGAAGGTGATCAAAGACAGCTATTTAAGATGGCTGAGTGGTAACCGTTGCTTGCGCTTATACATGTCCCCCACGTCCCCACCTCACCCATGGAGAATGTCGCCCGTACCTGACATTCCCCACCCTATTTCATATCCCTCTAGTTCCCTATCCTGGAAATAGTTCTTCATATTTACAGGAGGTTACAATGTCAAAATTTAGCCCATGTCACTCCCAAAGCGGGAAACGTCATGGTTTTGCTCACGCGCTAAGCTGTGATGAGATTATTCGCCTAGCGAAAAACATTATCACATCTCGATTTCATCGACTTGGTGAACTCACGTCACCCAACCAAGCATCAGAATTTCTGCAAATGCAGATTGGTCTTCTTGAGCACGAAGAGTTCTGCTGCATATTCCTTGACCAACGCAACCGCGTGATCTGCTTTGAAAAGCTCTTTTCGGGCAGCATTGATAGCGCAGCAGTCTATCCTAGAGAAATTGTCAAACGTGCGCTCGTCCATAATGCCGCAGCACTAATATTTGCGCATAACCATCCTAGTGGCGTATGCGAAATAGGTACAGCGGACCGAGCAATTACAAAAAAAGCAATTGCTGCATTAGCACTGTTTGACATACGCGTTCTTGACCACTTAATTGTCAGCGGCATAGAAGTTATCAGTATGGCAGAGCGTGGTTCGCTATAAAACCAAAGGCTACCGTCAACGCACGGTAGCCTATATACTTTCCCCTATACCAAGTGCGGAAATGAGAATAATTGGAGACATAGGATATTAGTATGGGCGTGAATACGCAGAGGGGTAAACCAAAGTCTGGTGGCGCGGCTCCCTATGGTTACCGGCGCACAGAGCAAGGATTTGAGCCAGACCCTACTGAGGCACCAATCCGTAGCCTCATTTTTGATTTATTCCTCACACATAAGCGCAAACTTACTACAGCAAAGATACTTAACCAGAAGGGTTATCGCACACGATCTGGAGCGAAATTTTCTGATAGTAGTATTGACCGCTTCTTGCGCGACCCTATTGCGAAAGGTCATCATAAAGATAATTACCGACCTGTTCGTGGACCAAAGAAATACCGGCTTCTTAAGCCAGCAACTCAATGGCGCTTCCCTCGTATTGAGCCACTAGTTGATGAAGCAACCTGGAACCACGCCAATGATATACTCATTGCTCAGCGCAAAAAGCCTGTAGCAAAGAAACCTCGCGGTGTATTTACCGGCCTAACATATTGTGCGTGTGGTGCACATATGCACCAACCGCACCAACGCAAGAGCTACTTCTGCTCAGCATGCGATAACAGTATCACCGTAGATACCATAGAATCGATCTTTGCCCAAAAACTTGCTGACTTCCCCATTGGTAAACAGACCCTCGCTAAACTCAAAAAAGGGAAGGAAGGAATAAAAGCGCAGGGCGAACAGATCGAATTGCTTGCCGAGCGCAAACGCGCAATTGAGTCTGAGATGGACAAGCTCTACCGCCTCTATATTGACAATACAATCTCAAAGACGCGATTTAGTAAAAAGCATAAACCGCTGGAGCAATGCATAGAAGAAATTGACGCTGAACTTAAGTTACTCCGCTCCGAAAGTGGTGAAACGACTGCCCCTAAAACATTGGAAGATGTGTGGGCAGCGTGTAACCCCGATAAGCGCAATCAGCTCGTTCATGAAATACTTAACCGAATCGTAGTTGATCGTACCAGTATCAATATCAATTATAGTGTCCCACCCGATTTTCTCTCCAGGTAATAGGTATACGAAGGCGTTATTCTCCTTCTCTTTAAGACGCGTGGAAATGTCCACACAACCCTACTTTTAGTAAACTCAACACAACAGAGCGCAGTTTTGCCTTTATCTATCATTTTACGTATAGTTACTCCTGCAGTTCCTTCAAAACTGTAGTTGTGTTGACCTGCTTCATCAACGTTTTCGTTGTGATGCTTGAGTTAACAACACAACAAGTCAATTGAAGGGGTACGCATGAACTTTATGTCTTTGACAAGGCCATGCCTGCCAGTTACTGCCGCAGTGATCTTAGGGATCATGGCGTGGAAATATAGCCATGAGTTCTTTAAGTGAGACCGCAACCATACTCTATGAGAGGTATGATAGTTTGACATTAAATACTCGGCAATTAGCCGATGTTTTGCACTATACCAACCCACGTGCGCTGCTTAATGCAATTAGTGCGAGGCGGTGTCCGGTGCGAACTTTTCGTGTTGGAAAATCACGTGTCGCGGATATACGTGATGTCGCTGATTACCTAGATAGAGAGAGGGGGCAATAGCCCCCTCATCCATTTACTCGCCTATATATTTAGCTAACTAAGAAAATTCCCAGGTTTACAGACGCTTCTCAGAGAACGAAATACGGTGGACAAAGTATGCTTAGTTCTGCTGATAAAAAGCAGTAAAAACTTCATCTCCATCAATAATACAATCTACTTTAAATAGTTTATCAGGAAAGTCTTTCTCTAACTTGGATTCCCATATACTAGTAATCTGACGACCTAGATATTTACTTTGCTCGAATGTGGCTTTATCAAACAGCCCATCGATACTAGTTAGGTTCATCCAGTATTCTAAATCTTTCCCAGAATAGCCCTGCTGGATCAATTCTCTATATTTACTCTCAGAGTACTCTTCCTGCAAAAAAACTAAACCATTGACATTACAAAACTCGGGCCAAAAGAATTTCAAGATAGCAAAAACTATATCTAGCTCTATGTCTTTTGTGCTAAGTATTCCATGTATGTAGTCAAACAAAGTAAATTTTTCAGGGCTATTGGACTCAACCCAGCTTTCGTAGTCCGACAAGCTTTTTGCAATCAAAATATCCATAACTCAACCACCTCCATATATTTCATCAGGCCTCGCAGGTCCAACCGATTATTTGCCAGGAATTTCTAGATCCTTTAGAAGTGGCTCGCATCTCGCCGTTGCTGTTCTGAAGGCCGCTATACTTCAATATCATTGTCCACAATTATTTTTATGTTGTTGAATATTCTAGGAAGCTCTTTTTTTAATGTCTGAGACGTGACATCTTTACCTACTACTTCAAACTCTGGTGGTACTACCTCGATTTCGCCCTTGTTGATGCTCCAGCATAACCAACGCACTAAAACTTCATCTCCATTTTTACTCTTTTCCCATTTCGGTTCTTTGGCAACACTAATTCTCAGAGTGTACGACTCTGATAAATTTTCGTCTAAAGCGGTTTGAATTCGGCGCAATAAAGAAGAAACTTGAATTGTTGCTTGTAGATCATTTTTTCGTTGTCTTGAAAATTCGTTCATTGGTAAAGTGAATTTAGTCAGGTTAATCTACTTCCCAGACCTGCAGTCGTTTCTCGGGAAATGAAATGAAATGCGCGAACTCCGCACCTAATTTCTTCCCCTCTACCCGAACGTAATCGAAATTTCCAAAACTTATCTCCAGCTCGTTTCCTTCGCTAGCGTCAACTTCAGCTACCACACGGCCAATAGCACTACAAAGGCTAGCCCGGAAACCAATATCATCAATGCCGAGTTCTTCCCCCTTTGTAGATATTCTTATATCTGCGAGGCAACGAACCACAGGCCCATCAAAGTGAAGTTCGATATAGTCCCTCACAAAACACACACCACTTAATTCTTCACCCTTCAGGGAAAATATATCTGTAAACTCTTTTTCCTTCATGGGCTTATTCCTCAAGATAGTGGTGTGCTTGCGTATCACTATTGCTTACTGTACGCCCCGTTGCTTTATTAACCGTTTGCCGCTCTTCATTCATATACACTGCCCGTCGACCTTGATGCTCATTGGCGTCCATAACACGTGTACCGTCTACTCGTGAGTTCATGCCTTTTCCACCACTTCCGCCAGTGTATTCGAAACCAACCTCATTCCCGCCTTTATTGACAGTGGGACGTGGGCCAGTTGCTCCATCGGGAACTGGAACAGCGTCGCCTTTGGAGGTGACAACAAAGTCAGTTCCTGAACCACTCTTTCCACCCTTTGCGGCCTTTCTCGAAATATATTTAGCCGCTTTAGTTCCGGCTCGCCTAACAGATAGAAAATCAGTTGCACCGCCAGTTGCTTGACTTGCCCCTTCTGCTGCCAGCTCTTTGCCCACAAAAACAGCTATTGGGTAGAGAATGGCAGCCCTCCCATCCGGATCAACAAACTTATACGGATTGTTATTCCCGTAAGCATAGCGCCCAAACGAAAATATATTCTCCTCGTCAAAGCCTTGTGGATCAATTGAAACAAAACGTCCGATGGTCGGCTCATAATATCGTGCCCCAAAGAACGATAACTCCGTATCGTCATCGTACTCCTTGCCTCCAAACCAGATATCATTATCCGTTGACGCAGATGAATTCTCCAGTTTCTCACCAAACGGCTGATAGTTCTCCCGCCAGGTAATCGCACCGGCCTGGTTCATCCCCGCAATCGGTGAACCAGCAGGATCGGTAATTATGTATGTGACAGTATCTGCGCTCAGAGGTTGAGTACCAATAATGCACACCAGGGCTGCCAACGCAGCCAGCTTATTCAATAATTTGTGTTTCATTACTCATCCCCCAGTAAAAGGAAAAGGATCGGCGGCATCACCACGTTACCAATACGAATATTCGTTACGCCCCATATATTACCTGACACGGCCTGTACAAACTTGATTTGATTGGTACCAGCAATAAACTGCGATTCTGCAATATCAAAACAAGTTTCCACATTATTCCCGACATCCATATAGCCAAGAAATGCACCATTAAGCTCAACCCGAACTTCGGTAGAATAGGAAATGTGCAAGCCAACGGCACAGAATTTAACATTCCTATTGGGGTCATCAAAAGACACGATCAGATGATCTCTGTGGTTACTATTACCATATCCCCAGCCATAGGTATTTGTATTGACCTGATTCAGTACGAGAGGAACGGGGGTGTTTTGGTTGGTATTAGGTGGGGGCGCGCCGCTCTTCGCGATTTTAGCAACCAGTTTACCGTTCAAATATGCATACTCTTTTAGCGCAACACCACTGGCGTTATGGTCTGCCAGCAATTGCCCGGATTTACTATAGATGTGAATAGTACTGACGCTATTTTGCGTAGTACGCACTTTATTCTTCAGGCCATCGTAGTCGTAAGACCTAATGACTGAATTAGCTAATTCGATTGTGCGCAAGTTTGATGCGTCATCAAAGATATATTCCAGTCCGCCAGTTTTACTGGCGATATTGCCATAGTGATCATAGGTATAGCTGCGCGTACCGCCAGGCAGACCGGATACAGAAGACACGCGATTGCTGGAATAGTTGTAAGAAATGCTCTGTGTTCCTATGTTCTTTGAAGAAATATTCGTGGCTGAACCAGATCGGTAGTTGATTGATCCACTGCCCCACAAACCCGATGCAGACTCAAGCCGATTAATATCATCATAGCCAAGATTTCGCGTACGTGCGCTGTTTTGATAATCGGTAATTTGCGTTGTATTGTTTGCGGCGTCGTAACTGTAGCGTAAATTGACTGCACCACCCGAAAGATCAATATCACGCAATCGCTGACGACTATCAAGCGTATTGATAATGTATCGACCATTTGCGTAATCTAATCGTTGAACCGTACCATTTCTGAAATAGTCAACATCGTGCACGTACGGAAACACGCTGGTTGGTCTACCCAAGTCGTCTGGATTGAAAGTAACTATCTGTCCACTGGGATATCTTAGTGTTGCCAGATTATCCAGGCTATCATAGGTATAGTCGACGTAATAGGTCACTCCAGCAATAGCTTGTCTTTCTCGCCACATGTTGTCATTGGCATCGTAGTAGAAGTCTTTAGAACTATTCCCACCTACTGCTACTATTTTAACTAGGTTACCCGCCTCATCGTAATTCATGTCGATATCGGGCGTACCACTAGGATGATTGATGTATGTCAGGCGATTCAGCCCATCATAGGTATAGGTCGTCGTAGCTGAGCTACCGACTCTTTTAGAAGTCATATTACCAACGGCATCTCTACCATAGGTCGTGGTGCCTGTTTCTGGGTGGATCTCAGAATACAAAAATGGATTGGATGAATTGGTGTATCTATAAGTTCTGGTCAGTCCGCCTTGCGAGACAGATGTGATTTGACCTATCTCATTGCGCGCAATATCCGTGGTAATCGATTCAGGCGATTCAATCCGCATCAATTCTTTCTGATCAGGATCACCATAGGAACGATAGCTGTAGGTTGTATTATGGGCGCGCTCATCACGCACGCGTACTTCATTGTCATTTAGGTAGGTGTAGGAAACATAGCTACCATCGCTGTGCGTCATGCGGGTTAGTCTGTCCAGCGCATCATATTGGTAACTGGTACCCGTTGAGGCACCACAGCTTGACCCAGGGTAGGATTCAAAAACCAGCCTGCCATGTTCATCATAATCGTAGTTAATATAGACATTTTCTTGCCGTAAACAGCTGGGGCGGCCAAAACCATCGAATTCCGTTCGTTCATAATATCCTCCACGGGTTACTGTTCTAGTAGTACTTGACCAAGATATAGAGGCAGTACTCCCACGCGGAAAATCTACTGAAGTAATACGCCCCAGTCCATCGTAATCATAATCGGTGGTGTAATTTCTCCCATTTGTTTCTGAATCAACGCCTCCCAGGTCGTCAACAGTTCTACTAATACTAACCCCAGCTGGTTGCGATTCAGTTCTCGCTACCCCGCGTTCATATCGAGAGTAGTTCCATCGTTGACTACGCTCATTCGTTCGACGACTGACGTTACCCTCTCCATCATATAAATAGGTATTCCTGACCCCATATATTTCCTCCATCGTCATATTTCCTTCGGTATCGAACGTGCGATTGATTTCTCTGTTGGTTCCACCAAAATCTTCGTCTTCTACCCGCGAAACGATATTCTGGCCATTGGTTCTCGGGAAATACGTTAGTGTCGTCGTTCTCGATACCTGACCACTGGTAACAATTCTATGTGGATTAATGTTATCGGTAAAATTTTGATAGCTGGTTACATAATTTCTACCATCGCGATTAATCGTCTTTTGGGTTAACCGCGGTGCTCTTGTTTCATTGTCGTCAAAAGGAAAAAAACCATCTGAATAAGGCGGGCGCGAGTAGTCTTCGTACGAAACGATCATATTGTCGTAGGTATATGATTCGGTTTGTATCAGCGATGAGCCGTTATAGGTACGCTTGCTTTTTAATAGCCCGACCCGCCATAAGAGCTGACTAGTTGGGTGCTGAATTGCCCACCGTAGGCCATAGTGTTCATACACGTATCTGCCGCCTGGAAAATATACCGTGGTTAAATTGGTCTCGTTATTATTGGGTGCGTAGTCGTAGTTCCAAGTGCCCGCGTCAACATCTCGTCCGCCCGTGGTTTTTCTATCCACGACCAAAGAATAAGCACGATCAGTATAGGCGCTACTACAAGAGACATAGCCCAAGCATTCGTAATCGTAGGTATAGCGCGTGGTTCCACCGTACGGATAGGTGATCTCTTCCAGCACATTATCTCCAGCCGTACCGGTACCAGAATAACTATGGTAATCGTATTGCCACCGTGAACCATCCGGGCGGGTAACATAATCGAGTAAATAGTGTCCCTGTCCAGCATTTAGGGAGTCGTAATAGTATCTCCAGGTTGGGCCACCCACCAAACTGATAGAACGAAGACGAACGTCCGCATCAGTTATATCATAGTAGCCAAAGTTAATTCTGCGGCCATCACTGGCATCAATGTAGTCGATAATCAGGTTTTCGTCGGTTGGGCCTGAATCGTACTCAATATCATAATAGTTCCCATTTGGGTCCGTCACCTTCGTGGTATACCACACATAGTTATCTGAAGAACCATAGGGCTGCCCTTCTTCGAGTCGAAGGCCCATATAATATTTGATGCCCTCTGGAGAAATGACTCTAAAGTTTCCTGAAGAACAGTAAGCGACCCAGTGCTTCTTGGTGACCCAGGTGGCATTTATGCCGTTTTGACTGGAGTTGTTGTAGTGCAATATCTGCTGGCTTCCATCTGGGGCTTCAAAAATGGGATTGTCCAGGCTATTTTGACTTTCATTACTGGATGGTGAGCATCCAAGCGAATTATCACGCGTCACCTTGCCAAAGTGCATAGTCCATCCCAATCCGGTGGGTGATCGATTAACCAAATTGTGTAACTCAGGCCCGGAATTATCTGTAATCCGGCTTTTGTAGACATTGTTTGAGCTGTACGTGCGTTGGATTTTTATATCCAACCCCCCATTTCCCGGTACGACCAAATCTTCATGCGAAATCGTCAGGCCGCCAGAAAAAGGATCGATAAATTCATTCAGACTTGCCGACACTTCTTCGCGCGTACCGGCAGGTGCTAATTCTGAGTAGATATCCGGCATCGTGGTCTGAACACTGGCCTGAGTTTGAAATGCGGCCAGAAGAAAGCCCGCTATCGCTACTTTCCAGCAGTTATTTTGCTTTGTTGTCATATTTCCTGTCCTTCTTGGTTGGGATGGGTAATTAGTTTTGGTGGCATGTGCTTTGAACGTAATCATTGAACAAAACAAAAGTAATCACATTTATGTTTTGGGTTCATTATTTAGCATTTTTCGCGCGTTGCACTCTTGCTAGTGCTCGTTTGGTCGCCTTTATTGATTCAAGTCCGTCTTCGCTGTCTAGCACGTCCCGTTTGATGACACTGTTGATCAGCTTGTCACGAATCTCATCGGGAGTAACCTTAAGCGCAGGATTGATTCTACGTAACACGCGGCGCACCAGATTGACGGACTCATCTGTAAGCAGGATGGTACCGATTGCATAACGATTCACTGCCTGTTTGTGTTCGTAATATTCCTCAATCAAATCTTTATTAACAGCCTTCTTACACAAAAGAAAGATCGTTTGCAGGTCCTGATCTGAACGTGCGTTGATGTCGAGAAAGCTAAAAGAGAGAACTTGTTGATTGGTAACCTGTTGATCAACTGTGATGCGATGGATTTCCCAATCAAGCCCGTTGGTAAGGACCGCCCATTTAACCCCACCTTTAGCGGCGTAGTTAATTGCCTGCCTCAAGTGCGAATCTTTAAGAGATAAGCCAATGGCTTTGACTTCAATCAGATAATCGATTGTATTATTGGTCTTAACCGCTAAATCTATGAAAGTGCCCTGGACTGCGTATTCACGGGTTATATCCTCGTACTTATCCCAGCCAAAAACTTCTTCCAGGATATCGGCTACCACCATAACCGTGTCTGCTTCGTTCACATCACGATCACGCGCTGCTGCCAACACCATTTGAAATTTGGGGATGGACTCCTTAAGCCTTCTCTGTACAGCAACAGGTATTTTCATCGTAGTTCCTCAAGTTTTAACTCACGTCTCCCTGAACCACACTATTTCGTGCGGTCTGCTCTACTCAGAAAATTTAGTACTGATTACTTTTATCAGCAATTGCTGCTGATGCTGAATTAAGCCAGCTCCCTTAAGCTGCCTTACTTAATTTAGTTATGGTAATCAATTGAGCGTCGCAGAATACACAACCTGAATGTGCCATGTAAATATCCCTTAATATTTATATTGTATTGACCAGTAACTTTCTAAGTAGCATTCGTAGCTACACTATGGTACGTCAACGCTAAATAATTCGTACTTAGTCTTGAATTAATCAACGTAAAATGTCGTTGAACTATCTAGGGTTTCGGTATTTGGTCGTGTTTTTCTCCTCGTTATACAACGCCCTCTACCACCGCCTACCCAGACATTTTTTGCTCCACAAATTTCATAGCTAAATGATTCACCTACTTTTACCTCTGGTGACGTTATCCACCCTCTATAATTGGCGGTAATTGGTGGCAAAGAAATCGTTTTTGATTGTCCCTTACCAATGCGTTCTCTGAAAATATGTTTTTGTCTTTCGTAAAAGCTTACCCGGATGTCGACTTTTTTCGCTCTGAATAAAATTTTGTTGATGTCGTTTGCAATGGGGTTGCCAGAAGACCCGCCTGAACTAGACCCGCCGCCTCCGCCACAAGAAGTTAAAAACAAAGCCATTGCTATTAATCCTAATTTGAATTTCATTTTGATCTCCTAAGTAAATAGATTAGTTACGTGTAAAAATGTTGTTGAAAAACTTGGTTCTGCTCACACCGTACCCGCTTTGTCTTCGTCTTTGGCGCTTGTGCTTTTAATGCGTAAAATCTGAGGGCCAGGGTCAGCTTTACCTGCACTGGGTCTCAAGCTTTCTCTGCAAAATGATCCACCAAGGCTGGTACGTACAGTCAGTATTGAAAATTTATGATTAGTCATGATTCACTCCTGGATTGACTGGTGAACAATGTGTCGATGAGGTAAACACTCGGGACGATCTTGCGCTTGGTTTTGAGCGGCTTCCAACGCTGCATAAGCAAGCGCGGGCACTGGGCCAAAAATAAAGGAGGAGGCTGTGAGCATGCCTTTTTTCAGCGTTTCCTGAGGATTCAGAGAAATAGCAGGCGAAGACAGTGTTCCATCCAACTGAATATATTTCGCTGTTGAAAGCGGGCTCCAGTCGAATGTTTTCTTCGTGCTGGAAGAAAAAGTAAAACCAATCTTTTCTGTGTGAAAGTCAATAAAGCCAGAGCTCACAAACATATTGTCAGCGGTTTCAATGACGATGGACTTGTTGGCGGCTGCATAACCATTGTTGAGTGCAAAGAATATATTGGCACATGGCAGCGATACTCCCTCGTCCTCTGTTTGGTTAGCGTGAGCTTTATCTTCCGTTGCCAGCTGCTTGCCATGCGATACGATGCTTTTATCTAACCATCGCATAAACGATGGTGATATGTGACCATCTACTGCGTTGAAAGAGAAAATACCTAAACTACTGGTAGCGTGGTCTCTGAGTGATGTGCCGGTATAGGTAAGATTGACTGAAAGGTTACCAATTCCATCGCGAAAAAACTGATCATCGTTGGCAAAGAGGTTAAGTCGCTCAAGTGCGAGCTCCTCTGTCGCCAATACGAGTGAAAAAGCGGGATTCGATGCCAGGTGTTTTGCTGACCATGCTAACGTCGTCGGTGCACCCAGTACGTTGAGTCCACTGCCAAGTAATTCAGCCTGTCCATCCTGGGCTGTCAGTGCAAAAGTGCCATTTACAAGTGGAGAATTAGCATAACGAACTGCACCCGCTTGAATTTTTACATCTGCATTGACTTGGGTTAGCAGGTCATAAGGATAAGATACATTTGATAGCACTTTGTCACTATTCTTGGAGGCGTGAGCGGGGTTCAACACATCAGTTAGCTCGAGCCTTTTTATTGCAATGCTTCCATTCAGTGCGCTCTCTTCAGTGTCATAGGTAAGATCACCCGTAATGAGATTTTTGTCATTCTCCACGCGTAATCCATTTATCTTTAAACCCGTTGAGTCAAAGGCAAGTGAAGAAATCAGACTAATCTCCGGCTGAGCATTTTGCTGTGACAATTGTGTACGAGTGTCGAGCAAGAATGTGGGGTGCTCTTTAGATAGATCTTTTTCCAATACCACCTTCAGTGGTGTGTAACCTTCAGCGTCTACTGCAAAGGAACCTTCCAGTTTTATTCTGGTATCTCCAAGAGCAAGGTGTACATCTTTTGCGCGATAGTGTGTTGGCGCAGCAGCACGACGATCAATTACATCCGCTTTTACAACCTCTAGTGTTGCAACATGTGACGCTTGTAGATACTCAATAATCTCCGGGACATTGGCCAGACCAATCGTAACTGGCTTTTCTTTAGCCTGTTTCTCAGCCACTACTGCTGCGTGATCTATGCGCAATATCAGGTCAGAAATATCGTTTTGTTTTCGTAATTCTCGAGTAGGCAGTTTTACTGTGGCATTGCGCAGCCGCATTCTGCTGGCACGCCCATTGGTGGCAGACTCTTTGAGTTCGATTTTGTTTATGTGTACACGTATATCTGGATAGAACGATTGCCATGTGATTGGTCCAGAAATGACGATATCTCTACCAACATCCTGCAATATCTTTTGGTTGACGAAAGCGGTAAAAGCATCGGATGACAAATAGTATTTCGCAGCAAATACGATACCAACGTTTTCCGACCCCAAGGCCTGTGCCACAGCCACAATTGGTATAGAGGGTTTGTGCGAATATCGCTGCGGATATATTTACAACATGAATATCCGCTGCCTTACCACTCATATGATAACTAGCCTTCGAGGCTTTCTTTCCCGCTTTGACAAGCTGTGCGTTGTACGCCCAACTACGATAGGAGGACTCAACACTGATTGGCCGTGATAAGGCCGTGCGTAAGCGGGTAAGGCAGGTGACGAGTTCTGCGTCAATGCGCGCAAAACGAAACCGTACATCACCGGTATGCGAAAAATCACTTACACGAAAATATGGGCTCAGCTTATCGCGGCTGTGTCCCTGTGTGTCATAAAGAGGTGTGCCCGTTTTATTTGGATCAAAATATGATTCACCGCGGCCCGTGGGTTTGTCAGTTGCCTGCGGTAGTATAATCGTGACAGGGGCAACCGATACTTTAGGTATTGGTAGTAATGGTGCATAGCTACTGCATGCAGCCAGTCCGAATGCACTGCACCCGACAAGTAAGATATGAACTGTGCGCAAAGCTTTCATTCCAAGCGGGCGTTAATCACACGCAGTAATGAAGCTGATGGTTTGCCATCAATACCTAAATCATTATCAAGCTGGAAATCCTGGATTGCCGCCTCTGTTTTAGCGCCATAGCGACCATCTGGTGTACCAACGTCATAGCCAAGCTTAAGGAGTTTCTCTTGTGTCTCTCGCACCAGGCTTGCTTCTACACTTTTTGGTTCACCCTCCATTGCTGAAGCACTAGAAACCGGTGAACTATCTGTATTTTGTTCTGGTTGTGGCTCTATATCTACAGGTTGCGGAGCCCCAAGCTTTACACTGAGCGTTTCAAGGTCATGGCGCAAGCCCTCCATAGTCTTACAACCATGTAGAACTACAATCCCTGCTGATAGCGCGGCAATCAATAGCCAGCGTTTGGTTGACACAAATACAGACATACAGCTTACCGAGCTAATCTAGACAGTGTGGTAGCTCGGCACTACCATTATGATTGTTATGTCCTGGTCGCGCTTAAGCGGAATGGTAAGCACAGCTTCCCTCTGTTTAATGAAAACTGGCCCAGTTTCTTGGAGAAAGTGACTAGAATATTCACAATTTGCGTAGCGCTTACTCATTGTAGACCTTGAGCCCTCGAACACACCCTTTTCCCTGTCAATATATTCCATCGGAACCAAATGATATAAATTGCATAAACGCGCGCTTCCAAACTTCATTGTAGCCATCCACTGTTGTACGACCTGTTACCGCAACCATTTTTTAAAAGACAAATCTATGAGGCGCCAATCCATAAAGCCATGTTGCCCGCCGCTTCCCATTGACTCAGAAAAGTACTTATCGGGATAATACGGTCACTCACGTAACCATCATGCACAACTAAATCAGAGCCATATGTTCCATAGACAACAACAAAATGTACTAAGTTGCTTTGTCCTTCATCTAAAGCGACAAGAACCGGAATGTCTGATGCTAGCCACTTTATTAAATCTGTATGACTAGCTTTTTCCAGTACTGCATGTGCTCCCAAGCTTCGGGCATATAACAGCATATCCAGTGAACTAGTGGCCTGTTTGTCCTGGTCATAAATTGCCTTGGTTATATCCGCCGTTGGAACAACATACCCGGCACTTGCAAGAAGCATCGAAAGCGAATATGGGCCGCATTGATTCGGCTTTTGTTGATAATGCTGCTGAGCAAGTGGTGCTGTGTGATACGAGTTGCATCCCTGCAAAAGCATGATACAAAGAATCAGCAAGCACGTTATATTGCGGTAATACTTCACAACGTTAGTGAATATATATTTATAAATTATTTCGCAGCATTAATTTCGTTAAGCCATACCTTAGAAGGCAAGTATTACCAACAACACAAGCGCAACTGGCACGAGTATTGCCAGATATGCGACATTCAACCATTGGCCTGAGATTCGTTCTGCAGTTCTACTTTCGGAGTAAGTTGTATCAGTAGCACCCCCATACTGAAGGAGGTCGGGTGTATGCTTCGCTAATTTCCCTAGCTCCCAATCGCCCAGCTTAGAAATCTTTTTCATTAGAGCATCGACATCTTTTCCATGCTTTTGCGCCATTGCTTCATGAATAGACGGATCCTTTAAGAAGTTTTCGATGATCTGTAAATTGCGCTCTCGCTCAGATATTGATGATTCACTCGCCAACAAAGTAGAGCTGAGCATGCAGAGCATAAAGACAGACGAGAATAACGCAGATAATAACTTTTTCATTTTAATTCCTCAGTTTAGTTAAATTCTTAAAACACTTAGCCGCATAAATTAGGGCTACACCCGCAGACTGGGTCAAATGCCCAACCTTTTATTGAGCTAGATACCGTAAAGCTCTCTAAGCCAATACAAAATTCCCCCCTTTGAATAAGATTGATTTGAGAATAAGGCTCGATTGCATATGACAAATGCTTAGTGAGTAATAGCAAAATCGATCCATATATCATCCGCATTTTTCTTTTTGCCTGCTGTCTCAGTAGCTCCTAAGCCCCGACTACTAATTACCATATCCTATATTGGGTTTTGTGAATGATATCCTATTCTGGGATATATCCGCAAGTAGGATATGTATAGATGCATGAAAATTTTCCCCCATGATGACCGCTATCGAGTACTTGTCCGGTTACTGCGTACTTTTAGAGAAGAAGCATCACTATACCAAAGCCACGTAGCAGATAAATTGAACAAACCACAGTCATTTGTTTCCAAATATGAAAATGGTGAACGCAAGCTCGACCCAGTTGAGTTGTACCTGATTTGTGATGTGCTTGGGGTTACTTTCACTGACTTTGCACTACGATATGATGAGGAGCTTAAAAAGCATGGGCTCAGTACCAATAGCTAGTTGGTATTGAGTTTTTCTAACACCACCATGCGCTCCTTTAGCTGTTGGATTTACCGATGGATCTCAATTTAAGGAAAGCAAAGTGATTATTACCAATGCCGATGCTATAGCTTTTAAGGTAAAAGGAAATGATACTGTTTATATATACCCATTCGATGATGTTGCTAAAATTGCCATGGATATAAATGCTGGGAAAAAACAATTATAAAGATAGTGCAAAAAATATGTATCAAGAACCATCCCATGCAGTACATACTCTCTATGCCTGGCTATAGTTATGAAGCCTATTATTTAAAGGTCTTCTAATGCCGAGATGGTAATGCCCGCACGTTGCATTGTTACCTGGTCATTTTCTTAGCTCAATGGTATATCCAAAGTGATAGGGCAATGGTCGGATGGCTTAACCATGTCTTTACGATATGGCGAGAAATCTTTACCAACAGACCGCGGTTTTGACTTTCTATCCCAACCCAATTCGTCAGCGAGCTTTCTCCCTATCGCGAACCAGTCTATATCTTTGTGACAGGAGTCAAACAACCCAAATGATGATGTTTTCAGATTCTGTAAGATAACCTCGACAGTTGCGCCTGCTGGTATGTTGTCGCTGGCTTGCAACAAAAAAGACTCAGGCTTGTCCCATTTCTTTTTTCCTTTCTTGTTGCTTGTATTGGTGAATTCTGCCCAATAACTCCTATTGAAATCCCCTACAAGAATGAAGTTATCGTCAGCATGGGAATCTACCCAATTGTTTATAATATCGGCCTGTACTCCTAATCCTCGGCAACCTGTAAAAATACGCTCCTTTCTTTTGTTTAAGGGCTCACAGCTGTGCTTGCTGCTCGCCTTGATTGAATCATACGGCATATTAAGTGGGAAAAATCGACAACCAGACTTTAGATGGACGTTCAGTATTGCTATTTGGTCGCCATCCTGTGTTGTAATGTTTAGCTCTACACCTGGCCTAGTCCAGTGATCTTTGCACTGTCTTCTTTCCGCTACAGAGGCGATTTTGCAAACATCTAGTGCGAGGTCGTTAAAAGAATTAAATGTTACTTTCTTGAATACTTTCCTCTTGACAGCGTATCCAACATTCTGTGGTGTGTTGCTTGCGGTTGACGAAAATAGCTGATATTTACTTTCGTCGAAAACCAATCTTAAGGCACTGATATCAGAAAACTCTTGAATAGCGAAAATATCAGATTCTAGCTCTAAAACCCTTGTCTTAATTTGAGCAATTTTATTTTTAAAATCTGCCCAGTTCTCCACACCCTTAGTGAGTTGAGCGTCACAAGACTCTGCGGTCCATTCTTTTCCATCAAGAGCATCACAATATGTTATATCGATGGGTCGATTTAACTCACATTTTTCATCGTTTTTTAGGACACTCCAAATATCGAACCGCTCCTTACTCATCATATGTTCAAGATTCCACGTCGTGATGGTAAACGCGTGCGCATTCATGGTGAGGACCAATGCAAATAGTATGAAAATTTGTTTAATCATGTATTTCAAGTTGAGTCTTCTTATACGAACCCTACGTGGCTTTACCCGGTCACCGAGAATATTACCTTAGATAGCTCATTGACGTTTCCCTTAAGCTAACTAAAACTTTTTAAGTATGACGCAAATCAATTTGTATTTTCTGTGAGAAATATCACATATTTTTACTAAACATTATGTTATTGGTAAATGCGTTCTGGACTAGTACATTTTAGAGGAGGTGAAAAATGAGATATTTCTTAATTGCTATATTTATTGGATTACAAGCGTGTGCCAAAATACCAGTAATGTCTTTGGAAGCTGCTATTCGTGACGCCGCAATCGCAGCAAAAGCAGCAACTCAAGGCGCAACTGAAACCGCAAGCATTACTGTGAATGTTACGAATGCTACAGAATATGGAGGTGATCTACCTATTCCAGTGGTGCCACTAAATTTCAAAAATAAACATGCTGCTCTGACACAAATTCAGCTAGATGTAGATCTGAATAAGTTTAATGAAGAATCTGCGGTATCACTACAAAAAGATGGCAGCATGAAAAATGACATTTTTCTGTTAGACACAAGAACAGGAAATCTTTATAAGCCTTGATCCCTGTACAGAAACCTTACTCTGCATGTCGTCACTCATGGGTAAACAAACATTAATTTTGTTAGTAGCCCGTGATGTAAATAATTTATTAACTTGAGAGATATACATTGCCTGGATTTACTGATCTACAGTGGAGCACAATTAATCGCAAGCTGAGACAAAACCCCAAGAAATACGGCATGCCTATCCGAAGAGATGGTTCAGTCCTGATTGGGTCGTTTAATGCACTAAAGCTGGGAAAAGCAACTAGTAAAGCAAAACACTGGCAATTCCTGAGGAAATTCGTATCTAGATATGATTTGTTGGCTGTTCAGGAAATCATGGACGATCTATCTGGCATACGCCGACTACATAAATCACTTGGCCCAAGTTTTGAAATGATTGTATCAGACACCACAGGAGCAGTCCCAGGAAAACGCGGTTTAAAAGAAAGGCTAGCATTTTTCTATCGCCCTGCTCGCATTGAGCTTAAAGAGCTTGTTTCTGACATAACCTATGATCGCTCGATCATAACGGCGACACTTCGTGAAAATTTTAATACATGGAGAAAGTTTTTTAGGGATATCAATAAAGAAAATAAAATTAGAATAAGCGAAGGGAAAAAAGAGAAAACGCTCACTGAATTTGCTCACCCAGCATTTCTATCATTTATCCGCACTCCGCACTGCGCGTCGTTCTCTATTAAAAGTAAAAATGGTGCTGATCCAATTGATTTTTTGGGTGTTAATGCGCATACGTTATATGGCAAAAGCAAAGATGAGCGGGATAGAGAATTTTTTGCATTACTAAATTGGATAGTTAATAGAGCAAAATCGCGTGACTCAATGTATTTTAAAAACATGATTGTTATGGCTGATTTAAATATGCAATTCAAAAATGAAGGGCAAAAATGGTCAGATATCATTAAGCTCATTATAGATCTGGAGAAAACAAAACTTAGAGGGAACAGAGCAGCGCGGGTAAATTTTCCGTTTCTTAATGTCCATCCCAAGGAAATAGGTTTGTACAGAACTAATGCAAGGAAAGACGAAACTTTCGATCACGTTGGCATTTTCATTGACCGAGATGAGAAAGGGCTACCTAGAGATGACCATAACAAAAGAGCTAGTTTGGATGGTCCTAACGGCTATGATTTTGGAGTATTTGACTTCATGGAATTATTTTCCCAATCTCGACATGAAAAACATTTTTATCAGCTGACCGAATTGCAGACATCTGATTTACGAAAAAGGGCTATGGCAGATGTCTCTGATCACATGCCTATTTGGGTACGAATCCCAATCCCAGGTATATAGATGCATCCTGACCTTAGTTAAAACAATAAAATTCCAAGATAACGCTGACACCTGAAACCAAACAAAACCATATAAACATATAATTTATAAGAGGAATATAGGTTATGAAGACTCCAATTACTCAGTCACTGTTACTAATTCCTATATTAGGCATCTTGCTCGCGACCGGCTGCGCCCAAATGCCCCCTCATAGAACTGAATACTCGCAATGTACCCAGTCAATTGACGCCACACGTAGTTGTCCGAATTCTTCTCTCTACAATGTTACGAACGGAAGTCATTCTGCGACACTCGCAGTATTTGAGTTTGATGATCAAGGCTATTTAGCTACTGATAGGACTTTATACGAAAAGAATATGCAAGATTTACGGACACTACATAAAACTCACGGAGTTTTGATGGTGTTGTTTGCGCACGGATGGAAACACAATGCTGACCAAGATGATGGAAATATCATTGAATTTGAAAAGGCACTTCTCGATATTGAAACACAAGATAACCAGATATGCGAAAAGCTTAAGTGTAAAAATCGAAAAACAGTTGGTGTTTACCTAGGATGGCGTGGTCTATCAGCTACGATTAATCCATTTAAACAATTATCGTTCTGGAATCGAAAATCACGCGCCCATCGTGTTGGACAAGATGGGGTACCTGGACTATTGGCAGACCTCGATATTCTTCAAGACCGTAACGAGCCCGCCGCAGGCGACATCAGCAGATTTATTATTATTGGGCACAGCTTTGGTGGAGCATTGACTTACTCAGCGGTGCACCAAAGACTAGTTTCAGATCTTGAACGCCCACGAAAAAAGCCCCCAAGTGATGGAACTATACTTCGTAATGTTGCTGATTTAATTATTTTGGTCAACCCCGCTTTTGAGGCGGCTCGTTTCCAAGATATCCATAAACGAGCATCTACCCATAAATTTCCGAAGCGGCACATGCCAATACTTGCTGTTTTTACATCCGAGGCTGATCTGGCAACTAAGCGTGCGTTTCCTTTGGGTCGAGGATTATCAACAATATTTACTAAGTATAATCTGAATTATCCAGAACAAGCTAAAGCAAATCAAACGGCATTAGGGCATTACAAACCGTTTGTTACTCATCGACTGGATCTATATAAATCAAATGAAAGTATCGGGCCATCACTTTCACGAATTCTAACTAAAGCTTGCAACTGGGATCACTTTCAGGATGGAGAGGTACACGAATGGTCTACAAATGGAACTACTTTAAGTCGATTGCCACATATGCAAAAAGAAGGGCAAATTGCTAACCCGTATTTGAATGTACAAGTAGACGAAAAGGTTATCCCAAACCACAATGATATATGGGGTTCTGAGTTCAGAGACCTAATTTACTCACTCCTTGTATCCCAGAGTCTAGGGAAACCTTGTGATTTACTGATACAAAGTAGCCCTAAAGAAACTTCCTAGGTTAAAGAACTAAGTACAGAATATTTTCGCGATAAATATAGTAAGAACCTTGAACACTTGGAAATGAATTCAATATTAACACGTTACCTTAGAGTTTTATTAATACTTATTTTAACGCAATCATTAGTGAGCTGTATTAGTGCAAAACAAGCTCCACCCCTAGAAGAAATTAGACTTTTTCTCGACTCATCAGATACTACATTGTTAGTTGGGGATGGAAGTGACCAACTTCCCAACTCTACTGTTATTAGATCTAGGATTGCTAAACTTAATACGGTCGGCGTTACAAATGTTCTGGGATCTGATGATTTAGATATTATTTTCAACTTATTTGACGACGCTGAATATCAGGTGGCAAATGTAGGAAGATCATCGACTAAGTACGGGGCAGAAATTTGGGATGGGTTCCATCACCTAGGGGACAGTGCAGAGCAAATACGGATAGCAAAAGATTCGAATTCAATAACTGGCTCGATTCAAATTTCTGGAAAACTATATGAAATTAAACCAATAGGGAGTGGCCCAAATCATATTGTGACCGAATTAGATGTCAATACTGATGACCGAGATGAAAGTGAAGCTGGATATTCTAAGATGCTAAGGGATTCACCGACAACAAGTGGCGCAGCTCCTTTAGTATCTACAAAACTATGTACAGACGGACCTGATCCAGGAATACCAATTCCTATTAAAAAAATAGACGTTGATTTCATGGTTGCATGGGGCTCTACATTGAACGCATCACAAAACATGCCACTGATGTCTGCAAGCATGATGTCAAACATTCAACGAGCCATGAATAGCTTAGAGTTGACCCATTTCATACAGGCCAATTTAGTATGGCAGGGGGTTGTGAATTTGGATTTGTCATTAAACACTGGATCTACACCCGCCTTAGACGCCGTTATTGCAGATACTCAAATTAAACAAATTAGAAATAACTCAAATGCAGACCTAGTTTTATATATTTCTAACGGGCTATCTGATGCATGTGGAATTGGCCAATTAAACGAATATGCCAATCCCAGTCATCTTGAAAGAGCTTATTCAGTTATTAGTTCTAATTGCGCTCTAAGCGGAACGCCTGCTCACGAGGTTGGGCATTTAATTGGTATGAGGCACGACCGGTATGTAGATCATTCTCGTGGTACAGGCTTTAACTTCGGGTTTTCGAATTTAGCCGTTAAACTTCGCACTTTGATGGCCTACTCTAATTACTGTACTGACTCGGGAACTTCGTGTATTAGAATAAATAGGTATTCTTCTCCTAGAGAGATAGCAGTCTCGGATCCAAATACAAAAAAGCTTGTTTGGGTGAAAATGGGAATCAAAAAAGGCAGCCCTTCCGCAGCCCATAACGAAGAATTATTGTGTAAAAATATTAATGTTATTTCGAGGTTTCGATAGTGAATATTACCAATCTATAACCACATCGTATTTTGAATATTATGGATAATATAAGTAAGTTTTTTTCAAAAATACGCTAGAGCTAGTTATCACAAGTGACTTCTTTAGTTTCCGAAATTGTTTCCATTGATACAACTCTTAGATTTGGAGCTGTACTTAGATCGGCTGGGTCTGTTACCCATTCACATACTAATAAGCCTCCTACTATTCGCCCTGTAGACACATAGTAGTATATTGTCCCATTTACGTTATCCCATGGGGGCATATTAGTTTCTGTTGCTTTAACTCCTAACCCATTGTGACGACTCTCAAGCCCCATAGATTTTTTACAGAGAAAAGAACACGATTCCATACTTGCTACATTCGTCGAGAAAAATATTCCCAGAATTAAAATGATTAGTTTCATACGCTCTCTTTGTTGTATTTGTGAGTCTATATTATAGGACTGTGCTTAAAAACTGTGGGCTATATTTTAAGAACTTAACAATGACGCACAACAGACTTGCCGTGATAAAAGATATATAGCAAAAAACACCTAGAATATCATTTTAGTTTGGAACTTATCCAAATTTTATGTTTCACGGATTTTAATCGCAGATCTAAAGCTAGGCTTGTCAGTATGAAAATATATAGCGGAAACATAATTGGTCGGTTCTTACGCGTAACAACTACTTCAATTCTAAAACACTAATGCTAGAATATTTATATTTTGTGAGTTTTATCACATACAAGCAATTATTATGTCGGTAAATTGTAGCCTCGGAATTCTGCGTGATTTGTTGAACTAGAGAGTTTCATTCTAAGTAGCTGAGTTAAAGACTGTTTAATATTAACTCAAACTAAATAATTAACACGGAAAATAGCATCATGAACATAGAAACAATAGTAGGACTGAGAAATTCTTCGAGCGCGAAGGTAATTGACTATGATAAAGTGGAAATCCGCCCTGGGTTCGTAAACGATACTTTTTTTCTAGTTGTTAGTGGAGAAGCTCCCTGCCTCAACATGGAGGTCCAACTATCACCATTTATCTATATTACATGCCCAGAATATTGGGGTATCGAGGTGATTGCAACTTTACCTAGTGGTGCGTGTATAACAGCAATTAAACCTTTTACATTGGTTATAGGGCTATCTGGAATCACTGGATCACAAGGGATTGAAGTTTTTGGTGCAAACAAGTCAGAAAAGTTAGATGTTCCTGGTGGATGCACTCCTTAAATTAAATTGACTGGATGACCAGAACTATATCCCAGAATCATGTGATTAATTTCCTAAGATCCCTAATTAATATTCTTGTTCTTGGCCATTCCGTAAGCTTGTGATTCTAGCAACTCAGTATGCGACGAAAAACCAACACCAAATAGGAGAAAACAATATGGCGCAGTCATATGGATTAATAAAAAACAATGGAACCATTGAAAATGGAACAGGTGATTTCACCTCTACAAAACAAGGAAAAGGAGTCTATTCCTTAAAGTTTGATCGTAATGTTCATTCAGCAATCATTGTAGCGACTGTTCGACAATTTCCATATTGCGATACTGCTGGCATAGCTATAACCGTTTGCAATGATCATCGTGATGACACATCACAAACAATTGGAGTGACATTCGATAGCGAGTATGACAGTTATGGCTTCAGTTTTATCCTAATCGATTGAGCATATTTTTGAATAACTACAAGCCATAAGACACCAAACATAAGAACACGTATTTTTCTGGAACTTCTACAGTTGGTAAGTATAACAAAGTGGACACACTATGTTTGCGCACTAGCTCGGTGATCTTCATCCCGGCCTCGTGCTCTTTGAGGATTGAGATGATCTGTTCTTCGGTATAGCGTTTGCGTTTCATGAAAGACCTCCTGATGGGGTAATTTAAAGGAAAATCTCTCAATGCGCCTGGTATTATTTATCGGGAGAAGATCACCGCGTCTATCACTCCGATTATCTCCTACAGTAGTTCTTCGCGTGAGGGGTTAGTCAAAATTCGATGCAAATTATGGGGTTAGGTGGGTCAATTTTGGATGTAAATTAACAAGCCACTATATCATTATGGCTTTTTTTCGATCTTCGCATTCATAATTCATAACACCACCAATTCGTTGGCTAGTTGAATCGCCAGTAGGTTCCTACATTCCTGCCATTAGATTTTTAAGATGAGTTTAAGCTAGTCTAACAGTGCCAAGTTTTGATTTTCTTTCTCTAGTGCAGCTAACAGCTCGTTTACCTGAATACCAAACTGCTCAAGACGACCCGTATCCAAAGAGCTTATATAAGTCGCAAAATTTAGTGCTTCTGCTTCAAATTCTAGTTCTGCAGATGGGTAAGCTCTAATATACGAATCAAATATTTGCCTAAACGCTGAACCTAGTAGATGCAACGTCATGGGTAAGTTCCTCGAAATACCGACCAACCTCCCTGCTCTGTTAATTTGCATCCAAAATTGACCCACTAAGGCTAGGTATTTGCATCGAATTTTGACCCACGTACAACCCCTCCTGCGAAGAACTAATGCAGGAGATAATCGGAGTGATAGACGTGGCGTTATTAAGTGTAATAAGACGATGGCATTTCCGCCAGGGGATGCCGATTCGAGAGATAGCAAGGCGAACCGGGCTGTCCCGTAATACAGTTCGCAAGTACCTCGCTAGTGGCGTGGTGGAGCCGAGCTACCCCAGCAGGAAGAGTCCATCCAAGCTTGATGATTATGAGCAGACACTGACCAATTGGCTGTTTAGGGAATCAAGAAGACACCGCAAGCAGCGACGCACGATGCGGCGACTGCACAGTGATTTGGTTAAGCTTGGGTTTACAGGTTCGTATGATCGAGTGGCTGCCTTTGCTCGCGCCTGGAGGCAGGAACAGCAGGAGGCAAAGCGAGGTGCGGGCAAACACACCTATGTTCCCTTATCCTTTGCGCCAGGAGAAGCCTTCCAGTTCGACTGGAGCGAAGACTATGCGGTGATCAATGGCGTGAACACCAAGTTGCAGATTGCGCACTTCAAGCTCAGCCACAGTCGGGCCTTCTACCTGCGGGCCTACCTGTTGCAGAGCCACGAGATGCTGTTTGATGCGCACTACCATGCCTTCGGCATCTTCGGTGGTGTTCCAGAACGGGGGATATATGACAACATGAAGACAGCGGTGGATAAAGTAGGTCGCGGCAAGCAACGGACCATCAACCGGCGCTTTCAGGCGATGGCTAGCCACTATCTATTCGAAGCGGAGTTCTGCAACCCTGCAGCAGGCTGGGAGAAAGGTCAGGTGGAGAAAGGGGTACGCGATGCGCGGTACCGGATATGGCAGGATGCCCCCCGATTCAAATCGCTCGCTGAACTGAACCGCTGGTTGCTTAAGCGCTGTATTGATCTGTGGCAAGAATCGGCCCATCCCCAGGACAAACTAAAGACGATCTACGATTACTGGCAACAAGAGCAAGCAAATCTGATGGAGGTGCCCGCTGCCTTTGACGGCTTTGTTGAACACAGCAAACGTGTTACCTCGACCTGTCTGATCACCTTTGAACATAATCGATACAGTGTCCCGGCGAGCTTTGCCAACCGGGTGGTGAGCCTGCGCGTGTATGCCGAACGGTTGGTGATTGTGGCTGAAGCCCGCCAGGTGGCCGTTCATGAACGGGTCTTTACCCGCGATCATGGCAGCAGCGGCAGGACAATATATGACTGGCGCCACTATCTGTCAGTGGTACAGCGTAAGCCTGGGGCGTTACGTAATGGTGCCCCCTTCAAGGAACTGCCGGAGAGTTTCCAACAACTGCAAACCCGATTGTTAAAGCACCCTGGTGGTGATCGTGAGATGGTTGATGTACTGGCCCTGGTGCTGTTGCACGATGAGCAATTGGTTGAACGGGCAGTTAACGAAGCTCTGAAGGTTGAACACCCGTCCCGGGAGCATGTACTCAATTGCCTGAGCAGGCTCAGTGACCCCCTCGTCCCAAGTCGCTTCGAACACCTGCAGCGCTGAAGCTGGTGAATGAGCCTGTGGCCAACACCCGGCGCTATGATCGTCTTCGTGGAGGCAAGCAATGAAAGCGCAAGCCATGATTACTACGTTGAAGTCTCTCAAGCTGTTTGGTATGGCTGAGACCATTGCGACCATGTCCACTCAGTCTGCACCTGCTTATCAGCAGGCGATACCGATCCTGGAGGTCTTGCTTAAGGCTGAGGTGGCTGAACGGGAAGTCCGTTCCATCAACTACCAGATGAAGGTAGCCAGGTTCCCGGCCTATCGAGATCTGGCTGGCTTTGATTTTAGCGAGAGCGAGGCCGATGAAGCACTTATCCGGGCCTTGCATCGCTGTGAGTTTCTGGAAGACGCGCAGAATATCGTCTTCGTGGGCGGCCCGGGTACGGGCAAAACACATCTGGCAACAGCCATTGGTGTACAGGCCATACAGCATCGCCATCTCAGGGTGCGTTGTCTGTCCGTAATTGAACTGGTCAACCAGCTTGAGCAGGAGAAACAATTGGGAAAACCAGGGCGCCTGGCGAATCGTTTATTGCATACCGATCTGGTGATCCTGGATGAATTGGGCTATCTGCCGTTCAGTCAAAGCGGTGGGGCATTATTATTCCATCTGATCAGCAGGCTCTATGAGAAGACTAGTATCATCATTACCACTAATCTGGATTTTGCAGAATGGTCTAGTGTGTTCAGTGATCCGAAATTAACAACGGCATTGTTGGACAGATTAACCCATCACTGCCATATCATTGAAACGGGTAATGACAGTTACCGGTTCAGGCATTCAACAGCAAAAATGAAGGAGGTGAAAGCTAAAAAAAGAAACTCAACTTAGGTCATAATCAGACCAAATAGACGGGTCAAAATTCAGTGCAAATCCCGGGTCAATTTTGGATGCAAATTAACACTCCCTGCTCTATAAATCATACAATTTACAATCATGCCGGGGTGGCTTGCAATTGACATCAGTTGGCTTACTTCCGAGCGTGTAAGATCGTAATTATTTAATTCTCTATACTTGGCTTTTCGACATAATTCAGGAGAACGTAGAAAATCAGCCATAACACGCTGAAAGCTATCACGCGACATTGTCCAATCCTCTTGTATTGTGTTTTTCCCAAATCCATCTAGCTCGCTGAATTTCCTCGAGAAAATCATCATCTGACATTTGTGTAGCATATGACTCATCCACCTCAAAGGTAACTGCACGAACTGAGTTAGGTTGAGATAAAACATATTCTAATAGCTCCCATACCATAGGTGGGCATCGCCCTGCGTGAGCATCAGTCCAATACCCTGCTAACTCTTCACCCCCTGCTATATGAAGCTCTGTTACGTTCTTGAGGTCAATTTTGTTAATAATTTCGTATGGATTTTGTTGGTTATTAAATGTGTTTGTATATAAATTATGTAAATCTAGTAACAGGTTTGCAGCAGTATTTTTAGCTAAGCTGTTTAGAAACTCTCCTTCACAAATATCTGCGCTATTGGGAGTGTAATTCACAGCATTTTCCAGCAGGAATTCGATTCCTAGAATGTCATTAATTTCCTGAGCCTTAATTTGTATGTCTTTAAGAGTATTCTTATCATAGGTAGGAGGTAGCATCACACCAATTCCTTTCCAGCCTGCGTTTGGGCCTAGTCGAAAATAGGCTAGATGTTCGCTATACCACTCAAAATGGTAATTTCGATGCCAACGGGAGATCTGCTCTATGTGACCTATATCAAGAGCGCCCACGGTCGCAATAGATAGACCAACTCCATGAGCTATTATAGGCAGATGTGAACGTACTGACTCTAGCTGAGTAACTGCATTTTGATCGTCTTTATACCTAATAGCGTTTTGTCTATATTGTGGCCCACGGTCATGCCAAAAACGCTCGGGGCTTATTTCTAGAAAATCTAAGGTTCCCGCGTGGTTGGCGACAAACTCAGCAAGCGTAGGGTTGAAAGACAACCCTACGCCAAGTGGTTTCGACTTTTTCACGAGGATTTGAAGCTCTACTCGATCATAAGGAATCGAGATTGACCCTTAAGACATCGCCGAATCGCTCTCTAATAAACATATCTATGCCGCTTCGACAATTGGGACATTTTCCCAGGCCCAGACGTTCAGGAATTTCTGCGTAAACTTGTCTTTCCAGCTCTTGAGATACCTTAAGCGGTGTCCCCTTCGGCACAACTACTTCGACTTTAGGTTTGCCGCCCTTACCTTTTTTAATGATAATGTCTGCGTGATTTTTAATCTTCATACTGATTGCTCCGTTTATTTTATTGAATACGCACAACTGTTGTGTGCTGATTACATATTAGGCGTACGATTTTTCAATTGATGTGACAATTATCACATTATCGACAAAAAGACATTGTCAGAGGAACCTGTTTGACAATTGATTGGGGTTAGGTTGAGGGAATTTACAGTTAAGCAGGATTAACAATGGGAACAGATAGCTCAATGTGGTTGTTAAACAGTTTACAAATCAGAGGAAATTTTGACTCAATTCGATCAATTAGGGCTTAAACGAATCCAGCTTTGGACACCCAAACGGTATTGAGCGATCATAAACCGGCTCGTTTGGCGAATTGTTTAGCTATCTATAGATCGTGGTGCACGATAAATCAAATTCGCGTGCCACCTCGCTGACGTTGCGTCCCTCGACTAAACATAAGTGCCGTATCTTGGTACATATTTGCATGCAGATCACTTGAGAGTTTCCTCGGATTTGTAAGCCCAAGACAATTAACAATAAAGTTGTTCGGTTTTGCTCGCTGATCACCCCATAAACTGTTCTTTTTGCATGCTATTTAACACCCTAGCAACAGAAATACTTCGCAATATAAGCACTGCTTTGTTTGGTGCTAATCTGTTTTGTAGCTAAAAGACCTTCCGATATCTATATGGCTTGTGAGCAACAATACAAACCTATATCAGAGTTATTATTTTTCTAAGAATTTAAAGAAAATGTGATATTTCTCACAGACAGACACTGTCCTACATAGATAATATTTCGGGCTAACACACTATTACTCCGAGGTTACAAATGAGCAAAACACACTGGGTTTGTAAGCACGATGGAACTATTCAATGCGATGATTCAATTCCAGAAATTTCATTGGGTAAAATGCGAAAGGAGTTGGCCTCCCTGATTGGCGAAAAGGAAATATTAAATATGGCCAAGAAGTCGATTGGAATGATAACGCTATGTGGTATTCCAACAGGCAACCTTAATGCGTATGAAATAACTGAGTTAGGGTGGCAAATATTAAGTACCGGGTTAGTAGGGAAAAACGGTTTTGAACTGTGCCTAAATAGCGATAATGATGAAGATACTACACGCGACCTTCTGCGCAAATTAACGACGTCACAACCATGTACTATTCGAGAATTAATTGGACACCCTATTAGAGCGTTCGAGGAAGGTTCGGATATCACAATGGATTGGAGACCTAACAGAGTCAACTTTGTCACGAAAAATGGTGAAATTATAGATATATATTTTGGATAGTTTAATCATGCAGGATTATAGTTACATCTAAATTTATGAGCGACAAACGTTCGGCATAAACCAAAAGATTAGCTGTGCCAGATTTGTGCCAAACTGACAGAAATTTGTGCCATTTTAGTGTCATTTACTGGCGTTTTTAAGACTGGCAAGCGTCGCAAGCGATTGATTTTATGGAATAGTCATAAGTGACTATTCCGGTTCGTAATCAGTAGGTCGGAGGTTCAAATCCTCTCTCCAGCACCATTTTCTTTGGCAAAGAGTGGGGGGTTAATAGGACTTCAAATGAGAGAATGCCCCAAAACTATAATTTGTTAAAAGCTTTTATTCGTCAGTGGAATCCAATAATAAGATTAAAACAGGGCTAATGATGAAGGACGTTGCAACATGGAATCCAGGGCAGTTATCGCTTACATGCTCTGCACCGTGAACAAGATCTTGCCCATTATAATACTCTTCAACGAGTTCACTATTTGCATATCGATTGCAAGAGAAGATAGCAGGCTTAGATGAATTGCTAAGTAACATATTCTGCCTGATGCCATTAAAGGCCTGACTGAACACATTATTTCGAATAGTGCATTGCGTATCCCCGTGGCAACGAAGGGTATAATGCCCCCACGGTTCCATATAATTATCTTCAAAATTAATATCGACTGCGGAGTTACCCGTTGCGAAAATGATATCTGTCTTACCTATTGATGGATTATCAGGATCAAAGTAATTACCTTGAATGTGAATATCACCCCAGGAGTTGCCACCCTCAGCTATCTGAAACCCGTCTGCGTGTGCTAAAGAGCTTCCAATAAGCGAATGCATATAGTTGTTTTTAACTTGCAGACCATTAAGGTTGCCGTTGATAAAAAAGAAATCTTGGCATCCACTGATCTCGTTGTGCGCCACCATGGCGTTGGGTGCCCCACTTGAAAAGTAGAAAGCTTTACTACTCGACGTACAGTTAATCGCACTGTACTCGATAATAAAATTACTTCTGCCATTTCTGACATGCACAGGATACAAGCCACCACAGTTAATAATTGAGTTACGAATGGTGACGTTGTTGGCATCTATACGTAAACAACCATTAATGACCTTATGCTCAATGACTGTAGGTACGTTTATCATTGTACTACTAGTATATACATCTGTCGGTGTGCTCTCGACCACGCCCACGCCAATCTTTACGCCCACATCTCCAGGTATGACGTGCTTATAAGGCCCATTTTGAAACTCTGCTGGAAAAGTACCAGTGGGCGACAAACTACCGACACACAGCAGCAGAAATGAGTAATAAGTTGTCTTTCTAGACAAATTCACACCAGGACAATGATATAACCAACAACAGAGCAATAGGAGCAATAGGAGCAATAGGGGACAGACCACAATTATTTATCATTTAGCTTCCAAGAAAAGCAAGAAAAGGGGTCAGTACCCTTTAACTCGGCTCGTGCGGACGATAAAAAGTGCCACACCACTAATCAAGCATAAGCCAACCTAAGCTGATACCCACCATACTTCCGAACATTCATCACCCCGCTGTCCAGTATCAGATACTGCCCCTTTATTCCAAGCAGCGTACCTTCAACAAGGGGGTTTTTATCCAGATTAAGGCTGATCACTTTATCCGGATATTGCTCCACCGGGTAGCTAAATTCCTGCACTTCTTCTTGCGCCAACACCTGCCACTCGATCGTTTCATCGAGACTGTTTAGATCTTCCTCTGCCTGTTCAAGCAAACGATATTTGGCAGCAACTAAATCCATGGGCGCTGCCCGCCCTTTGAGCATTTTACGCCAATCCGTGCGATCATTCGCATAAGCCTTAAGCGCGACTTCCAATTGACCAACATTAAAGCGAGAGGTCGCGCGGATTATGGGTAGCGCCTGGATCGCCCCCTGATCCATCCAACGACTGGGAATATGGCTACCCCGCGTGATGCCTACCTTTAAACCGGAAGAATTAGCCAGATACAAATAGTGATCCTGCATGCAGTGCTTAAGCCCCCACTCGGCATCCCGGCAGGTCCCTGCATCAAAATGGCATAGCTCGGGACGCACAATGCATTGATCACATTCGGGCAAGCTACGCATACAGGGAAAACAATAACCCTGCTGAAAACTCTTACTGGTTTTGCGCCCGCAAGCGATACAATTGATCTCGCCAAGAAACTGGATTTGTATGGAATGACCAATCAAACCATTCATGGGCACGAATTGATCACCAATGGGCAGTTCATAGCCTACAGGGTCGCTATGTTGGGTGCGCATTTTGCACACATTGCCGCTAAATTCAGGCACTACCGGCCGCCGAATAAAGAACCCAATACACCGCGCATTACCCGACGACCCAACTGACTTCCCACCGATCTGGCGACACTTTTGAGCATCGCCTCACCCACGGTTTGCCGTTGATAGCCGCTGGATTTCTTGCGCTTGGCTTTATCCGCTTGTTTCTGGGCCTCGGCCTCTTCCGCTTTGCGCATTTTTTCATCCGTGCGTACTTTCAGCATTTCCTGGGCAGATTCACGATTCATGGCCTCGTCGTAGCGCCCCTGCATTGGCGACCGCGACATGACCATCGCGCGCTCCTCATCATTGAGCGGCCCGATCCTGGATTGGGGCGGGCGTATTAAAGTACGTTCAACCACGGTCGGCGATCCGTCCAGATCCAGTACTGACACCAAGGCCTCACCTACGCCCACATCGGTAATCGCATGCTCGGTATCGATATCCGGGTTTTCGCGAAAATTTTGCGCCACGGTCTTAAGTGCTTTCTTCTCCTTGGGGGTAAACGCGCGCAATGCATGTTGGATTTTCATCCCCAGCTGTCCCAATACTTCTTCCGGAATATCCATCGGACTTTGGCTGACAAAATAGATCCCCACGCCTTTGGATCGAATGAGTCTTACCACCTGTTCGATTTTATCCAACAAAGCTTTGGGGGCATCATCAAAGATCAAATGTGCCTCGTCAAAAAACATCACAAATTTGGGTTTTTCAGGGTCACCTACTTCCGGTAAATTTTCAAATAGCTCCGAAAGCATCCAGAGCAAGAAAGTCGAGTATAATTTCGGGCCTTTATTCAAGATGGTAGTCACATCCATCACATTGATCACACCCTGACCGGAAAATCGACCTTGATCATATCGTTTAGATCAAGCGCGGGTTCGCCCAGTAATAATTCGCCATCCTGCTCTTCGAGCACCAATAAATTACGCTGAATCGCGCCAATACTGGCAGAGGTAAAGTTACCATATTCACCAATCAACTCCTTGCGATTCTCTGACATCCAGCTCAATAAAGACTGCAAATCTTCCAGGTCCAATAAGGCTAAACCTTCATCATCTGCAAATTTAAAGGCGGCATATAACACCCCTTGCTGGGTATCGTTCAGATCCAGCAGATTGGTAAGCAGCAAGGGCCCTAACTCGGTGATGGTGGTACGGACTGGATGCCCTTTTTCACCATACATATCCCAAAACACCACAGGATTGCCGCGTAATTGATAGTCCTCTATGCCAATGACGTCGAGCCGTTCATCAATTTTTGGGTGCGGCTTACCCTCAATTGCAATGCCTGAAACATCACCCTTGACGTCGGCCATGAATACAGGCACCCCCGCTCGCGAAAACCCTTCGGCAAGAATTTGCATGGTAACCGTCTTGCCCGTTCCGGTTGCACCCGCCACCATGCCATGGCGGTTGGCCATTTTTGCATTAAGGTTCACGTGCTCACCGTTGGCACCACCGAGTAAAATTTTTATGGGTGCTACTTCTGTCATATTAATCTGTCTTGTGAGTTTGTTTTAAGCCGAACGCTGAAGTCGCTCTTTCTGCATATCTGTCAGCGCATCTGGAATGGATTCTGCACCGGCAGCAAACGCGGCCTGCTGGCCTTCATTGAGCATGTTCCAGAATTTATTGACCGCAGCCGGTCTATCTGTTTTTAGTAATTCCACAATCTCTTGCAACAGTGGATCCTCCAAGCCTGCATCTACCCAATAATCCAGATAACCTTCAAACAAATCCACCACCCTATCGGTTTCCCACACGGTGCACTTGTTTCCCTCCAGTTGGTTAATTTCCTGTGCCAGCTTGTAGTGATGCGCTTTAAAGTCGATATCCAGGCCGTAATACGCGGATAAAATTTCATCCGTGATGGTTTCAGACCAATTCCGATGAAAACGGCACACCCCGTAGTTGTCGGTAGATAATTCATACACCATACGCTCGACATTTTTCCGGCCAAGCGCATCCGGCTGCATAAAATCATTGCCATAATAGACGTAATATTTACCCATCATCGGCATGGGGCTAAACATACCAGGCACCCAGTATTGATTGGGTACCAAACAGCCATTTGGGCCGTGATTGATGAACACCGCTTTATGCAAAGGGTTCCCTTCTGGATGCGCAGCCTGCATCGCATAGGCCGCCTTTTGTATTCCCTGACGAAATATTTCGGCTTTGGGTTCCCACAATACTGCATCTATCAACGCCATGGCATACTGTGCATGACGCATACCGTCGTCGACCAAATCATGTTCATTGCGGGATTTGGCAAAACCAAATTTAATCCCTTCCGGCTCGGGCAGGCCATATTTTTCCGCCGGGATACTCCCATCTGCCAAGCACTCAAATAACCAACTCAGCATCCCACCAATTTGGATGGCATCAAATCCCATCGCATCGGCATGGTCACTGATTAATTCGGTTGCACGTTGGTCAAATATACCTAATTGGGGCCCAAGTGATTGATATGGCTCGTAATCTTTTTTGTACTTGCCAAACATTTTTTTGCATTTCACCAGGCATAACTCGCCACAATTTTCGTAGTTTTCCGGTTCAATGGTTTCTTCATTAAATTGCTTGAGAAAATGTGAGGCAATAAACTCGGTATGCTGCTGTTTACGATCTTCACCGCTGGCATAAATGCTCTGGTAGTTATAGGTCATCAACCGATCACGATTGGTATGCAAATTAACCCCAAAAGTACCACCCGTTTTAAACTCTGGTTGATAACGATATTTTTGCGTCACAGACAAATCATACTTGGCCGCTTTTTCACCAAAATGCTCAATAAAGTGCTCGTTAATTTCTTTGGTGCTGGAAAGCTCGAACTCCTTCCACTCGCCACCAAAAATACACGCGACGATATTGTGTTGCTTGAATAACTGGCTACCCACCCCACCCCTTCCACACCACTCTACCGTGGGCGTAATGACACCCTTTTCTACTGTGTTAGATGCAATGCCGCCATCATCTGTTTGGGCCGCTGCGGGACCTACCGCAAAGACGCGCACTTGTTTCGGCGGAAACTGGTCTTTGTATTTCGCGAACACCGCTTCCTGCAAACCAAACACGCCCAATACCGGTTCACCCTCCGCATTCGGGTAACCTTTCCAGCTATTTTTGTAGTCCTCAAATGGCAACACCTCTATGATGTGCTTGCCTTCCTTGTAGTTAAGTAATAAAACACTCGGTTTAGGTGCACGCCCGCGCAAACAAATGTAATTGATGCCAAAATTACGCAGGGTGAACGCACCGCCACCAAAGGAGGAAAGGTAAAAACCATCCCATTGCGGGCTGTAGGCGGAGAAAACGATGCGGCGCGAGCCTGAAATCGTACTTCCTGATAGTAAACCAGAACCAAATGTTAAGCTCTTGTTATCCTCTTGATAGCGCTGCCACCCGTAATCGACCGGGCCCAGAATTTCGCTTGCTGGGTCAATCGGCTTTATCTCGTAGTTACCACTATCGAGTTGAATTAGACATTCTGTTTGCTTGAGCTGGTGTGTCATGGTTTCTTATTGCTAAATAGATACGCTCGATTCTAGCATTACCCGACAATACTAGGCACCTCCCTATTTGAGCGCTGCGAGTGCTTTTTGATGCAGGCCTGGGTTAGCGGTTGCCAGAATTTGATCACCCGTGTCTAAATCAATCTGCCGTCCCTGCCAATCACTAATACAACCCCCTGCGCCTTCCACCACTGGCACCAAAGCCATGTAATCATAGGGCTTTAAACTGGCCTCGATCACAATTTCGGTAAAACCTGAGGCGAGTAAGCCATAACCTAGACAATCTGCACCGTAAACTGAAAACTTGCATTGTTGGCTTAGTGATATGTAACGGGGCATGGCCTGGGTATCGAACATTTTAGTGGTGGTGGTATAAACAGATGACGCAGCCATTTCACTCACCTTATTGGTGTTCACAGCGACACCATTATGCATGGTGGACCGGCCTATGGCCCCCAGCCAACGATCATCCAACGCAGGCAGATCAATCAGCCCCAATACCGGTCGGCCCTCATACAAAAGCGCAATCAGGGTACCAAATGTGGGTTTTCCGGTTGAAAAGCTGGTTGTCCCGTCAATCGGATCCACTACCCAGACCCATTGTGCATCGGTCGCATTTTGTCCACTTTCTTCGCCAAAAAACCCATGTGCGGGAAAACGCTGCTCGATTTCACTGCGAATCAGTTGTTCAGTTTGCTGATCCGCGATAGTTACAGGTGAATTATCCTGCTTTTTGCGAATATCCAGTGGCTGACGGAAATATTTGAGACTGATGGAGCGCGCCCGATCCGCAATTTCGATGGTCGCATCAATCATCGCTTGCTCAATTTTAACTATCATTTTCTACAATCTGTGTCGTTAGGCGCCTGATTCCAGCGCGGGCTTATTCGTCCCTAATTGCAGGAACCCAATATCTTCAATTATGCCGTAAACCACAGGTAACACCAACATAATCAACGCTGCGTACGCTATCAGGATGGTGTGTAACAGCTTACTTACGCAAATTGCGTGAATTGAAAGTGGATATCGAAGTGTTGAGTAGCCATCTGAGCAATCACCTACCCGTCACAACTGACCCCGTTGTATCACGCGCGTATTTTCCAGCCACACCATCGGGTGAGGCGTTTATCCAGACACTAAAAAATGCAAGCAAAGCTAAAATTAAATTAACCGCCAAGATAAAGGTTTCCAGGCAAACTGCGCTCAAGTATAGCAGGCCATACTATGCCCACGTGTTTAGATGAAATCCAAGCTAGAGACAAATTAATGCGGTAACGCCAGATTTCGACTTAATCGGAAAGCATAGGCTGCAAACATCAGTCTGGTCAGGATTAGCATCGAGTGGACAATTGTCTTCCGTATTGTCAATTCCATCACCATCTTTATCATTATCACAAGCATCCCCTATCAGGTCGCCATCCGTATCCAGTTGGTTGGTGTTCGGTTTCGATGGACAATTATCATCATCATCCTTTACCCCATCGCCATCTGCATCAAGCTCGTCGTTGAGGATTGTGCTTTGTACCCTTGCGGGAAAAGCTAATACGCCCCCATTAGGGTTATGTAAAACCAGAGTGAATGCTTCATCTGGCTCAAGTACTGTATCGCCCGTAACGTCGATACTTATAACTTGACTACTTTGTCCCGGGCCAAAATGAATCGTTCCACTAGGGAGCACGCCTCCGAAATCCGCAGCATTGGCTGGATTGCCTCCCTCAACTTTTACTTTATAGTCAACACTGCCTGAGCGACCAATTTCGCCGCCCGAGTTTACCGTATATTGATAAGTCACCGCGCCACTATCTCCTTCCGCTTGCGCTCCGTCAAAATTAGATATTTTGTAAGTACGCCCGTCAAACTCTACTTGATCTAACCAACCCGCATCACGCCCTGAGGAAACTGAACCATCTTTTTGATATTCCCATCTTAAACGATGTAAACCGGCATCTAACTCGTAGGTTACTTCGGCCCAATCTGGGTCACCGCTTATGGCCCCAATTTGCACGTTATTATCGAAAAAACGCAAGAAATCGTAACTCGATTCTGAATCTACTTTCCACTGAAAAGTTAAAAGGCCTTGTCCGTTAATTTCGATTTCTACAAAACTCGTTTCGCCATGGCTGATCGCGCCACTTTGTGCCGCATCTCCTTCATACACACTGGTCGTGGTTTGCCTAAAGAAAGTGGCGTCACCTCCACGTATCCATGTCCAGGTAGGTTGTTCAACCGCATCACCAATATCCAAATCAAAGTTTGTACTGTTAACGGCTACTGCGCTAGAAGCCGAGCAGTTATTGCTAAAAACGGTCTCATTCGCTACACCGTCCACGCATACACCGTAGTAATAGGTTCCAGCACTATTGGGGGCAAATAGTTCTATATTGAGAGATTCCATCTCACCGGCTGTTAAGCTGCTTACCACAAACGTCGCAATTTCTGTATCCGTGTTAGAGATAAAACTATCGACTGATCTATAAAATCGCACCACACTTTGATCAGCACTCACTACACCAATGTTTCTAACCTCTGCATTGGCGTTCATCACCTGCCCGCTAAATACTTCGGTAGAGTTGGTGGAAAAACTACTGATCAGATCCGGCTCTGCTACACTTGAGCTGAGCGAAACTGAATAGATCCCAGCATTGGCGTATTCCCCGAAACCACTAGTCGGATTGGGTTCAGGGCTCTGGCCACTAATGCTTAAATAGTAGGTCCCCACATTTAGCGGCCCGTTAAAATGTAGTGCATTCGTTTCAGGGTTTGCCGTTAAACTAGATTGGTCAACAATCGTCACCCCATCACTCGAAAGTAACCTTGCATCCAGGGATAAATTGGTGCCATATTGTTCTGCTGCCGCTCCCAGCAACGGCGCAACATCTACCATCACGGTATCAGGCGTATCTAGCTGAAATGAAATAACATCTGTGTCTATTCCACCCGTTAATCCCGGGGGCTCAATCACACCTTGAAAATACGCGGAACTTGAAACTGGCAAAGGGTTTGCAATTGAATCACCGATCGAATCTACGTCTTCACCTAAAACCCCTGATATGATCGCCAAATCATCTTCTTGGTTGTTCGCGTTATGGTATTCGCCCCTGCTCCATTGCACATAAGCCTTACCAAATGGTGCGCCCATGATCGGCCCCCACGCGCCGTGTCCGCTATAGTACTCTGCTCCGGTGGTGGTTCCATCATGAATCAACCCCATGATGTGTCCTGCCTCATGTGATATTGTTTGACCAAGTGAAGAAGCATTTCGGTTCCATACCCAGCCAACATTGCTGTAATCGTTTCCAAAACTTCCTACATAAGCAACCCCTCCTCCACCTCCAAACCAGTCACGTGTTGTAGTCACTATGAGCATTGTCCGGTTTGAGACAGATGTTGCGTTATAGATATTTGGGTCAGTGGTAACATTGACTTCAAACGGTGCGTAATCTTCGGCTACTTCTCGCCATCCCAACCACATTAAATCATATTCGGCCTGCGTAAACTGACTGCTGTCACCATCGAAACTAAATGGTGTATAAATGATATCCTCACCTGATGCATATTCGTCATTCCAGCTCTTACCTGATATCACTCCACCCCAATAGTTAATATAGATAATCTTGCTCGCCCCTGGCTTACTCTGTAGTGTTTGTAACTGAGTAACTGTGAGCGCCGGAGCAGCCGGTAATGATCCAGGGCTTTGGGTTTGTGCAAATGATAACCTCTGGGTTGGCATATCTATACAATATTCTCGATGGGGGTTTGGCTTGATTAGCCTGCCTTGTCCCGCAGCGTCTAATGTTGTGGTATAAAGCTTCAAATCACCAAGGGTATCTACAATGCGAACATCGTCCTCCCCAGTGGATTTATGAATGATTTCAATCGAACCTATTCCTGAATCCATCGCCAGCACGGTGTGCTTGTCTGGGGTTCCATCTATCACTTCCCTTAACTTGGTAACCCGAGTCACTACTTGTCGTTGGTCAGGCAGTACCACGCTTTGCGATTCGCCCTTATTTAATCTGGCAAGTACGCTTTTATTTAGCTTGAATATTACACGCGAATCAGAAATTCGTTGTTGTTGGGAAAACGCTTCTGCTGAATGCTGCAACTCAAACAACGGTGTTGCAGCGCCATATGCTAATTGCGTGCCCATCATTAAAACAACACTGCAAAGAAAGATGATGTGCAGAGCTGCTAGATGAATACGCATGAAAATAACAATACAGATATCCTGGCTACGAGTAAAATGAATCGGAAGCCTGGTTAAAGCGCAAGAACGACTCGTTTAGTTTTAACTGTGAATACAGAGCACCGATATACCGCTTATCTTTTACATTCTACCTTTTGTTTTGTTTTTGTCAAGCTAGATGTGAATGCTCGTTACCACAAAACGGGCTTCATTCCGCTGCATAGTAAATTTAACTCACTGATTGAAGTTATACTCGCGCTCAAAAATACCACGCTTGCGGTGAAAAAAACGGAATGCCCTGCATTTTTCTTCAATAAACCAGTGAAAACATGTTTCACTTGCTTTATAAAGACCAAAACTTAGATTTATTGAGGAACATCATGCCTATCCAAAACCGATTCATCCAAACAACTATTAGATTCTCCGTGAGTATTCTTCTAGGCTTGGGTTTAGCCAGCACCGCCCAATCGGCTGCTACCGATACAGTCAAAATTGGTCTAGTGACAACCCTCACTACCCCAGCGGGCGTCATCGGAAAGGATATGGTTGACGCGGCTACTTTGGCACTGGAAGACATGAATAACAGCATGGGTGGTAAATCTGTTGAACTGATCGTAGAGGATGATGGCTTTAAACCAGGTTTGGGTAAACAGCAAACCGATAAACTGATTAAGAAAGATAACGTTGATTTTGTTACCGGTTATATCTGGTCCCATGTGTTGATGGCTTCGGTAAACTCGGTGGTCGACGCGGGAAAGTTATTGATCAGTGCCAATGCCGGACCTGCACCGGTAGCTGGCACCAAATGCCATGCAAATTTCTTTTCAACATCCTGGCAGAACGACCAAACACCGATGGCTTTGGGTGAGTACCTAAATCAAAAAGGGTATAAAAGCCTTTATTTAATGGCGCCCAACTATACTGCGGGTAAAAATATTAGTGGCGGGGTTGAACGTACTTTTAAAGGCGAGGTTAAAGGAAAAGATTTAACCAAGTGGGGTAAAGATGCCCAACTCGATTTTTCAGCTGAACTGGCAAAAGCAAAGGCGTCAGGTGCGGAGGCTTTGTTCGCATTTTATCCCGGCAAGGCAGGCAGTGCCCTATTTACGCAGTATCAGCAGGCAGGCATGGCAGACGACCTGCCACTTACCACGGTATTTACAGTAGACCATCTATCCCTACCCAACTTTCAGAAAGCCGGAATGAATAGCGTATTGGGCACTCATTCCACTGGCTTTTGGTCGCCTGATTTGGATACCCCGCAAAATAAGCAATTTGTCGAAGGATTTAAGGCCAAGTATGCGCGCATGCCATCGTTTTATGCCGCGCAGACTTATGATGCGCTATTCCTGATCAAAAGCGCAGTAGATGCTGTCAATGGTGATACCACCCAGCTAGATACCATGCGTAGTGCGATGGAAAAAGCTGATTTTCCTTCGGTTCGCGGCAAATTTACCTATGGCAATAATCATATGCCTATTCAGAATTTTTACCTGACCCAAGTTGTGGAAGGCGACGATGGCAATTGGACAACCAAAATCGTTGATACAATATATACCAATCATCAAGATCCACACGCGCAAGACTGTAAATTATAAGCCACCAAATCAAGCCGGTATCAACATATGGACGCACAGCTCGTCCTGACCCAGCTGCTCAACGGCTTACAACTCGGCGTACTTTTATTTTTAGTCGCTGCTGGGCTAACCCTGGTGTTTGGCATCATGGACATCGTCAATCTGGCACATGGTGCTTTTTATATGGTCGGTGCATATATATGTGCATTGCTGGCCGCAAAAATCGGTTATTTTCTGCCTGCTCTGCTACTAAGCTTACCCTTGGTGTTTTTATTTGGCCTGTTAGTGGAACAATGGCTGATCAGCCGATTGTACACCCTTAGCCACCTGGATCATGTTCTAGCAACCTTTGGCTTAATTCTGGTTGTAGATACTGCAACCCACTATTTAGCTGGTCCAGATGGTGAGGCCATCTTGTTGCCGGCTTACCTCAATGGGGCGATTAGTATCGGTAGTATTAATTTACCGATTTATCGAATACTCATTATTTTAGTTGGATTAAGCGTAGCAGCTGCAATGGCTTGGGGGGTAAGCAAAACGCGCGCCGGAATGCTACTCCGAGCTGGTGCGGCTGACCGCGAAATGACTGCGGCACTGGGGGTCAATATTAACAAGCTAAATCGCATTGTTTTCGCCCTAGGTACCATGCTGGCTGGGCTGGCCGGTGCTCTAATCGCACCAATCAGCGGGGCAAATATTGCGATGGGCAACGAAATTATCATTATCGCATTGGTGGTAGTCGTTATCGGCGGCATCGGTTCGATTAAGGGTGCGTTTCTCGGTGCATTGTTTGTCGGTTTAGTGGATACCCTAGGGCGTGCTTACATGGATGATGCCCTGAAATGGTTGATCTCACCGGTGGCCGCCGAGAGTGCTGCACCCGCTCTTTCTTCGATGATCGTGTACATTGTTATGGTCATGGTGTTGGCATTTCGTCCTAATGGCCTTTTCCCAGTCGTCAAGACTTAAGCTGGTTTCCAACTTTGATTGCACGTCTAAAACGGCCTAGCCATCTTATTCTAGCTTTTATATTGCTAAGCCTGGCATTTATGCCGCTGGCCAGCAAACTTGGTTTGAATGCTTTTTACCTAGATCTCGCCGCCCGCTTTATGATTTTCGCCATTGCTGCCACGGGTTTAAATTTTATTCTGGGTTATGCAGGGCTCATTAGCCTGGGGCACGCAGCATACTTATTGATAGGCGCTTATAGCGTTGCCATTCCCAATTATTTTGAAATCGATAATGGTTGGTTACATTTAAGTCTTGCCATCGTAACGGGTGGTTTATTTGCGCTTATCACCGGTGCTATCAGCTTACGCACCAAGGGGGCGGGGTTTATCATGATTACCCTGGCGTTTGCGCAGATGATTTATTTTCTGTTTATCAGCATCGAGACTTTAGGGGGCAGCGACGGTATTTACATCAGCCTGACCAGCAATTTTAAGCTGTTTGATCTGTCCAATACGTTAGCATTATATTATTGTGCATTAGGGGTTCTGGCCTTATCACTGTGGCTGGTTTATCGGCTCAATCGTACGCGCTTCGGTTATGTATTAAGCGGCAGTCGCCTCAACGCTAGACGGATGCATTCCCTGGGTTATTCCCCCTATGCCATTCAGTTAGGAAGCTATGTAATCAGCGGCGTCATTACCAGTTTAGCGGGATTTCTGCTCGCTAATTTTGTACAGTTTATCACCCCAGAAATGATGGATTGGTTTCGATCAGCTGAGCTAATTTTTATGGTTGTGCTGGGAGGGACCGCAACCATTGCCGGGCCTGTGTTGGGCGCGTTTAGCTTTGTCGTACTGGAACATTTCCTTTCCGAATGGAGCCTATATTGGCATTTTTTCTTTGGTTTATTTTTAATTGCGATCGCGCTGTTGAGCAAGGGCGGGCTAGCCGCATTAATTGACCGGCCTTATTTTCGAGGGAACCACAATGCTTGAAGTGCGTGGACTGAGTAAACATTTTGGTGGTGTGCACGCAAACAAAGATGTAAATCTGCAGTTGAACATGCATCAAATTCACGCGCTGATTGGGCCGAACGGAGCGGGAAAATCGACTTTCATAGGACAAATATCCGGGGAACTCCAGCCCGATCAAGGCAATGTTGTTTTCGACGGTACCGATATTAGCCACCTGACAGCCGAGCAGCGCAGCCGCCTAGGATTAGGTCGTCTATTTCAAACCACAGCGTTATTTAATGAGCTGAGTGTTTTGGATAATGTGCGCATTCCGTTACTCCACTCTAAAAACCAATCTAATGTTGTAAAACGCTGGTTTTGGGAACCCGTGAAAGCAGATCAGAAAACTCGCGCCATCGCCATGCAAATGCTACAGCGAGTTGGCATGGAAAAGCACCCTGATCAACGCGTTGACACCCTTTCGCACGGCGAACAACGGCAGCTGGAAATGGTCGTCACGCTCGCGACTTCGCCCCGTTGTTTATTGCTGGATGAACCGATGGCCGGCATGAGTAGCGAGGAATCGATCCGCATGCTCAAACTTATCCGAACGCTAAAAGCCGATCATGCCATTTTGCTGGTTGAACATGATATGCGTGCCGTATTTGATCTGGCGGATATAATTTCGGTGCTGGTAGACGGACAAATTATTGCCAGCGGAAGTGTGGATGAAATTCGCCGCAATCCAGCCGTTCAGCAAGCTTATCTTGGAACGAACCAGTGCTAAGCGTACAAAATATCCAAACATTTTACGCACGGAGCCAGGCATTGTTTGATGTCAGCCTGTCGGTTGACTATGGCCAAGTCGTGTCTTTGCTAGGACGCAATGGAATGGGTAAAACCACGACGGTTAAATCGATAATGGGGCTGGCAGATGTGCGACAAGGCAACGTTGATTTTGATGAGCAGCCCTTACTCGAAATGCCTGCATTCGAAATCAGCCGTCTAGGTATTGCTTATGTGCCTGAAGGCCGGCGTGTTTTTGCTAATCTCAGTGTTGAAGAGAATTTGCTCGCAACCGCCAGGAACACCCATCAACCAAAAGCCTGGACACTAGACCGCATTTTAAAATTTTTCCCCGCTTTAGCACCTAGGATAAAACAAATGGGCAGCACTTTATCCGGTGGCGAACAACAAATGCTCGCTATCGGCCGCGCGCTGATGCTCAACCCGAAGCTGATTATTTTGGATGAAGCCACCGAGGGGCTAGCCCCGATGGTGCGCGAGCAAATTTGGGCTAGGTTGGCCGATCTTAAGCAATCGGGTTTATCAATCCTGATCATCGACAAACACATTGCCAAGCTGAAAATGCTGGCGGATTATCACTACATCATCGAAAAAGGCCGGATTGTCTGGCACGGAGATAGCCAGGCACTGGATGCCGATGAACAAGTGACACAGAAATTTATTGGCGTACAATAAGCCTATCTACTGCCAACAAAGAACATAGCTATGACCGAACGTGAATCCATGCCCTTTGATGTCGTTATTGTCGGTGGTGGCCCTGCCGGCCTTAGCGCAGCGATTCGACTGAATCAGCTCGCTCAAGAAAACAATACCGAGATTTCTGTATGTGTGTTGGAGAAAGGTGCAGAAATTGGCGCTCATATACTGGCTGGGGCCGTGATTGAGCCACGCGCGCTGGATGAACTCATCCCCGACTGGCAGGATAAGAATGCTCCGCTGAAAACCACAATCAGCGATGATAAATTTATATATCTGACCAAGAAAAAATCGATCAAGCTGCCCACACCACCGCAAATGCATAACGACGGTAATTTTGTTGCCAGCCTGGGCCTGTTAACGCGTTGGCTGGGTGAACAAGCGGAAAATATGGGGATTGATATATTCCCAGGGTTTGCCGCCAGCGAGCTATTATATGAAGGGGATAAAGTTATCGGGGTCGCGACCTGCCCCACGGGTATTAATAAGGACGGCAGTCACTCCGAAGCTTATGAACCGGGCATGGAATTACACGCTAAAGTAACCCTGATTGCTGAGGGCTGTCGTGGTTCACTGAGTCGCGAGTTGATCGAAAAATTTGATCTACAAGCGGATTGCCAACCACAAACCTATGCGCTTGGCGTCAAAGAAATCTGGGAGGTTCCTGAAAAACAACACCATGTGGGAGCAGTCTTGCATAGCATCGGCTGGCCACTTAAAAGTGATACCTACGGTGGGGGGTTTATGTACCACATGGAAGATAATCTGGTTGCGGTAGGTTTTGCGGTTGGTCTGGACTACTCCAACCCTTATCTTAGCCCGTTTGAAGAATTTCAACGGTATAAAACGCACCCTGAGATTCGTAAAGTACTCGAAGACGGTAAACGCATTAGCTATGGCGCACGCGCTTTGTCGGAAGGTGGATATCAATCTATCCCCAAGCTAGATGTGGATGGTGCACTTTTAATTGGAGATAGTGCAGGCTTTTTAAATGTACCCAAAATCAAGGGTACGCATACCGCAATGAAAAGTGGATTGCTCGCCGCCGAACGTGTATTTAAAACGATCCATGAGAATGCGCAACTCAGCAGTTATAACCAAGATGTTGAAGATTCCTGGATAACTGAAGAATTAAAGCCCGTGCGCAATATTCGACCTGGATTTAGCAAAGGCCTATGGTTTGGCCTAAGTAATGCGGGCATGATCAGCTACCTGACGCGTGGTAAAGAGCCTTGGACGATGAAACACCATGCAGATAACGAGGTGCTTAAGAAAGCGGAAAATGCCCGTAAAATTGACTACCCCAAACCCGACGGTAAACTTAGTTTTGATCGGCTGTCATCGGTACATCTTTCCAATACAAATCACGAAGAAAATCAGCCAGCGCATTTAACCCTGAAAGATGAAAGTATCCCGATTGATACCAACCTGGCGCTATATGATGCACCAGAACAGCGTTATTGCCCTGCACAAGTATATGAAATTGTTGAAGAGGCGGGCAAAAAGGAGCTACGCATCAACGCCCAAAACTGTGTGCATTGCAAAACCTGTGATATTAAAGATCCAACACAGAATATTGTCTGGACCCCACCAGAAGGTGGCGGTGGCCCACTTTATGCCAATATGTGAGCGCGCCTGAACTTAATTGCTGATGAATCCACGTATGAGGGAAGTAATAGATAACCACAACTTTACCCACTAACTAGCATAGTGCAGTACCATCAATTCATGCGTTCGCTTGATCGATCAAAACCACCGCCGCAACTGAGTTTTGATTTATTGGCACTGTGGCATGATTATCATGGTGATTGGCAGGCAGCCCATGAGATTGTCCAAAATGAAGATAGTCCAGGTTCTCACCGCATTCACGCCTATCTTCATCGTAAGGAAGGGGATGAATGGAATGCACGTTACTGGCATCGGCGAGCGGGTTCATCTTTTCCTGAAAACATCTCCCTGGAACAAGAGTGGCAGGAATTGGTACAACAATATACCGAATAATTATGCTGCGCTTTCTTCCCGGCATTATATTGCTTCAGCTCGCGACCGCCGCTGTAATCTATGCTTTATTAAACGCCCCGCTTGAAGGCAATCCGCTATTCGTAGTCGCTTTACTTGGTTTGATTTTAAGTGTGCTCACCGCATTTTGGTTTGGCTCAATTGCCAAACATATGCACAAAGATGCATTGGCTAAAACAATCGACAAACACGCCAAAGAACGTGAAACCATTCGGGTTAACGCAGAACGACAAAAAACCAAGCTTGTCAAAGACAGCCAAAAGCAAATTACCCGAGAGACTAATCGTGCTCATGCGAAAGCCAACCTAAAAGTCGGAGCCGTGTTTGCCGCAGCAATCGGTGCAGGTGGCTTAATGTTATTCACTCAATTCGTTACCATAGGCCTGCTGATCCTGACCACCAGTGGTGGCGCATTGGTTGGTTATTTGACCCGCCTTAAGCAGGAAAAGAAAGCCATTTCACGCCCCTTGCGTGACGGGGCAATCGAGTATATTGACGCAGCACCAGTGGAACCCGAAAAGGATCAGCTCAAAGAAAATTGATTTTAAAGGTGGGGCCGATGCTGCAGTATTTGCATCGCCCGAACAAAAAATAAACATTTATAGATAAAATAAGTCAGCAATCAGCCCCACCTAACCTTAAATAGCGAGTAAAGATATCATGCAGCAACAAATACTCAGTATCGACCAGGGCACCACCAGCACGCGTGCAATTGTTTTTGACGCCAGTGGAAAACCCCTGACAACCGCACAACAGGAATTTAAACAAATCTTTCCTGACTCAGGCTGGGTCGAACATGACCCAGAGGAAATTTGGCAATCTACCCGAGCGGTATGTAAGCAAGTGCTTAAACAACACCCACAAATTTCGGCGATTGGCATCACCAATCAACGAGAAACGACGGTGGTGTGGGATCGAAAAACCAGTCAGCCAATATACAATGCAATTGTCTGGCAGGACCGGCGCACAGCTGATATTTGTCAGCAATACAAGGATCAGGGCCATGAGCAAACGGTTAAAGCAAAAGCCGGCCTGCTGCTGGACCCGTATTTCTCTGGGTCAAAAATTGCCTGGATACTGGATCAGGTAGAAGGTGCGCGTGCACGTGCAGATAAAGGTGAACTGGCTTGTGGCACCATCGACAGTTTTCTCATCTGGCGACTGACCCAGGGTAAAGTACACGCAACCGATGCAACCAATGCCTCGCGAACCGCTTTGTTTAATATTCACACCCAGTCTTGGGATGAAGCGCTGCTGAAGATTTTTAATGTGCCACTAAATATGCTGCCCGAAGTTAAAGATTGCGCGGCGGATTATGGTGTTTCCGATACTGACGCTATTGGCGTACAGGCCCCGATTGCTGGCGTAGCGGGTGATCAGCATGCGGCAACCATCGGCCAATGCTGCTTTGATCCAGGCATGATTAAAAGTACTTACGGCACGGGGTGTTTCGCCCTGATGAATACGGGTACTAAAGCGGTAAGTTCAACTCATGGCTTGCTGACGACCGTTGCTTATCGCCTAAATGGTAACACCAGCTATGCGCTGGAAGGGTCAATATTTATTGCGGGCGCTGCGGTACAATGGCTTAGAGATGGGCTACAGGTGATCGATAACGCCCCCCAAACCGAAGCGTTGGCAAGTAATCTAAGCAGCAATGAGGATGTGTATCTGGTGCCCGCTTTTGTCGGCCTGGGTGCGCCCTACTGGAATCCACATGCACGTGGTGCGGTTTTTGGATTGACACGCGATACCGGGCCAGCTCAATTTGCGCGTGCTGCGCTGGAATCGGTTTGCTACCAGACACACGATCTAGTCGACGCCATGGCCAACGATTCAAATGTGACACCCGAGACCATCAAGATCGATGGCGGTATGGTTAACAACAATTGGTTGTGTCAAATGCTGGCAGACGTGCTCGATATTCGGACCGAACGCCCCGAAATCACTGAAACGACCGCGCTCGGTGCGGCCTATCTGGCGGGTTTACAAACCGGTATTTATACCTCCACCGACGAGTTGGCAGCGAAGTGGCATCTGGATAAAGCGTTTAATCCAAACATGCACATTGATAAACGCACGCATCTGCTCAAACGCTGGCACCAAGCTGTTGATGCAGTCAATAGTATGAGCAACGCGTAAAACTGCTAACCATAATAGCCTCTCTAGATCCAACGACTTAGTACTCAGACAGTATTTTCGCGTGCTAATGCGATGCTGAGCAAGGGTAACATCCGCCCCGAAATACTGCTCGATTCACGACTGCCAATCGGTTTGGCCCCAACTGCAAGATAAAACGCCTCTGCATTCGGATCACTTTGTATAAGTATTCGATTGCCACCCTCTCGTTGAGCTAACCTTTTCGCATGTATCATCAGCGCGGTTCCTACTCCCTTTCCAATATGTTTAGGCGCTACAAACATTGCTTCCAATTCAAATTCGTGATTGCTATGTTGCACTAGGGCGTAGTAACCCAATATTTCTGAATCACATTCTGCCACCACATAATGATATCCATTGGTCTCGATCAATTGTGGCGATACTGCCAGCTCCTTTCGACAAGCCTCAATAAACGCTTTGGAATAACCCCAATACGCTTTTGATCGCACAGCCAATTCGGTTAATTGGTCAGCTTCCAGTGAACTTGCCCTTCTATAGATCGTCGCTTTGCTCACCTAATGTCGTCTTTATGAAGGGAAAACGGTATTTAGTGCGACATCAACACCGGCACCGTCATAGATTCGAATAATGTGCGCGTTACACCCCCGAGCATCATTTCACGCAACTTGGGATGACCATACCCACCCATTATCAGTATATCTGCACCCATATCTGATACCGCGTTAAGAATAATCGACGATGAACCCAGGCCGGCACTTGGCACACATTCCACTCGATTGTTAACGCCATGCGCGAGCAAATGCCTTGAAAGCTCCTCACCGGGTGCTGAATCTGCGTTTGGCTCAAGCTTGTCGGCGTCGACCACCAAAATAATAACTTTGTCCATTTGCTCCAACAATGGCAAGGCATCATGTACTGCACGGGTCGCAGCAGCGCTGCCATCCCAGGCGATCAATCCTTGTTTACAGGGAATATGGTGGGTGCCGATATAAGGGACGAACAGTACCGGGCGTCCGGAGTAAAACAGCACCTGCTCAGATAACTCGGTAACGAAACTTGCGTTGGGCTTATCTGGATTCGCCTGACGCAAAATTGCGATGTCAAAATTACGCACCATACGTGCTAGTTTCTCCGGTGCCTTACTTTCCCGACACTTGATAATATGCGAGTCATAATTCACACCCTTGGCTTGCATGTGTTGCGAAAAATCATCTACCAGTTTCTTCGCTGCAGTTTGTACTTTTTTTATCGCCTCATCGTTTTTCTTTAACCCGAGTTTGCTCATCATGTGCGTGGTGGGTCGCGTATTAATGACCACGCCAGTCAGCTGAGCATGGTGCATTTTTGCAATGGAGGCGGCCGTATTCATTCTCTCCATATTGGAAGCGCCTTGATCGAGATAAACGAGTATGTTCTTATATTGCATGTTTTAATATTGTTTTGGTTAGGCCTAGGATTTCATAATAGTATATACGGTTTAAGCCCAAAGCTAACTCTAATCTAAGCACTTCAACCTAAATAAGAACCAGCCACACTATGCCTTCAGTTGCCAGGATTTTACGCTTCGATAAACCGGACGAGCACCACGACAGGATTCAAGCAAATGAATGCGATTTACTTTCCACAAGATGGGTGAAATAAAAACGGCGTCGTATGGTTGTTTGATTTTTCGGTAAAGCGTCAAATGCGGCACATAGGGGCAAATCAGCGTGGGCAACCCCGGAAAATCCGGGCACGCTTGCTTTAAGCAGGTCACCAGTTTTTGGTGTAAATCTTCTAGCGGTTCAGGGCAATGGTAGCAGCCCAACCAGGCAACCCGAGCGCGCTTGAATTGCCCGGTGGTATCCAACACAAATTCAAATGGCTCAGCCCGCAGATCGTCAGTGACACGAATAAAACGAGCTTGCTGCGAAGCTGAACAGGTGCCCAGAAAAACCAGCGTGATATGCCAATTCTCAGGTGGGACGCTGTTGGAATTGAGTTTGGGGAAAGCGGCGGCTTGAATCTGTTGACGTACCGCTTTATCTGGCCACAAGGCAAAAAATAATCGTCGGGCTTGATGCTTACTCACTAATTGGCCGTCTTAGGAATTATCTTATTTACACCGAAAAGCTGGTTTCTGCGCTTCCCTCAAACACCCATGTCGCTCAAGGCCTGCATCAAACGCTGTATCACCCCTGAGGCCGTCGGGTGCTCACTTTCAAATTCGATCAACTTGCCACGAAAACTATTCACTAGCGAAGCGTGCTCCTCTGGCTCGTCTTTATCGAGTACCGCTTCAATTTCGCTTATCAGCCCTTCCAGTCGAGCCTTTTCCTCGGTACTTGAACTATCCAGGGCTGCCACTTCTTGATGTAGATGCCTAAGGAGCATATACAAATGATTTTTCGCCATACAAACCTCCGTTATAACTATATCCACTTATTATTGTACTGATATTTCTCCACGGATGCTTGCTTTGGCACCACAACAGCTGTTTTATTCTGAGACACGAAAATGTACCTTGGTGGACCTCACACCATGTCCAAGACGCGATATCGCTTAGACTACAAATGCACATCATATTGCATGCTCTTAGGGTATAATGCGCTGCCCTAAGCAAAATAAGTAGACGCGCAACATGAGAAACGCCGACGCCACTAACACAATCGAAACAAGCATCATTGCCAAAGACACCACCATCAAAGGGGATATTGAATTCGCTGGCACCTTAATCGTTGAAGGTTACTTGGAAAGTCAGGTAAAAGGGATAGAATTGACTATCCAAAAAAGTGGCAAAATCAACGGCACGCTAAAAGTCCGCGCGTTAAACTGCCATGGTCAGGTTGAGGGAGATATCCACGCGGATAACGTCGTTATTCACAGTGATGCAGTGGTGTCTGGCGCAATTAATACGACGACGCTGCAAATCGAACCCGGCGCTTCTATTAACGGCAACATCAGCATGCAGGCGCCCAAAACCGCTTCCGTAAAACAACTCAACGATAAACTCGCAGGAACGCAACAATAGTAAACTTGCTGGCTTCTGCTGGCGCTTGAAATGTGTCGCTTAGGCGGCACAATATGGTTGGTAATTTCTGATCTTCTAGCATTGCTCAATGGCCAAATCTCCACCGCGGGTTAACTTCATTCGCCAGATCATCCAGAATGATCTTAACAAAGGCGTGCACCAGCACATCCATACACGCTTTCCGCCAGAACCTAACGGCTATTTACACATTGGCCACGCCAAATCAATCTGTTTAAATTTCGGGATAGCAGAAGATTTTGACGGCACCTGTAATCTTCGATTTGACGACACCAACCCGGAAAAAGAAGAACAAGAATTCGTCGACGCGATTATGCATGATGTTCGCTGGCTTGGTTTTGACTGGCGAGACAATTTATTTCATTCTTCCGATTATTTTGAACAGCTTTATACCTACGCGATCGAATTGATCAATAAACAGCTGGCTTATGTTGATAGCCAGGATGCCGAGACCATGCGCAAAAATCGTGGCACGCTCACCGAGCCAGGCATTGACAGTGCGTATCGAAATCGATCGATTGAAGAAAACCTGAAGCTGTTTAGCGACATGCGAAATGGTGAATACGAAAATGGTGCGCATGTGCTGCGGGCTAAAATTGATATGGCTTCACCCAATATTAATTTACGCGACCCGGTGATTTATCGTATCAAGCATGCTAGCCATCAACGTACGGGTGATGATTGGTGTATCTATCCGATGTACGACTATACCCATTGTATTTCTGACGCACTCGAGGGTATCACGCATTCACTTTGCACCCTTGAGTTTGAGGACCATCGACCATTGTACGACTGGTTCCTGGATAACATCTCCATCGACACCCACCCGAGACAAATCGAATTCTCTCGGTTGAACCTTGATTACACCATCATGAGTAAACGCCTGCTCACCCAGCTGGTAGATGAAGACCATGTCAGTGGTTGGGATGACCCGCGCATGCCGACGATTTCTGGTATCAGAAGGCGTGGATATACACCCACTTCAATTCGGGAATTCACCAACCGCGTCGGGGTGACCAAAAAAGCCAATATCATTGAGCTGTCTTCGCTCGAAGCGTGTATTCGCGAAGAACTTGAGGATAGCGCCCCGCGGCGTATGGCGGTTCTTAAACCTTTAAAAGTGACGTTAACCAATTATCCTGAAGGGCAGAGTGAACTCATTGAAGCGAAAAACCACCCCAAAGACCCGGTGATGGGCACGCGCGAGCTACCGTTTGGCAAAACGTTGTACATTGAACACGATGATTTCATGCGAGAACCGACAAAACATTTCTTCCGGTTAGCGCCGGGACGAGAAGTGCGCTTGCGTTATGCCTATTACATCACCTGCGATGAAGTCATCATGAGTGCTGACGGCGATGTAACCGAGCTACTATGCCACTATGACCCCAAAACCAAAGGGGGTCGCTCTGACGATGGCAGAAAAGTCAAAGCAACCCTGCACTGGGTGTCGGCGGATCACGCATTGGATGCCGAAGTTCGTCTATATGATCGCTTGTTTAAACATCCCAATCCACTGGCAGACAAAAACACCCCCTTTTTGGATCACATTAACCCTGACTCCCTCAACAAATTAAGCCACTGCAAACTCGAACCTGATCTAAGCAAAGTCGATGGTGACGAGCGCGTACAATTTGAGCGGCTGGGGTATTTTATTGCCGATAGCGAGCTCCATAAACCGGACTTCCCCGTTTTTAACCGGGTGGTAACCCTGCGCGATACCTGGGCTAAGCTAAATAAATAATATTGCAACCTAATCATTCTTAACTTATATCGATGGAATTTTTAAGCGAATACGGCCTTTTCTTGTTAAAGGCAATCACCATAGTCTTGGCGATCTTGGCGATTGCAGGCGGCATTTTTAGCCTTTCTATGCGTCAGCATAAAGGCAAACGGGATGAATCGTTGGAGCTCACCAGCTTGAACGAAAAATATGACAATATGCATGACGCGCTTAAGCAATCACTGATGGACCCGCAAATGCAAAAACTCGCGGCTAAAGCAGAAAAGAAAAAGAAAAAAGAAGAAGCCAAGCAAAAGAAAAAAGAGGCTAAAAAACAGATTAAAGAAGATCAACCGCTTGAGACAAAAAAACGCCTGTTTGTACTCGATTTTGATGGCGATATAAAAGCCACCCCCGTCAGCACCATGCGTGAAGAGATTAGCGCTCTGCTCACGCTCGCGACCAAAGATGATGAAGTGTTAGTGCGTCTTGAAAGTGGTGGTGGGGCGGTGCATGCCTATGGGTTAGCAGCCTCGCAACTACAACGCATTAAGGACCATAATATCCCTTTGACGGTCTCGGTGGATAAGGTTGCGGCCAGTGGGGGCTATCTGATGGCTTGCGTCGCAGACAAAATTATTGCGGCCCCCTTTTCCATTATCGGCTCAATTGGGGTCATCGCCCAGATTCCTAATCTGCACCGCGTTCTGAAAAAAAACGATATTGACTTCGAGCAGATCACTGCGGGTAAATATAAACGTACCTTAACCCTGTTCGGTGAAAATACTAGTGAAGCGCGTGAGAAAATGCAGGAAGAACTTGAAGAAGTACACGATCAATTCAAACACTTCGTGAGTGCACGCCGACCAGACATGGATATCGAGAAAGTGGCAACTGGTGAGCATTGGTTAGGCGAACGCGCATTTGAGCTGGGCCTGGTTGATACGCTACAAACCAGCGATGATTATCTCATGGCGCAGCGTGAAACCGCTGATATTGTTCTGCTTGACTACACCGGCAAACAATCCCTAATGGAAAAACTCATCTCGCGCATGTCAATCCTGCAAGGAAAATTTGCCAATCGAGGTGATGAGGATCACTATCCTAAATTGATGTAATTCACCCGCTGAGGCTTAGTGTGTTTCGGCTAATATTTTAACGTGGCCCGCCACACTACGCCCCAAAGAAGACAAATCATAACCCCCTTCCAAACAGGAAATCAGACGGCTGTGGGCATATTGCTTGGCGATTTTGCACATTTCCTCGGTAAACCAATTGTAATCGGCCTCTACCAGATTGAAGCCACCCATATCGTCCTGTAAATGCGAGTCAAACCCCGCCGATATGACGATAAGTTCGGGCTTAAATTGGTGTAACCTGGGGAACCACTGCGACTCGACTACGCTCCTCCATTTTGTGCCAGAAGTGCCTGCTGGTAGCGGCAAATTCATGATATTCGGCAAGTCAGTATCTGCACCACGATGCGGATAGTAGGGATGCTGGAAAGAAGAGCCAAACAGGACGCGCTCATCGGCACTGAAAATCTCTTCAGTACCATCTCCATGATGCACGTCAAAATCCAGAATCGCGACCCGTTCTAGACCATATTTATCCATCGCATAGCCTGCCGCCACCGCGACGTTATTAAATATGCAAAATCCAGCCGCATGGTGCTTACCCGCATGGTGCCCGGGCGGTCGAACACTGCAAAATACGTGGTGGCGGCCCTCGTTCATGGTCATATCAACCGCTTTTATCATAGCGCCCGCGCTACGTAAGGCCGCGTCTAAACTATGCGGGTTCATGGCAGTATCCCCATCCAGTACGATATATCCCTCTGCGGGGGCGCTATCAAAAACGCGATCTACATACGCTTTGTCATGCACCCGGTATAAATCTGCTTTTTCGGCTTTAGGAGCATCATGGTGCGACAACACCCAATTAATACCAGAAGAAATAAGTTGGTTTTGGATGGCGTCTAAACGATCAGGCGATTCTGGGTGGTGTGCGTGTCCATTGTCATGCAGTAAACAGTCGGAATGAGAAATAATGAATGCAGTCATAATGTAGATCAATAAATGGCAGATTTAGTATTGTGCAATGCAGCAAAAAGGCGCATTATCAGCACAATATTATTGCACTAATCATAAGATTAATACGATGGGTTGTCACTATTTAAGTACCTTATTCTCACCCAATTCAGTTGCGGTTTTCGGCGCGGGCAAAAACCCGGATTCGGTCGCCACCACATTATTGCAGAACATTATAAACGCGGGGTATGAAGGTAAATTATATCCGGTTAACCCCAAACACGAAAAAGTGTGCGGACTGACATGTTACGCGTCAATTGGCGAGATTGGTAAGCCGGTTACGCTAGCTGTGATTGCCACACCGGCTTCTAGTGTTCCAGATATTCTGCATCAATGCGGCGAGCACGGCGTAAAAAGCGCAATCGTCATTTCGGCTGGTTTTGCCGAGGCAGGCGCTAAAGGTAAGCGCCTTGAAAGCGACATTTTGGAAATTGCTCGGCAACACGGTATTCATATGCTCGGTCCCAATTGTCTTGGCTTGATCAGACCCAGCCACAAGCTCAACGCCACTTTTAGTAAAAACGCCGCGCGCCCCGGAAATATTGCCCTGGTTTCACAATCCGGCGCGATGTGTACCGCCTTACTCGATTGGGCGGAGACGCGCAAAATCGGCTTTTCAGCCGTGGTATCGATGGGCGATGCGAGCGAAATCGGTTTTGGTGATGTATTGGATTATCTTTCTTTGGATGCCAAAACCAGCAGCATATTGTTGTACGTGGAAGGTATCAATCATGCGCGTAGTTTCATGAGTGGGCTGCGCGCTGCTTCCCGCATGAAACCTGTCGTGGTAATCAAATCAGGGCGTCATTCTGCTGGGCAAAAAGCCGCCGCCTCGCATACGGGCGCTATGATCGGCAGCGATGACGTATTTGAGGCGGCTTTGTGTCGTGCTGGCGTCGTGCGCGCGATGACCATCACCCAGTTATTTTCTACCGCGGATATATTATCTGCCGGATTGCAGGGTAAATTTGATCGCTTGTTGCTACTCACCAATGGGGGCGGTCCGGGTGTGATGGCGACGGATCGTGCACAGGATATGCAATTGTGCGTTCCTGAGTTGGCACAACAGACGATTACCAAGCTCAATAACATTCTGCCTGCAAATTGGTCGGGCAATAATCCGATTGATATTTTGGGTGATGCCAACGCGGCGCGTTATGCCGAATCGATAAACATCGCCCTTGAAGACCCTAATTGTGATGGTTTGTTGGTTATGTTAACGCCTCAAGCGATGACACAACCGACCGAAATTGCCGAGAGAGTGATTGAGATTGCACAACAATCTGCAAAACTCATCATGGCGTGCTGGATGGGTGAATCAATGGTTGCCGAAGCACGTAAACTGTTTGACGACGCTGGAATACCGAGTTTTCGTACGCCCGAATCAGCCGTTGAGGCTTTTGCTCACTTGGGTACTTATAAACGCAACCGAAAACTGCTCATGCAGGTTCCGGGCTCGATGCAACACGGCAATCAGCCCGATGTGGCCGGCGCACGCTTGATCATTGAAAGCGTTTTAGCAGATGGGCGTGACTCCTTGAGCACCATAGAGTCAAAGGCCATACTCGCAGCATTTCACATCCCTGTGATTCAGGCTACCCTGGCCCACAGCCCCTCCGAGGCGCTGGTGGCGGCTGAATCAGCAGGCTTCCCGGTTGCGATGAAAATAAGTGCCAGCAATTTATCCCATAAAACCGATTCGGGCGGCGTCCGGCTCGATATTCCAAACGCGCACGCGGTGCGTAATGTGTACAAGGAGATGATGGAAACCGTGCAGCTCAATGAACCCGAGGCAAAAATTAACGGCATAACGGTCGAGCACATGTATAACAGTACATCTTCGCGTGAATTGCTGATCGGAGTGAGTCAGGATCCGGTCTTCGGCCCTGCCATCTCTTTTGGTATGGGTGGCACCACGGTCGAAGTTCATCGCGACACGGTCACTGCGTTGCCACCATTAAACAGCTATATGATTCGCAAAATGATCGAGCGTACTCGGGTGGCGAAAATGCTGGGGAAATTTAGAAATCTACCCGCCATTGACATGGGCGCGCTGGAAAAAGTATTGCGTCGGGTCTCGGAGATGGTCTGTGAATTACCCGAAATCGTTGAAGCCGAAATTAATCCACTCATTGCCGATGAAAAGGGGGTCATCGCCGTCGATGCGCGCTTTAAAGTGACCTACGGACCGGCCACAGGTGCTAAATATGATCATATGGCGATTCACCCTTATCCGGTTGATTACGTAAAGAACTGGCAGCTACCTGATGGCTCAGATGTGTTAATTCGCCCAATTCGACCGGAAGACGGTGATATCGAACAGGAGTTTGTACGCAAATTGTCGCCCAATTCACGGTATATGCGTTTTATGCAAGCTTTACAGGAACTCACCCCGGAAATGCTGGTACGTTTTACCCAGATCGATTACGACCGCGAAATGTGCTTTATCGCGGTCCATGAACAAGCAAAAAATGAAATCGAAATCGGAGTGGTACGTTATTCCATTCAGCCCGATGGAGAAAGCTGCGAATTTGCACTGGTTGTAGCTGACGAATGGCAAGGAAGAGGTTTAGGCTTCTTGCTCATGAAAGTGTTAATGCAATCTGCGCGTGACAAAGGCTTGCTGATGATCGAAGGTGAGGTGTTGTCCAATAATACCGGTATGTTGCGTCTGATGAGCCGCCTGGGTTTTAGCGCGAAGAAAGATCCGGAAGATATGCGGGTGGTGAAAGTAAAGCGTCGTTTGTCCTGATCAATAAACACGCCTATACCGCTTATTCTAGCTAAATGGCGTGGATTCCGGCAGACCAAGCCGAGCCGAACGGATACCACTTAGTTGGAAGAACAAAAGCGCTGTAGCATCATTTTATCCCTAGCGGCGTGCTCCAAGGCTGTGCCGCCTTTTGTTTCTGCTCTGCTAATTGCGATCCGCCAATGCGCGCAAGGCGGTGGAAAAGCGGCTTCGTAAATATACATGGCGATATCGGTAAGTTGGTCGGTTGGCAACCCTAATTCAGGCATTAACCCCAACGCTTCAACCGCATTGACCATAATCGCTTTGCGTTTGTCTGGCGCGCTTACAAAATCCACCATACGCTGGACGAATTGCTGTTTATCACCCCCACTCGCCAAACCATACCGACGTTGCAGCCCCCACATCGGCGGCCCCAGGGGCAGATCAAGCGCGGGATTGTGACAGGCGTTACACACCGCAAATCCCGCCTCCCCTCTTTTCGCCGCGGCTGATAATTCATCTGCCATCAGCGGCGTGCTCAATACGCCAAGCAGTAATAGCCAGGCAGACAAATTTTTAATATAGGATTGTTTAATAGGCATTTGGCGACAATTAGGGCCGCTAAATAAGTAGCAACAGTTTAATATTTAAATGGAGAAAGAAGAACCACAGCCACAAGTTGTCGAGGCATTGGGGTTATTGACAAAAAACCGGCTGCCCTGTAAGTCATCTTTAAAATCGACTTCAGCGTCTTGCAAATACTGCATGCTCAACGGATCGACCAGCACATCCACCCCGTTGTACTCCAGTACAATATCGTCTTCAAGCATGTCTTCGTCCAGTTGAAAACCATATTGAAACCCAGAGCAACCGCCGCCTTGTATATGCACGCGAAACTTAAGATTCGGTTGTTGTTTACTGGCGATTAACTGCTTGATGCGATTTACCGCTGATTCACTTACTTTTAGGCTTTCTTCACTCATTACGATCAGGTTTTCTGTACGCGGGTTAACGCGGTTAAAACAACTTGCTGGGTTCTGTAACGGGTATAATCTACCCGTAACAACAGACACATTTTAGCGTTTGAAGCTATTCTTATGGTCGAAGCGTTAATTTACAATACCTCTTAGGAACAGGCCAGATGCCTGATATATAAAATGTTGTTATAATAACAATAAATTAAACTAATCATACTTACACCGAGATATTATTTATGAGCTACCAACATATTACGCTGCCAGAAGCTGGCGAAAAAATTACTGTCCAAGATAATAAGCTAGTGGTCCCCGACAACCCTATTCTTGGGTATGTTGAGGGCGATGGTATTGGCTATGATATTACCCAGGCCAGTTTGCGCGTATGGGATGCTGCCATTGAGAAAGCCTACGGAGGTAAGCGCAAGGTACATTGGTGTGAACTTTTTATGGGTGAAAAAGCCGCCGGCGTTTATGACGGGGATTATTTTCCGGCAGAAACACTCGAGGCCATGAAAGATATTCTGGTATCGATAAAAGGCCCGCTGACCACGCCGATAGGTGGCGGCTTTCGCTCTTTGAATGTGTCGTTGCGCCAGGAGCTGGATTTATATGCCTGCGTCAGGCCGGTCAAATACTTCGAAGGCGTACCGTCACCGATGAAACGCCCGGAAGAGATTGATGTCGTTATATTCCGTGAAAACACGGAAGACGTGTATAGCGGTATTGAATATGAAAGCGGTACTGCTGAAAATGAGAAACTGGCGAAATTTTTGCGCGAGGAAATGGGGGTCGATTTTTTTGAAGGCGCAGGTTTGGGTATCAAACCGGTGAGCGCGATTGGCACCAAACGGCTGGTTCGCAAAGCGATCCAGCACGCTGTTGACCACAACCTTAAAAGCGTCACCTTCGTGCATAAAGGCAACATCATGAAGTTTACCGAAGGTGCGTTTCGAAACTGGGCGTATGAAGTGGGTAAAGAAGAATTCGGCGACGTTACCATCACCGAAGATGAGCTTTGGGACGAATACGATGGCAAACAACCCGAAGGTAAAGTGGTGCTTAAAGATCGTATTGCCGACATCATGTTTCAGCTGCTACAGCTTCGCCCGGCTGAATTTGACGTGCTTGCTACCACCAATCTAAATGGTGATTATCTTTCTGACGCGGCTGCGGCGGAAGTCGGCGGTATCGGTATTGCGCCGGGTGCCAATATGGCGGATCATGTCGCCGTTTTTGAAGCCACGCACGGCACGGCACCTAAGTACACCAACCAAAATAAGGTCAACCCTTCTTCTTTGATGTTGTCCGGCGTCATGATGCTGGAATATATCGGCTGGACAGAAGCGGCGGATCTAATCCATAAAGTTTACCCGCAGACCATTGCAGACAAAACCGTAACCTACGATTTTGCACGCTTGATGGAAGGTGCAACAACGGTATCAACCAGCGAATTTGCGGATAAATTGATCGAAAAAATTCAGGCCGCATAATATACTTTTGCAGAGCAAGCAGATTTTATCTGCTTGCTTGTTGCACCCTGGTCCAATCCAAATCTAGCATTCCTACCAGCAATACTTGATAACCAAGCCAGCTGAATTGGGCAAGACAGTCAGTAGGCTCGTCAAACTCGACCCTAAAAAGTTATTGATGCACCATTGATCTCGCGTCGAGAAACAATACATTACTAATCTTTGCTGCGCTCGAACGCACACAAAGCGGTCGTGTGTCAGGGCATTTCTAACGCGAATGTGGCTTATGTCACATCAGTATGCGATCGAAGCTGTCATTATTCACCCATCAAAGGATTGACACGGTCATAAGACCAATTCGAGAATTATCGAAAACAAGGTCACAGTGAGTGCAACTTGGTGGGTGACATCAGGTTAAGTGGTAAGCTATTTAATGGAAATAAATAGTGGCTAATTCGGCATTTGTAATGGATTTGCCAACGTAGGTTGTAACAACCTTACGTGAGCATGTAAGGATAAATGCTGGCAGTACAAAACAAAGGACCTCTGTCGAATTAGCCTTTATTTTTAGCTACCCAGCTCAAACATCTAAAAGATACTAGGAAACCCGCTTGAATCGTGAATGAATATCGTTAGAAAAGCGAAAATATCTTTAAATATATTAAAATTTTGTGAGTTTTATCACATATTTTTAAAATATCATCTGCGATGATGTTCGCATCAAGGGAATGTGGCAGTCATGCTAAAAAGACTGATTCGTGAGATATCGAAGCCAGGGTCACAATGAGTGGCGCTTGAGTGAATCAGGCGTATTGTACGACTATTTTGTATGGATCTAAATAGCGGCTAATTCGGTATGGCTATGGACAGTGTTGAACGAAAGGTTAACTGCTCAGACCTTTCACAAAGTGTTTAAGGAGAAGCGCTTTACAACACAAACAATGGAATTACCGAGTTAGCCTTTTATTTCTTTGGCTTTTTCGCCTATTTTTCCTTGATGCGCAACTTCATAGTGCAGGACTGTAGGAAAAGGTGCGTAAAAATGATGGGTTAAAACTTTCCATTGCTGATACTGCGCAGATTGTCTGAAATTTCGGGTATGTGCTTCCAACGATTGCCAGCGAATTAACAATAAATAACGGTCCTGCTCTTCGACACATCGTTGGAGCTCATGCGACAAATACCCATCTATTGATTGAACCAAAGGAATCGCTTGGTCAAATGCTGCTTCAAATGCCTCGCTTTCGCCCTCCTTGATATGCAACATGACTGCTTCCAGTATCATTTTGCGAGCAAGCTACTACCAGGGCATAAAGCGGCGCGCCATTCTGGTAGGAGATCCAAAACTGTCGTTCATATCATCCACATCTTCGCCCATGTAATACATTGAGTCGTCCAGACTGGTCATCGATTCGTTCATTCTGCCGACGGATTGATCCATACTCAGCATGGTGTTGTTAATACGACCAAGTGAATCATCCAACTTCTGAATTTCCATGAGCAAGGGGTGCATATCGGCAATGGGCTCCATTTGGTGAGAAATAGAATCCATAAACTCGGTCATTACGATAAATTGATCTCTCATGGCATCCATATTGTCGGAGATCTGGATCATATCCTGGCGCATATTTTTATCCATAAATTGCGCGATCGTGTTCATATCCCGCGTGACGCTGTAGACCAGGAAAAAGCCATAACTCGCCAACAAAATAAATGCAATCATTGCTGGGAACACCATTTTTTCCCAGCGGGTTGAACCGCGCTCCATCTGGCGCAACATACGTTCGATATTTGAGGCTTGCACCTCGTTATGCTGGTCTCTCATCACTAAGTCTTACTACCTCACCGTTCAATACATCATCATAATCGCACCAAATATTGCGATCAAATCTACTATAGCCCAATTAAACTGATATTGGCAGCCTTATTTTTAGACTCGCAATCCAGGCTGTACAACTTTGGATCTAACTCAGCGCTTGAGTAAACTAATCGCGCCTTGGAGTGCGTGTTGCACGCTTTGTAGGCGTACTGCTGACCGATCTCCCTCAAAATGGCATTGCTCAGTAATGACCTGCCCCGTTCCAAAACCCGCCCAGGCGAAACATACGGTGCCAACAGGCTTTGTCTCACTTACTCCTTGCGGCCCCGCAATGCCCGTAATCGATAAGGCACAATCCGCAAGACTATTGCGCACCCCGCCTGCGGCCATTTCACCTGCGACTTTTTCGCTGACCGCCCCGTCGCTCTGCAAAGACGCAGATTGGACACCCACCATCTCTATTTTCGACTGGTTAGAATACGTCACAAAGCCGCGCTCAAACCACGCTGAACTCCCAGCAAAATGGGTAAATAAGGCGGCAACGCTACCACCCGTACAGGATTCGACCGTCACGATTTTACGCCCGCCTTGTAATAACTGCGCAGATAGCTCCTCCACCAGGCGGATGAGCAGAGTGCGCTGGTTCTGGGATAATTCAAACAGCATTTAAATCGATTTCTTCAATATTAGGGATTTAAAAATAATGCCTTACTGCCTGACGCACCCCCGCCAAGGAATCATACCGCACAATAACTGGCTTATTTTCTAGGTCCATTACGGCAGCTTTATCGCCAAAACTATAGCTCAGTAACGCTGCACCCTCATCCGGGTCCACCAGACGGTCTAAATAGACGCTGAGTTGGGTTTGATCCAAAGCTTGAATCGCGGCGATTAGCCGTTCGCGGGTATCAAAATCGTAAGCCTTACGATCCAGTTCGGACCAATAGCGAGAAGCGATATCACTGAGCTGTTTGTCTTGCCTGGAAATCTGCGAAATCAACCCGGCTTTGGTGGCCGCAAAACTGGCGTCAGGTAAATCCGTGAGCGTTTGCCGATAGGTCCGCAAAAAAGCGTCGGTATGCGCAACAATATCTTCTACTGAATGCGTATTGGACTGTACTGAAAAACCGAGTGCCGGTGTTTCCAGCAGATTAAACGCAAACGCCGACACAATGTAGCCAATTTCAGCTTCCGTTCGCAATGCCTGATAGTAAGGAGGACGCATGAGTGCCGCCAGCATTTGAGTGGCCGCCAGTTCTTCAATCTCATCCGATTCACCCTGAAAAATCAAAGCGATAGCGGCATCCTCATGTGCCGCCTTGACCTCACGCAAGGTCCATTTACCCCGATCTAGTTTGCGGATTTTGGCGCGCGCGACTTCTTGTTGAGCACCCGGTTGGGGTAATAGCTGGCTGACCACCTCACCCATCTTCAGGCTGTCTTTGTCGCTCACATTCCCCACCGACAACACTAATATATCCGGCTGTAAAAGCAGTGCTTTTGCATGCTGCGTCAAGTCGTTGAGTGTTAACAAGCTTAGGGCGGCCAATTTTTCATCATTCGACCAACTGGAGGTTAAAAACACATCATAAACTTCCTGGATAACCACATCTGAAGGTCGACCTTTTACTTTGTTCTGCAGCTTTTGGCGAATGTTCTCCACGTACAGATCAAACTGCTGTTGGTCAATTTGCAATGCTTCCATGTGCTGCACAATCTGCTGAAGTAAGCGCTCCTGCTTGGCAGAATAGCCACTGATACGTACGCTTAAACCTCGAGAATGACGATAAATCTCATACTCCAGACCAGCCAGATAAGCGGGATAAGTGTAGACATTCAATGACTCTTCGATTGCCTTCACGTACAGCTCTGTAAGCACCGCCTGGCGGGCTGAAGCATTTGCCTGCTTGGAGCGCAAAGTAAAGTACAGCTCGGCTTTAGGCTGCGCGAAATCCAGCAAGGTTTGATGCCAGACCTGTAAACCGGGTATCTGCTTGAGCTTGATCGGTTTGGTCTGTGTTTGATCGGCCTGAGAGAGCATCTCCAGACGATCTGGGATAAAGGGATTCAGCTTGGGTAAGTGTATTTCTGCAACCGGTTGCGCCCGTTGCCACTGCGCCAATCGATCTGCGTCAATGGTATTTATTTTATAACCCACATCGTACCAAGTCGTGTTTTGTGTTGTATCCAGCTTAGGGTCGGTGACAATTAATTGTAGGTTATTCGGGGTTAATTTTTGCAAGATATGCTCGACGTGTTCGGCATTAAAAGTCTCAAACCGATAGGGTGCGGAGAGCACCTCTCGCGGCTGATATCGATGCAGCAATGACGCTACACGCTGTACTAGCGTACTTTCACCCATTTTTTCCTGAAACTTGAAATCCAGCTCGGCCAATTGCTTGATCTCATCGTAGTACTCCTGTTTTATACCTTGCTGTCGAATAAGTTCGATGGACGAAAATAACAAGCTACCTATTTCGTCAATATGTGCCATTCCCTGCTCGCTCAAGCCGATTTTGATGTCAAAGGTTGCGTGCATATCATCAGAATAGCCCAGGCCTGCACTCAGGCTGTTCGCCCAGGCGCGCGCTTTTAACGCTGCTAATAACGAACCTTCACCTTCGTGTCCGAGCAAATTGGATAAATACTGCGTAGGCTTGGTCGCCTCGTATGGATAAATCGACTCAATGGGAAAACTGAAACTGACACCCCGTGTTTCTTTGAGTGGTTTTAGCGTGAGCTGCACGGGCAGCTGATTGACTTCAACCAACGGAGATGTGAATGGCTGATATGCTTCCCCCTCACTCGAAATTGCAGAAAATTTGCTTTCCACCCAGTTTTGTAACTGATCAATTGAATGCTTACTGACCACCGCAAGCGCCATACGGGGTGCATGATAGTAACGCTGATAAAATGCGATTAGGTCATCGCGTACCGGATCATCGGCCCGATCTGCCAATGTTTCGATGTTACCTACCGAAAATTTCGTACTTGGGTGCTGCGGGTTGTATACCATGCGCCGCGCAGTGAATAAGCGCCGACCTTTATCTTTCTTACGTGCCATGTATTCAGAATGCACAATCGAGCGTTCGCGCTTTACATAGGCTTCATTAAATAAAGGTGCGATAAAAAACTGCGCAAAGCGATCTAGCCCGCCCTCAAAATGATCAGGTGCTATATTAAAAAAATAATTAGTGTGTTGTAGCGTGGTATAGGCATTATTCGAGCCTCCATGTTCAGCAATAAATTGCTGATATTCACCCGCCTCAGGGTATTTTTGCGTACCCAAGAACAGCATGTGCTCTAGATAATGCGCCAGGCCTTGCCGGTCTAGTGGATCATGCCCACTACCGACATGCACATCTAGCGCCGCCGCCGAACGATCAGCCTGTGGGTCAGAGACCAGCATCACCTGCAAGCCGTTTTTCAGAACGATATAACGATATTCACTTTTATCAGCGGGGCTTTTTTCGATCTCTACGCTTGCTTGACTGAAGGGCTTATGTGGCGTGGAAAAACAGGAAACCAGCATCGAACTTGCCAGAAGCGCAACGATCATATGGGCAAAGCGAATCATAAAATTGGCTGACTAGTAAACTTGTTCAGGAATTATCCTAATTCAAAACACAATTGAAAGAAAGAATATCAAGATTACAATACGTTAAGAAAAAGCTTGCCGCTGATTAACAAGCCTTCTCAACCGAAGTATCGAAATGGGGCTTTAATGATCGATCAATGCGAGCATTTCATTGCCCGCAATTTGGGCGCGCCAGTCGCGTAGCAAGGCTAAATCTCTTTCACCCAGCACCAGCTGCTCTATTACTTTTCGGTTTGCAATCAATGCTGGAGCGATACGCAACGCTTCGCCCCGTTCCCGCAACCAGGACATGAGCTTCTTGGCCTGCCCACGTTGCTCACTGCTCAACTTAATAGGCACTTGTGTCGTTAGTGGCTGACTGACAGCACGTTTAATGACGTCTAACAGTTGTTGGCCAATCAGATTAACCAGCTTTTCACCCAAACCGTCGATCGATTTTAACTCAGCCATGGAAACAGGCTGCATTTTGGCCAAATTAACCAAGGCTTGTTTCTTGAGTACCCATTCTCTCGGTATATTTCTGTTTTGTGCGCGGCGTTCCCGCCAATCTGCCAAAGCCATTGCCACTTGCTGTTGTTTGGGCGCCAAACGCGGTATGCTGTTTACTCGTTGCCAGGCAAGTTCAGGTGTGGTGCCCTTAAGGGTTTTGTCTATCAATGCATGCGACTCATCTTCCACCCACGCGAGTCGACCCAACGAAGTAAGTTCTTCGACCAATTGTTCGTATAGCGCGTATAAATAAAGCACATCTACTTCAGCATAAGCTAGCTGGGCTTGACTCAAAGGGCGTTGCAACCAGTTGGTGCGAGTTTGATCCTTTGGTATATCGATACCAAGACGTTGTTTAACAATAGCCGCATAAGCAATTTGATCTGGCTCACCTAAAAAACTCGCGGCAATTTGGGTGTCAAATAATGGGACAGGCATAATACCAAGGGCCTGCCCCAGCACCTCCAGATCTTGGCTGGCTGAATGCATAATTTTAAGGCAATCAGATCGCAGGAATGCGTCTTTCAATGGCGTAAGGCTGGAGAGCGCAGGTGTATCAATAATAGCGTTTCCCTGATCACTGGCAACTTGAATCAGTGCCAGTTGTGCATAGTAGGTGCGCTCGCGCATGAATTCAGTATCCACTGCCAGCCAGTTTGCAGAAGCAATCTTACCGCTAAAGGCAATCAATTGTGCATCAGAATCGATATAATCAAACTTTGTATTCATGGCTCAAGTTTAAGCTAAGCCGCTACTGAAGGAGCACTGATTTGACCGCTTTTATACAGCCTTTTATTAATTTACTTCTGTTTCGTGCTGGCCCACAAGACATGCCAGCATCGCAACAGGTGTTGAAATTTGTATTGATGGCCTCCATCGTGACGGGGGCACTTGGCTCGATTGGTACACTTGGGTTACCGGCCGCGACGTTGATTTCGGTTAGCCAAATCGCTTTATATGGGGTTTTTGTCTACCTCATGCTCAAAATGTTTAGAAAACCTGAGCGCTGGCTGCAAACCATTATTGCAATATATGGCGCAACTGCCTTAATGAATCTGGCCTGCTTGCCTTTCTTACAGAATTTAAGCCTTTTCTCCGAAGGCCAATTAGTCATTACTGAAAAATTACTCATCGTTGGAGTATTACAACTTTGGCTACTTATTGTAACCGCCCGCATTTTGAAAGAAGCAGCAGAGATCAGTATGGGGCGTGCAGTATTACTGACTTTATTGATGGTGTACGTCATTCAGATATTCCTCGCTGTATTTCTCGGCGTGCTTGGCTTTGAACCAAACACAATGGGCACAAACTCCGTTACCACTGAAGCCCAGTAAATGATCCATATCCTGGGTATTGCCGGCACATTTATGGCGGGCATAGCTGCTTTGGCGAAGGAATCTGGGATTGCGGTCTCCGGTAGTGATGCAGGTGTTTACCCACCCATGAGTACGCTACTTGAAGCTTTAAATATAAAAGTTACCGAAGGCTATGAAACGACCGACGGGTTTGCAGACAAAACTATTGTGATCGGTAATGCACTATCGCGCGGCAACCCTGCGGTTGAGTATACCCTCGCGCATAATCTGCCCTATATTTCTGGCCCCCAATGGCTGCTGGAAAATGTACTTGGTCAGAAAACTGTGTTAGCCGTTGCAGGCACCCATGGCAAAACCTCAACCGCTGCCATGCTCGCCTGGATTCTAGAAGCCAATGGCAAATCTCCCGGGTTTTTGATTGGTGGCAAACCGGGTAATTTTGCCCAATCAGCGCGACTGGGAAAGAACGAGCTGTTTGTGGTAGAAGCGGATGAGTACGATACCGCTTTTTTCGACAAACGTTCAAAATTTGTGCATTATCATCCGCACATCGCTATTTTGAATAACCTTGAGTTTGATCACGCGGATATATTCCCGAATATCGATGCGATTAAAACCCAATTTCACCACCTGATCCGAACCATCGCACAAAATGGCAGGTTGATTGTAAACACCGATGAGCCCAATCTTGGCGATGTCATTGACATGGGGTGCTGGACACCCGTCGATTATTTTTCTCTGCAAGATGCCAATGCCGACTGGTTTGCGCACCAATCCAACGCGCAGGCGACAAACTTTGAGATTTTGCATCAAGGTGAGACAACCGAAGTCAACTGGCCAGGCATGGGCACCCATAACATGGCCAATGCTTTAGCCGCCGTAGCAGCGGCATTTCACGCCGGGGTCAGTGTATCTAACGCCGCGCGCGCGTTAAAAAATTTCCGCTTCCCCAATAAGCGCCTACAAAAACATACGAGCAAATTAGGATTTGATTTATACGAAGATTTCGCGCATCACCCCACCGCCATCACAAAAACCCTGGCTGCCGTACGTGAAGCGTATCCGAATAAACGAATCATCGCCTTACTCGAACTGCATTCAAATACCATGCAAATGGGGGTGCATAAACAAACCCTCGCGGCATCTTTGGCAAGTGCTGATCTCGCATGTATTGTAAATAGCACTGCTAACGATTGGCAACTTGGCAACCATCATCACCCATGCCTTCAGCAATTTGGTAACACCGAAGCATGTTTGACATACATCCAACCACGCTTAACCCCGCAGGATATTGTTGTGGTAATGAGTAACGGCAGTTTTGACCGTATTATCGATAAGCTCAGCCATATTTAAGGGAACTTATTGACACAACAATACTCAATATTCACTCGGTATTCACGCTAAAATCTTACTATCTTTAGAAACTTTATTCTGACAGGGATACTTAAAATGAAATTAACCATGAAAACCATGCTTGGCTTAATCGGCACGTTAGTGTTATTTACTAGCGCTACGATAGCACAAGAATCTGAATTTATAGAAGGTGGACATTACGAAGTATTGAGCAATAATCAGCCCATCTCTACCGGCGATAAAATAGAGGTGCTGGAGCTGTTTTGGTATCGCTGCCCACACTGTAATACACTTGAAGTCCCCCTGCAAAAATGGCTAAAAAACGGTAAACCAGAAAATGCCGAGTACGTGGCATTCCCAGCCATTCTGGGCAATAACTGGGAGGCAGGCGCGCGCGCATTTTATACCTTAGAAGCCCTGGGTTTAATCGACGAACTACATGGTAAAGCCTTTTATGCCATCCACAGTGAACATCGTAAATTGAGCTCTGCTAAACTGTTGGCTGAATGGGTAGAAGAACAAGGCCATAGTGCGCAGGATGTACTGGATACCTATGATTCATTTGCGGTCAATACCAAACTCAGTTTCGCGAAAACCATGACCAAAAAATATGAAATTCAGGGCGTACCGGCGATTATTGTAGATGGAAAATACCGCACCAGTGTTTCACAAGCGGGTGATTTTGATGCTTTATTCAGGGTGGTAAACTACCTGGTCGAAAAAGCGGCAGCGGAACGCAATAGTTAAACTCACTTCCGTTAAAATAAACGAGCCGGCCTTAAAACCGGCTCTTTTTTTTGGATTACCTCCTGAATGCATTGATGGCGCTGCTACGCATTAAAAACCTGAGTATTGCTTTTGGCATCCACCGCTTACTTGATGAGGCGAATCTCGTCATTAATCCAGGCGAAAGGATTGGTCTGCTGGGTCGCAACGGCGAGGGTAAATCCACTCTGTTGAAAATCATCCATGGCACCCTGGCATTTGATGAAGGTGAGATCCAGGGTCAAGAAGATATCAAAATCGCTATGCTCGACCAGACACCAAATTTGCAGGGCGATCAAACGGTTTACGATGTCGTCGCCGCTGGCCTCGGCCAAACTGGCCGCCATATCGCGCACTATCGCCGGTTGAGCGTTGATGGCAGTCATAAGGCACTTGCAGAAATGGCAAACCTGCAATTGGTAATCGATGCGCAAGATGCTTGGCCGAAGATGAACGAGATCGAAAAAAGCATCAGCAAGCTGGGACTGACCGCGGATCAATCCGTTGCCGATTTATCGGGCGGTTGGCAGCGCAGAGTTTCGTTAGCGCGAGCGTTGGTCATTCAACCCGATTTATTATTGCTCGACGAGCCGACCAATCATCTTGATATCGAAGCAATTACCTGGCTTGAGGCGCGCTTGCTCCAATTTAATGGCGCAATATTATTCGTAACCCATGATCGCGCTTTTCTGGACTCCGTCGCAACCCAGATCGTTGACCTTGACCGAGGCAAATTAACTGCCTGGCCTGGCCGCTACGCAGATTATTTGCGGCGTAAAGCAGCCAACCTGGAACAGGAAACGCATCAGCACGCTGAGTTTGACAAAAAACTAGCGCAAGAAGAGCAGTGGATTCGCCAGGGAATCAAGGCGCGTAGAACCCGCAACGAAGGGCGCGTCAGAGCCTTACAGAAAATGCGCGAGCAACGCGCCGCGCGACGCACACGTCAGGCTAACGTTAAATTGAGCATCGAAAGCGAATCCCGCGCGGGCAAGTGTGTGATCGACGCGCAACAAATTTGCTTTGCCTATGGAGATAAAACCATTGTATCAAACTTCTCGACCCGCATTCTACGCCAGGATCGTATCGGTATTATCGGGCCAAATGGTGCGGGCAAAACCACGCTGATCAACTTGTTGCTGGGGAAACTGCGTCCTGAAAGCGGCGAAGTAAAACTTGGTACCAATATTGAAGTCGCATATTTTGACCAATTACGTGACCAGCTTGACACCCAAAAAACCATCGTCGACTTCATTGGTGAAGGCCGAGATATGATTACAATTGGCGACCGTTCGCGTCATGTTATCTCTTATTTAAGCGATTTTCTGTTTACACCCGCACGCTCACGCAGCCCCATCGGGAGTCTGTCTGGGGGAGAACGCGCGCGCGTGTTGCTGGCCTGGCTGTACTCCAAACCGGTCAATTTCTTGGTCATGGATGAGCCGACCAATGATCTGGATATCGAAACCCTTGAATTACTGGAAGAATTGCTGCTCGAGTTTAAGGGTACGCTGTTGCTGGTCAGCCATGATCGGGCTTTCATGGATAACGTGATCACCAGTACCTTGGTACTCGATGGTAAAGGCGGTGTTGCTGAATACGTGGGGGGGTATACGGAATCTATGCAACAGTGGAACAAAGCGATACAAAAAGTAAAGCCTAGTACAAAGCCTATCGCACCAAAAAGGAAACCTACCCCAGCCACCAAAAAACCCAAACTCAGCTATCAGGCGCAACGCGAATTAGCCGCGCTGCCCGATCAAATTGAAACCCTAGAAAAGCAACAAATCGCGCTCACCGATGCCCTGTCTGTAGCGGGCATTTATCAGGATTCGCCCGAAAAAGCACGGGCCTTACAAGAAGAACTTGCCCAGGTAAGCACCCAACTGGATTTGCTAATGGCGCGTTGGGTACAACTTGAGGGCTAGCTTAGCTGTCCTGATCTAATGCCTTATAGGGTGTTTCAAGCTCATCTGGATCAACACGCTGCGCATCGGGGTTAAATTTTTCAAATTTGCGGCTAATCGGCTTTAGTTTTCGTTGGTAAGAACCTACCGTACGATTATAGCTTTCGACAGCACGCCTAAGGTCGTTCCCAATATCATTCAGATGACGACTAAACACACTCAAACGCTTATCAAATTCTGCGGCCAAACTACGCACAACTTTGGTCTGTTCATCCAGTTCAGTTTGTTGCCAGCCATGAGCGATTACCCGCATCAAGGCAACAAAACTGGTGGGGGTAGCCAAAATCACTTTTTTCGCTAAAGCATATTCCAACAGTGTGGGTTGTTGTTCCAAGGCAGCCGCCAGAAACTGATCACCTGGAATAAACAAAACAATGAAATCAGGTGCATTTTCAAATTGCGCCCAGTATTGCTTCTGCGCGAGCTCCTGGATACGTTTTTTAAGCTGTCCCGCATGTTGTCTAAGTTTGGCCGAACGCGCTGCATCATTTTCGCTACTAAACGCATCCAAATAAGCATCCAATGGGGTCTTCACATCCACCACGATTTGTCTTGAATGCGGCAAATTAACAATCAAATCAGGACGCAACACCCCTGTATCTGTTTGAACAGACACCTGCTCGCTAAAATCAGCATACTTGCTCATACCTGAAAGCTCCAGCAGACGCTTCAGGGTCAGCTCTCCCCATTGTCCACGGACCTCAGGACGGCGCAAAGCATGCGCAAGCTGGCGCGTTTCCTGATGTAACAAAGACTGTACGCCAGACATGGCCTTAATTTGCCCGCTTAGTTCACTTTGGGTCTTTTGGGTGTTTTTATCCAGACTATCAAGCTGTTGATGGGTTGTCTTTAACGCGTCTTCCAGCGGCTTCACCAGGTTGCCTATCGCGCTTTCGCGCGCCTGTAAGCTGTTATCTGCCCTGGTGTAATGTTGTCCAAATACTTCATGTGCAAGTTGCAGAAAGCTTTGGTTATTTTCGCGCAGGGCATCAGCGGACAACGCTGCAAAACTATTTTCCAAGCCAGCAATTTTTTCCTCTGAGGATCTGATTTCGGCTTCGAGCATCGCCTCCAAGGTCGCTATTTTCCTCGTACTTACCAGCTTGGTCAGTAGCCAGCCGAAAACAAACCCGACTACAGCTGCCAATAACAGCTGGAGAACCAATCTGGTATCGGCATTAAGTGCGGTAAACCAGGCGTCGACTGCTTGCATCGTGGCCTAGCTGAACTGGATACAGTCAATCAACTCGCTTGGATGGTCAATTATCCAGTCTGCACCCCATAGATCCAGGTTTTCACTTTTATCATAGTAGCCATAACGTGCGGCCACAGAAGGCATACCCGCCGCTTGTGCGGACTGTATATCTCTCGGATCATCTCCAACATAAATTGTCTCTTCGGGCAATATATCTGCCATACCACAGGCATAGAGCAGGGGTTTGGGCGAGGGCTTCTTCTCGGACAGGGTGTCGCCACTAACTAACACATGCAGACGATCATATAAATCCATCTGCTTGAGCAATGGCTCGGTCAACGACGCCATTTTGTTGGTAACTACGCCCCATCGATGACGCCCCATATCCAACCGGTCTAGCACGTCGGCCATACCTTCAAATAAACTCGAGTCTCTGCATAAATTGTGGCGATAAAAGTGCAGAAACTCATCGACCAACGCCGGGTAACGGTCGGACGATTCATCTAGCCCGAAACCGCACTGTAATAAGCCTCGAGCGCCACGAGACACGAATGGGCGCGCATCGTGAAGTTTTTTTTCTGCCTGCCCATGCGCACGTAAAACGGAATTTAAAGCCGCCACCAGGTCTGGCGCAGTATCCAGCAAGGTACCATCCAGATCAAAAAGCACAGATCGCGCTTTAATCATTTATCCACCCAATTAGCTTAACCCGAAATATCGCGATCATCTGTTCAGCCCCCAGCGGCCCTTAAACACGCCTATTCAGAGACGGGCTTGGTGCAGTAGGTGAGGTAATTGACATCCACACCGGGGGCAATTTTATAGCTTTTAAACAAGGGGTTATAATGCAATCCGATTAAATCTAGCATTTCTAGTTGGGCCGTTTCAGTATAAGTATGCAACTCGCTGGGCTTGATAAATTTTTGATATTCGTGGGTCCCTTTGGGCAAGAGCTGCAATATATATTCCGCGCCAATCACCGCCATCGCATACGCCTTTGGGTTGCGGTTCAGGGTTGAAAAATATACACGCCCGCCGGGTTTAACCAAATTGGCACAGGCCGATACAATACTGGCGGGATCCGGGACGTGTTCAAGCATTTCCAAGCAAGTTACAAGGTCATATTTTTCAGGGTTCTGCGCTGCCATTTCCTCGGCTGAGATCAATTGATAGTCAATCTTTTGGCCCGACTCGAGCGCATGCAAGCGCGCAACCGAAAGCGCTTTTTCGCCCAGATCGATACCCGTTACTTTTGCGCCTTTGATTGCCATGGCCTCAGCCAGAATCCCCCCGCCACAACCCACGTCGATTACCTTTAAGCCCTTCACTTTGCCGTGACGCTCAATATATTCAAGGCGCAAAGGGTTGATTTGATGCAAGGGGCGAAATTCGCTATGCGGATCCCACCAACGTGAAGCTAACTCGCTAAACTTAGCAATTTCCCGTGGGTCGACGTTTTGATCTGTTGAGACGCTCATTGTGCTAATACTGATTCTAACCGCCTAATTATACGCGCTTTAGGCTTTAGCCTGCTGCAATTCGGTCTGCCATTTGTTGCGCGGCAGCCAGTATATCATCTTCGTTCATATGCTTTGTCTGGCCATCCTGCAACAAATGCTCGCCTTCAATCCATACATCACAAACCTGATCACGAGCAACTGAATAGACCAGCTGCGCTATCGGATGATAGACCGGCCATGAACCCGCCTGTTGTAAATCAACACAAACCATATCGGCAGCTTTATCGGGCTCCAGCGAGCCTGTCACCGCTTCCAACCCCAGTGCTTTGGCGCCGCTTAAAGTTGCTGCTTCGAGTGCTGCAAATGCAGGCAGCGCATCCGCTTTGTGTTCGACGTGCTTGGCCAGCATTGCAGCACTTTGCATTTCACTAAACATATCTAAATCATTGTTGCTCGAAGCGCCATCGGTACCGAGTGCTACGTTGATCCCTACCTCGCGCATTGCCACCACCTGACTTACCCCGCTGGCCAGCTTCATATTCGATTGCGGACAATGCACCGCATGCACGCCCCGTCTGGCAAGTGTTTCTATCTCACCCGGCAGTAATTGGGTTAAATGAACCGCTTGTAGTTTTGGCGATAATAATCCCAGGCGATCCAACCGTTCCAGCGGGCGCACGCCATACTGCGCCACTGACTCCTCCACTTCGTGCGCGGTTTCATGCACGTGCATATGAATCTGCACGTCCAGCTCGTCTGAGAACATCCGAATACGTTCCAGCGGCTCATCCGATACCGTATACGGTGCATGCGGTGCAAATGCGGTGTGAATTCGTGATTCATGCTTAAATGCATCGTGCACCTTCATACCTTTTTGTAAATACTCATCTGCGTTTTGCGCCCAGATAGTTGGGAAATCGATCACGATCATACCTACCGATGCGCGTATGCCTGCGCGTTGTGCGACCTTTGCCACGGTATCGGGAAAGAAATACATATCGTTGAAACATGTTGTACCGCCCTTTAGCATTTCCAGTATGGCAAGCTCAGCACCCAACGCTATAAATGCTTCATCGACCCACTTTGTCTCAGCGGGCCAGATATATTCATTCAACCACTGCATCAAGGGTAAATCATCCGCGTAACCTCGCAACAAAGACATCGACGCATGCGTATGGGCGTTAATCAGACCAGGCATTACCACATGATGGGGGCGCTCTATGAAGTTTTCAGTCGAATATTTTTTCTTACAATGCTTGTGCGGTAGCAATTCGACCAATTTACCCTGATGCACAACGATGCAGTAGTTTTCCCAAACGGTCTGCGCTGGTTGAATGGGCACTAGCCAGCGCGCGTGAATAATTAAATCAACGGTTTGCATTGCGTGTTATGATCACATTTAGTTGCGCTCGGAGTCTAGCGCGAATTCCAAGTAATTGACAATCCACGCATCCAAGATTTGCACTTTTGACAATGAGTTCAAAACAGGAAAAACTAATTGCCCAACTGGACGCCGTCGCCAAACAGGACAGTAAAATAAGCGCGGTTATACGTAAGCACGGCTATCCCGCGCCCCGACCCCGCACCCACGGTTTTGCCACCATGCTCAGGATTATAGTCTCGCAGCAGTTGTCCACGACTGTAGCTGCCACAATTTGGGATCGCGTCGAGACACTGTGTAATCAAGATGTCAGTATGGAAAACATACTCGCACAAACGCAAGAAAACCTGCGCAAATGTGGGCTGTCAAGGCAAAAGGTTGGCTACGCAATGGCACTGGCCGAGCGCATTACCTCGGGTCATCTAAACCCCGATGCGCTAATAAAGATGTCAACAGAAGAGGCCATTGAGGCTTTAACCGAGATTAAGGGTTATGGCACATGGTCGGCAGAAATATACGCCATGTTTGCCCTTGATCGCGCAGATATATTCCCAGCCGGTGATCTCGCGCTCCAGGTAGCAGTAGGACGACTGGAGAATCTACCCGAAAAACCAAATGAGAAGCGTACGCGAGAAATCGCCAAGCGCTGGTCGCCATATCAATCAGCAGTCGCTTTGCTGATGTGGCATTACTATGGCGCGGCGACTTTGAGCTAATTAAGTAAAAGCTGGAGTATCGGAGTAATAATGACTCCTTCGTTGATGCCAAGATACTTTAAGGCCGCTCGAATATCAATTCTTCTTCTACTCACCCCACCATAACTGACCAAGGGACCCGTATTTTTAAATGCTGTTTCAATTTGATTAACCGTCGCGTTGGGTAACGCATGACGCATCACTGCCCAGGCGCCAGCGACATGCGGTGTTGCCATCGAGGTGCCATCATATTCCGCAAACCCTCCACCCGGCACAGAAGAAGTGATATTACTACCCGGTGCATACAGATCAAGCATGGGGCTGTTATTACTAAAATAAGAGCGTACGTCAGCGGAATCAAGCGTCGAGCCAACCGCTATCGCACTTGAAATACATGCGGGAGAGGATATCGTGGTGCTACTTTCTTCATTTCCAGTGGCGACCACGGTGGCGATTTTAGCCGCCCGCAAAGCGTCTATTATGGGCTTGTGCGGCTCACCGTTACAACTTCCAGAAAAAGCACCTCCACCTATACTTACATTGGCTGCAGCTATTTTATAGGTATTGCGAAGCGCATATACGCGCTCCAGGCCTTTGATCAGATCTGAATCTGCTACTAGTGCACAGGACGTATAGGGGTAACAAAGAGAGAAATCGTTGACCCTTGAAAACACCTGAATTGCAATAATTTTACCTAGCCTAGCGGTGCCATCAAAGCTAGCACCATCTCCTGCTGCAATACCTGCCACATGCGTCCCATGATCACAGCCCGCCATAGTGCATGGTCTACCCGATCCTGACACCGTCGTACTGTACGCACCGCCGGGACATAAGGAAAAAGCATTATAATAAATCCCTCCAGCTCCGGAGTAGCAGGCCTCGGAAATAACTTTACGAGCATTACCCGTTTTTAGAAATCCATGATACTTGTCCACCCCGGTATCAAGTACCGCCACTGCCCATTGGTTAGCACCGGTATAATTTGACGTTATTTGGTTACTGAATACCCTCGGGATACTTTGTAGTAAGCTGGCCCGCCTAAATTTATTTTCAACAATCTGAATATCGGGCAAATTTCGAAGTACCTCTAACGCCTTCGAATTAGCTTTCATACTAAGTTGCGGTACAAATTCAAAGCGATGTAGTGCTTTGTAATCGTTTGCATTCAATGCGCCGAGCAAATGAGATTGCAAGCTAGCAACCACGTTTTTCCTTAGACCATCCGATAGCAACTGACTCCGTATTACTGCTTGCGTAGTGTCGGATTTGAAAGTTATGATAATACCGACTTCCCCCTGTTGATCGAGCTTTTTCATTAAGCTCGCTTTATCTGGAAAGTCAGCTGCTTGGCTGGTAGAGACCAGCAAAACAAATAATGCTATACAACGAATAAAAACCACCCTGTTCACCTCTGTAATTAATCCAATCCCCAATTTATATTCCATAACTGAAGCGCGGTATCTTAACATCCCACGGGCATAGACTTAAAGTAAATTGGTCGTAAGATAGCTTATAGAAATATGCAGCTCCAGCCATTCGTACTCGCGTATTTAACCGCTGGATAATAACTGCAAACTAAACTGAAAATTGAGTAAATAAGTACATTAAAGCTGACAATAGAGATACCATATAGTGTAGAGATGATTACAGAATTGACACCTTAATGAAACTGACCCTGAGTATTGTCGTCTTTATTATCTTATTACTAGGACTCGTATTGCTGCTGCTAGTTCATCAATCTAAATCCGATCAGGCACTCGGATTAACCAAGCAGAAGCTCGCTAGATGCCCTGAAAAACCAAATTGTGTTTGCAGTGAATACCAAGATGATAGCAAGCATTTTATCTCGCCGCTTCGTTACGAACTGAATCATGCTGACGTCATAAAGACACTACAGGACTCCATCGAGCAGATGGGTGGGGAAATTCAAGTGGCTGAAGAAACTTACCTGGCCACCATTTTTAAGTCTGATCTATTTGGTTTTATTGATGATTTGGAAATAAGACTGGACACCGAAAACCGGCTCGTCCATATGCGTTCGGCTTCAAGAGTGGGTTATAGTGATCGTGGTGTTAACCGTAAACGGATTGAAACAATAGTGGGCTTGCTAAAAAGCACGCCAGATTTTATACCCACCCCAGAAAACTGAGTTTAACTCAATGGCCACAACCGAGCCGCTCCCAGCACACCCGAACTATCACCATGCTGATTTTTGACAACGGGTGTTTTAAAAAAATCGCTGAAAACATGTTGCTTCATTGCAGCGACTCCCTCATGATACAACGGCTCGATATTAGACAGGCCCCCACCGAGTACGATGATATCCGGATCAAGTATATTGACCACATTCGCCAATGCCCGTCCAAACCGCTGGTGGTATAGCGCCATCGCCTGAACCGCAGCATCCTCTTCTTGTGCAAGCAGCTTTAATAAGGCCGGCACATTCGTCAGCCGCTTACTGGTTAATACCTCATAGTTTTTTAGTAAACCAGCGCCGGAAAGATAAGTTTCAATACAGTCATTACGTCCGCAGTAACAATCGCGTTTTTGTTTCAACCCCTATGGGGTTATGCCCCCATTCCCCTGCAATTCCTTGCAGACCATGTACGACCCGCTGATTAATAACCACCCCACCACCTGTTCCGGTTCCCAGGATTACGCCAAATACCACCGCCTTCCCTTGGGCCGCGCCATCGATGGACTCAGAAAGCGCAAAACAATTCGCGTCATTTGCAAATCGAACTTCCCGGCCCAAAACTTCCTGTAGATCTGCTTGTATCGAGCGACCGTTCAGGCATACCGTATTAGAATTTCTAACCAATCCCGTATGTGGTGAGATTGATCCTGGCATACCAATTCCCACCGTCGCTTTTACGTCCTGCGCTGCTTCGAGCGCGTCAACCAGGTGGGCGATGTTTTTCAGGATTGCTTGATATCCTTCAGATTGTGGTGTCTTAAACCGAATGCGTTGTAAAACTTTGTCCTGTTCATCCAGCACAACTCCTTCCGTTTTGGTGCCTCCCAAGTCGATCCCAATACGCACCTTGTTCAACCCAGCGGATACATAGACTCAACAACCCCCAATAACTCCACTCTAATAGCCGGCATATAATCCAATAATCGTTCTAGTTGCGCTGAGCGGCCGCTTTTTCCACCAGAAAATCAACTGCTTTAAATAGCGTTGCATGGTCACCCGCCTGGGAGACGCTAGTACGATATCGGCCATCGACGATGATTGCTGGTACGCCCTCGATACCATATTGCTTAGTCATATTCTTAGCGTGCTCAACTTTATTATTTACCGCGAAAGAATGGTAGGTATCCAGAATCGCTTGTCCATCACCGCCCTCAGCTGCCACCCATGCGGCTAATTGCTGAGCGCTATCTATATTTTTACCTTCTGCATGCAACGCGGTAAACAACTTCGTGTGGTAGGGGTTGAGCATACCAAGCGCTTCAAATGTATAGTAAGCACGCGCAGCGGGTTCCCAACGTTCGCTAAACACCGCCGGAAAAGCAACATACTGCGCGTTGTCGGATTTACCATCTCGTAACCAAACCTGCAGTGGCGCTTCCAGATCGTAGCAGTGCCCACAGCGATACCAAAACAGTTCTAGCACTTCAATTTTGTCCCCGGTAGAAGTCGCTTGCGATTCTTTCAATAGCTCGTAATGCTGGCCCTCAATAAAACTCAAATGATCCTTCGGGGCCGATTGCGTGTGGCCTTGGTTTGCCTCTTCTGGCGATGATTGGAGGAAGAAAAAAACACCGATCGCGACCGCGATGGCAATAATAATGGGCGTAACTTTCGACATAAAATTAAGGAGCGTTCAGCTTGATTAACTGGTTGTTGAGAAATTGCGGCCGAATTATGCGGTGAACGCCAACCAAACACAAATTAAAGTAAGGAGAATCCTGGGGTAAAACCAAGTAAGATCACGCCATGCAACCCATCATTTCCATTAGCAATCTGAGTAAGGTGTATGACTCCGGTCACGAGGCACTCAAGCAGGTGAATCTAGACATTCGAGAAGGTGAAATTTTGGCATTACTCGGCCCCAATGGAGCGGGTAAAACCACCCTAATTTCAATTATTTGCGGTATCGTTTCACCCACTTCGGGCAAGGTGACGGTAAATGGTTTTGACATCATCGATGATTTTCGAAAAACGCGTTCACTCATCGGGTTGGTACCCCAAGAGTTAACCCTAGGTGCTTTTGACACCACCTGGGGAACGGTCAATTTCAGCCGTGGCCTGTTTGGAAAAAAACCTGATCAAGCTTACCTAACCCAATTGTTAAAAGATCTTTCTTTACTGGATAAAAAAGATCAGGAATTGCGCGCCCTTTCAGGCGGCATGCGCCGGCGGGTTCTGATTGCCAAGGCACTTTCGCATGAGCCGAAAATTCTGTTTTTGGATGAACCTACCGCGGGGGTAGACGTTGAACTTCGCAAGGATATGTGGGAAATCGTACACCGCCTGCGCGAATCGGGGGTGACCATCATCCTCACCACCCATTACATCGAAGAGGCTGAAGAGATTGCCGATCGAATCGGTGTGGTAAACAAAGGTGAATTATTGTTGGTAGAAGAGAAACAAACCCTTATGCATCGCCTTGGGAAGAGGCAGCTTATCATTGAGTTAAAATCTACGATCAACACGCTACCTGAAGCACTACAAGCCTATCAGCTCGAGTTGTCAGAAGATGGCAACAACTTAAGCTATACTTTTGACACCCAGGGCGACAGCACGGGTATTACGGCGTTGCTGCAAGCCATCCAAAATGCCGGTCTTCATTTATATAATCTGGAAATCAAGCAAAGCTCGCTGGAAGATATTTTTGTCGACTTAGTGAAGGAGGATGCATGAACTTTCACGCGATTAAAGTGATCTACCGATATGAAATGTTGCGCACCTGGAACACTTTATTCCAGAGTATCGCTTCACCTGTCCTTTCCACTTCCCTGTATTTCATCGTATTCGGCTCGGCCATTGGCTCAAGGATTCAAGATATCGAAGGGGTCTCTTACGGTCTGTTTATTGTGCCTGGTCTCACCATGCTGTCGTTGCTAACCCAAAGCATTGCTAACGCTTCATTTGGGATATTCTTTCCCAAATTTAATGGCAGCATTTATGAGATTCATTCCGCGCCTGTTTCGTTTTTTGAAATTGTGGTCGGTTATGTGGGAGCCGCAGCGAGCAAATCACTCATTATCGGGTTGATTATTCTGCTCACCGCAAGCTTTTTCGTCGAACTCGAAATCATGCACCCGATATTGATGCTGGCATTCTTAGTACTTACTTGTATCTCATTTAGTTTGTTCGGGTTCATTATTGGGCTGTGGGCCAATAATTTTGAAAAGCTGCAGATTATCCCGCTGTTAGTAATTACCCCGCTGGTGTTTCTCGGCGGCAGTTTCTATTCGGTTAATATGTTGCCACCTTTTTGGCAAACCGTTACCTTGTTCAATCCAGTGCTGTACTTGATCAGTGGTTTTCGCTGGAGTTTTTTTGAAGTCTCAGATATGAACGTGGGAATCAGCCTGGCGATGATTACGATTTTCCTGCTGGTGTGCCTGGCCATTGTCGCCTGGATGTTCAAAACAGGTTATCGCTTGAAGCAATAAATATCTCTTGCCTATTTCTGTGCGATTTGCGGTACCTCGATCACCTGACCAGGTTGCAGGCTGGATCCTTTTTCTGGATTAAAACGCATCAACAACCACAACGGTGTTTCATAGTGTTTAGCGATCGTCCATAAACTTTGACCAGATTTGACCGGTATAGATTTCACTTCGCTAATATTAAATCGTTCTTTAAACTCTTCGACCAACACCTGATGAAATTCACTACGTTTAGATTTGAACTGTTCCTTGGTTTTTGCCGATTTGATCGGCAATAAAATCGTCTTACCCAAACCTAGATCCGCCCCTTGTTGAATATTGTTCAGATTTCTAATCGCGCCGGAACTACGCGCACCAATCCAATCCGCATAATGTACCAAGGTTTCATCCGGTAATGTCTTGATCGCCACACCTTCTGGGCGTTCAGTTAAACTCATATCTGGCAGTGTGTCGACCTTGGCCAGCCAATCGCGTTGTTTATCATCGCTTACTTCAGCAACCGCTTCTGGGCCTATTTGGCTGGTTATTTTAAGTATCTGGCCGACACTAATCCTGGCCTTACGCCCGAGCTTATTGGTTTTGATCAGATCGGCGCAAGGTACATCAAAACGACTCGCGATCTCACACGCAGTATCGCCCCGACGCACCTTATATTCACTGACTGATAGCTTTTTGGACGTCGCACTGGAGCGACCTGTAATGGTCAATTGCTGCCCAACCTTGAGCCTTGCCTTTCGCCCGAGATTATTATCTGCTATCAATCTGGCGCAGGGAACCGCGTAACGCGCCGCGATCTCGCAGGCTGTATCACCACTTTTAACGCGATAAAGCGTTGATACGCTTTGGGTTTCTGCAACGGCGTCACTGGTACCCAGGCCGGGTACTGTCAATTTTTGTCCCACGACAATTTTAGCTTTACGACCCAGCTTGTTCAGACGAATGAGTTCACGGCAGGCCACCCCAAACCGAGAAGCAACCCCACAAGCTGTATCACCCGATTTCACCCTATATATCCCGCTACTGGGCAATGATTTTTTACTGCTCGTGGCTTTCGCAATGGGTGTAACAGTCCGGCCCGGAATATCCAGTTTCTGGCCGATACGCACGATCGCCTTACGCCCAAGCTTGTTGGCTGCAATTAATTCTCTACATTTAACCTTAAATGCGTTGGCGATACCACAAGCAGTATCGCCGCGGCGCACTCGATAGACTTGACGCGCTAATGATTGTGGTTCGGGACTCAACGCCTTTAATGCATCTATCTGCGTGACCCAGCGATGTTCACGATAGGGCAAACGCAGACGATAGCCCGCTGGGATTAGGCGCCAGTTATTCCAGGCAAATCGAGTCAGCGATGGGTTCAGCGGTTTGAGTTGATCTTCACCCAATTTAAATTGGTGCTTGATCCTATCAATGGATGTCGCTGTTGGTAATACAAAAGTTTGGTAGCGCAAGGTGGGCTCGGCCTTGGTATTACCAAAATAGCGTTGCGCATTACTTGCCAAATGTCGGGCTGCGAGGAAACTTGCATAAAAATTTTTAACCGCGACTTGAAATGCCGCTGATTTATACTCCTGCAGTACTTTAGGAAAATCTGGCCCAATTTGCTTGATCGCGCGGCGCATCCCATTAATACCATAATTATAGGAAGTCACAATAAACGGGTTGATATCCGCTTGCGCTATTCCTGGGCGTGCGTTTCTCGCTAGCGGGTTGAGCTTTTTCTGCGCATTCTTGAAATAACGCATCGCACCGCGCGTGGCCTGTTCCGGATCCAGGCGCTCATCGAACACCGCATTGAGTTCCATCCCCAGGGTGCGCGCGGTTTTCGGCATGATTTGCCACATCCCAGCTGCCCCCACTTTGGAATAGGCATCTGCACGATATGAAGATTCCACAAAGGGTAAATACAGTAAATCCTTGGGCATATTGGTTTCGGCAATAACCGACTCCACCAAAGGTTTGTAGCGTTCAAAGCGCGAAAGGGCTTTGACGAACTGATCCTTAACCCCTTGCTGACAGCGTATATTCTTGGCCGCCTTGTAAACGATGGATGAATTGAGACGCTCAAACTGATCTGCCAGATGCTGTTGGATTTTGCCCGCTGGCTGTTGGTCCTTTTTCAGTCGATCCGCCAACGCGTTCAGGTTTGCCTTTAGGCGCTTGCGTGCTTTCTTAACTTTGCTCACCGAACAACCGTCTACCCCATTGACGGTTTGATATACGCGCCAGGGTGCTTCATTATCGTGCAAGATAGCGGTATTTTTATCCCACTTGCTGAAAACTTCTATCCAAAAATCTACGCGCCGATGCAATGCATCAGGACAGGGGAAATCAGCGCTACAGCCGAGTTCATGTTGCGGTACTATTTTGGCAGCCATCACCGCTGGCGCAACACTGAAACTGGCGAGCGTGGCGGCCAGCCAAAAAAATGAGCTTAGCGCCAACAACTGGCGTAAGCTTTTTAACAATCTATGCATAGGCATATCCTAATGGCTCTGCATTTTGCTGTAAAATTAAACTTTATTTATTTTTAGTTTATTGACGTACGCTTAACACCCAATGCAGCAGGCAGCACACCAAAACTTAATAAATGATATCGAAAACCTGTTGAACAGTAAGAAAGGCATCGATGAATCCAATGCTAAAAAACTCCGGAAACGAACTGAAAAACTAATTACCCTTGATAAAGACCATGCGCTCAATCAAGTCCTGGCCGATAGCCTGGAAAAACTGCGTGATCGTGTCCATCGCCAAACCAGTAAACGTGAAAAAGATTACAAGCTGGTTAAGGCCGAACTAAAAAAAGCCCAAGCAGCCTTAAAAGAAGAGAAGCTCCAGCTCGCTGAAAAAGCAACCCAAAAAGCACTTTCCGTTGCGGGACAAATACCCGGTTTATCCACACAACGACGCGCAAAAATTGATAAAAAACTAGATCAAATTTATCCCAGAATGCGCAAGCTAAGTGCCTGGCGTCATTGGGGCACCACGCAGGCGCGTGAAAATCTAATCGATCAAATGAAACAACTGGTCGGCAGCCGCCTGGAACCCAATAAAATTGCGAATGCGATCCGCGACGCCAAAGCCCAATGGCGAGCATGGGAACAATCCGGTGATCACAGTGAACATAAGCTTTGGAAGCAATTTAGTGAAGCCTGCGATGCCGCTTATGCGCCCTGCAAACCTTATTTTGAAGCACAAAAAGCCACTAGAAAACAAAACCTTGCAGATAAACGCCAGCTTATCGCAGATATCAATGCCCGCTTCGCGCAAATTGATTGGCATAAACCGGACTGGAAAGAGATTGATAAATGGTTGCGCCAAAGCAAAGGGAGGTTCTACAAAATTGGACATACCGATTACAAGCACCATAAAAAACTGAAGTCTCAACTCGAGCAAGCACTGGCGCAATTTGAAGAGCATCTTGGTCGTGAACGAACGCGCAGCTTAAAAGCGCGGCAACAGCTAATCCAGGAAGTGAGCGCATTGGCTGAGGTGGAAGATTTACGCGATGCTATGTCTCAGCTTGATCAGCTTAAAAAGAAATGGCAAGTGACAGTACTAGAAAAACGGAGTGTCGAAAACAAATTGTGGGAACAATATCAAAAAGCCCAGAATCAGGTTTACGCCAGACGAGATGACAAGCGAAAAATACAGGAGCAAGAACGCAACGAGAATTTAAAACAAAAACGCAAAATCGTGGAGAGCCTGGTCAAAGCTGCAAGTGCATCTCAAACGCAGCTACTTAAAAGTCAAACCGTGCTTGCACAACATAAAGACCAGTTTAATACCATTGGATATGTGCCCAGAAAGGCTGAAAAAGGCTTGATGGACGCGTGGCGAAAAGCGCAAAAACAATTCCAGGAAGCGCTAAAAAAAGCGCAACAAGCACAGACTAGTCATGCACAAAACGCATTGCTTGAAAAAGCTAAGCTATGTGCATCAATTGAACAACAACAGCAACGCGGCGAAGCCATTGACGTTGAAAAATCACAACAGCAATATGATCAACTCAGTACCTTGTCTCCAGAACTTGAAGCGATAATGCAATCGAGATTGGAACAGGCACTAAATGGCATTATTGGGGCAACTGATAAAAACACCGAGGCGCAATTAAGCCGCTGCCTGAAACTTGAGGTGATACATGATCTACCCACCCCGGAGAAATATGCCCAACAGAAAATGGCGTATCAAATAGAACGTTTAAATGCCGCGATGCAAAAAAACACCCAGGCGCAAGATAACCCTAAGACACTAAAAACCGAACTACTCACCTCTGGCCCGGTCGATCTCGACCAATTTGAAGCAATCTGGACGCGCATCGACACCATATTTAACCAAAAATAAACCACCACTATCCAAGCTATGACAATCATCAAACAAGCTGACCTTATAGAGAGTATTGCCGATTCGCTACAGTATATTTCCTACTATCATAGCCCGGATTTCGTGCAGGCTATGTACCAAGCCTGGCAACTAGAAGCGTCGCCCTCGGCCAAAAATGCGATTGGACAAATTCTGATCAATTCACGCCTGTCCGCAGAAGGTAAGCGTCCTATTTGTCAGGATACTGGTATCGTAGTGGCCTTTGTAAAAGTAGGCATGGAAGTTAAATTTGATAGCAAATTGACGCTCCAACAAATGGTGGATGAAGGTGTACGCCGCGCGTATACCAATCCAGACAATCCACTACGCGCATCGGTCGTTGAACCCCCAATCGGTGCGCGCAAAAACACAGGTGATAACACGCCCGCTGTGGTCTACACCGAATTGGTCGAGGATGATCAGCTGGAAGTGAAGATTGCGGCCAAGGGGGGAGGCTCGGAGAATAAAACCAAATTTACCGTATTGAATCCATCTGATAGCGTGGTCGATTGGGTGGTTGAAACCGTGCCCAAGATGGGTGCAGGATGGTGTCCGCCGGGTATGCTTGGAATTGGTATTGGTGGCTCTACTGAAAAATCCATGATGTTGGCAAAAGAATCTTTACTCGACCCAATCGACATTCACGAGTTAATTGCCCGCGGCCCACAGAATTCGGCAGAAGCATTGCGCCTGGAAATATTTGACGCGGTCAATAATCTTGGCATTGGTGCACAGGGCCTTGGTGGATTGACCACGGTGCTGGATGTTAAGGTGAGTACGTACCCCACCCACGCCGCGTCCTTACCCATTGCGATGATCCCTAACTGCGCAGCGACCCGGCACGTGCATTTTACGCTTGATGGCAGCGGTCCGGCGATCTTAACGCTACCTTCATTGGATACTTGGCCGCTGATTGAGAGCGACGCAAAAGAAGAGGTGACCCAAGTAGATCTGGATTCGCTGACCGCTGAAGACATCAAACAATGGCAACCTGGTCAAAATTTGCTGCTCAACGGCACCATACTGACCGGCCGCGATGCGGCGCATAAACGTATTCAGGAAATTCTATCCAAGGGTGAATCCTTGCCTGTCGATTTCAGTGGCAAATTTATTTATTATGTGGGCCCCGTCGACCCAGTCAAAGGCGAAGCGGTCGGTCCCGCTGGGCCGACCACCGCAACGCGCATGGACAAATTTACAGATATGATGCTCGAGCAAACCGGTATTCTCGGCATGATTGGCAAAGCCGAACGCGGGCCGCAAACGATTGAATCTATCAAAGCGCATAAATCAGCCTATTTAATCGCGGTGGGCGGCGCGGCTTATCTCGTTTCCAAAGCCATCAAACAAGCTAAAGTAATCGCCTTTGAGGATTTGGGTATGGAAGCCATCTACCAATTTACCGTCGAGAATATGCCGGTTACGGTTGCAGTTAATGCAGCGGGTGAATCGGTACACCAAACCGGCCCAGCACAATGGCAGGGCAAATCTGTAAGGGTCAACCTCAGCTAAAGCCCCCTAACAACCTTTATCGATGTCTGTACCCGCCAAGCTGCGCCACCCTCGCTATTGGCTGAGCTGGTTCTGGGTTGGGGTTTTGCGCCTGATTGGTCTGCTTCCTTTTCCGGTTTTATACGCGATAAGCGCCTTGCTGGGTGAATTGCTGTTTGTTTTAGTACGTTCGCGTGCGCACATTACCCTAACCAACCTGCGCCTGTGTTTTCCTGAACATTCTGCTCGGGAAAATAGAAAAATCGCTCGTCGGCATTTTCGGCTATTAATCTGTAGCGGTTTATCCATTGGCACGGTTTGGTGGGCCTCCAAAGCCCGCTTGAATCGGCTGGTTAAAATTAGCGGCTTACACCACATCGATCACGCTCAACAAGCAGGTCAGGGTATCATTTTATTAGCACCTCACTTTGTTGCGCTAGACTCGGGTGGTATCGCCCTATCCAAAGATCGGGCGGTGACCAGTATGTACCAAACCCATAAAAACCCAGTCATTGACTATGTGTCGCTGCGCCAGCGCACCCGCTTTGGCGCCGATTTATTTGACCATAAAGCGCCTCTCACCCGTTTGATACGCAACATCCGTTCGGGACAACCTTTTTATTATTTACCCGATCAAAATGCAGGCGAAAAACAGGGTGTATTTGCACCTTTTTTCGGCGTTCAAGCCTCTACCTACGCCTCGCTGGGTAAAATGGCGCAAGCAGGACAGGCTGTGGTGCTTCCTTTCTTTAACAAAATTACCTGGCGTGGCATAGAATCAGAAATTGCCTCCCCGCTATCGAATTTTCCCGCAGGAAACACCCTCGCTGACACCACGCGCATGAATGCTGAAGTTGAAAAAATGATCAAAAACTCTATCGCAGATTATCTTTGGTCGCATAAACGCTTTAAACGACGACCAGAAGGTGAGCCTGACCTCTATACGCGCTAAGACGCTAAGCGATCAACTACGATTGCGCAGCGCGCGGACTATGTCCAAAAGATCTTCATCATCCCATTGTCTTTCGCCCAGGGCTTGATAGACGATTTCACCTTGCGGATTGACGACGTAGGTAGTTGGCAACCCACGAATGGGCCATTTTTTAGTCGCACTGCTATCGGTATCCAGCAATAGCGGGAAGCTGATGTCAATATCACCGGTAAATCCGAAAACCGTATCAAAATCTTCGCCCACGTTGATACCAATCATGGCAATGCCCTCTGCTTGGATTTTCTGCCATGCACGTTCCATGGAAGGCATTTCTTTACGACAAGGTGGACACCAGGTTGCCCAAAAATTAACGATTACCGGCTTGCCAATAAATTCGTACATGGTGCGTGATTGATCATCCAGATCTTCAAGCGTAAAAGCGGGCGCGGCAATCGGTGGATCGATGCGGCTCAACCCGTTCGAGCTATTGCCCGCTGCAAATAAGGTACTCGCGACGATACACAGTAAAACCGTTATTATTCGGGTTATGTTCAACTTTATATTAACCATTATTGTTCCTCACCGGGGCAAACCAACTGCGCTACATTTTGCTCGTGTTGCATACCATTCACCTGCCACTGGATAATTAAATCAAACGATTCACCTTCTACCGGGCCAAACAAAATCATACCCCAAGCGTCATCACCTGTCAGCTCAAAATCTTGCTGCCATGGAAAAGTTGCCCATTCAAATGCGATCAGCGCAGAATGGCCCGCTCCCATTGCGGACCATTTTTTGAGCCACGCTTGCTTGGTGATTAGTCTTGATTCACTTCTGCTATCAATAACGCGCCAATGCGACAAATCAAGCGATATATGTGTTGGGTTACTCGTGGTTGAAACATTTTGCACTACCGTCTGGTAAACACAGTTTTGCGCGATTAATTCAGCTATTTCGTCAGAAAACCCCCTGGCACTATAAAAGGCGTGAACTTGATCTCGTTTTAAAGGGTTCAATTGAATTTCTATTACTGGATCTTTAAGTAACCAGCCTGGTAAACCCGAAGCAGTTTGATGATGAAGCGAAACTTCAGCAGCATAATTTGGCGACCCAAGCCACAAAAACACCAGTAGCCCGCTAGCAACGACACCCAGAGCATATTTGACCCGTTTTATAGGTTTAAGGTGCGCATTATTGACTTGTAGCGCTAGCACATTGCCCACTAATTTCCCGGCCACGAAAACATTTTGCTGAACGATAAATTTTGTACCTTTGACCAAGATACGTTATATTGGCGGCGTGCAATTTGCACAACAAAAATTTACTACCATAGGAGAATTTATTTATGAGTGTAGCAAGAGTAACAGAAATTATTGCCTCTTCTAATAAGAGTTTTGATGATGCAATTGAAAATGGTATTGAACGCGCGTCAAAGACCTTGAGCAATGTTCGTAGCGCCTGGGTTAAGGATCAAACGGCTCTGGTAAAAAATGGGAAAATCGATGAATATCGTGTCAACTTACACGTGACGTTTGTATTAGACGACTAAATGCGTCGGTCCAGGTACCGCGTCGTAAGCGCAGTATCTGGGCCGCACTCAAATTAATAGTCTTTATATTTATAGATACTCCCCAGTCACTATCCACTAAACATGAAAAGTACTGCTTGGTGGGTACGGATTCTTGCATTCATTTTGACCCCCAGCACTGCATTTGGATTGGACATTCCCCTGCAGCTAGCAGACCAAAACTGGCAATCCCTTCACTATAAAAATATTCGGGCCAATACGGTAAACCAAATTGAAGAAGGCTTTGAAATAGAGATCAATTCATCTGCGAGCCCCTTAATTTACGTCCTCGATGAACCGCAAACCGTCCAGGAAATAACCGTTCTGGGTATGATGGGCCAACTCCCAGTGATCCCCAAAGGAATGCAGCAAGGAGATCAAGGAGCGGATGACTTCCCCTTTCGCTTAGGTTTGGTTTTAGCAGGTGATAAAACCCTGAATTTTGCAGAAAAGCTTATTGCGCCTCAATGGGTCAAAACCCTTTACGATCTCGCACCTGCAGGCACCGGGGTAGATCATGTCCACTTTCTGAATCTTGCTAACCAGGGTAACACCTTAAGCTGGAAACAACGAAACCATCCGCACAGCAAAGGATTATTCAAAGAGACCATTGTCAAAAAAATAGCACCTGATGAACAATTTGATTTGCGCTATTCCCTGCCACAACCCGTGAAAGTGCTGGCTTTATGGATAAGCTCTGATGGGGATGATACCGCTTCCCAATATTCGTTAACGCTCAATTCTATCGCTTTGCATTAGCCCTTTAATGCTATATCGGCCAAACGACAAAACCACTTTGTACTACGGCCATGACCCGATGTGTAGTTTTTGCTGGGCGTTTCATCCAAACTGGGAAAAAATAAAGCTTACACTGGCGAAACAATATCCCGAATTACCCATTGTACCTCTATTAGGTGGCCTGGCTCCCGACACAGATGAACCCATGCCGGAGGAGGTACGTAACAAAATAATTGCAACCTGGCAATATATTGAAGAACGCATTCCCGGTACCCAGTTTAATTTTGATTTCTGGACGCAACAACAACCTCGCCGATCAACCTACCCAGCTTGTCGGGCAGTTTATGCCTGTAAAATGCTGGCACCAAAGCAAGAATCTAAAATGGTGCACTGCATTCAACGAGCATACTATTTAAAAGCACAAAATCCTTCCAACGATAACACCTTAATACATTGTGCCACTAAAATTGGCTTGAATGAAAAACAATTTGTAACCACTTACCAAAGCGAAACCTGTGATCTAGGGTTCACCCAAGAACGAGAATTTTCCCGCCAATTGGGTATCACTGGTTTTCCAAGCCTCGTCATCGCGAAAGGCAGTAGGCGCTTCAATGTACCTATTGATTACCATAGTGCTAAGAATACACTTGATAGTTTGCGTCAGATGATGGCACTGCTATAGCCTTTCGGATAAAGCGTTTAAGAATATTGGTGGGGTATCATACGCCACCTTTTATCACTCATTTATATAGTACAACGATTTGGTATCATGCTAAAATTATATAATATTAGCATTTCATTATTTTATTAAATAACTTCTTGACTATTTCAGAATTCTCTAATATACTTCTTTTTATGTTGTTACAAGGTGTATCACAACACTTCAAATTTTACGCAAAATTAACTAGAAACTTAAAATAGAGAAATAGATCATGAAACTTAAAACAATGGTAGCAATGGCCGCTTTGGTTACAGCGACTTCTGCGCAAGCTGACTGGGATATGCCTTTTTTTGGCGATGACAATAACTGGGATAACAATGATTGGGATATGCCCTTTTTCAGTGATAATAATGATGACTGGGATATGCCTTTCTTCGATAATGATGATTGGGATTTCGATGATTTCGACTTTTTTGGCGACGGAAATGGCAAAGGAAGCTTTAATTTTGCCATGAATATGGACGCGGACATGGATGGCTTTTTTGATGGTGATAGCGATTATGATGATGATTACTACGGTAATGGTCGCGGTCGTGGTCGAGGCAATGGATCATTTGGATTTAACATGAATATGGATGCTGATGTTGATGGTGATTTCGACGCAGATTCAGATTATGACTCACGTCGTTACTACGCGCCCAGAACGGCAACCTACTCTAAAGCACCTGAGGCACAAGTAAAGGTCGAGACCCAGGAATCTACAGATACAAGCGAAGCCCCTGCTACTGAAACTGAGGTAGAGGTCGCGCAAAATGGTCGTTACGAACCACGTCGTTATTACCGTGATCGTGGTTACTCAAGTCGGGGTGATGGTCGCGGTCGGGGTCGAGGTCGTGGCAATTTCGGGTTCGATATGAATGCCGATGCCGATTTTGATGGAGATTTCGATGGTGGCGGTTACTACGATGACGATGATTACTACAGCGATGGACGAGGTCGTGGACGCGGTCGAGGTCGGGGTAACTTCGGGTTTAACGCCAATGCGGATACTGAATTCGATGGTGATTTCGATGGTGACAGCCGCTACTATGACGACGATGACTACTACAGTGATGGCCGTGGTCGGGGACGTGGTCGAGGTCGAGGTCGAGGTAACTTCGGGTTTAATGCCAACGCAGATTCTGATTTCGACGGGGATTTCGATGGTGATAGCCGCTACTATGATGATGACTACTACAGTGATGGCCGTGGTCGGGGACGCGGTCGAGGCCGGGGCAACTTTGGTTTCGACATGAATGCTGACGCTGATTTCGATGGTGATTTTGAAGGTGATGGCCGCTCATCGCGTCGTGACTACTACAATAGCCGACGAGGTGCGCCGCGTCATAACATGATGCCTAAGCGCCGTATGGCCAAAGGCAAAGCAGGAGCAGAAAACTGTGCGCCCGCTGCAAAAAAAGCGTCTAAAGCGGAAGCTAAGCCAGAGGTAAAAGCCGAGGCAGAAGCAACAGTTGAAACGCAGTAAGTTATTTAAATAACGCAAAAATAAAAAGCGCCTGCATCGTCAGGCGCTTTTTTTATGTCTACCCTATTTAGCTCTGCTTAGCGCCCTTTTTACTTGTTATTTGGTACACAACCAGTAGACTTCACGCTTTAATTCTCGCCCGTAAATTATGCATTTTTCCCGCTTTGCAAACCGGCTTCGCAATGATGCTGGGATCATTAGCCTGATGGAAGATTTAGGCGCCGCTTTGGGAACCGATGAAAAAATGTATATGCTGGGCGGTGGCAACCCGGGCAGAGTGCCCGCGATAGAATGCCACTTCAGAGAGCAAATGCTGGCCATCGCCAGCGACACCGACCGGTTCTCCTCTATGGTGGGAAACTATGATGGGCCGCAGGGGAAGGCTTCATTTATTCGCATCTTGGTAGATTTTTTCAATGAGCTATATGGCTGGCCCATAAATCCAAACAATATTGCTATCACTAATGGGAGTCAGGCCAGCTTTGGCTTGCTCTTTAATACCCTGGCTGGCGACCAGCCAAACGATGGTTTTAAGCAAGTACTACTGCCCCTAACACCTGAATATATTGGCTATGCCGACGTGGGCATGTGTGAACAACCTTTGTTTACTGCGCGCAAGCCCATCATAGAGAATATTGATGAAACATTCTTTAAATACCATGTTGATTTCAAACATATCGCCTTAAATGATCAGATTGGCGCGGTTTGTGTCTCACGCCCGACTAACCCAACCGGCAACGTACTTTCAGATGGGGAACTAAATCATCTCGCGGACTTGACCAGAGAACACGATACACCGCTTATCATTGATGGCGCTTATGGCCTACCCTTTCCAGATATGATTTTCACCCAGGCTACGCCGATTTGGGACGAGCATATCGTATTGTGCCTCAGCCTGTCCAAACTTGGTTTGCCCGGCGTGCGCACAGGCATCATTATTGCTGATGAAAAAATTATCGAGCGTATTCGTAACGCGAACGCTATTTTCAATCTTGCTCCAGGAAGCGTGGGGCCTGCGCTGGTCAGCCAGTCCATTCAATCGCGTTCGATTATCGAGCTATGCCAGAAATCACTTAAACCCTACTACCAGCGTAAAAGAGATGAGGCAGTAGACATTGTCCGACATGAAATGGCAGATTTGCCGGTTCGTATCCATCAACCCGAAGGCGCGATGTTTTTGTGGCTGTGGTTTAAGGGCTTGCCTATCAGCGTTGAAACGCTCTACCAACGCCTCAAGGCGCATAAGGTACTGGTGATTGCCGGGCACCACTTCTTCCCTGGTTTAGACCAGGCGTGGCAACATAAACAAGAATGTATACGTATCACCTATTCAAGTGATAGTGAAAGTGTCAAAAGGGGTATCGCGATTATTGCTGAAGAAGTACGGCGTGCGTTTGACGCCCCGAGTAAGAAAACATAACCTAGCCAGGCAACTACCCTACGCAGTCATCGTTGTGCTTGCAAAGTGAAGCGCACTAGTCAGACATAACGTCTATTTTCTGGGCCAAACGTACATAATCTGGAATATCCAGCTGCTCAGCGCGCAGTTTCGGATCAACACCAGACTCGATCAGCAGATCTTCGGTAAACCATTCTGACAGCGCATTGCGAATGGTTTTACGCCGCTTAGCAAACGCCGCTTTGACAATTTGAGAAAATATCTGCCTGTCCAAAGCGTGATCCACGTCTTTTCTGGGGCGCAAGCGGATCACGGATGACATCACTTTTGGCGCCGGGGTAAACGCACCAGGCGGCACATCAAACAGTTTTTCACTGCGTAGTAACAAGCCGCAGGTAACACTCAATCTACCGTAAGTTTTACTTCCAGGTGACGCGACAATACGATCAACCACCTCCTTTTGCAGCATAAATACCATTTCATCGATAATTGATAGAAAATTCATCAGATAAAACAATAATGGTGATGAAATGTTGTAGGGTAAATTACCAATAATGGCGATGCGCTGACCTGCTGCCAATTGATGAAAATCAACCTTGAGCACATCGCCTTGATGCAATTCTAACTTTTGATTGGCAAATTTTTTGCGCAACAAGCTCACCAAATCACGATCCATTTCAATCGCATCGAGCTGACCAAAACGTGTCAACAAGTGCTGCGTTATGGCGCCTTGCCCTGGTCCAATCTCGATACATTTACTGCCCGCGCTTACTTGCAAGCTATTAGCGATGCGCTGCTGATAGACAGGATCTTGCAGAAAATTTTGCCCAAAACGCCTACGTGCTTTGTGCGTCATTGATGGTCTTTATTAACCATTGCTTTTGCTTGTTCTATAGCGACCAGTAGGCTTGCCTCATTGGCTTTACCGGTTGCGGCTAAGTCCAGTGCAGTACCATGATCAACAGAAGTACGGATAATGGGCAGGCCCAGCGTAATGTTTACGATTTGTCCAAATCCCTGCGCCTTGATTACCGGCAGACCCTGATCATGATACATCGCGATAATCACATCAGCTTGCGCTAGCATGTGAGGGGTGAAGGCGGTATCTGCTGGGATAGGACCGCGCACCTTTATTCCCTCCTTTCTCAAGGTGAAGAGACACGGCTCAATAATTTCACTTTCCTCTCGACCCAAATGCCCGTCTTCGCCTGCGTGCGGATTGAGGCCACATACTAGTATTCGTGGAGCATTTATACCAAATTTAGACCGCAGATCGGCATGCACAATGGTGATGACCTCACGGATAAGATCGCCATTGATCGCGGCTGGTACATCCTGTAATGGCAAATGCGTGGTCATTAACGCAACGCGCATATCCTGGTTAGCGAGCATCATGACCGGCTTTTCTACCCCGCATACTTTAGCAATAAGTTCGGTATGCCCGCTGAAAACAATGCCCGCATCATTGATGATGCCTTTGTGTACCGGTGCGGTCACCATGGCATCATATTGCCCATCAAGACAACCCAGCACTGCGGTTTTGATGCTCTGAAAAGCATACCGTGCGTTGTTAACATCTAGTCTCCCAGGAGAAACAGCGGCCGCTAGGTGTTGTTCCTGGGTTAATCTGAAAGCACCAAACCTAAGCCCACCATCAGCCCCCTTATGGCATCGAATCTTGCTACCGAGCTGTTGCGCACGCTGGTCAAGTAAATCACGATCTACGATGGCGGTAATTTTGCAACCCAACTCCCGCTCAGCGATTTTTATCAATAAGTCAGGCCCTATGCCCGCTGGTTCTCCAGCAGTGAGTGTAATATGCGCGATCGAACCAGCCATCTTTTATACAAGTTATTAGCTTAACCAAATCCTGGCTTTTCCAGCCAAGCCTGCTCGTCTTCAATATCTTCATCATCCAGTAATTGCGCAAACGTGGGCGCCCACTGGTAAGCTGATAAATCAATACGACCCTTTTTATTGGTCACCACCCCCTCGGCAAGTAATCGCCGATATTGTTCACTATCGCCTATTGGTTTTTTAAGCTTGGCCGGTTGAAGGGATCGCGGCCCATTTGATCGTTGGCTAATCTCACCGCGGGCGTTGATCACCCGATGCCATGGAATATCGACTTCAGGTGGCGTGGCGGATAAGGCATAGCCAATTTGCCGCGCACCACTTGCATCGACAAGCTTGGCAATTTGTCCGTAAGTTGCTACCTTACCGTAGGGTATTTTTGCCACGCAACGATATATGCGCGTATAAACACTATCTTTATTCATTGGTAAATCACAATGTATCCTTGCTCAGGCTAGACGGAAAAGTGGCTAAAGCTGGGCAGGCCAGTGTCATTCACATGGATTAACGCTATCTGACAATGCCGATTCCGATAGCAGCGCTTTGCTTAGGCCATCGAACTCCAAAAGCAAACCTTTGCTTGGATCCTTAGGGTGGCTTAAATGCGCGATCAAAATGGGCTGCCTACCATCGAGCCTCCAGGCATAGCCCTGATCCCAAAGCGAGCGACAGCCGAACTGTTGGCTGGTGTGAGTTGCAACTGCCTGCGCTAAAAAGGGCTGATAATCGACATCTGTGATCGCAAGCGTTTGCTCAACCTCAATCGCTTCCATTCCATTTTGTGGTGCCAATTCCTTACCCAATACGGCGATTAACCTACCTTTTAGCGATGCGTCTATATTTCCACTCAGAATTGCAGTGCGATTTTGGATGTCTTGTCCTAGCAGGCTATAAGGATAACAATCTGCGCGTTGTCCACAGTTTTGCACCAGTAATATACCCACACGCTCCAGTTTATCCGCATGTCGGTCGGCACCGGGCAAAGAGCTGCAAGCATATAGACTTACACCCAACAATCCGAGGAGTATCCACTTAATTAATTTCATGACAGCTTCTGTATAGTCTTGGTGCACATAGAATAGCACATCAGCGCCTGATATCAGGAAACGAAGAAGCGATTAATCTGTAATTGCCAAACCGGAACAAGACTCGGTTATAGACAATTCGGGACTACAAGATATAGCGGGATAAATCCTGATCCTTAACCAATTCGAGCAAATGATTATCAACGTAAGCCGCATCGACCACCACGCGCTCACCAGATTTATCTGAAGCTTCAAAAGAAATAACCTCTAGCAAGCGCTCCATCACGGTGTGCAGGCGTCTTGCTCCGATGTTTTCGGTTTGATCATTGACTTGCCAGGAAACTTCTGCAATTCGCTGAATACCATCCTTTTCAAACTTGAGGCGCACATTTTCGGTCGCGAGCAAGGCAGTATACTGCTCAGTCAGAGACGCATCCGGTTCGGTCAGAATGCGGACAAAATCGTCAACTTCCAGCGCGCGCAGTTCAACCCTTATGGGTAGGCGCCCTTGTAGCTCAGGTATCAGGTCCGACGGCTTGGTAAGCGCAAACGCGCCTGAGGCGATAAACAATATGTGGTCTGTATTCACCATGCCATACTTGGTGCTGACCGCACAGCCTTCAACCAGCGGCAGCAAATCACGCTGCACTCCTTCACGCGAAACCTCAGCACTGCCACGGCCTTCCGCGCCGCGGCCGACAATTTTGTCAATTTCATCTAGAAAAACAATGCCATGCTGCTCAACACGCTCAATTGCCTCCGCCTTAATGTCATCCTGGTTAACCAGTTTACCGGCTTCTTCATCGGTTAATTGTTTGAGCGCGGATTTTACGTTGAGCTTTTGTTTCTTTTTCTTGTTAGAACCGAAATTCTGGAACATCTCCTGGAGTTGATTGGACATCTCTTCCATGCCTGGCGCGCCCATAATTTCCACATTTGGGGTCGGTGCCACCAAATCTATTTCGATTTCTTTATCATCCAGATCACCTTCACGTAATTTCTTCCGAAAAAGCTGCCGGGCAGAGCTATCTTTACCGCTATCTTGAGGGTCTCGTGATGGGGGGACGAATACGTCCAAAATGCGTTCCTCCGCAGCATCTTCTGCCTTTACACGCATCCGCTCCATGGCTTGCTCACGGGTTTGCTTAATCGCTTGCTCAGCAAGATCACGAATAATCGAATCCACCTCACGCCCAACGTATCCAACCTCGGTAAATTTAGTTGCCTCAACCTTAATAAATGGGGCATTGGCGAGCGTAGCTAAACGCCGTGCAATTTCGGTTTTACCTACGCCAGTTGGGCCGATCATAAGAATGTTTTTAGGCGTAATCTCAGCGCGCAATTCAGCATCGACCTGACTACGCCGCCAACGATTACGTAACGCAATTGCCACTGCTCGTTTGGCATCATTTTGCGCGACAATGTGCTTTTCCAGCTCATTGACGATCTCTCTCGGGGTCATCTCACTCACGGCTTTCGTACTCTAATGCTTCAATAGTTAAGTTTTGATTGGTGTAGACGCAGATATCTGCTGCGATCTGTAAGCCTTTTTCGACGATATCACGCGCACTCAGTTCGGAGTTTTCTAGCAGGGCAATTGCGGCGGATTTGGCAAAAGCCCCCCCTGAACCAATTGCCATGACATCATTTTCCGGTTCAATTACATCCCCGGTGCCTGAAATAATGAGCGACGCTTTTTCATCCGCGACCGTCAGCAACGCTTCTAATCTGCGTAGCGAGCGCTCCGTACGCCAATCCTTTGCCAATTCAACCGCAGCGCGCACCAAATGCCCCTGGTGACGTTCCAGTTTTCCCTCAAATCGCTCAAATAATGTAAACGCATCCGCTGTGCTGCCAGCAAAACCGGCCAATACTTTATCGTGGTACAAACGACGTACCTTCTTGGCATTACCCTTCATGACGGTTTCGCCCATTGAAACTTGTCCGTCACCCCCAATTACCACCGTGTTACCACGCCGTACCGAGAGAATGGTTGTGCCTTTTAGATTTGTCATACGAAAAATTTGGGTTTTGGGTGATAATGGGGCTGCTCAGCCAATTTTCAATCAACTAATTTGAGATTGGGTTTCTTGCGAACAGGATTATCCGCGGCTTGGTTCTCAGCACCTTTTTCACTATTTTCGAGCTCAGCGTCAATCTCGTCCATTGCCTGTGCCGCTTCTTCTTCCGTCAGTTCAACCGTGGGCTCAAACGCGCAACCCAAGCTGTTCTCTCGGGCAAAAACCGCGCGCACCGCGGAAACCGGCACACTGATATCCATGGCCTGACCTGAAAACCGCGCGCTAAAAACAATCCATTCATTACCCAGCTCTAGCCCACGTACCGCACTGCTTTGGATATTTAGCACAATCGATCCATTCTCCACCAAATGCTGCGGGACATCCACGCCCGCTATCGATGCGTCGACCAATATATGCGGGGTAAAACCCTGATCTTCACACCAATCGTAGATTGCTCGAATCAGGTAGGGGGTAGTGGGAATCAAATCACACGCCTTTATTAGACTAAAACTTGCTTACAAATCTTCGTTAAGCTCCATTTCCTGCTGGCTCAGGCTGGTTTGAAACTGCTCACGCATAAACAGACGATCCGCGTAATCCAGCACCGGTTTTGCCTTCTCGGGCAGCGTCACGCCGAGTGATTTTAAACGCCAAAGCAATGGCGCGATCATCACATCCACTAAAGTATAATCTTCACCGGTAAAAAAAGGCTGGTGGTTAAACAAAGGAGAAAGTGCGGTCAGACCATCGCTAATGCTTTGCTTGAGCTCATCTGAAATCGGCTCATCTGCGCCGATTGCCTTGTCTACATCAATAATCCAATCTCTTTGCATGCGCGCAATCGTGAGACGCGCCTTGCCCCGGCCAATCGGATCAGCCGGCAATAAAGGTGGATGTGGAAAACGCTCATCAATATATTCAACCACCGGATAAAACTCGTACAACACCATTTCTCGGTCAATTAGTACGGGTGTTTCCCCATAGGGATTGAGCTCATATAAGGCTTCCTGTCGCTCAGCAGAATTAACGTAGCGCATATCACACTCGACATCTTTATCACGCAGCAAAATACGTAGGCTATGCGAAGAAATACTGTTGACATCTGTGTGTAGCGACATCGCTGATTTTTTTGCAACATCTATACTCATTAACTTGTCCTCATTCTGATTTGGCGTTTGTTCACTCCGCCCGTAGTGTGTTCGTGTGTTTTGAAGATTGCTTTTAACTTGTTCATAAAACGTAACAAGGGTTGGCGCAATCAAGCACCAACCCTAAATTTAAACATGTTATCTAAGAATGTTTAATGAACGTCACGCCAGTATTCTTTTTTCAAGGCATAGGCGAGTATCATGAAAATTGCCAAAAACACCATGACCCAAATACCATATTGTTGCCGCTTTGCTTTAGCCGGCTCTGCCGCGTATGCCAAAAAAGCGGTTAGATCACGCGCAACTTTGTCATATTCTTCGGGCGACATACTGCCTTTGGAAACCAATTTCAACTTGTGTGTTTCGTGATCCAATTCCTGTATACCTTGCATATTGGATAACACATGAGGCATCGCTGCATTTTCGAATATGGTGTTATTCCAGCCACTTGGGGCACCTGGATCAATGTAAAAACTGATTAAGTAGTTATAAATCCAATCCTCGCCTCGCAAACGACTGGTCAAGCTAAGATCCGGTGGAATCACACCAAACCATTCCTTCGATTGCTCCCCAGAAATATTGCTTTGCATTGGGTTGCCAATTTTGTCCGTACCAAGTAGTAACTCTGCTTTGGCGATATCTTCGGGAATACCCAAATCTTTCGCCAAGCGGTTTACCCGCAAAAAGTTCAAGCTATGACAGCCCTGGCAGTAGTTAACAAAATAACCCGCGCCGCGCTGCATAGCCGCCTTGTCACGCAAATCAACGTCCGCAGGTATTAGATCAAGTTTTGCACCTGCCGCCAACAAGGTAGTAGGCAACATGGCAATCAACAATGTAATCGCTAATTTTTTCATTTTGTCACCCTCTCTGGAACAGGCTTGGTTTGGTCTGCGCTAATAAACAACGGTTTAAAACCCAATAAGAATAGGGCCAGTAACGATAGAATAGAATACAAAACCACCAGCATGGTGACGTCCCCATCAGCTGGAACCGTATTGGTCCACCAATAGAAAACTGTGCCGACAGTCATCAATGCGGAAATCACAAACATAATCATCGACAAGCCGGAGCGTTCTCCTTCTGCTCTTGAATACGCGGGCATTAGGAAGAAGAATAAAAAGTACAACAAGGTTAAAAACTGCGCGAGCAGGGTTAAAGTCGTACTCGGCGCTTTTACGCCTAACCAGCCGAGAATGATGAAGGTAATCGCAAACATCGCGATGGCCAGTTTGGAAAGCATACCCTTGTAACGGATAGACTTAACCGGGCTTTGATCCAACCAAGGCAAGAAAAACATAACCAGGATCGAAGCGAACATCGCAATTACGCCCCATACCTGGGTACTAGCAAAACTGGGTACCGCGCGCAGAATCGCATAAAACGGCGTGAAATACCAAACTGGCGCAATGTGCTCGGGAGTCTTGAGCGGATTTGCCGGCTCAAAATTCGGTGCCTCAATAAAATAACCACCCATTTCCGGGGCAAAAAACACCACCGCAAAAAACAGAATTAAAAATCCCACTATACCGACGATATCCTTGACCGTGTAATACGGGTGGAAAGGAATACCATCTGCGGGTGCATTTTCATCCCAACGGTTACCCTTTGGCCCTTTTTTGATTTCGATACCATCAGGATTATTCGAACCAACTTGATGCAATGCCACAATATGGATATAAACCAAAGCGACCAGAATAAACGGCACCAAATAGTGAAACGCATAAAAACGGTTCAGCGTAATATCTGAAATAACGTAATCACCACGGACCCATTCAGAAAGCGCGCCGCCGATAACTGGAATCGCGTCAAACAAGTTCACGATCACCTGCGCACCCCAGTAGGACATTTGCCCCCACGGTAGTAGATAACCAAAAAACGCCGTTGCCATCATTGCGAGATAAATAATAACCCCGATAATCCAGATTAGTTCGCGCGGATTACGGTAAGAGCCATAAATCAGGCCACGAAACATATGTAAGTAAACCACAATGAAAAATGCTGAAGCGCCGGTAGAATGCATATAGCGAATAAACCAACCACCCGGGACGTCGCGCATGATGTACTCAACCGAGGCAAACGCCAGATCGGCGTCGGCTTTGTAGTTCATTGCCAGCAATACGCCCGTGACGATTTGTAACACCAACACCATTAAGGCCAAAGAGCCAAAGTAATACCAAAAGTTAAAATTCTTTGGAGCGTAATATTGCGCTAAGTGCTCATTCCACACTTTAGTCGCTGGAAATCGATCATCAATCCAATTCATTAAACTCATGCTGCACCTCCGTCTTGACCAACGATCAATAAGTTATCAGAAAGGTATTGATGCGGTGGAACAACCATATTGGTAGGTGCCGGCACCCCCTTGTAGACGCGTCCGGCGAGATCGAATTTAGAACCATGACATGCACAGAAATAGCCACCCTTCCAATCCGGCCCCAAATCAGCAGGCGCCAGTTCGGGGCGATATTTCGGCGAGCAACCCAGGTGGGTACAAATACCAATTAGCACTAAAATTTCTGGGTTGATTGACCGCGTTTCATTGTTCGCATACTCAGGCTGTTGAGCGACACCTGAATCTGGATCAAGTAGCTGATCGTTTAAAGAAGCAAGATCATCAAGCACCGATTGCGGCCGCCTCACAATCCACACCGGCTTGCCACGCCATTCAACTGTTAATTGCTGGCCTTCTTCAATCATGCTGATATCCACTTCCACGGGAGCGCCGGCGGCTTTTGCCCGCTCACTGGGGAGCAAACTTAAGCCAAACGGCACAACCATCGCAACGGTACCGGCTGCACCTACACCCGCGGTTGCGGCTGTGAGCATCCGGCGACGTTTAAGGTCTACCTGTTCATTACTCATCGTTGAATCTCTTATTTTTTATAAAATGGAGTGCCGATCAATTCAGATATAGACTAAAACTAATCGTGCGTTGAAAATTTGGCGGGCGATTATAGCAAAAGTAACAACCTAATTACGTCCTCATAATGGGATAGTTCTCCTGAAATTGCCCGTATTTGGGATTATTTGACACGTATCAGAATTAAATTGGTAATCCTCTTTTGTTTTTTAGTATTTTTACCCTTACTAAAAGCCAAGAATCAGATTGTTATTGGCGGGTCAGTGCTTAAAAACCCAAAAACCGATAATGGCGACGACGACCACTCCCCAACCCAACCAATCTACCCATTTTCGCAATGAAGTTTCAAGCTTTTCACCCCCAAAATAGGCGATCGCCGCAACGATAAAATACTGCACGCTTCGGCCCAACAAACTGGCCAAAATAAACGGCAACAAAGCCATGTTGAGCACGCCTGCGCTGATGGTAAATAGCTTGTAGGGTATGGGGGAAACCCCGGCGATAAATAATAACAAGGCTCCGTATTCACTAAACCATACCTTAAGTTGCTCAAATTTATCGCTAGCATGGTAAAACTCAATAATCGGTTGCCCAACCGCATCGAACAAATACGCGCCGATAAAATACCCTGCTACGCCCCCTAATACAGAAAAAACGGTGGTAAATGCAGCCAGCCACCAAGCTCTTTCAGGTTTGGCCAGCGCCATGGGGGCCATCATAAACACGGTGGGAATAGGGAAAAAGGATGATTCTGCAAAGCTAACCGCCGCCAAATATCGCTCAGCATGGGGGTGCTTTGCCCATTGCAACACTCGATCATACAGTGAGGTAAACAGTTTCACTGAGATTCAGACTCATTAACCAAGGGTACGAACCTGACTAAACCATGCGTCTGCTCGGTAAACCCATTGCGCGTTCGCTCAATCAAACGCAAAGACTGCACTTCGTCACCACCAACAGGAATAACCAAACGCCCTCCCATCGCGAGCTGATCTTTAAGTGTTTCTGGCACGTCTGGTGCTGCAGCGGCAACGATAATGGCATCATATGGACCTTTGTTCGGCCACCCCTTATAGCCGTCCCCACACAGATAAGAGATGTTTTTATAATCCAGTAACTGTAATCGTTCCCGTGATTCGAGCGATAAAGCCTCAATTCGCTCAACCGTAAACACCCAATCTGCCAATTGTGACAAAATCGCCGCCTGATACCCGCACCCCGTACCGATGTCCAAAACCCGCTTTACGCTCGCGTCGCTCGCCATTACGAGTTGCGTCATGAGTGCCACGATATAGGGTTGCGATATGGTTTGCTGATGGCCTATGGAAAGTGGTCTGTCTTCGTAGGCCAAATGGCCAAGCGCCTCATCTAGAAATAAATGTCTAGGGGTTTCTAACATGACCTCCAAAACAGCTTCATCGTCAATCCCCTGGGCGCGCATACGATCTATGAGTCGTTGCCGCGTTCTGGCGGAAGTCATGCCGACACCAGTGCGATTCACCACGACTCCCCGGATAACCAGTCGGCAAGATGATCCACGCGCCGATGATGAGTCAAATCAAACTGTAGCGGTGTAATTGAAGCATAGCCCGCGATAATCGCTGCAAAATCGGTACCTTCTTGTTTATTTCGTGCCCTTCCCGCAGGCCCAATCCAATAGACTTCATCCCCGTTTGGGTCGTACGCTTTAACGGCCGGTGAGGGTGCGCGGCGGGTTCCCAGTTTGGTTGCGCGCACGCCCATAAGTTTATCTTCAGGAACGTCGGGCACATTGATATTAAGTAAAATATCCGCCGGTAGTGGTTGGGTATCGAGCTTACGCACCAAATCACTCACGATTCTACCCGCAGTTTCAAAGTATTTTACTTTACGCCCAGCCAAGGAAACGGCAATCGCTGGTAGCCCCAAAAAACGCCCTTCCATCGCAGCCGCTACCGTACCGGAATAAAGCGTATCATCTCCTAAATTGGCCCCGCTATTGATACCTGAAACCACCAGATCAGGCTTGCTATCCAATAAATCGGTCAAGGCGATATGGACACAATCGGCCGGCGTCCCGTTGACCGAATAAAAATCAGGCTGAATCTGATTGACGCGCAGCGGGCGATCAAGCGTCAAGGAGTTGCTGGCGCCGCTATGGTTACGCTCGGGTGCTACAACCCAAAGCCGGGCGAGCGGTGCAAGTGCTTCGCGTAGCGCCACCAACCCCGGCGCAAGATAACCATCATCGTTACTTAGCAGTATATTCATGGCCGCTTTATACCGCTAGCGAGCACAAATGTCACGTTATACCCAGCGCATATTTATATAAGGTAAGCGCAATTTTACGGTCTATGCTGGCCTTTCGTTCATTTTCAGTTTTGTAAGTAATTGTTAGCATCTATTCACCAGCGTGTCTGTATCGCCACAATAACGAAATATATGCCTTAAATACCTAAGTATTGACTAGCGGGCGTATAACAATAATTGACTAAAATGCTTCACCTACGCAAGATTAATTTTCGCCCCCGAGTACTGCGCTACGCCATTATCTTTATACTCTGGAACTCGTTAGCTGGAATTGCATATGCACAGATTTTACTCAATGAAGCCGCCCGATTTCTCAATCAGGCGACCTTTGGTGCCACCCAAACGGAGATCGATGCGCTGGCTAGTCTAGGTAACTACAATACATGGATTAGTAATCAATTTGCACTACCGGTAAATCTACAACTACCTCAACTCCGCGCACTCACTACCAAAATGTGCGATGAAGTTGATGCAGAGGGTTTTGATGAGACCAGTAATAACTATGCGCGTCATCACATCTGGTGGCATCAGGCGATCAACGCGCCGGATCAGCTACGCCAACGAGTTGCATTTGCGCTGAGTCAAATTCTGGTGGTTTCTGAAGCAGGTGGTCTGGGCCAGTTTCAATTTGGTCTGGCTGATTATTACGATGTGCTGCAACGCAATGCCTTTGGCAATTATCGCGATTTGCTTAAAGAAGTGACTTTGCATCCGATAATGGGAGAATGGTTAAGTCACATTAAAAATCATAAAGAGGTGCCGGAAGAGAATATCCACCCGGATGAAAATTATGCGCGCGAAATTCTGCAACTTTTTTCTATCGGTATACATCAGCTCAACCAGGATGGAAGTATACAACTAGATGGTCAGGGAAACCCGATACCCACCTACGACCAGGACGATATAAAGCAATTTGCACGTATATTCACGGGGTGGTTTTATGATGGCGTCGAATATTGGTGGCGCAGAGGCGACACGACCAGCCCGATGGTATCTTCCATTCCTGGCAATGCTTACTCCGAGACCTTTCACGAATATGGCGATAAAACCTTGCTAAATGGAGAATATGTTCCTGCTGACCAAACCCCTGAGGAGGACATTGACAGTGCGATCAACAATATTTTCAACCACCCGAACGTTGGACCATTTATCGGCAAACAACTGATCCAACGATTGGTCACCAGCAACCCCAGCCCTGCGTATATTAGCCGCGTGGCAAGCGCGTTTAATGATAACGGAAACGGTGTTCGGGGAGATCTCCAGGCGGTCATACGAGCGATACTGTTAGACCCCGAAGCTCGCAACACCCACCAGGCCTCGGAAAATTTTGGCAAATTACGTGAGCCCCTCATTCGCTACACCCATCTCCTGCGTGCCTTTGGTGTAGTAGAGCGTATCTATGAAGGGCCCTTATACCCACCAGAAGCCACCTGTGGACAAGGCGATTACGGCCTGCTAAGGCTCACCTGGTGGCTACCCAATTTCAGAGATGATACCGGCCAGGGCCCACTTGACGCCCCCTCAGTATTTAATTTTTACCTGCCTAGTTACTCGCCACAAGGCCCAATTGGCGACGCCGATTTAGTGGCCCCTGAATTTCAGATTGCCACCGAGGAAAAAGTTGTCAACACTGCGAATATTATCAATTGGGCGATCCAAAATAGTGATCGCTACGCCGATAACACAACCCGTAGCACGCTCGATTTGGAAGATGAACTAAGCTGGGCTGATAACCCCGAACAGATGCTCGATACACTCGATTTACTACTGCTAAGCGGCGAGATGTCCAGCCAAATGCGCAGTATTATCTTGAATCATTTGAACAGCCCTGATTTTCCTGCGGGCATGGAAGGTAACCGGCCAAAACTCGAAGATGCAATTATGCTGATTGCAAATTCTCATGAATATATGGTGCAACAATGAGCGCGCCAACTTCAAAACTCACCAACTTACAACGCAGGAACCTGCTTAAATCCCTGGGCCTGCTGACCGCTGGCTCTGGTTTAGCCAGCCAGATGGGCAAATTTAGCTTGATGAATGATGTTCTGGCGGCACCGGGTGATTATGCCTCTTTAACTGATTATAAAAGCCTGGTCTGTGTGTTTTTATTCGGGGGTAATGACGCGTTCAATATGTTTATTCCCACCGGATCACCTGCCTATTCTAACTATCTGGATTTGCGTAAAGAACTTGCTATTCCGCAGTCGCAGATTCTCCCCGTTGGGGGCATCCCATACGGTTTTTACAACGTGATGGCAAACACAACCAATCTATATCAACGCGGTGATCTAGCCGTCATCAGCAACGTGGGCGCCTTGATTGAACCCTTAACCAAACAACAATATCTTGATCAACGTCATGGTAACGGAAACGCGCAAGTTCCGACTGCGCTGTTTTCTCACAGTGATCAACAGGACTTCTGGCAGACCGGTATTTCGGGTACCAGTGCAACCGGTGTCAATCAGGGCTGGGGCGGCAGCATGGCGGATCTGTTAAGTCTGACTAACAGCAATGCCAACGTGCCACTCAGTATGTCGATCAGCGGAGAAAGCAAATTATTGCGCGCGCAAAATACCATCGCTATGGCACTTAACAGCAGCTCGGGGTTGGAAAGCTTCAGGTATTTATCCCACCATAGCTGGCCTCGCTGGGAAGTCAGTCGTAGTGATGCCTGGAACCAGATTCTGGCCATACAATCCGGCCATGCGTTCGAACAACAGTTTCAACAAAGCGTAGAGCGCACCAAGCAACGTATCAGCGTGGTCCAAGATGCGCTGGCACAGAGTATGGATGGTGATCAAAGCCTGATTACCACCGAATATGACGAGAATAACTCCCTGGCCAAACAACTCCGCATGGTCGCCAGAATGATATACGCGCGCGAACATTTGGGCATGAAACGCCAAATATTCTTTGTCTCGTTGGGCGGGTTTGATACCCATGGAAATCAGGAGCCGGACCATGCTAATCAACTGGGAATTCTTGACGAGGCACTGTATAGTTTTGATCAAACCATGCGCGAACTGGATAGCAAATCCATCGCAAAATACAATAGCGTCACTACCTTTACCGCTTCAGAATTCGGTCGCACATTTGGTACCAATGTCGATGGCACAGATCATGGCTGGGGTAGCCATCAAATGGTAATGGGAGGCGCAGTCTCAGGTGGCCAAGTCATTGGCCAGCTACCCGATCTCGCCGCCGACAGCGATGACGATATCGGCGATGCCATGCTACCAACTCAATCGCTGGATCAATACGGCGCTACCCTAGCCAAGTGGATGGGGATAAATGATACCGATCTTCTTCAAATTTTCCCTAATTTACAGAATTTTAACCTGCGAAACCTAGGCTTTCTGATCAATGATCGTGATGAAGATGGCATTCCTGATCAACAGGATAACTGCCCCGAGAATGCCAACCCCAATCAGGCCAATTACGATGGCGATGCCCAGGGTGATGTGTGTGATTTAGACGATGATAATGATCAAATCCCTGACAGTTGGGAAAACCAAAACGGTTTAAACCCTAAAAACGCAGCAGATGCCTCACAGGACAATGATGGCGATGGTTTTACCAATCGAGAGGAATATGAATTTGGCACCAACCCCAATCAGTTTGACGCGGATACCGATAATAATGGGGTTCCGGATAGCGTTGATAAAAAACGGCGTAGTATCATGGCGGTTATTCAATCGCTGTTACTGGACTAGCCTAAAATGTGCGGACCTCGGCCAGCTTGTTCAACTATTGGGTACTGACCCCTTTTTTGTTCAGCTAGTGGCGCACTTTGAAACTGAATTCACCCCCTGACCCCTTTTTACTCTTTTTTGTTTTTTCTTTTTTCCGTTGAACTCTAGTTAACCCTTAATCTTCTGTTTAGCTATTTTCAACCCTTCCTCAAAGGCCTCAAGATCGAGCTTCCTCGACACCATAGCCTCATCTAAATTGGTACTAGGAAACTCTATTTTAAGACTATCAACACCCTCATCTTGATTCAGTAATGCAACAAATTTTCCGTCATCATATATTTCAGCGGTTAGTTTCTCATATTCGGTATCGCTAGATAGTAAAATTTCAATTTTTGAATCACTCATCTCTATGGCTCCAAGAATCCTCTCATACTGCCGTCACCATTAAAACTGGCACCTCAAATTCATGGGGTCAGCCAGCTTGATCACGATAGGCTTCACTTTTTCTGTCTCCTCCATGAAGGCTAAGCTTCGTTGGCCTGGAAATCGATGCGCTAATTTCTTGATGAAAGGCATCACTTCCATACACCTCGCCCCGTAGCGTTGCATTTGAAATCTGGCTTTCTTGATTGTCAGAATTAGGCTGGTTAAATATCCCCTTATAAGCCTTGCAGCGTTGATCAACATCGCTGCCTAAGTCGGAATACAAAGCATGTTCGCTGATAAGTTTATCGTTTTGACCCAATGCATTATGCCGATAACTTGACCACTTGTATTCAGCCGCGTGTGCAACCAGATTCGCTTTGACCGGATTCATCTCGATATATTTGTATAAGGCAAACAGGTAGTTGTCGCTATCCACCAGGCAAGACTTAAAGCGCCCTTCCCATATCGTGCCCGTCCGCTTACGCCCCGCGTTAAAATATCTAGCATAGCGGTTTGCCATAGACTGCATAAAACTTGCCAACTGCGATTTGTCCTGGGGCGTGATCAATAGATGCAAGTGATTGCTCATGATGACATAAGCATGCAACTGACATTTGGTTTTTGATAAGGATACCGCGATATCTTCTTTGATACGAACCATGTCCTCCTCTGACTCAAAGATATCCTGACGATTATTGCCCCGATGCATGATATGCAAAGGTTGATTTGGGATGACTATTCTGGGTAAGCGGGCCATGCTGTAACCTTACAGCGAAGAGGATCAATTATCAAGTTGGCTGACCCCTTGATTCAGGCTGACCCCTTGATTCACCTTGATTCCAATTCGTAACCCTAGTTCCAGCTTTTTATCCTAAATGCGCGTCTATTTCGGCGCTTTCCTAAGCTTTTTAAATACATACCGAGCATGAATAAAAAACCCAATAGTCACAATTATCCAACCGATAACAGCTAAAACATAGCCAATGTCTGAGCCACCCTGCCGATGTAGAAATACACCTAAAAAGCCAATACAACAGCCAACAATAGCTATCTTAAAGCCTCTACTTTTAACTTTAATCATTTACATCACCAACACTCTGAAGTATAGCAAATATCAACCCCGATTGAAAAACCTGCCCCAGTTCCTACGTGACCCCTAACTCCTCCCGCACTTGTACCACCTACGCCCAATGCGCCACCAGTCATAGCTCCTGGAATACCAATATCTCCACCTATTCCACCTGAAAAGCCCTGCACATTACCTACACCTCCATCTGTAACACCCATTCCTGTAGTCGTACCTCCTTGCACCATTATCCCCGGACCAAATCTTGCACAAGCAGTCGAAGCTACACAAATGTCGCCATTCGTGCCAACGTAACTACTAATGGAGTAGCTCCCGCCCGCAATCCCGATATGGGCAGCACCCTGCACTCCAAAAGAACCGTAGCCCTCAATCCGATACTCAGGCGGATATTCCGCTACCGCCAACATTGCGACCAAGGGGTCGGCCAACTTGATTTTGATAGGTATCACTTTTTCTGCCGCCTCTAAGGTGGCTTAAACTTCGTTGAAATTCGAGCAACATAATACTTAGTTTACTTTCACTAAAGTTCGATATTGAGTTTTTCACAATCACAGTGCAAGTCGAGAAGCAGATGTGTCTTGATCATCTGTTTTTCGCAACTCCCCCAACGCCGCAGTAATATACGCACCAATCAATACCACCAGCCAAGAAAGATAAATCCAAATTAAAAATACTGGCAGCACTGCCAGCGCGCCATAAATTCGCTGATAAGAATTGAAGTGAACCAGATATTGCCCAAAGCCGTACTTGGAGAGCTCAAATAATAAAGCTGCAATTAAGCCGCCAATAACCGCGTATTTAAAGCGCACATCACAATTGGGTACGCTGTAGTAAAACAGCACGAATGCCAATAGCTCCAGCAGAAAAGGTAAGGCGCTCAACAGTTGTGCCTTCAGGCTTAGCACCACATTCTGTTCTTGTAGAACCGACAAGGAAAACAGATAGGAGGATAAGGACAAACTCACCGCGATCAATATTGGGCCAAGCGTTAGCATGGTCCAATACACCAAAATGCGCTGCCCCAAATGTCGACCACTTTTGACCTGCCAGATTTCGTTAAAGGCATCTTCAATGGTTGCGAGCAGGGTTAAGCTGGTGACAATCAAAAATACCAGCCCCCACAGGGTAAGCTGCCCGGCGTTGGCACTAAACTCCTGCAAATAGCCCTGAATTTGATCGCCTAGCTGTGGTACAAAATTCCCGTAAATAAAATTCTGGATCGCGCCCGACCAGGTCTCAAAAATAGGAAATAGTGACAACGCCGAGAAAACGACCGTCAACAATGGCACTAACGCTAACACACTGGAAAATGACAGCGCTGCCGCCACCCGGAAATAACGCCCGCTGGATAGGCGCGATGGAATGGTTTTTACCACGCGCCATAGTCTTAATAGTAGGCTTGTATTGATGTTCAACATAATTTACCTAAGTGTATCCAGGCATTCGAGGCTTTTAGCGTAAACTAATGACTAAATTAAACCTGAGCTTATAACCACTTGATTTATTCATGAAATCTATAAGGCAAGCTTGTCTCCGACGCGCCTAACTCTTATGATTCACTGAAATCTCAAAATTTTATTACTATGACCACTATATACCACAACCCACGCTGTTCCAAATCCCGTGCTAGCCTGGAAATGCTTGAATCTAAGGGCATCAACCCTACCATCATTAAGTATCTTGAGACACCGCCTAACAAGCAAGAGCTTACCGAGCTACTGGAAAAGCTTGGACTCCAGGCTGAACAAATCGTGCGCAAAGGTGAGGCCTTATATAAAGAGCTTGGGCTCGCCGAAAAGACACTGAGCAATGATCAGTGGATAGACATATTGGCAGACAACCCTAAATTGATTGAACGCCCCATCGTGGTTCACGGTAACAAGGCGGCGATTGGCCGACCGATTGAAAAAGTTATCGATATTTTGTAATCCTCGTCCCGGCCGCTAATTGCAATGGATATTCTGGTTTTATATTACAGCCGGCATGGTTCAGTTAAAAAACTGGCCTATCATATTGCGCAAGGGGTAGAACAAGGAGGTGGCAACGCTGTCTTGCGCACCGTCCCGCCAGTTTCAACTGTTTGTGAGACAACCGAGCCAGACATACCGGACGAGGGTGATCCTTACGTCAGCATGGATGACCTTAAAAGTTGTGATGGCCTGATCATGGGCAGCCCGACGCGCTTTGGGAATATGGCCGCGCCCCTTAAATACTTCCTGGATCAAACGGCACCGCTTTGGTTATCGGGCGAATTGGTGGACAAGCCCGCAGGTGTATTCACCTCAACTTCAAGTATGCATGGGGGGCAGGAAAGCACGCTGCTCAGTATGATGCTGCCCCTGCTGCATCATGGAATGCTGCTGGTGGGGATCCCCTTCGCAGGCTCACCATTGGGCAAAACCACCACCGGTGGCACGCCGTACGGTGCGAGTCATGTGGCTGGCGCCAATAATAAGAATGCATTCAGCAAAGATGAAATTACCGCGGCGCAGGTTCTGGGTGAACGCGTCGCCCGTAGCGCAGCCAAATTAGCCTAGCGTATAGTCACCTGCTAATCATTCAGCAATAAAGGTAAAATCGCTGGCATGAAATAACCGGGTGGAAAGTGAAATAAAGCAAGGCTGGGGATGTGTTGCTGCAGGAAATCCAGTAAGGCAGAAACGCGCGCAAAGCCGCTATAATATCCCGATATCCCACACCCAAAACTAAAAGATCCAACCCCGATTAATACATCTTGATCTCGTACCCGAATCATCAGGGGCGCACCACTATCTCGTGTACAAATCGAAGGCCCACCTACCCCATCACCTGCGCATAGCATGGTTGGTTGAATCGCCATCACGCCGTTGTACGCAGCATCGCAGAGCCCATTTGAAATTACGGGCAACGAGGCATGTTGCAAGACGTTGCTGGTGGTCCCACCGGATTGCCGAAACCCCCAACCAATCACACTCGCTTGCTTACCGGTTAAGTCACGTTGTTCACCGAATACGGGCAGGACTGGATAAGACGATGCGCTTGATAACTTGAGCAAGGCGATGTCGGCGTTGAGTTCAGGGGTATTGTACTGCGGTTGAACGATGATCTGGTTGATCGAATGGCGCTGGGTGCCCGTGCTTTGATTCAGTGCGTAAAGCCCGGTTATCGCTTCTACTTGTTGTGTAGACAAACCCTTGACGCAATGCGCGGCAGTCACCACCCAGCGCGGTGCAATGAGGCTACCAACGCAAAAATATCCCACTGAGGGCGTTCGCTCAGCTGCCACTATAGCCACCACCGAAAGCCATCTGCCCTGCGCAGCATCGTGACCCTGGGTAATGGCGCTGGCAGGCATCTGTAGCAACCCCAAACTAAGCGTAACAAATCCAGATAATAGTTTTGTAAAATAGCTGTTCATTAATACATACTGGTTTCGCTTCGTACTCTGATAACCCCTTACTGACCATGACACTTTTATTTGATTCGCCGCATGCAGCCCAGAGATGGTGTCATAAAACACGCCGCGTAGGCAAGCAACTTGGGTTTGTCGCCACCATGGGTGCACTGCACGCAGGTCACGTTAGCTTGATGGAACGGGCATTGGCGGAAAACGATCACACCATTGTTAGCATTTTTGTTAACCCTTTACAATTCAATAATAAGGAAGACCTGGATAAATACCCACGAGACCAAGAGCAAGACCTCAGATTACTGGAATCCATTGGCATCGACGCTGTCTTTACCGGCACACCAGAACAAGTTTTGGGGGATGCTGAGCACAAAGATAAGGAGTCCTTACCAGATCCGGGGGAATACGCCAAAGGCCTGGAAGGCAGTTTTCGGCCCGGACATTTTGAGGGCGTACGAGAAGTAGTTTCGCGCTTATTTAGTTTTGTCGGGCCATGTCGCACTTATTTTGGCGAAAAAGATTATCAGCAAGTCAGAATTATAGAGCAGCTCGCTGCAAGCATGGAGGGTATCAGTGTCATTGCGTGCGCAACATCGCGCGAACCAAGTGGATTAGCGCGCTCTTCTCGTAATGCGCGTTTATCAGACGCCGGCCTCAAAGAAGCAACCGTTATTTTCAAAGCCATGCAAGCAGCAAATAAATGTTGGCGAAAAGGTGAGCGTCGCCCGAAAAAACTGCAACGAGCCATGCATAAGGTGTTACGCAAAAGTGAAATCGAACTCGAATATGCAGAAGTACGTGACCCCAAGAACTGGTCAACAATACAACCCAAGCATGAAATCAATCAGGCACGTGTGTTTGTCGCAGGTAATATTGAAGGCGTCAGGCTGATCGACAATATGGCGCTATCGTTAAAATCTTAATTCGAATCGAACTTACTACTCATGACCGTAGGTGTTGGCGAATCTAACGCGGCCAAAGAAAGCGCGAACTTTACCTCAATGCGTGATGGCGCAAAGCCGATCAAAATAGAAGAATATCAACAGCGCTTACAAAAAGTAAGGCGTCTAATGCGCGAGAACGACATAGACGTACTGTATCTTGATGCGACTCCCAGTCTACATTACTTCACTGGAATGCAATGCCATAGCAGTGAGCGCCTGCACGGTGCGCTGGTGTCTGTGAGCGGTGAGCTGATCTACATATGCCCAGCTTTTGAGGCACAAAAAACCCGCACTCAAATGCTAGTAGAAGGCGATTTAATCGTTTGGGAAGAACACCAGCATCCGACTACGTTTGTAACGGAAGCTGCGCTCAAGTGTTCCCAACGAGCTAACGGTAGATTGGCTATCGATCACCAAACTCCTTTTTTTACTGCGAGTCGTTTACTCAAAACCACATTGCCGCTGACCATTAGTAACGCTGAAGACCTGATCGCTGCCTGCAGAAGAATCAAATCTCCAAATGAAATTGCACTGCTCGCGAAAGCCAAGAGCATTACGCAATATATTCACCAGGCAACGGCCAAAATACTTCATGAAGGAATCGATACGCGTGATGTACAGGCGTTTCTTGATGAAGCACATATCACGTGTGGTATGGATGGACGATCCACCTTTAACATTGTGCTGTTTGGTGAAGCAACAGCCTACCCCCATGGCGTACCCTATCCGCAGAAACTCGCCGTAAACGATATGGTGCTGATTGATACGGGTGCCACTTTACATAGTTACCACTCTGATATTACGCGCAGTTATGTGTTTGGTGAGCCCAACGCGCGCCAACGCGAAATTTGGGAGTTGGAACAGGAAGCACAGCTGGCTGCATTCAACGCGGCGCAAATTGGCGCGCCGTGTTGGGCACCAGATGAAGCTGCACGTAAAGTGATCGAAGCGGCCGGGTTCGGGCCAGATTATCAAGTGCCTGGCCTTCCGCATCGCACCGGCCATGGTGTGGGTCTTGATGTTCACGAACACCCTTATATCGTTAGAGGTAATGATTTACCCTTAGCGGCGGGTATGTGTTTTTCTATTGAACCGATGATATGTAGCTATGGCGAGTTTGGCGTCCGATTAGAAGATCATGTATATCTAGATCATGATGGCCCACAATGGTTTACCCAGCCCAGTCCATCAATGGAAAATCCATTTAATATTTAAGCAGACCCCAAAAACACCGCAGCTATCTGTACGTAGCAATGCAACAATCATTATAGTTTCTCTCCACAATGCGGACACTGTTGCTGCGCCTGTTGGCGCGTTTTTATCGCCAACTGGATGAGCTCGTGCATGGCCTCTTCATCCATACCGAGCTCAGCTGCGCGACTGGAAATTTCCAGCATTTCGCCTTCATCTATAATGCCGTCTTCCAGGGCGGTTTCAATGTTAAACGCCAATTTGTTTTTACGAATACGCATTTCTTCAGCGAATGCTGACGCCATGATACCCGCAGGCAGCGCAACAATACCCACCCCCCCGATAATGATAAGACCGCCGAATATCTTGCCCAATACGGTTATCGGCGCAACATCACCATAGCCTACGGTTGTCAAGGTCACCAGCGCCCACCACATCGCGTGCGGAATGGATGCAAACGCTTCGGGTTGATGTTCGCGCTCGACATAGTACATTCCGCCAGCCGCAATCACCACCAACACCATCAGCACGAAAAAGGCAGCATAAAATGCATTTTTTTCCTTACGCACCACATTCAGCACCATCTCCATGGAAGCAGAATAACGCGTCAGTTTAAACATACGAAGCAGGCGAAGCACCCTTAGGAATCTGAGATCAGTGTCGACGAATACCTGTAACAAAGAAGGCAAGAAAGCCAGCAAATCAATAATTGCCATGGGCGAGAAAACATAATTTAGCCGTATCCGAGCATCAGATATCGATCTTTGTGCCTGATAGCTTTCCACTGAAGACCAAACCCTAAGTCCGTACTCGAACGCAAATACACTCGCAGAGAAATAATCAAATAATAAGAAAGCCGCCTGATACTGACCTGCCATAGACGGCAAGGTTTCAACGACAACAGCGATAACGTTAAGGACAATCAGGACGATCAAAAACGCATCGACTGCCTTGCTCAGCGAATCGCCCGCTTGGGCAATTTCTAGCAATTCATAGACACGCCGGCGGTTGGGCATAGGCATCTTGTGATCAGCTTGGTGACCGAACGCCTATGATATAACTGAATTCAATGCTATAGCAAATGTAACTACTCTGGTAGAATGAAAACATAGATTTAGGATTTGAAGCCCATGGAGTGCGCGGTACCAGAGAGTTAGACGACCACGCAAACCATGACCCATGGTTTAATGTGAATCTACAAATTATGCCAAAGATAAATTGTGCTTGAAAATCATCTCACTAGACATGCACATTCCAATGGCTAGGCTGACCCTGAAAACAAGTGACTTCCAAGAAAATTAACATGCCCGTTCGTTCAAGCAATCAACCAAAAATACTCGACTCGAAACGACTGAGACGTCGGCACCTACTCAAGATACTCGCAGCAGGTAATAGCGCTGGAATTGGCTTTTTGTTTCTGCCTGGTAGCTGGGTTAAACCCATTGTAGAACAAACGATCCTACCAGCGCATGCTCAAACTACATCACCACCACCGCCCCCAGATCCCCCGCGCTTTCAGTTTGAGCTGATCGGCTCACCCTATACCGGTCAGGAAATTTCACTAGGCCAGAACGGCACTTCTGGAGAGCTGGTCCTTCGACCAGGGCTTTCGGTCCCACCCCAGATATGCCAGCAAAATTTTGCTTTTGTGGGTAATGGTTATGCTATTTCAGTGATAGGTGATCGCCCTGCCGGCGATATCAACGTTACCGTGACCGGCAAGGCTGAAAACTACACATCTGGACTTACCGAATGCTCAGGAGTGGAGATGCTTGCGCTGATTGATGGCCCCCAAAACGGCTGTTACGCAACAGATAGTCCTGTGCCATACACCATCGTAGCTGGCTCAGATTCGGTGAATTATTCCGGTTATGCTCCAATCGCTTATTATGTTGAACCCTGTCTACAAGGGTGTGCCAATGTTAAAGATGGCTATGCTGGATCCATTACCATCAGTGACAATGACGGCATCATCCCTACCTTGACAATCGACGTCATTATGCAGGGAAGTTGTATATAACCCGCCCCCTCACTCGCAAGAGCTGTTTTGATCTGGAGAAATAACGAGGTCTCTGCAAATCAAGCCGACTAGACAGCCTGCGATACTTCCACCAGCTGCTCAAGTTTATTCAGGGCTTTGCCGCTTTGTAGGATATTTCTAGCCATTTCCACCCCAGCCGATAGCGTATCACTCAAGTCGCCTGCGTATAGCGTGGCGCCAGCGTTTAAAGCCAGCATATCTGCGGCGGGGCCTGTGTCACCAGACAACGCGTTTTTAATCAGGGCGAGGCTCTGAGCAGAATTTTCCACAATTAGCCCATCCAGAGACTGTCGTTCAATTCCAAACTCTTCCGGAGCAATACGATACGTAATCACCTTCCCATCAACATACTCGGCGACATGCGTCGGAACTGCGAGGCTCACTTCATCCAACCCATCCTCAGAATGTACTACCAGGGCATGTTGACTACCCATTCTGCCCAATACTTCCGCCATGGGCTCAACCCAATGCGGTGAAAACACGCCCGTTAACTGGTGCGTCGCCCTGGCTGGGTTAGTCAAAGGACCAAGTAGATTGAATACCGTGCGCACGGCGATTTCCTTACGCGTCGTAATCGCGTATTTCATGGCGGAATGATGCGTCGGCGCAAACATAAAGCCAATCCCGCATTGTTTAATACACTGCGCCACCTGCTCAGGCCTGATGCTGATATCCACTCCCGCCGTTTCCAGCAAATCAGCACTACCCGAATTGCCCGAAGCGGCTCGATTCCCATGCTTGGCGACCACCCCACCCGCAGCTGCGACCACAAAGCTACTGGCGGTCGAGATATTAAACAGCTTGGCGCCATCTCCACCCGTGCCGACCGAGTCGATAATTTTATCCGCTTCGAGCTGAACTTGCGCAGCCAGATCGCGCATGATCGTCGCCGCGCCTACAATTTCGTCTACGGTTTCCCCCTTGATCGCCAATGCCACTAAAAATGCGCTGATTTGCGAAGGCGTGGCCGCACCACCCATGATTTGAGACATCACATCCTGCATTTGGGATTGCTCTAGGTTTTGCCCTTGCATCAGGGATTTAATTGCGCTTTGAATATTCATGGTATTTAGGTTTGACTTGGGATTTGCGTTCGGATTATGAGTGTTGACATTACAATGTCAAGTCACCCCAGGAAACAGCGGAATACAATTTAGCTGCAACTATTCAAGCATGCTGAGGGTCTTATCCGCTAGACTAATTATGCAATCGTGCGACACCTGTGAGGAGACTATTTATGCAACAACGCGTCAACTTTAAAAACCGAGACGGTCATCAACTGGTTGGTATTTTGCATAGCCCGGACACTGAGGAAATTATTGCCTACGCTTTATTTGCGCATTGTTTTACTTGCACTAAAAATATAAATTCCGCTACCCATATTTCGAACACTCTGGCGCAAAACGGTATTGCCACCCTGCGTTTTGACTTTACTGGGCTAGGCGCCAGTCAGGGCGATTTTGCAGACAGCAGTTTTACCACCAATATCAACGATTTGTTGGATGCTGCGCAATTTCTTGCAAACGAGCACCATGCGCCACAACTACTGGTTGGTCATTCGCTAGGCGGCACCGCAATATTGGCCGCTGCGAAACACATCCCTTCGGCTCAAGCGGTGGTCAGTATTGGATCACCCGCTGCACCTGAGCATATCCTGCACTTGATTGAAGCCGATCTGGAAACCATCGAAAGTGAAGGTGAGGCAGAAGTCGATCTTGCGGGTCGAGCGTTCACCTTTAAACGCGATTTTGTGAATGATGTAAGGGAACACGACATTGATTATAAAACGCTGGGTAAGGCTTTGTTGGTGATGCATTCTCCTATTGATGCGACGGTATCTGTAAAAGAAGCGGGTACTATTTTTAGCCACGCGATGCACCCAAAGAGTTTTATTTCACTGGATAAAGCTGATCATCTGCTCGCCAAATCGGAAGATTCGATGTATGCAGCGAATGTACTTTCCGCCTGGGCAAAACGCTACATTGATCCACTACCGAATAAACAGCCCACCGCGGGCCATGGCGTTACCGTAAGTGGTAAAACAGCACAAGGTTTTCTGTGTACCGTCAATGCCAGCGGTCATCATTTTATCGCAGACGAGCCAATCGCAGTTGGCGGCACCAACCTTGGCCCTTCTCCTTATGATTATTTGGCAACCGCGCTGGGCACCTGTACCGCAATGACCCTGAATATGTATGCGCGACATAAAAAAATAGACTTAAGTAACGTGACGGTGGCAGTGGCGCATAACCGCGTTCATGCTGACGACTGCCTCGATTGTGATAAGCAACAGGGTCAAATCGACGTCTTCACCCGTCACATTTCACTCGAAGGCAAACTCACCGAAAACCAGTCAAACAGAATGCTGCAAATCGCTGATCGCTGCCCGGTACACAAAACCCTGGAGAATGAGATTAAGATTGAAACCGAAGGTGTTTAGGTCACCTTAGTGCGGTTTTGCCAGGATAAAATAACCAAACCAAGCTCATCGCACCACCACATTTCGGAATGACAAATTTACCCTTTTTGTTGCGCATGGAGAAAATGGGTAATACGTTGATCCAGCCAGTACTGTGGCCACAATGGTAAGCTGCCCGAGACAAACCCCACGTGCCCACCCTGCTCGCACAGCTCCAGGATGGTCGTATCTGATAATTCCTGCCCATTTGGGATGGCTTCGAGAGGTAAAAAAGGGTCATCCATCGCCTGCAGAATTAGCGTAGGCACACGAATCGCGTGCAAATATTGCCGCGAACTGCTTTGGGTATAGTAGTCATCTACACCGTCAAATCCGTGCAAGGGCGCAGTGACGCAATCATCAAATTGACGAAAGCTACGGCAAGCCTCAGCCTCGTGGATAGAAACTGGCATGGTATCGCGCGGATATTTTCGGCCTAAGGACTGCTTTAATTTAGTCACCAGGTGCCATTGATAAAATCTGGAAAAGCCTTGCTCCAAACGCTGCGCCGCTTTGCTCAGCTCAAATGGCACTGATACGGCAACCGCAGCATCGAGTGGCGAGGCCTTGCCGAGTTCACCCAACCATTTGAGCAACACGTTTCCACCAAGCGATATACCAATGGCATAAAGCTTTTTTGATGGAAAACGTTGCTGTAAGACGGATACCAGCTCGGCAATGTCCCCAGTTTCGCCTGAGTGGTAGGTGCGGTCGAGTCGATTAGCCTCACCGCTACAACCCCTAAAATGCATTACCACCACACCAAATCCAGCCTTATGAAGCGCATGACTGATTCCGCGGGCATAATGCGAAGCCGAGCTGCCTTCAAGACCATGTAAAAGAATGACCAGCGATGATTGCGGCACTTTCGCATCCAAAAAATCAAGATCAAGAAAATCGCTGTCTTGTAGGGTTAAGCGCTCGCGTCGATACGCGGGTTTAGGGTAAAACCGAAACAAATAAGGCAACAAAGTTTGCGCGTGTGGGCTCCGACACCACCATGCTGCTTTAAACGCATGCGCGTTACTTGGCGGAGGTTTTAGCATTGATGAATTTGTAATGAGTTAATCCTTTCGGCTCACTCCTGATGGCGCAATCTTTGATAGGGCGGCTGATTCATGATGCTGCGCAATTGCAGGGATGATAGACCCGACAGGGCCAGCAACATAATTAGCGGTAACGACAAGGCATACTTCCATGGCACTTCCCAAGGTAGCTCCAGCACGCGTGAAGCGATTAGATAAGAAACCAATATCAAACACAAGGCGCTGAGCAGACCAGCGAGCAGGCCGATCATCGATTGTTCGGTGATAAAGCGTAATCTTACATGAAGACGGCTAGCCCCCAGCGCGCGCAGTAACGCGGCTTGTTGTTGTTTTTCGTCAAAAGAAATCAACAGGGCTGCCCAAAATACCGCCAACCCGGCTATCACCGCCATGGAAAACGTCAGCTCCATCGCAGCGCTGACCTGATTCAAGATGCGGCGTATTCGCTCGAGCACATAATCTACATCAATCAAGGTCGCACCCGTAAATTGCTGGTTAATTTGCTTATCCAGCGTGGTGTTATCTGCTGGCAAATAAAAGCTTCCAAGCCTTGTTTGGCTAAAACTATCCAGTGTTCCCAATGGAAATATCATGTAAAAATTGGGCCTGAAATTTTCCCAATTCACGCTGCGCAAACTGGTGATTTTAGCGCTCAAGGTTTGACCTTCGATCAGAAACCCCAAGTTGTCACCCAAGGCCAAAGACAGCTCTTCTGCAAGTTTCGATTCGACCGAAACCGGCGTCTGGGCTGCCCAATCGGATGGTAATTGGCCAATAAACTCGCCTGCTACAATCTCATTTTCATAGGGTAAGCTGGCCACCTGGGTGAGGGATAAATCGCGATTGAGTGCTTCGTCGGAATCTTCTCCCTCTTTGCTCACCGCAGTTTGTACCACCTTGCCATTGATCGATACCAATCTGCCTCGAACGATAGGATATAAATGAGTGTCAATATCGTTTTCCCGGATGAGCGTATTAAAAGCGTCGCTGTCTTTTTGCAGGATATCAAACACAAAGCGATTTGGCGCGTCAGGAGGCACTTGCGCATTCCACTGAGCAAACAGGTCATTGCGAAAAAAGATGATCAGCACAATCGCAAATACACTAATGCCAAAACCAACGACCTGCATCGCAGTTAAGGTGGGTCGCGCCATGACATTGGCTAAAGCACCACGCAGGATTGGGTTGCAAAGAGTACGACGCGCAACAATTTTAAGAACTAGAATAACCACTCCTGCCAACAACACGATCACACCGAGGGTTGCGGAGACGCTTAGCGCGGCTAGCTTAAAATTTCCGGTTTGCCACCAGGCAATCAGACTCAGGGCAAGCAAGGCAACCCCGGCACTTAACAAGGGGCTGCGCGTGCTAGTAATTTGTTCTTTACGGAATACCCGTGCTGGTGGGGTTTGGGCAAGCCGCAATAAGGGGGGCAAACCAAAGCCAAGAATCATACATAGGGCGGTAATCGGACCGCTCAGCCAGGCGCCCCATGAGGCTGCGGGCAACTCACCCACAAATAAACCAGACAATATTTGCATCAGTACTGCGTGGACTAAGTAACCAATCAACAAGCCCACTATAACTGCTGGAATTGCAATAAAGATCAGCTGCAATGCATAGATGAGATTGACTTCTTTTGATTTAAGTCCAAAACAGCGTAACAAAGCCACTTGATTAATATGCCGGCGCGCGTGCCTTGAGGCAGCTAATGAAACCGCGATACCGCACAATATAACCGACAACAATGCACCGATATTTAAAAAGGCACCAGCACGCACCAGATTCTCACTAATCTGGTTCTGGCTGCTTTGTGGGGTACGCAGTCGTTGGTTGGCACTAAGCTTGGATTTAACTCGCTGGTTAAATCGCGCTATGGCATCTGGCTCGCCGCTTAGCATTAACTTATAGCGCAATCGGCTGGCGGGTTGGACAATCGCGGTTTGCTCCAAATCAGCCCAATTGATTAATATACGTGGGTTAATACTATAAAAATTTCCACCGCGATCGGGTTCAATCTCCAATAATCGACTCACGGTAAGCTTTGCATAACCGACTTCAATTGTCTCGCCGACGGCAACGCCCAGACGATCAAGTAATCGCTGTTCTATCCAGGCTTGCCCGCTGGGTGGGCGATCTTGCGCTTCTACCGCATCGGCACCAATACCAGTGCGTGTACTGACCTTGCCTTTGAGTGGATAAAGGTCGTCAACCGCTCTAATACTGGATAACACAAAATTATCGCCATTGCTGACCATGGTCAGGCTGCTAACAGATAAAGATCGCTTTAGCCCCACCGCATCGGCATCGGCCAAGATTTCCGGGCCAATTTCCTGGCTGGAGCGAATGACCAAATCCCCTCCGATCAGATCGGCCGCTTGCCCCAGCATGGCGTTGTGAATGCGAGAAGTGGTTAAACTAAGCGAAGCAACCGCAGCCACGCCGATCAGCACGGCAAATAGTGTTAATCGATATTCGCCGCAACCAAACTCGCGGCGCACCATGGTCAAGGCGTGTTTAATTATTTGGGCGGGACGCATCAGGTTTCTTCAATCTGCCCATTCAGCAAGCGCAGCCGGCGCTCGCAGCGCTTGGCTAGACTTTTTTCATGCGTGACTAAGATCAACGTGGTTTTTTGCTCCTGATTGAGCTCAAACATTAAATCCGCGATGAGGTCAGAGGTTTTTGGATCCAGATTCCCTGTTGGCTCATCGGCAAATAAAATACGCGGTGTAGCCACAAATGCGCGCGCCAATGCAACGCGCTGCTGCTCACCCCCGGACAATTGATGCGGATAATGCGAAAGCCGGTCTTGCAGACCGGTTCGTGAAAGCAAGACCTGGGCTTGCGCGCGGCTGTCTACATCCCCACCCTGTAATTCCAGTGGTAACATAACGTTTTCCAGCGCAGTATAAGTCGGCATGAGGTGAAATGACTGAAATACAAAACCCATGGTTTGCGCGCGAAACTGCGCACGACCATCTTCATCCATCTGGCAAATGTCTTGCCCATCAATGACAATCTCGCCCCTATCTGCTTGATCAAGACCAGCGAGTAAACTCAACAGCGTTGATTTTCCGGTGCCGGATTCACCCATAATCGCAACCGATTGGGCATGGTCAATTGTAAAATTGACCCCATTAAGTATGCTAATCGTCTCTCGTCCAGTGGTTAAGCTGTGCGATAAATCGTTAACCCTAAGGAGTGGTGCGTGATTCATAAAATCTTGGTTAAAGTTGTCCTGCTGTTCAATTTATTAGTATTCGCTGGCCCCGCACACATAGCGGCGGCCGAGAATCAACGTATTTTGGTCGTGGGCGATAGTATTAGTGCCGCCTATGGTATGAGTATATCTGAAGGCTGGGTCGCGCTTTTACAAGAGCGCCTTGAGCAACAAGGTTATGAATTTGAAGTCATCAATGCCTCGATCTCGGGCGATACCAGTGCATCCGGTAATCAACGAATCTCAGCCTTGTTACAACGCCATCAACCCAGTTGGGTCATCATCGAGCTGGGAGGGAATGATGGCTTACGCGGCCTGCCGATCGTTTCATTACGCGTAAATTTGAGCGCAATGATTGATCAAAGCCAACGGGCAGGTGCGCAAGTATTGCTCGCGGGTATGCAAATTTTCCCAAACTACGGGCCACGCTACACCCAGGCTTTCAAACAGATTTATATCGACCTGGCGGCAGAATATAAAGTGCACTTTGTACCTTTCATACTCGAAGGCGTGGGGGGACAGGAAGAATTGATTCAAGCCGATGGTATCCACCCTACCCAAGAAGCCCAAGCCATCATTCTGGAAAATGTTTGGCGGGTGTTGGGTGATTTATTATAAAAACTCAGCTTCCTTGAGTGACAAAGATGGAAATAGTGCTATCAACCCAAATACCTCTTGCTTTCATCCGGTCAAAATTCGCTTAAACTGTACGTTTGAATTAAGATTATGCGCACTAGTATCAAGTAAACTCAGGGCATGAACAAAACCAAAAGCTACCAAGGTGCTTGTCTGTGTGGAGCTGTGCGTTACGAATTTAGCGAATTTACCCCGGTAATGGGGCATTGCCATTGCAGTATGTGCCGACAATTTAGTGGCTCTGCCTTTTCTACCTTTGCGGCAGTACCACGCGCTGCGTTTCACTGGCTAAGTGGCGAAGCAGATTTAAAAGCCTATGTCGCCGACAATGGTACGACCCGCCAGTTTTGCCAACATTGCGGATCCAGCATGACCTTCGCCAGCCCGAAAGAACAAAATGACATGGTTGAAATCGCACTCGGTACGCTATCAACCCCTTTAGATAGCGTTTTCCCAGACGCTCATATTTACTATGATAATAAGGTAAATTGGTTTACCCCAAATGACACCTTACCGAAATTTCCCCAATATCGAGATGGAGAACCCCTATGAGGAAAAAAGTACTCGTGCCACTGGCGCCAGGATGTGAAGAACTAGAAGCCGTTACGTTAATAGATTTATTACGCCGCGCGGAAATCGAGGTGGTTACCGCTGGGCTGGATGATGAAGTCGTCACCGCCAGCAGAGGCGTACAGCTGATACCTGATACCACGCTTGATCAAGCTATAAGGGATTATGGAGAAACAGGATTTGATTTGATCGTGTTACCCGGCGGCTTACCCGGTGCTGATCACCTCAATGAAGATCCGAGAATTCATAAGTTATTACGCGCGCAAGTCAATCAGCAAAAACAGGTTGCAGCTATCTGCGCTGCGCCCAAAGTGTTGGTTGCTGCTGGCTTGGTAGATGATAAAAAGATCACAGCCTATCCGGGCGCGTTGGCGGATACCAATCTGGGCAATACCAAATTGACCGATAAATCCGTACTCACCGATGGGCTTATTACCACTTCGCGCGGGCCGGGAACGGCGATGAAATTTGCGCTACAGCTCATCAAACTATTGGCGGGCAAGGACAGACGCAATGAAGTTGAAGCCGGGCTGGTGCGATAAACTGCCTAGATACGAACACTTAAATAAGAGGAGTCAATCCAAACAATGAAAAAAATAATTTACCTACTGACACTACTGCCTTTGGCCGCACTGGCGCAGAATAATTCTGGCACACCTGCTGATATGGAGATCATGATGGAACAGGTACAAAAAGCCCAGGCGTGCATGGAACAAATTGATCGATCTCAGCTCGAAACTTTTGAGCAAGATGGTCGGAAAATGGAAGCAGAAATTAAAGCCTTGTGCGCCAATAATAAGCGTGATCAAGCACAAAAAACGGCGCTGGATTACAGCCGAAAATTGATGGCGCGACCTGAAATGAAACAAATTCGCAAATGCACCGAAATGCTACGCGGCATGTTCCCGGAAATGCCGTTTGATAATTTTGAAGAAAAATACAAAGAGCGGCATATTTGTGATGATATGTAGGCCATTAAAGCTCATTTACTCGGAGTTAAAACCAAATTAGCTGTGTGATTCATAGACATCCTTTCACTTTTCTAAGTTCTAAATCTCTCCTGTAATTTGGATCTTGTATACGTTCATTACTCGGTTGATAACGGATTGAGACTTCATCAGAGAACGGTGTTTCGTCGCTCAGTTCAAAGTATCGTTCCATAGGTGATTTACCGTTATGCGCACTGTGAGGCCGATCCCAATTATAGTAATGCTGCCAAAGTGAGAGCTGCTCTTCTAGATCAGAATCAGATAGATCTACCGTCGCATAAAACTCGGTTTTATCTGTTTTCTGAGATCGCTCGACCTTGCCATTGAGGTGAGGTGACCCAGGTTTATTTGGCCGAAATTTTATTTTGTAATGCCTTAATCGTTCCTGCACTTTTATCGCAAAAAACTCTCGTCCTCTGTCAGTTTGGATTCGTTGAACCGGAAAAGGCATTTCTTCCAGCAGACAGTCAATAAAATGCAGTGTATTTGCCGCTGTACGACGACTATATAAGCGAAGAACTCTGTATCTAGTGCAGTCATCTACAGCAGTATATTGATATAGGCCTGTGCCAATCTTACTGGTATCCATCTGAACACGATCTCCTGGAATAGGCCGCTCATATCGAATGTAATCCTTTTTACGGCGAAACTTTCTAATAGGCGGGACATGATGCCGTTTTAAGGTTTTATGGATTGTACCGAGCGACAGTGAGACGCTATTGTTACGACGGAGTTCACTTTGAATACGACGTGCTCCTAGGTTCCTAGTCTGACGCAATTCCAGAATGAGAGATTCCTCATAGGAACCGACTTTTGTTGCCGGAGAATTGTGTGGCCGTCTACTTTTGCTTTCTAAGCCTGCAATACCCAATTCCTGATAACGGGCCCACCACTTTCTCAGAGTGGGTCTAGAGATGCCACAACGCCTGCAAACAAAGCCTGCGTTCCCATGTTTTTCGTACAACTTTACCCATTGTAATCGTTGATGAATTTCTCTATCCATACCCTCCAACTATATTGAAAGGATGTCTATGAATCACACAAATTAGCTGACCCTTCAGTCTATTTATAGAAATACCATACGGCGATATATTTAATTCATCATATAACTTTTCGATTTAAATCCTTCAAAGAAATTGCCATTTTCGTCTTCAATAGTTAACAGAACTCCTTGATCGTCAAAATGGACTCTATGGCCACCAGGAATTTCAACACCCTGTATTGATTGCGTATGAGCTAGTGCTCCTGAAATAACTAGTCCAGCCTTGAGGTCTCGGAATAGGATTTTAGTGTCCTTGGCATATTCAATTCCTTGAACAATTACGTTTTCATCTAGCATTGCCTCACGAAGCATGCCAGACCTAACTTCATTATCAATAGAACCTTTAACTATAACTCCGTTGATGTTTTGAGGATGGGCTAATTTACCAGCTAGTATTTTCCCTTTATATAAGGATAGCCTGCCTGGGCCATAAACAATTTTCTGTTTTTCTAACTTTTCATTATTGAGATAAGCTTCTCCGTTGAAAAAAGAATCTGGTTCTTGGAGGTAATACTCATATGTAACTGTTTCATTATCTGGAACTAGAGCACCAATAACCACTGGCTCTGTATCGTTGGAATCATATCGGTAGATCAACTGGGAACCAGGAGGGAAGTTAATATCATAGTAATCAATTTGCTGATCAATAGGTTTACTATCAATAACATTTACAAGACTGCTTTCACAGTTATTTGATATTTGATTGCGGTTTTCATTAAGACAATGAATGATTTCATGGGTGTTATTTATGCCATTACATTGTGTACTAATATCGGTTGAACATCGTTCAAATATGTTCATTTGAAACGCAAGCATGATTTGTGGGGAAACAACAGTAGCGACATATCGCTGAAATTGTTCTTCATTATCGGGAAATTCATCACCCATTCTTTTCCCAAACTTAATAATTTGCTCCCTCACTTTAGGGGTAATTTCATAAGTATATGGTCGAACAATTAAATCTCTATCAGTCGTTACGTCATAGGAATATTTGAAGTTATATTCACTTACTGTGGATATAACACCACTCTCGTCACGGAGCTCAATTTCTATTCCCAGCCAATTTTGATCCCTCCAGATTAAATACGCTTGTTTATCTTCTTCTGACCAGTCTTCAGGTGGAGGAGTTGTTTCTTTAACATTAAAAATTGAAACCACTTCAAAAACCATATCTCGATATATTTCTTCATGAGTATGCACATCATTTCCTGTAGCCTGTTCTGTAGTGGCTAATATCCGATCGATATTATTATTTCTGATTAGAAACTCTGATTCACTTTCAGATATCACCAAATATGTCATCGGCTCCTTAAAACGATAAAACTTTCCAATGATTTCCGGCTTATATTCATTATGGGGTGTTATCTCATATTCAGCAGAATAACTAACTGTTACTAATAAAAGCATGGATATTAAAATGATGCTTTCTTTCAGGCGCGCCGCTGGTTGTTTAGATTGAATTATTGAGCCTTAAACAGTTAGTTGCTGGGTCTTTACATTATCAAGGCGTTATCAAGTAGATACAGGGGTCATCCAGCTTGATAAATGCCAAAACTCCAACTCAATACTTGTCCAAATCAATCGACCCAAGATACTGTGTTGGATGGCGCGCCACAATCTGCTGATGGATCTTTCGGTAATTCCCGCGTGGCACATCTGTCACCAATAACAAATCCTTTTGATACACTGAATCCTGGAAAAACTGCAGTCGCTTTTGGTGTTCATCGCCGGCTGCTGCTCGGAACATTAGCCCCCCCAGAATCGCCCCCACTACCGTAACGAGGATGGTGAGATTAAGCGGAATATTCGGGTCGGTTAACGTCCAGAAAAAAGCGGAAGTAAAGGCGGCGAGCGCACCCAGGACTACCCCCCAGACGGTGACTGGAATGCGCTGATTACGCTCCCATTTGGAATGCTCCGGTAAGGCCACCAAATCTTCCGATAAGCTATCGTAGATAAAAACGCGATCATCATCCACACCGAACTCGACCAATGATTGCTCAATCGCATCACAGGTTTTTTCATCCTTGACCAGAAAATATAGGCGCTGTTTGTTCTTAGACATCTTAATTCGCGGCGCAATATAGCATACTACCGATTTTAGTCTAGTTTTTATACGCGCTATGCTGCTTCGCTTCTTTGACTTGCATCATAACCATGGCTTTTTCGTCTTCTGTGTATTGCTCAATCGCTGCTTGAAATCGGGGGTCTGCCAGCCAGTGCGCGGAGCGCGTTACGACGGGTTCAAACCCTCGCGCAATTTTATGCGGGCCTTGCGCGCCAGGTTCAAAAATTTCAAGCCCGTGTTCGATACACAATTCAATGCCCTGGTAATAACAAAGCTCAAAATGCAGAGAATTATGATATTCCAGGCAGCCCCAGTGGCGCCCGTAAAGAACGCGATCGCTACGATACATGAGTGCACCTGCAATACACTCGCCCTTCGAATCTGCCAGTATTAAAATCATGCGCTCACCCAGTGCCTTTGCAGTTGCCTCAAAAAACGCCTGATTAAAAATGGGTGCGCCCCATTTCCGTTCGTAGGTAGAAATATAAAAATGGGTAAAGTGTTTCCAATCCTGAGAGGTCGCGCTGGTGCCATCGAGCCTGCGGATAGTGATGTTCGCATTTCGCACACGGCGGCGTTCCTGACGAATATTTTTGCGTTTTCGATGGGTCAACCGTGAAATAAACTGCGCAAAAGAATCATAGTTTTGGTTTTGCCAGTGATATTGGCAGTCATAACGCGTGATCAAGCCGTTTGCTCGCAGAAATTCATACTCCTCCGGCAACGGGAATAAGACGTGGTAAGAGCTGCAATCGAGTTGTTTTGCTGCATTGAGTGCGCCGCCCAATAAGGCCGGGTAAAGTTCCTTCTTACCACCTGGCTTGATGAGCATTTTCTGCCCAAACACGGGTGAAAACGGGATGGCCGAAACCAGCTTCGGATAATATTGCAAGCCATAGCGCGCGTAAGCTTCTGCCCAGGCATGATCAAACACAAACTCACCCCAGGAATTAATTTTCTCAAATAAAGGCATAGCAGCGATCAATTCGCCTGCTTTTTCAATCAGGATATAGCGCGGCAGCCAGCCGGAATGTTGCCCTAAACAACCGTGTTGTTCCATCCCATAAAGAAAAGCATGGCTGAGCAAGGGGTGATTCTCTGCCAGTAGCGCATTCCATTGCGCTGGATCAACCCCCGCCAAGGTGGGAACGCACTGAATGTCCATTGCCTAGTCTTTGGAATTCAACGAGAAAATAACGCGTTCGGGTAACTCTTTTTCATCCACCCCGTGCTCGCTAATACACCAATCAGCAATCGCAATTTGGGCCTCGACCATCGCTTGACGAGAACCGCTAATCAGCGGGTGCCAATCAAATAAGGGTTTACCTTCGTAGCGCAAGCGATAGGCGCAAGTTTTGGGCAACCAGCCGAAATGCTCAGGGTTATGACGATCAATCACAAAACAACTCGGCTGTTTATGCATACGCGACGCGTAAACACGGCAGCGCCCACTTTCGCAATCATGAAAACGACACACCACATCGGTGGCTAATATCTCCTCGGTTTTATCATCCTGTAATTTAATCAGACAGCATTGCCCACAGCCATCACAAAGCTGCTCCCACTCGCTGGTATTTAATTCAGCTAAAGGCTTCTCCCATATGGCTTTCACAGCTGCGCCTTAAACTCAGTCGCCGCAGCGATCAGACGTTGGGTATATTCCTGCTGTGGATCATCGAACACCCGCTGTGCGTTACCAAGCTCGACTGGCTTACCCTGCTGCAGCACCAAAATGTCATCGCTAAGCGCGCGCACCACGGATAGATCGTGACTGATAAACAAATAAGCCAGGCCGTATTTTTCCTGCAGGCCTTCCAACAAATCAATGATTTGACCCTGTACGGTACGATCCAGCGCAGAAGTCGGCTCATCCAGAATAACCAATTTAGGTTGCATGATCATGGCACGCGCAATGGCAATACGCTGGCGTTGGCCTCCCGAAAACTCATGCGGATACCGGTGTCGGCTGACAGCATCAATCTCAACCTCTTCCAGGATATCAATTACCGCCTGTTTGCGGCTCTCCGGTGTACCAATGTTATGTGCTTCCATACCTTCGGCCACAATTTCGGCCACAGACAAACGCGGACTGAGTGAACCGTATGGGTCCTGAAAAACCATTTGCATACGCGGGCGAATAGGTTTCATCTGCTTACCGGTAAACCCGTCGATTTGCTGCCCTGCGAAACGGATCACGCCTTCACTCTGAATCAGGCGCAACAGCGCTAACGCGAGCGTGGTTTTACCCGAACCGCTCTCACCCACCACCCCTAAAGTGCGCCCGGCCTGGATGGCAAGGTCAACCCCATCAACCGCCTTGATGTGATCCACTGTTCTGCGTAGCAGGCCCTTTTTGATCGGGAACCATACTTTAAGCGCCTCGCATTCGATCATAGTTGGCGCGTTATCAGCGGGCTTAATTTCACGCACACCCGGTTCTGCTTCAAGCAGCATTTTGGTATACGGATGTTTGGCAGAAGTAAATATTTCAGCCGTATTTCCCGTTTCCACCAGTTCCCCTTCGCGCATCACCGCAACCCGGTCCGAGACCTTCTCCACCATGGCCAGATCGTGGGTGATCAGCAAGATGGCCATCCCCATTGTGGCCTGCAAAGATTTCAGCAAAGCCAGTATTTCCGCCTGAACCGTCACATCTAGTGCGGTGGTCGGCTCGTCCGCGATTAAAATGTCTGGTTTATTGGCCAACGCCATGGCTATCATTACCCGCTGGCGTTGTCCGCCCGATAATTGATGCGGATAACTACTCAACCTCTTTTCTGGGTTCCGTATTTTAACTTTCTCCAACAAGCTGAGCGTTTCGGCATGCGCCTCATCATCACTCATCTGTTGGTGCAAAATTAATACTTCTCTGATTTGCTTTTCGATGGTGTGCAGGGGGTTTAATGCGGTCATCGGTTCCTGAAAAATCATCCCAATTTGATCACCCCGAATCTCTTTTAGAAAATCCGCATCTGCGCCGATTACCTCTTTACCTCGATATTCAATCGAGCCGGTTGGGTGAGAAGCTTTGGGGTAAGGTAAGAGCTGCATGATGGATAAGGCGGTCACCGATTTACCCGAACCACTCTCACCTACCAGTGCCAAGGTTTCCCCAGCGTTTAGATCAAATGAAACATGTTTGACCGCCTCCACCTCACGTTTACCCGTGTGAAAAGTAACCGATAGGTCGCGCACTTTCAGAATTGTTTCTTGCTGCACTGGTTTCATCCCAGGTGCTTGCGCGGGTCAAATGCATCGCGCACCGCTTCGCCAATAAATATCAGCATTGAAAGCATCGCTGCGATGGTAAAAAAACCGGTTAAACCCAGCCACGGCGCTTGCAGGTTCGCCTTACCCTGTGCCAACAACTCACCCAAAGAAGCCGAACCAGGTGGCAAGCCAATCCCCAGAAAATCAAGCGAGGTAAGCACTGTTACCGACCCCGCCAGGGTAAAAGGCATAAAAGTGAGGGTTGCGACCATGGCATTGGGCAAAATATGGCGGAACATGATTTTTCGATCACTCACGCCCATGGAGCGCGCCGCACGGACATATTCAAAATTGCGCGCTCGCAAAAATTCAGCGCGCACTACACCGACAAAACCCATCCAAGAAAATAAAAGCATGATAGCCAATAGCCACCAGAAATTAGGTTCGACAATACTCGCCAGAATGATGAGTAAATACAGAATAGGCAGGCCGGACCAAACTTCAATAAAGCGCTGAAATAGCAAATCTACCCAGCCACCAAAATAACCCTGCACCGCACCGGCCGCAATCCCAATTGCAGCAGAGATAAGGGTCAACGCAAAACCAAACAATATGGAAATACGAAAACCATAAATCAATCTGGCAACCACATTGCGCGCCTGATCATCTGTCCCAAGCCAGTGTTGAGCATCCGGTGATGAAGGTGCAGGAGTGGGTAAATCCCAGGCGACTGTTTGATGATCATATCTGACCAATGGCCAAAGCATCCATCCACCGGCGTTGATTTTCTCGACCATAAACGGATCCTGATAATCCGTTTCGGTGGCAAATTCGCCCCCAAATGTTGTTTCCGGGTAAGCTTTAAAAATCGGGCTGTAAATTTTGCCCTCATAACTCACCAGAAATGGCTTGTCATTGGCGATAAATTCCGCGAATAAGGTCAAGACGAATATTGCGGTGAAAATCCACAGAGACCACCAGCCACGTTTGTTGGCTTTAAATGCGGCCCAGCGTTTTTGCGTCAGTGGCTTCATACGTCCTGGCGCTCAAAATCAATACGCGGGTCAACCAAGGTGTAGGTAATGTCGCCCACCAGGTTCATCACCAAACCGAGCAAAGAAAAAAAGAACAGCGTACCGAACATAACGGGATAATCGCGCTTAAACGCCGCCTCAAAACCGAGCAAACCTAGCCCATCCAGGCTAAAAATAATCTCGATCAGCAACGAACCGGTAAATAAAATACCGATAAATGCGGCAGGAAAACCAGCGATAACAATTAGCATGGCGTTACGAAATACGTGGCCTAACATAACGCGACGCTCGTCCAGACCCTTGGCACGTGCAGTTGTTACGTATTGCTGGTTAATCTGATCAAGAAAAGAGTTCTTGGTCAGCATGGTCAGTGTTGCGAAGCCCCCAATGGTCATGGCGGTAACCGGTAGTACCATATGCCAAAAATAGTCCGCAATTTTGGCGGGCCAGGAAAGCTCGTCCCAGTTCTCCGACACCAGTCCACCCAGTGGAAACCAATCCAGATAGCTGCCCCCCGCAAACACGACCAGTAAAAATACCGCAAACAGAAAGCTTGGAATCGCGGTGCCAATGATAATTGCCACACTCGTCCAGATATCAAATGCGCTGCCATCGCGCATCGCCTTTAAAATACCGAGTGGAATACTGATCAGATAAACCAGTAGCGTTGTCCAGATACCCAGTGAAATCGACACGGGCATTTTATCCTTGACTAAATCGACCACGCTGCGATCCTGAAAAAAACTATCGCCGAAATCGAATCGAGTATAGTTTTTAAGCATGGTGAAAAAGCGCTCATGTAAAGGTTTATCAAAACCAAATTGTTTTTCCAAGCTTTCTACAAATTCCGGATCCAGACCTTGCGCGCCGCGGTATTTGCTATTGCTCGTACTGGTATTATTGGCCTGACTTTGGATATTCTCTCCCGCGCCTCCCTGGGTAACCCGCGTCGTGATATCCGCACCTTGGCCAGTCAGGTTCGCGATGACCTGCTCGACCGGCCCGCCTGGCGCCGCCTGCACGACAAGAAAGTTGATCAGCATGATCAAAAACAAGGTGGGTATGATGAGCAATAGTCTTCTAACGATATACGCGCCCATTATTCATCTCCTCCAGATTGCACGGTTTTTGAAAAATAACGCTTAAGCATCCATCCTCCCATGATCAACACCAATATCAATAGCCACCATGGACGTGCGGATTTTGTATGACCCGTCTCTGTCTCCGCTAGTTCCTGCCCCTGCATCGCTTGCTCCAGCGCAGCAACTTTGGCATCGTCAAACCACCAACGCGCGGTCAATACCCCGTCTTTGAGTGGTACATCCGGTCGACCAAATTTATCCCAGTATAAAATTCGATCTGCTGCCAGATGCCAATTGGGCACCACATAAAACCCGAATAATAAAATTCGATCTAGCGCTTTGACATACGCGCTCAGCGTTTCTCTATCCGGCGACTGAATCAGTTGTTCTACCAGTTCATCAATCACGGGGTCATTTACCCCCGCATAATTTCTTGACCCATCTGACACCGCTGCCGTGCTCGTCCAAAAATCACGCTGCTCATTACCAGGGTTATCCGACTGGCCAAAGCCGGAAATGAGCGCATCGAAATCAAACGAGCGCAAACGGTTGATGTATTGGGCGGTATCCACCAGGCGTACATTGACCTGCATGCCCAGACGCCTCAAATTACGCACCCAGGGCAACATGATGCGCTCGAATGCCTGTGATACCAGCAATATTTCAAACTCGAATTGGTCGCCCGCAGCATTGACCAGCTTTTGCTCATTAACCGTCCAGCCTGCTTCAGCTAACAAACCGAAAGCTTGGTGCAGATTATCTCGCGCCCAGCCACTACCATCGGTGGTTGGAATGGATATGGGTTCGCTAAATATTCGATCTGAAATCTGCCCACGGTATTGCTCCAATATCTGCAATTCCTTGCCTTCCGGCAAGCCACTTGCGGCTAAGACAGAGTTGGAAAAATAACTTTTTGAACGAGTATATTGACCAAAAAACAAGTTTTTGTTGGTCCACTCAAAATCAAAAGCATAACCCAACGCTTCGCGCACGCGTGGGTCTTTGAAAATCTCCCTGCGTGTGTTGAGGATAATCCCTTGCATGCCCTGCGGTGCCTGGTGCTCTACTTGCTCCTGTATCAACCAACCGTTGCGCACCGCATCAACATCATAATCCAGCGCCCAGGCCTTGGCTTGATTTTCATGCCGAAAGTCAAGACGCCCTGATTTGAGCGCCAGTCGAATGGCCGTCACATCGCGAAAAAAATCAGTACGAATAAATGCAAAGTTATTCTGGCCAACTCTAACCGGATGGTCTTTGGCCCAATAATCCGCGACGCGTTCCTGTAACACAAATCGCCCGGCTTCGAAATCCTTGACTCGATAAGGACCACTACCCAACGGAGGTTCCAACGTCGTCTTGGTGAAATCGCGTGTCTCCCAATAATGTTTGGGCAGCACCGCAAGCTGGCCAATAATCAAAGGTAATTCACGGTTATTGGTTTCGTTAAAATTAAACCTTACACGCAGCTCGCCTAATTTTTCGACGCTTGCAACGCTGGCGTAATAAAAGCGATAGCCCGGACTACCTTTTTCAATTAAAGTGTTAAACGTCCAAACCACATCGTCTGCGGTAATGGGCTGACCATCATGCCAGCGTGCATCCGGGTTAAGATTGAAAATCACCCAGGAACGATCATCCGGCCATTCCACGGTTTGTGCGATTAGGCCATAGTTGGTAAAAGGCTCATCAGCACTCGCGACCATCAGGGTTTCAATCGAACCGGTCGAAATCGCATCTCCTTTGGGAATAAAAGGGTGAAAGCTATCGAAACTAGATTCCTGCACCGGCGCAATACGAAAAGTACCCCCTACTGGTGCATTCGGATTCACGTAATCAAAATGCTTAAAATTCACCGGGTACTTGGGTGGCTCATCATATAAGGTAATCGCATGCGCTTTATGCACCTCGGCAGCAGCCGGCAGGCAGAGTGCCCACCCGAGCAAACAGACCACGTGCAGCATAAAATGCAGCTTAAAACTATGATTTTGTGTGATGACCATTTTGGCGCGTATGATAGCATCCATGGCCTGAGAGAATACGGATGGCTTACCTTGGGTCAAGATAAATTTTCACAATGCTTATTGCACTGGTTTGACCAGCACGGTCGCCATGACTTGCCCTGGCAGGTAGAAAAATCATTGTATCGCGTATGGGTTTCAGAAATCATGCTGCAACAAACGCAGGTGCAAACCGTTATCCCCTATTACCAGCGCTTTATGCAGCGTTTCCCTACCCTTAATACATTGGCCACCGCATCTATTGATGATGTCCTCGCGCATTGGGCAGGTTTGGGTTACTACGCGCGTGGCCGAAATTTACATAAGGCCGCGGGCATCATTCAGGCTGATTACCAGGGACAATTCCCAGTCGATATTAAATTGGTGAATGCGCTGCCCGGTATCGGTCGCTCAACCGCGGGTGCCATTTTGTCGCTAGCATTAAGCCAGCGCCACGCCATACTAGATGGCAATGTTAAACGCGTGCTGTGTCGCTTCCATGGAATCATGGATTACCCCGGAGAGAGAAAAGTTGAAACAAAACTATGGCAACTGTCCGAACAGCATACCCCCCACCGTAGAAACGCCGCATACACTCAAGCAATCATGGATCTCGGTGCCATGGTATGCTCGCGGAGCAGGCCAAACTGTGAAATTTGTCCACAGCAGCAAGCTTGTGTGGCCTATGCGAAAGATAAGGTGGGCCTGATTCCCCGCGCTAAAACTAAGCAGGCGAAACCCCAAAAGCAATGTACTATGCTTGCTTTAATTAATGAAAAACAAGAACTTACCCTGTTTAAACGGCCCGCATCCGGTATCTGGGGTGGCTTGTATTCCCTCCCGGAATTTACTTCCCGGCAAGCTTGCACAGCTATGTTAAAAAAATGCCAAATCGATACCTCGAAGAACACCCGGCCCGAAGATGAAATTCGACATAGTTTTACCCACTTTGATCTGCGCATTAGCCCTATAATTTGCTTTGCCACAAAAACTCAATGTACGTCAATTAGGACGCGACTTAGACTGGACAATGCGCATGGGGTGCTTCCGCAAGAACAAGCGGTTTATCCCTTGAAGGCGCGAGGCACTAAACCCAGCATCGGCATTCCTGCGCCAGTACAAAAATTTATTTCTCAACTTGGTAACCAATAAAGTATATGAACACCGAACTCGGCGAATATACCGATATCGAAGTTATCCTGATGGCGCTTAATCCCACGGGTAAGCGCATTGTGGATGCAGGCTGTGGTGATGGTGAGCTGTCACGTTTGCTTGCCGAACAAGGCGCAACAGTAACAGGTATCGAACCCGATGCATATCAAGCCGCCAAAAATCGAAAAATAGGTCCCGTCAAAGGTGTGGAATTAATTGAAGCTGGCGCGCAAGCATTGCCACTTGATGATGCAAGTCAGGATGCAGTGATTTTCAGGTTCTCCTTTCACCATATTCCAGAATCATTGCATGCTGAAGTGATTGCAGAAGCGGCCCGCGTGCTAAAACCTGAAGGCGCATTATTTGTGATTGAGCCCATCGCAGCAGGCTCATCACAAGCTGTGATGGCGTTGTTTCACGATGAGACACGAGTACGAGCGCAAGTACAAGCGACGCTGGCGACAATCGTTCCGGAATATTTCCATCACCGTAAAACCTATCGCTACCAGAAAACCCATGCCTATACTGATTTTTCAGGCTATCTGGATCGGTATGCCCGGCTGACATATAACAGTTATTCCCCCTACAGCGTAGACAATGCGCGTGTTAGGAACAAATTCTCCGAATTTAGAGCGAATAACGGCATCACCGAACTTACCCAGCCAATAAAAGCGGATTTGTTTATTAAATCCACTTAGTACGGCGAGCGCAAACCGTTACTTAAAAAGGCTATAATCTCGCGCACCTGCGTATCTCGATCAAAACAATAATCATGGCGATTCATGAAATAAATCACCCACTCATACAGCACAAACTTGGTCTAATGCGTCATCATGATGTCAGCACCAAAGCTTTCAGAGAATTGGCCTCTGAAGTGGGTATGCTGTTGACCTATGAAGCCACTCGCGCCTTACCTACCGAAAAGATAGAGATCGAATGCTGGTCCGGCTCGGTCGAAGTCGAACAGATCCGCGGGAAAAAGATTACCGTTGTGCCAATACTACGCGCAGGTCTGGGCATGCTTGATGGGGTGCTGGAGGCCATTCCCAACGCGAAAGTATCGGTAGTGGGCTTGTATCGTGATGAAGAGACCTTGCAGCCCGTGGTCTATTTCCAGAAATTGATCAAAGATATTGCGGACCGAACCGCCATGGTAATCGACCCCATGCTGGCAACTGGGGGTACATTGGTCGCGACGATCGACATGCTCAAAGCTGCGGGCTGTAAAGATATTATCGGGATTTTTCTGGTTGCTGCGCCGGAAGGAATCAAGCTATTAGAAGAACACCATCCAGATATTGACGTGTATACCGCATCGGTGGATTCGCATTTAAATGCAGCGGGCTATATTATTCCAGGTCTGGGGGATGCAGGCGATAAAATTTTCGGAACCAAATAAACCATGCGAAAAGTAAATTGTGTAAAGCTAAATAAAGAAGCTGAAGGCCTGGAAAAAGCACCTTGGCCGGGCGAACTGGGTGAAAAGATATACCAGAATATTTCCAAACAAGCCTGGCACGAATGGCTTGGACAGCAAACCATCCTCATCAACGAGAATAACTTAAGCCCGATTAACCCAGAGCACAAAGCCCTGCTAAAGGCTGAAATGGAGAAATGGTTGTTTGGAGAAGCGGAATAATAAACCTGCATTTGCTCCGTCCGTAGCTGGACAACAGGATTTCATCGGTGACAATCTAATCATTGAACGCGATTATTTATCGTTAAAACTACAGCCCAACTTTTTATCTACTGATCAAGCGGATACGCTACTAGACGAACTTATTGCTACAACACGGTGGCAGCAACCCCGGATAAAAGTGTATGGAAAGTGGCATAAAAGCCCGAGGCTAGTTCAGTTTGTGGGCGATCAAAATCTTACATACAAATACTCAAAGACACTACACGCCCCCCAGGCGTGGACACCCACGCTAAAACGGTTAAAACAAGGTGTGGAACAGTTTTGCGAAGCAAAATTCAATGCGGTTTTACTGAATTACTACCGAAATGGGCAAGATACCATGGGTTGGCACGCTGACAATGAGCCCGAGTTAGGGCCACAGCCCATCATTGCATCACTGAGCGTAGGCGCAGCGCGTGATATGCACTTCAAGTCTAAGGCGGGTGGCGAATTGATAAAATTGAATCTAAATTCGGGTTCACTATTGCTCATGCGAGGTGAAACCCAAAAATACTGGCAACATCATATTCCTAAACGCCTGTGCTGCCGGAAGCCGCGTATCAACCTGACGTTCAGAATGATTTACCCGGTATAAAGCCTCAATGGACAATATTTGGATTTATTAATATTGCGCAGCACGAATCAGATTGTTGTTCGCGTGAACATGCAATAAGCTCACGAAACATAATCTGGCAGCCTACGGGCGCTATTTAACCAGGGGCTCTCCACCCCAACACTAACCTTTTCCTGGACCATACGATGTCACTTAGACACTGGCTTTTACTAATCGTGCTCAGCATCATGTGGGGCGGCTCATTTTTCTTTAATGCAATCCTAATTAAAGCCGTCGGCCCGTGGACACTGACCGCTGGCCGAGTGAGCATAGGTGCAATCGGCGTATGGGCGTATGTTGTTTTTTCAGGTAAAAACATCCCGACAGATGCAAGGCTTTGGGGGTTTTATCTACTGCTGGGCGCTATTTCTTACGCCCTGCCATTTACGGCTATTGCCTGGGGACAGCAGCAAATTACCGGCGGCCTGGCATCTATCATTAATGCGATGAACCCGATAACCATACTCATTGTGACGCATTTTTGGCCCGGTGGAGAAAGGGCCACACGGCTTAAGTTTATGGGTATTCTGATTGGTTTTATCGGTGTTACAATTCTTACCCTGCCCAAGCTGACGGCAGGCCAGACCGATGAAATTATTGCTTACTTGGCGGTGTACAGCGCAACGATTTGTTATGCAATCGGGCTTAATATGGCACGCAAGCTTAAGCATTACCCACCGGTGGTTAATGCCACAGGCGGATTAATTGGTGCATCTATCATTTCGCTAGTGTTTGCTCTTTTTATCGAAGGCATACCGGTAGGGCTCAATATCTCTGTATGGCTTGCCTTTTTGGGTATCGGTCTGATTTCAACCGCGTTAGCCTTTACCATTATGTACACTTTACTGCCAAAAATCGGCCCAGTGAATTTCTCCCTAGTGACGTTTATGGTACCCATATCGGCTATTTTTCTGGGTATGACCTTTCTGGGAGAGAAGATAGAGCTGATTCAGCTATTGGGTATGTTGGTGATTTTTCTGGGCCTATTGTTTATTGATGGACGCATTGTGAGAAAGTTCACTAAATGAACCAATACAGTTATAAGCTTAAACCCGTGGTGCATTATAAATTGAGAAGAAGTTGCTCATTTCCACTAAAGGAGTATCATTGTGTTTTCAGCAAAAAATGTAATGATATGAGTAACTTATTAAACAGTTATACCAGAATTCTATCTTTGTTGCACGAAGTCGTGTCAGAACATAATTTTTACCTATATCGCCGTAAACCCAAACTTTCCGATAAAAAACTCATCGCACTGAGCTTAGCTGCTGAATCTCTGGGTATCGACTCAGAACGTTATTTGTTCAAACTGCTCCCCATTGAACTGAGCCCTTTAATTGAGCGTTCGGTCTATAACCGTAGACGTAGAAAGCTCGCCCCTAATCTCAATGAGATACGTCTTGCGCTTACAGACAAAATCACTGCTTATGAAGATTATCACCTGATCGATAGCATGCCCATAGAGCTGTGCAAGTTTGCTCGAGCCAGACGCAGCTCAATCTGCCAAGAGGCGGAAATAAGCAGCCCCGATTATGGTTATTGTGCGGCTCAAAATATGCCCTACTATGGCTATAAGTTACATGCGGTATGTACCTTACAAGGTGTGATCAAATCTGTTGATATATCAAAGGCTTCGGCACACGATATCCATTATCTGGAACACGTTAAAGAACAGTTTAGCAACTGTGTGTTGATAGGAGATAAGGGCTATGTTAGCCAACAATATCAAACGGATTTATTTGCTCACAATCAGATCAAACTGGAAACACCATTGCGTCGAAACCAAACTAATTTCAAGCCATTTAGTCCTGTGCTCAGAAAAGCCAGAAAACGAATTGAAACTTTGTTTTCTCAGTTATGTGATCAGTTTATGATTCGCAGAAACTACGCTAAATCATTTAACGGACTGGCCACCAGAGTGCTCTCCAAAGTAACAGCATTAACCATTATTCAGTGGCTAAATCAGCGCAATGGACGGCCCCTGAATCACATTAAGATTGCTGTTAATTAATATGCACCACGGGTAAGCTTAAGTAAAAAATGAGCACAATATATTTAGTTTGGAAATCATATTAGACAACCCATATCATCACATTCAGGCATAACCAGCCATCTATCAATCTACCTAGATTTTCATGTTTTCATTGAACGATCATGGCGATCAGCATACTTAAGCCATTTACATACATACCTGAATAGATTACTATCGGCAGTATTAACTACTTGTATACGTATATATCTCAAGTAACTTGTGAGAAGGTGTATTCTAAATAGTAGGTAACCAATAATGAGTAACAAGAACCCGAACACTCGGCGTAAACTGTTAATAGGTATAGGGAGCACGGTATTAGGTGCAAGTCAATTACCTAAATCATGGTCTAAACCAATCGTAAACGCGGTAATTCTTCCGACACACGCCCAAACAACTGAGACGGATTCTAGCCCCACCCCTACATTGCCTACTTCCTTTAGCGGCACTTTGACATTTCCAGGTGTGGTAAATAATAAAGAAAATAAACTATTATCTATTCTTATTCCCGAAGCACTAGCTGGAGGATATGCCCCCAGGAGTGGAGAGATGTGTATTACGATTGATTCACCCGGCGGTAGCAATTTCACCGCGCAGGTATTGCTAAGCGACGGCCAGTTCATCGAAGACGCATTTGAGGGAAGCGGTACCATTAATGGCGGCCCTGTAGTACTTAACTATTCAGGCGGCTGTCAAATAGCTTCTCCACCATCGCTCGAAGTAACCAGCGTAGCAGCTTCTGGTGCAACGTATTCACTAAATGCTTCGGGTCAGATTGCTGCAGGTGTGTTACCCGAAGGTACTGCTTGCCCAGATGATGCATTCTGTGATCTATGACTACCCCTAGCTGTCAGTAGTCATATTCCAACCTTATCAGCCAAGTAGTTTTGACGCGGTGCGCATCGCTAACGCTTGAATCGTAAGCGAAGGCGAATCACCCGCACCCAGTGTAGGTAATACACTGGCATCGGCAATATACAAATTGCTGATGCCGTGCACCCTGCCATTGGAGTCGGTGACCGATATTGCTGGGTCAAGCCCCATCCTGCAAGTGCCCCCTACGTGTGCGGCGGCCGGTATATCATAAGTACTATGAAAGCCCTGTCGTTGCTTGAGCTCGCAAGCATCTGCCCATTCTAAAATACGTCGTATCATCGCCTTGAGCGTTTGCTTATCATATTCATGGTAGTCGCTATACAACTTAACTTTTGCTACCCCATCTTGATCAACTAGCTCCGAAAGGGTTAATCGGTTTTCTCGATTAGGGATGTGCTCGGCGATGCCAAACAACTGGATATCTCTGCCAAATTGATCACGCATTTTCTGCTTATGCGCTTTGCCGATGCCCGATAGGCTCCATGCATATGAGACAGGGCTGTGGCGCCCGCTCAAGGTACCAGCAACACCTAATACGAAGCCAGAACGCAGGGGAGCTTGCGGTTTGGCAAAATCCCATATACGAGCATCAATGGGTGGACCTTTGTAACTGTGCATAGACTGTTCAGCGCGACACTCAAGCCGTGCTGAAATGGTCTCCATAAAATAACGACCAACATTATCCCCATCATTGCCGATACCGTTTGGATAACGCGTACTTTGACTGGCTAACATTACACGCGGTGTTTCAACTGCACCAAGAGCCAACATATATTTTTTGGCGGAAATCTTCTCCAGCTTTTGTTTAAATTTATAGACAAAACCCGTTACTTCACCTTCTGTATCCACTTCAATCTGCAATAAGCGACTATGTGGCAGAATGGTCAAATTACCGGTTTTTTCAGCGACTCGAATAGCGGTTAAGTCGGTACTGGATTTAGCGCCAAATATGCAACCCTGGACACAACCACCGCTATGCTGGCAAGCAACACGCCCATCAGTAGACTTGCTGGGCAAGGCCAATGTATTCGGCAATAACGACCACCCAAGTCTTTCAGCACCCTTTTTCACGAGTTGACTACGCGTCGACACCGTATGGGCGGGTGTCGGAAAGGCTTCTCGCGCAGGCTTAAATGGATTGTCCTGTTCACCCGCGACACCGAGCGTCGCTTCTACCCGTTGGTAATATGGTGCCAACTCATAATAGTCAAATGGCCAATCCTGACCCCACCCATATAAGCTCGCCGGCGCAAACGCGTGCTCAGGATAGCGATGCGCCTCACCCTGGTAGTGCAAAGTTGAACCGCCAAGCCCCAAGGCACGTTGATATTGAAAGCGCCCCCTACGTGTTGGCTGATTGTGTTGCAGTCGTCCACTTTTTTCATAACGCCCAGAGCACAAACTAAAATCATCCGGTGAAATAGAGGGGGTCTCCACTTGATCGAATAGACCCAAGACAGACGCGAATGCCTTAGGCTGCATTTCCCAATCGTCGTGGTGCATCGGGAAATCGCGCCTATAGTCGTAGCGCTTGCCCCGTTCTAGCAACAACACCTTAAGACCTTGCCGAGCCAACACCATCGCAGCAAAGCCACCTCCCGCACCGGCCCCGGCAATGACAACATCATAGTCGTCTTTCATTCGGGCGCTTTCAGCCAGGTTGTGCGTCGTAATCTGGATAACCTCCTTGTGAGGGAGGATGGTAATTCAACATTTTGAAAGCCGCACCCGAGGTATAAAAATAGGTAATGGTTTTTGCTCTGAGGCTGATTAGCTGAACGCGCGTGTTTTGATCAGGAAAATCCGCTAATAGAAGAGGCCCAATCAAATTGACTCGATCTCGTAAGTCTAAAGAATCAAATGCGCGCCCGTAATCCCTTATTGATATATCGTGAATTACTTGCAAGGTAGAAAATATTTTTTGGAAGTAGCCTTTGTTGGCGCGTACTTTGCTCAGCAGTTGCTGATCGATACCCACATCTAACGCCCCCGGGTCTTTGTCAGACGGGATAAATGTATCAATCAGTTTGACAAATATCTGATCAAATCGAAACGCGCGATGATCTTCTGCTTTCTTTCTGCCTACAAATGTGATCGTAGCTAATAACCCTAATAGCGAAACGATAAGCGTGCGTCGACCTATTTTCATTGCTAAGCCATTATTCACTTCAATCCAATTGCCCTTAATATTCTTAGACCAGGACAAAACCCTGTGATACCCGCAAATATTAAAGCCACAACCGGCACATACAAAAACCAATGAACGTTGGTATAGCCGGAAAGAAATATCCCGAGATACACGAGTAAGGCAACAATGATAAATTGAACGCGTAAAGCAGTAGACATGGTGTTTCTCCAGTGGTTAATTTATATCGGGCAAGATACGTGGCAGCCAAAAGAAGGTCAATAGATTTTGACAACTACGGGCTTTAAAAGCCATAATGGTCTTTACCCAATCCATATTTATTCTGCATGAAACAGGATCGTCCCACCACCCGAATCCATACTCTGGAACTTGGGCCAATGGAAAACTTTATCTATCTTATCGAGGATACCCAATCTAAACGCGCTGCTGTTGTGGACCCTGCATGGGAACCTAAGCAAATCCTTGCACTGGCTGATAGCTTGAGGCTAGAGATAAGTGATATTTTATTAACCCATAGCCATCATGATCACATTAACGCGATTGACGATATTTTAAATCGTTATGATGCCGAGTTACATTTAACCCACGCCGAAGCGCAGTTCTGGGGGCAGACTAGCATCGCGCCTAGCCTCCATCATGGCGGTGATACGCTGACGGTGGGTGATACCCATATTAATGTGTTGCATACACCGGGACACACACCGGGTTCTGCCTGCTATCAAGTGCAGAATCAATTGATTACTGGAGATACCATGTTTGTATTTGGTTGTGGTCGTTGCGACTTGGCCGGCGGTGACCCAAATACCATGTTTGACACCCTAAATAAAATCAAGCGGGAGCTACCTAAACAGACGGAAATATTACCCGGCCACAATTACGCGGTTAAGCCAACCGCGAGTCTAGCGGAACAAATAGAGGGAAATCCTTTTATGCATTTTGACGAGGCGGCTGATTTTGTGAAGTTCAGAATGCAACTACACGGCAAAGTGCGCTCATCTCCTTATGATGCGGTCAGTACAAAACGTGCACATCACTGGTTACACCAACACTAACCCAATCTACAAAACAAGCAAGAACACCTGCAGCCTGCGTGGCATGCAGAGAATTAACACACTGCAGGTGTCTTCATAGCAAACTGTTAGTCTGCTTGTTGATTTCGAATAAACGCAGGCACATCTAAATCCGAATAATCTATCTGCGTTCCGCCTGCAACCCGCGCACCTCCATCGTAGCTGCCTCTTGAGGGAGCAGGTGGAATAAAATCGGTCTGGCGCTGGCCAGTTTCACCCACCCTTGGTTGACTAAAATCAGGCTTTGCAGTATTACGAACTGGCTCAACCGCAGGAGTTTCCAGTTTTGGTGTAGCGGGTGCCTGCTTGACTTCCTCAACATCACCCAAACCGGTGGCGACCATGGTAACACGCAATTCGCCTTGCATTTCCGGGTCGATGGCAGAACCTACCACCACGACCGCATCATCACCGACAAATTCATGCATCATCTTACCAATCTTGGAAAATTCACCAATGGTCAGATCTGGTCCAGACGTAATATTCACGAGCAGGCCTTTAGCACCATGTAAATCGGTATCCTCCAACAACGGGCTGGAAATCGCTTTTTCAGCCGCCTCTTCAGCACGATTCGCCCCAATCGCGGAAGCTGATCCCATCATTGCCATCCCCATTTCTGACATAACCGTTTTAACATCCGCAAAATCGACGTTAATCATGCCCGGACGGGTAATCAACTCAGAAATTCCCTGAACCGCATTTTGCAGTACCTGGTTCGCTTCAGCAAAAGCTTCAACCATAGTGGCATCACCCCCCATGTGCTCCAGTACACGCTCGTTGGGAATGGTAATTAAGGAGTCAACCTGGTCTTCCAGATCACTTATGCCTTGTTCCGCCAATTGCATACGCACCTTACCTTCAAACTCAAATGGAAGAGTCACCACGGCGACCGTTAATATACCTTTTTCTTTGGCTAGTTCGGCCACCACCGGTGCAGCACCGGTACCGGTACCTCCGCCCATACCCGCGGTGATAAAAATCATATCTGCGCCATCAATCGCTTCAGCGATACGATCACGGTCTTCCATCGCCGCCTGGCGCCCGATATCTGGGCTGGCGCCCGCACCCAGACCTTTGGTCAGGTTCTCTCCCAATTGCAGGGTGGTTTCGGCGGTGGACGTATCCAACACCTGAGCGTCGGTATTTGCGTTGATAAAATCGACCCCTTCAATATTGGTTTTCATCATATGATCGACAGCATTACCACCACCGCCACCGACGCCTATTACTTTAATTTCGGCTTTCGAGCCGCTTGCATCTAACAATTCAAACATTTTTTACCTCTGCTTTTGCCACAAAATTTACGCTTATCAAAATTTGATAAAACACTAAAAACTCCCTTTAAACCAACTCTTCATCCGTGCGAGAACTTCGCTAAAAGTACTCGCTTTTTTCTCACTAGATTTAACTCGCCCGATTCCTCGGTGGCCAAACTTGACCAATCCTGTGCTAGTTGCAAAGATTGGGTTCAATACCATTTCGCTCAGGCTACCCTCGTAATTTGGTAAGCCTAAACGAACCGGCATATGGAACACTTCCTCGGCGAGATCAACCGCCGCTTCTATTTTTGCGCTACCACCGGTAATGACGATCGAAGTCACTATCCCTTCGAATCCGCTGCGACGTAGCTCTGATTGCGCCAATACAAATATTTCTTCCATACGCGGCTCAATGACTTCAGCCAAGTTGTGGCGTAATAATTTACGGCTTGGTTTGCCACCTATACTCGGCGCATCGATGCTTTCGGTCTCACCAACCTGATTGGCAAGTGCGCAACCATACTTTTTCTTCAGCTCTTCCGCTGCCTGGGTCGGTGTTTGGATAGCAATGGCGATATCATTGGTAACTTGATCTCCAGCAATCGGGATCACAGAAGTGTGCTTAATCGTGCCATGCTGAAATACCGCGATATCGGTCGTACCACCGCCGATGTCAACCATGCACACCCCTAGATTACGTTCGTCGTCGGTCAATACGGATTCACTGGATGCCAGCTGCTCTAAAATAATGTCATCCACCTCGAGCCCGCAACGCTTAATACATTTCACGATATTCTGCGCAGCACTCACCGCCCCGGTGATGATGTGCACCTTGGCCTCCAGACGCACGCCGCACATTCCAATTGGTTCGGTTATTTCATCCTGCCCGTCAATCACGTACTCCTGGGGTAACACATGCAGGATTTTCTGATCATTTGGAATGGCCATCGCTTGCGCCGCTTCCAGCACCCGATTGATATCATCTTGCTTGACTTCACCATCGCGTATTGCCACCACGCCATGTGAATTGAAGCTGTTGATATGCGCACCAGCGATGCCAGCGTACACCGAGAAAATCTGGCACCCAGCCATTAATTCGGCTTCTTCTACTGCGCGCTGTATTGACGAAACGGTTGATTCGATATCTGCCACCACACCCCGACGCAGCCCTTTGGCGGGGTGATGTCCTACCCCGATGATTTCGAGTGTCCCCTCATCATTTACCTCAGCGACGATGGCCAGCACTTTCGAAGTGCCAATATCCAATCCGACAATAAGGTTACTATCTGATTTCTTTACCATTTTCTAAATAATCACTGCATTAGTTTGGAGCTGCCTGAGCGATTTCTTCTGGTGCGTGCCGACTCACAGAAAAACCACTTGGATAACGTAAATCAACAGTCTTGATCTGCCCGGGGGCGTCAATTAGAGACTGTTGATAGCTGGATAAAAATGCGTCAATTTGTTGCTCGGCGTTCGACTCAGCCAAAACCATTTCAAATCCCGTGAGCGCACTTTCCATCGGGCTGGTGTATTCAAGTTGCAAGGTATACAAGTGCTGTTTGCTTAGTGTCATGCTCTGCAGGCGTAAGCCCTGACGCGCGAACTTAGCTGACCACTGTTTATATTTTGGCCACACCGTGTGTACTTCATGGCTGGGTGCGTTCAAATGCGGTAAGACAACGTTTTTCGGTAGGGGCAACTTCACCAACTTACCGGTAGTCGTTAACCAGCGCTCCTCTCCCCATATCGCAACGGGTTGATATTCCTCAATATCGATCATCAGCGTTGCTGGCCAACGTCGACGCAGGCGCACTTTTTCTACCCAAGGTAATGCCTGCACAACATCAATAATTTTTTTACTATTGAGTGAAAAATAATTCCCATCTACTGCGGCGATCACCGATTGTTTAAGCGCCTCACGATCCACATGGGCTGCATCACCCGTCAACGAAATCTTGCTGATATTAAATTGCTCAGGGCGATATAGCTGATCCGCAACCAACGTCGCACCTAATAACAATACACCTATCAAACCAATCAGGCTAAACCAAAATTTGGTTTTAAACTCAAACTCTGGTAAGGGAGGTGTCACCGGACCCATTTCGATTTGCTTAGACATCTCTGGCCTCCATAGCGGCGCCCTCAAGATGCTGGCCAATTACACGAACTTCGCACTCCAGGCTAATATCAAATTGATCTATGACCTCTTTTTGGCCCTTCTCGATCAATGATTCAATATCGAGCGCAGTCGCGGTTCCATCATTAATAATAAAGTTTGCGTGTTTTTCGGAATAATGGGCACCCCCTACACTTTTCCCTTTCATCCCTGCGCGTTCCAGCAACCGCGCTGCATGATCATTTTTAGGATTCTTAAACACCGACCCCGCATTTGCGGTCTGCACAGGTTGCGAGATGCCACGGGTTTTTAACAACTCCCGAATACGTCGTGCCAAATCCAGCCCACTAATTGAGGTCAGCTTTATCTCGGCACCTACCACCCAGCTATGTTTAGGTAGTACCACATGCCGATAAGCGTGCTCAATTTGATTTTTGTCGTACCAGCGGATATTTCCATCGCGGTCCAAACACTCAATGCGCTTGACTAATGACCAAGTATCACCTCCGTAAGCACCTGCATTCATCACTACTGCACCGCCAAAACTACCCGGGATGCCTGCCAAAAATTCAGCGCCTTCCAAACCATGGCGCGCACAATATCTCGCCAGTTTTGCACTGGGAACACCGGCCTGCGCGTATACTGTGTTGTCATTTTTACGCTCAATTACCCCCAGTCCCTTGAGCGTACAGATCACCATTCCACGGATACCCCCATCACGAACCAGTAAATTACTACCCAAACCGAACCAGAAAACTGGGATATTCCCGGGTAATTGGCACATTAGCTGTACCAAAGCCGCCTTATCTTTTGGCATAAAATACATGTCAGCATGACCCCCAACCCGCCAGGTGGTATGCTTTTTCATGGGCTCATCATATAAAAGCTGACCTTCTAACCCTTCAAGGTGACTTTCCAGGGAGCGCTCCATGGTGCTGGTAATCATAATTCCTCCTGCACCAAGGTGCGGGCATAACGGCCAATATCTCCTGCTCCTAGGCACAGCAATACATCTCCATCGTGCAACTGGTGTGCTAACACCGTATTGGCCTGATCAAAATCCTGAATGAGCACCGCCTCGCCCCCCCGCGCTCGGATTGCTTGGGCGAGCGCACGACTGTCCGCCGCCTCAATCGGCTGCTCACCCGCGGGATAAACCTCTAATAATAATAAATTAGGTTGCGTGCTCAGCACCTGAGCAAAATCATCAAGCAGTGCCTGAGTCCGACTGTAGCGATGTGGCTGAAACAGGCATACGATTCGACGCTCTGGCCACACTGACTTACTCGCCGATAAAGTTGCAGATAACTCGCGTGGGTGATGGGCGTAATCATCAATAACTTCCGCCTGTCCACCCTTGGCCAGCGTAACTACCCCCAGTTTTTCAAACCGGCGCCCCACGCCGGTAAACACTTCTAGCGCTTGTTTAACAGCTTCGTCGTCTACGCCGAGTTGAGCCGCGACTGAAATCGCAACCAGCGCATTCAACACATTATGCTCACCTGGCATGGCGAGCATAAACTGCCCGATTTCTTGCCCAAAACGCACTACTTCGAACTGTGTGTTCAAACCCTGTTGGCGTACGTTAACTGCCTGGATATCAACCCCATCACGCATCCCATAACTAACAATGCGACGGTTAAACTGATCGGCAATATCGCGAATCACTGGATCATCAAAGCACAAAATAGCCAAGCCATAAAAAGGCAAGGTATGAATGAACTGAATAAAGGTTTGTTTGAGCTGGTCGAAGCTATTACCATAGGTTTCCATATGGTCAGCATCAATGTTGGTTATCGCGGCAATAGTGGGTGTTAGATGCAAAAATGAGGCATCACTTTCATCCGCTTCGGCAACTAAAATTTCGCCTTTGCCTAAACGCGCATTGGAAGCTTCGCTTGCGACAATGCCACCGATCACGAAAGTTGGGTCTAAGCCAGCTTTCGCGAGAACCGCTGAGACCAAGCTAGTCGCCGTGGTTTTACCATGGGTACCGGCGATCGCAATACCTTGTTTGAAACGCATCAATTCAGCCAGCATCTCGGCGCGCGGGACAACCGGTATTTTCTGCCGACGCGCAGCTAACACTTCCGGGTTACTTTCGGCAACCGCGCTAGACACGACAACCACATCCGTACCCAAAATATTGTCAGCCAAATGCCCAATCACAGTGGTTGCGCCCTTTGTCGCCAAACGCTGCAACACCGGACTATCACTGATATCAGAACCAGAAACTTTATAACCCTGCTCCAATAGAACTTCGGCGATCCCACTCATACCAATTCCACCCAGGCCGACAAAATGCACATGTTTGACGAATTCACGCATTCATCACCTCCATGCAAATATCCGCCACTCGCTCGGTTGCGTCGGGCTTTGCAAATTCTCGGGCTTTTTGTGCCATCTGAATCAAACGATCCCGATTATTCGCCAACCCTTTGATTTGACCAGTCCACTTCCCGGTTAGAAAGGCCTCCTGGCGCTCGCAAATTGCTGCTTGAGCACCGGCCATCGCTTTGGCGTTATAAAACTGATGATCATCGATTGCATAGGGAAATGGCACAAATAAAGCAACCGCACCTGCAGCCGCAACTTCGGCGACGGTCATCGCGCCCGCGCGACAAATGACAATATCGGACCACTGGTAAGCTGCGGCCATATCATCGATAAATTCAGAAACTTTGGCTGGTTGAGAAACTTCGGTATAATGCCTTTTTACCTCTGTCGCATTCCCCTTGCCGCATTGATGATGGACCTTCAACTGCATGTCACTTGGCAATTGTGATTGAAGTTTGGCGAGCAATTGGGGCAACTGTTGATTAAATACCATTGCACCCTGACTACCGCCGATGATCAAAACATTGAGACTCGTATCATGGCCAACTAATCGAGTTTCAGGTGATTCAACCGCTACAATTTTGGTTTTCACGGGGTTACCAATATGCTCTTGTTTACGCAAATTGGGCACCTTCGCAAAACCCGTCAACACCCGATTGGCCCAGGGGGCGAGTAACTTGTTGGTCGTCCCTGCGATTGCGTTTTGCTCATGTAAAACCAATGGTTTGGCGAGCAAACGCGCAACGACCCCACCTGGCCCAGAAACAAAGCCACCCATACCTAAAACAGCGTTGGCTTTAGACGAATTGATAATTCTTAACGCCTGCGCTGCGGCCAACAACAACACAAATGGCGCTGTTAATTTACGCAGAAAACCACTGCCTCGAATACCTTTGACCTGCACCAGCTTAAGATCGATTCCTGCTGCTGGCACCAGTTCATGTTCAATACCAAAGCGGGTACCCATCCAGATAATATTGACACCACGCGCGCGCAGGTTTTCAGCTACCGCTAATGCGGGTATCACGTGCCCACCGGTACCACCCGCCATGATCAATAAAGTCTTCATGCGCGCACCCCCTTACGCGGTTTTGCACGACTTTTTCGATCTACCGCGAACAATAAGCCAATCGCTATTAAGTTGGTAATCATACTGGAACCACCGGCGCTCATCAGAGGAAGAGTAAGACCCTTGGTAGGCAAAATACCCGTATTCACGCCAATATGGATACCGGCATTGAAAACGATTAACAGGCCAATGCCATAAGCAAGATACGCTTCAAATCGTTGCCCCAATTGCAAGGCACGGGTGGCGATCTTAAATGCGCGCCATAAAAACAGGCTAAACAATAGCATTACCAGCATCACCCCAGCAGCGCCCAATTCCTCAGCAATAATGGCGATCAGAAAATCATTATTGGCGTGTGGCAAGTAATTTAGTTTTTGTAAGCTATTGCCCAAACCCAAACCCAACCAACCTCCACGACCAACTGCCATAAGCGCCTGGGTCAGTTGAAAACCTTTATTAAACGGGTCTGCCCATGGGTCCTGATAGGTTAATAATCGATCCATGCGATACGGCTCAAACACCGCGAGCGCAGCTAAGGCCATCAGGGTGAGCGCTATTACCGCAATAAAATATCCAAAGGGCACCCCGGCTAAAAACATTAAGCCCGCAGTGGTGGCAATAATCACCACCAAGGTACCAAAATCGGGTTGCAGCAGCAAAAGCACACCAACCAGTACGATCGGGATACCGAGGTTTAGAACACCCACTCTAAATAGGTGCACGCTGTTTTGTTTACGCGCATAGTAATCTGCTACGTATACCAGACAAATTAGTTTCATCAACTCGGCTGGTTGGATGCGCACTCCGGCAATCTCAAACCAACGCGTGCTCCCATTTACTTCTAAGCCAACACCGGGAACCATTAACACCGCTAATACCAGCACCCCAAGCAGCAACAACAGCCGGCTAGCCTCTTGTAACCAATCTAGACGAACAAACATTACCGCCACCATCAACCCAAGGCCCGCTAATATATGTACGCTGTGTTTGAGCAGATGGCTGATCTGTAATTCGAATTTCGAGCCACTACCCGCGACACCCGCTGAGAACACCATCACCAAACCCAGCAATATGATTGACGTAACCACGAGCGCTAACACACCATCAAACGGTTGTTCGTCAAATGGACGGCCGGTCTGATAGCTGATTGAGGTATGACTCATTTCGACGCCTCTTGTTGCACCATTTGTCGCACTGCTTGTCGAAAGGCTTCACCTCGAGCAACATAGTTTTCAAACATATCAAAACTTGCGCAGGCCGGCGAAAATAGCACTACATCACCCGGCCGAGCCTTTTGTTTAGCATATTTGGTGGCTTGCTGGAGGTTTTCTACCCGAGTGGTTTTAACTACTAAATCCAACGCTTGCGCCAGCCTGTCGGCATCTTCACCTAACAGAATAACTTCACGCACCGAATCATCCATGCTACGCGCGAGTGGGGTTAAATCAGCGCCTTTGCTCTGCCCACCCATGATCATAATCTTAGGTTGGTCAAACCCTTGAATGGCCGCCAAGGTTGCGCCAACGTTCGTTCCTTTGGAATCATTTATCCATAATACTCCCTCATGATCGGCCACTTGTTCGCAACGATCAACCAAGCCAGTAAACTCGCATATCGCATCCAGCATTGGTTCGGTTAAAGGCATATTAAATTGTTCAACCAGTGCAAAACTGGCAAGCACATTTAACCAGTTCTGCTGGCCTTTGAGGTGCAGGCGATTTGCATCCAACAGCTTTTGCTCACCTTTGGCCAACCAACTGGTACCACCTTGCTGAATAATCCCATATTCATGGTCGTTCTTAGGTTCGCCCAAACCAAAACTAAGCGAATCTGACAATGTGATTTGTGGCGCTGATGGCTCATCACGATTAATCACTTCATAACGCGTGTTTCGATAGATCCGCATTTTGGCATCAACGTAATCTTCGTATGATGCGTACCGGTCCAAGTGATCTTCACACAAATTCAGGACCACTGCGACCTCAGGCGTGAGGCTTGATGTGGTTTCCAGTTGAAAACTGGATAATTCCAGCACATAAACATCCGGGGTGGGCTGCTCGAACAGGCTCAGTGCCGGCACCCCAATGTTTCCTCCCAATAAAGCGGTTTTACCACCCGCGCTAATAAGGGTTTCGACTAACGTTGCTACGGTACTTTTTCCATTAGAACCTGTAATCGCAATAATCGGCGCATCAGCAGCACGCGCGAATAACTCAATATCACCAACTAATTCAGTTTGCGGACCAATTTTGTTGCGTAACCCCAGCGCGTCTACCGATACACCCGGACTCACCACCACCATATCGGCAGTTTCCAGCGTATGTTGATCCAGCCCTCCAGTAACCAGCCGAACTTTGGGAAATAGGCGTTTAAGCTCGCGTTTGCCTGTTGCGAGCTCACGGGTGTCCATCGCAATTAGTTCAACGGTCGAATCACTCAAATAATGAATCACGGATTGACCCGTCATCCCAAATCCTATTACCGCAATTTTTTTATACGGTACGATAGCAGGCTTGCTTTTAATGCGAGAGTTAATCATCACTAACGCACCTTTAGGGTCGCAAGACCGATGATGACCAGGATAAAACTAATGATCCAGAAACGCACAATGACACGCGGTTCGGGCCAACCTTTAAGTTCAAAATGATGATGGATGGGCGCCATCTTAAACACGCGCCGTCCCACCAGTTTGAAAGACACCACTTGAATAATGACCGATAGTGTTTCAACCACGAACAGCCCGCCCATGATCATCAACACGATTTCCTGGCGAACAATCACCGCCAGTACACCCAGTGCCGCCCCCAACGATAAGGCCCCCACATCACCCATAAATACTTGTGCGGGATAGGCATTGAACCATAAAAACCCCAATCCAGCGCCAACCAAGGCGGTACAAAATATTAAAATTTCACCGGCGCCGGATAAATAAGGTACGTTGAGATACTCAGAATATATGGTGTTACCCGACATATAACTGAATATTCCCAGACCACCTGCGACCATCACCACCGGCAATATTGCCAATCCATCCAGACCATCGGTCAAGTTAACCGCGTTAGAACTACCCACAATAACCAGCCAACCCAGCGGAATAAACAACCAGCTCAAATCAAATACTATGTTTTTAAACAGCGGCACAATAAACTGCAGCTCAGCAGGTGTACTCGCCGTTTTGTAAAGCCACAATACAGCAATTAGCGCAGCCAGCGTCTGGCTTAGAATTTTTGCCGCAGAACCCATACCGCGCGGGTCTTTATGAACCAGTTTTTGATAATCGTCATACCAGCCTATCCAGCCAAAAGATACCGTCACAAACAAAACTATCCAGACATATCGATTACTCAAATCCATCCACAACAGGGTCGACACAACGACTGCAAATAAAATAAGCGCACCCCCCATGGTGGGCGTGCCAACTTTAGTAAAATGTGTTGGCGGACCATCATCTCGTACGGTCTGACCAATCTGATACTGGCTGAGCTTTCGAATCATCATCGGGCCAAATACAAAGGATAAGACTAACGCTGTAAGCACACTCATAATCGAGCGAAAAGTGATGTACTGAAACACACTAAAAACGCTAAAGTACTCAGAGAGCTGCTCAAAAACCCAACTTAACATTGCGCGCACCCCGGTTTATCTAGCGCCGCTATAACGCGTTCCATTCTGGTCGCGCGCGAGCCCTTTACTAATACGGATTGATTACCCTGTTTCAGGCCGGCCACTTTATTAACCAGTTGCGAAACCTTAGTGAACGCAAAGCTCCCATCGCCAAATCCGGACATATAGGCAGCCATATCATTTAGATAATCCGGATCTGTCTGGTCTACCAAGGTAAGTAAATAATCTATTCCTTTTCCCTTGGCATATGCTGCTACTTGCTGATGGATGGTGTTAGATTCTTTACCTAACTCAGCCATTGCGCCAAGCACCAATATCTTTTGCGCTTCGCCTTCCGCCAATACATCAATGGCAGCCATCATAGAGGCGGGGTTAGCGTTATAAGTGTCATCTATTAGAGTTAGATCCGAGTCAACTCGCAACACCTGTAGACGACCTTTTACGGCCGATGCATTTTCCAAACCTTTACGGATTGCAGCTTGCGGCACACCTGCGGCAATTGCTACTGCAACTGCAGCAGCAGCGTTCAATTGGTTGTGTCTACCCAAAAGCGGAAATAGATAATGATGTAGTTGGCCTTGTATTCGCAGATCAAGTCTATCAAGATCACCATGGATGATTTGCACATCGGCTTCGGCGTGCGTGCCAAAGCTCATAATGCGGCAGGGTTTGGCACGTAATTTCCAAGCCGCATAAAACGAATCATCCCGGTTCAGGATCACCACACCATCTGTCGCTACAGATTCAAGCAACTCGCCCTTAGCTTGAGCTACGCCTTTAATATCACCCAACCCTTCAAGATGCGCAGCCGCTGCGTTGGTGATCAAACCGATCGTTGGTTTAACAATTTCACCCAAATAGGTCAGTTCCCCAGCATGATTCATACCCATCTCTATCACTGCAGATTGGTGCGTGTCTCGCAATGTAAGCAAAGTGAGTGGCACGCCCCATTGATTGTTAAAGCTGCCCTGGGGTGCTACCCCAGGGATCGCGTAGCTGAAAATTTGGCTGACTATATTGGTAACACTGGTTTTTCCATTACTGCCGGTGATACCAACAACGGGTATATTGAATCGCGCGCGCCAATACTTCGCCAGCATCCCTAGCGCAATGGTCGTATCATCTACTTTAATATGACTAATTCGCTGCTCACTCTCAAACGCTTGATCAACAACTGCGGCCAATGCCTGTTGTTCCATTGCCTGTGGAATAAAATCATGGCCATTCTTGGAATCCCCATGGATAGCGAAAAATAAGGCCTCTTTTTCAAGCCGCCGGGTATCAAGCTCGACCGAACTAAAAAGCTCATCGCGACCATTTAATTGGCCGTGCATAGCATCGCTGGCTTCACTTAACATCATCACGCAGCCATGCTCTCCAATGCTTGACGCGCCAATACCCGATCATCCAATTCTAGTTTAAGATCAGCATAAACCTGAGCCGTTTCATGACCTTTACCCGCAATTAGCACCCAGTCACCCTGCTGCGCGACACCAATGGCAGCGGTAATTGCTTTGGCACGATCATGCACGACCCAGGCCGGCTGAGTCATCCCCTTGATAATATCGTTGGTAATAGCCGCTGGTGCTTCGCCACGTGGGTTATCGTCGGTAATAAATACTTGATCCGCAAGCTGCTCAGCAATACGCCCCATGGGTGCGCGTTTAGCTTTGTCGCGATCACCCCCACAACCAAACACTACATTTAGCGAACCTTCGCAATGGGTCTTGCAAGCACCTAGTGCTACCTCCAGTGCCTCAGGTGTATGCGCATAATCCACCACAACTACGGGCTGTTCGGGCCGAAGACTGACACACTCCATCCTACCCGGCGCGCTATGACAAGTAGACAGCGCTTTGACTATATCCGCCAAGGCATATCCCATGGTCAAGCCCACGCCGATAACCGCCAGCATGTTGTATACATTGAAGTAGCCAATCAAGCTATTCTCTAACACCTGCTTTTCACCCGCGTACGAAACCACAAACGACAAGCCTTTCGAGGTAAGCGTAATATCTTCAGCTTGGAGCACCCCTTTATTTACGCCATACGCAAAACTTTTCTCACCCACTTGCTCAATAAGCTTCGCACCCAGATTGTCTTCCTGGTTAATGATCGCGTAATGATAGTTAAAATCCTTGAACAGACGTGATTTAGCCGCAGCATAATCTGCCATATTCTGGTGATAATCCAGATGATCCTGACTCAAATTGGTGAATACCACATAATCGAAATCAACAGCAGTAACACGGGCTTGTTCAAGTCCATGCGAGGAAACCTCCATACATACCGCTTGCACCCCGTCTTCGAGCATCTGGGCGATCGCTTTCTGAGTTTGGATGGCGTCAGGCGTTGTCAACCCTGTAGGTTGAATATGGCCAACCTTGCCCGCCCCCAAGGTACCCATCATCGCGCTCGAACGCCCCAATTTTTCCAGCATTTGGGCTAAATAATAAGCAATCGTGGTTTTTCCATTTGTCCCGGTGATACCGATCACATCCATCTTTCTGGTAGGACGAGCATAAAATCGAGCCGCTATCTTACTAACACGTTCATGCAAACCCCGGACTTGATACAACTTGCCTGTATCAAGCAATACTTGGTCAATTAAAAACCCATCACTAGCATCATAAAGCACTGCTGCAGCCTTATTTTTCAACGCCTCAGCGATGAATTCTCGGGCATCTGTTATCGTTCCCTTGAGCGCAATAAATAGACAACCCGGCCTAACCCGACGGCTATCCAAGGTAATATCAAATATCTCGATCGGTGCAATGTCTTTGCTCACATCAAACCCAGCAAGCAGGCGGTCTAGCATGAGGTGATAATGACTCATGATTTGGTCGCCGATGTAGTGGCCTTTTGCACAGCAACCTTACCTTCCTCAACGGCGGGCTCTGCAACCCGATCAGGCGCCACATTATATAAACGCAGTGTATCTTGCATCGTCTTGGAGAACACCGGCCCCGCAATCGTGCCGCCGTAATACTTACCCCCGCGCGGATCATCCACCATTACCGCCATGACAAATTGCGGTTTGCTCATCGGCGCCAGGCCGACAAACCAGGAAACGTAATGCCCTTGTTCATAGCCGTTACCGGTGTTACGTCTAGATGTACCGGTTTTACCACCCACGCGGTAACGCGGCACCCGTGCGCGTCTGGCCGTACCATCGGTACTGGCGACTCTTTCCAGCATTCTCAGCAAATGCCTAGTGGTTTGACTACTGAATACGCGCGTATTATTTTTTGCCGCGGGTTCGTTCTGCTTTAAGATCGTCAATGGCTTAAGCACCCCATCATTCGCGAACACCGTATAGGCCCGCGCAATCTGCAGGGGAGTCGCATTCAAGCCATATCCATAAGCCTGAGTCAGTCGATCTATCAACCGTTTACGCTTAGGCAAGACACCGGTGGTTTCCGAGGGAACTGCATTCACTTTATGCCCAAATCCCGCCTTGTCCAGGGTTGCATATAAACCGTCATAGGGCATTTCCATGGAAAGCTTGGCAGCACCAATATTGCTGGATTTGACGACGATTTCTTCCAGGGTCAATATGCCATGCGGCTTGGTATCAGTAATACGACCTCCCGGCACCCGAAACGGGGTTTCGCCAGTGTCGATGGTTGAAAGCGGCGTAAACTCACCGGATTCAATCGCCGTACCGATGGTAAAAGGTTTAACCGTTGACCCAGGCTCCTGTACGTCGGTAACCGCGCGATTTCGGAATAAATCAGGGATTAAGGTGCGTCTATCATTCGGGTTGAACTGAGGCGAATCAACCATTGCCAGGATTTCCCCGGTCGGCGCATGAATCAAAACTAAGCTCCCCCCTTGGGCTTTGTGTTCACGCACTGCCTGCTCCAGGTAACCGCTGGCAAGATACTGCAATCGGCTGTCAATACTGAGGGTTAAAGGCTTACCATTTTCAACCGCTTCTATTTGCTCAACAAATTCGACAAAGCGACCTTTGCTATCTCGATGAACTATTTGCTCACCCTTAACCCCCTGTAAGTGAGTATCATACGCCTTTTCTACGCCTTCCTGACCAATGCCATCGATATCAGTAAAACCAATCAAATGCCCCGCTGCGGGGCCAGAGGGATAAAAGCGTTTGTATTCGCGCTGAATATGCACACCCGGAACTTCGAGCTCCTCAGCTCGCTCCGCCACCAAAGGCATCAGCTGGCGTTTAACATAGATAAAGTTGCTTTTGTAATCCTCCGCAGCGCGCTTTTCACAAGTTTTTCTCAAGCCAGACTTCTTCAGCTTGAGCAGTTTTAGCAAATCTGGCCAACTATCTTGCACCTTACAAAATATATTGGCCTCTGCCCAGATCGTATCTACCGGGGTGCTCACCGCAAGCAACCGCTGGTTTCGATCATAAATTGGCCCACGAACAGGCTGCGTTTCGATGGTACGTACATGTCTGGCCTTGGCCTCTGCCACCAACCGGTCATGCCCAAATAATTGAATACCCACTAGCTTACTGGCAAGCACCACAAAGCCAGCGCATACCAAGCCAAACATAATGCGTTGCCTGAACAAGGTCCGCTTAATATGCTTCTCGTGCTGGCGCCTCATTGATCATCCCCCGAATGACCAAGCTTGTTTTGCGCGCTTAAGTGTATGGTCTGAATATTGTCACTTACGGGTGGCTCCATCTTATGCTCGCCACGAACTTCAGATTCGATATTATGTTCCAGCCGCCAGGTAGAGTACTCCGCCATCAACTGCCGCCACTCTATGGATAAGTCATCGCGTTGGCTTTCCAGCTTCTGTGACTCATAAAATGCAACTCGATTAAGTTGTCTTACTGAGACCAAGGCAAGCGCACTGACCAACACTGCGATTACCAACCCAATACTGACGATCATTTGTGAAGGAATTTTCATGCGCGTAATTTCTCTGCCACCCGCATGATCGCGCTACGCGCTCGACGATTTTGTCTAACCTCCTCATCACTCGCTCTGACCGGCTTACCTACCAGCTTGATTCGCGGCTTAATTTGCGCTGCGCGGATTGGTAAATCAGGCGGAAAATCATCGCCTTTTGCTTCTTTTTGCAACAAGCGCTTTACCGGCCGATCTTCAAGCGAATGAAAGCTGATGATCACTAAACGTCCACCCACGCTGAGCGCATCAAGCGCATCCGGCAAGACTGCATTGATTTCCTGCATCTCCTGATTAATCGCTATTCGAATCGCCTGAAAGGAGCGTGTGGCGGGGTGTTTTTCACGCTCATATACGGGGACTGCCTCAGCGATAATACCGGCTAACTGGGTAGTACTAGAAATAGTTGTGTGTTCGCGAACCTGTAAGATCGCTTTTGCAATGCGCTTGGCAAAACGCTCTTCACCGTAAACTTTTAATACTTTTACGAGCTCGGCAAATTCAACCCCGGCTAGCCAATCGGCCGCAGTTTGGCCCTGGGTCGTATCCATACGCATATCCAGCGCGCCGTCTCTCTGAAACGAAAAACCTCGCTCGGGCTCATCCAATTGGGGAGAAGACACACCAAAATCGAGTAAAATGCCATCGACTTTTCCCATGAGCCCCTTTGCTTTTAATTTTTCGCCTAGGCTGGAAAAAGGTGCATGCAATATTGTCACGCGTTTATCGTCACCCATCATACGCATCGCAACCGATACCGCGCCCGGATCGCGATCCATTACCCATAGCCGCCCCTTTTGATCCAGCCTGGCGAGCAACAAACTTGCATGCCCACCACGGCCAAAAGTACCATCCACATAAAACCCGTCGGGCTTAATTTGTAGCGCATCGACGGCCTCGTGGAGCAATACAGGTTGGTGCATTGCCCTTTCGGTCACAGCTGTAGCACCTCCATTTCAGGGCTGGGCCCAGCATCGGAGTCGGGATGCGCAAGCCAATCATCACGGCTCGCCTGCCAATCTTCATCACTCCAGATTTCAAACTTGTTGCCCTGGCCATTGAAGTAAGTTTCTTTTTCAATACGCGCAAATTCCCGCAAAGGGGGTGGCAGTAAAATACGACCCGTCTTATCCATCGCCACATCAGTCGCGTACCCCAAAAAAAATCGTTTCAGTTTGACGTGCTGTGGATTCAAACTGGGCAGATCATTGATCCTTACCTCGATACGTTCCCATTCATCCAAGGGATACATCCATAAACAATGATCAGACGTGGTATTAACGGTTACCACCATTGCTCCACCACAGCGCTCAATCAGCTCTTCACGATAGCGTGTAGGCAGGGCGATCCTACCCTTACCATCCACTTTTAGTTGATTAACACCGCGAAACATTCCAAATTTTCCTAAAAACTCCAAAAATGTGCACTTTTTACCACCGAGTAGGAATATAGGCCGTGTTTAACAATAAGTCAAGATTTTTCAATGAGATACGCTCGTTTTTAAGGTTTTATTCACCCGAAAAACTTGCTATATAAATCAGCTAGATAAGAAAACGACCTAAGCTGATTTAATAGAAGAAAACTGTAAGTTGATCTATAAGCCGGGTTCTGTCTAGGACGATCATTCATCTAGGTGGCCTGTTACCAAACCACTCATGCAACCTACCCGAAACCAACGCGGGTCGCGCCATTAGGTTTCCTATTTGGTCTTGCTCCAGATGGGGTTTACCCTGCCACGCTTGTTACCAAACGCGCGGTGCGCTCTTACCGCACCATTTCACCCTTACCCTAACTAATTAAGCACAGGCGGTATATTTTCTGTGGCACTGGCCATCGGCTCGCGCCGCCCAGACGTTATCTGGCATCTTACCCTGTGGAGCCCGGACTTTCCTCGATATTCAAAATGAACAGCGCGATCATCCGATCAACTTGCCGGTAAAGATAGGTTATTTAGACTTAATTGGCAAGTAAATTTACTTGAACTATTATGAGACACAAAAAGGACACCCCTTTCCCGTTTGAGCCAGCCGAGTATCGCAGCGATTGATGGATAAAGTGCGAGCACTGTCTGAGCGCTAGCGAGTTGCGCAGCACCCATCGATCTCGAGAAACGCAGTGAACCCAAGGGGCTGGCGATCGGGTTGCCTTCTTTGCTTACTTTCTTGGCGAGCAAGAAAGTGAGAAGCATCACAAATACTAAATCTTAGACTTAATTACGTCTATCTGATTGACTAACGCCTCCATCTCCACAGCCGTTCCCACCGTTATCCGCAAATACTCGCTAATTCTAGGCGCATCAAAATAACGCACTAAAATGCCAGCTTTCTTTAGGGCGATATAAAGCGCCTCCGCCGACATAAACCTGGGCTTGGTAAATAGAAAATTGGTGGCGGACTCCAGTACTTCAAAATCCAATGTACTCAAGGCCGCTTTGGATTGATCTCGAACCCGCATGATTTCTGCCCTGGCATTTTCAAAAGCCTGTACATCCTCGAATGCAGCTCGCGCCCCGGCCAGCGCAACACGATCTAAGGGATAAGAATTGAATGAGTTTTTTATTCGCTCCAGGCCTTCGATCAATTCGGGTGAGCCAATCGCGAAACCCACCCGCAGACCCGCCAGGCTGCGCGATTTGGATACTGTCTGTACTACCAGCAAATTGGTATAACGCCGCACTAGCTCAACACAAGATTGCGCACCGAAATCAACATACGCCTCATCGACAACCACGGTTGAATTCTGGTTGCACTGTAAAAAGGCTTCAATCTGGCCTACCTCAAGCGCAATGGATGTAGGCGCATTGGGGTTAGCAAAAACCACACCTCCGTTATCAACCGGGTACGTTTGTAAATTGATCGCAAACTGCGCATCCAGCGCGATCTGCTGCAGAGTAAGGTCGTACATCTTTGCATATACAGGGTAAAAGCTATAGGAGATGTCTGGACAAACCAGTGGCTTATCCGCGTCAAACAAGCCGGCGAAAACATGCGCAAGCACCTCATCTGAACCGTTCCCAACAAACACGCATTCAGCAGATATAGCATAATATTTAGCGATAGCTTGCTTAAGCTGAATACATTCTGGATCAGGATATAAATGCATACCGCTTTCAACCGCTGCGTGCATCGCATCGATGACCGACTGCGAAGGCAGCATGGGGTTCTCATTGGTGTTCAATTTTATATACTGCTGATCCTGCGGTTGCTCACCCGGTGTGTAGGGGCTGAGCCGCCTGGTTCGCTGGTTCCAGAATTTACTCATTTCTATATTTACTTTGTTTCCTGCAATTGCAATGCGCGCTGATAGCACTTATTTTTATTGACGCCGCTTATTTTTGCGGCCAATTTACTGGCTTTGGTTACACTCATTTCGCTTAACAGCGGAATCAAAACGGCATCGATATCGACTTCATGCTGAGCCATATCGGCGCCTTGCAGCATCACCACAAATTCCCCCTTGCTTGCCTGCTCATCGGCCCTTATTTGATCAAGGATGCTAGAAAGCGTACCATGATACACGCTTTCAAACTTTTTGGTTAGCTCGCGGGCAACCACCGCGCTTCGATTCGCCCCAAAAACACTCGCCATAGACTTAAGAAACGCATGAATACGATGCTTGGCTTCGTAAAATACGAGGGTACGCGGATCGCTTTTTAAACCCTGCAAAGCTCGCTCACGCGCGGCGCGTTTCGCAGGCAAAAATCCTTCAAACACAAACCGGTCTGTCGGCAACCCGGCTATCGATAAGGCGGCAATGGCTGCGCATGCGCCTGGAATGGTAATGGGCTGAATACCCGCTTCTATCGCAGCTTGCACCAGCCGAAAGCCTGGATCACTTACCAGCGGTGTTCCTGCGTCGCTAATTAAAGCAAAATTTTGCCCGCTTATTAGTTTTTGGATAAGCCCAGGCGCAAGCCGGGCTTCGTTATGTTCGTGTAACGCTTTTAACGGCCGTATTATCTTATAGTGCTGCATCAGCTTGGCGGCATTGCGCGTATCTTCTACCAAAATCACGTCAACCTGCCGCAACGTCTCCACTGCACGGTAGCTTATATCTTTCAAGTTGCCAATTGGCGTAGCGACAACATATAAATTGCCTGGTTGATTGCTCACACGATTATCTTGTATTGGTTTGTCTTTAAAGGGTCGCTCAGCCCGCCGTAATTTATCGTCGCCAACTTTGCTGTTACCCGATTGCTGGCTTATACTCAGCGCCTCATTTATCCGGAATCACTATTCAACTCCGATTGTGACAACCCCCATGATACACCGCAAGCACCCAATAAAGATTTTTAGCCTCGCTATTGTCTTCTGTTCAAGCATGGTTTTCACCGCATGCGCACCGAGACAAACACCACTCCCTCAAGATTCATCATCCACCCAGCAAGTTGACAACACTACAATCGAGGTTACGACCCATCCGCTGGATGAAGAGCAAACCATCGAAAGCCTGGGCAACCCGATGCTGGCAAGCATCACTGACCCCTGGCAACTGGTTGAATTATCCCGTGATCAACCCATCGCAGAACGCAATATTTTATTGTTGCGCGCAATTGAATTATTTCTAGACCAGCAGCATTTATCCACCGCGTTTACCCTGTTGGATCAGTTCGATACGACAACACTGGGGAGCGAACAGCGCATTCAAGTTAATCTGCTCAGAGCCCGCTATGCGTTGTTATCTGGCAATACCGATCTCGCTGATAGCATATTACACGAAGTGATCAACGGCGGGACCATGAACCAGGGTAACTATAAACGCTTGCTTGAGCTTGATATCGCGATCGCAGAACAACAACAAAACACCAAACGTGCCGTCACCTCACGCCTGAACCTGGATCCTTTACTTGATGAAACTCCGCGAATTGAAAACCAAAGACTGATATTAAGTTCGCTCAGTAGTGAACCAGGATTGTTTTCATTCTATGAGCGCAACACGGCTGACAACATACTTAAAGGGTGGCTTGATCTGGCTGCGCTAAAGCAAACCCAGCCGTTTGACCAAACCCAGCTTGACCAATGGCAAGAACGTTATCCAAATCATCCCGCACAGATTACAGCATTGGGCGCCTTGATCAGCGGTGGACCCATTGCTGGTGGGCCCATTACCAGTAACCAAATTGCTTTATTACTTCCCTTGACTTCCCGGCTGGGAAAAGCAGCACAAGCGTTTAAGGCAGGCTTTGAGGCGGCCATAGAAGCAAATGGTCACTTTGATACCAGTCGAGTATATGATTTTGGCAGCGAGGATGATTTGGTCGGGTTTTATTATCAAAGTGCGGTTAATGAGGGCGCTGATTTTGTGGTCGGCCCACTCGGACGCAAAAGCGTACAAGCTTTATTGAACTATTTAAACAATCCATCCGGCCCATACACCTCGACCATGGTTTTAGGTGAGCTCACGCCAATCCAAAATAACATTCCAAATGTATGGGGGCTTGCCCTGTCACCAGAACAAGATGCAGTCGCGATTGCCGAACGAGCCATCAACCTGGGTTTACGTCAGGCACTGGTAATGGAGAAAAATAATGCCTGGGGTGCGCGCGTCAGCGCTGCATTTACCGCTGCTTTTGAGGAACGAGGGGGAAGCGTCGTAGGCAAACAACGCTTTTTGCCTGGGCAACAGGATCATTCCGTCGAGGTTAAGAATTTACTGAATATTAACGCCAGTGAAATACGTCATGCAAGACTCCAGGATTTGGTCGGTAGGCAACTTGAATTTAGTGTACGCCGTCGCGATGATGTCGATTTTATTTTCCTGGCAGGCAACAATAAAGACGCGCGTAACATCTTACCACTGGTGAAATTTTATCGCGGGCATACGCTGCCTGTTTATGCTACGGCGACTGCAGCTGGCCGAAAGTTCAATAAACTGGCAGACGAAGATCTTAAAGGCATGCATTTTGCTGATTTACCCTGGTTGCTCAATGCATTAGCTCCAGCGGCAATCAGTCAAGGCACCACCAGCAATGGGCTGCCTGCGCGACAATTGCCCTACGCCAGTCCAACGCTCAACCGTCTGTATGCGCTTGGCTATGCTGCCTTTGAAGTCATTCCTCAACTCAACCAGTTACAAACAGATCAGTATTACCAATTCCAGACACCCGTCATGTCACTGCGTATGGATGAAACTCGAAACCTGCAACATGAAGTTGGGTGGGGAGAATATACCGCAGACAATATTGCTGTTTCTGCTCAATAGACAGGCAAGCAACCTCGATGAAGTTTGGATTTCGCAACACCAACCGTAAAGGCAAACGCGGAGAGCAACTGGCAGTAAAATATCTACAAAAAAAGGGTTTGACCTTGGTTGGACAAAATATTCGAAGTCCGTATGGTGAGGTTGATGCGCTGATGCGCGATAAAGACGAATGGGTGTTTGTTGAAGTACGCTATCGCAACTCACAACTTTATGGTGGGGGCCTTGAAAGTGTCGATCAACGCAAGCAACAAAAATTGATCAAAACAGCTGAACACTATATGCAAACTCAATACAAAACTCGCTTCGATAGCTGCCGTTTTGATATTATTGAACTTGGTGGTAAGCTGGACGAACCCGATATAAACTGGATCCAGGACGCTTTCCAAGCCAACTAGGCAAACACAATATCAAACTTTAAATGAAGGCCAGCCAAAGAATTACCCAACATTTCGAGCACAGCCAACAAGCACTCGCTGAATCTTTAGAAAGCCTGGCTGATAAAATCGAGATCAGCGCAGCGAGGATGGCCGAAGTGCTCGCTGCGGGGGGAAAGTTACTCATCTGTGGAAACGGAGGCTCATCCGCTGATGCACTGCATTTTTCCAGCGAGCTATTGAACAAATTTGAGCTGGAACGCGCACCACTTGCCGCAATCGCACTCAACGCTGATGTGAGCGCACTTACATCGATTGCCAACGATTTTGCTTTTGAGCAGGTGTTTAGTAAACAGATCGAAGCCCTCGGAAAAGCGCAAGATATTTTGGTGGTATTCACAACATCGGGTAATTCTGCCAATATCAGCCGCGCAATTGAGGCTGCAGTTCAGCGGGATATACGTACAATTGCCCTAACTGGTAAAACCGGTGGAGAAGCAGCTAACTTACTCAGGCCAGATGATCTAGAATTGCGCGTGCCTAATAACACCACTGCCCGCATTCAGGAAGTCCATGGATTGATCATTCACTGCCTATGCGATTTAATTGACCAACAACTTTTTGGAGACCAAGTATGATATTTAAGCGAATTAACCCACAATCCATCCGTATCAGCGTACTTGCTGGAGGCGTATTGTTACTCACCGCCTGTATTCCCGCCACTGTGGGTGTAATTGCAGTGTCTACTATTGATTTAGTTAAAGAACGGCGAACCGTCGGTACCTATATTGATGATAACTTGATAGAAGCCAGTATCTTAAAAGAAGTGCTGACGGATAAATCACTCGGGCGCAGCGTGCATGTAAGCGCTACTGTCTTAAATGGCATCGCACTATTGACTGGGGAAGTCAGTAATGAACAGCAAAAGCAACGCGCGGGTGAAATCGCGAACAGCTTTCAAGGCGTAGACCAAGTGGTCAATCAGCTTGATCTGGTTGGCAAAAGCTCACTCACGAGTCGCACTAATGACTCACTTATCACCGCCAAGGTAAAAACCGAGCTTATTCGTGATAAAGCAGTCGATTCAACTAATATCAAAGTTGTGACCGAGCGCGGTGTGGTTTATTTGCTGGGCATCGTCACTCCAGTTGAAGGAGAAACTGCCATCGAGCTGGCGAAAACCGTTAGCGGTGTGGTGCGCATCGTAAAAGTATTTATGCAGCCAGCACAGTAAGCCAACACGGTATGACGCAACATGATGCCGTCATTTTACCCAATGACGCTGGGCTTAAACATTGGCTAAATGGCGCCACAAGGCCCTTAGTCTTTACCAACGGCTGCTTTGATATACTGCATCGAGGACATATTGCGTACTTGCAAGCTGCTGCCAAATTTGGCGCCACCCTACTGGTTGCGCTGAACTCAGATGCGTCGGTAAAACGCCTGAACAAGGACGAGAGTCGCCCCATAAACGCACTACAGGATCGTCTCGCGCTAGTGGCGGCCTTGGGGTGTGTTGACGCGGTATATCATTTTAACGATGATACCCCTTTGCAACTGATACTTGGCTGCAAGCCCGATGTATTGGTTAAAGGAGGAGATTGGCCGATTGATCAAATAGTAGGTTGCCAAGAAGTGCAATCGTGGGGTGGGCAATGCCATTCGATCGCATTTGAGTTCGAACGCTCTACCACGGCGTTATTAAATAAAATTAGGTCTAGCGAATAGTAACTTTCGCTTGAGCATAGGATCCACCCCTTCGAAGCACCCGAAGTCGCCGAAGTTTTTACCCAATACCCTGACGCGCCTAGAGCCAAGTTACTCAAGCTACGGCAAATTATTTTTCAGACCGCTGCTGAAATGGACACACCAAGCCAGCTTGAAGAGACCTTAAAATGGGGAGAACCGAGCTATACCTGTAAAATGGGAAGCACCATCAGAATAGGCTGGAAAGCTTCCACTCCCGATCAAACCTATCTGTTTTTTCACTGTACTTCCAAGCTCGGTGAAACCTATAAAGCATTATACGGCGACCTATTAGAATTTGAAAAAAATCGGGCAATCGTCTTACGCGTTGATGATAAATTACCACAAGAACCTTTGAAACACTGCATTGCACTGGCACTTGATTATCACCGCCTAAAGCATTTGCCCATGCTTGGCGTATAACTTCTACCTAATAAATACGGCGTGCTTTCCAGTAGTGCTTTTCCCAATAAGGGTCGTTAAGATTTGATTTGATCACCCCATGACGGGTAGAGGCATGGATAAATTTGCCCTTCTCGGTATAGATGCCAACATGACGTTGAAACCAGCCGGTTTTGAAAAACACCAAATCGCCTTTGCGTAGATTTGCCTTGCGCACACGCACACCCATTTTGGCCTGCTCAGTAGTCTCCCGGGGTAATTCCAGCCGATAAACCTGGCGATAAGCGTTTTTGGTAAACGCTGAACAATCCAGACCACGACGAGACTGCCCGCCCAAACGATAAGGTGTACCCTGCCAGGCTTCAAAAAAGAGCTCAAGTGTCATATTCGCCGCTGGCTCGGGAGGTGCATGGCTGACGCACGCCGTCATCGTGCTAACGCACATAAGCAAAATTAATCTACTATAGCGATTCCAAAACATGCCAAATCAGGAGGACAATTGCTGCAAGTACCGAATAATATCATTTGATTCGGGTAGCCAAATGACCTCACCGTCAGCGGTCTCAATGCGTAAAACAGGAACGGTTGAACGTCCCATCGCGTTTTGTAATTCCTGGTGTGCGTGCTTATCACGCCATATATTCTTAGTTGCCACCTCAAGACCAAGCTGTTTAACCGTATTCATCACCCGTGCGCAGAATAGACAAAAATTACGATGATACAAAGTGAGCTTTGGTTGTTGCAACTCAGACATGGCGTGACATTGGTTTAATCAAACGGCAGTGTATCAAGCACCAAGCTTAGTACAGGAGGGGTTGATTGCAAGTCATGATCTGCAGGTTGCGCAACTTCCAAAGCGTATCGAAAAGCTGTGGCTGGTGAATAATACCGCGGCTTTAGCCCCAAGCCAGGCGGTTCCGGGCGCATTACCAAGGCATCCACCTGCTTACCCGAAGCATCAAAAAAATGAATGTTAAGCGGTACAAATACATTGCGCATATGAAAAGCAGATAGAAATTCTCGGTCAAAGACGAACAATACTGCTGTATTTTGTGCTGTTGAAGGACAAACCCATTGATAGCCCGCTGAACGTTCACGGTTATCATCCGCTATTTTGACGATCAGCGTTTTGATCTGCCCCGCTTCCACCACCTGCACGGATTGCGCCGCCATATCGTTCCACCCCGCGGTTGAATGACAAGTCTGCGCCCAGCTCAATGGGCTGTAATTTACCAACAACATAAGACCAACTAATCTTGCACAAAAACTCATCATATCAAGACCGATTACCTCGTAAAATCGAGACATGATTATAACAACAGTTTGATTCGTGGTTGATCTCAACACCCTTATTCCCTTTATTATCGCATCGACCGGCCTCATTCTGTTGCCCGGGCCAGACAATCTTCTGGTGCTGAGTCTAAGCGCACTCCATGGCACTAAAACAGGTATCGCCACCGCCCTGGGCATGGCTGCCGGGAACTTTGTCCATACTTTAGCCGTAGCGTTGGGGCTTAGTGCCTTGCTTAGCCAAACACCACTTGCACTTGGCATCATTAAAATGGTGGGTGTGGCGTATTTGCTTTATTTAGCCTGGCAAAGCTGGCAACAGCCCATATTACTTACGCAACCAGCGCAAGCGTCACTCAAACGCCATAGAACTTCGTTTGCGTTATTCAAGCGTGGGGTATTGATGAACGTTTTAAACCCTAAAGTCGCATTGTTCTTTGTCGCATTTTTTCCCCAATTCGTGGATCGCGACAGCAGCCACCCGTCATTTCAAATTTTCGTAATGGGCGCATTGTTTGTACTCCTAACTGCGCTCATTTTTTGCTCCATTGCACTCGCGGCCGGAAAATTACAAGCCTATGTTAGCCGTATTGACCCACGACGAATCGCCATGATTACCAGTGGTCTCTTTATAGCGCTCGCTGGCACATTGGCATTGCACAACATCTCACCCTAAATTAGCGTTGACACACCGGACAATAATAACTGGATCGCTGGCCAATAACGCGTTTCATGATCGGCGCCGTGCAAACTTCGCAAGGCGCTCCTTCTCTCCCATAGACCAATAACTTTTGCTTGAAGTAACCGGGTTGTCCATTTACCTGCAGAAAGTTATTGAGGGTCGTGCCGCCTTGCTGTATCGCATCACATAACACCCGTTTAATTTGCTCTGCCAATAACTGATAACGTGCCATTGAGATTCTCTTCGCCTGCCGGGCGGGAGAAATCCCAGATAAAAACAACGCTTCACTCGCATAAATATTGCCCACCCCCACTACGACTTTCTGATTCATAATGAAGTTCTTTACCGCAACTTTTCGACCCCGCGATCGCTGATATAAATACGCCCCATTAAACTCATCATCCAAAGGCTCTGGCCCAAGTGAAATGAGTAGCGGATGTGCCAATACGTTCTTATCTGCCCATAATAGGCACCCAAAACGACGCGGATCAGTAAACCGAAGCAAGCTGCCATTTTGAAGCACCAAATCGATATGATCATGTTTATTGAATAGAGCCTGCTCAGTAACAATACACATTGAACCAGTCATCCCCAAATGCCAAATTAAATAGCCATTTCCCAGCTTAATGAGCAGATATTTGGCGCGCCGCTCAACTGCGGTGATTTTCTGCCCCGCTACGCGTTGCTCAATACCTTCAGGCACGACCCAACGAAGACGACGATCACGTACCACCAAGTCTTTCACACGGTTATTTACCAGTGCGGCTTCAATGCCGCGTCGGGTGGTCTCTACCTCGGGTAATTCAGGCATGGGCGAGATGCGCTGGTAATAAGCTAAAATATCGCGGTTTAATTTCTACAACTTACCATAAGCACCGTTAACGCTTGCGCAAGCGACTTGAAAGATGCAGTGAACCTTTCGGCTCACCACATCCAATCAGTTACTTAACTTTAACAATTTCACCTGAAGCCAATTTGCCTTGGTAGTCATGCAGCAATTCTTTGACCTTTGGCATCAAGAAATACAGGCCGATAATGTTAAAAATCGCCATACAAAAAATCATTGCATCGGACAAATCGATAACGGGTCCTAAACTCATGGCAGCACCAATCACGACAAATATGCAGAAAATGATTTTATATACCATTTCCTTTGCTGCGCCTTCGCCAAATAGATAGGTCCAGGATTTCAGGCCATAGTAAGACCACGATATCATGGTAGAAAATGCAAATAAAACCGCTGCGATAGCGAGCACGTAATCAAACCCGCCCCATTGACTGCTAAACGCTTTGGATGTCAGCGCAATGCCAGACAGATGACCTTCGACGCCTTCGGGCACCCATGCTCCTGTAATGGTGATAACCAGTGATGTCATGGTACAAATTACAACGGTATCGATGAAAGGCTCTAGCAATGCGACATAGCCCTCTGTGGCTGGGTGTTTGGTTTGCACCGCAGAGTGTGCAATCGCCGCTGAGCCTACTCCCGCTTCGTTTGAGAAAGCCGCGCGCTTGAAACCTTGAATCAGGGCACCTACCGCGCCACCCGCAACCGCCGTGGGTGCGAATGCGCCCGATATAATCGCGCTAAATGCTGTGCCAACCTGATCAATTGACATCAAAATAATCAGCAGCGCAGAACCGACATACATGACAGCCATGAAAGGGACAATTTTTTCGGTTACTTTCGCGATTGATTTGATCCCACCGATGATAACAACGGCGACCACAATAGCCATAATGATGCCGAATATAACGCGGTTATCCGCGAAAAATGGGACGATGCTACTGATTTGTTGGGCTGCTTGATTCGCCTGGAACATGTTACCGCCTCCAAGCGATCCACCAATACAGCAAATTGCAAATGCCACCGCCAGGACTTTACCCAGGCTAGCTCGGCCTTGTTCAGATAAGCCCTTTGAGAGGTAGTACATCGGTCCACCAGAGACGGTCCCATCTTCATATTCATTGCGGTAATGGACACCGAGCACACACTCTGTGAATTTTGATGCCATGCCGAGTAGCCCTGCCAGAATCATCCAAAAGGTCGCCCCTGGGCCGCCGAGTGCGACTGCTACGCCAACACCCGCGATATTTCCAAGCCCAACGGTACCGGACAACGCCGTTGCAAGTGCCTGGAAAGGTGTGACTTCGCCAGCATCGTTCGGATCAATATAGTCACCTTTTACCAATGAAATAGAGTGTCCTACGCCACGAAACTGGATAAATCCAAAATAGAGTGTAAAAATGGTTGCCGCAACCACCAACCAAAGCACAATCCATGGAAATGCAGTGCCAAAAATCGCATCTGACCCTGGTAAAGGTGAAAATACGGCGCCGACAAATGGGTTGATGATGGGCGCTATCGCGTCATTAATTACCTGATCCATAGATTTCTCAGCCGTTTCCTGAGCCATGGTTGAAAATGAGGCGCCAATACCACTTAAAAAGATTGCTAAGTTTCTTAGAGTTTTCATTATTATTCCTCCCAGGGGGTTATGGGACAATGGTCACGGGGATATCGCTAATCTGCACCAACGCACCGGGCACTGTTCCGAAAATTCGGGATGCAACACTGCGCTCACCGTGATGGCCTAAAAATGCTTGAGCAGCACCGGTTTCCTTGCAATATTTATAGATTTCTTCGGCGATTTTGCCGTAACGAACCTCACCCTCCGTTACCACATCACTACCCAATTCTTCGAGAATAGGACCAACGATAGCTGAATTGGCACGCTCTAATTCTTCACCACGGCGCTTATGACGCTCCTCCAACTCTTCGGGCGTAAGAAAGCTATAAGGTGACCACTCGAGCACATGGATCACTTTAAGGTGTGCGCCCAGTTTAGACGCTTGATCAGCAGCGTGCTTGGCGGCACGTATACTGCTGTTGCTACCATCAATTCCAACGACGTAAATTTCTGACATGTTCTCCTCTCTGATGTGGGGCGCTAGATTTTGATCTCACCCCGCGTTATTTGAATAGACTCTTAAATGAGTTTCAGCAATGAAAAGGTCTAACCTAATTGAGCATTTAGCTCGGGGTAAACAATAGGTCGCCTCGTACTATTTGAAAAGCATCATCGTGCACACATAGGAAACAAAACCATATGAACAAAATGACGGTTACTTATACCAAAGTCTTATATCGATTGCACGAAATAAGCAATCGATAACGCTTTGACTAACCCGTTAAATTTTAGGGTTTTGGTTATACATCATGGGGTTATCGCTATATTTTGGGTAGATTTCAGCCTACAATAGCCGTTGAATCTTTTCTGCCTTACTTCATGTCTTACAACGTTCATAATCATTACAACGACACCTCATTTACGACCGAAAACGAGGAAACGATACTGCAAGCCGCGCTGCGAAACGGTCATCTATATCCTTATGGTTGCCAATCTGGCGCTTGTGGAACCTGCAAAACCAAGCTTCTCAATGGCTCGGTTATGCATCTAAGTCGCGACCCAAATATTCTGTCTGATGAAGAGCTTGCCAATGGAACCTGTTTGGCCTGCCAGGCAGTTCCGCAGGAAGATATCGAAATCGACGTCCAAGAAGTTGCCAAGGTCAAGGAAATTGAAATCAAGACTATGCCAACACGCGTGCGTGAGAAAAATCTGCTGGCCGATGATGTGGTGCAGCTCTTTCTTAGCGTACCCAAAACGCATCAATTTGATTTTCTACCCGGCCAATATCTTAAAATTTTACTGAAAAACGGTAAGGAGCGTAGTTTTTCAATCGCGAATACGCCCCGAAAAATAACCGCAGAAGGCATTGAGCTGCATATCAGGGTCGTACCTGAAGGGCACTATTCTCCGGTGGTCAAAGATAGCGTTACAGTGAAAGATATTATCCGTATCCAGGGTCCATTTGGCACCTATTTCCTGCGCAAAGAGACAGAACAGCCAATAATTCTGGTCGCGGGTGGAACCGGTTTTGCACCAATAAAAGCACTCATTGAGGATGCAATCGAATCAGGGCTCACGCAGCCTATTACCTTGTATTGGGGAACGCGCACTGAGGCAGATTTGTATCAAGACAACCTCGCCAAGCAGTGGGCCAACACAATCGACAATTTTACATATGTACCTGTGTTGTCCGAGGAGCCCAATGACAGCGATTGGTCGGGTGAACGCGGGTTTGTACATGAAGCCTTGATCCGAAATCATACCGACTTAACCGAATGTAGCGTCTATGCTTCCGGGCCCCCGGTGATGATTGACGCACTTGAGCAAAGCCTACCGGCGTTAGGGCTTGATCCGGATTCGTTTTATACGGATCGCTTTGATTATGCCGCAGTGAGCGAATAGTACCAGCGAATTATCAGCACCAGATTGGGAGTCGAAAGACGCGTAGTAACTAAACCTCTATATGATCCTGAGCGATCTAACTATGCTTTGTGCTCAAGTACCCTTGTGTCCTCTACAGAGACTGCTTCAGCCTCTACTTGCTCGACCACTTCAAGCGCTTTCTTTTCCGCGGAGCCCGGCGTGACGATTGACTCAGTTGAATCGCTATCATCAGACTGGTGACTTAAAGCTGCGGGCTGGCGGTCAACGCTAATGGAATCTTCAATCCCTTTTTTATACAAAGACAAGGCCAGTTTCGCGTCACCCTCCGCCTCATAGAACTGGCCAAGTTCGTAGTACGCTTCATCACCCGCACCCAATTCAATCGCAGTTTTGTAATACTCTTGAGCCTTTTGCGGCTGGTTGTGCGCAAGATTAAGACGCGCTAGGGTTAGATGAACATTCGCATCATCTTCATGCGCGTCTAGCCAACTGGCCGCAAAGCGAATTTGTCCAGCCAAATTCTGGGTGCGCGTATGCCCATAAATTTCAGCAAGCTCGCTGCTCCAGTTTTTCTTAATCGCCTTACGAATAATATTTTCAGCATTGGCCAATTGCCCTTCTTTGATTAATCGGTTTGCGTATAAAGCGGCCATACGCGCGTCTTTTTTGTGTTTACGTGGTACTTTTTTAAATTGCTTTAAAGCGGAGGGATTGTCTTGATCTGGAACCGCATCATTAAACCCGGCTTCACGGATCGCGATATCCATGGCGATAAGCTTATCTTCGGGCACAGCCTTGGTTTTTCGCAAATTAGGTAACAAGGCTTTAGCACCCTCCCAATCTTCTGTTTGCTGGTACGCGTCCATCATTAAACGCAAGATAGTTTTGTTTGCTGGAGCGTGTTGACGCATCTCACCGAGCAAAGTCTTAGCTTGCGCATGGTCGCCTGCCTGCAGCAACATTCTGGCACGTGTAATATCAATCGCCATACGATTTGCCGGATCAGTTTTCTCCGCTTTCGCAAGATACTCATCGCGCTTGGCATAGTTTTGTTGTTGCTGCGCAGCATAAGCAGCACCAAGGTAATTCAGCATGGGTGTCTTACAATGCCCAAGGCGCTTGACTAAATCTTTTTCACCCTGCTCCCAATTCCCTTCGATCAATCTTGCATAGCCGCGTAATGTATCGTTCTGGGCGTTCTTGTTTTGGCGATTTTGGTTCCACTGCTTGGCCTTTTTCGGTGCCCTAAAAATGCCAAATAAAAAATTAAACACCAAGTACAAAATTGCAAATACTGCAACAATAATCAATAGGCCCAAAACCAGCGGTAACTCCCAGGTATGCTGCCCATAGGAAAGCACCATCAAACCCGGATCATCCAGCGAAATCAGTCCGATTGTTGCAGCCGCTGCCAACGCCAGAATGATGACTATCAGCATTTTCATCGCACACCCTCCATCATTACCAACTGCTTTATAGCTGGCCGTATGTTGTTATTCATTTTAATTCTCCAATACCATCACCGAGTTCAGCGCAGTTAGCGCTTTTGATATGGCTTGGGTATTCTTGCTCACATCTATGGCCTGCATAGCCTCCAATTCACTTTTTACCGTTTGAGCTTTGGGATCTTGCAAATCAAAATTGGCACTTAAAGTCGTACTTGCTTGCTGCAACTGCGATTGAAAAACCGCATTATCATGCCGCAACATCGCCGCCATTGCTGTCTGAATTTTCAACTGCAGCGATTCATACAGAACAAAACGTGCGCTATCGTCCAAAGAAGGCTTAAGCGGCGCATCCCGCTTTTTATGTTGAACCAAGCTGCCGATATCTCCCAGTATAGCTTTACCCACCGCCAAAATACTCTTATCGTCACTGCTTGCAGCGGCAGATTCTTCGGTTACAGGCGTCATGGTTTCTTCTTTTTTGTCCAAAATAAATTTCAATTCTGGGATCAGCGTAGCGATGCTTGTAAGACGATTATTGAGCGATACCATATCAACCGTTGGATCTGATTCAAGCCGAGTTATATCTTCAGCCAGTGCAGTACTCACTTGGGTTAAATGCGGATTCTTGATGGTTGCTAGCTTGGCCTGGGCGATCTGTAAACCTTGCATCGCAAGACGCTTATCGCCGGTAAACTGATAATACTGATTCACTTGGCTCAATAAAGCATGCAACTCGTCTAGTTGCCAGCGCGCGACACTCGCACCCAGGTTTGCCTTTACTGCCTCGATAGATTGATCGCTAGCGACCTGTAAAGCGGTAAGCGTTGATTGTGCAACAGATAAATCGTCAGTTATTTTCTTTACTTGCGTATCTACTGCTTGGCCGAATTCTCCGGATTTTTGCTCTAGACTAGCAAAACTATTTTTTAGACTTTGCTGATCGGTTACTACTAATTTCAGACGGTCATCAAAACCGCTTACCTGTGAGCCAGTAACTTGGCGGCTAATCGACGCCTGATAGGCGGCATATCCACCCGCCATGAGCGCAAGTGCGCTACACACTAACGCGACCCAGCTAAGCCCTCGCCCGGCGTTCGAACCATTGCTATCAGAAACCGGCGATGCGGTTTCCGTAAGCGCAGTCTGCGCTCCAAGTTCACCTGCTTGTTCGGACTGGCTGCCTTTTTTGGTGGTCTGCTTGGCTTTTTGCGTATCTGCCTGCTTTTTGCTTGTCACTTTATTTTTTACCCCTGGTTGTGCAGTACTAGATTTGGCCACCACTTTTTTAGCTGATTTTCCTACTGCCGGTGTTGCCTTACTTTTTGTTGTTTTGGTTTTCTTCGTTTTCTTTGCTCCATCTGGCTTGACTTCCGGTTTAACCTTTTTCTGCACTTTACTATCAGTCGATTTTTTACGGCTCACAACATCCTCCAATTTCCAATTTATTAAGGGCTCGAACTGATTTATATGCTCAGCTTGTCGTTAGTGAGCATTATATTCATCCCACCATCAAATCTCACCTAAATTATTCGATGCAGCCCTTGAACTAATTACTCTAATTTGCTTTATACCGCATTTAACCCGACATTCAAGCATAGCACAACCATGTGGTTGCTATATACTTTACCCCTTTCTCAAGCACAGAATTCTGGTGCAAATGGGTCCAAAATGGCGGAAACAACACCATTCTTCCTGCGAGCGGCTGAATGGAAAGGTTTTGGTGATAAAATTCAGTCGCGCCGCCAGGTCCCGGGACATCATTTAAATACCAAATAGCAACCAGAACACGTTGACTCATCTGCCCAGCACCGGTGTCCAAGTGCCATTGGTAGAATTCACCTTTTTGCGTGCGTTGCAGGTTGTAACCCATATCTTTGAACCGATTGGCTGAGAAAAATGGATGCAAGGCAGACAGACTTTTAATCGCTTTGAGCATAGAGTGGCGAAGCAACTCATCGTATTGGGCCCAATCCTCTCGACCACTGATGCGTAAATCGGTTGATTTTTTAACCTCTTCTACCAGCTGTTGATCTGCACCGATCAGGCCTGCATACTGTTGCTCAGGGTGTGCCTCAAATTGCTCCACCATCGCGAGACAATCTTCAGCGGGTATTGCTTGGTCAACCACGTAGATAAAACTTTGCGGCGCCACTTCTTGTATTGGATAAATCTCTGCCATGCGCTATCTCGTTACTAAATACTTCGTTTAAACAATCCCACAGAGCGTATCTCTTTGCTGTCTTAGCGCGAGTCTAGTAGAATCGCGCGCTCAGCGCACCCTCGCCAACAAAATTAAATGCCAGAAAAAAACCAATTCAGTTACGAAGAGTTACTCGCCTGCGGGCATGGTGAGGTCTTTGGGGAAGGAAACGCACGCCTACCCTTGCCCAATATGTTGATGATGGATCGCATCACGCATATCAGTGACCAGGGCGGTGCGTACGACAAGGGCGAAATCGTCGCTGAGCTTGATATTCACCCTGATTTATGGTTTTTTGCCTGTCATTTTGAGACTGACCCGGTGATGCCGGGTTGCCTGGGCGTCGACGCATTGTGGCAACTGGTGGGTTTTTATCTCGGCTGGATAGGCGGGCCAGGTCGTGGGCGCGCACTCGGTGCAGGAGAAGTTAAATTTACCGGCCAAATTCTTCCAACTGCCAAAAAAGTAACTTATCATCTGGATCTAAAGCGCGTCATTTCACGGCGCCTTTATATGGGTATTGCCGATGGCAAAGTCGAAGTGGATGGCCGCACCGTGTATACCTGTAAAGATTTACGTGTCGGCTTGTTCACCGATACTTCCAGCTTCTAACGAGCCGCATGAAACTTATACCGTTTATCGCTAACAGCTTGTTCACGCCCCACCAGGCGTTCGAGATTCGCTGCCGCGATTTCGATTACTTGGAGGGTAGATAATGCGCCGCGTTGTCATTACCGGAATGGGTATTGTTTCAAGTATTGGCAATAATAAAGCCGAAGTACTGCACTCACTCAAGCAAGGAAAAACCGGTATTGTCGCTGCACCGGAATACTCAGAGCTAGGCATGCGATCGCAAGTCCATGGCAAAATCGATATTGACGCGCAAGCACTCATTGACCGAAAAATATACCGCTTTATGGGGGATGCCGCTGCATTTACGTATATTGCAATGCAAGAAGCGATTGAAGATGCTGCACTAGAAAGTTCAGACATCGAATCAGAGCGAACCGGGCTCATTCTAGGCACGGGTGGCGCATCACCTGAAAATGTGGTCAAGGCTGCCGATACGCTGCGTGAACGCGGCATTAGACGAGTTGGCCCTTATATGGTCACTAAAACCATGGCCAGCACCATACCCGCATGTATCAGTACGCCGTTGAAAATAAAAGGTATTTCATACAGTATTTCATCTGCCTGCTCAACCAGCGCACACTGCATTGGCCATGGTGCGGAATTAATTCAGTTCGGCAAGCAGGATATCGTATTCGCTGGGGGCGGTGAGGAAGTACACTGGGCAATGTCTGTGCTATTTGATGGTATGGGCGCCATGTCACAAAACTATAATGATACCCCTGAACTCGCTTCACGACCCTATGATCAGAACCGTGATGGATTCGTTATTTCGGGTGGTGGGAGCGTACTGGTATTAGAAGATCTCGACCATGCCTTGGCGCGAGGGGCGACCATCTATGCCGAGTTGACCGGCTATGGCGCCACTTCAGATGGATATGATATGGTCCAGCCATCTGGTGAAGGTGCAGTACGCTGCATGCACCAGGCAATGGAAAATATAAACACACCCGTTGATTATCTCAATGCACATGGCACCAGTACCCCGGTAGGCGATACCCGTGAGCTAGAGGCAATTCGAGCAGTATTTAAAGAAAACATCCCGAAAATAAGCTCCACCAAGTCGTTAACAGGCCACGCGCTTGGCGCTGCTGGCTCAAATGAGGCAATTTATTCACTGTTAATGATGCAAAACGACTTCGTCGCGGCCTCGGCAAATGTGGACCAACTGGACCAACAGGCGATTGACTTCCCCATCGTGACTCAAACCCAAGAAAACATTCGGCTTGATACGGTAATGTCAAACAGCTTTGGGTTTGGCGGCACGAACTGTACCCTGGTATTTAGCCGATACGGCTAGATTTTAGCAATTCTGAGATCTTACAGTGAGCTGAACAACATCCAGCTAATTAATTAGCTTATTGCTGACAAATCAAAATAAAATAGCTAGAATCAAGGAAATAACTTTAATTAGTCATGTAGGGCTTCTAATTATGCGTACCTCAACATTTACTCGAGTAATCGGACTTGCGTTTGCATCTGGATTTTTTTTAACGACCAGCGTGGCTGCGCAAACAGGCAGTTACATTGGCGGATATAAGCAAGTAAAACGACTGGGCACCAATCAGGCATTGTGTCGCCCCGCAATAAGAACTGCAGAAGAATTGCAGTCTTTCGCCATGAATCAACGGCAAGATATGCTTGATGTCCTGGAAAATGCTAGCTGGGCTGGCAATCCCGAAGACATTTTCAAGGCGATCGAAGCGGGGGAATTCACCGAAAACACCTACCCAGTAGGCTCAAAGTTTGAGTGGATGGGCCTACGCCAGCGCGGCAAGGTCATTGCTTCACCGAAAAGACAATGGGCCGGCAAACAAGCATTTGACGGTTTCGAGTTAAATGTGGTTTCCAATTGCGTCGCCCACCAGCTCGTATTACCCAAAGCATGTTGCAATCTCTCGCTGGTACAAAGCACGCCGGTCACCGCCGAAATGCCAATTATCAGCCTGGATAAAGATGGGCAGAACGTCACCATCAACGTTAATTCTCACGGCAATGAAGAAATAACCCAATTAACTCACCCAGATGGTCGCGTCGAAACACTAACCCTCACTGACGGATCCTGGTCTGGCACCCTGCCTCCGGGTGATTACGTGGTTGAATCACGCACCATGTCAGATTGCGGTCAATCGGCTCCGACTAGTTTTACCTTTAACGTGGCTGATCCGATCGTCGCAGCAGTTCCTGCCGCAGCACCAGCGGGTGGCTTATTCCTAGCACCTTTTATTGGCCGTCAAGTTAGAGCTATCGATCCACCCCTTGTTGGTTTACAGCTTGGTCATTTAACGCCGATTTCTGAGCGCACCAGTTTTCTGGTTCAAGGCGGCGGCTCATATAACTTAAAAGATGACGAGTTATCTGTGTTTATTGATCTAGGTCTGGAGCGTAAAGTGGGGGAAAAGGGCTTCTTTGGCGGCGGCGTCGGCTATTGGGATATCAACAACGATGATGAGTTTCTAGGTAATAGCGACTACTCCAAGCGAGATGTCACCTACTTCATCCACGGCGGTGCAGACACCTCTTGGATGGTCAAAGACCGACCAGTACAATGGTTTGGTGAAGCACGTATATTTGATGATTTTACTGATGATATCAGTAATCACAATATCCTCAGATTAGGGCTGCGCTTTATGCAGTAAATGCATTCTTAACTTAGGTCTGAGTAAAACGGCGCTTACGGGCGCCGTTTTTTATGCCTTGGTAAACCGTTTTACGGCTGAAGTCAACCGCTCGATTCCCAGCTGTAGATCCTGTTCTGTCATGACCAAAGGGGGCGCCAAACGCAGTACATCATCACCGGCGACCAATGCCAACACACCTTGCTCCATCAATAGGGTAAGTAAATCTCTAGATTGTCCTGCGTATTCATGCTTTAGCTCGCACCCCAGCAATAAGCCCGCTCCACGAATCTCACTAAACAAATTAAATTCATTATTGACTGATTCCAGTGCGCTTTTTAATCGCTTGGAAAGGGTGTACACATGACCTTTCATTTGCGACGTATTCACCAATTCTAATACTTTATTCGCCACTGCACAGGCAAGCGGATTGCCCCCGAAAGTCGTCCCATGTACCCCCACACTAAAAGCTTGGGCGATTTCTTTTTTTGCAAGTGTCGCAGCAATCGGAAAGCCTCCCCCTAGACCCTTAGCAGTGGTTAGAATATCAGGCTCTATTCCCATACCCATATAGGCGTATAACTCTCCCGTACGCATCACGCCAGTTTGAATTTCATCGAATATCAACAGCGCCTCATGTGCGTCACAAAGTTCCCGCGCACGCTCTACAAATGCAAGGTGAGCTGGCAGCACTCCCCCCTCACCCTGTATCGGCTCCATAATAATCGCGCAGGTTTTATCAGAAACCGATGCTTCTAACGCACTAATATCATTAAACGGTAGGTGCGTAATACCCTTAAGGTCTGGACCAAAACCTTCGCTATATTTAGGTTGGCCGCCCACGCTTACAGTAAATAAGGTACGTCCATGAAAACTGTTATCAAACGCAATGATTTGGTGTTTTTGCGCACCATGGTGATTAAAGGCGTAGCGACGCGCGAGCTTCAGGGCGGCTTCGTTGGCTTCAGCACCTGAATTTGAAAAAAACACACGCTCCGCGAAAGTTGATTCTACCAGCGACTGGGCCAGCCTAATTGCAGGCTCATTCGTCATCAGATTGCTAAGATGCCAGTATTTATGCGCTTGCGTATTCAGCGCTTCCACCAAAGCTGGGTGCGCATGTCCTAACGCACTCACCGCGATACCCGCCGCAAAATCAACATACTCACGCCCGTCCTCATCCCACAATCGCGACCCCTTACCATGCGATGGCATCATCTTTAACGGTGCGTAATTTGGAAACAGGTATTGATCATGTAAATCTCGTGTACTCATGGCGTTGTGGTTATGAATTTTAAGCGTGGATATTGGTTAGACCTTCGGCCTAAATTATCAATCTTGCTGTACTGTGCCATCGTCCAAAAGACTGATAAACTATAGCGGCAAAATATAACCTTAATTGATCCTTAAACCACACTGTTTTTTAAACAAATCGCCAGCATGGACTCGAGCACAATTCGCAGATTGAGCGAAAAATCGGCATATCTGGAAAAATGGATGATTCCAATTTTGTTATTACTGGTCCTGATAGTTGGGGGTATACGCATTTTTCCATGGTTAAATACGAAATTACGAACCATAACTGACAACCAATCTGTAGAACATCAGCAAATCACCACGTCAGATGATGGAATAAGTAGTAACAGTAATATTGAAGTTGACACCCGGCTCGCACCCATTATTACGGATCGTAGTGTGCCACTCACTGAAGCACGCAGCCAACAGCTAACAGAATTTCTTTCGAATTTAAACGACACGCCGGAGATTACCGTTACCGCGAACAGTAATTACGGAATTTTACAAAACGAGATCGAATTACCCAATAAGCCAAGTCCGGTGATTACCGCGAACCCAAAGGCTACAATCATAGCCCCTCCTCCAGTCTTAACAGAGACGCCCAAGACTGATCCACCCACTATACAAGCAGTAGAGCAACCAAACGCCAGCAGTAAGCCGCTGACTGCAGCACCTAGTGTCGTTGAAGGGACGGATAAAAATGCGCAAATGATGGAGTCAAGAAATACAACCGTGAAACAAACCGAACCCGCCCAAAATACGGTATTGACGACTACCAGGGATAATGCTGTCTTACCACCCACCGAGCCGAATACTAAAAATAGCGCAATACCGGCGACAGGCGTGACAGAACCGCCAGCGCAAAAAACTGCAAGCAAAGTCGACCCATCACCCCCTGCCGCGCCAGATACGGTACTTAGTTCAATTCACATAGGCGCCCCGGATTCACAAAAGACACGCTCACCTGATAATGCTCAGACTGTTTCTGAAACGGAAGTTGTACGCGCGATTACCGAAAGTAAAAATCCCGATAGTGTCATAGAGAGCCAAATCAAAACAATCATTAATCAATGGGCTTCAGCCTGGTCAAAACAAGCTGTCGAACAGTATTTGCAGTTTTACACCTCAGATATGACCGCGCCAAAATACAAAACACATGAAAAATGGCGTGCGTGGAGAACGGCTCGGCTCACCAAACCCAATAGTATTTCAGTCGGTATAGAGGAAGTTGAAATTACGCTGAATGACTCAGATCCGAACCGCGCAACCGCTCGTTTTATTCAACACTATAACGCTGATACCTATTCTGACAAAGTCATTAAAACTTTAGAACTGGTCAATATCGACGGTCGCTGGCTGATCGGCCGCGAAAAATCATTCACAATCTCAAAATAGTGCGCTGGGTTTGCAAAGTTATGTCAATCTGCTGCGAAACGATTTTTTCGGTCCCGACAAAACCTAACCGAAATAAAAACCCACATCCTTAGTACGTGGGTTTTTAACTTACTCCGCTGGGAGCAAATCCAGATTATTTAACAGTATCCAGCTTTTTAGATCGTGTCTTCTGGACGCTGGAAATAACACGTAAGCAAACAGGCACAGAGGGTCAACACCCAGAAAAACAGAAAACCGGCGGTGTACACCTCTAGCCTATCTAGCCCTACCAGCCATGAGGGGCCCAGCATTTCACTGGGGTCAATCGCGGTAAAAAAAATTATAACGCCCAGACCTGCCATAATAAAAGAGGGCCAGAATACCGCGATCAACCGCTGTGCTCTAGGAATCATCGCTAGAACTTGCGCACTTATCGCGTGAAACTGGGCTCAATTCCAACACCCCACATTAGGGCTGTCACGACCAATAGTCCCACCAAGGCAACTAGGCCAAAACCCATGATCGCGGACGCATACAAGAAACCTTTTTCCTTGGGCAGATCCATTAATATCGGTAAGCCCGAATACAGTAAATACACTGAATACGCCAACGCAACCAAGCCCACCAGGAAATTCATCCATAAAACCGGGTACAGCTCAAAAACACCTACCAGCAACAGCGGAACTGAAACAAATGCCGCTAGCGCAGTAGATTCAGACATGCCAACATTTTTAACATACGTTTTGCCCATCCACTGGATCATAAAACCCATGATAAATATGCCGGCAACAATGGCGAAATAATAAGCAATCGCTATGGTAAACGCGCTCCCTGTAGTCAATTTTACTGGATCGGCGGTACCTATTTTCCAGCCAAATTGTGTGGTGCCTATAAATCCTGATAGTGGTGGTATGAGCGCGAGAATAAATACCAGCGCCACGTATTTGCACGAATTTTGTTCAATTTTCTTACGGATTACACCCCACTCATTTGCAGGACTACTAAATAAACCAATAATATGACCAAACATAATTACCTCCTCAACTAATTTATCATAATATTACATATACTTTACTAGCAAACCACACTGATTATCAAACTTTCATTTATTTAACAGGCATAATTCTTTCAATATGCCGATTAACCTTAGATTTTTTAAGCGATAAGCTAGGGTAGTGGAGTTTAACTCGACTATCTTTGAGCACACATCTGCATAACGCTCTCGTGTGTATATGGCTAAGCTTGAAACCTTTGACCGATCCTCAATTTTGAAGCTATAGAGATTATCGGGAATTTAGCAGCTAGCTTAGCGTTATGGTCACTAAATCTAATCGTCGTAACGATAAAAAGTCTCATTTAAATGAGCGGTAAGATCGTCCAATATCTCTTCGCTTAATTCTCCATTTTGGGTACGCACGTTACACGCTTCGACCATTTGCATTAAGCCTTCTACCGTTTTTACCATGCGATCTTCGCGCGTATAGACTGAGCTTCCATCCTCGCCAAACATATTAATATGACAGCCGGTACACTTCTCTTCCAATACTACGCCACCGTTATCAGCATCACCCAATAAAATAGCCAAAGCATGGGCTTGTTGCGCTACAATAATCGCCATACCGATGCTGAGTACACCGACGCCTATGGTCTTTAATTTCATATTGATCTCCCAGTATGATTGGAAGTGCTATTTATATCACGCGTGCTTTTAATACGCCATCGAGCGCAATGATTTCTTTCAGTGTTTCGGAGCTGATTTTCGAATCAACATCTATCAGTGTATAAGCCAGGTTTTCTTGGGAATCATTCACCATGGAATGGATGTTGGTATTCGCTTTACCCAGTATATGTGACACTTGCCCCACCATATCCGGCACGTTTCGATTTAATATTGCTAAACGGGTTTCGCAAACGCGAGCAAGTTTGACATTAGGCAAATTCACTGCATTGGTGATATTACCGTTCTCCAGATAATCCTTGATTTGATCTGCCACCATGATCGCGCAGTTTATCTCCGCCTCTTCTGTAGACGCACCCAAATGAGGTAATGCGATTACGCGTGGCTGCGATTTCAGCTTATTTGACGGGAAATCGCATACATAAGAATAGAGCTTACCCGATTCCAGTGCTGTGCAAACCGCATCATCGTTGACAATGCCGTTGCGTGCGAAGTTTAGAATAATGGCATGATCCCGCATCCGCTTAATTGATTGTTGGTTGATTAAATCGCGCGTGCTGTCAATCAGGGGCACATGAAAAGTGACAAAATCTGACTCAGAAAGTAACTCGTCAATATTATCAACGGGCCGTACATCAGATGAGAGCGCCCATGCGTGTTTTATTAAAATACGTGGATCAAACCCTACCACGTGCATACCCAACGCGCGTGCGGCATTTGCAATACGCACACCAATCGCGCCCAAACCAACCACACCCAAGGTGCGACCTGGTAATTCAAAACCGGCAAAGCGCTTCTTCCCTACTTCGACTTGCTTATTCACTTCATCATCCGTACCTTGTAAGCCATCAGCGTACTGCCATGCCGGGATTAAATTTCGACAACCCATCAACATACCCGCGATCACCAATTCCTTAACTGCGTTCGCGTTGGCGCCCGGTGCATTAAACACCACAACGCCTTTTTCCGTCATTTTATCTACCGGAATATTATTTACCCCCGCGCCTGCTCGCCCTACCGCCATTAAGGAATCCTGAATAGGCATATCGTGTAGCTTTTGCGATCGAAGCAAAATCACATCTGGATTTGGCTCTGTCTCGCTCATCACATATTGTTCTGCGGGCAAACGAGCGAGCCCTTTATGTGAAATATTATTAAGAACTTGTAGTTTGTAAGCCATGATTTAGCCTCTTTCCCGCTCAAAATCCTGCATAAATGTGACTAAGGCATCCACACCCTCCTGGGGCATGGCGTTATAAATACTCGCGCGCATACCACCCACTGACCGGTGTCCTTTTAGGTTCAATAAGCCATGCGCTTGCGCCTGCTCTAGAAATACCTTATCCAGGCTCGGGTCGGCCAAGGTAAACGGTATATTCATCCATGACCTGCACTCGACATCCACGGGGCTATGATAAAAACTTGACGCATCAATTGCTTGATACAAGGTCTCGGACTTTTGTTGATTAATACTGGCCATCACGTCCAGTCCACCCTTATCTTTCAACCACTGAAACACCAAACCCGCCAGATACCATGAATAGGTCGGAGGCGTGTTGTACATTGAGCCACCATCCACGTGCGTTTGATAGCTAAACATCGCGGGTGTACCGGCGATCGGCTCGCTGACTAAATCATCCCGGATAATCACCAGCGTTAAACCAGCCGGGCCCAGATTTTTCTGCGCACCCGCATAAATCAGACCAAACTTGCTGACGTCCAATGGACGTGACAAGATGGTTGACGACATGTCTACGACCATTGGCACTTGCTTTATTTCCGGAACCCAATGAAACTCTACCCCGCCGATGGTTTCATTAGGGGTGTAATGAAAATACTTGGCGTTGTCATTTAGATTCCAAGAATCAAAGGCTGGGATGGTGGAAAAATTGCTTTGTTCAGCGCTCGCTACCACATTGACCTCAGCAAAGCGGGCGGCTTCTGCTATTGCCTTTTTAGACCATGAACCTGTATTAAGATAATCTGCCGGCGCGCCTTGCTCACCCAGTAAATTCATCGGAATCATTGAGAACTGGCTGCTCGCCCCCCCTTGTAAGAACAAAACCTTATAGTTTTCCGGGATTGAAAGTATCTCGCGTAAATCAGATTCGGCCTGTTCAGCAATGGCCATAAAGTGCTTGCCACGATGACTCATCTCCATCACCGACATTCCCGACCCTTGCCAATCTAATAATTCAAATTTTGCTCGCTCAAGCACAGCTTCGGGCACCATAGCGGGACCAGCACTAAAGTTATAAATCTGTCTCATGATGACGTTGAGGGATAAAAAAGAGGCGCGTATGATACACGATTCGGCTACTAAAAATAACGAATCATCTAAAGGAAATTTAGCGTAATTAAGCGCTATACCCTTTTCTGCCAACGAGGTATGCAAAATGGGGTTATGAGGTGCTGGTTTTGCGCTTAACCCAGGCAAATACAAGCATTGTCGCCAAGCTCATACCCAGAAACCCTAATAATAAAGGTTGGGTGTCCTGATCGATCATTTGCCCAATAAAGCTGCCAAGAATAACTGAAATAACGGTTGAAATAGCACCAATTACAGCCGCACCCATGCCCGCAATATGGCCCAGCGGCTCCATTGCCATCGAATTTAGATTACCAAACAAAATACCAATACAAAAAAAGGTAGCAACACAATAGAACATAAAATGCTGAAAGGCGAGTGGCTCACTGGTGGAAGATTCAAGTAATAATGCGATGATTGAAAAACCAGCCATCCCTACCAGTGCCAGTATTGACAGCCTGCGCATGCCATATTTAAGCACGTAACGGGCGTTAACAATTGATGCTGAGCCTATCACTAAGGCCAGCAGACCAAAATAGTATGGAAAGTACGCTCCGCGCTGATAAATTAAGTCAAATACTTGTTGTGAGGAGACTAAATAGCCAACAAAACCAGCAAAAATAAACCCAACCGCCAAAGTATAGCCAAGCGCAGCCGGATAGCTCAGTACCTCTTTTATGGTCAATACCATTGTACCTAACGCCAAAGATCCGCGCTTTTCCGGCATTAAGGTTTCTGGTTGACGTAACGCAAACCAGATAAAACTGAGTACCCCACAAATTATAAAAACTAACAAAATCCCACGCCAGTTGGCAAAATGTAGTACCCATTGCCCGAGTGCGGGTGCGATAGCCGGCACCAAAATAAACGCCATCATGATAAACGACATAATGCGCGCCATCTGACGACCTTCATACTGATCGCGAATTAGGGCAACGCATACAATTCTCGGGGACGCCACACCCACACCCCCTGGAGTAATCGCCCGAATAGGAGTGCATTTAACGCCGTCGCGAAATAACACACTATCGAACCGATGATAAAAAGCCCTAATCCAAGATAGATTGCGGGTTTACGTCCCCAGGCATCGGATAAAGGCCCAAACAACAACTTACCCGCAACCATGCCCACAAATACTGCAGAAATAATATATTGAGACTGGTTGGCATCACTTATGCGTAGATCCGACCTGATTGCGGGTAACGCAGGAAGTATCATATCGATGGCCAACGCAACCAACGACATCAACAAAGCAGTGAGTACAACAAATTCTGGTTTTTTCAAATTTGGTACTCAACCGGCGCATTTGAAACCGGGCAAACAAAGGCAAGATAACTCGCAACCAAATGCAACGATTCGGTTTGTTGACCGTCACCGTATAAACTATCCCCCAATACCGGCCAACCCAGCTCGCTCAAATGGCGGCGAATCTGATGTTTACGCCCGGTCTTAATTTCAACTACCAAATCACTTTGAATGGTTCCGGGTTTGGCCTGCAATACGGTTGAGTGTGCAAATTTGCCGTCGATGGGACTATCCATCACGAAGGGTAAAGGCAAATCAAAATTACCCGCCACGGTCACACTATATCGCTTCTCAATTTTACGCGTGCTGAATAACTTCGAAAGCTTGGCAGCAGCTTGCTGCTTGTGCGCGAGTAACATCAAACCGCTCGCAGCGCGGTCGAGCCGGTGCACCAGATAAACCGCCCGCTTGGGATAGTGGTTTTTCTCCACCCATCTTGTTATCGCACAATGATCGGCAAATTTCGAACCCTGTGAAAACATATTCTGTGGTTTGTACCACACACTATAGTCTAGCTTATCGACAATCAACTCAGGATCAGGTACTTGCGATGCTAGAATATGAGCGTCATAGTGCAATTCTAAAAGGTCACCCTTGGCTAAGCTTGTTTTTGCTCGACGAAGTCGGCGGCGCGCGCCAGTGGTTTTTTTTAGCCATATTGCGCCTTTGGTCATCGCCTCTTTAAGTTTTTGCCGAGATAAAGGGGTGTGCGCAGAGAGCACATCAATTGCGAATTTACCGTCTTGGTCCACCCGCAATGACTTCTCCAACCGCCGTACAGGCTTAATATTGGATCTGGGTTGTTGTTGTGTCACTTCTTGTTACATCGCACCTGGGTAAACGTGACAAAACGACTATCAACCCGCGCCATCGTCATCTTATCTCCCCACACGCACCCACTATCCAGCGCGATATGATTGCCGTCGAACCAAGCACCAGCCGCCGCCCAGTGGCCAAATACAATGCGCCAGTTCTTACGCGGGGTCAAATGCAATTGATACCAAGGATATTGGACCCGTGATTGGGTGCCCGGTTTGCCGGCGCAAGAGAAATTAAGTGCTCCTTTGCGAGTGCAAAATCGCATTCTCGTCATGGTATTGACGATGCAGCGATAACGTGGCCAACCCTCCAGGTCATCGGACCATTTTGCTGGCCGCTTACCATACATTTTACGCATAAACTTGGCGTATTTGTCTCCCTGGATGATGGCCTCTACTTCGCGCGCCCGCGCTGCTGCCGTTTTTATACTCCAGCGCGGGTAGACCCCCGCGTGTACCAGTGCAAGCTTGTGAGCCTTATCTCTATAAAACAGGGGTTGGTGACGCAACCACTCAATTAATTCTATTCGATCCTTGGCATCCAATACTTGCTTCAATCCAGGCGTCATCAACTGTCTTCGCGAGCCTGACGCCATCGCGAGCAAATGCAAATCATGATTACCCAATACCACCCGCACGCGCCCTTTACCCTGCTCATGCAAATTTTTTATAAAGCGCAATGCTTTTAACGATTGCGGGCCTCGATTAACCAGATCACCAACAAACCAAAGTTGATCCTTATCAAGATTGATATCGCTTTGATCAATTAACTTTTGTAATGGCTTCAGACAACCCTGAACATCACCAACCGCGTATATTTTATTTTTAGCCATTAAGTCCCTGGGTTAACCGAATAAGACAGCACCGCTATTCTTCATTAAATAACTCTTCTTCAAAAGCATCTTCTTCTTGAGTAGCAGGAACGCCATCAGCAATAGCCACAGCCCTGGATTGGCGATAGCTTTCACGTAAAAAAAGATAAGGGTCCACCTGTAATTGCAAGGTTTCATCAACCCCTAATAATGCGGTACGCGTATCAATGAGGCGCATACCCGACGCGATCATTTGCTCACTTCCATCAAATATGGGGGGCACAAGGTCGGTCAATCCATATTGCAACACCAGCCCCCCAGTATCACGTAAATTACTCGGCCCTAGAAAAGGCAGCATTATATAGGGCCCATCTCCTACACCCCAAACTGCCAGTGTTTGGCCAAAGTCTTCTTCATGTTCAACCACACCAAGCGGTGTCGCTACATCAAATATCCCCAGTACGCCGATGGTTGTATTCAGGATAAAACGCGCAGTTGAATCAGCTGCCTTATCTGGCTTACCTTGTAACAAGGCATTCACCATGGTGTTGGGCTCCCATAAATTGGAAAAGAAATTGCGAACACCACGACGCACGGGGCTGGGTACATGTTCTTTATAAAAACTAGCAACCGGCTTTAACACCCATCGATCAAGTTTAAAGTTAAATTGGTAAATTGAACGATTGACCGATTCAAACGGGTCTCCGTTTTGCTCCGTTACCTGAACCTGTTTAGATTCCGACGCCGCCTTGGTACTCACACAGGCACCTAAGGAAATACATATAAGCGTCGTCAAAAACAAGGCCTTGACACCTCCCCAAGCTCGACTAGATTTCAGTTGCATTACGTTTCTCTTTAAAACAAATCTTCAGATTCTGCTTCAACTGCAGTTGGTACACTCAATTCAGCACCGCTTTGCCCTGCCGCAATACTGGTAGAACGGCCTGGCAATGTGCCAACTTTAAAATACTCCCAATAACCGTTGGGACTCCCCGCGTTGGTAACCTGCCCCGAACTTTTATCAACATACGCAGTGATCACACCTGCGGGACGCTGTAAGGGCTTTTCCGGATAATCTTTTAGCACTTCTCGCATATGATCGATCCACACAGGCAGGGCTGCGCCTGCTCCAGATTCTCGACGCCCCAGATAACTTGGTTGGTCATACCCCACCCAGACACTGGTGGCCACATCCTGGTTAAAGCCAGAAAACCAAGCATCACGGTAATCATTGGTGGTTCCGGTTTTACCTGCTAAATCTTTGCGCTCCAACACCAAAGCCTTGCGGCCGGTGCCTGCGGTAATCACGCTTTGCATCATACTGGTGATCAGAAAATTACTGGCTGGCGAAATTGCAGGCTTCGCCAGAGCGTCTTCCGATAGATTGGCGAAAGGCCGCGTGTCTTCTTCTAATACCGCGCATAGGTCGCAGCTGCTTTCTTCCTTAGCAATATAATTGCCATCACGATCCGTAATACTCTGAATGAGAAACGGTCGTGATTTATTACCACCATTGGCCAAAGTGGCGTAAGCACTCGCCACCTGCAGCGGGGTGACAGAGGCGCTTCCGAGCGCTAGGGATAAATTTCCGGGTAACGTTGAACGCTCAAATCCAAAACCTGCAAGAAAATTGGTCGTGTAATTGACCCCAATAGCGCGTAACAAACGCACCGAAACCAGATTCAAAGACAGCGTGAGCGCCTGACGTAACCGAGTAGGCCCAAAAAACTTCTTCGAATAATTCTCTGGACGCCATACCCCTTCTTCGGCATTTTCCACCACAATCGGTGCACCACTAACCAAACTGGCTGGGCTTAGTCCTTGCTCCAGTGCTGCCGCATAAATAAAAGGCTTGATATTCGAGCCAAGCTGGCGACGTGCCTGCACAGCTCGATTAAACTTAGATAAATAATAATCAAAACCGCCGACCATTGCTAGGATTGCGCCTGTCTTCGGATTGAGTGTGACCAGCGCACCTGCAATTTCTGGCATTTGGCTTAGCCGCCACTTTTCTTCTTCGCCCTGAATAACATAGACTACATCACCCGTGCGCAACACATCCTTTGCAACGTTTGGTGCAGCGCCCATACCATTGGGTGATAAATAAGGCTGCGCCCATGATATCCCCTCCCATTCGAGCTTGATTTTTTCATCATCTGCCAAGGTAGCGTCTGCTGATTTTTCACCTACCCGTGTAATCAGCGCTGCTTTTAATTCTCCACTAGATGGATGATCGCGCAAAATCTGCGTCGCAAGCGAGAGCTCATCATCATTTAAACTAATGCTGTTTAAATCTACGTTGGTCACTGCTCCCCGATAGCCATGGCGTAAATCATAATCCAGCAGGCCTTTACGTAAGGCTGAGCGAGCAGATTGCTGGTATTTCGAATGAACCGTCAACACCACATTAAACCCCCTGGAATAGGTTTGTTCCTGCCCAAAGTGATCAATCATATACTGACGGGCTAGCTCTGAAACATACGGTGCCTGCATATCCAGATCGGCAACATATAAACTGGCCGTCAAAGGTGCTGCTTTGGCGGTTTTATGACTTAAATCATCAATCAATTTAAGCTGGTGCATGCGATCCAGGACGTAGTTACGTCTTACCTTGGCTCGTTTGGGATTCCGCACAGGATTAAAGGCGGAAGGCGCTTTGGGTAAACCCGCAAGCATGGTAAGTTCCGGCAGGTTCAATTCCTTTAGAGGGCGGCCATAATAAGTTTGAGCCGCAGCAGCAAACCCATATGATCGATTACCCAGGAATATTTTATTAATGTATAGCTCGAGTATTTGTTCCTTGCTCAAGCTTTTTTCGAGCTTAAACGCAACGAGTACCTCTTTTAGCTTACGCTCATAAGTTTTCTCATTACTCAAGAAAAAATTACGCGCCACTTGCATGGTAATGGTACTCGCTCCTTGCCCACGCTCACCGGATTTCAAATTGCTTATTACCGCCCGCAAAATAGCGCGGTAATCAACCCCCGAGTGATGATAAAAACTCTCATCTTCTGCCGCGATGATCGCATCGTGTAAAATGGATGGCGTATCTTGAATAAGAACTGGAACACGGCGTTCGTTACCATATTCCCCAATCAGCTTACCATCACTAGTATAGATTCTAAGCGGCACATTCAGATCAATTTCATCCGCGCGATCAATATCAGGCAAATCGTCCATCAATTGCAACACATAGGACCCTGCCAGCAATCCCACAGCCAGCCCAGCCATCATCAGAAACGCAAATGCACGCCCCAACAATCCACCCAACACGCTACCAATAGCGGTTAATAACAACTTTATTGCGTTTAGCATGGTGAGTTTACGGTGTTAGATCCCTGAGCTGGTGTCCAAAACAAGAAAAGGAAGATACTTCATCTAGATGTAGTGTCATCGGTCTATTTTAAAAGATTCGGGCTCAAGTCACCACTTTAGTACGCGCATATCCATTGATTAAATCTGGCCCATTAAACCGGGATTAAGTCGCCCCATTACTCAGATTAGCATTCATTCAACCCCACCGAGTTACTTACCCCCTACCGATTTGGTGGCCATTATCCCCGACTTTTTCACAATGTTTTTGCAGCGCCGTAGTCAGAACACTATAATCCAAGCCTTTATTTCTGATGACCCCGTTGTGACTTTTCAACAAATAATCCTAGCTTTACAACAGTACTGGGCGGATCAGGGCTGCATTATACTGCAACCCTACGACATGGAGGTGGGTGCAGGTACGTTTCATCGCGCTACTTTTCTGGATGCAGTTGGCCCAGAGCCAATGCAAGCTGCTTATGTACAGCCTTCGCGCAGACCAACCGATGGGCGTTATGGTGAAAACCCCAATCGTTTGCAACATTATTATCAGTATCAGGTCGTATTGAAGCCTTCTCCAGACGATATCCAAACCTTATACCTAGATTCACTCAAAGCGCTTGGGTTAAACCTGTTCGAAAACGATATTCGCTTTGTTGAAGACAACTGGGAATCCCCGACTCTGGGTGCCTGGGGTTTGGGTTGGGAGGTCTGGCTCAATGGTATGGAAGTAACCCAATTTACTTATTTTCAGCAAGTCGGCGGCCTGGAATGCCGCCCAGTGACCGGTGAGATTACCTATGGCTTAGAGCGCATCGCAATGTACATACAGGAAGTCGATAGCGTGTTTGATTTGGTCTGGACAGAGGGTTATACCTACCGGGATATTTTTCATCAAAATGAAGTCGAGCAATCTAAATATAATTTCGAGCTGGCCAATGTGCCAGAACTATTTCGTCAATTTGACGCTGCAGAGGCTGCTTGCGAGCTGGCAATTGATAACCATATTTCGCTACCGGCTTATGAGCAAATCCTGAAAGCATCCCACCTATTTAATTTGCTGGACGCACGTCAGGCCATCAGCGTTACGGAGCGTGCACGTTACATCGGCAGAGTGCGTAACCTGTCCCGCAAAGTTGCACAAGCATATTATGAGAGCCGTGAAAATCTTGGTTTTCCCCGCGGTACTGGAGGCAAACCATGAGTAATACAGAACCCTTGCTGATCGAACTCGGCACTGAAGAACTGCCTCCAAAGGCATTAATCAATTTATCGAATGCGTTCAGCCAGAGTTTTACCAAGTCATTATCTGAAGCAGGTTTACTCAGCAACGATACCGAGATTAAGTCTTATGCCACCCCCAGACGGCTCGCCATTTACTTAAGCGAGATTAAATCTGGGCAAGCCAGCTTCAACCAGTTGCGTAAAGGCCCAGCAGTAAAAGCTGCTTACGATGAATCCGGTGCACCAACCAAGGCCGCACTAGGTTTCGCCAAATCTTGTGGGGTTGAGGTCGCCGACCTGAAGCGCGAGCAAACCAATAAGGGGGAATGGTTGGTTTATGAACAAACGGTTGCTGGTCAATCTATCACTGCATGTGCACAAACCGCACTAGAAACGGCCATCGAACAACTACCCATACCCAAGCGTATGCGGTGGGGCGATAAAAACGCCGAATTTGTGCGCCCCGTACACTGGCTACTGGCCTTATATGGCAACACCGTGCTGGATGTTAGCGCCTTGGAATTGAGCGCGGGCAATATCTCACAAGGGCACCGTTTTCATTTCCCAGATGCAATCGAGATCGAGCACCCCGACAGATACGAACAAGCGCTAAAAACAGCGTTTGTTATCGCCGATTATGCGCAACGCCAAACCCTGATAAGCAAACAATGCCAACAGCTCGCCAAACAGCACGGCGGTGAAGTTGTCCTTGACCCAGATTTGCTGGATGAGGTAACTGCACTGGTTGAATGGCCGGTGCCCATTATGGGCGGCTTTGATGAAGCCTTTCTGGAGGTTCCACGAGAAGCGTTGATCGCTTCGATGAAAGACCATCAAAAATATTTCTATGTTGTGGATCAAGCCGGGGATTTATTGCCCAAATTTATAACGGTCAGCAATATCGATAGCCCAAAACCCGGCAAAGTACTTACTGGCAACCAGCGCGTGCTCCATGCTCGGTTATCCGACGCGCAGTTTTTTTGGCACCAGGATAAACAACAATCTCTGGAAAACAACTTTGCGCGGCTAGAAAATTTATTGTTTCATGTTAAATTGGGATCAATGGCGGATAAAACACGCCGACTAGAGAGCGTTAGTGAACAATATGCTGAACTAATTAATGGCGATACCAGGGCAACGCAACGTGCTGCAGCTTTGTGTAAGCTGGATCTATTAAGCAACATGGTGGGTGAATTTGCCAGCTTGCAAGGGACCATGGGAAGCTATTACGCGAAACACGATGGCGAAGATGACATTGTCTACCAGGCTATCGAACAGCATTATTGGCCCAAATTTGCGGGTGATCGCTTACCCGAATCTAAGCCTGCATTGGCACTCGCGCTAGCAGATAGAATGGATACGCTGGTGGGTATATTTGCCAGCGGAGAAAAACCGACCGGGATAAAAGATCCGTACGCGCTTAGGCGGGCAGCGCTTGGAGTTTTACGCATGCTCATTGAGCGTAAACTGGATATTCCGTTTAATACGTTGCTGGAAATTGCCATTACAGCGTATGCGGACACGCCGAATATTGAATCCAGACCGAATGATCAAACTCAAATTGATTGCCGGCAATTTATTATCGACAGGCTGCGTGCTTATTACACTGGGCAAGGTTTTGATATAAATGTGTTTAACGCGGTGGCAGCCGTTCAACCCACACGCGCATATGATTTTGATCGACGTATTCGTGCAGTACACGATTTCTTCAGCCACCAAAAATCAGCCGCGACCGCGCTGGCGGCCGCTAATAAGCGCATTGCCAATATCTTGAAGAAGAATCCAGATCACACCAAACAATACAACCCTGATTTGTTCAGCGAAAAGGCAGAACATGGCCTCGCGCAAGCGTTACAAGCAACGAGCCAGCCCGCACAGGCAGCCTTCGACGCCCAACAATACGAAGTAGGTCTGACCGAACTTGCGAAGTTAGAACAACCTGTAAACCAGTTTTTTGATGAAGTGCGGGTTATGGATGAAAATGAGGCAGTGCGTGATAACCGGCTCGGCCTGCTTAACCAACTGCGTGTTTTGTTTTTTCACGTTGCGGATATATCCCATTTAAATGTAGAAAACTAATGGCAATATCAGACAAACATGATTGGTCCTATATGATGAAGAGCGTACAAGCTTTTCATGATAAGCACCGCTTCAATGAAAATGGGGGTGAAGACATGATTTATCGCGTCGCCTTGATGACAGAGGAAATAGGTGAAATTTCAGAGGCGGTGACCAAAGGAAAAAGCAAAACTGAGTTAGCGGAGGAGTGCGCTGATTTGTTGATCCTATTGCTTGGCAATGCAATAGCCGCCGATTTTGATCTGAACGACGCGTTTTGGTTAAAAATGGATAAGATACTGCAGCGTGACAGCAAAATGGTGAACGGTCGCGTACGTGTCTCTGGTGCGTTTACCAAACCCGATTAGCCCATGCAGAAGTGGCTGATTCTGGACCGAGATGGGGTAATCAATTACGATTCTGATGCATTTATCAAATCTCCAGACGAATGGCGCGCGCTGCCTGGCAGCCTGGAAGCGATTGCTAAACTGAATAAAGCAGGCTATAAAATTATCATCGTATCAAACCAATCAGGTATTGCCCGAGGCTTATTTGATTTACCCACCCTCGAGCTAATGCACGCAAAACTTAAGCGATTACTCGCAGCACTAGGGGGCGAAATTGAAAATATATACTTTTGCCCACACGGACCAAATGATCATTGTGATTGTCGCAAACCCAATCCTGGCTTGTTAAAACAGTTTGCTCAGGATTATCAGCTTGAATTAACTGGCATATACGCTGTCGGTGATTCCATTAGAGATTTACAGGCAGCCCAAAGTGCGGGGGCAATACCGATCTTGGTACGCACGGGTAAAGGTGAAAATAGCGAAAAATCTATTGTTGAAACACGCCACTACCTCGCTTTAAAAACCGTGCCGGTATATCAAGACCTGGCCGCTTTCGCCGATCAGCTGCTGGCTCATTAGATGCGCCAGTTCATCGGTAACGTCGCCTTTGTTATCGGGCAGATTGTCTCAACACTTTTGTTTTCCCCGATCGCCATATTATCTGCGCCCTTTTTATCCTCCTTACAAAAAGCCAAATTTATCGGTATTTGGGCGGGTTTCATTCGCTGGTGGCTAAAAAAATGCTGTCGAATCGATTTTGACGTTCGGGGCCTTGAACATTTACCAAGCGAGCCTTCTGTGGTTCTCGCGAATCATCAGTCTGCCTGGGAGACCATTATTTTTCAGAAAATCTTCCCCGCCCAATCATATTTACTAAAAAGAGAGCTGTTATGGATACCGTTTTTTGGATGGGGCTTGGCGGCCAATGAACCGATTGCAATTGATCGTGGCAAAAAAACCAAGGCATTACAGCAGCTCATCGCCCAAGGTATCGATAGACTAAACAAAGGTCGCTGGATTATCATATTTCCTGAGGGAACGAGAATGCCCGTAGGTAAGCCCGGTAAGTTCCAGGCGGGAGGGGCCTATATTGCGACCAAAGCCGGGGCTAAAATCGTCCCCGTGGCGCACAACGCCGGCGTATTCTGGGCTAAAGGTAGCATTTTGGGTAAAAAAGCCGGGACGGTGACTGTCATCATTGGCCCAGCCATTAACACCACAGGACGTAAGCCCAGAGAAGTAAACACCGAAGCTGAAACCTGGATATTGAAAACCCTGGCAACGCTGACACCCTAAGGACAAGGATAAGCCTTATCCAATATGCGAAAGTTTGAATAACTTGCGTAAATCTTTTTTTATCAATTTTGGTTCAAGCGTGGCGGGGAAATGCATCATCACATTCCCCAGAGGATCAATCAGGAACAACGCGTTCTCATTAGTATAAAATTTCCCTGCCATGGTTTTAATTTGAGCACCAATCCCCTGTTCGGCATTAATCAGCACGGTTAAATCTGGATGGGAAGCCCACATTTTTAGATTGGAATCACTTTGGCCAGCTGGATTTAATATCGCAATGCGCTTGAGTCGATCTATATCCTTTCCTAAAGCAAGGCGCAATTGTCTGGTTTTATATAGCGAGCGGCTGCACGCTTCATCACAATCTCCATTGACAAAGTGCACTAAAGTCCAGACCTTTTCCACATCAATATTACTAAAAAGCTCCCCCGCGATCGTCTGGTGCTTAAATGGCGAGAGGGTAAAAGCCGGATCAAGCAACGCGCCATGATTGGTGGTCATTTCGGGTAGTAAGGAGTCTGGCAAGATTTTATACCAGCTTACCGCTATCAATAGTGGGATAAAAAACCATGCTGTAATAATAAGTAGTTTCTTTTGATTGTCTTTTAGTCTCATAAGGAAACCATAATATTTAGTTTCTTTTAATCCAGATAAAGCCATAGATAGCCAAGACTAAGGTCAAGCCTAACCATTGAATGGCATAGCCAAAATGCTTTGCAGGTGGCATCACAACTGCCTGCCAAATTTTGGTAAATGCCGCTGGGTCCGCCTCATCCAGCACCAAAATGGCGTCTTGAACGGGTGTGCCTAAAATAGTTGCGTATTCTGGCAGGTCAATATACAAACTCTTTTTCGGCCATTCATTGGAAGCTTTAACGTCTGGTAGTATCGACTCACCCAGCTCAAGCCCAGGTTCTGGAAGATAAACGATACCCGTAATATTAACTTGCTTGGAAGCCTTATCATTTTTTACTTGCGTTGCATCTCCAACCCAACCCCGATTGACCAGTATCGGCGCGGCCTGATCTGCCGGTTGGAATGGGGTCAATACTTCATAACCCGACCGCCCCTGAAATAGTTTATTTTCAAGCAATAACGATTTTTCTTCAAGCCATTTACCTGATAGTTGTCGAACACGATAATTATGTGCTTCCCACGAGGTAGGCGTCGTAGGCAGCGCAACCACCCCTTCCTCAGCACGCAAAGCATTAACATGCTGTTTCTCCAAACCACGCTGATATTGCCAAAGTGACAACCCCAATAACAGACTCAGCCCTAGTAGGTAAAGTATAATTCGTATAACTTTTGACTTAAACAGGGACATCAGCCGGCTAAATGCTACTTTTTAAACTCATTATCGTTATCTTGCTGGTGTTTGTCATTGTCAGCTTATTCACCGCACTATATCGTCTGAACAAGGATGATGCCGACTCGACGCGTGTGGTTAAAGCATTGGCGGTTCGCGTTGGTCTATCAATTTTTATATTTATTCTACTGATATTGGGTGCCAAAATTGGCTTGATCGAGCCTAATTCGAACCTGCCTTATTGATGCGTAATCACCCAACTGACAAAAAGTATATGCAGTCCAGTTGATATCAGAGCCATTTGAAATCGATTAATCGGGATTAAAAAAACGCTGCGATAGCAGCGTTAATTACAAACTTGCTAAAGGTTAAGTATTATAACCAATAGACAAATATAAATAGACCCAGCCACACCACGTCAACAAAGTGCCAATACCATGCTGCACCCTCGAAGGCAAAATGATGGGTTGGAGAGAAATGCCCTTTAATCGATCGAAACAGAATGACGGTTAATATAATTGCGCCCAGAGTAACATGCATACCGTGAAAACCGGTTAGCATAAAAAAGGTTGAACCATAGATTCCGGTGCCAAGCGTCAAACCTGTATGATAGGCTTCTTTATACTCAATCGCCTGCAGGAATATAAATAAAAACCCAAGCACTACAGTTAGGGTCAGACCCAGTATTAAATGCTTCCGATTTTCGTGTTTTAAGGCATGATGCGCCCAGGTGACCGTCACGCCTGAGGTCAATAAAATAAGCGTATTTAGCGCGGGTAAGCCCCAAGCAGCCATGGGTTCATAGTCCCCACCTACTTCTGCTGGGCCATTGGTAGGCCATACCGCCTGAAACCCTTCCCATAGCATACGATTGGTATCCATCTCCTCACCCGCGCCACCCAGCCAGGGCACAGACAACACGCGCGCATAAAACAAGGCACCAAAAAAAGCGGCGAAAAACATCACTTCTGAGAATATGAACCAGCTCATTCCAAGTCGAAATGATTTATCCTCCCAGGCATGATAGGTACTATTTTCGCTTTCGCGAATGACTTCACCGAACCAGCCAAAGAGCATATAGATGAGAATTAACGCACCAATAATCATTACGTATTTTCCGTTGGTGCCACCATTTAAAATATTGATAAAACCCACGATAAGTGTTGTAAGGCCGATTGAGCCGAGAATTGGCCACTTCGTTCCGTGCGGAACGTAATAATGATGATCTGCTGAATTAGCCATGGTTTCCTCTTCTTCTATAATGTGCTGTATTGGTGGTTAATTATTTTGTGCCAAGTTGACTGGCTGCTTGGTAAATAGTGTATACGACAAGGTGATTGTATCCACATCTTCCGGAACATCTGGGTCAACAATAAATGTCAACGGCATAGTTCTTTGTTCATTAGCCTTAAATTTCTGTTCGGTAAAACAGAAACATTCCATTTTATTAAAGTGCGTAGCCGCTTTGGACGGCGCAACACTTGGAACGGACTGGCTAACTACGTCAAAATCCTGGAGATTTCGCGCTATATAGCTGGCCTGATACGGTTGACCGGGATGCACTATCATGCTCGATTGCGCAGGCTTAAACTCCCATGGTGCAGATTGGTTCACACTCGATATAAATTCTACTTTAATGGTGCGATCAGCCACCTTGGCCTGGGCGCTTGCTGCATTGCTTGAGATCACACCAGTCTTACCATTTAGACCCGTCACATCGCAGAAAACGTCATAAATCGGTACCATCAAGTATCCGAAACCAAACATCGCAATGGGGATCGCAAACAGTTTGATTAGTTTTCGCTTGGAAAGGACTGCTGACTTCATGCTATCCCCCTTTTGTTGCGACTAAGTAAAAAAAAGTCAGTAAGACAAACAGCGCCAGTGTTCCCAACGCCAAAGCCGTCAGCCTGATTCTCTTTTTTCTCGCCGCAGTAATGGTCATAATGCTACAACACGATACCAATAATTAGATACACCTTTACTGAACTTGCGGCTGCTCAGTGAAGGTATGGTATTCGGGTGGTGAACTTAATGTCCACTCTAAACCTTCAGCACCATCCCAAACCTGGTCGCTCACGCTGTCCCCTCCACGCACAGCCTTCAAAATAATGTAAACAAACAGCAATTGACTTAAACCAAATCCGAATGCACCAATCGTAGAAATCATATTGAAATCGGTAAACTGTACGGAATAGTCAGGAATACGCCGTGGCATACCGGCCAAACCCACAAAATGTTGTGGAAAAAACAATATATTCACAAATATCGTCGACATCCAGAAGTGAAATTTACCCAGACTCTCGTCATACATATTGCCTGTCCACTTAGGTAACCAGTAATAAACTGCCGCCATGACCGCAAAAATTGCACCAGGTACCAATACGTAATGAAAATGCGCAACGATAAAATACGTATCGTGGTATTGGAAATCGATTGGCGTAATCGCCATCATCAAGCCTGAGAAACCACCGATAGTGAACATCATGATAAATCCAATCGCAAATAACATCGGAGTTTCAAAAGTCATCGCACCACGCCACATAGTGGATACCCAGTTAAATACCTTTACTCCGGTTGGAACTGCGATCATCATAGTCGCCATCATAAAAAATAGCTCACCAGATACCGGTAAACCCACGGTAAACATATGATGCGCCCATACCACAAATGAAAGAAACGCGATTGAAGCCGTTGCATATACCATGGAGCTATAACCAAATAAAGGCTTGCGCGCGAAGGTAGGGACTATCTGTGAAATAATGCCGAATGCAGGCAAAATCAAAATATATACTTCAGGGTGCCCAAAGAACCAAAAGATGTGCTGGAACATGACTGGATCACCACCACCCGCAGCACTGAAAAAACTGGTGGCGAAATATTTGTCCGTCAGCAACATGGTAACCGCACCAGCCAACACAGGCATCGTGGCGATAAGTAAATAGGCCGTAATAAACCAAGTCCATACAAACATCGGCATTTTCATGTAAGTCATGCCTGGCGCACGCAAGTTCATAATCGTTGCGATGATATTAATCGCGCCCATAATAGAAGAAATACCCAGCAGGTGAACCGCAAATATGAGCATGGGAAACGCAGCCCCTGTTTGCAACACCAGCGGCGGATACATGGTCCAGCCAGAAGCCGGTGCGCCGCCTTCCACAAACAAAGTAGCCAATAGCAAAGCGCCTGCGAAGGGTAGGATCCAGAAACTCCAGTTATTCAAGCGGGGTAAGGCCATATCCGGCGCGCCAATCATCAGTGGAATCATCCAGTTTGCCAAACCAACCCAGGCAGGCATCAACGCGCCAAAGATCATAACCAGCGCATGCATGGTAGTCATCGAATTGAAAAAATTGGGGTCAACAAATTGTAAACCGGGTTGGAATAATTCGGCACGAACAATCAACGCCATGATTCCACCAACAAAAAACATGATAAGCGCAAACCACAAATACAAAGTTCCGATATCTTTGTGATTCGTGGTGGTTACCCAGCGCATTAACCCTTTGGCGGGCCCGTGATGATCATGTGAATCTACTGCATGTGCATTCATTGAAATTTCCTCTAATCTACTGCTTTATTCTATCGCGCGGCTTTAACATCTGATGGCTGAACCATATCTCCTACCGAGTTACCCAGACCATTACGCTGAAAAGTGATGACGGCAGCTATATCTGCATCACTGAGCTGTCCTGCAAACGCCTGCATCGCGGTTCCTTCACGACCATTCATTATGACATCAAGGTGTTCGCTGATGCCTCCCGTAGCAATCGCACTACCAGTAATCGCTGGAAATACGCCCGGGATGCCCTGTCCCCCCGCCTGATGACAAGCAACACAGCTGGTGGTATAAACTTTCTCTCCCTGCTCCATCAGTGCTGCCATGTCCCATGTCTTAGCGCTTTCTGCTTCTGCCTGCTTAGCCGCGGCAATCTGCTCACTTACCCATTCATCATATTCTGCCTGTTCTTTGGCAATCACCACAATGGGCATAAAACCATGGTCTTTTCCACAAAGTTCCGCGCATTGGCCACGATATATTCCCGGCTTGGTAACATTTGCCCACATATCATTTATAAACCCGGGAACAGTATCTTTTTTAACTGCCAGATCCGGCACCCACCAGGCATGGATGACATCGGTTGACGTAAATAGAAAACGGATTTTTTTACCGACTGGAATCACCAACGGGTTATCTACGTTCAATAAATAGTTATCGACGGTGCCTGGGTCAATACCAGAATCTCTTGCACTCGCTTCTCGACTGGCTGCGTCAAGATTACTAAAAAAGCTGATACCTTCTTCTGGGTATTCGTATTGCCACTTCCACTGATAACCCGTAATCTTGATGGTCAAATCCGCATTGGAGGAATCTTCCATTTTTATCAATGCTTTAGCCGCTGGAATAGCCAGAGAAACCAAAATGAGAATGGGCACGATTGTCCAGACAATTTCGATTTTAGTACTCTCGTGAAAGGTTGCAGGCTCATGACCCAATGATTTTCGGTGTTTAATCATGGAATAAATCATTAAGCTAAATACCAGCACACCGATAGCAACACATACCCACATTACCAACATATGTAGGTCATAAACCTCCCGACTCAACTCGGTGACACCCTTGGTTAGGTTGGTTTCCCATTTAGCCTGTACAGTAAACGAAACAACGGTCGTAACCAAACCGATGATTGCCTGAATAGCTCGAATCATTCTGAGTCTCCTTTATAAAAATAGTTATTTTGTTGCTTTCTTATATTTAAGCTAAGCCCCTGAACTGCGCTTGCATGGTTCAATATTATTGCCTTAACAAATATAAGTATATTTTTTATTGTTACTTGATCTAGGTCAATACTATCGAATCCTGCATCGGGCTGCAATCTACCAAAGGACTTTTTACCAAAAAGAAATTAGCACGTGATTAGCGAGCCTTATGTAGGCCGCCTGCCGAGCCAAGAAACAATATGGATGAGTTATAAATGAGCTAGACTTTCTCCGTTTCCATGGCGCTCACTACCGCAGCATATTGTTCTCCTAGCTCGGTTAAGGTATCGAGTTCATGCATTGCCAGCGGTTGCTCGTCAGCTGCGATATTTTTCTGAATTCGCTGCATTTTTTTTATGATTTTCTTGAGCTTCTTCTGCAGCGATTTTTGCTTACTCTTTTTCACCATAAGGTATGTTCTGCCCCACTAGTTTATGCGTAACACGTATCTCAAATACTTGCCATTAGTAGCTTTACACTAATCCAGACTACCGCCAGAAATAAAATGGTGACAATGCCACCTGCAATAAAGAAATGCCAAAATTTTCCACTATTAAAGTCACGCTGACGATTTGCATTGCTCTGCACCCCGATCATTGCCGATAAAGCGCTTTTTAAGATGGAAAATGGAGAAATGTTTTCTTGCTGCTCGGCCATTATATATATTAGCTGAGAAAAAACGCACGAATGAATATGCGCAGATAGTGGTCGGCCAGAAAAAAAGCGAACAAGGCTGTCAGATAGAAAATGGAATAGCCAAAGGTTTTCATTGCAAATTCATCGCCTTCGGTTGAATACAACTTCCACGCGTAGTAAACAAAACCAACACCAAGTGAAATTGCGCCGGCTAAATAAATAGTTCCACTCATAAAGACTAAAAATGGCATTAACGTCACGATAAACAACAGTACCGTGTACAGCACGACGTGCAATTTGGTGAACGCGATACCATGAGTCACGGGTAACATGGGCACCTTGGCCTTGGCGTATTCCTTATGGCGCTTAATTGCCAGCGCCCAGAAATGCGGTGGGGTCCATACAAAAATAATTAGAAACAATAATAGTGCTTCACTGTGTAACTCCCCTGTTATGGCGGTCCACCCGAGCACCGGTGGAGCAGCGCCCGCAGCGCCACCAATAACAATATTTTGAGGCGTATTGCGTTTTAAGAACATGGTATAGATCACAGCATAACCAATCATTGATGCCATGGTCAGCAGCATCGTTAAGGTGTTAACGAATACATACAAAACTAACGCGGAGCACGCGGCCATCGCGATTGCAAAGATAACAACATTGGCAGGTTTTAACTGCCCTTGCGCAACCGGCCGATACTTTGTGCGCTCCATGCGTTGATCTATTTCTTCATCAATCACATGATTGAGGGCAGCACCCGCTGCCGCCGCTAGGCCAATTCCGATTAAACCCCAGAAAGCCTTAATAGTCGGCACCATCCCCTCCACCGATAACAACATGCCCACCAAGGCGGTGAACATGATAAGCGCCACTACTTTCAGCTTACAGCAGTCGAGATATTCAGACCAATTCCGAATAAAAGACTGATCTGGATAGGTTCCCGCATCAGGCATGGTTGAGTTGTTCGTCAATGGATCGGTTTAACGCATAGGATAAGTCAGCGCGTTCATCATCCGTCAGAAAACTAGCAAGTTCGACCCACTTTCCATGCGAACCGATCAGCAGGCGGCTAGGCTGCCAGGGATGTGCGTTTTTCTGCAAATCTACCTTTACCCAGTTTAAGTCAAACTCCCAGGATTTGGCTTTCCGATGCTCGTGATGCTTGATCTGCAGACACTTTTTGTCGATTCTAACGGATTCACGCAAATTATTTTTTTTTCGAATCCAATAAAAAGCTGCGGCAACGGCGAGCAAATCCAGCAGTAAAAAAGGAATAACCAGCCATAAGCCCATCCATGCCAGGCGTAAAGCAAGCAATCCGAGCACCACACCGAAGGCAGAAATAACCAAAACCATACCACGCGAACTCAGGGAACGATTAGGCGTAATCTCAAACTTAGCCATACTCAAGCGGGCAAATTAAAGGTGTATTCTGAACTAAATTGGAGAACCTCCCCCAATTTAAACTCAGTAATAGATTTATCCGCTACTGGATGGCCGTGCTCACTGAATCCATCTGCCAAGCTTAATTTAGTGCCATGTCGGTAGTAAAAACCATCGAAATCGACCTGTACTTGGAGAATATTCCGCGCCTTTTCAAGCGTCATGGCTGCCCTAAATTAGTTCATTAGAAGTTCCGATATTGCCCTTAAACTTCAAATGTCTCAAGTTTTTTATCCAGCAATTTATGCTTGAGCTTAACGTATTGGGGTAAACCATCTTTATATGGCGGGTAGTCCTCGCCCTCCATTAACGGGCCAAGATAGGTGCGACAGGCATTGGTAATGCCAAAACCGTCTTTGGAAATATAATCTCTGGGCATCATTTTTTCTACATTCGCCACTTTATCTAGTGGCGCACTGCCGATTTGCCATTTGTAAGGATTATCTGATATTCGATCTACTGTGGGCATAATCGAATTATTCCCTTCTAGTGCCAGATTGACCGCCGCCTCGCCTAATGCGTAGGCCTGATCCACATCTGATTTGGAGGCAATATGACGTGCAGCGCGTTGCATATAATCAGCCACCCCCCAATGATATTTGAGTCCGAGATCTTCACGAATCATATTCGCCACTACTGGCGCAACTCCGCCTAACTGCGCATGTCCAAATGCATCTGTTAAACCCTGGTCAGCAAGAAACTTACCATCATCATCCTGTACACCTTCTGATACCACAATTGAGACGTAGCCATAGGTGTCTACCTTTTCCTGCACCTTGGCCATAAACGCTTTGCGATCAAAAGTGATTTCTGGAAATAAGATCAAAATAGGTAAATCGATGGCGCCTGAGGCCATGCCACCGGCGGCCGCAATCCAACCCGCATGGCGCCCCATGACTTCCAGCACAAACACTTTGGTGGACGTCTTGGCCATGGATGCGACGTCAAAACTCGCTTCTAGCGTCGACACTGCAATGTATTTAGCCACCGAACCAAACCCCGGGCAGTTATCGGTAATGGGCAAATCGTTGTCAACCGTTTTAGGCACGTGAATCGCTTTGATTGGGTAACCCATGGTTTCAGATAACTGAGAGACCTTGAGGCAGGTATCGGCTGAGTCTCCTCCCCCATTGTAGAAAAAGTAACCTATATTATGCGCTTTAAATACTTCGATCAGCCGATCGTACTCGCGCTGATTTTCTTCAAGGCTTTTGAGTTTATAGCGACATGAACCAAACGCACCCGAGGGGGTATATCGAAGCGCTGCAACATCCGCTTCAGAAATAGCAGACGTATCAATCAAATCTTCGGTTAGCGCGCCAATAATACCGTTTTGACCGGCATAAACCGTACCAATTCTATCGCTATTCGCGCGCGCGGTTTCGATCACGCCGGCGGCGGAGGCGTTTATCACTGCAGTGACGCCGCCAGATTGTGCGTAAAACGCGTTTTGTTTTTCACTCATATACTACTCCGGTTAAAATTAATTTATATCTGCAGCAGTCACGCCGTCTTTGACGCCGTTCGCTTTTCGTTCTCGATTTGATTGCTCACGTAATACCGCTAAAAATCACAGTCTTCAACCTGGGGGAAACCAGACTGGTGAGTGCAGTATTGCGCATGTGTAGCGTAAAAATACTGGGCACAACATTGCACTACGATCGCCCTGAAAACATCAATATTGCAACTACGCACATTCCAAAAGATGCTCGAAAAAACACTGAAATCAGCCTTGCCAGGGCCAATTTGTAATTTACTATCTCCGAACTGGAGATCGGTTTCATGCTTATGACACTGGTTAATCAATGGCTACACCGGTTTGATTTGCTCATCGCTAAAATCGGAAATTGTGCTGCCCATTATTTTACTAAATAATTCTGATTGAAAGTCGCGGGTTATTTTACCCGAACTCGGCGTGCTGGTACTATCACAAGCCACTTTGGATGGAATAGGGATTGTTTATTCAACCCTACTTAAGACGTCATTTGCGTGCGCCAACTTCTCCGCTGATTAGTTTCGCTTCAGGAACCCGTGATTGTATGTCTGCCGCGATTTGCTCAATTAGGCCTAACGTCGGCTTAAACGAAACCCACAATACATTTATTTTTAAATTCAGATCGGCAAAAACGACCTCTGTATGGCTCCCTAAGACCGCCTGTAAGCCAGCCATTTTTAGCTTTAGTTCGTGTGCGGGCACCTGATTTAGCTTTGGAATTAACATCATGAAATCCGCATAAGGTTTGCCATTCTCATCCAGGCTCGGGGCACGTTCGTACAAAGGCGCGTCATTCTGATATATGACAAACTGCCCCGGCTCGCGGGCTTTTGGTAAGGATTTATCCACGGGTATTTTTTGGTTTAGCCCTGCTTTAACATGGACTTATTGCCTTGGGTTAGAACACTTAACGGTTTTCCTAACATCGCAAGTTTAATTGGGTCTGTATCTTTAAGAACTAATTAATTGTCGGCCCGCATAATAACACTAGATCGCGTTACACTTTTTATCCTGCACGCTTTCTTTAGCTATATCTGCCTGATCAGCGCTTTGAGCCTTTTTAGTAACCTGTCTTGGTTAGCGATTGTATGCTTGGCGTATGTCATTTGTTCAAACAGCATAGTCGCTTCTCGGATGCTCTGTGCTTTTTCGGGAAAACGCTCAGCTGCCATGTCGCTAAATTGATTTGGCGCTATCGCAGGAGGACGAGACAAGCCGCGTTTTTCCAGTTTTTTACAAAGTTCACGATATAGCTTGATGCTTGGCGAGCCATCATCTGTAAAACGCAGAAACCCTAGCCAAGCCAACCAAAAGATCATGACCAAGGCGAACAAACCACTAAAAATGATCGCAATCCGCATGACTGAAATTTTACCTAACCAATTCGTTAGCAACTCATTTTGACGATTATGATCATAGCCGAGTACCCAACGCCGCCAGCCATATTGGAGTGCGTCCCATTTTATACGCGGTCCGTTGAGCCATGAAATATGCACCATCGAGAACCGATCTTGTTCTAGAAAACTGCCTTCATCCTTTACCGCGACTTGTAGGTTCTGCTCAATTCTTTCCGGCGCAACCATAGCGGTCGGATCAAATCTCACCCAACCCGCGTCTTCAAACCAAATCTCTGTCCAGGCGTGCGCATCGTATTGCCGCACGGTCAAGTATTGATCTGCCTCGTTCCACTCGCCACCTTGGTATCCCAATATCACACGCGCTGGAATACCCGCCGCCCGCATTAAAAATACGAAGCTCCCAGCGTAATGTGAGCAGAAACCACTTTTGGTATTAAACAAGAATTCATCGATGGTATGTATCTGTCCAGTCAGAGGCGGGCGCAAGGTATAGTAAAATAGCTGTTTATGAAAGTGGGCCATCACGCGCTGCGCGTAAGCCTGATCGCTACCTGCTTCGCTTCTCCATTTTCTTGCCAGGGCTAGCGCGCGCGGGTTTTCCTCGCCAGGCAACTGTAAACTTAATTCTTCAAGCACTTGGCTTGGCTTCTGATCACGCTTTGCGCCAAGCACACTCTGCACCTTTAGTGCAATGGGTGCATGTAAAGCCCTGGTCGCCATTAAGCGGTAATCAAATCCTAAAATGGCATCGCCTTCCCAGTCAGTCACGGAAGATAAGGTAAATAACCAGGGCTGGCGACTGGGCTCGTAAATCACTTCGTAATTAACTGGATTAGCCTTGCTTGGATTGCTTGCCGTAAACGATTCTGGATTAACGCGTAAGGCGTTCTCGAGTTCATGTAGTGCCAGTTGCTCACCAAATTGCTGCCAGCCCACACCGTCGAAGTAATTGAGAGTTAGGCCCCGCCAATATAGCTGATTTTGTTGGGGGCGCCTCCCTTTGAAACTGACCCGAAATGCCGGATCATCTGATTGGGATAGATTGGCAATATCACCCGGCGACATTTGATCGCTGATCCCTGATCTGGCCTGATCGCTGGGTAACGATACCGCCCATAGCGGCGGCAAACGAGGAAAGAATAGATACACAATAATCATGAGCGGTAAACATTGCACTAACATTAACCCTGCTAGCTTTAAGTGATCACCAATCTGTTTTGGTTGATTCTGCTGAATGGCGATTAATGCTGCAGTTAACAGCAACATACAAATCAGACCGTATAAGGCAGTCCCGATTGACTGGCTATACAAAAACTGGACCGCCACCAGAAAATAACCAGTAAAAATAACGACCACCGCATCACGGCGATGAATGACTTCTATTGCCTTAAAGGCAAAGGCGAGGAGTAACAAAGATGACATCATATCCAGTGAAAGTGGCTCAAGACCACTAATCGCCAGTGCAAATACACCAATAAAAACCACACCGGCTTTGACCAGAAATATCGGTTGGGCTAAATGTCCGCGCAGAACCCGTATACGCCAAGCGGTCGAAATTAATAGCACGGACACTAACCAGAGAGGTAAATAGGTTAAAAATGGTAACATGACCGCCACCTGCGCGGCCAACAACCACATCATGCCAGCATAATTAATCTGGGTACTAATGGCTCTCAGCGGTTTCATTCCTCAGCCGTATACAGCGCCAGTGCGGTTAAACAACGGTGTCGATGTACATCACCATTTGCAGGCTCAATCACTTTACCTGGGATTTTCAAACCAAAGGTTTGCTGCCGTGAATGTAAGGCCAGCACCCTCGCGCATAAATGTGACAAGCGTTGTTCCACGCTTCCTGTGGGCATTTCTTGCCAGTCAAGCCATAGGTCATGGTCCTGATAATCCACAAAATTCTTGGTGTAGAGCTTTCTGGTCTGAGCGTATTTTGCCCAATGCACTCGTTGCAAGCGATCTCCAGCCTGATAGCGACGCATACCTGAGAAGTCATTCACTCCATTGGTCAATTCTTGCCCATCTTCAGCATCCTGCCCGCCAATCAGTATTTCTGAATGGGGCTCAATTAGCTTAGGCTCAGGGTACACAATCGCATTGATATTCAGCCGCGCATACGCCCAGGCAATAATGAGTCCAGTTGGATAGCGGGTAAATACGTCTAATCGCGGCGGCTTGAGATGACCCCTTTTAGGCGCCGGATAAGAAATACTCAGCTCACATGAGTTGGCGTTGTAAAGATCTATTAACGCCAAATCATACGCTTTCCAACCAACATAGATTGCACCTTTGTTTTGCTCACTCGACGCAGACAGCCGGATCAGGCAATTTTGTCCCGCAAAACAGGGTTCTGTCCCTAACAACTCCAGGTGTAACCCCGATAAATTGCGAAACGTATATAGAATATTAATAACCAACAAACTCGCGAGCCAAAAACATACGATATAGATCATTGAGTTTTGAAAATTAATGGCTGCAATCAGGGTCAACGCAACAATGCATAGCAGACCCAAGCCCGCCAAGGTCGGCAGGATATAGATATTTCGCAAGTGAAAATACGCGTTGCGTGAGGGTGCAGGACCCACGTGCCGTGGAAAAAAGCGTTGCAGTAGCCTGTGCGGGAGAAAATCAGAAAGAAATGCGGAGGCCATTTGAACCCGTTGATCGTTATTTAGGCTACCACGTCGACACTTACCAAAATTTGTCGAGCTAACTGATCTCCATGACTTTCACTACGACCAATAATACGATGGCCAGCCACCGCTGCAAACACCGCTTGCACGTCTTCCGGCAAAGCATATTCACGACCTTGAATCATCGCCCAACTTTGGGTGCCCCTTACCAAAGCCAAGGCTCCCCGGGGAGAAAGGCCAAGCTCGCAAATATCGGTTAACCGAGTTTGGGCGACTAAGCGCTGGATATAATCCAATAGTTCATCGCTTATCCGGATTTGGGGCACATGGACACGAATGATTGCCAATAACTCATCATTCATCACACGCTCAAGTTGCGCAAGCATGCCCCGTCCATGATTTCCTGTGAGCAACTTGCGTTCCGCATCCGCGCTGGGGTGACCAAGCGAAATTCGCATTAAAAAGCGATCGAGTTGGGATTCTGGTAGCGGAAAAGTGCCTGCGTAAGTCTGTGGATTCTGGGTCGCAATAACAAAAAAAGGCGTGGGCAGGGTGTAGGTTTGACCGTCCGTGCTGACCTGTCCTTCTTCCATCGCTTCGAGTAACGCGCTTTGCGCTCTGGGGGTGGCACGATTGAGCTCATCGGCCATTAATAATTGACTAAAAATTGGGCCTGGACGAAAACTGAATTTTTCTTTGTGCGGCTCAAAAATAGCAGCGCCAATCAAATCCGAAGGAAGTAAGTCGCTGGTAAATTGCACGCGCGTATATTTAAGCCCCAGCACCTTAGCCAAGCCCTGCGCCAACGTGGTTTTACCCATTCCAGGCAAATCCTCTATCAGCAAATGCCCACCCGCAAGTAAACAACTTACCGCCAATTGGACAGCGGTTTCTTTTCCCAATATCAAGCGGTTAAGCTCGGAAATACTTTTATCCAGTAATGATTGTGTTGAAGTCAAAGTGATCTTATTCGTAAGATGTGAAAATTATTATTTTTCCATTGGAGTTAACATAATGGATTTACCCCCTATGCACAACTCAACTCTTTGCCTGCCAGGTTTCACCAAAGCCCCATATTGCCTCTCATTCATCCATTGATTTCAGCACCCGCTGCGGTTCCAGCTTTTCCAGGCAATGGGTATGGCCCAAGGGGCACAGGCGTTGAAAACACGGCTGGCAACTCAAATTTAGTTGCAAAATGTCGCATTGATCAGACAGTGGTGGCGTGAAATCGGGTGAACTCGAACCATAAAGCGCCACCAGTGGCCGTTCCAGCGCTGCGGCAATATGCATCAACCCAGAATCATTGCTGACCACATAATCGGCCAAAGAAAGCACATCTATGACTTCAGTTAAACTGGTTTGCCCCGACAAATCGATACACTGGTCCCCAGTCCGGCCATTGATTTGTTTGCTGATTGCCTGATCCGCCGTAGAACCTAAGATCGCAACTTGCCAGCCCTCCCTCAGTTTTTGTTTCGCCACATTCGCGTAATGTTTTACTGGCCACTGCTTAGCAGGACCAAATTCTGCGCCCGGACATAGTGCTAGCAAGGGTAATTTAGTGGATATTAAAAACCGCTCCTTTACCTTTACTCTACCTACCTCATTATACTGTAACGAAGGTTTGGGGATATCATCGGGTAATTGGTGGGTATCGCTGCCGAGGACCAAAAAGCGTTCAACGTTTAACGGTAAATTTTCTTTGTTTAGTTTGCGATAATCATTGAGTATTCCATAGCGTTGCTCACCAATAAACCCAGTGCGCCTTTTTATTCGCGCGAAAAATGGAATTAACGCAGATTTTAGTGAACCCGGAAGAACGATAGCCTGATCGAAACGCTGCTGTTTTATTTCTCGTGCTAAGCGCCAGCGAATTCCCAATTGCAACTGGCCATGCCCAACTGGCATCACCATAGATGCATCTACTTCCGGCATCCGCGATAGCAAGGCTTCCGACCACTCGGGCGCAAGGACGGCCAAATACCTATCAGGTTGATCCTTTTTTAAGCGCATGAACAAACTTTGCGCCATGACCATATCGCCTACCCAAGAGGGGCCCACCACTAAACAACGGTTTGTCATAACGGTTAATAGACGCTAGCAGGTGCCTGCGAGACTACCATCGATGTTACCAGCAATTTACTTGACGATCTTGATGAGCTGCCCCGGTACTGGCTCTCCATCTGGATACAGGCCATTTAGCAAGCGTAAGCGCGCTTCCTGGAATTGATCAAGATTTGAACTTTTCGCCAGACGCGTAAAGGTGTCCCCTCTTTTCGCGCGGATTAATTTGAGCTTTTTACTGCGCGCGAGATTTCTTTCGCTCGACTTTAATGATCTAAGTGACGCCACCGTATCGAAAAACTGATTGTCCGGCGCCCTATTTTGTCCTACCCCCATAAGCATATACACCTTGCCATTGTGTCGAACCGCAGCGACGTAACCTTCACGCTTTCCCCAAGGAGAACCCAACTCAGCAATACCGGAATAGGTATTGCGCCCTCGAAATCGACCCGAACGTAATTTAGGAAAGGTTTTATTAAGCAATTGTTGGGGATCGGTGGCCTTGGGATCTCCCAGCACAAACTGAATAATCTGCTTTTTATCCGCTGAAACTGCGACTAATCGATCAGGCTGGTTGATTAATTTCCAATTTTCAGGATATCGAAGATACAAATCTAAGTCTTTATGATAAAACTTGTTTTTCTTAATAATCCCCTGCGCCTCAGAATCCCCAAAAACCATGCCATCTGTCATTCTCAGATAGTGCGCCGGATCAGGGCTTTGGGAACCAGACGTCTGGTATTTTTTCGCCGCCCGAATCACCTCCTGCAAGCGCCTGTCATTGTCGGGATGGCTGGAAAACACCCCATGATAACCAACTGCAGAGGCGTCTTCACCGTTTGCCCTTGCTTGTTCTTTAGCGAAAAGTTCCTGATTTTTTAGCACACCGATGACATCCAACATTGACTCTGGATCATAATTAATCTTCGCCAGATATTCAGCACCGAGTCGGTCCGCTTCTAATTCATGTTTACGCCCGTAGCCACTAACCAGTGCGGACCCGATCACATTGGTGGTTTGAGCAACACTTCTATTACCCGTGGCAATAACCGCCAATATACCCACCAGACCACTTGCGGTTTGGGCGGTTTGTTGTTTGACACCATGGCGTGCTGTAACATGTCCAATTTCGTGACCTAATACTCCAGCCAGTTCTTCCTCGCTGTTTAAATAGGCCATGATACCGCGCGTGATATAAACATAGCCGCCCGGTAATGCGAACGCGTTGACATCCGGAGAATCGAGCACGGTAAAGGTAAAATCAAGCTGTGAGCGATGGCTTTGCGCAGCGAGCCTTTGCCCGACTCGGTCCACCATTGCTTGCAATTCTGGATTATCTAATTTGCCGTACTGTTTGAGAATCTGCTCATGGCTTTGTTTGCCAAGTTGGATTTCCTGCGCTTCTGACATTAACACGATATCTTGTCGACCCGATACCGGATTGGTTGCACAAGCTGACAAAATACTCGCGAACACAGCGAATACGAGTATTCTAGAAATCAGTCCTATAGAAAATCGGGGATTTGTCATGGTGTCAACACTCAACTATTTTGGTAATGTGCATCGTAGCAATTGTTGAGCGTAGGCACAATTATTCTGCTCCACATTTTGCTAAAACTTAATGAAAATTTAACCAAGCATGGTAATCCAGTTTCGCACCGATATAATGCTGGTTTTTACCAGAGTTATGAGGAAACGCCATCATGATGGATGAGTTTAAGAAGTTTATTATGCGCGGCAACGTGTTGGATATGGCCGTCGGTATCGTCATTGGCGCAGCATTTGGCACCATTGTAAAATCATTCGTAGAAGACGTAATTATGCCCCCTATTGGCTTGCTAATGGGCGGTATTGATTTCACTAATATATTTACCGTCATAAAAGAAGGCACCACTGCCGCCCCATACGCTACCTTAGAAGCGGCCAAAGAAGCCGGCGCGGTCACCATGAACTGGGGCCTGTTCATCAACACAGTTATCAGTTTTCTGATCATCGCGTTTGCGATATTTTTGGTGATCAAGGCGGTCAATAAAATGCAAGAAGCGGCAGAATTAGCAGAAGAAGAGGAAGAAGCTGAAGAGGAACCGTCTGCACAGGAAGTTTTATTGACCGAGATTCGTGACTTGTTGAAGAAATAACATACACCTAGTTGAGTGTAACTAGGCATGCGGACAATTTGGTTGTATCCATCACCAAATTAAAGCGCGCTTACCCAATCAATAGCGTCTCACTCACAACCGGGCCTATATCGTGAACTCGGTTCAGTTGTTACCACCTATGCTGAGTCTTTTTTCTGCTGACGCTCCATTCGTCTTTGCTCCCATTGCTTTACCACCTCCAAACGCCATAACAATTGCACGGTAAAATACGCCGCCACGGCCATCGCCAGACCTACCAATGTACAACCCAGCAACAAAGCGCTGTAGTGTTGTTCTATCCAGGCACGTGTCATCAACTGCACTGGTTCATCAGCCTCGCCTAACAAAAAAGCGCCCAACACATACGGCGGGCCCCACAAAATAGCCCACGTAAACGGATTAGATATCCAAATCAACAATACTGAAATGGGTAAGTTTGCACGTAAAATAAATGCCAGCAAAGCAGCGATCAACATTTCCATTGGGACCGGTAAATAGGCAGAAAAAATACCAACCGCAACTGCTTTAGCGACGGAATGACGCGTAACATGCCATAACTGTCGACGATCAAATGCACTGCCAAAATACCCTAAAATTCGATGCTCTTTGATTTGTCGACTTTTAAGAAATTGTTGTTTAACAATCTTACGCATGATTAATGCTGCGTGTTAACCCCCTTATACTGTCTACACAATGCGCCCGCCAGACCAATCCCAGACCAAAGGATAGACATGCTATGTTTTTATAAACCGCTGATCATAGCATTTGCTTTAGCATCAAAGGGGGGGTATAAAGCCATAAGTCAACTAATTTCGCGATCTAACCGACAATTCGGCAGGTTCAATCAAGTCTTGATACGATGCAAAAACCAATATTATTTATCTTGTGTAGCTTAATTGCGATACACACAGCTTGGGCAGAACCGATTCAACTGGCAGAAAATTTAGCCTTGGATGCACGCGAAGCGCGTCGAGAAGCGAAACCCATTGTCTTGTTTGTCACGGCAAATCATTGCCCTTATTGCGATCAGTTACGCGAAGAATATTTTCAATTCTCGCGCAGTGACCCACGCTTTATCCTGCGAGAATTGGAGTTAGACATGCATCACGATGTCGTTGACTTTAATGGTGATAAATCCAATCACCAATCAATCGCTGATCGATACGATATTTGGCTGACCCCAACCGTCGCCTTTGTCGGGCCAGACGGAAAACCCTTGAACGATTCAATCGTCGGTGTTCTAACGATGGACTTTTATGATTTTTACTTTGAGCAAGCACTCGAAGCTTCGGTCCAACAAATGCAAGATTCGAAGCTTGCTAAACAGCCCTGATCAAGTTACGCCAACTTGGATATTTTTTAGCTTTTGTTGCGTAACCACTTACGCACGTGGGTCGTTTGGCGGCGACTAACTTCGAGCACGTCGTCGACCGTCTTGAAATGGACGAACCATTTACCGACCTCTTCGTCACGGGTAAGCCCATCTATATGGGATTTTGAGACCAAGGCATTGCGATGCACACGAATAAATTTGTCGCTTAACTCTTCTTCGAGACTATTGAGCACTTCGGAAATAACATGATCACCATCTACAGTACGCAACCGCACCAGTTTATTGTCAGCGCGAAAATAAATAACATCGTCGAGTGGTACCAAGCGTATTTTTCCTTTTTCAGTCAAGGCGAAGTTTTGCCGCGGCTCGTCAAGCGGTAGCTCATCTTTTTTCTCTGCGGTAAAGGGTTGCAGCTTGTCGATGGCTATTTTTAAGCGATCGCGTCGGATTGGCTTAAGCAGATAGTCAACCGCATTCGCCTCAAACGCCTCCAATGCAAACTCATTATAGGCGGTAGTGAAGATAACTGCTGGTGGATCTTCAAACGCGGTTAAATGATGCGCAACTTCCATTCCGGACATGCCTGGCATACGAATATCTAAGAATACGAGCTCGGGCGTGTAATCATTGCATTTATTCAATGCGTCCTGGCCGTTGTCAGATTCGATCACGTTGTAATCGCCCTCTAGCTCCTCAAGTATCGCTTTTAAGCGATTGCGTGCCAAAGCCTCGTCATCGACAATCAAGCATTTCATATATATTTCCTTCTTTTATAAACAATTTAACTATAAACTGACTTGGTCTGCAGATCAATCACAGCAAGTTACTCTTGCCAGGGGCTGCTGTGGGTCGACATCGTGCATAAATGCCCGGTGTCGGTCTTTGGAAGTGAGTTGATAAACCAGCCCTAACCAATTATTGATCACTGCTTTACCTGTATCACTCCAGGTATTGTCCAACAAGGGAATAACCTGCGCCTCGGGAAAATCCTCAATCCGGGTTACCTGGATTTGCTTGCTTAAAACCTTGTCTCTGAAATGGTTCAAAATACGGGTCGCCTCGCGACTGAAATAGTGTTCTGGAAAAGGTGGATAGTTTTGCCTAACGCCCGCAATAAACCGGCCAACCTCCCGTTTATACTCCTTAAAGAGGCTAATCGCATCATATTCAGGATGTCCCTGAAAAAACACAAACCGAAAGCCATCTTCACTGGTAGCGAGATGAAAATCGGCTTCTTCACTGGACACCAGCACCTGTAGGCCAAAGTCGCGTAATTGGCGTGAATTGACTTCGTACACATGAGAATGAGGGGCGTCGAAACGGGTGTTCGTATTCGCCACCAGTGGATGATTAAAATCGACAATACGGTGCGAATATACTCCCCAGCGTTTTTGCTCAAGTGGGTAGCGTTTGATCCCGTAATAATGCTGGACAATCGCATGACTCGCCAGGCACGAACACATGATCGAGCTGACGCTTTGCTTCGCCCAATCCACGATTTCGATCAATGGCTGCCAAAAGGGTTCTTCCTCCAATTCCCTTTGCACCGGATTTGCACCAGTAATAATCAAGGCATCTAAACCGACTTTTTTGATGTGATCAAAGGTTTCATAGTAGGCATCTATATGCGCCTGGGCCTTTTCTCCGCGCTCAAACTCGGTAACGCTGAATAAATGAATTTTAAACTGCGCGATTCGATTACACCCCCCGACCAGACGCATAAACTGGCGCTCGGTTGCTTCCAATGCAGCATCCGGCATTAAATTTAAAATACCGATATGCAGCTCTCGAATATCCTGATGCTCAGCGCGATCCAGGCTTAACACCTCCACGCCTTCGCTGCGTAACCGTGCGAAAGTAGGCAAATTAGAATGGGCAATAAGTGGCATTGGATTATTCGCTTATAGAGCCTCGGCAATCAGTTGTAGCACGTCTTGTTCCGATTGAAGCGACATCACACGACTGGCGTCCACGCAGTAACCATGTTTATTCGCGATTCGCTCATACAGGGGGCGTCTATATTCAATCACCTTGGGAAATATCCATTGAACAAATTCATCCGGCACAATTTCATCCGTCTCTCGCAGGCTATTCTCCGCAAGATACTGACTAACGTGGGTGTCGAGAAATGCCTCGCCATAATACAGAGGTTTGGGGGAAGCCATCGCGCGCTTGATCATCATATCCTCCAGCGCTTCGTCCGCCTGCAAATAGATGATCAGTGATTGCTCGGCCAATTGATTCCAAACTTCAGCATCCGAAAACTCACATACGCTGCCACCCGCATCATTGACAAAATGTGGGTAGTCATATAATTCGCGGCCCTTTTGAATAAACTCAGACACATCACGCATCGCATGCATTTCGGCTTGACGATGCAGGCGCTGACGCCGCTTGAATTCTTCCAGATTGAGCCCACCCATTATTGGATTGCCAATCTTGCCCAGAAAGGTGGAGATAGGTTTTAAATGATCCACCGTGATATTGCTGCAAATATAAATTGAATCACTGCGGATTAAGTCGCGCAGAAACGGCTGTTGCATGGCATGCCGCTTAATGTTGTCAAGTATCGGCTCTTCGAGGTACTTGGTTCCAATACGGTAATCACCCGAGTAGTGAAACCACTTGTCTTGCGGCAATTGGCTGGATAAGGTGGTTTTACCTACCCCTGACATCCCTAGCAAGGTAACCACTTTATGGGGCGATTCTAAAAACTGCGCTGGACTAAGCTTCATCGAGGTTTTTACGAGTTATTTTATAGGTTACAACGTCAAACATTGCTTAGTTTGCAGATGCGATAATAGTATCGTCCTATTGTAACCATTTCCAAGCTTAGGCGCTAAGCAAACACATATAAAGTAAAGCCACTTAATACAATAAGATATAGGGCAAAAGGCATCATCGTGTGGCGCCGAATAAAGCCCAAAAACCAATGAATACAAACCAGCGCGGTGAATGCGGACACCAACACACCGAGTATTAACTGCCCCCAATTGACAGGTACATCCGACTGCAGCAATTCAACCAGTTTTAACCCGCCAGCTAACAAGATAACGGGCACCGCCATTAAAAATGAAAAATGGGCTGCTGATTCGCGTTTTAATCCCATGAATAGAGCTGCGGTGATGGTCATCCCGGAGCGGGATACGCCCGGCATGAGCGCAATCGCCTGCGCACAGCCGATCACCAAAACATCTTTCCAGTGCAAATCTCGCGTCCCGCGTGCTTGGCGATTATTGCGATCAACCCACCACAGAGCCAGTGCAAACACCAACATCGCAACCGCAATATACCTGGGATTGCGCAGCGTTGACTCAATCCAATCACCGTAAAACAAGCCCACCAATCCAACCGGGATGGTAGCGAAAGCAATTTGCCAACCCAGCCTACTGTGCTCAGTCGAGGCTCCTCCAATAAGATTTTGCAGCGTTTCCTTGAAGACCAGAACAAGTTCATTGCGATAGTAAGCGATGACTGCCAGCAACGTACCCACGTGTACAGCTACATCAAACGCCAAGCCCTGATCTTCCCAACCCAACAACTTGGGTAGGAGAATTAGATGCCCCGAGCTGGAAATGGGCAAAAACTCGGTAATTCCCTGAATTAAGGCTAAAACCAGGGCTTGCAAGCTATCCATTAATTTGGCTCCTCAAGTCTAAATAAATTATTTTGCTGGGAAAACCCGCTTAGAGGTGTGGAGTAGTTTTTACCTAAGGCGAGCACTTTAAATAATTCTCCCATTTCATGGGGCATAGTAAGTTTTTTTATTTCCCGCGAGAGGCTTAATTGTGCCTCAGTCGATAAATCACTCGGAAATTTATCCAACAAGCCCAAAGACAGCAAAAATGCCGCTTGCGTGGCATATCCCAAGGGTTCCAAACCTGCCGCATTTGCACTATTGGTAATCGCAGTGAAATCCACGTGCGCGGTAATATCCTGCAGACCAGGCAAGTAGAACGGGTCGTCATTTGCATGATGACGATAATGACACACCAACGTCCCCGTTGTGCGGTCTGGATGATAGTATTCTGTCTGCGGAAATCCGTAATCTACTATTAACACCACCCCGCGACTGATCACATCGGCCAGACTTCTAACCCAAGCATTTGCCTGATAATGGAGTTCGGATCGATAGGCTTGGCCAGTAAACTCCAAATCTAGCGCTTGAACCGAGCGAATCATTTGCGCATTGGCGGTGCGCGGTTCCCAGGTAAACCTGTTCGCGGTATCGCTTTTACTTTCAAGTACAACCGACAGTTCATAGATATCACCTGACTGGTGTTGCTCGAATAACTTCACGGGCATCGCATCGAGTACTTCGTTCGCGAGGATCACACCTTCAAACGATTCGGGTAGGCGTTCCAGCCAGATAACCCGTTTCGCCAACTTGGGCACGCGCTGCTTAAGCGTTTCCTGCTGGCGCGCACGTAATTCACTGGATACTTCTAAAATCATATATTTACCAGGCAAGGCGTCCAGTTGGGCTAATTCGTCGAGTAAAGTCGCCGCTAATGCGCCACTCCCTGCACCGAATTCGAGTAAGGATGGCTGGGCCAATTGCAAAAATACCTCTTGTATTTGGCGCGCTACGCAACGCCCAAACAAATCACCCATTTCGGGTGCGGTGATAAAATCTCCCGCTGCACCAAACTTGCGCAAGCCTGCGGTGTAATATCCCATTCTGGGCTCATACAAGGCTGCGTTCATATACTCATCAAACCCAATTGAACCTCCCTTGGCTTCAATCATGCCTTGAATAAATTTGCACAGTTTCTGGCTATGCGTCTGATAAGTATCAGGCGGTGAATTAGACAACATAAATTAGCGTTTTTATAAACCGCATGTTTTAGATAGGTGAATATAAAGAATCACTAACTAGGTAAATATCTAGACCCAGACTCAAAGCGGCCCGGGATGAATAATGAGATGGAGAAATTAAAGTGCTGGTGTCGCATATTTAACAAATAACATACTCACGCATCTATTAATATACAAGCTTCGCACCATATACAGCGCGCAATATTGCAAAAACCATGGCTCAAAACAAGTCAAATCTGCCTAAAAATCCCGATGTAAGTACGAAAGTTGTATTAATCACCGGTGGTGCAAAACGTATCGGGGCCTGTCTGGCAGAAACCTTGCACGCTGCAGGGATGAATATCATCATTCATTTTCATACTTCTTCCAAGCCCGCACGCGAGCTGCAAAAAAAATTAAACCGCCAGCGTGAGCACTCTTGTAGTGTAATTCAGGGAGATCTGAGCAAGTTTGATAAACTAGTTTCACTGCTAGAGGAAGCGGTAGAGCAGATGGGTAGACTGGATGTACTGATTAACAATGCTTCTGCCTTTTTCCCCACGCCGCTTGGCAGCTCCAGCGAGCAAGATTGGGATGCGCTATTTGATACCAACCTGAAGGCCCCCTATTTTCTGACTCAAGCTGCAGCGTCTCATCTTAGGCAGCACGAAGGTAGTATTATTAACATCGTCGATATTTATGCGCACCGCCCACTACCTAACCACCCAATATATTGCGCCAGCAAAGCTGGACTGGTTTCTTTAACTCGCTCTTTTGCCCAAAGCCTTGCCCCTGTTAGAGTTAATGGGATCTCGCCTGGCGCTATTTTATGGCCAGAGGGTCAGCATGATGAAACCGCGCAACAACAACTAATATCTCGCACTCCATTAAAACGCCTGGGCAAACCGCAGGACATCGCGAATACAGCACTATTTCTTATCCAGTCCGCACCTTACCTAACCGGCCAGATTATTGACGTAGATGGCGGTAGAAGCATCATTCCTTAATTCAAGGCTGGCATAAACCATGAATATCATCGATGTTCTATTACCCCTGTATTTGCTCATCAGTTTAGGGTACTTTTTTCGGCAACGTGGCTTTCCGGCGGTTGATTTCTGGCCTGGAATGGAAAAGCTGGTTTACTTTATTTTGATTCCAGCACTGATTTTTTCAACGCTCGCTCGTGCAAACATCGATAGCAGCCTGATCGGTAAAACAATCCTCGGTGTCGCTCTCCCTACTTATTTAATTGGCGCAACGCAATGGTTAGGCTTTCTCTGGCCAGGGTTGAGACGCACTACTTTTACTTCCATGTACCAAGGCGCGATTCGTAATAACACAACCATTGCCTTGGTCATCGCCGGCCTTATTATGCCTGGGCAGGGTGTCGCACTCATGGCACTCATCGCAACATTCATGGTCATCCTCAATAATATAAGTAGTGTTATGGTACTCGGCTACTACGGAGACAAATCTAATCTCGACAGCGGTTATCAGGATAGATCATTTCTAGTAAATTTACTAACCAATCCTTTAATTGCCGCCTGCTTGGTGGGACTAGGGTTTAATTTATTGTCAATAAATCTACCCGATCCCTTGCACAAAGCGCTTTATTTTCTAGGTCAGACAGGCTTGCCAATGGCCCTTCTAACCGTAGGCGCGGGCCTAAAGCTCACCAGCCTTACCAGCAAGGTCATACCACTAAGCTTGCCAACCATTGCTAAATTGATTGCAACCCCTGCCTTGATTTACGGGTTTATTCAATTTCTCAACCTTTCGCCGCAAACCGCACAGATGTTTGTATTATACGGCGCCATACCGACCGCAATGTCTTCTTATGTGCTGGCAAGTCAGCTCGGCGGGGACAAAGAGACCATGGCACAAATTATTACCCTGCAAACCCTAGTTGCTGCTTTTACGATACCGCTGGTTTTATTTGCCATAAAACATATCGCGTAGTTCCATAGATCTGGTACGGCGCGTTTTGCAGGTGTTTAAGGCGCTTTCAATGCACTCAAATTGATAGGTCTTCTATTAATTTTGGTAGATGGCCTCATCACAATTGTCGCGCTAAACTGTACTCAGAATCGAGACATTAAAATATAATGTATCGTGGGCGGCGTGAAACTGTTTTAAAAAAAAGCGCTCCTCCAGGCCAACTATTGGCGCATCCATTGAACGTTCCCTTCAACTTTTAACATATGTAGTGACGATATTGATTCCTTTGCCAGATTTGTTCAATCAGACAGTTTTCAACATTTATTCGACGTTGACGAACAAACCCAGGAAGATATCAGTACTAACGAAGAGCCATTACTTTTATTTACCAGCCGCATCCTAAAAGCAGGTGTTTTGGAGAAAAGACCATTAAAATGCATGAACAGGCGATCAATGAGTGGCTAAAAGCGCGTAAGAAACGGCTGGAACAGCGTCAAACTGAGAAACCTGTACAAATAAAAAAGCAAGGCCAAAGTGATTTTGAAACAGAGACCTAAAATAAAACGAGTTACGGACTGATGTTTGACTACGAGTTAGCGCTCGATTTCAGTGAATACCAATCATTGGATATCGGCGTCGTATCTGACACCCACGGACATCTCAATTGTGACATTGAGCGCTTCATCGGGCAATGCGATATTGCCTTGCACGCAGGAGATATCATGGGTGCAACTTCTCTAGACGCTTTAAAACCGAAGCTCAATCATGTTATTGCTGTTAAAGGCAATAATGACGCACCCAGCACCTGGGCACCGCAAGATCAGCATATACTTGTTGATATCCCGGATCGAGTTGAACTCAAACTCCCGGGGGGCATTTTAACGATGGAACACTCACACCGAATGTGGGACCGTGACATACATATCATTCATCGCGCTTTACGCGAGGAATACCCAGACGTACAGTTAGTTATCTATGGTCATACCCATATCTGTACGGTTGACGATAGCACAACACCGGTGGTGGCCAATCCGGGCGCAGCGGGTAGAACACGGGTGCATGACGGCCCATCTTGTTTGATGCTACATGTTAACGCCCATAGTTGGGAAATTGAGACTGTTCGCTTTTAGTTGTTGTGCCAGACTTAAGGCGATGAAAGCAGACAAAACACGACGTGCGTTAATGATATGATATCCGCATGTTGATTCGACCCGCACCAAGCTGTGTACCAGGAACATTTCGGCCTCAATAGCAAACCGTTCGGAATCGTCCCCGACGCCCGTTTTTTGTTCTTGAGTGACAGCCATAAAGAGGCGATTGCGCACCTGCTTTATGCGCTGAACGAAAAGAATGGTTTTGTACAACTAACCGGTGAAGTCGGCGTGGGCAAAACCATGGCTTGCCGATTTATTCTGAACAATATACCTGAGGATATTGATGTTGCGCTAATTCTCAACCCCCGTATTAGTGAACGGAGCTTGCTGAGAACCTTATGCCAAGAACTGGATATTTCCTTTAACGTCCATCAACCCAGTAATGAGCTCAGCCAACTTATAAACCGTAAATTGCTAGCAGCGCACGCTGCGGGACGTCATACCATTTTAATAATTGACGAAGCGCAGAACTTGCCCAAGCGCACACTTGAACAGATTCGTTTATTAACCAATTTAGAAACGGACACTCAAAAATTACTCCGGATTGTTCTAATCGGCCAGCCCGAACTAGCAGAACTATTGGCCGAACACGATATGCGCCAGGTCGCGCAACGCATTACTAGCCGCTATCATCTCGGCACCTTAGAAAGTGGAGAAACCGACGCGTACATTCGGCACCGATTAAAAATCGCGGGTTGTGAAAGACGCCTGTTTAGTAAAAGTGCAACAAAAATTATACATAAATTAACCGACGGCACACCCAGACTAATCAACCTGTTGTGTGATCGCGCTCTGATCGGCGCATACAGTATGGGCGTTCATGAAGTCACCCCAAATATTGTCAAAATTGCGGCCAAAGAAGCATTGCCTGTGATGCACTCCGAGCCCGAACGTTTATGGCCTCGCTGGCTACCCGCACTTGCTGTCATCCTGTTACTAACTACGCTGGCGAGCCTGTATCAGGATAAATGGCGGGGTTGGCTAAATCAAAACTGGCCACAGTTATCAGCTGCCATACCAACACTGGATTCACTGCAATCGCTTACGACACCCTCCAAGTCGGAGACGGAGACGGAGACGGAAACGAAAATGACGCAGCAAGAAGACGTAAAAGCAAAAGAGGGAGGTGAAATGCAAGGAGGAGTAGAAGCAGAGGAGAAAACACCAATGGTCATGGATAATCAGGATTTACGCCTGGAAACACTAGACGAAACCACTGCGCCCACAGAACCCGTGTTACAACCGCAGACAAGGAAGATTTCCGATCAATTCAAACAACAAGCAGATTTGGACTTTAGATTGGGAATTCCGTCCCAAAAAGAGCAGGCAGTCGAGTTATCAAAGTGATTAACTTAACGGGTCAAACAGGCTTTTTGAGCAATGCAAAAGCACTATCACTGTGACGATCATCCTGGTTATCTGCAAGCACCATCCAGCCTGGAAACAACCCAATTAATTCACTCGTCTCAATCGTAAACGCGGAATTAAATCCGGGCCTTGATTTAAGAATATTACGATTAAAGGTTTTATAAAAAAGCACGCCCCCTGGCTTAAGCGCAGCACGAATATCTTTGATTATTTCACGGTTTAAATAACGCACCACAACGATAAGATCAAAACGCGATATGGGAAGTTGGTAAGTATCGAGATCCGCTTGGAATATATCCGCGTTTCGCAGTAAGCCCCTTTTATCGGCCTCTTCTCGAATCCGCTGTAAACCCACATCCGATCCATCAATTGCGGTCACGTTCAGACCATGCTCAAGCAGAAATAGGGTATTCTTTCCTGCGCCACAGGCCAAATCCAGTGCTGTGCCGGAATTCGGTAACCAAGCTTGATATTGAACAAACTCTTGATCAGGAACAAAATCTGTCAAACCGCTGCGGGCCTGGTATTTTTTGTTCCATTTATCGATATCCTGCTGAGACATCAAACCGATCGAGCAAATGTATTCAGAGATATTGTTCTGTCTAAAGGCTGGTCGCCGCTCTGATAACTTTAGCCAGCACCCGCGATCATCTATCTTTGATCAAGGCCTTTACCTATGTCATAGTACTTTTAAATGTTGCTGGAAAAAGTATCGCAGGAAGTCATCTGACCACTCTTGAACCCTTCCATAAACCAGTATGCTCGCTGCTTGCCTGAGCCATGGGTAAAACTATCGGGTATCACGTAACCCTGAGTTTTGCGCTGAATAGCATCATCGCCGATTGCCGAAGCGCCACGCAGGGCTTCTTCGATATCACCCTGTTCCAGGGTACCAAAGCGTTTATGGGTATTGTGTGCCCACACACCTGACAAACAATCTGCTTGCAATTCAAACCGAACTGATAGCCTATTTTGCTCCGCCTTGCCCGCACGCGCTTTCATCGCATTGACACGCTCAGAAAGGCCCAGCAAGGTTTGCACATGATGTGCGACTTCATGCGCCACCACATACGCCTGCGCAAAATCACCCGTAGCACCAAATTTATTTTGCAGTTCGTTATAAAAACTAAAATCGATATAAACCTGATGATCTCCCGGGCAGTAGAATGGGCCCATTGCAGCTTGTGCATAACCACATGCAGATGCAGTTGAGCCAGAAAACAGCACCATAGTTGGGGGCTGGTAACGCTTGCCGATTTGGCTAAATAACTCAGACCATACTTGCTCGGTCTCACCCAATACCTGCGAGACAAAAGCCTTTTTCTCATCATCCACGCCTGGTGCAGAAGAGTTGCTTGACGTTGAACCACCGCTGCCACCGTCTAAACCCAGAAAAGATAGGGGATTAAAACCAAACATGAGGGCAGCGACCAGTAAAATGATGGTACCCAAACCCCCACCGGCGAAACTCCTTCGCATACGACGGCCTCGTCTGTCATCAATATGTCTGCTACGAGTCGTTGTTCTTTTCATGATTTAACGCAAATTTATTTTTCCAGTAAATATAATAGTCGTCCAAAGCACTGAGTGCCAGTATTTATTTAGGCTTTAAATAGGGGCTTTTGCTGATATTGAAATAGCGTAGTGCGCACCTTAGCCCAGATTTATCCAAATTCGGGCACCTCACTAGCGCAATAATGTATGCCAGCCTACGCCTTTTTTCCGGCTTAGCCGTTCCCAGACGTTTAAAATACTATACTCGTAGGCCAGACCAAATATCAGGCTTGGCTGTCCGTGTCATCAACCCATATCTGCATAATTTTCGCTATTTTGAGTACCTCTACCGACAAACTATACACCTCTCTGGCTTCCAATATTGAACGCTTCCAGTTTGATGAACAGGTGACCGCTGTGTTTGCCGATATGATTCGTCGATCAGTGCCAGGTTACGCCTCGGTAATTGCGATGACTGGTGTGCTGGCAGCCGAACACGTAAAAGCCGATACACGGGTATATGATCTGGGTTGTTCACTTGGTACGGGCTTGATGGCGATGTATGATCGTTTAAATATACCCTGCAAACTCATCGGGGTGGATAATTCACCCGCCATGATCAAGGCCTGTGAACACAATCTCGCGTCGATGGCTTCCAATAATAAGCTCAACACCATCCTTCGGTGTGAAGACATCAGTAAAACCGTAATTCAAAACGCGAGCATGGTAGTCATGAATTACACCCTGCAATTTGTGGAACCCGCAAAACGGCTCGCATTACTCAAGAAAATAGCCGATGGTCTGCAACCCGGCGGTATATTGCTATTATCAGAGAAACTCGCCTTTGAAGATTCAGCAGTAGATGCAACCCTAACGCGACTGTATTACGAATTTAAAAAGCACAATGGCTATTCCGAACTGGAAATCAGCCAAAAGCGCCAAGCGCTTGAAGAAGTACTCATCCCTGAAACTGAAAACACGCACCTACAGCGATTAGCTGAAGCGGGCTTTACACAGGCTACAAACTGGTTCCAATGCCTGAATTTCCATTCTTTTATTGCCTTTAAATTGTGAGCATTGATAAAGCTTTTTTGTATCAGGCGCTGAGCGTCGACCCGCTCCTTGAACAGCTACAAAAAGATGAATGCCGTGAAGTCAGCGCCTTTGCGGACCGGATAAAGCAGGAACTCGATGAACTCAAGCACGGTGATTTAGCCGGCTGGGTAACACGATTACAAAATATTCCAGAAATAGACAATATTTCTCTGGAGTTGGACCAAAAAGCCATCACTCTCACGACCGCAAACGACCCGAATCAAGCCGATTACCGACAACTATTTAGCGTACTCCAAAACTTAAAGCCCTGGCGCAAGGGCCCTTACCATCTATTTGGCATCGATATCGATACCGAATGGCGCTCCGACTTAAAATGGGAGCGCATCCAGCAACACATTGATCTTAAAGATAAAACGGTGTTAGATGTGGGGTGCGCCAACGGTTATTTTGGGTGGCGAATGCTGGCAGCGGGGGCCAAATCTGTGCTTGGGATTGATCCGGGCTGGTTGTACATCGTTCAGTTTTTATTGATCAAACAATATGCGCTGCGGGCACAACCCGAACTTAAACACGTAGTACTGCCATTGCGCCTGGAAGATTTACCCAAAAAGATGCACTGTTTCGACAGCGTGTTTTCCATGGGCGTACTGCATCACCGCCGTTCGGTGTTCGATCACCTCTTCGAGCTTAAACAGTGCCTGAAACCCGGTGGTGAATTATTACTGGAAACGCTGGTGATTCCAGCCGAATACGGTGAAGTACTGGTGCCAAAAGACCGCTACGCCAGAATGCGCAATGTCTGGTTTATACCCAACAGCAAAATTCTGTGTGATTGGCTGGCACGTGCTGGATTTATTGATATTCGCGTGATTGATGAGAGCCCCACGCTGCTCACCGAGCAACGAAAAACCGAGTGGATTGATTCCGAATCGCTAGAACATTGCTTAGACCAGGACAATCCCAGCTTAACCGTTGAGGGTTATCCTGCACCTAGGCGTGTTTTCATATCTGCGCGCAAACTGAGGTAGGTTTCGTTTTTGTTGGATAGATTAAATTATATTGGCTGATTCCATGATCTTTACTCCGTTGATATATTAGATCACGGTAATCAAAATATAGATAGTTAGTACAACGCCTAAGATTGAAATAAGCATGGCCCATAAAGGCGCGAAACCCAACCGCAATACATAAACAGCCATAAATGCACTTAGTGCTATAGAAACTGGAAGTGCGAGTAATGGTAACCACCACTGAAACAAGAAAAAGCCTAGACCAAACCAAATAATGCCAACAAAACCGCTGAGACTGGTGATATTAGTTGTAAGTGTGGGATTGGGTGCCCTGTTAACTGCGAGACCTTGATCCATTTTACCGCCAATGACAGCGCCAGATACCAAAAGTACAAATGCAGTGACGTATAGAAATTCAAGCATGACACCTCCTAAGATTCAAATATTATTTTTAGCATAAGTGCAGAATATTACCTAATGAAACCAAGGAAATCCTGTATGCTTGGTCTACCATATAATCATGGCTCTAAACATAATTCCCTGACTAGGTTTGCTGCTTTGAAAGGCTGAAATTGTCTATAGTATTGAGCGATTTCTTTGCTCAATCTAGAGTTTGGTAATTTTTGTGACAGATCGTCCAAAAACGGAGAATAATACCATCTGCCGTTATCTATCAATTTGGTACAAACCAAAAAATCGTGGTGTAACTTCAGTTTTTCCAAAATATTTAACATACAAACTCCTTCCACAATTACCGTTTTATTTACTTTTGAAAGGTCGGCGCATAAATCGCGATAATTTATTTGATCTACGTATAACGCGCTATTTCCCTGTAGATAATTATCAATTTCAATAACTTCTGCGTCTAGTTTCTTTTTTAATTTTTGAGCCAGTGTACTTTTACCAGAACCCTGATCTCCATCGATAACTATAAATTCACTATTATTAAATACTGAGTAGTCTAAAGTGGGAGGGACAAGTGAAATATTTGTCATCTCTTGAATGCGTTAAGTATTAATGAGCGCCACCATTCAAAATATTCGGTGTATGCTTAATACATTCTATACCTACAATGATGTGTTCAACAGTTAAAGCGTCTGTTTTGAAGCCTCCATAATCTTTTTCAAGATTTGTGTAAAACCGACCACTATTTTCAATATCATAGGCTTTGACTTCAGATTCAATAACCTGTACGCAATCAACTAATTCATGGTAACCGCCGAGATAAAAATTGTGAACTGTACCAAACTTATCTTGTAGTATTAAATACGCTTTGTATGGTCCTTGAGGGTCACGGCCCTTTTCTCCGCATGCACTAAGCAATAACAAGGAAAGTGTAAGCGTTATTGTCTTAAGTATTTGATTCAAGCGGCTTACAAAGTCAGGGGCCCAGAAACCCTGATATGGGCCATTGCGGTGAATTCAAGTCCAAAATGTAACACTTTTAGTTAAACAAGAATTTAATTAAGGTTTCCATAATTTTAGCATTTCCGGTTTGGTAGCATATTCAATTCTCTCCCGCTATCGAACAAAAGAGTTCAAGATGTCAACCAGCTTGAATCACGTTTAAATAGCAGCATTTCCCAATATTTAACTTGTACCAATCGCATCCAACATCACCTCATTGGATGCACCTTTAGCCACCACAACCCGAGCACCACATTCAACCTGAATTTTGCCAGCAACCCGCACGCTCGGCACGATCAAGCAGGTTGGTTTAAGCAAGGTTTCTGCCTGGCTACCCAGCATCATGAGCAAGTTAGCAAATGCCGCGTAACTACTAAGCAGCACGAACTGAATGTCACCTGATCGCAAGGCCTGGAGCATAGGTACGGCGTTATAGTGATCTGGGATCGTGCTTTGATACGCCTGCAAATATTCAACCTGTGCACCGCGCGCTTGCAATTCCTCACGCAAGGTTTCACGCCCCGATTGTGCGCGTACGATAGTCACTTTCTGTCCTTGCAAATTCTGTAAAGCGGGATGCTTTAATAGCCCTTCAGTAGTTTGCTCACTTTCATCCGGGATAATACTTACCTGCATATTTTCGGCTTCTAGTGCCGCTTGCGTGCGCTTGCCAACAGCCGCTATGGAGGTAGTGGATAGCAACCTTTTAATGTGAGGTGTCATGGCCTTAACCACCCCCTTAACCGCATTTACGCTGACAAAAACTAAAATCTGCCCCGGTTCAATCTGCTCAAGTTTAGGTTGTAATTCCGCAGCAGAAATATAGCTGATTTCCAGCGTGGGAAAAACATAGGGGATACCCCCCATTTCGAACACCTGTTTTTTAAGCGCAGCAGCCTGGGCAATGGGGCGCGTAATTAATACACCCTGACCTTTTATATTTTTCAGCTGATTAGCCACCGAGCTCACGGTACACGTCTTTTAAAACGCCGTCTGCACCCTGATTAATAAGCGCCACCGCCGCACGCTCCCCCAATTGCCAAGCCTCATCCCTATGCGCGCTAAATTCGCATTGCAATACCGTTTCGCCCGAAACGGTGGCCACCAGTGCGCGTAAATTTAACTCTTCGCCGTTTAAGAGCGCATGGGCCGCAACCGGCACATGACACCCCCCGCCCAGTTTTTCATTAGCCGCGCGCTCGGCCCACACCCGGCTTGCCGTATCGGCGTGGTGCAAAGGCGTAATCAATTTTTCTACCGTGCTATCGCCCATGCGGCACTCAATCCCGACTGCACCCTGACCCACCGCGGGCAGCATTTCTTCGGGTTCAATAAAGGCCGCAATACGCGCTTCAAACTCCAGCCGTTTGAGACCCGCAGCAGCCAGAATAATTGCATCGAAATCACCCTTATCCAGGCGCGCCAGACGCGTGTTGACGTTTCCGCGTAGATCAATCAACTCCAGCTTAGGGTAGCGCGCGGCAATCTGGCTTTTTCGTCGTAAGCTGCAAGTGCCCACTTTTGCACCGTCAGGCAGACTCGCCAGCGATTGATAGTGATTGGAGACAAAGGCATCTCGCGGGTCTTCACGCTCACAAATAACCGGAATATGCAGTCCTTGGGGCAAGTGTACCGTTACATCCTTCATCGAATGCACCGCAATATCCACTTCTTTGTCCAATAGTGCGGTTTCCAATTCTTTAAGAAACAGGCCTTTCCCGCCTATTTTAGCCAGCGGGGTCTCAAGATGCTTATCCCCCTGGGAGACGATTTCCACCAACTCAACCTGAACGTTTTTGTGGTGTTGCAGGATAGCATCGCGCACGTAGTACGCCTGCCATAACGCCAAAGGGCTTTTACGTGTCCCAATTTTGATGGTCTGTGTCATAATGATTTTTGTTTGCTTAGGCGGCGCCAGAATACAATCAACGCCAGTGGCCCAAGAATCGCCAACTCAATACCCATGGCGACCAGATTGTGCTTGGAGAATATCGCAGGTAGGGCGCTGCGCCAGGTATCATCCATTCGACCATGTTCAATATTGATGAACAAATATTGCGGAGCAATAATAAATTGCTCGCTAAACGGCCAGTATAACTGCAATCCAAAGGGCGCGTGGGTATCGTTGGTGATTAAATCCAGGCCGATATGCGATAAATAGGCCAGCCCCCCACTTAATGCAAGATAAGCTGCGGGAAATTTGAGCCACCGACCAATCAGGTAAACCACGCCAGCGAAAATTAAGCCTGCCGCAATGGAATGGCTGGCGCGGTGATGGTAACCATTAAAATCGCCCATCCACGCCCCAACGAGAAAATCCAGATCGGGTGCGTTGGCCGCAAATACCAGAAACATCAGGCCCGCCAATAGTTTGCTAAAAACGGGGTTAGATGGATGGCGCCCTGCGACAATGTAGCCACCGAGACTATGCCCAACTGGTGAGGTCATCCTGGTCGTGAAAGGCGTAAGCGCATCGCTTTATAGCCCATCCGTGAAAGCTTGTAGTCATCGGATGTCATTGAACCGTAATCTGAATACGGCCCGATTCGCACGCGGTAATAATTCTTGCCGTCGATGGTCACCTGTTGCACGCCTGCACGCAGCCCGCCCAAGGCCAGTTTCGCCTTCAGGCGTTCTGCTTCTGCTTTGGCATTATAAGATGCGACCTGCAGCATAAAAGTACTGGCCGAGGCCGTTGGCTTAGCGGCAGGTGGAGGCGCCTGGGTTTGGCTGTCCACCTTAGGTTTGGGCGCTACTTTTACGGCCGCAACTGGAGGTGGGGGTTCGGGTGCATCTTTGGGCATGACCTCTTCGATTTCGGGCAATACCGTATAAAAATCGTACTGTGGTTTAACTCTGGGCGCCTTGTCCACCAATACCACTTCCGGCGGAACCATTTGCTCGGCGCGTTTTTGCGCTTGCTGTTTGGATTGCTCGATCATGTCTTTCAGACCACTGCCCAAATCACTCTGATCCTCAGAATGATAACCCTGCCAAAGCAAGGTCGCCAGCACCCCGACCAGTGCGCCAGTCGCGAACACACCAAAACCACGTCGAAATGCAGCAAAAACCGGCCCAACATAGCTGCGCTTTGCACCTCTTTTCGGATTGGGTTTTGCCTGTTTTTTTCGTCTCGCCTGTGCCATCGATTTAATCCAGCCTCTCTCGCGCTACATTTTCTCCGGGGCACGCACACCTAATAAACCCAGGCCGTTGGCGATAACCTGCCGTACCGCGTCAATCAGCGCTAACCTTGCGGCACGGACGTTTTCTTCAGAAGAAATAAACGGATGAGCGTTGTAATAGGTATGAAACGCATGCGCCAGCTCGCGCAAATAATACGCCACCTGATGCGGCGCATAATCGCGCGCCGCTCGCACCAATACTTCAGGATATTTTGCCAGCGAGACCATCAATTCAATCTCATGCTCCTCATGGAGCAAACTTAAATCGGGTTTTGGTGTTATATCGATGCCCTTTCCGGCCAGTTGTCTGAAAACGCTGCAAACACGTGCATGCGCATACTGAACATAATACACTGGGTTGTCACTCGATTGTGATTTTGCCAACTCCATATCAAAATCCATATGCTGCTCGGGCTTGCGCATTACATAGAAAAAGCGTGCGGCATCCACCCCGACTTCTTCATATAACTGCCGTAGGGTAACGTATTCGCCACTGCGTGTTGACATGGATACTTTCTCATCGCCACGATACAGATTCGCAAACTGTACCAATAGCACATTGAACTGATCCGGATCTTTTCCTTGCGCTTCAAACGCCGCGCGTACTCTCGCGACGGTGCCGTGATGGTCCGCGCCCCAGATATAAATCAGCTCTTCGAAACCACGGTCGGTTTTATTCAGTAAGTATGCGATATCTGCAGCGAAATAGGTGTGCTGGCCATTACTGCGTACCACCACCCGATCTTTATCATCACCAAATTGACTCGAACGAAACCACCAGGCATCATCTTTGAGATACACATGATCGTCTTTTTTCAGCGCATCGAGCGCCCGCTCGAGATCACCACTTTCCACCAAGGAGCCTTCGGTAAACCAGGTATCAAATTCAACCCCAAAGCGTTTTAAATCACCCCGAATGTTTTCTACAATGGCTTGTGGGCCCGCTTCGAACACAGTTTGATATTGCGCTTCGCCAAGGCCTTCGCGGCTACGCTGAATCAAAACATCCATCGCCTTTTCAGCATCAGATGGTAAGTCAGCAAACAGGGCATCTGCCTCCAGCACCAGTGTATTCTGATACTCACGGTGTAGCGTCGCGGCAATATCCCAAATATAATCACCCTGATAGGCATTTATCGGGAATGATAGGCTTTGCCCCGCCAGATCCAGGTAGCGCAGATACACACTTTGCGCCAGGATTTGCATCTGTCGCCCCGCATCGTTGAAATAATATTCAGAAGCCACATCATAGCCAGTTGCCTTTAGCAGCCTGACCAGCGCGTCACCATAGGCCGCCCCGCGCCCATGCCCCACATGCAATGGTCCAGTCGGATTGGCTGAAACGTATTCCACCAGCACTTTTTTACCCGCACCGATATTCGATAAACCGTATTGTGGCCCAGCGGTTTTGATGGTTTCGATAATCTGGGTGTGGGCGTCTTTTGCCAGCGTAAAATTAATAAACCCAGGGCCCGCAATGTCGAGTTTTTCGACTTCTGGTAGTTCGGGAAACTGTGCCACGATCAGTTCAGCAATTTCGCGTGGATTGCGTTTCGCTTGTTTAGCCACCACCAGCGCAATATTACTGGCGTAATCACCATGCGCACGATCGCGCGTGCGTTCAAGGGCGATGCGCTCCAGCGCCTCTGGCATGAGGACACGCTGGTTGATCAACACCGTAATCGCGAGGTTCAAGCCTCTTTCGATGGCCTGCTGCATCAAATTGTGGGATTAGTCTGAGAAAAGATCAGGCGATACTTTCTTCGATAAAACTGGTCAAATCAGATTTTGAGGCCGCGCCCACCTTGGTTCCTTCCACTTCACCGTTTTTGAACACCATTAAGGTGGGAATACTGCGAATACCGAACTTGGGTGGCGTTTGTGAATGATCATCAATATTAATTTTAGCAATTTTTACTTTATCACCGTACTCTGCTGCCAGCTCCTCGAGAATGGGGCCAATCATTTTACAGGGGCCACACCATTCAGCCCAGTAATCTACCACCACAGGTACATCTGATTGGAGCACTTCTTGCTCAAAACTGTCGTCGGTAAGGTGTACAATTTGATCTGACATATATTAAATTTCCGTTAAATCGATTACTATTAGGGTTACCCGGGCTCAGCATGGCAATATTGCTTGCTTTCGCTGACGCTTCAGCGCTTTATGCATTCACGCCCGATGGCGCCTGTGTCTCATGCGCCAGCACAATAGCAAGATTATACTCATATGAAGGACAAACATCTAAGTGATCTTAAGTTTAGCTCGCTCAATTTACACCCGGATTTACTCAAGGGGGTTAAGGCAGCTGGTTTTAAATATTGTACGCCGATCCAGGCACTTACTCTGCCGCTTGCATTAGAGGGCAAGGACGTTGCAGGCCAAGCACAAACTGGTACGGGTAAAACGGCTGCATTTTTGTTAGCCACTATGCAGCGCCTGATGCTGGAATCCGAACAGGAAAAGAAACAAAAAAAGAAAAAAGCAAAAGATAAAAGCCAATCCGCCACTGATGATGAAACCACAAAGATAAACGGTAAAGCTGAAAATAAAACGGGAAAACCCAAAAAAGCCAAAGGTCGGGATAAAAAGGCAATTGGCGCATTGATACTCGCCCCAACACGTGAACTTGCCATTCAGATTCATAAAGACGCGGAGGTTTTGGGGAGCCATACCAAACTAAAGCTCGGCCTGGCCTATGGTGGTACCGGTTACGAAAGCCAGCGTAAAACTATTGAACGAGGCGTGGATATTTTAATCGGCACCCCAGGCAGGGTGATCGACTATTTTAAACAAGATGTTTTTCATCTGAAAAATGTTCAAGTCGCGGTGATGGATGAAGCGGATCGGATGTTTGATCTTGGCTTTATCTCCGATATTCGTTACCTGCTACGTCGCATGCCGGAACCTAAATCACGCTTAAACTTACTATTCTCCGCCACTTTGTCGCACCGTGTGGATGAAATGGCTTACGAACATATGAACGCCCCCGAAGCAGTTAAAGTTGAGTCGGAAATGGTGGTTACACGCATTGAAGAAATCGCTTATTACCCAGCGCAAAACGAAAAAATCACCCTGCTGGTAAACCTGCTCAGGCAAGGCGAGCGCGATCGAACCCTGGTGTTCGTCAATACCAAACACGAAGCCAGCAAGGTTGCGGATTGGCTGGACGCGAATGCGTTTAAGGTCGCGATTTTATCTGGAGACGTACCGCAAGACCGACGTGAGAAACTACTAAAACGTTTTCACGATGGGAAAGTGGATATTCTGGTGGCCACCGATGTCGCTGCACGCGGCTTACATATTCCCGATGTCAGCCATGTTTATAACTATGACTTACCCCAGGACGCGGAAGATTATGTGCATCGCACTGGCAGAACCGCACGCGCAGGCGCGAGTGGTCATGCGATTAGCTTTATTTGCGAGAAATACGCTTACTCGATGATGGATATCGAGGATTTCATCGGCCATTCTTTGCAAGTCTCACCTATTGGTGAAGACCTGCTCATCGAGCCTGAAAACAAACCTGTTTTTCGGGAAAGAAAGACTAAAGATTCACGCAAAGGTAAAGATTCCCGTCGCCAAGCTCGAACTTCTGGTGCTCGCTCCAAGTACACCGAACATAGGCAATATCCCTCAGACAAGCCCGTGGTTAAGCCCGCGATGAATCCTGAAGATATCGAAGACTCAAAATTTGTGCCGCCGCCCGCCACCCATTCCAAACGCTTTGGAGAAATACCCGCGATCGGCTAAACGCAATTTAGATTGGTTGATGACCCTGATTACCTGGGTCGATTCGCTTGAGAATTTGAGCAACCATCAGGCTATACTTGAGCCGATGTAATTGGCAAACCATTGCAATGAATAAAGAGCTAGAACTTAAAGACTATATGAGCACCTTGGGCCAGGCCGCAAAAGCAGCCTCGAGGGTACTCAGCACGCTCAGCACCCAGCAAAAAAACCAGGCGTTGATCGCTATTGCTGATCAACTGCGCACAAACGAAGCTGGCCTTCTTGCGGCCAACGCGAAAGATCTGCAGAATGGGCGAGAAAAGCAACTCAACGCAGCCCTGCTGGATCGACTTGAGTTGAACGCCGAACGCGTTGCCCAAATGGCAACCGGTTTACGCCAAATAGCCGATCTACCGGATCCGGTGGGGGAAATTAGTCATATGCGCTATCGTCCCAGCGGTATTCAGGTCGGGCAAATGCGCGTTCCGCTGGGGGTCATTGGGATTATTTATGAATCCCGCCCCAATGTGACTGCTGACGCCGCAGCACTGTGCTTGAAATCGGGTAATGCGGTGATTCTGCGCGGGGGCTCAGAAGCCATTCATTCAAATCTAGCCATCAGCGAGTGTATTCATGCAGGACTAAAGCAGGCCAATTTACCCGCTGCGAGCATTCAGTTGGTCAATACCACGGATCGTGCAGCTGTTGGTGAGCTGATTACTATGTCAGATACGATTGACATCATCATACCACGCGGCGGAAAAGGGTTGATAGAACGTATTGCCAATGATGCGAGTATTCCCGTGATCAAGCATTTGGATGGTATTTGTCATGTCTACATTGACGCCCAGGCCGACCCTCAAAAAGCGATTGATGTGGCCTATAACGCCAAAGCCAGACGTTATGGAATTTGCGGTGCGATGGAGAGTTTACTGGTTCACCGCGGTATTGCTTCGAATACGCTACCACCATTATTTGAGCAATATCATGCCAAAGGAATCGAACTGCGAGTTTGCGAACAGACCAAAGCACTATTTACGGACGACTCCAAATTAAAAACCGCAAGTGAGGAAGATTGGCACACTGAATATCTCGCGGGTATCTTATCAGTCAAACTGGTCGACACTTTGGAACAGGCAATCAACCATATCAACCACTACGGCTCGCAGCATACTGATTCGATCATTACCGAAGATTTAGGTGCAGCAAACCAGTTTATGCGTGAAGTTGATTCATCCTCGGTGATGCTAAATGCGTCAACCCAGTTTGCAGATGGGTTTGAATATGGTCTTGGGGCCGAAATCGGTATCAGTACAGACAAATTACACGTACGTGGCCCGGTCGGATTGGAAGGTCTAACCTGTCAAAAGTACGTGGTGATCGGGGATGGACATACCCGCCCTTAAGCCCCCCTTACCTTAGCAATAATGCCATCGATTGAATGCACCTTGCATGGCAACCTCGAAGACAACCTGCCCGAAGGGTTGCAGGATAATCGCGTTACCTTGAATTTTGCAACCATGCCCAGCGTGGATGAAATAATCTCGGCACTTAAAATCGATCGTGAAAACGTACAGTTTGCACTGGCAAATGGCCAATACATTGATTTTGAACAATGGTCGAAACCCATCACGGCAACCCGAATTCAAATATGGCCGCGCATCAGCGGAGGTTAAGTAAACTGAGGTCAAAACCCGTTTTCGCTAAATGCTGTAAAAACGCTGGAGTGGTCTCTGCTGCAACTTGTAATTCCTTAAAATAGTCACAATCTGAGAGTACCGGTAACGGCTCGAGCGTAATCTTATTGGCTCGCGCATTCTCCATTAACTTGGCATAAACCGTGCTACTTCCCCAGCGAATGCCATTAAACAAGCTACGCGGCGATTGCGTCATACCAATAAAATAAAAACCGCCATCTGCACTTGGGCCAACCACCTGTCTACCCTGCGCCAGAAGTGCGTGTGCTTGTTGTAAGACTTCATTGGTCAAAGTGGGTATATCTGTGCCCAATATTGCCGCCGCACCTGCGATTGCAATGCCTCGCTCAAGCGTGTCACACATCCGCCCGCCCAGATCGGTTTGCAATTGAATCGCGGTTTGCCAACGATTGCTTTGTCTAATGACTTGAAAATCAGGATGTTCTAAATCCGGGCTTACACTCAGCACACACTGCCCTGGCCAGCCACTGTCAACCGTATCAGCCGCTTGCAACAACAACGCCTGCGCCACCTGCGCAGCCTGTTTCGGGCTTAACGGCGGACACAAGCGTTGCTTTACCTGCCCAACAACCGGTGCTTTAGCATAGAGGTAAAGGGGTATGGATGCGGCGTTTTTCATCTGTACCATTTTGCCAGCTGTGTCGGTTGAACCCCAAACCAGTAAGCTAAACGCAGCCACCACATGAGCACGATGGTTTTAAGCACGCCGTTTTGCTGCCAACGTCGGGCTGCCGTGATTACTTTGGCCTCCAGGCATAACGGCGAACCGACCCGTTTAAGCTTTTTGGAAAGCGCTATGTCCTCCATCAAAGGGATCTGCTCAAAGCCGCCTATTCGCTCAAATACTGCACGCGTCACAAACATCGCCTGGTCTCCCGTAGCAATTCCTGTCGAGCGTGAACGCCAGTTCATCATCGCTGCTATCATGCGAAACGGCCATGTAGGGATATCAAACCGCACATCAAAACGCCCCCAATGCTTACCCACTTCGATGCCGGTCAGAATCATGTTCAAGGCACCCTCCGGTAATTGGGTATCCGCATGTAAAAACAGTAAAATAGGTTGGCGCGTCATGGCGGCGCCTTGATTCATCTGCGCGGCACGTCCTTTGTTGCCAGCTGCGATATACCTTAGGTTTTTATCGGCAAATTGTTGCATTACGCGCGTATTGAGCGCTTCAACTTCAGCTGCATCGCTGGCATCAACCACCACACATTCTACGACCGCATGACGACTGTATAATTCTGCTAGAAAATCGATTATCGCTTCCCCTTCGCGATAAACCGGAATGACAACGCTGATCATCGACCCAATAGTAAAAGCATTGGAAGGTGATACATGTAGCTAGGCCAACGCTTCCCACACCAGCAAACGATTATTTGCTGGCATCTGGTTATCTTCTATTAGCTGCATCCCCCCTTTTTCAGCACACTCCTCTAGAAACTCGATATCTCGTATACCGCTTAGTGAATCTTGCTGTTTGAGCCAAACATCAAACTGTGCATTGCTTTCGCTTGTAAATTCGCCTCCATAGTTAAAGGGGCCGTATGCAATAAACTGCCCTGATGGTAGAAGCGATTTTGCTACATTACGCATGAAGTGGGATGCTGCATCCTTACTCATGATATGTAGGGTATTGGCGGTAAAGACGATATCGTATTGTTGTGCATCCCATGCGTAATCTCGAACATCGAGCGCAATCGGTGAAAGCGTATTCGCCAACCCGGCTTCTTCCAGCCATTGATTGATACCTCGGTGGTAATTCGGTAGATCGCTGGTTTGCCAAGTTATATGCGGGAGGTGTTCAGCAAAATAAACCGCGTGCTGCCCGGTACCACTACCCACTTCTAAAACAGTCTCTGCGGAATTCGCAATGCGCTTTAATAGAGTTAATATGGGGTCTTTATTATTCTCACAGGATTGCGAAAACGGTTTGGCCTCCACTGTATTTACTCAACCGCGTTTCAGCGGTAAGTACTTCAACGGGTTGATCGGCTCGCCATTTTTTCGAATCTCAAAATGTAATTTCACACCCCGCGTACCCGTACTTCCCATGGTCGCCACCTGCTGGCCTGAACCGACCTGATCGCCTTCTTTTACTAAGATCTGATCATTGTGCGCGTAAGCACTAATAAATTTTGGTGAATGCTTTACAATTACCAACTTGCCGTAGCCCTTAATACCATTTCCGGCATACACAACCTGACCGGGCGCACTGGCAAAGATGGGTGTCTTTAGCCCTCCTGCGATTTGAATACCGTATCTTGCTTTTGCTTTTGAATAAGTCTGAATGAGCTTTCCCTGTGCTGGCCATTGCCACAGCGCAACCTTGTTGGGGAGCTTGGTTTCAGGAATCGGTTTCGATGCTAACTTGTTCTGGCTGGGCTTGGGCCGCGGCGGTGGCGCCGTCTTAACCGTTTTCGTGGCTGCGGGCTTACGTAGCGTTAATACCTCGCCCACATAAATATTATAGGGGCGTGCTATCTGATTCCATTGCGCCAGTTTTTGATAATCAATTCCGGTACGAAACGAAATCGCATGCAAGGTATCGCCCTTTTGTACGGTGTATTTTGTTTGCCGTTTATCCAGTGGCGAGAGATCGGTCACCGGTGCTGTTGGATGTGAAATACAGCCCGCCACGCTCAGTAACAAGCCGAATAATAATATGCCGCCGATGCTTTTTATGCTGTGCACTAAACTATTTCCAAATGACCGTTACCTGGCATTTGCTAGAAAGCAGAAAACCTTGCAAATCATCTGTTTAACCCCATTAACAAGACAATGACTTATTTTACTGCAAGCCGTGATAAAAACAATAGAGATGACGGGTCGTTAACCCGGCCAACAATATTTAGGTCACGGCGGGCGAGCATACAGTTTTGAGGATTAGAATATGAACCAAAATCTCGATTCCAGCACGACTGCTGGTAACAGTCAGGCGTTTAAGAGCAAATTAGCCAATCCGGGACATTGGCTTCGGTTGTTGGTGATGCTGCTGATGTTTTTTATCTTATTTTACTTAGTGAAGTTTATTGTATCCATTGCCCTGGTTGTACAATGGGTCCTGGTGTTATTGTCTGGTGAGCCGAATTCCAGGTTGAAAGGCTTTACCAAAAGCCTCAATCAATACGCTTTTCAGATCATGGAATACGTCAGTTTTAACGCTGACAAGCGACCTTTCCCGCTTTCCGACTGGCCTGAGAGCTAATAGATGGTTAGGTATTATCTGCCGTGATTCAAGCGCTGTTACATTACCTGTTTAAGCGCTTTTAAGCACAAAGCAACGTTCTCTTCCCGACTGGCATATCCCATCAGGCCAATCCGCCAAACCTTGCCTGCAAGTGCCCCCAGACCCGCTCCAATTTCGAGATTGTACTCCTGTAATAAGCGACCACGGATCGCCTGCTCGTCAACCCCATCTGGAATGCGTACCGTGTTGAGCTGGGGCAAGCGGTGTGCTTCATCCACTAAAAATTCGATATTCAGATCTGCCAACCCTGCTTTGAGTAACTCATGATTTTTACGATGTCTCGCCCAGGCATTTTCCAGCCCTTCTTGATGCAATATCACCAGCGATTCATGCAGGGCATATAATGAGTTTACCGGCGCGGTATGGTGGTAAGAACGGGTGCCATCAGCGCCCCAATATGCCATCACTAAATTTAGATCCATAAACCAGCTTTGCACACTCGATTGCCGATTCTGGATTTTGTCTACCGCACGCTGGTTAAAACTGACAGGCGACAATCCCGGCAGGCAAGACAAGCATTTTTGGCTGCCAGAATAAATTGCGTCAATCTCCCAGGCATCGACTTCCAATGGGGAACCAGCCAGCGAAGTAACTGCATCGACAATGACCAAAGCATTGTGCTTGTGAGCCAACGCAGTCAGTGCTTTTGCATCGGATTCCACCCCGGTGGAAGTTTCTGCGTGTACAAACGCGACCAACGAAATCTCAGGATGCTGCTCCAGTGCTCGCTCCACTTTCTCCAGGCTGACAGGTTTACCCCATTCATCCTCAACCACTACTGCGCTTGCCCCACAACGTTCAACATTTTCCTTCATGCGCCCACCAAAAACCCCATTGATACACGTCAACACGGTTTCACCCGGCTCCACCAAATTGACAAAGCAAGTTTCCATACCTGAAGACCCGGGTGCGGATACCGGCATGGTCAAAGCATTGTCCGTTTTAAATGCAGCTTGCAGCATCACCTTTAATTCGTCCATCAGGGGGATAAATGCCGGATCGAGATGACCAATAGTAGGACGAGCGGCAGCGGCGAGTACGTGCTCGGAAACATCAGAAGGGCCAGGACCCAGCAAGGTCCGATTGGGTGGGGTAAAAGAAGAGTACATTTTTCTTTTGGGTTATTTAATTGTGATAAGTCGCGGCTATAATGCACCATCTTCTATCTGCAACCTATAACCATAATGAGTAACGCCGCGGCTAATCGGGTATATAACTTTAGTGCAGGCCCCTGCACCTTGCCCTTGGAAGTGCTCGAAGAGACCCAGGCTGAATTAGTTGATTATAAAGACATGGGAATGTCGCTACTCGAAATGAGCCATCGTGGTCCGGTTTTTGAGCCGATTTTTGAACAAACCCGACAGATGGCCTTATCGCTGTGGAATACACCCGACGATTTCGATGTTCTGTTCCTCCAAGGAGGCGCGAGTGGACAATTTCCGCTGATACCGTTGAACCTTCTTAAGCCTGGCTATTTCGGTGCCTATATCAATACCGGCCATTGGGTTAAAATTGCCATGGCCGGCGCGCACCATTTTGGCAAAATTTATGAGGCCTGGTCGGGTGAAAAGTTTGGGCATAGTCGTACACCCAATGCTGATGAATTAAATTTGCGCGAAAATACCCGCTATGTACATCTGTGTTCCAACGAAACCATCGGTGGACTGCGCTATCCCAGCTTTCCTGATATCGACATACCTCTGGTCGCAGACATGTCTTCAGAGATGCTGGCGCGCAATATTCCCTGGGACAAATTTGATATTGTTTTCGGCGGGGCACAGAAAAACCTGGGGCCGGCAGGAGTAGCCCTAGTGTATATCCGAAAATCAATGCTGGATTCACTCAATGTAAATCTACCCAAGGTATGGAGTTATGCGGCGCAGCACCAAAATCAGTCGATGGCAAACACGCCACCAGTGTTTTCAATCTGGATGGTAAATAAGGTGCTACACTGGTTACAACGCAATGGTGGCGTTAGCGCGATGGAAACTTTAGCTGAACGACGCGCTTCTTTGCTCTATAACGCTATTGATAACAGCCAAGGATTTTACCGATGCCCCATTGATCCAACGCATCGATCTCATATGAACGTTGTATTTACCTTACCCAATGAGACACTCGAAAAGCGGTTTCTGGATCAGGCGAGTGAGCAAAACCTGATGCATTTACGTGGGCATCGCGCGGTGGGTGGTATACGCGCCAGCATTTATAACGCGATGCCCGTTGCTGGTGTCGAGACCCTAGCCAGCTTTATGCAGAATTTTCAAGCAGTACACGGATAGTATTTTGACTGCCTATGTTTTAACACTGATCTCAGATCAGGCGATCGCACCCCGACTAAAAACCATCGCTGGCGAACTTAATGCGCGTCAACTTAACGTTAAACACAGCCAATGTCTTAATCCTAATTTTAGTCATTCAAAGGATCATCAATTCGCCGATGCCTATGCCGTTGAATTTGATGCCGACCTTGATCCAGGTCACCAAAAGAAATTGGCGCAGCACCTGAGTGACACTTTTACCTTGGATGCTGTTATTCAACCCACGTCGGCAGCACGTATACCAAAGAAACTGGCCTGTTTTGATATGGATTCGACCCTCATTCAACACGAGGTCATGGATGAGCTTGCCTATCGCTATGGGATTGGCGAAAAAATCGCTGCGATTACCGAATCGGCAATGCGTGGCAAGATTTCATTCAAACAAAGTTTTAATCAGCGTCTGGCCTGCCTGGAAGGATTCGATGCTTCACTCATACCGGACATTGCCCAAAGCCTGAAACTCATGCCAGGTGCTAAAACCCTGATAAAAACTTTGCGCACACACGGGGTTAAAATTGCGATTGTATCCGGCGGTTTTGAGCATTTTGCACACCACTTACAGGAATCGCTGGGTGAAATGGACGCGATCTACTCCAATGCGTTGGAAATTAAAAACGGCCAACTCACCGGAAAAATCAGCAATCAGCTGGTCGATGAGACGCGCAAGCGTAGTTTAATTGAGGCACTCGGTGATCAATACAGTATCGGTGCAGCGCAGATTATTGCGGTGGGAGATGGAGCCAATGATATTCCGATGATTCTACACGCTGGGCTGGGGGTGGCTTATCATGCCAAACCGATCGTGCGAGAAAAAGCACGGCACTGTATCAGCTACAATGATTTATCCGCGATCTTGTATATTCTGGGTTACACCAGCACTGATTTCCAATTGACCTGATCTTCCCCTACTGTGCTTTGTTACCGGTATCATAGAGTAAAGCTATCTAATCTGTGTACCCAACCTGCGCTTCCAAGGCCAGTAGAAGCAAGCTGAGCATCGCTGAATTTTATAGATTGGTACAAGCCCGGTTTGAGCGCTAGCGTTTGCACATCACCCATAAAACGAGAGAAGCACAGGGTACACGCAGGGTTGGCGATCCAGGTCGCTTGCTTTGCTTAGTTATCTTGGCGAGATCTCAAGTTAAGCACAATAACCACCAGGGTTTTAATGGACCCCTCACCTGGGACTGATTGGCATCAATAGACCTGAATTTTCCTAAAATAAGGACGCACTTAACTCGTCTACTGCCTGGAGCATTTCTGGATCATCCGTTAACGCCTGCGTAATGGCCCCTTGGCACGCCTCGACCGGATCAATGTCCGTAACAATCAATTTGGCTGCATGCACCAATAGTCGTGTACTGGCGCCCTCTTCCAGTCCATTGCCTTTCAAATTACGCGTCATCTTGGCGAACTTAACCAGTTGCTTAGCCACGCTGACATTCACACCAGATTCTTTGATTACGATCTCTCGTTCCAATTTTGCACCGGGATAATCAAACTCCAATGCAACAAAGCGTTGGCGAGTGCTTTGTTTTAAGTCTTTTAAAATACTCTGATAACCCGGGTTGTAGGATATCGCCAGACAGAATTCTTTACCTGCCTGGACGAGTTCACCGGTTTTCTCAATCGGGAGCACGCGACGATCATCCGCTAAGGGGTGAATGACTACGGTAGTGTCTTTGCGCGCCTCAACAACCTCATCCAAATAACAAATACCGCCAGCGCGTACTGCGCGTGCCAACGGGCCATCCGTCCAGCGAGTCTCGCCCCCGACAATTAAATAACGCCCGACCAAATCTGATGAAGTTAAATCATCATGGCAAGAGACGGTAATGAGTGGTCGCTGCAGGCGCCAGGCCATATGTTCCATAAATCGGCTTTTGCCGCAACCGGTTGGGCCTTTTAGCAAAATGGGTATCCCATTTTTGTACGCCGCTTCAAATATCTCGATCTCATTGCTCTGTGCAGCATAATAAGGCTCATCATTGATCATGTAGGCAGAAATTTCGGTATCCATCGGACTTTGTTATTATGTAATCAAGATCGGAACTCTAGTGTAGTGACAATAATTTTATTATCAAGCTTGAAATAGACGACACACAGGCTTATATAGTATATAATTTAATACTGATATAAGCATTATTCCAGGAATATAAGGCATGAGTAAAGTAATCGAATTAACTAAAGATAACCTCAATGAAGTTATCGACAATAACCCGATTGTGATCGTAGATTTTTGGGCGGAATGGTGTGGCCCGTGTAAATCATTCGCCCCCACATTTGAAGCCGCTGCGGAAGAAAGCGATAACGAAAACATTGTATTTGCAAAAGTGAATACAGAAGAACAACAAGAGCTGGCTGGGATGTTTCAAATTCGTTCCATTCCAACCTTGATGGTGTTCAAAGAGCAAATCGTGGTTTTTTCCCAAGCCGGCGCTTTACCCGCTTCTGGCCTGAGTGATTTGCTCGCCAACGCCAAAGATTTGGATATGGATATGGTGCGCGAACAAATTGCGGAAAAAGAAAAGGAACAAGCAAAAACAGTCGTATCGTAAAACTAGCTAAGCCGCATTCAATAGGTACTTTCTTATAGCGCCTTTTTTGCTTGGGATCTCGCTACTTTTCAGCCGACAAATAACATACCCAAGCGGGATCTGCATCACCAATACGCGCAGGCGAATACACCCCATTCCCCTGCCCGCTTTCTTCATCGGTTCCTTCCCAGTAAACCGTAACGTTATTAAATCCAGCTTCGGTCAGCAGTTCTTGTAGCTCAGGTAAGGTCCACATACGCCAATGATAGGCAAATGCTCTGTCCATTCGCGAACCATCAGGAAAGCTAAAATGGATGTAGCACTGCATCGCACCATCTATCGGGTTGTAACTGGCCTGATCCCAAATATAGTCGAAGCCTGAATACGAGGTGGTCTCTTCAATTTCTTTATAACAATCATAGCCACCAAACGCGTCGATAAAAAATACCCCGTCTGCACTCAAGCCATTACGCACGTTAACAAAATACGCGCGTAATGCATCTCGGGTAGAAAATAGCTGGTAGCTAAAATTCATCGCTAATATCGACTGTACAGGTTCTACTTGAGCGGTAAGCACATCGTCTTTGATTAACTCAATTCTTCCCTGTTCATCCAGTGTTAGCGCGTCCAAATGATTAGTTTGGGACCAATTGAGTACCGCAGCATCCAGGTCTATACCTATAGCCATATTGTCCGACCGTCTTTGAATCCACTCAATACTGGTTGCCGCAGTACCACAAAAGTCTTCGCGCAGGTTTTGGGCGTGGTAACCCCGAATTTTTTTGAAGGTGGCATCTACCATGTCAATCTCGGCTTCCACACACTGCACGGATTGTTCGTACAGAATATGCTTGTCTGCCTGCTCTGCCAATGTGGTCATATTTTCGCTTATGGTTGGTTGTTTAATGTCATTAATATCGCTGACCGTGCGACCAGGCGCGATAAGCACGTATATGAGAGAGTGGATCATGTACGCGAATAATATCAACACCCTGCTCACACATTGCCAGTGACAAACCCAAGGTTTCCATATCGCGATCGGCAAATGTGTCACCGGCAAAGCTATTCATAAATGATTTTCGTGAATGCCCTATTAATAGCCGAAAACCGCGGCTGCGTAGCGCAGCAGTTGATTTAATAATGTCCAGATTTTGCAACTGAGTTTTACCAAACCCGACGCCTGGATCAAAAACAATTTTTCCGGTATCTAAACCATGCTCCTGCCAATGCTCAGACTGGTGTGCTAACCACTCAAGCAGCTGTTGCTCAACCGGGCGATCAGACGTTAAAGTCTCTTTAGGATTGACCGGTACGCTCACGCTGTGCATGCCAATTCCGGTTAGCCGTTGCTCACGAATAAGATCCAGCATAGCAGGATTACGCAGACCGGTCACATCATTTACCCAGTCCACGCCTTTCTCAACCGCATACTTTGCGGTATTGAGATGGTGGGTATCAATACTAATAAGTGGCATTAACAAATGCTTGTCGCGCATGCGCTTGAGTAACACTAATACGCCTTCGAGCCTTTGCTTCTCTAGCTCGGATGAAATCGACTCGGCGTTCGGGCGCGTCGACTCCGCCCCAATATCAATAATGTGTACCCCAGCGTCGATCCATTGCTCAAACATGCCTTCCAATTCATCCAAGTCATGATGTACCCCCCCATCTGAAAAAGAATCCGGTGTAAGGTTAACGATGCCCATCCATAGCGGAATCGGACGAATCTGCTGGCTGATTTGCAATGGTGAAAAATTGATCCCAGGGATAACCAAATGCGGCGCAAGGTGCATTAGTGGCGTGATAACAAACGTACGCTTATACACTTCGGGATGCGGAATGATTAGATCATCCGTGTTTATTTTCTGATCACTCCATAATAACAAATCAATGTCGATCGGTCTGGGTGACCATCGCGATTCGTTTAAATCACGACCAAGGGCTTGTTCAATTTTTTTCACCAATGCCAGCAACTCATGCGGCGCGTGTTTAGTGCTACCACCGACGACTAAATTCAAATATGGCTGATTCCACTCTGGTTTTGCATCGGATTTAAGTAAAGCGGGTGACTCGACAACGGGAGAGATTTGTTTTACGGCAAAACCATACTTCTTGAGCTGAACAATTGCGTCACCCAGATGCGAGCGACGATCTCCCAGATTAGAACCTAAACCCAGATAGATCATGCAAAGGGTAAGTCACCATTCTGCAAATGCCGAATACTCGCGTGCATGAAGTCAAGACAGGCTTCGAGCTCGCTCAGAGTGACAAATTCATCAGGGCGATGGGCCTGCTCAATCGAGCCTGGACCACAAACAATGGTCTGGACACCTATTTCAGAAAATAAACCTGCTTCCGTACCGTAACTGACAGCACCCAAGCGGTTTTTGCTATTCAACGCACGGCGCATCCACTTAATTAACTCGGCATCATCAGTTGTATCCAGGCCAGGAAATACCGAGTTTATATGCCATTGAATAGCACTTTTCGTTGAAACCACCTGCATTTCTGGTAACACTTTCTCAGCGGCAAATCGTTCTAATTTGGCCGCAATGTCCACGGGATCTTGGGTAGGAATATTGCGAATTTCAAATTCGAACTGGCAATGCTCTGGGATGATATTGACCGCCACACCACCCTCAATTTTACCCACATGTATGGTGCTATGCGGTGGCGTAAAGCGGGCGTCAAATGGGCCATTTTGTTTAATCTCTTCACTTAGTTGGTGCAAAAAACTAATGAGTTTGGCCGCACTTGCAATTGCATTCACCCCTTGATCGGGCAAACTTGAATGCCCTGCACAACCCGTAATCGTGCACACCTTATCAAGCATCCCTTTATGCGCACTTACAATTTGCATATTGGTTGGTTCCCCCACCACACAAGCTAGGGGTTTAACCTCACGTTTACTCAGTTCCGCAATGAGTTCATGCACGCCAATGCAACCCACCTCCTCGTCATACGAGAACGCAAAATGTATCGGGATGGGTAAATCTGCTAATTTGAATGATTCGGCCATCGCTAGACATACCGCAATAAAGCCCTTCATGTCGCAGGTACCACGACCGAACAGTTTATTATCTCGCTGTTCTAGCGTAAATGGATCGCTAGCCCAATCCTGACCATCCACCGGTACCACATCCGTATGACCTGACAAAACCAAACCAGACCGGGAAGGGTCTCCTATCGTGGCAAATATGTTCGCCTTGGATTTTTCATGGTTGAACGTCAATTCGTGTGGAATCTTGAGTTCATCCAATAATCGCTGGATATACTCAATTATGGCAAGATTTGAGTTTCGACTGGTCGTATCAAAGGCAATTAAGTCTTTGAGAATATTAAGCGTGCGCGCAAGGTTCATGCGCGAAGTGTATCACCCGTTGCTATGAATATCACGATAGGCGTAGCCAGCTTGACTTGAGTCTACGATTACTCTGGAATACAAATGCCTTTTCTCAGCATAGTTGAGACAGTTCTGAGCATCAGGCCCACAATTACAGCGCTTAGCAAACCCAGTAGACCTAACGCTATCCATCCTACTGGCATATACTGCATCTGTTCATAGTAAGCAAATGAGGCGATGGTAATCGCGGCTAGTGGGAATGAATAAGCCCACCAGGATAGAAAAAATGGTAAGTGCGCAAAACGCCGAAACTGCGATAGTAGGAAAAAAGTGATAAACAACCCAAAGTAATAAAGAATCTCAGCAAAATTATCCACGTAACCATTTAAGCTGAGATATGAAATGAAGCCGATTGCGGGTGGTGCGATCAGAATAAATAAAGTCGGCGTCAGTTGCGGCGGAAGTGGATCGAAAAAGAAAATTCGATGCATAAAAATGGTAAATAAAACCATCCAGAACACAAACCCTATGCTAAAAAAGAACCAGCCCACCTCCTCCATCCCGAGTGGAACCGCCACAATCGGCATTAAAATATTACCCACTACCGGAATAAACCACGATGGATTCTTATGTGCGTTTTGTATATCCGTTTCGAATATCCAGTTATTAAACACCCAAAAGGTAAAAACCAAGTGACCCAACGCGCCCACCGTAAACAACCAATTTGACAGCCCCTTCGAATACGGTAAAACCAACGCTGCCAGGAGTACAATGGAAATGGTGACAGCCGGGAAAAAATTGGATTTAACCGGATGGCTTAACTCTACCAGAACCGCATCACGATATTTGACCAGCTTGATGAGGTAAGCCACACTCAGCAAAATAAATACACCTGCCGCTATTAACGCAATCAAGCCTTGTGGGTTCAGCCCAAACGCCATTACCTGCCCTGCTTTGCGCCAGGCTAGAGCCAGCCCAGATAAACCCATGACGATGGCGAAAAAGGTGATCGGGAAATGCGCTAAGCGGTTTTCTTGTTGCATGCAGGCACCAGAGCGAATTTATATTTACATAAAGTTAAATCAAGTAGCGGCCTAATCTTACTGCTGGTCGTTCATAAGTTACTGATGTTACTAGCAATGCTGCGCTTAATATCAATAGCGCTGGCAGCTCATTGACAAACCAAACCCTGCCGATCAATATTGTACTTATTGGCTAGTCTTTGCAGAATACTGGTGCACAGTATCAACCAGAACTTTAACGTTATCGGGATCAATGCCTGGATGTATACCGTGTCCTAGGTTAAAAATATGGCCGGGGTGATCACCAAACTCATCAATAATTGATTTCACTTCACGCTTTACTGTTTTTGCATCAGCGTACAATACGGTTGGATCCATATTGCCCTGTAAGGCGACCCGCTCTCCAATCAGCTCACGCGCATATTTTATTGAGGTTGCCCAATCCAGACCTACGCCTTCACAGCCGGTCGCCGCAATTTGCTCCAACCACAGACCCCCGCCTTTACTAAATAGGGTGACGGGCGTGTTTTTTGTTTTTTTATCTTGCTTTAGTTCATTAACGATCTTCCACATATACGCCAAAGAGAACTCCAGGTATTGTGGCGTAGATAAAGCGCCTCCCCAGGTATCAAATACCATCAGGGCCTGAGCACCTGCTTCTACCTGTGCCTTTAAGTACGCGAAAACTATGTCGCTGACTTTTGCTAACAATTGGTGTGAAGCCTTTGGCTCACTATGCAGCAACCCTTTGGCATAACGAAAATCTTTACTCCCGCCACCTTCTACCATATACGTCATCAGCGTCCATGGGCTACCGGTAAAGCCAATTAAGGGCACCCGTCCGGCTAATTCAGACCGAATCAGGCGCACCGCATCAAATACGTAAGCCAATTCCTCATGTACATCAATTTTGGGTAAGGCATCGATAGCTTTTACACTTCGCACCGGATGCGCAAACTTTGGACCCACACCTTCATTCAGGCTTAATCCGAGGCCCATGGCATCTGGAATGGTCAGGATATCCGAAAACAAGATGGCAGCATCGAGTTCAAATCGTTCCAGTGGTTGTAGCGTTACTTTGCAGGCTAACTCGGGCGTTTTACACAGGGTGAGAAAATCACCCGCTTTTTTCCGTGTCGCTCTATATTCAGGTAAATAGCGCCCGGCTTGACGCATAATCCACACCGGCGTGCAGTCGGTTGACTCACGTCGCAAAGCGCGCAGAAAACGATCATTTTTAAGTTCAACCACCACGTTTACCTCGGTAAATCACTCTTGCCCACCAGATAGGCATCGACTTCGCGTGCTGCTTGGCGCCCTTCTCGAATCGCCCATACGACGAGCGACTGGCCCCGACGGGCATCACCGGTCGCAAAAACCCCTTCGACCGAGGTTTGATAAGCAAGCTCACCTTCGGTTGTCGCCCTGACATTTCCTCGCTCATCAAAATCTACATCTAGCGCATCAAGCATCCCCTCCTGCACGGGATGGACAAAACCCATTGCCAGGGTGACTAAATCTGCTTTGATCTCAAACTCAGATTCTGGGACTTCACGCATATTCCAGTTACCATCGTCATCTTGTAACCAATCAACTTTCGCGCAAATAGCGGCTTTAACGTTGCCTTCGCCATCATCCACAAAACGTTTAGTCATGACGCTCCACAAACGCTCGCACCCTTCTTCCTGTGAACTCGAAGTCCGCAATTTATTCGGCCAATCCGGCCATACTAAATCTTTATTTTCGTGTTCGGGTGGTTTTGGCATAATTTCGATTTGGGTAACCGACGCCGCACCGTGACGATTGGATGTCCCGATACAATCCGAGCCTGTATCTCCCCCACCAATAACCAGAACATGTTTATCCTGGGCACTAATTTCAGGCTTATCAGCGATAATATCGCCCTGCACCCAGGCGGTGTTCTTGCGTAAAAACTCCATGGCAAAGTGCACCCCGTTAAGCTCCCTGCCTTCCACGGGTAAATCTCTTGGCTTTTCCGATCCGACCGCTAATACGATCGCATTAAATTTCTCCCATAGCTTCCCCATTTTCAACTCAACACCGATATGAATATTGGTATGAAAACTAACCCCTTCGCGTCGCATCTGCGCCATACGCCGATCAATCACAGCTTTATCCAGCTTGAAATCGGGAATACCATAACGTAACAAACCGCCAATTCGCGCCTGTTTTTCATACACATCGACTTGATGTCCAGCGCGTGCAAGCTGTTGTGCACAAGCCAAGCCCGCCGGGCCAGAACCAATAATCGCAACCCGCTTACCCGTTTTATGCCTTGCCACTTGTGGGGTAATCCAATTGTTCTCCCACCCTTTGTCAGCAATCGCCTGCTCAATCGTTTTGATTGTTACTGGCGCATCATCAATGTTCAGCGTACAGGATTCCTGACATGGTGCAGGGCAAACTCTTCCAGTGAATTCTGGAAAGTTGTTGGTTGAATGGAGTTGCTTGAGTGCTGCCTGCCAGCTACGATGGTAAACCAAATCATTCCAATCGGGAATATTATTGTCTAACGGGCAACCTTGGTGACAATAAGGAATGCCGCAATCCATACAACGCGCGCCCTGATTACTCAGCTCATCATCACTGAGATCGATCACAAATTCTTTGAAAGTCTTAAGCCGCTCTTTAACTGGCGCATAACTGCGCTCTTGGCGCTTAATTTCAAGAAATCCAGTTGGTTTACCCATTGGCAACCTCCCGCATTGTTTGTTGCTCATTGGACTTTATCGCCGCATACTGCTCGCAGAGCGCGCGCTTGAAATCAACCGGCATAACCTTAACAAATTGACTTCGCGCATTCTGCCAGTCCTCCAATATGCGCTGGGCAACTGCGCTATTGGTATAACGTTTATGGTTTTCAATGAGCGCTTTCAGCCGGGTTTCATCGTACTGGGTTAAATCGGCAAGCACCTGCTCTGCGGTCACACCTCCATCTTCTTCAACCGGTTCGAGTTCGACCATTTCCTGGTTACAACGTTCGGAAAACTTACCGGATTCATCCAGTACGTAGGCCATACCACCGGACATCCCTGCCGCAAAATTACGCCCGGTTTCACCCAAGCAAACCATTACGCCACCCGTCATGTACTCACAACCGTGATCTCCAACACCTTCAACCACTGCAGTTGCACCCGAGTTACGCACACAGAAACGTTCTCCCCCTACGCCACGAAAATAGGCTTCGCCAGTAATCGCACCATACAACACGGTATTTCCGACAATAATATTCTCTTCAGCTTGAATTTGTGAATCGGCATGCGGATAGATTGCTAATCGCCCTCCGGACAATCCCTTTCCAACATAATCGTTGGCTTCTCCAGCTAACTCTATGGTCACCCCCTTTGCCAACCAAGCACCGAACGATTGTCCCGCACACCCTTCTGCTTTGATATGGATGGTGTCATCAGGTAGACCAGCGTGCCCATAACGACGCGCTACCTCTCCGGATAACATCGCTCCGATGGTACGGTTATAGTTAAATACCTGTGTTTTAATCTGCACTGGCTTGGCTTCGTCTAGCGCTGGTTTAGCTTGCTCAATCAGCTGGTTATCCAAGGCCTTCTCAAGACCATGTTCTTGGGCAATGCTCTGATAAATCTCCACACCCTCGGCTGCTTCTGGTTTGGCCAGAACCCGCGAAAAATCCAGCCCTTTGGCTTTCCAGTGGTGCACTGCTTTGCGTGAATCCAGGCTTTGACTCTGGCCAATCATCTCATTCATACTGCGATAACCCAGCCGTGACATAAGCTGTCGGACTTCTTCAGCCACAAAAAAGAAGTAATTAATTACATGCTCGGGTTTGCCCTTAAAGCGTTTACGCAATTCTGGATCCTGGGTCGCAACTCCTACTGGACAAGTATTGAGATGGCATTTACGCATCATAATACAACCTTGGGCAATGAGCGGCGCGGTCGCGAATCCAAATTCATCCGCACCCAATAGCGCTGCGATCACCACATCTCGACCCGTTCGCAACCCACCATCAGCTTGAACACAAATGCGACTACGCAAATTATTTAGCACCAGGGTTTGGTGCGTTTCAGCCAGACCAATTTCCCAAGCTGACCCGGCATGCCTGATAGAAGTCAACGGGCTCGCCCCGGTACCTCCATCATAACCAGAAATGGTTACGTGATCTGCGTGTGCTTTTGAAACCCCAGCCGCGACCGTCCCCACCCCAACCTCAGAGACCAGCTTGACCGATACACGCGCCTGTGGATTGACATTTTTTAAATCATGGATCAGCTGTGCTAAATCTTCTATGGAATAGATATCGTGATGCGGCGGCGGAGAAATCAACCCTACACCTGGAGTCGAATGTCTGACACTGGCGATTTGCTGATTGACTTTATGACCAGGCAACTGCCCACCTTCGCCTGGCTTGGCACCCTGCGCCATTTTAATTTGAATATCATCAGCGTTGACCAGATATTCAGTCGTGACCCCAAACCGGCCAGAGGCTATTTGCTTGATCGCAGAGCGTTCTGGATTCATCGAGCCATCTTTCAGCGGGTTAAACCGAGACGCTTCTTCACCCCCCTCGCCAGTGTTTGATTTACCGCCCAATTCATTCATCGCACGCGCTAGAGTTGAGTGTGCTTCATAAGAAATAGAGCCAAATGACATCGCTCCGGTCGCAAAGCGCTTCACAATTAGACTGGCAGGCTCTACATGATCTATAGGTACCGGAATGGGTGCGTAATTGAATCGAAATAAGCCGCGCAAATTTAGCAAACGCCCCTGTTGCTCATTGAGTTCCTTGGCAAAGGCTTGATAACTTGGCCAATCATTGCCACGCACCGCGTGTTGCAATTGAGAAACCGATTCGGACGTCCACGCATGCCGTTCACCCCTTAGGCGCAAGGCGTAATCACCACCCACGTGTAAATGATGTTTATAAATCGGATTGTTACCATGCGCGTTGCGATGCCAACGGAAAGTCTCCTCGGCAATTTCTTCCAAACCCGCACCTTCTATTGTGGTGTTGGTGCCGGTGAAATATTGGGCTACAAAATCGCTGGACAATCCAATCGCGTCAAAAATCTGGGCGCCGCAATACGATTGATAAGTCGATATTCCCATTTTCGACATCACTTTTTTCAAGCCTTTACCGATTGCTTTAATATAACGATCTCGCGCCGTATCGAAATCCATCGATACTTTAAGATTGCCCAGCTCAGACTGAATGGTGTCCAAGGCAAGATAAGGATTGATCGCCTCAGCACCATAACCTGCAAGGGTGGCAAAATGATGCACTTCTATGGCTGCGCCGGTTTCTACCACCAGACCAGTCTGGGTTCGCAAGCCCTTTTTAATCAGATGATGATGCACCGCAGCGGTTGCCAGTAACGCTGGAATTGCAATATTGTCTATATCAACCCAACGATCCGACAAAATTAAAATATTGTTGCCCCGACGTACCAACGCTTCCGCCCAACGCGTTATTTCGCCCAGTGCGGGCTTCATCCCTGCCGCGCCTTTTTCCGCCGGATAGCAAATATCGATGGTGCGGGTCATGAAATCGTCTGATCGATCTTCAATTTTGCGAATCGCTTCCAGCTCACTGTTAGTGAGTATCGGTTGCACCGTCGCCAAGCGTTTGGATTGACCTGCTTGGTCATGGACCAACAAATTCGGGCGAGGACCAATGAAAGACACAAGCGACATGACCACATCCTCACGAATCGGGTCGATCGGTGGGTTGGTTACTTGCGCAAAATTCTGCTTAAAATAGGTTGAAAGATGCTTGGATTGACTCGATAGGACCGAAGGTGGCGTATCTGTTCCCATGGAGCCCGTTGCTTCCATACCGGTTTCAAGCATCGGTCTTAGCAGAAATTTAATTTCTTCCTGGGTATAGCCAAATGCTTGTTGCGTATTCAACAAGGTCTGCGCATCAGGCGCCATCGCCCCTACTACAGGTGGTAGATCATGTACATATAGTTGCGAAGTATCCAACCATTCTCTATACGGGTGAGTCTCGGCAAGGTCTGATTTAATTTCCGCATCATCAATAATTCGACCTTCTTCAAGATCAATCAGAAACATCTTACCCGGCTGCAAGCGCCATTTTTTTACTATTTTGTGCTCTGGAATTTCCAGTACACCCATTTCGGACGCCATCACGCACAGGTCATCATCGGTAACCAAATAACGCGCTGGACGTAAACCGTTTCTATCCAAAGTCGCACCTATTTGTCGACCATCGGTGAAGGCAACCGCTGCGGGGCCGTCCCACGGCTCCATCAACGCAGCATGATACTCGTAAAATGCACGCTGCTGTTTTTCCATTAACGGGTTAGAGGACCAAGCCTCGGGAATCAGCATCATCATCGCGTGCGACAAGGAATATCCCGATAACAACAATAATTCAAGCGTATTATCAAAACAGGCAGAATCGGATTGACGCTCATCAATCAGTGGCCATATTTTTTCCAGATCGTCACCAAATAACGCTGTAGACATCGAATGGCGACGTGCAGCCATCCAGTTTTTATTCCCCCGCACCGTATTAATTTCACCGTTATGCGCGATCAACCTAAATGGATGAGCCAATTCCCAGGTAGGAAAAGTATTGGTTGAAAAGCGCTGATGCACCAAAGCCATCGCAGACTGCATACGCTCATCAGATAAGTCCTTAAAGTAAGTAGCCACCTGATCAGCCAGCAACATACCTTTATAGTTGATCACCCGTGTGGATAAAGAGGTGAAATACAATTGATCTATGCTTTGTGCACCATGCATTGCACTGTTTTCGATCATTTTTCGTATTACGAAAAGCTTGCGCTCGAATGCGTCTCTATCAGCGCATTCTGCTCCACGTGCAATAAATATCTGCTTCATGGCTGGCTCGGTGGGCTTTACGGATACGCCGAGATCGGTATTATCTATGGGTACATCTCGCCAGCCTAGAACCGTATGATTTTCTTGCTTAATAATTTTTTCAATTAGCTTGACCGCACTATTCTGGGCGTTGATTTCTTTGGGCAAGAAAAGCATACCGACCGCATACTCCCCTGAGTCGGGTAAGTGAAAGTCTACGCTAGCGGCAAAAAAATCATGCGGTACTTGAAACAATATTCCCGCGCCATCGCCTGCTTTGGGATCAGCACCAACCGCGCCTCGATGTTCTAATCGTTGCAGTATCTTCAGACCATTCTGAATAATTTCGTAACTGGGTTTACCTTTAATATTGGCAACAAACCCAACGCCACAAGCGTCGTGCTCATTGGCTGGGTCGTATAACCCATGTCGGGGAGGTAAAACGCCTCGACTTGTCATATTTATTCCTCATTGTATATTAGACCGCATTGAACCGTTCTTGGGTCCAATGCATGATCTACGGGCAGCCCTTGAGCTTAAATGACTTAGACCATAAGCACACTATATATTTGGGGATGTGCTCAAGCGATGAATTATCGCGAATGTCTAGTCTTGGTGGGCTGACACCCGTGCTATTATAAAACTTGCATCAAGCCAATCAATGCCGATAAAAAAGGCCGTCTCGCCGACGGCCTCTAAAACTATACGAGTATAGAACTAGCTGCCTGGAACCAATTTTGGATTCCAGTAAACGTGGCCTTTTTCGTCTATTTCAGCTTTGATTTCGCTACCATTCCAGTCACGTACCTGATCGCTGAAACCGTCTTTGATAACCCTCACGCGGAAAGCTTGTGCCCTTTTCAGCTGCTTATTGCTAATTTTGCGTTTAATATCTAGCGGTGTGGTGCCCAGATATATCCAGTCTTGGGTCGTCCCTTTTAAATCAGAATGCACCTGATAGGTAACATGTGCGCCGAGCGGCTCTGATTGAATAGTCATCGGTACAGATTTTGTCCCCCCGCAAGCGGACAGGAGCGCCGCTACAGCAGCGGCGGCAAAAACTTTGGTAAATTTGATTGAGTGTGTAAACATTATGGTTTCCAAATATAGGCTAGTATTCATTAAGCATTGACAATATTATTTTTTCTTATCGAGCACCATTTCTACCGACTGCGGATTGGCTAGGGCACTTTCTCGCGTGGCATGACGCAAAGTTAACCAGAAAGAGCTGGTTTTATCCAAATAGCCTTCTTTTTGCACGCGAATATTAACGAACTTGCGCGCCTGGCTATCATCTTGCCACCACACTTTTATGGGGGTAACACCCAGCACCACACCCGTTTTCGCATCAACCACTTCTGCACCGGACGGTTGGGTCTCAATATAGGCCGCACCATGATGAGCACATGCCCCTAAAAAGAAGCTCACAAAGAGCAACACTATCGATAATTTTTTCATATTAGGTCTTAAGTTGAGGATCTTTCACGCGCCGCAAAGATACCGAATGTGCCGCCCGATTACAATGTTTTACTGTATTTATAACGCGATTACTCAATATATTTTTCTAGGGTCTGGTTGATCAGTGACTCAGGTGCATTATCAATGATACGAGCTGCACCCAGCGCATCATATAACACCAATCGCAACTTACCCGCCAGGTTTTTTTTATCTACTTCCATCAACCGGCGCAGCTGCGCTGCACTCACGCCACTCACCCCCCCAATGGGTATATTCGCTGCAACGAGTATATTCCGGACGCGCTCCACATCTGATTGACCAATCCTCCCCATTCTCTGCGAAAGATCAGCGGCCATCAACATACCTAAGCCTACCGCCTCGCCGTGCAACCACTGCCCATAACCTTTTGCATTTTCAATTGCATGGCCAAATGTGTGACCTAAATTTAACAGCGCACGCACACCCGCCTCCTTTTCATCCTGCGCCACAATATCTGCTTTCGCCCGGCATGATCGCTCAATGATTGCAGTGATCATTGTCTCTTCACGTCGCATGATCGACGCTATATTTCTCTCCAACCAGCCCAAGAAATCGATATCACCTAAAAGCGCATACTTTATGACTTCGGCCATACCAGCAGAATACTGACGATTATCTAGCGTCGCCAAAGTCGCGCTATCAATAATGACCACTTTGGGTTGGTAGAATGCGCCAATCATATTCTTACCCAGCGCATGATTGACCCCTGTTTTACCTCCAACTGATGAATCTACTTGGGATAATAAAGTGGTGGGTACTTGAATAAAACTAACACCGCGTTGATAACACGCCGCGCAAAATCCCGCCAGATCACCCACAACACCGCCACCGAGCGCAATCACCGTGGTGCTCCGATCGCACGGTTGCTTGAGCATATCGGAAAATACCGCTTCGACCTGGCTCAACGATTTGGTTTGCTCACCATCTGGCAAAATGCTTGTCCCTACCTGATACTGACCATCCAGGGCATTTAAAAGTTGGTCAAGATACAGAGGAGCGACAACTTCATTGCTGATAATGAAGACCTGCGCACCTTGAATATGCGGTGTGATCAACTCCGCTTGAGATAAAAGGTCAGGACCTATATGAATGGGATAGCTGCGATGCCCCAGATCAATATTTAAAGATTTCATTGCTTGTTTATTATCGCTTCAATTTTTCGTACCGTATTGACAGGCGAACCTCTGCCGACCTCGACGATATGGGTCGCCACCTCGCGATAGAGTGGATCACGCTCTTGTAATAACGCCCCCAAACGTTGCTTAGGGTTTGACGTCTGAATTAGCGGCCTGTTTTTACAATATCTTAGACGCGACCACAATAACTCAAGCGGTGCGCTTAAATAAATGACTTCACCCGTTTGTTTTAACAACGCTCGGTTATCGGCTTGACTTACCACACCGCCCCCAGTTGCCACTACGCCAATATGTCGCTCTACCAGCTCTTTAAGCAATCTGGTTTCTCGTGTGCGAAATCCCGCTTCACCTTCAATATCAAATATAGTGTTGACGGTTACACCCGTACGTCTTTCCAGTTCATGGTCGCAATCCACAAACGATACACCCAAACGACTTGCTAATTTTTTGCCGATGGTGGATTTTCCAACACCCATCAAACCGACAAGATAGATATTCGCATCCACAAATTCAGATCAGTTTTGTTCAGTAAGAAATGTACCACATGCACAATCAAAACGCCTTGTCTTAAATGCGTGCTCACCACTTCAATGATAAATAATTACCCAGGCCTTTTGCTTACAACTTGATAATTCCGGTTGAGTAAACGTTGACTGAAAAACAGCTCATCTCGCGAACGGAGCAGAAATACCATAGCGGAAATGACGATAAAACTAAATACCACGCGAAAAACAAGTATGCCATATATATCGGCACCGAGTAATAAAATGAGAACTGTATCTTCAATCAAAGAATGACAAATCAGCAAAAAGCATACTGCGTAAAACAACTCTCTAGCCCCGAGCTTACCCTGACGGCTCTCCTGAAGCAGCAAACCCCCACCGTAGGTTAAACCTAAAGTCATACCAACTAACGTGATATTCACCGCATTGGGGGTTAAACCCAGAAAAGGCAGTACCGGCCTTACCAATAAATGAATTAAACGATCAGCTTTTATCACTCTAATGAGTCTTAAAACGACCACCAAAACTGCGATGATCAAAACAATCTGAGCGAATAATTTGCACTGTGAAATTGCCCATTGAACCAAAGTAAGTTGCTGGATAACGGGGTTCCAAATTATATTGGCTGGCATTTCGCCCAACAATAATTCACTACTCAGCATAAAGTACAACCATGCTGCCAGGTAGGCTACTAAAACCCTGAGCGTCAGCCCCACCCAAATTGGTATACCTATCTTCTGGGCAATCCGCAATTCTACGGGTAAAGAGTGTGCAAAAAGCATCAAGATGCCCAACACGGTTACTTGGGTCACGCTTAATGTTGCACTAATTGTCTGCGTGATAAATAACACCATGCCCGTATATATATTGCTCAGCATAGTACCCGCCCAAACCACGCCCATTTCTGCAGGTAAGCCAATAACAGACATAAACGGTGAAATCAGCTGGGCTAAATGGTCAGAGAAACCCAGTAATTCAAGTATTTTTACCAAAACAACGATGGGAATCATGAGTTTGAACAGATCAAAACTAATCGTTCTGATCTCAGAAACTATTTCTTTGGGATTAAATGCTTTACTCAAAAGCATTATAAAAGACAACATTTTAGCGTTGACTTATCGCCTACCGAATCAAATAGATGTTAACGAGAAATGGGCGAGCGTGTGCTTCGGCGCAAGGAAGATAGCAGAAACTATTGACGACGCAATTAAAAACCAGTTTTCAGAATACGAGGCGTCAAGAATATCAGCAATTCAGTTCTATCATCGCGCTTAGAGCGCTTCTTAAATAAGTTACCCAGCAGGGGGATATCACCAAGAATCGGGGTTTTGGTCGTCGAATCGAGCTGATTTTGCTCAAAGATCCCGCCGATCACGATGGTCTCGCCATCAGCGAGCAGGGTTTGGGTATCGATTCGCTTAGTGTTTATGGTCGAGTCTGTAGCACTTACGAATGAATCGTTGGTAATGGATACATCCAGTATCACATTGTTATCTGGGGTGATTTGGGGCACCACGCCCAAACTCAAAATGGCCTGCCTGATTTCACCCGCAATAATACGCTCCTGCCCCTGCAATATTTTGGCTTCATGTTTGTTGGTTGTAGTCAACTTTGGGTTCGCGATAATTTTCCCGTTGCCTTCTGCCTGCAAGGCTGATATCTCTAAATCGAGCAGATGAAGATAACCGGCGCCCAGTTTGGCAATTTCAAAAGCATAGCTTGACGCCACTTCGTTTCCGATCCCATCTGCGGCTAGATTAACGCTGAGGGCATCCGGATAAAGCACTTCAGATTCGGACCGAAGTTCGCCGGTCGCCTCAATCGAACCAGACCCAAAAACAGTGCCCAAAGAGTTGGTGTCTGAAGCACCGGGAAAACGGGCATCTTGAGTAACCCGGGTAAACCCTAAGCGGGCCCCTAAATTTCGACTGAATGAATCGGTGGCCGCCACAATACGGGTTTCGATCTGAACCTGTTGCACCGGAATGTCCAAATCCCTGACCAGCTCTCGTATGAGTTGAATATGCCCTGGCGTGTCTTGTACCAATAGCGTATTGGTTCTTTCATCTGCGGTGACACTACCCCGTGAAGATAAAAAGGTATCTTCCCTCGTTTGAAGTTCTTCTATAGTGATTCTATCTAAGCTGCTACCGCCTTCAAAACCCACCGCTTCTATCGATTTGATCAACTCGGCCAGATCTTCTGCCTTGGCAAAATTAACCCTGATGAGCGCAGTCTCGAGTGGCTCAAGATCAACCACTTCCTTTTGTGCCTCAAAATCTGCTTTTTCTTGCGCTGCGATTTCCTCGGAAGGTGCAATTCTGATCACATTTCCTTTTTGGCGCATGCTAAGGTTTTTCGACTGTAAGATTAAATCCAAGGCTTGATCCCAAGGAACATCATTCAAACGTAAGGACAGATCGCCCTCGACAGAATCAGATGTAATGATATTAAAACCAGTGAAATCAGCGATAACTTGTAAGGCTGCCCTAACAGGAATGCGCTGGAAATTAAGTGATAAAGTTTCACCGGTATAGCCTGACTCATTTTGCTCGCGTGCGGTCAGCTCCTGTTTGGTCAGTGGCGCTACTTCGATAATAAAATTATTATTATCTTGGGTCACCGTGTGCTTATACTGTCCACTCGGTGTCACTACCATGCGAACATTATTCTTATTCCTGAATATCTCGATTGAGTTAACCGGTGTTGCAAAATCAACCACATCCAGGCGCTTCTCGTCCTTGTCCTCGATAGATACACCCAGAAAATTTGCGACTAATTCGCCCGCCTCTTCTTTAAAGTCAACGATGGTATTAGGATCTGCAAGTGGAACAATTACTCTACCCCGTCCATCGGGTGTACGCCGAAAATCAACATCGCCAATGGTAGGCCTTTTGGGCGCCATTTTCTGTCCACTGGGGGTACTACCCGACTTTTTGGACGCACTCGTCGTCATCGTGTTCGCGGCCACCTGAGTGGTCTGTCCAAAATGCAGACGATAACCCTTATCTATTTTTTCTGTTCTAAATGTCCCCTCGTTAAACAAGTTGACAACCAATCGAACCCTTTCCTCATTGGTTACCAGCATGACGCTTTCAATCGAGCCCTTACTAATCTGTAGGATACGCTGCTCGGTGTGGTTTGTTGCGCCCAGCAGGTCAACGATTACCCTAGGCGGATCGGCCAACATAAAATGATTGATATCAGGAACCGTATCTTCGAAGGCTATGTCAACAACAATACTGCTATTATCTAGATGCTTGGCTTCGATACCAGTGAGCAAGTGCTGTACCTCCGCAGCGTTTGCACTTGAAACCAACCCAACGCTGGTTCCATATTTGGGGACCGATGCTGTGATAAGCAGCGCACCGACAGCGCTAATCGTGATCAGCTGACGAAACGTTCGCGACAAGACCGAATTTGTCGCTTTATGCATGAGTCTACCCAGATTACATTTTAGCTTGGCCGTTAGATCGGTCATATTTCTTAGTGTTGAGGTTAAGGTTATTTTAAGATTTGTAATACCGTATATATATTACGTTTACTCAGTCAAGGCAATACTGACTTTTCGTTTTTCCCATTGCCCATTATTTGCTCTGACGGTTTCTTCAAGAACAGTTTCCGCTTCAGTCACATCTACTACCTGCCCTAGCTGCGTTCCGGCGTAGTTTCCCTTGGTGATACGATGCACTGTGTCATCAGGTGCAAAAATAATCGCAAAAACCTGATTATTTTGTTTCAGCGTACCGACCATTTTTAGGGCATCAAGCGGGAAGTACTCCAACGCCTGACGTTGTCGATTTTGATCCGGCAATACCGCATCCACTTGAACCTCTGTATTATTACTCACCTCGGGAATGACATTTTCTTCGGCAAATGGGCTGCCGATCAATGAAGCAGCGTACTCAAATGGTTCCACGGGCACTATTTCCGGCAAAGGATCAACCTTTGGTTTCTCTGCTTGGCGGACTGATTGGGTAAAAGCTTGTAAATCACTCAATCCTTTACTTTCGCCACACGCCTGCAACAAAAAAACCACTATAATGAGTGATATATAACGTGCTTTCATCAATATTCGGTGAGGTATCATGATGTGCATGTACTAGAATTACTGAGTAATACGTGAAACGTTATCATTATTTTGCGCGTCCAGGTTTTCCTGTTCGCTATAGTGATAGGTATATAGGTTAGCTGAAAAATCGAGCGGCTTATTAATATCAGTTTCTGTGTTACTTTTATTACGCGAAATTTCCAGGTCACCCAGCGTAACAACCCGATCAAAGTTTGCGATTGCACTTATAAAGCTCGCAAGTTGGTGGTAGCCGCCCGCTGCTTCAATCTCGATTGGCAACTGCACATAAAAGTTCTTCTGCTCTGGCCGCGCCGGCTTAAACCGTTCAAATACCAATCCTTGCTCCAAGCCTGCTTCGGAAATATCTTTTAATAAAGCAGGTACTTCGCTTTGGTCAGGTAGCTTCCTCAACACTTCATCGAATCGATCCTTGATCTCTATCATCTGCTCCTCATAAGCAGGCAGATTGACCGCTAGCTTTTGTTTTCTCTCAAACTCGACCTTTAGATTGCTTTCCTTGGTTTCGGCCGTTTCAATTTCTTTCATTTTCGGCTGGTAAAAAACGAAGAAAATGCCCACCAAGATCGCGATCCCCAGCAATAAGGATGCGAATATTTTCAGAATGTACGGCCATGATGATATGTCGTTATAGTCGACGTTACCCAACGAGCTGAATGAATCAGATATGGCCATTAGTTTGACTCCATTTGTTCATTTTCCGGTGCCTGTATGCGCTCGGTGATCACCACCTCGAACTCACTTAACTGGGTGTCCTCTGTTTCATGCAGATTCACCACGGAAAGATCAGATTGACCAAACCACTCTGAAGTATCCAGCTTATTCATTAGCTCAGAAACCCGTGTGTTTGACTCTGCCCTACCTTCGATTGAAATTTGTTTACTTTTCTTGCTCATACGATCAAAAGTGACACCTGCTGGCAGTTTACGCACCAGATCATCAAACACGTGCACTATTTGCATACGGTCTTGCTGTAAATTCTGAATTACGTCAATACGCCCGATAAGCTCCTGTTTTTCCTTTTGCAATTTTTCTATGTCAGCGATGGTTCGATCTAGATTTGCGATCTCTCTTTCGAGGTACTTATTTCGTGCATGCTGCGCTTCCAACTGGCCACTAATATTCTTGAAAGCGAGAAACCCAGCCAGTAGACACAAACCCCAGAAAATAAAACTTACCGTGAGTAGTTTTTTATCATTTTCTGCGCGTTGTGCTTCACGCCAGGGTAGTAAATTAACGTTGCTCATACTCTAATCCTGTTCCCACATCGCTAATCCGCAGGCTAATGCCAGCTGTGGCGCTTGAGAACGCAGCGTTTCGTTATCCAATTTTCGCCCGACCCGAAATAAGGACAGTGGATCCAAAGCCCTCACATCAACCCGGATTCGCTTGTGTACAATCTTGTGTAGCCCTCCAACTCTGGACGATCCACCCGCGAGTAGCAAGCGCGCAATTTTGCCGTCTACACCGGATGCCTCAAATGCAAGCAAACCACGCTCGATCTCCTTTAGCATCAGTTTAATGTATGGTTTTAGCACGTTTTCAGTATAGCTTTGCGGAAACTGATTTTGATATATGGCTTGATGCGCTTTATCCTCTGACATTGAATACTCGACCGCTGCGTTTGCTACCAGCGCTCCTCCACCAAAGGGCTCTTCTCGTTGGTAGACCATATTATCACTGGCAAACACATAAAATCGCGTACTTGACATGCCGATATCAACTATTGCGGTCAAATCGTTCACGCCAGCACCTGCCATGCTTTGCACCACGGGCCTACTGGCTCGTTCGAGCGCGTTGTGCTCGACATCGATTGCCACGGGCTTAAGTCCTGCAGCTTCAATACTATCAGTGACCTGCTCAACGGTTTGACTGCGACAGGCAACAACCTGAACTTCTCGCTCCTGACTACCATCATGATCACCGATAAAATGGTAATCAATATTTAGATCAGCAACCGGGAAAGGTACAAATTTATCAACTTCGAACTCAATCCACTGCTCCAGCTCGCGGTCACGTAAATCCGAGCGTACCATCATGCGCTTGGAAATCACATCGGAAAAATTCACGCAGGCGACCGCTTCCTTGGTGCTAATTTTATTTTCACGAATCGCCTGTTTTATCAGTGCACCTACCTGTTCAGGGTCTAATGTTTGCCCCTCAACAAAGAGACTTCGATGTACGGGTTTGATGGCAACATTTCGAACAGTATAGGTTTTGCCGCTATGCGCTAAATCCACAAGCTTGATGGCAGATTCCCCGATATCCACGCCGACTAGCTTATTATTTCTACCTGTTCCAAACATTCCCATTCAAGTTTTTATTAATTGATGTTAACAGTAATCAGCTTACCCATAATATCAGCGCCAACTACTCTACTCTTGTTTGCGGTAACTCGATACAACCAGCACTACAAAATTGGCGCAAATCATACTAAATATGGGCGCATTGCGCCATCATTAAATGTATTAAAAATCACCGAAGCAGCAATTGGCCGGATTCACACCTAATCGGTATAAAGTATTGTACTACTTCGCCTGACGAGAGAATCTTTTGCGCTCATTTTCTGTCAGAATCTTTTTCCGTAGACGTAAGTGGTTTGGTGTAATTTCTACCAACTCATCATCCTCGATGAGTTCTAATGCCGCTTCAAGACTTAATTTTATCGGCGGCTCTAGCACAATACTCTCGTCCTTTCCCGCCGCTCTTATGTTGGTCAGTTGTTTACCCTTGCGTGGATTCACGACCAGATCGTTGTCACGCGAGTGGATACCGATTATTTGTCCTTCATACACTTGGGTGCCATGTTCGATTAATAATCGCCCTCTTGCCTGCAGGTTAAATAGCGCGAAAGCCAAAGCCTTACCGGTGGACATCGAAACCAGCGCACCATTGCGACGTCCTGAGAACTCAACATCCAGCGCAGGTGCGTATTCATGAAACACATGGTTAATCAAACCCGTACCCGAAGTCAATGTCATGAACTCGGTTTGAAATCCAATCAGACCGCGCGCAGGAATATAATAAGATAACCGTACTCGACCCTTTCCATCCGACACCATGTCCTGTAGATCACCTTTACGCGAACCCAGCGCCTCCATCACGGCGCCCTGATGTTCCTGCTCTACATCTACGCTTAAGTCTTCAAATGGCTCACATCGTACCCCATTAATTTCACGATAAATTACATGCGCGCGCGAAACTGCCACTTCATAGCCTTCGCGACGCATCGTTTCCAGCAAAATTGACAAATGTAATTCACCGCGACCCGCTACTTCGAAAATATCCGGATTGTCGGTTTGGGTAACCCGCAAAGCAACATTATGAATTAATTCTCGTTCCAATCGCTCGAGGATTTGCCGCGAAGTAATAAATTTTCCGTCTTGTCCGCTAAAGGGTGACGTATTTACCTGAAACATCATGGTAACCGTTGGCTGATCGACGGTCAGCGGTGGCAGCGCCTCGGGTTGTTCTCGATCACATAAGGTGTCAGAAATACCAATTTGTTCAACGCCGGTGACCGCAATAATATCGCCCGCTTGTGCCTCGTCGATCTCGACTCTTTCCAGACCATGAAAGCCCATGAGTTGCAAAATGCGTGCGTTACGTGATTTGCCATGCATATCGACAACCGCAACGGGGGTATTGGTTTTGATCTTACCTCCCCGAATCCGCCCTATGCCAATGGCGCCCACAAAACTGGAATAGTCAATGGCGGAAATCTGCATTTGAAAGGGTGCATCAGCATCTACATCCGGCGCGGGAACATGCTCAATAATGGTTTCAAATAGCGCTGTCATATCTGTTGCGCGCTGACCAACCGCGTAACTGGCATAACCCTCGATAGCCGAGGCGTAGATGATGGGGAAATCGAGTTGTCTCTCGCTTGCACCGAGTCGATCAAACAAATCAAATACCTGATCCACCACCCAATCAGGACGCGCGCCATCCCGATCGATTTTGTTTACCACCACGATCGGGCATAGCCCGTGTTCAAACGCTTTTTGGGTGACGAACCGAGTTTGTGGCATAGGCCCTTCCACCGCATCAACCAGCAACAGAACGCTGTCGACCATGGATAAAACGCGTTCAACCTCTCCCCCAAAATCGGCGTGTCCAGGCGTATCCACAATATTTATCCGATAACCGTTCCACCGAATCGCTGTGTTTTTGGATAAGATCGTAATGCCCCTCTCTTTTTCCAAATCATTGGCGTCCATCACGCGTTCCACTGGGCCGAAGCGCTCACCCAACGTGCCCGATTGCTGCAATAAGCGATCCACCAGGGTGGTTTTGCCATGGTCTACATGCGCAATAATAGCTATATTTCTAAGATCTTTCATATATTGACGTTATGAATAGCGGGGGAAAGGGGGGCGGCGATTGTATTCGATTTAAGCGCGGCAAAGCAGCTAAAAATCAACTATCTGTTTCGCTCAAATAGATTTGATTTCCGTAACCGTTCAGCGTGAGATTAATGTGCCTACGCCAGCGTCGGTAAACATTTCGAGCATCAAGGCGTGATCAACCCGCCCATCGAGAATCAAGGCAGACTGGACCCCTCGTTTTACCGCATCTAAAGCGCATTCCACTTTCGGTAGCATGCCGCCTGCGATCGTGCCATCTTTTATATAATTATTGACATCGGCCTCAGTCAATTCACCCAATAACTGCCCACTTTTGTTGTTAACCCCTGGTGTATTGGTCAGCAAAAATAGTTTTTCTGCACCCAGGGTAATTGCCAACTCCCCCGCTACCAGATCTGCATTGATATTGTACGTCAGCCCATCTTCACCCACTCCCACCGGAGCGATGACCGGAATAAAAGAGCCGGTATCAAGTAAATCGACAATCCTGGGATCAATCGCTTGCACCGACCCCACGTGACCATAATCTATTATTTCCGTACGCTTAAGCAGTGCGTCATTTTTTGCAACACTCAGTTTTTTTGCGCGAATGAGCCCACCATCTTTACCGCTTAAGCCGACCGCTCTTCCTCCTTCGCGATTTATTAGGCTGACAATCTCTTTATTCACCAACCCCCCCAGCACCATCTCAACCACATCCATGGTCTCGCCATCCGTTACCCGCATGCCATCGATAAAGGTTGTTTCTTTGCCGATTTTTTTAAGCAGTTTGCTTATTTGCGGCCCCCCACCATGCACCACCACTGGATTGATCCCAACGGCTTTAAGCAACACCACATCCCGCGCAAAGCTGCGTTTCAAGGTTTCATCAACCATAGCATTCCCGCCATACTTGATGACCAAGGTTTTACCGTGATAACGCTGGATATAAGGCAATGCTTCCGCCAAAACTCGGGCGGTCGCCTTGCTCGAAATGTTAGTTATATTTGGCATAGCGTTTACTCAATAGACAAAACCAGGTAAGTACGTTTTATTAATTAATATGGATGGGTTCGGGGTCTTCGGATTCGGGCAATTGACTAAAATCAAATATCATCACAACCGAGCCTTTTTCATTCATAAATTTCGCCAGCATTCTACGCTTCAATAAGACTGGAATGTTTTTTATATATTCCGAGTCGGAATGTTCAATATATATAGCACCATAATCAAGATATTTTCTGGCCAATACTGCACCTGTCATGAAGGGCTCCCAAGATGGCCAGTATGGATCGATCTTGGTGGTCCGTCCAAAATAGTGACCAATAATTCGGTTATTGGTATATACAGATGCGTCTTGCGGAATGTTTTTATCCATCCAAGCCGCAGCAGCCTTAAGATAATGCTTTTTAGTCGCCAAATCGAGGCTTTTTATACCCGCTAATACGATCAATCCTAAAACCAGCCAAAACTTACGCTGTCGACGACCTGCCGCAATTTCTGCATACCAATTCGCCAATAAAAACGGGCACGCCAATAATAATAGTAGTGCGACAGAAATAGGATAGCGAGCACTTAGAAACCATTCAATCAGCACAAATCCAAGCAAAATCAGCAAGGCGATAAAAATCAGGAAACGCCAGGGCCGATATAGTTCTTTTGCAGGAAATAATAAGCCTTTTTTCCATGCGACGATGACCAAAATAAAATATAGATAATGGAGCGAGTGGATTAGCTTTAGTAGCACAATACTTACCGCCGACCATAACAATACCACGCCAGCATACGAACGCGAATAGCCTACTAAAATATGTGATTCCATTACCGCCAATCGATGGCTCATTTCCTTTAATACCTGATGCCAAGCCGCTTCAATAAACTGTACAGGTTGAGACAATATACTCGCGTATCCGATTTTATCTGTTGGGGTAAATTGCCACCACGTAATGAATATAAAGAGTACTACTAATAAGCCGATTAGTGCAACCAAGCGCAGTAGGCGTTTGTCCTGACCTCCAAATCGTTGCCCAAATAGATATCCCTGAGAGGCAAATAGATAGATTAATCCTTCTATTCTAAATAAGGCGCCGAGTATAAAGCACACTATTGCCAAAGCATTATGCTTAATTTCGCCCGTTCTTATATGCAGAAAATACGCGTAGCAACCGCTTAAAAAAAATGCGAGAAAGGCCGGGTCTCGAATCAGGTAAGGCCTGAATTTATTGGCCACGGGAAACGCCAGAATAATAAGCGCCGCAAACCAAAGCGTAGATCTGTCTCCACCCAATAATCGCACTAGGCCAATAAAAGCCAGTACTAAGCTTACGTAACAAATTGCGTTAAACACATAGGCGCTAACGACTAACGAAAGCCCACTTACGCCACTTATGGTCGCAATAATTGCGCTATAAAATGGCCATTTATACGTTTGGACTGCCGCCGCCCAATCCCCCTCTAGTATGGCGCGTGCGGATTTGATGTACTCGATACCGTCATTATTGACCACATCATCTGCGATATTGGCCCATAAAGACAATAGCAAGCTGACGCTGGTTGCGATCAGCACTAGCCATTTATCGGTTTTGTACAATGTAGAAATCACCTAAAGCTAATACTTCTAGTTCATTTTCGGGCTGTTATTAATATTTTTATAAAGCATAGGCATAACCAGGCTTGTTTGCCCTTTTCATACGCATAGTAGTGGCCAATATTGTATAGACTTAAGGCGATGGGGCATACTCATTTAATACTTATTCTCGCATTGCGACTATCACTAGCATGCCTGCTCAAGATCAAATACTATCGAAACTCTTAAACAGCACTGTTAACTTTCACAAATTAGGTGTATTTTCGCACGATGGAAACAAACCCGAATTTCGCGCTCGCTGAACAAACTTTACTTGCCCCGGAAGGATTGACCACCCGCAATGTAGAACAGGTACTCGGGCAAATTATGCTTCCCAGCATGGATTATGCTGATTGTTATTTTCAACACGCCAGCTTTGAAAGTTGGACGCTCGATGAGAATATCGTTAAATCAGGTGTTTATCAAATTGATCAAGGCGTAGGTGTGCGCGCAGTTAGCGGTGAAAAAACCGGTTTTGCTTATTCTGACGAGATCAGCCTGAATGCTATGCTGGACGCAGCCAATTCCGCAAAGAACATTGCCCGCAGTGGGCAAGATGGGAAACAAAAAATAGTGCTAAGCCCTCGCCAAAACACAGCCTTGTATAGTGACACCCAACCCATGAGCAGTTTAAAGGACGTAGATAAAGTTGCCTTACTGAAAAGCATAAATCGACATGCACGCAATATTGATCCACGTGTGCGCGAGGTTTCCATCAGTCTTGCAGGCGGCCGCGAGATTATCTTGCTTGCAGCGAGTGATAACACCTTCACCGCTGATATCCGGCCACTGATTCGCCTGAATGTATCGGTAATTGTGGAAGAAAAGGGCCGACGTGAAAGCGGTTCCATGGGTGGGGGTGGCCGTTATAACTATAGCTATTTTTTTGAAGACCGGCGTGCGGAGCAGTATGCGCAAGAAGCGGTTCGTCAGGCACTGGTCAATTTAGAGTCACAAGCAGCGCCAGCCGGAGAAATGACCGTTGTATTAGGACCGGGATGGCCAGGTATTTTGCTGCATGAAGCCATTGGACACGGCCTAGAGGGTGATTTTAACCGTAAAGGCACTTCCGCATTCAGCGGACGCATTGGCGATAAAGTCGCTGCTAGCGAATGCACTGTCGTCGACGACGGCACAATCGTGAATCGTCGTGGCTCTTTAAGCATGGATGATGAGGGCACAGCGACACAAAACACGGTATTAATTGAAAATGGAGTGCTTAAAAATTATATGCAAGACAAACTCAATGCCCGCTTAATGAATATGCAAACAACGGGCAATGGCCGCAGAGAATCCTACGCGCATCTTCCCATGCCGCGCATGACCAATACCTATATGCTGTCAGGCGAGCATCATCCAGATGAAATCATCGCATCGGTGGAAGATGGCATTTACGCGGTTAGCTTTGGAGGTGGACAGGTTGACATAACCTCGGGTAAGTTTGTTTTCAGTGCATCTGAGGCCTATAAAGTGAAGCATGGCAAAATAGCACACCCGATTAAAGGCGCAACTCTGATTGGAAATGGCCCAAACGTGCTCACCCGTGTCAGTATGGTAGGTGATGACATGCAACTCGATAGTGGCGTAGGTATGTGCGGCAAAGAAGGTCAAAGCGTACCGGTAGGGGTTGGTCAACCAACCCTGAAAATTGATGGCTTAACGGTTGGTGGAGAAGGCTGATATGTTCGTGTTTAAGTTACTATAGTAAGGTTACAAATGATGTCAGACAAGCCACTTCCAAGCCATAACGATACCCCGCTAAATGATCAAGAGAAAGCGTTATTTGATATCAGCGAACGTGTTTTTGACTACGCTAATAATGTAAAGTGTAGTGCGGTAAATGTCAGCATCAACCAGCTTAGCGGCGCAGAATATAGCGTGCGCAATGGTGAACCCGAGACAATAGAACGCAATCAGGATAAAAGCTTGCAGTTACGGGTATTTATGGGGGATAAATCCGGCAGTGCTTCAACCACTGATTTCTCAGACGACGCGATTAAGTCCACGGTAAGAGCAGCCGCTTCAATTGCCAAGGTCACCGAGAGTGACCCTTGCTTATCATTGGCGGACCCAAGCTATTACCCCAACACCTTTCCTGACCTCAAACTCAACCATCCACACGATATGTCAGCCGAAACGCTGAGCCAATTTGGGCTAGAAATGGCGCTTGAATGTGAAGCCGCCGCTTTGGCTGAAGATGATCGTATCAGCAATACAGAAGGGGCCAGTTTTAGCGCGCATAACGGCGTTTCTCTAATGCGCAATAGCAATGGATTTACTGGATTTTCAAGAGGCACCCGTTACGGTCTGAGCTGCTCAGTCATCGCGGGTAAAACGGAAAACATGCAACGCGATTATTGGTATGACAGTAAACGCCAGTTAGATCTACTTGAATCCGCCGCCTCGGTCGGGCAGCAAGCAGCGCGACGGGCCATAAATCGAAGTGGTGCGCAAAAAATAACTACCCGGCGCGCGCCCGTTATTTTCGATGCCACGATTGCACCGGGTTTATTGCGGCATTTTATTTCCGCCATCACCGGGAACGCGATATATAAAAATGCGTCTTTTTTAGCCGGCAAGCTAGACACACAACTATTTCCAGAGCACATTGATATTGGGCAAGCTCCGCATCAAAAGCTGGGTATGGGCAGCGCTGTGTATGACGCTGATGGCGTGGCCACTCAAAAGCAAAATTATATCGACAATGGGTATCTTTCGCGGTATGTCTTGAATCAATATGCAGCTTGCAAACTAGGCTTGCAAACCACCGGTAACGCGGGCGGAGTCAATAATCTATTCATTTCTCATGACGATATAGACCAAGCACAACTCATCAGAAAAATGGATCGAGGCCTGCTGGTAACCGAAATGATGGGCTTTGGCATCAATATTGTCACCGGCGACTATTCCAGAGGCGCGGCAGGATTTTGGATCGAAAACGGTGAACTACAATATCCAGTTCATGAAATCACACTATCAAGCCATTTGGGGAAAATATTCATGGGCATTAGCGGCATTGCCAATGACACCAATAAGAAAGGGAATATACAAAGTGGCTCTATCTTGATTGATGAAATGACGATTGGTGGAAGCTAGTATTATACCCTAGCCACAGCGCAACAGGATAACACGCGGGCATGCTCAATACTGACCAAGCGCTACGTTCTGTGCCGGTGGTCCCAAAAAAAGACCGCAGAACCTGCGGCCTATTGTTGCTTAATTAGCGTGTTAATGGGCGTTATTTTTGCGCTTTAAGTACCTTTCTCGCACCACCCACCCAATCATCTCGCTCGATACGATCACTAAATACGCCTAACGCAGATGAGATGGTCCTGACTTCTGCTTTTTTTAGTTTAGCAATTTGTGCGTATGAAGTAATTCCCATTCTTCGCAACATCGCGGCGAACTTGGGGCCAATTCCGTATATTTTAGTTAAGTCGTCTTTGCTTTCACCTTTTCCAATACGATCGATAATTCCTGCCACCTCTTTTTTTGCTGCCGATTGCGCTTTCTTTTTATCCGTCGCAGTCATTTTCGTTACTGCTTTTTTCTTAGCGACTTTCGTCTTTTTATCGGCCGTTTTCTTTTTTACAACTTTTTTCTTAGCCGAGGATTTCTGATTCTTGCTAGGCGCTGCTGCTTTTTCTGCTTTTTCCGCAACGGGTGTACTGGTTACCGTTGGCGTTGCTACTTTTTCCGCCTTTACCGCAGTGTCATTTTCTCTCTGCTGGCGTTTCAGCTTTCTTAGCTGAGCCCGCAAATCGCTCAGCTCTGCTTGTTCGTGACTAAAAGTACCTCGTAACACCCAGCCGAGTAACACGCCTAAAATCGCGGCTGCGACCATAAACCCCAGGATTTCTAATACTGTCAATAACATTTTTACTCCTACTCAGAAATATAAAAAACAACCTGTACTCGCTCGTCGAAAGCGTAGTCTCTAGGTAAAGGTGCGGCGAGCACCCGGGAAGATTCTATTCCCTGTGCGCGTAAGTAATCTCTAATATGACGGGCACGGTCTTCACCAACGTATTCTGCGTCGCGCGGGCTCACACCAAAATCCAAATTACCTACGATACGCAATAGTAGTGATGGGTGCTGTTGTAACATTGCGACTAACCGATCTAATTCTTCAGCAAGTTGCACGCCGATGTCTATATCACCCGTGGCAAACATGGGTTGCGCGGCCAACCGTTTGTTCAAACTCAGAATAAAATCAGCTGGATCACCCATATCTGCTCGTGCAACGTCTTCTTGCTCACCACCTGGATCTGAATCACTCAATGACGCTGCGCCAGGGTCATCTAATTTTGCTTCTGTCGTTTGATCTTCTTCACCCAGTGGTTTGGTATTACCAGATTCATCTAGCGGAGCCATTACCAGCTTTTGCTCAGCATCTGGAATAATTTGCACACCATCCATATCTGAACCAGTAATCACGCCTTGTGCATCATCGGGTAGACGCGCGATTGCGGCCAAAAACTGACCCATCCAGTTCAACGGCGATGCCCCACCGTCCCCGTCAACCTTGGCAGTCAATTCAAAATCGCGTGGAATTGCATTACGCACTTCTTCCGTGATCAACTGGGCCAGCTGATCATCGGCCAAGTGTCCGGTTAAATTAAGCTTCAATCCATCGTAGCGTAAGGCCAACGACGATTGCTCAGATGTATGTATATCATCTGCTTGAGAACTTGTATCAAGTACCTGTCCTGAATCAGCATCTGACGCCGCCTCTGCGGGGATTTCCTCTGATTCTGAAGTGCCACCTTGTGCGTCAGTAGCGGTTGTCGAAACCGTATCATCCTCCTGCTCGGTATTAATTAACGCTGTTTCGGTATCGCCGCCTTCTGCGCCCTCACTACCCTTTACTTCCCCAGACAATGAGGTGGTAGGCGATTCAGCTTGCTTGTCCGTATCCGCTTCAATCGTTGTGTGCGCCTCATTGACCTGCTTCTCTGCTTGCAATTCAGCTAAGGCGGGTTGAGGTGTAGTCTGTGCATCCGCCTGTCTTTTTTGCTGAATTCGGGGCGCACCTGTCACCGCAGCATAGGCAATAACCGCCACTATGAGCAGAGCCAGTAGACTCGCGAGCCATCCTGCTCGCCCAGTAAAAGCCTTGATTAACGCGCTAAACATGAAATTTCCTCAATTTATGACTATTTAAACTTAAGCTGGTTGTAAAGTATCGGTTTCTCGAAACGTCTAAACTAATAATGGAGAAAAATCTCCTTGTTTCATTCTAAATTATCGCTTACCCGGCTGATTTATACTGTTCCGCGACCACTTCCAATAATTCCGAAACCTCACCCGCTGGATCATGCAGAGAATATATCACATTGCGCCCGTCGCGCTTACCTGACACAAATCCTCGGTTTCGAAACCGGGTTAAATGATGGGTAAAAGATTGGGCACTCAGCCCCGTCGCCTCGATCATGCTTTCGTTGGTTTGTTCACCTTTCGCTAATAGATAAGCGATTTGTAATCGGTGTGGATTACCGAGGAGTTTAAGTAAATTGACACTATCTTTTTCCATTTGGCTGCCCTTAAAACTAATGAATACAACGATACAGTCTATAACTATATACTAATATATGATGCACATCAAGTATTACCCAGCACGGGATCAGAAATATTGATTAAGATCAGGATTTAGTGGATTATCAAAAAAAGAGCGACAGTTGTCGCTCTTTTTGATATTTTTATGAATGTAGGATGATCGACCTAACGCTTGGAAAATTGTGGACGCTTTCGTGCTTTATGTAGCCCAATTTTCTTTCTTTCAACTTTACGCGCATCGCGTGTGACAAATCCTGCACTGCGTAATTCGGGTCGTAAGGTTTCATCATATTCAAGCAAAGCGCGCGTAATGCCGTGTCTGATGGCACCCGCTTGCCCGGTATTCCCGCCCCCTTTGACATTAACCCGAATATCAAACTTATCCGTGATATCTAACAGCTCGAGGGGCTGGCGTACAATCATACGCGTAGTTTCGCGGCCAAAATAATCATCTAACGGTTGATTGTTAATCTTAATGTCGCCCGAGCCGCTTGCCAAAATAACCCGCGCGACCGAAGATTTACGACGACCCGTACCATTATATGTTTGCGTTGCCATAAATAATTTCTCGTTAAATACTCAATGTCTGTGGTTGTTGCGCTTGATGATTGTGCTCAGATCCAGCATAAATTTTGAGCTTCTTTATCATGCTCCGGCCAAGTTTGTTTTTGGGTAGCATACCTTTAACGGCTGATTCGATAACCCGGGTTGGCTGCTTTTCAAGCAACTTGCGCAAATTGATCGACTTGATACCGCCTGGGTAACCAGTATGATGGTGGTATATTTTATCTTCCATCTTATTGCCCGTTACGGCTATTTTCTCGGCATTAATGACAACGATATAATCACCTGTATCGACGTGTGGCGTATACTCGGGTTTGTGCTTCCCACGTAAGCGACGTGCTACCTCGGTAGCAAGACGGCCGAGCACCACGTCTTGGGCATCGACAATATACCAGTCGCGTTCAACATTTTGTGGATTTGCTGAATAGGTTTTCATTGGATTAAACTATCGCCAGAAAATTGGGCGGCGAATATTACTAAACACATCTTGGGGAAACAAGTCATTTATCCAGCTTTTTACTGGGTTTTACCCCTCTTTTTCACACTTTTATGCACGCACCTGAATATTTAAGTGTGACATTGCCTTAAAATTTGGATACCATGCCCACCATTAATTCAAACCGCAACATAAGCGTGGGCGGAAACTGTCTGAAACCAACAAATAAAACGTGATCATAAAAGCATGAAGCAACAGATTTTTAGTTATTTTGAACGATACGCAAAAGCCTTATTCACTGCCGCATTTGCAAGCTTGGTTTTATTATTCAGTGCTTCACCCATTCAAGCAGAGGAACCGACTCGATATACAGTTAAAAAAGGTGATACTTTGTGGGATATATCAGCCCGGTTCCTTGAAAAACCTTGGCTTTGGCCAGAGCTTTGGGAACAAAACAAACATATCGAAAACCCACACTTAATTTATCCGGATGATGTATTGCTGATCTCGTCGTCCTCTATTCGTCTGGTACGTAATTCGCGAATACAAAATTTCAAGCTTTCACCGCAGATTAGAGAAACCTCGATACACGAAGCCATCACCACAATTGAACCCAGCGCTATCGTCTCGTTTCTGAGCCAATCTATCGTGATTGAAGGCGATGACTTAGAAGAAGCAGGTCGTGTACTACGGGGTACTAATGACGAAATTGTTTTGGGCCGAAATTCGCGTTTCTACGCAACCAATCTACCAGCATCCCCTGCGGTGCAGTATCAAATATTCAGATTGGGCCGAAAAATCACCGACGTTAGCGGCAATGTATCTTACGGAATCGAAGGCGTACACCTGGGAACAGCATCACTGATTGAGAGTCATGATGAAGTCGCTATCTTGGAAATAGAAACAGCTAATCAGGAAGTTCGCCCAGGTGACCGTTTGGTTCCGGTTGAAGAGCCCGTTGCACTACCGCGTTATTTCCCCCGAGCGCCAGAAACGCCGGTAGATAGCCGTATCCTGATGATTCCCAAGGGTGTCAACGAGGCAGCCCGTCGGGATATCGTGATGATTTCGGGAGGCAGCGCAGAGCAATTAGAGCCTGGCCACGTATTAGAAATTTATTCCCATAAAGGTTCACTAAAAGATCCAGTAACCGGTGAGTTAGTCTTGTTGCCCGATCTAAAAGTAGGGACAGCAATGGTGTTTAAGACCTACGAACAAATCAGTTACGCAATTTTGATGGAAACTACTCGGGCAATTAAGATTGGTGACCGTGCCAGCTCACCCTAAATAGCCTATTGTAAATATGGAAACCCATCTCAGGGATGATAATGAACGGCGCGCCTGCCTTAGACTAGCGGGCTTGTCAGGGTTGAATAACCAGCTTAAGAACCAGTTACTCGCACATCAAAAGCAACCCAGCGCTATTTTCAATCTTCTCATTGAAGAGCTTAAAACGCTGTTACCTATTTCCAGCGCTAAACTTAAAGCAGCCTTTAGCCAGCTTGATGACGCCAAGCTTGAACAACAACTTGAGTTGTTAAATCAGCACCGAATCGAAATTCTACTCCATAATTCCACTGATTATCCGGCGCTATTAAAACAAATAGATGATGCCCCTCCGGTCTTGTTCACCAGGGGCAATACTGCGCTTATCAATGGGCCACAATTAGCCATGGTTGGCAGTAGAAACGCGTCTCCCAGCGGTCGCAAAACCGCACAAGCATTCGCTAAAGATTTCGCCAAGACTGGTCTATCGATTACCAGCGGTCTTGCTTTAGGGATTGACACTGCTGCTCATCAAGGTGCATTGAATGAGCTTGGTCGTACTATTGCAGTGGTCGCAACCGGGCTAGACAAGGTTTACCCCCAACGCAATCAATCCCTCGCTGAAGCGATTGAGGAGAAAGGATTAATCGTGTCAGAGTTTCCCCCTATGACCCCCGCAAGACGCGAGCATTTTCCACGAAGAAATCGCTTGATTAGTGGCTTATCACTGGGTGTATTAGTGGTTGAAGCGGACACGCGCAGCGGAAGCCTCATTACCGCTAGGTTAGCAGGTGAGCAAGGTCGCGAGATTTTTGCCATTCCTGGATCAATCCATTTACCCACCTCCAGAGGCTGTCATCAGCTCATTCGTCAGGGTGCTAAACTTGTCGAAACCACCGCGGATGTCCTAGAGGAGCTAAAACCTTCGCTTGAAAGGGCCATTGATAAGAGTCGGCCTGTCACAGAAGACACCCATTCACAAACCTATGATGCCGATACAATGGCCGTATTGAAATTGGTTGATTTTGCCCCCACCTCGGTGGAGGACATCGCAACAGATTCCAATTTACCTATTGAGCTAGTATCATCGACGCTACTACAATTAGAACTAGCGGGAGAAATTGCCCCACTTCCTGGTGGTCAATACCAACGCTTACAAACTTAAACAACAATAAATCGAGTTGCGCCCGATCTCAATCGAATTTGACATTATGAAAGAAAACGTTCTTGATATACTGATCTACCTGTTCGAGCACTATATGCTGGAAAACCCAGATCAGGCGCCTGATGAAGAGAGCATTATGGTCGAGCTCATTCAAGCGGGATTCAATCATATGACGATTGATTCAGCCTTCGAGTGGCTGGAAAATCTCGCCATCATGTGTGACGAACATAACGCCAATAGCACTGGAACGGCCATTAGCGCACACACCATGCGCCACTTCCATCCCAGCGAAAAAGAAAAACTGAGTCTCGAAACACGCGGGTTACTTTTATCTTTAGAACAATGTGGTGCACTCAGTCCCGCGGCGCGTGAGATGGTCATAGATCGACTCATGGCCCTGGATGTTGACGATATTGACCTGCACCATGTTAAATGGGTTATATTGATGGTACTCACCAACTGCACTGGAGCCCATCAAGCTACCCAAGATTGGACTGAAGCCCTGTTGGTAGACGATTCTCAAAGCCCGGCTCATTAAAACTTAATTATGCGGCTTGAGGGTAGGCCTGGAAATGTACGAAACACTATGCTTAAAGATTAGCAGTACCTGAGCTGCCCCACTTCGTATTAAGCAAGTGCTAGGAAATATAAGTTAAAAACGAATACAGAAATTGAAAAGATGGGACATAGCCTGATTATTGTCGAATCCCCTGCCAAGGCGAAATCGATGCATAAATATCTGGGATCTGAGTTTACGGCATTGGCATCTTATGGTCATGTAAGGGACTTACTCCCTAAAAAAGGATCGGTCGACCCAGACGATGACTTCGCGATGCACTACACGCTCATAGAGCGCAATGAAAAGCACGTCAATAACATCGTCAGAGCGGTTAAAAAAGCGGACCAGATTTACCTAGCAACTGACCCGGATCGTGAAGGCGAGGCCATCGCTTGGCATTTATATGAAATCTTAAAAGAAAAGGGCTTGCTCAAAGACAAGCCCGTGCATAGGGTAGTTTTCCACGAGATCACCAAAAAAGCGATACAGGAAGCCGTCGCCAACCCACGAGATTTAGCCTCTGAGTTGGTTGATGCACAGCAGGCAAGACGCGCACTGGATTATCTAGTGGGTTTTAACCTGTCACCCTTATTATGGAAAAAAATTCGCCAGGGCTTAAGCGCTGGGCGCGTACAAAGTCCGGCATTGCGCATGATTGTTGACCGCGAAGCTGAGATAGAGAAGTTTGTTCCACAGGAATACTGGACCATCGAAGCGGATACAAATAAGCTTGACGACAGCGAAAGCCGGATTGAAGCCAAACTCACCCTCCTCGGGGATGAGAAAATTAAACAGTTCTCAATCACCAACGAACAAGGGGCCGAGGATGCTAAAAAAGCCCTAAATACAGCCGCAAATGGTCAGCTCCAGGTTGCAACCATTACCAAAAAACAGCGCAGGCGTAACCCTGCCCCACCCTTTACCACCTCCACTCTGCAACAGGAAGCTGCACGCAAACTCGGCTTTAGTGCCCAACGCACCATGCGTACCGCGCAGCGGTTGTATGAAGGCGTGGATGGGACGGGATTAATCACCTATATGCGTACTGACGCGGTTAATCTCGCGGGCGATGCGATTAATGAAGTCCGCGAGTACATCGGAAAAGAATTTGGTGAGGATCAAATCCCGGAGGCACCGCGTCTATTCAAAACTAAATCAAAAAATGCCCAGGAGGCGCATGAAGCCATTCGGCCAACTTCAACCTTTCGTACGCCAAAATCACTGGCCAATAGCCTGGAACAAGACCAATTACGCTTGTACGATTTAATCTGGAAACGCACCGTCGCCTGCCAGATGATTCACGCCACCATTGACACGGTAGCGGCTGATCTCGCTGCGGGTGATGCGGGCATATTTCGTGCCAATGGCTCCACCATACGCCACCCGGGATTCTTAGCGATATACGAAGAGGGTCAGGATGATCAGGCCAATGATAAAAAACACGATAAACGCCTGCCTCCGCTGGAGGAAGGAGAGATCTTAAACCTCCAAAAAATCCGCACCGAACAGCACTTTACTGATCCACCACCGCGCTATTCAGAAGCCTCATTGGTTAAAGCCTTGGAAGCGTACGGCATTGGCCGCCCCTCAACTTATGCCTCAATTATCAGTGTGCTACTCAATCGCGAATATGTCACGCTCGAACAAAAAAGGTTTTACCCAACCGATATCGGAAAAATTGTTGGAAAATTCCTATCCGATCATTTCACGCGTTACGTTGATTATGAGTTTACCGCCAAGCTAGAGGACGATTTAGATGCTATTTCTCGAGGCGAGAAAGCATGGAAGCCTCTGATGAAATCGTTTTGGGGAGATTTCAATAAACAGGTGGTCGACAAGGAAGACTCTGTAAGCCGTGCAGAAGTCATGCAGGCCCGGGAGCTTGGAACCGATCCCAAGTCAAGTAAACCGGTTTCTGTCCGGATGGGGCGCTTTGGACCGTTTGTTCAGATTGGTACCAAAGACGACGAAGACAAGCCCAAGTTTGCTAGTTTATTGCCTGGCCAGAAAATCGATTCCATTACATATGACGCAGCCATGGAGTTGTTTAAACTCCCACGCAAGCTAGGAGAGACAGCGGAAGGTGAACCTGTTTCAGCCGCCATCGGACGCTTTGGCCCTTATATTCGTTACGGCAACAAATTCGTATCCCTGCCGAAAGAAGACAGCCCCTATAGCGTGGCACTTGAACGCGCGCTGGAACTGGTGGCAGAAAAGAAAAAAGCAGATGCTGAACGTATTATCAAAGTGTTTGAAGACGAAGGTATTCAAGTGCTTAAAGGCCGCTATGGACCGTATATCACAGACGGCAAAACCAATGCGCGCATGCCAAAAGATCATGAGCCGTCAGAACTTGGCCTGGAACAGTGCCAAGAATTGATCAAACAAGCCGCTGAGAATAAAGCCAAACGGGGTGGCAAGAAAAAAGCGACTAAGAAAAAAGCTACCAAAAAGAAAGCAACTAAGAAGAAGAGTAGTAAAAAGAAAATAACCAAAAAAAAATCTGCGAAAAAGAAAACCAGTAAAAAGAAATAGATTAAAATTTAACCGTTTTATACCATCATAAAAGAGGACATCTATATGGGACTATTTAATTTTGTATCTGACATCGGCAAAAAAATATTTGGAGATGACGACGATCCCGCTGAGGCTATTGAAAAACACATTAATGAAGATAACCCGGGCGTTGAGAACGTTAAAATTGAAGTGGAGGAAGGCGTAGCAAAAATTAAAGGCAAGGCCAAAGATCAATCAGCCTTCGAGAAGGCCGTTCTTATGGCGGGTAACGTTTTAGGCATCAGTGAAGTACAAGCAGATGAGCTAGAACTGGAATCTGGTGAGCAAGCAGATGAAGAAGCAGCCGTTTTCTACACCATTCAAAAAGGTGACACCTTATGGGCTATTGCTTCTGAGCACTTAGGTAAGGGTGCGCGTTATCCTGAAATTTTAGAGGCCAATCGAGAAGTCATTAAAGACCCGGACTTAATCTATCCTGGCCAACAAATTCGAATTCCGAAAAAATAAATCAACTCGACCTCATAAAAAAGCGCCGTAAGGCGCTTTTTTATTGCTCAGCGAGCATCGATTTAATCAACGGGATAGTCACCTTGCGCTGTTGCGCCATGCTCGTAACATCCATCCTCTCGAGTAATTCAAGTAGCATCCCCAGGTCGCGCGAAGTGTGGTTAAACAGCCAGTTGATCACGCTATCACTCAATACAATACCACGTTGTTGAGCTCGTTGACGAATCACCTCGCCTTTTGTAGGATCATCCAGTTCGAGCAACTCAAAACTATCCATCGCTTTAATGCGCGAAGCCAAATCAGCCAGCTCAAGGGTCAGGTGATGACCAGCTTGTTTAGCGCTTATCAGTAACAAACCTTGTGTCTGTTTAATCTGCTCAAACAGGCTTAATAAGGTCTGTTCACATTCACGATCGCGAGTAAACTCTTCGATGTCATCCAATAATAAAACTTGTTCGGCAATATGGTCTGAAGATTGACCCGGGTGCAGCAGTGACTTATCCAGAAAGCATACTTCTCCACCTAAAGTTTTGGCACGCTGCGCTAACGCACTGAGTAAATGCGTTTTACCCACATTTGTCTCGCCCCATAGAATGATCGCTGTGTATACTTGATTTGGCGCGCTGATATGCCGTTTTATTTGGTCTTCTAAATGCTCGACTAATCGCGTGTTTGGCCCTTGGACAAAATTTTCAAAACTGTTTTTCTCATCCACACCAATCGGAAGCGTAAGCTGTGCTGTCTTTATTTTCATCATTCAAACTAGCGGAAGGCGACGGCGCGTCTTAGTCATGCGTAGTACCGTGCCGCACTCCTGACCACATGTAACTCAAGCCGCTGGTAAGCGTGGTAAAGGTGACTACGACAATTAGTGCCGGAATAGCCCAATCCAGCTGCAGCCATTCTGAGCGATCAACCAAGACTACCACCACCAGCAAAATCTGGAAAAATGTATTCAACTTGCTGATCCAAATTGGTTCAATGGCCATCTCTTTGCCCATTGCGACCAACAACCAGTAACCACCCACAATGGTGATATCCCTGAATAAAACAATGACCAGCAACCAAAATGGGATATCTCCTAGCACCGCGAGCATTGCATAACTTGAGACCAATAAGAGCTTATCCGCCATGGGATCAAGCATGGCACCAAACGCACTTTGCAAACTATACGTTTTGGCGAACCACCCATCCAATCCATCACTGACTCCGGCAAGCGTAAAAACCAATAGAGCATAGGAATACTCGCGTTCATTCAGCAACATAATCACCACTGGCACCATCAAGATACGCATTAAAGTGATTAAGTTGGGAATTTGGGCAAACATACTTCTTCTGCCTTAATTTGTTTTTGTATTGTAAAACGAAAACTAATTTTATCTGCGTCTTTAATGCAGTCAATTATATTTGGTTATAGATGCTAAAATCAGCGCAAAACTAGTCATGTATTTATTCTATTTTACCCTTTGATCTATGCGTAAACCAGAAACCTTAACCTACCTTGATAGTGGGGTAAATATCGATGTTGGTAATGAACTCGTCGAACGAATAAAGCCGGTGGTAAACAAAACCAACCGTCCTGGCGTGGTCTCGGGGCTGGGCGGTTTTGGTGGTTTGTTCGAGCTACCCTGGGTGGATTACCAACAACCAGTATTGGTTTCGGGAACGGATGGTGTCGGCACCAAATTAAAACTGGCTATTCAAACCGGTAAACATGACACCATTGGTATTGATCTGGTCGCTATGTGCGTCAATGACATCATCGTTACCGGCGCGGAACCCCTTTTTTTCCTCGATTACTACGCAACCGGAAAACTAAACCTGGATGTTGCGCAAGACGTTATTAAAGGAATTGCAGATGGCTGCTTACAAGCGGGCGCTGCTTTGATCGGGGGTGAAACGGCTGAGATGCCAGGTATGTATAACGAACAAGATTATGACCTGGCGGGCTTTTCGGTTGGGCTGGTAGAAAAATCGAAAATTATTTCGCCTGATCGGGTTAAAACAGGCGATGTATTACTCGGAATTGGCTCATCTGGCCCCCATTCTAATGGCTATTCGTTGATCCGTAAAATCATCGAACATGCTAACGCTGATTTAAGTCAACCATTTGCAGGGCAGACCTTGGCAGACGCTTTACTCGCCCCGACGCGTATTTATGTCAAACCGCTGCTTGCGTTGATAGACAAGCTGGAAGTTCATGCGTTAGCCCACATCACTGGGGGTGGCTTAACCGAAAATCTACCGCGTGTTTTGCCTGCACACACTCAAGCCAGCATCAATCTGGATGCCTGGCCTGAGGCTGACGTATTTGCCTGGTTAAAACAACAGGGAAATATTGCGCAAACAGAAATGTTGCGCACCTTTAACTGTGGCATAGGCATGGTGGTCTGCCTGGCAGAGGAACACGCAGCCCAGGCAACAGCCCTACTCGAATCGCAGGGCGAGCAAGTTTTTACTATCGGCCAGATTACCGCATCAGAACAGGCACAGGCTCGCGTAATCTATCATGGCAAGTTTTAAACTAGCGGTTCTAATCTCAGGTGAAGGCTCCAACCTACAAGCCATCATCGACGCGATAGCGGCGCGAACCCTTGACGCCGAAGTGGTTGTGGTCATCAGTAATAAAGCCAGCGCGAATGGGCTGAATCGAGCTAAGAATGCTGGCATTCCATATGAAGTGATCCGCCCGGTGAAGGGCCAGACAAGGGCGCAATATGATCAGCGCCTTATTGAGCGCCTGCGACCCTACTCACCGGATTTAATTGTACTCGCTGGTTTTATGCGTGTTTTATCGCCACTATTCGTGCAGCAATATACAAAACGTATAATCAATATTCATCCTTCTTTACTCCCAGCGTACAAAGGCTTGAATACTCATCAGCGCGTGCTGGATGCGGGCGAACGCTATCATGGCGCCACGGTTCACTACGTCACTGAAGAGCTGGATGATGGAGAATTGATTATACAAAGTCGAATTGATATCCAGCCGGGTGACGATGCCAATACACTACAACAGCGTATCCACGCAGAAGAGCATGTGATTTATCCACGCGCTATACAATGGCTATCAGAACGAGCAAAGCGGACGTAACAACACCTCATAGTATAAAATGATTCAGTAATGGTACATCTCAATCAGGCAATATAAGCCTCATGAAGAACGTATTTTCCCAGCTCCACCACCAGCGACATAAATTCGCCCGCGGCGTTTTCGCGATGTTGTTTGTTTGTTCGCCACTTTCTACCAATGCATACAGCATTCACGATATTCCTGCGTACACGCTGCGCTATGAAGTGGAGTTCAGAGGTAGCGCTATTGGGGAATTAGAGATAGAGATCAAGAAAACGGATGGTCACGTAATTGTACGCGGGGAGACTTTTCCCAACGCGTTGGCAAACTTATTTGGTGATGGCAAAGTAATTGAAACTATTAAATACACCGAACAAGGCGATAAATTGCTGTTGACCCATTTAACCGAACAAAAGGGCCAGGTAAATCCTGAAACAAAGCAGCTCATTGTTGATCATCAGCAAAATACACTGGTAACGGATAGAGACCAAATCGAGATTTCCAGGGAAGATCAGATAGATGCCTATACCTTCCCATTGCTGTCTATTCTAGGTCTGACCGACTCCACCTCAGGCAGCGAAGAAAAACTGGTCACTGCAGAAAAAGTTCGCGAATATCGCTATGCTGAGCCCTCGCGCGAAACGATTACCACCACTGCCGGCACTTTTGAGACTTTAAAAACATCCAAGACTCGAGTAGACAAACCCAAAACCATTGCGCTTTGGCTGACTGAATCAAAACCGACCATGCCGGTGCAAATCCAAGTGGATAAAAACGGCGAGCGTGAAGTGTCAATCAGGCTGATCGGCACACCGCAATAAAAGCCCGTTCGTTCTTCCTATTTTCACTAAGCCCGATCCTCGCGCGGGATTGAAACTATTTCAACCAGCTATTAATGCGCGCAATGTCTTCGCCATTAAGCTCACCTGCTGCCTGTTCGAGCTGCACCACAGCGTTGACCAAATCATAACTCACTTTTAAATAATCTCTGCGCGCTCTAAATAAATCACGCTGACCATCCAACACATCTAAATTGGTGGTCACGCCCGCTTTAAAGCCCTCCTGTTTGGATTCAAGTGCACTTTCGCTCGCGCGCACCGCTTGCGCCAAGGCTTGCTTCTGACGCTGTAGGGCTGCTACACCCCTAAAAGCAGTGCGTACGGTTCGATCTGTATCACGCCGTGCTTGCTCTGCATCTGATTTAGCCGCATTTAAACCAAAGCCCGCCTTTTTCTGACGGAGTTTAATGGCTCCTCCCAGATACACCGGGATCGACCCCTGCAAACCCACGTTCCAATTCTGCCGACTACCCGCAGAAGATTGTAGCCCCTCGTCACTGTCGCTTGCGCTTGCACCAGCGACCAAGCTAAGCGTAGGAGAATGCCCATCCGAGGCGCGCTCCACTTCTATTTGCTGTAAATCTACCTGACGCTGTTTGATTAGATAGCCTCGATTTTGCGCCAACGCGGCTTGTGCCCAATCGTCACTGGTTTTTGCCCCAAGCGTCACTTTATCGATATCCAGTGAAGCCATTTCTTTACGCAAATCAGCGGGCAGTAATTGGTCCATCAAAATCTCCAGCGCCTGTTTCGCATCGAGTACTTCATTTTCAGCCGCGATTAAACCGGCATTACTCGATTCAAACCGTGCTTCGGCATCAAATTGATCGGTCTTGGTACCTAATCCCACATTCAAGCGTTGGGTCGCCAAATCGAGTTGCTTTTCAATCGCAGTGCGCTCCAGTTCTGCTAAGGTGCGATTATCTAGCGCTGCAAGCACGCCGAGATAACGAGATACGGTTTCAGAAATCAAGTTCTCACTGGCTATATCAAGCTCTAGTTCGGCTAAATCCACACCTAACTTAGCTGCCTCAATATCATAATTGGTTGATTTGTCGTACAAGCTTTGGTTGAGGTTTAGACCAAGCTGTGTTTGCTGTGAATTTGCCGATTGACTAGGTGCAACATCCGGACTGGATTTATCATAATTATGTACGGCGCCGGCAGTTGCATTCACGCTCGGCTTGCGCGCGGTTTGTGCTAGCGGCAAATCTAGCTTCGCAGCCTCATACCGAGCAAGTGCGGCCATATAGTCGGCATCATTTTGTTGCGCCAGGGTATAGGTTTCCTGCAAATCAATTGCGTACGCAGACGGCACTAATATACTGATCAACAGCGTCAGAGTTCGTAACCCTATTTTTAACTGCACATACATTATTGTCTATTTACCAGCTGGATAAGATCAAGCTCAAAATACAAACGCTTGCTTACTTGTTGAATGATCATTACGCCTAAGGATGTCGATTATTGACTCCGCGTTGATTTCTTTGCCCTGTCGATGGTAGCGCATCATCTCCAGCACCCGGCCTTTACCCACGAGCGCCACACAACGTCCACCAGACGACAGGTGAGAAAAATACGCTTTTGGTTCGGTAGCGCGCGCTTGCCTTACCAATATAGCATCGTACTCTTTATCGACACCCAGCTGGTCTAGCCTCTTCAGCGCCTGGTAGTGGATATTATCGATACCGAGCTTGTCCGTATTATCCGCAGCCTGGTCCAATACAGCTTGATTGATATCGATACAATCGACGGTATACGCCAGTTTCGCACAGAGTGTAGCGGTATAGCCAGACCCAACCCCCACCAATAGCACACGATCATCCCGATGCAAACTTAATGCTTGCACTAAGCGTGCGGCCACTTTGGGTTCGAGCATCTTGTTACCATCATCTAGGACTATTTCTGTATCCGCGCAACACAAGGCTTGTTGGTTGCTAGGTACGAATTGCGCGCGATCTGTTGTAGATATCGCCTCCAATAATTGCGGTGAATGTACATTCCAAGGTCGAATTTGCTGTTCAACCATATTGTAATGCGCCAAATTCATTATAAAGACACTGTGATAATTTGAAGGGGTATTCTACACGCGACCGCTGAATGAACACCAGCACTGCGCAACTTATTTAGTTTGCTTAAGAGAAATTAAAGTTGCAAGGTGCCACACGAAACGAAATGCAAAAAAAAGCGCCCCGAAGAGCGCTTTTTATAAGATTTGGTTTAAACCAAACTTAGAAGTCTACACGCACACGTGCGACACCTTTAGTATCATCCGCTGAGTCTTGGTCTTCGATAGCAAACTGAAGTTTCGCTTTTGGACCCAATTTGTGGGTGTAACCCAGGGTAATAGCATCATCATCAGCGTCATTATCAGCGTACTGAAGCGCGAAACCACCGTAAGTGCCTGTAATTGCCCATGGTGTATTGTCGCCATCATCTTCAACCAGCAAGATCACACCCGCATCGCCGAAGCTACCAGCGAGAGAAAGACCTACCAGTTCATCGTCAGCGCCTTCTACATCACGAACACCCAGACCGATGGTTACCGGACCAGCTGCTACTGACAAACCAACGTCGACTTCATCGACATCGTCGTCGTCTTCAATAGTAGGGCAGTTACTGCAAGGGCCCGTTACGGTATTACCATTTACACCCGTAACCGTTACTCCTGGTTGAGAGGAATTATCGCCCATCACCAGCATAATAGCGCCAGAAATCGCAGCGCCGCCAGGCAGTGCATATGTTAGTGCGTTTCCTTTACGGAAAGGGGTTGGTGAAAAAACAATACCAGCACTAGGGAACAGATCGGATGGTGCAGCAACGACGTTGTAGTATGGCGTCCATTGCTCACCCAATGCGACCGTACCAAAACCACCAGATAAACCAGCATAACCCAGGCGACCGACTTGGCTGTCGTTTTGACCCGATGAATCAACGCGGTATTCCATACGGTAAATAGCTGAAAGGCCATTACCCAGATCGTGATCACCTTTAACGCCCCAACGAGAAGTCCCGTCGTTTATTGTCGCGCCGTCTTGGATCACAATTTGTGGACGAAGCGAGCCATACACTTCGGTTCCTTCAAACCAAGGGTCTTTGTCATCATCCATTGCGGTTGCTGCCATCGGCAGAGCAACAACAGAAGCGACTGCCATTGAAATTAAACTTTTTTTCATTTGAATTACCTTCTTTAAATATATTTAAGAATTTGTATTGAATGCACGTAATTTTATGCATTTGCTATGAATAGCTGAAAGCAAATATAGCGTAATTTAGTACATTTACAACACTAAACTTAAAAAATACTACATATTGGGCAAGAGTGTATCATTATCGATACAGTAGTAAGCACCCATCTAAATCTCCTACCACTTTTACATTTTGACATATAGGATCATGTTGACGTTATTTGGAAATAAAAACAACGCAGCGGTGCAACTAAAACAAAATATTGTTGTCTCTTAGCCGATACATTCAAATGCATTGACATGTAATAACAACAATCGCATGCTTTGATATAAATCCCCTACTTGCAAAGCAAGCTATTAATTAAAATGCACTTTACCCGATAATAAACAACACATAAATAAGCACTATATACGGACAATCAGAAGCTCTGTAATAATAAATATGTCCTCACGCATCGCTATGTAGCATAATCTAAGATCTGCCCCGAGCTGAACGAGCATCATTACAACAAATATTTACACAATTAAACTTCTGGAACCACCCATGAAACAACTCACTTTGCTGATCAGCCTCATATTGATCGCGGCCTCTTGCACTGAGTACAGCAAAATTGCGCATAAAAAACCAACTACACTGAAGGGCTTATCTGTGGCAACGCTTGCTGGCGGGTGCTTTTGGTGTATGGAATCTAATTTTGAAGGAATTGATGGGGTCAAAGAAGTGATATCCGGCTTTTCCGGTGGAAATGTTCCCAATCCAAGCTACAAGCAGGTTAAAAAAGGTAAAACGGGTCATACTGAAACCGTTCAAGTCTACTATGACCCCGCTAAGATCAGTTATGAAGAATTGCTGCATTGGTACTGGCGTAGTATCGACCCAACCGACGGAGACGGTCAATTTGATGTCCAAGGAAACCAATACCGACCTGCTATTTTCTATCACGACGGGCGACAACAACAGCTCGCAATGCAAACACGAGACGAATTAGTACAATCCGGCCGCTTCGATAAACCGATCATGGTTGAGATAACCGCATTCAAAAACTTTTATCGTGCAGAAGACCACCATCAGGACTACTATCTGCACCGCCCGACCAAGTATCGCTTCTATCGCGCCGCTTCGGGCAGAGATAAGTTTTTGAAAAAGGCCTGGAAAGAAGATTTCTGGAAACATCATTAAAAAACCGTACCAATCTGGTAACGATTGACACAGACGCTGATTTAGTACTCCACGTTTGCTAATTTATACGTTCCGCAGCCAGCTTGCCCTTACTAATCCATCCTTTGGGGAATATATTGTTTTGAATATAAAAAAGCCCCGCTGAGTATGCAGCGGGGCTTTGGTTAGACTATTTCAGTCATTAAACCAACATGGCTAGCGCCTATCGGTTGTCACTTACCGGATTAAGGATATACGAGCGAGAAAATACCGAATAGCGATGACTGCTGGATTGCTTATGCATTTTGGACATCTCGCCATCTTTCATCATTCCATCCTGGTGTTTGCCGGTAGCCATATGGGTCTTACCTGATGCGGCTCGATAAAACGGATCCGTTTTGCTCGGATCTCCATCATCATCCATTGCCAAGGTGGGTGAAGCGAAAGTGGCCAACGTACCAGCCAACATAATTGATTGTAATAATTTCATAATGTAAACTCCAAGTTTCATATAGTTAAGGTTTAGCCTGGCTAGCATGTGAAGCAGTGCGGCGAACGAAAATCATTTTTCAATGGCGGCGGTGAAAGTTAGGGCTTTCACACCTGCCTTCGCCAAACTGCTATCTCTTCCAGACATACCCTCAGACTCCTTCGCTAATCATAGGTTCACTCGCAGCTGTGAACTATTTATAAACTTTTCTTAAACTTTAGCCATTGCAAGTATTGACGTTACACAAATACTTTCAAAAAGGTTTTTGTTGCGCTGTATACAGATAGCCGCTGCTTTTATTGATTAGCGCCCTTGAATAAATATAAAATACGCCTAAACCAAATTGGTATCTTCTCTATGCGGCATTCAACTCCACTCATCGTGCTCTTTACTTGCGCCCTGAGCGCCTGTGGCGGGTCTGGTACAACAACTATTGGAAATACTGGCTATCAGACCGCGCGCGCGCAATCCAGCCTGGAAATACCACCTGATCTTGTCAATAGTAGTGAAGCCGCCTTGAAACGTCCCGCAGAGGGACGCCAACAAGAAGTACTGCCCAGTCTTGACGGCATAACGATGAAATCGAGCGGCAATAAGCGCTGGCTTGAGATCACGTCAACTACCAACGAGGTATGGGCAAAACTGCTCGATTACACTATTAAAACAGGTCTGCCTGTCTTGAGTGAAAACAAGCGAGATGGCATTCTAGAAACAGATTGGATCGGCGACGATACGACGGATACACCAACCAGAAGAGCTTTGCGGAAGCGTATGGGCAATTTAATTGGTCGACCGCCAGTGAACAATAAATATATTGTCTGGCTAGAAAAGCTGGATGAGCAAGTGACCGCACTACACATATCCCACAAACAACTTAAACTATCAGTAAGTGAACCGAAAAGACAAGACGATGTGATCGAAACCGATTGGATAGAAACAGAGGGTGACGGCCTCAAAGTGCTCCAGCAGTTACGCAAAATGGCGGCATTCTTTGCTGGCGCCGAGATAGAATCAGAGAACAGCGCCCGCGTGGTTCTAGTCGAAACCAATCCCGAACATATTATTTTAGCAGAAAATAGCGAAATCGCATTAACGCAAGTTAAAAATGCGATTGCCGCATCACGCTATATCTACGATAACGAACGTCCGGAAGAAAACCTAATCATTGTAAAACAGCCCGAGGCAAAGGGCTTTTTAAGCAAGCTATCTTATAAGAAAAAACTGGGTGTTCAACTCAAACCCGTGGCGGATGGGGAAAAAACTCGTATCAATATTACATCTCGTCGCGGTAAAGCGATTGACCGAGAAGAAGCCATGCCGTTGTTATATGAAATCGCAGCTGGCCTGAGAAAAAACCAATAGCCCTTTCCCCCTTAGGCCAAGGTGACCATAAGGGGTAGCCGAACTATCGGTCAGTCTGATACTACTCGTTAATCAAACGATGAATGATAGGCTCAAAAATAATTTCCATGGCCAGACCCATTTTACCGCCTGGCACCACGATGGTATTACGCCGCGACATAAACGAATCATGAATCATCATCTGCAGATGACCAAAATCTACTTCAAATTTTTCCGGGCTACTAAAACGGATCACCACAAAACTCTCATCTGGCGTGGGAATATCACGCGCAATAAATGGGTTTGAAGTATCAACAGTAGAAACCCGCTGGAAATTGATATCCGTACGGCTAAATTGCGGTGTGATATGCGTTACGTAATCAGGCATACGTCGTAATATGGTATCTACGATAACCTCACGGTCATATCCGCGCTCAACCCCATCACGATGGATTTTTTGAATCCACTCCAGATTCACAATAGGCACTACGCCGACACCAAGATCAACATGTTTTGCGACATCATAGCCATCGCCTTTAATCAGCCCGTGCAACCCTTCATAAAACAACAGATCGGTATCGGCCTCAATGTCCTCCCAAGGGGTAAATTCTCCACCATGGCGTGGGCGGGGCAATGCCAGACGCTTATTGTGAAAAGCAGCCTCGTCATCATTATGTAAATAATAGCGCCGCTTACCCGTACCCGATTTGCCATAGCTTTTGAATAAACGCTCAAGTGCTAAGAAATCATTAGCGTCAGGGCCAAAATGGCTAAAAAAGCTGTTGCCCTTTTTTTCAGCAGCTTCTACTGCAGCTTTAAATTGAACACGACTCAAACTATGAAAGCTGTCGCCTTCAATAATGGCCGCGTTAACTTTTTCGCGCGAAAATATATGCTCGAAAGCCTTTTTTACTGTTGAAGTACCTGCTCCCGAAGAACCGGTAACGGCAATGATTGGATGAGATTGAGACATGATGCTCTCCGAAATAATAAAATCTTTACTTAGCGAGCCATGCAAATACCCTCCACCAGAGGAATATTCTGCAACTCAAGAGGCAAATATGACCTAAATTGCGTTGCTTTCAACCTTCGCTAATAGGCTTGCTGTACAGTTCGTTTAAAGTAAACCCCGTTTTAGTCTTTATAGTTGGCACGTCGCCATATACGACGCCCAGATTAAAAGACTACTTCATGACAATTACGTCTTTTTTGCCAGGTAAAAAATTGCTCAGCAAACTGAAATTCATATCGCAATATACGCGACTCCTATCCATAAATTAAACAAATATTATTTATCTAATGCATAAGCGAATATTTATATAAGATATCGATTGCATTAAGTTCACACGCAATACACCCTTTAAAGATTTATGCTACTATCGACCCAATGAAGCGCTGGCGTACAACAAATTGATTCAAACTTATACAATCAGCGCCTGTCTGCATCTCCCTTTTCCTTTTTACCAGCCCTTAATCCTTATCGATGTTAGATACTAATGATATGTGCGCGCGTATTGCCACCGTGCTTGATAACGCGAAAGCCATTGATATTAAACAACTAGATGTGCGGAGCTTAACGGACATTACTGATGAAATGATTATTTGTCATGGTAGCTCAGGTCGTCATGTTAGCGCGCTTGCGCAGCAAGTTACAGATGGGCTACGCACATTCAACGTTAGCCCTGCAAGCATTGAGGGGGAAGATTTAGGAGAATGGATACTCATCGATTACATCGATGTATTGGTCCATATCATGAAACGGGAAGTACGCGAGTATTACGATCTCGAAAGTCTTTGGGATAAACGTCTTGCGCCACAACCACATAACGAAAACCCAAACATTGAGCAAATACTCAGCGCATAGCTCGCCCAAGCTCAGTGTCCCATTCTGCGAATCATTAGTATCAACGTTTTAATAAGAATGGCGAAATCCAGCTGCAGGGAATGATTCTTAATGTAGTACAAATCGTACTCCAGTTTACGCGCTGCATCGTCAATTGAATTAGTATAGCGAAACATCACTTGCGCCCAGCCGGTTAATCCGGGCGCAACTAAATGGCGCAGATCGTAATGGGGTACTTGCTCGCGTAATTGATCAACAAATTCTGGCCGCTCTGGCCGGGGGCCAATCAAACTCATCTCGCCTTTTAAGATATTGTACAGTTGCGGGAGCTCATCCAGACGCGTCGCCCGCAATACGGTTCCAAGTGGCGTGACACGTGAATCATTTTTTGTTGCCCACACCGGTCCTTCTTGCTCAGCACCATCCACCATAGTACGAAGTTTATACAAAGTAAAATAATTTCCATTTAATCCCACGCGCTGCTGGGCGTAGATTGCGGGACCTGATGAGCTAATGCGCACCAATAGCATCAATAAAAGTAATACCGGGCTCAATATCAATAAAGCACCAATTGATAATACCACGTCTAGCACCCGCTGAAAGCGCAGGCCCACGCGGTCATAAATACGATCAAATCCAGAAGATTGTAAAAACCAGCCTTCATTTAAATACATAACCGGAATTCGTGACCAATAGCGTTCGTAAAACGCACTGAACGAAAGCACCTTCATCCCTTTAAACCGAAAATCCGAAATTCGCGATACCACCTCGTCGCTCAAATCTGCGAATTTACTGACAATAATGCCGTACTTGTGAATGTCCAGGTCCACCGGTAATACGGCCAGCGCGTGCTCAGGATCGGAAATTTCAATCAACTCTGAACGACCAGCATGCTTATCATCCAAATCATGCTGTATCTGATCAGCCATCGCTGCATCCATGAGTAAAAACCAGTGCAGTTTATCGCCATAGTATTCGTTAACATAAGTCAATAACCAGCGAAAACTCGCCGCCCAAAGACTAAATAAAAAAAACGCAACCGGCATAACCCCGCGCCCGAAGATGGGTAAAAACGAGTTTACCCCTAGCACGTAAACAAATAATGCGGTTAACACACCTGCAACCGGGACTGCCAGAAAAGTCTGTAGCGGAAGGCGAGCCCGCGTTATCGGGGTCTCGGTACGATACACGTCCATGATATACAGCGTCACCACGGTAATACACACAATTGCCCAGATCGGCCCACCGTTAAATTGAATGTCATAACCCATTCTATATTGATGGGTCAGGCTAAAGATCACCAACAAACCAGCAACATCAAACAACAATAACAATAATTTACTGGTAAAGCCGCTACTGATAACTTTTAGAATGCGCGACATGTAGGTCTTGCTATGCTGACTTTATTGGTGGGAAGCGAAATTTAGTCGTGGTTACGGCCTTTATTGGCGGCTATTCGTAAACGTAGAGCATTGAGTTTAATGAACCCTGCCGCGTCCGCCTGATCATAGGCCCCTTCGTCTTCTTCAAATGTCGCAATGCTCTCGTCAAACAGTGAGTCTGCAGATTGACGGCCCGTCACCAGTACATTGCCTTTGTATAGCTCAATCCGCACCTCGCCATTTACCTGCTGCTGGCTTTGGTCAATCATGGTTTGCATCAATTTTCGCTCGGGTGCAAACCAAAAACCATTGTAAATAAGTTTCGCATATTTTGGCATCAGCTCATCTTTTAGGTGCGTGACTTCTCGGTCTAGCGTAATCGACTCCATGGCCCGATGCGCGCGTAACATGATGGTACCCGCAGGGGTTTCGTAGCAACCACGCGATTTCATCCCGACAAAACGGTTTTCAACCAGATCTGTGCGTCCAACCCCATGTTTAGAACCCAGGGCATTGAGTTGCTCCATCACCTGGTTGGGTGTTTTAGGTTCACCATTAATCGCCACGATATCACCACATTGATAACGCAAAGTAATTTCTTCGGGTGTATCAGGCGCATCTTTCGGGGAAACCGTCCATCGCCACATTTCTTCACCGGGCTGAATCCACGGATCTTCCAATTCACCACCTTCATAGGAAATATGCAACGAATTGGCATCCATAGAATACATCGAGCTGCCATCTTTCTTCTTTTCAACCGAAATACCGTGCTTCGCTGCGTACTCCAGTAGTTTTTCACGTGAACTTAAATTCCATTCGCGCCAGGGTGCAATCACTTTAATATCAGGATTTAACGCGTACGCGCCCAGCTCGAAACGGACCTGGTCATTGCCCTTGCCAGTGGCACCGTGAGATATTGCATCTGCACCGGTTTGCACAGCAATCCTGATCAAGTGTTTCGCGATCAATGGCCGGGCAATGGAAGTCCCCAGTAAATACTCCCCCTCATAAATTGTATTGGCACGAAACATGGGAAAGACATACTCACGCGCAAACTCTTCGCGCAAGTCTTCGATATAAATCTCTTGAATACCAAATTCTTCCGCCCGTTTGCGCGCAGGCTCAAGCTCTTCACCCTGACCAATGTCCGCGGTGAAGGTGACCACCTCACATGCGTACACATCCTGTAACCATTTGAGAATAATTGAAGTATCCAGGCCGCCCGAATACGCCAGTACCGCTTTTTTTACCTTTGTCATAAGAATGATTTCGTGGATCAGAAGAATAGCCGACGAAGGCTAAATAAAGCAGGCTTGAAATACAAGCCCTGTATTATATAAAATGCTGGGTCCAGCACACTTTCACATAGATTTACCCAAACCATCGCGCGCACCCGTGATACGCTTATCCGGGTGCTTTTTATTTTCCCTGTAACATAATAAGTAACTTCAATGGCAATTCGGCACTTTCTTTCATTGCGGGACCTGAACGCAAACGAAATACGTACACTCATCCAGCGTGCGATCGAGCTTAAGGCGCTGGGCAAAACCGCTCCGCGCAGCTTAAGTGGCCACACCATGGCATTGGTATTTGAAAAGTCCTCCACTCGAACCCGGAGTTCGTTTGAAATTGGAATGGCCCAACTGGGTGGGCATGCAATGTTTCTATCACCCAGGGATTCACAGATTCAACGCGGCGAGCCGATTCGAGATACGGCCCGTGTTTTATCCCGTATGGTAGATGTGATTGTAATGCGTACCACCACCCATGCGCGGGTAAAAACCATGTCTGAATACGCCGACGTACCGGTGATCAACGCGTTATGCGACCGTTATCACCCATGCCAGTTGTTGGCTGATCTACAAACTTACACCGAACACCGTGGAGAAATTAGCGGTAAAACTTTCGCTTGGGTAGGAGACGGAAACAACGTCTGCCATTCCTGGATGAATGCGGCCAAAATGCTGGACTTCCAGCTCAATATTGCCACGCCGGAAAACTTTGGACCGGATGCGGATTTAGTGGCCGATTGCAATTCCCATATCAAAATCGGTCATGACCCAAAAAACGCGGTTGAAAATGCCGATTGCGTCGTTACCGATACCTGGGCCAGCATGGGACAGGAGCAGGAAAAAGCAGAAAGAGAAGCGGCATTTGATGGGTATTGTGTGGACGATAAGCTAATGTCGTTTGCCGCAGATGACGCTATTTTCATGCATTGCCTACCCGCTTATCGGGGCTATGAAGTGACCGATTCCGTACTGGAAGGCCAACAAAGTGTGGTTTGGGATGAAGCTGAAAACCGCTTACACGCCCAAAAGGCGCTATTAGAACTACTCCTCGCTTAGCAGGGCTTAACATGCAGATTAATTTCTCTGATTTAAACGCGATTTCGGCCTATCACTTGATGACGCAAACCATCATGCCCAGGCCGATCGCCTGGGTTTTAACTGAGAATGAAGGAACCAACACACTTAATCGTTACAACCTGGCGCCCTTTTCTTATTTCAACGCGGTCGCGTCTGCACCCCCTACCGTCATGATATCAGTCGGTACCCAAGTCGACGGCAGCATTAAAGACACTTTACGAAACATTACGCGCAGCCACCAAATGGTCATTCATATTGCAAGCGCAGAACATGTTAAAGCGCTAAATCAAAGTTCGGCCACGCTCGGCTACGGAGAGTCAGAATTATTACCTGACCAGCTCACCACATCTGCCATTGAAGAGTTTTCACTGCCGCGTCTATCCACTGCTAAAGTTGCCCTGGCTTGCACCCTCGATCACGTACATTCGATTCATCAGTCCACCCAGGCGCTGGTGTTTGCACAGATACAATCCGCGTTTTATGACGATAGTATCGTCACACAAGATACCAAGGGACGCACGCGCATCGACGCCAAAAAGCTTGACCCGTTGGCGCGTCTGGGCGGAAACGGGTACGCATTTTTGGGTAAGCATATGGAGTTAGTACGACCCAAATGAGCTACATCGCAAAGTCACATTGACGCCATGCCTCGTACACCACGGCGGCCACCGAATTCGATAAGTTCAGGCTGCGATTGTGCTTTCGCATCGGCAAGGTCAGCTTAGCTGCCTGGGCATCACTTTCTCGAATGCTGGACGGCAGACCTTTTCCTTCGGAACCAAATACGAAGGCATCACCGGGCTGGAAAGAAAAATCAGAGTAGCGTGTTTGATGGTGAGTTGACAGTGTCACCCACCGCTCAACTGCAGCACTTTCTATAAACTTTTGCCAGTTTTGCCATACTTTAACTACGGCCAAATCGGTGTAATCCATTCCAGCGCGCCTGAGTTGTTTCGCGCTTAACTCAAAACCCAGCGGTTCAATTAAATGTAGATAGCACCCCGTATTGGCGCATAAACGAATGATGTTTCCGGTATTTGGCGGGATCTGGGGCTCGACCAGCACAATGTGGAACATCTGTTATCGGCAAGCTAAAAAGGCTTGATCACCACTAAAATCAGTATTCCTAGTAATAAAAATACCGGCAATTCGTTCATCCAACGATAGAACACATGACTATGCTTGGCACGGTCAAGCTTGAAGTCCCGCACGACCTTGATGCACCAGGCGTGGTAAGCCAATAACAAACCCACCAAGACAAGCTTTACCGCCAGCCAGGTACCGGTAAAGCCATAGCCTAACCACAGCCAGATACCCAGTATCACGGCAACCACCGCACTGGGTGTCATGATACCCCATAATAATTTGCGTTCCATTATTTTAAAACGCTCACGGCTAATTTCGTCTTCTGACATTGCATGATAGACAAACAATCTGGGCAGGTAAAAAATCCCGGCAAACCAGGCGATCACCGCAAACAGATGAAAAACTTTTAACCAGAGAATAGCCATGTTTATTGACTGGGAATATCGTTTACTGGATCAGTGATTACATCCCGGACCATGAATATGCCCATGCGCAATCTCATCTTCGGTTGCCCCGCGGACCTCAACCACTTTCACTGAAAAATGCAAGGTCTTACCTGCAAGCGCATGATTTCCATCAATTTCGATTTCGTCACCCTCAACTGACGCCACTGTTACCGCCACTGGATTGCCATCTGGACCAGCACCATGAAACCGTGCTCCGACTTGAATATCCGCGCCTTCCGGAAAAGCCGACCGTGGCACTTTTTGAATTCGCCCGGGCTCAATTTCACCATAGGCATCTTTGGGAGCAATTGATACATCTAATTCATCACCAACGCCTTTTCCGATGAGCGCGTTTTCCAGGCCGGGAATGATATTTTGCGCACCCGCGAGAAATATAAATTGTCCATTGGTGGATTGATCAATGATATTGCCGTCATCTCCCTTAAGGATGTAGTCGATACTGACAGCGGTGTTTTTTTGAATAAGCATAATTTTACTGAAATAGGTGGAGGCTGGAGTGTAACGATGTCGGCAGAATGTATCAATTAAGTATTTCTTGTGCCTCTTTTGGGCCACAACATCATTAGAAAGATTATGCAACAGTCGTGTTTATTCACTTTTAACTTGCCCACCAAATAGGTAGCATAATTCGGGTTACAGCCTGATAAAAGGCTTAAAACAGCCCCTTAAAGTCCATATTTTTGTGATACCATCGTTATGGTGAGATTTAGAGGGAATAGCCATGAATAAACCCAACCGAATAAGAAAGATTACGCAATTTGGATCTGCTAGCTTGCTGGCGACGGCGTTGGTGATGACCCCCCTCTCATTTAATATGGAAGAACTTACCGTTGGTTACGCCAATACATTTGCTAAAGGCGGAAACGGCGGCGGAAATGGCGGCGGAAACGGCGGCGGAAATGGCGGCGGAAACGGCGGCGGAAATGGCGGCGGAAACGGCGGCGGAAATGGCGGCGGAAACGGCGGCGGAAATGGCGGTGGAAACGGCGGCGGAAATGGCGGTGGAAACGGCGGTGGAAACGGCGGCGGAAATGGCGGCGAAAATGGCGGTGGAAACGGCGGCGGAAATGGCGGTGGAAACGGCGGCGGAAACGGCGGCGGAAATGGCGGCGGAAATGGCGGTGGAAACGGCGGCGGAAATGGCGGTGGAAATGGCGGTGGAAACGGCGGTGGAAACGGCGGCGGTAATGGCGCTAGCGGTGATAACGATAGCGGAAATAACGGTAAGGATAACGGGCGTGGAAAAGCCGACGGCAAAGGTCGTAATGGTCGGCAATCCTCTGTAGCAACCGGTCAACAAAAGGGCAAACGTGGCTGGGGATTTGGCTTCGGAAAAAACGCTACTCAGGAAGAAACCGTTGATAAGGGGCCTAACCTGGGCAACAATTATGGAGCTATTGCCAGCACCTTGGGGCGGCTAAATGCAGCGCATGCTTCTGCCGCGGCCAGAGCAAACGCATCACCCAATTCAACCGTTGGCAAAATTGCGGCGTATGAACAAGCAGAAACCGCAGCACAAGATGTGGCAGCTGCAGCAGCGCTCGCTGAACAAGACGCAATCGACACACAAGCTGCGGCGGATATGGCCCATCAGGCCTATCAGGACGCCCTGTCAGATCCGAATATGAGCCAGGAAGAAATAGACGCGCTCGCTGAAGCAGCAGAAGTCACTGCTGCAACAGCCGAGGTTGCCGCAGGTATCGCGGACGCAATGGCTCAAGAACTGGACGACGCAGTTCAAGCTGCAGCAGACGCCCTGGCAGATGCCGCCAATAAAGGTATAACCGATGAAGTAGTCTCCGAAGTGAATGGACTATTGGGGATTGCTGTGAGTGAATAACTTATACCTATGCGTAAGAATCGCCAGTCACACGTTTAGTAAGTTCATATCGCTAAAAATAGCACTGAACAGTCATTTTAGATACTTGTTCACGTGGGATACACTTAGTAGAAAGCTCTGATTCGAATGACGTTTCCTGTGTTTACTATAAATATAGATCCATAATTTAGACAACCCTAACTTGTTGATTTTATATACAAACAAGCCTTACTTTTTGCAACCTACGCATCTACGAATGTGGAACGAATGCTGCTGATCAATTATTATAACCTAATAAAATGGGTCCGAATGACCTTCGGAATCGAACCTTTACAGATCAATGAAAAGGATTCGAAAGCCCCTCGCCGCGCGCCTTCGTTTTTAACCTTTTAGTTTTCGCTAGCCTGCTTTGCGCAGGTGCTCAATCAGACTTTTTATCGGCAGGTCCTCGTTGGGTAGTCCCGCATCTACCAGAAAGCTGGCTATTGCCTCCGCGGTCTGCTTGCCATTGATTCCATCTACGTAACCCGGTTCATAGCCCAGTTGCTTCAATCTATACTGAACATATCGAATGGTTGGTTTGTCCTCATAGGATGGTAAATCACGTTCTTGCCAACTATCTGCCCATTTCTGCGCTTTCGTTTTCTGCTCACCCGACAGCGAATTACAGGTTTTTTTTCTGAGCGTCCCTGCGGTGGGATGCTCCTGACGTTCAGCTAATATTAGCCACTGACACGCACGCGAGGAATTTACGGGTAAACCCAAACCGCGCGCAAAAATCACCCCCAACGAAAACCGAGCATTGGCATGCTTTTGTTCTGCCGCTTTACCATACCAGCGTGCTGCCCAATCGGGTTCTTTTGTAATCCCTCTCCCATTCATGTACATCTCACCAAGTTGATATTGTGCCCTTGCATGCCCTTGTTCAGCTGCTTGCTCGAACCAATCTAGCGCCTGCGTATAATCTCGTTCTATGCCTCGCCCAACATAGTAGCTGACCCCAAGCATATACTGAGCATGTTGATGCCCCTGCTGTGCAGCGGCCCGGAACCACTTTGCAGCTTGTGCGTAATCCTGAGGTTCATCCACGGTAAATTTTAATCCCAGGCGATATTGTGCATCTGCATTAGCCGGGTCTAATTTCCCGCTATTACCGCCCATGGAAGGCAATGAAGCGCAACCGCTTATACCAATGGATAAGCATGAAAGTACAATGAGTAACAAGCGATATTGCATAGATATTCTCAATATAATCTAAAATGCGCAGCCGAGTATAGCAGTGTTGACAAGATTGCAAAATACTGATCTAAGTGGGGTCTTTGGATTTGCACTTGATTTGGCGAGTTTGAATCCAGCCCAGCTTATGAACGGGCTGGCTTGGTATTCTCTGGTAAGCACGCAAGTAAAATGCTATCGATATACCGATACCCCAGCTCGGTCGGTCGAATAAAGTCACCTTGTTGGGTTAACCAGCGCTGGTGTAAAAATCGATGCAGTTTTTCAATCAGCTTAGTGATATCACCGCCGGTACGGTGCTGGTACTGATCCAGGCTAAAGCCCTTTTTGAGGCGCAGTACATTCATCAAATACTCAAAATCACGATCCTGCCCGATTACATCTTTTGTTTCTGCGGCAAACTGCCCATCCTTACTGACTTGTAAATAGTGTTTGGGGTGCCGATGATTCCAAAACCGTTTGATATTCAATACGCCTTGATCCATTTTACTCAGTTTACCATGCGCACCTGCACCGATCGCCAGATAATCGCCGAACTGCCAGTAGTTCAAATTGTGCTGGCAAGGTGCATCGCGACTGTATGCTGATACTTCATACTGCGCATAACCTGCGTTATCAAGCAGTTGCTGTGCTTGTAGCTGCATTTCCCACGCATTTTCAGCACTGGGTAAGTCGGGCGGTTGGGTCATAAACGGGGTGTTTGGCTCGAGAGTAAGCTGATAGACCGAAAGGTGGCTCACCTTGTTGGTAATCGCCTGCTCAATGTCGAAATGCGCATCAACCAAAGACTGTTCGGGTAAGCCAAACATGATATCCAGATTGATATTCTTAAATCCTGCATTGATTGCGCGCGCGATGGCGTTCTTCGCTTCAACGGCCGAATGGATTCGTCCGATCTTTAGCAACGATTCATCATTAAAGCTTTGCACTCCGATAGATAGACGATTGACCCCAGCTTGAAGGTAGGCGTCAAAATGCGCTTCGTCCAAACTCCCTGGGTTTGCTTCAAGGGTTATTTCTGCACCCGGCTTAAGTCGCGCACTCGCAAATATCACGTCCAGTAACCGCTCGATTTCAGCAGGTGAAATTAGGCTGGGTGTCCCACCACCAATAAAAATTGTTTCGATAGGTCTATTATCTATATGCTCAACTTGTTGGTTAAAATCCTTAATAAGGGCATCGATATATAATTTCTGAGGAATCTTGTCTCTTACTGGATGCGAATTAAAATCACAGTAAGGACATTTTTTTGCACACCAGGGAAAATGGATATATAAGCTAAGCGGAATCGGCGACAAACCTTATCCTCGTCCAACGACATCACTACGACGCTCTAAGCGCACTACATCCCGCCAAACACCATGACGACTACCCAGCTTTTCGTGAACGCCCAGCACCTTAAAACCAGCCTGTTGATGTATGTGGATACTCACGGTGTTCTCTGGGAAAATGAGTGCTTGCAAAGTCCAGTAGCCCGCCTGCTCCGCAGCGTCAACCAGTGCATGGAGTAAGGTTAAACCCACCCCTCTTCCCTGAAATGCAGAATCCACATAAATTGAGGTTTCGCCCACGCCATCATAATAACAATTACTCGAAACATCATTCAAACACGCCCAGGCAACAATTTCATCCTCTATCAACGCCACCAGACGCCCAGCCTTCGCCCGTTGTTGATCCCACGTTTGCCAATCTTTTGCCTGGGTCAGAAATGCAGCGTTACCGCCGTCCAGGCCTTGTTGATGAATCTGCCTAACGCGCGGATAATCTGCTTTTTCCAGTGGCCGAATAAGAATCATTTAAAAAACCGAGAGGTGATCGGGTATCGGCGATCACGACCAAAGGCACGCGGTGTAATGCGCACACCCGGAGCAGCTTGCCGACGTTTATACTCATTGCTTACCACCATTTTAATCACCCGACGTACTGTTTGCGCCTCAAAACCTGCCTCAATGATCGCTTCGTCGGATTGATCCTCCTCTACAAATCGGCGCAGAATCTCATCCAGGACTGCATAATCCGGCAAAGAATCCTGATCGACCTGATCCGGCCGCAGTTCAGCTGAAGGCGGTCGGGTTATAACCCGCTTGGGAATCACCGAACCCAAGGTATTGCGGTATTCGGCAAGCTCATAGACCATGGTTTTGGGCACATCTTTGATCGCTGCGAATCCGCCTGCCATATCACCATACAGAGTTGCATATCCCACTGCCATCTCGCTCTTATTGCCTGTGGTTAAGACCATCAGACCCTTTTTATTAGATATTGCCATGAGCAATAGCATACGACAGCGCGCTTGAATATTTTCTTCGGTTGTATCTTCAGGTAAGCCGCTAAATAGTGGCGATAACTGCTGTAGAGTCGCCTGGACCATTGGGGCAATGGAGACCACCTCAAAATGAACACCCATGGTTTTGGCCTGCTCGGTAGCATCTTCAACACTCATTTCACTGGTGTAGTGATAGGGCATCATCACCGCTTCCACTCTTTCCTTACCCAATGCATCCACCGCAATTGCTAGGGTGAGCGCAGAATCTATGCCGCCAGATAGGCCAATCACCACCCCCTTAAATCCATTCTTCTCAACATAATCGCTTACCCCTGTGACCAGTGCCTGGTAAACCCGCATTTGCATACTACCATGCGGTGCGAGGCTGGTTGCTTGCGGGCACCATTTTTGCTTTTCACGCATTAAGTCGATACGCAATTCGGCCGGCTCAAATATCGGCAAGCGAGAGACGATTTCACCTTTACAATCCACTACATGCGATGCGCCATCAAATACCAATTCATCCTGCCCACCCACTTGGTTGACATATAAAATAGGCACTTTGTTTACTTTGGCGCGTTCGCGCACCACATCCTCTTCACGTTCGATTGCTTTATCGTAGTGAAATGGAGACGCATTTATGACCACAATCACTTCCGCACCTGCCTCAACGGATTCCTGTACTGGCGATGCCTCCCAAATATCTTCACAGATTAGCAACCCTAGCTTTACGCCCCTGCAAGTAAATACAACTGCTTCTTCACCGGGTGAAAAATAGCGTTTTTCATCAAAAACCGTGTAGTTGGGTAAAAAGCGTTTACGATACTGTTGCACAATCTCTCCCTGGTAGATCACACTCGCGGCATTAAATAATTCACCATCAAGACGCAACGGATGACCTACTATCAACATCACATCATATCTGCTCGACTGTTCAACAATGTGAGCGAGTTCTCCCATCACCTGTTCGATAAAGTCATCGCGCAGTAGTAAATCTTCTGGGGGATAAGCGGTCAGGCATAACTCCGGAAAGATGATGAGATCACTGTTGGTCGCTTGCGCCTCGACTACAGACAATACTAATTTTGTGTTTCCTGGTAAGTCACCAACGCAAGGATTTATTTGCGCAAGCGTGGCGCGTAAGGTATGCATCATAGATAAAAATGTCTGCCAAGTATCGGTATCAAAGCGGAAAATATTGGTTACAATATCGAATTATTATAACAAAATCAGGCTGTTTGCATGTCCCAAGCCCTTTGGTTTCCACATTTGACCGTTGCCGCAATCATTGAAAAAGAAGGCCGTTTTTTATGCGTTGAAGAACATCCCCGACACAATAACGTTATCAATCAACCCGCTGGGCATATTGAACACGGTGAATCTATCGAAGGCGCAATTGTTCGTGAAATGCTCGAAGAAACCGGCTACGACTTTACGCCTCGCGAGATTATAGGTCTGTACTACATCGAAGGAACGAACGGTATCAGCTATTTACGCATTTGTTTTACCGGTAAACTTGGCGCGCAAAAACATACTGGTCCGATCGACCCGGACATTACGCAAACCCATTGGTTTAGCCTCAAAGAACTTAAACAGCAGGAATTGCGCAGCCCAGTGGTACTCGACGCAATCGATGACTACCTAGACGGGATACGCTATCCCCTACAGCTCATTAGCAACTATATTTGTCCACACGCTACCACTAAGCCATGAGAACCATAAGCCTTCGAACCCCCGATGACTGCCATCTACATGTTCGTGATGGTGCCCTGCTCAATTTGGTGGTGAACCATACCGCTCGAGAATTTGCCCGCGCCGTGATTATGCCAAATTTAGCCCCACCAATAACGAGCGTCACTCAAGCCCTTGCGTATCGGCAACGGATACGTGCCGCTCTGGAACCTGGGAAAAAGTTTAAGCCGCTAATGACACTTTATCTGACTGATAACACGAGCATAGAAGATATTATTGAGGCGAGCAACACGCCTTGGTTGGTGGGCGCCAAACTTTATCCTGCGGGAGCTACCACAAACTCCAGCGAAGGCGTGACCAGCATCGTAAAACTGATGCCAATTATAGAAAAAATGGCAGAAACCGGGCTGGTACTGCAAGTTCATGGCGAGGTCACCGACCCACATATTGATGTTTTTGATCGTGAGGCCGTATTTATTGAGCAAATACTGCTGCCGATTTCACGTGAAATTCCCGAACTGAAAATTGTACTCGAGCATGTGACCACCAAACAAGGCGTAGATTTTGTCAAGGCAAGTAACCAAAATATAGCAGGCACACTTACCCCACAACACTTAATATTTAATCGCAATGAAATTTTCCGCGGCGGGGTTCGTCCACATCACTATTGCTTGCCCATATTGAAGCGAGAAAAACACCGCAACGCGCTGGCCGAAGCCGCAACTGCAGGCAGTGATAAGTTCTTTCTGGGAACCGACAGCGCACCACACACCCAGCGCAATAAAGAAAACGCCTGTGGCTGTGCGGGTTGCTATACAGCGCACGCCGCCATGTCCATGTATGCAATGTTATTCGAACAATATGAAGCGCTCGACAGACTTGAGCATTTTGCCAGTGTCGCCGGCGCAAATTTCTACGGCCTACCCCTGAATGCGTCCAGTATTACGCTGGGCAAAAGAAACTGGCAGGTTCCGAATGACTATGCGCTACCTGATGATGAACGACTGGTTCCCCTGTTTGCAGGAGAATCTATGGAATGGCAGCTTGTAAGTAAGACCTGAGAAAAATCGATGGCACTGGGTTTAGGAGAAAAGTAATAATTTAATAATTATCGCAATCAACACCACATTTAGCACACGCCTGATCGTCGTTGCCCCCTTGTTAATCGACCAATGCGCGCCCATCCAACCGCCGATCGAATTACCGACTGCCAATGCAAATCCCGCTAACCAGGCGAGTTCTAGTTGTGAGGCAAACACAGCTAACGCCGCTATCGTATAACATAACACGATGAGTACTTTGAGCATATTCACGCGCACCAGATCGATGCCCATCACACGGTAAAGAATGGCCATCAATATAAAACCCACACCGATCTGTATCACGCCACCATATATGCCGGCACCAAACATGAGCACATGCCCCAGCATCAGGTTTTTAGGTTCTGCTGGTTCGGCTAATGGATCGCTGCCAGCGGATTTTTCCGTCGCCATCAGCGACATCACCCCAATCATAACTAACGCCAGAAAACGATTGAACCACACGCCTTGGATTTGCACACCCAGCCAGGCACCTAGCAATCCACCCGGAACGGCAAAGGCGGCGAGCGTCAAACCCAGTTTAAAATCATGAAACCCACGTTGGTAAAAGGTGGATACAGCAGTCACATTCTGCGCCAAAATCGCTATGCGATTGGTACCATTGGCAACATGGCCGGGGATTCCCATGAAAATAAGCGCGGGTACCGTTAGAAGCGAGCCGCCCCCTGCCATTACATTCAGATAACCAGCGACCACACCAATAGGAATTAGCAGCAAGACTTCATAATACTGCGTTAACCAGCCAAGCATGCGTTAGCCGGAAATAATAAAACTTATAGAATAATTAGTACTGGCCAGTGGGCACCAGGTCGGCGTCATCTTCCAGCAACGAAGAGAATATCTCGACATCTGCCGAAGCGCGTAAGGCTTGCGTAAACAAGGCATAGGCGGTATTGCTACTGCGACTCTCAAGTTGCTGGGTAATCTGCTCACGCTGTTCTGGTGTCGCATCCGCTGGATTCCCCGGGGTGATAGATTTCAATCGATAAATTGCATAATCCCCGTTATTAAGCGCGAACCCTTTTACAGTTTGCGCGCCATCTTCATTCAAAGATTGGGTAAAAACTTGATTGGCTATTTGCCGCTCGACACGCTCGGTTGCAGCTTCCCTGGTAGTCGGCAAGCTAACAAATTCAACGTCATCAGCTAGGTTATTTGCCTCGATAGCTTTGATTAATTCGTCACCCTTTATTTTAGCCATTTCTGCTGCTTTCTGGCGCTTGAGCATAGTCTCGATTTGCGCTGCCACCTCTTCAAACGTTTTGGTGTGCTGTGCTTGAAATTCTTTTTTATGCATGGCAATCAGTTTGTCATCTCCAAGCTCAATGACTTCACTATTGAGATCTTCATCCAAGACCGCGCTATCAAATGCGGCAGAACGTACGCGCGGATTACTAAACTCGCCCTGTCCTGCTGTGCGAGTAATCCAGCCAGATGTTTTCAACTCTAATCCCAGATCCTCAGCAGCAACTTCCAGACTATCTGGATTTTCAAACACCAAAGTTCGAAAAGTTTCTGCCACCTCGGTAAATTGAGCCTCGGCCAACCGCCGTTTTTCCGCTTTTTCGACCTCTGCTTTCACTGCTTCCAAGGGCTGTTGGGTTTCTGCTTCAAGCCGAGTCAGCTTGATGATGTGATAACCAAATTCGGTCTTCACTGGCTCACTCACGTCTCCCTCAACCATGTCGTACACTGCCGACTCAAATTCTGGCACCATTTGCCCTTTCGCGATGATCCCTAGATCTCCGCCCTTGCGTTTGGAGCCCGGGTCTTCTGAAAATTCTGCTGCAAGCGCTGCAAAATCTTCGCCACTATCTATACGCGCTTTAATTTCTCGCGCTTTTTCCAATACCGCTTGTTGTTTTGTTTCGTCTGCAGAACGAGGGACGGCGAACAAAATATGGCTGGCGATGCGTGTTTCTGGCTTAACGTACTTACCCTGACTTGACTCGTAGGCTTGTGAAATCTCTTCATCATCCAGTTCGATATCTTTGGCGATATCATCCAAAGTTAACAACACATAATCCAGCTTAATACGATCCGCCTGCTGGTAATCGGGCTCGTTAGCGTCGTATTCATCGCGCTTTTCCTGATCACTGATCTCAATATCTTGCAAAAACTCATCCACTGAAACAATGGTGTAATCAGCATCACGTTGTTGCAGCCTTAGTTCAAGCAATTGGTTAACTTCTGCTGGGTTAACTATTGCAGAATCGGCCAACCCCGTCTGGATTTGACTGATCCCGCCCGAAATACGCTCTTGTCGCTCAAATGCCTCGGTTGAGTAACCCGCCCCACTTACCACGCGGCGATAGGCATCCTGATCAAATTGCCCATCAACCTGAAACTGTGGCGTGGATACGATACGATTTTTCAAGGCGGTATCAGACAGTCTAAGCCCCGCGTCCTGAGCATATTGTTGAATCAGCTGATTGGAAACCAACCCTTCCACGACCTGGTATCGAAACTGTGGATTATCGACCATCGAAGGATCAAAATTATTGCCAAATTGTGAGCGGAATAACCGACGCCGTTGTTCCATTGCTCGCTCCAAAGCCTGTGCATTAATTTTCTCACCATCCACGTTTGCCACGGTGATTTGATTGGCCCCGCTAAAATATTCATTAATACCAAATAGCGCGAAAGGAATGGTAATGATAATTACGATTACCCAGGCAACCCATCCTTTAGATTTATTTCGAATAGTCAGTAGCATTTGTTAATCCTGAATGCGAATACGTTTGTTAGCTATGTCGTTGCAAGAACACCACTAGATAGCAGCGAGATTCTAGCCACGTTTAGCTGATTTTTAAACCTAAACATTGGTTTATTCCCTGACTCGTGGTATACGCTCTTAGCCTGATATAAAAGTTATCATGTCAAACTGACGTTTGCCCAATAGCGTAAAAATTCGGACAAATTGGAGAGAAGAAAAAACGAGCCACAAACCGGGCTCGCTTTTTAAGGAATGGCGGAGCGGACGGGGCTCGAACCCGCGACCACCGGCGTGACAGGCCGGTATTCTAACCAACTGAACTACCGCTCCTATGTTGGTGGGTGCTGAGGGGATCGAACCCCCGACCCTCGCCTTGTAAGGGCGATGCTCTCCCAGCTGAGCTAAGCACCCAAAACGAAGTGGCGAAAGCCCGCCACCTCGAAAAAGGCGCGCTAGTTTACAGCGTCCTTTAGGGCTTTACCAGCTTTAAATTTGGGTAATTTTGCTGCTTTAATTTGGATAGTTTCACCCGTACGCGGGTTACGTCCTTGGCGCGCTGCGCGCTTGGATACCGAGAAGGTGCCAAAGCCAATTAAAGACAGTGAGTCACCCTTTGCCAACGCTTTAGTAATCGCAGCAACGGTAGCGTCGATTGCGCGACCTGCATCCGCCTTGGTTAGATCTGCTGCACCCGCGACGGCATCGATTAATTCTGATTTGTTCATAATGTTTCCTTTAGTGTTGAAAGTAATATTCATCAAATTGACAGACCAGGTACGGATACTTTGTTCGCCTTCATTAAGTGATGATAACACCCATTTTGGCCTTATTCGAAGCCTGTCTATCTGCACGCGCCATGTTGGGCGCGCGGAGCCGCTATTCTACCCGACGCGTCTTCCAGAGACAAAGCGCTAAAGCGCATATTTTCCAGGTTAATGCTAAATTAATTGTACGATTAGTTAGGAAAGACAACCGTCGACTAAAAGCAAGTGCATTTCCCTCGCAATCGCGCGTGCGACAATGCTGGTTATAGCCACAATTTTACCACCCACATGTGGTCTATTTTCTTAATGCTTGGTCAACGTTTCGCTCTCAGCCTTAGGCGCTTTATGACCTTTTCGTCCACGCGTTTTCTTAACCGGTTTGAGCGGCATCACCAGCGCTGTTTCCATGACTTCATCTACCCAACGAACAGGAATCACCTCCAGGCCTTCAAGCACTTTATCGGGCATATCTTGCAGATCCTTCTCATTATCATGTGGGATCAACACCTGCTTTACCCCAGCACGCAATGCAGCTAAAAGCTTTTCTTTCAATCCCCCGATTGGCAACACTTCACCACGTAAAGTTATTTCACCCGTCATCGCAACATCTGACTTTACCGCGATCCCCGTCAGCGCCGAAACCATCGCGGTGCACATACCAACGCCAGCACTTGGCCCATCTTTGGGCGTAGCGCCTTCCGGTACATGAATATGAATATCACTATTTTGATAAAATTCTGGATCTATCCCCCAGGCTTTGGCGCGACTGCGCACCACGGTCATTGCCGCCTGAATGGATTCCTGCATCACATCTCCGAGCTTACCCGTATACTGTTGCTTGCCTTTACCTGGCACAATAGCGGTCTCAATCGTCAGCAACTCACCCCCCACGCTGGTCCATGCCAAACCATTGACGCGGCCCACTTTATTTTCTTCTTCAATTTCTGAATCACGAAAACGACGCACGCCCAGAAATTCGCTGACGTTCTTAGCTGTGATAACCAGTTTTTCTTGTTTCGAGCTTAGTAATTTGCGCACCACTTTTCTGAAAACTTTAGATATCTCGCGCTCTAGATTACGTACCCCGGCCTCTTTGGTATAACCCCGTATGATTTCTGTTAAACCATCATCACTTATTTCGACTTCATCTTCTTTCAAACCGTTGTCTTTGAGCTTGCGCCCCACCAGATAACGACGCGCGATCTGAAATTTTTCATCTTCGGTATAGCTGGAGACATGAATGACCTCCATCCGATCAAGCAACGGTCCTGGAATATTCATGGTATTGGCAGTCGCGATAAACATCACCTCCGACAAATCAACATCCACTTCCAAATAATGATCATTAAAAGTATTGTTTTGTTCAGGATCGAGCACTTCAAGTAGCGCAGAAGACGGATCACCGCGAAAATCCATCGCCATTTTATCGACCTCATCAAGCATCAATACTGGGTTTTTCACGCCGCTTTTAGACAGCTGTTGAATCACTTTGCCTGGTAAAGCGCCAATATAGGTGCGACGGTGTCCCCTAATTTCAGCCTCATCACGCACCCCGCCCAGCGACATACGTTGAAACTTACGATTGGTGGCACGCGCGATTGACTGCCCGAGCGAGGTTTTACCCACCCCTGGTGGGCCAACCAAACACAGTATCGGTCCTTTTATTTTACGTAGCCGTTTTTGTACCGCGAGATACTCCAGTATACGTTCTTTGACTTTCTCCAGTCCATAATGATCCGCTTCAAGAATGGCCTCGGCTTTGTTCAGATCTTTATGGATGCGTGAACGTTTCTTCCAAGGCACATCCAGCAATACATCCAGATAATTCCTTAAAACAGCAGCCTCAGCAGACATCGGAGACATCATTTTAAGCTTACCTAATTCCTTATTGGCCTTTTCCATCACCGCCTTTGGCATCCCGGATTTTTCGATCTTATGCGCAAGTTCATCAATCTCAGAACCACCCCCTTCATCCATATCGCCCAACTCTTTCTGGATGGCTTTCATCTGTTCATTCAGATAGTACTCGCGCTGGCTACGCTCCATCTGCTTTTTTACCCGGCCACGAATACGCTTTTCGACCTTGAGTAAATCAATTTCGTTATCCATCAAATTAAGGATATATTCGAGTCGATCGATTGGGTCAACAAACGAAAGTATGGTCTGCTTATCCTGATTTTTAACGTTAAGATGCGCGGCGATGGTATCCGCCATGCGGCTACCATCTTCGATTGCCGCGACTGAGGTCAACACTTCTGAAGGTATTTTCGCGTTTAGCTTGACGTATTGCTCAAAAGTCTCGTTGACCGCCCGCATCAATACTTCGATCTCTTTACCCGAGGTACTTACTTCAGCTTGCCGCTCTACATCTGCGGATAAGTAATCCTCTTCAACATAGCGAACAACTTTAGCCCGGTCCATCCCTTCGACCAGCACTTTGACCGTCCCATCCGGTAACTTAAGCATCTGCAGGATACTCGCAACCGCGCCGACATCATAAATTTGCTCGGGACCTGGCTCATCATCGCCCGCATCGTGTTGCGCGACCAACAAAATTTGCTTGTCGTCCTCGATCGCGCGCTCCAAAGCCTTGATAGATTTTTTTCGCCCGACAAATAAGGGGATTACCATATGCGGAAACACGACCACATCGCGTAACGGTAATACCGGCAAGCCGGTATTTTTTGCCTGTTTGCCTTCAGTCAAACCGGTGTTCGTGGTCTTCTCCTGAGATTGTTCGTCTACAAGAGGTTTTTTGCCTGTTTTTTTATCTGCTGCCAAAATAATCACCCATGATTCTGGTATACACTAATGCGTGGCCTACCAATTTAATTGCTTCACCGCTGGATATGAGGGTGATTCGCTGCGCTTCAAGCACCAACGCAGCTTAATGTCATCCCGCTCTATCAAGCATTGGCATAGCCCAAACCTTTCAAGCTCTCGGCGATTTCGTCCAAAATAGTTGAATCATCTATGGTCGCGGGCACCGTATATTCCTCACCGTCGGCTATTTTGCGCATGGTTGCACGTAACACTTTACCGGAACGAGTTTTAGGTAACCGCGGGGTCACCGCGGCGAGCTTAAATGCGGCTACCGGTCCAATTTTCTCTCTTACCAGTGCGATACACTCACTTACGATATCTGCATGATCACGGTCACAACCGCTGTTCAGCACCAATAAACCCAGGGGTAATTGACCTTTGAGCGCATCTTGTACTCCCATCACCGCACACTCTGCGACATCCGGATGAGAGGCCAACACTTCTTCCATCGCACCGGTTGACAATCGATGTCCAGCCACATTGATAACATCGTCGGTGCGTGCCATAACAAAAACGTAACCATTTTCATCAATATAACCGGCGTCACCGGTTTCATAGTAGCCCGGAAATTGCTCCAGATACGCGCTGAAATAACGATCTTTGGCTTTCCACAGGGTTGGGAATGTACCCGGCGGCAAAGGTAGTTTTACGACCAGCGCTCCAATTTCACCCGTTTCTTTTGGCTCACCCGCTTCATCCAGCACTTCAAGTTGCCAACCCGGTGCGGGTCGCGTAGGCGAACCCGACACCACCGGTAAGTGTTCAATCCCCATGCAGTTGGCCGCAATCGACCAGCCAGTTTCTGTTTGCCACCAATGATCGATTACGGGTACTTGTAATTTATTCTCAGCCCATTCCAGCGTGGATGGATCGGTTCGCTCTCCAGCGAGAAATAAAGTACGTAACGATGACATATCATATTTCTGTATATATTCACCCTCTGGATCTTCCTTTTTAATGGCGCGAAATGCCGTTGGCGCGGTGAACAATACGCTGACTTTATACTCCGAAATAATACGCCAAAAGGTGCCTGGGTCCGGTGTGCCCACGGGCTTACCTTCAAAAATGATGGTCGTATTGCCAGCAAACAAAGGCCCATACACGATGTATGAGTGCCCTACCACCCAGCCAACATCGGAAGCAGCCCAAAATACCTCGCCTGGGTCGACGTTGTAGATATTCTTCATGGTCCACTGTAACGATACAATCCCACCACCCGTATCGCGTACCACGCCCTTGGGTTGCCCGGTAGTACCCGAGGTATACAAAATATACAGCGGGTCGGTGGCGTTCATCGGTACGCAATCGGCCGGCTCAGCTTTTGCTTCGGCACTTTGCCATTCGATATCGCGCCCAGGAGTTAATTCTGCTGTGACCTGTTCACGTTGATAGACCACGCACCCGCTGGGCTTATGTTCTGCGAATTCAATTGCCCGGTTTAATAACGGCATATATTCAATCACCCTGCCTGGCTCGATCCCACAACTGGCGGCAACGATCAGCTTAGCCTTGGCATCATCAATACGCACAGCCAGCTCTTTCGCAGCAAAACCACCAAACACCACTGAATGAATGGCGCCAATTCGCGCACAGGCTAACATGGCAATGGCTGCCTCTGGGATCATCGGCATATATACGATGACACGATCACCCTTGGTCACACCCTGAGATTTGAGCACTCCGGCAAACCGTGCGACCCGCTGCTGGAGCTCTGAATACGTCAGCTTACCTTTGGCACCCGTAATTGGGCTGTCATATATGATCGCGTCTTGCGCACCTCGCCCATTCTCGACATGTCGATCAACCGCGTTATAACAAACGTTGGTTTGACCACCGGTAAACCAACGGTAGTGAGGTGCATCCGTATCGTCCAGCACCTTATCCCATTTTTTATACCAAAATACTTTTTCGGCTTGCTCCGCCCAAAAGGCTTCGGGGTTATTAACAGATGCTTGATATACTTTTTCGAATGCGCCCATGGCTCCGTCCTCAGTTGTTAGAATAGTAATAATCTACCCACATCAGAACCTAATGTCTAGACGACCAAAGCCGTATTCAATTACAAATAATGAATCAATAGAAAAATATCGTGCTTTATAACGTTATTGGGTGATCGCATTAAGGATAAAGCAACGCATCCGGGCAAACGCACGGCCTGTGATGCGAATCCGTGGAAGAGCAAAAAAGGTTTTGACGACCTGCCGGAAGAGTCGGTCTAGAGGTTTACCTGGCGGTACTTATCGACCACACCACGCACTTCTTTCTGGAGTTTCTCCAAGCGTTTTTCGTGGTTGCTTTGCTGGCTTAAAGAATTTTTTGACAACACCATTTCATAGCTGATATTAAGCGCCGCCATAATGGCCGCGCGTTCACTGCCTATGATTCTACCCTTGTCGGCTATTTCTTTAAGTTTTCCCTCAAGGTAGCGCGACGCCTTGATAAGATCTTCGCGCTCCTCTTCTGTACAAGCTATCTGGTAATCTTTATCGAGGATACGTACGGTCAGACCTTTATCGGATTTCTTCATATATGGTGCTCGCGCCAGTACTGAAATATCAGTAGTTTTCGAGCCCCTTCAATCGCTCGACAATTTGTTCAACCCGGCCGCGTGCGATACGATTTTTTTCGCGTAATTGCTCACATTCCTTTTCTACTACGCGGTGTTCACTCTTCATGCTGGTGTTTTCTTCGTACAGCTCAGAACACAAACGGGTCAATTTATTAACTTGTTGTTCTAATTGTTCTATGGCTTTTTCCATCTACTCACTCCTCAATCATGCGCGGCTAAATATAAAAGACCGCTTCGACCTCGTCAACATAATCCGAACAACTAAATACCTAAACTCGCCCAGAAATAAGTTTAAGCCATCTGTTTTTCTCGAATCTCATCTAATGTCTTGCAATCTATACACTGGGTGGCGGTAGGCCGCGCCTCGAGACGTTTAATCCCAATCTCTTCTCCACAAGACTCACAATACCCATAATCATCATCCAGCATGGCGATGGTTTTATCGATGCGCTTGACCAATTTGCGATCACGGTCTCGGTTACGCAGTTCGAGCGCCATATCTGTCTCTTGACTGGCACGATCTGTCGGATCCGGAAAATTGGCCGATTCATCCTGCATGTGATGCACGGTCTGCTTGGTCTCGTCTACCAAGCTTTCACGCCAAGCAGTTAAAATACTGCGAAAGTGTTCTATTTGGGCATCGCTCATATAGGCTTCTCGCGCCTTTGGCTTATACGGCTTGATGCCGTGGATATCAGTGCCTTTAGCCATGTTCAATCAACCTTGTTTTAGTGAGAATAATTTTTAGGCGCGCTCTTATATCACTGTCGCCTATGCAATGCAAATAAATTCACTGAATCTCCCGCTATTTTTGTCACAAAAATAAGCTTACACAAACCAGCTGCGAGCCTGGTATTCATACGCACCATGATTCTATTAAAAACAGCATGCGCTCATACTCAGCACAGCTCTTTTAATTGATTTTTACCTTAGCAAACCGTCTCTTGCCTACTTGATACACGTGTTCCGTGTTATTTTTGATTTGTAACCGCGGGTCTTCTACCCGTTCGCTATCAATACGCACCGCACCTTGCTTGATCATGCGCATTCCATCCGAGGTGGAATTGACCAAGCCTGCACTTTTTAAAATATTCGCGATAGGCAAACTTCCTTCGGATGCTGATAGCTGCACTTCTTGAATATCTTCAGGCAACGCACCTTTTTGAAAGCGCGCAATAAACGCCTGTTGCGCTTTGCTGGCAGCGTCAGCCGAATGAAAACGCGTAATAATCTCCTCTGCTAGTAAGAATTTAATATCACGCGGGTTTTTCCCCGCCTCAACCGACTGCTTATAATCAGCGATGTCTTGATTACTTTTGAAGCTCAGTAGCTCAAAATAACGCCACATCAAGTCATCAGATATCGACATGATCTTACCGAACATGTCTTCAGGCGCATCGGTGATTCCGATATAGTTACCCAAGGATTTGGACATTTTATTGACACCATCCAGACCTTCGAGTAATGGCATGGTCAACACGATTTGGGGCGTTTGCTGGTAGTGCTTTTGTAATTCACGCCCCACCAATAAATTAAATTTTTGATCGGTACCCCCCAATTCAACGTCCGCTTTTAACGCAACTGAATCATATCCTTGGACCAAGGGGTATAAAAACTCGTGAATCGCAATGGGCTGCCCACCTTGATAGCGTTTGGAAAAATCATCCCGTTCAAGCATCCGCGCAACCGTATGCCGCGCCGCTAATTGCACCAAACCAGCACTACCCAGTTCTGTCATCCAGGTTGAATTAAACGCGATTTCAGTAATCTCTGGATCTAGGATTTTAAAAATCTGTTCTTTATAGGTATTCGCGTTTTCCTGTATCGCATCAGGCGTCAACGGCTTACGAGTAACATTTTTTCCAGTCGGATCCCCAATCAAGCCGGTAAAATCACCGATCAGAAAAATGACATGATGACCAAGCGCTTGAAACTGGCGCATTTTATTGATCAATACGGTATGCCCCAAATGCAAGTCCGGCGCAGTTGGATCAAACCCCACCTTGATGCGCAATGGTTTTCCTTTATTAAGGCGTTTCTCGAGTTCATCTTCGCGCAGAATTTCTTCGCTTCCACGTTTTATCAAAGATAATTGTTCATTAATATTAGACATAAATTAATTGCTGGTCTTGATTGACTTACTTATTGAATAGTGGGATGGATTTTGTTTGGTATAACTTCCATAGCATGAATACTTGTTAATTTAGCCGCAAAATTTCATGTAAGCCTTTACTTTTACTATAAAAATAAAGATAATCCGCACGCAATAAATACATATAGAGCGCCGCTATACACCGGGCTAACAACATACATTTACCCTTGATACGATTAAACTATACACCGGATCGACATGCTTATCTGGTTGATAACGGAAAACCCCATACTCGAAATGTATTTAAACTTTCGAGTTCGCTGGGAGTTATTATGGGGTTATGTGCATTTAGTATTTGGGCTTTTACCCCCATTTCTGAGCATGCGGATTATACGCTAGACTCAACTGATATCTCCAATCTGAATTCAGCTCCAGCACCATTACACGCAGAAACCTTTAACAGCGCTATAACACCAATAGAGCACTCCAGCGTAATTGGCACTGCTATCGAGATCGAGAAAAACCCTCATCCCGAGAAACGACTGATCGCCAAAACCTATGATTCATTCAGTGATCTGCCAATAACTGATGCGCCAAATGTGGCGTCTGAATTAAGCAGTATAGGCCTAAGCCCAATTGCGGAACCTGTTGTTGCTTCGCCGCAGCCGGGTTATGTAAAAAAATACCAAATTCAATCCGGCGACACGCTAACAAAAATTTTTGAAAAAGCAGACCTACCGATTTCGCAAGCAATCAAACTCTCTAAGACAGACGCTGCTGCCCAACTCAAACGATTGTCGCTGGGTAAGCACATGCGTATTTTTTTTGATGAAAACGACCAGTGGGAATCACTCGAATACGATACCGATAAATTACATACGCTAATTGTGACACCAAAAGAAGGTACGTTTGAGGTCAGCAAATACGAAAAGCAGGTCGAATATAGAGATTTCGCCGCCAATGGATTTATTCATTCGAGCTTAGGCGCTGCGGCCCAAGCCGCGGGTATGTCTATGAATCTGGCCTATGGCTTGATTGATATTTACAAGTGGGAAATAGATTTCGCCCGCGATCTACGCAAGGGCGATTCATTTTCTGTGGTCTATCAAAAAGCCTACGTCGATGGAGAATACATTGATGATGGCCCCATCCTCGCAGCGTCATTCACCACCAATGGTCGAACCATAGAAGCTATTCGTTATACGGATAGTAATAATGTCACCGCCTATTTTCGTCCTAACGGCGAGAGTCTGCGTCGTGGCTTTTTACGTACCCCGGTTAAGCTCGCGCGTATTACGTCAGGTTTTGGTAATCGCTTGCATCCCATTAGTAAGAAGTGGAAAAAACACATGGGAGTTGACTATGGTGGTAAGCCAGGTACACCCATAATTTCAACCGCTGATGGTGTGGTTCAGTATGCTGGTAAAAAAGGCGGGTACGGCAATACCGTTATTTTACGTCATGGTGGCATCTATACGACCTTATACGCTCATTTGTCTAAATTCGCCAAAGGCATCCGATCTGGTAAGGCGGTAGAGCAAGGCCAAGTAATCGGTTATATAGGGCGCACCGGTTGGGCTACCGGCGATCATTTACATTACGAATTCCGAGTTAATGGAAAGCATAAAGATCCAATCAAAGTAAAGCTACCTAAAACACTACCGCTCGCTACAAAAGAGAGCGATGCGTTTTCCACTCAAGCAGAACCCTTGCTCGCAACGCTTACTAGCTTGAAAGGCACCCGTGTGGCGGGCAATCATCCACTTAACGATAAACTCCGGACATTTTAAATTCACCTTCTGCCAGCTGGACCACCTTAGCCCGTCAGAACTACTTATGCGTGATCTGCGTCGCGGTTAGTTTACCCCTGAGCGCATGACGTATAAACAATCTCTGTATATTGGCTTGATGTCCGGCACCAGTCTGGATAGCATTGATGCAGTGCTCGCAGACTTCCATTCCCACTCGGTCTGTGTCGTTCGACACAAGTGCATTGCTTACCCTGCCAGCCTGCAACAAGAACTTTTCTCTTTACTTACACCAACAGATAATGAATTAGCGCGCGTGCAAGCAGTGCAACATGAGCGAACTAATCTCGCCAACAAGCTCATAGATGCGCTGTGCGATGGCATTGATCGCACTCAAATTGCTTCGATTGCTGATCATGGTCAAACCATTCGCCACTTCCCCAATAATACGCCCCCTTACTCTGTCCAAATACATCAGGGTGCGCGTCTTGCGAAGCTAAGCGGTATTACCACAGTTGTAGATTTTCGCAGTAAAGATATCGCCGATGGTGGCCAAGGCGCTCCGCTGGTTCCCGCGTTTCATCAGGCCTTGTTTGCCGATCAGCAGAAATACAGGATAATCGTAAATATTGGAGGCATAGCTAATATTAGCCTGCTGCCCCCCGCTGGTCACCACGGAAACCTTGGTTTTGATACCGGCCCAGGCAACACCTTACTCGATCTATGGTCTCAGCAACATACGGGTAAATCATTTGACGACCAGGGCCAGTGGGCCGCTTCGGGCAACGTTAACCAGCCACTGTTGGCGCATTTACTGGACGAAGACTATTTTCGTATAAACCCACCCAAGAGCACTGGGCGCGAGCAATTTAACCTTGATTGGCTCAAGCACAAACTCCAAAAACTCAATCCAGACACATATGCGAATAACGACGTACAATCTACCCTAGCGGAATTCACCGTACGCACTATCAGCCTGGGTATTGCCCAGGCTTGCCAGCAAGCGAAAATCAACCCGGACAAAGCAATCGAGGGTATTTACATATGTGGTGGCGGCGCTTGCAACACCCACTTAATGCAAACCCTGCAACAAAAAACCAATATGCCGGTTCAGTCAAGCAAGGTATTGGGTGTTCCACCCCAGCAGGTTGAGGCGACGGCATTTGCCTGGTTGGGTAAAATGGCCATAACGCAGCAGGTAGTTGATCTTAGACACACAACGGGCGCAAAGTACGCCAATATTTTGGGCGCCATATACCCCGCCTAGCGCATTTTTGTTATGATGCGTGCCATGTTGAGATTTACCCGAACTGCTTTATTAATCGGTATGCTACATGCAATGACACATGCCGCATTTGCCGCATTGCCCGCAAAGGTTGGTAGCACCCCTCTTCCCTCGCTCGCGCCGATGTTAGAACAAGTATTACCCGCCGTGGTTAATGTATCGGTCGCCAGCATATCGCAACAACCCAGTAGCTTATTCCAGGACCCCTTCTTCCGACAGTTTTTTGATATTCCCGAACCCAGCCCCAGAACTGAACAAAGTGCAGGCTCCGGCGTGATTATAGATGCCGAAGCGGGCTATATCGTGACCAACCATCACGTCATAAAAGATGCTCGATCAATCAAGGTCACGCTATATAATCGTCAGGAATTAGAGGCTCGCCTGATCGGCTCAGATGAGGCCACCGATATTGCCTTGCTGCAAGTCGAAGCAGATTTTCTGCGTCAATTTCCTCTGGGCGACTCCGAAGCCCTGCGTATAGGGGATTTCGTGGTGGCCGTGGGAAATCCGTTTGGGCTTGGTCATTCCGTTACCTCAGGAATCGTAAGTGGACTTGGACGCACGGGTCTTGGTATTGGACGATATGAAGATTTTATTCAGACTGATGCCTCGATTAATCCAGGCAATTCAGGGGGCGCATTGGTGAACTTAAATGGTGAGCTCATCGGTATTAACACAGCTATTCTCGCGCCTGGTGGTGGCAATATAGGTATCGGTTTTTCGATCCCGGTTAACCGCGTGCAGCAACTGACTGCGCAATTGCTGCAGTTTGGTGATGTGCAACGCGGTATCCTGGGTGTCGTTAGTGAGGATTTACCCCCCGCTTATATCTCGGCTAAAAATGCCCCCACCCGCTCGGGTGCACTGATCACGGACGTTATTCCACGTTCACCAGCAGATAAAGCAGGACTGAGGGTTGGCGATATTGTGGTTCAGTTAGGTGAAGAAAAAATTGATTCTGCTTCTGATCTACGCAACACCTTAGGGCTAGTGCGCGCTGGGAATACGCGGGGAATTCAATTCTGGCGGGGTAACAAACTACAACAATTAAAAGTAGAAATCAAAGATCCGAATGCCTTACGCAAGTTTAGCGAAATCCTCTATCGTAAACTTGACGGTGCCAAATTTCTTGGCATCACGGTATCTACTCGCCGTGGTCCACGTGGTGCACTTTTGGTGACCAGTATCGCGCGGGGTTCACCAGCAGCAAATACCGGGCTGCGAAAAGACGATATCATCGTCGCTGCAAATGGCGTACCAGTTGAAGACTTGGATCAACTACGCGCACTCATTGACACCGCAGCATCCGCCTTTGTGTTGGAACTAGAACGAGATGGAGAACATTTACAAATAAAATTATAGCGCTTTGCATTGTGTTTTTTTGGGCTATCATAAGAAAATGCTAATGCAGTATCGCCGATGAAGGGCTGACACCTGACTCACAATGGGCTAGAGTGCGAATATCTAAATGAATGAGATTTGCAGATGACCGATTACGCGATTGCCCCCTCAATTTTATCCGCTGACTTTGCCCGTCTGGGTGAAGAAGTTGACAATGTTCTGGCTTCTGGTGCGGATATTGTCCATTTTGATGTAATGGACAATCATTATGTGCCAAATCTAACCATCGGACCATTGGTTTGCGAGGCACTGCGCAAGCATGGAATTACGGCCCCAATTGACGTGCATTTGATGGTCAAACCGGTTGATCGCATCATTCCAGATTTTGCCAAAGCCGGGGCGAGTTATATTACGTTCCACCCAGAAGCCTCTGAACACATTGACCGAACGCTGGGCCTGATTAAAGAGCAAGGGTGCAAATCTGGTTTGGTTTTTAACCCCTCCACTTCTTTGTCCTATTTAGACCATGTGCTTGATAAAGTTGACATGATTCTACTGATGTCGGTGAATCCGGGATTTGGCGGCCAAAGCTTTATCCCGGCAACACTGGATAAGTTGCGCGCAGCCAGAAAGATTATTAATGACAGCGGCTATGATATCCGACTTGAAATTGACGGTGGGGTTAAAGCAGATAATATCGCTGAAATTGCCGCCGCGGGTGCTGATACCTTTGTGGCAGGCTCTGGAATATTCGGTTTTGCTGATGACAATGATGCCCATCAATATGATGGAATCTTAGGCAAGTTTCGCGACGCCTTGGCCAGTGTATAAGCGGCTTCTGATCGTATTCGGCAGTTAAGTAACTCAGCCCTAACCCCTACTCGCAGAGCTTTGTTTGATGATGAGGATCGAACCTCTTGTGGTGAACGGCGTCATCTTTGATCTGGATGGTACGCTGATTAATTCTGCACCTGATATTGGCAACGCCGCCAACAATATGCTTAAGTCATTGGGTATGTCACAGGCAACGCCCGATCAGATCCAGAAATGGATTGGTAATGGCATACCCAAGCTGGTAAAACGCGCACTCACCAAGGATTTTAACGGCGAACCTGAAACCGATCTCTTCGAGCAGGCATTGCCTATCTTTATGCAACACTACGAACGCGATGTGTGCGTGGATAGTTACTTGTACGAAGGCGTGCTCGATACGGTAAAGCATTTACACGACCGCGGATATATATTGGGCTGTGTAACCAATAAAGCCGCAAGCTGCACATTGCCCTTATTAAACCAGCTTGAAATAGATAAATATTTGACCAGCATCGTCTCGGGTGATACCTGCGCGCATAAAAAACCACACCCAGAGCCAATTTATTTTGGCTTGCAAGAGATGGAGCTTGCGGCTGAACGCTGCGTACTGGTAGGTGATTCAGCACACGATATCCATGCTGCGCATGCCGCCAATATTCCGGCGATTGCGGTTAATTATGGTTATCACCAAGGTGTAGACTTAAACACCCAAAATCCTTACGCGGTGGTAGACAAATTCGCCGACATTTTGCTTTATTTTTCACTGGAATAATTGGGTTAAAGGCCAAGTAAAACAAGTAAGCGATTTCACCCATTCGTACTTCATGCTACACTTTGCTTTTATTCGCTATCGCTATCTACATGAAGACATATAACACATATTCTTGGCGACGCTAGATTTGAATCTGTCCACCACTATCGTTTAAATGTCGATAGCGAGCCAAATAACAATATATGATGTCTCATGATCCCCAGCCAATCCGAACTAACCGCCTATGCCCGAGAAGGATACAACCGTGTACCGATCGCGCGAGAAGTACTGGCAGACTTTGAAACCCCACTTAGCGTTTATTGCAAATTAGCCGACCAAGCATACAGCTACCTGTTCGAATCAGTACAAGGGGGTGAAAAATGGGGGCGCTATTCCATTATCGGCCTGCCCTGTGGCGCGCGCCTAGAAATTAGTGGCACACAACTTAGACATTTCCGCCAGGGTGAAATGGTTCGCGACGACAGGGTGGATGATCCGCTGGCTGAAATCGAACATTTTCGCAACCAATTTAGCGTTCCTTTAATCGACCATTTACCTCGATTTAGCGGTGGATTGGTCGGTTATTTTAGCTATGAAACGGTTGGACTCATTGAGCCAAAATTGAATTGTAGGCCATTGCCTGATGAGATTGGTGCACCGGATATATTGCTGATGGTGTCCGATGAAATCGTGGTGTTTGACAACCTTTCCGGTCGTTTAACCCTGATCACCCACATCGATCCGCACGATCATGACGCGTTGGATAAAGGTTTCGCGCGACTCGACAAAATGGAACAACAACTTGATATTCCGTTACCCGAGACGCGCAAATCTCATATTAAAAGAGACATAAAAGAATCTGATTTTGTCTCTTCTTTTACCGAGACCCGCTTCAAACGAGCAGTTGAGCGTTGCAAACAGTATATTTATGACGGTGATATTTTCCAGGTAGTTTTATCGCAACAAATGCGGACCCAGTTTAATGCTGAACCATTGGATTTTTATCGTGCGCTACGCACGCTAAATCCTTCCCCGTATATGTATCTGCTTAATTTGGATGAGGTAAGCATCGCAGGCTCTTCCCCAGAAATTTTAGTTCGTGTAGAAGAGGATGAAATTACTGTCAGGCCAATTGCTGGTACGCGCAAAAGGGGGCGGGATGAAGCGCATGATCTGGCGCTCGAGCAGGATTTACTGTCCGATCCCAAAGAACTGGCGGAACACTTGATGCTAGTTGATCTAGGACGTAACGATTGTGGCCGGGTAGCCCAAATTGGCTCGGTCAGGGTAACCGAGCGAGATACGATAGAACGCTACTCACACGTGATGCATATTGTCTCTAACGTCGTTGGGAAGCTTAAACCAGACCTCAGTGCAATCGATGTGCTGCGCGCGACTTTTCCAGCTGGCACCGTTTCCGGTGCGCCCAAAATACGGGCTATGGAAATCATTCAGGAACTCGAGCCGGTAAAACGCGGTATCTATGCCGGTGCCATCGGTTATATCGGTTGGAATGGTAACATGGATACTGCCATCGCAATACGCACCGCCATTATCAAAGATGGCACCCTGACCATCCAGGCGGGTGCAGGCATTGTCGCTGATTCAAAACCTGAGCTCGAATGGAATGAAACCATGAACAAAGGGCGCGCCATATTCAAAGCAGCTGCGCTGGCCGAAACAGGACTAGATTTATCCTTGACCAAACGCCAACACCGGTAGGTCGAAAACACTTTTTCTACGTTTACATACCTAGCAGCAGATAAATAATTGGCGCAATCACTACGGGTCCAGGAAATAATACCGGGTTAGTCCGCAGCGCCCGATTCCATTCAGTCGCCATAACCTCATAACCCGTATCGTTGAGGTGCAGACCATCACCTGAGTGGTAAGCATTCCAATTGGTATTCATCACTACCCCCTGGTCCGCGAGACTTATTCGATCTTCAGCCTGGGTGGCGGTTTCTTCGACATAAGCCCTAATTTTTGAGTTATAGGAACCGATTGAGGTGTTGATTGATCCAGATGTGTTGGGTGTAATGGTCGCAATAATCGGAACCACCGCGTGGTTACGCGCATACTCGGCCATAATTTTGACATTGGCTTTGGTCGAGCTGGGCCCGATACCCTGGTATGGATCATTGGCGCCGTACATAATCAGGATACAATTCGCATCACTGTGTTGGGCAATCACATTGTCTACTCTTAATGCGCCTCCCAGAGAGTTTTCGCCGTGATACCCCTGGTTATATATTTTTACCACGTCAATATCCGGCGTGAGCTTGGCTTTTAGCTCTTCGGTATAGCCACCATATTGCGCCCCATTAACCGGCTGCGTCACGCCCCATTCATGACCCGAGGCATTGCGCTTTTTCCCTTGAGTAATACTATCTCCATAGGCAATACAGATCAGTGGGTCATCCGAATTACGCATGGTCATACCAGTATAAAAACCCGTACTTTGGGTACGTTGTGCTGCTGATACTGCTATGCGCGAGTACTGTGTCTTGAAATGACCATCGACATATATTGCTGTACGTTCAACAATTTGTTCACCGGTATTTTGCCACCAACTAACACTCACCTCCCCTTCAAGGTTGATCGATAGCGCCGGCAGCATATCGTGGTCGTTATTTTCGGGATGGACACGCTCGGGATTGGACCAAACACCTTGATTCCACCGAGAAAAATAAATATCACTATCCGAGGATTCATTTTCGGTTGCAGACCATATCAACAGCGGCGCATCGTTCACGAGTATTGCCACGGGAGCCAAATCAGAGTAGGTCTTACTCGGAACCAATCGGGAATACTGCAGGCCGTCTCTTTGATAGGTAAATACCAGTTTACCCACAGAAGCTTGGTATTGAACCTCTATGACCCATGACTCATACCCGTTGCTCAGCGTGATCGGTTCGGGTAACTCGAAGTCCCCAGCAAAACCGAAACCCGGCAATACCAGCATTAGATAGACGAAAATATGCTTAACGCTCCTCATTTCTCCTAAAATTCGACTCCCAACCTGTGGTACGTGGTTTTAACTTTAGCGCGAGATTTTATCACGCCAAGCTATTTTAATAGTTTCACAAGACTTCGGCCTCAGAAACGAAATAATCTGAATGTTATGCCACACAAAAAAAGCAGCTCACCGAGCCGCCTTTTATTACGCTATAGGCAAGGAATCAAAGAAAAACCGATTTCTTTCTCGCTGCTTCCGTGAGTAAATAGTAAAAAGTTAAGCGCTGCTTTTGACGGCTTGGCTTCATTTTCTCACATACGCTCGCGATTAGCTCTTCCAGCTTTGCGTCGGAACTTTTCAGACCTAATTTTTTTTGTAAGAAATTTTTCTTTACTCTTTCCAGCTCTTTTGGGTCACTGCATGCTACCAGCCTTGTGTCTGGTTTACTCATCACCAGCCGATAACTTTTAAGCATTGCTGCGACTAGTTTTTCGTTAGCTTTGGTATATTTATTGATGTCGGCACAACATTTTGTATGCATATCGCTTGCCATAACTACTCCTAATGTAATTAATTAATGGTTTTAAAGAAATAAAATCCGCTACAACTTTATTATCAGCTTGTATACGAACGTTGAATAGATTTTCTACCCTTGTATCGCTCAATTGCGAGACGCGTAAGCTTAGCGATTAATTGTCCGTAGGGCAAGCCACTCGCCTGCCATAGTTTTGGATACATACTGATCGGAGTAAACCCAGGTAAGGTATTGATTTCATTGATCCATACCTCATCTGTTTGCGCATTAACAAAAAAATCAACGCGCGCTAGACCGCTTCCATCAATCGCCTTGAAAGCGGTTTTGGCGAATTCTTGCACTTTATTCATGGCTTTATTAGAAATGGGGGCAGGAATGATGACCTCAGAAGTATCATCAATATACTTCGCATCGTAATCATAATATTCAGCGCCTGCACGAATTTCACCCACCACCGATGCCTCCGGCAAGTCGTTCCCCAACACCGCACACTCAACTTCCAATACATTCTCAAAGCCATTTTCGACCATCACCTTGGGATCAAACTGCAAAGCATGGCAAATTCCCTGCTTGAGACTGGCGCTATCCTTAACTTTTGAAATCCCGACACTCGACCCCATATTCGCCGGCTTTACAAATAAAGGAAACTGAAGCAGTTGCTCGATCTCATCTAATATCGCTGCAGAATTTTCCTGCCAGGAATGGTCTCGCACCTCGACGTAGTCCGCCTGGGGGAGACCGGCTTTTTCAAATAAAGACTTGGAAAACAATTTGTCCATTCCGCAGGCTGAAGCCAGTACACCACAGCCCACATAAGGGACATCGAACATATCGAACAAACCCTGGATCGTGCCATCCTCACCAAAGGTACCGTGCAACAGGGGAAATATGGCATCAAACTCGAAGTCTATGTGCGCATGCCGTTCAGTGTTTAGTAATTTCCCAGGCGCGTTGAGATCAGGTAATACCGGCTCACCCGCTGTGGCATCGACTTTTCCATCTTCAAGCAAATCTTCGATTAAATCATTATCATGCCAGCGCCATTGGCCTTGCTCGGTAATGCCTATTAACTGAATACTTATATTTGTATCTTTAATGCCAGCAGTTAACGATCTAGCTGAACTTACTGAAACTGCGTGCTCACAGGAGCGCCCACCAAAAATGAGCAGAAGATTAAGGGGTTTGAAATGGGAATTCATCAGGTAATTTTATCAACAAACTGACTTCGTTATAAGCGTCATAACAAACAAGCGAATTATCTACTTTTCGGTATTTGCATAAGGGTTTCTTATACTTTAAGATATAACCATAAGTTTATCATTAAGATAAACAAGGCTAATATAGCCCATTAATCGCATCTTAAGTAAATACTGAGGAACCAACCATGACCCGCGATGAACAAATCAAGCAATTAGAGAACGACTGGCAAACCAATCCACGCTGGAAGAACGTAAAACGTGGCTATACTGCGGAGGATGTGGTACGCCTACGCGGTTCAATGCAACCAGAATATACGCTGGCCACTAAAGGTGCCGAGAAATTATGGCGTTTGGTCAATGGCGATGCTAAAAAAGGTTATGTGAACTGCATGGGCGCAATTACAGCAGGCCAAGCAATGCAGCAGGCCAAGGCAGGTGTAGAGGCCATCTATCTTTCAGGTTGGCAAGTTGCTGCAGATGGTAATACTTCCGAGACCATGTACCCGGATCAATCTTTGTATGCTTATGATTCAGTTCCCACTATGGTGCGACGCATCAACAATACGTTTAAACGTGCGGACGAAATCCAATGGTCGCGTGGTATTAGCCCGGAAGATGAAAGTGGCATTGATTACTTTTTACCGATCGTCGCAGATGCAGAAGCGGGTTTCGGTGGCGTACTCAATGCCTACGAGCTGATGAAAAACATGATCGCCAACGGCGCCGCGGCCGCGCACTTTGAAGACCAGCTCGCAGCGGTTAAGAAATGTGGGCACATGGGCGGTAAAGTTTTAGTCCCAACCCAGGAAGCGGTACAAAAGCTCATTGCCGCGCGTCTGGCAGCGGATGTCATGGGTGTTCCCACCATCGTACTGGCGCGAACGGATGCGGAAGCAGCAAATTTACTGACTTCAGATGTCGATCCAAACGACCAGCCTTTTTGTACCGGTGAACGTTCTTCGGAAGGTTTTTATCGTGTACGCAACGGCGGAGAACAAGCTATTTCCCGCGGGGTGGCCTATGCGCCATACGCAGACCTGGTGTGGTGTGAAACGGCCGTTCCTGATATCGGTTTTGCCAGAGAATTCGCACAAGCTGTACAAGCAGAACACCCCGGTCAACTATTGGCGTACAACTGCTCGCCGTCTTTCAACTGGAAAAAGAACCTCAACGACAGCCAAATCGCCAGCTTCCAGGACGATTTGAGCGACCTGGGTTACAAATACCAGTTCATCACTTTAGCGGGTATCCATAACCTTTGGTACAACATGTTTGATCTGGCGCATGATTATGCTCGCGGCGAGGGCATGAAGCACTATGTCGAGAAAGTACAGGAACCTGAATTTGCAGCGGCAGAGAAAGGATATACCTTTGTCGCACACCAACAAGAAGTGGGTGCAGGCTATTTTGATGACGTTACCACCGTGATTCAAGGGGGTGATTCATCGGTAACCGCACTGACGGGTTCGACCGAAGAAGATCAATTCTAATTCGTCCTGCTATATGATTTAAAAAATGCGGCCCCCTTCTGATGGCCGCATTTTTTATTGGGTGGTCTGAACCTTTGAATCTACAGCACAGTCTCACGTATAATCATAATTAATACTACGAGAATGAATCTTTATGAAGCAAACGATCACCAAAGAAATAACCCCAAAGGCTGCTTACGAAATACTCCAAAACGATTCGCGCGCTTTGCTAATCGATATTCGCTCTGGCATGGAATTTTTATTTGTCGGCCACCCCAAAGGGGCGGTACATATCGCCTGGATTGATGAGCCAGATTGGGTGATCAATCCTCACTTTACTGCTGAAATTAGGCAATTAATGTTAGGTGGCGCTTCCTGTCAAGAAACCGAAGACCCCGTACCGATTATTCTCATCTGTCGAAGTGGCAAACGCTCGATGGAAGCAGGCGCAAAACTGATCGACGAGGGCTTATCAAATATTTATTCCGTCGACAGTGGTTTTGAGGGTGACTTGGACGATAATCATCAACGCAGCACGCTTAATGGTTGGCGATTTGATGGCTTGCCCTGGACCCAATGCTAACCGCGTTTTAGGTTGCACTGTAAACCCTCGTCTCCAGTCCGATTCGGTAATTGCGGCAACAAGAGCCCTACTATTGTACGACGAATTACTTATACATAATATTACCTCTGATTTTTCTGATGCGCTACTTACATACCATGGTTAGAGTCACCAATCTTGACGATTCGCTGGCGTTTTATCGAGATGCGCTGGGCATGATTCAAACGCGCCGAAGTGATTATGATACCGGGCGGTTTACCCTAGTATTTCTGGCTGCGCCGGGTGATAACGATGCCGCCATCAAAAAATCTCCGCTTATCGAATTAACCTACAACTGGGATCCAGAGGACTATCAGGAAGGGCGTAATTTTGGCCACCTGGCTTTTGAGGTAGAAGATATATATCAAACCTGTCAAAATCTGATGGACAAGGGCGTTATTATTAACCGCCCACCCAGAGATGGTCACATGGCCTTTGTACGCTCTCCCGACAATATTTCCATTGAACTACTGCAAAAAGGCGACGCGCTGGAAGTGACCGAACCCTGGGCTTCGATGGAGAATGTTGGTCACTGGTAAGCTGTTTTTAAGATGAAATTTTATGCGTGGTCACGCGGGTAGATAATAAAAACCGGCTTATCCGTTTGTAAGACAATCGATCCTTCACCCACATTACTCAATCCATACGAGCAAAACGGGTCAACTCTGGTTTTTTGTTCTATGGGATAACGACAAGCACCAACCATTTTTACGCGCGCTGCCTCCATGCACAACAAGCTAAATGGTGCGTTTATTTCAAGCTGCCATTTTCCAGCACTAAAGCCCGTTACTTCAGATTCAAAATGTAGTTTGGTGGGCTGATGGCGGCCGTGTAAAAAAGCATGCACCTCTCCGACATTAACCCACTCGTGATCGCGGCGCCCCCCCATAAAACCGTGTAAAAATATTTCATGAAAATGGGCTGGTACACTGGAAAGCACATACGCGAGATCTGAATAATCCTTATGCGGGTTAAGCTTTTCATCCAACGCTTTAATATGGGAGTCACCATCCCCAACCGATAGGCCTTCTTCTGCTAGACGAAACTGCGTACCACCATCAACAAAAATAACCGGTTCTTTAAACACCGTCTTGCCTTTATAAAGTGGCCCTACCAGACTCAGCTGACTGGCATTCACATAATCATGTAAATACCGCGCGATGGTTAGCGACGGGGGTATTCGACTAGTACGACTGAATCGGCGGATAATAAACACCTACACGGAAATGGGTAATCCATTGTAGCCTTACAGGGGGTATTACGGCAAATCAAATTAAGTAACTTGATAATACGCTTTATACCAATCCACAAAATTCTGGAGCCCGGTTTTTATATCGGTACGGGGCTGAAAACCAAATTCATTTTTTAAGCGCGTTACATCTGCATTTGTGGCGTGTACATCCCCGTCCTGCATGGGTAACAATTGATAGTCCGCTTTCTCTCCAAGACAATGTTCAAGCGTTTCAATGTAATCCATCAATTGGACGCGACTCCCGTTACCAATATTATAGATACGAAATGGCGCAGTACTGGACGCGGGCGAAGGTTCGTCGGAATGATAGTTGGTATCAGCGGTTGCAGGTCGATCGATCACACGCACGACCCCTTCGACAATGTCATCAATATACGTAAAATCTCGACTTAATTTACCATGATTGAATACGGGAATAGATTCGCCCGCCAGGATCATGCGGGTGAATTTAAAAAATGCCATATCAGGCCGTCCCCACGGCCCGTAGACCGTAAAGAAACGCAGCCCCGTGCAAGGAATATCATAAAGATGGGCATAGGTATGCGCCATCAGCTCATTGGCCTTCTTACTCGCTGCATACAATGAAACCGGGTGATCCACTGGATCATCTTCTGAAAATGGCAATTTGGTATTAGCCCCATAGACTGAACTAGAAGATGCAAATACTAAATGTTTGATACGATGTTTTCGGCAACATTCAAGTAAGTAACCAAACCCCACGAGATTAGCCTGAACATAGGCGTTAGGATTATCAATCGAATAGCGCACCCCGGCTTGTGCCGCCAGATTCATTACCGCGTCAAACTGCGCATCCTCGAATAAGGATTGCATGGCGGCTTCATCTACCAAATCCATTTTAACGAAATTAAAACCATCACGATTTTTAAGCCGTGCAAGGCGCGCTTCTTTTAGACTGACTTCATAATAATCGTTAAGATTATCGATGGCGGTCACCGCATCACCGCGATCCAGTAATCGATGTGCCAGCGCTGAACCGATGAATCCAGCACCTCCTGTAATTAGAACGTGCATATAACTAGAAACGATAATAAAAACAGCGCGATTCTATCAGCTTCACTCGGCACTTGAGCGCCGACTGTCTAGTTTTTGCATTTTAGCGCGTAGCTTTCGCGCTTCGGTGGGTGAAAGCAGCAGGTCTCGGTAAATTTCCACCCGATCATGCGCTTGTAATCGGGTATCAAGCGAACATCTGTTCGCGAAAATACCGATTTTAAGCGTGTTAATGGCAGCAAGGTTATGCTGATCCAGTATTCCAGATTGTGCAAGCGCCTCACGCACAGTGCAGCTCTCGCCAACTTCGAGCTCAACTACACTTTGAGCTTCGGGTAGACAATAGCTCACCGTAACACGCATATTGATTACGCAAATACAGCGCGGGCGCGATCCAGATCAGCCTGGGTATCAATACCCGGCCCGGGTGCTTCAGTTGCATCCGGGCAATAAATTTTATCACCGCTATACAGCGCACGTAATTGTTCAAGGCGCTCGGTTTGCTCCAGCGCACAAACCGGCGAAGCACTAAATTTTGTGATGTATGCAGCACGATAGGCGTAGATTCCCAGATGCCGCCGATATGCAAACTCACTTTGACCATCTCGATTAAAGGCAATCGGCGCCCGACTAAAATAAAGGGCAATATCATTTTTATCACGTACCACTTTTACGACATTGGGATCATCGATATGCTGCGGATCACGTATTGGCGTACATGCGGTACACATCGAAACCTCGGGGTAATCAGACAACGCCATTGCCATTTGCTGGATGAGCCCGGCCGGCATATCGGGTTCGTCACCCTGCACATTCACAATTTTTTCATCTTCATCCAGGCCAAGCAACTGCACCGCTTCTGCGATACGATCCGTTCCCGATTGATGGTTTACGTGCGTTATTAGTGCTTCTGCATGTGCCGCAACGGCTGCCTGTTCAACGCGCGCATCATCTGTCGCCACCACTACTTGCCGGGCACCGCTTTGCTGCGCACGCTCAATGACGTGCGCGATAATAGGTTTACCGCCCAAATCGAGTAAGGGTTTACCAGGCAAGCGTGTTGCACCATAGCGTGCTGGAATAATTACGGTAAAATCAGTCATGGTTTACATGCTTAAGACGGGCCAATAAATCAGTATCAAAGCTTTGTTGCATAACCGCTTGCACAGGTAACACCCAGATAGTCTGTTTGGTATTCAGAGTTGCCAATTTTATCGCATCTTTTTCAGTCGTGATGATGTCGTAGGCGTCAGAAAATTGCAGATCAGTTTCCTGGTAGGTATGGTGATCGGGGAATACGTGTTCAATAATACGAAAACCCAAGCGTTCTAGCGTATCAAAGAATCGCTGGGGATGCCCAATACCGGCAATCGCATGTAGGGTGCTTTGTTTTAGTACCTTAGGATCGCCTAACTCATTACCATTGCTGTGATTTAAGTATACTTTGCCCACCTGTAAACTCATCTGGTACGCAGCGTCCTTATCTTCAATTGCGGTTTGGTCTTGATGATTAACCAGCATATCGGCTGCCTGCAAAGCATGCAGGCTCTCACGTAACGGCCCTGCGGGTAGACACCATCTGTTCCCCAGGCCGCGTTTGCTATCGATCAACACAACGTCAATATCTCGTGCCAGTTTAAGGTGCTGGAAACCATCATCACTTACTATCACATCGCAGGAAGATAGATCGAGCAAGAGCCGCGCAGATACCACCCGATCTGGCCCAGCTATTACCGGACAAGTGGTTTGACGTGCGAGCAACACGCTTTCATCACCTACCTCCACGGGATCACTTTCGGGGGTTACCCGTTGTGGCCAACGATTTGCCTGACCCTTATACCCCCGACAAATCACCCCGGGTTGATAACCCGCCTGGCGTAAAAACCGCGTAATATAGATCACTAGGGGGGTTTTTCCCGTGCCCCCGACGCTTATATTACCGACCACGATGACCGGCACATCAAGTCGCATTTGCCTGAGCCAACCTTTCCGATACGCCAAACGCTTGAACCCTGAAAATGCGCACACCACCAGACCTAAAGGGGCAGTCAACCAGGCCCATACACCCTTTTTCTGCCACTGGTTTTGAATAAACTGGTGTAACACTATGGGTTTTGATATTCCTGCGCTTCGACCAAACCCGCATACACCCCAGCCTGAGATATGAGCTGTTGATGCGTACCCTGTTCGACCATTCGCCCCTGATCAAACACCAGGATCAAATCTGCATTTCGAATGGTGGATAGTCGGTGTGCAATAATCAGTGCGGTCCGATTTTTCAGCAAGGCATCAATTGCCGTCTGGATTTTTTGCTCGGCCTTTGAGTCAAGCGCTGAAGTCGCCTCATCCAATATCAAAACAGGTGCGTCCTTATACAAAGCCCTGGCAATGGCGATACGTTGCTGCTGGCCCCCAGATAAACGCTCGCCATTTTCACCAATCGATTGATGCACGCCTTCTGAATGAGCATCAATCACTTCCTTTAACAAGGCGGCATCCACGACCTGGGCAAAGTGCTCAGGGTCGAAATCAGGCGCACCATAGGTAATATTTTCTTGCAAGCTTTCGTTAAACAATACCGATTTTTGCGGCACAAAAGCGATCGCATCGCGCAATGACGCAAGGGAAACGTCCGCAATATTCTGACCATCTATCTCAATTACTCCACCCTTAGGCGCGTATAAGCCCATCAATAATCTGGCTACCGTAGATTTACCACTACCCGAAGCGCCCACCAGGGCGACCTTGGATTTAGGTGGTACTTCAAAGCTGATATTTTGCAAGGCGGATTGTTCACCCGTTCCATAAGCAAAAGAAACCTTATCAAACCGAATCGCCCCTTGCGTGGGTGATGGTAATTTACCAGTACCCGTATCAACTTCTGGCAACTCATCGAGCATGTTGAAAATTGATTCTGATGCCGCCACGCCGGTTTGGATGGTTTCATTTAAACGTGACAAACGACGAATGGGCTGCATCAGCATCACCGTTGCCGAGATATACGAAATGAAAGTGCCTGCAGTGACCTGGTTTTCGCCTGTCTGCTGCAAGGCGTACCAGACGATCATAGCCAGCGCCAAACCTGCGATAAATATAATCAATGGCACGCTGATCGCCATGACCATTGAACGCTTCATGAACTGCTGGCGATTGCGGTTATTGGCATGCTGGAAGAGTTTTTTCTGATGCTCAAAGCCGTTGAACGCCTTAACCAGCTCATGACCAGTAAGGGCTTCACTGGCCACCTGCGTGATGCGTCCTATGGTCTTTTGTAACTCGCTGCTAGCACGACGCAGCTTGATGCTTGAATACCGAATAATCACCCAGGCAAAGGGTATGATCAACAACAAGGCCAGCGTTGTTTTCCAACTCAGATAACTCATCCAAATTAGGAGCAACAAGATATTAATGCTGTCTCGAATCAATACGCGCAGGGCCTGGGTACTCGCTTTAGAAACTTGCTCACAATCAAACACCAATTGGGATACCAATTTAGCGGTCGGGTGGGCATCAAAATAGGTTTCGGGCAGGTGCAGGTGGCGATCAAACAACTGACTGCGTAAATCGTACACGATACGTCTGCCAATCCAATCCATGCTATAGGTATCGACAAATTGGCCCAGGCCACGAAAAAACATCACCAATACCAGTGCCAATGGCAGCCATTTAATTAAAAACTGGTCCCGATTCACAAAACCTTCGTCCATAATGGGCTTGAGCAAAGCGACAAACGAGGTTTCGCCGGCAGCCACCATAAACATCCCCACTATTGCAATAACAAATACCCATTTATAGGGCACCACATAACGCACTAAGCGCTGATACAGTTGGCGACCACTTTGCTTAGGTATGGGTTGAGACGTATTCGGGCTTGTCGACACAAATAAGGCCAGTCATTGAAATGGCGCAAATTCTACCGCAATCTATAGTCAATCACCTGCTTATTCCCAAATTAGGAGTACGCTAAAATAGGCCATGGACATTAATCAGATTAAACGAAACATTCACACAAAACTGCGTGATTTACGCAAGTTGCAAGATGCGGCGCAAGCGGCTTGTGCTCCCGTTACCCTGGACCAAACCCGAGTCGGCCGGTTATCGCGAATGGACGCAATGCAGTCGCAAGCCATGAACCAGGAAGCCCAACGCAGGCGGGGCATCGAAATCCAGCGCCTGGAGGCAGCATTACACCATCTTGGCCGAGGTGATTATGGGTACTGCGTCGAATGTGACGAACAGATCAGCGAAGGCCGCCTATTGCTTGACCCAGCGGTGAAATATTGCATTCGCTGCGCGCAGCAGTTTGAACAAAAGCCCTGATGTCATATTCCAAGCCACGAACGGTCGCCAGCACCATCGGTTTTGAACACGCCGAGTGGAACCAGCAATATTACCCGGAAGAATGCCCACAGGATTGGCGTATCGCCTATTTTATGAATGATTTTCGTGCGGTGTATTTAGCGGCAGATATGTGGGTCCATAACGCCCAATTAATTGAAGAAATTGCTGATGAAATAGACGCTGATTTTGAGCTGGTGATTGAGTGGCCTGTAAACACCACACGGGCGGCCGACAGTTTGGTATCCCAACTCTCGCCGTTGAAGAACAATCTCGCCTGTATGATATTGACTGTGCATGAACCACACGATCAGGCGCTACATGATAGCCTTAAAATACTATCCCGGCATTACCCAACATCTCTGCGTTCGTGTATCGAAACGGATGTTGGTTTGATCTCTCTTGCCAAACAATACCAAACAAGCGTGGTTTGGTATCCGGAACAAAACCCTGTGCCTTTATATAGCCATCACTATCAAGTGGTCGTGCTTCCTTGTGATGAGTTGCGCACGATTAAAGCCACGCTTGAAAAACTCAGCAAGCTACTGACGCGCGGCATTCGTATTGGCCTGTTCTTCGAACCAGCGCCACGTAGCCCTGAACGCGCAATGCAGACGCGTGAGTTGATCGAACTTTTAGGTATGGCATAGGTTATAAGCCCCATATCTCACCGAAATACCCTAAGTAACGACTGCTCTAAAAATTGAGATAATTTGGTAATCCCCGAGCAAGGTGATCTCAATAGAATGCTCGCTCCCAGTTTGGTCATACTTTGGCTGAACTTAAATTACTTTGAATACATTTAATCATAGGAGTGAACCATGAAAACAGTTGTACAAACCTTTGGCGTTACCCTGGTAGGCGCACTAATGCTCGCAACGGGTACCTTATTCGCAACCTCAGACCCAGCTGAGAAAATTAAGCAAATGGAGGCTGATTGCCTGGCTAAAGCGGAAGAAATGAAGGCTGCGAATATGCCCGATGCGGAACAGATTTTGGAAGAATGCCTGGCAGAAATTGACGAAATGCAAGCTGAAAAAATGCAGCCCGCAACCGAAACGATGCCTGACAAGGTAGATCCAAAAGCCAAGCCCGCCAACTAGCAGGCCTCACACGCACTGGTAAGGATCTGGTTGAATCACGAGGAAGTCTGGCATGACCAAACAAGCTTTAGTTTTAGAAAGTAATCCGCAAGCAGCAGATGAAATTGCACTGCATATACGCAAGGCTGGTTTTACCGCTATTCGTAATACAGCTGCAAGCCAGAGTCTTGTAACGCTTGAACGTGAACAACCAGATCTCGTCATTTTGGATTTGATGTCGCCTAATTTGGACGGGGTAAAAATCAGTCAGCAAATTCGCCAACAAAATGAACGCATACCCATCTTGTTTCTCGCGACTCAATCCAAACAACTAAATCACCTGCTGGAACAGGATATAACTGCCGCTGATTATCTAATCAAGCCACTCAATCCAGCAACCCTGGTCTCGCGCATTCGCGCATTGATTCATCGAGTGGATGCTTTGAATCGGAAAAACAACGTAAATGCCAACCGAAAAGTTTTAGTGTTTGACCAGTTAAAAATCGATACCCAAGCACATACCGTAGAAACACCAAGCGGTATATTTGACTTAACCCCGCGCGAGTTTGATTTGCTCATGTTTCTCGCAGCATCGCCTGGTCGAACCTTCAAACGAGCGCGTCTGCTTGATGCCATATGGCGACGTAAACATAAAGGCAGCGAGCATACCGTCAATACCCATATTAGCCGCTTACGCAACAAAATAGAAACCAACTCCTCTCACCCAGAATACATTCAGACCGTCTGGGGTGTCGGTTATAAATTTATCGGTTGAATTTACCCGGCACCAAGCAGGCGACTTAAAAAATCATCCGCTGTAAACCAGTCTTAGCCAACCCAGTTCAACTGTAAAAATACCCTGCATTAGACAATCGGTTAATTTCAATTGACCGGTAGAAACCACAGATATTTCGGTTACAATACGGCTCCTTTTTGACCGGCACCAGATGCGGTCTAATAATAATTTTCTGCGTGAATTTCGTTCATCTTTCACTCAGTCAGCCCGAATACAATCGCGACTCTTTTGCCTAACCGTCAATGAACACCAGCCCCTCAACCATATCCACATCAGACGACGCTGTTGTCACCGTTGAAAACGTTGATTTTGGTTTCGACAAGCGATTAATCTACAAAGATATCTCGTTAACCATACCGCGCGGCAAGGTAACCGTCGTTATGGGCCCAAGCGGGTGTGGAAAATCAACGCTGCTTGGTCTGATAGGCGGTCGGTTAAGACCGCGACGTGGTAGTATCGACTTTGATGGCAAGAACGTTAGTAAGGCGCGCGGTAACAAGCTTTACGCATTACGACGAAAAATGGGGATGCTATTTCAAAACAGCGCCCTACTGACCGATTTAAGCACCTTTGAGAATATTGCTTTCCCCCTGCGCGAGCAAACCCAACTACCGGACGAAATCATTCGACTAGTTGTCTTGATGAAACTTGAACTGGTTGGCCTGCGAGGCGCGCACTCTTTATTCCCGTCCGAGCTTTCCGGGGGGATGGCCCGTCGGGTGGCGCTCGCTCGCGCGATTACGCTTGATCCCAAATTGGTCATGTACGATGAACCTTTTGTGGGCCTGGATCCGATATCCATGGGGGTCATCGTCAAGTTGATCCGCGAACTCAATGACGCCCTGGGTTTAAGCTCGATCGTGGTAACTCACGACGTCAAAGAAGGCTTGAGTATTGCGGACTATGTGTATCTTCTGGGTAACCAGAACGTATTGGGTCATGGTACTGCGGACGAGATTTTGCAAAGCGAAGAGCCAATGGTCAAACAATTTATTCAAGGCTTGCCAGATGGGCCGGTGCCCTACCAGTATCCCGCTGAACCTTATGACCAGGATTTACGCCATGATTAGTGCGATCCAAAATCTCGGCGAACGTTTTATCAATATGGTTTATTGGCTCGGCCAGGGTGCTTTATTCATTCCACCCAGCGTGATGGGTATGCTCGCCATACTACGCCGCCCAATGCTTATCGTTAAGCAGCTGTATTCTGTTGGCGTCTTATCGATGGTTATCATCGTGGTGGCAGGGTTTTTTGTTGGCATGGTGCTAGGCTTGCAGGGTTATATTCAACTCTCAAGTATCAAGGCAGAATCCAGCCTGGGGCTTGGGGTCGCGCTCACTTTAACCCGCGAACTGGGGCCCGTGGTTACGGCATTGTTATTTGCTGGTCGCGCAGGATCAGCGCTTACTGCAGAAATTGGCTTGATGCGCGCCACCGAACAAATCGCCGCCATGGAAATGATGGCCGTCAACCCTTATACCCGGGTCATCGGTCCCCGGTTTTGGGCGGGCATTATCGCGATGCCCTTATTAGCCGCGATGTTTAGCGTGGTCGGTATTTTGGGTAGTTGGCTGGTCGGCGTAGTGCAATTTGGCATTGACCATGGAATATTCTGGTCAACCATGCAAGCGGGCGTTGAGCTACAAGAAGATATTGTTAACGGGGTTATAAAAAGCTACGTTTTTGGTGTGGTGGTTACTGGTATTGCCTTATTCGAGGGTTATAACGCTAAACCGACCTCAGAAGGCGTGAGCCGCGCGACTACACGTACGGTTGTCAACGCATCACTCAGCATTCTAGCATTAGATTATTTGCTCACTGCTTTGATGTATGGCGGCCTTTAAGCACATTCATTTATCGCATTGATAATAACGGAGAACAAAAATGGTTTCTAAAACCTTACAATTTATTGTCGGCCTGTTCGTTTTATTAGGCCTAATCGCTTTGGCTGTGCTTGCAACCCAAGTTGCCACAACCTCGTTGGGCAATACAGATAGTTACACACTCACCGCAAAATTCGAAAATATTGGTGGCTTGAACGTAAAAGCACCGGTCGCAATCGGTGGCGTGCGGATCGGACGAGTTACCGCAATCGACCTAGATACCACTGAATTTAGCGCACGTGTGACCATGGCGATCGACAAAACCTACGATGAACTACCGTGGGATACGTCTGCCTCAGTGCTTACGTCTGGTTTACTCGGTGCACAGTTTGTTGGGCTTGAACCAGGTGCTGATGAAGAATTTCTAGCCGATGGGGATGAAATTGAGCTTACCCAATCTACCATCCAGCTTGAAAACCTGATTGGCAGATTCATGTTTAATAGTGCGCAAGGGGAATCTGAATAAAGCTTGAACAACGATACCGGTTAGGCTTTAATTTCCAGCGCACAACCGCATATTATGAATTGTTCAGCTTGTTTTAAACTATAACCATAATAATGGGTCTTAGCCATTATCTAATTGCCAAAAGAAACCAAAAAATGACCAACCGATTAATTAGTATCTTATTGATTTGCTTTTCTTTATTCGCATCAAGTCTGAGTTTTGCACAGAGCGACCCAAAGCAGGCGCTGCGTGCCTCAATTGATGGTTTAATCAACGAGTTCACCCAAAATCGCGCTGAACTGGAAGCGGATAAAAACAAGCAGTATGCCTTCGCAGAAAAAGCCATTGATGAGAATTGGGACTTCGGTAAAATGGCGCAATTGGTGCTAGGCAAAAACTGGCGCAGTATCAATGATGACCAAAAAGCGCGCTTTACCGCCGCATTTAAGAATTTACTGGTACGCACTTATTCTTCAACCATGTTCAAATACACGGGCAAAGAGGCGATTACGCTTGAAGAACCCATTTATAAAGGCAAGAACAATACACGCGCGGTCGTCAATGCGAGTGGGGATTTAGGTGATGGTTCTGAACCTATTCCTTTATCTTTTTCCATGTTTCGCGATAAAGCTGGAACCTGGCGCATCTACAATGTCGCGGCAGAGGGCATATCGTTAGTTACCACCTATCGCAGTTCCTACAACCAAATTATTGCCTCCAAAGGTATAGATTCGCTCATCGAGTCGATTAACAATAAATCCAGCTAAAATCAATCCGTGAACACAACCGCTTCAACTGTGAAGATGACAGATTCAGGGCTGGCGTTGTCAGGCATCATTGACCACCAAAGCATACCTGGCTTAATCAGTAAATTACCTGATTCTAGTGACATCGCGCCATCTGTTGACCTCAGTAGAGTGGACAAAATTGATAGCGCCGGATTTGCTTTTTTAATTCATTGGGGCAATCAACACATAGAAGATGGGCAAAAACTAAAACTCACTGGCGTGAACGAACAAGCCCGGCAATTAATCAGCATTATGGGCCTGGAAACCGTTTTTGACTTAGCAGGCATTGATTGACCTGCACACGCATTCGACCGCCTCTGACGGTACACTCAGCCCAAGCCAGTTAGTCAAACGGGCGGCCACTGCAGGTATCACCACTTTAGCGCTGACCGATCATGATTGTATTGCTGGCATCACCGAAGCTAAACGGGCAGCCGAGCACAACGCGATTCAACTTATTAACGGGGTTGAGTTATCGGTAAGCTGGTCAAAGCGCACTTTGCACTTAATTGGCCTGAATTTTAATCGGACGCATGCTGGTCTAAATCAGGTACTGCAAGCTGCGCTCACATTTCGCCACTGGCGAGCGGAGGAAATAGCGCGCAAGCTAGCCAAACAAGGTATCGCAGATGCACTGCAAGGTGCGCGAAAATACGCGCGAACCGAACTCCTGAGCCGAACCCATTTCGCCCACTTTTTGGCGGAAAATGGGTACGCAAAAGACACGCGCATAGTATTCAAACGCTTTTTGGTCAAGGGTAAGCCCGGTCACGTCACCAGTCAGTGGATTGCTTTGGCTGAGGGCATTGATGTTATTCATCAGGCAGGCGGTATTGCCGTGCTCGCCCACCCAGCGCGTTATAAGCTAAGCCGCACTAAGCTGCGCGGTTTATTCGAGGAATTTAAGATGCTGGGTGGTGACGCCATCGAAGCGATATCCGGTAGCCATAGCAAAGATGAGAATCTTCTTATGGCCAAACATGCGCTCGATTTCGAGCTACCGGTTTCCGCAGGTTCTGATTACCATGGGCCTGAAAAACCCTGGATTCAACTCGGCAAACTGCCCGATCCGTATTATCGCTGCCAACCCATTTGGGAGGCAGGGTTATTATCTGTCTGAATGATTGAAATGCACCGATTTAATTTACTTTTACTACTCTGCTTAATTATTATTCAAAATGGACTTGCTTGGGCACAACTTGACGATGATTTTTTGTTACTCACCATCCCCAACATCGTAGCGGGCGCAAACAATTCGGGGCCGGTTAGCACAGGCCAATGCACGGTTCCAGCTGAAGGACGCGCGGAAAATACCAATAATCCCGACCATATAATCGGGAATGGCACCCCCCAAAGTTGTACCAGCGCAGCCGTGGTGGCGGCGGTCGCCCAAGGTGGCATTATTACTTTTAACTGTGGCGCATCCCCGGTTGAAATCCAGATGCAACAAACCGCAAAAATATTTAACAATACCGGGCCAAAAATTGTCATTGATGGGGGCAACAAAGTAACCTTAAGTGGCGCAGGCGCGAGACGCATATTGTATATGAATACCTGTGATCCTAATCAGGTCTGGACCACCTCGCACTGCCAAAACCAAGACCATCCACAATTGACCGTACAGAACCTGACGTTTAAAAACGGTAACAGCAAAGGTGAGCCGACCTATGATGGCGGCGGCGCCATATGGGTCAGGGGTGGACGCTTTAAAATTGTCAATTCACGTTTTGAGAACAATGTTTGTGATGATACCGGACCAGATGTGGGCGGGGCTGCGGTGCGGGTTTTTAGCCAATATCAAGGCCGCCCGGTGTACGTGGTCAACAGCGTATTCGGTGGCAGCCCGAGCAAGGCCAATATCTGTTCCAATGGAGGAGGTTTAAGCAGTATCGGGGTTTCATTTACGGTTCTGAATTCCTTATTTAGCCACAATAAAGCAATCGGCAACGGCGCCAATCCGGCCCAACCAGGCACGCCGGGTGGTGGCAGCGGTGGCGCAATTTATAATGATGGTAATACATTTACACTGGATATTTGCGGTACCACCATAAACAACAACACCGCTAACGAAGGGGGCGGTGCGATATTTTTTGTCAGCAATAATCGCACGGGTACCCTGCGCATCAGTGATTCGATGCTATACCAAAACCCAAGCGCGGGTTTTGAAACCCGAGGTTACCCTGGTATTTTTTATTTGGGCAATGGCAACCCGATCATAACGAATTCAACCATTCAGTAGTGGGTGGTTTATTTTTTAATAAATTATAACCTCGACTCGGCGGTTTTTCTTTCTGCCTTCGGGTGTATCGTTGCTCGCAATCGGCGCAGATTCGCCCTGCCCCGACGCTTCTATTAAATCTTCATCAATCCCGCTAGCCACAAAATATTCTTTAACCGCTTTGGCTCGCGCAAAAGACAAGGTCAGGTTGCTATCCGCTGAACCTACGTTATCGGTATGCCCTATTATTTTAAATTTCGATTGCGGTTGAATCGGTAGCTCGGCCATTTGCTGTCGAATATATGCCTTCCCGCGTGGGCCCAGGGTTGCAGAGGCAACACCAAAGCTTAATTCCGATAATGTGACCGAATAACCCCCTTGCTGGCCATCCATTCCGGACATACCACTCATACCGCCCATTCCGGACATACCACTCATACCATCCATTCCGGACATACCACTCATACCGCCCATTCCGGACATACCACTCATACCATCCATTCCGGACATGCCGCTCATACCGCCCATTCCGGACATACCACTCATACCACCCATTCCGGACATGCCGCTCATACCACCCATTCCGGACATCCCACTCATGCCATCCATTCCGGACATCCCACTCATGCCACCCATTCCGGACATGCCGCTCATACCGCCCATTCCGGACATACCACTCATACCATCCATTCCGGACATCCCGCTCATACCATCCATTCCGGACATGCCACTCATACCACCCATTCCGGACATACCACTCATGCCATCCATCCCGGACATGCCGCTCATACCATCCATTCCGGACATACCACTCATGCCATCCATTCCGGACATACCGCTCATACCATCCATCCCTTCCATGCCCCCGATGGCCTTAGCGTAGAATGGTTCCGTCCACTGTACGCAAAATAAAGGGGCTTCCCCATCCATACCCGACATCGGATTCGCAACTTGTAGGGTACAAACCCAGTTTGCTGCTTGAGTAGGAGGGCTATCGGCATCCTGTGCCAATACGACTTGAGAAAGAAGGGCACTCATAAATGGAACGCCAACTGATAGGCCAATTTTTAGATTTTTCATGATGCTCGACTCTATTGTTGTATGGTTTTAGATTTATATGATTTGTCACGTAAGCTGCCTGGGGATCACTAGGATTGGCTGCGCTGCGTGACATTTAAACGCTACCTTACATAAATGCAGCAACATCAATGCCAACATGATCAGGCCAACAATAAGCTATTGAAATATTTACGCTTAAAGTTTACTAATTCAACCCAGACCAACGGTAGAGATCGTCAAATCATGACAATATGTCAGGATATTGGATAAGGGAAAACGATAAATATCTACATTCATCCCGCCATCAAACCGGGCCGAGCGGCTTAAATAAGCGCTCGCCCGAGCAGATAACGAAAGCGGTGAACGGCGTTAAGTTGAGCCTGGTTTATTTTTGATCACTGGTCACTGCTTTTTGAATCAGAGGAACCAGAGACTCGGGTAGTTTTAGCGCACCGGAAAGCGCAAACTCATGGGCCTGAGCAGACATTTTTCGCCAGGTTTTACGAATAATATCAATCCATTTGTGCTCATCATACTCAGGGTGTTTCTCAGCAAAGGCCAACATATAGTGTTCGATGAACACCAGTCCCGCCACATCTTCAACCAGCTGCGTATCCGCATTTGTTCTCAACTGGCGTTTCGCCACGGCTTTTTTAGCGCGCTCTATTGACGCATCATCATACCCCGCCTCGGCCATGATCTCCCCAACCCGATCCGCATGAAATCGATATAAGTTAGTGCGCCATAAATGATAGCCCTTGCGGTTCATTTCATAGGCATCTCGTGGCGATTTCCAGCGCTCAATGTGCTGCCCGCGAATAGCAAGTTTGGCCACCTCATCTGCCTGCGGATTAAACCGTTCAAGCATCTCAGACATACGATGGGCGTAGAGCAGCTCTTTTGGCCACTTCTTGCCCGCGTCTATTTCGACATTCGGGTCTTGGTTATTGGCCGCATCCATCAAGGACACAGCTTTTTCGTAAGCCGGTGGGTTCATTTCACTACTCAATTAACGACACCTGGATATTTTAAACCATTCAGTGGATCTTTTTTTGTATCCGTACCGGAGTCATAGGGTTAGATCGCGTTGTAATTAATACTGATAATCAATCGCATTGAAAATTGTTTATTCACCCCAATATATTAGCTTTTACTTAAATTAACCGGGAGCAAGCTATGTTAGAAAACTATCAGACGAAACCGCTACATCTCGCTACGCGTACCATGTTTCCTGAAATGTTAAAAGCAGATTTGATTAATGGCGAATTTACCGACTGGAAATCTCACCCGCAATTTATGATGAGCGGGGCGTCCTTACACGAATTTCACAATCGGCTACGCGCTGCCTGTGATACCTTAAAGCAGGCGCTGGATCGAGAAGTATTGAATTACGCTAAGGGTGCTATCCTCAACTGGCGACTGCTTGCTTACGGCCGCCAGATTATTAAAGTAGCGCACTCACATCACCGGGCTGAAGATCAGGTATATTTTCCGCATTATCTGTCGTTGTATCCAAGATTAAGCCGGCCACTCGCGCTGCTCGATGGTGATCACCGTGTACTTGAACAAGCGCTCGATGCATTACAGACAGCGCTTGATACATTGGATGAAAAATCATCTCTAGCCGATTGGGAAAAAGTGCGCGATAAAGCAGCCCATTTGCAGCACGTGATTCATCGACACCTGGATGACGAAGAAGAAATCGTCATGCCAGCAATATTAAAGCGTGATTCTTGATACGGCTTTATCATCGCAAGCTGTCTATATATGCGTGTAAGCTATTTTTTGCTTAGGCTCGCTTTACTGTTTTAAGTGAAGCGAGCGTTTTGCACAAAAATGTAAGGCAGGCGCACAAGTCCATCCTCGTTCGCATTGTTTTCACGTCTTAGCAATCACGTGAGCGCCTACCCAATAATACCTTATGTGATTTTTCTCACAGACCGGTTTGCGGTGCTCATCATACAGTCGTGCTACCCCAATGCAAGGAGTGTAGAAATGATGAATTACGCAGAAATGATGATGGCCCTGGTTGGTATGTCAGAAAACGATAGACGTAACGCAATTCTGGAGCATCGACAGCATGTGCTCGCCGATGGTTTTATTGCTTATATGCAAAGTCAGATTGAGCAAATAGATGATTATGTTGAGGGTAAAAATCGCGGCCTGAGTGGTTTTCTACCCCAGGTGGCACAAGATTTTATGGTCGAAGCCAATAAAAACTATCGGGAACAGATCGCGGCGGTCTGGGAAAGCATTTACGCCGTACATACGCAACTGGCTTCCGATAATGCTAGCAATGGTGGTTCACGCAATCACCCCGGGCATTCGGGCTATGCCAACACCGGTTATCAGGAAACCACCGTCACGGCGTCGGGCCACTGTTCACGTTGTGGAAGCATGGTAGCAGTAAACGGCCTGTGTAATGGCTGCCTGGATCACGATGCTTTCATTGAACAGGATCATCTTGAATACGATCAACGCTTGTATGAGCAGCAGCTGGATCGTCAGACCTACCAGCAGATTCAAGACGATTACGCTTATTACGATGCGCAAACTGATTTTGATTACGAGTACTAATTATCCGCCAGTTATTCGAGAAACTTGATTTTAGCCACACCGCCCAGCGCGGGGGCAGTGTGGCTTACCGCATTTAATCGACTTTAATATCAATCGCTTTTGGCTTGACCTCTTCTGCCTTAGGGATCATTAGGGATAACACTCCATCTTTATAGGATGCTTCAACCTTATCTTCGTCGATGCTTGAGGGTAAGGTGAAACTGCGGGCAAAGCTTCCACTAAAGCGCTCTGTCCGATGAAACTTAGAGCCTTCTTTGCCTGATTCTTTTTGCATGTGCTTTTCCCCCGAGATACTCAACACACCATTTTCCACTTTCACGTCGATATCTTTTTTATCAACACCGGGAATATCTGCATGAATTAAATAGCTTTGATCGCTTTCCTCAATATCAACGGTGGGTGACCAATCGGCGAAACCCAGATTGTCATCACCCGCTTTGATATCACGACCCGTGGCACGGGTATAGCGATTAAGCATGTCTTCCATTTCCTGGAATGGATTCCAAACTGTCATACTCATCATTAGCCTCCTGTTGTCATTGGGTTAACAATAATGTGAACGATCAATCCAACCAAGCTAATAAGCAATCATTCGTTAAGTCAATTGACCGCTCGATTATGAGTATACCGAATAACCGTTAAATTCGTTTGATCCCGGTCAGAAAACCGGCATTTTTAGCGTGTTAAAATAGCGATAAGATCTAAGCAGCTAAACCGCCTTACCCTAATTGAGTCGAAGCTTTATTCTCCGGGATGTCAACAACCCGCACTTGCAAAGCCTAAGTTGCCTCAACCTTGATATTCAGCTTTTTAATAAATCCTTCTAAATCTAAAAGTACACCGCCTACAAATTCGGTGAATTTAATCGCTTGCATGGGGGCAACAGAAATTGAGAGCTTTTCGGGGTTTTCGTTAAATTTCTTCAGTTCCGCCAGAGCTTCATTGATAAGCTGCGAACTCCACCCGGTTGATTGAACCGTGTAATCCAGCTGTGCGAGCACTTCCTGTTTATACTGCTGGGTTGCTTTACCTTCTTCTTTGGCTTTCGCCTCCCAGATATTTTCTACCAGACCTTCATTACTGAATTGAATCTGCAGCCGAGCCAGGGCTAGATCACCCATACCGACAAATAACGCATCCGGGCTTGGTTTCCTATCCGCCTCCAGGTGTTCTTTTAGAATATTGAAAAAACCCTTGCGCGCTTCAAAACCATGTAGCTCGATATCGGTTTTAAGACCAAATAAATCTTCCATGCCTTGAACCATATTTGCTGCCATCATTTTTTGCTCAGCGTCGTAATCCATCACGAATTGGCCATCGACGTAGGTCACACCGTAGTTATCGGGGTCAACGCTCAGTATTTCACTCGGTGCAGTTTCACCCGGTTTGGAATTTTTCTCAATTTCGGATAAATCGAGTTCCAGCTTGTCGATTTGCGCGGAAAAATGCGCTGGAAAATCACCGCTTTTATCCTGCGGTAAGCCATCAATGGTTACTGAACCAATACGCAATACCTCTGATTCACCCTCCCTTCCCACGTTACCAGTAATATTTTTGGCGATAATTTTCTGCGGAAATTCACTCTCCGGGTTTAGCCCGCTTAAATCAATGGTTTCGATATTGAGATCTCGTGCTTCCTCGCTGTCACCAATTTTAACGTCATTCAAAGTAACGGTCGTCCCAAACGCGGAAGCAGAAAGATCCGCATAGCTAACTTTGGCATCCGCTGACTCCCTGGCGTTGACTTTTTCCACCATCGCCTGCGCCTGCTTTTCCGCTTGCGAGGCCACAAAATAATTGGCACCAAAGTAGCCAATAACGGCCAGCAGGTACACCAGCAATCCCAATTTAGCAATTTTGTTCATCGTATTGTCCTAATTATAAAAGCGAAAAAATGGTGGCAATGATCACCCCTCAGAGGCGCCTATTCAACCCGCTCGTAGCGCACATGGTTGTTATCCACTATCGCTACCGGAAACGCTAACAACATCGCCCCCGCAGCCGCACCGATTCGACGATATTTCTCGTACCCCACCGCATCCAAACCGATCACTGTTTTGGTGTGCGATTGCATTGTCATCTTACTTGTCGCATCGCTCGAAGGACGAAGCAGGGTTATTTTGCCGTCTGCAAAAACATAATCTTCACCTTCGGTCAAAATCTGTTTTTGCACCATCTTCCCCGCTGCAATTGCCTGCATTCTGATTTCGTTCTTGCTGGCTAGCTGAATCGATACGGTTTGGATGGCCTCGTGTTCGCTGGTTTCGGCTTGCGGCCAGATCAGGTTAGATAAATAGTTTGTAGTCGTATCTGCTCCACCCTGCCCAAGATTACGATAGGTTCCGCTGAATTCTTCGAGGGTTTTAACCTCGGCAAAGTTTGAGTCACTTTCAGGTGTATGAAAAGAAACACATGAACTTAGAACATACGCAAGTGATAGGAATAGTAGATACTTATAATTCGTTTTCAATATCAAGCTCTCTGACGTCCTGGTTATGATGGTTATTATAAAAGGTTTATTTAAAACAAGCCCCTAGAATTCCTGCAAACCTCCCCGTGTGAAGCGCCGAGTATCGCAGTTGGAAGTGGGGCAAATTTCAGGGATGAAATTTGAGTAAGCCCACCATAGGGACATGGTGTGCGCACGACCCACTGGAGACGAGAAACGCAGGAAACAAGCGCAACCCGGGGCCGTCTTTTCTTTCCACTCTTTCTTTTGGCGGCGCAAAAGAAAGGGTGTCGCCAACCGGGCGAAACATAATGTAACAGGCCACCACCCAAATTCATCTAACAATCAAGCTCGTTGACCCCTAGATTTCGAATTCCATAAACCTCCCCGTGTGAAGCGCCGAGTATCGCAGTTGGAAGTGGGTCAAATTTCACGGATGAAATTTGAGTAAGCCCACCATAGGGACATGGTGTGCGCACGACCCACTGGAGACGAGAAACGCAGGAAACAAGCGCAACCCGGGGCCGTCTTTTCTTTCCACTCTTTCTTTTGGCGGCGCAAAAGAAAGGGTGTCGCCAACCGGGCGAAACATAATGTAACAGGCCACCACCCAAATTCATCTAACAATCAAGCTCGTTGACCCCTAGATTTCGAATTCCATAAACCTCCCCGTGTGAAGCGCCGAGTATCGCAGTTGGAAGTGGGTCAAATTTCACGGATGAAATTTGAGTAAGCCCACCATAGGGACATGGTGTGCGCACGACCCACTGGAGACGAGAAACGCAGGAAACAAGCGCAACCCGGGGCCGTCTTTTCTTTCCACTCTTTCTTTTGGCGGCGCAAAAGAAAGGGTGTCGCCAACCGGGCGAAACATAATGTAACAGGCCACCACCCAAATTCATCTAACAATCAAGCTCGTTGACCCCTAGATTTCGAATTCCATAAACCTCCCCGTGTGAAGCGCCGAGTATCGCAGTTGGAAGTGGGTCAAATTTCACGGATGAAATTTGAGTAAGCCCACCATAGGGACATGGTGTGCGCACGACCCACTGGAGACGAGAAACGCAGGAAATAAGCGCAACCCGGGGCCGCCTTTTCTTTCCACCCTTTCTTTTGGCGGCGCAAAAGAAAGGGTGTCGCCGACAGGGCGAAACATAATGTCACAGGCCGCCATCCAAATTCATTCAATAATCAAGCTGGAAGGCCCATTGGTTTAGGAATTGATTAATATTTAATCAATTATGTTTCGTGTCCCCCGAACTTGCTCAAATAGTGGTCTGCCCCCTATTACTTTCGGGGTTTAAGAGGCACTGGAATAATGTCGGCAAGGTGCTATTACATCAATTGAAACAGGTAAACGAAGTATTGTAGAATTCGGCCCTGGACCACGAGTGCTCAAAAACACTTCTATCAAACTCAGCTGCACTACACCTTCACTCGGGGCGGGGCCACATGAGGCTGTAGTAGATGTATTTAGTGAGACCTCAATGACGTGTCGTCCACGGCTCTTCAGTGTACGTTCTCCAGTCACATATGCGTCGTAGTAGTCAGGCACCATAATGGGGCTGATGTAAGTAATACCACCACCAGAAATTGTAATCGTTAAGGATGCTGCAATTTCACCTTCATACATTTCTACATCTGTACCGATATATAAATCGACCAATACAGAAATGCTTTCTCCTTTAGAGAAGTCGACTACGCGATCTTCGTTTTTGATGAATACATTGCTAATTCGACTATTGTCAGCTGATGTTTGAGCATGTACTGGTAATACCACTGCCTCTACAACAGGCTTTATCCAAAGTGGACCTGTGCCCAACAATGAAATTAACTTTCTTTTATTTGAGCTAATGATCATGACATCTCCTCCCTATATAGTCATAGCAAATCAGTTTACAAAATCCCACCTTTTAAACCAAGAAACCAGAGACCTTAGTATTGATCAAGAGGTGCTTGATATGGTACTCCCGACTATACCAACATCAATTCAATGGGATCAAACTCGATTGATTATTAATTCGATCGAGTAAACGCCCCTACCCACACTTACTCTCCCCACAATTGAGACAAGTCAAACACCCATCCATCATAATCATCGCCTTGGTGGAGCACTTGGCGCACAGGGTTGCCCCAGCGGGAAATGATCCATCATCTTGCGCTTCTGCAGCTTCATTGCGCCCTTCATATTCACGACGTTTTTCTTCCACTAACTGCTGCTGATGCGCATCCAATGAATCATCCTTGATCAGCCCTATCAGCTTCATATGGGTTTCAATCGCATCGCCAATTTCTGCGACCAGTGAGGGCATGAACTTGCCACCGCGCTTGAAATACCCGCCCTTTGGGTCAAAAACGCTGCGCAGCTCTTTGACCAAAAAAGTCACATCACCACCCTTTCTAAATACCGCCGAGATAATCAGGGTCAGCGCGGAAATCCACTGATAATGATCCATGTTTTTGGAGTTAATAAATACTTCGAACGGGCGACGCTTTTCATAAGGTGTATTCGGATTCAGCACCATATCGTTAATGGTGATGTAAAACGCGTGTTCGGAAACCGGCGTTTTGATCTTATACGTGCTGCCGACCAACATTTCCGGTCGTTCGACTTTCTCATGCATGCGCACAATGGTGGCCGATTCATCCGATGTCGGGCCACCACCATCGAGTATTAAAGTTTCGCTTGCCTCACTCTCGACTGCCGGCTCGGGCGCCTGTTCTGCAACCGCTGCCGCTTCCTCACCCTGATCATCTTCTGACTTAACATCATAAGCAATGATCTTCTTTTTTATCTTTACTACCATGGTTTACCCTACTTTAACTAACACGTGATGCCCCATCAGAAACGGCCGTAATAGCCTTCTTTCAGCGCATCGTACAAATTCGCGGCGCTATGAATTTCGCCATCATACTCAATTTCTTCATTGCCTTTGACTTCCACCGTCTCGCCGTTTTCCAGCGCAAAGGTGTAAGTGGTGTTCTCCAAATCTTTTTCCTGCACCAGCACACCCTGGAAAACTTCAGGATTGAAGCGGAAAGTCGTACAGCCTTTTAGGCCCTGCTTCCAGGCATACATATAAATATCCTGAAAATCTTCAAACGGGTAATCCGTCGGCACATTGGCGGTTTTGCTGATGGAAGAATCGATCCATTTTTGCGCGGCGGCCTGCACATCCACATGCTCGCGCGGCGTAATGCTATCGGCCGACAGAAAATAATCCGGCAAGCCGGCACTGCCATCTTCATTGAACGGCTGTGCATCTGGATCAACCAGGGTACGATAAGCTAGCAATTCGTAGGATGTCACATCCACTTTTTCTTTGGATTTCTTTCCTTCGCGAATAATATTACGGCTGTATTCGTGTGAAAACGAAGGTTCAATGCCGTTACTGACATTATTGGCCAACGACAAGCTGATGGTGCCAGTGGGCGCAATCGAAGTATGATGCGTAAACCGACAGCCTTTTTCAGCAATTTCATCTTGTAATGCCTTGGGAAACTTTTGCATATAGCGGCTGTATTTGCCCATCAACACCCGACCTTTTACCCGATCTCCAACTTTATAGCCATCCGCATCCATCTCTGGGCGTTGGTGCAGCATTTTGGCGGTCACTTCAAAATCTTCTTCAAATACCGGCGCGGGGCCTTTTTCTTCGGCCAATTCCACCCCGACCTGCCAGCCAACTTCCGCCATCACCTTTGAGACTTGCTCGGTAAATTCAAGCGAGGCATCGCTGCCATATTTCATCTTGAGCATGGTCATGGCCGAACCCAGCCCCAGATACCCCATACCATGGCGGCGCTTGCGCAATATTTCTTCACGCTGCTTGGCCAGTGGCAAGCCATTGATTTCAACCACGTTGTCCAGCATCCGGGTAAACACCGAGACCACTTCACGGAACAAATCCCAGTTAAAACGGGCCTCGTCGGTAAAGGCATTATCAACAAAACGAGTAAGATTGACCGAGCCCAGCAGGCAAGCTCCATAAGGAGGCAGAGGCTGTTCACCACAAGGATTGGTGGCGCGGATGTTTTCACAAAACCAGTTATTGTTCATTTGGTTGACGTGATCAATCAAAATGAAACCCGGCTCGGCATAATCATAGGTGGAGGACATAATCACATTCCACATATTTTTCGCCGGCATGGTTTTATACACCCGACACGCCACTTCACCCACCTCGTTGGTGATGTATTGCTGCGCATTGGGCCAGGGGCGATAGACAATAGTAAAATCATCATCGTCAAATTCCGATTGCGTCGCAGGAAAAACCAAATCCCATTCCTCATCTGCTTCCACCGCGCGCATAAAATCATCGGTAATCAAACAAGAGAGGTTGAATTGGCGCAAACGACCATCTTCGCGCTTGGCCAGCATAAAATCCATCACGTCCGGATGCGTGATATCAAAAGTGCCCATTTGTGCGCCACGCCGCCCACCGGCGGAAGACACGGTAAAACACATCGCATCGAACACATCCATGAAAGATAAGGGGCCAGAGGTATATGCGCCCGCACCACTGACAAACGCGCCTTTGGGGCGCAGGGTAGAAAACTCGTAGCCAATCCCGCAACCTGCCTTCAGAGTTAAACCCGCTTCGTGGACAGCGTGCAAAATGCCATCCATGGTGTCCGGTACGGTTCCGGAAACCGTGCAATTGATGGTAGAAGTAGCCGGTTTGTGCTGTTGTGCACCCGCGTTTGAGACGATCCTGCCCGCTGGAATGGCGCCATTTTGGAGGGCCCAGACAAACCGCTCGCGCCATTTTTCCTGCTTGGCTTTGCTGGTTTCAACTTCAGCCAATGCATTGGCAACCCGATCATAGGTGGCCTGAATGTCCTGATCGATTGGCTCGCCCTCTTTGGTCTTCAGGCGATATTTTTTATCCCATATATCGATTGATGCACTTTGAAAATCAATCGGTAAATCCGTGCTCTCAACGGACTTTAACTTGCTCTCTGCCACTTATTATCCTCATCATTTTGGTTGTCGGTTGCGGCTTGATCCCCTATTAAGTGACCTATTGGCTTAAAGGTTGACCATCACCACTTATTAACGCAGCCTATATTGCTGCTTGATACGTCTGGACACACAAAAGCAAAGCACATTACCGGTTTGAGTTTATCGTGAGTGTTTATAAGATTGCGCTGATATTGGCGGCAAAGGCGCTAAAAAACGCCATTTTACCGCATATTTTATGGCCCCGGGGCTATCGCTATTTACTATATATTGTGTCTGGCGGAGGATATTACCCCTATATCTTGTGCCTGTCAAAATATTTTGCACACTTTTTGCATAATAGCCTAAGGCGCAGACACCAAGGCTGCCTATTTACTTGTTTCTCCCCTAATCAACACCTTCCATAATCATCTGGAAGGATTCATTTGCGCTGCAAATAAAACAAAAAACAACGCGAATTGACTAGCCATACGCCAGGCAATAAATATAATTGATGCTCCTATATTAATAATCAACCCATCGCCCTCTATGAGCGAAATAAATCCAGACGAATCACTCGACATCAGTTATTTGCACGGCGCCAACGCCGCTTATCTTGACGAACTTTTCCAGCAGTACCAGGACGACCCCGATAGCGTAGGCGAACACTGGAAGAAAGTATTTACCAGCCTTCCCGAAATAGAAGACACCGGCGGAAACGGTGCGGAGCTGGTCGTCACCGGCTCGCAAGATTGGGTCAAAAGTGCGTTTTATAAGCAGGCGCAAGTCATCCAGTTGATCGATAATTATCGCCGCTTGAGTCATCTCATTGCAGATGTTGACCCGCTGGACACCACCCATATGCACCGGGTAAGCCCGGACGAACTTGCGCTTGAACAGTATGGCCTGAGCGAGGCCGATATGGATTCGGTGTTTGATTCCGGCAACCTGGGCCAAGGCGGGCGTAAATCGCTGCGCGAAATACTGACATACGCCAAAAAAGCCTATTGCGAATCCATTGGTTTTGAGTATCGCTATATCGCTGATGCTGAAAGACGCGAATGGTTGCGCCAGCAAATCGAAACCGACCCGATACGACCGAATAAACCTGACCAGGAACGTATCGATATTTTATATAAGCTGACCGCTGCAGAGATTCTAGAGCAGCATTTGCACCGTAAATATGTCGGCCAAAAACGCTTCTCGCTTGAAGGCGGTGATGCGCTTATTCCAATGCTATCAACACTCATTCAAGATTGTGGCGTACGCAAGGTTAAGGAAATCGTGATCGGCATGGCGCATCGAGGAAGGCTGAACGTATTGGTCAATATTCTGGGCAAGCAACCCAGCAGGTTATTCCAGGAGTTTGAAGGTCAATACGATATTACCGACCCTGACTTTGAATCAGGTGACGTTAAATATCACCAAGGTTTTTCCTCTGATATCCAGACCGGTGGTGGCAATGTACATGTTGCGCTGGCGTTTAATCCTTCGCATCTGGAGATTGTCACCCCCGTCATTGAAGGTTCGGTGCGCGCGCGGCAAGAACGTCGCGAAGACAAGGAACGCATGAAGGTGATTCCCATCGCCATCCACGGTGATGCGGCCTTTGCCGGGCAAGGTGTGGTAATGGAAACGCTGAATATGTCCGCCACACGCGGGTATTCCACGGGTGGTACGGTACACATCATCGTTAACAACCAGATTGGTTTTACCACCAATGCACTGGATGCGCGTTCTACCATCTATTGCACAGAAGTGGCGAAAATGGTGCATGCGCCCATATTTCATGTCAATGGTGATGATGCGGATGCAGTCGTGGCTGCTACCGAGCTCGCCCTGGCTTACCGCTGTGAATTTAAATCGGACGTGGTTATCGACCTAATCTGCTATCGAAGGCATGGTCATAATGAAGCTGATGAGCCCAAACTCACTCAGCCGATTATGTACGCCAAAATTGATCAAAAAATAACGCCGCGCGCAATGTACGCACAAAGGCTGGAGAATGAGCAAGTCATTGAGGCGGGGTTTGCCGATCAGATGGTGAACGAATATCGCGCACAGCTTGATCAGGGAGAAATTTCAGCCGGGCAGATAATAGACCCAAACAAAGCAGGTAAAATGGTCAACTGGGGCGGCTATCTAGGGAACGACTGGAATGAAGTCGTTAAAAGTGGCGTGCCAGCGACGCGTTTACGCAAAATAAACGAGTTTTTACTCAGCGTATTACCCGACGACTTTGATGTCCACCGGCGCATCCGCAAGGTTTACGAAGATCGCGCCGCCATGACCAAAGATCAGCTGCCGATTGATTGGGGCTGTGCTGAAATACTGGCTTACGGAAGTCTGTTACAGGATGGGTATAGTGTGCGTTTATCCGGACAGGATTCGGGGCGGGGCACTTTCTCCCATCGACATAGCGTCATACACAATCAGAACAAAGTCGGGCGGATGGTGCCACTACGGCAAATCCCCGGTGCGGAAAAAAAATTTTTAGTCATTAACTCAATCTTGTCGGAAGAGGCCGTACTGGGTTTTGAATACGGCTATTCAACCACCGACCCCAAAACCCTGACCATTTGGGAAGCACAATTTGGAGATTTCGCCAATGGTGCACAAGTTGTCATTGATCAGTTTATCAGTAGCGGTTATACCAAGTGGGAACGGGTCAGTGCGCTGGTATTATTTCTACCGCATGGGCAGGAAGGCCAGGGTGCAGAGCATTCTTCTGCGCGCCTGGAACGTTTCTTGCAACTCTCCGCTGGTACCAATATGCAAATCTGCGTACCCACCACGCCCGCCCAGATATTTCATTTGCTGCGTCGCCAGATGATGGGCTCGTTCAGGCGACCCCTGATCGTGATGACGCCAAAGAGTTTGCTGCGTCATAAGCTCGCGGTATCCACGGTGAAAGATTTATCCCAAGGCAGCTTTGAGCACATCCTGCCTGAACACGGCAAAATCACCAAGAAAACTTGCAAGCGTGTCATTTTGTGCAGTGGCAAGGTCTACTATGAGTTATTGGAAGAGCGCCGGGCGCAGAAAATAGACAATATCGCGATCATTCGAATCGAGCAATTGCACCCTTTCCCAGAAGGAGAAATGCGTAAACTACTCAGATCTTACGGCGATACGGAAGAAATTGTGTGGTGCCAGGAAGAGCCACAAAATCAGGGTGCTTGGTATCAGATCCGCCACCACTTGGAGCACTGTATTGCTAATGGTCAACAGCTTACTTACATTGGTCGCGGCCATTCTGCAGCACCCGCGGTAGGCTATTACAAGCTATTCCTTGAGCAGCAACGAAAACTGGTTTTATCCGCGTTAAAGCTCAATAAAAAATAATTAAATATATCTGCCATCATGCCTATAGAAATTAAAGTTCCTGCTTTGCCCGAATCCGTTGCCGATGCGACTGTACTGCAATGGCATAAAGCACCGGGTGAGCCGGTTCGCCGCGACGAAAACCTGGTTGATCTTGAGACCGATAAAGTCGTCTTGGAAGTCCCCGCCCCTGCGGATGGTGTATTGGAGTCGATCAGCGCAAATACTGGTGACTTAGTAACAGATGCCGAGGTCTTAGCGCTTTTTAACGAACAAGCTGTCCAGGCTGGCGATGGCAACCAGACACCAGCAACGCCCGAAATCCAACCCGCATCCGCACCACAACCGGCTGCCTATGGCCCCGCGGTTGAACGGTTGCTTACCGAACATAAACTTGACCCTGCCAGCATCCAGGGCACAGGTAAAAATGGCCGTATCTTGAAAGAGGATGTGCTCGCGCATATTGAGCAGCCCCAGCAAGCCGCTGAACCAGCGGTCGCAACACCCACAACCGCGCCTCAGGCCAGCCCAGAACCGACTCCTGCAACGATTAGTGCTGCAGGACGCGAAGATGTACGCGAACCAATCAGTCGCTTACGGCAGACCATCGCCCGTCGTCTGGTCAGCGCGCAGCAAACCTCCGCCATGCTCACCACTTTCAACGAAGTGGATATGACGGAAATCATGAGCCTACGAAATAAATACAAGGAAGAATTTGAAAAAACGCATGACTCCAAACTCGGCTTTATGGCATTTTTTGTCAAGGCGAGCGTTGCCGCTCTGCAACGGTTTCCAATGATCAACGCGCATATCGATGGCACCGATGTTATAAAAAGTAACTACAATGATATTGGCATCGCAGTGTCTTCTCCGCGTGGGCTGGTGGTGCCGATTGTCAGAGACGCTGAAACCAAAAATTTCGCCCAGATAGAAACCGAAATCAGAAACTACGGACAAAATGCCCAGGCGGGCACCCTTTCACTGGACGATCTGAAGGGTGGCACCTTCACGATTACCAACGGAGGCGTTTTTGGCTCACTGGTTTCAACACCTATCCTGAACCCACCACAGAGCGCAATTTTGGGGATGCACGCGATTCAACAACGCCCGGTAGCTATTAATGGCGAAGTCGTGGTTCGCCCCATGATGTATTTGGCGCTTTCATATGACCATCGAATTGTGGATGGTAAAGAAGCCGTACAGTTTCTGGTGACGATTAAAAATAGCGTTGAAGACCCCACCCGCTTACTGCTCGACCTAAAATAGGAGTACCTCATGTCAGATCAATTTGATGTCATCGTCATTGGTGCCGGCCCGGCTGGTTACGTCGCAGCAATTCGCTGTGCTCAGCTCGGATTACGTACCGCATGTATAGATGATTGGGTCGATTCCAACGGCCAGAGCTCGCTCGGCGGAACCTGCCTGAATGTGGGCTGTATTCCTTCCAAAGCCTTGCTCGAGTCATCTGCATTGTTCTCGCAGGCACAAACCGAGTTTGAAGATCATGGGATTAAAATCAACGCGCCCAAGATGGACATCAAAACCATGCAAACGCGCAAACAGAACGTGGTTAAAAAACTCACCGGCGGCATTTCCCAGCTACTAAAAGCAAACAAAGTCACCCTCTTTCACGGCAAGGGCCGGGTGCTGGGTGATAAACAAGTTGCTGTCCTGGATCTTAAATCAGGCAAGATTACTGAAAACCTGGTCGCCACAGACACCATTATCGCTACCGGTTCAACGCCAGTTGAACTACCCGGGTTCGCGTTCGATCATAAAAAAGTGCTAGATTCTGCTGACACCCTCGAACTGACTTCCGTGCCCAAGCATCTGCTCATCGTGGGTGCGGGGGTGATTGGCCTGGAGCTTGGCAGTGTATGGGTGAGGCTAGGCGCAAAAGTTACTATCCTGGAGGCCATGGATTCATTGTTACCCATGATCGACCCCCAGCTGGCGAGATTGGCCGCCAGGGCTTTTAAACAACAAGGTCTGGACATAATTTTAGGTGCGAAGGTTAGTGCCTATCAATCGACCAAAACCGGCGTTAAGGTTGAATACGAATTGAAAGGTGAAACACAACAAATCTCCGCCAATAAGATTGCGGTTATGGTAGGCCGTCGCGCAAATATTGACGGCTTACTGGCACCGGATTGCGGGGTTGAAACAAACGCGCAAAATAAAATCGTGGTCAATGAATATTGCCAAACCAATGTAGAAGGCATTTGGGCAATTGGTGATGTGGTCCGTGGCCCAATGCTAGCGCATAAAGGCTCGGAAGAAGGTGTGCTCGTTGCTGAAAGCATCGCATCTAACAAGCAATTCGCACTTGATTTAGACGCGGTACCTTCCGTGATTTACACCCATCCTGAGATTGCTTGGGTGGGTAAAACCGAAAATGAGCTTAAGGAGGCGGGGGTCGAGTATTCGGTCGGTAACTTTCCTTTTGCGGCGAGCGGCCGTGCACAAGCAAGTGGACATACAGATGGCATGATCAAGATTATATCTGACGCCAAAACTGACCGAATTTTAGGGGTGCACGCGCTCGGAGAGCACGTCTCTGAATTACTGGCTGAGCCCGTATTCGCGATGCAATATCAAGCCAGCGCAGAAGATTTGGGTCGCACGATTCATAGCCATCCGAGTTTAAGCGAGGCGATGAAAGAAGCGGCGCTTAGTGTGCATAAAGAGGCTATCCATAAAGCGAATTGATAGGACAACTGCAGCCTTATCAGGCTTCGGCTATAAACCAAATACTGATTCGCTGTATCCTGCCGGCACGCTAAACTGCCCCGCGCTCAACTCCAATTGCTTTAGGCCCACCAGGGTTGCAACCGTGTGCTCCGGAATGTGTTTAATATAAATAGGCACGCCCTTAATTGCTTCATTGGGTAGCTGCGGCACCGACAGATTAAAAGTATCCAACACCACCTGACCTTTATTCACCAGTAACTGACCAAAGCTGATCAGGCTCGCCAGCGTCTGGCGCTCAGTAGGCGCCAGCCCAAGCTTTTCGGTAATACAATATTGCGTCACCGTCTGCCCATTTTTGCTTACTTGCCACATCTGACAACTCAGCCCTGAATACTGATAATTACCCGCAACGGCTTGTTGTTCGATCACTGCCTTTTCACCCATAGCATTATCCAGGCCAAAAGTTTTAAACAAATCGCCCAATACGCTGCCCTGTGATCGCGCGATATCCCCTACACCCTCAGCCACCGAAGCGAGCTGCTCAATTGTAACTTGATCTATATTGGTAACCGTTTTACTCTGATGATCTATCACCCTCAGCTGCTTAGTAGCAGCATTAAACAGCACCGCTTTGTTGGTATTCCCGGTACTGACCAATCGCGCCCACTCACCTTGTAGAAAAATGGTGATTTGTTCCTCAATATTCGGTTGATTTACTTGCAGCACCAGGCGTTCTCCGGCATACGACAATGAATGAACCGCCAGCAAAAAGAGAATAAGGGTCGATTTAATAATAGAACGGAACATAGGTTTACAACAATAATTTTCGAGGGGTGATCTTGCTAAATGGTGGCTGATTCAGAGCTGAACATCCACCCAATAAGGCTTTATTCTAAGCCGTTTGAATTGACAGCTTGGGCTAATCACGCTGATTTTTATACGCGACTAAAGCACCAACTGCAAACTGTGGGGTAATCGCTTATTCGCTTAAGCTCGCTTTGACTAATTGGCTCACCTTACCCATGTCCGCCTGCCCGTTTAGCTTGGGTTTGAGCCAAGCCATGACTTTGCCCATATCACTCTTTGATTTTGCTGCGGTTTCGGTCAGCGCATCCTGAACCAAAGATTGCACTTCTTCTTCGGTCAATTGTGCAGGTAGATATACTTCAATATGTTCTAAACTTGCCTGCTCTTTCTCGACAAGATCCGGTCGATCTCCGGCACTAAACTGTTTGATGGACTCATTTGCCTGCTTAACGAGTTTTTGCGCAATCTCCAGGACACCTGCGTCGTTTACCTCTATTTGCTCATCTACTTCCTTGCGTTGAATAGCTGCTCGTAGCATCCTTACAGCTTCGAGACGAACGGTGTCCTTCTCGCGCATTGCAGACTTCATATCATCTGTGATGCGTTGTTTTAAAGACATTTGTCTAGACTGTGATGGTCTGATTTCAGGGTATCAACCCTGAAGAAGGTTATATCAGCAGCAATGCCTACGGCGAATACGTCCTCGCGAAGCACGTTTCATTTCACGGCGAATAGAGGCTGCTTTTTCCCGCTTTCTAACCGCAGTCGGTTTCTCGTAAAACTCGCGACGACGAGACTCAGTAAATACACCCGCGCGCTCGCACGAACGGCGAAAGCGTCTCAATACAACATCAAAATAATCGTCTTGCCTTACTCGGATGCTCGGCATAGGCTCACTCCAATCGGTGTTTTAAAAAAGGCCGCGTATTCTACCGCCTGAAATACCGCTTGTATAGTACGCGCGGGACTAATTTCAGCCTAATTTTTAACCTTTATTCGTAGTCTAAGGTGATAACCCGCGGCACTTTTATGGTAACGATGTAGTAACTGTCTGTTTCCACGTAATTAATGCTGCCCTTACCTTTGTATAGGTACTCAAAACGGTTGATTAAATTCTGGCGTGCAATTTTATTGCCCTTGCGCACTGGTTTATTCCCTTCAGGTTTTGGGTTAACCACCGTTATATACAAATTTACATCACTTTGATGCGCCTTAATCGATACCTTACCCCCTTCCAGGCGCGTCTCAATACCATGATAGATCGCATTTTCGAGGATCGGCTGCAACGTAAGCATGGGCAATAACACCGTATCATCAATATCACCGATTTCCCATTCGTCTTCAAGCCGCTTGCCCAAACGCATTTTCTCAAGACTCATATACTTATAAGCAATCTCATATTCGGCGCTGAATGGAACGAGCTTGCGCTTATCTGTGAGAATGACGCGAAACATGTCGGCCAAATCCAATAGCCCATCTTCCGCACGATGTGGATCAACCGTAATCAAACTAGCAACACTATTCAGGCTATTAAACAGAAAATGGGGCCGAATACGAAAATCAAGATCCGCTACTTCGCTTTCTTTCTCGAGAATTTCTACTTCAGACTGAGCAAATATCAATTGCTCAAGGCCGAGCACAATCGGCATGACGAATAAGCCCAGTATCCATAAATAAATACGCGTAATTTCGCGGTCAACTGGCATCGTTGCCACCTCTGGCACATATAGTTCTATTAGGGGTAGGAATAGATAGACCAAACCCGGAACTATCATGCTCACAAACCAGGAAATCACCATTCCTTCACCTACGCGTAGATCCTTAACTGCCCGATAACCCAGGTACGACAATAGCAATATAATCACCACTGACAGCATCACCATCAACATCGCGAATAAATTTGGGGGATGACGCAATACGATAGCCGTGGCACCCACACCCAATATTGACACAATGATCAACCGAGAAGGCATTCCCGATGGCCTCAAATTCAGCCTAAATTGTGGTTCTGATTTATTTTTCATTGATCAATAGACGTAGTGTCTGCGCAGATTTTTCGCTAATTTTTTGTTGCGTATTATTTGCTCGCACCTAATCATCTCTATAGCGCTTTAATCTACTCCATATCAATGACTTATGCACATGCTATTGCTTCACCGTTCGAGTACACCGCTTATGCACCTTAACCCTTGGTTGCTCTTGATCTAGCTTCATCCTGAACCCGCCGTAAATCAAACCCACAACGGTTGTAACACCCAGAAAAAAGCCCCCTGGTAACCCAGGAGGCCTGTAATGTGCTCAGTCAGTTCAAACATTTGGGGTGTCTGTTGAAAGGGGATTGACTAAGACTCATTCCAAATCTTGCATTTGAAACGTAATTCTAGTCTACAGATTTTAAGGCAAGAATGCAAAATATTCGTTGCTCAAAGTGTTTTAAGATGCCAATCACCCAGGTTAACCGCGTTAAACCGCCTCACTAAAGTATAGTTAAGTTAACCGACCAGGCACAATATTGTTTTGCTAAGCAGCGCGCAAATGCTATATGATTGCGCGCTGATCAACATAAGCTATATCTTGATAATTTGATGAGCAAAAAACTCTGGGGTGGCCGCTTCGAACAAAGCACCAATGCGCTGGTAGAGCGATTTTCTGAATCTGTCTCATTTGATCAGAGGCTGTATCAATATGACATTCAGGGGTCGATCGCGCATGCCAAAATGTTGGCCAAAATTGGCGTACTCAACCGAGATGAATTGGGCCAGATTGAGTCCAAGCTGAACGAAATATTAACGGAAATTGAATCGGGTGAGTTTGAATGGGATATTTCACTAGAAGATGTGCATATGAATATCGAAGCCGAGCTCACCAAACGCATTGGGAATGCCGGAAAAAAACTGCATACCGCTCGCTCTCGAAACGACCAAGTTGCGACCGATATCAGACTATATTTGCGCGCAGCGATTGATGAGATTTTATCAACACTCAAAGCCTTACAGACCGAGCTAATCGAGTTGGCCGATAAGGAAGCTGCTACCATTATGCCTGGCTTCACGCATTTACAAACTGCGCAACCCGTCACATTTGGTCACCATATGCTCGCCTGGAATGCCATGCTGGCCCGAGATTTTGCACGCATAACAGATTGTAAAAAACGCCTGAATATTTGCCCATTGGGATGCGCTGCACTGGCTGGCACCAGTTTTCCAATCGATCGGGAAATGACGGCCACAGCACTCGGCTTTAGCGCACCGGCCCAAAATTCACTCGATGCGGTTTCTGATCGAGACTTTATGATCGAATTTAACGCCGCGGCCGCCCTGCTATTGGTCCATCTTTCACGTATGGCCGAGGAGATGATATTGTGGTCCTCTGACGCCTTCAAGTTTATTGACCTGGGAGATGCCTTTTGCACCGGCTCAAGCATCATGCCACAAAAGAAAAACCCAGATGTGGCTGAATTGGTGCGTGGTAAGACCAGTCGAGTGAATGCGAATTTACACGGCCTATTGATGCTGATGAAAGGTCAGCCTCTGGCCTATAACCGCGATAACCAGGAAGATAAAGAGCTGCTGTTTGATTCGGTCGATACTGCCCTGATATGCCTGCAAGTTTATGCGGCAATGATTCCCCAGGTAACGCTATTTAGAGATAATATGCGCCAAGCAGCAGAAAAAGGCTTCGCGACTGCGACCGATTTGGCAGATTATTTGGTACGCAAAGACATTCCTTTTAGGGATGCGCACGAAATAGTCGGCAATACGGTTAGTTATGCGGTTGAAAATGCACTCAGTTTGGCTGAAATACCGATCGAGACCTTGCAAACTTTTAGTCCGCACATCAGTGATGACGTCTATCAGATTCTGACTTTGGAGGGATCAGTCAATGCACGAGACCATATCGGCGGTACCGCACCTAGCCAGGTTAGAAAAGCCGTCATGGCAGCAAAAAATGCACTCACGGCCGATGCATGCAATTGACCAAGCCCGTATAATCGACTCGACAATTACTTCATCATTCCGATTTCCTATGCTCAATAAATCCATCTTTCCCCTGCTTGTCACAGTTTGCCTGACATTATCGGCCTGTGGACAAAAGGGTCCATTGTATATTTCTCAGGACGAAGATACGCAGGCTGCTCAGACGGCACCCACACAGCCGAGCGAAGCAGAAACGCAAAACAAAAAAGAAAAACCCGCCGAATAAACTGGTCCAGTGGATCATTTTAATTATAAAGACGGTGAATTGTTCGCCGAGGACATTCCTGTTCGCGTACTCGCAGAAAAGTACGGCACACCTTTGTTTGTCTATTCACGAGCTACCCTAGAACGGCATTGGCACGCATTTGACAACGCTTTTGGGGATTTCGAACATGAAATCCATTATGCGGTGAAAGCCAATAGTAATCTGGCCATATTAGGCGTTCTTGCCAAGTTAGGTGCGGGCTTTGATATCGTCTCAGGAGGCGAGCTTAAACGCGTACTGGCTGCGAGAGGCAGGGCAGATAAAGTCATTTTCTCAGGGGTGGGTAAGCTAACGTGGGAAATCGAGCTGGCACTGGATGCCGGGATTAAGTGCTTTAATATTGAATCTATGGCAGAGCTACGCCGCATTGCCGAAATAGCTGCAACCAAGGGCCTTCTTGCCCCAATCGCAGTGCGTATCAACCCGGATGTAGACCCAAAAACGCACCCCTATATTTCAACCGGACTCAAACACAATAAATTTGGCGTATCGCTGCAGCGAGCCAAAGATTGCTATGCATTTGCCCAGGATCACCCCAATCTGATCATCCATAGTATCGCTTGCCATATTGGCTCACAATTGACCGACATTGCACCCTACGAAGATGCCATGGACCGCATGCTTGGTTTCGTAAAAAGCATGCAACAGCAGGGTATCAAAATCAACAATATAGATTTCGGTGGTGGTCTCGGTGTGAAATATACAAACGAAGCACCTCCTCATCCTGATGAATATTGGCAGGCGATAAAAGCGCGCATCGACGCCCATAATATGACCATTCCCGTCGCCATCGAGCCTGGTCGTGCAATGGTTGGGAATGCTGGAATACTGTTGACCCGAGTTGAGTATCTAAAAAAAGGGGAAGCGACTAATTTTTGTATTGTCGATGCCGCCATGAACGATTTGATTCGACCTGCTTTGTATGGTGCTCACCACGACATCATAAACGTTGAGGAGAACGCTTCTGCCAGCGAAGCTCAATATGATGTTGTAGGACCGATATGCGAGTCAGCCGATTTTCTGGGCAAAGATAGAAACTTAAAGGTTATGGCGGGAGATTTGCTCGCGGTACGAACCGCGGGCGCGTATTGCTTTACCCAGGCATCTAATTACAATGCGCGTGTACGTGCTGCTGAAATCATGGTCGACGGAAAAATCGATCATTTAATTCGCCAGCGAGAAACCATTGAAGATCTATACGCATTGGAAAGCTTGATCGAATCGTGATTTATTAAGATCTGAGCGTAAAGCTCGCTAGCATCTTTAACCAGGTATATGTGATAGACGCTGATCTGATCACTAATCGCTACTACAAATTAAATTATAAGTTATGTTTACCCATCCGGAATTCGACCCAATTGCTTTTTCAATTGGCCCGCTAAGTGTTCGATGGTATGGCCTGATGTATTTGTTTGCCTTTACGGCTGGTGGTTTATTGGCAGCTTATCGCGCACGCCAACCAAACTCCGGGTGGAAAGTCGAAGAGATTTCTGATTTCGTATTTTACGCTGCGCTCGGGGTTATCCTCGGTGGCAGGTTGGGCTATGTTTTGTTTTATAACTTCAGCTACTATATCCGCCACCCCATAGAGATTTTCTACGTATGGACGGGAGGCATGTCATTTCATGGCGGCCTGATTGGGGTGCTTATCGCTTTATATTTTTATGGCAAAAATACCAATCGCCACTTTCTAGAGGTCAGCGATTTCATTGCACCTTTTTGCGGTGTGGGTATTGGTGCGGTTAGGTTTGCCAATTTTATCAATCAGGAGTTATGGGGCAGAGTAACTGATTTACCGATTGGCATGGTTTTTCCGCTTGCTGGTCCACAAGCGCGCCATCCGTCTCAATTGTATGAAGTGTTTTTTGAGGGAATTGTACTATTTACCGTTTTATGGCTATACACACTTAAAAAAAGGCCGTTAGGGCGCCCTTCTGGCCTGTTTCTGATGATTTATGGTATCTCACGTTTTTTTATCGAATTTGTACGTGAGCCTGACGCGCATTTGGGCGCCGTTGCTTTTGACTGGATGACCATGGGTCAAGTATTGACATTGCCCATGATAGTCTTTGGGGTAATTTTGTTTCTATATGGTCAAAAGATAAGGAACAAAGGCGCAACTACTTGAACATAAAGGCTTTTATATTCATTGTCTATATATTATCTAATGCTCATAAAATATAACTTATCCACCTGCTGACAATTTCAATTAGCGTAAATGACGCTTTCCTTCATAGGGCTTATCTTTCGGCAAATTAGGCCCTAATTTCGTTCCGGCGTCAGCTAAATGGGCATCTTAAAATACTTCGCTAACTCGCTTTGACCTGGGTAAAAAGGGCTAGTTTTTATATGAAGAAACGACGCAACTTAGCGCTCTTAGCAGCTATTTCGTCTAAATCTTGTATATCTATAGCTTGGAAAAAGCGGCATACCCACATCGGTACGCGCTGATTTATATGACGGGTGCAAAGGTCAAGCTAAGACTGGCTGCGTGTACGCCTGTCCACACGAGTTAATAATGCTCGATAGGGCGCAGGATTCAGAAATACGCTAGCTGGGTGCCGAATTGGTCGTCATGGCATCACAAATTCCAAGCCTAAATGACGATAGGCTTGGATTCAAACCAGGCGACCGCGCGAACCGCACAAATATATCAGCGTTTATTGTTCCTTAGCGTAAGTAAACCCTGCGCCGCGCAGCATAGCACCTGGCCGTCCAGAGGCTTCGCATACGCTTTAAGTAACTGGTATATAATCTGCTCATTTCAAAATAGCGCGAGACCCTTGAGTAACATAGCGTTTTATATTATTGGCGGCGTATCCTGGCTTATCTCATTAGCTATTCGCGGCTGGTTGAGCGCCTCTTATCAAAAATACGGTGCAATCAAGAACGCGCGTGGTTTAACCGGTGCCCAAACCGCGCAGGCTATCTTGCGAGGCAACGGTTTGGACCATGTCGGGATTGAAGCCGTAAAAGGTAAACTCACCGATCATTATGACCCGCGAGTGGATAAAGTACGCCTGTCGATAAGCAACTACCAAAATGATAGTATTGCCGCGCTGGCGGTATCGGCACATGAAACCGGGCATGCTTTGCAAGACGCCCACGGCTATCGCTTTATGAAGCTGCGTTCCGCGATGGTGCCATTGGTCAGCCTGAGCGCTCAGATCGGGCCCTATGCATTTATGTATGGTCTGGTCAGCAACGCTACCCTGATATTGCAAATCGGCGCACTGTTGTTTGCCGGCTCGGTTCTATTTCATCTGGTTACTTTGCCGGTTGAATTTAATGCCAGCCGTCGGGCCCTGGCCCAGATCGAAAAACTTGGGCTGGTCTCAGATGATGAAAAAGAGGGGGTGAAAAAACTACTCACCGCCGCGGGCATGACCTATGTTGCCAGTGCCGCGACCTCGTTCGCCTACTTCTTATACATGCTGGCCCTAAGTAGACGTCGCTAAATTTCTCAAATATAGAAATTATTCCAAAAACCGAATGGGTTCGACTCACATTCCAACGCCATCCCCGCCTGGTAGGCAAATCAAAATTGGCAATGCGGTCACCTCGCATACGCGCAATGTCGCTTCACACATTCTGTGCTAGTATTATTTTGATCAAGAAAACCAGGAAGAATGATGGAAATTCAAGCGGTACACCCAGGCACTTGTCATTGTGGTAATGTTCGATTTGAAGTCGAGCTACCCGACGGCCTGGTTAATCCATCTCGTTGTAACTGCTCGATATGCCGCAGAAAAGGCGCGATAGTGGTCGCGGTACCGCTCAGCGCGGTAAGCATCTTATCTGGTAAAGAGTCACTTACCCTTTATCAATTTAATACCTTTACCGCAAAACATTATTTTTGTTCCAAGTGCGGCATCTACACCCACCATCAGCGTCGCTCCAACCCACAACAATACAGTGTAAATGTGGGGTGCTTAAAAGGAGTGAACCCGTTTGAGCTTGAAAATGTAGCGCTCGGCGACGGAATCAATCACTCAGCTGATCAATAGCAGAGCAGCACATACGAAAAGATCAATGCTGGTAAAAGCTGTTTTATTCTGGGATGACTAGCTTCAGTTATCTTCGCCCAATAATAAATACAAGATTGGAGCAACCACCGGCCCTTTGACATCAATACTGATCCATTGAGAATTGTTGATCTCATTGGTTTCAGAAAATTGGTTATTGTGATCAGCGACAAACAGGATATAGTATGAGCTAGGTGTTACGTTTTCTGGGATCGTCAGGGTTGCCGACTCATAGTCAAACGGGTTTGAAATTCTAAGCGGTGAAGTATCCTCGGCCAAGAGTTGGTCGCCACTATCTAGACTGGTGTTGGTAGACAAATAGTAACCCAACCGCGAATATAGCCTGGTAGTGCTGCCGCCAACATAATGTTGTTCGGTCTGCGCGAACGTTGATTCCCCGGGCCGTAATGAACTTACTGAAAGCGTGGAGTTTTGTACGAAAAAATCGTTGTTGCTGCTACCCAGACCGCCATAAATAGCGCGCATGCCGTCGATATCATCCTGCTGGGGAACGAGAATGGTGTCTGAAATGAGCGGTTGCATGATGGCAACATGATTGGTCTCATGATCGAGGCCCAATGCGTGCCCCAATTCGTGCACCGCGACCCGTCGAAAATCGATATTGTTATTTGTATTGTTGCCGTCATGTACGCCCCAGCCGTAATCACCACTGTTAAAAATAATATCTGCGTCCAGGGTATTATTATTATTGTCAAACCACGAATAAGTTACCGCCAGGGTGCCGTTATCCCAGACTCTTCCACAGTCGTTGGTAGAGAACTGATAGCTATTTCTTTCATCTGGATCATTGGTATTTGCGCAGGGTGAGTGGCTTCCCGTGGTGCTATAGGTAAAGCTAAAATCCGAATGACCATTCCATTCTTGCATCGCCTCAATAAAAGCCGCATCAAATCCATTGCTACTGCTGTTTAAGTAAAAACGCGCGGTTTCGCTAGGCCAGGAAAAACCCAGCAGGCTATAGGCGAGCACGCCAAAATTAGCGCTACAAAATAGCGCCGCAAATACAGCCCACCTTAGTGGATGAAATTTAATCGAACGAATCACATTTTATCCCTGATCATTCGTTTGAAAGTCTCAATGTCTGGCGCGCTTTGTAAGCGCTGGGCTTTGCGATTGACCAGCTCTTGCATGGTAGTTCGTTGTGGATGAGCAGGTACCACTCTTCTAACCCGCGCACTGTCTGTTTTCACCAGATAATGCCCCTGGTGCCAACCTTTCAGGGGATGAACCGGTTCTTTACCAAGTGCAGTAACAAAATAGATACCAGATTCTCCAACCTGCGGCATGGTCATGCCCGATACCCGCAAGGTTTTACCGTTTAGCGTACCACCTGTGAAGCATAGCTCTATTTCTGGTTGGGTTTGGCTCCCCTTGATAACATCTATAACGTCAAACTGAAAATAGGTACATGGTCGGCCGTCTCTTGAAGAGGGGCGCACCGATTTTGAAAGCACCTTACCTTCAAACACCAGTTCGGATTTTTTTGACAATTCATCTATTCCAACTTGCATAATCGTCGTCGCGTACAGTAACGGCGAGATCAGCAGGGTTAGACCTATAATTAGGCTATTACGTAACATGGCTGGTTCACATCAATTGTTAGCTTAGCAGCTTATCATTCTAGCAGAATATCCGGTGTGAACAATCTATCCTAAAACAACAATTTTCCACCCTCATCAGAACAACAGCCATTTTTTGCGCTGTAATGCTCGTTCGCACCGACTTAGCTGAACGGCATATTGCTGCGCGTTCTGTTCGACCCGACGCGCTGCATTGGTTAACCAACGTTTACGCTTATAGGTTCCACGCGCGTAGCCACCCTGCCCTTCGTGATAGTTTAAATAATGTCGATACGCATCACCTTTGGGAATATTATTTTCCAGCATGGTCTGGTGCATATACCATTGAATGAAATCAATCGAATCGGCAAAATTGTTGCGTCGGCTAAAGCGTGAGCCAGCATCTCGTTGGTAATTTGCCCAGGTATTATCCAAAGCTTGTGGATAACCGTAGGCATTGCTGGCACGCCCGCGCGGTATCACCCATAAAAAATAGCGCATCGGCGGTTTAGCACGTGCCTCAAAGGCTGATTCCTGATACATAATCGCCATGGGCACATGGATATTGCTACCCCATCTGTCTGCCGCTTTTCGAGCCGCACGATACCAGCTTTTATTCTGACTGAATATTTCGCACAAATCACCGGGCATATCGGGTGGGTGACTGGCACAGCCAACCAGACCCAATAGCAGCATGCTTAAGAATAGAACTCTCATTGGATAAACTACCGGCAGATAAAAAACAAGGCACGCGCTAAACGTGCCTAATCCTCGCTATTATAGCTATATTGACTATTGCCTAAGCGCTCAATTAGGAAAATTCGCCGTTACGGAATCACGTCGTTGAGTTATAAAGTGCTTTTCACGGCCTGCAACGTATCCCCACTTTTTTGTAACATCACCACGGCGGCTATCCCAAGTGACGCTCGCTGCCACGCAGGGTCAAGCGATACATCAAAATGATGAGTTTCTCCGCTGGCCGTATCCTGGGGTACACTTAAGTAGCGTACAACGTAATCATGTTCCAATTTTCGCCCTCGGTTTTCGCCCGCTTTAATCTGAGAAGACAACCCGCTTTCGTAAATCGCCACATAAACTTGGGGGTTATCATCACCTTGATAAACTATATTTTCGACCGTCACATCCATCGTCAGTTGGGTCTCGATCACGTCGGATAGCTCAAGCATAATTTCGGCTTCAGCCCCGCTTTTTTGGGTACCCTTCACTTGCCGGGTAATGCCCTGACTACCCCGGATGATTGTACCGTCGACAATAAACTCAGGTGTATAAATTGTGTTTTGCTTATTACTCTTAGCATGGTTACGCTGACGTTCTGTGAAGGCAGCCTGAGCGTAAGGATCTTCCCAGCCAATATAATCCCAATAATCTACATGAAACGCGAGCGGCACAATCTGATCAGCTTCTCGCGTCTTACCCAGCTTACTGAGAAACGTGTCGGCGGGTGGGCAAGAACTGCAACCCTCTGAAGTATAAAGCTCAACCACTGAAGCCTTATACGGGCCACTGGTAACCTGCTTTGCCGCCATTACGGCGGGGGACAACAAACTCAAGCCTATCGCTACCGATAAGGTGGTAATTAGCGCTTTCATTGATTACTCATCAAAAAGACTCAGATATTCACCGTAGCCCTTGGCTTCCAACTCTTCCTTAGGGATAAAATCCATGGCCGCTGAATTCATGCAATAACGTAAGCCGGTGGGTTCTGGCCCGTCATCAAACACATGCCCTAAATGAGAATCCGCGCCCGCACTGCGCACTTCCGTACGTACACGTATAAACTTTCGGTCTTCGTGGGTGGTAATATGCTTTTCGTCAATTGGTCGGGTAAAGCTTGGCCAGCCCGTACCAGAATCATATTTATCCGCTGAAGAGAACAAAGGCTCGCCGGAGACGATATCCACGTAGATACCGACTTCTTTACTATCGTGGTACTTATTGGAAAAGGGGCGCTCAGTACCATCTTTTTGGGTTACTTTGTACTGTAATCTGCTCAGTTTTTTACGTAACACCGCATCATCAGGCTTGGTATAGGTTTTACTCGATTGCATTATTTCATCGCTCATGGTTGCGTCATTCATTGATTTACTGCCACTATCTGCGACCTGGATGACCCCATCACTAGACGGGCCTTTAATATCAAACTCGAGGTCGTCACCCCAGGTCATTTTAAGATAAAGATCTCTACCAGAGCCTCGCCGATAAAACTTATAGCGAATCGGATTTTTCAAGTAATAATCCTGATGCGCTTTTTCTGCTTGATAAAACTCGCTGAGTTTTACAACTTCTACATCAAATGGCTCATCATATCGGCCAGAGGCTTCCTGCTTGGCGATCGCCGCTTCTGCCGCAGCCTTTTCCCTGGTATTGTTATAAAAAATCGCAGGCCGGTATTGTGACCCACGATCCGCAAAAGAACCGCCTCCGTCGGTCGGATCAAATTGCCGCCAATATGCTTCGAGCAATTCCTCGTAGGTGATGACCTTGGGGTCATAAAATACCTGCACAGCTTCGGTATGGGCAGTTCGGCCACTCGCTACCATGCCATAGCTCGGATTCTTTACCTTCCCACCCGTATAACCAGATACCGCTTCACGCACCCCTGGAAACTGCTCAAAACCTGCTTCAACACACCAGAAACAGCCACCTGCAAAAGTTGCAACCGCCTCACCTGACTCGGGTTTTTCAACCATGGTCTGGGTATTTTGTCCAGCATTGATCTGGGTACACGCCTGAATAAATATGACGCCACACGCGAGTATAAAAAGTTTCGTCTTCATGGATTTTTTCACAATTGTATTTCGTTAAATTTTCGATAACACCATACTAAGGCAAGCCTATGACAGTAGATTCACATAGTCTTAACATTTTTATAAATTCAACTCGGATTTACTCATTCGCAATAGTCCAGCCCTAATTTTTGAACACGGGCAAATACACCGAGAACACCACACCATCTTTGCTATTTCTGACAAATATCCCACCTGATTGGCTTTCCATAATACGTTTAGAAATAGCCAAACCCAAACCTGCGTGGCGTTTGTCTGCATCCTGACCCTGCGCTCGGTAGAAAGGGTCAAACAAGACATCCAGATCTTGCTCCGCAATGGTTGGGCCTTGATTACGTACTGCTATTTTGACGTATTCTGTTTCCGCTTCTACGCGCAACATGATCGTACTTTGCACATCTGCATGCACCAGCGCATTATCAATCAAATTATCCAATACACGCTCAACCAGTGAGACATCACCATAAGCAAAATGGTTCAATTCGTCATGCTCTATATTAAATTGAAGCTGTTTTTCTTTCGCGCGGATAGCGTATTTATGTTTAATATCGAATAATAACTCCAGCGGCATAAATGATTCTAACTGCGGTTGAACTTCCTTAGCTTCCAGGCTAGATAACTCAAACAAGCTGTCGATCATATTACTTAAACGTTGCCCTTGGGTATAGGCAATGTCCAGAAAACGGCTCCTTTCCTCGTCAGCTAAGGTGGCGTGTTTAAGCTTAAGCGATTCGATGTACCCAAGCATGGAAGCCAGTGGTGTACGCAAATCATGCGAGACCTGAGCAACTAACTGGCGTCGGTGGTTATCTTTTTCTGTCAGTGCCGCTAATTGGCTCTGTATACGTTCCGCTACCTTGGTAAAGGTTTGCTCGATCTGGCCAATTTCGTCGGCTTTCTCCGGGGAGGTCTCGCTAGCCGGCCAAATCGAGAAATCACTGGCGCTAAAACTATCCATTTGCCGAGAGATCCGACGCAGACGTTTGGTCAACCAATAAAAAATAATTAAGCCCGCCAACAAACCCAAACCAAGGCTCAACAGCATCGACCACAGACCGGTACGTACCCAATAACCATGATAGGCCATCGACTCCAAAGCGTCATACTGCTCACCCCGTAAAACCACATACAAATAGCCTTCAGGCTGGGCATCAGATGGCACCCCGGTGACTGAAAACGGCTTTTGTTTATCATGACTGCGAGGGTCATCCCCCAGAGGGTATTTTTCTGAACCGTTTAAAAACGCCTTTATCGGTTCGAGACTGACGCGATTTCGTTTAACCGCATCCGCTTCAGCAGAATATGAGATCAGCTTGCCTTGTAAATCCAGTAAATATATTTCAATGCTGGGATTGACCACCATATACTGCATAAAAGTCTTTTTGAGCGCATCTTTATTAAGCTTGCCTTGTTCGACCAAATTTTTATCGGCTACCAGATCTTGCGCTAGGGTACGATTGAGGTCTTGGTTGAGCTCCGCTACAAACCGTTGAGTCGCGAAAGAATTAAGTACTGAATAAAGAAAACCAATGACGCATAACAACAAGACCAGCCCGATCGCCAGTCTTGCGTAAAGCGAATTAAACCAATTCATGCGTCATTAAATTTGTACCCCACACCCCATACCGTCTGGATGTATTGAGGGCTCGCCGGATCAGCCTCAATCTTGATGCGCAGACGATTAATATGGGTATTGACAGTATGCTCGTAGCCGTCATGATTGTAGCCCCAGATCGCGTCGAGCAATTGTGCGCGGCTAAAAACACGGCCTGGTGAAGAAGCCAGATAATGTAATAATTCAAATTCGCGTGCGGTAAGCACAACCTCACCTTGTGCAGTTTCCACTTGGTGTCGAACCGTATCAATGGTTATATCTTTGAACACCAAAATGGCTTGTTTTGATGAATCCTGGTCGGATACTTTCAAAGCATCGACCCGTCGAAACAGGGCCTTAATTCGAGCGACTAACTCCACCACGCTGAAGGGCTTAGTGAGGTAATCATCCGCACCCAACTCCAGACCCAATACACGGTCCAACTCAGTAGATTTAGCGGTCAGCATTAATACTGGAATCAACTCATTTTGTTTGCGAATCCGCTTACAAACTTCCAAGCCATCAATGCCAGGCAGCATGATATCAAGCACCACCAAGTCCGGTTGCGATTGGGCAAACATCTCCAGCCCTTGTTCACCCGTATTCGCACTTATGGCCTCAAATCCGGCTTCCTGCACATGCATTTCGACCAACTTCGCGATGTCAGGATCGTCCTCGATTATTAGTATTTTTCGGCTCATAATATAAGTCTAACACACACATGGCCTCTGAGCGTTATATGCTCAAAGGCCCTAAATACTACCGATCAATAGCAACTAGCTATCCATAGATTTTTTCATTTTCTTATGTTGTTTATTCATCTCACCATCCATTTTCTGCATATTTTCTTCTTTCATCTCATCCATCTTTTCCATACTCTCATCTTTCATCTCGTCCATCTTTTGCATACTCTCATCTTTCATCTCATTCATTTTTTCCATCCCGTCATCCTTCATTTCGTCCATCTTTTGCATCTCTTCGGTTTGCATTTCTGTCATCTTTTTCATAGTCTCTTTAGCATGCGAATCGGCATAGCTCGTGGCGACCAATAACATTGAAGAAAACAGCGCAATAATATTTATGGTTAATTTCATGGTTGTACTCCTAATTTTTAGTGAATGGATTTGGCCAGACAAGTGGCCAAATGGAGTACGCATTACACAAGACACAAATCCCCTCCCCATCACAAAAATCTTACAAAAATATAAACTCCCCTTCCTTAGGTGGATGACAAATTATTTAGTATCCTAGTCCGGTTGAGATAGCCGCCAGCCCCTGATCAAGCATCCCGATTTGCTCCATCTGGCGTGCTGTGTTGATCACGTATTCACGATTACTGCCGCGCTTTCCCCGCGCTTTACGTACAATATCGATAATAGTTTGGCTATCCAGGCCAGGTGCGTATTGCGGGTGATCACGGCGCGAAATCAGGCAAACTCCGCTCACTTGCTCACCCGATTGCAGTTTAAGCTGCTTGAGTTTGGATTGATAAGCCCCGGTAATCATCTCGCGCTCATTTAACCTGCGAATAATTTCAGATGCATTGTTCCGGCAAATTAAAAAAGCCTGGCCAACACACGAGCCACCACGGTCTAAACCCATAACCAGTCCAGGTTGTGACAGTGAGCCCCGATATTCAACTGACCACAAGCAAAAACGCCGGTGATAGCCATACAAACGTGCGGTCTCTCGTCTTAAGTAGGGAAATTCCGGGTTCCACATCAAAGACCCATAGGCAAAAAACCAGAAATCTCCTTCTGGTTGAATAATACTCTCATGCTGGCTGGCATCAAAAACCAGCATACTTAAATCCGGTACTTTAACCCCTAACTTCACCCCAACTCCGGTTTTATAGGTATAAATATTGCTAACTATTGCCCCCTAATCTAACCATAAATATACGATTCGAGCTGCCCGATTACCACGTTTTGTTCGTCAATAATTTCTTTAACCACATCTCCAATTGAAATCAACCCAACCAGTTTATTTTTCTTTACAACGGGCAAATGCCGTACCCGCTTACTGGTCATCAGCCCCATGCATTCATCAATCGTTGTCTTGCGTTTCGCAACGACCAGTTTTTTAGTCATCACGTCTTTAATTGGGGTGGTTTTCGATTGCTTGCCTTTTAGGATGATTTTGCTTGCATAATCGCGCTCGGTAAGCATGCCAGCCAGATCCCCCTTATCAACCACGACCAATGACCCAATATTTAACTGATCCATCAGCCTAAGTGCATCATATACAGATGCTTCTTTTTCGATGGTGTACACATCATTCCCTTTGGTTTGCAGAATATCTCGTACTGTTCTCATTTTGTCTCCGCTTGGTGAACCGACCTGACTGGCTATTTAACTATTACGGAACAATTAAATCAAACCCCTTTATCAAAGGCTACGATATTTGCGCCTTCCTCGACTTAGCATGATATTGATTCCTAATAATATACCTATTCCCGTCAAAGATATTAACGCCCCAATTTTGATACTATTGGGTAAGTATTCTATTTTTATAGTGCTTCGCCCTTTGGGAATTTGAATAGCTTGAAATAAGTAGTTGGAGCGCAGTATCGGAACTTGCTCTGTTGATACCCACGCTTTCCAGCCAGGATAAAACTGATTCTTTATCAATAAATAACCTGGCGATTCGGTCTTCACTTCAATTTTTCCTCCTTTATCCATTTGGTAATCTTCGGTTAGTATTTTTACGCTATTTTTTTCCAGAGTTGGTTTCAGATGAGAACTACCTGTTAATGCAGGTGATTCATTTACATTGCCCCACTCGTGAAGTTGAGATAGCTGCGTTAGGCTGTCTACTTGGGTAATGTCGTCGGTAAATGAAACCAGGGGTACGACGTCATGAAGTCTGATAAACTGATATCCTTCATAGTTAGCAATTACTTCCCAGTTTTTATCCGGATTTTGAGCTAATTTCGGAAATTGCCGTTTTGAAATAATGAGCAAATCTACTCCAAGCCAACGAAGTGCATCTAACGATATGGACTCGGGAAGCTTTGAACAGAGCACAAATTTATGCCAACAGCGATTTTTGCCTTCTACAAACTGCTTAAAATATTGGTGATATCGTTTGGTATGCACCACCGAAATATCACGAATATCATTGATGCCGTAAGCGGACCATATGCGCGGCCCTCTACCCGACATTGGAAATACACGCCCAGTATCACTCAGTGCGCTGACTTTTGCATACAGCGGGTTAGCCTCAAATAAATTCTTACGTTTATCAAATTTTGTATCTGTATCGATATATAAATTCGCAAAAATTACACAGCTAATCACACTAACAATCAGTCCGTATCTAGGCGACTTTGAGAATAGAAGAAATGCGTAAATAACGGCCGGAAACAGTGCAAACAACAGATAAATAGCTAATCTCACCTTAGTTATCAGCCTCAACATGACTAGCGTAAAGCAATATCGCAATTACAACGACAAAACACGCGCCTAAAACAGCTGTAAAGACGCGCTTTGTTTTCTTATTTTTAAGGAAAAAATATTCATAACCATATGCAGATACCAAGCAAACCCCTAAGGTATATAGACCGATGTATTTCTCAAAACGTACATCTTTAAGAATGGGTAGTAAGTTAATAAACTGGAGAGGCCCGAAGCCATATAACTTTAGAAAATGGATTAATCCGTACGCTATTAAAGCTAAGTAAAAATACTGATACCGACTGCTTTTCTGAATTAGTGCCATAACCGCAAGTAGCATCCCCGGAGGCAACAATACAGACATATATTGCTTTTCTTTCATCAGCCAATGGCTCGGATTCCGAGGAAGTTCCATAATCTGATTAACGAAAAGCCCAACCGCATACCAATAGTCGTTATAAACTGCGGTAGAACGCCCTGATCGGGGCGAAATTGATACTTGTCTCAATTCTAGATACGGCAATATCCAAATAAACGCAATCAATATACCGAGCACAAAAACAATTGCGGGCAATACAACAAGCCGGCTTCGCGTGAGTACGGATGATGCACCTGGGTATCTCTGGGGAAGTAATAAAAAAATCCCAAAGACCATAGCCACAAATAAAGCAAGCAATACAACATCTAGCAAGCCCCCTCCCAGTATCATCAACGGTAAACTTATTCCGATTAACCACAAAGAACGACGTGGCTGATCGGCAAGCCCATACACTAAACCAGCCAGGCACCAAGGCATAAATACTAAGCTATTTGTATGGAAGTGATGTAAAAATTGAAACACATGGCCGGAAAGCATGAACAAACTGGCAGTCCACGCAGCTATCCAAGGAGACAGACTCAGAGATCGCCCAAGTACATATACACCCGCTAAACCTAAAACCACTTTAAGCAATATCGATACGTCCCAACCATAACTGTTTGGCCATAGGTATAGGACCAAGCTAAATGGCGAAAAATAGGCATTGTGAGGGTCCGCAAGCAGGGGAACGCCAATGCCTATCTTTTCTGACCAAAATGGGTTCCCTCCATTAGCCAAGGTATTCTGAATAATTTGCGCTGTCGAAAAATTTATCCATCCGGGAGGGCCTGGATTTATCCAGGGACCATGTGGGGAGGGAATCAGTGACTCCCCCTCAAGCAGTAAAGAAGGCGCATAGAATACAAGTAGGACGGCCAAAATAACCAAGAGACCTGGCCATGTAGTTTGTAGTCGGTTTTGGTATGGATTTGTCAACTGATTTGAACCAGCCTTTAAGCGCGCGGATTTGACATATTTTTCGGACTGCCTCCGTGACGGTAGCGCATCAGTAATTGATGAACCTATAGTTTATGAAATATCTTCAACATTAAAAACTACGATTGCTAGCAACTATCCATTTCTTTCCAGCTGGTTGAAAATCTACATTATCAATTAAGGCAACCTCGAGGCTTGCGAAATTCACCACCTTAAGGTATCGTCCGCATCCCAATTCCGTGCAGCAATATGGCTATGTAGCTCAGTTGGTTAGAGCACATCACTCATAATGATGGGGTCGGTAGTTCGAATCTACCCATAGCCACCATTTAATCAAACACTTACACCATTTTTTCACACTCGTTATGTTTCAGGTGTGCCAAATTTGTGCCATTTAGGGAAATACCGCCAGCATATTGTGCCAAGGAACGCGCATCTAGATGGGCATATCGTCTAACCATCTCACTGCTTTCCCATCCACCAAGCTCTTGCAATACGCCCTGGGGTGTTCCAGCCTGAACGTGCCAAGAAGCCCAGGTGTGGCGCAAATCGTGCCAACGAAAATCTTTAAGACCCGCTCGCGCAACAGCTTTTCTCCACGACCTAGTATTCACTTGCCAAACTGGTTTCCCGTTATACGTAAACACAAATTTGTCATCGATCCCTTGTAAAGGTTTTATGACATTAAGGGCATCATCATTGAGTGGGACTGCAATCGCTTTTTTGGCTTTTGCCTGATCAGGATGGATCCATGCAATAGAGCGATCAAGATCAATTTGTGACCACTCCAATCTGCATACATTACGCTGCCGTAACCCGGTCGCCAAACCAAATTGCGCCATATTGCGTTGATGATCAGGTAATGCTTTCAATAGCCGGATTGCTTCTTGACGCGTCAACCACCGCACACGGCGGCTTTTCACGCGAAACATTCTAACTTTGGGTGTCTTATCCAACCACTCCCACTCATATGTTGCCCGCCTTAAAATTGCACGCAAAAGAGAAAGATAACGATTTGCTGTAGACATGCTCGTTTGACTAGCTTTTTCCGACGCAATGGCTTGTATCATCTGCTGATTAATGTTGCATAAAATAACTCCGTTCAAATGAGGATCAAGCCAACGTAGTATTCGCTTATCAATATCTAGGCTAGGCTTGTCTGCATTTTCCTGGAGCCATTTAATAACAGCGTCATTCCACAGATAGGTTGGTTTCTCACCAAGCTTTTCTACTTTCCAGTATTCTGCTTTGAGCTTATCATGCAATTCTAAAGCAGCTACTTTATTGGTAGTTCCAGTAGTTTTGCGTATTCGCTTTCCACTCGGCGTGGTGAAACGTACCCACCAGACGTTGTTGCGTTTGTATAGTGACATATAGATTTCTCCATAGTTGTTACTCGCAACGCTTGCCGAGAAACAGCATAGCGTGAACGGATATGTGAAGCAAGATCAACATCAATAAAAACCCAGGACTTTCCAATTTTGGCACCTGGAATTTCCCCAGCCTTGGCTTTGGCTCTTAGCGCACTGGGTGACATATTTAAAAAAGTAGATGCTTCTTTTAGTCCAAGGGTTTTCATCGAGTAATCTGCACTATTTTCTTCATATTAATATTGTCTAGCAAAAGCCGAAAAATGAAAATTGCATGATGTATCACTTAGGTCCTGTTTAGCGCATACACAACATTTCAAATATAAAATCAGCTCAAAGAAAAGTTTTGTTGGGGCCCTACACCTGACCTTGCCCATTCTTTTTCGAGTGAGAAATCTTTGCTAGTTTGGGGTTTATCAAACAGCTCAAAATCACAAACGGGACTTAAATGACCCTCCGTTGAAAACAATGATATTTTCAATAATGGGTTAGTTTGTGATCATTAGTTCTCTTAATTTATCTGCGGGAGAATATTAAAAAATGTCGACTGAAAAGAACCCAAAAAACACAATATACACAGGGGATGCTTTAGACGTATTAAAAAACCTAAAAGCTGATTCTATCGATGCCATTGTCACTGATCCTCCATACGGGATTTCTTTTATCGGCCTAGACTGGGACCGCGATGTGCCAGGAATTGGCCTGTGGCAAGAAGCGCTACGTGTAATTAAGCCTGGTGGACATCTTTTAGCTTTTGCTGGAAGTCGTACGTATCACCGTATGGCTAGCAATATAGAGAAGGCGGGGTTTGAAATTCGTGACCAAATCGTATGGTTGTATGGCTCCGGTTTTCCTCGCTCATATAATATTGAGTTGGCAATTCGTAAAAAGCATGGCTCTTCTAAAGCAAAAAAATGGCAAGGCTGGGGTACGACTTTAAAACCTGCGCATGAGCCAATTGTGATCGCGAGAAAGCCGTTTGTGGGACCAGTGACTGACAATATTTTGACTTTAGGTACGGGAGGGCTGAATATAGATAATTGCCGGATTGTGGAGCAGAAAAATACAAGTAAACCCCAGCTTAGAGGCAAGGTTGTTCCGTTAAAAAATCACTCGAAAGGACGCTTCCCTGCTAATGTAATTCACAGTGGTATTAATGAATATTGGGCCTCGTATTTCTATTGTGCAAAGCCATCAACACAAGAACGTGATTTTGGGTTGGATTCATTTAAGCTAAAGTCAGCACAGGAGCGTACGAGGCAAAAAAGCAAAAGTAATACTCCCCATCGCGGTGCTACTGGTGCTGCAAGAAATTTTCACCCTACGGTTAAGCCTATCGCACTGATGGATCATTTAATATCTCTTGTTACTCCCCCGGGTGGCACAGTGCTCGACCCTTTTGCTGGAAGTGGCACAACACTTATTGCAGCACGAAACCTTGGTTATTCATATATCGGTATTGAGCAAGACGCAAAATATGTCGAAATTGCCGAGGCACGACTCGCTGCATGACCAGTTTGCAAGGCAGTACAACTATATAAAACTATGGGTATAAATCAAACAAGTTCAGATACTTTCTCTTACGATGTTAATTTGCATCCAAAATTGACCCACTAAGGCTAGGTATTTGCATCGAATTTTGACCCACGTACAACCCCTCCTGCGAAGAACTAATGCAGGAGATAATCGGAGTGATAGACGTGGCGTTATTAAGTGTAATAAGACGATGGCATTTCCGCCAGGGGATGCCGATTCGAGAGATAGCAAGGCGAACCGGGCTGTCCCGTAATACAGTTCGCAAGTACCTCGCTAGTGGCGTGGTGGAGCCGAGCTACCCCAGCAGGAAGAGTCCATCCAAGCTTGATGATTATGAGCAGACACTGACCAATTGGCTGTTTAGGGAATCAAGAAGACACCGCAAGCAGCGACGCACGATGCGGCGACTGCACAGTGATTTGGTTAAGCTTGGGTTTACAGGTTCGTATGATCGAGTGGCTGCCTTTGCTCGCGCCTGGAGGCAGGAACAGCAGGAGGCAAAGCGAGGTGCGGGCAAACACACCTATGTTCCCTTATCCTTTGCGCCAGGAGAAGCCTTCCAGTTCGACTGGAGCGAAGACTATGCGGTGATCAATGGCGTGAACACCAAGTTGCAGATTGCGCACTTCAAGCTCAGCCACAGTCGGGCCTTCTACCTGCGGGCCTACCTGTTGCAGAGCCACGAGATGCTGTTTGATGCGCACTACCATGCCTTCGGCATCTTCGGTGGTGTTCCAGAACGGGGGATATATGACAACATGAAGACAGCGGTGGATAAAGTAGGTCGCGGCAAGCAACGGACCATCAACCGGCGCTTTCAAGCGATGGCTAGCCACTATCTATTCGAAGCGGAGTTCTGCAACCCTGCAGCGGGCTGGGAGAAAGGTCAGGTGGAGAAAGGGGTACGCGATGCGCGGTACCGGATATGGCAGGATGCCCCCCGATTCAAATCGCTCGCTGAACTGAACCGCTGGTTGCTTAAGCGCTGTATTGATCTGTGGCAAGAATCGGCCCATCCCCAGGACAAACTAAAGACGATCTACGATTACTGGCAACAGGAGCAAGCAAATCTGATGGAGGTGCCCGCTGCCTTTGACGGCTTTGTTGAACACAGCAAACGTGTTACCTCGACCTGTCTGATCACCTTTGAACATAATCGATACAGTGTCCCGGCGAGCTTTGCCAACCGGGTGGTGAGCCTGCGCGTGTATGCCGAACGGTTGGTGATTGTGGCTGAAGCCCGCCAGGTGGCCGTTCATGAACGGGTCTTTACCCGCGATCATGGCAGCAGCGGCAGGACAATATATGACTGGCGCCACTATCTGTCAGTGGTACAGCGTAAGCCTGGGGCGTTACGTAATGGTGCCCCCTTCAAGGAACTGCCGGAGAGTTTCCAACAACTGCAAACCCGATTGTTAAAGCACCCTGGTGGTGATCGTGAGATGGTTGATGTACTGGCCCTGGTGCTGTTGCACGATGAGCAATTGGTTGAACGGGCAGTTAACGAAGCTCTGAAGGTTGAACACCCGTCCCGGGAGCATGTACTCAATTGCCTGAGCAGGCTCAGTGACCCCCCTCGTCCCAAGTCGCTTCGAACACCTGCAGCGCTGAAGCTGGTGAATGAGCCTGTGGCCAACACCCGGCGCTATGATCGTCTTCGTGGAGGCAAGCAATGAAAGCGCAAGCCATGATTACTACGTTGAAGTCTCTCAAGCTGTTTGGTATGGCTGAGACCATTGCGACCATGTCCACTCAGTCTGCACCTGCTTATCAGCAGGCGATACCGATCCTGGAGGTCTTGCTTAAGGCTGAGGTGGCTGAACGGGAAGTCCGTTCCATCAACTACCAGATGAAGGTAGCCAGGTTCCCGGCCTATCGAGATCTGGCTGGCTTTGATTTTAGCGAGAGCGAGGCCGATGAAGCACTTATCCGGGCCTTGCATCGCTGTGAGTTTCTGGAAGACGCGCAGAATATCGTCTTCGTGGGCGGCCCGGGTACGGGCAAAACACATCTGGCAACAGCCATTGGTGTACAGGCCATACAGCATCGCCATCTCAGGGTGCGTTGTCTGTCCGTAATTGAACTGGTCAACCAGCTTGAGCAGGAGAAACAATTGGGAAAACCAGGGCGCCTGGCGAATCGTTTATTGCATACCGATCTGGTGATCCTGGATGAATTGGGCTATCTGCCGTTCAGTCAAAGCGGTGGGGCATTATTATTCCATCTGATCAGCAGGCTCTATGAGAAGACTAGTATCATCATTACCACTAATCTGGATTTTGCAGAATGGTCTAGTGTGTTCAGTGATCCGAAATTAACAACGGCATTGTTGGACAGATTAACCCATCACTGCCATATCATTGAAACGGGTAATGACAGTTACCGGTTCAGGCATTCAACAGCAAAAATGAAGGAGGTGAAAGCTAAAAAAAGAAACTCAACTTAGGTCATAATCAGACCAAATAGACGGGTCAAAATTCAGTGCAAATCCCGGGTCAATTTTGGATGCAAATTAACACTTATGGCGGAAAACCTGGGTTTGGATGGCTTTATTGTCCTGCCTGTGATCCTGTTTATTAGCGGTCTATTATCCAAATGCGTAAATTTGTTATCGTTCTACTTTTGTTAGGAGGCTGCAACCCTCAAGAGACAATTTTTGATGGCAAGCGGATATGCCTAGATAAAAAACACTATACTATTTTCTTTGACAATGAGATACCTAAGGAAGTTAGGGATAAATTTGATGATGACGGGCCTGGCGAGGGACTTCTAAAGATTACCTACAGAGAAAAAGATCCTTTTTATGAAAACTTAGTAGCCAAGTGGGGCAAGCCTGAAAATGCACCTAAACATCCATCTGTGTCTATTTCTCTCAACCAAATCACCGAGAGCGACGTAAAAAGCCATCAAAACCATCCTTGGATTCGCGATGCTTATTTTCTTGAGAATGTCTATGCTGAAGCACATAAGGAAACCTTGGAAAACGGCTTTATAAAGATTGCAGATCCCATATTGACAATTCATTGGCACATCTTCAGATCAAACGATAAACAAAAAACCTACTCTCAAGATTTATGGATTGGACATTGTGCCCGTTCTTCATATGGAGTGATGTGTGAGTATTCTACAATTTTTGATTCAAACTATTTAATGACTATACGCGTACCTGAACAATTCATATATCACAGCTCAGAACTGGCATCTATAGTTAATCGACATGTAGTTGAAAATGTTTTCTGTAAAAGCAAAGAATTATCTTCCATGGGAGTTATGGAGGAAGAAGGCAATTTTCTGACGAGTAAGTGAAATACCCAGAAATCCCTTGAAATAGACATAGTAATGGATCGAGTAAAGATAGAAAAATTAGAAAAACAAGGGGCTAACCAAATTGATAAGTAAATACAAATAGAATCAATGACTTAAAGACCTCCTTTTTAATCAGAAATATGAACAAAAGATCATTAACATACCGTTTCTCACTCGCACTTATACTCCTAGTACTCGCATCTTGTGGCGGTGGAGGCAGCTCCAGCTCAGGCTCAGATGCTTCCGCAACAAATGTATGGTTAGGAAAATGGGGGTTAACCGGTGGTAGCTCAACCATTTGCGGTAGTCGCTCAACCGTGGTTTCCGGAGAATTTAATTTTAGTCAGGCTGGCGGTGGAATTAATGGTAACTACTCCGTTGGGGTTACCTGCGTTGGTGCAAGACCGCCAGTTAGTGCACGAATAAGCGGAACGGTTAGCAGCACCGCTATTACCCGCGATAAGCTTACGCTAGTGGATAATGAAAACGATGTGATTACTTTTACCCGCACTGCAGGTGAAATATTTAGTATGAAAGTGGTCGACCCTGATACTGGCGACCAATTGTCAGCTATTGCCACCAAGAAATGAAACTAAATTGATCACCCAAATTATGATGACCTGTCTCTTCGTTCTATGAATAGAAAAACCTATCTGGCTGTATTCTCCATAACACTGCTAGCTGCAGCAGGCGTGTATTTCGTCTATAACAATCAGCCAAATCCACAAACCAACACCAAGTTGGACATGCCACCTGATCAGGAAACCACTATCGTTACAAAAACACAAATTGAGCCCGAAGAAAAGGCGCAACAACTGAATAAAGCGGCGGAGTTACAGGAAAAGATTACTGACATGAAAAAGCGCCAGAAACAGCGTAATGCGCAAATGCAGGCTTATCTGCAAGCGACTCCAGCGCCTCAGCGTGTACCTGATCTACCCACAATTGAACCAATAGAAATGGCCCCAAGTATAACAGGCCTTACACGCGTACCGGATCAACTCGATGTGAATAGTGGGCATACCCTACCTAAAGAGGTCATGGATAAATTCACCACAGAAACGGGCTTGACTCAGGCCGAAATTGAAAAAGCAATGAATCGATAAAATGGATATGAAACGACTACAGCAAATAAGCATTGTGTTATTGGGCAGTATATTGACCCAATTAAGCTACGCGCAAAGTGATACGAATATTGAATTAAGCGCTGCCACTTCAACACCGTTTGTGACCGAGGATGAACGTACCCGAGCGCTGATATCAGAAGATCGACCTATCCATCAAAGCCTGGTTGAACTTGAAGAGAAGATCAAGGACACCGCCGTAGAAGAAGAGAATGCCAGCCATCGATCGAGACGCCTCGGAAAGTTGGCCTCACGCATGGATAACCGCCAGAAAAGGCTAGCGAAACAAAGTGAACGCCTGGTTGTGATTTCTGAGGTGGAGGCATTGTTAGATAAGATTACTAATTTGGAAACCAAACTCAGCACAGAGACCGACCCAGCGACAATTGAAGAGTTGCAAACCAAGCTCACCACAAGAAATGAAAGTCTTAGCCAAAAACTAACACGCATCGACAATCTTGAAGAAAAAATTACCACCCTCGGAGAAAACCTAGCAGCCGATGAGAGCGCCTTGAATGCTCTCATACAGGATCATCGAGCCAAATTGGAGACAAGGTTAAACAACGCGCTCCAACGGGAGACCACACTCACTCAGAAAGTTGCCGAACTCAATGCGAAACTTTCCACTGCTACCAGGCCCACCAAAATAGAACGTATCGAAAAACAGCTAGCCAATAAACAATATAGAGCAGAGCGACTTACTGCACGTATTGCAAAAATCAGAGCACTATCTGATGAGTTAGAAGCAGATATTGCAGGTATTTTACCCGTCGTTGGAATTGCCTCAGGATCAAATTAAGGAGCCTACTGAACATTATTATCGTTGAGGCTCATAGACAGATACGATGTTATCTAAACGAAGGATTACCCGTTCTATCATCGCCTAGACATTCGTATTTAGAAGCCATCTCATAAATAGAAACTTTTAATATATACTGTTGATTATAAAAGATATAATTAACAGAAAGTTATTTATGAAATGGCTTCTAGTTTTTGGCATCAATCAACGTAAAAAACCGTTGAACTATCTAGGGTTTCGGTATTTGGTCGTGTTTTTCTCCCCGCTATACAATGTCCTCTCCTCCCACCAACTCCAACATTTTTCCCATAGCATATTTCATAGCTAAATGATTCACCTACTTTTACCTCTGGTGATGTTATCCACCCTCTATAATTGGCGGTAATTGGTGGCAAAGAAATCGTTTTTGATTGCCCCTTACCAATGCGTTCTCTGAACACATGGTTCTGCCTTTCATAAAAGCTTACCCGGATGTCTACTTTTTTTGCTCTAAATAAAATTTTGTTTACGTCATTTGCAATGGGGTTGCCTGAGGAACCCCCTGAGCTAGACCCACCGCCTCCACCACAAGACGTTAAAAACAGAGCCATTGCTATTAATCCTATTTTAAGTTTCATTTTGATCTCCTAGGTAAATAGATTAGTCACGTGTAAAAATGTTGTTGAAAAACTTGGTTCTGCTCACGCCGTACCCGCTTTGTCTTCGTCTTTGGCGCTTGTGCTTTTAGTGCGTAAAATCTGTGGTCCACAGTCAGCCTCACCTGCATTGGTATTCAAACTTCCTCCGCAAAATGATCCACCAAGGCTGGTACGTACAGTCAGTATTGAAAATTTATGATTAGTCATGATTCACTCCTTGATTGGCTGGTGAACAATGTGTCGATGAGGTAAACACTCGGGACGATCTTGCGCCTGGTTTTGAGCAGCATCCAATGCTGCATAAGCAAGCGCGGGCACCGGGCCAAAAATAAAGGAGGAGGCTGTGAGCATGCCTTTTTTCAGCGTTTCCTGAGGATTCAGAGAAATAGCAGGCGAAGATAACGTCCCATCCAATTGAATATATTTCGCTGTTGATAACGGGCTCCAGTCGAATGTTTTCTTCGTGCTGGAAGAAAAAGTAAAGCCAATCTTTTCTGTATGAAAATCAATAAACCCAGAGCTCACAAGCATATTATCTGCGGTTTCAATGACAATGGATTTATTGGCTGCGGCATAACCATTGTTGAGCGCAAAGAATATATTGGCACATGGCAGCGATACTCCCGTTTCTTCCTCCTGTTTAGCAAGAGACTCCCCTTCCGTTGCCAGTTGCTTGCCATGCGATACGATACTTTTATCTAGCCATCGCATAAACGATGGTGATATGTGACCATCGACTGCATTAAGTGAAAGAATACCTAAACTGCTGGTAGCGTGATCTTTAAGTGATGTGCCGGTATAGGTAAGATTGAGTAATACATTGCCAACGCCATCGCGAAAAAACTGGTTGTCGCTGGCAAAGAGATTAAGTCGCTCAAGTGCGAGCTGTTCTGTTGTCAATGCCAGTGAAAAAATAGGATTCGATGCCAGGTTTTTTGCTGACCACGCTAACGTGGTCGGTGCACCCAGTACGCTGAGTCCACTGCCAAGTATTTCAGCCTGTCCATCTCTGGGCTTTCAGCTCAAAGGTGCCATTAACAAGGGGTGCCTTAGAATATCGCACTGCACCTGCCTGAATCTTAATTTTGGCGTTAACTCGAGTCAGAATATCGTATGGATAAGTGACACGCGACAATATTTTGTCGCTCTTTTTTGACCTATTGGTAGGACTCAATACATCGGTTAACTCAAGCCGCTTGATTGCAATGTTTCCTTTCAGTGCATTATTTTTGGTGTCATAGGCGAGATCACCGGTGATGAGGTTTTTGTTTTTCTCGATACGCAGTCCCGTTATCTTTAAACGCGGAGAGTCAAAAACAATTTAAAAAGTCAGCACAATTTCTTGCGGAACATCTTGTAGTGATGGCTGTATACGAGCGTCGAGTAAATAAGTAGGTTGCTTACGTGATATATCCTTTTCCAGTGCCACGCTCAGCGGTATTAAATCCTCGGTGTTCGCCGCAAAAAATCCTCTCAGGTTTAGCCCTGCGTTCCCTAGATCGAGATGGATATTTTTTGCACGATAGTGTGCTGGCTCAGTAGAACGACGATCAATCACATCCGCCTGGACAACATTTATCTTTATGGCATGTGGTGCGCGCACACGCTCAGCAAGGGTCAAGGCATCACTTAGATTAATCGCAATGGGCTCATTTGTGGCCGGCTTTTCAATCACGACTGCCGCGTAATCAATGTGCAACACGAGGCCAGAAATATCAGCTTGATTTAGCAGTGTGTGTACTGGTAGGCCCACTGTAGCATTACGCAGTCGTATTCTGCTGGTACGCCCCTGGGCAGCAGCATCCTTGAGTTCTATTTTATTTACATTTACGCGTATCTCTGGATAAAACGATTCCCATGTAATTGGTCCAGAAATGACAATATCTTTGCCAACTTCCTGCAATACCTTTTGATTGATAAGAGCGGTAAAAGTGTTGGACGATAGATAGAATTTCGCACCAAATACAATACAAAGAATAATGACAGCGAGGATAAATATCAGGCGGAATAAATATCGCGCGTAAAATATGATGTGCTTACTCATTTTTCCAAAAGCGTTTGTATAGCCCCACCAATCGCTTCCAACGCTTGCTGAGCAGAGCGTGCAATCATAGTACCAACTTCGTTGGTATCCCGCCTTCCACCTCCGCACATTTGTTTATGTACTCGCCGCGCACTAGCAAGCTGCAGTCCTTGAACACCATATCCCCATGGCCGTACAGATGAACCCCGCGTATCAACATGATACCAACGCTTCCCCACACCAAGGCCTGTGCCACAGCCACAATTGGTATAGAGCATCTGTGCGAACATCGCTGTGGATATATTTGCCACATGGATATCCGCTGCCTTACCGCTCATATGATAACTAGCCTTCGAGGCTTTCTTTCCTTCTTTGACAAGCTGCGCGTTGTACGCCCAACTGCGGTAGGAGGACTCAACACTGATGGGCCGTGATAAGGCCGTGCGCAAGCGGGTAAGGCAGGTAACGAGTTCTGCATCAATGCGCGCAAAACGAAACCGTACATCACCGGTATGCGAAAAATCACTGACACGAAAATATGGACTCAGCTTATCGCAGCTGTGTCCCTGCGTGTCATAAAGTGGGGTATCCGTTTTATTGGGATCAAAATATGATTCACCGCGATCTGTTGGTTTTTCAGTTGCTTGCGGTAGTGTGATCGTGACCGGGGCAACCAATACCTTAGGTAGTGGTAGTAATGGTGCATAGCTGTTGCACGCTGCCAATCCGAATGCACTACACCCAACTAGCAAGATATGAACAGTACGCACAACTTTCATTCTAATCGAGCATTGATCACACGCAGTAATGAGGCTGATGGCTTACCATCAATACCAAGGTCATTATCAAGCTGGAAATCCTGTATCGCCGCTTCTGTTTTAGCGCCATAGCGACCGTCTGGCGTACCGACATCATAGCCAAGCTGGAGAAGTTTCTCTTGTGTCTCTCGTACCAGACTTGCTTTTGTACTCTCTGGCTCACCCTCAGTTGTTGAAGCTGTGGCATCGGGTGAATTATCTGTAGCTTGTTCTGGCTGCGATGTTGCAACGAATGGTTGTGTACCACCAAGCCTTGCACTAAGATTTTCGATATCATGACGCAACCCTTCTATAGTCTTGCAGCCATGTAAAAATCCGATCCCAGCTGACAAGATGGCAACCAACAGAATTCGGTTAGTTGATACAAATACAGACATACAGCTTTCTGAATAAATCTAGGTACGTGATAGCGCTGCGTACCCTACATACAGGCCATATCCTTAATCACAAACAAATAAGGACTATGTCTACAACTCCATTTGTACACCAAACGACAGCACACTCACATCGTCAACGAGGTTCATAAACTCAAAATTGAGCGTAAAGAGATTACTGTAGTGATACCGCGCACCGACCCCAAATGAGAATCCGGAGTCGTCATCAGAAATTTCTTCCCCAAAGCCTTTTGCGGTTGCTGAGATCGATGAATAGCCTAGGATTCCGTAGGGTGTGACCGCGCCTAAATTGGTTAGTTCGGCTTTCGCATAAAGTCCCCAGTAGGTATCTGTGCTGACAGTCACACCACCTGCATCATCGTCAAGCAAACCAAATCCAAACCGCCCTTCAACCGCAAGTGGAAATGTTATGCCAGCCGTATTATCTAGATACTTCCCGTACGTACCCCGAATACCTCCAGTATCAAAGCTAGTGCCGTCGACATCGATATCAATCATATCGAAGTTAGCACCGACATAGGTTTCACCAGCATAAGCTGAAAGTGACAAACAAAGCCCCAGGGCAACTAATATTTTTCTCATGGTTTAAATCCTCTTGTGATGAAATTGTTAATTGATGATTTGTAAATTGCGCTCTCGCTCAAAAAAGTGGGCCAAAGCTCCGATCTTTTCTCGAACTAGATACCGTACAGCCCTCTAGGCCAGTAGTAGTTCTCCCCCTTTGAATGACATTGATATGAGAACAGGGCCTAATTGCATGAGACATATGTATGGTGAGTAATAACAAAGCTGATTCACATATCATCTGCGTTTTTCTTTTTGCCCGATGCCACAGTGCCCCTAACACTTCTGTACTGATTACCATATCCTAAATTGGGTTTTGTAGATGATATCCTACTCTGGGATATATCCGCAAGTAGGATATGTATAAATGCATGAAAATATTTCCCCATGATGATCGTTATCGAGTGCTTATTCAGCTATTACGCACCCTTAGAACAGAGGCGTCTTTGTACCAAAGCCACGTCGCAGAGAAATTAAATAAACCGCAATCTTTCGTTTCCAAATATGAAATTGGTGAGCGCAAGCTCGACCCAGTGGAGCTATACCTTATCTGTGGCGTACTCGGTATTACATTTGTTGACTTTGCGCTCAGATATGATGAGGAATTAAAAAAACACGGGCTCGGCGTCACGGGCTAGTCTGTAAAGTACTGCAAGTTCATCAGACTATTTTTTATTTACTGCTTCAACTACACTCTTCTGTAGTCTATATGATAGCCGGACATAGTTATGCCACAAGAATTTGAGATCGAAATGAGTGACCTAAGCCAAAAGGCGACGGGTCACAACAAGGATTATGATATAGATATTTACCGTGGTGATCACGGTGGTTGGATTCTTGAAGTCATTGACGAGAGTGGCACATCAACGGTATGGGATGATGAATTTGATACCGATCAAGCAGCTCTTGATGAAGCTTTAGCATCAATCAAAAGAGGTGATATTGAAGAGGGTTCTGACAATGTTGTTCCTTTTCGGCATAAACCAAAGGATTAAGAAAACCAATAACTTAATTGCTTGATTCATAGACATTGTTTTTTGAACATATTTAGTCGTTTCCATTCCTTACCTTTTTGAAGAGCGAGTCAATGATAGAGTGCAATGAAAAAGCGTTGAGGAGATCAAGTGTCTAGACCACCATTCACCTTAAACTCTGAAATTGCTCAAACACACTATTGATTGGCAGTAATGGGTGGTCAAGCACTAGCCCACGAGCGGCTTGCACGTAAGTGTGCATATTTGCGCATATCTGTGCACATGGTATACTTAGTTTGTAATCAATAACTACTATTCTATGGGAAATCTCATGGCTTCCGAACGCATTAATACGAGCTTACCCGACCAACTCAGCAACTTTGTGAAGCGTCAAGTTAAAGACGGCGGATTTTCTAGTGGCGCTGACTACATACGGCATGTACTTCGTAAAGAAATGCACAGAACAAAGGAAGACCAAGTTTTGTGGATCAATGAAGAACTCAGACGCAGCGAAGAATCAGGCTTAAGTGATAGTACACCTAATGAAATTCGGGCTGGGTTGAAAGAGGTTATTAAAAAAGCTCAGGTGGAGCGTTAAAAATAGTTTATGCGATACACGCTTACGAAGCGCGCCCACAAACAACTTGAACAAATCACTTATTACATTGCCCTCGATAAGCCCCAGGCTGCCGAACGTGTTTTCGAGCGCGTTTTGGAAACGTGCCAAATCGTAGCTGATATGCCAGGAATTGGTAGAAATCCTACCTATGTTTCCAATAAGGAAGTGCTCTGCGTTAATGTGAAGCAATATACAAATTACCTCGTCTATTACCGCAAGCGCCAAAAGGAGGTAATCATCTTGCACGTAATAGATGGGCGGCGAAACCTCCCTGATCTATTCGATGATAAATAGAATACTTATTAGCAACCATTATTGCAGATGTGCTTTCTACAGAAGAGAAAACCGTTCTAAATGATTAACGCTGAATCTCGAGGAGCGCAATACATAAATCTTGGTCTGAAGCACGTTAATCGAAAGTACTGTATGCCTATGATCATACAACTTAAGCTGTGCCAGATTTGTGCCAAACTGACAGAAATTTGTGCCATTTTTGTGCCATTTACTGGCGTTTACAAGTTGGGCAAGCGTTGCAAGTGATTGATTTATATAAAAAGAAAAATTTGCGCTAGGCTCTCATAATGATGGGGTCGGTAGTTCGAATCTACCCATAGCCACCAATTCTAAAAGTTATTCAGCATACCGGTTAATTTGTCTGGTCAACAACCCATGCAATATAGTCGCTTGAGCCGTGCGCGACGGGTATGCAAATAATTTCTGGTAAATCATAAGGATGTGCCCTAAGCAGGTAGGCTTCAATATCTTTATAGCGTGCTGAATCCGCTTTGATACTCAACCGGTATTCCGGTTCTTTTGCTATTTTGCCTTGCCAACGATACAGACTGTTTATCTGGTCAATTTGGATACATGCTGCCAACCGTGATTCGAGCAATTCTTCCGCGAGCTGATTGGCTTGTGCTGCCGTTTCACAAGTTGTAATTATCAAGTCAATCGACATCGCTATCCTTCTGCCTTTGGTTGTCTGTCCAACAACTTCCTGACAGCGCTTTTTGGATCCTGTCCTTGATGTAAGACCGCATACACCTGCTCGGTAATCGGCATATTCACATCCAGCTTTTGTGCGCGCAGATATAGTTCCTTGGTGGTTTGATACCCTTCAACCTCTTGGCCAATCTCAGCAATCACACTTGCAATTGCTTCACCGCGACCAACGCCCAGGCCAAGACGCCGATTTCGTGACTGGTCATCGGTACACGTCAGAATTAAATCTCCCATTCCGGCCAAACCCATGAAAGTTTGCGTTTTGCCACCCAGCACCGCTCCCAGGCGCATTAGTTCTGCTAGACCACGCGTAATCAGTGCAGCCCGCGCGTTGGCCCCAAATCCCAAGCCATCACTAATTCCTGCTGCGACTGCCATCACATTTTTTACTGCGCCCCCAATTTGGGCACCGCATATATCGGTGTTTGGGTACACGCGGGTTGTTGGGCCGCGAAACCATTGTGCCAACATGTCACCTTGTATTGCATTTTCACAAGCGAGCACCAAGGCGGTGGGTAAGCCGCTCGCGGTTTCTTTGGCAAAACTTGGACCGGTAATAACGGCAAGCGTCGCCTGCTCGCCTAACTCTGCTCGCGCAACCTCACTCAGCAGCTGACCGGAACTTGGATCAAACCCCTTGGTCCCCCAAATAAGCGTAATCGGTTGATCAGCGATACCTAGGCCAATTCTGGATTGCTGAAGATTGACCAAGGTTTGTCGAAAGGCATGACTCGGCACGACTACCAGAAAATGATCATATCTGGCTATTCCAGCAAGATCATCAGAAGTAGCAAGCTGTAATGAAGCCGGGAATTCAATACCCGGTAAAAAGCGCGGATTACAGCGCTGTTCCGCCATCGTAGTCAATTGCTGATGATTACGGGCCCAAAGCGTCACCGGTCGACCCTGGCGCGCCAATAAAATGGCCAACGCGGTACCCCAAGAACCCGCACCAAGTACAGCAATAGAGGGGGCGACATTCATGCTAAATAGAGGGTGTCTCTAGTTAATGCTGTCAGAGGTGGGGGTTTGTTTACTTTGGGCCTCTTTTTGTTTTTTCTGTAGATATAGGGCCTCGAAATTTACCGGATTCAGTAGTAATTGCGGAAAACCACCCTTAGACACCAAATCAGCGATTGTTTCCCGTACGAAAGGAAGCAAAATAGTGGCGCAAGCAACCTCTTTAACCATTTCCAGCTTAGCGGCATCTTCACACTTAATTTCAAACACGCCGGCTTGCTGGACTTCTACCAAAAAAAGGGTCTCTTTTTCCGCTTTAGAGCTAGCCGTTACCTGGAGTACGACCTCATGGAACAGGCCTTCGATATTTTTGTGGTGCAACATTAATTGCACATCAATCGCTGGCTGCACCTGGCCTTTTGCAAAAATTGCCGGTGAAATAGGTGATTCAAAAGAAACATCTTTAAGATATATTTTTCGTGGCTCAAGATGAATTTCTTCAGTCTGGTTATCTTCGGCCTTGTTTTCTTCTTTACGCTCGGTTTTCTTTTGCTCGTTCATGGTGATTAATCACGGTAAGTGTTTTTCTAAACCTTTTTACTCATGGGTAGGTTTTCCTTCTGCCAGGCAACATTGCCTCCGGATAAAATATATATGGTTTTAAACCCCTGTTTGCTCAGCTTTTTAGCCGCACCTTTTGCCCGGCTGCCGCTTCGACAACTAACGATAACGGGTTTATCCAGGTGTTTGTTGAGCTTTTCGGAGGCCTTGGAAATTTCCGCAAATGGCACATTGATCGCATCTGGAATGTGCCCCATGGCAAATTCTTTGGCACTACTCACATCTAACACCGCTGCAGATTCTCGATTGACCAACTGGGTCACGCGCAAAGGCGCAATGGGGTTAATACCGGCCGCCTTAAGCAACACGGGCTCCAACACCAGCAAAGCCAGGATAACGACCAGGGTTAAAATTAAATACCAGTTTTGGCTTAGAAATTCGACATCCACAGGCAGGACCTTTTCATCGGTTAAAATAATGGCCGCAGATTATATCAATGCGGAATCGACGTTAGGCTATTAATTAGCTAATAAGTGTTTTAATGTACAGCTGCGATAAAATAGGTTTAACGCGGTATTGAAATAATACGCAGGTAACTGCACAACATGGTGGTTGGGTTATTCCCCGTGGGTACAAAAAGCGTCCTTCATTGAGCCCATCAAGTTAACGATTTTATCGTTAACAATATGATAGTAGACCTTATTGGCATCTTTGCGTGAATCGAGTACGCCCTTTTCCCGTAGAATTGAAAGATGTTGCGAAATATTACTTTGTGAAGTTCCTACAAAATCGACCAGATCTTGCACGCTGGCTTCTTTATGACTCGCTAAAATACATAATATCTTGAGGCGCAATGGATGCCCCATCGCTTTTAGTGCACGTGAGGCGAGATTTATATCCGCTTCATTATCAATAAATAAATCTGCGTCATTAAAACTTAAATGGTTAATTTCACTCATACTTCACAATCTCTATACCAATCTGTTATTGCAAACCAGCGCTTGAAGGAACCGATGGACTTGATTAATATCTAGTTTGATCACCTATTTAGCCATCTTCAGCAGATCTCGAACACGATTGGACCCGCTTATGCCATCAATCGCATTACACAAATCACGAACGCATAATTCGTAATATTTGTATATTCATGTTGAATTATACACTAATAGATTACATCTTGCGCTTAAAAAAGTCTGGTCGACTGCTACAACTGGCCGTCAACAAGCGCTTTATCCTGTCTTTACTCGTCACCAGCCTCTTATTAGACCCGACCCATAACGCAATTGCGCAAACCGCCGATGAGCTAAAAAAGCTCGATTCAACGCTCAAACAATCTGAAATCTCGCTTAAGCAAGCTAAAAATAAGCGAAAAGCAACGCTAGCAAAACTTGAATCCATTGAAAAACAAATAGCTGAACGTACCCTGCGTTTTGATCTCACTCAAGCCAAGGTAGCAAAACTGGATAAGCAGGCACAGACCCAAAGTGATCAACGAAATGCATTACAGCGCACCTATGATCAACAGCAAGCACGCCTTGCGCAACTCGTTGAATCGGCTTATTTAATGGGGCAACAAAGCGGCCTTAAGGTGGCTTTGTCGCAACAAGGTACGCAGCATTTGGCAAGGCTCAACCACTATGCGAAGGCTATCGCAGATGCCAGACAAACTCAGCTTGACTCATTAATTTCCCTACAACAAGAATTGAATATTGAGAACGATGAATTAGACAAACAGCGCCGCCAATTGGATGGCTTGACCAAACTACTTGAGGAAGACCAGCGCTACCTTAAGCAGCTGAAAACCAATCGGCTGGCCATGATCAAAACGCTGGACAACAAAATAGATGCAGACACTCAAACGGTTGATCAGCTGCGTCAGCGCAAGGCCGAGCTGGAAAAAGTGCTAGCGCAGATTAGTAAACGTCAAAAAGCACGAGCAGCCAGCAAATTAGCCCGCCAAAAACGCTACCAGAAAAACAAGAAAACGGCGGCGCAAAAACCCGCTGCTCAGGAAAAGATAATTTCCCGAGGTGGCACATTGCCCCTACCTGCCAAAGCTAATATTGTTGTTCAATTCGGCCAAAAGCGAGCAAAAAGTGGTCTGCCCTGGTCGGGTATTTTGATGGAAGGTCGCGAAGGCAGTGAAATACATGCGATTAGCGCAGGTGAGGTTGTATACGCTGATTGGCTACAAGGCTATGGACAAATGGTAATCATCGATCATGGAAGTGGCGTAATGAGTTTGTACGGGCATAATAAAAGAATTCATAAGGCAGTCGGGGACAAAGTGCAACAATCTGATATCATTGCGACTATGGGCGATACGGCAGGCCTGCAAAAAGCGGCACTATATTTTGAAATACGGCAAAACGGAGTCGCCCAAGACCCGCTGAAATGGTGCCGTATATAACAGTATTTAGATATGATTTTGAATAACCTAATCTCCACTGTTCTCGCCAGCACACTCTGCTTTGGTGTAATCCAGCATGCTGGTGCCCAAACCAATGACGAGAACCAGACGCAAGCCAAGCTTCCTTTGGAAGAGCTCCAGATGTTTGCGCAAGTGTTTGGCAAGATTAAATCTGATTATGTCGAGGCAGTGGATGACCGCAAGATGTTACTTGATGCAATCAACGGTATTCTCGCTGGACTGGATCCCCATTCAAGCTTTCTGGAACCGGATGCTTTTCGGGAAATGCGCATCGATACGGAGGGCCAATTTGGCGGCGTCGGTATTGAAGTGACCCTGGAAAACAAGAAACTACTCGTGATTGCGCCGATCGCCGATACCCCTGCTGATCGCGCCGGTATCAAAGCAGGGGATGTGATTGTCAAAATTGACGACCAGTCCGTCCTGGGTGATAGCCTGAGCGAAGCGGTCAAAAAAATGCGTGGTGAAATCGGCTCTAAAATCACGTTAACCGTGGTCCGAGAAGGCGAAGACAAGCCACTGGATGTAGAAATAATCCGCGAAGTCATACAACTGACCAGTGTCCGTACTGAAGATTTGGGTGATCCCGGATTTGCTTATATGCGCATTACTTCGTTTCAGGGAGGAACAGCGAACGCGCTTGAAAATAAAATCAAAGAGTACCAAAAGCATAACGAAGAGATTCGTGGCCTAATTCTTGATTTACGCAACAATCCAGGTGGCGTGCTCAATAGTGCGGTTGACGTCAGTGACTTGTTTCTAGATCAAGGGGTCATTGTCAAAACCCATGGCAGATTACAAGATTCTGAATCAAGTTATCAAGCCGGTTCGCCTGATATCATCGAAGGTGCACCTATTATTGTGTTGGTCAATGGTGGCTCGGCCTCTGCATCAGAAATTGTTGCAGGTGCGTTACAAGATCATAAGCGTGCCATTGTTTTTGGTACCCAGACATTCGGAAAAGGTTCGGTACAAACCATCACACCCATTGGTAATGGTTCTGCCCTGAAAATCACAACCGCGCGTTACTATACTCCCAACGGCAGATCCATCCAGGAAACCGGCGTGGTTCCCGATATTATCGCCGAACCAACTGAGCCCACAAAAGTCATCGTACAGAATGGAACACGTGAGATTGATTTGGCCGGTCACCTTGCCAACCCAACAAAAGATAACGGTACTGAAAAAAGTAGCAATGGCGCTAAAACAAAGATACCGTTATTGGAAAAAGATTCGCAATTACGCGATGCTTTGAATTTGTTAAAGGGAATCTATTTAGCAAATATCCAAAAGCTTAAAAAGTCTGGCTAAAAGCAGTTACCTATACCACGTTGATACATTTTCGGCGCAGCAACAAACCGAATTAAGCCCATTAAAATAGTTGGTACTGTCCCACATTAGCTTACCCAGGCTTAGATAAATGCTTTGATACCAGTGGTTTGCAGCCTTAGCCAAGTACGGTGGCGTCCAATATCCCCTTGTTGATTAATTGCTTTAAAATAGCTGTACTCTTCTTTTTGAAAGTATCCCGAAGTAACCGGGCAGCGGGACTAATCGATTGTCTACTGGGGAAGACAAGCCACAATTCATTCGATTTTGGTACAAACTCAGGCATGATACTCTCAACATTTCCTGCTAACAAGTCCGTTGACATATCAAGACAAGATTTAACCGCAAGACCTTTTCCCGCAACGCACCAGCGCCTGACCAAATCACCATCATTGGAGGCACGATTACCATTCATTTTAATTTTATATTTTGCGCCTGATTTGGAATGAGAAAATTCCCAAACATCATGCGTCATATCGTGGAGCTGGTAAAAAAGCCCGTTATGAGAAGCTAACTCATGGGGGTGTTCCGGAACACCATACTGATCTAAATACGCCTGAGTTGCACAAAGCACGACAGGAATATTACAGATCTTAAACCCATATAGACTTGCGTCGCCGGGAGATCCATAACGCAGTGCCATATCCACCGAATCACGATAAAAATCAATGTTACTATCACTTATATTCACTCTTAAGCTTATTGCGGAATAGGTTGCCATAAAGTCATCTAGCCAGGGAATCACCAGATTCCTGCCCAAATCCGATGACAAGGCAATGCGTAATTCGCCATCTATAATATCCAGGTCATCTCTCAAATTTTGCTTGGCTTGTTCCAGCATGAGCAAGGCCTGCTTACATTGGGGAATATATCTTTCCCCGGCACTGGAAAGGCGTAATTGCCGTGTTGTACGGATAAATAACGTAACACCCAAGGCGCTTTCTACCCGTTTAAGCGCTGCGCTGGCTGTCGCAGTTAGCATATCCAGCTTGGTTGCCGCTGCGGTAATACTGCGTAATTCGGCCACTTTGAGAACGACTTGAAGATCTTTCAACAACATATTTTCAAATTTATTTTGATAATATTTCAACCATTATCCTGTTTTAAACCGCATGATCAAGTTTTATTATCAGCCCTCCCAAAACTAAAGGCGCATTACTATGAAGGCTGTCGGATACACCAAGTCTCTACCAATAACCGACCCCGAATCCCTGGTCGATATAGAGCTGCCGCAGCCCGTTGCGAGCGGTCACGATTTACTGATTAAGGTCCGAGCCATCGCGGTTAATCCAGTGGATTATAAGATCCGCCTACGGGCTGCCCCTGATGATGGTCATTACAAAGTCATCGGTTGGGATGCAGTGGGCGAAGTAGTCGCTACCGGTGAGGCCGCTACTCAGTTTAAACCTGGCGATATGGTCTATTACGCTGGCGATCTCAACCGCGCGGGTAGCAACGCCGAATATCAGCTGGTTGACGAACGAATTGTTGGCCACAAACCCAAGAGCTTGTCTGATGCAGAAGCTGCAGCATTACCTCTGACAACCATCACTGCCTGGGAGTTACTGTTTGAGCACCTTTCTTTGCAACAACAATCGCCTGATTTAAATAAAAAATCTGATGAAGCGATATTGGTGGTCGGCGCAGCCGGCGGGGTTGGCTCCATTTTAATTCAGGTCGCCAAGACTATTACCGGTGCCACCATTATCGGTACCGCATCTCGAGAGAGTTCAAAAGCCTGGGTGAAAAAGCTGGGCGCAGACCATGTAATCGATCATACCCAGCCATTACTGGGACAGATCGAAGCGCTGGGGATTTCCCAGCTAAGTCATATTGCCAGCCTAAATAGCACTGACACTTACTTTGACAACTATCCGGCACTGCTGGCACCATTTGGCAGGATTGCCATGATCGATGACCCTGCCGAGCCTCTGGATGTCATGCAGCTGAAGCTGAAAAGTCAATCGCTGCATATTGAGTTTATGTTTGCGCGCTCCATGTTCAAGGCATCTGATATGGATGAACAGGGTCGCTTACTCAACCGGGTCGCTGAACTGGTAGATCAGGGTTATATACAAACAACGTCAGGTAAAAACCTCGGCACAATCAATGCCGATAATCTGAAAGCAGCGCACGCGGAACTGGAATCCGGGACGGCTATTGGTAAAATTGTGCTGGAAGGTTTCGCTTAATCTCCGCTAGCTGCTACCCAGCATATCGAGCAATGCTAAGCAAAACCGACGAATCCACGGAGTTTCAAACCATTAATCCTGCTTACAACCGGGTATTCTCACCCAACCGCCTGAGTCTTGGCGTGGTGATCCCCCTGGAAAATTATGCAGACGGCCCCGTACCCACTATGCAGCGCCATATAGAGCGCGTGCAATTGGTTGAAAAACTGGGGTTTGCCGCAATATGGTTGCGCGACGTGCCATTTAACGTACCCTCATTTGGAGATGCCGGGCAAATGTTCGACCCTTTTGTCTATTTGGGGCTACTGGCTGCCCATACTAAGCGAATTGCGCTTTGCACAGGCAGTATTGTGCTACCCCTGCGCCATCCCGCGCATGTTGCCAAAGCAGCAGCAAGTGTTGATGTGCTCTCGGGTGGGCGACTTATCCTGGGTGTCGCTTCGGGTGACCGCCCAGAAGAGTATCCTGCACTCAATATGTCGTTTCCGGATCGTGGGGAACGATTTCGAGCAAGTTTTGATTACATCAAGCGCATGTGGGAAGACACGCCAACGTTTGAGAATGTCTATGGCAGTCCATACGGTGGGATAGACATGCTACCCAAACCCGCGTTTGGAAAACTGCCGATGCTCATAACTGGGGGCAGCCAACAAGACCCAGACTGGATCGCAAACAATAGTGAGGGTTGGATAACGTATCCTCGTAGCATAGCTGCACAAAGGAGAATCATTAACGGTTGGCGCACCAGAATAAAGGCAGCGGGTGGCCCGAATAAACCGGCCTCACAATCCCTTTATATCGATCTATTGGACGACCCCGATGCAAATCCCCAGCCCATTCATTTGGGCTTTCAGTCGGGCGTGAATCATCTTCGTGCTTATTTACAATCGCTGGTCGAGATTGGCGTCAATCATGTTGCCCTGAATCTGCGCTTTAATCAGGCAGATATAGAAACCACCCTGAGGCGGCTAGCAGACGATATCTTACCCGAATTTCCCGGAACTACTACCCCCGTAGACAGACCCCACTAACTAATAGATACAATATGCAAAAAGCCATTCTTATTACCGGCTCTACCGACGGCATTGGCCTGGAAACCGCCAAGATGTTAGTCTCGCAGGGCCACCACGTTTTACTCCACGGGCGCAACCAGGCTAAACTGGCGGAAGTTGAAAAAACCCTCAAGAGCAGATCGGACAATGGACAGGTTGAATCCTACACGTCGGATATGTCCAGCATGGCTGAGGTAGAAAAGCTCGCTAGGGAAGTGGCAAAGCAATATTACAAGCTTGACGTGCTGATCAACAACGCTGGAGTTTTTAAGGTTTCTGATGCCACTACCCAAGACGGATTGGATGTACGGTTTGCGGTCAACACAATCGCACCTTATCTGCTTACGCAACGGTTACTCCCATTGATTGGCTCGACCGGGCGCGTGATCAATTTGTCTTCTGCGGCGCAATCGCCAGTTAACCTAAAAGCCCTGGCTGGACAGGTCAAGGTATCTGACGATTTCTCCGCGTATGCTCAGAGTAAACTCGCGCTTACCATGTGGTCTCGCCGTATGGCGCTTGCGCTCGGCGATAAAGGGCCTGTCATCCTCGCGGTTAACCCCGGGTCAATGCTCGGCTCCAAGATGGTGCAAGAGGGCTTTGGGGTGGCTGGCAGTGACCTAAGAATTGGCGCGGACATTCTCGTCCGCGCAGCATTGGCAGATGAGTTTGCCACAGCCTCCGGGTTATATTTCGACAATGATGCAGGGCAATTCGCTTCGCCCCATATCGATGCACTCGACCCCCAAAAATCTGAAACAGTGGTAAGCGCCATCGAGACGCTTTTGGCAAATTTGACTTAATCGGGAAAAACCGGCTGCGCCGCACCCTTTCCGAACAAACTAGACCTCCCGTGTTGATCTGAACTCAACATTCGGGAAACGCTCCTGGGTCAGACGCAAATTGGCTAGATTGGGCGCAATATAGGCCAATACTCCCGCACCATCAATTGCCAGATTTGCTTCATTTTTCTTCTTGAAATCTTGCTCATCTTTATCACTACTAAAGTGCACCCAGCGCGCGGCTGCGACAGGTACTGCCTCAAACTGGCATTCGACCCCGTATTCATTTTTCAAACGGTGTTCGACCACATCAAACTGTAGCACCCCGACCGCACCTAATATTAAATCGTTGTTTATAAGTGGCCTGAATACTTGGGTCGCGCCTTCTTCACTGAGCTGAATCAAACCTTTTTGCAAGGCCTTGGCTTTGAGTGGATCTTTTAATTGGACCCGACGAAATAGCTCCGGCGCAAAATTGGGCACACCCACATATTTAAGGCGTTCACCTTCGGTAAAAGTATCGCCTATTTGAATCGTACCGTGGTTATGCAAGCCTAAGATATCTCCCGCGTAGGCATGCTCAGCACTATCACGTTTAGCCGCTAGAAAAGTATGCGCATTATGGATCGCAATGGTTTTATCCAACCGCACGTGGTGCAATTTCATACCCTTTTTAAACTGCCCCGAAACAATCCTTAGAAACGCCACCCGATCATGATGATTTGGGTCCATGTTCGCCTGAATCTTGAATACAAACCCGCTCAGTACTTTTTCAGTTGATTTCACGTCGCGTGTTTCGGTTGCACGGCTTTGGGGGGCCGGCGCATGTTCGACAAAAATGTCCATCAACTCATCAGTGCCCAGCGTACCTAACGCAGAACCAAAAAAAACGGGTGATAAATCTCCGCTTAAATATTCTTCGACATCAAACACATGACTCGCGCCCTGCACCAGTTCAATTTCATCCCGTAATTCCGCCGCCATATCGCCTAGGATTTCATCGAGCTGTGGGTTATCCAACCCGGAAACAAAAAGATCTTCCTCGCCTTTTACACCCCTGCCAGCAAATAAACGCACCGTGTCGTCGTACAGTCGATAAATACCCTTTAGGCGCTTGCCCATGCCTATCGGCCAGGTCATGGGTGCGCAATTGATTTTCAATACCGCTTCGACTTCATCCAGTAAATCAATTGGATCGCGACCTTCGCGATCGAGTTTATTGATAAACGTCATGATGGGTGTAGTACGCAGCCTACAAACCTCCATCAGCTTGATAGTACGCTCCTCGACCCCTTTGGCGACATCAATGACCATCAGCGCTGAATCCACCGCAGTCAGGGTTCGATACGTATCTTCAGAGAAATCAGCGTGACCGGGCGTATCCAACAAATTAATAATGCCGTGCTTGTAGGGAAATTGCATCACTGATGAGGTAACGGAAATACCTCGTTCCTGCTCCAGCTTCATCCAGTCAGAAGTTGCATGGCGACTACTTTTACGTGCTTTGACCGTACCCGCCACCTGAATAGCACCGCCATAGTGTAATAACTTTTCGGTCAGCGTCGTTTTACCGGCATCAGGGTGCGAGATGATCGCAAAGGTACGGCGACGATTTACTTCCTGCTCAAATGCGCTCATGAATCTAGCTGCGTAAATAAAGGCGAGCGATTATACTGTATCCAGTTACTCAAGCATCCTGTCTTAGCGCGTTAATCACCGGGGCTGTTTGTACCTTTTGTCCATGCCAAATTTCAAACCCCGCGGCCGCTTGCTCAACCAACATACCCAAACCATCAACGGCCTGTTTTGCCCCATTGTTCACCGCCCACTTCATAAAAATAGTTGGCTGCTTGGCGTACATCATGTCGTACACAAACGCCTGCTGGAACACGCGCTCAGAAATGGCAGGCAATTCATTATGTAGACTGGCAGCCGTACCATTGATGACAATATCAAAAGCGCCCCTTATTTCATTTATTGCTTGTGCTCGAATCGGTCCAAATGATTGAAATAGCTCGGCTAAATCCATGGCCTTACCCTGAGTGCGGTTGCATATAATTACTTCTTTGGGTCGCGCTGCTAAAATAGTTTGTAATACACCGCGTACCGCCCCCCCAGCGCCAATAACTAATACGCGTTTGGTCTCGATTGAAACGCCATAATTTTGTTGGATATCCCGGACCAATCCTAGCCCGTCAGTCATATCACCACAAATCTTTCCATCATCAAACCAAAGCGTATTGACTGCGCCAGCGAGCTGCGCTCGATCACTTAACTGATCACACAATTCAAAAGCTGCTGGTTTAAAAGGTAGTGTTACATTCATCCCTTTACCGCCACTGGCCATGAAGTGATTAACCGCCTGATCAAAGCCACCCGCTTCACCCAAGGTTTTAGTGTATTGCAGCTTAATGCTTGCCTGTTGCGCAAATTGTTGATGAATTTGCGGCGACAAGCTATGCTCGATGGGATTACCAATTACCGTAAACTGCAAAGGTTTGGGATTAAAATCAAAAGGATCGACCATGGTATATTCTGGAAATATTATTCACCTCCAATTGTACCGCATAGACCAGCCTTGCCTGACTCGTTAGGTCGTAAAAACACACCATGAATGCTGTAACCTCACCTCGCCGCCTGATGCTATTTTGTGGGCCACAAACCTGGGGTGAAGAGGTAGTGGCCAGGTTGGTATTAGACAGCAAACTACCCGCAGATGAAGTTTACTGGCATCAGTCAAATGACAGCGCGTTTAGCATTCTGGGTCAGGATAGAACGCTGACCATAATTAATGCATACCAAGGTTTACACCCCGATGTCATCGGACGAACCGTCGGCACCATTACCGCTGGTGGTGCACTGGCTATTATATGTCCACCACTGGAGGAATGGCCCACGTACGCCGACCCGCAAATTCCAAAATTGATTCCATACTCTAACCAGCACCAGCCCATCAAGAGTCATTATTTACAACGTTGGTCAAAATTGTTGGGTGAACTTGAAGGCGTAGAACACTATACCCCAAACGATACGCATCCTATCAACCCCATTAAACGAGCTCTTTTCAACCTACACCTAAATAAAGCTTGCACCCCAGATCAACAGGCCGCTATTGATGCGGTAATTAAAACAGTCACAGGACAACGTCGCCGCCCGGCCATTCTCACCGCAGATCGAGGCCGAGGTAAATCAGCCGCCATGGGGTTGGCCGCAGCTCACTTAATAGCTTGCACCAAAGCACCAAACATAATCATCACCTCGAGTGGATTTAATCAAGTAAGTAATGTATTCAAGCATGCTCAAGCTGCGCTAAAAAAAAGCTCGTTTGATCGCACCCTAAAATGTCTGCAACATGAAAGTGGTTCGATTCGCTATGTCGCCCCGGATAGATTGATTAACCATTACCACCAGAAACCAAGCGAGTGTGATCTAATATTGGTAGACGAGGCGGCGGCTCTGGGGGTGCCAAGATTGAAAAAATTGCTCACGCATTTCACACGTATTGCTTTCGCCAGCACCGAGCATGGCTATGAAGGGAGTGGTCGCGGTTTTTCAGTCAAATTTAAACAGCTCGTTCGCCAGCATTGTCGGGGGCACCATGCTGTTGAGTTAACCACGCCGATTCGTTGGTCAGATCAAGACCCGCTAGAACAATGGACCAACCAACTTTTGTTGCTGAAAGCAAACGACACAACGCAACCCTCAAAAGTTCCAGCACTAACCACGCTTGATTTTAAGCCTATTTCGCAATCATCACTGGCAGCCGATGAAGCCTTACTCCATAAGGTATTTTCTTTACTGGTTGACGCCCACTATCAGACTCGACCGATTGACCTGCGTTATTTACTTGACGCACCCAATGCAGAACTCTGGCTGGCACAGTCAGATGGACAAATCGTTGGATTGGTTTGGCTGATGCATGAAGGGGAACTAAACAAAGAAATAGCGAACGATATCGTGATAGGACACCGTAGACCTCGGGGACACCTGGTGCCACAAATTTTGGCCGCTCACCTGGGCCTGCCAGAGGCAGCCTCATTACGTTGCGCTCGGATTCAACGTATTGCGGTTAATCCAGCCATGCAAAATAGAGGAATCGGCAGCTGGATGCTAAATCAGTTAAAAGATGCGTTGAAGCGAAATGCGGATTACCTTGCCAGCAGTTTTGGCGCGGATTTGCCACTGCTAAGGTTCTGGGATAAAGCAGGATATGACGCCATTCGTCTGAGTGACAAAACCAACCTTGCCAGTGGACTGCATTCCGCGGTCGTCATGCAAGCCCTTACAGCATCGGCAATTGAGTTACAGAAAAAAGCACAAGCCCAGTTTGTCCAGCAGTTTCCAATACAATTGATGGGTAGCTTGCATTGCCTAGCACCCGATCTGGCCTGTCACTTAGCGAAAAATAAAGCCTATATGACGCAAACAGACTCATTCACACTTGAAGCCGCCGTTTTATTTGCCTTTGCAGCGCGTCCCTATGAAAGCAGCCTATCCGCCATATATTGGCTGGCGAAAATGGCGCTATTTAACCCGCGCCATCAATCCCAATTAAGTACCACCCAACAACATCTATTCATAATGCGATCTTTACAATGTCAGGGCTGGACGCAGTGCGCGCAGCAACTGGGAATTGGAGGTAAAATGGAGGCTGTACAATTACTGCGCCAAGGTGTACAACAAATATTAGCGCACCACATTGCCGCTGATCAGCTCGCTTTACTAAAAGCAAAATTTAATCTACTCACCTGATTTGCGCTTGGGTTTGACGTGCGGAAATAACACCGAAACAATTACGCCGGTCCCATCCTTTCGATTTTTCATCCAGGTGCGTGCCTGATGAAAGTCAGCGACCAGACGCACAACATATAAGCCTAAGCCTAAATGTGAGGTTTTAGCATCTTTGCGTCCGAGTGAGACCATCGGATCGAATACACGCTCACGCTGCGCCTCATCTATCATCGCGCCTTCATTGGCAACGGTCAACAATATACCTTTTTCTTGCTTGTACAAGCTTACCTGGATAACAGTTTGCGGCACGCCAAATTGGACCGCGTTATCTATTAACTTATCCAGCAGCTCGGCAATGTGATCCGCTGAGCCAGCAATAAATATCTCATCTGAATCCAATTGTAGATCAAAATGATGTAAGGCGTACGTCGAGCCAATACCATCTATATAGTCTGTCAATAATTTCGCCAAATTGAATATCCTTTTTTTCTCTGAATACATCGCTTCTTCCAGATTGGCGGCTTGTGTCAGACTACTCAACAGATGCCTTAGGCGCTGAATGCCCGCTTGTGCACGCTCCATATGCTTATCGCCACGAATACTCTTTTGTTCCTGTTCCAGCAGCTGTAAGGAAGAACTGACCACATTAAGCGGGTTATTCATTTCATGCGCCAGGGTATCGGGCAGGCCTTCAAGGTAATGGGTATAACCCGATAGCCGCTTTAACATGCTGGTGATACTTCTGCCTAAATCCCCTAGTTCATCACGTGGATACACCCGAGTTGGAATACTGGAATCGCGTACTCGTCCTTCGGCAGTGATGGCTTTTTCTGTCGTGTCATGCAGTCTCCCAATACGCACCGTCAAACGCCAGGCAAAGGCGATTAATGCGAGGGTAATAAAAGCAAATACCATCAAACTTGCCGTCGCGATACTTTTGAGCAATTCGTACTGGCTGCGTAAAATCGAGTACGAGCTTTGTTCAACCACCACTGCACCCAGAATATTATTACCCACATATATAGGGTGGCCTGCCATGACGATACGCACCTTTTTATCGATCGAACGACGTGTATCTGACCGCGGTTCTCCCGCTAACACATCTACAATCATCTCATCACGGCGTTCGGTAATATCCGAAGGAAGGTCCTCGAATTCCACATCCGGACGCCTAAGCCACTCATCCAACCAAGTGGATAATCGCTTTTTAAACCGCTGCCAACTGCTGAGCGGTGTTTCACTCGGCTTTTCGACGGCGCGAGGCGGGCTTAAACCACCTACCACCGCCCTGACCTGCTGCTCTGTATCAATTACCCAGATTCTCGAATTAGGCTGATTCAATCCACGGATTAATTGCGTGATTTCAGGCGAGGTAAGGAGTACGCGACCAGGTTGGCTGTTTTTGGCTTGCGGATAAGTTGAAATTTGAGCGCGCAGTTCTCTCGTCTCAACATCGTCCACATCAATAACGTTAAATCCTAAGCGGCTGTATTGACCCACCAAATGACGCGGCAACCTCAGTTCAACCACGTAGCCGTAATCGGTTTCCTGGAGCACTGCAACCACCTCCTCGGCCGGATCGCCCAGCAATGGCGACTGCCAATCACCCGACACCAAATAGGCCGACATCCTCCCGGGGCCTCGCGCAACCAACGTATAGCGGGTCAATGGCCCGTAGGGATGCTGAATTAAAACCCGAATGTGATCACCATTACCCAGCTTTCGACGCTCCAAATCACGATACACCACCTGATCATCGTCGACTTCAAACAACGCGTATAGCCAATCATTGCGATAGCCAAGAATATGCTGCATGGCGAAACCACCCGGCTGATAATTGGCCCCACACTCATGTAATCCAGATTCGGTAAACCCGCGCTTTTCTGGTTGTACGGTGCGTCCCCAGTCTGACGCATTGCCATCAATCTGAATCAAGCGCGGAAGTTGATAAGCATAACTATCGGACTTCTCGCCCAATAACTCCGGTACACCCACTTCCAGATCAAATAAATCCTGACGATCATTTAAGATGGTCGCAATGCCACCGGCGGTGAGCAGTAAGGCATCTTTTTGTCCTTGCAATAGAAACTGCTTCATCTCAATAATGTATCGCGACCCCATCCAGGGAATACTGATCATCGCCAGTACCAGCCAGATCAGTTTGGCTCGAATGGAAAGGTATCTAAACCACTTTAACATTATGAATTCGCCCTTTGCTCGGCGTGATTAATGCGGGTATAGCTGCGTCAAGTGTTAGTCATCCTTATGCCAGCGATACCCAGTCCCGAATACGGTTTCGATATGTTCAAATTCGGGATCGATCTGTTTAAATTTTTTACGTATGCGCCGGATATAACCGTTTATGGTATTTTTTTCTACATAACTTTGCTTGGTGACCTGCATTAATGCTTCATAGCTTTTCACCTTGCCGGCGTGATGAGCCAGCGATTCCACTACCCAGAATTCTGTCAGGGTTAGATTTAGTGGCTCGGATTTCCAGCTGACCGACAAACTTGCTTCATTCAGTTCCAGATCACCCAGTTGCAATGACACTGGCTCATTTTCCAAGGCTTGGCTCAATGATTCTGCGATCCGAAACAAGCTCGCAACGCGTACCCCTAGAAACTGTAGGTTTACCGGTTTGGTGATGTAATCCCAGGCGTCCAAGCGCAATCCGGAAACACGGTCAATATCAGAATCTCGAGCAGTTAGGAAAATAATTGGCAAATGTGGACTGAGTTTGCGTAATTCACGACAGACATCGAAACCGCCGTCCATCTCATCTTCAAGCATAATATCGAGGATCGCCAAATCCGGCAGGGCTTGGTTAAAACCTTCCAGTGCGGTGGGCTTATTGTGATAAACCACCACTTCATAGCCTTGCGCTTTTAAGGCATCAGCATAATTTTCACGCTGGTGGGCGTCATCTTCTACGATCGCAATAGTATGACTCATTGGGTTGTTTCAGCTATGTAATACGAATAGGAAAATGATACCACACCGGGTGATCAAGCCTGTACGCTTAAATCAGGCCATACATTAACGATAAGGCAATGGAAAACCCAAACCACATAATAAGCGCCAGGGGTAAACCGACTTTCACGAAATCCATGAAGGTATAACCCACAGCATTCATGACTAACAGGTTGGTCTGGTATGCCATCGGGGTTACAAAGCTCAGATTGGCACCGAACAATACTGCCAACACAAACGCTTCAGGAGGTGCGCCCAAAGATTGCGCGACCGTAATGGCAATCGGGGTACCGATTACTGCGGCAGCATTATTTGACACAATATTGGTGAGCACGGTCATGAGCAATATTAATGCAGACAAAACCAACGCGGGGGATAAACCTTGCATTAGGTTTACAAACTGATTCGCCAATAGTTCACTCCCTCCAGTTAATAATAAGGCCTGCCCCAATGCTAGGGTGGCCACAATCATCAGAATTAATTGAACATTCAAGGCGTCGCGTACATCTTTCCAGTTCAAGCAGCCACAAAGAAGCATTGCTGCAACGCCCAATGTAGCGACCACAGGTACAGGCAGGACTTTGGTTGTGGCAATGGCAATCACGCTACCCATGACCAGCAAAGACATCGGCGCTTTATTCGCGCGCGGCAAATCCCGAGTGGCATCCAGTACCATTAAATCCGGTTGTGCCTTTAATTTTGCAACTGCCTTAGCGCTTCCCTGCACCAGCAACACATCGCCAATACGCAAACGTACGTTCTGGATTCCTTTTGGCATCGCGGTAATCGCCTTTCCCGCCCGATGAATCGCCACCACGCGCAAATCCTCCGCACTACTAAAGCGCGTTTGGCTAAGGGTGCTTCGGTTTAAGGGTGACCCTGGATACACTGCAATTTCGGTAAGCTGCTGATCGGCCAGTTGCAGAGGGTGTTCTGCATCCATCACATGATCACCCGCACATAAAACACCATTCAATGCCTGCTCATAGAATTTAAGCCGGTCAGGCGTATCGCGTATTAGCAAGCGGTCACCGGCTTTAACGAGCGCATCGGGTAGGGGCAAAATACTGGTATTTTCAGTTCGTCTAATTCGTTCTACTTTCATTTGACCATTGGTTAGCTCGGTCATTTCTGCAAGCGGCTTATTGATATTGGGATTGTTTTCCTTGATCAATAGCTGAGCGGTGAAGATGCGCGCGGATTCATCCGTCATGGCCATTTCACGTTGAGGTATCAGTTTAGGGGCAATCAACCATAGGTAAAGCAATCCAAATATCCCCACACAAACCGCTGGCAGGGCAAAATCAAAAACACCAAATTCTTTAAGACCAAGCTGGGCCGCAATACTGACTACCATGATGTTGGTTGAAGTGCCGACGGTGGTGCCCATTCCGCCCAAAAGCGTTGCAAAATTTACCGGCATTAATAAAGCCGAAGCACTAATCCCGTTTTTTATACACACGCTCACCAAAATAGGCAGCAGCAATATGATAATCGGTGTATTATTTACGAATGAGCTTAAAAAAGCGGCTAGCAACATGGTCATTAAAAATGACCACTTTGCGTTTTTCTTCCAGGCAGCAGAGAGAAATACGCCAGCATATTCCAATGCACCGGTCCGCACCAGGCCATGACCTAAAACCATTAAAGCACAAACCGCGATGAGCGCCGGATGCGCAAATCCTGCAAATAATTCGGTTGACTGGAATACACCGTCATCAGTGGTAAAGGGAAACAATTCAAAGCCCAGAACCAGTGCGCAAAGAATTATAAGAGATGAAGTCTCTAGCGGGATCGACTCGCGCGTAAAAAGCAATAATGCAAAAGCCGTTAAGGCCAAAACTGCCAACGCGTGAGGGTTATTTGTTCCGAGAATTGTTGCGCTCATAAGCAAAATTATAGCACGCAGTAATAATAATTATAGGACTGGCGCTGCTGCCATTTATACCTATAACACCCGCCAATGCTGTCTTACTTTAAGCGCTGGAAAACAATACCCCAAGCCAGAGAATCACGCAAAGTATCATCGCCATTAAAACTGCCAACGAGCCTAAATCCTTGGCCCGCCCAGACAAATCGTGGTGCTCGGAGCCAATTCGGTCAACCACTGCCTCAATCGCAGAGTTAATCACTTCAACCAATAATACCAACCCTAATCCAAACACCATTAGGCTGATTCCAAGTGCGGTTTTTCCAAGTAGAAACGCCAAAGGCAGCAATACAATGATCGCGAGCAGCTCCTGGCGAAATGCGGCCTCATGCTGATAGATTGCGCGCAAACCCTTCATAGAGCATTTACCCGCTTTGATAATACGCTCGATTCCGGTGCCGTTTGGTTTATTCATGTTGATAAGGCGGGTTTATTTGGCCGCAGTATAACAAATCATTTGGCATCGCCACCCACATCAAACGCCAGACCCAGACCGAGCAAACGTACAGGCCGCTCACCCCTTAAATAGGCACGCTCACAAAGTTGGCAATAAACTGCGATATCCGGTTTGGTGCCAAGCGTTTGTGCGGTTGTGGTAACAAAATTGGAAAACCGCATTTTTAAAACTAAACTTTTAGGTTGCAGCGATTGCGCTGCAACCCCCAACCGTTTGGCTTTTTCCTGAGATTTGGTTTTCGCCCGCGCAAACCGAGTAAGCAGCCCTTGGTACAAAGGATTCAGCGCCTCGAGGCAAGCAGCAAGATCCGGTAGATCGATTGGGTAGGTATCTTCCAAACTGAGTGATTTTATCAGCCGATTATTCGACACGGCGCGATGATCTATGCCGCGGCTCAGCGCATATAAACGCTCACCAAAATTACCGAAATGTACTCGTAGCTGTTGTCGATCAAGACCTTGTAAATCGTCACAGGTATGAATACCCAAAGCATGCATTTTTTGCGCAGTGACTTTACCTACACCGAAAATTTTATTAACCGGTAGCGGTCGAATAAATTCATCAATCTGCGCTGGTGTGATAACGGTCTGGCCGTTGGGTTTTTGCCAATCACTCGCAATTTTGGCAATCAGTTTATTAGGCGCCACACCTGCCGACGCGGTAAGACCCGTGGTGTTAAATATTCGTTGGCGAATTTCAGCAGCCATCAAACTGGCACTCCCACGACAATGCGGTTTACCGCTAACATCTAAATACGCTTCATCAAGTGATAGCGGTTCCACCAGCTCGGTATAGTCAGTAAAAATAGCTCGAATTTGCGCTGATACTTGCTTGTATAAATCCATCCTGACGGGCAAACGAACCAGTTTAGGACAGCGCCGAAATGCCATTGACATCGACATCGCCGAGTGCACCCCAAAAGCGCGTGCTTCATAGTTACAGGCTGCCACAACCCCTCTTTGTGTAGGTAAGCCACCCACCGCAACAGGCTTACCACGCAATGCAGGATTTTCTCGTACTTCCACCGCCGCATAAAAGCAATCCATATCAATATGGATTATTTTACGCTCGGGTAGATTGCTGGCAGCTTGCATAGCTGAATTTTACCCCCTTGAATGGGGTAGGTAATATTGTTTCATAGCTGGGCGAACTATGATTTTGAAAAAGCTGACCGAATCAGACCGAATCCTGCTAAAGAAAACAACCCCGCGACAGCGCCATCAATCCATCGACGACAGGCTTGATATACGCGCATAATGCCTTCAACTGAAAATAAGATCGAGTATAGTGCATAGGCCGTAAAACCCACCATCATGCAAACCATAGTAGCAACAATGATGGCGTATAAGTCGTCATTCGAGTCGAGCCCAACCGATAGGGCCGCCATCCAAGCCAGTACTGCTTTTGGATTGGATAAATTTAGTAAAAAACCTTGCCAAAACCAGCTTTGTTTGGGTAAAAAAACTGAGGCCTGGGCTTTAGGTATCCAAACAGAACGAGCAGATAAAAAAGCGAGCCATAAAAGGTAAAGGCCACCCACAATTTTAAGTATCACTAGAAAATAGAATGAACTTTGCAGGAGTGCACCCATTCCGCTCGCGGCCACTACTCCCCAAAATGCCAAGCCACAAGCCAAGCCTGAACCATAGATCAATCCCGTTTTTCGGCCGTGCTGCATCGCAATCGTCGCGTTTGAGATTGTCGCAGGACCGGGTGAAACAGTAACGATGAAGAAAGTCACCGCAACCGACATTAGAGAAATTAACTCAATCATTTTATCGACCTTACTATTTAGGTCGTGCAAACTAATACCTGTTTACAATGGCCAAAAAAACATAATCAAGGGGATGGAAACGCACAAAATAAGTATTTCAAGGGGTAAACCCATACGCCAATAGTCTCCAAATTTGTAACCTCCAGGCCCCATAATGATGGTATTGTTTTTATGCCCGATGGGCGAGAGAAATGCACACGACGCTGCGATCGCTACCCCCATCAGCATGGCATCTGGATTGACATCGAGCTGCTGCGCAATATCCACGCCAATCGGGGCTGCGATCAACACGGTAGCAACATTATTGAGCATATCCGATAGCGTCATAGTAACTACCATCAACAAAGCCAATATGGCCACTACCGGCCAGCCCTGGGTAAAACCAACAATGGCTTCGGCGATTAGCTTGGTACCGCCTGAGGCTTCAAGCGCCGCACCAATAGGAATTAAAGACGCGATCAATACAATTACTGACCACTGCACTGAATCATACATTTGCGCTGGCGTTACCACCTTTAAGAACGCATATAGCACCACGCACATCGACAGCGCGATGGGTAAATAGATGACACCAAAACTCGCCAGCAAAATGGCAATGGAAAAAAGCGAGATGGCCAACCAGGCTTTATCACGTTGAATAACCTGCAGACCACGCGGAGCAAGCGGAAGCGCTCCCAGCCAATTAATCACATCTTCGAGTTGCTCCTGCTCAGCCATTAATAAGAGCACATCTCCCGGTTGAATTTTTACCCGCCGAATGCGCTCACGAAAAGTCTTGCCTTGCCGCGAAATTCCCAGCAGTAAAACCCCATGGCGATAAAGTAGTCGCACATCTTCGGCCGCGCGCCCGACGATACGTGATTCAAGCGGTACCGTTGCCTCCATCATGCTCAGGGTGCCGGACAATGACCCTTTGTGCCGAGTTGATTTTGAATAAGCCAGCTTTAATTCACCCGAAAAGCTCTCCAAGCTTTTAGGGCTAGCTTCGACCACGAGCATATCGCCCTTACTAATTTTTACTCGGGTTGCCTTGCCAGGCAGTCTTTTACCTTTTCTGACCAGGCCAAGAATCAGTACATCATGCTCAGCGGCGATCTGGCTCAGTTCTCGGGTGGTCTGCCCGATGGCAGGTGATTCCTCATCAAAGCCAATCTCCACGATATAATCATCGAGATTACGCAAATCACCCGAGGTATCTGTTTTGGCGCGCGCGGTCGGCACTAATCGCCAACCAACCAGTGCTACAAACACCAACCCCGCCAGCGCAGTGCCCAGACCCACCCAGGCAAAATCAAACATCTTGTATGGCTCACCCAGGGCGGTTTCACGAAATTGAGATATAACAATATTCGGCGGTGTACCTATTAATGTCACCATACCACCCAGAATCGTGGCAAACGAAAGTGGCATCAGTGATTGTGCTACCGATCTTTTTGCCCGATTAGCGGCCTGAATATCGACCGGCATCAACAGCGCCAGCGTCGCAACATTATTCATAAAAGCAGACAATACCGCCCCCAAGGCGCCAATCGACGCGATATGCATGGTCAATGAGCGCGTACCATCGATCAATTTGCTGGACAGCATTTCAATCGCACCGGATTGCGATAACGCTCTGGAGATCATCAAAACCAGCGCAATGATAATCACCGCGGGATGACCAAAGCCGGAAAAAGCCTGATCTTTCGGGATCACGCCCAATATTAGTCCTAGTGAAAGCGCCCCAAATGCGACCAGATCATAACGCCACTTACCCCATAGCAGCAGCACCAACACCGATCCCATTAATAAAAACAGCGTAATTTGTTCAAAGTTCATGGTGGGCTATCCTCTTATAAAGCACCGCATTATTCAAGCAGCTTAGCGATTGCTGATCATAATAAGAAAAACGCCCCTTTTTTGGCAAAATACTTAGCACAAGGTTGAATAATATTTTAGAGCGGTGCTATCAATTCGGTCTACAATTGACCCAACCTACTAAATATATCCAGCACCCATGAATTTACCTAAGCTTAGTCTGTCATATTTGCGGCAACAAACCATTGGCATTGATCAGACAATCGAAACGCCTTATGGTGACCGTATTCAAACTTACTGTGACTATACTGCTTCAGGCAGGGGTTTGGTATTTGTGGAACGTTATATCCAGTCTGTATTGGTTAATTACGCCAACACCCACACCGAAGATGACCGCACCGGACAACAAACAACGCGCTTGTTCCACCAAGCCGAGAGTTGTATCAAGTCGGCGCTAAATGCAGGCCAAGGTGGCAGAATTATTAATTGCGGTGCAGGGGCAACAGCAGCGATTACCAAGTTACAGGAAATCCTCGGCGTAAGGCTGGCCCCAGCCACCCAGGCCATGCTATTGGGGCTCATGCAGCAGCACGATCCCGTCTGTTCTGGTCAGCTCGAATCAATTATCAACACATACCAACCCGTTATTTTCATTGGCCCTTACGAGCACCACTCCAATGAGGTCACCTGGCGAGAAAGCCTTGCGACCGTGGTCGAGGTTGATCTGGATGACGAAGGCTGCATAGATTTGACCCTTCTCGAAAGGCTGCTACAAGATCCGCAATATCAGAACCGGCTGCGTATCGGCTCTTTCTCGGCGGCGTCAAACGTAACTGGTATGCGTTCCCCAGTGGATCAAATTGCCATCTTATTACATCGTTATAATGCGCTGGCCTGTTTTGATTTTGCTGCCAGTGCCCCATACGTTGAGATTGACATGAACCCCCCTGTCCAAATTGATGGAGACGACCCATCGATAGATGCGGTTTATATCTCACCGCATAAATTTATTGGCGGCCCAGGTTCTAGTGGTGTGCTGGTCTTCAATGAGCGGATTTACCCCCAAGAAATGGCTCCCACGGTAGCCGGTGGCGGCACGGTTGATTATGTCAGCCAAAACGATCATGACTTTATCCAGGAAATTGAAACCCGCGAGAGCGCCGGTACGCCAGGTATTTTACAAACTCTACGTGCAGCCTTGGCATTTGAAATCAAACAGACCATCGGCACCCACACGATTGAGCAGCGAGAACATGCTATGCTGAAAAAAGCCTTTTCTGCCTGGTCGAAAAATCCAGCCATCGAGATCATGGGTAATACCGACCCAACAAAAAGGGTTGGGATCGTCTCGTTTAATCTGCGCTCACCGGATGGCTTATGGTTACACCCGAAATTCGTCACACGTTTGCTCAGTGATTTATTTGGCCTGCAAACCCGTGCTGGCTGTTCCTGCGCCGGCCCTTATGGCCATCGCCTACTCGGGATTGACCAGGAACACTCGCAAATTTACCGTCGTGCTGTCAACCAGGGCTGCAATGCAATTAAACCCGGATGGTGCAGATTGGGGTTTCATTACACCATGGATGATACCGAGGTGGACTATATCATCCAGGTGGTTGATTTCGTGGCTCGTTATGGCCACCACTTTTTAACCCAATACGAGGTTGACCTACCCACCGGCGCCTGGATCCACCAGCAGGATGAAACAAAGTTGGAAGATTTTTCTTTGACTAACGCGCTGGGGGCGAGCGAACTCAAGCTCCCAACACTTTCACAAGCTGAACGCGCTCGAACTTATCAAAGCTATCTCGACCAAGCGCATACCATATTACAAGATCTGGAAGCGCGCCCAAACAGACCCTTATCTGCAGACTTGGTTGATTTACAGTTTTTCCGACAGGCATAAATCGAAATGTTATTCGCTCACATCTTCGTAAGCTAGTCACCCCAAAAACCCAATCCACTGTAAATCTGCCATTACCGTGAAGGTCAACGTTTATCCTCCGCTGCGCCTATCCTGGTTAGTATGGGGGCTTGGGGCGATGCTTTACTTGGTCGGGTTCTTCCAGCGCGTTGCGCCTGGGGTAATCACGGCGGAACTGATGTCTGATTTCGCGCTAAACGCGGCAGCGCTGGGTAATTTATCCGCCTTTTACTTCTATAGCTATGTTGCCATGCAAGTACCGACCGGGGTATTGGCAGATAACTGGGGCCCGCGGCGATTACTCATTGCCGGCGCTTTTGTTGCGGGCTTCGGCACATTGGTATTTGCGTTAGCCACTAACGCTTGGTGGGCCGGTATTGGGCGCCTGCTCATTGGTGGGTCAGTCGCAGTTGCTTTTGTATGCATGCTGAAATTGTCCAATCACTGGCTGCCCGCCAAACAGGTATCGCTCGCTACCGGGATGGCCCTATTTACCGGTGTCGTTGGCGCAGTCTTTGCTGGAGTGCCCCTCCGATTATTAGTGGATGCCTTTGGCTGGCGCCCGGTCATGATGGTAGTCGCAGGGCTAACCTGCTTGGTCGCGATTGCAATTTGGTTGATTGTACGTGATGACCCCCAAGACAAAGGCTACGCCAGTTATGCGGTCGATCATAATGATACCCCGATCCTGAATAATGACACGATGCTACGGGGTATCGTTAAATCTTTACAACATCGAAATGTCTGGTTTCTGTACTTGATCTCGGGTGGGGTCGTTGGCTGCGTTCTTACGTTTGCTGGCTTGTGGGGAGTGCCTTTTCTCACCACCCACTACGGAATGGAAAAAACCACCGCAGCAATACTCAACTCAACACTTCTGGTTGCCTTCGCACTGGGTGGACCGGTTATTGGTTGGCTGTCTGATCGAATTGGTCGACGCAAACCCCTTTATACACTAGGCGTACTAATAGCCCTCATCGCTTGGGCTATCATTCTGTGGGTGCCTGACCTCGATTTACGCCTATTAACCGCCCTATTGTTGGTCGTGGGTTTTTCCTCTGGCTGTATGATCCTGACTTTTGCCTTTGCTAAAGAATCTGCTCCTATTCATTTAGCTGGCACCGCCTCAGGCATTGTTAACATGGGCGTAATGATGGGGCCAATGTTACTGCAACCTGCGGTCGGGTGGATGCTGGATCAGCGCTGGGATGGACAAATGGCGGGTGGTGAACGCCTATATAGCTTGGATGCCTACCACGCGAGCTTTAGCCTGATGCTTGGATGGCTGGTTCTATCATTGGTATTGGTCCTGATGACCCGTGAGACGCAATGTAAACAAATTGTCTAGACATATGCCTGGGAAAACTCGCCAGTTTCAGGTTTAACCCTTATCCATCAAATTTCCGCTCAGCTTGAAAGGCAATTTTTGACCCGCAAACCTACCCGTATCCTGAAATATCATCTCGCCGTCCAGCTCATACTCCAAATTCAGTCCGTCTGTCATCAGCGCCTGACCCACATTTTTCAAAACTTTTGATAATTCGGTTTTTACATCAATATTAAACTGCGTTACCCCATTTGGCTCCAAAGTCACCGCCTCAGTGGTATCGCCCTCACCCATCTCGATACCACTTAGACGTGTCTTAAACTTGATACGCTCAACCGGCAAAGCAAAGGTATTGGGATTGTTCGCATCCAGAGTGAACCTAAGCACCTGACTGGCCAGACCAAGTTTGACTGGTACGACCTTAGCAACGGATAACTTTGGCGTTTGCGGTACACCGCTCAGCGTAGAACAAGCAACTAATAGGCTTGCTAATATAAACAGTAATCCAAATTTGGTGATCGTACGCGCCATTGTGGTTAGCCATTATTTTTTTAAGAAATTGAATTCTACGCTTTTTGCAGGCCAAAAGCGGCAAAATTAAAAGTAAAGCGAAACCGGCTGGGCGCGCGAGCCTCGCTTCAAACGAAACAAGCTGGGACGACACGCGTTTCAGATTACATCCAAGAGGTGTCGTCACAGCCCAATCCACGCACTTAATTATGGCTACGCACCCTGCGAATGGTAATTTTCGCAACCGGGTTACGCCAATCAAACATCGCTGCGTCTAAATCTGCTATACCGTGAATACCACCATTTATATGTACATAACCTTCGCCCGGATCAGCTGGTGAAGCTGGTGCACCACCGCAGTATGGACCGGGTATATTGATACATGATTCGTCATTGGTCTCGCTCCCTGCATCGTAACCGGGTGATAAATAGCTTACGGTTCTTCCATGCCTGGGCGCCTGCACATTGTTTAATGCGATAAAGCCATCGTTGGTGGGGAGCATCATGGATGCCAGACTGATTCTGCGTGCGTTGTGCGTCGCGTCTACCTTCACCGTAACCGACTGCCCCGGCTCAAGCAACCCCTCGGAATGATCAACGTCTACCACCCGATTATTGTTATTCAGCAGTTCAGTCATCGGAGCGATATCGCCCCCTTCTGCAATGGCAATCAATTCATCACTCGCTGGTGCACCTAGTTCGAACAGCTCTACACCCCTCCGGTGGCTTGCCACCAGGATAGGCGTAAACGCTTGGCCGCGAGTAAGGTTGGTGATGGTTACCTCATACACATTATTATTTGTGCTATAGGCAAGGCTTGAGGTCGCGCTAAGCGTTAAAGCGGATAAAAATGCAAGGGTAGTTCTTTTGTTGATAATTTTCATCTTAGAGTCTCCGGTAAATTATTAGGGCCGCATCATGATTGATGAATGCGTACTTCAGCAATCTGATGCCGAGATTGGCAAATCATTCAGATTACTGATAGCAGTGAGACTTTAAATTGACTGCGCTTGGAGGGTTTCACGCGCGAATTACATAAAAATCACTTTTTTGTAACGTTCTCCCCTGGTCAAGAAATGCGCCAACAATGGCAAACCGTACCAGATGCGAGAAAAGGTTTACGTGTTAAAACCTGTGCGCCTAACTACATCCAGAAAAAAAGCTTCGACCTACGCTGATCAAGCAGAATGGGGCGTTAGCTTCCAGATATCCTGATTGTATTGGCTTATGGTTCGGTCGGTTGAGAACCGCCCGCTGGCAGCGGTATTGAGTATGCTCATGCGAATCCAGCGATCACGATCAAGGTAGGCCTGGCCTGCCTGTTCCTGCGCCTCTACATAGCTGCCGAAATCTGCCAGGGTTATCCAGGGATCGTGCGAATCCTTCATCGAGTTAATCAAATCATCGAAAATACCGGGTTCATCCGGGTTAAAAAAACCGCTTTCCAGGCGCTGCATGACTTCCTGTAACCTTGGGTCAGCATCAATAATCGTCTGCGGTTGGTAGTCACTGCGCCTGGCCGCTACTTCAGCCGCATTCATCCCAAACAAAAAGAAATTATCTGCACCGACCGCCTCACGAATTTCGATATTGGCGCCATCCAAGGTGCCGATGGTCAAGGCGCCATTCATCATAAACTTCATATTGCCCGTACCGGATGCTTCTTTGCCTGCGGTTGATATTTGCTCGGATAGATCAGTGCCCGGCGCGATAACTTCCATCGCCGAAACGTTGAAATTGGGGAAAAAAGCCACCTTGAGCAAATCGCCCACGTCAGGATCATTATTAATCATCTCGGCGACATTGTTTATCAACTTTATCATGCTCTTGGCACGAATATAGCCCGGCGCGGCCTTGCCACCGATCAAAACACAACGATCCACCCAGGCACGCGTGTCACCCGATTTGATGCGGTTATAAAGATGAATAACGTGCAGAATATTGAGATGCTGGCGTTTATATTCATGAAAGCGTTTGACCTGTACGTCAAATAATGCGCTGGGGTTAAATTGCACCCCGCAGGTTCTTTCAACCAATGCGGCCAAACGTTGTTTATTCGCTTGTTTAACCGCGTACCAGCGCTGCTGGAAATCGGTATGAGCTTTGTCTGCATACTGGGTGAGCTGGCTTATCTGGCTGAGATCGCGCACCCATTGATCACCAATTTTTTCGCTGATCAGCTGACTCATGCTTGGATTGGCACGTTTCATCCAGCGTCTTGGTGTCACCCCATTGGTCTTATTGTTAAATTTCTCAGGCCACAGTTCATAAAAATCACGAAACAGGTTTTCTTTTAAAAGCTGAGAGTGCAGTTCAGCAACCCCATTCACCGAATGGCTGCCCACAATCGCCAAATACGCCATACGAACGATTTTATGATCGTCACCGTCGATAATCGACATGCGGCCCTGCCGCTCAGGATCATCCGGCCACCTTGCAGCGACAAGCTTCAGAAACTCCGCATTTATCCGGTAAATAATTTCCATCAAGCGTGGTAATAATTGCTCAAACATGGATACCTGCCAACATTCCAACGCTTCAGGTAGCAGCGTATGATTGGTATACGCCATGCATTGTTGGGTAATTTCCCAGGCCTTATCCCACGCCAGTCCTTTATCATCAACTAATATACGCATCAGTTCGGCCACCGCGATGGTCGGATGCGTATCGTTCATTTGAAACACATTGAACTCGGCAAAATCCTCGTAGCTGTTTTCATTTCGCTCCCAAATACGACAAACGTCCTGCAAGCTGGCAGACGCAAGAAAATACTGCTGCTTTAAGCGCAGTATTTTGCCGTTTTCGCTGGTATCGTTCGGATACAACACCATTGAAATATGTTCGGCTTCGGTTTTTGTCATCACCGCTTCGATATAACTCCCAGCGTTAAATTCCTGTAGATTAAACTCATCCGTGGTGGTGGCTTTCCACAGGCGCAAAGTATTAACAATTTGATTATCGTATCCAGAAATCGGGACGTCGTAGGGCACGGCGATGACTTCTTCATCTGCATGCCAGTTGACTCGTTCTACACCTGCTGCGTCCTGATATTTCTCGGTATGCCCACCAAACCGCACGGCTTGGACATATTCCGGCCGCACCAACTCCCATGGATTAGGGTTGCGTAACCAATGGTCGGGCTCTTCTATTTGCTGACCATCAATAATTTTTTGGAAAAACATACCGTATTCATAACGCAAGCCATAGCCGATCACCGGCAAACCCAGCGTTGCGCAACTATCCATAAAACAAGCTGCCAGACGCCCCAGCCCGCCGTTACCCAAACCGGCATCGGGTTCCTGGTCCATCACTGTTTCAAGCGCCATGGCGAATCGTTGCATGGCCTCATCAGTTTGCTCAAGTATATCCAGATTGAGCAGATGATTACCCAATGAGCGGCCAATCAAGAACTCCAGCGACAAATAATACGCCTTACGCGTTCGCGGTTGTCGATATCGATTCCAGCTCCGATGCCAATGCGCATTTACGCGATCACGAATCGCGTACGATAAAGCTTCATACAAATATCGATCCGCGCTACCTATATAGCGCCCGAGCGTGTGGGTCAAATAGCGTTCAAAGTCCTCAGCAATGGCCTGGCTGCTAGACGCTGGTGCATCAAAGGTGGGAATTTCGTGCGGCTGTTTCGGTGGAATACTGTTAATCATTAAAACCAGAAATTTATTTTTTATAGATATCGAGATAACGCCCAGCGCTCTTGTCCCAGCTAAAATCCTGTTGCATGGCCTGACGAACAATTTGTCTCCAGATAGTCGGGGATTGATAAATCTCAAGCGCCTGTAAGATACAGGCATAAAACGCATCCAGGGTAAGTTGCGAAAACACAAACCCTGTTGCGGTTTTATTTTCAAGCGTTTTATTCGTGGTATGTACCACGGTATCAGCCAGCCCACCGACTTTATGCACCACCGGCAAAGTGCCATAGGCCAAACTGTAAAGTTGATTGAGGCCACAAGGTTCAAACCGCGATGGCATCAGGAATAAATCACAGCCCGCTTCAATCGCATGTGCTGCTGATTCGGAGTAACCAAGGTAAATACCAATACGCTTGGGGTGTTTTTCAGCCAGTGCTGTTAACGCCTCCTGCAAACTTGCCTGGCCAGAACCCACAAACACGAAATTAGCTTCCGTGTTGTCAATCAATTTCGGCAAGGCTGCGAGGATCAGGTCGACCCCTTTTTGATCCGCCAACCGGCCAACAAACCCTAACAATGGGCGTTTGAGCGAGGCAGGTTTTGCATCCAGGCCAAACTGCTCTAGTAACGCTATCTTGTTCGCCTTTTTACCGCTGACAAAATTACGCCTGCTATATTGTTTGGCGATAAGCGTATCGATTTGTGGGTTCCAGATATCTTCATCAATGCCATTTAATATTCCGATCAGCTTATCCGCATTTTCTGTCAACAAGCCGTCATAGCCACAACCAAAAGCAGGCGTGGTGATCTCGTGCGCGTAATTGGGACTGACCGTGGTCAACACATCAGAAAAGACGATACCCGCCTTGAGCATGGAAAAATTGTGATAAAACTCAACCCCGTGCGCTCCCCACCATTGGCCAGGCATATTCAGCCGGATAAAATCATCATGGCCAAAATGCCCACCATAAGCAAGATTATGAATGGTAAACACGCTTTTTGGCACATCCATTTCCAGCGACAAGAAAGCGCAGACCAGGCCGGATTGCCAATCGTTACAATGCACCGTATCGGGTAGCCAACGCCCGTCGACACGCCCACAGGCAAGTTCAGCTACCGCGCGGCTGAACACCGAAAAACGTTCCGCGTTATCCGGCCAATTACTTCCATCCTGTCTTTGATATGGCCCTCCTCCCACGCGATCAAACAAATCGGGTGCATCGATTAAAATTAGGGGCACACCTAACACATCGCTGCCCGCGTCCAAAATACGCACGGTTTGAGTACGATTGTCGCCTGGCAGATGGCACCAGCCAATCACCCGAAAACGTTCAATGTTGGAAAGCACCTCGCGATAAGCAGGCATCACTATGCGTACATCGGCGCCTTGTTTCGCCAGCGCACGCGGCAACGCGTAGGCCACATCAGCCAGCCCACCCGTTTTAACGAGCGGAAAAACCTCACTGCTGGCAAATAGAACTTTCATAGGTAATGGGTACGCGGCAGATAGCCAAGGTGTTGTGGCTCGCTAAATCCAGCCAGACCTATCATGGTGTGTAGCATCGCTGCTCAATTTTATTTTCTGGTTTTCCTGTCGCGATTGTACTGAGACATGCGATTGCTGGCTACGCATTGATGCCAGGTTCAGGCAACTTTTTTTAGCACCAAAGCAGCCAATGGGGGCAAAGTGACCGCTACGGATTGTGCAAAACCATGCCATGCAACCGGTTCACTTTCCAGCTTCCAGCTATTACCTGCGTTCGAGCCCGCGTAATATTCTGAATCGGTATTGAGCACGACCTCGTAAGCACCTGCCGCGTGCAATCCTATCCAGTATTCGGTTCTAGGTATGGGCGTGAAATTAAACGTACAAATGAGTGAGTCTGTGTCTGATAAATCGCCGCCCGCGGCTTGCCGATAAAAACTCAGTACTGATTGTTGCTGGTCTTCGCAATCAATCCAGCTGAATCCATTTTCATCAAACTCGTTTTGATATAGTGCTGGGCTGTGACGATAAAGGCGGTTGAGATCTTGTATCAAACGGCCAATACCGTTGTTGGGCGTAACATCATTTAATTCCCAGCTTAAAGCAGCACCTTCATTCCATTCGCTTGCCTGCGCCATTTCGGCACCCATAAACAATAATTTTTTACCCGGATGCAGAAATTGATAGGCGAGTAACAAGCGTAAATTGGCAAACGCCTGCCATTCGTCGCCCGGCATTTTGGCAATCAGACTACCCTTTAAATGCACCACTTCGTCGTGCGAAAGGGGCAGAATAAAGTTCTCACTATAAGCGTAGAGCTGACTGAAGGTTAGCCGATCATGATGATATTTTCGGTTCACCGGATCTTCCGACAGATAATTTAATGTATCATGCATCCAACCCATATTCCATTTCATCGAAAAGCCCAAACCCCCGATCGAGGTTGGACGCGAAACCATTGGCCAGGCCGTCGATTCTTCGGCCATGGTCACCGCGCCGGGGAAGCGCTGATGGACCACTGCGTTGAAATATTTGAAAAACTCGATGGCCTCGATATTCTCTCGTCCACCAAACTCGTTCGGCGTCCATTGACCATCTTCACGTGAATAATCAAGATACAGCATGGACGCGACCGCATCCACGCGCAAACCGTCGAAATGAAATTCTTCGAGCCAATAAATCGCATTTGAGATTAAAAAACTAACCACTTCATGCCGCCCATAGTCGAATATCAAGGTCCCCCAATCTCGGTGTTCGCCTTTATTCGGATCGGTATATTCGTACAATGGCTGCCCGTTGAAACGTGCCAAGGCATGCGCATCCTTGGGAAAGTGTGCTGGCACCCAGTCGAGCAAAACCCCGATATCCGCTTGATGGCATTGATCAATGAAATCGCGCAACTCGTCAGCAGAGCCAAAACGCGAGGTGGGCGCAAAATAGTTGGTGACCTGATAACCCCAGGATTCATCTAGTGGATGCTCCGCTATCGGCAGCAATTCAATATGCGTAAATCCCAGATATTTAATGTGCGGAATGAGTTGATCGACAAAATCTCGATAGCTTAAAAAATGGCCTTGCTCATCCCGCCGCCAGGAACCGAGATGAACTTCATAAATCGACATCGGCGTGTGTCGCCAATCACGTGTCTGGCGCGCAGTCATCCATTTTGTATCTTGCCAAACATGGTTTTGCGGTGCTGGTATCAGCGATACTGTCTCCGGACGCAGTGCGGTCGCACGAGCATAAGGGTCTGACTTATGTAGAATATTGCCCTGCTCGGTAAGAATCTCGAATTTATAGCTGGCAAATTCGCGTAGACTGGGAATAAAAATCTCCCATACCCCCGAACTTCCTCGGTTACGCATTTGATGCGCCAGACCGTGCCATTGATTAAACTCGCCTATCACGCTCACGCGCTTAACATTCGGTGCCCACACCGCGAACTGGCATCCCTCGGTATCACCATATTGCATCAAATGCGCCCCTAAAAAGCGATAGGCGTATAAGTGCTTACCTTCATTGAATAAATGTAAATCGTCGTCACTTAGCATTGGATCATAGGCGTAGGGTGAACGGTTCTCGTAGGTATTGCCCGCTGCATCCTGCCAAGAAATACGATAATCCGGCCGCTCCCGAATTCCGTGATCAATCTCCAGCTCCCAAATATCCGTATTCGCAATACGATGCATCTGACCAAACTCAACCACCCTTGCTTTTAGCGCACCGGGAAGACAGTCGCGAATAATTGAACGCGCACCTTCGTGATGAAAACCCAGTACCGCAAACGGATCATGGTACCGCCCTTGCGCGACACGTGTTATAAGTTCTTTCATAGCCGGCCCGACATTTCCAGATTCTTATGCCATTGTCCAGCCAGATCAGATGTCAACACGCTCCAATCAAACTGCCAGCGCCAATTATCGTCAATCGTACCGGGAATATTCATACGCGCACGGCTATCCAAGTTAAGCAAGTCCTGTAGCGGGAAAATCGCCAGATCAGCCGGTGAATCCAGCGCTATTTGTTTGAGCCGATCGATTGACGTCGTTTGACTATTACTCCCCAACGACTGATGCAGATGCGCCCGTTCGTCGTGCGTAAGGTTTTGATACCAACCCAACAGCGTGTCATTGTCATGCGTACCCGTATAGACGATGCGATCACACGTAATATTATCCGGGTGATGCGGGTTATCATCGCCACCATGAAAGGCAAATTGCAGCACAGACATGCCGGGTAAATTAAATTCCTTGCGCAACCGCTCCACATCGTCGGTAATCACCCCCAGATCCTCTGCCACGATATCCAGTTGCCATGGCATCCGATTAATTTGCAGCATAAGCTTATGCCCAGGGGTATCCACCCATTGACCATCCACCGCGGTGTCGCATTCTGGCTGGATTTGCCAAACCGACACCAAGCCGCGAAAATGGTCTATCCGCAGCATGTCAAAAAACTCAGCAAGATAGGCAAAGCGGGTCAGCCACCACGTATATCCGTCGGATTGCATGGTATCCCAATTGTAATGTGGATTATTCCAGCGCTGCCCGGTTTCAGAAAAATAATCCGGCGGAACACCGGTGATCACCGTCGGGTTTAAGCGTTCGTCCAATAAAAACATTTCTGGGTGTGCCCATACGTCGGCACTTTCATAAGCGACAAAAATCGGTAAATCACCGAATAAGCGGATATCAAATTGATGCGCTTTTGCCCGCAATGTAGTCCAGTAATGATGCAAATAAAACTGCTGCCAGCAAATGGCAGCCAACTCATCTGCATACAGCTCGCGTATTTGGGCCAACGCAGTCGGGTCACGATACTTATATTTGTCCGGCCAGTTTACCCAACCCACTTCAGCGTGCAGCCGGTTGAGCACGACAAACAATGAATAATCATCTAACCAAGCACGATGTTTCTGTATGAACGCCTGAAATGCAGCTTCAGAGTTTGCTACTCCCGCAAGGGGCTCTGCTAGTTCAGGGATATACGATAGCAAATCCGGGTTGAGTGCGAACGCGGATTGACACTGGTAGGGTGACAATCCCTTGTATGGCACGCCCAGTGGCAGCATCTGCCATACCGAGAATCCCGCCTGCTGTAACCAGGCTAGCCAGCGATCTGCGTCTATGTCTATTTTGCCCGAAGGTAATGAGGTGGGATGCAACAAGACCCCTGCAGAGCGGCCATCGTGCTGGTCCAAATCTGGCACTATTGGCCTCGGCGCATGGTGCCTGCGTTTTCAACATCGACCCCCGCTGTGTTATCCGTCGAGTTAATCGGTTGATCCAGTATGTCGGGGGGTGTTTGACGAATTAATTGATACAAGACCCGTAATTGTTCACGAAACAATAGATCAAAATCCCGCACACTATCGCTCGGATTTGAATCACTAAACCACCAGAACCAATCGGATGCCTCGCACATGGCCAATTGTCGGCTCACTTGCTCAAGTAAGACTGCATCTCGGGTTGATTTTACAAATACGTCATAAGCGAGCTTGGCATCCGTCAATAAATCCCAGGCGCGATTTTTTGCGGGTTCTCCCACCCAGGTTGAGAAACTGCCATACACCCAACTGCCCGCGCATAATTCTTGCAATGGCTCGGCTGGCAACGTGGCATGGCATTCTGTAAAGGTACAAAGCTGTAGATCAGGATGGCTTGAGAGTTCACCGTACAGGCTATTTAAAAAGGCATTAGCATTATCGGAGAAATACTCCCAGGCATTCTCGCCATCCAGAATAATGCTGACCACGTGCTGGTTCACCTCGTCGCCGAGAAAACCGTGTATTCCCTCAAGGTGTGAACAAAATTCTCGCGCAGCCTGGTGCGGATCGCGTTCGCTATACTCAAAACCAATCAAATCGGATAAGCCATCATCCCTAAAAAATAACCGTGGTTGATGATCACCCAGTTGAAAAGATTTAAACAACAGCTTTTTGTTATCGATAAACGCCTGATCTTTGCCGTTTTTATAACAACTGTTGCGCCATACCCCCTCTCCTGATGCCGTCCAGCTAAACCCTTCTTCTTCTATAAGCCGAATGGCATCATCACTGACTGCCCCTTCCGATAACCAGATGCCTCGAGGCTTATGCTTGAAATATTGCTGAAACACCTCGATCGCCTTTTCGATATGCCAACGCGCACGCTGCTTGCCGCCCGGGTAACTGGTCGATTTAGGGCGCAGGGCTTCGGGTTGAGAACAGGCCAGGTTTTCGAAGTTATTCAGTAGCGGAATAATTGGGTGGCTGTACGGCGAAACCGACAACTCGACCTGATTGCGCTCGGATAATGCGCGATAGCGCGGAATAATCGAACCCAAGGTTGTGGCAAATAGTGCAATTAATTCATCGCGTTGTTGCGCGCTAAATGACTGACCTGATTCAAGCATAGATTTAACGATACCCTGCTCACGCAGTGAAGCGCCACACCAACTTAGGTGATACCAGGTCAGCAAATCGAGAAAGTGCTGTTCGCTTAGGTTGCTCAATCCAGCTTCCGCGCTTTGGGCGACGAGCGCATCAGATTTACCCAACAAGGCTGAGAACTCGGGATACGGCGCAATCATAGTAGATTCATTCGCGCGTCGACAGGCCTGTAGTAACTGCTGGCGTGCTGCGGGCTCAGCCGGAATGGGCGTGACTCCGGATAAATAATTAAGCAAGGGCTCTGGGCTGGGCACACCATCTTCAATTAAACGCCGGATAGACTGCGCATAATCATCAATTTGCTCAAGTAACACCGGCGCAAAATTAACCACGCATCGCATGTTGGGATTGCGCTCCAGATGCCATGCCATATCCGCATAATCCTTGATCGCATGCAGATAAACCCAAGGCAGATGGTAGCTACCATTCAAGCCCTGACGATACCAGGGCTGGTGCATATGCCAACAAATGACGATATTGAGTTTTTTATGCATAGATGCCTTACATGCGATTAGCTGATTGACGAAAAAATGGGTGATCCGAGAATGACGCTGAAATACTGACTAAAATCCAATGCTGATTATTACCACAACAGCGCCGAGTATAAGCGATATTGGGCTTACGCGTCCTAATGTCGCTCAATCTCGTTTAGTTACCTGCGCTATTTCAGTAAGTCATCCAAAAACAAATCTTGCCCTAACATCCCTGGGGTGACCAAAACCACGCCTTTTTCTGTCACATGATATAGCTTGGCGTCCTCTTCGGGGTGGACACCGATCTCGAGACCGTCACGAATATGACAACTCTTATCAATAATGGCGTTGAGTATGGTGCAGTTTCTACCGATTTTCACCTTGGGCAATACCACCGAATCTTTCACCAGAGAACCTTCATCCACGCGCGATTCGGAAAAGATAATAGAGCGCTTGATACGCGCTCCAGAAATGATGCAACCAGCAGATACCAGCGAATCTATCGCCTCCCCACGGCGCTCGGCATCATCGAAAATGAATTTTGCGGGCGGTTGTTGTGTCTGGTAAGTCCAAACCGGCCAGTTACGACTATACAGATTCAGCGGGGGCTCGACCGAACATAGCTCCATATTAGCCTCCCAGTACGAATCGACCGAACCCACATCGCGCCAATACGCCACGTTGCCACGCTTATCCTGGAACGGGTAGGCCATTACCTTAGCACCCGAAGCGGCAACATTTTTAGGGATGATATCCTTACCAAAATCATGACTGGTATCGTCTGACTCGGCATCTTCCATCAACCATTGCACCAGTTTACGCCGTGAAAAAACATATATCCCCATGGAAGCCAGCGCCATATCTGGCCTACCCGGCATAGCCTCCGGGTCAGCCGGTTTTTCTGCAAAGCGCTTAATCTCAAAGTACTCATCCACCGACATAACGCCAAATTCACTGGCTTCTTCGCGCGATACCTCAATACAACCTACGGTGATATCAGCATCCTTTTCAATATGATAGGCCAGCATACGTGAATAATCCATTTTGTAGATATGGTCTCCGCCAAGGATCAAGACATACTCTGGGCCATGTTGGTTCACGATATCCAGGTTTTGGTAAATGGCATCAGCCGTGCCTTTGTACCATTGCTTGTCCGACATACGCTGCTGTGCGGGGATGATTTCAACAAATTCGCCAATTTCATGCCGCAAGAAACCCCATCCGCGTTGCAAGTGACGAATAAGGGAATGAGATTTATACTGCGTCAATACCCCGATTCGACGCAAACCGGAATTAATACAATTGGAGAGCGCAAAATCGATAATGCGATATTTACCCCCGAATGGCACCCCGGGTTTGGCACGCCATTTAGTCAACCCTTTTAAGCGCGAACCTTCACCGCCTGCGAGCACGAGCACCATGGTGTCGCGACGGATTTGATTGGCTCTGCTCGGATCTAAGTAATTAGGCTGGCTGGCGTGCTGCGTATCACTTTTGTTGGACATGGGCATTCTCTTTGTGGGGTAGTTCAATTATAGGTGTTTACCAAAACGGCTGCACCAGACAATCCCAAAACTCCGGCTGCGATGAGAATCTTTTTTAGTTTACCCAAGCCCGTGCTATCAACCGACCTCGCCTGAAATGCTGAACAAACTACCAACATATCTGATGGTGTTAGAAGTAATAAGTCAATCGCTCCCGCACCAAATAGACAGCCCCAAAACCTGCATTAGAAAGCTGCATTTCCCCAATTGTCTACTACCACCCATCCAATCCGAGCAAGCGTGTGTACCTCCTGCATCAGCGCATTCAACCCGTTTGCCCGCACGTTATGGGCTGCTGTTCGCTAGCGATATACCAACCCTTAGAGCCTAAGCCTTATTGAGCTCGCGATATCGTTCGATGAGCGCATTGGTTGAACCATCATGCTGTAAAGACGCATTATTACGCAGCTGCGGCAAAATTTTCTGGGTTAAGGTTTTACCGTATTCAACCCCCCATTGATCAAATGAATTGATATTCAACAGCACACCTTGGGTAAAAATTTTATGTTCATACAGCGCGATCAGCGCACCAAGTGAATAGGGTGTCACCGATTCCAGCACAATCGAGTTGCTCGGATGGTTGCCTGCAAATACCATATAGGGTTCTAATTTGGTGGCCACCTCATCGCTTATCCCTTGCTTGAGTAACTGTGCACGCGTTTCTTGCGCAGTACGACCACGCATTAAGGCCTCGGTTTGGGCCAGAAAATTGGCGTATAAAATATCCCGATGATTGCCCAATTCATTATGCGCCTGCATGGCAATAATAAAATCGGCTGTAATCGCGCGGGTCCCCTGGTGCAATAGTTGATAAAAAGCATGCTGACCATTAATACCACCCTGGCCCCAGATAACGGGCCCAGTTGGGTAGTCAATAAACTTGCCATTGCGATCAACCGACTTGCCATTGCTCTCCATATCTGCCTGCTGTAGATAATCCGGCAAGCTGCGCAGTAAATGTTCATAGGGCAGTATCACGTGTGAGTGAGAGTTAAAAAACGTACCATACCAATAGCGCAGCAAGCCCAAAATGACGGGCATATTCTGGCGCAAAGGCGCGTGCAGGAAGTGCTGATCCATACTGTGCGCACCATTTAGCAACTTTTGGAATTGTTTTGGCCCGATTGAAAGCATGATTGGCAAACCGATGGCAGACCACAGCGAATACCGCCCACCAACCCAATCCCAAAACTCGAACATGTTATCGGTATCAATACCGAACGCCGAGACATCTTTCGCGTTCGTCGACACCGCCACAAAATGCTTGGCGATGGCAGCCTCGTCTCTGACTTGATCCAGAAACCAACGCCTTGCGGTATGGGCATTGGTAATGGTTTCGATCGTAGTAAACGTCTTGGATGCCACCACGAACAGGGTGGTTTCTGCATCTACCTGCCGTAAGTGCTCATGAATGTGCTCACTATCCACATTTGAGACAAAATGAAACCGCAAGCGATCATGCCGAAAGGGATACAGCGCTTCCACCACAAACGCCGGACCAAGGTCAGAGCCACCAATACCAATATTCACGATATTGCGAATGCGTTTACCGGTATAGCCACGCCATTGTCCGTTACGTATTTGCTTGCAAAATTTTCCCATTTGTTTGAGTACGCGATGGACATCAGGCATGACATCTTTGCCATCGACCCACACCGGCTGGTTGGAACGATTGCGTAACGCTGTGTGCAACACCGCTCGACCTTCGGTATGGTTGATCTTTACACCGCTGAACATTTTGTCGCGCCAGCTGGCCAGCTGCGCCTGTTCGGCGAACTCAGTCAATAATGAAAGCGTTTGCTCACTAATTAGATTTTTGGAAAAATCCAGCAAAACGCCATCGTGTTCTATGGAAAATTGCGCAAAGCGATTGGGCTCTGCAGCAAACAAATCACGCATTTTCTGGTTTTTTATTTCCTGGTAATGCTGCTTAAGGGCTTGTTTAGTTGTATCCGTCATGCGTTCAATTATAAGCGCTTGCCACCATTTTGTTGGGTTCTGACTGGAAATTAGAAAATAATTATGGCGTTCCCACTTTTATAGAACAACCGCCTTACGCTACGCTGCAACAACCGCTGCGGGCAATGATTGCCTTTTAGTTATCAGCCTAACGAATGGCGTTTGGTTTGCTCGATGGGATACAAGGATAGAAACACATTAGCTGTATGTGTCGCACGCTGGATAATTTGCGAACTCGTGGGCGCAGAAATCTGGCCGAGTAATCGTCTTAGCTGTAAATCACCTAATAACATACCGATAAAATCCTCTACCACGAGCTGTGTATCCTCAATATTTATCTCCCCCCTTTCCTTGCGCGATTCAAATAACTTTACGAAAACAGATAGTGTTTCGTCTCGACCAGAATTGACTAAAGTTTCTGCTAATGATGGGTCTGAACGAACCTCAGATATCGCCGCACGATTAATCGCTATCGCGCTGTTGCCAAGTAATACTCGTAAAAGAACCATACCTACGTCGACTAAAACTGACTTTATATCGGCATTGGAATCCATATTGGCAACGATTTCCTTTTGAACAACGTGTGCGTTACGGCGAATAATGGCCTCAAACAAACCACGCTTGCCACCAAACCAGGAATACAGCGTTTCTTTTGAAGCTGAGGCACGTTTTGCCACTTCAAGCATCGTCGTATCGCGATAGCCACGCTCAATCAATATTTCTACGGTTAAATCCATAATGTCATTTCGGCGCTGCCGGCGCATCTCTTCTCGCATGATTTATTTAGGTTAAATTCAATATTGACAGAAACTGTACCATATAGTACGGTTAATATAAATCCGTACCTATTGGTACGCTTTTAATACAGGAGAAAATACCATGACTCAATCAAAGTTACATCAGACATCCACTCGGCAGGCTTTATCCGCGGCTATCATTACCCTAATCACGCTAACAGTAATCATGGTGCTCGCGCTCTTTACCCAAACTGCGCCGCACCCACCGCTGGAAGTACCCCCGTTTGCGCTTGGCCCATTTCTTGGGGCTTCTCTCGCTATCGGTACCGCTGCCTTTTACCTCACCCATGAAGATTCTCGACACACAAAAATGTTGGCTATTATTTTTGCTTTGACTGCCCTGGTGTCTTTCGGGCCACAAAAATATTTTGACCCGGCATTTTCGCGTATTTGGCCTTCGGTAGTTACTGCCCAGCTGGCGATAGGAATAATCTTTGTTAGCTGCTATTTCCTCAATAAACGAGCACCGTAAATTGGTGCGTGGTTATAGACCGCTATCGGTAAACCGAGACTGGCGTGCTTTGATATGCTACGGAGCCGAACTCCAGCCAGTGAAAGACTGGCTCTATGGAATCCATTGAATTGCGGTTAGCGAGACAACCGAAGTATCATCAGGCCCAAGACTGCTCAGAACCTCTATTTGAGGTCAAAATCCACCTCAATATCATCTGAAATGGGGTGCGCCTGGCAGGTCAGTATGTATCCCGCCTCAATTTCATGCTGCTCCAGGCCGTGGGTTAAATCCATGTCTACCTTCCCCTTAGTCAACTTAGCTTTGCACGTCGAACACACACCAGCTTTACAGGCATAAGGTAGATCCAGACCATTGTGGATTCCTGCATCAAGAATATTTTCGCCTACGGTTGCAAGATCGAAGCGAATTGCACGACCATCTGCCTTGACCGTGACCTTACTGGTTTTTTCTTCCCCGTACGCAGCGATACGGTCCTGGGATTTTTGTAAAATCTTTTCTGCATCTTCAGACGAGTTGGCAAATAACTCGTAGTGGATGCGCGAATCTTCAAACCCCGAAGCACGGAATCCGTGCGAAACTTCGGACATCATCGCCTCCGGCCCGCAAATGAACACATCGTCGGTTTTAAAAATATTAATCAGCTTGCTTTTGTGCAGCGCGGTACCCTTTTCATTATCGATAATACCGTTGAGCAATTCAGAGCCTTGATCCTCATAATCCATAATATTGATCCAGGAAAAGCGATCCATATAACGGTTTTTCACAAACCCAAGATCCTCTTTGAACATCACTGAACTGGAGCGACGGTTACCATATATCAGCGTGACTTTACTTTTTGGCTCGATTGCCAGAATGCTTTTAATGATGGATAGAATCGGCGTAATGCCACTACCCGCAGCAATGCACATATAGTTCTTATTATTATTTGGATCAAGCTTGGTAAAAAAACTACCCTGCGGCGGCATCACTTCAACCGCCATACCCGCCTTGAAATGGTCGTTGGCGTAGTTGGAAAACTTACCATCGCGTACCCGTTTAATGCCAACTTGTATATGGCCATCATTTACACCTGAACAAATGGAATAAGAACGCCGTACATCTTCTCCGTCAATATCCGCGCGTAGCGTCAAAAACTGGCCTTGGGTGAAAGCGAAGGTTTTTTCCAGCTCTTCGGGTACAGCGATGGTTGCGCAGATTGCGGTTTCCGTTTCGGGACGCACATCGGCCAAGCTAAGCGTATGAAATTGTTGATCTGACATAATTATAAGGATTTGAAATAGTCAAAAGGCTCCAGACAGCTCTGACAGCGGTGTAAAGCCTTGCAAGCAGTTGAACCAAACTCAGAAATTTGTTGAGTATGCTGGCTGCCGCAATGTGGACAGGTAATTGAATCGACGCAATCGCTATGCGTAATTGAACAATATGCCGGATCAGGCGGTGCAATACCATACTCGCGCATTTTCTCGCGGCCTTCGGGTGATATCCAATCGCTGCTCCAAGCAGGTGCTAATTTGGTTTTGAAGCGCACATCTGGATAACCATTTTTTTGCAATACCTCCTGTAAATCCTCGCGCATCACATCCATCGCAGGGCATCCGCTATAGGTTGGCGTAATGGTTAAAGTAAGCGTATTTTGCTCGCGCTCAATATTGGTCAGCACCCCTAAATCCCACAGGCTGAGCACAGGGATCTCTGGGTCACAAACGCTATCCAAAAGTGCCCAGATGTCACGCTCGGTAGAAGCTTCACGCCGCTTCAAACGGGCGTTGTAGGCATCTAAATCTACCGGGCTGATAGATCCCACATCACCACTCCAAACCAGGCATGGACCGATGCAAAAACTGCATTTCTGTCAGTAAATGTCCTAGATTCTCGGTGTGGTATCCCATACGCCCACCACGCACTGCCCATTCTTCTGTTGGTACACGCAGGGTAGCTTCATTAAGGATTGCGCCAATGGTTTCCAGCCAAACAGGCTTGAGTTCAGCGCTATCGACACCAATCCCTGTATCAGCCAGTTCCTGCTCTATCGAATCTAATTCAAACAATTCATGGGTATATCCCCAGAGCGAATCCACCGCACGCTGGGTGCGCTGGTGACTTTCTTCGGTACCGTCACCCAGCCTCAATATCCAGTCTTTACTGCGTCTTAGATGATAACGCGACTCCTTAATCGCCTTAGCCGCGATGGCCGCCAGATTCTCGTCTTTCGATTGGCATAGTTTTGCCAGAAACTCCATGTTATACACATCGATAAAAAGTTGGCGCACCATCGAATAGGCAAAATCTCCCCGCGGTAGTTCATTGATCAGCAGATTACGAAACTCGCGCTCATTACGCATATAAGCAAAATCATCTTCGGTTCGGCCGTCGTCGGCCAGCTCGGCTGCATAGCTGTAAAACATGCGCGCGCGACCAATAAAATCCAACGAAACATTGGCGAGCGCCAAATCTTCTTCCAAAAAGGGGCCGTTGCTGCACCACTCAGATAGTCGGTGGCCGAGTACCACCGCATCATCGCCCAGGCGGGTTGCGTACGCCTGGATAGCGCGTTGGTGTTGGGCTGCTGGTGTGGAAGGGCTCATATTTAATTTACCTCTGACTACATGCTATTAACTTCGTCAGGCAGCTGATAATAAGTTGCGTGCCGATAAGGTTTGTCATCTGAAGGGTCATAAAAGCTCTCAGCATCTTCTTCCTGAGAGGCGCAGATATCCTTCGATTTGACCACCCATATGCTCACCCCCTCACTGCGACGGGTATAACAATCTCGCGCATATTCAAGGGCTTGCGCGTGATCTTCTGCGTGTAGGCTGCCCACATGTTTGTGGTCCAATCCGCGTCGAGAACGGATAAATACTTCGAAAAGGTCAAGATGATCGCTTGTCATATTTTTCACTCGTTTTAGTTTATGCCGCTTTTTTAGCTGCGTGCTTGCGCTTGTCCTGATAGGCGTGCATCGCCTCTCTGACCCAGGCGCCCTCCTCATGCGCACGTACATGGTGTTCAATCCGCTGACGATTGCAATGGCCGTTACCATTAATCACGCTATAAAACTCGTCCCAGTCAATTTCACCGGAATCATAATGGCCGCGTTCTTCGTTCCATGACAGATCTTTGTCTGGGTGCTCAAGACCGAGAAACTCGATTTGTGGCGCAGTTTGATCAATAAATTTCTGACGTAAATCGTCATTGGTCTCGCGTTTGATTTTCCACGCCATGGATTTCGCTGAATGCGCCGATTCAGAATCATGTGGACCAAACATCATTAGCGATGGCCAGTAGAATCGGTTAAGCGCATCTTGTGCCATGTGTTTTTGTTGCTTGCTACCACGACTCAGCACCAGCATGATTTCATAGCCCTGGCGTTGGTGAAAGCTCTCTTCCTTGCAAATACGCACCATTGCCCTTGAATAAGGCCCATAAGAGGTTCTTTGCAGGGAAATCTGATTCACGATTGCCGCACCATCGACCAGCCAGCCAATGGCGCCCACATCTGCCCAGGTTTGAGTGGGATAATTGAATATTGACGCGTACTTGGCCTCACCCGATTGCAGGGCAGCAATCATTTGTTCACGGCTGATACCCAGAGTTTCTGCGGCGCTATAGAGATATAAACCGTGCCCGCCTTCATCCTGAACCTTGGACAATAAAACCGCTTTACGGCGTAGTGAAGGTGCGCGCGTAATCCAGTTGCCCTCAGGTTGCATGCCGATGACTTCGGAATGCGCATGCTGTGAAATTTGCCGTATCAAATTCTTACGGTACGCCTCCGGCATCCAATCTTTGGGTTCTATATTTTGATCGTCGGCAATTCGTTGGTCGAATCGTGCCTGCTGGTCTGAAGGTTGGGTCATCTCGCGTGTGCCTGCTTGTCGATTACGGTCTGCTCAATTGAAATACACTTTATATGATACATAAAAACATGTCAATCAATATTTTTTGTATCGCTTAATTTGTTATTTACATGACCAAATTGTCGTATTGGCGTTTATGCTATGTGCACCACGCCAATCGAAACATGTTACTGCTGGAACTATATTTCAGGAAATGATGTATCATATGCTTTGCATAAACTTTTAGCCTACCCGCTAAAAACGAAGCACACGCAACACCTGGAAACCTAATGGCCCAAAAGACCGTACAACTACTCGCCCAGCAACGACTAAAGCGTTTCCTAGAACAGGATTCAAATTCTACGCCGTACCTGATTATGACCCTGTTTGGCGATAGCGTGATCCCCCACGGTGGCGAAATTTGGATGGGTAGCCTGGTAGCGTTGCTGGCACCACTCGGCATTAACGAACGGTTGGTACGCACTTCTGTGTTTCGGCTGACCAAAGATGGTTGGCTAAGAAGCCGTAAAAAAGGTAGAAAAAGCTATTACCGCGCTTGCCAGAGAGATGAAATTGAACACAATGAACAACGGATTTATTATCAACAGGAAAAATGGGATGGCCACTGGCGGCTTGTCATTGGATTATCCATGGCAAAGGCCACTCCCAAAATAGATGCGTTTAAAAAGCACCTAATCAAGCAGGGATTTTGCGCCATTGCTTCAAACGTATTTGGCCACCCAACCTTCGCAACCGAAGAAATTCAGCAATTGTTGACTTCTTATGACGTAAACGATGCTTACACCGTGATGCTTGGCCAGAACCCTGATGGTAACCCTCTGGAGTACGAGCGCATTGGCCGCGCCCTACATCGCTGTACACTCGACGACCTGGAACACTCGTACACCAAGCTTATCAGCTTGTATCAACCCCTGTACCGACAACGCGAAGCACTGCGTCAGCTGGAAGCCGAACCAAGCTTTTTCATTAGATTAGTGATGATTAATGATTACCGACGGGTATTGTGGCACGACACTGTGCGCTCCAATTTAATGTTTGGAAGCGACTGGGCTGGCCGGCAAGCGCGCCAAATCGTGGCATCAATCTACTGTGCGATTGAACCCCAATCCAGCAATTATTTCGAAACCATCGGCCAGAACGAAACAGGCACGTTTACCCCTGCTGCCAAACGCTATCAACAACGCTTCAAGTATTTGATCTAAAAGCAATATTTATTGGCATCCTGGCCTAGATAATGAAAAATATTTTTATTTATGGAACTCTCAAACGGGGATTCCCAAACCACGACCAAAAACTACTTGGCAAATACTATCAATGCATCGGCAAAAGCATAGAGCCTTATCCATTGGTAATCGCAAATCAGTTTTACTCGCCGGTTCTGCTTGACGAGGTCGGTGTGGGCAAACAGGTCACTGGTGAACTATATCGAGTAGACAACCCCACTCTTGTAGCATTGGATGAAATTGAAGGTGTTGGCCAAAATTGGGGCTATCACCGAACCACCATTGAGGTCCAACGCGTAAAGGGCGGTACCATGCGCGCATTTGCATACATGAAATACCGCAAAGATCTACAAGTCATTCACACCGAACCACTATCATTTTATGCGCTGGATGCGCGTTATGTTCATCCGTCAATGCGCACTTAATGTCTTATTGTTACTCTGCATAGCTACGGTTGGCAGATACTGCCGCTCAGTGAGCGTCACAGCATTTAGAAACTCTTTACCAAATAGACGCGAACCTATGCAACTATTCCATTATGTGCCAAAACCCCAGATCGAACAATTATGCGTTTGAAACCAAGGTGAGCACATCGTACAAAGCAACCAATTCATCATGCTGATTGGTCACTTCGGCATCCCAGCGCACTTCACCATAGGTCTCACCAATACGGTCCGTTTTCTGCTTGCAAGTCAGCGCAACCTTCAACGCATCACCGGCATACACCGGTTGCATAAAGCGCAGATTATCCATGCCATAGTTGGCTAATACCGGGCCCGGGTTGGGCTCAACAAACAGCCCAGCCGCTAATGACACAATAAAGTAGCCGTGCGCCACTCGATCCTCAAAAAATGGATTTGCCTTGGCAGCGACTTCATCCATATGAGCGTAAAATTTATCTCCGGTAAATTCAGCAAAATATTCAATATCATCAAGGGAAATGGTCCGGGCCTCGGATATCAGCGCATCGCCAATTTGCAATTTCTCAAAGTGCTTTTGAAAAGGGTGTATACCATCAGTATTGCGACTGGCCCCGCGTATCCATTGTCCACAAACCGCGGTTAATTGATCCGGTGAGCCCTGGAGGGCAGTGGTTTGCAGATAGTGCGCTACTCCACGTACGCCCCCCATTTCCTCGCCGCCGCCTGCCCGTCCTGGCCCGCCATGCACTAATCGTGGTAAGGGCGAGCCATGGCCCGTTGATTCCGCACCATTATCGCGATTTAGCAATAGTATTCGACCGTGATGGGGCGCCAATCCCATTACTGCTTGCCGAACAAAGTTGTTATCATAACTTGCGATGGAGGAAACCAATGAACCGCGCCCGCGCTTCGCCAGATGGATCATCTCTTCAGTATCCTCATAAGGAATGAGCGTCGTGACCGGGCCAAATGCCTCGACATCATGCACCGCGGTGGCTTGCTTTGGATTGGCACAATGCAGAATAATCGGCGACATAAACGCACCACTTTGGTCATTCGCGTCTAGCACTTGGCATTGCGTTGGGTCACCATAAATAATTTCTGCCTCTTGCTGCAAATCGGTCACCCGCGCTCGCACATCTTCGCGTTGGGTATGATTCACCAACGCGCCCATATTCACGGCTTTATTAGCCGGATCACCGATGACCAGCTTATCCAGCTCCGTGGTAAGGGCAGCGCTGATCGCATCCGCCAATTTGGTCGGCACCAACGCGCGCCGAATCCCGGTACACCGCTGCCCGCACTTGGTACTGATTTCGCTCACGATCTGTTTGACGTACAGATCAAATTCCGGGCTGTCAGGGGTCGCATCTGGCCCTAATATGGACCCATTGAGCGAATCGGCTTCCATCAAAAACCGTACCGAGCGTGATTGCACGGCTGGATGGCTTTTCAGCATCTGGCCGGTACTGGCCGAGCCCGTAAAAGTCACGATATCCTGATAATCCAGGTAATCAAATAAATCGCCCACGCTACCACTGACAAACTGCAATGCACCCTCCGGGAAAATACCCGATTCAATCATGCGGTGAAACATCCGTTCTGCTACATAGGCAGTGCTGCTAGCGGGTTTGACAATACTCGGCACACCAGCGAGCAGGGAAACGGCGAGCTTTTCCAGCATGCCCCAGCACGGAAAATTAAATGCGTTAATGTGCACCGCAGCACCTTCCAACGGCATGCGCACATGCTGGCCGACAAAGGTGCCCTGTTTTGATAATGGTTCAACATCACCATCGACGATCAGGCGTGCATTCGGTAATTCTCGCCGCCCTGTACCGGAATAAGAAAATAGAGTTTGTATGCCCCCTTCGATATCCATCCAGGAATCAGCATAGGTTGCGCCAGTCGCTGCCGAGAGCGCATAAATCTCTTGTTTATGCTCCAGTAAATACAATGCCAATTGTTTTAGCCGAACTGCACGTTCGTGAAACGTCATTCGACGCAGTTCATATCCGCCGATTTCACGGGCATGGGTAATCATGTCCGCCGGCTCAAAACCGCCATTTTTTATCTGTGCTACTGCGTCACCATTGATCGCGTTGGCTAATTCAATCGGCTTGGATGAGCCGCTCACCCATTGTCCTTGGACATAGCTTTGTAGTGTTATCATGCGAAACGTTTTCTAAGAGAGGTTTTGAACCTGGGTTATTTGATCTGGCGTCTATTTCGAGTTTTGCTTTTTAATACTTGCCAGGGTTTGATAGTCGATTTCGATTCGACCACGATCAGATTCCGGCTTATCAAGTGGCGTGGTTTCGATCATCGAACGCTGGCTGCGTCTGGCCAGTTGCTTATACACTTCAGTGCCTTCACGCTTCCAGGCAATTTCAGTATCACTCAATTGACGCAGTAGCTTGGCAGGAGAACCTACAATCAAACTTCTCGGGGGAAACTTGGCTTCACCTTTGACGAACGCCATTGCTCCGACGATCGAATACTCACCAATTTCAGCTTCGTCCATGAGCACTGAATTCATCCCCACCATGGCATGCTTTTTTACCACGCACCCATGTAAGACCGCACCATGACCTATATGCCCGTGCGCTTCGATCACGGTTTCAATACCCGGAAAACCATGCATCACACAGGTATCTTGCAGGTTAGCGTTGGCGTGAATTCGAATCGGGCCAAAATCGCCTCGTAATACCGCGCAAGGACCGATATAACAACCAGCAGCGATAATCACATCGCCAATTAATACGGCGGTGGGGTGGACATAGGCGTCGGGATTTACGACGGGTCGAATGCCGTCAATTTCGTAGCTGGGCACGGTAAATTAAGAGAGTTGTTTAAAAAATATGTTACAACTTTACGAATAAATTTGCAATTTGTGTATCCTTTTTGCAGAATAAATAGCCTACCCACGTATAAATAAAGCGCGACAGCACGCATACCATGAGCTATTCCGACTTAGAAATCAGTACCGAACATACCGGTGTATTGCTTATTCGTTTGAGCAGAGTAAAGGCGCGCAATGCGTTAAGAAATCAGACTTTGGCTGAAATCGCTGACGCGCTCCACCAAGCCCAAAAAGATGATGATATACGCTGCGTGGTGATGAGCGGCAGCGAGAGTGTTTTCGCAGCAGGCGCGGACATCAAAGAGATGCAAGCGCTTGATCCGGTCAGCAGCTTATCAAACCCACGGGCAGAGTATTGGAAGGCCATTCGATGCTTCCCCAAACCCTTGGTCGCGGCGGTCAATGGCTATGCGCTGGGAGGGGGTTGTGAGCTCATGATGCATTGTGATGTGGTGATCGCAGGCGATAACGCCTTGATCGGACAACCCGAGATTAATTTGGGCATTATTCCCGGTGCCGGTGGTACCCAGCGCTTGGTGCACACAGTTGGAAAATCACGCGCCATGCAAATGATACTAAGCGGAGAACCCATAAACGCAGACGCAGCGCTGGCTGCTGGTCTGGTGGCGGAAGTATGCCCACGGGAAAGCACGCTTGGCCGCGCATTGCAATTGGCGGAAAACATTGCGGCCAAGTCACCGTTAGCCACTGCACTAGCAAAACAAGCCATTTTGAACGCTTTTGAGGTACCGCTGGAAGCGGGCCTGGAGCTAGAACGCCGCGCCTTTGCCGTGTTGACAGCTAGCAAAGATCGCGAAGAAGGCATCGAAGCATTCTTGCAAAAACGTAAACCCAAATTTGAAGGCAAGTAAAACCATGGCAGAGACACTCAACACCATTGATTTTAAAATTGATCAAGGCCTGGCGATTTTGACGCTCAACCGACCGGAAAAGCTGAACAGTTTTAATACCGAAATGTTCGCCGATATCCGATCCGCATTTAAGCAAATTCGCGCAAATAGCCGCGTACGTTGTTTGCTGATAACCGGCGCAGGACGCGGTTTTTGTGCGGGACAGGACTTGGGTGACCGAGCAGTATCTCCCAGCGGGAAAGCCCCCAATTTAAGTCATTCAGTGGAAAACAATTATAACCCACTGGTCAGAGCGATCGCCGGGTTGGAAATGCCGGTCGTTTGCGCAGTTAACGGCGTCGCTGCGGGAGCAGGCTCAAGCATTGCATTGGGCTGCGATATCGTTTTCGCCGCACGTTCTGCAAGCTTCATTCAGTCATTTAGCAAAATTGGCCTCATTCCTGATTCAGGTGGTACCTGGTTGTTACCGAGATTAGCCGGACGCGCACGGGCCATGGGGTTAGCCCTGCTGGGCGAGAAAATCAGTGCGGAACAGGCCGAACAATGGGGCCTAATCTGGCGGTGTGTTGATGACGAAAAACTCATGGATACCGCTATGGAAACCGGGTATCACCTCGCTACCCAACCTACCAAGGGCCTGAGCTTAATCAAACGCGCAATGGCGGTTTCTTCAACCCATACACTGGATCAGCAGCTGGATCTGGAACGGGATTTCATGGGGATTGCCGGTGAGACACAAGATTATCAAGAAGGCGTTGCTGCATTTTTAGAAAAACGCAGCCCCAGCTTTAGCGGAAAATAAACGTGAATGCGCTGAACAAAAACCAAACCATTGGGGTTATCGGTGCGGGTACCATGGGCGCGGGTATTGCGCAGGTAGCAGCTGCCTACGGACACCCAGTTTGGCTGTATGATCAAAGTGAACAAGCGGTTAACAATGGAATTAGCGGGATCAAACAGGGCTTAAACAAATTGGTTGATCGCGGTCGCATGACTGCAAGCCAGGTCAATAAACTTATCGCGCGCATTAAACCTTGCAAAGAATTGCAACAAATGTCGGATGCTGCGTTGGTGATCGAAGCCATTGTGGAAAATCTTGAAATCAAACAACAATTGTTTCAGCAACTGGAGTCCATCTGCAATGACAAAACCATATTAGCAACCAATACCTCATCGATATCAGTCACCGCAATTGGTGCCGCGTTAGCACGCCCAGAAAATCTGGTGGGAATGCATTTTTTTAATCCTGCACCCGTGATGAAGCTGGTGGAAGTTATCTCAGGCCTGGTGACTAACCCGAATGTAGCACAAACTGTTGCTGAGACGGCCGAGGCCTGGGGCAAAAAGACCGTACGAGCGAAATCGACCCCGGGCTTTATCGTTAATCGCATCGCACGACCATTTTACGCAGAATCCTTACGTCTACTCGAAGAGAACGCTGCAGATGCAGCCACCCTGGACGCCATAATGCGCGAAGCGGGTGGTTTTCGTATGGGGCCGTTTGAGCTCATGGACTTAATCGGCCACGATGTTAATTACGCGGTAACCGAAACCGTATTCAACGCCTATTTTCAAGATCAGCGCTTTCTACCCTCTTTAATGCAAAAAGAGCTGGTGGCGGGCGGCCTATTGGGTCGCAAATCCAGTCGAGGTTTTTACGACTATCGCGCAAGCGCAAGCAAACCCCTGCCGCAAATACAGCAATCTGATTATCGCCCCAGCCAGATTAAAATCTCAGGTTCACTGGGCGTCGCGGAATCGCTCAGCGCCCAGGTAGAAACACTGGGTATTGACATAGAGCACGACAATATGGACGAACCCGATGGATATCTGCATTTTGGTGAAGTGACAATGACACTAACCGATGGACGCACTGCGACTCAACGGTCTGCAGATATGCAGATCACTAATCTGGTTGTATTTGATTTAATGAATGATTATAAAAGGGGTAACATAATCACGATCGCACCCGCCTTGCAGGCATCAGAGTCTGCGTTGGATCAAGCGATTGGTTTTTTCACGGCACTCGGAAAGTCGGTTGTCGTCATGGCCGATGCGCCTGGTTTATCGCTGATGCGTACGGTATGCATGCTGGCCAATGAAGGTGCGGATGCCGTATACCAAGATGTATGCAGTATCGCTGACATTGATCGCGCCATGCAGTATGGCTTGAATTATCCTCGTGGGCCGATGCAATGGGCGGACCAAATAGGTATTCCCACTGTCACTCGCGTATTGGGGCATTTGCAATCCCATTACGGCATGGATCGCTATCGCACCTCCATCCTTTTACAACAACACAGGGCTGCACAGCAAAATTTATATGCCTGACCAATCTGAATTAGCCCCTGACTTTGCATTGGCAATCGCCTGCTCTGAAGCCATGCACGAAAAGGATGCGCTGTCAAAACACTGCGGCATGGTACCTGAATCCACCGCACCGGGAGACGCGAAAGTCACCATGACGGTCGTCGATTTTATGCTAAATGGTCTTGGAACCTGTCACGGAGGCGTTATATTCGCACTAGCAGATACCGCTTTTGCACACGCCTGCAATAACCACAATAAAGCCAATGTCGCGATGGATTGTCGTATTGATTATCTCTATCCGGCTTATCAGGGGGATGAATTAGTCGCCACTGCCAAACAAACCCACCAAGGGCGACGTAGCAGTTTGTTTGATATTAAAGTCGTTAATCAGGAAGGTCGTAATATCGCCTTTTTCCAGGGGCGTTCATATGACATCAACCGACCCGTCATCGAACCAAGCCATGACTAGACAAGCCTACATATTTGACGCGATTCGCACCCCAATTGGGCGTTATGGCGGAGCCTTATCGTCAATCCGTGCGGATGATCTGGGCGCGATACCCATGACAGCCTTACAATCGCGCAATCCGGATATAGACTGGTCCGCGGTGGACGATATTATTTATGGGTGTGCCAATCAGGCGGGCGAAGACAATCGTAATGTAGCGCGCATGGCTGGCTTGTTATCGGGACTACCCAAATCGGTACCCGGTACAACGGTTAACCGATTGTGTGGTTCGGGTATGGATGCGATCGGCCTGGCGGCACGCTCGATTAAATCTGGCGATACCAGCATGATGATCGCCGGCGGGGTCGAATCGATGTCTCGCGCTCCCTTTGTTATGCCCAAAGCGGCGAGCGCATTTACGCGTACCAATGCGGTATACGACACCACTATTGGCTGGCGCTTTGTCAACCAGCTGATGAATCAGCAATTTGGTACCGATTCAATGCCGGAGACCGCGGAAATCGTGGCGGAAGAGTTTAATATCTCGCGTGCTGATCAGGATGCATTCGCGTATCGAAGCCAGCAGAAGGCCGCTGTAGCTCAAGCAGCGAGTATTTTTGCTGATGAGATTGTCCCCGTGAGCGTGCCACAACGTAAAGGGGATGCGATCATGGTAGAGCAGGATGAGCATCCACGCGCAGACACGACGCTTGAGGGCTTAGCCAAGCTTAGTACCCCATTTAGAAACAATGGATCAGTTACTGCTGGAAATGCTTCGGGCATCAATGATGGGGCTTGTGCTCTATTGTTAGGCGATCAAGCGATTGCAAAGCGCTATCAACTAACACCCATGGCCAAAGTGATCGCCATGGCAACCGCCGGCGTTGCGCCACGAATTATGGGATTTGGGCCCGCTCCTGCAACAAAGAAGGTGCTCAAAATAACAGGCTTACAATTAGCCGAGATGGATGTCATCGAGTTGAACGAAGCGTTTGCCGCCCAAGCACTAGCTGTCATGCGAGCGCTCAATCTGGAAGATGATGCTGAACATGTCAATCCGAATGGGGGCGCTATCGCTTTGGGCCACCCACTTGGCATGAGTGGTGCGCGTCTGGTTACGACTGCTATCAAACAGTTGCAACGCACGGGTGGTCGCTATGCCTTGTGTACCATGTGTATCGGAGTAGGCCAGGGCATTGCGATGATTATCGAAAACATGAATAGATAACAATTTAGGAGATAGCTATGAACACATCCGACATGGGGCAATTAGAACCAATTGAGCGCGCCAGCATAGATGAATTACGTGATCTGCAGCTAGAGCGTATGCGCTGGAGCCTCAACCATGCGTATAACAACGTGCCGTTTTATAAGCAGTTATTTGATCAACACAACGTGCATCCGGATGATCTTAAGTCACTGAATGATTTAGGTAAATTTCCATTTACGGTGAAAAGCCATCTGCGCGATAATTATCCCTTTGGTCTATTTGCGGTGCCACGAGAGGAAGTGGTACGCATTCACGCATCTTCCGGCACTACCGGCAAGCCAACTGTAGTTGGTTACACTAAAAACGATATCGATGTCTGGGCTACAGTGGTCGCACGTTCGATTAGAGCGGCGGGCGGCAAACCTGGCGACATATGCCACGTCGCATACGGCTATGGTCTATTTACGGGTGGCTTAGGTGCGCACTATGGTGCTGAAAAACTAGGTTGTTCGGTGATTCCAATGTCAGGTGGCCAAACCGCCAAACAGGTGCAACTGATCATGGATTTCAAGCCACGCATTATTATGGTGACCCCTTCGTATTGCCTGAACATTGCAGATGAGCTCGATCGCCAGGGGGTCAAGCCAGAAGAATGTTCACTGAAGATTGGTATTTTTGGCGCGGAGCCGTGGACCAACGAAATGCGTCTACAAATTGAACAACGTATGGGTATTGATGCAGTAGATATTTATGGCCTATCAGAAGTAATCGGCCCTGGCGTGGCGCAGGAGTGTGTTGAAACCAAAGATGGGCCCACCATTTGGGAAGATCATTTTTACCCGGAAATTGTTGACCCAGAAACCGGGAAGGTGCTTGAAGATGGAGAGGAAGGCGAACTGGTTTTTACTTCCCTGACCAAAGAAGCCTTTCCGATTATTCGCTATCGCACCCGCGACTTAACCAAACTTTTACCCGGTACCGCCAGAACCATGCGCCGGTTTGCTAAAATTACCGGTCGAAGTGACGACATGATGATTATTCGTGGAGTGAATGTCTTCCCCAGTCAGATCGAGGAGATTTTACTTGCAAGACCTGGCTTGTCTCCACACTACCAGATTGAAATGGTCCACAAGGGCAATATGGATGGTATTAATATCTTCGCTGAAGCTAACCCAGGTATAGACAAATCTGGACGCGATAAAATCGCAGGAGAAATACAAAAAGCCATCAAGGATTACATCGGCATCTCCGCGCCTGTGAACGTGGTTGGCGAGGGAGAAGTACCGCGCTCTGAAGGCAAAGCGGTTCGAATTATTGATAACCGATAGGCCTACATGGCTAGTTTGATATTCTTTTGAATGCCTCAAAATCAATCGCCGTTTTATCGACGCTGGCTGCGTTGGTTGCACTCGGGCCACTATCCACCGATATGTACTTGCCCGCCCTGCCCCGGATTGGTCATGAATTCAGCACCAGCGCCGCCAACGTGCAGCTGACGCTGAGCTTGTTTTTAGTCGGGTTTGCAGTAGCCCAATTGTTTTATGGCCCTTTATCTGATCGTTTCGGTCGAAAACCGGTCATGGTGGGGGGGCTGATACTGTTCATCATCGCCAGTATTGGCTGCGCACTGGTTGAAAATATTGCAGCACTCATGGTGTTCCGATTTCTGCAAGCACTGGGGGGCAGTGCAGGTCCGGTATTGGGTCGCGCAATTGTGCGTGACCTATATGGTACAAAAGACTCCGGGCGGGTATTGTCACACATAGGTAGCATGATGGCGTTGGCACCGGCAGTTGCGCCCATCCTGGGTGGCTTATTCACTGTCACCCTGGGGTGGCAATCGGTATTCTGGTTTTTGGCCATCTACGGCGTCCTCGGCATGGCCATCTTTTTGCGCTTGGTCGAAGAATCAGCACCTGAAGATCATCGTCATCCCAAGCCCATTGGCGTTATCTTACAGCATTATCGGCAATTGCTCGGTGATCGAAACTATGTTGGGTATATGCTCACTTGCAGTCTTTCATATGCTGGCTTGTTTGCTTTTTTATCCGGTGCTTCGTTTGTACTGATAGATCTATATGGGGTTGGCGAACAACAGTTTGGTCTGTACTTTATGTTGGTCGTGGTCGGCTACATTACTGGCACCCAACTCAGTGCTAAACTAGGACAAACCAAAAGCCATGACAGTTTAATTCTGCTGGGGAGTTCGCTACTCATTATGGCAGGCTTGTCGATGGTTGTGTTGGTCCAGCTTGAAGGCGCTAATGTGCTTTCGGTTATCGGACCAATGACTTGTTTCTTGGTGGGTGTAGGAATTGTCATGCCACAGTCGATGGCGGCAGCGCTTAGGAACTATCCAAAAATAGCGGGTACCGCGTCTGGTCTATTAGGGTTCGTGCAAATGGCAATAGCTGGTATCGCTGGGATGATAGTGGGGCACAGTTATAACGCCTCCGCGACACCCATGGCGTTGGTTATACTGATGATGGCAGTCTTATGCTTACTATCGTATTTTTTATTGACGCATAAAAGTACCCAAAAAATGATGGCAGTATAATGTTGAATAGACTGAAAACGCTGATTCCTTGCGTTTCTAACGGTTTTGCTTTAGTTTTGCTTGAAACTAAAAAGGTTTCGCCGACTCACGGCGATGTTTATTATCGATATTTACCTCGGAGGAGAATATGAAAAGTATCAATAAATTGGCAGCTGGATTCATCCTGACATCAGCTGTATTGATGAGTTCAACACCAGTGCTGGCAGAAAAAGTTATGCGCGTAGGCTCTTGGTTACCGCCAAAGCATACAATGAATGCAGACGTATTGCCAACCTGGGGAAAATGGATTGAAGAAGCGACCGAAGGTCGGGTTACCTTGAAAATCGAATATCCCGGTGGCCATCCTAAGGCCCTGCTGGACCAAGTTCAAGACGGTGCATTTGATGCAGGTTGGACTTTTCACGGCTATTTTCCGGGGCGTTTTAAGCTAACCAAGATTGTTGAGTTGCCCAACTTGGGGGCTGGCGCTGAAGCAGCTTCGATCGCGCACTGGCGCATCAATGAGAAATATCTGGCCGCTGGTGGAGAACATAAAGGTATTATTTTGGGCGGCTTGTTTACCCATGGCCCGGGTCAGATCCATTTACGCGAGGCGATCTCTAGCCTGGATGAAATGAATGGCAAGAAAATTCGTATCGGAGGCGGGGTACAAACCGAAATTGCCAATCGGATGGGTATTGAGGGTGTTGCCGCACCGGGGTCTAAAGTATACGAGATCTTATCGCAGGGCGTCGCGGATGGTGTGTTTATGCCGATGGGAGAGAAGCGTACCTTGCGCCTGAAGGAAGTCGCACCATTTACGCTGAAATTCCCCAATGGCATGTATCTGGGTAGTTTTGGAATTTTCTTGAATGAAGATTTCATGGCGTCTCTGGATGAAAAAGACCGCGAAGCCATTATGTCGGTATCCGGTGAAAAACTATCCGGTATGGCGGGCAAATATTGGGGTGAAGATACCATAATTGGTGAGCAAGATGCACGTGATTCGGGCAATACGATTATGGATGCCAGTGACGAAATAATCGCGCGATTCAACGAATTGACTGGCGACATGGAAGGTGAATGGCTGGAAGCGGTCAAAGATCGGGGTATTGATGCTGAAGCTGCGCTAAAAGAACTAAGGGAAATTGCGCAATCGTTGTAAATTGATTCAGCGTCGTCTTTATCCAAATTAGTTGTAATTTGTCTCAATGGCGATTGAGCAATACGACCCATTAACGGAGAAGGGGCCAGTCAAATGGCTGGCCCTGGTACTCAGTACTGTCGCGGCGGTTGTACTCGTAGCATTGATGCTGATTACCTGCGTTGACGTTGTTGGCCGCTATGTTTTTAACCGACCGCTCACCGGCTCAACTGAACTGACTGAAATTGCTCTGGCGATAGTGGTCTTTTCTGTATTTCCGGTTATCTCGTGGCGCGGTGAACACGTGGTGGTTGATATTCTCGATAGTTTTGTGCCGCCCTTGCTGGCGTTTATTCGCAACATCCTATTTAACATTGCCGCTGCCATCGCACTGATGTTCATCGGGCAACGTATTATCGTATTAGGCAACCGTTCACTGAGCTATGGTGAAGTCAGTGAGTATTTGGCTATTCCCACTGGCTGGGTAATCAATTTTATTGGCAGCATTTGTTGGATAACCGCCGTTTTGATATTAACGCTTGGAAGTTATCGATTGTGGAAGGCCTATCAACAGGCTTCTTCGGCAGAACCTACACCCAGTACAGAGTAAATTACGTGTCAGTCTCTCTTATAGGCTTTGCCTGCTTACTCAGCTTAATTCTTGCGCGCATTCCGATCGGCTTTGCAATGGCCTTCGTCGGCTTTTTTGGCTTTGCCTACCTCAATGATTTTAATTGGATATCTGCCCTATCCATGTCTTCACGGCGGATTATCGATACCGCACAGGAATACGGCTTATCAGTCGTACCCTTATTTATATTGATGGGTAATTTGGTCACACGCTCAGGATTATCGCGCGAATTGTATAAAGCATCCTACGCGTTTTTGGGTCATCTACGCGGCGGCCTATCATTAGCAACCGTGGTTGCATGCGGAGCATTTTCCGCCATTTGTGGTTCAAGCCTGGCAACTGCTGCAACCATGGCGAAAGTGTCCATGCCGCCGATGCGTCGCTACGGTTATAGCAACGCCCTGGCAACCGCCTCAATCGCAGCGGGTGGAACCCTGGGCATCTTAATTCCGCCCAGCGTGATCCTAGTCATTTACGGCATCATGACGGAACAGAGCATCCGTGAGCTTTTTGCCGCTGGGTTTATCCCAGGCTTGCTTGGTGTCATGCTGTATATGGGCGCGGTCACCTGGACAGTTTGGCGTGATCCCAAAGCGGGCCCTCCTGGGGAGCGCATGAATATGCAGGAGCGTCTGGTCGCCATGAAAGGTGTATGGGGCACAATCGTTTTATTTGCAGTGGTAATGGGTGGAATATACGGTGGGATTTTCACCCCAACCGAAGCCGCGGGGATCGGTGCAGCAGGTGCTTTTATTATTGCACTCGGGCGCAAATCTCTTACCTTTCAATCCGTATTCGAAGTGCTATCAGAGACCGCGCAAACCACTTCATCTTTATTTGTAGTGGTCATTGGTGCATTGATATTTTCCAATTTTATTAATCGCGCTGGTTTGCCAGATCATTTGTTAAGTTTTATCACGGGTAATGACCTCAGCCCGATGATGGTTATTTTTATCATCCTCAGCATTTATATAATTCTAGGTTGTGTGTTTGAGAGCCTGTCCATGCTGCTCCTTACCGTACCGATCTTTTACCCCGTGGTGGAAAGCCTGGGCTTTGACTTGGTCTGGTTTGGCATTGTTGTGGTGGTTGTCACCGAGATCAGTCTTATTACCCCACCGGTTGGCTTAAATGTATTCGTATTGAGCGGGGTGCTTAAAGACGTTAAAACCGGCACCATATTCAAAGGCGTCACTCCTTTTTGGTTCGCTGATATTATTCGTCTGTTACTGATTACGTTAATCCCAACGATCGCCTTGATCTTACCGCAATGGTTATACGGCTAGGGGTAAACATAGCGCGTATACTTACGGGTAACGTTGCTCTGAATTTTCAGCAAATAAAGATATTAAATATACGCAGATACGCCTCGCTCAGCGCGCCGTAAATGCAATGCCAGCCCGAGTGCTGACATACCCGTGCCTTTCAAGCATTTTTCAGCAAATGGCAGAAACACGTCTTCTTCAAATCGGGCGTGTTCGAGATAATCCCCAGCCAATTTTGCAGCTGCTTTACGATTAAATTTATCCGATTTACCTCGTGCGAGCCTACGCAAATCTTTCTTCACAACCCTACGCCACTGATCTTCCATATCGCGATGCTCGCGGATTAATCTGTCAACATATTCCTTGGCTAACTCAGCGTTAGGCCCACTGTGGGTACAATCTAAAACCGCCTCAAATAACTCTTGTTCCTCTTCCTGATGATGTTGCCAGACTTCTTTTTTAAAGTACTTTATCAAGCCCTTGATCATCGCTTGAGTATTTGGATTGGAAAAATCCTGCCAATCAGAGAGATGCTTTAACTTGCTAAAATTCTTAAGGATTCTGGTATGACAATTCGAGAAGTCGGTTTGCGAACCCTCGCTGATGGCGCCAGTTTTCTCGCTGGTGTTGGTCATAATTATAGATAGGCGTTTAAACCACATATTATATCAGGATTGACGCGAGCTGATTTCATGGATACGGGTACCGAGACTGAATATACCAATGAATTGAAGCATTATTCAGGCATAGAAGGCAGATTAATTTGATACAGAATAATTGAACTTTTAATCTAGACAGTATCGCTTTTACTGCCTATAGTAACCACCTCCAAATCAATGCGCTAAAGTAGCTGCATGAATACTTTACTTCGACAATAAGCGATGCCCGAAAAAGAAAACCTGTATGCCTACAACCTGGTGCAAAGAATCATGCGCTCTTGGGTAGGAGGCGTACTTAGTCGACCCTGGTTGGACAAAGTCATACTGCTCAGCCTTGAGCATGTGTTTTTCCCGCTATCTCGGATGTGGGCCGCAGCGCGTCGCGCGAATGGTGAAGTGGAGGCTTTTTACCAAGCAGTCCCACTAGTCGAATTTACCCCTATTCCGGCAAAAACTAAAAAAGCACTGCGAGCGTTCGAACTTAGCCGTGTCCAAATTGCCAATACTGAAGAAAAATGGCGTGCTGCCTATTTTGACGATGCTGAACAGAGGTTAAGCCATAACCAGACGCAGCTAAAAAACCTGGAAAGATTACGGCTGGATCATCGCAGCCACTATAACGCCTCACGTTTTAAGTTTTGGCATTATCGTTATGCCGTTGATATGTCCGTCGCTAACCAGTTTCCGTCACCAGATGAAATGCAAGCTTTATATGGTGAAAGCGAAGAAGACTGGCAACAACGCTTTACTGCACCCGACACATTTCCTGATATAGAAAAATCAAAAGCAATCGTGGCCAATGGAGTGAAAATTTACTGGATTCGCTTTCCAAGCCCATCGCGTCGATTAAATGATATGGTCTACGCTCGGGTCATCGAACCAAGGGATATTGAAAACCCGCCGACGCTGATTTATGGGCACGGTATCGGCGTCGAATTTGATCACTGGCGCAACTTGATCGATTTTGTCGATTTTTTCCCTAAACTTGGGATTCGAGTGATCCGCCCGGAGGCACCCTGGCACGGGCGGCGAGTACCGGATGGGTTTTATGGAGGCGAGTACTTTTTATCAACTGCCCCCATGGGCGCGTTTGATTTCTTTACCGCCCAGTTTCAGGAATGGTTATGTTTGATGGACTGGGCCAGGCAGCGTTCTTCCGCGCCCGTTGCAATTGGCGGCAGCAGCCTGGGGGCACAATGTGCGCAGTCCACTTCTATTCGAGCCAATAAGCTGCCACGCCATCTTCAGCCAGACGCGCTATTCCTCTTGACGCACTGCGCACATATCTGGGAAGTTGCGCTGGACGGGGTATTGGCCGATATCTGGGGCTTGCATGACCCTTTGCACGATTTGGGCTGGACACGTGATATCATGGAACAGTGGCTCTCCAAGTTAGACCCGCCTGGCAAACCATGTATGCCACCTGAGAATATCGTCAGCGTCATTGGCCGTGCTGATAAAGTCACCCCGTATGCATCCGGGCGTCGCTTACAACAGTTATGGCAATTACCCGCGGAGAACACCTTCGCTTGGCCATCCGCGCATTTTACCGTACCGATTCGCATGGTCCGCCATCGCGAACCGATAGCACAATTCAAACGAATTATTGAACGTTTACAAGCACAATCATAAACCATAGGCTCCTCAAATTAAGCGCACTATTTACCAGCTCGGAAAAACTCAATGAACGCAGTGGTGACTTTGCCACTATGGTTGGTCATTCTGCTTTCATTGGCGGCGATCGCGAGCCTGAACTCTCACTTGTTGAAACCACTTATACGGTGGTGGCTACGAGACCGCGAACAGCGATTTAACGAACGGTTAAAGCATAATTTAAGCCGCAAGCTACCGGAGATATTTAATCTGCGCAGAAAAACGCGCATCGATATGTTTCTAAACAAGCCCGCGGTTAAAGCCGCCATAGCCAAAGCGGTACACGACAACCAAGGCACGCAGGAAGTCGTATACGCCAAAGCACACACCTATGCCACCGAAATGACCCCTGAATTTTATGCCCTGTTTTATTTCAAATTTGGTTATTACGTCGCGCGCACCTACTTGCGTTTTATGTACTGGGTACGTATTGGCCAGCAACCGCCCCATTTCATCGAAAACATAGCGGATGACGCAAGTGTGATTATCGTCGGCAATCATCGCTCCAATATAGACGTTATGGTTTTGGCTTATTTGGCTGCGCGAACGAATATGATCTCTTTTGCGGCGGGGGAGTGGGCCAAAGTATGGCCCTTGTCCGCCTTGTTGCATATGAGCGGTTCCTATATCGTGCGCCGCGACGCGTCAGACCCACTCTATAGAACGCTGCTTGCCATTCACGTCCAAGAGTTGATTCGGGTGAAAATGCCGCAAGGTATATTTCCAGAAGGCAAATTGACGCGCGATGGAGGCATACAACAGTTTAAACTGGGCTTACTCAATTATATGTTGGCAAGCCTAAACACGGAAAACGTCGAGGATATCGTATTTGTGCCGGTCGCCTTTAATTACGATCAAACCCCGGAAGATCGCACCCTGATTAGGCATGAGAAACAAGGTTTCAGTAAAAAATCACGTTTTTATTCTCTGCTTGGAACAATGAGCTACCTGGCTCGTTTTATGATCAAGAAAATCCAACGCGGTAAAGCCGCCTACGGCAATGCGGCGGTTAATTTCGGCGAGCCACTATCAATGAAGCAATGGCTACCCAGTCAGGGCATGGCGTTAGACAAGCTAGACGATGATCAACGCCACGCGATCGTCGCACCAATCGGGACCGAGTTATTCCACCGTATCAGTCAGATAATACCGGTATTGCCAGTTTCGGTCGTCGCGACAGCAATGGTTGAATCAGCGCTCACGCAAATAGATTCGGAGGCACTTGCTACGCTGGCCCGAAAAGTATTAGCACGATTTGAACAAAGACAGGCCGTCATCATCAGGGATAATCAACAATCGATCGAGGACTTTATTCAAGATGGCCTAGATGTATTGATCATTCGCAGAGTGCTAGAACAGCAAGATAGTAAACTGTACTTACGCGAGGACCATCAAGAATTACTTAAGTATTTTTATAATAGTACTGCACATTTACTGCATGATGACTGAAATGGGCTGGTCTTAGATCCTATTTTCCTGCTCGGATAGCTCTTGCTGCAATTGACGAGATGACCAACGCACCACCCAAATCAACAACGCGATAATCACGAACCCAAAGCCAATAAACAGGTAACTACCCGACGCTGGCTGGACCTCACCCCGCAATATTTCCATTAAGCCCGGCGCAGATTCACCCAGTATGGAATTGATAATAATAATGGGCAGGGTACCGATCCAGGTACCAATAATATAGTTTTTAAGTGATACCCGGCTGGCGCCCAATACAATATTCAGTAGGTTATAGGGCAATATCAACGCCAATCTAGATAACAAAACCATCACTAAGCCTTTACGCTCAACTGCAAGATTGAGCGCGTGAACACTGGGGCGCCGCGCGCTAACCCGCGCCACCATCGCTTGACCAAAATAACGTCCGATATAAAAACTGGCGACGGCGCCAACCAAATAAGCCAGGCTCGAAATGAATACGCCTTGCGTAGCGCCATACAAGTATCCACCAAAAATGATAATAACAAACGGGGGAAACATCACTGCGGTCGCGAGCACCAGAATTAGTGCATAAAACAATGGATGCTGTTTTAGCCACGTTAGTGCTTCCACTACTAATTCTTGGGTTTGTGTCTGGTGTAGCCACCACCAAGCCAGCACGACAGCTAAAACAAGCAAGCTTAAGATAAAACCTAGTTTGCGTCGATTAGTAGCGGGCTTAGACAAGAGATTTCAGGGTACAGGAAACGCCGATAAAATACGGCTGCAGACAAATTTGGACTCATCATCACATTATATTTTATAGGTATCTATGATTTATAGATTAAAAATAACAGCCCCTCCATCCGGCAGCGGGATGATGAAATACTGCGTCATCACATTGGCCTCGAACGACCCGATATCACACGCTGGACCAACCGGGCGTACCACGCCACGTTGGTCAAAATTATTCACCGAAAAATCTTCAGTGTTATCTTCACAGATTAGATTGTCCCCAGCATCAATTGCGGGACTACCTGAAAGCAAAGCGTGAGTAAACGTAGGGCCGCCGTTATCTGCTAATGGGCCTAGATTCGGATCTACGTTTAATGCTAAAGTGCTGCAAGTGCCATCTTCGATGATGTTATGCGCATCTGATTCTATGGTATGGCTACCATTTTGGTAACAATCCGCACCGCTTGAGTTAGCAATGATACTGTTATACATACCCACATAGTTCGCACTAAGTCCCCCTAAATAAATTCCACCACCATCCCCACTACTGGCCGCATTATCCGAAAGGGTACTATTGTATATCTCTACGCTTGTACCATTATTGGCAGCAATTCCACCCCCATCATTAGTCGCCGAATTTCCTGACACAGTACTATTACTCAGGATTAACTCCGCGCCATTGGTGTAAATCCCACCCCCATCATTCGCCATATTTCCTGATACTGTGCTTTTATCCAACAATATAGTCACCGCACCCGATGCATAGATTGCGCCACCGTCCGTACCATTACCACCGGATAAAGTCATATTCTCCAGTACAACACTGATACCTGGGTCTCCCGAAATATTAATCAGTCGGTTATTGCCATCGCCATTTATCGTTACCCCTTCATCTCCTCCAAAGAAATAAATATCCTCTCTAATCGGGCCAAGTTCCCCGTTGCTTAAGTCTACGGCTAATACTGAAAAATGGATTTGGTCGTTATCAGCAAAATCTTCTGCAGTTGTAGTATTGATGCAACCAACCTCAAGCGAGGCATTATTAATTGAAGTGACCGCTTCACGCAGTGTGCAACCCACACCGGCGTCGAAAGCATTGTCAACCACAATGGTAGCCGCATGCGCGCGGGTAATAAATAGAAATGAGAATACAAAAATAACAATAGCGTTCGAATGAACGCCGGAACGGGGTGTTAGCATTTTCTTTAGACTGAAGCGTGTCTATATACATTATAACACTAATGGTTTATTAGCGCTTTTATCATATGTGTATCAAACTAAATTTTGCCGAACATAAACGATTGCTTAGAAACAATATACTAGAAAAATTGGGTTCTGTTTGCGAATCCATCTCGTGAACATATTGGTATTACAACAAGCCACCGTGTTAACCTCACCCGCCCCGAATCAACTTACACAACTATCCGTAAAAAATGACACCCAATTCCTATCCACCTGTTGAGGCCGCAATATTCGATATGGATGGACTACTGCTGGATACCGAGATTATCTACACACAGGTGACTCAGGCGATTGTTGGCGAATTCGGCAAAGTGTTTGATTGGTCCATCAAGGGTAACATGATTGGCCGCCCGGAAATGGATTCCGCTAATTACCTGGTAAAGGCGCTGGATTTGCCCATTAGTGCTCAGGATTATCTTGACCAACGCAATGATCTTCTGCGTAAGGCCTTTCCCAATGCGGTCGCCCTACCAGGTGCGGAAAAACTGATCCGACACCTAAGCGCACATGACGTGCCCATCGCCATTGCGACCAGCTCGAGCAAAGCCATGTTTGACTTAAAGGCGACTAACCACCAAAGCTGGTTTACTTTATTTGATACGGTTGTCACCAGCAACCATGAAGCAGTAAAAAAAGGCAAACCCGCGCCCGATTTGTTTAAAGTGGCTGCGAGCGAAATTGGCGCCGCCCACCCAAATAAAACCCTGGTTTTTGAAGATGCACCTTCGGGCTTAGCAGCCGCCATCGCTGCAGGCATGCCCGCAGTGGTAGTGCCTGATGCAAATATGGATAAAAGCCGATACCAGGATGCCAACCTGATTTTAGATAGTTTGTTGGATTTTGTGCCGGACTTGTTCGGTTTACCCGGGTTCTGAAATTAAGCAACCCACAAATTATGCCCTCAAACGCGCGGTTAGCTTCAGAGCATTATTCAAGCTAAAAAACACGATACAAAGAAACGCAGGCTCGCATAGCCAGGCTTAAAATACGGCCGACGAAAGCTGTACGCGCCACAAACTTGTATCAATCTTTGGGTAGGTGGTAGTATTTACTCATAACCCCAACTAATGCCCGCCCAAAGGAGGCTGATATGAAACTCAAAATACCAGGCGCCATTACTGCGCTTTTCTTTGTACTCTCCCCCATTGTTCTAGCCCTTCCACAAGCAGTGGTCACCAAAAAAGAGATGGTGGTCACCGCCAATCCGCGCGCAACCGCAGCAGGCGAGCGCATATTAAAACGAGGTGGTACCGCAGCGGATGCCATGATCGCGGTGCAAACCGTGCTGAGTTTGGTCGAACCACAATCGAGTGGTATAGGAGGTGGCGCTTTTATTGTTTACTATGACGCGAAAACTGATAGCACCATAACCATCGATGCACGCGAAAAAGCACCCGCATCCGCGACGGAAGATCGGTTCGCAGGTTTGGGTTTTTTTGACGCTTGGCAAAGTGGGCTATCCGTTGGTGTGCCGGGCGTACCGGCGATGATGGAATATATGCATAAAGAGTACGGGCGCTTACCGCTGAGGAAGTTACTTAAACCCGCTATTTCCCTCGCTGAAAATGGTTACGAGTTAACCCAGCGCACCAGCGATCAGGTTGCAGGGTTATTGGCAAGAAATCCTTCTTGTGAAGAGCGATTGTTTTTCCGAGATCCTACTGCTTTTGAGTATTTTGCCAACCCCGATTGCACTGCAAAACCCGCTGGCACCGTAATGTACAATCACCCTTATGCTGACACGCTAAAAGCGATTCGCCGCCAGGGTGCCGATGCAATTTATGAAGGCCTCATCGCATCGAGCATCGCAGCCGCAGTACAAGGCGATCTGAATATCCCGGGCGATATGACCATGGCAGACCTTGCGAACTACGAAATCGTGGTTCGTGATCCGGTTTGCTTCGAGTACAGAACCCATAACGTATGTGGCATGGGCCCACCTTCCTCAGGCGCGCTTGCGGTAGGCCAGATTTTAGGGATTCTGGAAAACTTCGATTTGAGTTTCTATAACCCTTTAAGCGTCGAAGCAGTACACTATTTTACCCAGGCTGGCAGGTTGGCATTCGCTGACCGCGGTCTATACGTTGGTGATACCGATTTTGTTACCGTGCCGGTAGAAGGCATGCTGGATAAAGATTATCTGGCCTCGCGAGCCAATTTAATTACACGCATGGATATGGGTAGAGCAGAACCTGGCGTACCCCCGGGCGATTTCAATCCTTACACACCGGATACCTCTTCATTTGAGTCCGGCACCAGCCATGTCTCAATTGTTGATCGTTATGGTAATGCCTTATCGATGACCACCACTATCGAGAGTTCTTTCGGTAATGGCGTCATGGTGCATGGTTTTATGCTCAATAACGAGCTGACCGATTTTGCATTTACACCAACCGACGCAGAAGGTGTTCCCGTCGCAAATCGGGTCCAGGGAAACAAGCGCCCAAGAAGCTCAATGTCACCGACGATCGTATTCGATGCCGATGGTCAGGTTAAATATGTCACAGGATCTCCAGGCGGATCTCGCATAATCGGTTACACCGCGCAATCGATTATGAATATGATTGACTTCGGCCTTGATCCACAGGAGGCGATCAACGTCCCCCACTACATGAATCGAAACGGTCGAACGGATATTGAAAGCCCGATTGAAGGCATTACCCTGGACTACGATGCAGAATCGCTGGCCGCTGCATTGAAAAATCTTGGACACAGCAATCCAGACGTTCCACTGGAAGAAAGAAGCGTTGGTATTATCACTCAAACCAGTGGATTATCGATTATAGCCGTCGAGGAACGAGAAAAATCCAAGAGCCACGAAAAACCCAAGTGCAAAGAGAAAGGTCGAAAGAAATGCCCTGGCAAACGCAAAACCATTCTGATCGGCGGAGCAGACAAACGCCGCGATGGAACGGTTGGGGGTCGCTAGTATTATTTCTAGACATTGAAGGCGCTGCACGAGCGTATTCACAATCTTACGACACAAGGCTTCAGTTGACAGAAAATATCAGCTAAAAAGCTTAGTTCAATTAAGATTTATCTATCGTCACGCTCGATGCAGCATCACGACTGGGCAAACGGATTTTTGCCGTGTAATCATCCTTTATCAAACCTATGATTCATGGTTCCCTAACCTCAAGGTCATTGCTTGCAAGCAAAAACACACTTGACTGCTAACATATTTATATGCCATAGTCAATAGGCTTTTTATCCATAATGGCAATGATAAGTATCCATTAATGGGTATAAATAAACAATACAGCGGGAGGTATTAGTGATGAATAAATCTTTCACTATATTTGGTAAAGTTTGTGCAAATTGCCTATTAGCTGCAATTATCGCATTGTCAGTGATTACAGCAGCAACACTAATCTGGGTAGCCTTACTTTAGCAAGCAACATAGTCAGTAAGGGTTGAATCGACGTTTATCGGTTAATAGCCAATTATTAGCGCTCCCTTCTGAATAGGAGAACCCAGTCAACAGTAGACTGGGATGCGCGTCATTGCTGTCGAGCAAGAGGGAATGTTAAGGCCAGGTCTTTCAGAAAGTAAAAAGGGGTCAGTACCCTTTTAATGGTTTTTCTTAGGTCTTCCACGCCTTGCCTGACCTACTTTCATGCCCAATAATCTCTCAATTTCTGCTGACCCCTTTTTCCCGATAACCTGTTGATTTCTCTGGGCTACCGTCTGTGCGGGAGTGACGAGAGAAGAGTAAGTACTTGTTCAGATTCCCTAATAATCAACTCAGCCTTTTATCAGGATCCGCCTCAAGGTGTTGAACAACATGCTCCGCAAACCCGGCACCAGCTTCAAAATAGATGTTAAAAACTTCTTTAACACCTTTCTCGCGTAACGCTTCTTCTTCGTCAGGATAGCGAACGACTGCGGCCAGTTCGGCTGGATAATTCATCGCTTGTAGTTGGGTAAGGGCGCTGAGATTAGCTTGCAGGTTCGGCATGGCCAGTAGTATCAATTCAAACTTTGGATTATGTTCAATTCTTTCCCAAAAATCCGGGTCGCTTGGATTACCCATGATGACGTTTCTGCCCTCCTTGATATGTTTGTCAACCAGCTGATTATTGAAATCTACACCAAGCACCTTTTTACCCTCGGTTTCAGTAAGTTCATCGTATGCACCTGCGCCAACACGGCCCATACCAAAGATAGCAACGGTAGCATTTTCAGTGTCCATCGATTCATCTTCAGCTAATCGTTTGGAGCTTTGCAGCGAGTGCCAGTAGTCAAGATACTTTCTGTATAAATGATTATCGGCCTTGTTTAATGGTGCGGCGACGATCAAGGAAACTGAAAGGGCAATCGCCATCACTATCAACCATTGTGGGTCCAGCCAGCCGTTGTTGACTCCGATTGCCATTACGATTAAGCCGAACTCGCTGTAATTACTCAAGTTCAAAGTAGCCAGCAACGACGTTCTAGAGCGCAGGTGCATGTAGGTTAAGATTTTTATAAATAGAACTGACTTTATGATCACTAGTGGTACCAAGGCAATTCCAAGCAGTACTGTTAGTAAACTAAGCTCGCCGGCCAGACCAATGGTGAGAAAAAACCCAACCAGGAACATTTCCTTGAAACCAAACATAGTTTTGGCGAGCTCTTTGGCTTTTGGGTGGGAGGAAACCAGTATTCCTGCTGCTAATGCACCCAGATCGCCTTTCACACCAACAAACTCAAATAGTGCATAGCCGCCCAGGGCTAAAACAAAACCGTATAGAATAAGTAATTCGCCGTGCCCGGCTTTTACCATTAACTTTTTAAGGATATGGCTGGCTGGAATTAGCAGTATCAAACCTAGGGCCCAGATAGTAGGTAATTTTCCAGACGTTGCAGCCAGGAAAATGACGGCGGCCAAATCTTGCATAATCAAAATACCAATTGATATTCGGCCATGGCGCGAAGTCATCTCCGCACGTTCTTCCAATACTTTGACAACAAATACAGTACTGGAAAAACTCAACGCGAAAGCGACCAGTGCCGCCTGTTGCAAGTTCAGATCAGAAAATAATGGCAAACCAATCAACGCTAAAACGAAGAAAGCAGCACCGAATAAAGCGGTCACTAGCCCCATGTGAATCAAAGTAGTGCCCCAGATCTGTGGGCGTGACAAGCTCTTTAAGTCCAGCTTAAGTCCAACTGTGAACAATAGCAAAGTAATGCCCAGGTCAGCAAGCCGTTGTAACATTTCACCGTGCGCAAAGCCTAGGTAATTGAGGATAAATCCTGCACCCAAGAATCCGACCAATGCGGGTAATCGAATTAATGTCGTGAAAAACCCAAAAGCGAATGCCAGGCCAATCCAGGCGACATCTCCCAGGGCGGCTGCTACCCATTCAAATTCCATTCTCTGTGTCTTTAGTATTGAAGCTAACTATTCTTTACAATAGATTATAACTTTATGAAGTGACAGGATTTAAGTAAAAAGGGGTCAGTACCCTTTTAAGCAAAGGAGAAAACGGGCGGACGATCGATTTGGCCTACGCGCTATCGATTCTAGCGCCGGGCGATATTGGGAATTCAAGCAATAGTCTAAAAGGTATCCAAAACAAGTCAACACTTCGCTTTTAATTGTATGGGCCTGCCTGAGCTAGACACCAATGTTGATTAGTTCAAATAAAGTATTGCTTCCCTGAAACGCAGAATAATGGCGAATAACAGGGCACTAGATTATTATTAACGCCGTATAGTCTAATGCTAAGCTATAAAAATGAAATACAGAAAACTAGGTCACACAAATATTGATGTGAGTCTGATCTGTTTAGGGTCAATGACTTGGGGTGAGCAAAATACCCGCGAGGATGCTTTTAAGCAAATAAACTACGCGCTCGATAACGGAATTAATTTTATCGACACCGCGGAAATGTATGCTGTACCGCCACGTGAAGAAACGTATGGCGTAACTGAGCAATATATCGGTGACTGGTTTACGCAGCATGGCCGGCGGAATGAGGTTATCCTGGCAACCAAAGTATTGGGCAGGGCCACTCGCTTTGCCTATGCTCGCCCACATATTCATAATGGTGAAACTCGATTAGATAAAAAGAGTATTTTTGCTGCCTGCGATGCAAGTCTAAAACGATTGCAAACAGATTATATTGACTTATACCAACTTCACTGGCCAGACCGCGAAGTAAATTTATTTGGCCAGTTGGGCTATGTCTATAACCCCGATGATAAACCTATCGCACTTAAAGAAACGCTATCAGCACTTGACGAATTAGTGCGCTCTGGACGGGTTCGTTATATTGGATTGTCAAATGATACCCCATGGGGAACCATGCAAATGCTTAATCTGGCTAAGCAAAATGATTTCCCTCGGGTGGTGAGTGTTCAAAATCCTTATAATTTGCTTAATCGTGCTTATGAATTTGGAATGGCAGAGGTTTCATGTCTGGAAAACGTGGGTTTGCTCGCTTATTCACCATTGGCGATGGGCGTTCTGTCTGGAAAATATCAAGATGGAGCCAGGCCTGCTGGTTCAAGAATGCAACTATTTGGTCAATATTTCACCAAGTATATCGCCGATGATGTGATGGCTATTGTTGATCAATATGTTTCGATAGCCCGTGCGCATGGATTGGATCCTGCGGTGATGGCACATGCGTTTGTGAATCAACAGCCATTCATTACCAGCAATATTATTGGCGCAACAAGCCTTGATCAAATTGAGTCAGCGCTGAAATCGGTTTCGACCACGCTTGATAAAGAAGTGCAAGTTGATATTGCAAAAATTCACAATCAGTATCCTCACCCACTGAGTCAGTAATAATGTTTAAAGGGGTCGCGCCCTTTTGCTGCGAGAAAACGTAAACTGCCTTGGTTCGTAATAAAAGGGTACTGACCCTTTTTTCGCTTTTTTCGCTTTTTTGAAACGCCCCTAGGTACCTCTTTGTAGCGGCAGCCTAAAAGAGCCAGCGCGCAATAGTGGCGGGAAAGCTGGCTAATATGGGAAGTGGCGGCTATAAATCAAAAGACGCAAATTTGTGAGTTTCGTAACCTCGTGCCGCTGAAATGTTGAAAGTTTGAGAGCGTTGCCTGGACACGAACAAGAAGATGCGATTCAACGAGTAGTCACGCAACGAGTTGATTATAGTTTTTTTCTTGAGTAGATAATTCCACTCTTTTCTAGTTGCAAGTTATTTGCATGACCTGTGCCCCGCATTTTCCTTTGCATTAATGAATCAATTCCCACAGCTATTGCCCCACCCGTTGCGCCATATGTACCAGCAGACATATTTACATTGGGGTTGTTGAAACGTGCTTCTGCAATATCGTCAAATATAAATAATTTCCATGATTGGTCTTTGGAAGATTCCAGAATTCCGCAATTATCTACTTTTCCACAAGAATTTAATAACCTCAAGCATTTCTTGGGTCCAGCATAGAAAATACCATGCTTAGTCTTTCCCACAGGTTTGTACTCGCCAGCTATTAACAAAGCATATTCCTGTGATTTTGGTTTCACCCTAAATTTGTGGTTTTTTTCTATAACTATCGTTTCAACCACAGCATCTAATGGTTCTAAGTTTTCTTGCTTAATAGGACCCGCACATCCAAAGAATATCGTAATAGATAAAATTATGGCTACGTATTTGAACATCATTGAAGTTTCCTTAGGTTCGTTATTTTGAGGGAATTTAAATCATGGTTTGTTTAGCGAGTAATACGAAAGCACTAACAGCAATCACGGGAAAAGGGGTCGGGAAAAGGGGTCAGTACCCTTTTAAGTGTTTTTCTTCGGTCTTCCATGTCTCGCCTGATCTACTTTCATGCCTAAAGAAAACAAGGGATTATCCAATTTGATTTAGTCTACGTCAACTTTCCTACTACTCGTACTAGTTTGACACTGCGCCCAAAACAAAGTGAATATTATCAAGAAATGGTGCCGGGGCCGCACTCATATAATATCATTAACTAATTGAATAATAATAATATAAAAAACATGCGTTCACAAATATACCAACAAATATACCAACAATAGGCAAAATCTCTGCGCATTCATATGTAAATGTGGTACTCGACCTAACAATATCTCTGAAGAAATTCAAATCAAGCATGACAATTGCGAGTCCTTGGGTTGGCCGCTTGCAACCCCTAAGCTGACATTTCAATGACCCATGAGACAGTCTGTTAATTTGCATCCAAAATTGACCCACTAAGGCTAGGTATTTGCATCGAATTTTGACCCACGTACAACCCCTCCTGCGAAGAACTAATGCAGGAGATAATCGGAGTGATAGACGTGGCGTTATTAAGTGTAATAAGACGATGGCATTTCCGCCAGGGGATGCCGATTCGAGAGATAGCAAGGCGAACCGGGCTGTCCCGTAATACAGTTCGCAAGTACCTCGCTAGTGGCGTGGTGGAGCCGAGCTACCCCAGCAGGAAGAGTCCATCCAAGCTTGATGATTATGAGCAGACACTGACCAATTGGCTGTTTAGGGAATCAAGAAGACACCGCAAGCAGCGACGCACGATGCGGCGACTGCACAGTGATTTGGTTAAGCTTGGGTTTACAGGTTCGTATGATCGAGTGGCTGCCTTTGCTCGCGCCTGGAGGCAGGAACAGCAGGAGGCAAAGCGAGGTGCGGGCAAACACACCTATGTTCCCTTATCCTTTGCGCCAGGAGAAGCCTTCCAGTTCGACTGGAGCGAAGACTATGCGGTGATCAATGGCGTGAACACCAAGTTGCAGATTGCGCACTTCAAGCTCAGCCACAGTCGGGCCTTCTACCTGCGGGCCTACCTGTTGCAGAGCCACGAGATGCTGTTTGATGCGCACTACCATGCCTTCGGCATCTTCGGTGGTGTTCCAGAACGGGGGATATATGACAACATGAAGACAGCGGTGGATAAAGTAGGTCGCGGCAAGCAACGGACCATCAACCGGCGCTTTCAAGCGATGGCTAGCCACTATCTATTCGAAGCGGAGTTCTGCAACCCTGCAGCGGGCTGGGAGAAAGGTCAGGTGGAGAAAGGGGTACGCGATGCGCGGTACCGGATATGGCAGGATGCCCCCCGATTCAAATCGCTCGCTGAACTGAACCGCTGGTTGCTTAAGCGCTGTATTGATCTGTGGCAAGAATCGGCCCATCCCCAGGACAAACTAAAGACGATCTACGATTACTGGCAACAGGAGCAAGCAAATCTGATGGAGGTGCCCGCTGCCTTTGACGGCTTTGTTGAACACAGCAAACGTGTTACCTCGACCTGTCTGATCACCTTTGAACATAATCGATACAGTGTCCCGGCGAGCTTTGCCAACCGGGTGGTGAGCCTGCGCGTGTATGCCGAACGGTTGGTGATTGTGGCTGAAGCCCGCCAGGTGGCCGTTCATGAACGGGTCTTTACCCGCGATCATGGCAGCAGCGGCAGGACAATATATGACTGGCGCCACTATCTGTCAGTGGTACAGCGTAAGCCTGGGGCGTTACGTAATGGTGCCCCCTTCAAGGAACTGCCGGAGAGTTTCCAACAACTGCAAACCCGATTGTTAAAGCACCCTGGTGGTGATCGTGAGATGGTTGATGTACTGGCCCTGGTGCTGTTGCACGATGAGCAATTGGTTGAACGGGCAGTTAACGAAGCTCTGAAGGTTGAACACCCGTCCCGGGAGCATGTACTCAATTGCCTGAGCAGGCTCAGTGACCCCCCTCGTCCCAAGTCGCTTCGAACACCTGCAGCGCTGAAGCTGGTGAATGAGCCTGTGGCCAACACCCGGCGCTATGATCGTCTTCGTGGAGGCAAGCAATGAAAGCGCAAGCCATGATTACTACGTTGAAGTCTCTCAAGCTGTTTGGTATGGCTGAGACCATTGCGACCATGTCCACTCAGTCTGCACCTGCTTATCAGCAGGCGATACCGATCCTGGAGGTCTTGCTTAAGGCTGAGGTGGCTGAACGGGAAGTCCGTTCCATCAACTACCAGATGAAGGTAGCCAGGTTCCCGGCCTATCGAGATCTGGCTGGCTTTGATTTTAGCGAGAGCGAGGCCGATGAAGCACTTATCCGGGCCTTGCATCGCTGTGAGTTTCTGGAAGACGCGCAGAATATCGTCTTCGTGGGCGGCCCGGGTACGGGCAAAACACATCTGGCAACAGCCATTGGTGTACAGGCCATACAGCATCGCCATCTCAGGGTGCGTTGTCTGTCCGTAATTGAACTGGTCAACCAGCTTGAGCAGGAGAAACAATTGGGAAAACCAGGGCGCCTGGCGAATCGTTTATTGCATACCGATCTGGTGATCCTGGATGAATTGGGCTATCTGCCGTTCAGTCAAAGCGGTGGGGCATTATTATTCCATCTGATCAGCAGGCTCTATGAGAAGACTAGTATCATCATTACCACTAATCTGGATTTTGCAGAATGGTCTAGTGTGTTCAGTGATCCGAAATTAACAACGGCATTGTTGGACAGATTAACCCATCACTGCCATATCATTGAAACGGGTAATGACAGTTACCGGTTCAGGCATTCAACAGCAAAAATGAAGGAGGTGAAAGCTAAAAAAAGAAACTCAACTTAGGTCATAATCAGACCAAATAGACGGGTCAAAATTCAGTGCAAATCCCGGGTCAATTTTGGATGCAAATTAACAGGACAATAGTGCTTGTTTTTTGAGAATTTGATCAATTTTTTTATCAATAGAAGACAAGAAAGTCGCGATTCTTTCCTGTTCATCCACTTCTGGAACAATTACTTTCAGTCTAGAGAACTCCTTTTGCCCCAATGTCTTATTTCGTCCCGCACCACCTGGTGATGCCAAACCCAGCAAATGCTTTCCATAGGCTCGAAGAAAGAAGTATCGAATAAACGATATACTGGACTTATTGTCTTTAGGTACGAACATTGGGAAGCGATGCGATGCGATGAACCCTCGCTCACTTTCAGTAGTCTGGGCAATTGCATGTTCCCAAGCGAATACAATATTTACGACAAATGCGGGTATATGAACTTGGAAAACTCGTTTATTGCCTAGTACTTCACCTGAAACAGGCTCTTTGTGAAAGATGCCTTTACCATGAGATCTTATCCCTATTTCGTGGTACTTTTGATCGGCTCCAACTTGAACAGGCTCACCTACTCGTGAAAGTAACTGACCAATCTCTTGAGTCTTCCAATCATCCTTGAACTCAGGGAACCTGAGTTTAGGCGTCTGTTGTTTTGGGATTATGACCATATCCATCCGTTAGAACTAAAAAGGTTTGGGAATATCTAACTCCACACAGAATTCGGCAATCTTCTTGTCAGCCACCTCCATTTCTTTTTCTAGTGCCCTTAGGTCTGAAGTAACAACTTCAATATCTATTGCGATCTCATCTTTGAAGGTATCAACATAACGTGGAATATTGAGGTTGTAATCATTCTCAGCAATTTCCTGGAGTGGAGCGACATAAGCGTACCTATCTATATCTTTCCTTTTCGTATATGTCTCAATAATTTTATCTACGTGTTTATCGTTTAGAGTGTTTTGGTTTACTTCCTTTTCAAAATTTCGTGATGCATCAATGAAAAGAATGTCTTCATCATGAACGCGACATTTCTTCAACACTAAAATACAAGCTGGAATACCAGTTCCATAAAAAAGGTTTGGCGGCAAACCAATAACGGCGTCCAAATAATTCTGCTCTTTAATTATGTACTTACGAATCGCTTCCTCAGCTGCCCCCCTAAAGAGAACACCATGCGGCAATACAACGGCCATGGTTCCATTCTCAGCCATCTGATAAATCATATGCTGAACAAAAGCAAAATCTGCCTTCGCAGCTGGGGCTAGCTTTCCATATTGGCTAAATCGGTCATCGGTTTCGTTAAGCGGATTATCCTTCCCTTTCCACTTGGCTGAAAAAGGCGGATTAGCCACAACCGCCTCAAAACGTTCCTCAAGGTGTTGCGGGTGTTCAAGTGTGTCTTCCTGGCGAATATCAAACCGACTGAAATGCACGTCGTGAAGAATCATATTCATGCGCGCCAGGTTATAGGTCGTCCTGTTTAGCTCTTGGCCATAAAACTCTCCGACTTCAGCCTCTTTAGCGATACGAAGAAGCAATGACCCCGAGCCACAAGCAGGGTCATAAGCATTCTTAACGCGTGTTTTATCAAGCGTTACCAGCTTAGCAAGCACCTTGGATACCTGCTGAGGAGTATAGAATTCACCCGCTTTCTTTCCTGCGCCCGATGCAAACTGGGCAATTAGATATTCGTAGGCATCCCCCAATACGTCGGAATCGGCCTCTTCCAGCCCAAAATCTATGCCGTTTAAATGGGAGAGAATTTTTGCTATGAGTGTATTTCGTGCCTGTGGAGAGCGTCCCAGCTTGGTACTGGCCAGGTCGAGATCCTCGAAAAGCTTATTGAAATCGTCCTCACTATCCGTTCCCATCGTGCTTTGCTCAACACTATTGAGAATGGCCTGTAGGTCTTCGAGGATAAAATTGCTTTGCTCTTCAGTATTGGCATTCCCTTTCGCAGTGATCGAGTCGAAGAGCTCGTCAGGCAGAAGAAAGTAACCGAGCTTTTCGAGAGAGTCCTCCCTGATGGCCTCGATATCCTCCTCATCCCTAACGAGGTGATAGTCCTTTACATCCTCCGTTTCCAATAGGTGATTAGCGTGAATGAGCTGCTTTTCAGAAAGATATTTATAAAAGATAAATCCCAGTATGTAATCTCGAAACTCATCCGCTCCCATCTTCCCGCGTAGCTCATTGGCTATTTTCCAGAGCTGCTGCTCCAGACGCTGTTTTTGCCCTTCTGTCATGTGTTTCTTGTTATTTCCTTAATATTGGTGGTTACATAGATAGTAACCAGTAACAAAGGATTGGCAAGAAATAATCTCGCTATTTGTTGGAGTTAGCGAGACTGGATATATGATTACCCCATTTTTGCCACCATTCCCGAGCCTCGTCATCGTAGCTGTACTGGTCATAGCTTTTGGCAACGCGATCCAGGCGCTGATGGTGACTCATTCGCGAGCGAACCTCCTCTGGACAACCGATGCGCTGCAGCCCGGTTCTAACGGTCGCGCGGAATCCCTTGGGGGTAAAACCGGGGATTTCGAATTTCTTCAGGAACTCGCACAGATGATCAGTTGTGAAGTGGGGTGACCTTCCTGCTTGAGCTGGAAAGAGATGGCCCTTCTGGCTTTGTGATGTCAACCGTTCAATAATCTCTATAGCAAGATCACTTAAAAAAACCAGGTGGTCGGCCTTCTTGTATTTCATCCGGTGTGCGGGAATGAGCCACTCTCGCTTCTCCAGGTCGAATTCATCCTTTGTGGCACCCAGTACCTCAGTGGGTCTTAAACCCGTCGAGAGAAGCAATAAACAGGCGTTATGGGCGCGTTCTGTCAATAGGTCGGGGGCTCTATGGAGAACGTCAGTAATTTGTTCATCTGTCAGATGGAAATCGGAAATGCGGGATTCTGAGCGCTCGCGCAATTCCTTCATCCTCGCCCAGGGATTGAGCATGGCAACCCGTTGACGGCGCATTCGTTCCCAGAATCGACTACCGGTGGCCAGCAGATGGCCGGCCGCCCTGTGCCCACCCTTTCGCGTACGTTTGGCAGCAGTCCTGAGCGGATTTCCTTCGATATCGACATTTGGCACACCATTACGCATCACCTGGTTGAAGAGTGCCTCGCAATCATCAGGGGTGACATCATCCGGCTTCCTGTCAGCCCAGGCATGTGCAATCGCTCGAAGGTATCGACGATAGATCACCTTACTCGAATCTGAAAGAGTTGTCGTATCGAGGTACTCGCTAAAGCTGATGGCCAACTGACGAATACCACCAATTTCGATCTTTATGGACTCTCTCCTCTGTTTCTCAATGTAGGCCTTGGCACTCGTCCCTTTCTCTACAGCAGAACGAAGATCCCTGACCTGAGCACGGGCGGCTTCCAGGCTCAAGCCTCCGTCCGCGCCGAAGGTGCCAATCTTCTTATTGGTAAGTTTCTTGGTAACGCGGTCACGGTAACGATAGTAGAAGACCGCTCTTCTGAGACCTGCCTTGGTGACAGATATGCGAACTCGCAGACCCTGTTCTTTATCATCCGTAATCCAGAGCGAGTTCCCTGGTTGGATATTGGTGCGCTGAATCGTGGTTGTTGTGAGCCGTTTCATCCGTTTTACCCAAAAACTTTGTATACCTCTTTGTATACCTGAGTATACAAAATAGTGAAAAACGGTGAAACAGCCTGAAACAGGATTTCCGCTAATACGGTGGAAGCAAGAAGGACTTTAAAACAAGCAGAAGCTTTCTATCTATTTGTTTTATATGGTTTATTTAAACGATTTGAAACGACTTGAAACAGCCTGAAAAATGGTGCCCGGGGCCGGAATCGAACCGGCACGGTGTTGCCACCGAGGGATTTTAAGTCCCTTGCGTCTACCAATTTCGCCACCCGGGCATTCAGGGGATGGGCTTATAATTTTATTATATTTCAGTCTATCAAAGCAGCGCTATTGCACTGCTGTCTACCACAACGCCACCCAGGCAATTCAAGGGCGGACTTACATTTTTCTTTTTACTTCGATCGGATGCTAATGCACCATCCAAGTAACAAGTAATAAAATGGAGGCTGAACCCGGAATCGAACCGGGGTACACGGCTTTGCAGGCCGCTGCATAACCACTCTGCCATCCAGCCAATGGCGCGCAATTATCGCGCAAATCTGGCATGTTGAAACATATCAGATAAAAAAACCCAGCACTCAAGCGAGCGACTGGGTTAGTTCTCTCTCAAGAGATGAATCTGGAGCGGGAAACGAGATTCGAACTCGCGACCCCGACCTTGGCAAGGTCGTGCTCTACCAACTGAGCTATTCCCGCTAACAGGGCAGAGCATTCTACCGATGGCACACGGCATGTCAATACAAATCACCCTACTAGATTGATAAATCCTAATGGCTAATTTGGGTAACGCCCTAACCATCGAATGATTTGGCCGCTGCGCTTAAATACACCCACATTGACCACAATGTCAGCGCCACCGCGAGATACAAAAAAGCCTCGCCAATCTTGAAAATCGGTAGGCCATAAAAAGGCTTGGCATACAACAACATAGAAATGGCAATCAGCTGAAAGGCCGTTTTGAATTTCCCCGATTTATCTACAGCTACCGCACCGCGTTTACCCATCTCTGCCATGACTTCGCGTAAGGCGGAGATCACGATTTCGCGGCCGATAATGACCGCAACCGAAATGATGAACAAAACCGCAGAATAAGCCCGATCAAGCACAACCATATCCGAGACCAGCAACACTAAGGCGGTTGAAACGATGAGTTTATCCGCTACCGGATCAAGAAATGCACCAAATGGCGAACTGATATTCATTTTGCGAGCAAGATATCCATCTGCCCAATCTGTCACCGCCGCAATGATAAACACCGCTGTGAGCCATTCTGCCCGCCCTGGCCATTCGCTAAATAAATACATCACCACCAATACTGGAATAATAGCTATACGAAACAGGGTTAGGATATTAGGTAGATTCCATTGCATTCAAATTTCCGAGGATCTCTTCAGCCTTATTGTGCCAGTGTTCGGCCTAAACGGCCAGTTTCCTTTTCGGGGTTATAATTACAGCTTTTAGTGAAACAGTTCATATATTCGCTGCGCGATTTTTAGGCTGATGCCGGGCGCCTTGGCGAGATCCTCAACCCCAGCTTTTTTAACCGCCTGCAAGCCGCCAAAATGCTTCAGCAAGGCCTGACGCCGCTTATCACCTACACCTTCTATCCCCTGCAGGGGCGAGCTGGTCATTTTCTTAGCGCGCCGGGCACGATGGCCCGTGATCGCAAAACGATGCGCTTCATCGCGAATTTGTTGGATCAGGTGTAAAGCAGGTGAGCTGGGCTTAAGTTGCAGAATTTTATTTTGTTGGGCCAAGTGCAGCTTTTCCTCCCCTGGTCGGCGCTCTGGGCCTTTGGAGACCCCGAGCAGAGGAATATCCGCGCGTTGTAATTCAGCCATTACTTCTCTGGCCTGGGTAATCTGCCCTTTGCCACCATCAATGACAATCAGCTCGGGTAAAACCGCATCTTCTTCGATCAAACGCTGATATCGGCGCAGCAAAACCTGGCGCATGGCCGCGTAATCATCGCCGGGCTCGATACCGTTAATATTAAAACGCCGATAAGCTGACTTAACCGGCCCATTTTCATCGAAAACCACACAAGAAGCGACGGTTCGCTCACCGCCCGTATGACTGATATCAAAACACTCCATGCGGTTCGGTGCCTGCTCAAATTCAAGTACCTTTACCAGCTCTGCGTACTGTGTATTTAAGGTAGTCCGCTCACTTAAGTGCTGGCGTAAGTGATCCTCAGCGTTGATTTTTGCATGCTTAAGCCAACGCCGGCGATGGCCGCGTACCCGGGTTTTAATTTTAGTCGCCGTTTTGGATTGTTCTGCCAGTGCAGTTTCAATTAAAGTCTGATCTTCCAGTATATTGCTCAGAATAATCTCATTGGGTGCATCATGGCCCAAATAGTACTGGGTTACAAACGCTTGCATCAAAGGTGCCTCAGGTAAATCCAGTCGATTCATTTGCACAAAATGGCGGCCACCCAAATGGCGTCCATGGCGCACGTGGCTGACATAAAAACACGCTTTATCCCCTTCCAGCACCAAGGCGATAATATCCGCATCGCCTTGTGCACCACTTACATATTGGCGTGCCTGCACTTGCTTGAGCGCAGCAATTCGGTCTCGCAAAGCTGCAGCGAGCTCATAATTGAGTGCCTTGGCTTCTGCATCCATTTTTTTTGCCAAATCCCGGGCCAGGGTTTCATCCTTACCCTCTAGAAAGGCAATCGCCTGGCGGATGTCTTCGGCGTAGTCCGCATCAGAAATTCGCCCCACGCAGGGCGCGCTGCAACGCTTGATCTGATACTGCAAGCAAGGTCGGGATCGATGCTTAAAAATGGTTTCACTGCACTGGCGCAACTTGAACACTCGCTCCAGAAAAGCTAGCGTTTCGCGCACCGACATTGCGCTTGGAAATGGGCCGAAAAACCGCCCTTGTTTATTGCGGCTGCCACGATAATAGCTCAGCCAGGGCGCACGTGTTTTGGTATTCAGGCGGATATAAGGGTAGCTTTTATCATCCTTCAAAAGAATATTGTAAAAAGGCCGGTGTTGCTTAATCAGGTTATATTCCAGCAACAGGGCTTCGACTTCCGTATGGGTTTGATGCACCTCTGCCTGCGCGATTTTCGAGACCATTAACATGGTGCGCGAAGGTAAGGCGGTTTTACGAAAATAACTGCTCACCCTGTTCTTCAGGTTTTTGGCCTTACCCACGTACAAGACTTTACCCGTCTCATCGCGATAGATATACACGCCCGGACGCGACGTCAGACTGGCTAGAAAGCGCGCGCTATCAAAAGCAGAATCCGCCATTGTTGATTATATATTTGCCAATGCGCGTTCAAACACCGCCTCAAACATCTGAGCGGTCAAACGCCGGGTTTGGGTGTTATACCGGCTGCAATGATAACTCGAGATAAGCTGCGAACCTGAAGGAAGTGAATACTCCGACAAGTGCGCAAAGGGGTGGCGAGAGAGCGTTAAGCCTTGTGATTTGAGCACGGCGCGATGCGCGATCCCACCTAATGCAATCAAGGTTCTAACATTTTCATCTTGCAACTCGTTTTGCAAATATAAACGGCTACAGGTATCGATCTCCTGGGTGGTCGGCTTATTCGCCGGGGGCAAACATTTCACCGTATTAACGATGCGTACTTGGTTCAAGGTCAAACCATCATCGATGTGGGTGCCAGTCGGTTGTGAGGCAAGACCAAATTTATGCAAGGTCTCGTAGAGCAATAAGCCAGCGTAATCTCCGGTAAAGGGGCGCCCCGTGGCATTCGCGCCATGCTTACCCGGCGCCAATCCAATGATCAGAATAGACGCTTTTGGATCACCAAAAGACGGAACCGGCTTGCAGTAATAATCCGGGTGTTCGGCTTTAACTTCATCTAGAAAACGGGCAAGGCGCGGACATTGCCGACATTCCATATCAAAGCGATTCGTGCGGGTGTTGATGATCTGGGCGGGGTTCACTAGAATCCCTCCCTCACATAATTACCAGCATGGCAGCGCCATACCCTATGAAAATTTCCGCTTTTGAAGTCCGCATTGGTCATTTGATCGAGTATAAAAATAAACTATGGCGCATTCTCAAGAAAAACCACGTTAAACCCGGCAAGGGCGGTGCGTTTGTTCAACTAGAGATGAAATCGCTAGATGGTACCAAATTGAACGAGCGATTTCGCTCTGATGATAAGGTAGAAAAGGCACATGTTGATCCACGCAAAATGCAGTTTTTATACGCGGAAGGAGAGGATTACATCTTTATGGATCTCGAGACTTACGAACAGACTACTATTTTGGCGGAAGACTTGGGTGACCAAACGTTATATCTATTACCCAATACTGACGTGCAAGTAAACTTTAATAATGACATACCCATTGGCGTCGATTTACCCAATAATGTGGTTTTACAGGTGGTGGAAACCGAAACTGCAATCAAGGGCCAAACCGCAACCAGTAGTGGCAAGCCAGCGTTGCTGGAAACCGGTCTGAAGGTAACCATCCCACAATTTGTTAACGTGGATGAGAAAGTGAAAATCAATACCGAAACCGGCCTGTACGTCGAACGCGCAGAGTAACTGTGTCTGGACTAAAACTAAATCACGAAGGGGTTATCTATGGAATTAGCGGAAGAAATTTTTAAAGCCTACGATATACGAGGCATCGTCGATCAATCACTTACTGTCGAGACGGTAAAACTGATTGGGCAGGCGTTGGGGAGTAACGCCATTGAAGCGGGCGTAAATACCATGGTCATTGGCCGCGATGGTCGTTTATCTGGCCCCAAATTTGCTGAAGCACTTGGCGCGGGGATTATGGCGGCAGGTGTAGATGTAATTGATATCGGCCAGGTGCCTACTCCAGTGCTGTATTTTGCCACCTATGAATTGGGCACAGGGTCGGGCGTGGAAATAACCGGCAGCCATAATCCACCTGAATACAACGGCCTGAAAATGATGATTGATGGCGTAACCTTATCGGGTGAACACATCCAGATGCTTAAGCAAAGAATATTAGATGGCAATTTAAAAACCGGGCAAGGCACACTTTCGCGGGTTGATATGCTGGACAAGTATTGTGATCGTATTACCTCTGATTTAAAACTGGATCGCCCCATGAAAGTGGTGATCGATTGCGGTAATGGTGTGGCAGGCGCGATCGCACCCAAAGTTTTCAAAGACCTGGGCTGTGAGCTGACCGAGCTTTTTTGCGAGGTGGATGGACACTTTCCCAATCACCATCCCGACCCGAGTCAGGCTGAAAACCTGCAGGATTTAATCCAGGCGGTGCAAGCTACGGACAGCGAGTTTGGGATGGCTTTCGATGGCGACGGTGATCGTCTCGGGGTAGTCACCAAAGAAGGCAATATTATTTGGCCAGATCGACAAATGATCTTATTCGCGCGAGATGTCCTTAGCCGTAACCCGGGAGCCGAAATTATTTATGACGTGAAATGCACGCGCACCCTGCCCACCGCCATTGAACAAGCAGGCGGCAAACCCACCATGTGGAAAACCGGGCACTCCTTCATTAAAACCAAGCTGAAGGAAACCGAGGCTGCGATGGCGGGCGAGATGAGCGGGCATATCTTTTTTAAAGAGCGCTGGTATGGTTTTGATGATGGTATTTATGCGGGCGCCCGATTGTGCGAGTTACTGTCAAAGATGGATAGCAGCCCGAGTGAGGTATTTAACGGGTTACCCGATACCGTCAACACCCCCGAATTACGCTTGGAATTCGAAGAAGGTGAACACTATAAGTTTATTGAAAAACTGCAACAAAATGCGCAATTTGAGCGCGGCATAGTCCATACAATGGATGGGGTGCGGGTAGATTTTGAGCAGGGGTTTGGCCTGGTACGTGCCTCAAACACCACCCCCATGCTGATAATGCGTTTTGAAGCAAATGATGCCGAGACCTTGGCCGATATTCAAGAACAGTTTAGAGCGGTGTTGCTCAAAACCGACCCCGATGTGGTCTTGCCCTTTTAGGCCTTGGCGGGTTGTTTAGACAGGGGAATATGGTCGACGGTATGCATACCAAGCCAGCACAGCGTCAGCTTAGTAAGCGCCCTGGCGCGTGGTGTGGCAAATATTTGATATTGGTGTTCTCACCCTTGTTACTCGTACTCAGTGCGCCAGATAACCCCACCAGAGCAGCCACAGCGACCAGCACGCCAATATTGAGTAAAACGGCCACCAGCACACCACTGCGCTCAAATATATTACCCACCCCAAAAATGGGCGCGGCTACCAGTACGCCCACGATCAGACAGGAAGCGGCCAGCTCAACCCAACTTATCATCAAACCCAGAATAAAACCGGTCGACACGAAGAAGCCTGCAGAGCACCTTCCGAAAAAGGAAACCAGCGAAAATTTAACTACCGCAACCACCCGCACACCAACCATCAAGCCAGAAGTCAATGCGAGTAAAACCATGATACTCGCAAAACTCGCTGCCGCTAAAAAGTCCGACCGTAATGGTGAACTTGCGAAGTTAGTGATGGATGCGCGTTTCAAACCTATTCCCGATTTGATTAAGGCAGCAGGACATTCCTATTTGGGTGATTTGGATGAAATACGCAAACGCAAAGTGTTACGCGTATTGGTGACTTACAGCCGCCTGGATTTCTTTTTTGATAATGGGCAAATTCACGGTATACAAGCGGGGTTTTTTCGTGAATTTGTAAAGCAACTAAATACAGGCATTGAGGATCCGACTCAACGTATTCGTTTGATTTTTCTACCCGTTACCTTTGACCAACTCATTCCCTCTCTGGCCGCAGGTCTGGGTGATGTTGCGGCCGCGTTCCTAAGTGACACACCAGCCCGATCACGCCAGGTAGACTTCGCAAGCGGCGATATTGTGTCCATTAAGGAAATCGTAGTTTCACATGCCTCGGCTGGAAAAATTGAATATCTTGGGGATTTGGCCGGTAAATCTATTTATGTGCTGCGCAATAGCAGCTACAAAGAACATCTCGAAATCCTCAATCAGGTATTAGGCCAACACAATTTACCCCTTATAAGAATTGTTGAAGTGGATGCTACCATGCTCAGCGAAGATATACTTGAGCTGGTCAATGCAGGTATTTTCCCAATCACCGTGGCAGATCAATATCGCGCTGAATTGTGGGCAAAAATCATGCCGAACTTGAATCTTCACAAAGAGATTCTCATCAGAAAATCCCGAAAAGCAGGCTGGGCCATTCGTAAGCAAAGCCCCTTGCTTAAAGCAGCGTTGAACGAATTTATTGCGCAACAAGGCAAAGGCAAGCTGCTCGGTAATATATTGCTGGGAGAATACGTTACCAACCCGCGTTGGATAAAAAACCCAAATGCAAAAAGTGAACGGGCTCGTTTAAATAAATACCTGCCCTTATTTCAAAAATATGGACAAAAATATGGTATTGATGAGCTCGCCCTTACCGCGTTGGCCTATCAGGAATCCGGCCTTAAGCATGCGAGTCAAAGCCCCCGTGGGGCCATCGGGATCATGCAAGTCATGCCTGACACAGCGGCCGACAAAAACGTAAATATTCAAAGCATCGACAAGCTGGAGCAAAACATTCATGCAAGTGCAAAATACTTGGCCTTTTTACGCGATCATTATTATGCAGACCCAGACTTGAGTGAAAATGATCGCCAGGCATTTATTTGGGCGAGCTATAACGCAGGCCCCGCCAAAGTCAAAAGCATGCGCGAGCTCACCCAACAAATGGGGCTGGACCCAGATGTCTGGTTCGGAAATGTTGAATTGGCCGCTGGTCGATTAGTCGGGCGTGAAACCGTCGATTACGTCGCCAACGTTCAAAAATACTACATCGCCTATCAGCTCGCAGATGAATTGCAGGCGCGTAAACAACAAGCGTTTAATACTGCCTCGACCCTCTCTAGCGCAATGTAATTGTCGCTTTAGGCGATATCCGTAAACAAGTTTATACGTTGAAGCGAAAATGCATGATATCGCCATCTTTAACAATATAGTCTTTTCCTTCCAGACGTAGTTTGCCCGCGTCTTTGGCGCCATGCTCGCCCTGATACTCGATAAAATCATCATAAGAGATGGTTTCTGCTCGAATAAAGCCACGTTCAAAATCGGTGTGAATCACCCCCGCCGCTTGCGGAGCAGTAGCATTTTTCAGCACGGTCCAAGCGCGGACCTCTTTGACACCGGCCGTAAAATAAGTGATGAGATCAAGCAGTTTATAACCGGCGAAAATCATTCGATTAAGACCAGGTTCCTGCAAGCCCATTTCTTCCAGGAACATTAACTGTTCAGCCTCATCAAGCGTAGACAGCTCTTGCTCTATGGCAGCACAAATCGGCACGACCTGCGCATTTTCACTTTCTGCATGCGCAATAATGGCTGCAAGATGTGGATTATTTTCAAAGCCTTGCTCATCCACATTGGCAATATATAAAGTAGGTTTGCTGGTGAGTAAAAATGTGGTCTTTAACAAGGCCTGTTGCGTTGCGTCCATCGATAGTGTGCGCACGGGTTTACCCTCGTGTAAATGCGCCAGAACTTTATCCAGAAACGCGGCCAATTTTAACTGTTCCTTGTCCCCAGACTTAGAGGCTTTTTTGGCTTTTTGGAGTGATTTTTCCACGCTTTCCATGTCCGATAAAACCAGTTCCGTATTAATGGTTTCGATATCCGAAAGCGGATCAATTTTGTTGCTCACATGGGTAATATTGGTATCTTCAAATGCGCGCACCACATGCGCAATCGCGTCGGTTTCACGAATATGCGATAAAAACCGGTTACCCAGACCTTCTCCCTTGGAGGCACCCTCCACTAGGCCAGCAATATCCACAAACTCGATCGTTGTTGGTATCACGCGCTGCGGATTAACCAGTTTGGCTATCGCTTGTAAGCGTGGATCAGGCACATCCACCATACCGACATTGGGGTCGATAGTACAAAAAGCGTAGTTTTCAGCCTGCGCAGAACTTGATTTTGTCAGCGCATTAAACAACGTCGATTTCCCTACATTGGGTAAGCCGACAATTCCGCATTTAAAGCCCATGTGAATTATCCGCGCGTATCATGATTCATCACCGTGTAGCGCATTCATCGCGAGGGAGAATTCGCCTTGCAAAATATGCGGCAACACTGCCAGCGCTTTATCCATGCCTGCATCAATAAGTTGGGATTCAGCAAAAGTGGGTCGATTGAGCACGTATGAAACCACTTTATCCTTGTCCCCGGGATGCCCTACCCCGATACGCAGGCGATGAAAATCGCCGCTCCCTAAGTGCTTGATTATGTCTCTTAAGCCGTTGTGTCCGCCATGACCTCCTCCGGTTTTAAATTTAACCACACCGGGGGGCAGATCAATCTCATCATGCACGACCAATAACTGGCTGGGCTGGAGTTGATAAAACTTGGCAAACGGGGCCAATACTTCCCCACTTTTATTCATGAAAGATTGTGGGGCGATCACACGGATCACGTTGGATTGATAGTGGTAATCACCTACCAACGACTTAAATCGATTGTTCAGGCTCAAACTGAGACCCTGCTCGGCACTAAGTTTTCCTAAAAGCCAAAACCCGGCGTTATGCCGGGTTTGTGCGTATTTGTCACCAGGGTTACCTAGCGCACAAATCAGTTTAATTTGACTTGTAGAGGGCGCCACATTGAGTCATTCAGAAGGACGCGAAATTACTCGCTGTCCGCTTCTTCAGTTGCTGCTTCAGCACCTTCTTCAGCTCCCCCTTCACCTTCAGCACCTTCTTCGCCCTCTTCACCTTCGAGCAATTCTTCTTCAGGCTCTGGCTCAACCTCGACAATCGGCGCGGAAACTTGTACCACGGCCTGATCAGGATCACCATCCGCATTCAGAATCTGACTCTCAACGCCTTCAGGTAATTTAACCTCACCCAATGATATCGAATCACCCAAATGAAGATTGGTAACATCAACTTCAATGAATTCAGGTAAATCTGCAGGCAAACAGACGATATCCAGATCGTTCATAATACGCGATAGCACTCCTTCGTCCTGCTTGACACCGATGCAATCATCTTCACCAATAAAATGAAAGGGCACCGTCATAGACAATTTCTGCTTGCGGCTAACCCGCTGAAAATCAACGTGCATGATTTTTACATCCGAAGCAGGATGCACCTGATAATCACGCAATACCACATTTTCTGATTCGCCATCAATATTCAGCTCTAGAATAGAGCTGTGAAACGTCTCGTTCTCAAGACTATGCAGAATCTTATTGTGATCCATCTTGATATTAACGTTATCGTCTTCAGCGCCATACACGACCCCTGGTACCAGTCCTTCGCGGCGCATCCGACGCACATCAGACGTACTACTTCTGGCTCGACTTTCAGCTTCAATAACAATCTTTCCCATTGTTCTATCTCTTTAATTTATGAGGTACCTTTATAGCGCCTCGTTAAGCCTGTTTGATCAGGAGATTCCTAATCAACAAACAAATCACTAATCGAATCGCCCATTGCGATCCGGCGAATTGATTCCGCCAACACTTGCGCAATACTCAGCTGGCGGATTTTGCCGCAAGCCCGTGCTTCTCGACTGAGTGGAATGGTATTGGTGACCAATAACTCATCGAGTTGCGAATCGGTAATTCGCTCAATCGCTGGCCCGGATAGCACCGGGTGTGTACAACAAGCAAAAACCTTTACCGCACCATGCTCTTTAAGCGCATTTGCCGCTTCACACAGCGTGTTGGCAGTATCGACCATATCGTCCATCAACACACAAGTGCGCCCTTCTACACTACCGATGATATGCATCACCTTGGCCACATTTGCCTTGGGACGCCGTTTATCGATAATGGCTAAATCTGTCTCCAGCTGTTTGGCCATGGCACGCGCGCGTACCACCCCGCCCACATCTGGCGATACCACCATCAGATTTGGAATCTGCTGACGATATAAATCACTAACCAATACCGGCCCACCATAAATATTGTCGGTCGGCACAGAGAAAAAACCCTGTATCTGGTCAGCGTGTAAATCCATGGTCAAAACATGGGTTGCCCCCGCTTGACCAATCATCTTGGCAACCAACTTGGCAGAAATCGCCACCCGCGCTGTACGCGGTCGGCGATCCTGTCTGGCATACCCCATATACGGCACCACCGCGACGATGCGTCTGGCCGATGCACGGCGTAGTGCATCGATCATGATCAGCAACTCCATTAAGTTGTCATTGCTCGGTGAGCACGTCGGCTGAATCACGAAAACGTCTTTCATGCGCACGTTTTCCATGATTTCAACGCTGATCTCTCCGTCGCTAAACGTTGAGACCTGCGCCTTGCCTGGTGGCAAACCAAGTCGCGAAACCACTTCCCGACTTAAATCTGGGTTAGCATTACCAGAAAATACAATTGTATCTTCCAGCTCTTCGCGATTTTCTCTGCCGCCTATCATTGTGTTGCCGGTTAAGGGTTAACAGCTGTACCGTTGCCATGGTGATCATACGCTTAAACATCATCACCTGACCAAAATTTTGGCTGGGGTACCAGGATTCGAACCTGGGAATGCTGGAATCAAAATCCAGTGCCTTACCGCTTGGCGATACCCCAATATTTCGCGGCCTTTTAAAACCTCCTGCCCGCGGGCTGAAGCCTTAAAGCAAACGCTATTTATGTGGGTGACGTAGCAAACTACGCGCCACAAAACCATTGAGCTGCCCGTTTTTGCGTGCGGGCCACTCATGATAAATCTTCTCTGCGGCTTTGAGTGTATCACAGGGCAAGAAAACGCTGGCACCGGTGCCACTCATCCGCGCCTCACCAAACTGCTGCAAATATTGCAACGCCTGTTTAACCACCGGATACTGGCGGCAAGTCACAGCCTGCAGATCGTTTGTCAGCCCAGGCGGCAGAGAACCGCGTATTGTCTTTATTGGGGTGTCGCGTGTCAATGAGGAATCAGAAAAAATATGGGCGGTTGAGACATGAATTTGGGGTATGAGCACGCAATAAATCTGCTCTGGTACCGCTAAGGGCTGAAATAAGTCGCCGACCCCTTCTGCCAGCGTATTTTCACCATGTACAAATACGGGGACATCCGCGCCCAGTTGACGAGCAAGTTCGATCAGTTCCAGGTGGCTCAAGCCAGCCTGCCATAGCTGGTTCAGCGCGATTAACACGGTGGCGGCGTCTGAACTGCCTCCCCCTAGACCAGCACCTGCTGGAATTCGCTTTCGCAGATAAATAGTAACACCCTGGGAAACATTGGCGGTTTGCTGCAACAGCCTGGCAGCCAGAACGCATAAATCATCTTCGGGCAACGCAAGATCGATACTATTCTCAAGATCAATCCGAGTGATCCTGCCTGACTTATTTAGTTCAAAAGTCAGGTAATCGTAATAATCTAGAAATATAAAAGCGGTTTGCAGGGTATGATAGCCGTCATCACGCCGCCCGGTGACATGTAAAAACAAATTGAGTTTAGCGGGTGCCAGCCATTGCTGAGATTGAGGTGCTGACCCCACTATCAAGATAGCCAGGACTGAATGATCAGTCTGACAAAGAAATTTTCACCTATAAATTCGCCGTTCTTATCATAGACACGCAGCGTACCTGGAAGCGCATTAAGCTCTATGTTGCGCGGCGCATCGACTTTTTCACCGGATGAAGTAGTGATGGATTGGTAATCTGAATAACTTATTTGCCAGCCCTGATCATTCATATGAAGGACCCTGCCCAGCATATCCCATTCCATTTGTGCTGTATCGCTCGCTGGCAGACCGCGCAACCAATACGGCAGTTGATCAAACGGCAAAGGCCAGCCCAGCCGTTGCGCAATCAAATCCGCCACAGAATCACCTTGTAAGAAACCGCCCTTTGTATCTCTCAGAGACGCTCCATCTATATCGGTTTCAATTTCAACGCGCCCACCCCCCAAAGGACCAAACAGCTCAATGTACTGAGTGGTAGCATCAACCCTATTCCAACGCAAACTGGCATGCCCACCCTTGGTGCCTACTTTTACCGCGATCTTGCCTTTAACCTGCCAGCGTTCAACATTTTCTGCTAAAACGCGATGCGCCTGCCAATGTTTTTGTTTGGCGGCAAAATTTGCTTGTTGCTCGATATCTTTCAATGGGCTTTGCTGGATGGCACAAGCGCTCAACCAGCTGACAAATAGCCCCGTTAGAATAAGTCGATAACTTCGTAGGTTCGACAGGTTCATGCTTTAGTGCTTGTATATATTAAGTCCCGCGAACGATGGCCCAATCTAAGACCTCTGCGTTCAAATTTTGTCACTAAGCGTGAATCCGGCTTGGGCATAAATCGACGCGGGCCGATAATATTTTCTAGGGTTGCATCAGCCTCAAAGATATTCAGCGCCCATTCTGCATAGGGCGCCCAATCGGTTGCAAAATGAAGCCGTCCCCCAGCTGTTAATTTATTATTGATCAATTGAACAAATTCCGGATTAATGATCCGCCTTTTATGGTGTTTTTTCTTGGGCCAAGGGTCTGGGAAAAACAATCTTATTTCACTCAGTGAATGATCGGTAATATTATGCTTAAGTAGTTCAACCGCATCTTGCTGACATAACCGTACATTCGTCAATTGTTCCTGTTCAACGCGCAACAGACAATGCCCCATTCCGGGAGTATAAACTTCAACTCCGATAAAGTCTTGATCGGGCATTTTCATGGCGGCATCGACCAAAGCTTCACCATCACCGAAACCAATTTCCAGTACCACTGGTGCCATGCGACCAAATAAACGGGGAAAATTAATTTGTCCGTCTGGCTCAAACCCGTATTTTGGCCATAAATCAAGCATCGCCTGCTTTTGTGCGGGCGTTGCTCGACCTTCACGACGCACGAAACTACGAATTTGTCGCTGCAGGTGCGCAGCTTCGGTAACCAATGGTTCAGACATAGGCAGAGTTTAACTGGCTATAACGCAAAACGCCTGAAATATTAACTATTTCAGGCGCTTCCTCGATTTGGGCTCTAACCCAGAACGATTTATGCGCTTACCGCATCCAGTTTTTGTTGCAATTCACCATTTTCAAACATCTCTTTAACGATATCCGAACCGCCGATAAACTCCCCCTTAATATACAGCTGAGGAATAGTGGGCCAATTCGAGTATTGCTTAATGCCCTCACGAACGGCGTTATCCGCCAGGACATCCACCGAGGCAAATTTGGTGCCGGTTTGTTGCAAAATTTGGGTTGCAAGGCCAGAAAAACCGCACTGCGGAAAATCAGGTGTGCCCTTCATAAATAAAACGACGTCGTTATTCTCAACGACTTCTTTTAACTGCTCTTGAATGCTCATTTTAGTTTCTCTTGTATAAGTCTAGTGTTGTCCAATAGTTTAGCCTTTGGCTTCATCGGGTGTCATGGTTTTCATCGATAGGGCATGGATGGCTGCCTCCATTTTATCACCGAGCACGCCATATACAAGCTGATGCTGCTGGATACGTGATTTACCCTCAAATTCGGGACTGATAATCACCGCCTCAAAATGATGCCCGTCACCATCTATCTGTACCGAGCAATCAGCGATACCGGCCTCTATCCAGCCTTTAATGTCTTGTGGAGTAACCATAAAAATTTCTGCGTAAGGTTTTGCCCTATTTGGGGATGAAATCAGGTGAATCAAGAGTTTTACCACGAGTTTCACTGACTTTTGGTTTGCTGCCCAGACTGGGCAATATGATAAAATTCGTTTTCCTATTTAAATTTCTAGCATTTTGTAAATGTCCGCCAACAACCCACAGCTGGACTTGTCCAGTCTAACCGCCTTATCGCCGCTTGATGGCCGCTATGCAAGTAAAACAGCGGAGCTCCGCCCTTATTTTAGTGAATACGGTTTGATTTATTACCGTGTCCACGTTGAAATCGAATGGCTAATTCACTTGAGTGAACAGGCTGACATAGAAGAATTACCCGAATTTAGCCATAAAACGAAAAAAGCTTTGCGCGCGATTGTGAAGAATTTCTCCGGGGAAGACGCTGAGCAGGTCAAACAGATTGAGCGTACCACCAACCATGATGTTAAAGCGGTAGAGTATTTTTTAAAGCAAGCCACTGCTGACAATTCCGATATCGCCCAATATAGTGAGTTTTTCCATTTTGCCTGTACCTCCGAAGACATCAATAACCTAAGTTACGCTTTAATGCTCAAGGCCGCGCGCGATGAGGCTATTTTACCCGGACTACAAGCGGTCATCGACAGTTTAAAAAAGCAGGCGCAGGGCGCGATCGCGATCCCTATGCTGGCGCGCACCCATGGTCAAACCGCCAGCCCAACCACCTTGGGCAAGGAAGTAGCAAATGTGGTCCATCGACTGAATAAAGCCTACCAGGCAATTGCCGCTACGCCGATGCTGGGTAAAATCAATGGCGCGGTGGGTAATTTCAACGCCCATTTAAGCGCCTACCCAGAGCTTGACTGGCCTGAAGTTTCGCAACAATTTGTCGAGCATCTGGGCTTGACATACCAGCCGATGACAACCCAAATCGAGCCGCATGATTTTATCGCCGAATTTTGCCATGCAATGAATCGTAGCAATACCATTTTGATCGATTTTGCACGCGATATTTGGGCATATATTTCACTGGGTTATTTCAAGCAAAAAACCGTTGCTGGTGAAGTGGGCTCCAGTACTATGCCGCATAAGGTCAACCCCATCGATTTTGAAAATGCAGAAGGTAACCTCGGTCTGGCGAATGCGGTAATGGGGCACCTGGCAGAAAAACTACCGATTAGTCGCTGGCAACGTGATCTCACGGATTCTACTGTTCTGCGTAATCTGGGTGTGGGCGCGGGCTACACCGCTATCGCTTACGCATCTTTGCTCAAAGGCATGGGTAAACTGAGCTGTAACGAAACGCGTATTGCACAGGATCTTGACGCAGCCTGGGAGGTGCTCGCTGAGCCGATTCAAACTGTCATGCGCCGCTACAATATTGACGAGCCCTACGAAAAACTCAAAGCGCTAACGCGTGGCAAGGATGGTATTAACCAGGAAAGCCTGCGCGATTTTATCCAGGCGTTGGATATTCCAGAGCCAGCCAAACAGGATTTACTCAAGCTGAGCCCGGCAAGCTACATCGGTAACGCGATTGAGGCTACTGATGCCCTGCTCAAAACTTAGGTACCATGTCCGAAACTGAGCCCATCCGGCTCTCCAAACTGATGGCGCATCGTGGCCTGTGCTCGCGCCGCGAAGCTGATCGTTATATTGAACAAGGGCTGGTTTTAGTCGATGGTAAGGTGATTGATAAACTGGGCAGCCGCGTGCTACCGAGCCAATCCATTGAGCTAATGCAGGCAGCACAACAACAGCAGGCCAATCGACACACTGTATTGCTCAATAAACCAGTAGGTTATGTATCTAACCTACCGGAAAAGGGTTATCAGGCGGCAAGTGAGTTACTTACCCCCGAAAATCATGTGGGTGGTGGTGATCCCAAGCTATCGTGGGTCGGTATGGCGCCTGCCGGACGCCTGGATATCGACTCACAAGGGTTGTTGGTACTGACTCAGGATGGTCGGGTGGCACGCAAACTGATTGCCGCAGATTCGCATATTGAAAAGGAATACCTGATCTGGGTACGCGGCACTATCGACGAAGCCAAACTAGCGAAACTGCGAGAAGGCTTGTCGCTTGATGGAAGGCGTTTAAAGCGCGCGGGCATCAAAAAAATGGATGATCAGCATATACAATTTATATTGACTGAAGGGCGCAAGCGGCAAATTCGGCGTATGTGTGAGATGGTCGATATGCAAGTCACACGCCTGATGCGCGTCAGAATTGGTCAGATTCGACTGGCAAACCTGCCGGTAGGAAAATGGCGTTATTTAAAACCCGAAGAGCAATTTTGATGTATCGGCTCCTGCGCCCATTATTGTTTCAATTGGATGCCGAACGCGCTCACGATCTGGCGATCAGCACACTACGCTGGGTGTCACATTCGAATGCTGCACTAAATACCCTACGCAAATTATATGCGGATCAAATCCAGGCCAAACCGGTTGAGATTATGGGCCTTTCATTGGCGCACCCGCTTGGCTTGGCAGCGGGTCTGGACAAACAGGGCGTTGCGGGCGATGCCCTATCTGCGCTGGGTTTCTCCTTCATTGAATACGGTACGGTCACCCCTAAACCGCAGGCTGGAAATACCAAACCAAGATTGTTTCGACTACCCGAACAACGTGCCATTATCAACCGGATGGGGTTTAACAGCATTGGACTCGATGCGTTTCTGGCCAATATCCAAGCCAGCCGAACGCCACATGTCAAAGGATTAAACATCGGTAAAAATGCCAGCACACCGATCGAAAAAGCTAATGATGATTATGTGCTTGGCCTGAAAGCGGTTTATGAGGTTGCTGACTATATCTGTATCAATATTTCCTCACCCAATACCAAAAACCTACGCGAATTACAGGGTGATGAACAACTTGATACCCTGCTCGATGCCCTTAATCAAACTCGTACCAAGTTGGCAGACCAAACGGGCCAATACAAACCTATCGCGCTTAAGGTCGCACCCGATATTACCTCCGCGCAAATCAATACGATTTGCAAATCTTTACTCAAGCACAAAATCGATGGTCTGGTCGCTACTAATACGACGGTTAGCCGAGATGCGATTAAACATCATCCACTTGCTGGAGAAGCAGGCGGCTTAAGTGGTACGCCCGTCGCGGCACAATCGACCTGGTGTATTGCGCAATTTGCTGATCGACTGCAAAATGAAATTCCAATAATTGGCGTCGGTGGGATTGAAGATGCAGCTTCGGCCCAAGAAAAGCTGGACGCAGGTGCAAGCGCGATTGCACTCTATACCAGCCTGATTTATTCTGGCCCGGGTGTAATTAAGCGTATCGTAAACGGATTGGCCACGTAGTCTCTTACTGCGATCGGCTCAAGCCAATTCTTTGTTGGTGACCATCTTTTTCTAGCACTACGCCCTGGCGCTCAATTTTAACGACACGCTCGCCGGTGCTTAAGGCATCGCCTTCATACATCACACTATTGTTGAGCATCACAAAGCGAATCTCGGGTTTTTCCGAATAAGAAATCGCAGATAGCTCAATTGCAACTTTTGGTTCTGGCGCCGGGGGCGCGCTTTCTTGTAACGCAGCAGCCGGGCTGTTTGTATTCTGGGTCTCAGGCATACTTGCAGATTGGGATGTATATTGCACAATGTAGGGCCGTGCAAAATATCCCGCCGCGAAAGACGCTATTACCAGACAAAACAGCAATATCCACTTGAGCGCACGCCATAGCGGTGATGGTGGTTTACCCGCCGGCGTGCGCAACTGGGGAATCTGGCTCTGATCTCGATCAGACTCCGCCTTACCGAGTGCATCTAGAAGTAATGACATAACGGTAGTTTAAACCGAAAAGCAGATCAATTTTAGCGCAATCTAATAACCGTATGAGCGCTTCATAATAGCCGAACAACGTGTTTATAATGACGAATGATTGCCAGAAATATTCGAATTTAAAGTATGCCTGTTGATTTTGACGGCGTCTTGATTGTTGCGATTTCCTCGCGTGCGCTATTTGATCTGGAAGAAGGCCACAAAATTTACGAAAGCCAGGGTATTGATGCCTATTGCAAATACCAGATTGAGCGCGAAAACGATACCTTAGAACAAGGTGTGGCGTTTTCGCTGGTGCAAAAACTACTCGCGCTGAATGATAAAAACGCCGCTAAAACACACGTTGAAGTGGTACTCATTTCGCGCAACAGTGCGGATACCGGCCTGCGTATATTCAACTCGATTGAGCATTATGGCCTGGACATTACGCGCGCAGCATTCACCAGCGGAAACCCACCCTGGAGTTATGCACAATCTTTCCAGGCGGACTTATTTCTTTCTGCAGACCCGCAAGATGTGGCCAATGCACTGGATGCCAAGATGGCTGCGGCGACCATTCTGCCGCACCCATCCGGGGCAAAACAATCCAGTAATGACGAACTGCGAATTGCCTTTGATGGTGACGCGGTCATTTTTTCTGATCAATCCGAACAGGTTTTTCAGTCGAAAGGCCTCGAAGCCTTTAACGAAACCGAAAAAACCGCCGCGAACCAGCCTTTACTAGGGGGCCCGTTCAAACCCTTTCTGGCCGCGATTCACCGTATTCAAACTGCGTATGACGCAGAGAAATCCCCGATCCGCACCGCGTTGTTTACCGCTCGTGCTGCACCGACACATGAGCGTGTCATCCGCACCCTCCGCGCATGGGATATTCGGATTGATGAGGCGGTTTTTCTGGGTGGAATGGATAAAGGCGAGTTTTTAAAATCCTTTCAAGCCGATATCTATTTTGACGACCAACAGGGGCATTGCGAATCCACCCGTCAACACGTTCCGACCGGGCATGTGCCGCATGGAGTTTCGAATACTAATAAAGCCAAATGATTAAAAATATTTCGTTTGGCTACGCTAAACCGAATCTGCATAGACGTAATACGCTCAAAATGGGGTTGAGTGCCTGGATTGCGCCAGCTATTAACGTGGTCTCATTACCTGCACATGCCCAAATAAGTGTTTGTACTGAGCGGAGCTTGGTAGGCACATGGAGGTTCATTTCAGCAACACATATCGTATCCGCACTACATCCAACGTTTGAATTGAGAGCAGATGGCAGCACTAGCGATTATGACTCTTTTTGGGATGTTATCGATAACCAGTTGATTCTTAGACAAGATGTTTCTGATTTTGTATTTATCGCAGAAGTAACCGCAAACTGTAGCTACTTGTCCGGCACATCTACTACTATCTTTAGCTTCCCTCCTTTTAATTTACCAGCTGAAGGAACTTGGAGCGCTGAGAAAATTAGCCCCTAGCAAAGAAGCTCCAGAATCTATGTGCCCAGATACATAATACTGGTTCCCGTTATTGCAATAAATCCCCAAATATATGGTCTTAAACAATAGTTTGCACTGGCCTAGTCCATCCCAGCAATAGGCGAAACGGAATCAACAGTACCAGTGCCACCACTAACTTGGCCACATAATCACCGATCCCCAGCGTCACCCACGGTAGGCCTGTTCCAGCGAATGCCAGGCTGAAAAACAACGTGGTATCCAAAGCAGAAGCGAGTAAGGATGACACCAGTGGTGCCTTCCACCAGCTTGCCTGACGCAAACGGTCAAAAATAGTCACGTCCAAAAGCTGTGCGGTTAAAAAAGCAGTCCCCGAAGCCAGCGCGATTCGCGGCGTCGCCAGCCAGATAGATAATACCACCGCCAGCAAAAAGCCAACCATCACCACCTTTCGTGCGGACCCTACACCGAGTGATCGATTAGTCAGATCGGTAACCAAAAAGGCGACAGGGTAGGTAAAGGCGCCCCACGTCAGCCAGTTGTTGATTGGAAACTGAACCAGAAAATTGGATGAGGTGACCACAACCACCATGGCCAGCACACCCAAAAGGATGCCTTTATTTTTCACTGCGCTGCTCATATTCATAGGAGTATTTACCGAGCGGCGGACTATAGCAAGTCTCCTGCATCGATAGCACCTATTAGTTTGCCCGCCTATAGTAGTTTAAATACTTACGAGTCTTTAGCCAGCCGAGCAGAATTGATTAGGGCGCTGAACTCATCCTTGTAAGTCGGAAAATAATGTTCTTTAGGCGCGTTGCAACGTACCATTGATACTCCATCTTCACCTTTTACCAGCAGCACTTTAGACTGATAGGTTAGCCCAAAACTGGTGTCGTATGCTAAATCAAACTTGGCTGCTTCAGCGGTTCCATCCAAAGCAAACAGCTCAGGAGAACTAAGTACCACATTATGCACTCCAGCCCCTTTTATTGCATCGATGTAAAGCTCTAATAGCATCTCTATGCTTTGCCCTCCTTCTACTAGAAACGGTTTAGCTGTTTTTTTTGATAGCACCGCTATCCCTTTCAGAATTGACTGTCCATTATTAATCGTAGTTAAGGCAATTGAGTTCAGTTGAAATCCGTCCCTTGTCCAGTAGGTTACATCACCGTTCGCTTTTTTCGACCAGTTGCCTGGCGATTGCAACACAATCTGACCGGACACCACCTCGCCTTGCTCTACTAGCTGCATGGTTTCACAGGCCACCATTAATAAGCTGACATACAACAGCACGAATACTTTATACAGTTTATTCACCAGCATTTAAATTCTCCAATAATCGGATTTTCGATTGAATTAAATTTATATCAAATGCATCTGGAACCTTCTCCAGATAGTGCTTATATGCATTAATTGCGTCAACAGCGGCTACATTTCCATGCAACTCTCCTATGCGCTTATAGACTGAATAGTCTGGTTTACCCTCATTGTTTTGCAGATAGGCCTGATAATGTTTAATCGCTTTTGCAGGGTCTGTTTTAGACCCTCGTTTTCGATATACCTCAGCCAAAGCAAAATCAAGCTGAGCTTGTTCATAGCCTGGCTGTTTGCTGAAATGCACTAATAGACGCTCTGTTTCTTCAAATTGACGTTTAGCCACCTCATCTTTAAGCCACTTTTTGTGATGAGGCTGAACAACATGATGATAAGGTTGGTCGTCGCGCATAATTGGTAAACTAGAAGACTGTTGCTTAATCGTCTCCACCCGAGCTTCTATACCTGGATGTGTCGCTAAGAACAGTGCTTTATTTTCACCTTTCCCCTCCTCAACCAATACTGTTGAAAACAGCTTCGCACCACTAGACGGATCACGTTGCTTATGTTTCAGGGCTTGGACGGCATAAGCATCTGACTCCTCTTCATGAATACGACTATACTTAGCCAAAATACCCAAGGCAGCCAAATTGCTAAACACCCCATACTGGCCAGCTGCGATATTAATAACGGATAAAAATCCTGAAGCACTTTTAGTTTTCCGATACCGTTTTAAATAATGTTGCTTTACATAATGACCAATTTCATGAGCCAAAACAAAAGCAAGCTGGTCTTCCGAATTCGCCCGTAAAATTAGGCCGCTCCACACCACCATTGCACCGTTAGGCATCATATATGCATTAAAGTAGGGAACTTCATGGATATATACGCGAATATCCTTGCAATATGCCCCTGCTAATTCACACACCATTTCCTCTACATACGTTACCAAATCGGGGTCGTAAATTCGATTGGGTGCAGTTTTTAGCGATTTCTCATGACGGTCTGAAACCATTATAAGCCCGGCCGCATCCGTATTTTTGGCATGTGTTTCGCCTGGTTTAATATCCTTAACTGGAACCGTTTCACAGCTAGTGAGCAATAAAAATCCGAACACGAATACACTACGAAATCTCACGCTTGACGCTAGAAGAAGAATTCTCTGCATCTCTACTCGTCCCTATCCGTTTTTGGTAAATTGGGGAGCTTTAATTCAGGAAAATTAGCCAATAGTGCAGACACTGCCTGAGGCGATTTATCAATGCTTCTTAAATCTCCCTGTGGCTTTTTTAATTGATTAAACCAAACGACTTTTCCAGTTCGCAGATCCACCAGGCTCGCAAAGCCGAATTGGTAATGAGTGACTATTGAGGTTCCCAAGGCAGCAGCAATAAGCGATACCGCCACCCTCCCAGTTGATGTATATCCTCGTCGCATATGAACAAAGAGCGCGTAATCTGCACCACTCAATTCTTTAATAAGCTGGGAACCTGGTCCAATGGTCCATGTGGGATTTTCCGTTTTCGTAGGTAATTTGAGTGTGTCGTTTTGGATGATGCTGATTCCCACCACTTGATTTAACTTCTCGACCTGTCGATGACGCTCGTAGCCTAGCTCATCCGGTATATTTAATGAAATAATATCTATACCCGACTCTTGAGCAATCCGACTTAAAGTATTAATGAAGTTTTTTTCACTATTTTCTGTCCAGTCTGCCCGCACTTCGGTACTTCCAGTCAACACTCTCTCCATCTGAAAGTCTAACGCGAAGAGTGCTATCTTAGTCGACCCGTCAGCGCCGGTCAGTTCACCATCCGCGAGATGGTTAAACTCAGCTCCTAATGCTTTCTGCGGAATCGATAGGTACGCAATAAATATGAGTGTCGAAATAGTTAGAAAAGTAACTCGACCAAATTGTAATTTGCTGATCCTGGTGTTATTCATCCCGCCCCCTGTTTTTGTTCATTTCCTGCAGTTGACAGTATTATACCCGACCTGAATTGTGGAAATCACATGTTTCTATCGAGCGCTCGATTCACAAAAATTGACATCTAAGAGGTTACACTATGATTTTAGTAAATTAACCAGCGTTTTTAATAGCTACCAATAAAGTTAATGCCTTAGCTGCGGCGGCTAAGCCCATACCCGCGGTGACGTGTACTACTGAACCATAGCCGGCACAATTTAAATCGCCCTGAGTAATGTCGTAATCTTCATTTTTTATTCGGGTTTCATCAGAATAAATCGCGGGCACACCAAAACTACGTTTTGGGTTACGGGCGAAACCGTGCTGCTGCCTTAAGTGTTTACGTGTTTTTGACAACAACCAGTCATTTTGGGTTTTGGATAAGTCCTCTATCTTGATGCGCAGCGGATCGATACAGGCCCCTGCTCCACCCACGGTTAAAACACGCAGCTTATTACTGCGACACCATGCGATCAACGCTGCCTTGGTTTTGGCATGATCGATACAATCGATAACCAGGGATGGTGGTGTACTTGGAAATATCCCCAGCAAGTCACCCACATTTTCTGCGCTGATAAAATCTTCGATGCAATTGACCTTGCATTGCGTATTGATCAACCCAATTCGTTCTTTTAGTACCTGCACCTTGGCCTGGCCGATTGTGGTGTCTAGGGTATGCAACTGGCGATTCATATTCGATTCGCTGATGTGGTCCAGATCGATCAAGGTGAGCTCGCCGATGCCGCTACGCGCCAACGATTCCACCACCCACGAGCCGACACCGCCCACGCCGATTATGACAATATGCGCTTTGGCAAATCGTTCGAGAGCCCCTGTTCCATAGAGCTTTTCCAGGGTAGAAAAACGGCGCGCATGATCCTGTTCTACTGACATGCTAGGCGCTACCAGGATTGCTTTATGCGGTCTGGCTAATCCCAGCGCGGGTCACACACTTCAACCATTCCGTTTTCCACTCGTGCTTCTAGCATCTCCAACGGCTCGTACGCGGGTGGGCTTAATACTTCTCCACTGCGTAAATCAAAGGTTGCACCGTGGTGCGCACACTCCAGAATACCATTTTCTACACAACCCGAAGCTAGCTCGCTACCATCATGAGGGCAGGCATCTTCAATCGCGATGTATTCGCCATCAAGTTTGTATACCGCCACCATGACATTATCGACATCAACAACTTTTACATCACCTTCCTTAAACTCGCCTTCCGGCGCAACGGGCGTCCACTCAGACATTGGTCACTCCTATTTTTATCTAAATCAACCCTAATTGCAGGCGTGCTTCTTCGCTGAGTTTATCCTGGGTCCAGGGTGGATCCCATACCAGCTCCACCTTGGCAGATTGGATTCCCGGAATTTTCTTGATAGTTGCTTCGACCATACCCGGAAAAGATTGCGCAACCGGGCAACCCGGTGTGGTTAAGGTCATATCGATTTCAGCGTTGCCCTGCTCAACCTGGATCTTATAAATCAAACCCAGATCATAAATATTGACAGGAATCTCGGGGTCATATATTTCGCGCAGGGTATCTACTACATCCGCTGCCAGGGTTGAATCATCCACCTCAATATCTTGCTCCGGTGCAGGTGTTGCTTCGAGTTCTTTGGTTTTCTGTAGCATCTCCGCCTCAAGCTCATTTACCGGCGTATCGTTAGATGTTTGTTGCCCGGAATCTACATTAACGTGTTTCATTTTTATATTTCACCAAGGTGCATTTGGTCTGCGATTTGCTTGGTTAGCGATGCTCGCAAGCCCTCAATTTTGATTTTTTCGATCACTTCGGCCGCAAAGGCGTAGGTCAGTAAGGTTCTGGCAGAGGCCAGATCTATGCCACGCGATTGCAGATAAAAAAGCTGCTTTTTCTCCAGCTCGCCCACCGTGGCACCATGTGCGCATTTAACATCGTCGGCATAAATCTCAAGTTGTGGTTTGGTATCCACTTCTGCATTGCGAGATAACAGCAAATTGGGGTTTTCCTGTTCCGATTCTGTCAATTGGGCAATCTGCGCGACTTTAATTCGCCCATGAAACACGCCGCGGGCTCGATCATCCAAAATTCCTTTGTATAATTCCCGGCTGGTACAAGACGGCGCTTGGTGTTTAATCGTGGTGTGGTTATCAATGTGCTGCCGCCCGCGCCCATAGTATAAACCCAAACAATCCGCATGCGCGCCTTCGCCATTGAGGCTGACTGCCAATTCGTTGCGCACTAGCTGTCCGCCCAGCGTGATGGTATTTGTGCTGAGTCGACTCCCTGCCGCTTGTTTAATCCAGGTTCCACCAATGTGGGTGGTTTTACTGCCCTGCAGTTGTACCAGATGGTAATCCAGCTGTGCATTTTCCTGTAGCACAATCTCGGTTGCACTATTGTTCAGGCAAGTGGTTTCCTCATCACTCAGATGGCGCTCAATCAAGCTTGCTTGTGCGCCTTTATCGAGCAAAATCAGGTTCCTGGGTAAGGAGAGCGTTTGCTGGCCATGACAGAGATATACCAACTCGATGGGCTTATCCAGGCTGCAATCGGACGCTATTTTGACGACGGCCCCATCGCTAAATAATGCACTATTGAGCGCAGCAAATGCGTTCTCCGCCCGCGGCATCACCTTCAATAAGCTCGACTGTAGCGTATCCGCGTCTGCAGCCAAGGCCAACTTCAAAGAGGTTATTTCAACGCCATCAGGTAGCGATTCAAGCGTGCTCAGGTTTTGGTTTAATATCCCGTTTTCAAATACCAGACGATAAGTATCGCTTTCTTCATCCAGTGATACCGTAGCTGCAACCGGCTTATCAGCGCCGAGTGAGAATTGCTTAGCCGCTAGGGCCCGCAGGTTGGTGTACTTCCAATCTTCATCTTTCAGTGTCGGGATTCCAAGCAGATTAAAACGCTCACGCGCTTGGGCGCGCGCAGCTCCCAACCAGGCTACATCGTCTTTGGAAGTAATGGGCTGATCTACAAATTGTTCGATTAGTTGGCGCATGGATATTTCCGGCAAACGATTACGCAGCTTCCTGTTCGATCCAGCTATAACCCTTCTCTTCGAGCTCCAGCGCCAAAGATTTATCCCCGGATTTAATGATTTTTCCTTCCGACATGACGTGAATAAAATCGGGCACGATATAATCCAGCAGACGTTGATAATGCGTGATCATCAGCACAGAGCGATCTTCACGCTTTTGCTCATTCACGCCTTTCGCAACCACTTTGAGCGCGTCAATATCCAGGCCTGAATCGATTTCATCCAGAATCGCGAGCTTGGGCTCGAGCATCGCCATTTGCAAAATCTCGTTGCGCTTTTTCTCGCCCCCTGAAAACCCTTCATTGACCGAGCGATGCAGAAATTCATCGCGCATTTTCATCATCGCGACTTTTTCTTTGACCATTTTCAGAAAATCCATCGCATCTAGTTCTTTTTCCCCGCGACCTTTGCGTACGGCATTGACTGCGGCTTTCATAAAATACATATTAGATACGCCAGGGATTTCAACCGGGTACTGAAAACCTAGAAATAAACCTAACTGCGCTCGCTCGTCCGCTTCCAGATCGAGTAAGTCCTCACCCATAAAAGTGGCGCTGCCCTGGGTCACGTCGTATTCATCTCGACCGGTTAGAACACCCGCGAGGGTGCTCTTACCTGAGCCATTCGGCCCCATGATGGCGTGAATTTCACCCGTGCCTATTTCGAGATCAACCCCATTTAAGATAGTCGCGTCGTCGACACTAGCGTGTAGATTTTCAATTTTTAACATATTACATCTTCAATGAATAAATTCGAGAAAAGGCGTTAACCCACGGCGCCTTCCAGACTGATACCCAGTAATTTTTGTGCTTCTACTGCAAATTCCATGGGTAACTCTTTAAATACTTCTTTGCAAAAGCCGTTAACGATCATCGACACCGCGTCTTCTTCCGACAACCCACGTTGCCGGCAATAAAACAGCTGGTCTTCACCGATTTTTGAAGTCGTCGCCTCGTGTTCAACCTTGGCGCTTGGATTCTTGATTTCCATATACGGGAAAGTGTGCGCGCCACATTGGTCGCCCATGAGCAACGAATCGCATTGTGAATAGTTACGTGCACCTTCCGCTCCTTTAGCGATATGCACCAATCCACGGTAAGCATTTTGGCCCTGGCCTGCTGAAATACCCTTGGAGATAATGGTACTGGTCGAACCCTTACCCAAGTGCACCATTTTGGTCCCGGTATCAGCTTGCTGGAAATTATTGGTTAGCGCCACCGAGTAGAACTCACCAATACTGTTATCACCTTCCAGCACACAACTGGGGTATTTCCAGGTGATCGCTGAACCTGTTTCAACCTGCGTCCAGGAAATTTTGGCATTTTTATGGCATTTGCCACGCTTGGTAACAAAATTATAGATTCCACCAACGCCATTTTCGTCGCCGGGATACCAGTTCTGCACAGTAGAATACTTTATTTCTGCGTTATCCAATGCGATCAATTCAACTACCGCAGCGTGCAATTGGTTTTCATCACGTTGGGGTGCAGTGCAACCCTCAAGATAGCTCACATAGCTCCCTTCATCTGCCACAATCAAGGTGCGCTCGAACTGGCCTGTATTTAGCGCGTTGATGCGAAAATACGTTGATAGCTCCATCGGACAACGCACTCCCTTGGGGATGTACACGAATGAACCTTCGCTAAAAACAGCGGCGTTCAAAGCAGCAAAAAAATTATCCCCCGTGGGCACCACCGTACCAAGATACTGCCGCACCAATTCAGGATGATCTTGCAAGGCCTCGGATAAGGGGCAGAAAATAACCCCGGCTTTGGAAAGCGTGTCTTTAAAGGTGGTGGCAACCGACACACTATCAAACACTGCGTCCACCGCAACCTGCACACCCGCCAATACTTTTTGCTCGTCTAGCGGAATGCCGAGTTTTTCGTAGGTTTCAAGTAATCTCGGATCGACTTCGTCGAGACTTTTGGGACCATCTTCCGGGCGTTTTGGTGCCGAGTAATAACTAATCTCCTGGTAATCAATCGGATCGATTTTGAGCTTGGCCCAGTCCGGTTCAGGCATTTGTTTCCAGCGCTCAAATGCCTCTAATCGGTGTGCTAGCAACCACTCGGGCTCACCCTTTTTTTTGGAAATAAAGCGAACCACGTCTTCATCTAAACCGGGGGGTAAGGTTTCGGATTCAATATCCGTACTAAAGCCTTCCTTATATTCTCGGCCTATCGCGGTTTTGATTTCCTGATTTTGCTCGCCCATGATTCCTTCTTAAATAAGTGAATTAGCGATTAATGCGCCGGTGCACGCACTTCTTGGCGTTTATTGGCGGTGCTGGCATGCTGCTCCAAGGGCAACTTACTTTCGCGCATCAGCGCACCTAAATAAATTTCTGATAAAAATGCTTCGAGTTGATCAGTTAATCTCTCCCACAGTCGATGAGACAGACATTCTTCACCATCTTTACAGTCTGCCTTGCCATCACAATCAGTAAACTGTAGTGGCTCATCCACCGCGATAATGATATCGGCAATTGAGATTTCATCCGCACTTCTCGACAATCGATAACCTCCGCCCGGGCCACGTACGCCTTTTACCAGCCCATGTTTGCGCAATTTAGCGAATAATTGTTCAAGATAAGATAGAGATATTTTTTGGTTTTCAGCAATCGTTCGTAGGGTAACCGACGCGCTATTGCGTTGGATCGCCAAATCTAACATTGCAGTCACCGCATAGCGGCCTTTAGTGGTTAATCGCATAGTTTTAGCACCTTGAATTAATTACCTAGTATTTTAGTTGGTTTTTAAGTTTTGTCCACCACCCAAACGGGCTATCTTATAAAATCTTAGGCCTTGGCAGCGCGCCTAAGCAATTATTTTCCAATGAGTTGGACTAGAAGACGTTCTAGTTGTGCGTTCGTTTGCTAGTCTGGATTTGTGGCTAAAATGAAGTTGTTGGTTATTCTTTCAGCTCAATCTGTAACTTACCATCGAGCACTTCGATACGCTCGATTCCGTCCGAAAAAGATTTCCAGAAACCTGGGCTCTGACCAAACTCCTTGACCAAATCAATGTTCTTTAATCCACCCAGCCATGCGTTGGGAATGGGAACACCCATGACACTGACACCTTTTAACACTACTGCCGGGCGTTCCTGCAGAAATTCAACTTCCACCCCGGCGCGCGCTTTAAGCATTTTTCCGCCAAAAAAAGGGAAATCCGGATCCACGGGTAAACGTAATCTTGCGCTAATGAGCCGGTCGGAAAGATCAATCGCCAACTTATCAGCAAGATCAGTATTATTGGCCAGAATACCATTGAGCTCGCGCTCACTCAGAAACAGGTTTCGATCGGCACCCTCTTCTGAATACTCCAGCGGTTCTAGGGCTTTACCTGGTACGTCTTTACTGATTGAAACACCGCGGCCTTCAGCCCCAATGCCTTCAAATTTTGCCAGCTTTTGTTCCAATACCTGGGTTTCCTTACTCGACAGCTCAACCGGCTCAAACCGCTTTGGGAATAAATAAAAATTTAAAAACCAAACGGTTACGGCCACCGAAATGACCACTGTTAGCAGCATTAAACCAGCTATCGGCAAACAACCCCAGCGTTTTTGCCCAGGGCGGTTTGCACTTGTGGTATCAAGGGTCTCGGGATTATTCATTACAGGTCGTCAGAAAAATTATCCTGGCAAGCATTATCATGCGGCTAAAATAGGCAAACTCAAGCATTAGCTTACTTTTTGTCGCATGTAAGCCTGTACCGCTGCCAAATCATTGTTCAATACGGCGAAATGCTCTTCGGCTTTCAGCACTTTCTCCAAGCGCTGCGGGTACGGCACTTTCGCGCCAATTACCGATTCAACCGCATCGGCAAATTTAGCGGGATGCGCGGTACCCATACATACTACCGGAATGGCGGGATCGAGGCTTTTCGCACGCGCTGCAGCCACACCAATGATGGAATGCGGATCAATAATTTCACCGGTTTGTTGATACCAGCGTGCGATTTCGGCTTTGGTTTGTTCATCATCCAGCCGGTGCGCAGAGAAATTTTGTTTTATCGCATCGAACAAAATCGTTTCAGCGGAAAACTCGCCCTGCTGTTTAAATTCATCCATCAATTGCGCAATTTTGGCTGCATCTCGGCCGCTCATTTCAAACAAATAACGTTCAAAATTAGAAGAAATTTGGATATCCATGCTGGGGGATAAGCTTGGATGCACCGTCTGCTGGGTCATCTTCCCGCTAGCGAAAAAGCGCGTTAGAATGTCGTTTTGATTGGAGCCAATAATAAATTGCGCAATTGGCAGGCCCATTTTGCTGGCCACAAATGCGGCAAAAATATTACCAAAATTACCCGTCGGGACCGATACACTGATCGGCCGGTCTGGCCCACCCAACGCCAGGGCGGCCCGAAAATAATAGACCACTTGCGCAGCGATTCTTGCCCAATTGATAGAATTGACCGCGGAAAGATTCATTTCATCGCGATACGCACCATCATTAAACATGGCTTTGACCAAATTCTGACAATCATCAAAATGGCCTTCAATGGCAATATTATGAATATTTTTGTCCGCAACATAAGTCATCTGCTTACGCTGCACATCTGATACGCGACCATCAGGGTGCAGCATGAACAACTCTACGCCCTCGATACCCCTAACCGCTTCGATCGCAGCAGACCCAGTATCACCTGAGGTTGCTCCGACGATGGTGCATTGCTCACCGCGCTTATGCAGAAAATGGGCAAATAATTGACCTAAAAACTGCAAAGCGAAATCTTTGAATGCCAAGGTTGGTCCTTGAAACAGCTCCATGAAAAACAGATTGGTATCAAGCTGCTTGATAGGCGCGATTGCGGTATGACTAAAATTGACGTATGCGTGATCAGCCATTGTTTTGAGGTGTTTTTCATCAATACTGTCACCTACAAAAGGTCGCAGTACGGAGACCACCAGTTCTGGGTAGGATAAACCACGCATTTCGCGAATTTCTGCGGGACTGAACTCAGGCCAGTGCTCAGGCAAATACAGGCCCCCATCACGCGCGAGGCCTGCTAACGTGACCTCCTCAAAATCCAAAACCGGTGCCTGGCCACGCGTGCTAACGTATTTCACAATGCCTCACATTATTTGGGGATAAACAGAGGCTTGATTATCGTTAAACCAGCCCCGAGCGCAAGCGCACATACAAAACATTTACACTGTTTTTAGCTGAATACGCGCTTAAGTGGACTGAGAATTAGCTGAAAGTATTATTTTTTGCTAATATAATAAAACTATGTGGATAATTATATTGACTATACGTTAGGGTAATCAGTATAATTCTGCAAAAATTGTGGCTAAACAATGTTTGGCTACCATAAATTAGCCGTTTCAAGCGGCAGATATCCAGGAAACAAGGCGTTGTGTATCAAATTATTGCTGATTTGATGCTGATAACAAAAACTCAAGATAATATACGAAGCATTACCCCATGCAAGGAATCACCCCATCGACGCCGTTCAAGCGGTTTGCCGCTGTACTAATCAGCTTTTTTAGTCTATTGGGTGGCTACATTGCCGTCGCTGAAACGCCTTATTTACCTATCGAGCACACCACACCCAGGGTAGTCGTCGAACCCCAGGCATTAGCAACTGCGGTATCACCTCACCCATCATTTGAGCACATAAGGGTGAACGAGCCCTATGTTCCGTTTCATTTTCCGACAATAATTAGCACCAATGGTCCGCTAACGTCCCAAGAGGACAACACCTCACTGCAAATAACAGCAGCAAAAGTAGATGCACCTGTACCTGTTGTACAAAAAACAGATATGGATCGACCTTATACACACACAGAGATAAAGGCCCTGATGAATTCAGAAACATCTTATGGCAATGAGTTGGGCTGTCTGGCAATGAACATTTATCAGGAAGCACGCGGTGAGCCGGAAAAAGGCAAGCTGGCGGTTGCAGCTGTAACCATGAATCGGGTGAAAAACAAACACTATCCGAGCACGGTATGCGGGGTCGTGTGGCAACCCAAGCAGTTTAGCTGGACTAGGCTTAAAATCAAATATCACGTGATTAAAAATACACGTGCCTGGGAAAAGGCCCTGATTATCGCGCAGCGTTTTATGGAGGGTGAAGATTGGTCTGGCGTCGGCGAGGCAACCCACTATCACGCCATGCACGTATCACCCAACTGGAAAGAAGGAGAAGATTTAATCGTCCAAGTTGGCAATCATTTATTCTACGCCTTATAAAGCCTTTGATTAATCTGGTATGCTCTTAAGTATGAGCGAACCAGCCCCTTCAACCGCTGATCTACCCCTGCTTGCAGCGATTCAACTCAACTCCAGCGATTCACTCGCTGATAATCTAAAGTTCAGTTTGCGGCAGCTTGAAAAAGCAAAAAAGGCTGGTGCTGTCTGCGCAATACTACCCGAAAACTTTGCCTGGATGGGTTCCGAGCAAGACCCAAACAGCGTTGCCGAGGAAGACGGCCAAGGGCCAGTACAACAGTTTCTATCCGATACAGCCAGACAATTAGCGCTATGGATTTTTGGCGGTAGCCATAAGCTTATCGTCCCGGGTGATAAAGCCAATCGCGTCAGCAATACCACCTTGGTATATAACCCACAAGGCGAGCGTACCAATCGCTACGACAAAATCCATCTATTCGATGCAGACATTGGGGAGGATGAAGCGTATATCGAATCGGAGAAATTCAAGGCAGGCAACGAGTTAAGCATAGTTGATCTTGAGTTTGCACGCGTAGGTCTGAGTATTTGTTATGACCTTAGATTTCCCGCCATGTATCAGGCACTACGCCAGCTCGGTGCGGACATCATCACTGTACCCGCGGCCTTTACTGTGCCCACCGGCAAGGCGCACTGGCGAACCTTACTCAGTGCGCGCGCGATTGAAAATCAGGTTTATATTATCGCGCCCGCGCAGGGCGGCACACACTCAAATGGCCGCATCACATGGGGGCACAGCCTATGTATTAACCCTTGGGGCGAAGTAGTTAGTGAACTGAGTGATGAACCCGGCATCATATACTGCCCCTTTGATCGCCAGAAATTGACAGAATTACGCAGTAATATGCCGGTACTGAGGCATCGGCGCTCCGACAGCTACTCGAACCCCTAGCATAAGGAGTTTTCCCGCTTATTCCCGACGAATGTTGATTGACAAGCACGAAGCAAATTCGGATAATGCGCGGCCGTTTGGCGGTATGCCCGCCAACGCAATTCCATGGGGGCGTTAGCTCAGTAGGTAGAGCATCTGACTTTTAATCAGGCGCCATCAATGTAGCCTAAATTTATTATCTTCTTCTGTACCTTGCTCCTTATGTACGGAGTAGCGAATGATAATAACCATGATTTCGACGAAAGGTGGCGTAACCAAAACTACGCTAACCGCAAATGTTGGAGCATATCTAGCTGACAATGGCTCAAAGGTTCTTATGGTGGATGCCGACATCCAACCAGGGCTGTCCAGCCACTATCCTTTATCCCGCAGAGCAAAAAACGGTTTAACGCATCTCATTACTAATGTTGATGTCGAAAGCGTTATCTCTACTGTTGACCTTGATGGAATAAAGAATCTGGATTTGATTTATTCAGATGATCCTGACGGAAAACTACAAAATTATATAATTCATTGCGCCGATGGGCGCATGCGTTTGCGCTATACACTGGGTAAGCTGCGGGATAAATATGATTATATTCTGATTGACACTCAAGGCGCAGCAGGCCCTTTACAAACAACCGCTATGTTTGCTGCAGATGTGCTGCTATCACCGATTCCAGTTGATGCTGCAAGCGCTCGAGAATTTGATCGTGGCACCACTCGAGTTGTTACAAATGCGCGAGAACAAGGATTACGTATGGGAGTGAATATTGGCGATCTCTACGCCATTATTTCAAGGATGGAAAGGACGAACGATGCGGTTCTTATGGCAGCCGAAATCAAGAAACACCTATCTTCCATCGAGGAAGTAAAGCTATTTAGGACTGTTGTGCCGTCCAAGGTCGCCTACAAAGCGGCGACCACACACGGAGTGCCGGTTCATCTGTATGATAAAAAAAGAACCGGTAAGTATCCTTCCGGTAGCGAGATCATTCGAGATATCGTCGCTGAAATCAAGCAACTCGATGGGGGGTTATAGCAATGGCGAAGCAAAAGACCCTCAACCCCGATCAATTAGGAAACATTCTTGGTGCTACTCATTTCGCCAAGGATGATGACATCACCTCAATGTCTACTGACCCAGTCCAACCTACTGGGATGGTCATCAATCTGGATCAGATTGAATCGTATGATCGCAACCCGCGCCGTGCAGATAACGATTCTTATGAGGAACTTAAAAAAGACTTGCGAGAAGATGGTAGTGAGCGAGTAACGATTACTATTACCCGCCGCCCAGGAGCCGTTAAATACATGCCTGACATGGGCGGCAATACTCGCTTAAGCATACTAAAAGAGCTATACCAGGAAACCGGAGACGAGAAGTATTACTGGCTCAGAGTGACATTTATCCCCTACAAGGATGAAGCCGATGTTCTGATTCATCATCTGATTGAAAATGATGTGCGTTCAGATTACATCTTTATAGATCGAGCGATGGGGGTAAGAGATGCTTACGAGCAACTATGCAAGGATGACGATAAAGAGTACTCGCAGAGGGAGTTCGTCCAGCAATTAAAAAACCGAGGTTATAGCAGTGTCTCACGAACGCTATTGATTCGGTACAATTATGCGATTGATCACTTGTACGCTTTTATTCCCAGCGCCTTGGATGGAGGGGTTGGTGGTTTAAAGGTTTCTAATTTAAAGCGCTTGTCATCCAAGTATTTGGATTACTGGGTTGCCCATGGTCTTGATGAACAGGAGTTCACCGCAGCCTGGCAGCAAATTCTGTCACAAAATGATTCCTGGGACAGCTTTGCCCCGGAAATGGTTGAACAGGACTTACTATCTTATGTCACTGATCGAATTCGAGATACATTGTCCGAATATCCTGCCCTAATAACACCAGACACGATTAAGCTTGAAGTTGATCAGTATCAGAAAGATCCGGGGTTGGTATCAACCTTATCCAAGGAACCCAATTACGGTTGGCCTACCATCGATGAGGCAGATCAAAGCCATACCCATACCGCGCCGAATAAGTTAGACCCGTTTCCACCTGAAGAAAGCCCGGAAGGTCTTGAAGATACGGGTACCCCACAAGCAGGAGTTTCTGATCATATGCCATCCGGATCTGATGATTCAAACCAGACAGATTTATCAACGACTCCAGATAAGGCTCTCCAAAATCTGGATACCGATATCGCGACGCTCCCACAAATGCAGATGCAGTGCTACGAGCTGTCAAAGAAGGTGGCGGAGTATTTTGAGTTTTCTGAGCTTATACACCGTCTTGACTGTGGCTATGGGTTTTACTGTGAAATACCGGACGCGGCATTTCATCCTACGGATGAGCTGAAAGCCTATTTTTGGTGGCAGTTATTTTTAGTCGCCTCAGTACACAATTACAGCAATTATGAGTTGCTACCAGAGACGTCAAATTATCGCGAGTTGGCTAATGCGGCCATAAAGCAAAACCCACTGATGGATAACGATGATGTTGTAAGAGATGTGTTGGGACAGATTCAATCGGGAATAGAGGAATTAGTGCCAAAGCCCTCTTCCTTTACAAACACACCACTGGTGTTTGAGCAAGAATATGTGAGTGAATCGATTTTTTCGCATTATGTGCAGCTGCTTCAACTGCGCAGACTCATATGTGATTTATATGGTTTAGATGAACGCTGGGGTTTATAGGGGGGATGAACATGGTAAACACAGACAATCGCCTGGCATCACAACTGATCGATGCCTTGATTCGGGTTATAGATACGGGTGAACACAACGGTTCTTTAGGTCAATTTTTGGGTGTTGGGCATTTAACGCAAGATCAGATAGCGGCCCTTAAGAACCTATCGAACGAAGACAAGCGCCGACTTATCAGGTCGGGACACAGCCTGGTAAACATTACGATTAACAGCCGAAACATTGCATCGATCTGTTCGCTGATCGATGCCAACAATCAGCGTGATCGTTTAATAGAAGATTTGATCAAGGCTCACGCATCCCAGGCAATGATGTACAAATATTTTGGTCTTTCAGTATCGGATGTAGCGCAATTGCGCCGACGCTACGGAATAACAGAGCGTGGTGGTCGTCCAGCTGCGCTGACCGAGCAGGAGGAAGCGAAAATTTATTCGCTTTACAAGCTTGAACGAAACCGCTTTCACACAAGCAATGATCCAAATTCAATGCCCAGGCTTTATTTACTGCTATTTGAGCAGTCAGGCATAGAGATCGTGAAGATCTATCGGTTCATCCAGTCCTTTAACCATGTCTGACAAACCTCTACCCCCTGCCCTTTCCAGATTACTGGAAAAAGCTTCAGTGCATCGTAAGGCTGGTGATCAGCTTGTTTTTTCGGGGCAATTACATGATCCGATACCACGATATTTGATCGTGGACCCTGATCTGCCAGCAACAGCGGTCAGAATATGGGCTTATCTTCGATCCTATATTCAGGATAATGACACCTCGACGGCATGCCCCACCTATAAGGACATGATGCACAGCCTCGGACTTGGGTCCAAGTCGACAGTATCGATCAACCTGGCTCTGCTCAGGGCGACCAGATGGCTATCGGTAAAAGAGAAGTTAAAAAACCATCGGGGCTACTTTAGTGGCAGCATTTATATTCTGCACACAGAGCCAGTAAGCGTTTCTGATGCGATTATTCTGGATGAGGAATATATGCAAATACTCATCAGGCTATCAGATCATACCAACCCTAAATATCATCGCCTGGCAAGTGGATTGCTCGCAGTGGCTGAGCAGTTATTTGATCAAACTGAATCTTCTACCCTGGATGTGATTGATCAACGGGTAGATGCGGGTCGAGTGGTTAATCCCAGGAATCAGAAAAAGCCTGGTAAATCGATGTTAGGACAGTTTTACCAACGCAGACCAGCAGGAAAAACAAACTATACCAAAGAACCGTCTATAAATAATATTACTTCTACTGACGAAGGTAATAATGTAACTAACGAAAATAATAATAAGATAAGCGTACTACAAACGAAAAATAACGCCTCAGCAGAGCCTCAAAATGGTGGCCAGAGTCTGGCCACTATTTTGAATCAGCCAAGAAAGCCAAAACCCAGCGGTAAAAGCGAAAATAGTGGTAAAAATGAGACAAAAAAGCGGATAAAACATGGTGGTCACACTGTGACCACCCCCGAAAACCATCCGGGTCCAAAATATGGACCCGGTACCGAGTCCAATAATTGGACCCCCTTTTGTAGTAGTAGTTTTAAAAAAAATTTAACTACTACAAACAATAAGGGAAAGAATGAACAAAAGAGTACCAGCGGTCCACTCATATCTGATCAAGATATTTCTGACTATGATTTTCATGATCAGTATTTACAGTTTACTCAAAACCAAAAAAATCTAGCGCGAATATCGTTGGATCGTATCGATCCTGATTATCGGCAGATGGTGCTGGATGAGATCGCAGCCAGGGTGAAGATGACGATTGAAAAAGTTAATCCATCGCAGCAGCCGGTAGGTTCCACCCTAGCATACGTGAAGTGGCAATGTAATGAAATTCTAAACGGACGGAATGCACTAACGGGTCGGCATCCAGATAACATTGTGGGAGGTCAAAGTGCGCGTTCTAAGGAAAAATTGAAGCAAGACAAAGTCCGTCAGAAAAGAGAGCAAAATTTGGCAAAAGCGCATGAAGCACGGATCGCCAAATTACTCAAAAAACAAAATCAAGATATAAATTAGAACAGAAAACATGACCTATACAAACATAACTGGATGGCACGTTTCGGTCGATCAAAAAGCGAGGATATGCAATGGCTGATAAAAGCACAAAAACTATAGCAGGTCCAGGACGGCTAGAAGGACAAATAGTTATTCAGCTGGATACCTTCGACGCAGTGCTTGCTTTGAAAGGAAGGCCTGAGTCAGAAAACAATAATAAGCAGCGCATAAGTGGTTTGTACGATTTTTCCTCGCGATTATCGACGATCTATAGTGCCGCAGAATTTGGTGATCCATTCGCGGTTTACGCCTTGGTATTAGTGGAGGATCAAATCGCAGAGACGGAGAAATCTTTTACTAAGTTGGAAAACGAAGTCGCGAACATAAAGAAAACCCATGCCAGTAGAAAGATGACGATCCATGCACCACGATCCATCAAACCTGCTGAGTACAAACTAACCCTTGCGCACTATGGAGCAACTGCTGCCAGGCTGATACTACGCTACGACGACCTAATTCTTGAAATTAAGAACCTGGTGCATCTTAATTTCATTCCACCTGCGAAGGGTAGAGAGTGGAGCGTGCGGATGGCGAAATTGATGCGATCTTTGTTAAGTGCAGCGATGCGTTATCGCTTTACCAGTGTCAGACTTGAAGATTTAAAACAGAATAACCAGCTGGCAAACAGCGCCATTGAGAAACTAGTTGAGTCTGGTTTTCTGGATTTGCGGCAGTTTGAAAATAAGGATGAACTCATCGAGTTTTTTGTCACCTACCCCTATAAGCCTGAATTTGGTCCAGATGAGTTGGTGGATAGTCAAATTTTCGCAGAGCGCGCAGCGCGTCCTGGCGCAGCCGTGAAGGGTAAATTATCGATGTTTGTGCCCCGAAAAACACCAGCGGGTAAATCTTCTAGCGGTGATAAATCACCTAAAGGGCCCTTTAAGGGTAAGGATGAAAGTAAGCTGCGAAAGAAGCGAACCAGAAAAAAGACAACTGGCGCAGCTGCTGAAGGTGGCCAGACTCTGGCCACAAAAAAGAAACCTACCAAGACAGTTAAAAAGACAGCTGCCAAGAAATCCAATGGTAAGGCGGTATGAGTATGAAACTAATCAGCCAGCACGGTGAAATTGTCTCAGACCTGAATAAGGCGGATAAATACCTCAGCCAGCTCAAAAAAATGATGCCGCCACTGATCCAGCAATCGAAAGAAATCGCGGAGTCCTATCAAACAGGACTGATTCTCGCGCGCCATCTGGTGGGAGGTCGCATTTATTTAAAGTGGCGATACAGGTATTCAGTCAAGCCCAATCGTGATTACGTCGATCTTTCATCTGCTTCAGGGCAATCCTATCTGGCGAAATTTCCTGATTCAGTCAAAAAATTAATACTAAACCTCGATAGACAGAGCCAGGCGATCAATCATCGCTATGCCTCTGTGTTTGCTGAGCGAACCAGTTTGCGTAAATTTGAACGACACCTGAAAGATATTAAGCAAAGTCGTTTGATTCAATCTAACAGCCATGCTTAAGGCTAAATTTTATTCATCGTGAGGTTAATACCATGTCATCCATTGAACAAGCATATTTACACAGTATTGAATTTTCCAATCCAACCGTGTCACGTGATGGTGCCGAGGAGCAGGTACCGTTGGCTAAGATGTGGGTTAAAATTGATCGTTCTCGCTATGTTGGTGATGACGACGAAGGTAATCGTCAGTATGACGACTCTAAAAGCTTTTGGGTAAACGCGGAGCTGTGGGGGCCGCAAGTTAAACATCTCGAAGGTGTGGTCGAGTCGGGTGCATCGCTCATGCTCGGTGGACGCTATGCCAACAATAAGTGGCAAGACAAGAAAGGCAATGATCGGGAGGAGATTAAGTTCGTTCTTGATTCGGTTGCATTGCTACCGTGGTGTCTGCAGGAGGTCACCTATAAGCAATCATCGAAAGAAAAATCACCAAAGGATGAGGGGTAGGAAAGAGTTTCCTAGCGGTTATTATTACTGTGGCCAGACTCTGGCCATCTATTGAACACGGCCACAAACTGATAGTTTACCACAAATGTGGTAAACTACACGCTGTATACACTTAAGGTAACAGTAAATGAGTACGTCAGTCAGAATAGATGATGAATTGGTTGCGCAGGCTCGTGCAACCGCGAAGGCAGAATTTCGCACCCTGCAGAGCCAGATAGAATTTTGGGCGAAGGTAGGTCGGGCGGCCCTGGATAACCCGGAGTTACCCTCTCATTTTATCGCCGAAAGCATTATGTCTATGCAGGAAGATCGAGATGACAGCATCGAGTTTGTTCCTCTATCTAGCCAATAATGTGGGTGGTCAGACAGACCAGGCGATTTGCCAGAGCCTACAAGAAGTTGCATAGGAATATTATTCCAGATGTCGACAATGCAGTTGAAACGATTGCTATAGATCCAGACCTGGGTGAGCGCAAGAAAGGTGATCTGGCCCAACTATATGTCTATAAATTCCGTAGTCAGAACCAACAGTACTTACTAGGCTACACACGTGATAATGAAATTAGACTCATCTACCTTGAGGCGATTGGGTATCACGAGAATTTTTATAGAAATATTAAGCGTTAAATTGAGAAGGTAAATTAAACATAACAAGCTAAATCAGGTCGAAGCGTTCATCTTCCGCCTTCGGCTAAACTACAAACACGCGCCAGCTTGGGGCGTTATGTATGACTGCTAAGGGCAATTTTGAGACGATCACGCTTGACCCAAGCTTAAATCAGCAGTCCTTTGAATTGCATTAATATGGAGTTCAATTAAGATCTAAGACCTAAATGATACTTTGGCGATTTTCCACCTAGTCCATTTAAGATGGTTGGTTATCTATATTTTACTGAGGGCGGTTTAACTATACCCTAATCAAACTGTACTCACAAAACGACGTCTACACTTGCTGTTGACTGTCTATGTGATAAACAATATTGACTTTTGCAAAAGGCTCTAAAAATACCCAAAGAGGTCTTTAATGACTTAAGGAAGTTGAGCGAAATTTCTCTAAAGTGGCCATAAGCGTTTTGTACTGGACATATATGTGCATGTTATTGACCTGACTACTGTTCCATTTTGTCAATTTGAGAAACCAGATAATCAATAAAGCTTCTTACATTAATGGATACATGTCGACGCTGGGAATAAACGGCAAACAACCCGCCACTAAAGTTTATACTTTTCTCAAGTAACGAGTTTAGTGCGCCTTGTCCGATATCCTGATCGACAAACAGCTTGGGTAGTAATGCAATCCCAACACCAGCAACAGCTAGGGAGCGAACGATTTCGCCACCATTGACTCGGAGATTTCCATTTACTGTTATCGCTTTGGATTTGTTTTTATGGCTTAAAGGCCATCGATTATCATATTTAGCGACGGTATCGACTAAACAATTATGGGATTTAAGGTCATCAATACTTTGTGGTATACCGAATTTAGTGAGATAGGTTGGGCTGGCTACTATGGCAAGTTCAATGTCTAATAAACGTCTTGCAACCAAAGAAGAATCAGTCAACTCTCCTGCTCTTAACGCCACATCAATGCCTTCGTCAATGAGATCAACAAATCGGTCAACAACAATAAGTTCGATATTAATTTCCGGATATCGCTCAAGATAGGCTGGTATCCAATCCTGAAGACAAGACTTGGCGAAAAACACTGGTGCAGTAACGCGTAGAGATCCTTGCGGTTCTGATTGAATTTTGGATGCGTTAAGCTGAATCTCTTTAACGTCATTGATAATTTGCTGACAACGATCCAAGTACAACACACCGTTATCAGTCAAAGACAGTTTTCGAGTTGTTCGCTGGAACAACTGCATACCTAGCCAATCTTCTAAGTCAATCACGTAACGACTCACGGCAGAGGTTGAAAGATTCAACGTTCGTGCTGCCGGTGCAAAGCCTTGCTGCTTTGCCACTTCTACAAATATTGTCATGCCTTTAAATACATCCATTTTATTGTCCACAATAACGGGATAGTGAATAAATATAATAGTATATTATCATAATAGTAGGGCCAATATATAATGCCATCATTATCTTAACGAGGCACATAAAATGATGAAAAATATTCTTGAATTACCCATGCGAGTAGGTGAACGCCCCAAGACAGGAGCACAACCACCTCATTTACAATTCTCAGATCAAAGCCCACGTTTTATCTATCAATTGATGGCTCAGTGGGCGTTGGTTGATCTACCTGAACAAACGCCATTCATCCTACATCATCCGACGTTGATTTCGGTTCCAACTTCAGAAGCCTTATGGTTGGATGAATCCAAGCCAGCCAAACCAGATGTGTTTATGCCTCCTTCGGGGAGTCGTGAGTTCGCTCATTTGCATCTTGACGGTAGTTGGCATCTGGTAGTCAGTGAAGAGCTAGTCCAGCACATCATTGACACGAATTGGGGTGAAAGACATCCATGGTATGACAGAGGCGTGTTAGAGGTAATGGTCTATGCGCCGCGTGATGAAGACGAAACACACATAGTCAAGAAACTAGTATTGGCTTCAATTGAGCATGCTTCGAATGAAATTTTAAATGTAAACGCCGCTGCCTAGATGGCAGCACCAATAAACCCTGTACGGAGAATAATGATGAAACTTAAATTACTTACAACCTTGATGATACTGCCTCTGATCGTAGTCTATAGTGGCGCGGTCAATGCTGGCGATGATGTAGAAGCGCTGAAAGCTAAAGTCGCTGAGCTACAGACGCGAGTTGATGCCCACAATGCAGAACGAGAACAAACGACTCGCCACCTAGAGATTTTTGATGAGCTGGATCTTGAAGCCTTTAACAGCCGTGATATGAAACGTATCGGTGAAATACATGCTGATAATGTGATTGTCCATAATCCTGATGGCACCCAGACATCACCTTATCCACCACATGCTGAAGAACTCCAGTTCTTGTTTGATACCTTTGATTTTTTGGTAACAGATCATATTGTCGGCTTTGGGTTTGGCGAATGGACGGCCGGAATCAGCATCTCAGAAGGCAAGTGGGTAAAACCAATTACTTTAAAAGATGGTACTGTGCTTGAACCAACGGGTAAAAGCGTTAGACTAAAAATCGCCACGATTGCCCGCTGGGAAAATGAGCGTATCGCAGAAGAGTATTTGTTCTGGGATAACGCAGACTGGAATCGTCAGATTGGTCTGAGTCAGTAAATTCTACAATGCATGGCTCGGTATGAATTAACTTCATACCGGGCTAATCGTATCCAATATTGTCCATATTTAGAAAATAAAAATGAAATTATATTATTCACCTGGTGCTTGCTCCTTAGCCACGCACATTGCAATGCGAGAGTTGGATATACCTTTTGAGCTAGAGAGGGTCGATTTGTCAACCAAACTAACTGAGCGTGGTGAAGATTTTACAAAAATTAATCCCAAGGGTTATGTGCCAGCATTAAGATTAGACAGTGGTGAAGTCTTGACTGAAGCAGCGGTGACATTAATGTATGTGGCAGACCAGCATTCGACTTCCGAGTTGTCCCATGAACTAGACTCTTTATCTCGTTACAGACTCATGGAAATATTGAATTTCATCTCAACTGAATTTCATAAATCATTTGGGGCATTATTCAATCCCAAGATCACTGATGCACACAGAAATCATCAGCTTGGCTTAATTAGCAAGCGGTGCGATACACTCATACAATCTCTCGGAGATAAACCGTACTTAATGGGAGATAGTTTTAGTGTGGCTGACGCTTATTTGTTTACGATACTTATGTGGAGTCACCCATTGAATGTTGATTTAACTCCATGGTCCAAAATCACAGACTATGTTGCTCGAATTAGTGAACGCACAAATGTAAAAAAAGCCATGATGGCAGAAGGCTTGATCAGTTAACGATAAGATAACAATGATTTTAATACGGATTTCGATGGCTGTTTACTAGTGAAGCTACCGAAAATTGAAAAATGGCGAATGGCTATTCAGGGCAAATAGCACTCATTGACAATAAGCAACGGCTATACAATACTCATTTAAGACATTTACTGAGTTTTAAAATCTGTGTTCATCGTCATGAGGTATGTACATGAGGATTTTTGAAATTTACTGATAGAACTATGAGAAAATTTGATTGGCACAGAGATTCGATCACTAAAAGTACTCTAATTAATGGCTCGTACAAAAATACACAAAATGTACGAAGATTTTTCAAATCGATTTGCGGGGATCAATTCAAATTTGATCGAGGTTTTATGCAATGGATGAAAGATGCCGAGGGGAAAACTATGGGTGATGCGACACGTGAATGGCTAGCTAGGCAATTAAAAAAATGAGTAGCCGCAATGTCTAGCTTTGGATAAAAATAGGCGAATATGACTATGGTCATTGCTTTTTGATCTGTCACAGACATACTCAAAGTGGCCGTTAGAAGGTAGTTCCTCATTTTAAATACTTGAAAACAATTGGTGACCAACATAGCCCAATTAAGAAGAAATATAGGTTGCCGTTTGAATCACTGAATATATTTGAAATTTGTGGATTGTCCAGAGCCATTGTTAGCACTGCCAAAAGAGCTACGGTCCCGGTTGCTGCGATATAACAGACAAAAACAAACTTGAACCACCAGATTAAATTTCTATTAGTCTGATTTATGGATTGTTCTTGCCTTTCTAAATAAATTCGACCCTTCTTACTAAATAATGACCAAAGCGCTATGGCAAAAAATATACCTGCGAGAATTGTCCAAGTTGCAAACAAGAAGAAGATCTCTTCTCCTATGAACACAAATCGATTTATCCCAAATAAAAACATCAAAATAGAACCTGCTAGAAGAACCCAGGCCGAGCGTATAGTTTTAATTTGAAGTATTTTTAGAATAAATGTCATTGACACTATGCCGCCTTTTAATAATCGTGCAGTTGACCTGCAAATTGTATCAGCATATCAGATGCTTGCATTTTTTGGTGGTGGGCAAAACTCGGCCATGAGTAAACTTTCAGTATACAACTTTATTACTCACCTACAATTCGTTGTAAAGTGGATTTGTAGCTTACGAAACAAACATACAATACATATTAAAAATCCTAAATATTTATTGGTGGCCAGAGTCTGGTCACCTTTGCGCAAATCAAGTAATGGCCGGAAAGCTGCAAATTACCTTGAAATTCCCAAATTGTGGCCGTAATATGTATATGTATTATTTTGTGGTTGGTCAACACCCTAAAAGTTGACAAATAGCGCTTACACTGGATTTGTTCAGTATCGACACATGAAATAAGCGACAGGCTTCATGCCTTTGTGTCTTTTTAAACCCATCGGGGATATTCATCCCCGGCCAGGGCATGTTTGTTCCCGTACAACTTAAGCGGAGCGAATATGTTCAAACTCAAAGATAAAAGCGTTAAAGAAGATGCCAGAAAATTTGGTATGACTCTGATCGGCGCGGCTGTTCTTGCAGTTAGCTTCAAATCACCAGAAACCTACAATTTCATCTCTGGAGGAATAACCTTCTCAATTGGTGTCTTAGTATGGTTGTATGGTTCAATGATTATTACGGAGGTAGCCCAAAAAGATGACACATAACGATGTAGTTTTAATCGTTTTTTCTGTTGTTATTTTGGTTGTAGTCCTTGGTGCGGGTTATATCGCACACAGGCAGGGAATCAACCTCAAGAAATAACTTTTTCAAACCTTGTGTGACCCCTTGGGGATGTACTTTCCCTGCAGGGGCTGGTGTATCCCCTTTTTATTTCATTTTAACTAGGAGATATACCATGACAAACTCAAACAAAACCCAAAAACCTTCTGCAACCAAAACGTATGATGTTCATACAACCGGCTTCGGCTATTTGAATGATATTCGTACCGTTACGCCCAAGCACGGTGGAGATCCGTACTTGTCTTGCAATATTGCTTTGCAGGAAGGCGTTGCAGAAAATGGTGATTTTTCAAAAATCAACAAGATTTACTTTCAGGCTAATATTGTTGGCGCTAAAGCAAAAGCGCTGATGCATGAGTACCTTATTTTTGATGAGAAAGGTAAAAGTGAACCAAATGGCCCGGTCACCGCAGTCGTCCGTCTTGGCGGCATTAATGTGGAAACCTTCACTTATAAGAACGGTGAAAAAGCTGGTCAGATGGGGGTCGCGTTAAAAACGCGCCTTTTGAAGATCAACTGGCTCAAAATTGGTGATTATGTGCTTCCTGTCGATGATGCAGATGACGCGTCTTCTGACGAAGATAAAGCAAAAACTGAAGTAGTCGCTGAAGCTAAACCTGAAACTGAGAATGATTCAGAATCTGTAAGCGAAGAACGTGCCGAAGACACGCAGCCTGTAAGTGTTGCTGTTGCTATGGATGACGTTCCAGCGCAAACAGACCGCCCGGTGCGTCTAGATAAAGACGACCCTCACTTTGAAGCGAAGAAATCCAAGCTCAAAGAATTGGGATATCGCTGGAATAACAGCGATAAAACCTGGGTAAAACCAATGATGGCACAAGCAACCGCTTAAGCTAGTCATTTCACAATATCGCAGCCCGTATGGGCTGCGGTATTTTATCAACCCGGCGGGGATTTACATCCCTGTCAGGGCTTGTGCATTCCTGCCTTCATTTTCTGGAGGTTGTGGTATGGAAAAGCAAGCCTGGAAAGAGTTCTATGTGTGGCTGGAGACCGCCTCGCAAGATGAGCTTATCGATAAGAAAAGCAGGATTTTTAAGACGCAGCCATTATTGCAGCGTAACAAAGAAATCTATAATGATTCGGTAAGAATGATTGATTATATCGATCAGGAATTACTGGCTCGATGCTTGTAATCGAAGTTGCTGGCTTAGTTCGGCAACTTTTTCCTCATCCCCTTTGACCGTAGCAATTAACAGATCGCGCTCTATAGATGGTGGGCGATGGTCGGTCAGGGAAGCGAGGAACTCAAAGAAATACGGACGTGCCTTGTCCCAGGCTAAATCAAACTGTTCGAGCGTTTTGACTTGGTTGATATCAATCCCGGCTTTGGCAAAATGCCTGGCGTATTTAGGACGGTCATTTTTAGTAAACCTGATGGTTTCATCTGGAGCAACCAGAAGTCCTTGTCGTGTAGCTTGTTGACTATTAGCTTGCGTCATAATCTCTATATTACCAGCCTTTAGCAACATTACAACAATGATGTTTTTAAAGCCTGTTAATCGTTTTTGTGGTTGACCAGCACCCAAAGTTGGTCGCAAGTGCTTACGCTGATCCAGATCAGTACGATACATGCAATATGCACTAAGGCGATAGCCTTTGTATCTATATTAATCCTGGCCAGACTCTGGCCATTATATAATGCGTTTTACCCCCCTGGGACACGTCATCCCTCGGGTCCGATGTGTTCTTTTTTATTACATCGGAACAGGAGTTATATTATGAAAACGAATCCAGAGATGATTGCGATAGCGCGTGACTATGTTAATGCTCACATTGACAATGATCTTGATGCCTGGATGCCCTACGGTGATGACGAAGAAACCAAGCTGATGCTGGTTTATTCGAATCTGGTCCAGGGTATTTACGGTCAAATTCGTCCTACCCCCAGTGGTCAGAATGAATTTTCGATTAAGATTCCAGCGCACCAGCGCGAAGATGGCAAACGCTATCGTTTTATATTCGAAATTGTGTGATGATATAACCTTTATTACCCCCTGGGGAGACTACGCTCCCCCTGGGGCAAGGTGTTTCTTCGATACATACTGGAGAGACATCATGTAAACAATCGCTGTTAAAGAAATTATGCATTTTCTGGAAGAAGCGAGTGATCAGGATCTGCATACAACACGTTCATCGTTACAAGCATTAAAAAGAACGCTGCTGACCGTGCAAGCTCATGGTTTACTCGATCACCTTTCATGATTTTATGCGCAGGTTTTTTATCTGTCATACTCATAATATTAACAAATTTTGTTAAGATCACGATCTTCTGTGGATGGCCAACGCCCCGAAGTTTGGCAAAGCGCGTGTAAACTGAATTCGTTCAGTATCGACCGATGTAATAACGTATGGGATTAATCCTTTCGGTCTTGAAATAGCAGGATATCGGAGCTGATCACCAAACAGATCGCTAAGAGTTATCCTGTTTTAAACCTATAATTATAAAAATTATATCTTCAAACCACTCAACGGCTGCTTGCAGCCGTTGTTTGAAGATAGTCTTCACAAGGTTGATAGACTAATATTTTCTTTGTGAAGGCTATCTTAAGCCTTCAAATCACCAGCTCAGGCTGCTGGAAAATAGCCTGCCCGTTGTGCGGTCTCGCCCGTGCCTTTCACTGCTTGATATCCATCGTCGAGCACTTTTCACACGCAAAGTCAATAGAAAACCCTAAATTGCTCATTTAGGGTTTTCTATACCCATGCATAAAGATGTGTGAATAATGATGTTGCATCTAATGTTTAAGGTTTTCTTTCATGGTGCAATCATATTTCCCCTCCTCCTTATTAGCCGCTAATCACCAACGCAGTGTTGGTGCGCTGGCGGCATTTCTTTTTGTGGTGTTTACAGCACCAAGCGCGTTTGCTGATGCGATACCAGTAGGTCGTTATGTCGATAAATCGGTAAATGCAGACCATGAACAGCTTTGGCCACTGGTCAAAACGGTTTCTCCCGACAATCGCAATTGTCCTCATATCCGTTGTGCGGTGGACAAGGTTATCAGTACGGTGGGGTATTCGATCTACCCAGGCGTGATGACAGTTTCGGCCATGAATACACTGAACAAGCCAGTGCCAGGCAATCACATGCGCTTTAACAATCTGCGCATTATCGAAGTGGTCCATGCGCTGATGGGACCGGCGTATCAGATCATGGTCGATCCCTATGATCGTTATATCTCTTTTGAACTGCGACAGACCCGTAACAGTGGGTTCAACAGAGCAGCTGCCAACAACGATATCTACTTGGGAACAGAACGATGAAAATAGTGAAAGTAATTTTGGTGTGCCTGATGGCACTCGCTTTAAATGCCTGCGCATCTTATGCGCAAAAGAAAGCAACGATGGTTCAGGAAGTTTCCCCTGATAGCTATGGGCTTGATCGTTATATTAGCTCGCAGTATCCGGAGTACGTCACCCTGGTCAGATTGCCAGACGTGAACACCACCAGCAAGACCATCCGTATTGATTGAGGGGGCATCATGATTCGATCTATCACCATACTGGCTGCAGTGCTTGTGAGTGCGCCTTTGTGGGCGCAAACCGGCACGACTAAGACCGGTATTAGTCATACGTCGATGTCACCCATCGATATTGAGTCCACCAGCAAGGAAGCATGGGATCTTGATGATACCCAGTGGGAGACCTACAAGGCACTGATGAAAGGCGAGGCAGGTTTGTACTATCGTCATCTTGAACCAGCGTTTGTACTGGGCATTTATGCCAAGACAGACCAGGAGCGCGTTGATTACGCAAAAATGCTTTACGCGCGCGAAAAAGCGCGCCTGGACAAGCTGCTCAGCTTCAATCGCGTGTACATCGCGCATTCTACTTCCGTCGATGGTGATACGCCCAAGATTGACCGAAATCTGGTTAATGAGCGCAAGACGCAGCTGAGTATTGCCCCCAGGCCCTTGTCTACCGGCGTATCACTGAGTGCGACCAATAATCGCTACGTGGTTTTTGTCAAACGCAACTGTACGCGTTGTGATACCGCAGTCAAGCGCCTGGTCGATGCGCGGCGGCGTTTTGAAATTTATTATTCCGGTGCGACCGCAACGGATGAAATTCGCCGCTGGGCCAGCTCATTGAAGATTCCGAAAGAGCGCGTCACCAATGGGGGCATCTCGCTTAATTTTGATTCGGGTTACTCAGAAGCACTGGGCATTAAGGCGTATCCGACGATTTATAAGAATATCCGGCTTGAGGAAAAGCTGAGCGTGGATGAAGCGGTCAACAATGTTCAGTAGGACTGCGTTCTTTATTATCTGGTTGTTCGGTATTTGCCTGGGTGGTGTCTCGACCAGCGTAAACGCCCAGGTATCGGGCATTACCATGCCCCAGGCGTACATCAACGAGGCGCTTACCCACAATATTCCGCCCCCTGTTTTATATACGCTGGCGCTGGTTGAGTCTGGACGAACCCTTTCCACCAAAGCCTTTCGGCCCTGGCCCTGGACGCTCACCGTCAACGCCAAGCCGTATTTCTTTGAGAATCGGGACCAGGCGACTACCAAGTTATTGCAGGTATTGTCTGGGCCTGAACCTGATCAGCTTGGTGTTGGCTTGATGCAGGTTGAATGGCGTTTTCACAAGGGTCGTTTTGCAAGCGCGAGTGATGTGCTCGACCCCTATCTTAATCTCAAGGTCGGCGCATCGATCTTTAAGGAATACTGGGATGAAACGGGTAATCTGTGGGAAGCCATTGGACGCTATCATTCCAAAACACCCAAGTTTGCGCAGTCATACAAAGACCGCTTCGGCAATCACCTGGTCAATCTGTTAGCCGGCGGGGGCGTTTGACATGCCAGTAGGACAATTACCAGGCTATTGCACGAGCGCTTTGATAACAGTGCTAATGCTGGTATCGGGTGGCGCAAGCGCACAACTGATCGAGTTGGGTCGCGGTGTCGATATTCAGGAGACTGATTTTGTGATGGGTGAGCTAAAGGCACGTCTGATTAACCCTGAGCAACTCAATTTCTCAGCGGAAGATATCCCAGAAATTGAGCCGCCTAGCGCCGATGAAATCGCCTGGCATATCAACGAGCGTCTGGTGAATCCCCGGTTTCCGCTTGAGACTGAGCTGCGTTACTCACAAGACAGCACGGTTGTTGAGGTCGATGTTTTTCTGCAAAGCCCGATGTGCATTGTGGGTACGAATGAAGGCTCTATCACCTGGATTGAGAAAAACAAACAACGGCTGATTGAGCTGAATGCTTTGTGCGTGGCGGCAACTGCCAAAAACAAAGCACAACTTACCCACCTGCAAGAGGTCGCAGATCCCATACCGGTGATCACCATACCGATTGATGAGATTGTCAGGCTGCACAATATCCAGCATTACCCCGTGTTGATCATGGGTACAAAGCTGTCCTCAGCGCTAAAGCAACCATGACCGCTAAGCACCAGGTAGAAGCCTTACTCAGACCCCCCGTTGAGGGGCTGTCTGCATTATTGGCCATTGGCATGGCCATCATCGTCTTTTTGTTCCAGTACCACTTGTTTATGCCTGGGATAGTCGCTGCAGCGGCTTCGTTATTCTTCCTGGGCTATGCCTTTTGGCGTTTGCTCCAGTGGCGCAAAATTAAGCGCTATCACAAATGCCTGGTTGCGCAACCGCGCTATGCCTTAACGCAAAAGCATATCCCGCAGTCAAAAAAGCACCTGTTTGTTGGCAGAGGGTTCCACTGGCAACAAAAGCACACGCAGCGTCTACGTGACTGCTTGTTACCAGAGAACGAAACCTATTTTAAAGAGCCTAAACTAAGAAAGATTGGGGAGGCAGTCAGAATCGCCCTGGATAATACGATTATTGAGCGATTGTTATCCAGTCAGTCGATACTCAATCCCTTCAGGCCTACGCCCGAAGTTGGTGGTCGCCCCGAGATACATGGTGTGGGTATGTATGAAGGCGAGCGTGATGTTCTCCTACCACTTGGTGAACGTAACGGTCACATGCTGGTACTGGGCACAACTCGAGTAGGTAAGACCCGCTTGTGTGAAGTCATGACCATTCAGGACATCAGACGCGGTGATACGGTCTTTATGTTCGATCCCAAGGGCGACCCTGATTTACTCAAATCCATGTACGTGGCAGCGCGTGATGCAGGCAGGCTGGATAATTTTTATATCTTCCACCTGGCGTATCCAGAAGTCTCAGCACGGTATAACCCTTTGGGTTCTTATTCACGCATTACCGAACCGGCTACCCGTATTGCAAATGGGCTGCCAAGCGAAGGTAATTCAGCGGCGTTTAAAGAATTCGGCTGGCGCTTTTCTAACGTCATCACGCGCGCATTGCATTATCTGGGCAGACGACCATCGTATGAGGCTATCGCCAGGCACATTGAGAACATTGATGCCTTGCTGGTTGAGTATGGCATCGCCTGGTTGATGGAAGTGGATAGGGATAACTTTCAGACCGGCATTAATCGCATTCACTATGGCTTGACCGGAAACAAGGATGACTCGAACAAGCCAAAGGTACCTGCACTGACCAATGCAGAGCGGGGGCGCGATATGATGGCGGTGGCGACCAGTCGCTATCTCAAACAATTCATGCGCGAGTCCGAGATCTATGATCCGGTAGCAGAAGGTCTGCTATCGGCATTTAAGTACGATAAAACTTATTTTGACAAAATCGTTTCATCGCTTGGTCCGTTCCTGGAAAAACTGACCGCTGGTAAAACCAGTGAGCTGCTGAGTCCCGACTACGATGATTTAAGCGATCCGCGCCCGATCTTTGACTGGAAAGACGTGATTCGTACCAACGGTATTGTGTATGTCGGTCTGGCCGCACTCACAGATGTAACCGTTGCATCAGCGGTGGGTAACGCCATGTTTTCTGATCTGACAGCGGTTGCGGGAGATCTGTACGCGCATGGTACGGGTGCCGAGGGCATTGGTGATGCAGGTTACGCCAAGGTCAGCATCCATGCGGATGAATTCAATGAATTGATCGGCGATGAGTTTATCCCCATGCTGAATAAGGCGGGTGGGGCTGGCTACCAGGTCACGGCTTATACCCAGACCTGGGCAGATGTTGAGGCGCGTATTGGTTCAAGAGCCAAGGCCGAGCAGGTCGGGGGTAACTTCAATACGATGGTGATGATGCGCGTACTGCGTAAAGAGACCGCAGAAATGCTCACCGAAAAGCTGCCGAATGTTGAGGTCAAGAAAATGACGCTGGTGTCCAGAGCCTCACATGATACGGATCCAACCGATGATGAGCATTTCCAGTCAACGGTTGAAAACCGGATTACGACACTGGATGTGCCGATGGTTGAGCCAGCGGATCTGACGCGCCTGCCCAAAGGTCAGGCGTTTATGCTCAAAGAAGGTGGGCAGCTGCACAAGATCAGGCTGCCATTACCTAAAAATGAAGCAGATGATCTACCCGATGAAATTCGCGTACTGACCCAGAGTATGCGCAAAGACATTCAACAATCCCAATCCAACCAATGGCACCGGGATGATTGGTGGCATTCGACCATAGGTGGTTCTGTCAATGCCGATGATTTTAAGCATATGGTTCACGGAGAGCTGCCTGGTCAAGAAGCCACTGAAACACGTAAGGAGGCTGAAAGAAGCAACGTATTCAGTATAAGGGGTACAGACACGCAGGAGGCGGTTGACTGATGGCCCAGCGCGCTGAACAAGCACCACAGCGCAGTAAAACGGCGATTGCGCGTATTGCGCGAGCACCGTTTAAGCTGCTTGGCTGGATATGCTTCTCGCTGTTTATCTCTCTGGTACTTGAGTGGATATTTCTCACCCTGGTGTGGTATGAGCAAGGCGCGGGGCATTCGCGCCACGTTTTGACCAAAGAGTGGGAGTACATTTCCAATCACTTTACCCAGTCCATCCTGGGCCTGGGCTCGCCATCAGAGACCGCAACCTGGCTGGCGGACAAATTGTATTTTTGGCTATTTACCTGGACCGGTCTGGACAGCGCGCTTTTATGGACGGGCCAGGCTGGACAAATTGCGGGTGAGTATGTCGGCGCATCATTGAATGTTGCACAGATATTCCTGCTACGCCTGGCGATCACCATCACCTCGTTACCGCTGTTTATTTTGTTTGCTTACTGGGGCTTCTTTGAAGGACTGGTCCGGCGCGATTTGCGCCGGTATGGCGCGGATTACGAGCGCGGCATGGTGTATCACTATTCAAAGTATGCGGTGAGTGCGGTGTTCATCCTGCCCATCATAATTTATTTAACCATCCCCGTCACGCTCAATCCAGCATTCGTGTTTTTACCATTTGCGCTGGTGCTGGCTTATCTCGTGATGGTCGTTTCAGCCACTTTTACCAAATATATCTGAGGAACCCAAATGACTCGAAATCTACTCATTATTGCGCTGCTTTTTCTACCGGTCACCAGTTTGGCTGGACAAGCTGGCACTGGCCAGGCGGATCAAACTCAGTTTTTCAAGAATCGCTCTGAAGGCATGAGCGCGATCTCACGTGAGATCGAAGCGCTCAAGCAATTGATCAGGGTCGTTCAATCCCTACCTGAAGAACGCGGTCGGCACCGTATCGCCTTCAATCGCCTGCTCACTGATCTTGATCTAATGCAGAAAGGCGTCCTTGAGACCATCAATCTGCCAACCACGGTACCAGTGCAAGGAGTTGCCAATTATCCCGCGCTGTTTTCAGACTATCTGGAGTAATGAGATGCCGCTTGGAACTGACAGCATTTCTATGACCGTAGCCAATGCCTTTGATGCGGCATCGGGTACGACCTCAGTGGGGCTGATGGGCTTGATTGGTGGGATATTCGCTACCGCCATTTTATTGTGGGCCGCGTATTACTCAATCCGCACCATGGTCACCAGCTATGCAGAGCAGGATGGCGCACATTTTTTTATGGGGATATTTGTCATCGCCCTGGTCGTATTTTCCGGCCTTTACATCATTTCACGGGTGCTTACTTAAACCATTTTCATTTTCATTTTTACAACAGGAGACAACACCATGACTACAACGCTACAAACGCTACGCCCTAATTTAATGCGGATTCTGCCAGCCATTGTGCTAGTCGTAGCGGCTTTGTTTTTAGTTCAAACAGGCTACGCGCAAATAACCTCGCCCACGCTCCCCGATGGCTCGGCTGCATCGGATAATTTTATTGGTGATATGGGCAAGATCATCAAGGGTATGTTCCAGATCGGTATCTATGCGTTGCTGGCAGCGGGTTGGCTGGTCGCAGGGTATCTGATCATCACCAGCGCTATGGCTATCCTCGACAAAAAAGGTGGTGTCGGTACATTCTTCCTAGGGGTTGGCATTGCATTTGTAATGGTACTGGCAACGACTTACTTCCTGGATAAGGGTGAGGATGCTTTGGATGATATCGGTACGACTTATTTGTATGCGCCGGTTACCGAGATTGCATTGAGCTAGGGACAGATGGCCGACGAAAAAACACCCTATGGCGGCATGACTCGCCTGCCCTTGACTTTAAGGGTAGGTCGTCAGCCGGTGATGGTGATGGGACTGAACGCAACCGAGTTTCTCATCGTCATGATATCTGGTTTTGTTGCAATGCTGGTGTTCACGCTGTTTGGCTGGCTGGTTTTTGCCAAGTTACATTTTGGCATGATCTTTGGTTTTGTATGCGCCATCCTGGTCGCATACATCCTCAAAGAATTGTTCGTGAGCTATAAGCACCAAACACCGGATGGCTATTTTCAGCAAATACTTTTGAAGTTTGCCGCCAACATTTTTGGCAGCAAGCAGATTATTACGCATGATGGCCCCTGGGACGTTCTGCGCAGGCATCAATAAATGGTCGAGCAAATCAAATGTTGAATACTACCTATACCCGTGAAGTCCATTCACTCAAGGCAATCAATCGTGGCTTGATGATTGCAATCATGATGATGGCGCTGGCGATTACCGGCCTGGTTGGGCTGGTTTTTTATACCTCAAAGACACAAGTCGCCTGGGTGCCACCGGACACCTCACAAGGTGCGCTGGTGGAGCTGGATAAACCCGACAAGCCGAACGTGTACGGTTTTACCAACTACATTCTGCAATACCTAAACCACTGGCCAAATGATGGTGCCGTTGATTACAAAGATCACATCTTTGAGCTGTCTTATTACATTACGCCAGCATACAAGGATTACCTGGAGACAGACTATCGAACATTGTCCAACCGCCACGGAATAAACGAGTTGGATGGCAGGCAGCGGATGTTGCAACCGATATCCGGCAAGCGCTTTACCGCAAGGAGTGTGCAGGAAGTGGCAGATGGCGTGTGGAATGTCACCTTGTATTACCGACTGAGCGAGAACTACAAGCGCGAGAATATCAAGGACGTTGAGATGAAGTACGTGATGCGCGTGGTCCAGGCCGAAGTTGACACCGAGACCAATCAATGGGGTTTGAAGCTGGATGTGCCGGTTGAAGAACCCAGTCGCCTGGTGGCGGGAGAGTAATGCCATGACGACTGCACCTTTTGTTCATTTACATGAATTACCCCAATTAGGTCAGATACTCGTGATCAAGCATTCACATCTGCAGGATCCATCAATCTCCATATTGTATCGCTACGATGGTGTCACGCTGGATGCGGGTATGCGCGTCGATACCGAGGGAGAACTCAATCAAACCTTTAAGCAATTCTCTGACAAGCGCAGGGTGAAACGAGTCGTCGAGCTGTTTCACCAGGCGCTGGTTAAAGATCAATACAAGTGAATCTTATGCTAAATATTTTACCGTCTCCAAAAAAATCTCTGACTTTGTCCAGCGGACAAAGTATGCGCATCGTAATGTCGATGCTTGCGCTGTTATTGACCGCAGGCGCGCAGGCCCAAACCGTAGAAAATGATTTTGGCCTGAATGATCAACCCGGTAATGCACAGCCGTTTGAGCCACTAAAAGTGATCTATAGCGGTGCACCGATCCCGCTAACCCTTACCGCCGGAGTAGAACGGCGCATTGTGTTCGATGGCGCATTTGAGATATCCATCGACTCGACCTTGAGCAAGAAGGATATTGAGGCGTTTAAGCCACAAATATACGGCAATAATCTATTGTTGACGGTCGCGCACCCAGTAAGCATCAGGCTGGTTGCCAAATTGCTATCCAATGCCGAGGTAATACCGATTGATCTGCGCGTGATTGAGGAAGCAACAGATAATCATCCCGTTGCCATCATGCGTCAGTCGGTGATGGACGCACAACAGCAATATAGTGGTTCATACGAGCCACCGACCGTACCGGTAGGTGCGTTGCATACCCAGGCAGATAAACCCAAGCCAGGGTATGTCGATCTTATTCGCTACGCAGCGCAACGTATGTACTCACCCAAGCGATACCATGATGACGTTGAAGGGGCCAAGATTATTGAGTTTCCACGCTCAGATGAGCCTGTTCGTCTTATGCGCTTCGGCGCGGTTGAAACCAGGCCAGTGATTGGCTGGCAGGTCGCGAGCCTGTATGTGAGCGCGATTGAGGTTGCCAATAACATGGAGGGCGCGGTTGATCTCGATCCACGCTTGTTGATTGGAAATTGGCGCGCCGCCTCATTTCATCATAATCGCATCGGTCCGGTTGGAACCAGGGTAGATAAAACCATGCTGTACCTGGTCTCAGATCAACCATTTGACGATGCACTTGGATTACGGCGTGTATCCAAAGCGAAAACTACGGAGGTGGATCATGGCCAAACCGAAAGGTAACTTCATCATCATAGGTGGTGTGACGCTACTGGCGTTGCTGGTAGCAGGCGCAATCCTGTTTCGTATATTCGGCCCTGCCGAGTTTGGTCAACGGACCGCTAAAACCCAAGGCGCGAGTGATACACCGGTTGAGACTTTAACGTCATTGTCCTCACAGTTGACGGACGTAAAGAAAGAACTGGAGGAACGTCAGCAACAGCTAGAGGCCGAAAAGAACGCTGCACAAGCTCAAAGTGGTGAAATGGTATCGAAGCTTCAGAAGGATATCCAGGAGGCCAATGCGTCTTTACTCAGTGGTATCAATTCAAGGCTGGAATCCTTTGATAGAAAACTCAGGAATATGAGGAACTCGGAAGCTAAAACCAGCGATTACGAAGTGCAAAGGCAGGCGCGCCCAGGTGAAGGTGTGTTGCGTAGTGATGGCAGAATCTGGTTTTCACCACCAGGTGCGCAAAGTAGCGCCACAGATAGCCGTGTTAAAACGCTGAAAGACCGGCTCTCAGATAAATTCGGTGAAATGGGTAAAAGTGGAATTCTGCCGGCAGGAAGTGGGAGCAACAAGCAGGGTGAGTTTGAGACCAATCTACCGGTGTACACCATTCCTGGTAATGCCACGCTGATGGGTTCTACCGCCATGACCGCGATTATCGGGCGGGTACCGGTTGGGGGCCTGATCAGAGACCCAATCCCGTTCAAGGTCATTACCGGTGCAGATAATCTGGCAGCGAATAATATGTATTTGCCGGAGGTTAAGGAGGCCGTTTGGTCGGGTATTGCTTCGGGTGATGGGGCGCTTAAATGCTCAACCGGCAAGATCACCAGCGTGACGTTTGTGTTTAAGGACGGAACCGTTGTCACCCAAAATGCCAGAGACAAGGAAACCGGACTGGGCTGGATATCCAACGATCAGGGTTATCCGTGCATACCAGGCACTTATGTATCCAACGCCCCCGAAGTGATGCGTAAATTATTTGGTGCAGGTTTTGCAACAGGCGCGGCGAATGCGTTTGCGCAGGCTCAAACCGAGACCATCACCACGTCCGGTGGTGCGATTGCGCGAACGGTAACGGGGGATACGGGCGAGTTTGCCCTGGCTCAGGGTTTTTCTGCTGGATTCAACGAATGGGCGCGCTACGTGGCGGAACGTGCGCGCGATATGTTTGATGCGGTCGTAGTGGACCCAGGCATCAAGCTGGCGATCAATATGACAGAGCCCGTGATGATTGATTACGACACCAATGGGCGAAAGCTACGTCATCTGGCTGCTTCTCGTAGCCCTGATTCAGCAAAGACGAATAGCGGAGGCTTGGACTAATGAAAACAGCAAAACGAATGCTAGTGGCTATTGCAGTGGGTTTATCTGGCTGTGGTACCACACCACCGGCGGATGAAATCTTTAAACCAGATAGCCCCACGATGGCGGAGATTGTCGAGCGCGCAACGCATGGCAAAACTGATGAGGTCATCCTCAAAAGCCACTTTGGGCGTAGTTATGGCGGCGATCTTGAGAGCTATACACGTACCCAGGATAACGAGCTGAGCAGCCTGTTTCCGGTGATGGACAACCCGCGTATTAATGTCTATGTGTTCCCACACATCACCATGCGTGGAGACCCAGTACCGGGATATACCACGGCGTTTTATCTGTATACAAAGTCGGGGCAGTTTGCCTTACCTGGCGAATTTTATGAGCAGCCACTAGAGGACGAATAATGGCAGAAGCAAGTATCACGCCCTCAGAACAGAAGCCCAAGCTAAGTCAACGGCTCACGCGGCTAGGTCTTCAACTAATGGAACAGATCGGTCTCGCTGATACGAGCGAGCCGGTAATGCGTGAATCGACGGTTAAGGAAAGCTATGAGCGGCCACCGGCGTTCTCTAATCTACTCTCATGGGTACAGTGGGACAAGGTACACAAAGTATGGGCGCTGGGCGATACGGTTAGCTGTGGTGTGGTCCTTGAGGCAGAATCGGTAGATGCAGAAGCCCGGCCGCTGGAGCAGCTTGAGGAAATGCTTGATACGATGGTGTCGGCCTTTTCATCCATACCCGAGCGTGATGATAACCCCTGGGTCGTGCAATTGTATATGCAGGATGAGCCACTGCTGGATATCGGTAGAAGATTACGCGAATACGCTGATAAATTTTCTAACAGTAAAACTGATCTAGCGGAAGATTTTTTTCAGAAGATGGAAGAACACTTTTTGCAGATAGGTCGTGAAGATGGTGTGTTTGAGGACTCCAAAGCGGGGGTACGCTGGAGCGGTAAATTACGGCGTATCAGGCTATGCGTTTATCGTGATTTTGGCCCGAGAAGCGATTGGCCGGATGAAGCGGGTCGCTATCCACCCGATGAGCTTAATCATGTGGTTGATGGACTCCAGAAGGGCTTATTAACCGCAGGGATTAAAACCAACCGGTTAGGCCCATCACAGATGTATCACTGGATGGTCGCCTGGTTGAATCCAAAACCGAGGGGCTATGAATCGGTTTATGATTTGCTTGCTGATCACCCGATGGGTGATGATGATTTTATTGAAGGGTACAATTTCTCGCAGGGTGTACTCAAAAGCGCCCCACGGGGCGATTATCTTAAGACGGGTAATTGGTATTTTGATGAAATGCCGCATCGCTATATGCCGGTGATGGCGTTTCAGTCTGAACCCGCCCCTGGCTTGCTGACCCTGGAAAAAACAGGCGCAAAAACACAGGCCGCAGCGCTGTTTGATAAATTACCCCAGGGGACGATCTTTACCAGCACTATTGTGTTTAGTCCGCAGTCCAGAACCAGTAGTACCTTGGAATTTGTCTGGAATCGCTCAAAGTCGGATATCGCAGAATCTGTGCAGACAAAAACCGATGTTGAAGACTGCCAGGCAGCGATGGCCAGGGGTAATAAAATGTATCCTGCGTCGATGGGTTTCTATCTGCATGGTGAGGATGAGCGCGAGTTGACAGATCGTATCAATAGCTTGTTCTCGGCATGTCAGGCCGAGCATTTGGATGTTTTGTTACCCAGTCATGGCGCATTCCCGCTCAATGAGTACGTACACTTTATGCCGATGGGGTATAAGCCAGAGTATGACCGCTATATGTTTAGAGAAAAGCTACAGTGGTTGATGAATGTCATGGCGGTATCGCCGCTGTGGGGCAAGTCATCCGGCACGGGGCATCCTGGTTTTATTTTTTATGACCGCTCAGGTGCGCCAGTGATGTTCGATATCCTTAACGAACAAGATCGTGAAAAAGCCGCACATATGGCGATATTGGGGCCAACGGGTGCGGGTAAGTCAGCGACGCTTATCAATCTGACCTTACAGACCATTGCCATGCGCAAACCGCATATGTACATCATTGATGTGGGTGATTCATTCAGGTTGCTGGGTGAACACTGCAAACGCCAGGGGCTTAAGGTGCATTACGTTAACCTGGATGATACGGAAGTACCGCTCCCACCGTTTTATAACTCCAATCGAATGATTTGTGAGCAGATACTAAACCCAGGCGACGAGGGCTATGTAAAAGTGCCCAAGAAAGAACGCCGAGACTTTCTCGGGGAAATGGAGGTCGCAGCACGACTGATTATTACCGGTGGTGATGCCATAGAGGAACGTGACTACCGGCGTGAAGATAAGTCGATTGTGCGCGCCGCATTGGTCGATGCATCTATCAGTGCGAGAACGGAAGGTAAGGTACACGCCGACATCAGTGATTTTGTTGAACAGCTCGATGCCTATCTGGACGGCAAGGTTCCGCATGGCTTCTCATCTAAAGTATCTGAAAAGTATGAACAACGCTTATCTGCGATTCGCGGTAGCGCGCGATACTTTCTTGATGGGCCGCGTGATGCCTTGTTTAATCAGCCCGGCACCCTGTGGCCGGAAGTCGATGTCACAATCGTGGATCTGGGCAAAATTGCCACCCAGGAAGACTATAAAGACATGCTCGCATTGTCCTTTATAGGCTTGATGAATACCATCCAAAGCGATGCTGAAAAACGCAGGGGATCGGGCCGTCAGTCCATCACACTGATTGATGAGGGTCACGTCACCACCACCAATCCGATGCTGGCCGACTATCTGACCAAAGGCTCGAAGATGTGGCGCAAGTGGGGCTTGTGGTTGTGGCTGGCCACCCAGAATCTAGCGGATTATCCAGATGAGTCAGAAAAAATGCTCAACATGATGGAATTCTGGCTGTGTCTTAGAATGCCGAAAAAAGAGATCGATGAAATCAGCCGGTTTAAGGCATTAACCGATGAAGACAAGGCCTTATTGCTACAGGCCCGTAAGGAAGCGCGTAAGTACGTAGAGGGCGTGATGTTGTCGGAAAAAGAACCCACGCTACTCAGAATAGTGCCACCCGCGCTGGCGTTGGCGCTGGCACAAACCGAGGAGGAGGAAGTAGCGGTGCGTCATTCAATCATGGAGGAGCTGGGCCTGGACCATGAGATCGATGCGGTCTATGAGATCGAAAGACGCATTATTGAGGCCAGGGTGCATTAGTGATGCGATTACTTTCATTCATTTTTCTACTATCGCTCCAAACCGGCGCAACCGCCCAGGTGATCAATGTGTACACCACTGAAGCAGGTTATACCACGCAGATCGATGGCGTAGAGGTGGTCTACCACAAGGTTGACCAGATCCTCGATATGGAAAATGAATTGAGCGAGGGGTTGCCCAATAATGAGGAGCAAGCGTTAGAGGTAGCGCGTCAACGAATCAATCCTCAAATAGAAAAAGACATGGTTGCCGCCTGGCAGACTGTTACCAAGGTGCAACTGCTAAACATCGAGTACCTACCTGCTATCGTATTTGACGATAAATACGTTTATTACGGCCATGATTTACGCAGGGCGAAGAATCTGTTTGATCGTTATATGGCGGAGCAACAATGATGCGCAAATATAGAAAAATCGTATTGCTGATGTTCTTATCGGTCATGCTGATTAGTCATCCGGCTAAAGCCTTGTATACCTCTGCACAAGTATCGGTTGGCTCATTCTCACCGACTTGTCTGGATTATTGCGTGGGGGGCGTGTGTGTCAAGCTGGTCTGTACTCCGCTGGGTTGTTACTTAAGAACTGTCCCCTTAATTAGTCATAGACTGCCAGACGTGGTGGTGTCGGTATATAACAATCCGGGCGAAATAAGCTGGCTCGAAGCGCGCGCCCTGGTTGGTGTGCCGGTATTGCAAACGGCGCTTAGCCTGGTGGCCAGTCTACTGGGTATTGATCAATTCGCCGGTGGTTACAAAGCCGCCAGTGAGCAGCAAGGCGATGGGGATGAAGATGAGCAGGAACACCTTAACAACTTAAAGTACAAGGAAGTGTCGATTATTGGTAACCCGTTTGTGATGGCGGTAAATGCGGCGCTACCGGATAGATACTTTTGTGAATCAGAAGTCGTCCCGTTTCTTCCTTACATGCAAACCGAGCTGGATATGTTTACTTGGCGCACGGGTATCCCCGAGTTCTTGTATCCGTCTACCTGGATACCAGGGTTACGTGAGATCGGCACCTTATTACCGCCGCAGACCTGGGGGAGCGTCAAGCCCAGAACTGGGTGGATAAAGCAAGAATATGACGTGTTTGCAGCAGCAGTGGCCGCCCAGCGCGCGATTGATGTCGCAACGCGTGGACTGCAGCCACACGTTTATTTCAGGATTCCAGGGGTTGAGCCATCGGATGAAGATGAAGATAAGTGGAACATGCTAGCCCCAAACCTTGAGCCATTGTATTGCACCACATTTGGTAAAGACCTTGGTTACAACTTTGGTCGCGAAGCACCCATGAATGATGAAGGCTATGGCTGGCTGTATTGGGCATTGCACGAATGCTGCCCAGGACCAGGCATTACTGTACTTAAGATACGGGCAACGCAGGTCTGTATCGATCCTCTTTAACGCCGGAAAAATCTAATGATGAAAAAATTAACCCAAAAAGTGATCACTATCGGTATAGCGCTGATCATAGGCCAGGTTTCTGTCTCAGCTCAGGCGCAGGTGACCAATCGCATCAATGATCTGGTCTATTATGAGATTGGTGGTGGTACCGCATTCTCTGGACCACCATCTTATGATGAGGCGCTCAGCATTACCGCAGACGCTGAGTTGAATCTGGGCTATTCTTGTGGCTCTTTTGATATCAGAGAAAGCATCGAGTCGAGCTTTGATAATCTGGCAGATTCAGCGGATATGGCCATAAACGCGATTGAATACGCTATATCAAACGCAATCGCAGCCATCCCGCTTTATATCCTGCGCCGCGCAGATCCCAATCTTGCTGCCATGCTTGAAAACATGGTCCTTAGATATGAGGAAGTCTTTAACCTGGCGGTTAAGAGCTGTAAGACCGCTGAGCGCGAAATCCTTGCCGGTAAGAACCCGTTTTATGATTGGGTACAGTGGGGCGTAGCGAATCGTTGGAGAGAAAAAGCCAGGGAGAAACAGGACGGTGAGGAAGTGCCCATCCAGGATGCACTGGAAGCTGCGGATACCGAACCTGGTTGTGTTATCTGGATAGATGGCGACAAGCGCATGTGCGAGGAAGCAGGCTTTGAGACCATCCTGGTGATTAATGATGTAGTGACGCATGGCTATGAGCAAATCGCTGTCGGTGGGAGTGGTGCGGGTGAGTTGGGTACCAGCGACCAACGCCTGGTGACGGTCTGGCCAAGTGCTGCGGACGCTGCCGAGGCGATACAGGCGTATATCGGCGAATACGAGTTTGCAGACATGCGTGAAACCTCACCTTCATCGATTGCACCGGTTGGCATCATGCCGGAGATGTTTGTTAACGCGCGCGAGATCAAAGACTTGCTCGATGCGGCAATCGGCCAAACAGCGGTAATCACAGATGCTGAGTCCGAAGCGATGTCAGTACCAGGTTTGCGCGTTACGCAGTCATTAATTGATGCGCTTAAGAATCTGGCCCCGAATGTGCGCGAGCCTGCCACCGAGCGCATTGCTACCGAACTTGCGCTCATCAATGCGATGGAGAAAGTGAACCTGGCGCGCCGCTTGATACTGGTCGGATCGGCGGATCCAGTAGTCGCGGTATCACCAGCAGGCGAATTGATCAAAGACGAAATACTACCCAGGCTGGAAAGTGAGTCACGCCTGCTAAAAGATGAATACGATATCCGTGAGCGCATATCCAAGTCCGCTGCACTCGCGCTTATTCGCAATGATATTTTGCGCGATCAGCGCAACCTGGCCCCAAGCGGCGGTCCTTCAACCTCACCTATTCAGGGTGGTGCGGTCGGGACGACACCTTAATTGATGGCAATGAAATTAACCAAAACCAAGCTGGCCGTATTGCTAACCCTGTTTTTGGGTGTGCCATTCGTGATCTGGTTGATACTACCCTTGTTATCTTTTATGACGCTTGAGAATGTCTCTGACGCAAAGCAAACAACGGATGGTTATTCCGGCAAGCTGATATACATCAGAGTGCTGGTGTACGCGAGTTTGATTTTCATAATGCCATCGATGATGGGATTACCCAGGGAGAAACTGTCCGCTGCGCGTAGTGCAACCGCAGTGTTAATTCTGGTGATTGAGGTCGTGCTGGTGCAACGACTTTGGTTATTTTAGGTAGGTGATGTAAATGTACGTTTTTTCTTATCTTGAATTACATACCTTACTCATCGGCTGGATGCTGTACGATTTGCTGTGGGCGGCCTTTGCCGAGACCGGTATCGTGGCGATACCTTTTGTGTGGATTTTGTTAAGACACTTTCGTAAATCCGCGACTGAAGGCAACGATATGGACAAGAATACGCACAATGATGGTAAGTCATTGGCGATAGAACTAATCCTGGCGTTTTTGGTTTTATTGTTTGTCGCGTTACCGATTGTAACGATTCAACCCACCACGCTCACTTTCTCGCCACAGCCGTCTTTTTCTAATCCCACGCCTACCACGGTGACGGGTGCGAGCGACCCAAGCACCTATAATGATACTTTAGGTCCTGTAGTGGCGTCTGGTTCAGCCCAGATACCGATTTGGTGGGGAGTAATGATTGGAATATCGTCCGGTATCACCAATGCGGTGATTCAGAATCTGCCCACGCCTGGGGATCTGCGTGAAGCGCGGGTAATGCTTTCATCAAATAATATTGAGAACCCGAATCTTGCGCATGAATACCGCTCTTTTGTAACCAATTGCTATGTGCCAGCGAAAAACCGCTTTGAAGAACGGGTCGTCGATGGCCGTATCGATGCATCAACGGTGAATCCAGGTGATGTGGATTGGCCCGGTGGGGCGTACCTGCGAACCATGCCAGGCGGTTATGCAGTATGTACCGATCCAGATAGCTGCGGAAGCACCCTGCGACCCATCGGTGTACGAGGCATGGGTGATAGTGCAACCTGTAACGAGTGGTGGACACAGCTTGAGAGTGATATCTATGAGGCAGATAGTGTCAACAATAGTGTCTGGCAAAATATTCAGGCCAATGTATCGTCTTTTACTGGCCTGGGTGTTCAACAATTGCGTGAAGCGCGCGTTAGAAATCTTATAAACAATCTAAACGCAACCAGCATCACCACAGAATATAACTATGGCCAGGGACAAGGCGGTGCTATTGGGGCGTTAGGTAGTCTGTGGGGCGCGGTTGAAGATATGGCCGGTACCGTTGCCATTGGTGGTGAGGCAATATCAAGATCAGGCATGATCAACGTGATGAAACAGGCGGTTCCGATCATGTTGGCCATTATCACGATGGTGCTGTATTTCATGATGCCTGCAGCATTGATATTTACCACCTACAGCATCGGGGCAGTGGTAGCGCTTTCTTTTGCGGTCTTTAGCCTGGTGTTTACCCATGCCTTGATGGCGGTGGCCAGCTGGCTGGATTATTACCTGATCGTGTCCTTATTTGATGACTTTAGCCTACTGAGCTGGCTTTCTTCCGATGCGCATTTGCTCGGTACCACACAAAAGCGCTGGCTGATTAATATCATTGTCGGAGGTCTCTATGTGGGAATGCCCATGATTTGGTTATACGTGATGGGTATTGCAGGAATAGGGGCAGGCAGGGCTACCGGCTTTTTGTTGGGGCACGCGTCAGGGGCTGGTATGGGCGCGGGGGGCAGTGGAATGGGTGCAGGTGGGGCTGGTGCGAGGAGCGCTGGAGCTGCTAGTGCCGCCGCTTCACGCGCTGGTTCGTTGTTTAAACGATGAATACCTTAGTCGTCGGCCCAATACGCGGCCCATCCAGGAGCGCTAGTGTCCCAAATTGCTGGAGGATAATTCTGCACTTCATCAGCATCGACGTTGTTCGTAGGTTTCGAATTGTCAGGTGTATGTGTATGACTGTTCGCATCAGCATTAGTAGTTGTATCAGCTGCCTTACGCGTATCATGCACGAACAATTCGGCGATCACGCCAAATACAAAGCCGAAAAACTTAATGACTGTTTTCATAATAAATACATCATAGCACAGGATTCTGAACCAGTGCAAAACGGTTAATGAGGGTATTTATCCAATAAATCTTACTCACAGGAGCAAAACATGATACGAAAAACTCTATTATCAGTGGTCATTGCCAGCATTTGCCTTAATGCCAGTGCTCTGGAAATTCTTGAATACGACCAATACGCCGAGGGCAATATTGCAGGGATCGTACCGGTAGACATCCGGAACACCAAGGGTGTTTTTAAGATCAATGTTACCGGCGCGACCAAACCGTATGCCTTTAGCCTGCAGAAAACCGAAACCGGCATAAATATTCTTCTGGAGAACGCATCCATTGATGGTCCAGCAGGCTTTATTGTCGGGGTTGAGCATGGCAAAGACATGGAAAGAAAGACCTTCATGGTGAACGCCAATACCCAACCTTTGCCGCTCATCTCGACAATGCCTGATCACCTTGTCAAGAAAGGTGAAGATCTTGCCACCATCGCCAAGGATTGCGAGGCGAATTTAGGTGGCACGAATTTTCAACGCGCGATGGCAATCGTGTTATTGAATCAAGACGCTTTTACGGGTGGTGACATCAATAAACTTGAACGGGGTAGGCCCCTGGTAGTACCGAATAAAGTGCAAGTAGCCTCGCTGGATAGTAATGCTGCGCGCAGGCAATTCATGGGCCTGGCTGAAAACAAGATAACATTTGACCAGCTCACGCTTGAGTTGCCAGAAGTGCCTAGACATAGCCCGGTCATACCTAGTGATGAAGCACAACAGCCTCTAATTGCTCAGCAAGTCAGCGATATTCCAGTGGCCATTGCTGCTGAAGAACGCGCAACAACCGATGCAAAAGTGCTAAAACACATCAATATGCTGGAGACCAGGCTTGCTGCGCTCGAAATGCGTCAGAACGTGATGGCTGCTCAATATAAGCAACAGCTGGGTAATATAATGACTGTGTTGGAAGCCAAGGGTATTCGACCCAATGAAGGTGACATGCTGGTGCAGAACCAGGAGTAGTAGCAGATGATTACTAGGTGCCAATCATATTTGGTTGCCGCTGTGTAGTGCCTATAGATGTTTCTTTGATGTATATCGACGTAAGGCTTTTTAAGCACTTTAAGAAAATAAATCTGGTTGCGTTTTGTACGGTGTGGATAATACGCCAGTGGTTACCCAGGGAATTAATGCGTAAAAATGATATTGTTTGAGTAGAGCCTAAGTTTAGATAACCACAAAGAGTTAGTTTCATTTTATCTATATAGGCGAAAACGAAGAAAAAATCTTTACTAAATCATATCAAGCAATCACATCAAGCATAGAAACTGTGTCCTAAAAGAAGACCAAAAAATAGCCTTTAAGGATACTATCCTATATATTGCTGTTTCCTCAATTTTCCACTATTCTCTCATCTATGAAAGATGATTCTGACGATCAAATTATGACCTTGAAAGAGATCGCAGCTTATCTAAAGCTTGCAGAGAAGACAGCATATCGGTTGGCGGCTGAGGGCAAGCTACCTGGCTTTAAGGTTGGTGGAAGCTGGCGATTTAAGAGAAATGATATAGAAAGCTGGATAGAGAAAACCAAGGCAGGTTAACGAAAAAGAAGTGTAAGGATTGTGCTGCTAGACAATAAAAATAATGGGTATGTAGGCGCTGAGCTAAGAAAATTCTCGTTCGAGAACGCTAAACTAGCCGTGCTTTCAAGTTTGTTCACTATATATGGTTATGCTTCACTGAAAAAAGAACTTTCGAGACTGTCTAACGCGCGGTTATTGCTAACGGATTGGCAAGACCAAGGCTTTCAGGCGCTAGTAGGTTCCGAGACTGAAACCCGGCTCATAAACCAGCTTAACCAGCGGCGCGTTGCGTACGAATGTGCAAAATGGCTCAGGGGCTCGGTTGAGGTAAAGGCGAGCCATCATCGTCAACCATCAAGTCAAAACCTTATTCATCTAGTTTCGGATGAAGCTGATGAGTGCTTTGCCGTTCATGGCAGTGCAACCCTTACGCCGACTGGCCTGGGCGAAGTTCGCTCAGACAGTCTACAAATAAATACAGGGATATCTGATGTCGAAACGACTAAGCAACTGTTAACGTGGTTCGACAGTATTTGGTCGGATGAAGATAGTGCGACATGTATTCGACAGGATATTCTTGAAAAGCTGGATTTCATTGCTGCTGAACAGCCCGCCAGTTTTGTCTATTTCCTCACCCTGTACAACATATTCAGAGACTTTATAGAAGATATAGACGAAGAGAATATTATTCGTAGCAAAACGGGCTTCAAAGAAACGGGAATCTGGAGCAAGCTCTACAGATTTCAAAAAGACGGTGTTATCGGGGCAATTGATAAACTTGAAAAATACAACGGTTGCATCATTGCAGATAGTGTTGGTCTAGGTAAGACTTTTGAAGCGTTAGCGGTTATCAAATATTACGAGCTTCGCAATGACCGTGTTTTGGTGTTGTGCCCGAAGAAGCTTCGTGATAATTGGACGATGTACACCATCAACGATAAGCGAAATCTCCTTGCAAATGACCGGTTTAACTATGATGTGTTAAACCACACGGACTTAAGTCGCACTGCTGGTCTTTCGGGCGAGATCAACTTGGAGACGCTTAGTTGGGGGAACTATGATCTGATTGTGATTGATGAATCGCATAATTTTCGTAACAACAATCCGACCAAAGATACTCGTACGCGTTATCAACGACTGATGGAAGACATCATCCAATCTGGAGTCAAAACCAAGGTGTTGATGCTTTCTGCTACACCAGTCAATAATCGTATGAATGATCTTAAGAACCAAATTGCTTTTATTACAGAGGGTAAAGACTATGCATTCGCGGACAAAGGTATTAAGAGCATAGATTCGACCCTGCGCCTATCACAGAAGCAGTTTAATGCATGGTTAAAACGACCAGTCGAATCAAGGACAGTCTCACAGTTGCTTGATTCTATGGGTTTTGGTTACTTTAAATTACTGGATCTGGTAACGATTGCTCGGTCTCGTAAACATATCGAAAAGTATTATGGCACCGAAGAGGTTGGAGAGTTTCCAGAAAGACTCCCTCCAATCAATGTGAACAGTGACATAGATATCCATGGTGACTACCCTTATCTAACTGAGGTCAATCGCGATATTAGGCGACTCCATCTAGCAGCCTACTCTCCTTTGAAATATGTTCGAGAAGACAAAAAGGAGGAATACGATCGGCGTTACTCCATGGAGGTCGGAGATGGCAAAGGTATTTTCAAGCAGATAGATCGCGAAGAGAGCCTCCTGCATCTAATGAGGGTGAATTTGCTCAAGCGAATGGAAAGTTCGATCAACTCATTTGCGATTACAGTTGAACGCTTGTTGGCACAAGTGGATGGGTTATTGGAAAAAATCGATCTGCATTCCAACGAAGAAATTGAAGAGCTTAGCATTGAAGAAGTCCAAATAGATTCCCCCGACCTAATCGATTTTATGGTCGGAAACAAAATCAAGGTGCTGATTCAAGATACTGACCAAGTAAAATGGCGTCAGCATCTAGAGTACGACAAAAGCCTACTAGAAAAATTACTGGCAGATGCTACACGCATAATACCGAATAGAGATGCAAAACTAGAAGAATTAAAAGCGACTATTAAATCGAAAACACAAAACCCTATTAACAAAGACAATAAGAAACTGATCGTGTTTACTGCTTTCAGTGATACGGCGGATTATTTATTTTCTAACCTATACGAATGGGCTCAAAAAGAATGTAATGTATATTGCGCTGTTGTCAGTGGTAGCGGTAGAAATAAGTGCACACTTTCAGGTGTAGGAACAGAGTTTAGCAATATCCTCACTGCATTTTCACCAGTATCGAAAGAGCGGGACAAGATTGACCCGAACGCGACCGCAGAGATTGATCTGCTCATCGCTACTGACTGTATCAGCGAAGGTCAGAACCTTCAGGATTGTGACACGCTGATTAACTACGACATTCACTGGAATCCGGTCAGGATTATCCAGCGCTTTGGTCGTGTGGATCGGCTTGGTTCCAAGAACGAGCAAATCCAGCTTATCAATTTCTGGCCGAACATGGAGCTGGATGAATACATCAATCTGGAAGCGCGTGTATCAGGCCGTATGGTGTTACTGGATATTTCCGCGACAGGCGAGGAAAACGTCATTGACGAGAACGCCAAGGAAATGAATGACCTTGAGTATCGCCGTAAGCAGCTCCAGCAATTGAAGGAAGCCGTTGTCGATCTGGAAGACATGGCGGGCGGCGTCTCCATTACCGACCTTACGCTTAATGACTTTCGGATGGACTTGTCGGACTACATGAATCGCAATCGTCCAGAAGAAAGCGCTAAGAGCCAGAATCTCCATGCGCTGGAGCAAGCGCCCGTCGGTCTATATGCCGCCGTGACGCTTGATGAATCGCTCTCTGAAGAGGGGCTGAAGTCCGGCGTGATTTTCTGTCTGAAGAATATTCGAACAGGTACACAGGCTGTTCAGGTGGACGATAACTATCCGCTGGCTCCCTATTTTCTCGTCTATGTATCCGACAATGCTGTGATCGAGCTGAACTTCACCCAAAGCAAAAAGGTACTCGATCTTCTCAAGCGCCAAGCCTTCAATCATTCGGATATAGACGAGGGCGCGGCGAACTACGTGAATGATGAGACCAAGCAAGGCCGCAACATGGAGCACTATCAACACTTGCTCGCCGTTGCCGTGGATAGCATCGCGGGTAAGAGTGAAGAGAAAGGCGTCGAAAGCCTGTTCACCAAAGGTGGCACGGTGCTCACTGCGACAAGCAGTCAGGGCATTGAAGACTTTGCCGTGATTTCCTACCTGATACTCGTTGACCAAGACGACGCGGTGCCCTCTCTACGAAACGATAGCAAGGAGGCGACCGGATGATTCAATCCTTCGATGACTTCCTTGAGCATCTGGATATCCCAAGTTCTTGCAGGCTCGATAAGCCTGTCTTTAAGAAACTGTTTTTGGACAACGGCGTACTCGATGCTACGGATAAGAAGTGCCTCAAAGACGATATCTCGCGCGTGCGATGGCTCTACACGCTCAAACCCAGCACGATCAATATCGCGGCTTACGGTGACGACATACGCGAATACCCAGAGGTGGCCGTTCTGCATGTCGAGTTAAGCAATTCCAGCCGCGCTGCGCGGATTGCGCACTTTATCAACCGCTCGATCCCATATCCCCTTGTCCTGCTCTTTACGGCAGAGATAGATGGTCACACTAGTTTGTCTATTAGTCTGGCGGATAAGCGGATCAATCAGGCGGACAAAGAAAAATGGGTGTTGGAAGATTCCGTGAATTCCGGCTGGCTCACCTTCTCCGATCAGTCCGCGTCGGAAAGCAAGTTTATGAATAGCCTAAAAGTTACGGCTTTGCCGTTCACAGACTTTTGGCGTTTCTACCAAGCGCTCATGGAGCGCGTAATCGCGATCAACTGTGCGATCCATAGTGGTGACTTCAAGCTGGATGTGCTCTCTACCAATGGGGGCACCTCAAATCAGGCGACTGGCCGCTTAGAGAAGCTACGTGAACTTGAAAAGCTGGATACTCAGAAGGCCGAGATTGCCAACAAGCTGAAGAAAGAGAAGCAAATGGGCAGGCAGGTCGAGCTGAATACGAAGGTAAAAAATATTAACGATAGGATTGCTGAAATCAAAGGCAGCCTTTAAACCCTATATATGAAAGAAAGTGTGAACGCTAAGTCATGGGAAGCAGAATGAAGAAAGTACAACCAGAAGAAGGCGAAAGTGCCGACATCGTTTCAGAGAACATTGAGCGATTTAAAGAACTGTTCCCCGAGGCATTTAGTGAGGCAGGTGTAAATTTTGATGTGCTTCGCCAGTTGCTCGGTGATGCTAATGTTTTGGAGGAAGGCGAGGAAAAGTTCGGCCTCAGTTGGCATGGGAAGAAGAAGGCTCGTCAAATCGCGCTAACTCCTTCAACAGGTACGTTATTACCTTGCCCACAAGAGAGTGTTGATTGGGAGGATACAAAAAACCTCATAGTCGAAGGCGATAACCTAGAAGTATTAAAGCTGCTCCAAAAAAGCTATGCAAACAAAATAAAATTAATATATATCGATCCGCCGTATAACACAGGGAAAGAGTTCGTTTATCCAGACAAGTATCAAGAGAACTTACAAACATATTTGAAGTATACAAAACAAGTAGATGAAGAAGGGCTGAAACTTTCAAGCAATACAGAGAAGACAGGGAGGAAGCATGGCAATTGGTTGAATATGATGTATGCCCGTCTAAAGCTTGCTCGCAATTACTTGAGACAAGATGGACTAATATTTATTTCTATTGACGATAATGAGCAGGCAAATCTGAAGAAACTCTGCGATGAAATATTTGGCAGCGAGAATTTCCTAGGATGTGCTGCAAGGGTTTCTAAGAAGGCAAACAATCAAGGAGACTATTGGTCTCCGAATTTCGACTACATTCTTACTTACGCGAAAAATCGTCAGGAATGTAAACCGTTTATTGGTGGAATCAACTACGACGCATATAACTGTGTGCAGGAAGGTGGCCCGCGTGACGGGGATAAGTATCAAGAGATTCGACTGTATATGACGAGCCTCGATCCGATGCGTGGATGCACCAATCAGCGCTATTGGATTGAATGCCCAGACGGAACCTTTGTAATACCGCCGGGCGATATTTTCCCTACGCCTGTTGCAGACGGCGAAGAGATTCCTCCGCAATCTGGCAATGACAAAATCTGGCGCTGGACAAAAAACAAATACCTTGAGGAAAAGGACAATTTGGTCATTAAGAGAGTCCGCTCATCAAATCTCGTAGACCAAGATGGCAACCCCGCGAAGTGGAATGTTTACACCAAGACATTCCTTAAAGACGTAATCGAAAAGGCGTCAGCTAAACCCAACAGTTTGGTAGAGGATCACATTAATCAGAAGAGTTCCCATGAGCTTAACAAGATTGATATCCCATTTGACAATGCAAAGCCGTCCTCCTTAATAAAGTATCTTTGCGAAATAGCGAGGGTTGAGAGCGGCGATATTGTGATGGACTTTTTTGCTGGGTCTGGATCAACTGGTCACGGGGTCGTTAATTTCAGTCGAGAATACGCACAGAGTTTGCTATATATCTTGGTACAACTGCCAGAATATTGCGATGAAAAGACAGATGAATTCAAAGCGGGTTATGAAACGATAACCGAAATTACGAAAGAGAGAATGCGTCGCGTTCGTAGTTCTTGCTTAGAAGAGGATTTGGAGTTCAGTGGCGATCTAGGTTTTAAAGTATTCAAACTAGCAAAGTCGAATCTTCATGCATGGTCGCCAGATAATAGCGACATAGAAACAAGTCTACTCGATCATCAAGAACATTTAGTTGAAGGTCGGTCAAATGCCGATGTTTTGTATGAACTGCTGATTAAACGTGGTGTTGACCTTACTGTCCCAATTGAAACTCGTGATCTGGACGGCAAGACAATTTATAGCATTGGTTATGGCGTTTTGTTTGCGTGTCTTGATGAGTCCATCCACAAGGATCAAGTCGAAGGAATAGGCCAAGGCATCGTCGAATGGCATCGGGAGCTTGCGCCAAGCTCTGATACCCATGTCTTCTTCCGTGATAGTGCGTTCAGCGATGATGTTTCAAAAACCAACATGGCCGCCATTCTTGAGCAGAACGGTATAAACCATGTGCGCAGCTTGTAGGGAGAATGTCTGATGAAGCTGCATTTTGAAGACGATCTGGAATACCAAAACGCCGCGATAGACTCGGTTGTTAGTCTGTTTAAGGGGCAGGAAATATCCCGTTCAGAGTTCACCGTAACATTCCAGCCGGAATCCAGCCCCAATTTGTCATTGGGTATGGAGGAAAGCCAGCTCGGTATTGGTAACAGGCTGGTGCTGGTGGATGAAGAAATTGAAGAGAACCTGCGCAAGGTGCAGTTCCAGAATGGCTTGCGCCCCACTGAGAAACTGGCCAGTGGGGACTTCACCGTTGAAATGGAGACCGGAACGGGCAAGACCTATGTGTATTTGCGCACGATCTTCGAGCTAAACAAGAACTACGGATTCACCAAATTTGTGATTGTCGTGCCGTCCGTTGCGATTAAGGAAGGTACATACAAAACGCTGCAAATCACGCAGGAGCACTTCGAAGGCTTGTATCCAAAGGCCAAGGGCTACGAATACTTTCTCTACGATTCTTCAAAGCTCGGACAGGTTCGTAACTTTGCGACCAGTAGCAATATCCAGATCATGGTCACGACGGTCGGCGCGATCAACAAGAAGGATGTAAATAATCTTTATAAGGAGAACGAGAACACAGGTGGTGAAAAGCCGATTGACCTTGTTCGCGCCACGAACCCCATCATTATCGTCGATGAGCCGCAAAGTGTTGACGGTGGCCTGACGGGTAAAGGGAAAGAAGCACTCACGGCGATGAACCCGCTGTGTACCCTGCGATATTCCGCTACCCATGTTGACAAGCATCACATGACCTTCCGTTTGGATGCTGTGGACGCCTATGAGCGCGGTCTGGTTAAGCAAATTGAGGTGGCTTCGCTCCAGATCGACAGTGGCCACAACAAACCCTATATCCGTCTGGACTCTACCCAAAATCGGAAAGGATCAATCACGGCCAAGGTCGAGGTGGATGTACAGCGTGGCAAGAATGTCCGGCGAGAGTTCATGACCGTGGCAGACGGGGACGATCTGGAGCAGGAAACAGGCCGTGCAATCTACGAAAACATGCAGATCGGTACTATTACCTGCGGAAAGGACAATGAGTCCATTGAGGTGAAAGGTGATGGGTTCGATCAACTACTGAGGCCAGGCGATGCCATTGGTGGTGTTGATCCCGACCAGATCAAGCGTTTGATGATCCGGCGGACGATCAAAGAGCACTTCGATAAAGAGCTGATGTTCGCAGCGAACAAAAAACTGATCAAAGTGCTGAGTCTGTTCTTTATTGATAGCGTCGAGCACTACCGCCAGTACGACGAAGACGGTAACGCCGTGAAGGGCAAGTACGCTCGGATGTTCGAGGAAGAATACCGCAAGCTGGCAAAGTCAGCAGAGTATCAAAGTCTCTTCAAAGAGATTGATCTGGAGGCTGATGCGGACGAAGTTCACAACGGCTATTTCTCCATCGACAAGAAAGGTCGATCCGTACAAACCGCCGAGAATAATCAGGCAAACCGCGACAATGCCGAGCGGGCGTACAACCTGATTATGAAGGAAAAGGAGAAGCTACTGAGCTTCGATACCAAGCTGAAGTTTATCTTTTCTCACTCCGCTCTGAAGGAAGGTTGGGACAATCCGAACGTATTCCAGATTTGCACGCTTCGTGACATGGGCAGTGAACGGGAACGCCGCCAGACACTTGGCCGTGGTCTGCGTCTCTGCGTTAATCAGAATGGTGAAAGGCTTCGCGGAAACGACGTAAATACGCTGACTGTGATTGCGACGGAGAATTACGAAAAATTTGCCGAGAACCTGCAAAAAGAGATCGAGCAGGACACGGGTATTCGCTTTGGCATTGTTGAGCCGCACCAATTCGCAACCATTCAAACCCTCAACGATCAAGGTGAAGTTGCACCATTGGGTGTAGAGCAGTCTGAGAAGATTTGGCAGTTCCTCAAGGATCGACAATTTGTGGATGCCAAAGGGAAAGTGCAGGACAGTCTCCGTGCAGTGTTGAAAGACGGAAACTTTGAACTGCCGGAAGACATCAAGCAGGAGCTTGTCAAGGATCATGGAGAGGAACAGGCGGGCATTATCGCTTCGGACATTCAGGGTGTTCTGCGCAAGCTGGCAGGCAAGCTGGATATTAAGAACGCCGATGACCGGAAGATTATTCGAACGCGGGAAGCTGTTCTTGAGTCCGATGACTTCCGCCTGCTTTGGGAGCGGATTAAGTACAAGACGACTTACCGCGTAGAGTTCGACAATCTCAAACTTCTGAACGATTGTGCTGATGCAATCAGGAACTGTCCGCCAATTACGAAAACTCGTGCTCAATTCCGAAAGGCAGATATCGCAATCGGCAAAGGCGGCGTAGGGGTTCAGGAAACCAGCGCATCCGGCTATACCACAATCCACGAGAATGATATCGAATTGCCCGACATCATTACCGACTTGCAGGACAAGACCCAGCTTACCAGAAAGAGCATTGTCCAAGTTCTCAGGGAGAGCCGCAGGCTACAAGACTTCCTTCGCAATCCCCAGCAGTTTATCGACTATTGCTCAGAGGCAATCAACCGCACAAAGCGGTTAGCGCTGGTGGATGGAATCAAGTACACGAAAATCGGTGAAGACCATTTCTATGCTCAGGAACTCTTCGAGCAGGAAGAGCTGAAAGGCTATCTGAAGAATACGCTGGAAGTTCAAAAGTCCGTCTACACCCATGTCGTGTATGACTCAGGAGGCGTGGAGAAGTCTTTTGCCGAGGACTTAGAGAAGAATGAAAAGGTGAAGGTCTATGCCAAGTTGCCCGCGTGGTTCAAAGTGCCAACGCCACTTGGTTCGTACAACCCCGATTGGGCGGTTGTCGTGGAGAACGATGGCGAGGAAAAACTGTACTTCGTCGTCGAAACAAAAGGCAGCACATGGTGGGACGATTTGCGCCACCTTGAAGGCGCGAAAATCAAGTGCGGAGAGCGCCATTTTGAAGAAATCGCAACAGACACAGAAAACCCAGCCCGCTATATCAAGTCCACGGACGTTGACGGGATGATGGGATACGTGGAATAGGAATTAGGTATCGAGTTTGAAGCATGTAAGACTAATCAATCAGTTCAATGAAGACCTTGCCAACCTGTCACGGGAGGTCGAGACATCGGTTGCGATGGGGCTTCTGGATATCAACAAAGTATGTGAAGACGTATTTTGTGGGATGTTCAGGGAGCTATATGGCTTCAAAAACATTCGAAACCTGAATGAAGAAGAGAGGCAGAACTTCCCCGGAATTGACCTTGCTGACGATGATGCCAAAGTTGCCATCCAAGTGACATCTGACAAATCACTTGAAAAGGTAAAGGACTCGCTGAAAAAGATAATTAGTCACGGACTTAACGAGAAATACGACCGAATCATTATTTACATCCTAACTCGCAAACAAGGTAGCTACTCCGCTGAAAGCATCAACAAGGTTTGCCAAGACAAAGTAGAGTTCAATACGTCGTCCGACATTATGGATTTTACTGATCTGGCGACAAAGGGCGCGAACGCATCACCACAAACTCTCAAGCGGGCTTTAGATATCCTCGGTGCATACATGCGGGGTTGCGACGTTGGCCTTGCCGATCAGGATTTTGATCCCCCAAAAGAGCCGCCAGAGACACTTTCAGCAAATCTTCTTGAATTCTATTTTCCGCAAACGCTTTACATTGCCGAATTGGTGCCTGACGTGTTCGACGGGAAGAAAATTAGGAATCAGAGAAAAGCCGTAGGGAACTATGTAAGAAGCCAAGAGCGTAGTGTTCCGTCGGATTATGAAGTGAGCGGTGGAAGGCTAATTACCTTTCACAACTTGGAAGATGGCGATAACCCTTTTGCGTTCTTGATAGACGAAGGGACAGTCGAGCCTTTTCAGCCTAGCGATTACTTCGATGTGGATGTCGATCACGAGCGTGTCTTCAAGTCTCTTCTTCGTTTTTCGCTTCAACAAAAACTCTATCGTCATCGTGTCTTGTGGAAACACATTGAAGGGCTGTTTATTTTCCTTCCCATCGAGGATGCCGACAATACAAGGACAATAACTTGGTTTGGGCAAAAAAAGGCCACTCGATCAGTCTTCGAACGGAAATACAAGAAGCATGAACCAGAGAAGGTTCTCTCCACTCGACATTTTTCCTTCTCGGTCAGTTTTGTGCGGGTCGATAGTGATTGGTATTTATCCATTACCCCAGATTGGTTCTTCAGTTACGGCGACCAGTATCGACAGTCCGCTTTCGGGGACAAACTCATAAGCGGAAAAAAGAAAAGGGAGACCAATAGATCGGTTTTTGACCACTTTCGATTCCTATGTTCTTGGCTGAAGGACTTGGATTCTGAAGACCTATTTTCAGACGACGCAATGTCGTCGCCCCAAATCACTTTCGGACAGATTTTGCAGTACGGAGGTGGACGTTATCTAAATGAAGACTTGTGGGAGCCCTTGGTTGCTATAGATGACGACGACGGCGAACAAGGAAAGCTGGGGTTGAAATGAACATTGAACATTTAAATGAACCCCGATTGCTCTTTGCTAACGGTACTCATATATGCCCAAGACGCGGTATTGCTGAATACGGGGTTTTCGATCAGGCGCAGACAACGAGACGCCATGAAATCTATATCGGCGGGATCGGCACATCGCATTGTGTAGATATGCTTGCCAAATGGATCGAGCGGTGTCGCGGGGTTATTTCAGCCGCATCAGATGTCAAGCAGGAAAATCTTAGATTACCGTTCTGTGGTTTTAACCAGAAGAGCGGATTCGGTGCAGACATGACATTTTCATCTGACCTATCCAGAACCCTGAAGAACTCAGAGGTTAAAGAGATTCTGGACATCAAGGACAGAAGTCAGCGTGTTCTTAAGGCTATCGACTTCTACTACGAAAATATCAAGTTCCTTGCGCAGAATAGACACGTTGACGTAATCGTCTGCGTCATACCGGAAAATCTCTACAAGGTTATTGCTACCGAAGAGAATTCTGGAGAAGAAACGCTTGAGGACGAGGGAGGTCGGTATGAAGAATTAAACTTCAGGCGTGCCCTTAAGGCCAAAGCAATGCCGCTTGGCAAACCATTGCAGCTTATTCGACAGGTTTCTTTAGACGAAACGAAAGTGTCGGGGCAGCAAGATGATGCAACAAAGGCATGGAATTTTTGTACGGCTCTATATTATAAGTCTGGCCCGACAATACCATGGAAGCTGGATCAAGATAGCGCAAGAGCATCATCTTGCGCCGTAGGTTTGTCATTTTATCGTAGCAGAGACCGACAAACTCTTCGCACCAGCCTCGCTCAAATATTTGACGAATTGGGGAACGGTCTCATCTTGAGAGGTACGCCTGTTGAGATAGACAAGCGTGATCGAGTACCTCGACTATCTGCGCAACAGGCGCATGACCTGTTAGTGGCGGCTCTCAATGAATACCGTGTAGCACTCAGAACATTTCCGGCACGAGTCATCATTCACAAGTCATCAAATTTTAGTTGTGAAGAGATTGATGGCCTGGAAGCAGCAGCACGAGAGGTCAATATAGATACCGTTGATTTCGTAACGGTTATGGACTCTAAGCTACGTCTGTTCCGCAACGGTAAATATCCACCCTACAGAGGCACGCTAGCGCAATTGGAGGAGAATCGGCAACTTCTCTATACAAGGGGGTCGGTGTGGTATTACCAGACATATCCCGGCCTCTACGTACCTCAGCCAATTGAGTTGCGAATTGTAAAATCAGAGGAATCGCCAAGCTTCATCGCGCAGGAGATTCTTGGGCTAACAAAAATGAACTGGAACAACACTCAGTTCGATGGCAAGTATCCCGTCACATTGGGATGTTCGCGCAAAGTCGGTGAGATTATGAAGTATCTATCTGATTCAGATGCGCCGCAAATACGATACGGCTACTACATGTAATTGAGAACGGCGAATGTAAATACACAAAGAATAGGCCTTAGATATGAACGAAGAATCAAACCTTACCAATTGGAACGGTTGCAACCTATACGGCCTAAACCCAACATTCGTGTCACTAGGGGCAATCTGATAGGCTTCTTTTAGTCACTTTTTAGGTAACTTATTCCTATAATCAAACTTTCAGGTCGTACTACGCACTGGAATACGAACTACTTGTCTCAGTTTTGCCCATTGCTACAATTTGCCAATAGTTTAGTTCGCCTGAGTTGGCGAAAGCCATACCTGGGCGTATAGATCCATCGCGTGATCAGCATGCCGCACATGAATTAAATACAAGAAAAAACCCAATTTGCAATCGACTCGGAGCCGCTGTAGATTTCATCGTTGAAGATGAGAATATGTTGGAAGTAGCTCAATGGTTGATTTCAAATACACCCTTTGATTGGCTTTATTTTTATGGTGAGGAGAAACCTGTCCACGTTAGTTTTGGGCCAAATCATGATAAGCAAATTGTCTGGATGAAACTCTCTCAATCAGGCAGGTTAGTACCTAGAATCGTTTCCATTGAGAAATTTATGGAACTTGACTGAGGCAGAAGTCGAAGAAAAGGCAGTATACTGATCAGACTGAAGTGATAGTCAAACTGGATATGGCTAGAGCCATACTGATTGCGTACGCTACGAGGCCTGTTAGGTAATGATAAATATTGGTGACATCGAGCCTGGCGGCGAACAAGATTTAGTCGAAGGCCAAAAATACAGTTTCATCATGGAAGATGATTTACAAATAATAAGTGGTGAGCTCGTTGGTCTAAGTCGAGATATGGCCCGGATACGTTTTGCAGGCTGTATAAATATCGTTGCGCTGCCGCTAAATGCTATAAGAGCGTTTAGGCTTGTTTGATATCTAATCAATGATCCGAAGGACACCGATCTATAATTGATGCGCCTGACATTGACGGCGATTACTCGATCACCGGCCTACCATCAAAGAAAAATTGGAATGAAGTACTTTCTGAAATTGTAATTTCTCCGCCTACACAGCTGTAGGAAACTGTTACGCAAACCGGAACTTTACAAAAAACCTCGCCATTATATTCTTCTGGAATACCGTGCAGTTGTACTTCCTCATCCCTTCAATGCCTCACGGCAAATGACAGGGTGAGCTCGGCACGCGCTTAGTGAGTTGCTTCCCGACCATTCAACGTAACGAAATTCAGGTTTCAATCCATGTGACGTAAGAACCTGTCGTAGAGATTCCCACGTTGAAGAGCCCTTCTCGTACCAGTATGATATTTTGATCATTTTCTCGCCAATTCAGAATACCCAGTGCCCAAGTACCATGGACGAGTTCTATTACAAGGGGTGTGTTTGACATCCCTTTCCCTTTAGTTTGTGCAAGAATTCTAGTTTAAATCCCACATTTTACCTGGGACTCTTTTCTGGCTGTGGAGATCGCTCCCAGCAACGCGATCCCAAAAACGACCTCCAACTTTTTGTTCCGCATCGTACGTTACTACCAGATAATCTTCTAACTCGCCGGCCAGCCTTTTATTTTCCATTTTAAAAGTCCAGAGCTTCAGGCGACCTCGATTATCTTCCGCCAACACGCTTTTCACAAATGCATGAGGAACCGGTACGTCAATACCATATTTCTCTTTTTCATCACCTATAGTTTCTATTTTCTTGTCAAAATAAAAGACGGGAGCAGTCAACACGTAGGTCTCTAGGATATTCTTCTTATCATTGAGTGTACGGATTGCCTTTTCAAGGTCACGCCACTTGCGCTGATTAAAATGAGGCTTTTGGGGTGACATATTAGATAGTAGGAATGTCTCACTGTTTTGAATTTCTAACTCATCATGATTTGCGCTGGCGACTAGGTGGCCACGGTCATAACCACTACCTTTATAGGCACTGAGGCCAGCTCGGAATCTACGAGGTACGCGTATATCTGCTCGAAAATTATTTCTTCGCTCGACTTCCCATTCAAAATGCGAGTTTGGATTAGTGATTTCTAGCACCCATTTGGCCTGCCTAAAGTACCAAGAATACCCTATGGTAAAATACCTGCCTGTCAAAATTTCATCGCATACCGGTGCTCCATATCGAAGTTCACGTTGCATGTGAAATGGGTTGCTCATCAATCTATCCTCTAGTGTATGTTGAATTAAGAGATTACTTGCGCGATCTTAGGCCTAACAGGTTGACAAGTAACTATTGTGAATTTCCTCAACAATTGATGGAAAACCCAATAATTGATGTCGCTCTCGAATTAATTATCATTGTGATATTTTGGCCTGTACCAGCTGTAAAAGTCTGTGGCAAAACTCACACTATGCTTAATTATCTTGATGTATAAAATGCCGCATTATCTCTATTGTGCGACATCGCGTTTTGGTTTTTCTGTTATTTTCTTTTCCTTTCAGTTACCTAGAAAGTACTAATCCCTGGCTAGCCAGGCCAATCGATTTCAGTGATTGTCGGCTAAAATGTAGCTTTTCCTTCTCATTGTGATTTAAAACGACACCAATACTGTTTAGACCCAGCAAGGGCACGCAACCTTTTTTCGAGACATTACAGTAGGTGAGTAATTAAGTATTTTAATAGGTAAATTCGTACGTTGTAAAACAGGTGCTAGGCATCACATCCCGAGAAAAACCAATTAGCCATGGCCATAGTCACCGATGCTAAAATCATTGTGAGATAATAAATATAGACGGTCTTAAACCACATTGTTCGTTTCAAAGAGGCAAATGCGTCCCTCACTTTTTGAGTCTCAGAATTCTTGGACCTTAGATCTAGCAATTTTATGCCAACCATCTTTTTTTCGGCGAATGAATGGGAGAGGTTTTCTCCATTTATAAAACTTGAAATTTCGTTAACTCGAAAAATCATCTGTCTTTGGATTCGACGCCACCATGCATCGATGAACCAGAATGCAAGCGGTATGATTGCTGTAAATATCACATAATTTCTAAGATTGTGATCTTGGGTCATGGCAAATGATACACTGCCTGCCCAAATAAGCATCGTCCAATTCTTGGTAGCATGTGTAGCTTCGTCCATACGTCCAATTGCTTGATTGAGCGTATCGTATTCTTTTTTTAAGAATTCAAGCTGATAGTCAAAAGGCTCCATCAATTTACTTTTAAAATTAACGTGGATCAGCTGCGAGTATTGTAGAGCCTTTTACAAAAGTCAATTTTATGTATCGTGACTCCTAACTATACGGATCAGTGCTAATTAGCACAAATGTTGCCTTTTCCCCGGATTGTGAAATAAAGCGGCGCCAATATAGCTCTTATTCCCACAAAAGTGTGCAAAGCCTCATTCAAGGTGTTGTTAATAGAACAATCGGTTTCTTTTGGGTATACCCTTTTTGTACCACTAATATTGCCGCAGTTGTAGGCCATTACACACCCTAACTGTACTGCTTTTAGCGTACCACTTATAATAGATTTGAGAGTTTACGGATATTTAAGGGCCTCTACAGACGAGCGAGATGCAGAATGCGCGAAAGCTATGCTGCTCGATTTTGCTAAACAAAAGGGGCCAAATTCTGGCTCAGTGTATTAACAGATTTAAATAATCGCGGCGTTGAGGATATTCTGATTGGCTGTGTAGATGGGCTTAAAGGCTTTCCTGAAGTAATAGAGACGGTTTTTCCAAAAGCCGAGGTTTTCAGCTATGTATCGTCCATGAAATCCGCAATTCGCTGCGTTATGTTGGTGCCGAGCACCAAAAGGCCTTTATGGTGGATTTAAAGCGGGTTTACTTGGCAGTCACCAAAGAGGCGGCTGAAACTGCGCTAGATGAGCTTGAGAATATCTGGGGCGACAAATACCTGGTTGTGATCAAGTCCTGGCGTACAAAATGGGATAATTGATCGGTTTACTTTCGTTATCCTAAACCGATTCGAAAAGTAATCTATACAACTAACACCATTGAGGTGGTCCATCGCTAGTTTCGAAAATTGACCAAAACCAAGGGCGCCTTTCCGAATGATAACAGCTTGCTTAAACTGCTGTACCTAGGGATTGAGAACGCCAGCAAAAAAATGGACCGTGCCGATCCATAACTGGAAATTGACTTTATCTCAGCTGGCTATCTTCTTTGAGGGCCGGCTTGATGACGCACTTGATTTATGATGAGATAGATCAGGTGTTATTACCGTGACACAGAATATTGAACAGTATCAAGTTTTATCATCCAAATAACTTGTTCAGATTTGGGCTGATTTGATGAAAAACAGTTCATCGTTGCGCGCTGTTTAACACCCGCTGGTCCTACATACAGATTTTTTACATTGTTTGTTCATAACTGTTAGCTCGGAAAATAAGTTGATTTGAGAGCCCAACACGGCTGATGATTATTCGGCCACTTTAAATCTTCATCTCGATCTTTGTCATGCGTATCAGCCGGTTTGAGTTCTACTGGTATAGATTGCTGCAGCTGTACCAAGAGGCAGGAGTCGTATAGTCCTTTACAGTCATCACAGTGCTCTTTTAATTGAAATCCACCATCATCCCATGGATTGAAGAACCTAGGGAAGAGCGGAGACCACTTTTTGGGAAGGTCCCCCTTATTATCGGCCCAAAAAATAGGTAACGTGTTGCCTGGTGCGTTTGAAAAAAGGGACACCAATCCACCGCAGTCCTTCCATCCCAGCGGTTCAAATAAGCAAGGCCTCTCTTTTGCCCTGGCGCTTGTAATAAACAGATAGTGGTTCAATACATCTATGACTTGCCGATATGTCCTAGGATCAAAACTATCTTCCATGCCAGGAATGGCATCAGCAACATGTACTTTAAATTCTCGTTGCCAATTATTTATTTCAGAATCTAATTCTTCATCCCCATCACCAATCGCGATCATTTCTCCAGAAAGCGATTCCATTACATCTGAACAATAGGGTTTGAACGAGTGCTTTAACAATTCTTTACTTTTAAGCCCGACAGCGAATAAAACATGTATCGATATCGCGGGTCTATCATCTTTCCCCTCTATAGCTTCTAATAATAAAGATAAGTTCTGTAAGTGGCTTTCGTGATCTTGTTTTGCTATTTCGGTCTTAGCATTCTCTTTCTCTATCTCAACACGTTTTATTTCTTCATCTGTACAGTTGTAAACATGCTTAAGAAATTTGTGGACATAATCTTTTACCTGGCCACCGCTTCCAATAAAGTCATCTATAAAAACAAGTACTAATTTTTCATCTGGGTTTTCTTTAAAGTGTTCATGCAGGTTATCCCAAACCGATTCAAAAGAGACCGTGCTTGGTTGGGCGAGATGTCTTGTATGGTTTTTTAGTTTGGGGTTAAGGTGATGGCTTCTCATCCATTTTGTCTTAGATAACAGGGCTAATGTAGCAGGCCCCGATTTATTAGCGCGCCCCAAACCACACAAAATGTATTTGCTTGGATCAAGTACTTCTGCATCAAATATAGATATTCGTCCCTTCCCGGTCTCCCCCTCATCTTCCTCAACACGAAATCGGGCAAGATTCCAAAAATAGTGATTGAACACTTTAATCAGGCTAAAGGCAGAATAGTAACGAAAATACTTTGCAATCTTCAAAATGGTAGGCCGATGGGTCGGTAAAAACTGGTCGAGCCAGATTTCAAAATGATCGTGCTGCTCTAGCGTTGTAAGTGATAACGTATCTTTGATATTGTCCTTTACGGCTGACACGATTGCCCTTTTAAAAGCAGAAAAATAGCCTGCTTTATATGCTTCCGCTTCAGCGAACTTATAAAAATAATCCGATACCCTAAACTCTTTAAGCATGGTATGCGTTGTTACGCCGAAACTATCTCCTGAAAGAATAACAACTCTGGGAAAAGCTATTTTCACCATTTCCTTATCCATTACCGTTTGGTAGAGGCCATCTACAAGATGAAAAAACTTTCTGACAGCATACGGTGAGTGAATAGAATGATGTCCTTGGCTCATCTGCAATTCTTGTTCGCTGGAATACAGATCCAGGACAATCAAATCATAGTTAAGCAACGATTTTTTTACCTCATCACTCGCATCATAGTCTTTTAGGAAATCCCTAACGTTACTATAGTGATCTATACAGGTGTCCTTAAGACAGATATTTCTACCATTCTTTGGAATTGCGTCATCTATCCCCATTAATGCTGGTATCGCCTTATCCCAACACTGTTCTTTCAATTGATCTTCTATAAACAAGATCTTTCTTCCGCTGAGGTACGATGCAAGAGTGTCGACACTTGACATGTGAACTTCAAGATCTTTGATTACATTCGCAATAGAATGCAGTTCCTCAATTGCGACGCCTTGAGCCTGCAACCCAACGCCAGCTTCACTTAGTGTATCGCACAGGGTTTTAAATCCTAACTCACCCGCACAATAGGCACCCACAAGGAGTCGAAGACCCGGTGCAATATGTGTCGCCCAATCAGAATCATCCCTTCTCTCCTGAGCAAGCGCCTCGTCACTATTTTCTACTTGCTGAGGGTTATACAGTAAACGGTGCAACATCGGCTGATTGCGGAAAAAACACTCCAGCATTTCCGTTACTCCGGAAGAAAACGACGTTAACTCAATTACCTGTTGTAAATTGACCTCGATTGGTGCACCCGAACATTCAGCTCGAAGTTCAAGTAAAACTGGTAGGACTTGACTGAGACGCGCGGTCTTCGCAAGACCAGCACGTTCGAGTGGCCGCCTTATTCCTTCGAAGAGTATTGAATTATTCTCAAAATCCACAAACAGAAAACGAAGCTTATTCTCTGTGCATTGCCGCTTTTTTCCGTAAGCTTCTCGTATCAATTCTCTGAACAAATCCCTTATTGACTCTGTAGCACATGAATTCACTACCACTATAAATTTTTGGTCTGTATCAAATATGTTCTCTATACTGTTTACCATAGAAACATGTCCAAAAGACCAAGTCGAAAACAAAGAAGATAAGGATTTAGACAGATATGAGGAATCTGCGTCTTCGTTTCGGTGCGCTATTTTGACATCTATAGATTCATCCATAAGACACAACCCCTTGTAAACAAGTTATTATTCTGATTGGCTAAGGTTTACGTAAATGTTTAAAGTGCACCAATCCTAGTTTTCCGGAGAGTCGAAGGCCAGCTGAGATATTCGTTAGTACGATCATCAAACTATAGGTTTGCGAACTTTGCGGTTAAATAACACTTCTATTGCTGGCCTGTGTTTTAGTACGATAAAAAGTCCTACTTTCTATTAGTTTTTCTTGGGCCCGCCCTACGAGCCTCAACAGATTTTCTGTAAGCTTCGCCCAAAATGGGATCCTCTAGTAGCATCTCTATTCTTTTGTCTTCGCCCCGAAATCGGAATACTCTCTTTACCAAATCATAAGCTTTGGTTGCAGTGAGCTCCTTATTGCCTGTCGCTAATATGAGTGCTTTTTGCACCTTAAGACTCTCTTCTAGTTCTGTTGCCATGGGGTCTCTGGTAACCTGTAACGCCACTTTGAGTAGTGCGGCAGAAACCGCTGTATAAGCCACCATTATATCGTACAGCCTACCTGTCCACTCATCCCTTTCGGAAACAGACTCTGAAAATTCTAATGATGAAAGTTGTTCAAGGAGTTCTGGTAGAGTTCCTTTGGGCTCGTCGAGTTTTTCCTGGTTATTACCTCGTATCTGAGACTCTTTTTTAGTTTCCTTGGCAGGTGTGGGAAGGCGAAGATGCTGGATCGCCAGCACGCGAAGCCCCGGGAAACTTCGTACGGCTGTGTTAATTTTGCTTTCCAGTTCACGAACATTACCAGACCAGATCGCTTTGCATAATGCTTCCATAACCTCCCCGCTTATTTTTCTTTTTTCGGGATTGTTTCCTTCATCTTCCAGCTTGCGCTCAGATTTGGCAACAAAATGTTCTGCTAGGAGAGGAACATCTTCAAGGCGATCTCGTAAAGGTGGGATACGCACAGCGTCGTCAAAATTAACTCTGTAGAGCAATGCATTCCGATGCCCCGAATCGCTCATCAAATCTAGTTTTTCACTGGCCAAAACCACTTGAATATCGACCTTAGTTACTTTACTACTACCGATCCTTCCAGTCTCCCTTATGTTCCTATCGAGAAGCCGCAGTAGTTTGGATTGAGTAGAAGATGACAAATCGCCGAACTCGTCGAGAAACAGTGTGCCTCCATCCGCTTCTTCTGCTACGCCTTTCTTATCGGCGGTGGCGCCAGTATATGCGCCTTTAACATGACCGAACAGTAAATCATCAACTGTGTCTTCAGGAACCGATTGAGGTAAGACCTTTATAAACTGCTTATCACGCCTTGCAGACTGGTCATGTACGTACTTGGCGATAAGTTCTTTTCCTGTTCCTGTTTCACCCAGGAGCAGAATATTGTCGTTACCGCGTTTCGCACACCTGCGTGCTTCACGTAGACACTTAAGAAAAGAAATAGAATTGCCAACGATGTCCTGTGATTCTATTAGGCCGTGGTCCTGAAGTATTTGCGCAAGACGCTCCCTGTTCAATTCGTCTTTTGCAATAAAATCGTAAACGCCATGTTCTGCAAATCGATGCTCTATATGGCTGCGCGGCATCGAAGAAAGGATAACAATTGGAATATCCCTCAGAATTGAATCACCCCATAGATACTCCAGAATTTCCATACCGAAGTAGCTTGCGTAACTACCATTTTCTAATTTTTCTTCGGGTTCACTGCTTTCATCTATTGGCCCCTCTATAAACTGCAAATCTAATAACAGCAATGCCCATCTTGGTGGTGTATCCCAACCCTTTCGAACAGTTTCCACTACATTTTCGAGGCTATTCTGTATTTCTCTACTTTTCAATACCTGCCCTCTACAGAATACGGCGTCCGCTATCGGGTCCTTAGTGTTCTCCGTTTCGACGTCGCCAGTGATATCCTGTAACCCAAGGTCGTAACAAAAGTCTTCTCGCAAGGTGTTGCGGCGCTTTGCTCGTGTACCGCCGAGTTGGTCATCTACGATGAGAATTCTCGGATTTTGCATCACAACACCTGAATTTTGTGTGGCAGCTTACTGATACTCTTGGAGAGGTTTCTTATATCTGACTCAAATTCCAAAAAAGCTTCTTCATTGTTTTGTGCAATTCGTGCTTTGCTGTTACAATTTTCCGAAAGTAACTCATTTATCTTTGTATAGTGAGTATTTGAATCCTCCAACGCAGTCATCGCATTACTTACTAATTTTCTTATATCGGTTCGCACTAACCAATTTTTATGGACGAGGCCTATAAGCCAAGCCTTTTCTTCTGCACCCATATTAGACAATGGTGGTCGCGAGAACAAATGGCTTGGCGAAAGCGCTTCCTCTGCTGTATGTAACAGAGTTTTCATCACCGAGTATCGATTTCCCCAATCCTGCCACTGCTCTGTCAGGAACTCGTCTAGTTTCTCATTATTAGGGTTGGTGTCCCGGAGTCTTTTATTAAATGCTCCAAGTCTGCGCAAAAAATCGTTTGCAAGCCATTGGTGGTTCAGGGCCTCTCTTCGCGACTGCCAACGATCAGGTGTTAAGCTCTCGCAATACATTTATAGATCTCTATATATGCACGGGCAACAACGCCGGGCGTCAATTCCTGTTTGCCAATTAGAGCCTCTAGCAATCTATCCACTGGCCCCAATTTCGCTCCAAATAGTTCGGTACACGACCCTGAAAAGTTATTCCACTCCAACTCTACAGTCTCCTTGAGCGTCATATTGGAAGTTGTATCTATTAAAGCTCGCCAATACGCACTATCTATAGACCCTACCTGAATTCGTCGTGCTTCGCGTTGCTCCGGCGTACCTATAACACTAATAGGTATTTTCGTGTTCTTCTGTCTCAGCAGCAAATCACTCCATCCCATTAGGCTAAGCGCATCACTTACAGCTAATTTGTCGCAATCTTCTACGTCTTCCGGTTCCCCACTCGGCGTTGAATACAACGCAAGAAAACCCTGGCACAATATCGAAATCGATGAGAGCAGCTCTTGATATGGAGGCCGATAAAATAACCGTGTCAGATTAGTACTTACCGAACTTAACCAACCCTCATAAACATTTTTTGCGTCTATCGGACTAATTTCAATCAGCGACTTAAGAAGATTTTTTTTGTTCCCATCAGGGTTCCTGCGCCATAATAGATGCTGATTATAGACAGATAAAACATAAGCAACGTTTCCATCACTATCTTCCCAAGAATCATGCGTAGTTTCTTTAAGGTAAGCATGGCCACCGATAGAAGATACCCTCAAGAACACCATACCAGATCTATTGTCGCTCTCTATTTGGGCCCATTCTTTTTTAAGCGAATTGACCTCTTTTGGACTAGCATGCACAAACACGACATTTGCATTAGCCAAGTTTTTTGTGTAACGGAAACCCAATTCTGTAAGTTCGCCAACATTCAATCCCCCAACTGTTTCAAGCGTTGGATCTCCATGATCAATAGCCGCAAATTCAACCATTTTTTCTTTTTTAGCTACCTATTTTCATCGCCCATGAGACACAGAGAGAATCACGATCATCTGGATCAGCACTTACCATAACAATAGGAGCACTCCAGTCTTCTTCTCGGTCTGTATTATTAGGTTTGCGATTATTAAAATTATCAATAACTATCGAGTCAAACTTTAAAGCTGTGAAATCACCTTCAGCTGGCGGCAAACATATGTTTATATCGCGAATACATTGGCTAACCCCTCCTCTATCACCCTGTTTTCTAACAAGATATTTCGCAATTACCTCTTCTGGCTGATCAATTTTTAGCCTAAATAGAAAAAGACGCTCCGCACTATTTTTCTCTAAAAAGATCTCCTCAGTTATCCTTTTATTGTCATTCAATGCGTCAATTAGAAGCAAAAACCTATATATAAATAGTATCCCCGGCGTTAGCGGAAGTACCAATTCAAAATCGTTTTCTATATTAAATAGATATTTTTTTTCACATACGCGATTAAGAAAATCAACTAAATATTTTCCATTGATTTTTCTCAAGGCAGCAGTAATTCGAAACAATGGAAAGCCCTGCAAAGGGACCATTTTTGTATCACTATCTTTTTGATCATATTTTTCATTCACAGTGCGTAGTTGATTTACCGCACCTTGACCTTCAGCTATCTCGTATAAACACTTGCATGCAGTTTTTCGAGTATCGAATTCAAATGACTCGATATCAAATTCAGTTTTGAATTCAAAATTTTCAGGTAAGTCTAGTTTATGGATACTGTCAAGCGTCTGGTTAAAATCCAGATCTTGATTCCATACTTGACTCAAAGAAGATAACACTCGTGTATGTGCCTCCGGTGCATGCTGAATCCATATTCTTGCCCCCTCTATAACTGAACGACGCATATTGTTTATTCTGGAAGCCTGTCTGTCTGCTGAAAACGAAATTGGTTTGTTCACAACAGCAGGATTTTCGGTTATTGCATTAAAGGTGGTTGCTGGAGGTCTCGAACTGGCAACAACTAAATACCTACCCTCTTTCGATGAGGGGCTGTAAATATACTCTAAGACACTGCCAGGCCATGTATTGCGATCTGTTCCCGTTAAATCCAATACACCCCGCGCAAAAGAAGGCTCCAAATGGTCTCGAAAATATTCTTTGCAATCATCTAAAATTTTGTCCTTTTCAGGGGCTTTTTCGACTAGGTTGTAATCAAGCCAAAGTATGCCTTGTCTATTTCTTAGAGTCTTAACGAGATCTTTTGTATCCAACCAATTATTATAACTATTGATTTTGTCTTCAAACGTTACGATAGCATTTGTGAGCGCTGTTTTATTTCGTGTTATCCATTTAAGTGTCGCCTCAGATTGAGTTTTAGAACCTTCACTTTCTATATCGCTTACTAGTGTTTTATAGGCCTCCGAATTATGACTTCTATTTAGTTCGTCCCTAACCTCTTCCGCCCAGTCTAGATTTTCCAGAATGGAATAAAAATCTAACAAATTTCTCGGTATATCATCAATCAATACCAAGTATTCCGGATGCAAATGTTTAGCTTGTACCATCTTTGGACTTTAAACCTATTGGTTGCTGAACAATGTGTTTGCCTTAAAGGTTATACTCGCCTCCCAAAAAACTTCATCCTCTTTCACGATTGGACCAAAGAAGATCCCGCCTGATTGAAAAGAAGTGTAGAAATCTTTTGGGACGATTTTTCCTATAACAGTAAATCGGTCGTCATCAGTAAACTCGTTAGCCGCCCCAATTAACACAGATAAAGTTCCCGAATAGGGCTCAAAGCTACTTTGTTTTTCCTCGATATAGTTTTTAATCGACTTTTTTTGAACCTTTTCATTCGGCAGCTTGTTTACAACTGACACTTTTACGCTATTATCAAACCCTGTGTGATTTATCTCTACAATTACAGGTTCTACTTCTCCGATATAGTCCGGTGCTTGAGCCCTATCTGAACTGAATAATTGTTTATGTAGCTTGTACAGTTCAGAATCGTAATAGTGCACCAAATGGTGAAAGACAGCATTAGCTACCGCTGCAAGTAGCCAACGGCTAAGAGCAGGCCGCCAATGCTCGACCCATTGTTCTGATGGTCTAATTGCAGTGTTATTCAAACAAAATCTTCTAAACCATTTTGGGGGGAGGGATAAATTTCCAAGTAGCGCTATGCTATCGCTGTCTATCGTTACTATATCAACATATTTTGCGATTGCCATTTGCCACGCATCGCAGAACACACTAGAAACAAACTCTTCTTCATTGCCAGGTTTGAAAACATAGTTATCGGGTATATATGTTGTCTTTAACAATCGCAGGCTACTAACCCGTGTAGCGGAACGAACATACTCCAATACTGTGTTATTGAGCTTTTCATTGCACGTTGGAAGATTAGTTACATAATCCAATAAAAGATTGGCTAAACCGAGAATGTAGTTGGTTTCATGCGCATCAGTCTGGTTTCTGCTTTCAATTTCTCGTATTCGAAGCAAGGACTCAACTTCTGGAGAAATAATATTCTGATATTGAATTAGGTCAAATGGCGCAATAAACTGATCAAATAACTCATTCAACCTTGCAGCACCTTCTTTTTTATATGAAGTTTCTTCTATAACGCTAAACTCCCGATAGTCTAAGAAAATATGCCACCCTGCCCAATAAGAGTTCATATTTCTGAAAGCTGCGGGGATATGGAAAATGTACCGGAGCCCTTTTTCACTTACAAACAAAGAACAAATATATAAAGTCAACAATACATCGTCCCAATCATACCTTTCCTCACTAAAAACGCGTTTCAGAGTTATGCTTTTAAAACTGCCATCCTCAATTCCGATATTTTCCGTCTTCCACGACTCTATTGTTTTTTTAAGCTCTACTAATAAATCCGAATTTAGCAGTAAATTCATTAGCCCCTTGTCGTCCGACGCTATTACTCCGTCATCTCCCGGGTAAAAAGAATACGGTGTATCTTCTTGTTTTGAATCGTGGCTGGTTTGTTCATTCGTCCTTTCCAGATATTTAATGACAGGTGAATTCTTGCCCCAAATTCTGTTTAAGGCACCAACCGTATCGGAATTTTCCGACCAATTACAGACCTCACTAAGTGTGATCTGACAGTTTTCGTTTAAAAAACTCCAAATGGTCTTTCGCAGCTCTTTGGCTTTGTCCTCTTCTAAACTAAAAAACAACTGAGAAAGTGTAGAACTATAATCAATTAATTCTTTATTTCCGCCGTATCCGATAGCACAAGTAAAATTAGCACTCAGTTCCAAGTTTCTGCGCAGGGTCTCAACAAATACGGACATCCTATAGCCCATAACAACATAAATTGTGTATACCCAAAGCCATACGCGCGGACCAGCAATATCCAGAGGTATTTCGTCCGTGCATGCCAAACCTGAGAAATATTCTTTTGTATCTTCAATCCTTTGATCACTGTAAGCAGCAGTCGAAAAGGGAACCAGATGTCCTGCAGAACAAGCGTGCGGGGCGCTTAACTCATGTGGGTTGACACTCAACCCAACTACGAAACTACCGTTTTCGATCTCCAAGTGCCTTGATAGTGACCGGGTTAGATGCTCCAGAAGTTTCGTTCTTGATAAGTTTTGTTTTTCTCCTACTAGTTCTGCATACCAATGGAGTCCTTGATTCTGTAAGTTTCTATGTGAAGACCTCAACACCGACTTTTGCAGGAGATTGTCTTTAGCGCTATCCGAAGTTTTCGGATCTCTTTGTAGCAGGTGAAAACGCAACCCGTTGCAGAACTCAATAGTTTTTCCTTCATCGATTTTGCTCCAGAATTGCTCCTCTAATTCATCCAGGATTATCTTGGCCTTATGCAGGTCTTCGACATAGAGGGAACTGACCGATATTTTCCATTTCCCATCTCTCACGTTGTCAAATACTTGTTTTAAGACCGCTGAATCGATACTTATATTCCATGAAAAGCTCTTTTCGCTAATATTTCTAAAGCCAGTATCTATGGCAGTATTTACCAGTACAGAAGAATCGTGGGCTGTAAAAATACGCAGGCGATTGTTGATCCAGTTTTCTCTCAGCAATCCATGCCATCTTCTCCATATTTCATACCACAGAATGTGCTCTTTGAGCACTGGCCGCTCAGCTTTCTTGGGTGGTGTGGAGACCCATTTTCCGTGATTGTCCGCATCTCCAATTAACAAAATTCCTTCTGGTGAAATATTCTGGAGAAGTAACGGGAATACCGTTTTGAGCTTGGTCTCAAACTGCATAGACAGGATACCGATAACACAGTGGAATCGAACCCTGAAAGGTTTTTTCCTAAAGTCTATTTCTCCGAGCGTTTTGGCTTTTACATCTGTAAGTACTCTAAATTTATTTTTCGCTCTGGTCTGTTTTATATTCTTTCTAAAATAATCTAATTCACTATTGAGTTTGTCTAAAAAAGATGGCTGAGGCTCGACACAGATAATGTCAAATTGTATTTCGCGAGAGGCGTCTATTTCACGGCCCGCCTTATCCAACACCCATTGAATATAAGAATGAAAAAACGGTATTTCTATACGACCGTAACCAGTGCCTATTGATAAGATTCTTATATTGATCTTTTTTCTTCCCTGTTTGAAACAGGGTTTATCGAGGCCAACCAGCATCTTCTTAAAGAAAGCTTTGATTTTTTCCTCATTTTCCTGTCTCTCGAAACCCATGAATGACTCATAGAGTTGAGCCATATTTTCAACGGAAGATTCTTGCATGAATTTATTAATTTTATCTTAGTCAATTTAACTGAAGCTTAGACTTTTGGTAAGCATTGCAAATTGGTATGGTCTAAGCTGACCATACCATTACATAAAAACAGCTTCCCGTAATCTAAGTGTGCTCGTTCAATTCTATCACGTCTGGACTTCCCCCGATCCTCTATACATAACTTAGCCTATTAGACTTAAGGACCTTTAAAAACAGACTTGGCGGTGGTATCAAACCAAGTGTCTTACCTCTTCGGCTAAATCCCCTCAATGACGATGGTATCACTGCGGGGGGGAAGATCAAGAACGGCCAAAATGGCAATGCCCTCCGCAGATGAAGGGCGTTGTGCATAATTGCAATATAGTTTAAAAAAATGCTGCTCTACTCAAACACCCTGAGAAGTTTGATTTCACCTGTATCTTCAATATGTGAGTAGGCAACGGGAAGATTAGTATTTCCATTCACATCAAAATCGTACTCGCCGGCAAGACCGCCCAGGTTATTTTCGACCATATGCAGAAAAAGTGTGCCAGCCTCACTTGATCGAGTATTTAGCAGGGCTTTTGCAAGGAGGCTGTATGCGTCATAGGCATAGACAGAAGATTCCCCAAATTGCTTTGCGTTATATTGCTCTATGTAGCGCGCTTTGAACTTCGAGAAAATATCGTTCTCTTGTTCATAACCTGGAAGAAGGAAAGGAGGGCCAAAATATTTAACTCCGCGAAACGGATCTGTTCCCTGTGACGGAATAGCGTCTGCAATCCCGATAGGCCCAATCACCTGTGCGGGTGGAAATACTTCCTGTTCCCGCAGGGTATTTATCAAAAAAGGTAAGTCCGAACCGAACCCATTTGTTAGCACAATATCAGGGTTACTGTTTTTTACAGACACAACCTGGTTTCTGAACTCTCTCTGTCCAACCTTAAAGGTTTCTACAGAAGTATTGATACCCATGCTACGGAGACCTGGCAGCGTAATATTTTCCGCCGCGTAAGCTGTAGCTGAATCCAGGGAATAGATCATCCCTACAGTGGCCGGTGCCTCTTCCTTGATCACCTCTAGAATCGCATTGGCTTCAGCACCAAAACTGTAATACGGCCGTATCATGTTAGTAGAGTTTTCTGTGACTGAAGGATCGACCGTGGCAGCCACAAAAAGTCCCCCGCTTTCTGCCACGACAGGTTTAAGCGCGAGCGTTTGCCCGGATAGAAATGAAAACGTAGCGTCGACCTTACCGGTAGCGGCATTTTGTTTGTGAATAGACAATGCTTTGGCGGGTGCTCCCTGCGAGTCGCCGAATAAGAGTTCAATAGAGATGTCGGACTCAGACAGTTTCTGCTCCCAGTCTTCCTCGGCGAGTTCCAGGGCATTTTTTATCGGCACACCTAAAAAGGCCAGATTCCCGGTCAGCGGTAGTATGACCTCAAACCTATAGTCGATAGCATTTTGCTCTTTGCTGCCGTAATCATTTTGCGAATAAGAACTCAGTTTTAGAAGGATCGCTATGGACGCTACGATGACTACTACAAGAAGCCATAGTGTGCGCGAGTTGGGTTGATTCTTTGCGTTCATTTTAGTATTACTCTCCGAAAAAGGGTGTTGATGTAGTGTAAGTTTCCGCTACGAAGTCAGGCATGATAGGTTCAACCGAAAGCGGTTTTGTTTTGGATTCACAAAATGTCAAACCAAAGTTCAAATCAGTCCGACTACTCTGACTAAAACTTTTCATGATTTAAGTTGATACATTGACCTGTAAGACCTCTTGTTGGCTGGGACCTGATAGTCGTGTATCGATATACTGGAGGATTTCATGTAAGAGGGTTGGGTTTGTTCCCCTTACCAGGTTGTGATCGGCACCGCTGAAACAATGCGACTCGAGCGACTCAGCAGAACTAAATATGCGTTTAATCTCCTCGGCATCCTTCGCAAAAAATACTGGAGGCGCTTGTTTGTCACCATACAGGGAAAGTACCGCACATTTTACCTTACCCGCCTTGTCAGCCGTCTCCAGGTATTCCCCAAAAAAATTGTCCGATAATGTCACTACTCCGGTTGCACGTGATACGAATTCAAGCCTTCCGGGCTCTTCAAATACAGGTAGTGTTTCCCATAGGGCCAGCCCGTCAATCTCTATATCATCATCGGTAGCCAGATGGGTTGCAACCGTCCCACCGCTGCAACTACCGAATAATATAACTCTTGACGGACCATACTCCTGGATTAGAGATTTCAAAGCACTCTTGCATTCATCAAGGCAGCGAGTAAGCGAAAACACTCCCGGATTACCATCCTGACCGGCGGTCTCAGCGATATAGGCCGAGTACCCTCTCAGCCAGAAATACGAAGCAGTTGCAACGTATCCGCGTTTCTCTATTCTTTTTGAGCCTGTACCGCCCGGGATTAAAAATATCAGAGGGCTCCCATATTGATTGGCAAACAGCAATTCTTCTCTTATCATTTTAGTCACCTCAAGTTGATATGCCTGTGGGCAATGCCAGCAAAACTGCACCTTGCTGACTTTCTACTAAAAACCGTCTAGTATCAGCAACTATATTCTTAATGTTGCGCACATCTAAAGATCCAAAGGGCTCATCCATCAGGATCAATCCGTCTCGAACATTGTTAATGAGCTCCAACTGAATCATTTTTTTTTGTCCTCCACTGAGCGAGGCGAACAACTTACCTGTTCCGATTCTGGTATCGGATGACCCAGGCGAGATCAATTCGGATACCTCGCCTACAGTTAGTGAATTGTAGTCACCGTTGTTAGCGCGAATGTAGCGTAGTCCTTTGCGTGATCGTTCCCAGGCAGGTATGTGGTCTATTCTTGCGTCTCGATAGATGACCTCACCTTGTACCACCCTTGTGATACCGCTCAGTGCATCCAACAGAGTCGTTTTTCCCCAACCATTGGGCGCTCGCAATATAACAAGGTCCCCCGCCCTAATCTGAAAACTCAATCCATTAGTTAGTTCCTTTTCCTCTACAGGAGAGCCGATTACAAGCCGTTTGCCGCGATAGATCACAGCATCTCGAACTTCAAGGATTACTTCTGTTTCTGAGGTCGCTTTCTCGGGGCGATATAACTCCAACAAAGCACCTGAATACAGCGTTCGGGTTTCAACGAGAACAAAACCAGGGAACAAGTTAGCTATGTTCGAATACAGCGGTTCTCTTTGTGATGCTCTAATCTTGTTCTTGTTTACGCGCTCGGTTCGTATTTGCCCATCCTCCATCGTCCATAAAATGTCTGCCAAGGGTTTAACATGGTTCATATTCCATGCGTGCTCGACCACTACCAATGTTAAATGCTGCTTTGCAACTAGTGCTTTCAGAAGAGCGAGTACATTTTCTACTCCCTTTTTATCTAAACCGGAAAGTGGCTCATCCAGAAAAAGAACTCTAGCGCCTGCATGCACAGACCTTGCGATTGCTACACGCTTGGTTTGGCCGAGTGAGATTTTGTCCGCAGATGAGGAAGAACGGTCGTCCAGACCCAGCGTAGCAAGCAGATTCTTCGCAGTTTCTCGCATTTTTGCGAGGGAGCGTTTAGCCCTGTTTCTCTGAAAAAGCACTCGCAACAAACCTTCTTCTGGCACTTCAGGTGCGGCGACTACTATATTGTCCTCCAAGCTCAAGGTGGAGAAGAGCCGAACGTCTTGCCAGCTTCGACCGATCCGATTACTCGCAACACGTTCGGGAAGAAAATGATCCCAGGGGTTAAGTTGCTGCCACCATCTTCTTGGAAAACGAAAACACTCCGCATTACCGTTTTCATGAAATTGTATTTCACCATGATCTGGCTGTAGGTAACCAGTCAGTATATTTACTAAGGTGGTTTTTCCCGACCCGTTTGCTCCTTGAAGCAGTATGACCTGACCAGCCGAGACATTAAAACTGATGTTCTTGAGGATGGTTTGCCCTCCAAACGACTTGCTTATACCCCGAACGCTCATTAGTGTGCGCCCTTCGTGACCAAATTGGCCACTATCAGCATCGCTTAAAGAGCTGTTTTTTCCTGTTCGGCTCATTAGTTGAAGTTCTGTTTCTGGCAAGCTCGGTTTGAGAACAAGGTTCATTCGATTCGGTAGTCGCCCGCAATACCCTGCGGTCTAAAATGGATTATCAGAATTAGAAGCAAACCGTATGCCAAAAGTTGAATGTTGGCAAAATACGAACTGGAGATAGGAGTGAGCCGTAGCAGTTCGGGCAAAAAGAGAAGCGTTAACGCGCCCAAAACGGGGCCGCGAAAGTTTCCAAGTCCACCGACGCATAGCATCGACAGAAAGAGAATCGATTCATCCAGCGATGCCATTGTCGGGTCTACAAATCCAACGTAAGCCGCGTAAATTACGCCAGAAATTGTTGCCATGCCGCAAGAAATCGCGAACGCTGTTAGTTTGACCGATCTGACATCTCTACCCAATCCTCTTAGTGCGATTTCATCATCGCGAACGCACTTCATCAGCAATCCCCAACGAGAGTTGGTTAGTTGCATTACAACAAACACGCATAAGAGAGCTACTATCGTCGCTAATACACCAATGCGACTTATGGTATCGAATTCGATACCTGCGATAACAGGTTTGGGAATACCGGCTAAACCAAAGGGACCGTTCGTTAAATTGTTCCAACTGCCCGGCTTATCCCCCGGAGATGACCAATTGTTAATCACTCCGTAAATGAGGGTTTGAACAGCCAAGCTGATCATCACGAAGAGGTCTCCACGAAATCGCCAGGAGGGAATAGACAGTGCAAGGCTCGCGATCACACCCAACCCTATAGCAAGGACTAGAGATGGTAAGAAAGTCCAGCCCAAATAGAGTGTGCAAAGTGCGTATGTGTACCCCCCTAAAGCTACGTATCCGGCATGGGCCAGACTTAGACGACCGAGGTATCCCGACACAAGATTCAAACTAAGCGCGATGATTATGTAAATATCAAAGTAAACCAGGAGATGGAATAGATAATTCATGCTGTTGCCTCCAATCTTCCCTTTTTCCCAATAATCCCGTTAGGTCGAAGGTAAAGGAATAAAGCCAACAGTAGAAAAGTGGCAACGTCCTGCCAACGCGCTGATAAGTACCAAACCACCAAAGCACGAATAACACCCACAAAAATTCCACCAATTATTGGACCTAGCAAGTTACCTCTTCCACCAATGAGCACTGCTACAATTGCCAGAACCAGCATGTGTAAACCGCCATGTGGGTCGAACCCGATATCGTTGGCGGTTAAAAGTGCGGCCATCCCCGCGAGAAACCCAGAAAGCCCGAACACAAACAACCGATAAAAATTGGTATTATACCCCTGAAGAGCAAATTCGGTGGGGTTTTCAGCCAATGCCCTGATATTCAAACCGATCCTCGTGAATCTCAGCCATACGTACAACGCAATCAACAAAAAAGCACTCACTAATCCTGCAACTGCCTGAGATGATGTGATACGGGCGGGCCCAAACACGAATACCTTATCAATACCTTTAGTAAAAACCTGGGCCTCGTTTCCCCACACCATGACTAACACTTCTACAATAATGATGTATATGCCCAGAGAGGATATAAGATGCGCGCCTTCCGACGCTCGCTTACGTTCCAGAACGCTATGATTGAGCTTTTCAACCAGCAGGGATACTACTATCGCAATAAAAACGCTTGCAGCGAATGACAGTAGTGGTGTTATATGTTGATCCAATATGAAGTAGGCAACAAATGGAGTCAGGGAAAATATCCCACCCATTGCAATATGAAATACTCTGCAGGGCACATAAACAACATAGAATGCAACTGCCAATAACGCCAGCACCAAGCCTGAGACCAAGCCATTAAAAAGTATCTGAATTTCCATAATTTAAAGTTTGCCAGGAGGTTAACCAGCGATGACGCCGCAGCCCAAGAATACTGCATATCTTGGTAGCTGTCTTCACCATGTCCGATACTGTCCCAAAGTATTTAATTTCGATGCCATCATGTTTTTAGCATAGTCATTTGCCAAAAGTAATGTTGCCGCGTTAAGAGGTTATTTTCCGGCTACAACTTTCCACGCTTTCTTGGTACCTATACTAAAGCCCAAACCCGACAAAGAGAGGCCCCACGGATTTGGGGCCTCATCAATGATGCTATGTGATCATTTGTCTAATCTGCCGGGATATTGGTAAATTGATCCCGAATGACTCAACTCAACCAAACCGGCTGTCTTCGACTGCGAATCATCGAAAATCAACCTAACATACAGGTCCGCAGTGACGTGACCGGTAGGTGGATCACCGAGTTCCAGTTGGCAGCGCTTGATTGCACTAATGGTCTCGGGGCCAGCGACTCCATCAATTTTACCGGGGCGAAAGCCAGCCTTGTCTAAAGCTACCTGTAAAGAGCGAACCTGACTATGTTTCGACAGTTTGTTGAAGCGCCGCGCGATGTCTTTTTGATATGCAGGATCCACAGAATCGAGACAAGTCTCGACGGGTACTTCAAACCATCGCGCTACAATTGTGGCTATACCGTGCTCGACCAACTCCCGAGATCCGGCATGTATACCTTCCGAGCTGCGTGTAGCATAAGCGATAGAGCCAGCCACCTCGTCGCCGTCATCGGCATCAACCACCATCTCTTTGTCATCACTGGCAACAAATACCGCCAGCGTTGTAGACACATTTGTATGTGACCTCCCTGACGCTATATCGACCATTTCGAGATCCATACCTATACGGTGCCAGATACGGCTTCGCCCGAAATCGAGTTGTACTTTGCTCAATCGAATGAAAGGAGCCAGGCTGTTACTGCTCGTAATTCGATCAAATTCAGAAAGCGCACCCTCTAGCAGTTTGCGCCCCCTTCCCTGAGCCATAGGGGTTTTAGGACTCACCAGCGCTACCCTGTCTGTCTTAAGCTTGGCCAATGCACTGCGAGCGTAGAAGGTACCCGAATTGCGCGGTAAAAAGGAACTCTCAGCGTAAATGGGCACAGTCGAATCGCTTATCAAACCCACTTCTATATCTAATGGATTCCTCCCGGAAACGTCTACAAGGCTGCCGATACAACTTAGGTAATCGGATGCACCTGTTTGATTAGCGACTGGTCCCTGTGCGGGACGAATACCTACATGGGTTGGATGAACGCCAGCGCACGCAACCAGCGCTAGTGCACAGGCCATCACTACTGAATTTTTAATGAGCATAATATACCTCCTGAATTAACAGCGAACGTTAACGTTGATATCTCCACGAACATAAACGTACGTGGAAATTGAACGAACACGAAGCCCTCCGTACGCCTGTACCGAGCCGACATTGATATTGGCATTGCAACCCCGACCAGAGTGACCCTGCATGTCGATATCAAGTCCTCGACTCTTGTACCGACGGCGTTCTCTTGCCTTGGACTCAGAACGCGAGATCAAATAGCGATGTCGAGATTGATAAAATGAACTGTCCAGTTGTTCGGCAGCCAGAACAAGTCGCGGATGAGCAAGTGAACCAGTTAATAAGAAGATGGACATTATGATGGCTTTCATACCGATTCCCTCTTTGATTTTACGGACAAGGGCCACCAAGCGACTCTTGTCCTGGGTGGAGTTGACTAGCGATTACCTCGAGCTATAGATCGATGAAATCGATAGATTGGCACTACTCTTCGCGCCAATAGCCGTGTTGCTTACAGCCATCCGATTGACGGCGCTAAGTTCAGCACGCCCAATATCGATCGATCCACCCTCGTTCCAGATCGAGGAAATCAGAGTGTTTGCATGGGACTCATAGCCACCCGCTTGGTTAAGGACTGCCATCCACGCGACAGAGCTGGCTTCGAGGTTACCTACCTCGATTTTGCCCGCCCCATCCTGTGCGAACGTTGATACGTTGGCCAGAAACAATGCTAGTACGACTAAAGACCGCCTCATGGCGACTGAATTGACAGAGTGTTTCATAATGATTACTCCCAGGTTTAGTTGATCGGGCATTCCCATTGAGTGCCCGTATTAACCCTAGAAGCAAATGTCGTGCCAAAATTTATCGCACCTTCCAATTACTCACTATCTGTTTGTTTTTATGACATTTATATTTAGTCAACTTTCTTTGTGTGCTTGTCTAAATGAAGTGGCAAATCACTATTCGAATGCTGCGGTCGCATATTCGATACCAACTATTTCATAAAGGGCGACACACCTGATTCTCCACATTGGGTAATCTATACAACCTGAGTTGGCTCCAGCAAGATTGGAGTGCATTCGAGCGGTTGCTGAAACCATTTTGCTTGATCGGATTTTGAACCTTGCCAACCAGCCTCGCTTTACCTGCGACCATTGCGCCAATAGTGGACCTATCTTACTGTTCCTTGGTTTCAGCACGTAAGCTACCAGCTTCGCTGGATTGAAAGTGGTCCAGCCACCGGGTAACAAGCACTATGTAGTCGATCCTGAAAAAGGTTTTAGCTTAGCCATCATAGGCTGCCGGATTGGCTGCAATTTGGGTTGAACTGCCTGGTATCGTTATCGAGGACGTCAGGAAGGCTATGTTGCGTAATGTCGACTGATATCCCACCCCAAGCACTAACAAAAAGATGGCCCGCATCCATTTGCTCAGATTCCAGGCACACGCCGCCATCAACAGATTGATCGTATCGCCCATGACACCCTTAAGGAAGTTTCGGCTCAGCCGAAAGTCTGTTTTCAGATGCCCGATAATCGGTTCAATCGCCGCACGCCTGCGACAGCGCTTTCGTTTCTTGTCTCGCTGGTAGCGGTTGTCCCGTTTCAGTGGTGGGGCCGGTAGAATAACGCTGGTGGAGCCAACCGTTTTTCTACCCCGGTAACCTCAATCACAAACTGCCTGTTCAACACCCTTGCCACGGGTGCGCCGTATATGCGCAAGTACCTCGGACAGCGTAGCGCCATCATACTGGTTGGTCTCATGGCTCACTACACCTACAATAATATTTGATTTCGACGTCGTCGCAACCGATACCTTGTTCCCATACTCGTACTGCTTATGATCTTTGCCTTTACCAATACAGTACACATCAGGCTCATGCAGCGCGTAAATCTTGTCCCTGTCTTTGGGCTGTTGCCTCAAGACACGCTCGTAAAACATAAAATCTTTTTGGTACTGCTCAAACAAGGCGTATTTAGGCAGTGTCCTGCGTAACTCCCGAATCAAAATATGGGCAATCGTACGCAATTGCTTCAATGCCTTTTTAGCCTTGCGACGGCGCTTCACATGACGAAAGTGTCGAATGTTTAATCGCAGCCCTTTAACTTCCTTACTATAGGTTCTTCGTTGCTGTATACCATAGGCCTTAGCCAGCTTGTTTAAGCGGTTGATGATCTTGATTGCCAGCTTGGCATCAGTCGGATAAGTGATGTTTTTCTCCTGGACCGTGGTGTCTATATTCACCACTTTTTCCAGTGCGGCTTTACCGCGCAGTTGCACACTCATGGCAAAGATCTTTTCAAACCCTTCAGTACCAATACGCCTTCTGAAGTGAACCAGCTCGGTACTGTGGCAAGGTAAGACCTGGCTGAACTGGGTCAGACCACAGAACGCCTGGTAGTATGGGTTGCGCTTAAACTTGTAGCACCACCTTCTTATCACTCAGGTTCTCCAATTGCTTGAGCAACAGCAAGCCGACCATTAACCGAATAGGCTTGCTGGGACGCCCGGTTCCCTCGGTGTAATGTTTGCTAAAGGCGGTCTCAAACTCACCCCAGGGCAAGGCCTGTGCCAATTGTAGAAGCGGATCCTTGGGATCGAGTTGCTGGATCAGATCATTACCAAATAGATTGGTCTGATGACCTGTGGGTGTAGATGTCAACATCGGTGCGCATTTCGACCAGAAAACCAGGCAATAGTTTACCATTGCTGGTCGAATCTTGGCTAAGAAAACATGATGTTATCTATATTAATCAATATGATATAAACATAATATGGCTTTTTCAGAGCCGACTATGTATGTGTTTGTGATGAATACCTCGTTTTGTCGTTAAAACATCCATCCTCTTTGATCAATACTCTATTGTCAAAAAGGGTGGGAGGTATTCATCACAAACATTTATTTAGGGGGAGCAGGTCACGTGTTGTATATTCTCTGTGGTAATTCAACATCCAGAGGCTCTGACTGTGAAAAATAACATTGTTCGAATAGTGTTTTTGTTGGATACCTAATTGCTGACTTCTCATTCAATCTATTTGATGAGCGAACTGCCTCTTATATAAAGTGTGTGATTCATAGACATCGTTTCAATATAATTGGAGGGTATGGATAGAGAAATTCATCAACGATTGCGCTGGGTAAAGCTGTACGAAAAACATGGGAACGCTGGTTTTGTATGTCGGCGCTGCGGTATTTCCAGGCCCACGCTGAGAAAGTGGTGGGCTCGTTATCAGGAATTGGGTATTGCAGGCTTAGAAAGCAAAAGTAGACGGCCACATAATTCTCCTGCAACAAAAGTCGGTTCCTATGAAGAATCTCTCATTCTGGAATTGCGTCAGACTAGGAACCTAGGAGCACGTCGTATTCAAAGTGAACTCCGTCGTAACAATGGCGTCTCACTGTCGCTCGGTACAATCCATAAAATCTTAAAACGGCATCATGTCCCGCCTATTAGAAAGTTTCGCCGTAAAAAGGATTACATTCGATATGAGCGGCCTATTCCAGGAGATCGTGTTCAGATGGATACCAGCAAGATTGGTACAGGCCTATATCAATATACTGCTGTTGATGACTGTACTAGATACAGGGTGCTTCGCTTATATAGTCGCCGCACAGCAGCAAATACTCTAGATTTTATCGATTGCGTATTGGAGGAGATGCCTTTTCCGATTCAACGAATTCAAACTGACAGAGGACGAGAGTTTTTTGCGATAAAAGTGCAGGAACGATTAAAGAATTACAAAATTAGATTTCGGCCAAATAAGCCTGGATCACCTCACCTCAATGGCAAGGTTGAACGCTCCCAGAAAACAGATAAAACCGAGTTTTATGCGACGGTAGATTTATCTGATTCTGATCTAAAAGAACAACTTTCACTTTGGCAGCATTACTACAATTGGGATCGGCCTCACAGTGCGCATAATGGTAATTCTGGAGCGACGACTAACAAGTCTCAATCCCAAATTAATAAACACCTAGCATCAATACTTTCTCTGTTTGGCTCATCTACTTTAGCAGAAGGATCTATAAATGAGCCATGAAAACAAGTCGGTATCGGCGAATTTTCAAATATTGAGGTCTTTAAACTATCGAATACCGTAAAACAAACTAACTCGCTAGGTGTTGCGTTCGAGTAGTAATAGAATTCCGGCATCTCAGAAGGGGTATTCCCAGTCTGAGGATACTTTAGCCTGAGATTACCTCCAACATACTCCTCATACATTAGAGTGAAATCGATAATATCTCTGGAATTAATTGTATTTGGATCAGCTATAGCCAGATGCGATTTCTTACAAGAAATACTAGGACCGAGATACCTCCATGCCGAAATAACTGCGTACCTATTGGCTAACGATGCCCTACGAGCTAAACTTTCGCCTATCCTTGGAGGAGCATATTTTGCCCATAGATTTTCTGAAACTATCCTTGGAAGTAAAGCAGACCATGAAGAATCAGAATGGTCAGTATGAATGTATTCAGCATACCCAGCGCCGGCACCTGATCTCCTTGTTTTGATCGAGGAAGATCGGCGCACGTGAGTATATATGTGCGCGACATTAGCTGAAAATTCTTTCTGCAATATAGCTTCCAACTGTGAGTAGTACAGGGGGTTAATCGAATCATCAAATTGTGATGGGTTTCCTATATAGTTGTTCTCATACGGAAACTCTATCAATTCAAATCCATGTGACTTGAATGACGGCTTAGGGGTTAGTTTACGTGCATCTTTAATCTCAGTTTCGACTGAAACCAACTCAGGTTCTGACAAATCCATTTCATCAAGAGCCCTGTCCAAAAAACCGAAGGGGACACTCCCATGCTGCATCTTGAAAGTTCGAGATCGAAGTGGAAATATAGATTTGGTGTTCTCATCCAATGACTCAGGAACTACTAAACCTGCTTTGAGTCCTAAATCGTTGGGTAGTGTATATCTCAAATTAGCGCGCATCGACTCCTCCCTACAATTGCTGTTATAGTAAGAGTATCGCATAACTCATGCCAAATATAGAGGTGTATAGTGGTAGTAGTTCAGGAAACGTTCTGGTTGGAAATGGAAAACAAAACAACCACAAAAAGAGCAGAAGACTTGACCGTCATTGCTGTATCAAAACGCGATGAGGCCACTATTAAAGTCGTTCTACCGAGTGGGGGGCTAAACAAGTTTAAAAAAGCGATAGAAAATGGGCCTTATTCGATAGGCGAATGCGGGACACTGTCCAATTTTACTATTGATTTCTGTGCGAAATTAAAGAAAAGTCAGGTCCACGAAATAAACGGTGCTCATCTATTTTATGAGCGCTGTGGGTATGTCTCCAGTGATTTAGATCGAATGAGCGTCATTTTGGGCAGTGAAGGTTTAATAGTTTCCTACCTTCATGGCGCATTTTCGATTGACAGATTCACTAGTGGGCCTAAGTTCGAGATACCGATCCACGCCGCATGTTTTACAATACACGAAAGCGGTTGCTTGGTTATAGGAAGTCATGAATCCGGTAAGACTAAGAGCTTAACTCAAGCGTTCAGTTTAGCCTATGCAAATAATGACCAATTTTATTATGTAAGTGATGACTGGCTTCATTTGAGACGAGTTGGAAAGGAAGTTTTCGCAGTCTGGGATGACCCAAAAATAAGAGTTACGAATATTTCCCAGGGTTCAGGGAGTTGTTTAGCATCTGGCAACAAAAATTTGAAGGATATTGAAGCAAAGAAGTGGACGAACCTGTCGAAAACAACTCCCGCTATTCATCAAAAGGAGCTGAAAGTAGATCATATAATATTAATAGATTCTTTAAGTCCCAGCAGTGGTTTGGATGTCTTTGAAATTCATCAAATTGTGGACGAAATAATGCTATTTTCCAGCCACTTCCCTTTAGTGAAAGAGTCTATCCATGAGAGTAGGTTTCGCGATTCGCTATTATCTTTTTTTTCTAATAAGATTGGGCTTAAAGTTGGAGTATCGAGTTGGCTCCAGGAAAGTGAGGCTATACTAGCCGGTTTGGCTAGAAAGCTATAATGTTATAAACCTTTGTTGGGTTGAAAAGTTATGCCGAGTTTCGAAGAAAGGTGGAAGCGCTTTGAACCAAAAAAATTTCTCCTAATGAGTTTCGAGAACTGGGATGTCGTTCTGCGAAAAAGTCAAATCACATTGGGGTCATCGGTTTTTCTTCTCAAACGCCCTACAACTAGCATGAGTACGTTAACAGCTGCAGAAGCAAGTGAATTTCCTTTAGTGTGTTTGTGGTTTGAGGAGAGAGTAAGTAAAAAGTTTGGAGCGGAACGATATAATTACATCGCATCTATGATGATAGAAGAATGGGTTCATTTTCATGTGTTCCCAAGATATTCGAGACCCGTAAAAGCTATTGGTAGCACCTGGGTCGACAGTGACTGGCCAAAAGTCGCGCAACTTGGAGGTAATGACAATGATGACGAAACTCTTATAAATCTAAGAAATTCAATAAGATGTTTATAGACTATGCTAATAGAAACCAGTACGTCATCAAATTATATTTCTCTAAATTTGGAGGAGACTTCCAAAACGCTTAAAAGGTTTGTAAGACTTTGCAGAAATGACCGAGAAGTTGCAAAGCTAAAGATTTTCTCTACAGATCCTCATTTCCTTCAGGGTAGCTATTATTTTAAACGTGGCGTGGTAAACGACCTGCCTTCGCTAACCGCGATATTTCTTAAGCCTGAAGCATTAACTCCTGAAAAATTATCTGAGCTAAAAAATTATATCGAAGAAAATTACTTTTCTATAATTGCATTAGAGCAGGTTACTTGGAACCGTTTAATGTGTTTTGAATTATGGCGATACCAGTCAAATGCGGCCACGAATACTCGCCAATTTTTGATGGCATGGTATCTTAATGGTTTGCCAGGCGTGTATATTGTACTAAAGCATTCAAAAACTAACACTGCCAATGCATGCGACTTATTGAATTTGCAAAAAGGAAAGTCTCAATTACATCGTAGATCCAAACACGACCTTCGCTCATTTTTGGGTGGCCCATCATCAATTCTAAATGGGCTGCATGTGCCAGATCACCCTCTAGACGTGATTAGGGAACTAAGTGTATTGGGGGAGGACTTACCAAACCGTGTTTGTAACGAACTAAACAACGGTGCATTACCGTATGAAAGCTTATTAAATATCGCAGCCACTACGCTAAGTTTCCCAAATAGCTACGAAACAGCTTGGCATATTCTTCAAAAAGACAGGGTTCTAGAGTCAAGACTTTCATATTTGGCGAATACCCGAAAAAAAATCACTTTTGAAGAGTTGATTTCCATAACTGAACTAGTTTCCGACTCCTTGCGCGGAGCGTTCGTAGCATTCATTGGAAACCATATGAATTATATTAAAAGATTGACCTCAAACTTTCTTTGAAATTTGATTCCAGGTCACTAACCGACCAAAGGAGGTTTTGGGGAATAATCTCCCTGTATATATCCCTCTGAGCTTTTACATATTCCTTATAGGCATTTTCTTTTGATAAATATGGCCATATATCAATTCCATAGGCGTAATCATCGTAACCTAGTCCTATTGTATTAAAGAACCTTTCCCAAGCAGTTTCAGGGTCCAAATCAATATAAATAACACCAGAAGGCACAATGAATGATTTATGGCAAATATCCAACATTTCCTTGGGTACACCGCGTAAGATTGCCCTTACATAAGAAGTGTAAATATATCTATCATGTAAAACAATATGTCCCGCTTCGAGCGCTGGACTTACTATATTAATATTTGTAAGCCAAAGATCGCTTACTAGCGCTAAGAATAATCCAGTAGCATCGAACTTTCTGTCGTGCTTTATCCGTTTATTAGTTTCTTCTAGGCCAGGCCATGAATTCCATGACGCAAGTGTAACTTTTGAGCCTTCAGCTTCTAATAATTCTTTTAATTTTAATATTGTTGTTGTCTTTCCTGACCTAGAAATGCCTTCGAATACAATTAGCCTACCAGGGCTAATCTCATTCATGCTGCGCGTACCAAAGCTCTATTACGGTTAGAATTAGATCATCACGTTCTTCCAATGTGGGCAATTCCAGCTCAATTGAATGGACAAAAGGTTCAAATTGATTTAAACAAAATAATAGATGTTCTTTGGTTCGCCAACGACTAGCCAATTCTATGGCCGATTTTACGTGAATGGTATGGATACGTTTCAGTATTTCAATAAAGTCTTTACACAACTTCATAAAACGAAATTTTGTTATATCACCATTTGTAAGACGACCATAATCCAAGTAAATTTTTGTTGCCGTATAGCAAAGTTGCGTATAAATAGGGAGGTCGAAAAGCGCTACTTTATCCGAGACGGGTACAAATTCTGAGCCCATGATTTTCGGTCTCCTACCATCTTCATAGACAAATAAGCTGAGGTGAGGTTCGATATCCACTCGCACCAAAATCTCGCCCGGTTCGTAATTAATTAGTCTCATTCTTTGTCCCTCCCCCTTAGCGACGTACTTCAATCGATTATAAGTCTGGACATCGATAGGCAAGCTAAACTCTCGGGAGAAGGTAGACAGTTCGTACCCATTTAACGCCTCAAGCTCACCTTCTAGATCATCCCCTAAAAACTTGAAGTTCATGTCCAATAGAGATTCACAAAACTGCTTTTCGCTTTCTTTACCCACCAAAAGTAAATCTAAGTCAGAGTAAAGCCTAGAATAGGGTATTGGGTGATATAATCGAGTCGTACTCGGTCCCTTCAACAGTGCTATTGCAGTCGTTGTTGATGCGAGTTTCTGGTCAATATTTCCCAGAACCTCGCCGTATACACCTTCTAATAATTCTTGGTAGAGTAAGTAGGATGATGCTATATCCTTCGTCCTCTGTCCCAGGTGCTGATACGCCTCGTCTGGTATAAAAGTTAAAAGGTGTGTCTTCTCTAAAAACTCCAGCCATGATGGATCGTAGTCATCAAATTGATATGTCTTTTTGTACTGCTGGTCGCCAAGTAAATAACCTACGAATAGCGCTAAACTCTTCGTATCCAATAGAAGGTCTCTTTAACAGGAAATGTGTATCTAGCCTTTTGAGGTCCCAGGTGCAACAGTAGTAATTTTGATCGCACCAGCACACCTTAAATTGGAAACTTTAAAGGCTCCACCTGCGCAAGCCACGTTTGATATCGCTAAAGCTCCCGCGCAAATAGAATCTGCTATTGTGAATCCTTCAACCTTTTCGACACTATCATGACCCTTTTCAAGTTCCAAAAACGAAATTTTTCTCTTGTATCCCATAACGTCCTCCACTTAATAAAAAATTGAGTTTATAGTCGATTGTCTGCAATTACAAACAGAAACAGGATACTACCGCTTACACTCGAGATCAAGTGAATTACCTGAATATGTTACAAGTAAATTATCTGTCCTGTGAATTAATTCGTAAATTGTCCAGATTTATTATCGCTCATTTTGGTGCCGAGATGACCCGGACGGAAATTCGAGAACAGGAAAAACAAATGAGATTTTAAAAAGCTTGCACAGGATATCAATGTAGCAGATTAACTCAAATCGAGGCAGCCACATTACTGGGCGTGTTTGACCGCACTTTCAGGTGAGCGTGACAGAATTCAGCAAGGTTTCGTCGAAATCAGGATGAAAAGCTCGCAGTGATCAGAGTAAAAATTGAGGCGAACGGTTATTCAATAACCGTGGACTTTAGCAAATAGGGCTTTAATTTCTCCTATAATCATCCTAATACTGGCTTTTGTACACGAGTAGATCGACCGTGACCACTGTGAGTTTCTAGCGAGTTGATTAGGCCTAAAGCCGCAAACGACTAACTCACGAGGAAACCAAATATCGGCCGACCAGCTAGTCGCTCCATAGTTGGAGATGTAGCTAGCGAGGAGAAGTGAATCAACGATGCGAATGAAACTATCATCTGCCTTAGTGTGGGGAGCGGTAATTATGGGTTTTCTCGGATGCGCATTTACCCCAGATAAAAATGTCCAATCAGATTCTGAAATGCCAAGTGCCGGTCCGGGAGGATTCGCGGAGGCTCTTCGCGCTTACAATCACCTTTCTGCGTCGGACAAAGCTCCCGCCAAGATTCATCAGGGTTTCTACTTCCGCAAACCGATATCGGAATTCTTCCACTTAGGGAATGGCTACTACCGAGGCACCGACAACAATTCGCTCATGTTCATCATCGACGGCCGGGACAGGGAGGGTGCACTGGTCACAGTCCAGTTTATCCTCGAAAGTGACGGCAACTATTCGGTCAATTCGAATTGGCTAGAAGATCAAGCTCTTATCCGATCTGCCTTCATAGGCAATACCGAGGGCTTCCTGGACCGAATAGGAGAGATACCTATGGAGGATCCTTGCGTGGAAGTGGCGTTTTCGTCAGGTGAATTCGCCGATCTACTTGAATGCCTGTTTGCAGGCGGTAGTGGAAGTGGAGATGCCACTCTCACTCTACCTTCATTGATAGACGAACTCTTTGATGCTGACTGTTCTGAGCAAGGTGGGATTGTTAGTAAAGGCGACTCTCGACGAACTCAGAGGTCGAGAGTGATTAATGTAGGGATGCGGAACAGGAACCGAAACATGACGATGAGCCGGCTCGTGGGAAACTTAAGGGAGGCTTTTGCTGAACTTAGGAATGCGCGCGCAGTCTTGGAAACGGGAATTGGATCGACCGGTGACATACTGCTAGACGATCTGGCCGTGCAGGATGCAGAAAGTCACATGGAAACGGCATACAATGAACTCGAGAATTACATAATGAATGATCCGGAGTTGAAGAAGCAGGTGGAGAATGCTCAGGACCCTATCCCCGGGGAGGAAGGACGCGGAATGATCGACGGTCACTGCCAGAAAGAAGATATAGACTCGAGGCGAGGAACTCTCTTTCGTAATACAAGGTTTTGCCCAAGTCGAGACTACTTGAAGTGCCTCGCGGAAGAACAAGACCCAGTGCGCAGGATAACTGTTGGCAAGTGTGTGACGAGGGAAGGCCAGGCAGGCGGCAACTTTCTTGTTTGCGGTGAGCAAGCGGACGACTCTATTAATACGCCGAACCCACAGGTTGATCCAAATGATGTGGACACATGCCAGAAGGGTGATGAGCTCTGCTGGACAGACCCCAACGCGCCCCCTACGTATGGGGGACAATTGGCTGAACGATACGTTGACATACTAGATCTAGGCCCATTCTTCGGAGCAATCTGCGCAGTAGGAGGGTGTCCAATAGTCGATCCCAGATTAAGTCGTCCCATGGATAATCTTTGAGCTTGCCCTGTAGTAGAAGTTACAAACGTATGGAACTGTTTAAGACGATTTGCTGTTTTACTGTCTATATCCTGCTGGTATAAAACACATTGCACGACAATCGCTGCCGGCAGCCTTCGCTACCTGTTCAGCCTCTTGCCATCCCTGAGATCGGTATTTAGCTGGCTGCACGAAATCACCAACCCATACCCCGCGCTTGGCTTGTTTAGCTTCTTTTTCTTGCTGTAAATAACGATCATCGTATTTAACAAATGCGACGGCCCAACCGTCTAGCACCATTTGCAGGTTGATATTTTTTTCGCCGACATAACAGGTTGCTAGTAGGCGATTATAGTCATTGAATCGCCTTCACAGCGTACCTCTTTGTCGCCTATAACTTTCTGTAAGTGATTTGCCGCCAGGTCACCGCACTGATACTTATTTCCACCATCTTCGCATGTCTGAGACATCTCTGGCGCATAAATGCCTACTAGTCTGATTTTCTGATTCCATACTTGCAGGGTGTCGCCATCTGTGTAGCTTGACACTTTACCTGACAACGATGCTGCCTGAGTGGTTGATATTACTAGAATAGAAATAAGCGCGAATAAGCGCAACAATAAACTAACCATTTTCCTTTATCCTTAAACCGTACGCATAATATGGATTATATCATTGCTTATGGAGGCCTGGTAGTCAGTGTTCCATCTGATGATCGCCCACACAGACATTGTTTGAAAGCCAGCTAATAGATTGACTGATTACGCGAGTCTCAAAAACTAATGTAACTGACACATTCGTTATGGTCTTAACACAGCACGCGATATTCTAACGCTGATAAACTCTTGATCGGTGGTCCATATCGATCACCAGTATGATGAGTTCTCGATCCTCTATCTGACCGAGAATCCGATAATCTCCAACACGATAACGCCAGATTTCTGATTCCTGGCCAACCAGACGTTTACCAATCGATCGGGGATCATCCAACGAGGCGAGTCTAACTTCTAAAAACTTGCGGATTCGCTGCCTTGCTTGGGGATCAATCTTACGTGCTTTTTTCTTGGCGCTTTGAAGATAACTAGTCGTCCAGACCATTCCAGAACTCCTCAGAACTAATTACCTGGTCTTTGCCCCTGCGTAATTGTTCCAAGGCTTGCTCAGCAAGATAGATATCCTCAAGGTCATCTAGATGTGTAGCAATCGCCTCTCGCATGTAATACGCAACGGGCCGACCCGTTTGTTTCGATAGAGACACCAGGCGTTCATTCAGATCGTCGGGTAATCTCACGGCGGTTTGTTTACTCATTCGAAATCCCCCCAAGGAAAATACAAGAGCCCCAAGCTCCGGAATGGTTGACAAGTATACCATATTTAGCCCTACTCGTAAATGGGGCTGATACCCTCAATATGACAACGATGAATTACTCTAATCAGCAGGGGCGTTGTTAATTTTGGATTGCAAATTAACAACAACTTAGAACAGATTTTTGAACGGTCTAGTTTTAAACTTCAGAAATTCAAATGTATTTTGGGATTGCCAATATGGAGCTCACGCCATACTAGCCAGTTAATATCATCAGGCGGCGGTACAAAATCTAACTGGGTGTCTAAACTAATTCGATCCGTAAATAGTACTAGGTTCAGACAATCATAACGAGCACTCGGAACTATTAAACCTTCATAATCTAAAAGATGAGCGGCTGCGCCAATTTGCTGTGTAGTACCATAATCCACCCTGTTAGCTAATGGGTTATCGACGCCCATGTTTTTAAGCATTGCTGCATCAAGTTTCAATACATTGCTTAATTCTTTCAAGTTTATGAGTCTCCGGCAAACACGGGGCGATTCAGATAAAAACTGTCAACTGGTGGTTGATTACGTACTACTAGATGACACTGAATATTCTATCCATTTTGGGTTTCAGTATATTCCACAGAAAAAACTTAAGATAAAATAGATTATCTTAAGTATATTTAGTATGATCTGGGTATGAATTCTTTGGCGACTACCCCGAATATGACTGAGCTGGTCGCCCTGCCCCAGGAATCTTTATGGCTGGCTAATTTCACTTCCAAACGAACCCAGAAAACCTATAGCGCTGCAGTGCGCGATTTTTTGAGCTTTCATGGCATTCAGGATCTGGATACTTTGCGCAACGTTTCAGCCGGCCATTTGATTGCCTGGCGTGATCGGCTCACTGAGAGCGGTGCTACGCCGCGAACGGTCAATAACCGACTCTCTGCCCTGTCGTCACTGTTTAATCACCTCTGTGAGAAGCAAGTGATCGCAATTAATCCCGTTAATGGCCTAAAACGCCCCAAAGTGAACCAGGAACGCGTCGAGACCCCTATTTTAACAACCCACCAGGTGCGTCAAATGCTCGATGCGCCCGATTTGTCCAAATTAAAGGGTGTACGGGATTCCGCTATTTTGCACGTATTGTTCTTTGGTGGTTGCCGCGCATCTGAAATCACGACGCTGAAAGTGAAAGATTTTATGGAAGATGGCGGTTACTGGGTGTTGGATTTTACGGTCAAAGGCGGTAAGAAAAACCGCTTGGCGATTCACCACGAAGCGCAGATAGCATTAAAGAGATATTTGTCGGCTGTCGATCATGGCCAGGATAGAGCCGCCCCCCTCTTCCAGAAAACCAAGCCACCGTTTACCGGCCGTAAGTTATCGTATCACGCGATCGAGCAACTGTTCCGGCACTATGCCCTGCTCTGCGATCTGCCTGCAGGTGTGACCGCGCATTCTGCGCGGGCGACTTTTATTACCGAAGCGCTACGTAATAATTGCGCTTTAGAAGATGTGCAAGCCTCCGTGGCGCATGCCGACATCTCAACCACTCGGATGTATGACAAGCGGGTTCGGGGCTATAAGGAAAGTGCGAGTTTTAAGGTATTCTTTTAGTTCTAGCAGACATCAGTTCGGAATCATCTAGGGGTACGCCATCAATAGTAATGTGCAGGCTGCTGCTATAACTGCGCGATATTCTTTCGCATACTGATTTGCAAGTTTTAAGGTTCAGATGTACACTTGCGTTTCGTTATAGGTTAGAGAATCCTTAAAATTCTTAAAGCGAATCGAGTTCTGAAAAGCGCTTAAAGCCATCCGGCTTGAACTCATTTCAAAACTGGGCGAATAGCCCAACTTCAATATTATCTGTGGGGATGCTTCTTCCCTAACGGGTAGATGTATCTCCGTAATTTCAACCCATCTGGGAAATAATCTCCCAGCGATGGGTGATGTATTTCCTGGCGAATATCTGTAGGAGATACTCATGAAAACTGCAAAACCTAAATTCAATATCCATCAGGCAATTACTGATCAGCTGCTGGAGGCAATGGAATCCAGTGATGGGAATGTGAAATTACCCTGGCATCACGAAGGACAGAAACGCCCGATAAATGCCATATCACACCGAGCATACAAAGGCTCTAACCCTGTATTGCTTTGGATGAGCTCGACTGTCAATGGATATACCTCCAACGAATGGGCTACCTTCAATCAGTGGAGAGTGCTGGAAGGCACTGTTCGCAAGGGCGAGAAGTCAACGATGATCATGTTCTATAAAAAATTCAAATTTATAGGTGATGACGTTAGTAATGGCGACCAACTCGACGAAGATGATAGCGAGGAAATACAAACTCGTATGATGGCTAGAGCTTACCGAGTTTTTAATCGTTGCCAAATTGACGGACTTGATGCCGAAGCTCAGGCGCCCGTACCATCAGTGGTAGAAACTATCGACCATGTTGAGGATTTTGTGCGAAATACGAAAGCCGATGTGCGAATTGGTGGTGGCAGCGCTGCTTATTTGCCTATTAAGGACTGCATCCGTATGCCAGACAAGCATTTGTTTACTGAAACCGGAGAGAAAGCAACGCTGGATTGGTATGCTGTCTTGTTACATGAGCTTAGTCATTGGACTGGCGCGAAACATCGACTGAACCGTAAAGGAGTTGCTAATTCTAAAAGCAAAACTTTTGGTGGCAGTGATTATGCATTTGAGGAACTTGTAGCTGAACTTGGTTCAGCCTTCCTATGTGCTGATCTGGGCCTTAGCCCAACTCCACGAGAAGATCATGCTCATTATCTGAAGCACTGGATTAGTCATATGCAGAACAATAAACGCTTTTTTACTCAAGCGGCGTCTATGGCTCAGGCAGTCTCTGACTACTTGGTCGGTTTTCAAACCGTTCAGGGTCGGGCTGCTTAACTGATGTCCAGCTTCAAATTGGAGCTGGAATTTCTGAATTAGTAGGTAGTTAACCCAAGCAGATCCTAACAACTGAGAGAAAGCTAAGATAGTAATATTGTATGACCTCATACTACCGTGCTTGAGTCGTAACGTTGATTTTAGGTTGAAACCTCTCAATTGTGATACTTCATTTCACAGTCTTAATCACAAAGCCACTACAACCAGCCTGAGCAATATCTTGTGAGCGTTAGCTATCCTTAATCACCGTAAATATAAGGAAATACCGGATAAAACATCAATAAATCAATGAAATGCCTGACTTCATGTCGGGCATTTTTATTACGGCCATGATATAAATAGTAACTCACTCAAGGCTAGGTACTCGACAAGCCGAATTAGCAAACCTTTAAAAGGCAAACGGCCTATGAATATAGCGCAAAAAGGAACAAAGGAAGGGAAGCCCAATGGAATGGCCTTACCCGAAAGGGCCCGCTGCCACTATGACGTGGCGGCTATAAGGGCCTCAACACTGGTGCAGCTACCCTGATGGTTAAAATGGCACTAAAAGGGCTAACCAGTAAAGGGCTTTTTACACGAAAATTGCCACAGGGTTACTATCGGATTAAGTCTTCTACGGATCTACTTGCACCTCACCAAGACAAGGTATCGGAAATATATCGTCTAGCAGGCGTACAAAAGCAGGTTTACGATAAATATTATCTTCCGGTAATAAGCAATATAGCGGAGTTTACCCAAGAGACCCCTGCCTCAGAAAGCCATCATCATGCTTATCCTGGCGGCTTGCTGGAACATATTTTACAAACCTCAATTTATGCGCTACGCGCACGGAAATCACATATCTTGCCAGCTAAAGCGGGTCCAGAGACCACTACACGCCAGGCTGATTTATACACCTACTGCGTGTTTGTGGGAGCTGCGATGCACGATATAGCCAAGCCGGTAACAGATCAGAAAGTGGTTCTTTATGCAAAACCAGGTGTTTCACTAGGTGAGTGGAATGGGTTTTCGACTAACATGATCCAAACCCCATCCGCGAAGATATACACGGTCGAATTCAGGAATGATCGAGAATACCGTAATCATGAACTAGCCTCACTGATGATGACGCGCGTATTGCCAAACTGCGGTATGGATTGGTTGCGCTCAAACCCTAAAATATTAAGAGAGCTGATAATTACAATTGCCAACCAGGATGAAGCGAGCGTTATCAAAGATATCGTAAAAAAAGGTGATCAAACCTCAGTATCGCTGGCACTAGGGGCGCAAACAGCACCTATTTATGGCGATACCAAGCCGCTGCCATTAAAGATGTTGACCGCGATTAGAAAGCTTAAAGACGATGGCGAGCTTACTTTCAACCGCCAGGGTGCGAATAGCTGGATTGCTGATGGTAACTGCTGGACGATGGCTAAAACCTTGGCTGACATGATCAGAAAACAACTAGAGGAAGAAGGGCATACTGGGATACCCACTGACAATACTCGCCTGTTCGATATTATGGTGGAACATGGAATTCTAACCTCTAATGCTGATGGTAAAGCGATTTGGAAAATGGCGATTAGTTTGAATGACTGGACACCCAAGCCCTTTTCTTTGGTTTGCCTTCCATTGGCTACTGTGTTCGTAAATCAGGATACTACGCCAGATGATTTTGATGGACAGGTATTACTGGTTGAATCTAAGGCTGCAACCACTGAAGATAACAAGAAGGATTCCACCGGCACTGAACTGACTAAACCTGAAAAAGAAACGGCCAGCACAAAACAGAAACCTGTGACAGACAAATCTTCTTCTTTAAGAAGTATATTTTTGGATGACAACGATGGTGATACTGAGGATGAGACCGCAAAAGAGTCGGTAGAAAAGCCTAAATCCAAGAATTCCACTCAACCTGATATCAGAAAGGCGAAAGCGGTGGTCAAAGCGCTGCCCAAAAATGCTGATTTTAAGACTTGGCTTGAATCAGGGCTTAAACATAAAACGCTTAAAATTAATACAGCTGACGCAATGGTCCACATAATCCCAAAAGGACTGTTCCTGGTTAGTCCAAAGATATTTAAAGAGTACGCCAAACATGCGGATAGAGACTGGCAATTAGCGCAGCGAGAGTTTCAGCGCCTGAAGCTTCACTTAAAAAATGAAAACGAAGAAAACTGGTTTGAGGTTCGGGTTCAGGGAAAACGCAATTATTCAACAATTAAAGGCTGGATAGTACCTACTATAAATGTAGATATTGGAGCGATTGACATGAAGAAGTGTAATCCGCATTTGTCTTTATCTAGGTAATAGTTACATATCTTCCTGGTGAAAGTCAGCACAGGTATGCAAGAAAACTATGCTTAGCTTGAGTGTGCTCAATAACACCTCATAGAAATTCGATCTAATAGAGTATACCAATGGATAGTTGACCCGATAACGATTAACCGGTTAAATCCTGCCTCACTAAAATAGTGGTTTATTAACAACTGCAAGATTTTAGATTTTGCATTGGGGTACTGTGGCTTAGCCACTGTAAAATGGAAAAAGGGGATATGCATGATGATTCGTTTCTTGAGATATTTGAGTCTTGAGCGCGTGCGCTGGTTGCGTGGATGTCAACGCTATTTTTCTAGGGTTGAATTGTTTTCTCTAGATTCCTACTTGATCAACATAAAATAATACGTTACTTGATAGCATCTTGGACTATTCCAAGCGAATTTTCGCGTTGTCCTTTGCTTCATTTTTAGGCCGGTAACACGGCACATTTTCCTAGATTTATAGAGACTGTACTAATGGAACAAACTAAATTATTGTTTAGTGTCGCGCTTTTATTGTTTTTAATTTCATCTCAAACGCATGCCTACGATTCTGTGACTTTATGGGCCCATGGAGATTCTGACGACGTGCTGGAATGGTCAGGTAGTGAAACTAGAGCCGATGGTTTGGTTCACAGTAATGGTGGTATAAAACTAGGCGGTTCAGATAACATAATTAATGGAGCGACGCATTGGGTTACGAAGTTTGAAAATGGTGGTGGGAACAATTACTTCAGCTCTTCACCCGTCAAGGTTAGTTCGTCTGCTTGGCCTTTCAATCATGAGGTTATCGCTTACCAACCAGGAGGACGTGCCGCACTTGCAGCTGGTGACAACTATTTCGATGAAAGTACAACGTGTAATCAGAATGGAAAATGGGAGAGAGATGTTCAGGGTACTGAGCTTGAACCAGGCTTGTATTGGGTTCCCTGCGATGTAGTGTTCAACGCCTCAAATCTAACAGGCCAGATCACTATTGTATCAACTGGGAAAATTGAGGTGTCGGGTTCTGATCAAAGTGAGTTGATGGCTTTTACTGATGGTGTATTATTTTTTACACAATATTCAGGAGATGATGCAATCAAGTTATCCGGTTCTAGTTCAACTATGGTTGGTTTCATGCTGGCTCCACAGGGACGGATTGAAACATCAGGCTCTGATCTTAATTTGACTTGTGGCTTGCTTGCAGAACAGATCAAGTTAAACGGTTCAAATCTACATATTTCTGGTGAGGGCTGTGCAGTCCCTTACGCAGAGGACGGAGCATTTACTACTCCGGAAAATACGCCTGTTGATATTCAACTCGTGGCTGGGGATCTTGATAACGATTTATTAACTTATCAAATTATTGATATCCCCTTAAATGGCCAGATTGTTGGTGACGGTAGCGATATAACTTACATCCCGAACACTGGTTACTATGGCACAGACACTCTGACTTTTAAGGTAACAGATGGTGTACGTGACTCAAATACCGCAACCGTTACAATTGAAGTTATACCGGTTAATGATGCGCCACTTGCGGATGATCAGTCGGTTACGACTCCTGAAGATACACCAGTAGATATTGTTCTGACGGGCAGTGATCCGGATGGAGATGCGCTGGCCTATACGGTGGTCACGCAACCAGCCCATGGCACCTTGACGGGAGATGGTGCAACACTGCAGTACACCCCGAACGCAGATTACACGGCTACAGATACCTTCACGTTTATGGTCAATGATGGCCAGGTAGATTCCAGTGCTGCGACGGTATCGATAGAAGTCACACCGGTTAATGATGCGCCGGTCGCTGACGATCAGTCGGTAACGACACCTGAAGATACAGCCGTAGATATTGTTCTGACGGGCAGTGATCCTGATGGAGATTCGTTGACCTATACAGTCGTTACGCTGCCTGCGAATGGAGTGCTAAGCGGAGACGCGCCAAACCTTCAGTACACCCCGAATGCAGATTACAACGGTCCGGATACCTTCACGTTTATGGTCAATGATGGCCAGGTAGATTCCAGTGCTGCGACGGTATCGATAGAAGTCACACCGGTTAATGATGCGCCGGTCGCTGACGATCAGTCGGTAACGACACCTGAAGATACAGCCGTAGATATCGTTCTGACGGGCAGTGATTCTGATGGAGATGCACTTACCTATACGGTGGTCACGCAGCCTGCGAATGGAGTGCTAACCGGAGACGCGCCAAACCTTCAGTACACCCCGAACGTAGATTACACGGGTATAGATACCTTCACGTTTATGGTCAATGATGGCCAGGTAGATTCAAACACCGCGACGGTATCAATCGAAGTCACGCCGGTTAATGATGCGCCGCTTGCTGACGATCAGTCGGTTACCACACCTGAAGATACACCAGTAGATATTGTTCTGACGGGTAGTGATCCTGATGGAGATGCGTTGACTTATACGATAATCACGCAGCCTGCGAATGGAGTGCTAAGCGGAGACGCGCCGAACCTTCAGTACACCCCGAATGCGGATTACAACGGTCCGGATACCTTCACGTTTATGGTCAATGATGGTCAGGTGGATTCAAACACCGCAACGGTATCAATCGAAGTCACGCCGGTTAATGATGCGCCGGTCGCTGACGATCAGTCGGTTACCACACCTGAAGATACACCAATTGATATTGTTCTAACAGGCAGTGATCCTGATGGAGATTCGTTGACCTATACAGTCGTTACGCTGCCTGCGAATGGAGTGCTAAGCGGAGACGCGCCAAACCTTCAGTACACCCCGAACGTAGATTACAACGGTCCAGATACCTTCACGTTTATGGTCAATGATGGCCAGGTAGATTCAAACACCGCAACGGTATCAATCGAAGTCACGCCGGTTAATGATGCGCCGCTTGCTGACGATCAGTCGGTTACCACACCAGAAGATACGCCAATTGATATTGTTCTAACGGGTAGTGATCCTGATGGAGATGCGTTGACTTATACGATAATCACGCAGCCTGCGAATGGAGTGCTAAGCGGAGACGCGCCGAACCTTCAGTACACCCCGAATGCGGATTACAACGGTCCGGATACCTTCACGTTTATGGTCAATGATGGCCAGGTGGATTCAAACACCGCAACGGTATCAATCGAAGTCACGCCGGTTAATGATGTGCCGCTTGCTGACGATCAGTCGGTTACCACACCAGAAGATACAGCCGTAGATATTATTCTGACGGGCAGTGATCCGGATGGAGATGCGTTGACTTATACGATAATCACGCAGCCTGCGAATGGAGTGCTAAGCGGAGACGCGCCGAACCTTCAGTACACCCCGAATGCAGATTATACGGGTACAGATACCTTCACCTTTGTGGCCAATGATGGTCAGGTAGATTCAAACACCGCAACGGTATCAATAGAGGTCACGCCGGTAGACAACACACCCATACCTCCAGTTGTATGTACGCCTTTTGAGAAAGCAACTATAGGAACAGAGTATAAATTTGAGGTATTACAGCAATCTAGCCTTAGTTCTGATTTGCGTTTTAATATATTAACTGGACCATCAGGACTAGGTGTTAACGGTCTTGGCGTTGTTACTTGGACACCAGAAGATGGGCAGGAAGGAATTCATCCAGTGTCTATAGAGATATCAAGCACGAGCAATTCAGAAGTATTAGTGGAGTCTTGGGAGATTGAGGTCAATGCTTTGGAAGAGGCAATAGGACCAAAATATGTTCGCATAGATTCACAATCATTATCAGATATTTATAAAAATGTTGTTGTTTCAGAACTCCCAAAATCATTGGATTTTTGCTTGGTGGTTGATGTTTCAGGAAGCTATGGTGACGACATAAGCAATATAAAAAATAAAGCGCCTGAGATATTTGAAGAGATAAAAAAGAGCATTCCAGATTCGCGCTTTTGTTTGGCCACGTTCTCAGACTATCCAATAGGTAGTTTTGGTGGTGGGTTTGATTATGCGTACAGGCTAAACGGCGATCTCACACCAGTTAGAGAGTATTGGTTATCTGAAATCAATGATATTCGAATACTTGGTGGAGGCGACGGGCCAGAAAGTCAGTTAGAAGCACTTTACCAATTAGTCTCTGGGGTAGGTCGAGACATCGAGCCATTGGGGTTGTCAACAGGTGATATTCCCGTGGGGCACGGTGCAAGTTTTCGTGAGGGAGCAGCAAAAATAATAGCCATTACCACAGATGCATCGTTCCATGATTCAGAAAATCATCCGGGTCCCACAATTAGTGAAACTGTAAGCGTATTGCAAGATGCAGGAGTATCGGTGGTGGCTGTTAAAGCACCAGGGGCATCAATACAAATGGATTTATTGGCTGAACAAACTAATGGTGTAGTAGTTGAAACATCAAGCGACAGTTCTGAAATAGCTGATGCGATAGTAAATGGTGTCAAACAAATTGCTAGAGATGTAACGCACAAGGTTGAATCATGTGACTCAGCAGAACTTGCTTTCGATGTGGATTCAGTAGAACTTGAAGGTCGCGGGGTTGCAGGTTTTGTCGAGTTAGTTACTCCAATTGGCGGTTCCGGCAACTGTGTCGTATCTTTTCATTCTGGCGGCGAGTTTTTAGGGTTTCAAGAAATAAATATATGCGAATCATGGGTTGAAAACTATCCCCCAGTTATTTTGAGTACTCCCTCTACCCAGGTGCATTTTGATGATGAGTATTATTATCCAATTGTTGCATCTGATGAAAATGGTGATCAATTAGATTACTTATTGCTGCGATCACCGGATGGCATGAATATCACTCCTGAGGGCGAGATATCCTGGAACCCTCTCATGTCCCAAGTGGGTGTGCATTCCATCCAGGTGTCAGTTAATGATGGCAGGGGTGGAGAGATTCTTCATGAATGGAATATCGAAGTTGGTGATATCAACAGACCTCCTGTTATTGTCTCTACACCAGCAGACTCGATAAATGTGTATCACCAGTTTTCGTACTACGTTATCGTTAATGATCCAGATGGAGATCCATTTACGTTAAATCTAATTACGGCGCCACCTGGTATGGTGCTTGATAACCAAACCATATTATGGACACCTAGTGAGGCATTGGTATCTCACACAATTCAACTTGAAGTAATCGATTCAGAAGGGGCTGTGGGTGCCCAAAGCTTTGATGTATTCGTAACCCCTAACCCGCCACCTGTATTTACAAGCGAGCCTGATTTGCTGGTACCAGAAAATCATCTGTATCGGTACATCATGTCTGCATCAGATCCTGATTCGGATAGAGTTTCATACCGATTGCTCTCAGGGCCCGTCGGTATGAATGTTAGCGGCAATGTTTTAAGTTGGACTGCAGACAGCCCCGTAGGAAGTGTTGTTGCAGTGGCCGTTGAGGCAGTTGATCAATTTGGTGCGGCAGACCAGCAAGAATTTCTGATTGAAGTAACTAGCAATCAGCCACCAGTTATTACCAGTACCCCAACCTATGATGCTCTTGCAGGCAGGCAATACCTTTATAGTTTAACTGGGAGCGATCCAGACGGAGATAGCCTTATCTATACCCTGCTTTCTGGCCCAGATGATATGGTTCTAACCGGCCGTAGGCTGACTTGGACGCCGCTGCTGGAACACATCGGTTCGACATTTTCTGTTACCGTGCAGGCTGATGATCAATATGGGGGTACTACAACCCAGTCATTTGACATCTTGGTGGATGGAAATAAGGCGCCAGAGTTTACTTCTACCCCAGGGTTTAGTGCCAGAGTTGGAGCGGTGTATACCTATCGCGTTACTGCTACTGATCCCGATGGGGATTACCTAATAACCACTCTCGAAACTAGTCCTGAAGGAATGACTATATCAGGCAACTACATTCGCTGGACACCGACCATAGATCAAGTTGGCGACCATGAAATTGTAATTACTGTTGATGATCGACATGGCGCTATTGTTTCTCAAAGCTACGTTCTCAGCGTTCGAGAGAACCAACCGCCCGAATTCACATCGACACCAATTGTTAGTGTCGTCGATTCACACAGATACTCTTATTATGTAAGCGCAATCGACCCTGATCTTGACCCACTCTATTATTCGCTTACAACATTTCCCAATGGAATGACACTGTCTGGTAGGCGTATTGACTGGACTCCAAGAAATGATCAGCTAGGACCTCATGCAGTGGTAGTTAGTGTGGATGACCGTAAAGGCGGTGTTGCTGAGCAGCGCTATACTGTAACAGTTACCGAAAATCGACCACCTAGGTTTACATCATCACCAACAGAAAGGGGAATCACAGGCCACAGTTATACCTACAATATGTATGCGACCGATCCTGATGGTGATGCCATTACGTATTCATTGCTGAGTGGCCCAGAAGGCATGACATTCTCAGGTAGAACGCTTCGTTGGACACCCGGTGGTGGACAACTAGGTGAGCACGCAATTGAGGTGATGGCGGATGATCGTTATGGATTAACGAGCACTCAGGTTTTTAACGTCACAGTTTACGAAAATCAAGCACCTGAAATTATTAGTGAGCCTGTTACAAACGGTCGTTTGGGGCAGCTTTACTTATCAAATGTACGTGCTACAGATCCTGACGGGGATGCTGTGCAGTATCGATTACTTTCAGGGCCCGCTGGTTTGACAATTAGTGCTTATGGTCAAATTCGTTGGAATATTAGTGACTTGCTTGTAGGCCAGCATGAGATTGCTTTGGAAGCATTTGATCAATATGGTGGTGTGGTGGAATATCGCTACGAACTTACTATCATAGATACTGAGTTGACCATAACCAAAGTTCCGGCCAATAGTACGCTTTTCGATAGTGAGTTATTTCAGTTCAAGATAGAAGCGGCACATCCCGATGGTCGGGCTATTAGCTATGAGTTTTTAACATCGCCAACTGGTGCGAGCATTGTTTACTATAATGGCCAGATGGAATGGACACCAACCGTAGACCAGCTTGGCAGCCATGATTTTACCGTTCGAGCCTACAGTAGTGACGGGCTTGAAGACACGGCAACATTTACCCTTACGGTAGAGCTAAATACCAACCAGGCGCCAGTTATAACGAGTACGCCAGTCACTAGTGGAATGACCAATTCGGGTTATCAGTATTTGGTCACAGCAACAGATGCAGAAGGGCATGAGCTAAGCTACTCGGTAGAAAATGGGCCAGCAGGACTGAGAGTGAATTCAACGTTGGGTCTGGTAACGTGGGACGTACCAAACAATTCGTTTTACGCAGGAACGCATAGCGTAACTATTCGGGTAACGGATGAGCGTGGAAAATTTACCGAGCAAACCTATGATTTAAATATCGAGCTATCTAATGTGCCGCCACGCTTCTACGGTTCGCCAAACACAGTTGGGAAAATAGGATTTGAATACCGCTACGAAGTTGATGCCAGAGATGCAAATAACGATGTTCTAAGTTATAGCCTGGATACAGCACCTGATGGAATGACGGTGAGTCAGGATGGAATCATAACCTGGCAACCCACAGAAGTGGGCGTATTCTCTGTCGAGCTGGTGGTATCAGATGCCGAGTTTACGGCAGTACGACTTTATCAGGTTACTGTCAGCCCCGAATTACCAAGTTTGAGCGGGTCATTGACATTGACGCCTGAAATTGTCGACCCAGACGAGCGAGTTTTAATAGATGTTACCGCACTCAACGGTACAGGTACGGTAACTGCAGAGGCGCTTATTGATGGTACAGAGGTACTTAATTTGTACAATTTAAGGGGGTATTACACCACCGCAGTGCCAGGCAATCATTCTGTAGTAGTAACCATATCCGATGCATATGAGACTTATACAATTACCGATAGCTTTCGAGTAAGAGATGGTGATTTAGATCCACCTGTCGTAGAAATATCGAGTATTGACTACGATCAGATCATTACGCAACCCGTTGAGGTTATTGGCAGTGTGTCTGACGCCAATCTAGCGAGTTGGGAGCTCGTATTAAAGGAAAGAGGCGCGGAGCCTAGCGACTTTCTGGTGCTTGCAGAAGGTACGAGTAATGTCGACAATCAGGGCCTTGTTACGCTTGACCCAAGTACACTGCTCAATGGTCAGTATGTCCTTATTCTTCAAGCTGTGGATCAGAATGGGCAAAGCGCGCATCACCCTATCAACATCATTATCGAAGGTGATCTAAAAGTAGGTAACTTTTCGATTAGCTTTGAAGATCTGTCTTTGGATACGGCGGGTATCCCTATCACGGTAACCCGAACATACGATACGCGTCAAAGATATAAATCACTGGATTTTGGGCAAGGCTGGAGTCTGGGGTTTGAAAACACACGTATTCATGAAAATCGAGTGCCAGGCTATTCGTGGTTACTTAGAACCTACCCCAAAGGCCCACTCGGTCTAACCCCGGATGTGTGTGTCGAAAGCACTACTGACAATATAGTGAGTGTCACTTTACCAGACGGGGACGTTAAGAAGTTTAAAGCGGTTGCGGTGCCGGAATGCAATACAGTGACGCCGATCCTGGATGTACATCTGGAATTTGAGGCCATGGGCGATGATAATGGTGCCAAGCTTGAAGCGCTAAATAATAAATATGGTCGGCTACTAGACGGCTCGATTCAGGATATTGGTGTGGGTCCTGTTGACCCAACGATTTATAAATTAACGACTAAAGAAGGTCGAGAATTAATCATTGATCAAACTGAAGGCGTGAAGGAAATCTTCGAGCCGGAGGGCGGAAACCGCGTCACTATCAGTAAGGAAGGAATAGTCCATTCAGCTGGCCCCACCGTTTCTTTTGTACGCGATGCGCAGGATCGAATAACTAGGATTACCAGCCCCAATGGCAAATCAATCAGCTATAGCTATGATGAAAATGGTGATCTGGTGGCGGTGAGTGATCTGGCGAATGAAGTCACGACTTTTACCTATCTTGCTAATCCTAATCTTCCGCATTATCTGGAAGATATTATTGATCCACGCGGCGTTCGGGTTGCGCGTAATGAGTATGACGACGATGGCCGACTAAGCGCGCATATTGATGCGGACGGGAATCGTATTGAATATACCCATGATATTACCGGTCGGACAGAATCGGTGCAGGATCGACTGGGTAATACCATGGTTTACGTCTATAACGAACGCGGTGATGTGGTTGCCGAGACCAATGCAGAGGGCGAAACCATAACGCATACCTACGATGCATATGGTAATGAGCTCAGCCGAACCGATGCGCTGGGTAATACAACGAGTTGGACATATGACAACCTGGGCAATCAACTGACCGAAACAGATGCCTTGGGGAATACTTCGAGTAGTACCTACGAGCATTACAATCGTATTGATACCGAAACCGATGTGCTTGGGCGATCAGCGCTTACCACTTTTTATAGAAACACTATAGTAGGAGGAGCACCGCTCTTTCCAGGGCCACTCGCAAGCATGACTGTGCCAGCAGGAACCATAGGTATGGGCTATAACTATCTTGGGCTAGTGAGCAGTGTTACTGATGTGGGTGGCAATCAAACCAGAACCGAATACAACGCCAGTGGGTATGTAACAGCAATCATTGATGAACTGGGCGTTCGTACAGACTACACAGTGGATGAAGTTGGCAACAGGCTGACTGAAACCACTACGCGCACGGATGAAAATGGTGATTTGATCACCCAGACGACTACGTACGAGTATGACGATAGAAATAACCTTATCCAAACTACCGATGCGCTGGGTAATGTTACGCGTAGTGAGTACAACGAGATTAATAAACTAAGTGCTGAGATCGATGCCAATGGCAATCGTACGGAGTATGAATACGATAGCCGCGGTAATCAAAGCAGAATAGTCTTTGCCGATGGCAGCACCCAGACAACTAACTATGACGCTGAAAACAACAAACTCAGCGAAACAGATCGCTTGGGGAATACTACGTATTTTGCTTACGACAAAGCTAATCGATTGGTCGAGACGATATTACCGGATAGCACACCGGGTGATCTGACGGACAATCCACGCAGCAGGACAGAGTATGATCTGGCGGGAAGGGTCAGTGCGGAAATTGATGCCAATGGCAATCGCACCAGCTATGGTTACGATGCACTCGGCCGGCGTTCCAGCATGACCGATGCGCTGGGTAATATCAGCACTTATGTTTATGATGCGGTGGGTAACCAAACTAGTTTTACCGACGCGCGCAGCATGACCACGAGTTATGAATATGATAGCAGTGACCGACGCACCAGAACGATTTTCCCTGATGGTACTAGCATCCAGGTAGCGTACGACGCGCTGGGCAGGAAGATAAGTGAAACCAATCAGGCGGGTGTGATTACCCAATATGCCTATGATGCAAAAGGCCGGTTGGTAAAAGTCACCGATGCATTGAGCAATGAAACGGCTTATGCTTATGACGAACAGGGCAATAAAATCAGCCAGACCGATGCAGAAGGACGGGTGACCCAATGGGCCTATGATAACTTGGGTCGAATCATCAGCCGTACCTTGCCAATGGGACAAGTTGAGACCATGGCTTATGATGCCGTTGGCAATATGATTTCACAAACTGATTTCAACGGCCAGACCACCACGCATAGCTATGATACGAATCATCGGCGCACCCTATCTACGTACGCAGATGGCATGACCGAAAGCTTTGTCTATGATGCGATGGGTAATCGTACACAGGTGGTCAAAACCGATAATGGGGTCACTATTACCACTAACTACACCTATGATGCTCAGAACCGGCTGGCCAGTGAAACCCAGTTTGCCGGTAGCGCAGAGGAAGTGAGTTTGAGTTATGTCTATGCTGCCAATGGCAACCGACTCAGCGTAACGCAAACAGATGCTAGCGAGACCCGCTTAACCAGCTACAGTTATGACGCGTTAAACAGAATGCAAAGCGTGACAGACCCAGATGCCAACCAGACGACCTACCAATACGATGCGGTGGGTAACCGAACTGGGGTTGATCATGCCAATGGTAATCAGGATGCGTATGTTTATGATGCGCTGAACCGCTTGACCACGTTAACGCGTCGGGACAGCAGCAATGCGATTACGCAGCAGTTCAGCTATACCCTGGAGCCAACGGGCCGACGCATGCAGATAAGTGAATACAACGGGCGTACGACGCTTTACACCTATGACACGCTGTATCGTCTTACCACCGAAAACATCACCGATCTGGTCAATGGTAATTACAATGCTGCGTATACCTATGACAAGGTAGGGAACCGAACCTATGAGACCATTAACGGTGTTTCCACTGCCTATACCGTTGACGCCAATGATAGGCTGACTCAGGCAGGCACGACCGCGTATACCTATGACGCCAATGGTAATACCTTAACGGAATCCGAAGGCGGTAATACCACTACCTACGCCTACAATGCCAAAAATGAAATGGTCGGTAGCAGCCAAGCCGGGCAGACGACAGTTTATTTGTATAACGCTGATGGTATTCGGGTAATCAAACGTGATGTGGCTGCGGATACCCAGACCTGGTATACGGTCGATAGCAATCGGGATTATGCGCAGGTCCTCTCAGAGCGCACCGATGGTGCCACAGATGTAAGTTATACCTATGGGGATGATTTGATCAGCCAGCGCAGAGGCAGCGACACCAGCGTTTATCATTATGATGGATTGGGCAGCGCCCGTGCGCTGAGTGACGCAGCGGGCAATATTACTGACACATACAACTATGCTGCGTTTGGGGAGAAACTAAACGAAACGGGTAGCACTGAGAATGATTATTTGTATACGGGTGAGCAGTATGATGGCAATCTGGATCAATATTATCTGAGAGCAAGGTATTACGATCAGAACATAGGCCGATTTACCCAGCAGGATACCTGGATGGGGAATAGCCAAGACCCTATCACTTTGCATAAGTATTTGTACGCGAATGTGGATCCTGTAGGGAATGTTGATCCGAGTGGGAATTTTTCACTGGGAGGGTTAATGTCAGGTGTAGGTGGATTTGCTAGATTAGCAACAACAGCTACTATAAATATAGGAAGAAGGGCAATTGGTAAAACACTTTCAGTAGGACTAATGGTGTCAGGAAGAGTTTTTAGCAAAACGGCATTAAGAGAACTAAAAAGGTGTGTGAAAAATAAAAAGAAATGTAGTTTGGGCGCTAATATTCTATTAGTTGGCTTTAACCATCCTAATATGCTAGATCATATTAGAGATGCTCAATCTACAAGACCAAGAACTTTTGTTCTTAACTATATGCCAAACAAGAAAAGAGAGGGTAGTTGGTATCTAAATAAAGGTGATTGTGCTCTACCGAAGCCCTCGAATTCTTACCAGTGTGATGAATATCCTATGCAAAGAACAAGGGAAGGAGGTTCAAGGAATTGGCCTCAGAGGGTTTCATTACGTTGGGTGCCTGGCTCGGAGAATATGTCAGTGGGAGGTTATTTTGGTGTTTTGGCTAAAGGAATGAAAAAGTCTAAAAAATATAGATTCGTCGTAATTACAACTCACTCTTTGCCTACAGCTGCATTACCTTTAGCTAAATAGTATGAAACTCGCTCTGACGCTCAGTGACCAAGATTTACCTATTATTGGCAGGATGAAATCTAGCCTTCTAAGAAGATTTAGGCCAACTAATGCAGATGATATAGAGAAAGCCATTGAGCTTGCTAACTACCTTGTAATATTGAAAGACTATAATCAAGCACAGACGTTTCTAGAGAGTTTTATTTATCTTGACCCTAAGTCCAACCATCTTCATTTATGGGTCACAAATGCTCAAGGTTTGCTGCTATTAGTACATATTACTAGAGCAACGAAGCAACGAGAAAAATATGAGAAATATATATCTATTTTGGAAGCGCATGATATGTGGCCGCGAGATATAGGTCGTTTGCGATGGTATAGTATGCATAAAGAAGAACATGCTGGAACCATTAAAAGTGCTTTGGGTTCAACTCATAAGTACAAATGTGGGATTATTGGGCAGGAAGTCTTAACTTTTATGTATTTCGATGAAATTTTATTAATTCGAGAGACCCCAGGATATTTAACTAAACTTAGAACAAGGGATTTGAAGAAAATACTAAACGAGTCTAAAGAATTATTAATAGAAGCTTTAACCCAAGGCTAAGGAAATTGGGTAGTGTCAAAAATCTTTCGCACATTTTAGAACAATAGAACAATAGGGGACGTACTGTCCCCTATTACCAGAATGGCTTAAGAATATTACATATGTTTGCAAGTACGATCTAAAGCTATCTAAATGCATTGGTGTATCTTTTGCTCCTGAGGAAAGCGGATGGTATTCAGTTGAGTGGTGCTATATGGAACTCCAGTGGAAATTCGATGCAAAAATAGAAGAGCTATTAAAACAGGATAATCCCTTTAGAGAGGTCAGGTCGACCGAACTAGAAAGGTATACCTACCATGAGTAACGAAAATTGCTAACGCAAGGCAAAGCCACTTGGAAGCGGTGATTTGCGATATTATCGTAGTTAGATTAAACAAAATACAGGAAAAGGGCTGCCCTATTGCACTTTACTTGTTACGTATATCATAATATACTTTGATTCATGATAAAGAGCTTTGCGGACAAAGATACAAAGCAACTTTTTGATCGGAAACGAAGTAGGCGGTTTACGAATATTGAACGAGTCGCATTGCGTAAGCTGACGATGTTACATGCTGCAAAGTTGTTGATTGACTTAAAAGTACCGCCTGGCAATATGCTAGAGCAACTAAAAGGTGATCGAGCTGGCCAGCACTCAATCCGCATCAATCGCCAATGGCGTATTTGTTTTAATTGGAAAGAAGGTGATATTTATGACGTTGAAATCTGCGACTACCATTGAGCCCATCCATCCGGGTGAAATTCTTCATGCGGAGTTTTTGGAGCCGATGGAAATTAGTGCCAATAAACTGGCTAAGCATATCCAGGTACCAACCAATAGAGTGACATCAATTATCAATGGTCAGCGAGGTATTTCAGGTGACACAGCGATTAGATTAGCACATGCGTTCGGAACTACACCTGAGTTCTGGATGAACCTACAATCGCACTATGACCTTGAGCGCGCTAAGGATTCTGCCAATGTGGATTTTAATACTATAAGTGATTTTGCAGCGTAATTTTAAACAAAATACCAGAAAGCCACATGAAAAATATACTGCTTTTACTGCTGTTCTCTTTGTTAGTTATCGTGGCTCCAGTCAATGCGCAGACAATAGATTTAGAGAAGGTTGATGAGAAGAAAACTGTCGACAAGAGAACTAATCTAAGCCCAGATAATTGGCATATGCTTGTTTTCTTTGCGCGTGATAGAAACCCAGATGTGAATTCTAAAACAGGTCATGCGTACATCGCCGCACTTACATTTCGGGATGATATCCAATCATTTGTTGCGGACAGTGTGTTTGGTCTCTATCCCTCGCAAGGTAAGGAATGGATTCTAGATTACATAGATATTGACGGAGATGTAGATCTTTCACCAGCAGATACAGATCCGGATGCTGCACTTTTGGTGTGGGTGAATAAAGATGTTTATCAGAAAGCCCTTGATATTCGTGATAACTGGAAGAAAAAAGGCACTTGGGTTTTACTTCTTAAGGACTGTGTATCTATGGTAGGAGCTGTTGCTGAAGCAGCCAAATTGAAGAAACCCGGCCTAACAACAGTTAAGCCCATCTCCTATGTTAAGGAGCTAATGCAGCTCAATGAATAGACAATATTCTTTGGGTCTTTTGGGATTGCTTAGGTTAAATATTTAACAAAGCACCGGATTGGTAAGGCCTGAGTTTACTCGATACTTTTCATAGTAAATAATGTAACTGACATCATGCTTTACGCAAGGTATCGTAAAGGACGCCGATGCCCAGTGAAGTAAATACCGCCCCAAACAAGGTTGATATGGCTCGCTGAAATTGATTGAACTTCAATAGCACAGCAGTTTTAGAAAATACGATGGCAGTAATGGTATGAAGAATCGGGGATTGCACAGTACACAGGACTAAAATACCCGCTAAAAGCCCGTATGAAGCGTTATCGGGTACAAATGCTGATATTATAGAGCCGTAGAACAATGCGGCTTTTGGGTTGCTTGCACACACTAGAAAACCCTGCAAGAAATACCGACGATTGCTTTGCATCGCTGATGTGTTAAGTAACGTAACATTGTATTTATAGGCGCGCCATAACGCATTCATTCCGAGCCAGAGCAAATACAGGGCGCCCAAAATACGCAAGGAAAATACCCAGCCTGGGAAAAGCGTAAATAAAGTTTCTACCCCCAATACTGCCAACGTAGCCCACACTATATTTGCAGTAGAAAGCCCCAATCCTGTAATTATGCCTTGCTGACGCCCACCTGTAACCGAAGCGTTAATTACGGCAAGCATATTAGGTCCAGGAGTTAACCAGCCAAGCACATTTGCCAAAGTTATGGATATAAATAGAAGGAAAATTTCCATGTGACAAGTCTAAGTGTTTTTCATACTGGCGTAGTAGTCAGTGATCGCGTCGTATACAAAAACCTTTCATGGGAATCATTAAAACCCGATATTATCAAGGGCATTTTTTAAACACACCTAATTTAGTTTTCAACTTTTTTCGATCACATTAATTTGCCTCCACCCGGCATTGGTAACAATTGTAGGAGGCTGAGCGCAAATGTACATAAGCAGTTTCTTGTCTTTCGAATAGCTCGATAACAGCTTTAACAATAGTTTTTGTTTCAACTACCTTGCCGGTACCATAAATAATACGATCATTTGACCCGTAAGCCCTAATCATTAAATTGTCCCATTTTTGAAACATGACAGGTAATTCATCAGATTCTGGGTATCGCTCACATTCCTTATCACATAAAAAGATGGGGCCGACTTCCGCATAGGGTTGTATTTCGGGAAAAGGTCTGTAGGCAAGTGCCAACATACTTTCATTTGCTGGTATTTCACTAAGGCAGTGACGACAGGGATTACCAGTACCATCAGAGATCTGAACTTCGGCCTTTTGGCAGTTAGCATCTAATCCCCCAGCTTGTAGCCGTCGGGCAGTCTCTGTAGGCAGTGGAATGAACCTTAATTTCACGGTATATAGACTCTAATTTAGGGTTAAGTTGTCAAAACTCTATCAAATTGAATTAACCAAAAACATCCGATTCTTGCTGATTTTTATCAAATCGCTATATAGATTTTTATGCAGAAGAATGATGCAAGGCGAGCAATGACATCTTACTAGCACATTCTCTGGGGAATTTAATTTCCTAGATATATCGTGTTCTGCTCTGTGATTCATAAATCTCGATCCTTAAGTAAAGAAAGTAACAGTGTAAACTGTCTAACTATGCCGAGATTTTTATAAACTATCTTGGTGGCTAAAGTAACTTAGAAACGCTAGTGGGTTAAAATCACATGCAGTCAATACAACAGGAGTGGAATGCTGAAGAATACGCAAAAAACTCTTCGGCACAACTACAATGGGCGCAGGAGCTTATCTCAAAGCTTGCATTGCAGGGTAATGAGTCTGTTCTTGATGTCGGATGCGGAGACGGGAAGATTAGCGCCCAGCTTGCGATGACTGTGAAAAAGGGAAGTGTAGTCGGTATTGACCTATCTAAAGACATGATTCGCCTTGCGACAGAGAAGTTTCCTTCGGACAAATATCCAAACCTGTCTTTCATGTGCATGGATGCAGCAGATATTCGGTTGAATACAAAATTTGATGATGCGTTCTCAAATGCCGCCCTGCATTGGGTGAAAGACCATGTTGCGGTTCTTAGTGGGTTGCGTGCTTGTCTCAATGTTGACGGTAAGGCGCTGTTGCAAATGGGGGGCCGTGATAACGCAGCCGATATTATTGGTTCCATGAACATGGTAATGCAGTCTCCACATTGGGCACCGTACTATCAGGGTTTCACACAGCCATACTATTTCTATGGGCCGGAAGAATACGAAAACTGGTTGTCAGCGGCCGGCTTTAAAGCTGCGCGTGTTGAACTCATTCCCAAAGATATGCAACATCAGGGAGTGGAGGGTTTAATGGGTTGGCTGCGGACGACCTGGTTCCCCTATACAGACCGTTTGCCGGTCGAACTGCGTGATGGCTTTCTTGCAGAGGTTGTAGCAGCTTATACTAAAGTGCATCCGCTTGATGCTCTTGGTAACACGCATGTCAGAATGATTCGTTTGGAAGTCGAGGCACATGCTCTGTAACAGCGCTGAACAACCAAAAGTGACGCTCTTTCGTCGTGCCACTATAGTGTTTCTCAAGAAAGGTCTTGCGACACTGGGCTTTGAAGAATAGTGCTAAATAGACCTGTTGAAAATAACAGAACAATTGAATTTGTTCTGATTATGGCGCTATTGACAGCGTTAAACCCGCTAAGCTTAGATGCGATACTGCCCGCGCTGTCAGATATAGGCCATTCATTAAAAGTCGCGCATGGAAATGATGTTCAGCTGATCATTTCGTCTATGATTTTTGGGATGGTTTTTGGCGAGTTTATATTTGGCCCTTTGTCAGATTCATTCGGCCGTAAAAGAATCATTCTGATTGGCATGGGAATATACTCATTGGGCACTTTGTTAGCATTTACCTCACAGAGCATCGAGCAATTAATCATAGGTCGTGTTATTCAAGGGCTGGGTGTATCAGGACCTAAAATTGCCACAAGAGCTATGATTAGAGATAGCTATAGTGGCGACGAAATGGCGAGAATTTTGTCACTGATATTGATGGTTGTTATTTTCATTCCTATGGTTGCGCCTGCTTATGGTCAGTTGTTACTAAACGTTTTCAGCTGGCGTAGTATTTTTATCAGTCTATTGGTGGTTTCTCTGTTAGCTGGTGCCTGGCTTGGTCTGCGCCAAACCGAAACCCTTCCTATAACGAAGCGGCATTCTTTCTCATACGCCATGCTTAAACGTTCGTTTGTAGAGTTAACTCAGCACCGACAGTTCATGTGTTGCACGACTATTGCAGGACTTATATTCGGCATGCAATTATTATTTTTAAGCATAGCACCACAAATATTTCGCGATTTGTATTCTGTCGATAAATTATTTGCTTTTTACTTTGGCGTGTTAGCGTGTAGTCTTGCTATTGCGTTACTGACGAACAGTAAGCTAGTGATTAAATTCGGTATGCAGCGCATGATAAAGATAGCATTGCTGTGTCTATCGTTAACAGGATTGGGTTTACTCGCCTTGACAATACTGAATAATGGAAAACCTTCATTTAGTATATTTTTGCTGTTCAGTTTTTTACAGTTTTTTGGAATGGGGATCGTATTTGGAAATATTAATGCATTAGCCATGAAACCAATGGGCCACATTGCCGGATTTGGTTCTTCTGTAATTGCGTCATTATCTAGTTTAATTGCAATACTAGTTGCCATTCCAATTGGCAGGTTTTATAGCGACTCGATTATGCCTTTAGCTTTGGGATTTACATTACTCCCTGTTGCTGGGTATGTATTATTTCAATCTGTATTTAGAAAGGAGACATTAGAAACCAGCGGTAGTATTTGAACAGGGTTATACGATTTTGATTCAAATTAAATGCCAATTTGTGCTAATAGCTATTGGAAGCTTGAAAGCGCGTATATACAACCATTTTTATTTCTTACCATTAACTGTTGTAATGCCTATTTAACTAAAGTAACTGACAACGATCCCAAATAATATCTGCTAGAGTCTATTGTTTATGAATGACGTCTGATTTATAACTGACTGATGAGCTTCGGTTTGTCAAAAACAAAATGTCTTCTGATAGGATCAAGGAACGGGAATGACGCTGATTGATTTTATCTTGAAAGCAAAACTATCTGGTTATGCTGGCGGTGGTGAAGGTCAAGAAATTAAATTTGATGATGGTTCTGTGGGCTTTGAGTTCGAGTCAGAGGGGTTTAGCTATTTAGATAAATATAATGGCTTCAATCCCTTTGCCGGGTCAGAGCAAGTATTCAATTTAAACAACACTATGGTTTGGGTGATGAACTATTATGGCGAAGTATTGCCAAACAGCGCTAATCCAAAGAATATTTATGCGTTTCTAAAAGAAGCAATGCTGCTAGTTTCTCCTGAATACCCATTCAGGGGGCCAGCAAAACTGGAAAAGCAAAAATTCAGATACGTAAACCAACAGCATGGCTCTCTTGACCGTTTCCACGGTACTGAAAGTATTTTCGAGCATGATGAAGAGGTCTATGTTCTATATTATCATGGCGGAAAAATTCACAAGACCATGTAACAAAGCAAATATAGCTGCTGCGAACCGATCTACTAATGGTTGGCATTACTGGAAGACAGGGTAACAACATGACTTCAGCGAACTACAGTATAGTAGGCCAACATTATGCAGATTTTCGTCGTCCTGATCCAAGAATTGCCAAGCTAATTCATAAAGAATTAAAAAATGAACAATCCATAATTAATATTGGTGCTGGTACAGGTTCGTACGAGCCTCAAGATAAGGTAATCACCGCTGTTGAACCGTAAGACACCATGATAGCTCAACGCATGCCACGCGAGAACACAACCGTATATAAAGCTTCTGCTGAAAACTTGCCGTTTGAGTCTAAGTCCTTCGATGTAGCTTTAGCAATTTTAACGCTCCACCATTGGAGTGACTGGAAAAAAGGAATTCAAGAAGCAAGGCGAGTCGCAAGATCAAAGGTTGTATTACTTACGTGGATTGATATACAAAACAGATTCTGGTTGTCAGATTATTTTCCTGAAATTGAATATATCGATAGAGGCCTTTTTCCTACCATTGAAGAGTTGTCAAGTCAGCTTGGTGACATTCGCATTGAGCCGGTTATGATTCCATCAGATTGTACGGATGGGTTTCTTTGTGCCTATTGGGCTCGACCTGAACGCTATCTTGAGTCGAAAACAAGATCAGCAATTTCAACTTTTTCACGTATTCAGAATGTTGAGGAAGGGGTCTCCTTGTTAGCGGAAGATTTGCAGAATGGCGCATGGCATAGCAAGTATGGGAGTAATCTCAATTCAAAAAAGATGGATTTTGGATACAGGTTAGTTATTGCTGAACAACTAAATGCCTGACAAGATTGTGATATAGCATCAGCTATCTGCTCAACTAAGCGTAGGCGTCGAATCTTGGTACAGATATGCATGCAGATCAACTGACAGTTGAATCGCCCCGTGTTTTCCGGAGACTCGTTGGTCTGAGTCAAACCACCATTTGCTTAAGTTCAAGCGTGGTAGTTCTATTGGCGTTTTCTAGGCGCGTTTTAATTTCTTCAGCAAGATATCATAATATTCACCTACAATTGACCACGTAAAAAATATGTTGTGGAGGCGAGTTGTCCGTGGACCTGGAGGAATTATTGGAATGCCATATAGACAGAAGTCATCATAGTGTTGCTACGGAAAGAACGTATCGTACAGCTTTATCAGTATTTCAGCGTGATACAAGCATCCGCATGGTTAACGATATAACGACAGAGTCCGTAGAGTGGTGGAAGCAGCTGGTATTGAGTCGAGCCAGTGGGTCCACCTGGAATAACTATCATAGACACATGAGTATACTTTTTGACAGTGCGATTAAAAATAATCTCATCGCAGTATCAAATCCATTTAAACAGGTTAGGCAGATCACCAAACCAATTGAAAAAGAGAAGATTTGTTCATTATCGTCTATCAAGGAAGCAATAGCGCATATCAAGACTAATCCAGGCAAATTCCACCCTGCCTGGTTCTGGGTAGGTATTATCAGAATGTTTTACTATACAGGAATGCGTAGACGCCAGTTAGTAGGTTTAACTTGGGCAGATATTAATTATGGTGAAAAAACGCTGCTGTTGTCAGCTTTACACAGTAAAACCAAAAAACAATGGAATGTACCCATCACAGCTGAAGTTAACGCTGTTTTGGTTACCATGCTAACTGAAAGTAGGAGTATTCTTGGTAGAACGCCAGACTTTGATGCGCAAATATTTAACGTTACTTTATTTAACGAGCGATATACTGGCAATGTAATGAAAGGAGAACAAGTTACCGGTATGTTTCGCAAATTACGAAATGCGGGATTTCCAATTTCTCCTCATAAACTGCGGCATACAATGGCAACACAAATCTGTAATATTGAAGATGCGGGAGAAGCGTCCGTGGCACTTAGAACCCTTCAGGTACAACTAGGTCATTCAGATATAAGTACAACAGCAAAATATATGCGGCCAAGCCTAAAAGCACAAGCGCTTATGATCAGCCAGTTGAAATGTGTATAGTGATGGCTATAGAAACAGCAAAGAAGAATTTACCCGGGAAATACTATTGTTAGGCATGAATAGAACTGTCAGGAGGAAAATATAATTTGACGGAAACCACATAAATGATTATGATTTATCCGGTAATATATTTAGTGGAACGACAAAAATGACTGACAAAACTTTTTTGCCGCCCACCAAATAACACAATGTATTAAATTGAATGATACTAAGAGTAAGTATTAAGACTAAAACTTAACAGTGGAGCAAAAAAGATAGAAGATCACCAAACTCCTGTAATTATAGGGAATATGGTGAAAAAGTAAATATTTTTAGACCAACAACGATGGTTGCCCAAAATACCGGGATTGTTGATTGACAAGCACGGATCAAGTTTGGATAATCAGCGCCCCTGACGGCACGCCCGTCTATACCTTTCCATAGGGGGCGTTAGCTCAGTAGGTAGAGCATCTGACTTTTAATCAGGTGGTCACAGGTTCGATCCCTGTACGCCCCACCATCTTTTCAAGGACTTACGTGAGCCTCCTAGTTTAACCTTTGGCAATTTGTGCCAGATTTGTGCCAGAAAACTCATTCGAATCAAGATTAAGAGAAAGCTGATTAGCATATACAGCGGTATGCTCTTGTCCAAGGTGAGCATATCTTCTCACCATTTCAGAACTCTCCCAGCCTCCTAATTCTTGCAGCACCGCCAATGGCGTGCCTTGCTGGACATGCCAGCTTGCCCATGTGTGCCGAAGGTCATGCCAACGAAAATTATCAATACCGGCTTTCTTTAAAGCGCGTTTCCACGCCTTGGTATTGACCTGCTGAATTGGTTTACCTCGATAAGTAAATACATACTCATCATGTTTGCCAATCTGACCCCTCACTACACTCAGGGCATCATCGTTAAGTGGAACACTAATACTATTGCCTGCTTTGGCTTGATCCGCATGAATCCACGCTAAGCGCCTTATTACGTCTACCTGCTCCCACTTCAACTCAGTGACATTTGATTTTCTCAAGCCAGTGGCAAGAGAGAATCGCACAACTAAATTTAGATGGCTTGGCAGATATTGTAATAACCGATTCGCTTCTTTATGCGTTAGCCACCGAACGCGACGTTTGGGCTCTGGCAGCATCCGTACATACGGTGCTTTGTCAATCCACTCCCACTCGCGTTCGGCTTTACGCATAATTGCACGAATCACAGCTAAGGTGCGGTTTACCGTCGCATTGCTCACGCCTTCCGCCAAGCGTTTTTGTGTCATATGGTCAATCAGGTCGCGATTGACCTCAAACAGCATACGGTCTCTGGTGTACTGGTCGACCCACCGAAGATTTCGCTTATCTTCTTCATGAGAGGCTTTGTGACTGGTTTCTTGTAACCACCGAATCACTGCTTCTTGCCATGAATGGATTGGCCTTTCATCTAAGGTATTTTGTCTCCAATACTGCGCCTTGAGTTTGTCATGGAACTCTTGCGCTTGCGCTTTGTTGGTTGTGTGAGCAGAGCGTCGTACTCGCGTTCCGTTGGGGGTACTAAATCTAACCCACCACGTGTTGTTGCGTTTGTATAACATAATGGTTTCTCCATTGTTGTTACTCGCAACGCTTGCCGAGAAATAGCATAGCGTGAACGGATATGTGAAGCAAGATCAACATCGATAAAAACCCAGCGTTTGCCAATTTTAGCGCCTGGAATTTCGCCAGCCTTGGCTTTGGCTCGTAGTGCACTGGATGACATATTTAAAAAAGCAGATGCGTCTTTGAGGCTAAGGGTTTTCATCAAACTTCTTGCGTAGTATTTTTCATATAAATATTGTCTAGCAAAAGCCGAAAAATGAAAATTGCATGATGTGTCACTTAAGTCCTATTTAATTCATACACTACATTTCAAGTATAAATTCGGCCCAAAGAATAGTTTTGTTGAGGCCCTACACCTGACCTTGCCCATTCTTTTTCGAGCGAAAAATCTTTGCTAGTTTGGAGTTAATCGTACAACTCAAAATCACAAACAGGATTTAAATGACCGTACGTTGAAAACAATGATATTTTCAATAATGGGTTAGTTTGTGATCATTAGTTCTCTTAATTTATCTGCGGGAGAATGTTAAAAAAATGTCAACTGAAAAGAACCCAAAAAACACAATATACACAGGGGATGCTCTAGACGTACTAAAAAACCTAAAAGCTGATTCTATCGATGCCATTGTCACTGATCCACCATACGGAATTTCCTTCATCGGCCTAGACTGGGACCACGATGTTCCTGGAATTGGTCTGTGGCAAGAAGCCCTACGTGTGCTCAAACCTGGTGGACATCTCCTAGCTTTTGCTGGAAGCCGTACGTATCACCGTATGGCTAGTAATATAGAAACAGCGGGGTTTGAAATTCGTGATCAAATCGTTTGGTTATATGGCTCCGGTTTTCCTCGCTCATATAATATTGAGATGGCAATCCGTAAAAAACATGGCGCTTCTAAGGCAAAAAAATGGCAAGGCTGGGGTACAACTTTAAAGCCCGCACATGAGCCAATTGTCATGGCACGCAAGCCGTTTAATAGTGCGGTTACAGATAATGTTCTAGCCTTTGGTGTTGGTGGACTGAATATCGATGCGTGCCGGGTAGACCATAAAGATGGCGCCGGTGATACTTGCAAGAAAAGTAACAATGTTGTTCCCATTAAACACCATGGCAAAGGACGCTTTCCTGCTAATGTAGTTCATAGCGGAATTCCTGCTAAATGGTCTTCATATTTTTATTGTGCGAAACCTACTACAGCTGAACGCGATAAAGGTCTTGAGCACTTCACGCCGAAATTAGCGCATGAGCGCACTGGAAGTAGTAGCAAGAACCATACTGCTCACCGAGGTGCAACTGGAGTAGCGCGAAATTTCCACCCTACAGTAAAACCAATCGCTTTAATGGAGCACCTTATTTCATTAGTAACTCCAACTGGTGGAATCGTGCTTGATCCGTTTGCAGGAAGCGGCACTACCTTGATTGCTGCTCAAAATCTCGGTTTTGTATATATTGGCGTTGAACAAGAAGCTGATTATGTAAAAATTGCTAAGGCGCGCTTATCTGCGTAGTAGAAATACGTACAATTTTAATATTTCTCAACAACCTTCAGTGGAATGGTTTGATCCATCAGTTTCAAATTTAGATGTTTGTAGATAAGTACTCAACGAGATACGAAAGTTGGTGACGTATTCTCATCCCTGATCTTGACCATGCTGTTCAACCCAAGATACTCAGCTGGCGCAGAGCGGACGTTTGTTCCAGCTAATGGACGCAGATTTGGACAATAAAAGGATGCCCAGGCTAGTGGTGTGAGGCACTCAAAATTTTGATCTTTTTATTTTTACAGCTTGAGGGCCTCTACGTGAGAACTGAATTCGATATGTAACCTCCGTGCCCCTAGATAACTGATTCCAAATTTCTTCATCAGTATGGGTTTCATTTGAATACAGTCCCGATTCAACAAGTCCACTAGACACAAATAAATAGCTTTCAGTTTTATTAAGGATGCGGCCAGATTGTTGTGGGATTAATTCCTCTAGTTCAGAGAGTTGCTTCGATTTTGGATACGGGCGAAAAGATTTGGGTGCACCCTTGTTTATAGTTTCAAATAAACCAACTGCTTCTTCCGTTCTATTTAGCACGAACAATACTTGAGCATGCTCGAAACGTGCCTCATAATTTCGATCAACAGTATCGTAAGATCGCATCATATGTTGTTCAACCACACCCCACTCCGCACCCTCTTGTTGCATTAAAAAATGAGCTAAGGCCGCGTGAACAACTTTACTATCTGGATATTTTTCTAAAGCCTTTCTTAGCGTTTTTTCAGCATTTTCAGAATCGCCCTGTGTAGCGTATCCCTTACTTAGCCGAACCCAGACGGAATCACCTCTCGCACCTGCTGAAATGGCTTTTTCTAAAGCTTTTGTTACCTTGTCGGTATCTTTCAGGAGTGATTGTAGGCGAGCTTCAAGCTCAAAAAACTCAGGATGGTCAGGGAATCTCTGCTTAGCCTTGACCAACAAGTCTTCTACAGAAATAAGTTTTTCAGTAAAACTATTGCCATCATTTTCATCCGGGTAATCATCGATTTCCTCTAACTCATCCGTGAGTAATTTGGCCAGAGTTGCTAACCTAAATCTATTGTTTTCTTTTAACTCGCCAAGTCGAGCCCGGCACATGTCGCGCAGTTGATTTTTCGCAACTGTATTAGATGCGAGTCGAGCACCTTTTCGAGCTACTTCTGCCTGAGTATGAATAATCGTCCGGTTGCTAGGGTCTAGCTCTCTTGCCTTCTCGATTACAGATTTTGCATTCTCATAAATACCATCTGGATGAGTAGATTCAAAAATAGCCCATTGCTGATAGACAAACGCTTCTGTGGCTATTTCTACTGCCTCCTCAAAGAGGCTTCTTATAGAACTTGCATTAGACATATTCTTAACAAGCGAATGACCTTTTGTAAGTCGGTCAAATACCAATTTGTCAGCACTATACCCAATATCTAACTCAGACATGATTCGTAGTAGCTGATTAGCCTTTAACTCGTCAGAGTCACAAATTCCACGAAATACTAAGCTTGCTACACGCGCATGACGAGCCATGTAGAGATAATCTTTAGTGTACGGGTCTTTGATGGTTTTGACGATGTAATTCAGAGGCTCAAAAAATTGACTCTCATAGGTATTGAAGTCAATTTTTGATATACGCCTTATAGTACCTGCTCTTGCGCCTCCCCCGAATTGGCATATTGTACAAATATCTAGATACAGCTCTCTTGCCAACTCAGGCTGAATTCTATTGAATTCATTTATTACTATTGTTTCAAAACGCTCACCCAAAGTGACTTCATGCAGCGCAACGAGCAACTGCCGTTCTGCCGTTTCTTCAAATCTTCTGATTTGCTCTGCTTCTGGAAGATCAGTAAGAACACCAAGGCAATTATGTCGCTTTAGTCTTTCGAGAAGAGATACGATTTCCCTATGAGACAAATATCTCACTCTGAATTCTTTGTAGTCCAAGGAATTGAGAGGGTGACAATAACTATACCAATTGCTGTCACTCTCAGTAGTTATCACTGTCAATTTATGTCGGAGAGTATTTGCGCGCTCTAATACGTTCCTAATTTCTTCTGAATGCTGAGCTGCTCGGTCAACAGCGAGGAAAATTCGTTCGCCAGTTAAATTTATTAGGTCTTCCAGAACGTCCCAGCGCAACGCACCCCCATCATTAAGCCATAAAACCAATCTATTTAATGAAGTAGCCAGCTCCCAAGAAACTTGTTTTAGTGCAATAGTTTTTCCATTACCAGCTGGGCCTTTTAATACATAAAGGATGGTTTGATTGTCTCGTTCTGAATCATCACTAAGAACTTTATACAGCACATCATCTACTATGCTACGGCTAACTGTTAGATTTTGGAGAATGCACCCGAAACCATTGTCTAGCCCCTTGTAAAATGCCTTTGGCTCTTGAGGCTCTGTTTTCATCTCAGATGAAACAAATGACGTATCAATCTCAAGATATTTAGAAACATTTTCTGGAATTGGGGCGCTTGTTCGAAAAAATTTCCTAATGGGAATGTTATCGTTCGTTTGCTGGATAAGAATCCGTCTTTTTAACTGATCGACTTGAGAATCAAGAGCTTCCATGAATTCTCCAAACCTCGCGTCGATCACAATAATCTTATTTTGAGCCCAATAGTCTTTTTCAGCTTCTGAAACTCCAGGAGATACGAGGTAGAAGGTTGGGCGTACTTCTCTTGATGGTGCTACTTTGCTGATTAATTTTCGAATATGGTCATCAGCTAAACTATACCCACAAAAGATGAATGTAGATTCGTATGATTTATCTTCGAGTCGATTGAACAGCCGTATGCGGTTTTTTGAGACGATATCATATCCATCGTGTGTGAGAACCAGGGGGATGTCAGGGTCACTTATGTGCTCTACACATCCATGTAATTTATAAAACTCAACTGGATTTAATGTTTCGTGAAGACGCTGCTCGATGGATTCCTTATCCTTAACTATTTTTACAAGGTTCTGTACAGAACCCTCCGAATTCTTCATATAGGCCTGCTCGACAAATGTATCGTAGTTTGTGGTGGCGATAGACCTCCAACCAAAACTTGGAATAAGTGAATGAGCAGCACTTGCGTGATAGTCACTAAATAGATTAGCGATGAAGTTGAAAACATTAATCTCTCCGTGAACACCTATAGCGAAATCCGCTGCAGATACCAAATCGTAATTTTTGTATTCTCCACCAAAAAACTTGTCACAAAGTGCATCACGTAGTTGGTTTCCATCGGGAGATAATTCTCCATCATTGTTGCTACACTCCTTTGATGCACCAGCCCCTAAAAAAAGCGTAGCCCTGTGCCCTTCAACTGCTGAGACAAGCCCCGAGGGTAACTGTAGGTTGTTTTCCTGTTCCATAATGAGAATCCTATTTTTACTGTTTCTGATCAAAAGAGATCATAAATTGGCCAGTAACCTATTACAAATGCTACATTACATCATCGGCAGTGTGCGCACATAGCTATCGTAAAATTAGTGAGCCTAGATACGTCGGTACCTATCATTGGCGCCCGATTCAGGTTGATTGAAACATTCTTGATCTTTCATCCATAAGGTCTGATCCAAACCTCTATGTCGAACTGTCTGATCTAGTTCCACCATTTACAACTTAAGTGAGAGTAACAAATAATGAGATTACTTTTCTTCTTACTTCCAAACATTATCGACTACCCCCATATTCAACCTCAACTTCATAACCAAACATTCGATTTCCAGGAATTGTATTTAAACCGTCTAGGTAGCTTGGAAATTCATCAATGACCAAAATATTAACCTTATCTTGCAATGTCTTATCAATTTTCTTTTCAGCTTTCTTGCTGAGCAAATCTACAAACTCACTACTTGGTGACAACACACAGACTCGATCAAAATCCGCATCTAAGCACTTTTGGATATTCTTCAATTCCTGCCCAACATTTGAATGAACAGCAATCTCGCAGGCAATGCTCAGGCCTTCGCGGTCAAGTGCCACATCAATATGTCCTAAGCCACCTTTGAGCCGTTTTTCAACCGTAGCTTTGAAGCCTGCCTGTTCTCCGAGGCGCTTGATTTTCTGTTGTAGTTTTTTATGCGTTTTACCACCTCGACCAGGTAACGGTTCTTTCTTCTCCTTTCTATCAACCTCCTTAAAAGCAGTCTTGTTTTGTGGCTTTATTGCCCCAACCGATTCATACACCAAATCTTCTACTTCTTCTTTAGGCGTACCATATTTTTGTTGAGAATACCGAATAATTGCCCGAGCACGGTTTTTGGCCGCTACTTTATCAATCTCAGGCAATGTTGGTGTTTTAAGATTGAAGTCATACTCAGCACGTTCCACTCGCGCTACCGCCTCACCAATACCCAAGCTTTGTAGCTCTTTGGATTCAAAAAATGAAAAACCATTTTGGAGTTTTTTTGCGTCATTATCGCCCAATCTGAAACAAACTCGGGTATAGGGATTAGAAACGACACTAGCCGCAACATCCTGATCCTTGCTCTCTAATTGTCGCATTTCCTGGTGGGCAAGAATTAACCCCATTTTGTATTTTCTAGCCCCAGAAAGAATTGACTCCATGCTGGGTGTAATAAAGTTGTGAAATTCATCTACATAGAGATAGAAATTGCTGCGTTCACTTTCTGGTAGTTTTTGACGTGAATACGCTATTTGATTTAGCTTGGTTACAAGAAATGCACCCATAAGGTATGAATTTTCTGTGCCAATTGCTCCTTGTGACAACTTAGCGAGAAAAATTTTCTTGTTTTGCATAATATCTGCAAAATCAATCTTGTTCTCTTTTTGTGCCACCATGTGACGAATTGGCTTGGGCCTCAGAAATGTATCAAGTCTCGTGAGAACTGGACCTTGTGGTTTGCCGCTTAAAAGTGGGAACTCCCGTTCCCAGTAAAAGACGTTTTCTGGGTCTTTGACTGTTTTAAGAAACTCGGTTCTAAATGCCTTATCAACTAAGAACCTTCTGAGAATTGGCAATGTACCGCCCTGCTCGCTCTCAAGCATTGCTGAAATACCATTGGCCAGCACAGAGTTCATCTGATCGCCCCATGAGGTTGAAAGGCGTTTAAACACTGAAGTTAGATCAGAAGCGAGCAGTACTTTCTCCAGCTCACTATGCGCGTCTATGATGTTAAACCCAATGGGATGTTCTTCATCGGATGGATCAAAGACAATCACATCTTCGACCCGATCATCTGGCACATAGCCAAGAATAGTATCGATTAAATCACCATGTGGGTCGAGCACCGCGACACCATTCCCAGCTCGCATGTCCTGAATAATCATATTCATGAGCATGGTAGATTTGCCGGTGCCTGACGCACCAATTAAATACATATGCCTGAGACGCTGTTCTGGGGTGAGTGACACCGTTACTTCTTCATTTCTATGTACATTCTGCCCAAGAACCAGTTCATTATCTTTTGCTAAGCCTGGTGCGGCTTTAGTCTTTTTATCGGCACGAACTACTTTTTGTGTTCTCACTGATGCATCCGGCACATGTACCAGGGAAACAAGCTCCTGTGCATTTAGAAACATCCCTGTTCTGTAGGAATGGCGGTCGGTTATTCGCCGCTCATATTCCACGTCTTCAAAGTCATCATTTTCCAAGGGCATCAGTGAATTACTTGGTGGTGCTGAAAACTGACTGAGGGTAGCTCCAAGATTTTTAGCTATTTCCCACGCTCTTTTATGTGCTGTGCTTTGTGCTGCCACCCTGATAGTAGCGATATAGAGCTGTGAGGAAATCTTTTCTTTGGTCAGCGGCACCATTTGAGGGGCATCTGCAAAGAAAGCTGAGCCATCCCAATCTGTGACTGCGTCTATGAATTCTCGCCCCCAGTCATTGCGTACTGGCTGGAACATAACTTGTAGGATACCAATCTCATCTTTTTCAAGATTACTGAGTGCTGCAGTGATACCAATTAGAGGGTCGATTTTGTATGTAGCAACGGTTTGCAGTGATAACATGCATTCGTTTTCTAATCCGAAATCGACTATAGCTTGTGTTGCACCCTTATCCCAAATGCTTTCAAGGTAGTCTGGTGACTCAACCAGATTAATTTCTGGTAAATACGCTGGTAGCTGATCCATTAATGCTCTGGCATCGCTTTCATAAGCACATAGCTGGATAATAATCTTATCTTGACTGCCAATTACTTCAAAACTGAGTGGATATCGTGTGTAGTGCAAGTTACTTAAAAGTTTACTCATGAGCTCTGGTGTAAGCGAGAAATCATCAGGCAATACGATGTGAAATTCTTTGAGGCCTTCTTTTGGTGTTTCAAATGCGGGCTGTAGTATCTCGTCTAAATCATCGTCGGCTTCCACTGTCCTAGTTGGTTGCGGTTGGCTCTTGAAAATGGAGGAAACTGAATCAGCAATTCGGCTTAAAATGGTTGATTGGCGACCATCATCTACTGCGTTACTTCGCTGCGAAGGAATAAAATGTCCGGGGAAGGGCTCGAACGCTGGTTCGAGCTCAACTGGATAATCAAACTGTTGCCAGCCACGACCCTTCCGTTCCCACTCATAAAAATTCTGGGTCAATGCCACTGATGGCGGGATGTATGACTCAGAATCATTCATGTATTAGGCCGTACTATTTATTGAAAATATCCTTCATTTTGGGTTTGCGGTCTGTTTCCGACAGTGTGCGCAAGCCCTTGGCCTTTGTATGCTCATCAACAACCTCCAGAACTGCGGAATGAATCAGTGATTGAAACATCATCATGGTATCAATTTTGTAGTATGTATCTGGCTTGAAGAATTTCTCAAAAAAGAAGGCCAGCCAGCTTAGTATTGGTAATGCATAGAGAAAAGCCAGAAAACCTGATGGGATACCTCCCATCCACCAGGAAAAGAATGTTCCATTACCAAAAGGAGCACAGCAAATATCAAAAGCGTTTTCTTTTCGTCTTACGCGCAAGTATTGACGTTTTGCGCTGAGTACACCTCCTTCATTCCACGTCACTGACATGTGTTTGGTATCAGGCACATTTTTAGATTCAATTACTTCCGCTAATTGGGCATAAAACTGTTTGGGAGAAAGATCGAGTCCCTCAATCATCGTGTTCCAGTTGGAAAATATTACCAGTGGTTTCGCCATTTTTATTCCCTGTCCATTTTGTGGTTAATGTGATTTTAGCATAAATGTTGAAATACGCGGTACCACGAATTCACGGTGACTATCTGAAGCGCCATGTGTTGCATGCAAACAGACTATTTCCATTCTATCGCTATGTCTTGACTACACCTACACTGACCAAATGGAAGTCTCAATTATTGGACAAACAAATCATCGTAATATCTACACTCCTTTTGGTATCAAACAAGCTGACAGGTTGCATCATATGTACATCATTGGGAAGACCGGTGTAGGTAAAAGTACGTTAATCAAGAATCTTGTCATGCAAGATATTTATGCTGGCAGAGGATGTTGTTTGTTCGACCCGCATGGTGATATGGTGGATGAGGTTGCACAGCTAATTCCAGATGAACACAAACATAGACTAGTGTACTTCAACGTGCCTGATCCTAATCTTGAGTGGGGGTATAACCCGTTGGCGTATGTGGATGAAGAGCGCAGACCATTGCTTGCCAGTGGAATTCTAGAGATATTCAAAAAGCTCTGGCCAAATGAGTTCAGAGTACGCATGGAACACATTTTCAGAAATACGATTCTGACGCTACTAGAGCAACCAAATGGAGCCAACCTTTCAGATGTGCTCAAACTCTACACGGATGACAACTACAGGCAGAAATGCTTGAGAAATGTCAAAAACAAGATGGTACTGGATTACTGGCATAAGGAGTTTGCGAAATATCATTACAGAATGAAATCTGAAGCTACCGTACCTATTCTTAACAAGCTTGGCGGGTTTCTCTCCAATCCAACACTCTATCGTGTGCTGTGCAACTCAAAAAAAGAAATGCGCCTTAGGACGGTCATGGACGATAAAAAAATTTTATTGATCAATCTTGCCAAAGGCCAGATTGGTGAAGATGCGGCTAATCTACTAGGCTCATTGATGCTTACCTCACTGGGGTTGGCTGCATATTCACGCAGTGATATGCCTGAAAACCAAAGAATCCCGTTCCATGTTTTTGTCGACGAGTGTCATAATTTCACCACGATGAGCACGGCTTCTATGATGAGTGAAATGAGGAAATATGCCTGCTCATTAACATTCGCAAACCAATATTTATTTCAATTTGACAAAGATGTGCGAGAAGCCGTTTTAGGTAATGCGGGTACATTGATTTGTTTTCGAGTTGGGCCAAAAGATGCGGTATGTGTTGCAAGAGAATTTAATGGTATTTTCAACCAACAGGATTTGATGGATTTGCCCAATTACAATATGTATTTGAAATTGATGATTGATGGGATACCAGGAAGAGGGTTTAGTGGAAATACGGTGATAACTTCTGCAACAAAAGGCCACGCTTTAGATTAATCCAGAAAACCTTGAATTGCCAAAACCACCACACACTTGAATTATGATTTGAACGAAATTTATTGATAATACCGAATACTTATTATTGCTTCATAATTGGACATTAGTCACACTGCCTATTGGTCAGTATAAAATGCTTTAGACATATTCAACCACCGACGATAGTTGCGTGATGCACTCCGATATACTTACTTTGGGTTTGGAAACTAAGTTGAAAGAAAAACCAAATCAAAGTTATACCCTCGTTCCTAATGGTGGCTGAATATAGCTGATAGGTATGCGTCGACTAACGCGAAAAGTTGTCCATTTCATTGGTACGTCACCGACTCCATAGTATAGATATGCGATATGGAGATACACTTTAGATTCAGGATAAAGCAGCAACTGTTATTTTGGAGAAATTTTATGTATATGCCATACTACGTACCTAGATGGGTTCCTTTCCCAGACAACGACAGGTCCCCGAATCCTTGCCCTAGATGGCCTATTTATTGCTAGTTTACTAGCTTTACTGTAGCAATAGGTATTTTGCCCGTCGTTCTGACGGGCTTTTTTAGTACACAGGTAGCCAACTTACGCAAACATAGCATTTTACTAACTTTGTATCCTGCCTGTTTTTGACACTTATTCGTATAGCTTCGTCTAAAGAGGGTAACGCCTCAATATCGAAGAAATCTCTGCCACCAACTAATTGACGATAATCTGGTGTTAAAACTGAAATTTTAAGATCAGTAACACAATACTCTCCTGGAAAGCGTAAGTACATGCGAAATGACTTGAGCGGATTACAATCCTGAACTATAAAACAGCGTCCTTTTTGGTTTTTAAGATGATTAGCAATGTCTGGATTGTTTTTCCAGTATTGGTGAAGGCTTTCTTTGTCTCTAAGCCAATCTTTTGGAATAATACAACGTCGACTGAATTCTAACTCGACATCTTTTGGTACCGGTGGAGTAAACCTAGTGCACCACTGAATAAGCTCAGTGTTGTGTCGAATTATTTCACTATCTGGCTGAATTGAATCTAGACCAGAACCTTTAGTAAATAAAAATTTAATCCCCGTCTTCTTCTTACGCTCTTCATGCTCTCCCTTTGGCAGGAAAAACCACAGGGTGTTAATGTAGTTAAGCGCCTTAACGGTCTTTAATTTTGCCTTCTGATTATAGGTGATGTGCCCATCAGAGCCGAACTTATATTTGTGCGCTCCTTCTAGGTGGCGATATATCAAACCCCCACCTTCTGTGCCTGTATAGATAGTGGCTAAACGAACATTCTGGTTGTATCGCCTAGCTGGATTATCCAACGAAAATTTTCTACATAGCTCTTTTAATGTATTTTTAACTTTGTATTCATTGATAGGTTTGTTAACCGCAGTATCAAAATCATAATCATTTAGCTCACCAACAATGTGGGGTACGTTTAACGCCATAGCATTGAGTCGCATGATTTGATATTCCAACTCATTCAGCGGAACTCCATCTACGTGAGAATGAGGGGTTTCTTTTTTGAAAGTCATTATACAGATTTCCGATATCAACCCATATTTTACTCTATTGAGTAATTATTTCAACGAAATTTACTCGGTCGAGTAAGCTCTATCAAGTTAATTTATAAGGATAATAGTATATTTGGCGACTATTTGTGACAAATTGCAAAATACATCATTTTTACGTTGACAGTTTATTATTTAATGCTATAGTTTGAGCGATGTTAAAGGTGGAGTTGCCTCTACTGATTTCGAATTTGGGACAAAAAAGCGGAGCCCAACATTTGTTAGACTCCGCAGATTTTGTCCCGACTGTTGTAGTTTCCAACATTAAATTGAAACACCATCGGTGCATCCGGTTGATCTTTGGAGAGACGCCGGATGTGCCACTTTTATACAACAGTCGATGGACATCTTTCATATTAGCATTTGCTAATATATTGTCAACTTCCGTTCGATGGCAACGGAATTTAGCAAAAAGTCTGTTGGCTGACAACCTTAATATAGGAGAAAACCAATGGTTATAACAGACTATAATCAACCCCTTATAATTATCAAAACATCGCCTCGTCGGTTCTCATCAATCGACATAATTTGTAATTTAGGGGATCAACTTAATCGAGCCCGCCTACGAAAGGGACTGTCTATTCAAAAGATATCCCAAAGGGTCAATAAAAGCAGAACAACTGTTCACACTTTTTTAACTGGGCAAATTAATAAAACGGTAGAAATAGATACTGTTTTAAAAATCGCCTCAGGTATCGGCGTAAATTTGCAGTTTGAAAATATTGAACCTGCATAACGCTATCTGACCCAGCTTTATATATTATATATAAGGCTGGGTGTTTATTTTCCAATCCCAACTGTTCACCACATTGGACAATTAGCTGTCTATTATTTCAGCTATTGAATCGTGATACGGAAATAACTTCTAGGTGCGGAGTGAAACGATATAACTTAAACTAATTGCGGAGAAGGACATGCCTACACATACTGTGACAACTGATAGCTCTGGTAATGTGACAAGCGTTGAAAGAACATCTACAGGTGTCAATGCTGCCATAACCAAGGCAATATTTGGCTAATAGCTCTTAACTTTGCCAACTCGACCATGCCCGCCTGAAAGGCGGGCATTTCTTTTTGTCTGTTTCTTTGAACACATTCTTTGGTCCAATGGTGTCTCTACTTAATAACTTTTGAGATACATGATATGAAATATATTAACAGTCTTTGGTCTAGCCCTTATCCATATACAAACTTCGAACTAAACTCCAAACTATATAGACTCCATAAAAATGATCACCCCACACCATTAGACGGCCCTCATTGGGTGCTAGACCAGCACCACTCCAAATCACTGCTTGTCCACCCTATTGAACAATAACTTGGATATATTACTAACACAACAAGCGATATGGGAATAGAAAGCTGATACGGATGAAGCTTGTAATTTTGTCGCGCGAAGTGACGATTAAAATGAAGTAACAATTAATCTGTATACATCAACACTATCACGCAACACAATAGAGGAACGCAATATGTCTGATCCTATTTCTGATGGAATCGGTACTTTAACATCCTTATTTACATTGGGAGCCGTACCAACACCTAAGTAATTTAAAAAATGGTGTATATTAAACAAATACCGAGCCAATGCTCGGTATTTGCCTGTGCCTTTGGAGTTACTTATAATCTTTGTACTTTGCAGCGATGACGACATCCACTGCCTCTAACACAAAACCATCGCCTGCAACACAGACAAATCACACTAAGTTAGCCACTAGCCGCACGATCAATTACTCAGTCAGATACATATGTGTCACAGCCAGAGCAACAGCATCAAAAATTCCATATTGCTCACTCTCTGGCTCATAACATTTTCGTTTCGTTGGCAGTCTTGGGGCGAGTTCTGGTAACCACTCTGCAATCATTGAAGCAATCTCATGTTTGCTTTTTTTGCCAAATTGCCCAAACACCTCTAGAATTTGATCTCTAGAATATCTTGCCACTTCGACATCGTTTTTCTTTGCCCATTGCTCAATCATATTGAGCAAGCGTTGAACACGCCCGCAACGTAGTGAACCTTTTGATTGTTCGATGATGATCGTTTTGGGCTGATATAGATCAACCAGTTTAGAAATTCTTTTAAGAATTCGTTTGTTTTTGCAAAACCGAATATCAGCCAAACCCCAGTCTATTGGGTTGTACGGTCCTTCAAATACTACATATCCAAAACCTCTGACAACAGGATCAATGGCTAATATTGGTTCGTGTTTAATTTTCTCCTTCTTGTTGTTGAACATTCCTCCTTAAGTTAGATTGATTAGCGTCCAAATCTGCAATGCGTTTGAGTGATTCAACACGCTGTGCATGATTTGGCTTTTGTTTTTGATTCTTCAGCTTTTTGTAAAGTTTGCGCGCCCTGGCAATGATGTCACGCTCAATTTTATCGAGTGCGTCTGGTATCATTTCAGCCACGCTTGATGAGTAAATCAGGCAACACGCCAAAATGATTTCAATACTAGGGCGCTCCTTACGCATCTCTATACGAGTAAGCTTTTCTTTGCTTCTGATGCCTATGAGATAGCGTACGTCTTTGAGCGTTAACCCTGTACGCAAGCGCAAAGTTCTCAGATAATTCTTGTACCTCATAAATTGTAAAGTTACAGTGTGCGGCTAGCGACCATAACTACACTGTACTTAATTAAATTACGCTTGTGACGAATGGAGAAAGACCGTTTTATGGAATTGCTCCATCCTAGCATGTGGATACCCTGTGATTAATTGGGTGACATGAGGACTTAGGTGACGTTGTTCACTCCATAGCGCTTAGCAAGTAGTGTAATTTTCTCCTTTTGAGACACATCGACAACATATCGCCCATGTAATCTTTTGGTATCCAATTGAAGAGAATTTCTCACAACGCAGCCGATAGCTTTTGCCGTCAGAGCATGCTCGTAATGATCACCAAAATCTTCCATGATACGATTTCGAATCTGCCCGATTTCAACTGATGATTTTGATTTAAGCAGGATCTGAAGAACAATGAGGATATGCGCTGCTAGTTCCATGCCTCGATCTCTGAGAGCCTGGCGTTCTTGCTTTTGTGCCCACTTGGTGGTTTGTTTCTGCTCGTCAGGTGACATAAACCGCAGTAGCGGCGTAATCACTTGTTGCATACGCGGGCTAAGCGTTTGCGGCTTATCTGCATTGACTGATATGTTTCTACGAAAATACGCAAAACGAAATGTTAAAAGCTTGTTTCTAAGTATTAGCGCTTCTTTAGCTTGCTCATTGTTCAAATGAAGCGGCACATCGCCCCGTAGTGGCCGCACACCGGCGTTTTCAGTCAAGAAACGTGATTCTAGTGCCTCATCATCAAACGAGGCACGACAGGCTAATATTTTAGGCCCGTAAACCGTAAAAGAACGGGTCGTAAATGTATGGTTCTTTGCTTTTTCGCATCGCAGCACCGGAAAGCCTTTTGCGTTACCGTTATTAAGAATCTTGGCAATCAGTGATTTTTCATTGGAATGATAAAAATCGCTTTCATCCATAATGAGCGTACCACCTATGTCATTGAGGACATGAAATAAGGGCGCGACAGTAGCGGCGCCAGAAGCAAATATGGGCTTGTAACAGATGCTACCAATAATGGTCAAGAATCGTGTTTTGCCTGTCCCAAAGTCTCCCCGTATGCGTAAATATCCTAAAACATTGTGAATGTCGTAGAGCCAACTTAAAAGCACATAATGTGTTGCAATGGTTTCAAATTCTTCGCTGAGGTCGACGTACTTGTGAATATATTTCCTGATACTTTCGATGAGATCATCTACTTTCCCGTACTCCTGAGCCTTCTGAGCAAAGAGGATCACCTGATCTTTGACAAATGCATGACTAGCGCTATATGGAACTAGTGTCTTGCCGGATATCTTTAATGACGACACAGCCTTGATACGGTTTTTATCAGACACAAGTAGCATCGTTTTGTTTTTTTCTCGGTCATAGACCGTTTCAACCAATATTTTCTGATCAACATATGAAATGGTTACCTGCCGTTTACTGGCCTCGCTCTTTTGCATGGTTTTAATTTCAATTGTTACATCTTAATCCTTGCATGCAATGTGCTCGCCAAACAGGATGGAGAACATCCAAAAAAGCGACACCCTCCATCCTCATGCTAGAGCTATCTTCTTGCTAAGCTGATTAAAAGCATTGTGGATTCAGCTAGCTTGACAGGTTCCACGGTGGAGCTATTGTGGACACAGTATGACTCTAATTCTTAAAACCAAAGGCATATGCCACGCCTACGCTATTTCATCTATTGTCGCAAATCTCAGGAGAGTGAAGACCGACAGGCGGTGTCTATTGCATCGCAAAAATCAGAAATTCTTAAGAAGTTTGGTGCAGATCAATCTGTAAAGATTATCGATACTTTCGAAGAATCAATGAGTGCTAAATCACCTGGAAGACCGATATTTGAAAGTATGCTTGAACGTATCGAAAATGGTGAAGCTGATGGAGTGCTTTCGTGGCATCCAGACCGCCTCTCACGTAATTCGGTTGACGCTGGAAAGATCATTTACCTACTTGATCTTAAACTTATCAAAGACCTGCAATTTGCTGCATATACTTTCATCAACACACCGGAGGGTAAGCTGATGCTCTCTACCATTTTGAGTTTTTCCAAGTATTACTCTGATGCCTTAAGTAAGAATGTAAAACGGGGATTGAGAACAAAACTGGAAAATGGCTGGCTTCCAAATCGTGCCCCCCTGGGATATCTAAACTGTAATAAAACTGGAACCATCGTCGCTGACCCAGAACGATTCAATTTGGTTAAGCAAATATGGGACCACATGGGCATGGGCTACACGCCGCGCATGATTTATGAAAAAGCCTATCACGAATGGGGATTACGAACCGTGATTACCAAGCACCGAGGTGGTCGCCCCGTATCATTGAGTAATATTTACCGCATACTCTCAAACCCATTCTATACCGGACTCATCCCGTGGAAAGGCCAGCTATATCATGGTAAGCATCAACCCATGGTCTCGCTTGAAGATTTTGAAGCGATCCAAAACCATTTAGGAAGACGAGCACTTAAGCCGCACACAAAAGATACAGCACCCCGATTTAGCTATACAGGCATGATGCGCTGTGGGCAATGTGATTGTGCCATCACCGCGGAAAACAAAAAGAACCGCTTTGGCTCGCACTATGTGTACTACCACTGCACACATAGAAAAACAAACTACAACTGCAAGCAAAAATCGGTTGAAGTAAAGGCATTAGAAGCTCAGATCATTATTTTTTTGGATTCGCTATCGATCAGTAAAGATGTCTTTGCACTATTGCAGAACGAGGCAAAAAACAACTTCGAGACCTCTGATAATCACAATAAAGACAGAATTATTGCTATCAAAAAAGAACTCAATAAAAACGAGAAACGATTTGTCATTCTCAACCAGATGAGGATGAATGAACAAATCCCAGAAAATGAATACGTAGAAGAGAGGCGTAAACTTGAATTTGAGCAAGAGAAACTACGCCAAAACCTGGGAAACCTGGAGAACCACAAACCATGGTTCGAACCCTTTCAAAACTACTTAGAATTCCGCAACCAAGCGGTTTCATTGTTTAAAAAAGGCGACCATGAAACAAAACGGCTTATCTTAAGAACCGCGGGTTCGAACCCTAAGATTATGGACAGAAAACTTACTATTCAAGCGGAAAAACCGTTCTTTACAATACCCAATTCTAACGGCATTCCCGAACTGAGGGGAGTAATAAAGGATTTTAGAAAATGGAATGGAGAAAATCGTGCTGATGTAGTCAATGCTAGTATACAAGAGATCCATTATCGAGCAATGAGAACGGATGCTGCAAATTCTTCACTAAAATAGTAACGGTGGCCCGTTAGCATACGAAATTAAATTTACACTGTATCGTGACGAAGTCACCTAAGTCATCTATGTCACCTTGTTTATCAAATAGATACGTTTTTTCCATTTTATTTCGTATTGATTTGTCTATCCTTGCGCTGCTTACCTACCTTAAAAATTTTGGCAGTAAAGTGTAGAAACTTATGGTTTCCTAAAAACCATTTTTTTTGATCGTCACTTAACCTGTCCTTTGATGATTTCACCTCGACAAAAAAGAATTCGTTGTCGTTGTAAACTAATAAATCAGGCCATCCACAATAATTTCTCCAATAATCCATGGACAAGTACTCAAGGGTTTTACGCAAATTTGCTAATCCCATAATTTTCATAACCTTCTTTGCCTTTAAGATATCTTCTTCACGGTGTGCCCATAAATATTGTCTAAGACCTGAGCTGGGTTCCAACCAATAGTCAAAAAGCCAGTCGAGCTCATCGAGTTCCTCAAGGTGTTTTGATATTTGAGGTTTCCGTCTATGGTAGTACCCAGTTGTGCCAAAATCCTCAGGCAACATCGTTGAAACCATCCTTCCATTTTTTAGTTTCAAATCAAAGTCGGTCCGATTCCCAAATTGTACGACTCTTCCTAAGGGGTCGTTGCAATCCTGTACCACTATCCACATAAACACCCCAAACAACACATGGAAGGGGATGCTTTCAGTTTCGAGAATGCGATATCCATGATCACTGAAATAGTTAGAGGCAAACTCCTCTACACTCCAAATCCTTCCTTTGTCCTTTATCCCCACCTTTCTTCCAGGTCCTTTTATATGTTCGGCGTTAACTAATATAGCTTCCGTGCTTGTTTGAGAAATAACGTTGGCCTGGCTTGGCTCAGAATAACTATATTTTGGGCTAGTGGAATGCAATATTTTGAGATCTTCAAGCACTCTCTGTTCAATGACCTTAAACTCATCAGCGAAAGAGTGTCTAACGGACAAATCACTGGGATCCAGCTCAGGATGAGTGTCATAAAATTGTTTTGTAGTTTCAAAATATATTTCACGCCAGTAATATCGCTTGATTTTGCTCGTAGCACCCATCATAGATGCCTTTGGCGCGGCAACAGGAGGGTTACCTCTGCATTCCAGGCAAATCTCCTCTTGAAAACCTAACGTAACTGGTACAGATTTCCGAGTATCTAGCCAAGTTCCGCTATTAATTTGGTGCGGAAGGTGCTTCCGACCAAATTCTTCATCACACGCACACATCATCACCTCACCACAGTTGTTACAGCGATACTTTCTTATAAATTCGTATTGATTAAGGCAATCCACGTCTTTGTGTTTACAGTCCACCGTCATATTGCTCACTTATTGCTTAGAAATTGATCCAATTAATTATTTTAGTATTAGGTTAATACCAGGACTACTTAGAAATGACTTTTCTAAGGGGCCCCAAAAGAACAGGAGCTCCTTTCTTATCTTACAAGCGCTCTATTATGAACCCGAATACGACGAGCCGCGACATTCTCCATCCTATTCGCTGAGCTTAATGTGTGAAAACATAATACCAGGTCGATGTAATTAATCTCTAATCTACACAACGTATATGGAACACTATTGTGAAGACTTTCCTGTGGAGATGATCATGAGCAAGAAAGATGCAGCTCATGAACTCATAGACGAAGTCACTGAGCACGCTGAGTGCATCAGGCTACTCCTTCGACGTATTGATGGTCTTGTCGACCGACATATGTCTTAGAGTGGTAAGCATGGGGTAAATCACTAAATACGGGGGTTTGAAGTCCTGTCTTCCCGACTTTGTCCATTCTTGACTTGAGGGGAGTAATAAAGGATTTCAGAAAATTGTATGGGCAATGTCGGCTAGACCAGACATTATCCAGTATACGAGAGATTACAAAAAATGTAGACCATTGAGTCTCAACAATTTTTAAACCAATTTATAAGACATATTCTTGTGACTTGTTCAATTTCATTCAATAAAAACGGATTTTCCTCTTGATTACCCTCCCACATATTACTGTCTAGGTCACCTGCGTGTAGACCTCCTGCGTGAACAATTTTTGATCTTAATCCGTAGATATCCTCAACATACTTTTTACGCTGAGTATTTGACTCTGCCCTAATGTACCTACCAACAAAGACTCTAAATTTTTTAGTTACACCATACTTTATTTCACCACATTTACAGGTATCCTCGGGGGTGCCGCTACTATCGTAAGTTACAATATTTTCAATTGCAGAAATAAATGCAACAACAGCCATTGATGGCATTTTAGTTTCTAATTCCAAGCCCTGATTAAATAGTCGTATTGACTTATCGAGCACTTCCCGATGTTTTTCTTCCAAAAGGAAATATTTGTCTAGTAACTCCTCAATAGTTTCTGGATATACGACCTCATCTGTAATTCTTCGAAAAAAGTTGTCGTCGTAGTATTTAACTGAATCCTTTTTTGCTACTTCATCATATTTAGGAGTAGAACTTTCTAGATCAATGCTCGGTATAAATGCTTGCCCCCACCTGGCCAGTGGGAACTCTCCCATCTTGGTATCGATCGGAATAAACCACGCTTTAAAGTTCGGGTATTGAAAGTGTGAATAGTTGGTGAGTAAGCTAAGCAATCTTAGTAATTCATCACATTTTCGTTGATCTGATTGAGCCTGCACAGCACTTTGAGGGACAGGATATGTATTTGGATGATCTGGATCATCAAAATACTCCGGACTTGCTTCTTCATTGTTAAACTCAAGTATTGCTGGTTTGTGTTGGATGTAGTCTTCAGTATTTGATGGAGGAGGATATATTAAAAATTCGTCTTTGTACTTAAAGCTCCCTCCATAAGGAACCATAGTGAAAAATACTTTTAGATTGTTCATGATATGAATTGGTAGATTTTAGCTAATGCTTCTATTGTAGTTTTTCTAGTATCCATATGCTCCGACTACCAATGTCTGGGCGTTGATCTAGGGTGGGAAATGTGGTCAATATACGACATTCTCCATCCTATTCGCTGAGCTTAATGTGTGAAAACATAATACCAGGTCGATGTAATTAATCTCTAATCTACACAACGTATATGGAACACTATTGTGAAGACTTTCCTGTGGAGATGATCATGAGCAAGAAAGATGCAGCTCATGAACTCATAGACGAAGTCACTGAGCACGCTGAGTGCATCAGGCTACTCCTTCGACGTATTGATGGTCTTGTCGACCGACATATGTCTTAGAGTGGTAAGCATGGGGTAAATCACTAAATACGGGGGTTTGAAGTCCTGTCTTCCCGACTTTGTCCATTCTTGACTTGAGGGGAGTAATAAAGGATTTTAGAAAATGGAATGGAGAAAGTCGTGCTGATACAGTAAATGCCAGTATACGAGAGCTTAGGAAGCGCGCAAATATTTCTACGACAAAATCACGAGCCTAAAATTCTGTTATCGCTCCCACGTTCATCTATTGTTTGGGATAAATGAATACAAAGGTATACAAATCTTGTGATTTGCTTTCTTGCTTCCTGCTCACTCACTATTTCATCGTGCTCCTCTTTCATGAGCCGGATGTACTGTTCAATTGTGCCTGGTCTAATGCTCATAACGTTAAAGCTACAAGAATTTAGACGGCAAAAACAGAATGGAAATATTCAGTAGCCTTAAACCATTTTGATTTTTTTCATTTGTGTTGCTCTACCTTCACACAACGTCACCTATGTCACCATGTCACCCTGCTTGTTTGAGGATAACCCAATAGCCGACTTTCTCCATTCTCCTCAAAAGCAAGATTGTTTCCTACTCTGGAAAACAGTTCTTACTAGACCAGGAGTCAATCATGACACATAAAGAAACGACTAATGACAATGTTCATTTTCCGCAAAATTTAAGCTGTGACGAAATCATTCGTCTCGCGAGAAATATTATCACTTCGCGATTTCACCGCATTGATAAATTAACCTCTGCAAATCAAGCAAAAGACTTTCTGCAGGCCCAAATTGGACTTTTAGAGCACGAGGTGTTTTGTGCCATTTTTATGGATGCACAACATCGTGTAATTTGCTTTGAAAAATTGTTCACTGGCAGCGTCTCTGGCGCAACTGTTTTTCCCAGAGAGGTGGTCAAACGTGCACTTGAGCATAATGCTTCAGCTGTAATCTTTGCCCACAATCATCCTTCTGGTGTATGTGAGCCGAGTAACGCAGACCATCAAATTACCGGACGCCTTAAAGACGCGCTTTCTCTTTTTGAGGTCCAGGTTTTGGACCATATCATTGTCAGCGGCGAAGATATTAAATCTATGGCTGAACTCGGATCGTTTTAAGCCGACCCTCAAGGCTACCGTCAATGTACGGTAGCCTTTATACTTGTCCTAAATTTGTAATTTCCCTGCTGAATAATAGACTACGAGCACACTAATAGATGAGTGAAAAACCAAAATCTGGTGGTGCTGCTCCGTATGGTTTTCGCCGTACAAATGATGGCTTTGAGCATGATCCGCAAGAAGCGCCAATCCGCAAACTGATTTTTAAACTATTTCTCAAACATAAGCGCAAACTCACGGTAGCCAATATTTTAAATCAGAAAGGCTATCGTACGCGCTCCGGCGCGAAATTCTCGGATAGTAGCATTAACCGTTTCTTGCGTGACCCGCTTGCTAAAGGCCACCATAAAAAGAATTACCTCACTGCACATGGACCTAAGAAATTTAGGGACTTAAAGCCAGAATCACAATGGCGATACCAGCCCATCACGCCGTTAATTGATGAAGCAACTTGGAACAAAGTCAATAATCTACTCATTGCACAAAAACAAAAGCCTCAATCAAAGAAACCTTTTGGCCTTTTTACCGGATTAATTCAGTGTGATTGTGGAGCACAAATGCACCACCCACACGGCAGAAAAAAGTACTTTTGCTCAAAATGTGACAACAATATCGAAGTAGAAATTATTGATAAAATTTATCAAAGCAAGCTGAGCGTTTTTCGCGCCAACAACAATACAATACAAAAGCTACTCAGCACGAAGAAACATAATAATGGTTCTACGCTAACTGATATATGGTCAACACTTTCCCATAATTCAAAACGCCATCTTATCGAATCCCTTACCAGCCAAATTCGGGTAGGTCCTAACCACATAAAAATCACGTTCGCCCAAATACCTTCTCTTTAAGACGCGTGGAATTGTCCACACAACGCGATTTTTAACAAACTCCACACAACAGGGCGCAGTTTTTGCCTTTATCTATCATTTTACGTATATTTACACCTGCAGTTCCTTCAAAACTGTAGTTGTGTTGACCTGCTTCATCAACGTTTTCGTTGTGATGCTTGAGTTAACAACACAACAAGCCAATTGAAGGGGTACGCGTAAACTCTTCGTCATTGACAAGACCACGCCTGCCAGTTACTGCCGCAGTGATCTTAAGGGTCATGGCGTGGAAATATAGCCATGAGTTCTTTAAGTGAGACCGCAACCATACTCTATGAAAGGTATGATAGTTTGACGTTAAATACTCGGCAATTAGCCGATGTTTTGCACTATACCAACCCACGTGCACTGCTAAATGCTATAAGTGCAAGGCGGTGTCCGATACGTACTTTTCGTGTCGGAAAATCACGTGTTGCGGATATACGTGACGTCGCTGATTACCTGGATAGAGAGAGGGGGCGATAGCCCCCTCAACCTACAATAATTCCTCACTGAAATATTCTTTAGGTCCTTGAGTAGTGGGAATTAAACCAAGATCACACCCTCCATGGAAGTATATCTGTGTCAGAAAATAACGCCTGATAAATACACACATTTTCTGGTTCTGCATTAAATAACTTGAGAGCTACGGGATGTTCCAACTCGTCCTGGTTAAGTATCTTAAACTGATTCTCAAGAAGTAACGAAATAATTTCTTTTTCCTCTGGCATAGAGGTATTTTGCGTAACGAGACCTGTACGCCCAGTTTGCGAAACTCTAAATAATGTCGCATATAACCCAAGCATTGAAAGCTCAATAACCCATTGATTATTAGACTTAGAAACCATGTAACAAAAGCTCACATCATCATTTGTATCGGTGATCTCCTCAACATCAAACATATTTTGTAATTTCTTAACCATTGAATCGTAAGGTCTCGAAGATATTGCTTTATTGGCAAACGAATAGTCCGGCCGCACCAGCGATTTGTACTTACGCTCAATCACTTCCAATAAATCTTGTATATTTTGAATACCCATAATCAAAATCTCTCTGGCCCAGAGGGATGCCCATGAATACGACCTTTGGCATCCTGATGGACCCTTACTTTTGTTTGCATACCACCATTTGATCCAGTTCCTGAGTATTAGCCTTGTTATTAACCTATTTTTTATTTAAAACCAATCTTATAACCTCAGTAGAATCAGCATCAAAGTCTTCATTCAAGTGTAAATGAAAACCATCCGGATAATCACACATTGACATTTTAACGAGCGTTTTCGCTAATAAAAGAAATGCCTGTTTATTGCCATAAACAACAGGTACTCCAGACTCTAATTGAACAGATAAGATTTCTTCAATTTTTTCATCGTATTCAAATGAAATAGTTGAACTGTTGGATTCATCTTCAAATTCAAAATTGAATTCTCGTTTCATTATCAAATTCCAAATTAGTCTGTTATATGTTTGTTGCTAATAATCTTATTTTTGTTTTTAACCTGTCTAATAATTTCGACATTTCCGTGTTTTGTCGGGGGGCCATTTTGTTTTAGTGGATGAGTCTCCACTCGCAGATTAACTTTAGTTTTATCCCCAAAATCAATAGTAACGTTACCTTCTTGTTTCGTAGCTTTATTTTTAGGATTAATCTTTACCTTATAGTTATTCTTCTCAATACTATCAATTATTTCGTCGACTTTCTCTCGATTCGTACTTTTTGCGGCTTCTCCGGAACCTTTATGGGTTTGTTTTGCATTTCCCCCCTTTTTCGCGCTTTTGACAACTTTACCCAAGCTCTTTGCACTTCTCGCAACATATACTACGCCACGCGCTGCCACCACTGCTAAGGCAGCCAGTATATGGGCCGGTGTCTCGCCGTTCGGATCAACAAACTTATAAGGATTGTTATTCCCATAAGCGTAGCGCCCAAAGGAAAATATATTTTCCTCGTCAAAGCCCTGTGGATCAATTGAAACAAAGCGCCCGATGGTCGGCTCATAATATCGTGCCCCAAAGAACGATAACTCCGTATCGTCATCAAACTCCTTGCCCCCAAACCAGATATCGTTATCTGTAGATGCGGATGAATTCTCCAGTTTCTCACCAAAAGGCTGATAATTCTCGCGCCAAGTGATCGCACCCGCCTGGTTCATCCCTGCAATGGGCGAACCCGCGGGATCGGTAATGATGTAAGTAACAGTATCCGCATTCAGTGGTTGAGCGCCAATAACCAACACCAGTGCCGCGAAGGCAGCCAGCTTATTCAATAATTTGTGTTTCATTACTCATCCCCCAGTAAAAGGAAAAGGATCGGCGGCATCACCACGTTACCAATACGTATATTAGTCACGCCCCATATATTACCCGAGACGGCCTGTACAAACTTGATTTGATTAGTGCCCGTAATAAACTGCGATTCTGCAATATCAAAACAGGTTTCCTTACTCATCCCAACATCCATATAGCCAAGAAATGCACCATTCAGCTCAACCCGAACCTCGGTAGAGTTGGATATATGTAGACCAACGGCACAGAACCTCACATCGGTATTCGGTTTATCGAAAGAAACAATCAGATGGTCTTTGTGGTTACTATTGCCGTATCCCCAACCATAACTGTTGGTATCAACCTGATTCAGGTTAATGGGTATCGGTGTGTTTTGGTTGGTATTGGGTGGGGGTGCACCGCTTTTAATAACATTGGCCACCAACTTATCTCCCACATAGGCATACTCTTTCAACGCAACACCACTCGCGTTGTGGTCTGCTAACAACTGCCCCGATTTGCTATAAATGTGAATGGTGCTGGCGCCATTTTGAGTAGTACGCACTTTGTTTTTCAGACCATCATAGTCGTAAGATCTGATTACAGAATTTGCCAGCTCGATTGTGCGCAAATTTGACGCATCATCGAAAATATATTCCAGACCACCCGTTTTACTGGCGATATTGCCATATTCATCATAAGTGTAACTGCGTGTACCGCCAGGAAGACCAGATACAGATGACAGGCGATTGCTGGAATAGTTGTAAGAAATGCTTTGTGAGCCAATGGTCTTAGAGTCAATATTAGTGGCCGAACCAGAACGATAGTTTATTGACCCTGAGCCCCATATGCCTGATGCTGAGTCCAATCGATTGACATCATCATAGCCAAGATTTCTGGTACGCGAACTATCTTGGTAGTCGGTGATTTGAGTGGTATTGTTCGCCGCGTCATAAATGTATCGTAAATTCACTGCACCACCAGACAGATCAATGTCACGCAATCTCTGACGGCTGTCCTGTGTATTGATAATGTATCGACCGTTGGCGTAATCTAATCGTTGGACCATCCCATTTCTAAAGTAATCCACATTATGTACATATGGGAAAGCAGTGTTTGGTCTACCCAGGTCATCAGGATTAAAAGTTATCAACTGACCACCGGGATATCTTAGGGTTGCCAGATGATCCAGATTATCGTAGGTATAGTAGATGTTATAGGTTCGACCGGCTATTACCTGCTGTTCTCGATACAAATTGTCATTATCATCATAGTAAAAGTTTTTTTCACTATTTCCACCCACTACGGTTATGTTATCCAAGTTACCCGCCCGATCGTAATTCATATCGATATCAGGTGTACCACTAGGATGATTGATGTAAGTCAGCTGATTGAGCCCATCATAGGTATAGGTTGTCGTTGCTGAGCTGCCAACTCTTTTAGAGGTCATATTACCGACGGCATCTCTACCATAAGTCGTCGTGCCGGTTTCCGGGTGAATTTCAGAGTATAAAAAGGGATTAGATGAATTGGTGTAATTATAGGTTCTCGTTTCCCCACCTTGTGAAACAGAAGTAACCTGACCAATTTCATTGCGCCCGATGACGGTTGTTATTGATTCGGGCGATTCGATCCTTATTAACTCTTTCTGATCAGGGTCACCATAAGAACGATAGCTATAGGTTGTATTGTGAGCACGCTCATCACGCACGCGCACCTTGTTGTCAGTTAAATAGGTATAGGATACATAGCTACCACCGTTATGCGTCATACGGGTTAATCGATCCAGCGCATCATATTGGTAGCTTGTTCCGATCGAGGAGGTACAGCTCGACCCAGGGTAGGATTCAAAAATCAACCTGCCATGTTCATCATAATCGTAGTTGATATATACATTTTCACGTCGCAAACAACTGGGCCGACCGAATCCGTCAAATACGGTATTTTCTGAATAATTACCCCGCGACACCGACCTGGAGGTACTCGACCACGATATGGAGGCAGCAGCGCTATTGCTGCGCGGAAAATCTACGGAGGTGATTCTTCCCAGGCCATCATAGTCATAGTCTGTTCTATTGCCTCTGCCATCTTCTTCATATTCGATCATGCCGTGCGCATCAACTTCTCTACTAATATCAATGTTTGTTGGGTGATCCTCGGTTCTTGCTATACCGCGTTCATATCGAGAGTAGTCCCACCTATGACCTCGCTCATTAGTTCGACGACTTACGTTACCCTCTCCATCATATAAATAGGTATTCCTAACCCCATATATTTCCTCCATTGTCATATTCCCTTCGGTATCGAACGAGCGATTTATTTCTCTGTTGGTTCCACCAAAATCTTCGTCTTCTACCCGTGAAACGATATTCTGACCATTGCTTCTCGGAAAATACGTTAGTGTCGTCGTTCTCGATACCTGGCCACTGGTAACGATTCTATGTGGATTAATGTTATCGGTAAAATTTTGATAGCTGGTTACATAATTTCTACCATCGCGATTAATCGTCTTTTGGGTTAACCGTGGTGCTCTTGTTTCGTTGTCCTCAAAAGGATAAAAACCATCCGTATACGGCGGACGCATGTAGTCTTCATAAGAAACAATCATATTGTCGTAGGCATACGATTCGGTTTGTATGAGTGACGAGCCGTTATAGGTTCGTTTGCTTTTTAATAGTCCCACCCGCCATAAGAGTTGACTGGTCGGATGCTGGATTGCCCACCGTAGACCATAGTGCTCATACACGTATCTTCCACCCGGGAAATATACCGTGGTTAAATTAGTCTCGTTATTATTCGGCGCGTAGTCGTAGTTCCAAGTGCCCGCGTCAACATCTCGTCCGCCCGTGGTTTTAGTATCCACGACCAAAGAATAAGCGCGATCCGAATGATTAATGCAAGAAACATAACCCAAACATTTGTAATCGTAGGCATAGCGCGTGGTTCCGCCATACGGATAGGTAATTTCTTCTAATACATTGTCTCCGGCAGTACCACCCGAAAAACTGTGGTAGTCATATTCCCACCGCGAACCATCGGGTCGGGTAACATAATCGAGTAAATAATGACCTTGTCCGGTGCCTAAAGAAGTATAGTGATAATTCCAGGTAGGACCTTGTACCAAACTTATTTGACTGAGACGAGGAACGCCGCTACTTATACCAACGTAACCGAAATTAATTCTACGCCCATCACTGGCGTCAATGTAGTCGATAATCAGGTTTTCGTCGGTTGGGCCTGAATCGTACTCAATATCATAATAGTTCCCATTTGGGTCCGTCACCTTCGTGGTATACCAAACCATATTGTCTGAAGAACCATAGGGCTGCCCTTCTTCAAGTCGAAGGCCCATATAATATTTGATGCCTTCCGGGGAAATGACTCTAAAATTATCTGAGCTACAGTACGCAACCCAATGATTCTTGCTCACCCATGTTGCGTTTATGCCGTTCTGACTAGAGTTATTGTAATGGAATATTTGCTGGCTGCCATCCGGGGCCTCAAATATTGGATTATTAAGATTATCAATGCCTTCAGTGCTTGTAGGTGAACAGCCATATGCGTTGTCGCGCGTCACCTTCCCAAAGTGCATGGTCCACCCCAAACCAGTGGGTGATCGATTAACCAGATTGTGTAACTCAGGTCCAGAATTATCTGTAATCCGGCTTTTGTAAACGTTATTTGAGCTATACGTGCGTTGTATTTTTATATCCAGACCACCGTTCCCCGGCACAACCAAATCTTCATGCGAAATTGTTAGTCCACCGGAAAATGGATCGATAAATTCATTCAGACTTGCCGACACTTCTTCGCGTGTACCCGCAGGTGCCAATTCTGAATAGATATCCGGCATCGTGGTCTGAACACTGGCCTGAGTTTGAAATGCAGCCAGAAGTAAAACCAGTGTTGCTACTTTCCAGTAGCTATTTTGCTTTGTTGTCATGTTTCCTTTCCTTCTTAATTGGGATGGGTAATGATTCTTGATCGAATGCGCTTTAAGCACACGCACCAATATCGACTACTACTATGAAAGGATTTGCCTTGTTGACGTCACGGTCGCGCACCGCCAGCAACACCTTTTGAAATTTGGGGATGGACTCTTTAAGTCTTCTCTGCACAGCAACAGGTATTTTCATCGTAGTTCCTCAAGTTTTAACTCACGTCTCCCTGAACCACACCATTGGTATGGTCTGCTCTACTCAGAAAATTTAGTATTGATTACTTTTATCAGCAATTGCTGCTGATATTGAATTAAGCCAGCTCCCTTAAGCTGCCTCACTTAATTTTTTTATGGTAATCAACTAAGCGCCGCATATTACACAACAAGACTATTTCATGCAAATATCCCTTAATATTTATATTGTATTGACTGATAACTTTGTACACAGCGTTCGTAGGTATATTCCGGTAAATCACCGATTAGAAGTTTGTATTTAGATTTTGTCATTAATTTACAGAAAACGTTTTTGAGCTATCTATAGTTTCAGTATTGGGTCGCGTTTTTTTAAATACTCCACAACGCCCTCTACCGCCACCAACCCAGACATTTTTTGCTCCGCAAATTTCATAGTTAAACGAATCACCTACGCTAACTTCTGGTGATGTTATCCACCCTCTATATACAGCCGTTTTTGCTGGCAACGAAATCGTTTTTGATTGTCCCTTACCAATGCGTTCTCTGAATATGTGTTTTTGTCTTTCGTAAAAGCTTACCCGGATGTCTACTTTTTTTGCTCTGAATAAAATTTTGTTTACATCGTTTGCAATGGGGTTACCTGAGGAACCCCCTGAGCTAGACCCACCCCCTCCACCGCAAGACGTTAAAAATACAACTAATGCTATTAATCCTAATTTAAGTTTCATTCTGATCTCCTAATAAATAATTACAGGTAAACGTTTCGTTGATAAATTTGCTTGGTTTCACTCCACACCGTGTCGCTTTTATAACCATTGCTAGTACTTTTTATTGCTTACGATTTGTGCGATTAATCATGACTTACTCCTGGATTACCTGGTGAACAAGGTGTCGATGAGGTAAGCACTTCGGACGATCTTGCGCCTGGTTTTGAGCGGCTTCCAACGCTGCATAAGCAAGCGCGGGCACTGGTCCAAAAATAAAGGAGGAGGCTGTGAGCATGCCTTTTTTCAGCGTTTCCTGAGGATTCAGAGAAATAGCAGGTGAAGCCAGTGTTCCATCCAACTGAATATATTTCGCTGTTGAAAGCGGACTCCAGTCGAATGCTTTCTTCGTACTGGAAGAAAAAGTAAAGCCAATCTTTTCTGTGTGAAAGTCAATAAAACCAGAACTCACAAACATATTGTCAGCGGTTTCAATGAGAATAGATTTGTTGGCTGCGGCATAGCCATTGTTGAGTGCAAAGAATATATTGACACATGGCAGCGATACTCCTTCATCCTCTGTTTGGTTAGCGTGAGCTTTATCTTCCGTTGCCAGTTGCTTGCCACGCGATACGATACTTTTATCTAGCCACTGCACAAACGTTGGTGATATATGACCATCGACTGCGTTGAGTGAAAGAATACCTAAACTGCTGGTAGTGTGGTCTTTGAGTGATGTGCCGGTATAGGTAAGATTGACTGAAAGATTGCCAATTCCATCGCGAAAAAACTGATCATCGTTGGCAAAGAGGTTAAGTCGCCCAAGTGCGAGCTGTTCTGTTGTCAATGCCACTGAAAAAGAAGGATTCGATGCCAGGTTTTTCGCTGACCACGCCAACGTGGTCGGTGCACCCAGTACGCTGAGTCCACTGCCAAGTATTTCAGCTTGTCCATCCTGGGCATTCAGCACAAAGGTGCCATTAACAAGGGGTGCATCAGAATATCGCACCGCACCTGCCTGAATCTTAATGTTGGTGCTGACTCGTGTCAGAATATCGTATGGAAAAGTTACACGCGACAATACTTTGTCGCCCTTTTTTGACCTATTGGTAGGGCTCAATACATCGGTTAACTCAAGGCGCTTGATTACAAAGCTTCCGTTCAATGCATTGTCTTTCGCGTCATAGATAAGATCACCCGTGATGAGATTTTTGTTTTTTTCTATGCGCAATCCCGTAATCTTTAAACGCGGGGAGTCAAAAGCAAGTGAAGAAGTGAGCACAATTTCTTGCGGAATACCTTGTAGTGATGACTGTACACGAGCGTCGAGCAAATACATAGGTTGCTGCTGTGAGGTATCTTTCTCCAGTACCACACTAAGCGGTATTGAATCCTTAGCACCCACCGCAAAGGAGCCTCTCAGGTTTAGCCCCGCATGTCCTAGATCGAGCTGGATATTTTTTGCACGATAATGCGTAGGTTCAGTACCACGGCGGTCAATAACATCAGCGTATACAATATCCAGTGCTGTAATCGGCGGCGCTTGGACACGCTCAATAATTGCCAATATATCGGCTATACCAACCCTGGCAGACTCATTTGCCGCTGATTTCTCAATCACTACCGCTGCATGATCAATATGCAATACCAGGTCAGAAATATGGTTTTGCTGTCGCAATATCCTTGCGGGCAGCTTTACTGCGGTATTGCGCAGCCGTACTCTGCTGGTACGCCCTTCGGCGGCGGGCTCTTGGAATTCTATTTTGTTTACATTTACGCGTATCTCTGGATAAAACGAGTCCCATGTGACCGGGCCAGAAATGACAATGTCTTTACCAACTTCCTGCAATATCTTTTGATTAACAAAAGCAGTAAAAAAGTCAGACGATAGATAGTACTTCGCACCAAAAACGATACAAAGGATAATGATGGCGACAACAAATATCAGGCGTAGCAAATACCGCGCATAAAATATTATGTGCTTGCTCATTTCGCCAATAGCGTTTGTATGGCGCCGCCGATTACTTCCAGCGCTTGCTGAGCAGAGAGTGCAATCATAGTGCCAACTTCGTTGGTATCCCGCCTTCCACCACCGCACATTTGTTTATGAACACGCCGAGCACTAGCAAGCCGTAGTCCCTTAGCGCCATACCCCCATGGCCGTACAGATGAACCCCGCGTATCAACGTGAAACCAATGTTTTCCTACACCGAGGCCAGTCCTACAGCCACAATTGGTATAGAGCGTTTGTGCGAATATCGCTGAGGATATATTTGCAACATAAATATCCGCTGCCTTGCCACTCATGTGGTAGCTGGCCCTAGAGGCTTTCTTGCCTTCTTTGACAAGCTGTGCGTTGTATGCCCAACTGCGATAGGAGGATTCAACACTGATTGGCCGCGATAAGGCCCTTCGTAAGCGGGTAAGGCAGGTGACGAGTTCTGAATCAATGCGCGCAAAACGAAACCGTACATCACCGGTATGCGAAAAATCACTTACACGGAAATATGGGCTCAGCTTATCCCGGCTGTGTCCTTGCGTGTCATAAAGAGGTGTGCCCGTTTTATTTGGATCATAATATGATTCATCACGGCCTGTGGGTTTGTCCGTTGCCTGAGGCAGCGTAATCGTGACAGGGGCAACCGATACTGTAGGTATTGGTAGTAATGGTGCATAGCTACTGCATGCAGCCAGTCCGAATGCACTACACCCAACTAGCAAGATATGAACAATGCGCACAACTTTCATTCTAATCTAGCATTGATCACACGCAATAATGAAACTGATGGCTTGCCATCAATACCTAAATCATTATCAAGCTGGAAATCCTGTATCGCCGCTTCTGTTTTAGCGCCATAGCGACCATCTGGCGTACCGACATCATAGCCTAGCTTGAGGAGTTTCTCTTGTGTCTCTCGTACCAGGCTTGCTTTTACGCTCGTTGATTCACCCTCCATTGCTGAAGCACTAGAAACCGGTGAACTATCTGTATCTTGTTCTGGTAGTGGCTCTATATCTACAGGTTGCGAAGCCCCCAGCTTTACACTGAGCGTTTCAAGGTCATGGCGCAAACCTTCCATAGTCTTACAGCCATGTAAAACTCCAATCCCCACTGATAGCGCGGCAACTAAAAGCCAGCGGTTGGTTGACACAAATACAGACATACAGCTTTCCGAGCTAATCTAGACAGCGCGATAGCTCAGCGTATTCTGTATATTGATCATATCCTTATGACGGCCAAATTGGGTCGACACCTATAACTCCATCTGTACACCAAATGACAGCGCACTCACATCATCAACAAGGTTCATAAATTCAAAATTCAGCGTAAAAAGATTACTGTAGTGATACCGCGCACCAACCCCAAACGAGAATCCGGAGTCGTCATCTGAGATTTCTTCCCCAAATCCTTTTGCGGTTGCTGAGATCGATGAATAGCCTAGGATTCCGTAGGGAGTAATCGCACCTAAATTGGTCAACTCTGCTTTCGCATACAACCCCCAGTAGGTATCTGTGCTAACCGTAACGCCACCCGCATCATCGTCAAGCAAACCAAATCCAAAACGCCCTTCAACCGCAAGAGGAAATGTTATGCCAGCCGTATTATCTAGGTACTTCCCGTACGTACCCCGAATACCACCAGTATCAAAGCTAGTGCCTTCGGCTTCAATATCAATCATATCGAAGTTAGCGCCGACATAGGTTTCACCAGCATAAGCTGAAAGTGACATACAAAGCCCCAGGGCTACTAATATTTTTCTCATGGTTTTAATCCTCTTGTGATGAAATTGTTAATTGATGATTTGTAAATTGCGCTCTCGCTCAGAAAAGTGGGCCAAAGCTCCGATCTTTTCTCGAACTAGATACCGTACAGCCCTCTAGGCCAGTAGTAGTTCTCCCCGTTGAATGACATTGATGTGAGAACAAGGCCTAATTGCATGAGACATATGTATGGTGAGTAATAACAAAGTTGATTCACATATCATCTGCGTTTTTCTTTTTGCCCGATGCCACAGTGCCCCTAACACCTCTCTACTGATTACCATATCCTATATTGGGTTTTGTAGATGATATCCTATTCTGGGATATATCCGCAAGTAGGATATGTATAAATGCATGAAAATTTTCCCCCATGATGATCGCTATCGAGTACTTATTCAGCTACTGCGTACCCTTAGAAAAGAGGCGTCTTTGTACCAAAGCCACGTCGCAGATAAATTAAACAAACCACAATCTTTTGTTTCTAAATATGAAATTGGCGAGCGCAAGCTCGATCCAGTGGAGCTATACCTTATTTGTGGCGTACTCAGCATTACATTTGTTGACTTTGCGCGTAGATATGATGAGGAATTAAAAAAACACGGGCTCGGCGTTACGGGCTAGCCTGTTAAGTGCTGCAAGTACATCAGGCTATTTTTTAATTACTTCTTCAACTACACTCTTTTGTGGTCAATACAAAAGCCAGATATAGTTATTCAGCATGTGAAAAGAGCTCTTAAGGTCCACAAATTACAAGTGATATCAAACACGAAAAATGAGAAATACATCGTAAGCGCCATCACCATTTCAATAGATGAACTGTAATTTCCTGCTCGGCACTTGTCATCAATCATACATATGATTCTTTTACGCTATGGTTTAATTCCATTTTGATAAGTTCAATTGTGCTTGAGAATACCCATACCAAAAGTCCCACCTACAAAACCTACATTTTAAATCAGGAGTGGCATTCCAGTATCATTGGGTTTTTTATCGGTATTCTGCTGCTCGCAATTTACCTTTGGATGGCGTACGGATTTGTAAATTTGCTGGCTAATCTGTACCACTCTTTTCCAGATCATTGGTCACATGGCGCGGAAAAAATGATTAAGGATGTCGTCATTATATTGGCGTCGTTCGAGCTGATACGCGTTTTTCAGTCTTATCTCTTAATCGGTCGCGTCAAAGTTACCTTCATTATCGATGTCGCCCTGGTGGTATTGATTGGTGAGCTTATTAGCCTTTGGTATGCAGAATACAGCGTAAATAAAGTAATAATGAATATATTGGTGATCTCTTCTTTAATTGCGCTGAGAATTATTACTACAAAATTCTCACCTGACTGTGGTGATACGTAAACGTATAAACGTAACAATACACAAACACTATAAACTACCATGAAAACCCAAATCGGTATTAACGGCTTCGGTCGAATGGGGCGACTCGCACTACGCGCTGGCTGGAGTATGCAAGAGCTAAAGCCGGTTCGCATCAACGAAATAGCCTGCGATGTCGCAGGCGCCGCACACTTGCTTAAATTTGATTCAGTCCACGGTATTTGGTCGGTGGACACAGATAGCAAGGGCGATCACCTTATCGCGGGTGATCGCGTGATTGAATATATGTCAAACCACGGCATTGGCGAATCAAATTGGTCCGGTTGCGATATCGTTATCGAAGCCACTGGCGTGCATCACAAAAAGCCTGAATCCTTAAACGCCTATTTTGAACAAGGCGTTAAGAAGGTAATCGTTGCTGCGCCGACCGAAGGTGCGCTTAATATTGTCTACGGGATCAATGATCATCTTTACGACCCAGCACAACATAACCTGCTTACCGCGGCCTCCTGTACGACTAACTGCTTGGCACCAGTGATAAAAGTCTTCCACGAAAATATCGGTATCGAGCATGGCAGCATGACCACCATTCACGACATTACCAATACTCAGATCATCGTCGACAAAGGCCACAAAGATTTACGACGTGCACGTGCCTGTGGTCACTCTCTCATTCCGACCACAACCGGTTCAGCCAAGGCGATTACTAAAATCTTTCCTGAACTCGAAGGCAAGCTCAATGGGCATGCGGTACGCGTGCCGCTGCTCAACGCCTCGCTGACCGATCTGGTACTAGAAGCATCGCGTCCCGTTACCGTTGATGAAGTCAACAGCTATTTCAAACAAGCCGCTGAGGGCGAACTCAAAGGAATTTTGGGTTATGAAGTACGACCCTTGGTCTCTATTGATTATGTAAACGATCCGCGCTCGTCTATCGTCGATGCCCTTTCCACCATGGTGATTGACGGCACCCAAGTAAAAATTTACGCCTGGTATGATAATGAATGGGGCTACGTTAACCGCATGATGGAACTCGTGCGAAAAGTTGCTCAAAGCCTGTAATACGGTGAATCAGGGCCTACGTAATTATTTGATTGTTACCAGCGGTTATTGGGCATTTACCATCACCGATGGCGCCATTCGGATGTTGGTCCTCACGAAGAGGTTTTTGCGGACAAAAATATTTTGTTGTCTAACAGTAATAGTCATGCACCATCAGTATTGCACTTTCTCGGAATCCGTCAATTGACTAATCCACAGATGTGATGTCGAGTGCTACAATCGGGCGCATTCAACAAATGAAGGATACCAACGGATTAGTAGATGGCGAACAGAAACCTAACAAATGCTAAAAAGGCAAAAAATGATGAGTTTTATACACAGTACGGAGACATTCAAAAAGAAATTGAAGCCTATCTCGAGTACGACCCCGACACTTTTAGAGGTAAGGTCGTATACAGTAATTGCGATGACCCGTTTGAAAGCAATTTTTTTCGTTACTTCGTACTCAATTTTAAACGACTTGGACTGAAGCAACTTATCACCACAAGCTACAAACCATCGCCGGTAGCTAATACACAAATAGAGTTGTTTGGCGATGATGTCACACTTAAACCGATCAAAGGTCGGCCAAAAATCACTGCTAATAAGTTTATTATTAACGAAGTCGGTGATATGGATGGGGATGGTTCGTTTACGCTTGAAGATATTGCCTTGCAACTCAGAGCCAATAAACACAATGAGTGGATGCCACTCCAACAACACGGCGACTTTCGTAGCGAGGAATGTATAGAACTCCTTAAACAATCAGATATTGTAGTTACTAATCCTCCATTTAGTTTGTTTCGAGAGTACATTAGACAACTTTTTGACTATGACAAAAAGTTCGTCATTATCGCAAACAAAAATCTCTTGACGAAGAAAGAAATTTTTCCCCTTATCGAAGCTAATAAATTGTGGGCCGGGGCTTTGAGTTTCAGCAAAGACATACTATTCATTGCTCCGAAGAATACTGACCTAAGCAACAAACCAAAAACGGCCGTACGTGTCGTTGATGGCATAACCTATTTGCGTTCTCCATCAGTTTGGCTAACCAACTTAGATCATGGGCGACGTCATCAGCCACTTAGTCTGATGACCATGGCAGAAAATCTTAAGTTCAATAAGAAGTTACAACGTAAGCCAGCTTATAAAAATTATGATAATTACGACGCAATCGAAGTACCATTCACTGACGCCATACCGAGTGATTACAGCGGTATTATGGGTGTACCAATAAGTTTTCTCGACAAATATTCACCTGAACAATTTGAAATTATATGGCAAGCCAGCGGAAATACGCGCGCATCTGCACCCAAGGATAAATTGAAAAAATTAAAGTATCAAGAACATCCTGAAGATAGAGGGGGTTGTACTCTCGTAAATAACAAAAGAACATACGATCGAATATTCATCAAGCATAAAGAATAGGTAATTATGAAAACAACCCTGAAAACAGACGTCACAATCAAGGAAATTTGCGACGGCTTCGTCTATAACGAATTTGAGGGAAAGGGTCTGTTTGGGTTGTCAGGCAAATTGACCATTCAACCAGAATATCAGCGTAACTACATCTACGCTGATGGCAAAAAAGATGTTGCGGTTATTGATTCAATTTTGAAAGGTTACCCCATCGGTTTAATATATTTTAATCAAGTTGGTGCTGATAAATTCGAGGTTTTAGATGGCCAGCAACGGATTACAAGCATTGGTCGTTTTGTGGCCGGTAAGTTTGCCGTAAAGGACAAGAACAATCATGAGCAATACTACAGCGGCATGGCCAATAGTCAGCGAGAGCAGATACTGAATACAAAATTATTGGTATATGTTTGTGAGGGTAACGAGCCTGAGATCAAGGATTGGTTTAAGACCATAAATATTGCTGGTGTACCTTTAACTGAACAAGAAATTCTAAACGCAGTATATTCTGGCCCATTTGTCACTAAAGCACGTGAAGAGTTCAGCAATAGTCAGAATGCTAATGTGCAAAAGTGGAGTGCTTACATAGCTGGTGACATTAAGCGTCAAGCTTATTTAGAACGTGCTTTAGAATGGGTGTCTGGTGGTGCTGTAGACAAATACATGAGTAGGCATCGTAACGATAAGAATATTACTGAGTTAAAAAAACACTTTAATAAGGTAATTGACTGGGTTTCAACCACCTTTACTGATGTGGAAAGCGAGATGAGGGGACAAGAATGGAACAGACTTTACGAGACTTACAACAAGAAGAAATACGATCCGATCACTGTATCGTCTGCGGTTCAGAGGCTCTATGGCGATGCTTATGTCAAGAAAAGACGCGGAATCTTTGAGTATGTCTTGGGAGGTGAAGTTAACACAAAGTTGCTTGATGTTCGAGTGTTTGATGATGCAACTAAACGCTCGGTTTATGCTACACAGACAAAGACCGCAAAAGCAAAAGACGAATCAAATTGCCCTCTCTGTACCATTGGACACGATGCCAACAAAGATAAGATATGGAGTTTGAAGGAGATGGACGCAGACCATGTGACAGCTTGGAGTAAAGGTGGTGCAACGGATGCTAAAAACTGCCAAATGTTGTGTAAGACCCATAACCGAGCGAAGGGAAACAGATAAACAGTGGCGGTCAATTTGGAAAATAGAAAATCCCGCCGGTCACATATTTAAATGTGTGATTCATAGACATCCTTTCACTTTTCTAAGTTCTAAATCTCTCTTATAATTTGGATCTTGTATGCGTTCATTACTCGCCTGATAAAGGCTTGAAACTTCATCGGAGAACGGCGTTTCGTCGCTCAGTTCAAAGTACCGTTCCATAGGCGAATTACCATTATGCGCACTGTGAGGCCGATCCCAATTGTAGTAATGCTGCCAAAGTGAAAGTTGTTCTTTTAGATCAGAATCAGATAAATCTACCGTCGCATAAAACTCGGTTTTATCTGTTTTCTGGGAGCGTTCAACCTTGCCATTGAGGTGAGGTGATCCAGGCTTATTTGGCCGAAATTTTATTTTGTAATTCTTTAATCGTTCCTGCACTTTTATCGCAAAAAACTCTCGTCCTCTGTCAGTTTGGATTCGTTGAATCGGAAAAGGCATCTCCTCCAATACGCAATCGATAAAATCTAGAGTATTTGCTGCTGTGCGGCGACTATATAAGCGAAGCACCCTGTATCTAGTACAGTCATCAACAGCAGTATATTGATATAGGCCTGTGCCAATCTTACTAGTATCCATCTGAACACGATCTCCTGGAATAGGCCGCTCATATCGAATGTAATCCTTTTTACGGCGAAACTTTCTAATAGGCGGGACATGATGCCGTTTTAATACTTTATGGATTGTACCGAGCGAAAGTGAGACGCTATTGTTACGACGGAGTTCGCTTTGAATACGACGTGCTCCTAGGTTTCGAGTCTGACGCAATTCCAGAATGAGAGATTCTTCATAGGAACCGACTTTTGTTGCCGGAGAATTGTGTGGCCGTCTACTTTTGCTTTCTAAGCCTGCTATACCCAATTTCTGATAACGAGCCCACCACTTTCTCAGCGTGGGTCTAGAGATACCGCAGCGCCGACATACAAAACCAGCGTTCCCATGCTTTTCGTACAGCTTTACCCAGTGCAATCGTTGATGAATTTCTCTATCCATATCCTCCAATTATATTGAAAGGATGTCTGTGAATCACACAATCCAAATCTGAAGAATCGAATTGATCCTGCGATTGAAGCTATTGTGGTCGAATACGCGCTTGAAGAACCAGCACACGGTCAAACTCGAACCAGTAATGAGCTTCGCAAGAAAGGCACTTTTGTCTCGCCCAGCGGGGTTCGTAGTATTTGGCTTCGCCATAACCTGGCCTGCTTTAAAGATCGCTTGGCAGCGTTGTCCGCCAAAGTGGCTGAAGAAGGTCTGATTTTAACGGAGTCTCAGGTGGCCGCGATGGAGCGTAAAAAGCACGATGATGAGGCCTATGGTGAGATTGAAACAGCGCACCCTGGCTATCTTGGTTCTCAGGATACGTACTACGTGGGCACCTTCAAGGGCATTGGCCGGGTATATCAACAAACCTTTGTGGATACCTATAGCAAGGTCGCTCACGCGAAGCTGTATACGACCAAGACACCAATCACTGCGGCCGATATGCTCAATGATCGTGTTCTGCCATTCTACGAAGAACACGAGCTTCCTATGCTACGTATCCTGACGGATCGAGGCACTGAGTTTTGTGGCCGGGCTGATCAGCATGATTATCAGCTATATCTCGCGTTAAATGATATCGAGCACACCAAAACCAAGGTCAAATCACCGCAAACTAACGGTATCTGCGAGCGGTTTCATAAAACCATTTTGAATGAGTTTTATCAGGTCACATTGCGCAAGAAAATTTATCAATCAGTCGATGAGCTTCAAGCTGATCTTGACGAGTGGCTGATAAAGTACAATACTCAACGAACTCACCAAGGCAAAATGTGCTGCGGGAGAACGCCGATGGAAACACTTCTCGAACAGCTGTCTCGTAAGTGAGCGTAAACCCAAAGCATCAATCATAGTGAGTTGTCTGCTGACAAGCGAACCCATATCAATAGAGCTGAGAAAATTTGGAACTAGACTAAGTGTCATTTGCACAGTTTTAACGGCGCCCTAAGAGCCATTTTCATCTCTATTTGAAGGGGTGTGAATGGCGCTTTACCAGCTGCCACCCTAAACTTCGATTAACATAATTGAAATAATGAGGTAAAACAAATATCAACAAGTTATCTGAGTCAATTCCATTTAAAGCGTCCATTCTCGCACTAAGCTCTGTGCCAAGTTTGTGCCAAACTGACAGAAATTTGTGCCATTTTTGTGCCATTTACTGGCATTTTCAACACTCGGCAAGCATCGCAAGTGATTGATTTAATGAAATAGTCAAAAGTGATTATTCCGGCTTTTAATCAGGTGGTCACAGGTTCGATCCCTGTACGCCCCACCATTTTTATCAAAGACTTACCGCCCGCTAAGACCAAGCCATATCGGCTTTGTGTCAATTTTGGGTTAGCCGTTTAGTGGCTTACTCCACCAGAAATACCACCGAATTGCATCAATGGATTTTTGCTTATCTAAAAACGCCAAGGTGGCGATGCGTTTGGAGGGATAGATCGACCCAACAATTACGGGCCCAATAAATTGTCGATACATGCGGTCAATTCATTTGCGCGAACTGGTTTTGCCAACACAGAATAACCGGAAATATTATCGACGCTTCCCGAATCGACTTCATCTTTGGTAACGATTGCGGTCAGAAACACGATTTTTGTGTGCTTTAAGTTTTCATCTTCCTCAAACTGGGCAGCCACCTCTATTCCATCAACATCCGGCATCATAAAGTCCAGAAACATCAGATCAGGGTTGAATTCTCTCGCCGTTGCCAACGCCCGTCGTCCTTTATTTTCCTCTTGGATATGATAATCACCTGTGATATTAAGCATGTGGTGAAGCATTTGAGTCATATTCGGACTGTCATCCACCAACAGAATTTTTTTCTTTTCCATCTTTGCGAATCACCGTTTTCTTGAGAAATCAAAAGAGTCACTAAATAATTCCCGCTATTTTATCGCATTATTTTCGTGATATATCGCAAATAAAGCACCAAAATACATATTGGGGTATTGGTATATTGATTATCCAAGGATAGTAAGCGGTTAAGCAGCATAAAACTTCTACCCTTAAATCAATAAGTATCAGCCAACCCAAAACCTTTCACTTCCATTGTGTAACCGCCGCGAAGTGTTATCATCGAGGCTGAGTACATTCACAGCATTCAGGAGATTTAAACATGAGTTTAGTTCGAACGTTAGGAAAAATAGCCATAGGCGTTATGGTCGCGAAAGGCGTGGGTAAAATGATTAAAGGCTCAGGGGGTGGTGGGCTAGGTGGCCTATTGCGTGGGCCTACAGGTGAAGGTAGTCATACCGATACGCGTAGTATGGGTGAGTTACTCGGTGGAAAGAAGCAAAGCGGCAGTCTTGGTGGTATGCTCGATTCTCTAGGCGACTCGAAACAAGATAACGGTTTGGGTGACTTATTTAACCAAGCAATTAATGGCGAAACCGCTAAATCAAAGCCAACAGTTGATCAAGAAATGCAAGCCAAAGTTCTGATTCGCGCAATGCTCAGTGCTGCCAACGCAGATGGTCAAATCGACGCTGAAGAACAAGCCAAGCTCACCAAACAACTCGGAGACATTTCTGCAGAAGATGCTGAATTTGTGCGTCGTGAATTAAATTCACCCATGGATGTCACCAGGGTCATCAACAGTGTTCCTCGAGGCATGGAACAGCAAGTTTACTTAATGTCACTATTGGCCATTAATCTAGATTCAAAAGAAGAAGCGGTATATCTAGACAAGTTGGCCAAAGGATTGAATATCTCTCATCAAGTGAGCAACCAAATTCACACTGAGTTAGGCGCGCCGACGCTCTATAGCTAACTGTTGGTGGGTGGTTAGATTTTGGTTTGGGTGGATATAAAATCCAACTGAAATAATTCTCCTATTTTGCCTTCACAAATAGGCCTCATCCAGTGCAACATTTGTAAAAAAGTACGGAATACTCCAAGGAGTCGCTGACCCTGATCTCGCTCAACCTATTGTTCCCTACTCCGCGAACCGTCGCTTGATCCAAACCCATGCTATTTCTTTCTTTAGATTTTTAAATAAGATTTACACCTAGCGGATACCAATTGTCTTGGTAATCGACGCATAGGCCTCTGACCAGGAACCCGGTTCTATCGGGTCAACGTCAATGCGATGCAGCTGACCGCGTTGCCTAGCTTTATCCAGATGAGGCGATAGCTTCATTCCCTTCGCCTTTAACGTAAAAACTATGGTTTTTGGAATCGCACCGGCGATCTGTTCCACCATCTCTTGCGGGCCGACAAAGAGTGCACCTCGCTCTGATTTATCCAAAGCTGAACTTATGTCCGGTTTGAGGACACCCATAAAACTACGACCATACTTGATATACGTTAAAACCTCTTGCTCGTAATTGTAAAGATGAAATTTTGCTGCTGACAATTGGGTGTATTCAGCATCATAAATTTGTCGACCAGTCGTAAACCAGGTAGGGCGCACAAACCCGTCCTTTAAAAGCAGCCAACGCGGAGCGCGGTGATCTCCAGACCATACACTTCCAGTAATACAGACGACATTTTTATTGGCAGGAATGATCATGGTACTCTGCAGGTTAGTTGATGAGTACCGACCAATAATACCCTAAATACAAAATTTTTCAGCCAATTCGTTTGGGTATCAACTAAATTGGTTTCTCGGCGCTACAAAGCGCGCTTTATAAGCAGGGTGAAGTTCACATTCAACAAGCAAACCCGTAGCCTGTAAAACTAACTATTCGCTGTAATAGACATCGTAAAGGTGCAGCAGTGTTAAACTCGCGTTGCGCCAGACCGACTCAATCAAACGACAGAAATGGATATGAAACTTGATATCGAATTTGTTCGCAGCTGTTTTCCAGCTTTTACGCAGGTTGAACTTAAAGACTGGGCGTTTTTTGAAAACGCAGGCGGCTCTTATGCCTGTGGTGCTGCGATTGAAGCATTGCACAACTATTACCTGAACTCCAAATTACAACCCTATCATGCCTACCCGGCTTCGCAGCAAGCTGGCACGCAGATGGATCGGGCAAAAGATCGTATGGCAGCGATGCTCAACGTAGCCAGCGATGAAGTCAATTTTGGACCTTCAACGTCACAAAATACCTTCAATCTGGCGCAGTCACTGGCGGAATATCTTGCGCCGGGTGATGAAATAGTTGTGACCAATCAAGACCACGAAGCCAATATTGGTGTTTGGCGTCGTCTTGAACATCGTGGTCTGGTGATCAAAGAATGGCAGGTGGACACGCAAACGGGAGAACTTGTAATAGATGATCTGGCAAACCTTCTAAGTGATAAAACCAAAGTAGTGGCCTTTACCCACGCTTCCAACATAGTGGCGAGCATTAATCCGGTTAAGGAAATTGTCGCGCTAGCACATACCGCAGGGGCAATCGCAATTGTAGACGGCGTGTCGTATTGTGGCCATGGATTACCGGATATAAGCACACTGGGTGCCGATGTTTACCTGTTCTCATTATATAAAGTGTATGGACCGCATCTTGGTGTCATGGTGCTAGGTAAAGCACTCAATCAACTGCCCTATCAGGGACATTTTTTTAACCAAGACAAAGCAGGGTATCGATTTACCCCCGCCGGGCCTGATCACGCGCAAATTGCTGCGGTTAACGGAGTGATTGACTATTTCGAAGCTATCTATCAACATCATTTTACAGACCAGCCTGATAGTAGCGCGCAAGCCAAACAGGTTTTACAGCTTTTCCAAGCACACGAGCATGAAACGGTGCAACCTTTGTTAGACTATCTTGCAAATCACAGCCAAATCCGCTTACTCGGCAAAAGTGACGCGTCGCAACGTGCGCCAACAGTGGCATTTACTTCCCAAAAACATACGCCACTTGATTTGGTAAAACGGCTTGCGCAAGAACAGCTCATGACCGGCTCAGGCCATTTCTACTCCTATCGCTTGTTGCAAGCGCTGGGTATAGACCCGGAAGCCGGGGTTTGCCGGGCGTCGATGGTTCACTATAACAGCGCCCAAGATGTGCAACGTTTAATCGAGGCGCTGGATAAATATCACCCAGCTTGAATGATCGCCAGTTTTGAGCTGATTGCCTAGAAAAATGCCGGTATGCAGCCCATTCGTTTACAAGCCAATCCCAACGCCAATGGAGAATGGAATTCGCATTCTATCCTGGGCTTTATGCAACTGAATATTATCTACGCTGAGTAAGGGAAAAGCATAATCAGCGTCGGCTACTGCTCCATTGCGGAAGCCAGTCAGTTTACCTACCACCGTAATGGCTTTACCCGCAGCATAATCAATGGGCTCAAGATAGCCCGGGTAAATAGCAATAAACCGGCCACTGGAATCCCTGCGTAGCCTGGGTTTTTGATTTTTGTCCAGCGGGTAACTCAATATTGTGATTTCGGTGCTACCTTGCTGGTTCTGGGTTTGCAGGATTTTGCCTCCCCATACAAATTCCTGATTCCCAGCGCTTTGCTCAGTTACGCTGTCAGGGGTGGCGGTAGATGCACTTTTATCAGCATCAATAGGTGGCGCTGTTTGACAAGCTACCAGTATGGTGGCTAAACCTGCCAGCGAGTAATAGCGTAATTGAGTAAGAGTGTTCATCTGTAATACCTATGGTGCATACGAAGATTTATAAAATCAGAATGTGGCCAGCCTGGGTAAAAAGGGTACCCCCAAAATGGATCGTACCAATAAGGGTAACCCCAATATGGATCACGATATCTAGGTGGACGTGGTTTTTGTTTTGGCCATATTTTGTATTCTTCAACTGAAACTAAAGGATACTGGTAATCAAATTCGCCAATTTTATCGGTACGCCAGTCGCCCAGCACCCCACGCACGGTAATCCGCCGCCCGGGTTTGGCGTTTTCCGGATCGATAAACTGGTTTATACGCGCAAGAAAGCGCCCGTCACTTTGGCCGGTCGTACGCGGTGCGCTGCTACTATCCAGTGGCCTGTAGATGATTTCTATTAGGGTATGATCATTAAAATTACTGACTTTTACAACATCGCCGCCCCAGCGTACTTTTGTGTCAGTTGTTTGACTGGATTGCGCCTGTTTGATATCAATACCATCGGGTACGGCTTGGATCACTTCGCGTGTTGTGGTACAGGCACTGAGTGCGCCTGCTAGTAGCACTACTGCAACCAAAGTTACCTTAATATCCATCGGGTCTCACCTCCGCTTAAATATGGTGCGCCCTATATAATATAGGTCTTGATAGCACAAATGCAATTTAAGTAATAAAAACAACCTGAACATTACGCAGCGTAACATCTGGTTAAATCAGGTGGTATCTGGAACCTGATTAACCACAGACCCAGTGCTTATCTAACTCCAGATATAATTTGTGCGTCAATCACTTCGCCGTCAGCACCTTGTTTGATTTTGACTTTCCCCCAACAATCAATACGACCACACTCACACCCCGACCCTTCTTTAAGGATTTCCTCAAACCGTACTTCGTAAATTAACGCATCATGCTCTGTTTCTAGCAAGGTAATCCTTAGGCTGTCTTCATCCATCCACCCGTTTTGGGTGCACAGCTTCGCCAATAAAGGGGTACTAGAAAAATATTGTGCGATCTTATTTTGCATCTTATCTTGCGATGCAGCTTTATGCGCCTGATGCTAAACTATCTTCCACCTGCCACATCAATAAAACTGCCGGTCGCATACGTGGCGTCGTCTGACGCCAACCAGTAAATCGCATTTGCAACTTCCTCTGGTTTGCCACCTCGTCGCATTGGAATAAGATTTTTTAGCCGCTCAATACGGCCAGGTTCGCCTCCATCTGCATGCATTTGCGTATCGATAAAACCTGGACGAACACAATTTACCCGAATACCCTCTTTAGCCACCTCTAGAGCCAAGCCGCGTGTTAAAGTGTCGATAGCGCCTTTCGAGGCGGCATAATCGATGTATTCATTGGCCGAGCCTAGGCGCGCAGCCGCTGAAGACACATTAACTATCGCGCCACCACTACCGCCTCGCTTGGTAGACATATGCTTAATGGCCTCCCGTGCACATAAAAAATGGCTAGTGACATTAGTGGTAAGCATCTTGTTGATACGCTCGGCGCTCATTTCAACTAACGACATTTGTGGTAGCAAGATGCCTGCGTTGTTTACCAGGGCATTCACTCGACCAAGTTTTTCTTCGACGGCCTTAAACATATCGACGACATTGGCTTCTTTTGATACATCCGCCTGAACCAAAACACAAGTGGACCCATTTTCCCGAACCTGCCCAGCGACCTTACGCGCAGAATCTTCATCAGTACGGTAGTTAATCACCACCGTATACCCTTTAGCACCGAAAAGCTTGGCGGTTGCCGCTCCAATACCCCTGCTCGCACCCGTAATTAGCACAACCCTGCTTGAATCAGCCATTGACTATTATTTAATTGATTAACCCAAGCGCATTATACCCATCGCCAAAAAAAGAGCGCTTAAAAAGCGCCCTTAATATTCTGCTGGCCAACCGCTAATAATTTAACTGCCTCACCCCACTACGCAGAAATTTCGGTACGACCCAGGGCGGCATCAATGGCACCTACAATAATATCGACCTCAGGTTTTCCACAAACAAACGCCGGGCTTAATATCAGTGTATTATTGAACTTCTTAAAACACCGGTTAGTTCGAGCGATCATTACACCTTGTTCCAAACAGTCTGCTGCAATACGCATCAATACAGCTTCTTCGACCGGCTCTTTGGTCTTTCTGTCTTTCACCAATTCCATGCCCGCAAGAAACCCTTTGCCGCGCACATCACCAATGAGGGGGTGTTTTTCTTGTAACTCAAAGAGTTTATCGAACAAATACTCGCCCGTATCGGTTACATGTTGCAGCAGATTTTCGCGCTCGATTATCTCAAGATTTTTAAGTGCTGCTGCTGGGCCGGCAGTGCAACCCCCAAAGGTACTGACGTCGCGATAATAGTGCATTCTATCCGTGCCATCGTCTTTGAATTGTTCGAATACCGCTTCGGTAGTTGCGGTTACCGATATAGCTGCATACCCACTCGCAACCCCTTTGGCCATGGTAACGATATCCGGAATAAAACCAAAATGCTGGTAACCAAACCATGTACCTGTACGGCCCAGCCCGCATACCACTTCGTCGATGTGCAATAACACACCATATTTATCACAGATTTCTCGAATCCGCGGGAAGTAGCCGTCAGGTGGTACGATGATACCCCCACCCGCAGTGATGGGTTCAAGTACGACACTGCCAACAGTATCTGGTCCCTCTGCCAGAATAATATCTTCAAGCGCTTGCGCGTGTTCCTCACCTGTTTTACCTTCGTTACGATACTGGCAACAATTTGGCATTTCAACAAAACCTGGCGTAAAGGGGCCATATTGGCCTTTACGTTCAAATTGACCACAGGAACTCAGAGCAGAAATGGTCGTACCGTGGTAATCGCGATCACGATAAATAATCTTGTGCTTTTTACCTTCATTATTGAAGTGCGCGAGTTGACGTACCATCTTATAGGCTTTTTCATTGGCCTCAGAGCCAGAATTGGAGGTATATACACGACTCAATCCAGGCATTTTCTCAATCAATTTCGCAGCAAATCTTGCGCCGGGCTCGCTGCCCGCCGTGCCTGCAAAAAAAGGCATTTTGTTCAGCTGATCGTAAACCTCTTTGGCAATTTCCTCACGACCATAACCGACGTTAACCGTCCATAATCCACCCGAAGTCGCATCTAGATACTCGGTACCATTTTGATCGGTAACATGCATCCCACTCCCCTCGATGACCATCATCGGATCATTGATTTCCAGAGGTTTATGCTGAGTCAGGTGGTGCCATACATGTTGCTTATCTTGCTGAATCAACAATTGGTCTGAAGAAATGGATTTGTTCATGACTTTACTTCCTCAAGTGGTTACGCTATCAATATATTTTGATCATAATAGCAGTATAGAAAGATTTGGTAAATCTGATAGAGCCAAACAACTAAATCATTTAAGTCCAGCGAACGCTATGTCAATAATGTGGAACAGACTCATCCGGCTAGAACATGGTGGAGACAGTACGTTACAGCTGCAGATTCGAGAGCAAGTCGTGAGCGCGATTGTCAGTGGTTTGCTACGCCCTGGGCAGGCCCTACCTTCCTCACGCGCACTGTCGGCCGAATTAAATGTTGCGCGTAATACCGTCACCATTGCCTACGAACAACTCGAGTCCGAAGGCTATCTAGAAGCGATTAGTCGCAAAGGTTATTTTGTCAGCGAATCAATTTTATGCGGCAGCATTCAACAAAAGCATGTACAAAAAGCCACCGAAAAACCCAACCAAGCGCCGCCGGAATGGTGCTCCAATTTACTGGTTAAGTACCCTTCTACAGCACGTACCATACTGAAATGTCGGGATTGGAAAGACCATGAGTTTCCGTTTGTGTATGGACAGTTGGATAGAGAACTCATTCCGCATCATGATTGGCGTGAAGTCATTCGTTCAACATCGAGCGTTCAGGAAATTAGAAAATGGAATATCGACTATATCGACGAAGACGACCCGTTCTTGATCGAGCAAATACAAACCAAGGTATTACCGCGGCGCGGCATTTGGGCAAATAATAATGAGATTTTGCTCACAGCGGGCTCCCAAAATGCGATGTATATCGTCGCCAGTCTCATGGTTGACCAAAATACACACGTGGGTATTGAAAACCCCTGTTATCCCGACATGAAGAATACCCTGGCATTGAAAACTTCCCTGGTAGACTCGCTAGAGCTGGATCATAATGGCTTGGTTGTAGCGTCAATAAAAAAAGATTGTGACTTAATCTATACCACGCCCAGCCATCAATTCCCAACCGGTGTGACCATGACCCTGCGTCGTCGCAAAGCTCTACTTAGGTCCGCACAAGAAAACAACTTTGTTATTCTGGAAGACGACTACGATGCTGAGATAAATTTTTTAGTTGAATCGACCCCTGCGTTAAAAAGCATCGATGAGCATGATCGGGTGATTTATATCGGCAGTTTTTCTAAATCATTTGCACCTGGGCTGCGCATGGGCTATATCGTCGCGCCCAGTAAATTTATCCAGGAGGCGCGTGGATTAAGACGTTTAATGCAACGCCACCAGCCCATCAACAACCAACGGGCAGTGGCATATTTTTTAAGCCTTGGTCATTACCATGCGATGTTTCCCAAAATCCATGAAATTTACAAAAAACGCTGGCAGGTAATGGCAGAAGCGATAGAACAATACCCATTTTTATCCTTTGTCTCTACCAAGGGTGGTTCGGCATTCTGGGTTGAAGTCAAGAAACCCATTGATACGCGCGAATTGTGTATGCGCCTATTACCTAAAAGCGTGGTGATTGAGCCTGGGGACAGCTTCTTTCTACAGGCCGACCCACCCGCAAACTACTTTCGGTTGGCCTACTCGTCGATTACAGCGGATAAAATCAAACAAGGGATCGACTTGATTGCGGCCGAAATACTACGGATTAGCACAGTCTCTAAATAGGTAAATACCGCCACCTGCGAAGCCGTAGCCAAAGGGCCTCGCAGGAGGGTCTCACATTGAACTAAATTAGCTCGCTCGCGGGTGTGTAATCATAGCCCAGATCGTTGGCGACCTGTTCATAGCTCACCTTGCCGTGAATGACATTGAGCCCTGCGAGCAGATGCGGATCATCTTGCAAAGCTTTCTTGTAGCCTTTGTCCGCCAACGCCAACGCATAAGGTAAAGTGACATTATTAAGTGCATAAGTCGATGTTTTAGGCACAGCACCCGGCATATTGGCCACACAGTAATGCACCACGTCTTCTACCACGTAGGTCGGTTCGGCATGCGTCGTCGCTTTTGAAGTCTCAATACAACCGCCTTGATCAATCGCAACATCCACGATTACCGAGCCCTTTTGCATTTTCTTAAGCATATCTCGGGTCACCAGTTTAGGTGCTTCAGCACCCGGTATCAATACACCGCCGATAACCAATTCCGCGCTCGTGACATGTTCTTCAAGCGCGTCCTGGGTCGAAAAGACTGCGTTAGTTGAACGACCAAATTGTCGCCAGTGTGATTCCAGCACATCAGGATTCCGATCCAGCACCCAAACATCCGCCCCCATGCCAACCGCGATATGCGCAGCATGCGTTCCCACTACACCACCTCCTATAACAGTGACTTTAGCCGGCGCTACGCCAGGTGCGCCACCCAGCAGCATACCCAAGCCACCATTGGGCTGTTCCAAAGAATGCGCACCTGCCTGAACTGCCAGGCGGCCAGCGACTTTTGACATCGGCGCAAGCAATGGTAAACCACCCTGAGGAGAAGTCACCGTCTCATATGCAATACAAACTGCACCACTTTCAACCAAATCTTTCGTCTGCTCGGGGTCAGGCGCCAAGTGCAAATAAGTATATAGTATCTGATCTTCGCGTAACATTGCGCGCTCAACCGCCTGCGGCTCTTTGACCTTTACAATCATATCTGCCTTGGCAAAAATATCCTCTGGTGCATCAACTACCGTGGCACCCGCCTGATGGTAATCATCATCAGACGCACCAATCCCAACACCTGCATTCGCCTGCACCAGTACATCATGACCATGATGCACCATTTCACGCACACTGGTGGGCGTCATACCTACCCGATACTCATGATTTTTAATTTCTTTAGGGACACCGATTAACATAAATTAGCCTCACTTTAATGGTTGTTATGGGCGTTAAATTCAAAGCACAGAAGATAGGAATTCACGCTATATTTATATAGTACCAACTCAGTGGAATTGATTATGCCAGAAACTCCCTTAGAGCACGAAATACCTGGTTCATTTCCTGCCTAATAGGTAAATAGTTTAAGCTGACAATCGCTTAAGGTATGCGCGTGCAACCAGCTTATAAGGTGGCGTTATAGCGGTTTGATTCCACTTGTTTTCACTGCTAAGTTGAACTATCAAACGAGTAGCCGCTTATCAGTCGACTATTGCTTTTGGTTTGCTATATACATATGCATATTTGGAATTTACGAAAGTAAATTCCGCATACCATGTTTCTCATACAAACTGCTTGTCGCCGCAACAAATAGTGCTAAACTGGTCGAGCCATTGAAAAATAACCTACCCCAATATCAAGCTTATGACTGCCTCTAGTGATCTTCCAACTCAAGCTTCGGCCATCGTTATCGGTGGTGGTGTAATCGGTGCAAGTGTCGCCTACCATCTCAGCAAACAGGGCTGGCAAGATGTGGTTCTACTCGAGCGCAAACAATTTAGTTGCGGAACCACCTGGCATGCTGCGGGCTTAATCGGCACCATGCGCGCCAATGAAACCCATGCTAAATTATGCGAGTATTCAATGTCCCTGCTCCCTGAGCTGGAGCAGGAAACCGGGCAATCAACTGGCTTTCGCCAGGTTGGTTCACTTTCCGTTGCGCATTCACAAGACCGCCTCGAAGAACTGAAGCGTGTGGCCACCATGAACAATGCATTTGGGGTCACCCGCGTGGATATTGTTTCGCCTGCAGAAGCGCAAGAACGATACCCACTTTTGAATACTGATGATTTACTCGGCGCAAGCTGGGTAGGTCAAGATGGCACTGCCAGCCCTATTGATACCGCGATGGCATTTATCAAAGGAGCCCGCCTGCGCGGCGCAAAATGCATAGAAGGCGTAAAGGTCACGGCGATCCATTCCGAGCAAGATAAAGTGACGGGGGTATCGACAGATCACGGTGATATCAAAGCGGATTTCGTGGTCAATTGTGGCGGCATGTGGGCGCGTGAGATCGGTCGGATGGCCGGCGTAAATGTGCCACTACATGCCTGCGAACACTACTATGCGATTACCGAGAAAATGGAAGAGGTTCCCTCTGATTTGCCGGTTTTGAGAGATCATGATAACTGCGCCTACTTTCGTGAAGATGCGGGTAGCATATTAGTGGGTGCGTTTGAGAAGAAAGCCATTGCCTGGGGACAAAAGGGTATCCCGGACACATTTTGTTTTGATGAACTCGAAGGCCACATGGAAAGCCAATTAATGCCCGTGCTGGAAGATGCGATGGAGCGAGTGCCCTTATTGAAAAATGCAGGTTGGCGCAGCTTCTTCTGTGGCCCGGAAAGCTTTACCCCAGATGATCAGTTTCACGTTGGTGAAGCACCCGAACTAAAAAACTTCTATGCGGCTGCTGGGCTTAACTCGGTGGGTATCCAAACCTCTGGCGGCTTGGGCTTGGCGCTCGCTGAATGGATGGAACATGGTCAACCTACCATGGATTTGTGGGGCAATGATATTCGGCGCATGCATCCGGTACAAAATAGCCAGCTGTATCTGCAAGAAAGAGTCACTGAGACTTTAGGATTGCTATACGAACGCCACTACCCGTTTCGCCAATATGCAACCGCGCGAAACCTGCGCCACTCCCCTATTCATGAGCGTTTGCAATCACTCAATGCGTGCTTTGGCGAACTTGCGGGCTGGGAACGCCCTAATTGGTTTGCGCCCCCAGGGGTTAAACCTGAATACCAATATAGCTTTGGCAAGCAAAACTGGTTTACTTACTCCGCTGCTGAGCACCAAGCAACACGAGAAAATATTGCTTTGTATGATCAAAGCGCGTTCTCAAAATACCAAATAGAGGGACGTGACGCATGCGCGAGTCTGCAACATATTTGCAGCGCGAATATAGACGTCCCGCCAGGCAAGGTAGTGTATACGCACTGGCTAAATGAACAAGGCGGGATAGAAGCTGATTTAACCGTGACCCGTATCTCAGAGCATCTATTTTGGGTGATCAGTGCGACAGCAAACACGCATAAAGATCTTCACTGGTTAAAACAAAATATTGCTCCCGAGGCACATTGCTGCGTCACCGACATCACCAATAGTTGGGCCGTGTTTGGGGTCATGGGGCCGAATAGCCGTAAGCTGTTAGAAAAAGCACTGCGTATGGATTTATCGACAGATGCATTTCCTTTTGGTAGCTGGCAATCGGTCGAAGTGGGCTGCGCTGTTGGCCGCGCTTTTCGTGTCTCCTTCGTGGGCGAACTGGGTTGGGAGTTGTATATCCCCGTCGATCAGGCGCGCCATGCCTTTGATTATTTATGGCAATATGCTGAAGAATTTGCTCTAAAACTCGCTGGCCTACACGCGCTCGACTCTTGTCGTATTGAAAAGAAATTCGTGCACTATGGGCATGATGTCGGCAATGAAGATACGCCGCTGGAAGCTGGCTTGGGATTCGTATGCGATCTTGAAAAATCGAGCGGATTCATTGGGCGTGAAGCCATCGTTAAGCAAAAGAAAAATAAAAGCTGGATGCAAAAACGGCTGGTGCAGTTTCTACTGCAAGACCCAGACACAATGCTTTACCATCATGAACCAATTATGCAAGATGGCCAACTGGTTGGACATTTAACCTCGGGAAATTATGGCCATACCCTTGGTGCATCGGTTGGACTTGGTTACGTGTATCGCAAATCGAGCATCACTAAAAGCATGATTGAAGGCAGTCAGTTTGAGATCGATGTAGCGGGAAAGCGCATCCCTGCCCAAGCCAGCCTTAGCGCAATGTATGACCCTCGTGCCGAACGCATGCGTGGCTAGGAACTTTATTACCCAGATACGTTTTACCGTCGCGCAAAAATCGCCAGAATACTGGTTACCGTTATCAACTCAGGCAGGATCAAGCGATTGGTTAACCCGTTGCTGCCAGCGCTGAAGCACCGACCATGTATCTGGCGTAAGCGGTTCAAACTCAAGGTTCAGAATGCGCGCTACGTCAACAAATTCTGCACTTTGCACCTCGGTTGCCTGAAGCTTAAATGGGCCATCGTGTTGACAGGTGAACACCCTGCCCCAACAACGATTACGAGCGTCTTCATAATAATGATCAAATTGATATACCAGCGGCACGTTGGTAAGCCCCAACTCTTCCTCCAGTTCTCGGGTAGCAGATTCCTCATAGCTTTCACCGTAAAGCAAAACCCCGCCGGCTGCCGCATCAAAATAACCCGGAAAAACGTCTTTGGTTTGGGTGCGCTTTTGCAACAACAACTGATTTTCACTACTAAATACCAGTATATAAGTTGCCCGATGACACAGGCCTTTCGCACGCATTTCTGAACGTGGCGCCTTACCAATAACCTGATCTGCTGTATCTACCAGCGTAACAATTTCTGATGACATGCGCCATAGTATCCGTATACTCGTGACAAATAGCCAGTAATGATCTCACTTGCGTGCACGGCTTGTGCAGGATAAACACGCCTTAAGATTACACCCTTATTAATATGAAAGCCGCTTTTGTGGATCGCGACGGGACGATTATCCGGGATTATCCCGATGCACAATGGTCTAGCGTTCAAACGCCTGAGTTTCTCCCCGGCAGTCTGGACGCACTGAAGCAATTCAGACTAAAAGGCTTTGCGATAATCATCATCACCAATCAATATATTATTGGCGAAGGGATCATTGATGAACAGCGTTACCAGACCATCAACCAAAAAATGTTGGAAGTGCTGGAGCGCGAGGGCATCACTATACTGGATATACTGTATTGCCCCCACGCGCGAAATACCCACTGCGATTGCCTTAAGCCAAACCCGGGGATGATCGATCAAGCTCTAAAAAAATACCCGGCTATAAATCTTATCAATTCAGTCGTGGTGGGGGATTCGGCGTGTGACGCCCAACTTGCTGCGCACTTTGATATGCCTTTTTATGGAATAGGCATCAAATCAACCCACCCAAAGGCGCACACCGTTACTTCGTTGCTCGCCGCCTCAACCCGGCAAACGTAAAATCACTACACTGATGCAAACAATGACCGCTGCGATAATTCGTCTTTTGCCAGCAGGCTCTTTAAAATAATAAGCCCCGATTAGTGCAGCAATGATAATCGACGTTTCGCGCAAAGCCGCAACCAAGGCGATCGGCGCTTGCGTCATGGCCCAAATAACAATCCAATAACCACCCACCGCGAGTATACCGCCCATCATCATAGGGGCTGCGTTGTTCGCGATCGCACCAAACAGTTTAGGCCCCCTTTTAAAATAGGTGTACAGCAGGAGCGGAAAAATCTCCAGAAAGGTCATCCATGCCATATACCCACTAACGCTGCCAGAAAGACGCACGCCAATACCATCTACCACCGAATAAGCAGCAATAAAGGCCGCGGTTAATAAGGCATATCCTAGTGCTTTTTTGTCATGTACCACCACGCCCAGACGACGAGTAGAAAATATGCCAATGCCGACGATAATCCCGCAGACCGCAAGCAATTCTTGGGGGGACAGCGTTTCGTTCAATAACAGGAGGCTCCATGCGAATACCAGTACCGGTGCAGTTCCTCGTGCCACTGGATAGGCAGAGGAGAAATCACTGTAGCGATAGGCTTGACTCAAGGCAATCATATAAGCTACATGCAGGATGACAGAAGCACCAATATAGGGCCAACTTGGAGTCGCTGGCGTACCAGCAAACGGGAATATCAGCAACGCGATAATGGCGCTGGCAGTAGAGACACCAGCGATTGAAATTAGGTGGTCATCCCCGGTTTTTACAAACGCATTCCATATTGCATGGGTAACCGCTGCACACAAGACCGCGAGGGTTACGAACAGATCCATAATTTAATTAAAAATGGGGTTAAGCATAAGAAGGGTTCAAGCCAGCGTCGCTATATTGAAGGCATCTAATTTGACGCGTATTCTAACTTGATCTACTATGCGCTTAAGCAATATTAGCCACAATAAATATTGCTGATGACAATCGAACGTGCGCACCTTTCGCGAATTAGCACCTAATGGTAGCTTTTTCGTTGATGGAGATTTAAGCCCGCGCGAGCAAAATAACGGCCTAAATTACTAGGTGTCATCTATCAGTTTAATCTGTAATTCCATTAGAAATAACGATTTTATTTATCTTTGTGATATTGCGATTATGATAATTAGTTGGCTAAATGGGGCTAGCTCTGATTGGCCAGGATTGAAAACTGAGCTTCACGTCGCAGCTAAGGCAGATCAGCAAAGAATTTGTTTCAATAATCAATCACCCAGGAGGAAATAAGTTGGTTTCAAAATGAAGCATAACAACAGATCAAGGCAATGAGCCATAGCTTGGCTAACTGCCTGGTGTAAAATCATTCAGCCACCATTTTGATACATTAACCATTGAATATTGGGCGCTTACTAATAAACACCTAATACTAATTCGTCGTATCAATACACAATAACGAGGAGAAAACCATGATCACAAATCTAAGTAAAAAGTTATCTATCAGCGCTGCTACAAGCGCTTTATTACTATCATCAATCGCGTCAGCAGGAGAGCTTACTGTATACACTGCTGTTGAGGCAGAAGACTTAGCGCGATACGCAGAGACATTTAACCAAGACCATCCCGATATTAAAATCAACTGGGTGCGCGATTCAACTGGCATCATCACGGCCAAATTACTGGCAGAAAAGAATAACCCACAAGCTGATGTCATCTGGGGCTTAGCGGCGACTTCCTTACTATTAATGAAATCAGAAGACATGTTAGAAGCCTATGCCCCAGCCGGTGTCGAAAACCTGGATCCTAAATTTGTCGACAAGAGCACTCCGCCGACCTGGACGGGTATGGATGCCTGGGTTGCCGCCGTCTGCTTTAACACAGTTGAAGGTGAAAAGCTGGGCTTGACTGCACCGACATCATGGAAAGATTTGACCAAACCCGAGTATCAAGGCCACGTCATCATGCCAAACCCGAACTCTTCGGGTACCGGCTTTTTAGACGTATCCAGCTGGTTACAAATGTTTGGTGAAGAGGAAGGTTGGGCTTATATGGATGCGCTGCACCAGAATATCGCCTCTTATACACATTCTGGCTCCAAGCCCTGCAAACTGGCAGCCGCGGGAGAAATACCCATCGGCGTATCCTTTGCATTTCGCGGCGCAAAATCCAAGAGTGATGGCGCACCCATCGAAATCATTGTGCCAGAGGAAGGTGTGGGTTGGGATATGGAGGCAACTGCGATCGTAGCGGGCACCGACAATCTCGAAGATGCACAAAAGTTGGTTGATTGGAGCATCACTAAAAAGGCCAATGAAATGTATAACACGGGTTATGCCGTGGTCGCTTACCCTGGCATCGCCAAGCCAGTTGAACACTTTCCAGCAAACCTCGCTGAGAAGATGATCGATAACGACTTTGAGTTTGCAGCGAATAACCGCAAGCAAATTTTAGCCGAGTGGCAAAGTCGTTACGATTCTAAATCAGAGCCCAAAAAGTAATTCTCAATACTTACTTTGTGCTCGGCAACAAGGGTACCAAACTGGTACCCTTGGTCTGTATGTTTGTCGTAATCTGGCGGATAGGCTCTGATTTGACGTGAGGGTTTCAGCATGAACAGTGGAAACAACAAAAATAAAGATTCCACCTATTTAAAGATCGAGCACCTGAATAAGTTTTTTGGTGCGTTCCAAGCGCTTGAAGACATCTCACTGGAGATAAAAACAGGGGAGCTAGTATGTTTCCTCGGACCTTCTGGCTGTGGTAAGACAACCCTACTGCGCGCGATCGCCGGACTCGACCTACAAACCTCCGGTCGCATATATCAGGGTGGCAAAGATATTTCAAACCTACCTCCATCCGAACGCGATTTTGGTATTGTTTTTCAATCCTACGCTCTTTTTCCTAACCTGAGCATAGAAAAAAATATTTCTTTCGGCCTGGAAAACACCAAGGTTCCAGCGTCAGAAATTGCTGCACGCGTCAAAGAACTCCTCGCATTGGTTGGCCTTGAAGGCCAGGATAAAAAGTATCCGGCCCAGCTATCGGGCGGCCAGCAGCAGCGTGTTGCCCTGGCCCGCGCACTAGCCATGTCACCAGGCTTGCTATTATTGGATGAGCCTCTATCGGCGCTAGATGCCAAAGTACGCGTACATTTACGCCATGAAGTAAAGGAGCTGCAACGCAAACTGGGGGTAACCACTATTATGGTGACCCATGACCAGGAAGAAGCGTTGGCGATGGCAGATCGGATTGTTGTCATGAATCACGGTTTTGTTGAACAAGTCGGCACACCGACTGAAGTTTATCGGGAGCCTATCTCGTTCTTCGTGGCTGACTTTATCGGTGAAACCAATCAGCTTTCTGCCATCGCTGGCGAAGATGGTAAGAGTGTCACCATCGGGTCGTGCAAGATTGCGAGTTCCGCTTATGATTTACCTGCTGGCAGTGATGTCATCGCTGCCATTCGACCTGATGATATTATTCCTCATGGTGAAGGTGCGCGCTCGCCGGGTGCACCCGACATTGTTAATGAACCCGATAACACCATGGAATTTCAGATCGATGAAATGGAGTTTCTGGGTTCATTTTTACGTACCCGGCTGAGTAACCCATCGTTTGGGGATGACCAAATTATTGCTGATTTCTCGGTTAATGCGGTCCGTCGACTGGCGATCGAAGTGGGGGGAAGTATGTTGATCGAGTTACCCAGCGAGCGACTAAAAATCTATCCCAGTCTCAAGCCAGATTCCTGACAATGAGCAGTGTTTCAGTAACGGCAGCATCGCCTGTCGGACTTAAAATAAAACCCAAGCTGAGTTCAGATGATTGGCTAAAGCGCGGTTTTATGATGGTCATCGCGCTCTATCTGGTTATCACCTTAGCATTTCCGCTCTACACCATGCTCTCCAAGGCCTTCGAGACCAGTTATTTTGATCTCGGCCTGTTTGAAGTTCAGGTCAGCAATGAAATAGGGCGCTATGAAACGCCAGCCGCCACCTTAGCCGACTTCAATGCCCAGCAGGAGCAATCTCTATCGGCCACTGACCTAAATACCAGCTCTGATGGGCGTATGGCGGTAACCACTTTTTTCCCAGATTTTAGCTTTCGCAGCCCCATCAACTATCGTCTCCGTGGAACCAGTGATCAATCCGTGTACCTATTCGGCTCGGAGCGACAGAGCGGAACCCAGTGGAAAGAATACAGCTCAAATGATTTTCGAAGAATATTTATCCGCCCGGTTCAATCAAGCGGGTTAGGTAATTTCAAAACTTATTTTTCCACACCCGCACTATTCAGATCGATCAAAAACTCATTATTTATCTCAATATTGAGTACCGTTATCACAGTTAGCTTGGCCTTCTTTTTTTCCTATGCCTTGTGTAGAAGTTGTATGCGCTTTAAAGGGGTATTCAAGTTGATCGCGATGGCACCGATACTGGTGCCATCTCTGCTTCCCGGGATTGCATTGATTTATCTGTTTGGAAATCAAGGTATCCTCAAATCTTTTTTGATGGGTGAATCCATTTATGGGCCGATTGGGATAGTGGTCGGATCTGTTTTTTTCACCTTTCCTCACGCCATGCTGATTATATTGACCGCGCTATCGATATCTGACGCTCGACTTTATGAAGCGGCTATATCACTACGTGCATCAAGTTGGAAAACATTCTGGACAGTTACCATCCCTAGCGCGCGCTATGGCATCATTTCCGCTACTTTCGTAGTTTTTAACTTGGTCATCACTGATTTTGGTTTACCCAAAGTAATCGGTGGCCAATACAATATGTTAGCGGTCGATATTTATAAGCAAGTCATTGGCCAGCAGAACTTTCAGATGGGCGCAGTGGTATCCGTGGTACTGTTAATCCCCGCGATGCTGGCCTTTTTTATTGATCGACAAGTACAGAAAAAACAGGTCGCCATACTCTCCTCGCGCTCGGTGGTTTATGAACCCAAGCCTGCGCCACGTTTCGACTGGGTATGTTTCGTCTATTGCAGCCTGGTTGCGCTGTTTATCGTCGGAATTCTGGCGATCTGCCAGTATGCCGCACTGATAAAATTCTGGCCTTACGACCTATCTTTTAGCCTAAAAAACTTTGAATTTGACCGTATGGACGGTGGCGGATGGGGTGCGTATCGCAATTCAATCATCATGGCGTCCTTGACCGCGGTTATTGGTACAATTGTCGTTTTCATCGGTGCTTACATGGTGGAAAAAACCGCTGGTTTCAAATCTGGCCGCAGCATATTTCACTTCCTGGCGATGATGCCGATGGCAATCCCCGGCATGGTGCTGGGCTTGTCTTATATCTTCTTTTTCAATAACCCAAGTAATCCGTTGAATTTCATATACGGCACCATGGCTATTCTCGTCATTTGCTCGGTCACGCACTTTTATACTGTCTCGCACCTAACCGCCACCACCGCCTTAAAACAGATCGATGGCAAATTCGAATCGGTTGCCTCCTCCTTAAAATTGCCGTTTTACAAACTCTTCCGTCGCGTTACGGTTCCGGTATGTCTTCCCGCTATCTTGGATATTTCGATCTACTTATTTGTTAATGCGATGACCACCGTATCAGCGGTTGTGTTTTTATATTCACCCACTACCGCGCTGGCATCCATCGCGGTACTGAATATGGATGACGCGGGCGATATCGCACCCGCCGCCGCCATGGGCATGATGATTTTCTATACCAATCTCGGAGCGAGATCGATTCATGCCCTGGTTTCAGGCGTGATATTAAAGCGCACTCAGGGTTGGCGTGGTCGGTAACCGCCGCTTATTACAGCGGAAAAAGTGGTCACATCCGTTCGTTTTAAATGACCAATACGGATTGGGATTACTTCATCGTAGCCCTAACCAAGTTGTATCTATAACTAAGCAGCCTGCTCGACGACCTCTTTGGCAAGGCTCATGAAAGCGTTGACCAATTTGCTATCCTTGCGCTCTCGCAGGTAGACAATCGCTTCGTCCATCATTAAGTTTTTATCACTTATCGCAATTTTTACCAGACCATCACCCGCGCTAAACTCCGCTTCCGAGACAATACCAACGCCCCCACCCGCAGCAACAATTGCCCGCACTGCTTCACGGCCCTCGGCCTCGATAGTGGGTTGCAAGTTGATCCCTGCAGCCGCTGCAACCTCTTCCAGTTTTGCGCGCGTTTTTGAACCCTTCTCGCGCAATACCAGGGGTAATTTGGCCAAGGCTTTTAACGAGATTCTGCGCTTGTTAATAAACGCTGAATTCTTCTCAGCAAAAGCAATAATCGGCGCCGAATTGAGGGTTAGGGATTCATATTCTTGATTTTCTTGAATCTCTCCCAGCACGCCAATGTCTGATTCGTAGTTGCGCAGACTATTCAATACATTCTCGGTATTGCCAACGCGCAGGCTGATGAATATCTCAGGATAGCGCGCTCGAAACAAGGTCAAAACTGGCAACACATGATGCGCTGAATCCGCCATAATTTTTAGTTGCTCAGAACTTAATGCACGTGATTCTGACAAAAAATCAGCCACGCATTGCTCAGCTTCAAACATGCGTCGGGTTATTTCCAGCAATTTCTGCCCATCAGACGTGAGCACCACCTTCTTGCTGTGTCGATCAAACAAGCGCACGTCATTTTCCGACTCCAGCTTGCGTACCTGATCAGAAATGGCTGGTTGGGTTAAATACAACGCATCGGCAGCGCGCGAAAAGCCGCCATGGATAGCAACGTAATGAAAGGCTCGGATTTGCACGTAGCGCATAAGATTTACAAGTTATTTTAGGATTAGTTTATCTGCGTCATTTAACAGGTGGATGGTAATACTGGCTGGCAAAGTCTGGTTCAATTATGATTCATTTAATCATCTTTTAAACTTATAGATAAATCTGAAATAACGATTTTTCATATATCTACTTTACCCCCTACAATGCTTCCAATCAATTACTAATAACGGTTTATATCTGCAGGAGATTCACCCGTGAAAGCCGTCCAAAAAACCGCGCATCCCGGTGCCTTAATGGCACCCAAACTAGGCGAGCCCTACTTGCTCACACCTGGCCCTTTAACCACAGCATTTGCAGTTAAAGAGCAAATGCTCCGCGACTGGGGATCATGGGATGCGGATTTCCGCGAGATGACCGCCACCCTACGCGCAGAGTTACTCAGTATGGTGGGCTCAACCAACAGCGACTATGACTGCGTACCCATGCAAGGTAGTGGTACATTTTCAGTCGAAGCGATGCTAGGCTCGTTTATCCCGCGAGATGGCAAGGCACTGTTATTAGTCAACGGGGCTTATGGGCAACGGACTGTTAAAACTATGAACTACATGGGCCGCGACCACGTCGTGCTGGATAAAGGCGACTACCTACCACCACGAGCATATGAAGTCGCCGAGATGCTTGAAGCTGATTCAAGCATAAGCCATGTGGTCGTAGTGCATTGCGAGACTTCGTCCGGGATTCTTAACCCAATAAAAGAAATCGCTGAAGTCACCCATGCAGCGGGCTGTAAATTGTTGATTGATTCAATGAGTGCCTTTGGTGCAATTGAAGTAGACATGGCCGACCTGCATTGTGATGCCTTGGTTTCGTCAGCCAATAAATGCATAGAAGGTGTGCCTGGGTTTGGTTTTGTGATTGCGCACAAAAAAGCCCTGCAATCCGCCAAAGGTAACTGCCCTTCGCTAAGCCTTGATGTGCATGACCAGTGGCAGCATATGGAAAAGACGGGACAATGGCGCTTTACGCCACCTACCCATGTTGTTGCTGCGTTTATCGAAGCCTTGCAAATCCATCGCTTAGAGGGAGGCGTCAGTGCACGTGGTGAGCGCTACCAGCACAATCGAGATGTGCTGGTCGAAGGCATGCGCGAACTGGGCTTTGAAACTTTACTCCAAGACCGCTGGCTGTCTCCCATTATCGTCACCTTTTTTAACCCCAGCGACCCCAACTTTGAGTTCGACCAGTTTTACGATTTAATGAAAGCCAAAGGCTTTATCATCTATCCTGGAAAATTAACCGTCGTCGATAGCTTCCGCGTTGGCTGCATTGGAAACCTTGATGAGCATGTGATGCAGCAGGTAATTGAATCCGTATCAAGTTGCTTGGATGAAATGGGCGTGAGTAGCGCTGCGCCACCTGCTGCTGCATTATCCGAACGAGAAAAACTTTCAACCTTAGACCGAGAAATGAACCAATGACAATTCCCAGTGCGCTTACCGTGAATGACCGCGATTACGAAATACCCAAAACGTGCGCAATCGCGATTTGCATCGATGGCTGCGAGCCGGATTACTTCGACCAAGCCATCGCGGCGGGGATTATGCCTAATCTGGCACGTATCAAGCAAAGTGGCACAGTACGCCTATCGCACAGCATTGTTCCCAGCTTTACCAATCCAAATAATCTCTCGATCGCGACCGGCCAGCCGCCCTCGGTGCATGGTATTTGCGGGAATTATCTATATGACCCCGATTCGGGTGAAGAAGTGATGATGAACGATCCCAAATTTCTACGGGCGCCCACGCTATTCAAAGCCTTTTATGATGCCGGTAAGAAAGTCGCCATAGTCACTGCTAAGGATAAACTACGCTCTTTACTGGGGCATGGACTAAACTTTGATTCCAATCGGGCAATGTGTTTTTCCGCGGAAAAATCCGACACCACAACGGTAAGCGAACACGGTATCGATAATGCATCTGAGTGGCTTGATATGCAGGTTCCGGACGTGTATTCAGCTGAGTTATCTGAATTTGTTTTCGCCGCGGGCGTCAAGCTGCTGAAAGAATTTGAACCTGACATTTTATACCTAACCACAACCGATTATGTGCAGCATAAACACGCACCCGGCACCCCGCTAGCAAACGAGTTTTACGCCATGTTCGATAAATACCTAGGCGAATTAGACGCGCTTGGTGCAGCCATTATTATGACGGGCGACCACGGCATGAAACCCAAACATAAAGCTGATGGATCACCCAACGTAATCTACCTACAAGATGTACTGGATGACTGGATCGGCAAAGATACTGCCCGAGTTATTTTACCGATTACCGACCCCTACGTGGTCCACCACGGCGCTTTGGGTGGCTATGCAACGGCCTATCTGCCTGATGATGTAGATACCGATGAATTAATCAAACGCCTGGCTGCAATGGAGGGTATTTTGTCGGTCGAAAATAAAGCAGATGCATGTGCACGCTTTCAACTCCCGGCTGATCGGGTCGGCGATATCGTTGTCATTTCCACCGAAACAGTGGTACTGGGTACCAGTGTGGGCCGACACGATTTGGCTGCGCTCAAGGAGCCCCTGCGCTCACATGGTGGACTGACTGAACAAGTCGTCCCCTTTATTGTCAATCGACGATTGCCAAATATGCCCGACGCACCCGTATTGCGTAATTTTGATGCTTACTATTATGTAACCCAGGCCGCGGCATTGGAGGCAGCTAGCTCATGAATCAAAAATCTTCAGAAATCCGCCATGAGGCAATGAGAATTGGGGGTGAAAAAGTCAACACCGATGCTGTTGTCGAAGTTCGTTATCCCTACACCAATGAGGTTATTGGCACTGTACCTGCGGGCAACGCAGCGCATGCCGCACGTGCGTTTGAGATAGCTGCACATTACCAGCCGACCTTAACGCGGTACGAGCGCCAACAGATTTTGGTCCGCACCGGGGAGCTGATCCGCGAGCGACGTGAAGAAATCGCCCATGGGTTAACCCTTGAACTGGGCATTTGCCAGCAACATGCTTTGTATGAGGCTGGACGCTCTTACGACGTATTTACCCTCGCCGGACAGCTTGCGATCCTGGATGATGGCCAAATCTTCTCCTGCGATTTAACCCCTCACGGCAAAGACCGACGCATCTACACCACTCGCGAACCGGTACGTTCGATTTCAGCGATTACACCGTTTAATCATCCGCTGAATATGGTTGCCCATAAAATCGCGCCGTCAATCGCGACCAATAACTGCATGGTTTGCAAACCCACCGAATTGACGCCGCTAACCGCTATCACCCTAGCGGATATTCTGTACGAAGCCGGCTTGCCACCAGCAATGTTTCAGATCGTTACCGGTATGCCACAAGACATCGGCGACGAAATGATCACCAACGACAATATCGATATCGTCACCTTTACTGGCGGCGTTCCGGTTGGCAAGATGATCGCAGAAAAAGCCGGCTACAAACGCACTGCGCTGGAATTAGGTGGCAATGATCCCTTGATCGTGCTCAACGACTTGTCAGATGCAGACCTGGAAAAAGCCGCTACCATCGCCGTCGCTGGGGCGACCGGAAACTCCGGCCAACGCTGCACAGCCATCAAGCGGATTCTGGTGCAAGAATCTGTCTCAGATAAACTGGTGCCGCTGATTGTCGATAAAGCCAAAGCGATTCGCTTTGGTGACCCGATGGACCCGGAAACCCAACTGGGTTGCGTCATCCACGCCGAGGCCGCTGAGACCTTTGAAAACCGAGTTTTGGCCGCTGAAAAGCAGGGCGCGGAAATTCTCTACCATCCGCAGCGCCAAGGCGCGCTATTGCCACCGATCGTGGTTGACCATGTACCGCATGAATCTGAGTTGGTGTATGAAGAAACCTTTGGCCCTGTCATTCCAATCGTGCGCGTACCGGACGACGATGAGCAGGTAATGGAAATTTCCAATGCAACCCCCTTTGGCCTGTCTTCCGGTGTATGCACCAATGACTTCAGCCGGATGACCACCTATATCAAAGGTCTGGATGTTGGCACGGTTAATATCTGGGAACAGCCGGGGTATCGAATTGAGATGTCACCTTTCGGTGGAATCAAAGATTCGGGCAACGGGGTGAAGGAAGGCGTATTAGAAGCAATGAAATACTTCACCAATGTGAAGACCTATTCATTGCCCTGGCCACGCTAAAAGCAGGCTGTGCCAGATGGGGATTGCCTCAAAACCTCACTTCGAAAGACATGAAAACATTTTGACTCTTAGGATCTATATAGAGCGGAGAGTAACTAAACGAAGGATTGCTTCTCCGGATAGAATACAGGTTAGTGGTACTGAGAGACAACAATCTATATAAATGATAATAATTTGACCCCGATTCTTGTAAATAAATCCCATCCTTTAGCATCATAGCGGTAAAAGCAGCCATAGCGACCACTCCAATACCCACAACTTTTAAAGTTTCATCGGGGTCCGCGATTACAGGTTGACTGCTTAGTAAAACAACAATCAACGTAATAATTGATTTCCTAATTACCTTGTTCACCAGTAAATGCTCCTGTAGTAGCTCTCATCAAGACTAAGTATACACAGTTTATTGTGTTTCCCATAAAAATAACCATATTATAACTACTATTTCATGCCAAATAAGCCTATTCAATAAGCGTGTGAATACTTGGATAGGGAAAATAGTGTGCAGACTGTAGATTGTCTAGTGCTGATACTGGCCGTATTCAGAATGACAAAATACTACCCTCATATACGGTAGCGCTGATCGTGGCAGACTTGTTAATAGAGCAACCTCGCTGCTTTTACTGATTCGCTAATCAGTTAAGGACTGTGAGTGAGCGGTCATCAAGGTTATCCCTAAGACGGGTGTACGCTGGATGACAATCTACAACAGGGTTGCAGTTGGACTGGGGCGACTAGTAAACCAATATATTACCCAACTACGCTAGCATTCAGGCATCTTGCCATTTGATTTTGGCATGGTTACCATCGCAAAATGGCTTGTTCTTGGAAGCGCCGCAACGACATAAAGCGTACTTCTCTGGGCAAGCGCCTTGACCAGGCACACCATTTGTAAACGGAACATTCGTGATCCGATACGGCCCATTTTTTTCAATACAGATGCCTACGTTATCAGTGGTCAAATGTTTAGGAGCACTTTTTGATTCTGAAAAACTAAGTGCACTGGAAGGACAATCTTTAATTATCTTTTTTATCTTCTCAGCCGTGCTGCCATCTGGGTTAATCCATGGTTTTTTACTTGAATCAAATACCGCGCTGAGGCGTGTTGAACAAATGGTAGCGTGTGAACATAAAAGCTTGTTGTAATGGATGTGGATGTCCTTGCCTTTATAGACGGTGACTTCATCTTTAGTTCTATCTGGTGATATCGAGTCGTTAAACTGAATGTTGTTATGTGAGCCGTCGGGAAAAAGACGCCATTTGGCGATAAGTCGACAGCTTGGTGCTTTCCTGTGCTGGCGCTGACTGATTTCAGAGCCATACTTTTATTACTCACCAACGATCAGGGTTGTGTTCGTCGTCCCACACATGTCAATCGAGCAACATCACTAATCTGATTGTTGTACTGATCGGCTAGCTGCTGCGTATGTACTCCATACCAACAACTTACTGGGCGAGTAACTGATCTAGTCTACTTGCAGGCAAGTCATCGCTATAGTATTGACAATTGCCTCTACATCAGCGCCACGAGATAAATCGTTCAAAGGCTTATGCATGCCTTGTAAGATCGGGCCTATCACTTTAGCATTCCCGATTCTTTCAGCTATTTTATAACCAATATTGCCTGCATCTAAATTGGGGAAGACATATACGTTCGCGGGCTGATTGAACTCAGCATTGGGCATTTTCGCTTGCCTGATTGAAGGTAGCAGCGCGCTATCAAATTGTGCCTCACCGATAACTTTAAGCGAAGCATGATGTTCATGCAGGTATTGGGCGGCGCAAGCGACCTTATCTGCATCTTCATGGTTGGCGCTCCCTGCGGTTGAAAATGATAACAAGGCAACCTGCGGATCAAGCTTGAATAAACTTTCAGCACTTTGCGCGGTTGAGAGCGCAATCTGCGCCAGCTGCTCGCTATCGGGGTTGATATTGATCGCACAGTCGGCGAACAAAGCATAATCAAGCCCTTCAGCGGGTGGTGCGACAAACACCATCAACAAAAAACATGACAACAAAGGGCTGTTTTCGCGGGTACCTACGATTCTGAGCCCGTGGCTGATCACTGCAGATGTCGGCAACGCGGCACCCGCCACGCAGGCATCGACTTGACCGACTGCAAGCTGAGCACATGCCAATGCCAACGGGCTTTGCAAAAACTCGCTCAGTTCAGCATCCGATAATTCTGTATACCATTTGCGCGAACGAAGGTGCTGGTGCAGTTTTTCGTCGCTCGCACATGCCTGTGGGTCAATACACTTTATACCCATAATATCCAGGTCAAGCTGCCTGGCAATCTCATTTAGCTCGGCTTGGCGGCCGACTAAAACCGGATTGGCGATACCCCGCCGTCGCACCTCTGCGGCTGCTTGCAATATACGTTCGTCTGTGCTCTCGGGCAAAATAACGCGGGCACCCTTTGCCGCAGCATCAAGATGTATTTGTTCAATAATGGACATTAATCACCATAGGCAGACACTGATATAGAGGTACACTAATGTTCCCCGCCCGCCTTGAAGTTAAACACCGCGCCTTTGCGAATACCCGAAGGCCAGCGCGAGGTCACGGTTTTAAGACGCGTATAAAAACGCACCCCTTCGGGGCCATGTATCGAGTGATCCCCAAACAAAGATCGCTTCCAGCCACCGAAACTGTGGAAAGCCATTGGCACCGGAATCGGTACGTTCACACCCACCATTCCAATTTGTACTTTATCGGTAAATGCGCGCGCGGCATCCCCATCACGCGTAAATATGGCAGTACCATTGCCGTATTCATGATCGTTGATCAGATCTAGCGCTGCTTGATAATCGCCAACCCTGACAATGCTCAATACAGGACCAAAAATCTCATCGGTGTAAATACTCATATCTTTGGTTACTTTGTCAAAAATAGTCGCCCCAACAAAACAACCTGATTCACAACCTGCGACTTTTTGATCACGACCATCATAAACCAGCTCCGCCCCTTCTTCGACCCCTTTGTCGATGTAACCTTTTACCCGCGATTGCGCCTCAGGGCTGATTAATGGCCCCATTTCGGCTGCACTATCCGTGTAAGGTCCTACCTTCAGCGATTTGACTCGTGGCACCAGTTTTTCCAAGATGGCGTCGGCGGTCGCGTCGTCAATGGTCACGACCACAGATACCGCCATGCAACGTTCGCCGGCCGATCCGTAAGCGGCGCCGATAATGGCATCGATAACCTGATCAATATCTGCATCCGGCATCACCAGCATATGATTTTTTGCCCCACACAAGGCTTGCACGCGCTTGCCTGTTGCTGTCGCAGTGGTGTAAATATATTCACCGATCAGGGTTGAACCTACAAAACTAATGCCTTGAACACGCTCATCTGTTAATAAAGTATCGACCGCTTCTTTATCGCCATTGATCACATTTAATACGCCATCGGGCAAACCCGCTTCGCTCATCAACTCGGCCAAACGTAAAGCAACTGAAGGATCTTTTTCCGAAGGTTTAAGAACAAAAGTATTCCCGCAAGCAATTGCAATGGGATACATCCAGAGCGGCACCATTGCTGGAAAATTAAACGGTGTGATCCCTGCACACACACCCAATGGTTGACGCATATTCCAGGAATCAACTCCGGTGGCGATCCCGGCAGAATACTCGCCTTTTAGTAATTGTGGGATACCGCAAGCAAACTCGACGACTTCCAGGCCACGGGTCACTGAACCGGTCGCATCTTCGACTGTTTTGCCATGCTCTGCCGACAACAAAACGGCGAGTTCCTGCATGTTTTCTCGAATCAATTCGCGAAATTTAAACATAACCTGTGCGCGTCGTCCTGGCGGAGTAGCGGCCCAAGCAGGGAAAGCAGCTTGTGCAGCAGCTATCACGCCTTCTACTTCCTGTTTACTCGCCAATGCTACTTGCCGGGTAACAACGCCCTGAGCAGGATCATAGATATCACCCAATCGATCACTTTTACCTTCAACATAGGCGCCATTAATGTAATGTTTTACGATTTCATTTGACATAAAACTCACCTTTTAATTATATGATTAAACTTTGGTTGAGCCACAACCACACGCGCCGTAGAATAGCCATACCTTATGACCAGGCATAGTACCACGTCACCACTAACCAACATACCAGCCTCTGATCTATCTACTTTGTATTGATGCACGCGCGGTTTCAGATACTACCAAAAGTGCTCTAAATTGAACGCGCTGCCTGGCATAAATTTACCAGCTTTTTGTGCGCCAACTCCCAACCTAGCAGGCCCAAGCCGCAATCTGGCGCTGCCACCAGCCGATCAACATCAATATGCTCTAAGGCTGCGATCAAGCGTGCGCGAATTTCGTCTACCGATTCTAATTTGGATTTAGCAATCGCGACCGCACCAAAAATAACCGTCGTATTGGTAAAGCGCTCTAACAAAGACAAATCATTATAACGATGCGCGTCCTCCAGCGACACCGCATTAATACTGGACTGCTCAATCGCATCAGCCAATCTGAAATACACATCATGGTCCGCCTTGGGGTAGTCTTCATCATCCAGCGAACCGGGATAGCCGCAACACATATGAACCGTACGCGTCACCTGCGCTGGACAAGCATAAAAGGCACGCTCCAAATTTTCAAAACCAAAGGATAATGCCTCTTCTGGATAACGCGCGAACACCGGCTCGTCTATCTGAATATGCTGGCAACCCGCCTTGGCCAAGGCTAACACCTCACTATTCAATGCAGCGGCCAACTGTACTCCCCGCTCAGCAGGATCGTCATAAAATTCATCAGCGGTTGTATCACCGATAGTCATGGGGCCAGGCAAAGTGATTTTCACTGAGTTACCACCAAGCTTGTTGGCATGGCGTTGCGCACGTTGCCAGTCTTTTACTAAAAATGGCGCACGTGCTTTAACCGGGCTAACAATGGTCGGCAAGTTAGCCTGATAAGCGCCATCGCGCAGTACTTTTTTCGTCAGTTGGGAGAAATCAATGCCCTCTATATGCCGGCACTGGTAATGAATATAATTCTCGCGCGGGACTTCTCCATCTGTCGGTATATCTATTCCTGCTGACAACTGTCGCTCAACCACATCTTTAACAGCACGATCCAAAACTTGTTCTGCGTTATCTCCCAATGCGTCAAACGCGGCTTGCCATTGCTCAGTCGGATTTTCGGTATCAACCCCTTCAGGGCTATTAAACCAATCCGGTAAGGCCAGGTAATCAGGCTTGGGGTAAGCGCCAATACAAGTGGTTCGAATTGTCATGACTCACCCATTCATGCGATACAAGAGCATAATAAAGCGATACTCGAACCTACCGGCTATTCACAATTACTGTGAGCCAGATGGTCTTCCCAGGTTTTGCGGGGAAAACAGACCGTTGTTACTACTCGAATCATCCGCTGGCGCTTCGCTATCAGGTTGCGCGTCTTTTTGGTTGCCTAGATTACTAGGTGCAAACATGCTGTTATAGTTTTCTGTACCCTTGGCCGCAGGGGCGGGTTTTGATTTAGCCTCGGTACCCGGTGAATTTGTATCACTACCTGGTATCGCACTCTTAAACATGCGTTTTTTCTTGAACTCGTCTATCTTACGCTGGGTTTCGAGACGCTTTTGCTCTTTCACCGCAGCTTTACACTCATCAACCCCCATGGTGCCGGCAAAATAAACCGTTCCCAATCCCGCGATAATAATTAGGGTAGTAATGTATATTGCTGGATTGGTCCACAAGCTCGCTTTTTGTGCGCGTGACATTGATTCCATCTTAGCGAGCCTATCTACCTCGCGTTTATATTTTTCTTCGCGGCGCTTAAGGATTTCATAGTAAACCGCACCCGCCAAGGTGATTGCAATAATGATTACCGCCAGCGCGCTGATGGACGGGTTAATACCGTAGCGAACCTTACTCGCCAAAACGGTGGTTAAAGTCGATTTCGAGACAATGGTGAAAATAGTTGTGTTGTAGTTTTCAAACGATGCAAGAAACCCCAACACGCAGGCAGATGCAATTGCCGGTTTTAAGAAAGGTAATAGTATTTTTCTAAAGGTCTGGGTATGGGTGGCACCCAAATCCAATGCCGCCTCTTCCTGCGCAGAATCAAATCGCTCGAGACGCGATAAGAATACCAACATGGCATAAGCCGAAACAAAAGTAGACTGGCCAATAATGGTTAGAAATATACCATTGTAGAAAAATGAATCGTAACTAGCGCCAAACATTTGCCCCATCCTGTCCCAGAAAACCAGTGTTGAAATACCCAACACCACGCCTGGAATTAAAATGGGAGAGATCACGATGGTATAGTACCAGGGACGATATCTTGAACTGACTTGACTCAACATCAGCGCGCCCGCAAGCCCTAAGGGCACCGCCAATAACACGACACCAATCGCGACAATCACACTATTCTTCAAACCAGTCATTAAATCCTTGTCCTGACGCAACACATCAAACCACTCTACGGTAAAGCACTCCCAAGGCGATATGCGCGGGAATTCTGAGGTGTTAAATGCGGACAGGCCCATTACAATGAGGGGGCCGAATAAATACAGGAAAAATAGCAGGACAAAACCCACCATGAAAATCTTACCTAAGCGGTCAGAGGTCATCTACCGACTTCTCCCAGCTTAATTTTAAACAGCTTCATGACCAACAATACAATTACAATGGTCGATAACAATAGGAAAACTGCATAAGCCGAACCACGATTCCAGTTATTACCCTGATTGAACCACTGATAAATAATCTGGGTAAACCACAACGCATTTGGGCCACCCAAAATCTGGGGAGCAGCCAGCGCGCCAGCGGTCAACATAAACACCATGGTACAGCCCGACGCGATCCCTGCCTTGGCATGCGGCATGACAACGCGTTTGTGAATCCGCCACCACGGCGAACCTAAATCTCGGGCTGCCTCAATCTGATTGGTATCCAGGCTTTCCACCGCGTTATAAATCGGAAAGATCATCAGCAGAATAAAGGCGTAGCCTAAACCCGCGTAGAGCGCATAATTCTCGAAAATAAAATCGATCGGCGCATCAATCACCCCCAACCAGAGTAGAAAACCGTTAATAATGCCCGTTGTTCCCAGCATGATTTTAAAAGCGAACGCTCTTAACAGCTCATTAACCCAGTACGGCACAATTAAGGCGAGCACCATTATTCGACCCCAGCTGCCTTTGGCAACATGGGCCAGGTAGTAAGCTATGGGGTAGCATATGGCAAAATCAAACAACGTGACAAAAATCGCAGTCAAAATAGTGCGCACAAAAACGCCCATATCAACCACATTATATGATTGACCCGCCTGCTCACTTCCAAACAGCATGTATTTATAGTGGGACGTGGTGTAAACGTCTTTTGGACCTCCTATCTCCGCCGGAGGTAAGTTAAATCGGAATGAAAAATCGAACATGAATATTTGCGGTAACAGAATAAACATGCCCAACCACACAACCACCGCTGCCAGTAGGTAAGAGCCAATCGCAACCCCATTTTTCAGGAAAAAATTGTCCCAGTATTTTTTCATACCCAAACCCTTTCTAGGTTTCCGTCGCTAATTGCCCGGCCGGGACCGCGACCGCATTATCTGCGGAAAATCCAAGTTGCACCTGTTCGTCGTCACTGTATTTTATATCGCGGCCATCATTGACCATCGACATCTTGGTGATTCGGTCTGAGCCCTGTACTTCGCAAAATATCTGCCAAAAATTACCTTCAAACTCGCTGTGCTGAATTTTCGAACTGACTTGATTATCAAATTCCTTGCCGTTTTGAAATTTGAGCGATTCTGGTCGAATGAATACAAAAGCGTCATCTCCTACACTAAGCTGATGCTCTCCGTCACGCTTGGCATTTCGCGCTCTCAGGATGCCAGATGGTGTTTCCACCACCGCATATTGCTCGGCGGTCTCCGTCACCTTGCCTTCAAATAAGTTGTTTTCGCCGACGAAAGAGGCCACAAATGAGGACTCGGGTGAATCATATACGGTATTACCGTCAGCAATTTGCTCGATCACTGCCTGACTCATCACCGCGACATTATCTGACATGGTCAGTGCTTCTCCCTGATCGTGGGTAATATAAATAAAGGTGGTTCCCACTTTTTGCTGAATCGCGCGCAATTCAGTACGCATGTGTTGGCGTAATTTAAGATCGAGTGCCGAAAGCGGCTCGTCAAGTAATAAAACGTCTGGTTCTGCGCATAAGGCACGCGCGATGGCGACACGCTGCTTTTGGCCACCGGATAACTCACTCACGAACTTATCGCCCTGACCAGGTAAGGCAATCAATTCGAGCATTTCGTCCGCCTTCTTTTTGCGTTCTGCGGTCCCTGCGCCGGCAATTTCCATCGAGAAGGTAATGTTCTCCCATACACGCATCAGCGGAAATAAGGCGAGGTTTTGAAATATGAGTGCAGTCGGCCGTTTGTTTGGCCCGATCCCCTTCATATTTTTTCCACCGATGTAGACGTCACCTTTTGAAGGTTCAAGAAAGCCTGAAACTGCACGTAAAAGCGTTGTCTTACCGCAACCCGATGGCCCAAGAAAACTGAAGAACTCCCCCTTCTGTATATGGATATTCGCTTCTTTAGCTGCGACATAATCACCAAATGTGATCCATACATCATCTAATCGAACATCTGCACTCATTTAGGGGCCCCTTAAAAACTAATCATTGAGAAATAAATAAGCATCTCGATAAATAGATGGTCTTAAAGCTTACATTCAGTATTTAGCGAGATGCCTGACAATTTGGTTAAAAAAAGCCCCTTAGTATTTATTAAGGGGCTTTTGTAACATACGATCTTAAGCAGCTTTAAACTTGTTCTCGTATTCCGTACGGATGTCGGCGTACCACTGCGGCTCTTTTGGCCAAGGCCACAGATTCGACAATGAATCTCCTGGATAAACGCTACCAAAAATTTCGCCATAATTATCACTGGCAAACTTATCGGCACCCAGCACTGCTGAGTTATAGCCATGTCCCTTGTTACCCCAGGTATCGTCTTTACCCCCGTCAATAGACCGACCGCCCGCTTCAGGTTCAAAGCAATAGTTAACAAACTCGTATACTGCGTCCAGATTTTCTGCCTGACCGGATAGTGACATACCATCCACCCAAGCTAATGCGCCTTCAACGGGTGCGCGATACTGAACTGGATCGTTGTTCTTCATCAAAGCAATCGGCGGGCCATCCCAAGTCTGCCCAACGATTACGCCATCATTTAGCAAACCGTTTTTCTGAGAATCAGCGTCGTTCCAGAATAGTTTTAGCTGGCCCTTGTTGGCCACGCAGAATTCACCCACAACATCCCACACTTTACGCATGGTCGCTTCGTCATTATAGGCCGATTTCATTGCACCCGGATCTAATTTGCCGTTCGTCTCCAGATACAAACCCGCGCCCAGCATGCCTGAGTGCGCGCGCATCATGGTCTTGCCTTTGACATCTTCTTGCCAGATGTCACCGTAACTCGGTACTTCGCCATCACGTGGGGGCGTCCATTGATCGGTACGCCAGGCTACACCTTCGGTGCCCCACAAATGTGGCAGCCAATGTGAGCCTTTTCCGCCAAAATTCCATTCTTCGTCGCCTACCTTAAGCATCGCCGGATTGACATTGCCTATGTTGGTGATCTTATCCTTATCCCAGGGTGCCAATAAATTTAGGTCAATCCACTGAGGGGAACGCATGTTGGTGGGGCTACATATATCGATACCGCGCCCCTTGGACGCTTTCATTTTATTAATAATTTCTTCGTTTGAACCGATACCAATATAGTTTATTTTGATGCCAGATTTTGCTTCGAATGCCTTAAGAAACCCTTCGGTTAAATAATCTGACCACATTAAAACATTCAACTCACCAGAAGATGATAATGCTTTGGAATTGATCACCCAAGGTGCCGCCACGACGGCAGCAGTGGCTGCACCCGTCCCTTTTAAAACCTTACGGCGTGAATGTAAAATAGTATTTTTCTTACTCATGTAGATAAACCCTCCTTTAGGATTTGTTGAAAATCAAATGGTGCCTTCGTAGCAACTGTTTTGCTTAGTGTTATCAATCGCTTTACTTGTCTGCTTGCGAAAACCTTCAATATACAAGCGCTGCGAAGACTTCTTTTTATATAAAAGTAACTTTAGCATATTACATTTGTATTACACAAATATATACCGTAGTTGGTATTTTTTGTTCTTATAGGTCGCATAACTATAATCGTCTATTCAAACACTTAACACCTAATTCATACCCCCGCCCGATAAAGGCAGGGGTAATTAAAATCACTTGTATTTCTTGATCTCTCCACTTTCAACTCGAGCCAGGTAAGACTGCACTTCTTTTTTCACAATCGGTGCAAGAAAGTACAAACCAAGAATATTGGGAATACAGATCAAGAAAACCAGTGCATCTGAAATATCCAGTATGGGGCCCAATTGCACCACACAGCCTAGCGCGACAAAAACACAAAAAATGATTTTGTACAAGGTTTGGCCCGAATCGCTCTCACCAAATAAATAAGTCCAACCTTTTAAGCCGTAATAAGACCATGAGATCATGGTTGAGAAAGCAAACAGTACCGCAGCAAATGCGAGCGCATAAGGGAACCAGGAGAAATTTCGTTCAAATGCGGCCGATGTCATCGCCACACCCTGAGCATCCCCTGCAAAGTTGGGGTCAGCTACTTGAGCCGTGCCGATCACCAACGCGGTGATGGTACAGATAATAATTGTATCGATAAACGGCTCAAGTAAAGAAACAAAGCCCTCGGTAACCGGCTCGGGAGTTTGTACCGCAGAGTGTGCAATTGAAGCTGAACCAATCCCTGCTTCATTTGAAAACACCGCGCGCTGGAAACCTATGATGAGTGCACCAATGGCTCCACCTGCAACGCCCTCTCCCGTAAAAGCACCACTAAATATATTGGCAATTGCCTGCGGAATAGAAGTGAAATTCATCAATATAACAATAATGGCAAACAAACAATAAAAGGCCGCCATAAACGGCACAATTTTCTCTGTTACTCTGGCGATCGACTTAATCCCACCAATAATTACCGCAAAAACCACTAATGCCATAATCAGCCCAACTAACCAACCCATTCCGTCAAGCGCACCATTGGCGACTGTGTTGAGCTGAACATATGCCTGATTGGATTGAAACATGTTGCCGATACCCAATGCACCAATGAATATACCAATGGCATAGAAAGTACCCATAAATTTACCAAATCCTTCCATACCACGATCCGAAAATCCTTGTCTAAGGTAATACATCGGGCCACCGGAAACGTGCCCATCTTCAAATTCCTTACGGTACTTAACCCCGAGGGTACACTCTACAAACTTGGTTGACATGCCTAGAAAACCCGCGACGATCAGCCAGAAAGTTGCACCAGCTCCCCCCACCGTTACCGCAACCGCAACCCCACCGATATTACCAATACCAACTGTACCTGACACCGCAGTTGCCAGCGCCTGAAAGTGTGATACCTCACCGGCACCATGACCATCTGGGTCTGAAAAATCACCTTTAACGAGTTGTATCGCATGTTTAAAACCACGTAGGTTAATAAACTCCATATAGATGGTGAAAAATACCGCACCGATCACCAACCACAGCACCACAATAGGTAGTTGAGCACCAAAAAACGGAATTTTGACGAACACTATTTTCCCAATCAGGGCAGCAATTGGCGCGGTAAATGCATTGATCTTGGCATCTATACCTGTAGCCGCAGCTTCCGCTTGTTCTGGGGTCATCTCGGGCGGGGAAATACCATGAATCCAGCCACTGTAGCCCTCAGAGGCATCTTCTATACCTGTGATCCAGGATTGGGTAGGTGATAATTCGCCTTGTTGGGCAGAAACTATGCCGGATGAGAAACCTAGCAATAGCATGATGGCAATCACAAAATACTTGTTGATATGTACTTTCATGGGTTCTTCTCCTCTGTAATTTTATGGATGATCTACATGCTAATGTGCGCAGATCTTAGACTGGGGTTATGTCTGTTTGGACTAAGGAACAACCGTTACTGGAACAGGTGAAGACTGAATTAATGCAGCGGTCACACTGCCAAAAATCATAGCGCGCACTTTGGATTCGCCCAAACGACCCATCACGATTTGCGCGGCCTTTTCCTTCTTTGCAATTTTGACAATGGTTTCAGCTATGTTGCCATGGCGAACAATCGATTCGACCGCAATGCCGGTATCCGCTAATGCATCAACTGCCGGCTGGAGCACTGAAGCCTGAGCGCGTTCGATTTCTGATTCGCGCCGCTTGTGGCGTTCTTCGAGTTCCTCGGGGGTATGAAAACTATAGGGCGACCATTCGATAACGTAGGCTAAAATCAAACTGGCTTCTGATATTTTTGCCTGTTCGACGGCCATCGCAACCGCTCTTTTACCACCCTCACTACCATCTAAGGCAACCAGTATCTTATTTGACATTTTTACCTCCTCTGTTGAACGAAACACACTTAATATTTGTAGTTAAATAGCGCGAATCGTAACTATATTAGAATAAATCAAATATTTTTATAGATCCAATCGAGAAGAATAAGTGGCACCAGGCGTGTGAACCAGCTCAAAAACAGGTATAGACCAAACCACTGCTCACTCTGGCAGATGGCAATTCCGAAGACTACAATGCGTACTACCGCGCTGCGCACCGCGTTAATAATACATACCAGGCTTTGCATGCAGCACACTGTTGTAGTTATTCACCTATTTTGTAGCACCATTGACGAACATACTGTAACCCGTCTTTAGCAGTTAGATGGCCAATCGAAGTAAGAAGTGTATGGTGCTGCTAGCAGTAGCCCGCACTCGCTAAAAGCATCCAATATTTATCGCACGTTGCCCAACTAAGCGACTACAATCGCTTTGCTTATTTTTAAGGCCAGCTTATGTCTGATCCAATGCCCTTTGCAATTCCCAGCGCCTATGCCAAACGGCAGCTACTGTGGGTTAGTCTTCATCCAACGCCCCAGTTATTAGAAGCAATAGCACTTAGATTTACGCCGTGAGATCAGCACGACAAGGTCTGGCTGAAGGTTACGCAATGACGTTGACCAGCGCCATGATTTGGGGCTTTGCCTTTGTTGCGCAAAAAAGCTCAATGGAAGTCATGGGTCCTTTTACCTTCAGTGCAGTACGTTTTGCCCTGGGTGCCACAGTTCTACTGTTCTTACTACCGATTCTAAAAATCAGTTCAGGACAGTTTGATCGAACCAGCTGGGGCGCGGCAATCTGGATGGGGGTATTTTTGTTCCTTGGCGCCATCACACAACAGATTGGCATCGTCACCACCACCGCTGCCAAAGCAGCCTTTATCACCGGTTTGTATATTGTTTTGGTTCCGCTTTTGTTGGCCTTTGCAGGACAAGCCATTACCAGGCGCAGCTGGTTAGCGGTCGCCATTGCCGTTGCTGGCTTATATTTACTCAGTCTTAAAGGTCTAAATATCGTCCCTCAAATTGGCGATATCTGGGTTCTTGCGTCGGCTTTGTTCTTTGCGCTACATATTATCGTCATCGGTTATTTTTCACGCCGACATGACCCTTTGCGTCTATCGATCATACAATTTTACGTCTGTGCTGCACTATCTGTCATCGGCATGCTGTTATTTGAATCGCCCAATATTGCGCAGATCAAAGCGGGTGGCGTAGAAATTCTGTACGTAGGCGTTCTGTCCACCGGCGTTGCGTATACCTTACAAGTGTTTGCGCAAAAGCGCGTACCCACCCACGCTGCGGCTTTATTACTGTCACTGGAAACCGTATTTGGCGCGATTGGGGGTGTTTGGCTACTGGGAGAACATATGACAATGCGCATGTTGATCGGTGCCGGATTGATGTTAGCAGCGATTGTGGTGGCACAAAGCCGGTCTACGGTCGAGAAATTATAACCGTTTGATTATATTAAATAAAATTGACGGAAAACTGCACGCAACCCAAAGCCATCATCCGACCCCTTAAATTGCTACGATCCGATCCATTGCATCCAGAATGCTCGCCACGAAATGCTGTCCAGTCATGCGTCCCAATAAACCTTCTGCACACGCGATTTCGTCATACTGCCTTACCCTGTCAATAAGCGCGTCGGGATAACGGATAATCGCCGGGACGGGATCTGCATTGTGCTCCCCGCGCTTACAATCGGTAGAATGATCAGCACACACCGCAACCACGTATTGATCCAGATCCACCTTCGCCAAGGCTTGGTCAAACGCAGTTATAAAGTCTGTCTTTTTTTGGGGGAAGTGGTCATGTGAAGCGATATCAGTCGCTTTGAAATGGGTAAACACGATATCGTGATCGGTTAAAGCATTTGCAGTGGCGTTGAGCTTAGCGTCTATATCGGTGTCGTAAGACGCGGTGAAATGATCACTTTCCACCAGCGTATACCCAAATAGCCTACCCAGCCCTAAAACTGTGCGTTCACCCGCGACCACGGCTGCACTTAAACCGTGTTGAGCCAGTAAACTGTCATAATGTTGATGCCGACCCGCGCCTCGAACCAGCAGATAATTTGCCGCCGGCTTTCCAGCCGCACGGCGCTGTTGGTTCACAGAATGGTGCTCAAGCAGCTCATGCGCCTGGCGAAAATAGTAATTGAGTGATTCGGCAATGCTGCTCGAGGTCTCGGTTTGGGTCGTTGAAACATGCAATGGTGGCACCAGCCCACCAACGCCTTTCTTGCCTGGGTCATTGCTACTAATTTCTCCCGACAAAGCGGTGCTGCGAACCAGCAATACGCCTCGATAATGGGTCGCAGGATAGGTACGAATAAATGGCTCTTCCTGAGCACAGGCAAGGCTATTCAATGCTGCACATAATTCATCGGTATCGGTACTAATGCGCCCCGCTCTGCGATCACGAAGTAAAAAAGTATCTTCCTCGTTACTGGGCTCAACCGTCGCAAAATTAAACCGCATCGCCACATCTCCTGGCAACATTTCTACCCCAACTCCCGCAGCTTCAACCGGACCACGCGCGATTGCAATGGCATCCTTCGGCCTCAACCCCATCAACGCACTCACCCCAGTATGGGTTTCTACCCGAATACCGGGCGCGATTGGATCGACCAGTCCACATTGTCCACTTGCCGCAAGTGAATCGAGTACCGGCGTTTTTGCTGCCTGCAACGGAGTTTGGCCATCGAGTGCTTCACACGGTCGATCTCCCAGGCCATCAAGAATAAAGACGATTGCTTTACGTTTCATGAGGGTGGATAAAATGGATTGGTATATTGTTCGGGCCTCAGTTCGTCAATGCGTTGTTTAAGCCGTTTAGCCGCCGCATCCATGACTAACTGCGTGACACGATTTACGGCGCGGGTTGGCCCTTTATTCTCGATAACAGCAATATCTAGATCATCTGCCTCACTGGCGAGCATAGACTGCATTTGCCAAATGGCGTCAAAGTGATCCAAATAGCGCTTGGCACGACGGGTTTTGGTGATTTTACTGCGCCCTTTAATTTGCTGCTTTAGCTGTTTTTTATCAAACACTGCAAATAGAATCGGTACGACAATTGCATCCGCATCTTTGATCCTTTGCATCATCGAGGGCCGCACGTGCACCCCTTCTACGATAATCGAAACACGCTCGTTCAGTGCGCGATTAATCACCGCCTCACAAGCAATTTCAACTTTATCTGCCTGACGATGGTAGGCCTCGACTAGCAATTGTTTTTTATCCAAGTCCTGATGGGTGGCTTCTAACAGCGTATCGGTTTCAAACGAAGAACGATGAATCTCGGGGGCAAGCCGGGATGAAAGCATGATTCGCATTACTTCGCGCAGCATGTCGGTGGATTGAGAACGAATAATATCCAGCTGATTAGACAACTCGGTGGCGATGGTACTTTTACCACAGTTGGGTGCTCCACCGATCAGGATAATTAACGGTAGATCTGAATCATGAAAAGCGCTCCAGGTAAGGTATTTTTCTGCAGACGCTCGACTGTATTTTGCAATCGCCCAATAGGTAAGATCACGTAGTTCATTAGCATCTACCGATTCTGCATTGCTTTCTTTCAGGGCTTTTTGAATCAGTTTGGTAATCGCCAAAAGCTTACGTCTTTTTAAGCCGCAAACCTGCAATCGTTGCATGAAAAGCCCACGCGAAAACGGTGCCACATCCCCGTCTCCATAGTCAACCCGTACGACATTACTATAAGGTTCGCGATGACGATACTGTTCGACAATCTTCTTATCCTGGCTTTCCGCCAGATATTTAACCACGGCTTCGCTCAATTCAGCCACAGTCACACTTGACTTGGTTGCAAATTGATCCCTAACCTGGTTCGCTATATTACGCGCATCTTCATAATCGACCCCAACCTTGTTTAACGAGCGGATTAAAGTCCCACGTAAAAAGGGGATTTCACTGTCGGTATCCACATCCCGAACATACAATTTAGCCATTTTTAATCAATCTTCCTAGTGTTTATCATTAATGTGGGGTGCCATATCAGTACCGAGTATACCCAAAACCAAAAAAAAGCTGGAGCTGTCACATAAATGACATATTTGTCTCCTATACTAGTAAAGCGCGTCATATTCCGTGACGTATTCGGACACACTAAATGTGGACCACAGATTATAACGAGAGAAAATTCATGAAAAATTTAAAAACGACTGCCTTGACCCTGGCGACCGCAAGTACCTTATGCTTTACCGTGTCTGCTCAAGCGCGCACAACGATTCAAAACAAAGGCTCTGACACCTTGGTCAATGTTGCGCAAGCATGGGCCGAAGATTATCAGAAAGTTGATCCTGAAGTGGCGGTTGCAGTCAGCGGCGGTGGTTCGGGAACGGGTATCGCGGCAATGATCAACGGCACAGTGGATATCGCCAACGCCAGCCGCAGCATGAAAGAAAAAGAAGTTAAGTTAGCCGAAGAACGGGGTCAGAATCCTGTAGAGCATGTGGTGGGTTACGATGCACTGGCAATCTTTCTGCACTCAGATAATCCGATAAGTGAAATGAGCATTCAGCAACTCGCTGACATTTATGGCCGTAACCCAAAAGTAGAAAAATGGTCTGATCTAGGCGTGAGCGTGCCTGGTTGCAGCAGCGATAAAATTGTGGTGGTAAGCCGTCAGAATAATTCTGGTACCTATGCTTATTTTCAAAAGGCCGTGCTCGGAAAGAAGGGTAAGTACCGTACCGGTACCTTAGACATGCATGGTTCAAAAGATGTCGTTGATTTGGTCGAAAAAACGCCGTGCGCGATTGGTTATAGTGGTCTGGCTTATGCAACTGACCACATTAAAATGGCATGTATTTCCAGCGATGGCGGCGCTTGCGTCACCCCAAGCGTGGAAACCGCGTCTAACCGTACCTACCCTATCGCACGCCCCTTGTTTATGTACACCAATGGAGAACCCGAAGGTGCGATCAAAGCCTACATGGATTGGATCAACAGCGATGTGGGTCAGTGCATCATTCTGAAAAAAGGATACGCGCCCAACAAAGAAGTGAGCTGTGAATGATTTGAGCGTTTAATCATTGACTAAAAGGAGCGCAATGCGGCAACGCCGTATACTCAAGCTCCTTTCCTCTATTTCACCGGAATAAACCCATGGCTACATATCTAGAGACTCGAATGGAGAATGATCTCCAGCAAATTCGCGAGCAAATGGTACTGCAAGTTAACGCAGTGATCGCGGCGACAGAAAGAGCTGTCGAAGCGGTCAATGAAAATAATGATGAGCTGGCGCATCAAATTGTATTGGAAGATTACCCAATCAATCGACGTATGCGTGCAATTGACAAATTATGCCACCGATTTATCGCCATTCATCTACCCAGTGCCCAACCCTTGCGACTATTGTCCTCAATTATTCGCGCCAATGTGGAAGTCGAACGCATGGGAGATAATGTCGTCACCATTGCCCGAGAGGCCGTACAGCTGACCAAGCCGGTAGAAGGCGTGGTCGCCAAAGAACTGGCGTTTATCTCCGAACACGTATTGTTAATGCTACGCCAGGCAGGCCATGCCTTTGAGGAACTGAGTGCAGAGCTTGCCCGAGCGCCCATGGCGATGGCAGATCAGCTGCAACATGACATGGAAGCCATCTACAACGAACTTATCGAAAACGAGGAAAAAGATAAAATCAAGAATGTGCTGATCATTTTCGTCATTTTTAATCAGCTCAAAAGAATTGCCGATCTTGCCAAGAATTTGTGTGAACATACCATATTTGCAGACACCGGCGAAACCAAACAACCCAAACCACGAAATATTGCCTTCCTGGATCGAGATGGCAGCCTGCTTGCGCCAATGGCCCTGGCAATTGCCAAACATAATTTCGCAGACAAAGGCCAATACACTCTCGCGGCGATAGAACCGGCGGATAGTTTGTCAGTCAAGCTTAGTTCCTATCTAGAAGAACGTGGCATGGAAAGCATAGACGCGCAGGCTGAACAAGCCACGTCGTTCATAGAACATCATGCAGAAGAACAGGATGTATTGATCTGCCTCGAAGGGCGGATAAAAGACTACATTAAAGAGATTCCTTTTCATACCAGCGTCCTGAACTGGAACCTGGATATCAATGAAAGCCCCGAAAACTTGTACCGAGAAATAGCGGCACGAATTGGTGATTTGATTAACCTGCTACACGGCTCTGAGGAGTAGTTTGCATGAGCAGTAACTTAGCCAGTACAACCACCAACAAAGATGCTTTTGACCAGCGCAATGCCGATTGGTATATAGATAAACTGGTTCAAGTATTGGTTTTCGTAGGCGGTATTTCGGCCATTATTTTCATAATTGGGATCTTTGTTTTCATCACCAAAGAAGGTATTGGCTTTATTACCCAGACCATGGATTTTGGTGAATTCTTCACCTCACCCTATTGGTTTCCCAGCGATGAAGATGCCCCGGAATATGGCATCCTGGCGCTGATCGTGGGTACCGCCAGTGTGACCGGGTTGGCGATGATCGTCGCCATTCCATTTTCGCTCGGGACCGCCATCTACATCGGTGAATTTGCGACTGGCAAGAAACGCGAATACCTTAAAGTACTGGTGGAGTTACTGGCCGCGATTCCTTCGGTAGTGTGGGGCTTTATTGGTTTAACCATCATGAACCCACTGATAATCAAAGTGTTTGATGTACCGGTCGGCCTGAACGTCTTAAATGCCGGCATTATTCTTGGGCTCATGGCTGCTCCTATCATGACTTCAATTGCTGAAGATGCCCTAAAAGCAGTACCTGACCGATACCGCGAGGCTGCGGAGGCAATGGGTGCCACCCGCTGGCAAGTCATTGTCAAAGTGGTATTGCCCGCGGCCAAAAACGGCCTACTGGGTGCGGTTCTATTGGGGGTAGGTCGTGGCTTTGGTGAAACCATGGCGGTATTGATGGCCACTGGTCACTCGATCAACATACCGGGTAGTGTATTTGATTCGGTACGTGCCTTGACCGCAACTATTGCTGCCGAGTTGGGTGAAACGGCGGTGGGCTCTGACCACTATCAGGCTTTGTTCACCATCGGTATCTTCCTGTTTATCATCACCTTCATCATTAATCTGTTGGCCGATCTCATCGTGCGCGGCGTTCGCAAGGGTTAAATCATGTTCGATATCACTGAAAGAAATATAAAAAATCAACGAACCCAGTCTTTGTGGCGAAGTTTGTTTTTTATGATGACCGTGCTATTGGTTTTACCGGTGATGATTATTCTCGGTATGCTGGTTTATAAAGGAGGCGGGGCGCTCTCGATTGATTTTCTGTTCTCCAGCCCAACCAATGGCATGACCGAAGGAGGCATCTTCCCGGCATTATTGGGCACGGTTTGGCTGGTGGGGGTAGCGTTAATCATCTCCGTACCCATTGGGATTGCCGCAGCCATTTACCTGAACGAATACGCCAGGGACAATTGGTTCACACGCATTATTAATCTGGCGATTATCAATCTGGCAGGCGTTCCGTCTATCGTGCATGCGCTTTTTGGCGTCGGGGCGTTCGTTATCTTCTTTGGATTTGGTACCAGTATTCTCGCGGCCAGTTTAACGCTTGCTATCATGACCTTACCGGTGGTGATTGTGTCGACCCGAGAATCTCTCGCCGCTGTGCCTATGGCCTTTCGTGAGGCATGCTGGAATATGGGTGCCACCCGCTGGCAAACTATTCGTAGAGTGGTGCTACCCAATGCCGTAAGCGGTATCTTAACCGGGGTTATTTTGGAAGTTTCGCGTACCACCGGCGAAACCGCGCCAATTATGTTTACCGGCGCAGTATTTTTTACCCCTTTCTTGCCGCAAGGCATATTTGACCAAACCATGGCAATGTCATTGCATTTGTTTGTGGTGGCCACCCAGGTTCCCGGCGTGCCTGAAGACTTACCCTTTGGGGTCGCCTTGGTGCTTATCGCGATGGTATTGATCATGAATAGCATTTCAATAGCTTTTCGCATGTACCTAAGGGGTAAGAAAAAATGGTAGCCACAGATAGTACTAACACCGTGGAAGGGTTAGAAGACACCGAGGCGATGATGCCCGCGCAAAACGCTGATGAATCCGTCAAGCTATCGGTCAAAGATTTGACCATACGCTATCAGGGCACCCCGGCCCTGCAAGGAGTCACTTTGGACATCCGAGAAAACGAGATATTCGGCATTATCGGCCCGGCCAATGCAGGAAAAACCTCCTTTCTAAAAGCACTTAACCGCATGGATATGTTCACCACCGGCATGCAGGTCGACGGTGAGATTACCTTCAATGGCCGAGATATCAGCAAATTGAATAATGTCTACGCACTTCGCAGTCGTATCGGTGTGGTATTTCCGCTACCTGTCGGGCTACCAATGACGGTTTATGATAATGTCGCATTGGCACCACGTCTGAAGGGAATAAAAAATAAAAGTGAGCTGGATGTGATTGTCGAGCGCTGCCTCATCCGCGCGGCGTTATGGGATGAAGTAAAAGACCGGCTTGATTCTTTGGGTAGCTTGCTATCTGGTGGTCAACAACAGCGCCTTACGATAGCGCGCGCGCTATCGCAAGAACCCGAAGTACTTTTTTTGGATGAATTCTCTATTGCCGTAGACCCGGTAACGACCATGCGTATCGAAGATGTACTTAAAGAGCTAAAACAGGAAATGTCGATCGTATTAGTCACCAATCTGGTACAACAAGCGCGTCGCCTTGCGAGCCGAACCGCATTTTTTCTCGATGGGGAATGCGTTGAAATTGGTATGACCGAAGATTTATTTTCCGGCGAAGTAAAGGATCAGCGTACTCGCGACTATGTAGAAGGCCGATTTGGCTAAGCCATTGAGCACACCAGACGAATAGCACTTAGATAACCATGAACAGCGAAACCAACGCCTACGCAATCACCACTGAGAAGCTCAACCTTTGGTACGGCACTTTTCAGGCATTGTATGACATTGACCTGAAAATTCAGCAGGATCGGATTACCTCACTAATCGGTCCTTCAGGGTGTGGAAAATCGACCTTCTTACGAAGCGTCAACCGCATCAACGAACGCCTTGATTACGTCAGAATTGAAGGCAGTATCAACGTGATGGGTAAAAATATCTATGACCCTGCCGTCGAGCTGTTGCAAGTACGCAAACAAATCGGCATGGTATTCCAGCGGCCCAACCCCTTACCCATATCGATTCGAGACAATATTTTATTCGGCTACGGTATTCATGATGGTTCTGGGTCGAAATCTGAACAGGACGATATCGTCGAACACGCCCTACGTCAGGTTTTGCTGTGGGACAAAGTCAAAGATAAGCTCGGCAAGAAGGCAACCGAGCTATCCCTGGAAGAGCAACAAAAATTGTGTATTGCGCGTCTTCTACCCGTGAAACCACAAGTATTGCTGATGGACGAGCCTTGTTCTGCGCTTGACCCAAAAGGTACAGAGGCGGTCGAAGAACTCATTTGGGAACTACGGGGCGAATATACGATTCTGATTGTTACCCATAATATGGCACAGGCACGACGCGCCAGTGAAGAGTGTATTTTCATGCTCATGGGTAAAGTGGTTGAGCACCGCCCTACCGAAGATCTATTTGTTACACCGGATCAGTCTGAGACCGCAGATTATATCGAAGGCCGCTACGGCTAGATTTACAACACTTCTAATTTGTATGTAATTATTAAGCGATTAGCTAAAATGAACCCATATTTATCTATAAGTTTCTATCGCTTGACATACTGCAAAAAGTGGCTCCTCAAAGCTCTCTGAGTTAGAAATTTTCACACTCTATGAAAACTCGCGCCGTGCAGTTTTTGCAAACATCCCTGTCGAGTTTTGTTTGAATAAATCGTATTGCTTCCTCTTTATGGTCAAAGAAGTGAGTATTTCCAACTTCGCTCACAAAATGAGATCGACCGAGAAATTCGTACACTTTGGGCTTAATGTCGGCAAAATATAATCCACCTCCCAATTTATCAAGACGGCGTGATTCAGATACGAGCATTTCTTCTCCGCTTAAGTCCACAAAATTAATTCCACTACCAATAATCAAAATATTGTAGATCCACTCATTTTCTGTGATGGAATTTAATCGGGTTTGTATGTGGTTAAGCGATCCAAAGTAAATGGACATATCTATACGAATAATCTTAAACTGTGGGCACTGCTTGAGAGGTTTAGAAGAAATATCTATCAAAGCCCTCTTTTCCATATCTTTATCGATATCCGGTGCTAGTGTTACGATTTCAGGTGTCGAAGTTCGCCACAGGAAAATAACCAGGGACAATAGCACGCCCAGATAAATTGCAAATTCAAGCTCTAGAAACAAGGTCGCGAAAAAAGTTACCAGAAAAATGATGGTCTCATTTCTACTACTGCTAAGAATATGTTTTATCTGGTTTAGGTCGATCAGGTTATAGGCGACCAACAATATTACTCCAGCCATTGCCGGAACAGGCAAGTAAGCGGTAAGCGGCGCGACTAATAGGACGATCAACATCAGGAATATCGCGGCAAATATAGCCGATAGCGGCGTTTGTGCTCCCGCAGAGTAATTCACGCCAGATCTGGTAAAAGAACCAGAAGCCGCATAACTCGAGAAAAAACTACCCACAATATTTGATAAACCTTGCCCCATGAATTCCTGGCTGGCGCTTATGCGTTGATTGGATTTCGATGCGATTGAACGGCTAATCGAAACCGCCTCAATTAGACCAAGCATCGCTACTGCAAAAGCTTCCGAAGCAAGTGATGTAATCGTGGAGTAAGAAAAATCTGGGGTAGACAACGGCGGCAAATGCCCTGGTATTTCACCCACCAGGGCAATGCCATGTGAATCAGCGCCGAGCATATAAGTCAATAAGCCACCTGCAAACAATGCTATGAGTAAATTTGGCGAATTCTTCCAATAGTATTTTATTAATATTGCAATAGCCAGACTCAATAGTCCTACTAGAAATGTGAGCGTATTAATTAAAGGAATGCTTTGCCATAAATCCATCCAGGTATGAATAAAAGACTCGCCTCTGGGAACATAAACGCCTAATACATGCTTCATTTGTGAGGTAACGATCAATATCGCCGCACCTGCTGTGAACCCTACCACTACCGTATGTGACACAAAATTGACAAGGGCCCCAAGACGAATAAAGCCAAAAATAAACTGGTATACACCAGCTATGAAAGTCATGGTCAAAGCAATCTGGATGAATTCTGCAGAACCCGGTGTTGCATGATGGCTAACTGTCGAGAAAATTACGATAGAAATTGCTGTCGTTGGACCAGATATCAGGTGCAAAGAGGAACCAAAAAATGCAGCGACTATGGGCGGAATCATCGCAGTATATAACCCATATTCCGGAGGTAGCCCAGCTATAGTGGCGAACGCAACGCCTTGTGGAAGGACAATCACCGCTCCAGTGAAACCAGCTATTAAGTCAGCTTTTAAAGACTCAACTTTGACAAATCTGAACCAGCGTAGGAAAGGCAGAATCCGAGAAAACATTTAATTAATATTTTAGTTTTATGTTATTTTATTATATTCTTCTATAATCATCCATGTAATAAACTTGTTCTTCGTCGATTCGGATTTATGCGTGAGCCATCATAGCTTAGCGATAACAAACTTATTACAAACAGTACGCGTTGCTCTATTTGGGTATCGTCAACTAGAAAGGCAACTGTATTTCTTTTGCATTTTCCATGATTTCAATCGCTGTCTCCAAATTCACCTGATCTGGATTTTCCACCGATTGCATTTGCAGTTGCTCATGAAGCTCTGCTTGTTCCCAAGTTTGATGATTCCCATACTCATCTTGGACATAGGCGGCCCACGGAATAAACTTTGTGAGCGGGAATAACTGGCCTTCCTGGGGTGAAATATCAACATTTAAACCCGCTATGAATAATATTTTTTTATGCTTGTATGTCGGTTCCTTAACCAGCGTTCTAAAGGCGCGATCAAACTCAACCTGTGTATTCGCTTGAGCCGCTGTGAGCGCTGGCCATCTGGAGGTTACAACATAGGGCATTACGTTGATTAAGTTCTTTTCCAGATGATCTCGTCCTTCGTGATGATGACTGATATTACGTCTAAAAAAGAACAAGTCCGGATGCAGATGACTTCCGATAGCTTCTCCTTCTCCTGGCCCAGCTTTCCATTCATAATCTCCCAGATCATGAACAAAATCGGAGGAAGCTGCAAAAACTTTCGCAGTGGCTTTTGACATCTCGGGTATTGGGTCACCCTGGTCGTCAACGTGCACGATCCGATCAAGTTTGAGTAGGAGGCCTTCATCACGTTCTGAATGTAATAGTAAATTATCCACTATAACTTTGTACTGCCCATCTTCCTTGATAAGGAAAATATTATTTCGCGCAAACTCATATTCACTGAGATACCAATCCATGGCATCACATATCTTCCCACAGTTTGACGTTTCACACATCTCTTCGGTTTGCAGCCTTCGATAAACTCCAAATCGACCATTTTCCGGGTCGTATCCCACATGACTAGCTTGAATAATGAACAAATCCTTTCCATGGTGTGCATGCGGGGCATGTCTGTCGGTGGACACGATACCGCCTACTAATCCATGATTAAATGGAAATGTGCCAAAATGCTTGGCGATTAATATAATGGGATATCCCTGGCTTTCATCAGAGCAGAAAGCTCGAGACGGCATGATTTTACCGCGCTCAAAACCCAGCGATTTAGCCAGATTGTATACCCGAGGCATAAAACGGCTATAGCGCATAGATACCTCAGCCATGTGATACGCGCCCAGTAGACTAGAAATTGAGCCTGTTGTTCCGTACATTTTAGTACCCTCCTGAAGGCGATTTAATTATTGTGATAACCCTGGAAACCACTCCCATTTGGATTTAATCCTCGATCATATCAGTTGCAATTGAATTGAGATCGATCATTTTGGGATTGTCACTCGATAAATCTAACAGAAGCCCATCTAATTCTGGCTGTCTATATATTCGATTATTTTTACTCCCATTAGTAACAAAAAGGTACCAGGGTACGAACCATGATGCGGGAAATTTTCTGTGTTCAGTTCTTTTATCAGAAAAACTGATACCAACCAGATAAACAAATTGCCCCCTTTCTTTGGTGTGATTGATTGCAAGGTATTGGTTAACTACTTCCACTTCTCGCTTGACTCTGGTATACGCGACTTGCTCGTCAGAGCAGTCAAATGCCTCTATTTTAGGCAGGTGGGCAACTACTTTTTTAGTTTGAGAAGATGAGAAATCGCTATCTACATGCGAAACCTTCTCTATGTAAAGAGAACTGTTATGCGGCATGTTAAGAGGAATAGACTGAATTATTATTGTTGGAAAGCCTGGAAGAATTTGATTGGAGAGGTCGTCAACCTCTATTTCTCCATCAATACTGCCCATTTCAACAGGAAAGGTCGAAAAATGTTTAGTCAGCCATAGAATAGCACTTCCTCGACCCTGGTCAAACTCAGAAAAAGCCGCAACCGTTTTTATTTTTACATTCGCACCAAATGTCTGTTTACAAAAATTAAATAACTTTGCGCATAGATTTTCATAAGATATTTGACTCAATTCTTCAAATCTTAATTTGTTTTTCATTGCTCAGCACAAGTGATAACTAAATCACGAATATTCAATTGATGTCTTTTCTTCTCAAATCTAAGGCCTAAAACCTGATTCTCGCGTTTTCTGGATACTAATTTATTTCTTTCAATAAACTCTGCGCATGCAACAGAGCATCAAAACGTTCAGTATACATTTTGCCCGTTTTCACATGCCTGGTTGCACCTAATTTAACCAGCATATCGCAAACCTCCTGCTGAGCCCCCACGACAAACAGCCGACGACCAGAATCTATTGCATTCATAATTATGTCCTCAAGCGCTCTAGTGGTTGTATAGTCAATCCTGGGGACATCACTTAGATCAAGCAACATTATTTCGTACCCAGCGGTCGATGCATGCCTTCTCACCATAGACTTAGCCGAGGAAAAGCTCATCGGTCCGCTTAAATGAAAAATCATAATCCTTCCATTAGCCTCATCCATTATTTCTGCTTCTTCTGGGCTCAGGTAGTTTACTTGTTTCGATGCAGTAACCGTATCAATATTTGCTATTTGCATTTGAGTCATACGGTGCATGAAAAGAAAGCTTGCCATAACCATGCCTATTCCTACAGCAAGCAAAAGATCAATGGTAATCGTCACAATGAATACTGTGAGCATTATTACTATCCCTGCTCTAGGCGCATGCTTTAGGCGCTTAAGGTAATCCCAGTCAATGATATCTGTACCAATCTTGATTAAAATACCTGCAAGAACTGCCTTTGGTATATCACGTGCCAACACTCCAGCGCCTAGCACGATAGCCAATAATATTATCGCGTGTAGCATGCCGGAAATAAGAGTTCTGCCTCCGGCATTAACGTTGATGACGGTACGCATTGTCGCACCGGCTCCAGGCAGTCCACCGAAAAAACCTGCGACGGTATTCCCTATTCCTTGTCCTATTAGTTCACGATTAGATTTATGCTGGGTATGGGTAATATTGTCCGCAACTAAAGAAGTTAGCAGCGAGTCGATTGCGCTCAGGCCAGCCAAGGTAAGTCCCGAAGCAATCATTTCTAGTAGTAACTTGGGTTCCAGCACAGGTAATCTGAAGTGGGGAAAGCCGGTAGGGATATTTCCTATTACCGGCGTGATACCAGGCTCCATTGTATAAATATAAAATAGCGTTGCTGCGACAAGCGCAAACAAGGGCGCAGGTATTAAGCGATTTAATTTTGGCAGATACCGGGGTATCCCGTAGACCATTATTAGAACTAACCCGTGGTGCATATTAATTAACAGCAATCTTAATGTGATTCAGGGGCCGTCCATTGCGCTGATTTAGCCACTGAATAATGGTTAATGCTGTTACTTTGGAGAGCACTCTGGTGGCCAGTCCGTTAAATGATTTAGCGTAGTTTCTGCGAATCATAAACTGATCACATAACTGAGAAAACAAAGTTTCAATTCGTTTTCTGGCTTTTCTGAGCACAGGACTAAATGGCTTGAAATTAGTTTGGTTTCGACGCAATGGTGTTTCCAGTTTGATCTGATTGTGAGCAAATAAATCCGTTTGATATTGTTGGCTAACATAGCCCTTATCTCCTATCAACACACAGTTGCTAAACTGTTCTTTAACGTGTTCCAGATAATGGATATCGTGTGCCGAAGCCTTTGATATATCAACAGATTTGATCACACCTTGTAAGGATACCGCATGTAACTTATAGCCATAGTAGGGCATATTTTGAGCCGCACAATAACCATAATCGGGGCTGCTTATTTCCGCCTCTTGGCAGATTGAGCTGCGTCTGGCTCGAGCAAACTTGCACAGCTCTATGGGCATGCTATCGATCAGGTGATAATCTTCATAAGCAGTGATTTTGTCTGTAAGCGCAAGACGTATCTCATTGAGATTAGGGGCGAGCTTTCTACGTCTACGGTTATAGACCGAACGCTCAATTAAAGGGCTCAGTTCAATGGGGAGCAGTTTGAACAAATAACGTTCTGAGTCGATACCCAGAGATTCAGCAGCTAAGCTCAGTGCGATGAGTTTTTTATCGGAAAGTTTGGGTTTACGGCGATATAGGTAAAAATTATGTTCTGACACGACTTCGTGCAACAAAGATAGAATTCTGGTATAACTGTTTAATAAGTTACTCATATCATTACATTTTTTGCTGAAAACACAATGATACTCCTTTAGTGGAAATGAGCAACTTCTTCTCAATTTATAATGCACCACGGGTTAGAACTAATATACCCAACTCAAAAGCGTGATATTCAATATGATGCAGATAATAAGGAATTTGTTTAGCGGCCTGAAGCGGCTTTGGTATAGCAGGCTCCCCAACTAGAGGACCCAGCTGCAACAAGATTATAATGACACCGATACCACTCATGAATCCGGAAATGACTGGGTGCGGTACGAGCTCGATAAATTTACCAATTTTAAGTAACCCGAGTATGATCTGAAACACACCACCGAGAATTACAACTGTAAAAGCAAGCGAAGCCCCCATCGCCGGGTCATCCGGATACATGCCAGTGTACTGAACAAAAATAGCTGCCATCACTACTGTCATGGGGCCAGTTGGTCCCGATACTTGGGCAGGCGTACCTCCTAGCAAAGCAGCAAAAAATCCGACAAAAATAGCGCCGTACATGCCCGCAATTGGACCGACTCCCGAGGCCACCCCCATCGCCATCGCCAAAGGTAAAGCAACAACCGCAGCTGTTAATCCACCATAAATATCTCCACGTAAATTATTAAAGTGTAAGCCGTTAACCAGTTGCATTATTATTCTCTTCGAATACTTAGAATTTGGGCGACAACTATAACCACTTATTTCTTTTAATTAAATGGCCTGAGGTTCCCCCAACATAACGGACAGGTTAATTAAAGGGCACATGCCCGCTCAAATTCGGTTGGACTGACATAATCCAAATACGAATGCTTTCTGTGTCTATTGTAAAACACTTCAATATACTCAAATAGGCTCTGTTTAGCCTGTTCTCGCGTTTGATAATCAGCGTCATCAACAAGTTCTGTTTTTAGTGTTCCAAAGAAGCTCTCAGCAACCGCATTGTCATGACATTTTCCTTTTCGACTCATGCTGCATATGAAGCCTTTATTGGTAATGAGTGCCTGATACTCACTAGAAGCATAGGTCGCACCTTGATCTGAGTGCAAGATCACTCCCTTAGCCTTCGGTCTGCGCCATATAGCCATGGTTAAAGCATCTACAACTAGCTGAGTATTGTTATGGTTGCTCATCGCCCAACCAACAGCCTGGCGCGAATATAGATCCAGGATAACAGCAAGATACAACCAACCTTGCCTGGTACGAATGAAGGTGGTATCAGATACCCACACCTCGTTGGGCTGATGGGTGGAAAATCTCCGCTTCAGCCTATTCGCAGCAGGCGGTGCATTGTTTCGAGACCGCGCAGCCCATGCAAAACGCTTGGCTGTCTTGGCCTGTATTCCAGCACCACGCATTAACCTTGCTACTCTATTGACGCCCACCACTTCACCATCATCAATAAGATCACGATGAATTCTCGGTGATCCATATGTCTGTCGGCTTGATTGATGGTAGCAACGTATTTTGGTCAATAGTCTACGATTGGCTATCTTCGTCTCACTTTCAGGTCGAGTGAGCCAGTCATAATAACCACTGCTGGATACACTCAGTGCGGAACAAAGCTGACTTACTGCGTGCAAACGACGATGCTGATGGATAAATGCGTACTTCACTTTAGGTCGCGCGCAAAGTACGCCGCGGCCTTTTTTAAGATTGCTACTTCCTCCTTGAGCTTCGCATTTTCTTGACGAAGTGTCGTTATTTCGCTTTGATTCTGTTTTGCAGGCCTACCGGGCTTGCCTGGGAACGCCTGATCTCCTCTTGTTGCCAGTTGTTCTTTCCACTTATACAACTGATTTCGGCGAATACCTAGCTCCATGGCTATTTCAGAAGAAGGTCGGTCTGATTCAACCTTGAATTCTCTAGTGAAGGTTTTGTACGGTTTTCTCTTTTTCATAATGGATACTCCTAAGCAACAATTGTCGCTTATTTAAAGCATCCGTTAAACTAGGGGAACCTCAGCCCTACCCCAGTTTAGCAGTGACATAATATATTAGAAATAAAGTGCTGCTTATAAAGAATCTGCACCGGTAGATAATGTGTCTTTAGCTAGCTTGAATACGGGCTAAATAAGACCCTAGAACATGCCTTAAGAATCAAGTAAGACCATCTGTTGTCTCGATGGAGAATCGACACCGAAACGTACTTCCCTTTCCTTCTTCGCTTTCTATTTCTAACTCACCTCCTAACAGATTGAGAGCATGTTTAACTATGGCTAGCCCAAGCCCGGTGCCCCCAGAACCTCGGGACCTACCTTGGTCTACTCGATAAAAACGCTCGCTTAACCTGGGGATATGCTGTGCGGGAATTCCGATTCCCGTGTCGATTACTTCAAACACAAACTCTGATGGATGCTGTACCCAGTTGGCCTGAATTGTGCCGCCTGCGTGTGTGTACTTGACTGCATTGAATATAAGGTTCGACATCACCACTTCCATTTCGGTGGCGAGGCTTACTAACTCCGTACTACCTTCATAACGCGCCTGAATATCATGCTCAGCGCTGCCACTTAAATGGCGGGCCTGAATCAGTATCGGTTCCAGAATTTTTTCAATATCAATCACCTTGCGTTGCTTGAGATCTTCATCCGTATCGACATTTTCCAGTCGCGCCAACACAAGCAAATCTTCAACGATACGCTGCAAACGATAGGTTTGACTGTGCATAGTCTCGATTGCCGGTTTCCATTCCGATTGTGTAAAAGCATCGCTTTCATTCATGGCCTCCAGGTAACCGGAAAGCACGGTTAAGGGTGTTCGCAATTCATGTGATACATTGGCAACAAAATCCTGGCGCACCGTTTCCAGCTGATGAAGATGTGAAACATCATGCGCATTGATTAGTTTTTTTCCATCACCATACAGAATAATCCGGATCTCGATGATATGAACGTAACCATTCGACGCATCAACACGTAACACTTCGCGGTAGTCGCCCAACTTAAAAAAGGCTGTCAATTCCGGGTAATGGCCAAAAACCTGTTCAAAGGGCTGACCAAGTGATGCGGTGATGGTGGTATCTGCAAAACTGGCGGCTGCTTCATTCAACCACTCGATACTGGCATGCTTATCCACTATGATGGTCATGTCCGCAATCGCTTTAAATGATTGCTCAGCCTGATCTAACAAACGATTAAGTTTGCGTTTACGTTTTCTGTTGCGGCGGCGCCAGCCCCGCAGGCGTGCATTAATACCTTGCCAAAGCCCAATTGACAAAGGAGGCGCATTTTTCTTGGGCTGGCGTAACCAATAGATCAGGCGTAACACTTGTAGAAAATGCCAACCAAGGTAGACAAGTAGCACCACTACTAGCGCTAGCCAGACGGATACTTGCAGAAAATCTGCAACCAAAGCCGCCGCCATCAAGGCAAGTATGAGAGCCATTATTTCGTTCAGCGCGGCCATGTGTAACTATGCCCTACTAAATTAAGCCTTATCGGGCCTGAAACAATATCCGGCGCCACGTACCGTTCGGATATACTTTTTATTCGTATGTTGCTTGAGCGCACGGCGCAATCGCCGAATATGAACATCTACTGTACGCTCGTCCGGATAGCTGTGAATACCCCAAACCGCATCTAAAAGCTTTGCCCGAGTAATGACTTTATCCGGGTGTACCATGAAATAATGTAGGAGTCTGAATTCTGTCGGGCTCAAACTGGCGGGTCGCGCATCAACCGTCACAATATGTCTTACCGGATCGAGTAATATTCCGTCTTGATGGACCACTTGATCAGCCTCGAGTGGGGCAGCTCTTTTCAGGAGCGCTTTAATTCGAAGCATCAGTTCTTTAGCCGAAAACGGCTTACTGACGTAGTCTTCCACGCCATAAGTAAACCCTTTGACTTTATCGCCCTCTTCACCCTTTGCGGTTAACATGATGATTGGGATATCGCACAGCACGGAATTGCTTTTCAGTTCTACAACCAGATCAATTCCATTGGTTGCACCGGGCAGCATCCAATCCATCAAAATTAACGCAACCTGTTCCGTCTCCAATAATTTCCTGGCCTGCTTTGCATCTTGCGCAATCTTGTAGGTAAATTTTTCATTGCTGAGTAAAAATCCTATCATCTGGCTAACCGCAGGATTGTCCTCTACAATGAGTATTATTTTTTTCATTTGATAACACCAATAATACCTGCACTGACGCTTACATTATCACTAGAAATTAATGAGACAAAACGCCTTAGAAAAACCTGTCTCTGCCTATCAACAAAACCCACTAGGCGCTTTTCAGGTCAAGCGCTGAATGCGTAATTTAACTCGCGAAGTTCAGCGTATCAACCTGAGGCATCGAATGAATGGCCATGTCCGCTAGGTAATAGTATAAGCCTCGCAAGCAGCGCGACTTGGTTATGATTGTATAGAATTTGAAACAAAAACCACTAATATATTATCCGTTCGCAACATCAAGCAATTACAGTTGTTGATCAATATTCGTGCTAACTTTCTTGAGCAACCGGCGCTTCGTCTTCTAGGCTTTCCTCACTATCAAACGCTTCTGATTCCTCAACCGCTCTGGCCATACGACGCGAGAACGAATGGATGCGACGCAGGGTATCAAACAGGTCGTCTTCCAGCGCAAAAACCTCAACTCGATTTGGGTCATCAGATTGAAATCTAAGTAACTGCTGCTGTTGAATCTGCTCCATCATGAGTTTGATTTCTTGCTTAAAGCCAAGTACAAATTTGGCGGCCACTATATTTTCCTGTGATACCGCCCGGATGGCTTGTTCCAGCGAGTCCTCGACCATTGTATAAAGCTCATTTATCCGCTGTTCGGTTCCGGCGCTGATCTGGATATTTTTCTCTATTTTAGCGTCGCAAATATCCGCTAGACGACTTGCAATCAGGTTCCCAATGGTTTCGAGGGCGCTAATCGAACGCAACAGACTTTGCATCTGGTTGGTAAGCTCATCAGAAAGCGATTGTTTACCTATTTGGCGTAAATAACCAAGCGCGTCGCGATATAGGATACCAACGGCCGCGGTATCTTCCCTGGCTTTAGCAATGGACTCTTTGTCGTTGTTAAAAATTCCATGCATAGAGTTCTTGAGCATGGATTGGACATGTTCACCAATATGCAATACCTCAAGCCGTACACTATCTAGCGCCAGACTGGGGGTCGTGATCAATGCTTCATTCAAATAACGCGGTTTCACCTTGACCTTATCTTCTTCCGCCACTTCGCGATCCGGCGCGAGCCAGGTAACTATTTTTGCCAGCAATGGCGCAAACCAAATAAAGATAAGCGTATTAGAAATGTTAAATATCGTGTGCGCATTGGCTATTTGACGTGGCGTTTCTGCAGCCAACTTATCGGCACCGCTTAAGCCTGCGTGCGCGGGTGAGATATTACTTACAATTTCAGCCAACCAGGGAATGAAAGCAATCCAAAGTATCACCCCAGCGATATTAAAAATGACGTGGACCAGAGCGGCTCGACGCGCTTCTGTGGGTTTACCAATCGATGCTAACATTGCGGTCACACACGTGCCCACATTGGCGCCAAACGCAAGCGCAATACCCGCTGGTAGCGTAATGAACCCCTGGCTCGCCATTGCAATCACAATACCGGTGGTTGCGGACGATGATTGCACAAGTCCTGTGAAAGCGGCCGCCACGATAATACCAATAACCGGGTTTTCCATCCTGATCATTAGGTCGAGAAAAGGCTGGAACGTCCTTAGCGGCTTCATCGCATCGCTCATGATACTCATGCCCAGAAAAATCAGACCCAAGCCCATCAACATGGCACCATACTGTTTAATCTTCTCTTTTTTAGCCATAAACAGCATGCCAAAGCCGACCGCAATCATCAACATGGCCGCCTTGGTGACCTTGAAAGCAACAATCTGCGCGGTAATCGTCGTACCAATATTGGCGCCCATAATCACCCCGATTGACTGGGTCAGGGTCATCAGACCCGCTGTGATGAATCCCACCACCAACACCGTGGTAACCGAAGAAGATTGAATCACTGCAGTAATAAAAGCGCCGGTAACCGCTCCCATAAAGCGGTTTTTTGTCAGGGTCTTAAGAATATCGCGCATGCGTGTGCCGGCAACTGCTTTGAGCGCCTCCGACATTTGCTCCATACCGAATAAAAATAGTGCGAGGCCACCAAACAGCTGCATGGCCATCTGCAGCCACTCGATTTCCTTGGGCGCAGCATCTGTCGCTGCCCATATCGACAGCGGAATCAGGGTAAGTGCAAAAAAGATAAAGAGTGATACGAATTGAGTCTGACGAGGATATAAGTACTGTAGACGCATATTGTTTTTGTAGGTTCCACAAGCACGCTAGGTGCTTTTATGCCTTCGGTTGAGGTACTCAAAGTGTACACCAAAGCGCGCCCTGTTTAAAAGAGCCTTGCGTATCGACTAAGTTTTAACCGTATGCTCGATTCAATTTGCTGCCATCCTTAGGTACTAGTGGCTCGCAACGTTTTAGGTATTGTCTGATGAAGCCGAATTCTTCTCTTGGTGTTTGATCATCGCTTTTTTGAGCATCTTAATCCCCTTACGCCGCTCAGATTTGATAATTTTAAGCTTGCGCCTGAGCTGGCGCGCCTTATCTTGATCTGATTCAGTTTCAAGTTTGGCTTTCAGTGCACGCTTCTCTTCTTTAAGCTGCGCTAAAAGACTTTTGATTTTCTTTTTCTTCTTAACAACCTTTTTATTTTTGGCGTTTATCAAGGTGCCCAGATCTTCGAGAATTTTTTTAACTTTCATGGATTAGTTCCTCGGGGTATCTTCATTGGCTCTGTTTCTAACCTCATATTTATCGCTATTAAGGCAGATACTGTGCACACAAGCGTAACGCTTAAATGTGTCATTTGTGTGACATTATGAACAGTAATATTCTAAGGCATACTCATTAAAAATACTGGTTTTATATGAATATAAAAGTCACTCTTTACCCATACGTCACCGACTATCCATAAAGAAATTTATTTATAGCTACCTAACTTACCAAGCATTAACCATAAAGTAACCATGCTCACTATTTAGCCCACAAGCGATACGTCATTTAAAAGATCGGCCTTAAACCCATTCTAAAACAATTATTGTTTTATCTAACGGCACCATAAAACTTGATTTATATCAAAGGAGTATTTTATAGGCATGTTAAAATATTTAGTTCTGGGTTGTAATCATTGGGTGCAGAACAATGAAATCACGCCTAGTGTAATTTCATAGTGAGATCCTCTACAAATGTGGGAGAGGTGTTGCGCAAGCCAACACTAAAATAACAACAAACCTGCAAATACAATTATTTAGAATTTTGTACTCAGCCATACGCTGATGCTTAAGTTATCGATTGGAGTAAACCATGAAACTAACCAGTGTCACACATATTGAGAACGCGACCGAAGAATCTCGCAAGGAGTTATTCCGTCTGGGAACAGCGTTATTATTTATCGTCGCAATAATGTTGTTTACCCTGGGTATCATACCTGATACCCCCGGCCAAACCATGTTGATTATTGCCGCAATGATGGGCGGTTACATGGCAATGAATATTGGTGCAAATGACGTTGCCAATAATGTTGGACCAGCGGTAGGTTCACGGGCATTAACGCTCACAGGCGCCATCATGATCGCGGTTATTTTTGAAGCTGCTGGGGCGCTGATTGCGGGTGGCGATGTTGTCAGTACCATCAAAAAAGGCATTATCAACCCGGAAGTAATTCCAAACAAAGACACCTTCATCTGGTTAATGATGGGAGCCTTACTCGCTGGCGCAATCTGGTTGAATCTCGCCACCGCTTTGGGGGCACCCGTATCCACTACCCACTCCATAGTGGGCGGTGTTTTGGGCGCGGGTATTGCAGCCGGTGGTTGGGAGATCGCTAACTGGGACCGCATGGGTGCTATCGCGGCCAGCTGGGTGATTTCACCAGTACTGGGAGGAATTATCGCCGCCACTTTTCTTTACTTTATCAAGCACGGCATTACCTATAAAAAAGACATGATCAGTGCGGCCAAGAAAAACGTGCCGATCTTGGTTGCTTTAATGGTTTGGGCGTTTACGACATATTTGTCTCTCAAGGGTATCAAGAAGTTAATTAAGCTTGATTTTTTTACTGCGGTGGGTATTGGTTTCGCCCTAGCGGTTGTCATGTATTTTGTGATCAAACCCATGGTGCAAAAAGCTGCAGATAAACTCCCCAACGAAAAGGCTTCGGTTAATTCTCTATTTACCTATCCGCTTATAGGTGCAGCAGCGCTCCTCAGCTTCGCGCATGGTGCAAACGACGTTGCCAATGCTGTTGGACCGCTGGCGGCAATTAACGATGCCGTGTTACACGGTGGCGTCGCTAAAAAAGCGGCCATTCCTTTTTGGGTTATGGCGGTCGGCGCGCTGGGTATTGCCATTGGTCTGGCGCTATATGGCCCAAAATTAATTCGCACGGTGGGAACTGAAATTACTGAACTGGACAAAATGCGTTCTTTTTGCGTCGCCATGGCCGCAGCAATTACGGTTATCATCGCTTCAAAGCTCGGCCTGCCTGTAAGCTCTACCCACATCGCGGTGGGCGGCATATTCGGTGTTGGATTTTTACGCGAATACATCAAACAATCACATAACCAGATGATTGACGAGATCATGTCGCACCATGAAGGCGCAGATCATGATGTTGTTGAGGATTTTCTAGAACGCTTCAAGTACGCGACACTGGATGAAAAACGTGAAATGCTGGCCCGTTTAAAAGCGCATTCAGCAAGCGTAGAACTGACTAAAAAAGAGCGTAAGCAGTTAAATAAATCTTATCGTAAACAACTGGTAAAACGTTCCGCCTTTTACCGTATTGCTGCCGCCTGGGTTATCACCGTGCCTGCGTCAGCGATGTTAGCAGCACTTTTGTATTTCACCATACGAGGCATGATGTTGCCGGTTTAGAATCTCGCTCGTCGTACTGGTGCTGGTTACGCCATGCTCGCTTGCATGGCGTATTTTTTCGCTTAACCATTTGCGAGTACTTCGGTTCCCGATTGGTATCACGCACTAGTTCAAAGATAGCCTAAAGAAATCAACTTATTATCTTAATAATCTCCTTGAATTGCTGACCTTCTGCCACCTCCAGTAACTCAAATAACGCCATTTCTGTCGTACTTAATCTCACACCGCAGTCTTGCATTCTTTGTAACCCTACCTGCTTGTTCTCCGGGATTCTACTTGCAACCGCGTCCGATACGACATCCACCTGATAACCCAGCTTGACTAAATCCCTCGCTGTTTGATAGACACATATATGTGCCTCAAGCCCAACCAGTAAAACTTGCTGGCGTTTTGTCGCCTTTAGCGCTTGCATAAATTCGGTACTACGACAGGCACTAAAGCTGGTTTTGGCGATCGGCTTGCAATCACTCAGCAACTGACTAATTTCAGGGGTAGTCGCGCCAAGTTTATCCGGACATTGCTCAAGCCAGATAATGGGAATATCCAACACTTGGACACCTTTAACCACGTTCTTTAGGTTTTCAAAAAAAAACTGCTTTTTATGCATGAGCTGGGCCAATTTACCCTGAACATCAATGAATACTAAAGCGGTGTTTTCAGATTTCAACATACTTTCATTTCCGGATGCATCACTATGCTCAGTCTTAACTTTTCAGATAAGCATCGGCGTCAAACCAATGCAAGGCTTGGACTGCACGACAGACTGCGATGCTTGTCAAATTATGTGCCCAAACTGGATAAAATACAAACCGTGTCGTCTTAGCTTGCGTGCCCAAAAAAGACCTGGCTGAGCGAATATTTGATTCCTTTTAGACGTAGGTCAAGAACCTTTATTTGCGCCTTGATAACATTAGTATGTGCAAGTTTGCAAGTTCGAAGCTCAACCATTTGGTTAAATAGCTGCGGAACATGATGGTAGCTTGAACTCAAACTTGAGTCATTAAGCAACCTGGAGGTCAGCATGCAAAAACCGTCAAATCTTAGCTCATTTTCCTCCAATAGCCATATCTGGGATCGCGTCTTCATGGTTTTTCCACTGGTGATTGTCGGCACCAAAGAAGCAGATGAAGATTATGATCTGGCCCCTAAACATATGGCCATGCCCGTCAGTTGGGAAAACCATTTCGGCTTCGTTTGCACCCCCAGACACGGTACCTATCACAACATAAAAAGACAAGGGGAGTTCACCGTAAGTTATCCCAATCCTTCTCAATGGATGCAAGCATCATTAACTGCCTCACCGCGCTGTGAAGATGGCCATAAACATGCGCTAGACCTGATTGAAACGTTTCCAGCCGAGCAAGTGGATGGTGTCCTGGTGGCGGATAGCTATCTTTATTTTGAGTGTAAGCTTGATCGGATCATTGATGATTTTGGGGTCAATAGCCTGATTATCGGTAAAATTGTCACCACGCACGTTGATGAAGCCGCGCTTCGTTCAGCCGAGCAAGACGACCAAGAAGTTATTTTCAATCGACCTTTGCTCAGCTACCTTCACCCGGGTAGGTTTGCTGAAATCAAACAATCATTGGCCTTTCCGTTTCCGAAAGGCATGAAAAAATAAGCCACACTTATGGACGCCCCTCCTGCAAGCATCATTTTAAGCCAGGTAAGGCAATATAAAGACGAGGCGCTGCGCTTTCTGGAGACCTTAACCCGCATCGAATCACCCTCTACTGCACCGGAAACCCAGATACCGCTACGGGAGGTAATTTCCGAGGCTTTTATGCAGCTTGGTTATTTAACCATACATATCCCAGGTAACACCAGTGGTGGTAGCTTATACGCGCGTCCTCGTATTAAAACCGGTAATAAGGCACAAATGATTGTAGGTCACTACGATACCGTATGGCCGGTAGGCACCTTAGAAAAAATGCCTTTTCAAATCGATGGCAATATTGTACACGGCCCCGGTACGTACGATATGAAAGCAGGCATTATGCAGGCTATGTTCGCGTTGAAAACCCTGCAAACTTTAGGGCTTGAGACCGAATTGATGCCCGTGGTATTTCTAAACTCTGATGAAGAAATCGGCAGCCACGAGTCAAGTCGACACATACGCCGATTGGCGAAATGTGTAAAGCGTGTGTTTGTGCTCGAACCCTCGCTTGGCCCGAGTGGAAAAATTAAAACCACGCGAAAATCAGTAGGTCGTTTTACGGTAACCGTTGTGGGTAAAGCCGCGCACGCCGGGTTGGATCCAGAAGCCGGTGCCAGCGCCATATTGGAACTATCACACGTCATCCAAAAGCTGTTCTCCCTGAATGATCTGGAGAACGGGGTAAGTGTCAACGTTGGCACCATCGATGGAGGTTTGAGGCCAAACGTGGTTGCACCGCACAGTGAGGCTATCGTCGACGTGCGTACACGCACCCAGGCTGACGCAGAAAGGGTCGAGCAAGCAATTTTGTCGCTACAAGCGGATGTGCCTGGTACGGCGCTTGAGATCAGTGGCCGAATCGGTCGACCAGCGCTGGAACCTACGGAACGCAATCGGGCGCTCTGGTACCAGGCCCAACAATTAGCCGCCAGTATGGGGCTTGAACTTGAAGAAGCGCAAGCTGGCGGGGGCTCGGACGGAAATACCACCAGTCAGTTTACCGCGACCCTGGATGGGCTGGGCGCAGTAGGCGACGGAGCGCACGCTGCACATGAACATATTGATATTGACAAAACCCTCGAGCGAACCGCGCTTTTAGCTCTGTTGCTGCTCGCACCCCCAACCACAAATGAACAAAGTTAAGGAGGTAACAATGTTGAAACCATTTTATAGCTCCGTCACACGCATTTCGGACTTACTAGATAACCCTATGGAATTTGCACCCATAGGCCAAAAACAATGGGCTACAGGTGACTATGTCGCATGTGAAGTTCATGGTCGCGCTACCCCATTATACCGAATTGAGTTGTGCTCAGGCCGCATGGCACCGGTGCTAGAAGGAGATATTGTCGTGGGTGCACTGGGTAAACGTGCGGCAACCGTAGATGCCGTGGGCAGCTGGGAGGCGATTGGCGAAGATGGTAAATTGCACGCACTCACCTCAGGCGGCCTGTTTGGGAAAATGACCTCTCAATCGCATCTCGTCCCCACCCTCATGGCACTCAATTACCTAGGTCATGTGATACGCAATGACCGCAAAATCAACATGCAGGATTTCGTGCCGGCTTCAGCTAAAAAGGAACTGGATATGCCCGTCATTATGGTCATCGGCACTTCGATGTCGGCAGGCAAAACCACGTCCGGCCGTATCATCATCCATGAGCTAAAGCGCATGGGATTAAAAGTGGCTGCGGCCAAATTCACGGGAGCAGGTCGTTACAGAGATATATTGAGTTACGCGGACGCGGGTGCGGATTATATTTTTGACTTTGTTGATACCGGCCTGCCTTCAACGGTATGTCCACCTAACAAATTTAAAAAACTCATGAGTAATTTGCTGTCACAAATCTCTTCTACCGACGCAGATATTCTGCTGGCAGAACTAGGCGCGTCACCGCTGGAACCCTATAACGGTTCGGTCGCGATGAAGTTATTGGAAAATAAAATTTCTCTAACGGTCTTAAGCGCGTTTGACCCGTATGCGGCGTTGGGTATTGAACAAGCGTTTGATTTACGACCCGATCTGATCACCGGTCCTGCAGCAAATACCGAGGCGGGGCTGGCACTTATCAAGAAACTACTTAAAATCAAGGCATTAAATCTTGTCCGACGTCAAGCGCTCCCAGATTTGCAAAAAATGCTACATCGGAAAATCAAGCTAAAGGTAGCGCATTAGCATCACGCTAAGTGCTGGATATTACGCACGCTCAGCCTCGCAATATGGTAAGGTTTTACGGCTACTTGGCGCTCACTGAATCATCCAGCATTTGCCATTTGGGACAGCTGTAATAATCAATCTCTGATTGATAGCTTGGAAATCGACCACAATTAAAATATCGCCAGAAAAAAGCGTTATACCCAAGACATAAACCGCTATCCTTATCCAGAACCGGACAAGACACCTGATCACAACACTTGCTGCAGCTCCCGCAAGATGAGCCGTCTGCCCAATCTGCGCGAATCTTAACGATACTCAGGTCAGGGGCACTTTTAGGTGGACTGGTCAAAGGCACAGAAAACATAAATCCGCTATTTTCCCATTTAAGCAACGGGATGAGAAACCGCCAGCCGTGGAAAAACATTTTCCAGCCAGGAGCAAGATATCGCCAGAATCGCCAATCACCAAAAAATACGTAAGTGAACAATGGTGCGGTTAGAAAACCCCCTACGACGGTCAGCAAACAGAAAACCAAATAAACGTAAAAAAGTAAGCGCTTGGCTGCCCATATAGCTTTCTGCAAAATCATTTTTTAGTTGTTTTTGTTAAATGTATGATGAATTTATCAAACAAGTATAGCGCAAGCATGCTGAACAGTGATGCATCCGTTGCTTCTCATTGTGCCTCAAAGACATGCTGAGATTTCACTTTGCTAAAACCCATTTTTTCGTAAAACTGGCAGGCCTCAAGTCGCTTGATATTACACCTAACACGGATTGCCAGATTCTGTTCTGCGGATTGATATGCAGCATATTCTAGCAAAGCACGCCCGACACCTTGGTTCCGCATCGCTGGATCAACCACCAGGCCACCGATTTCGTTGAATGTCTCTGAAGCAAGACGTTGGGCAGTAAAAACATGAATCCAGCCAATAATTTTACTCGCATTTTCCGCCACCCATACCCGATCGGTATGTGATTCGATTAACCGCTTAAGTCGCGCTCGCGCAATTTGGGGAGAAGCGCGCGCATATCCAAGATGAGTTGATAATTGATTGATGGAATCGGCGTCATTTAATGCTGCTGCGCGGATCGTCGTTGAAATCACGCGTCGCGAATAGTTAATAAACCTGTACAGCGACGGTTTCTGTGTGAAGCAAATAAAAACTCGGCAATCTTATACATCCAAATTGGATACGTTAAATGCATTTTGCTCGATAAACTCTCGGCGCGGTTCCACCTGGTCGCCCATCAACATGGTAAAAGTATCATCTGCCGCGACGCCATCTTCTATGCTCACTTGCATTAACCTGCGCGATGCCGGATCCATGGTGGTTTCCCATAGTTGATCCGGATTCATTTCGCCCAAGCCTTTGTAGCGCTGAATATACAAACCCTTTCTCGCCTGCGTCATCAACCATTCCAGGCCCGCTTTAAAATGAATAGCCCCCTCACTTTTTTCTCCTTTCGAAATAGTTAATGGTTGCCCATCAAATACCGCAATACGCGCCCCATAGGCCACCAGTGTACGATACTCTGCGCTCTCAAAAAAACTACGTTCAAGTCGCGCATAATGGGTTAGACCATGCCGATAACGCTCAATCTCTAAACCCAACTGCCCGCTTTCTTCATTTTCAGCGGGTCTAATTTTATACCGGCCCAATTCTAGAGGCACAGAAGCTAATTGTGCTTCCAACTCTGCGGCAACCGCCTCTAATGATTTTTGCTGATCAAAGTCTTCAGTGGTTATCGGGCTGATACGTGCTAAGGCCTCGAGCACCAAGGCATCATAAAATTGCGATAGGCGCTCTAACATGGCATTGGTCGCATAATATTCATTCGCCAGGGTTTTTAGCTCATCGCCGGTTAACGTCACACCATTGGCTGAAACCCTGGTTTCATCCAGCGCGATACCTAATAAATGCTCGCGCAAGGCCGAGTCATCCTTCAAATATAATTCACGTTTTTTCGCTTTGACTTTATACAAAGGTGGTTGGGCAATATACACATAACCACGCTCAAGCAACGCTGGCATCTGCCGAAATAAAAAGGTCAGCAATAAAGTACGGATATGCGAGCCATCGACATCCGCATCGGTCATCACAATAATGCGATGATATCGCAGCTTTTCGACATCAAAATCATCCTTACCGATGCCAGTGCCGAGTGCGGTAATTAGGGTCGTGACCTCTTCAGAGGAAAGCATTTTGTCAAACCGCGCTTTTTCAACATTCAGGATTTTTCCCTTAAGCGGCAATATCGCCTGATATTTTCGGTCTCTGGCCTGTTTCGCTGAGCCCCCCGCAGAATCACCCTCTACCAGATACAATTCACACAGGCTAGGGTCTTTCTCCTGGCAGTCTGCCAGCTTGCCGGGCAGGCCACCCAGATCAAGCGCACTTTTACGCCGGGTCATATCACGGGCTTTACGTGCCGCTTCTCGCGCACTGGCTGATTCGACGATGCGCTGTACGATGACTTTGGCTTCTGCAGGATTTTCCTGCAGAAAATCACCGAATTTATCCGCCAGCAATGACTCAACCGGTGCGCGTACTTCAGATGAAACCAGCTTATCTTTGGTCTGTGAAGAAAATTTCGGGTCGGGTACTTTTACCGACAGTACTGCAGTAATCCCTTCACGGCAATCGTCGCCGGTGAGCGAGACTTTGGCTTTTTTATCAAGGCCTGTGGAACTTGCGTATTTTGTTAAGGTACGAGTCAACGCCGCGCGAAAACCGGCCAAGTGCGTGCCGCCATCACGTTGCGGAATATTGTTGGTAAAACACGAGACATTTTCCTGATAGGAGTCATTCCACTGAAAAGCGACTTCAACTGAAATATCATCTTTTTCACCCAGCATATGAAAGATGGTCGGGTGAATCGCTGTTTTCTGTCGATTGCGATACTCAACGAAGGAGCTGATACCCCCTTCATATTCAAATACTTCTTCCTTACTGATACGCTCATCGATCAGCTCTATGCGAATTCCGGAATTTAAAAAAGAGAGTTCACGCAGGCGCTTTACCAGAATATCAAAATGGAACTCAATATTGCTAAAAATTTCCGCACTCGGCTTGAACGTAACTGAGGTGCCAGTCCGATCCGCGTCACCGACCACTTTTAAATCTGCCTGTGGCACCCCTAAATGATAGATTTGCTGATGCTCTTTACCCTCTCGATAGATGGTGAGTTTAAGATGATCAGACAAAGCATTCACTACCGATACACCTACACCGTGCAAGCCACCAGAAACTTTATAAGAGTTTTGATCAAATTTACCCCCGGCATGCAGCACCGTCATTATGACTTCAGCCGCCGATTTCCCGTCCTCATCTTTGAGCACACCGGTGGGAATCCCTCGACCATCATCTTCCACCGTAATGGATTCACCGGGATGAATTCGAACCGTAATCTTGGAACAGTGCCCGGCGAGCGCTTCATCGATCGAATTGTCGACCACCTCAAACACCATATGATGCAGGCCAGTACCATCATCAGTATCACCGATATACATGCCTGGTCGCTTGCGTACCGCATCGAGACCTTTAAGGACTTTTATACTATCGGAATCGTAGTCGTTAGACATAAAAAATGGCGTTAAATCAAAGCCATTATTTTACCATATTTACCGCCTAGGCAGCGATTTAACTTATTGATTGCTAGGGCTTAATAACCCCTAAGAATGTACTGAAAACTAGCTGCTTAAACCCACCAAAACCACACGTTGAGAAGCCTGTGCTTTTAACCCTGGTGACTTATTGCGAACGCATTAAAAAATCGCCCGCTACGGGCCACGAAATGATCTTTTGTAAACGCCAATTAGGTTCGCTAATGCGAAAATACCAGCGCCCCTTTTTGAGCGGATTAAGCAGCTCACTATAGTAGCCTCCATCCGGCCCTTTGCTGAGCAGTAATTTCACATCCTGAAAAGACCGCGTGGGGTGCAATAGACTCAGCCCCATTTGATCCGGAAACGCGTAGCCTGATTGACTATCCAGGCGCACTGCAATCACACCGGTCTGGCCGTCAATACTGACATTCGCTGTAATGCCATTATCCAGCGCAAACTCGTCACGCTCCAGCACCTGATTTATCTCAATCCCCTTTTTATAGTAATCGTCTTCAACTAGGCCATCGTCGGTCGTAATCGCTAAACTCAGTAAAATTGCGCCAACTACGACGGCTGATAAAGGAATGGCGATAACCATCCATACCATAGGCTGGTGATACCACTTGTTTTTTAGGTTTTCCATACGCATGATTTTATCGCAGCAGGAGTCTTTGTGCGAGCCACGATAGAGATACTCACAATGGATTACCTCTACCATGGGGTCATTTAATTTTGCCGAGAATAGGTGTAGCATGTAAATCGTTACTAGTACTGTTTCTACTCCTATTTTCCGACTATGCCTGCGCCTACTGCTCAGCAGTGTTATCACTGTGATCTGGATATTGATCCATCATTGGATATCCATGTGCCTATTTTGGGGCGAGAGCGTGCGATGTGCTGTCAGGGGTGTGCAGCGGTAGCGCATGCCATTGTAGAGGCAGGTCTGGAGTCATACTACAAGCATCGCACCGAAAAGCCCCAACCGGGTGAATTGCTTATTCCAGAACAGCTGCGCCAGCTTGAGCTTTATGATCATCCTGATGTACAAAAGTCGTTTGTTCGCCGCACGGATGCGCATATTCAAGAAGCAGCACTGATCCTGGAAGGCATTAATTGCGCAGCTTGTGTTTGGTTGAATCAACAACATCTGGGCAAACTCAACGGTGTGGTAAACGTGGAGATTAACTACACCAATCTAAAAGCGAATGTGCAATGGGATGAACGGGTCATCAGTCTATCCGAAATATTAAAAGCGATTCAGCTCATTGGCTACACTGCGCACCCCTATGACCCAAATCAACGCCATTTTATTCTTGAAAAAGAACGCAAAGATATTCTAAAGCGTCTGGGTGTAGCCGGTATATTTGGGATGCAAGTCATGGGATTGGCTATTAGTCTGTATATGGACGATGGCACGATGGACACCTTTATTAAATTGCTTATCCAACGCGCCAGTTTGATCTTAACGTTACCCGTCATTTTTTATGCCGCAAAACCGTTTTTCAATGGTGCATTAAAAGATCTTCGAAATCGGCGTTTTGGTATGGACACCCCTGTTGCGCTGGGTATGGGCTTGGCGTTTTTAGCTAGCGTCTATTCCTTGATTACCGGACGTGGGGAGATTTACTTTGATTCGGTCTGTATGTTTAGTTTTCTGCTGCTCGGCGCTCGTTATCTAGAAATCAGCGCGCGTAAACGTGCTGCAGATAGCACCGACATTGTGAGCCAGGCGGCCCCGATTCTGGCGCGAAAATTAGTGGCCGATGGTCGCATTCAATCCTTACCCGCACTGGATTTAACCATGGGCGATCAAGTGGTGATTCATGCGGGTGATACCGTGCCTGCGGATGCGGTTGTCTTGAGCGGTAAAAGTAGCCTGGATGAATCTATTTTGACTGGCGAAAGCCTGCCCCAATTTAAAACCAAGGGTGATCAGCTCATCGGTGGTAGTATGAATATCGATAGCCCAATTACTGCTGAAATCACCCGCACGGGCAGCGAGACGGTATTGTCCGGAATTCAACATCTATTGGATAAGGCACAACAGGCAAAACCAGCAATCGCCCAACTTGCAGACCGTATCGCGGGATGGTTCGTTTTAGCCGTAATCAGTCTTGCCACTTTAACCGGGTTATATTGGTATCAACACACTCCGCAAGATTGGCTAACCCCCACCATCGCAGTATTGATTGTCTCTTGTCCCTGCGCACTTTCGCTCGCTACGCCAGCCAGCATCAGCACTGCAATCGGCCATTTGATGCGGCGGGGGATCGTTATCAGCAACAAATCCGCGCTGGAAACGCTGGATAAATTAGAGGTTATGTTTTTTGATAAAACAGGCACCCTGACCGAAGGCAAGCTGGAAATTAAAAATCACCAAGTGCTTGATCCAGCTTTTGTAGATGATCATTTTGCGATCTGTGCGGCAATTGAGCAGCACTCAGAACATCCCATCGCCAAAGCTTTTGAGCAATATCCATCAACCCTAGTTGCCACTGAGGTACAAAACACACCGGGGGCAGGCTTAAGCGCGCGTATTGATGGTGACACGTTTTATCTAGGCACGCCCACGTTTATTGAAACCCAAACGGGCTGCACATTAGATACCCAAACCCGCTCCGTATTCGAGGATTACACCCAAGTCGTACTCGCTCGTCAAGGCAACATTATCGCTATTTACGCGCTTAGCGATCGCATTAAGGCCCAAAGCGCAGAGTTAATTCGCTTTCTGCAGGCGAAAGGTATTCAATGCATTATGCTCACCGGTGACCATACGGCTGCTGCGCAACACATTGGTGCCCAAGTCGGCATTGACACCATCTATGCTGGGCAGCTACCCAGCGATAAATTAAGCATCGTGAAGCAATTTCAACATGCTGATAATCATTCCAAAATAGTGGGCATGGTTGGAGATGGCGTAAATGATGCCGCCGTCCTCGCCGGCGCCGATTGTGCAATCGCGACTGAAGGTGCTGCAGCGCTAGCGAGTGCGGGAAGTGACATTATCTTGCTTACGCCCAAACTAAGCGCCATCCAAACAGCGCTCAATATAGCGCACAAAACGCATAGGATTATCAAACAAAACCTAATCTGGGCAGTTAGTTACAACTTGCTGGCGATCCCTGCGGCCGCCATGGGTTACGTTCCACCCTGGCTAGCGGCGATAGGTATGTCCTTGAGTTCCTTATTGGTAGTCCTGAACGCGTTGAGGTTAAAAAAAGGCTAATACCTCTAACTCGGTTCACGCACCAAAGACAACAATGCCAACGCCGCCTGTTCTAGTGGCTGATCATTATCAATCACCCTATCGGCAAGCTCAAGTTCCTGGTTATACAAGCGATTTCGCTCCAAGCGCTCGTCAATGTCTGCCTGGTTTTCTCTGCCACGTTTTAGCAATCGTTCCTGTAGTTGATCTTGGTCAGCTTTAACGCCCACAATCACCGTAGCAGGATAAATCCGGCGTACATCGGCAATATAAGCGCGGGAGCCATTGACCAATACAATGTTACCTGCATACACCTGTTTCAAGATTGATTTTTCAATTCCATAATGAAACCCGTGCGCTTGCCAGTAAAATAAAAACACACCCGAATGAACGCGTTTTAAAAAGGTCCGTTCGTCCAACGCCACATCATGTTCAGATTGCTGCTGTGTGCGCGTCACCACACGCGGAGCAACGATAAGCTTGTCTTGCTTATTTGCGTATCCGGCTGCGGCGTGAATCAAACTATCTTTACCCGCGCCAGAGGCACCCACTATATAAAATAATCGGCCCGGTAAACTCAAATTCATATAGGTTCCGTTGAAGCTGGCTTGAACGAATGCGCAACGGAGATTTCTTTGCGCTAAAGCCAAGCAATTATGCCAAAATAGTCGCAACTAAACACCTGGGCTGACAATGGAAGTACTTTTTTTACTGATTCCGCTGGCTATCGTGATTGCATTTATCATCGCAGCGGTATTTTTCTGGTCGGTTAAATCTGGCCAGTTTGATGATATGCAAGGCCCTGCACATACCATCTTGATGGATGATGATTCGCCAAAGAACCTAAGCGAGGAAGATCAGCGTGACAAAGACACAAATTGACTATATCGAGCTTCCAGCCACTAATTTTGATGCGGTGCAAACGTTTTACGAACAAGTATTTGGTTGGGAGTTTACCGATTATGGCGGTGAGTACAAAGCGTTTGAGGATGGCCGCTTGAGTGGTGGGTTTTACCTTTCAGACAAGTATTCTACTACCCAAAACGGCGCTGTGCTGGTGGTGTTATTTACGCATGACCTGGAGTCCAAGCGCGATCAAATCATTGCCGCCGGTGGTAAAATTGTACAAGATATTTTTGCTTTTCCAGGGGGTAGGCGTTTCCAGTTTACTGACCCACACGGCAATGAATTGGCGGTATGGGCGGCAGATTAAGCACGCCTTGAACAACGCCAAGTCCACCCACTGAGCACAGATGGAAAATAAAGCCTATCGTTTGGGTACCCATCGAACGCTTACTCCTACTGACACGCTTAACCAGGTGCAACCATTGTTGAAGCAAATGGGCATAAGCCGCACCGCCAATATTACCGGTCTGGATCGCGTGGGCATCCCTACTTATACTGCATTTCGACCACAATCCCGATCCATATCCGTCTCGCAGGGCAAAGGCTCGACCCTCGAAGCCGCTAAAGTATCCGCGATCATGGAATCGGTTGAGACCTACCATGCTGAAAACATCAGCCACCCACTGCGCTACGCGAGCACGCATCAGCTAAAAGATAAAATTCCCCTGGCCAACACCAAGTTGCTCGCGAGAAGTGGACGCAAAAAATTAAATCCGTCTGAGCCGATTTATTGGATAGAGGGCCTTAACTTACTCAGCGAGCAAGCATGCTGGGTACCCTATGAAATCGTGAGTACGGATTACACTTTACCCGGGCACAAAGGAGCGGGTCATTTTGCCGCTAATACCAACGGGTTGGCATCGGGAAATACCTTCAAGGAGGCCTGTTGTCATGCGATTACTGAAGTGGTTGAACGCGACGCGGAAGCGCTCTGGAACCAATGCGCGCTGCACGCCCAGGCAGCAACTAGCGTGGATCCAACATCGATTGCAGATCGAAACTGCCGCTGGTTAATGGAAAAGTTCAAAGCCGCCAGGATCAAAGTGAAAATATGGGACATGACCAGCGACCTAGATTTGCCGGCTTTCATTTGTCTGGCAATGGGAGATGAACACGATTGGGCCGACCCTGAATTTGGCGCTGGCTGCCACCCCTCCAAAGAGATCGCCCTAGCACGCGCCCTAACCGAGGCAGCGCAGGCGCGAACTACCTTCATCGCGGGAAGTCGCGATGATATCGGTTGGTCGGAATACCAACCCAAAAAACGCTTAAAACGTCGCCTACAAGGGCAAGTACAGCTCCAAAACCATCGCCCGGAAAAGCAATTTGATCAGCTAATAAGCTATGAATTTGACACCATAGAGGATGATCTGGCGCAGTGTTTAACCCAACTGCGCGCTATTGGGGTCCAACAGGTTATCGCGGTTGATCTGAGCCAACCGGATCTGGGGTTAGCGGTCGTTAAAGTGGTCATCCCCGGCTTGGAGGGCGCCTACGGTCATTGGCATAGCGATTACGTACCAGGTCCAAGAGCCAAAGCCCTCTTAGATTTACCGTTTGATATCCTTGGTCAATAACATGGGCAGGGACGAAATATTCATATTTGTGGGTCCAAGTTTAGGCCTTGCCAAGGCCGAGCAACTTCTTGAGGCCACGTATCTACCCCCGGTAAAGTACGGTGATGTGTATCGCATCACCACTTTGTTTCGGCCAAAAATAATCGGCATTGTTGATGGATATTTCAATCAGGTCCCAGCAGTGTGGCACAAAGAAATATTATGGGCAATGAATCAAGGCACCTTGGTGTTTGGCGCCGCGAGCATGGGGGCTTTACGCGCAGCCGAACTAGACCAGTTTGGTATGCTCGGTTATGGCAAGATCTACGAAGCCTATTCTACCGGTATACTGCCGCCATTCAATGATGAAGCTTTCGAAGACGATGACGAGGTAGCTGTTGTACATGGCCCCGCCGAAATGGGTTATTCGGCCGCCAGCGATGCGATGGTCAATATTCGCTTTTCTCTGGCTAAAGCAGTCCAGAAAAATATTATCGATGAGGACAGCTGCCAGCAATTGGGGCAATTGGCCAAGTCACTGTTTTACGCTGACCGCCAGTACACCACAGTACTCAAACAGGCAAAGCACCAGGGTGTCGCACAGCAGGATTTGGCTAAGCTTAAGAATTGGTTGCATAAGAACGCGGTCGACCAAAAACAAGCCGACGCAATCACCATGTTGAAAGCGATTAGCGAATACGTTACTGAACCAATTGCATCGCACAAGCGTCATTCGAGCACATTTCAACATACGTCCCAATGGCAGAACGCCATTGAAGAGATCGATCAATCGCACGCCATCGATAGCCCGGCACTAGATGAGCTTCGACTACAAGGCCCGGCTTACTTCCAGGCCTTGAATCGAGCGTTGCAAACCATGCTGGGTTGCTCAACCCCACAAAATTCTGTCAAAAACACAGACCTTAATCAATTACATCAAGCACCTGAGGCTCTGGATAAACTGTTAGCACAGCTCTGGCAGGCACATATCAACCAATCCACTACCGATTCTTTTTCCAACGCACTAAGCGTGCATATTTTACTCAATTACTTAAACCAAACAGGTGCGATAAGTGACCTTACGCAACGTGCGAACGATAAAAAGTTGACGCTAGCTAAACTTGAACACAAACCTGAGCTCGAGCAATTAAATGAAGTGGATAAATTACAATTATGTGATTGGTATTTCACCCAACAACTGCGCATGGAAATGCCGTCCCGCATAGAAGATTATGCATTTAATCTGGGTTGTAGGGACGTGGACGAACTTTATGCTATGATTTTAGGGGAATATCTTTACCAGGAGGTAGATTCTTCCAATGGAAACCGCACATAGACATCAGCAAGGATCGCTCGCCGATTGCCCCTGCTGTGCGCTGAGCGAGCTTGCGCTTGATTTTCGCGAACACGGGACGCGCTTTCGCTTGTTCCCACAGTCCCCCCTATTGAGCGATTATCAGGAACCAGAGACGGTTTGGGTGTCGCTGAGCCCATCTGAAATACAGCCCGGACCAGCTGACCATCGGATGTATATTGTCGATGCGATAGATAAAACACATTATGAAAACAATTTCCTGCCGCCTTACAATGACCAACAACACCCCCCAGCACTGCCTGGTCGCGACGGCCACTACGATCATCTAGAAGTCGGCACCCACCAATTTGAGGCAGCGCACATGTACGGTACCTTGCGCTGGGTGCTGGATATTTGGGAAACCTATTTCCAGCGCGAGATTGAATGGAGTTTTCAATCACAATTTGAGCGCCTAGAGCTGGTCCCCTGGCTGGATTGGGATAATGCCCACGCTGGCTTTGGATTTATCGAAATGGGATATAGCCGCGATGATACGGGCCAGAAATTTCCTTTCAATCTCAATTTTGATGTGCTGGCACATGAACTTGGACACACCATTCTTTATTCCGTAATTGGTATGCCAGATGATGATAAGGCCACCCCAGCGTTTTTCGCCTTTCATGAAACCGCCAGTGATATGGTGGCGATTATTTCGTTGCTGCATTTCAATTCGGTGCTGGATCGCCTGCTGGATGAAACCAGCGGAAACCTATACATCCGAAATATACTCAATCGGGTAGGGGAGGAATCCGACACCCGCCAGATCAGAATGGCGAGTAATAATCTGCAAATGCACCATGTGCCCTCACCAAATACACCACTTGAACAATTAAGTATCAAACAACTACACGAAATGAGCCTACCTTTTACTGGCGGCTTGTTTGATTTGCTGGTTGAAGTATTTCAGCACAATCTAGTGGCGGAAAACTTAATAGACGAGGCGCTTGATCAGCGATCACGCGGATTCACAGAATCAACCGAGCATCAGGCTGAAATCCAGGCAATGTTTGATCAGGCCTACATGCAAAATTCTGAAGGCTTTAAAAAGGCACTGGTTGACGCGCGCGATTATTTAGGGGTACTACTCAGCCTAAACTGGGAGCAATTATCCTGGGATCTGGATTTCCCACAAGTTGTATATACACTGATAAAAGCGGATCAAGAATTGACTTCTGGCCACTATCTAGATGAAATTGAAGAAGTTTTTAGGCGACGAAAAATTCCTTTTTAACAATACATGACATATTTCGCATTTTCTGATACTGTTAATGTCTAGACATCCAAGCTATCCAAGGAGGTAAGTTTCATGGCGTTAGACCCGATTATTCATGGGACGGAAGATCTGTATGAAGTCTCAAAAATATATCTTTTCGGTAAACCTTTTAAAAGTTTGCGTTTTGTACGAGACGAATTAGCCGGTTCTGCGTTTGATTCGCGGGGCGCGGGTGAACGGTTGGATATGCCGCCGGATGAGACCGAAAAAACCTTACTACGAGATCGCTTCGGCCCGCAATCTATTGAGGAAGAAAAGGCTACCTCTGGCGATAGCAAACCTCATGATCCGCCCGCCGAAGCCACCCAAAGAAAAACACCCAGACTGGCGCGTATCTATAGCTTTTCGTATGAAGGGCAGTATTTCAAGTTACCCTATCCGCTGATTTATCTGGTATGGGGAGATGGCGAATGCCCCGATGCGAACGAAGGGCCAGGTTTACCGAGATTTGAAACCCAAAACACCGGGCTTGAAGGTAAGGGTTGGCGTTTTGCTTCCGATATTCGGGTATGGAAAATGGACAAACATGAAACCTCCATGGCCATCGACGTAGAAGTCGGAAAGCTGGAAGACATCCTCATCGATCCTATTTACAGCGAAGACGAGGAAGAAATGATGAGTTCTCGTGGTCGAATGGCATCCCGAGGTCGAGTGGCTTCCCGGGGCAGAATGGCTTCACGTGGCAGAATGGCCTCCAGAGGTAGAATGGTAGGCTCACACTAAAGTTCAGCATGATTCAAACTTACCTTTTGTTACACAAATAACTAAACCTTAGCTCTAACGCTCTAAATAGTTTTTGGCTTGTGTTAACTCGAGAGAATCCTGCTTTTTATCAAATTGCCTAACTACAGCATCCAGATGCTCTAACGCATTTGGATATTCCCCGGTTTTTTGATCATACCGGTATAGGCTGAGTGAAGCGCGGAGCGCCAAAGACAAGGCATTTTGCTGTTGTGCTGTCTCGAGTGACTTCAATAAAAAAGATAATGCCAATGCTTCCTCACCTTTACGCGAATGCAACTCTCCCTTTTGCCTAAATATTTCAGCGTGCCAGTAACGAATATTCTGCCCCTCTAGCCGATCGAGTAAATCATCCAGGTATTCCAAACCTTTGCTCGCTTTATTAGCCTCTCCCAACGCATAGGCTAAATACTCAGTATATACTGGCACATCCTCAGGAGTCCCAACCGAATGGATTTCTTTCAAACCTTTTTTCAAGAGTGAAATGCCTTCTGCCAGCTTTCCTTGTAAGGTAAATACAATCCCCCGGCAGCACATGAGTTTGCCCTCATACTCAGGCAGGTCTATATGTTTACATAGTTGAGCTAATTCTTCGGTGAGTTTTCGTGCTCTTTGTGTATCGTGTTGATAATGTGTCAGTAACAAGCTCATCTCAATGACGTGAATGCGTGTACCTGTGTGATCCAGCTCTTCACCTAGCGCAACACATTGTTCGAGTGCTGCTTCGGCCTGATGGTAATTTCCACGTATCCACTCTACCCACGATAGAAACACCAACGCGCATACTTTAGGGTCATGACCGCCATACATACTCGAGTGATGCCGATATAAATCAATATCATATAGTGCAATACCTTTATTGAGATGATCATAGGCTTTATCATAGTCTGCTTGATGAAAACACGTTGCCCAATGGCAATGGTGTGCCTGTAACTTAAGATCATCTTTATTCAACCGCTCTGCTAATTGCTGCAGCCGTTCGGCCCACACAGATTCCTGACCACTATCATAATCCATGTGAATATGCCATTGCCCCCAAAAAGCGACAAAATGATTTTCTGATTCGGGCAGCTGTTTGCATAATGCCACCGCCTGTGCATAATTGTTTCGGGTGGCCTCTGCACCTGGTCCATCTAATGCGATAAGTACCGGCCCCAATGTAACTAAATATTCCAGCTTAACGATTTTATTTTCGTCGGTATCAGGCTGCCCGTCTATCAAGTTCAGACCCAGTGTCAAATGTTCTCTCGCCTCAACCAGCGCGAATTTCTGGCCGGCCTTTTTACCCGCCGCTAACCAATACTCAATCGCCTTATCATCGCACTTGGCCTCAGTAAAATGACGCGCAACCAGTTCTGGGCTCCTACGCAAATTCTCAGGGTAATCTTGTTCAAGACTTTGGGCAATCTTACGATGTATATTCACTCGATCACTTTGCAACAAAGTTTCGTAGGCCACATCTCTAACCAATGCGTGTTTGAACGAAAACTCCGCATTGGGCGGCGCGTTGCGCTGCATAACCAGCTGCGCTTCTAACAATGGGCTCAACAGTTCGTACAGGTTTTGATCGCCTACATCCGCTATTCTCTCAAGAAGGTCGTAGCTAAAATCTCTCCCAATGACCGAAGCCAATAGGGCAATTGAGCGTGTATCCTCTGGCAAATGGTCCAACCTGGATAGTAGGGAATCATGTAGCGTAGCGGGTATGTCTTTGAACGCGAGTTGACTTGATTCAAGGTGATCGCTCGCAGATGTTTCAAGCAGGCTTTTGCTTAGCTCCTCCATAAATAACGGGATACCATCGGTGCGCTCTACCATTTCGTCTATGACCGGGTCCAGCAACTTACTATCTCCTTTAATCTGGTTCACCAGCTGCTTCATATAAGATTTTGGTAGTCGTTCGACCTTAAGTGTAGAAACGTGTGGATACTGGCTAAAATCATTTTCATATCCGGGCCTCGAAGTGATCAACAACAACACCGGATGGCCGACCAATTCCTTGACCAAGCATTTGATTAGCTCCATTGTGGTTGGGTCAATCCATTGCACATCTTCCAACTGGATTAATAAAGGTTTTCTCGCCGAGAGCGAAATTAGATTATTGATCGCTGCTTTAAATATCCAATCTTTTATTTCATCCGGGCTCAAATTAGGTGTTGGCCATTTATCTTCCGCTGAGAGGGATAGTAAATTTACTAGGGCTGGCATATCGTGTTCGAAATTATCCGATGACCAGCGCACCAGCCTTTCTAATTTTCTTAAACGAACCTCGTTTGAATCACCATGTTTGAATCGTGCAGCTGCCTCTACGCCGCTGATCAAAGGGTAGAGCGCGGTGTGGGTGTGATACGGTGAGCATTGGTACTCCACAAACGCACAATCAGCCGCCACTTTTTTGATAAATTCCTGAACAATTCTGGATTTGCCAATACCTGCCTCTCCCCAAAAGACAATCGCCTCGGCCTCACCCGTCTTACATTGATCCCAGTGGCTCAATAGATGATCCATCACTTCCTCGCGGTCAACCATCGGCGTCATTTCTGCGGCGTGCGCAACAAATCGCGAGCTGATTGATTGCTTAGCCACCACGCGCCAAACGGGTTGCTTTTCTCTTATTCCTTTCAAATTGTGATGACCTAGACTTTCGAACTTAAACAAACCACGCGCGAGCTGGTACGTGGTTTTACCAATGACCACCTGATCCTCCTCCGCGAGACTTTGAATTCGCGCTGCAAGGTTTAAAGGCAAGCCAATCGCTGAGCTAGATCGAATTTCTTCATCCCCAAGCATATCCCCCACCACTGCCATACCGGTGGCAATGCCACATCGCACAACTGCTTTTTGTTGCGTATCACCAATCGGGAGTTCTTTCTGATCGAGCAACTTAATAATTTGTAAGGCGGCGTTAATGGCGCGCTCAGCATTGGTTTCATGACGGGTAAATTGGGCAACGATACCATCACCCAAATATTCGGTAATTCGACCACCAAAATTTTCGATGACCTCTTTGGCGACATTTTGATATTCACGGATGAAACTGCGGCTGTATTCCGGGTCCTGGCTAGCGACCAGTGCAGTAGAGTCAACCAAGTCACAAAACAACACCGTCAACATACGTCGTTCGATGTTCTTTTTTGCGTTATTATTTTCCCCAAATGCTTTCGCTAAAGATAGCCCACAGGACCCACAGAAACGGCTACCTGGATCATTGTCCGCATGGCAATGCGAGCACTGAATTGCTGTAATACCTACCCCACAACCGGCACAGAAACGCGCCTGCTCAGGATTTGCAAAGCCACATTTTAGGCATTCCACTGTTACATCACCACCTGCTCACAAACCGAGTATTCGTGCCGACCACCATCTTTATGAGCTGTCACAATATAATGCGGCAAGCTCTCTATGATTTCAGGAAGGCACGAAATAAAATTAATTATTGGTTAGCAACCCAACTGCTCTGCTTGAGTCAACCCTTAGACCCAATCTTACCAAACAATGCTGCACCTGCGGTAGTTGATATCGTCTGGCCCACTATTTTTCCTGTTATTACGAATGTACCATGACACATTGGCGTAAAAATACATCGGTATACTACAGAGTAAACGAGTTTAGTCGATTTTGAATGCCTGCCAATCTCCCCGACGGACGATAAGATTGCCCAGTATCGGGTTGGTAAAAATATTGACGTAGGTACCCGACAAAGAATCGCAAGACACGAACGAACCAGTTAGCGCCCAGGTTAAGCCCTGCGTGATTTGCAGCTCGTCATTAGCAAATTGCCAACGATTTAAGTAAGCGTGCATTACTGTTCCATCAGCGGCAAACGTAATTTCTCTGCTCGAAGCAGCCAAACCAAATAACTCCAATTGCCAACGGCCTAAAATATCATCTCGCATACAGCCACTAGTTTGTGCATGTACCGGGAGCATCGCGGATTTCACAGTCGGCACACACCATGCCGATAAATACAACGAAGGCATCGCTAATTGTTTGATCGAAGCCCGACGCTTCATTAGGTTTTGCCTGTCTCCCACGTTACCCCACCGTATCCTATTTGTGGCCTATCTCAGCATTGTGGCATGGCCACAAACCGCCAAACCTAAACGTTCAATTTCCTCCCAAATATCTTTATTTTTTAATGGCCTTTGACCCTTCACCATCGCGTCAATATCCGCTATTTTACTATGTATACGTAACCAACCAATATGACTGACGCGGGCAAGCGCACTTTGTACCAATCGCTCACGACTGGACCATATTCCCAAGCGCTTAAATAACGGCTGGATTGATTGCCCTAGCGATTTGCCTTGAGATAAGCAAAGCAACTTAGCGGTTTCGCGTGAAAGCGCGGCAACGATCAAGATGGGTTCTATTTTTTCACCTCGAAGACTTGCCAAAATACGCACCGCGCGCGCGGTCTGCCCAGCCAAACAAGCATCCACAAAGGCAAAACTGGTAAATCGAGCCTGATCAGAAACTAGTTTCTGAGTTTGCACCACGCTCAACACCTTTTTTTTGCAATGCAAACTGAGGAAATTAATCTGTTGCGCAGCTGCCAATAAATTACCCTCTACATAGTGGGCAATCACTTTAGCCACGCCAGCTTCGGCTTGAATACCTAATTGGAGCATACGCTGCTCGATCCATCCAGGCATTTGATTCGGATATATTTTGGCTGCTTCGATACTCACACCAGCGCTATCAATCGCCTTGAACCATTTGCTATTTTGCGCACGCTTATTAATTTCACCACTGATAATGATCAGAACGGTATCAGGTGGTGGTGATTGCGCATATTCGACCAGGTTTTTCGCGCCCTTGTCGCCTGGGCGGCCCGTGGGCATGCGCAACTCAATGATGCGTTTTTGCGCAAATAACGACATGGACTGACCGCTGGATAACAATGTATCCCAATCAAACCCAGGCTCAACCGTGAGTTTTTCGCGCTCCAGATAGGCATGACTGCGGCATGCCTCGCGTAAATCATTCAGCGCCTCTTCGACAATCAGTGGCTCAAGGCCATATAAATGATAAATTGACCGGAGGGATTCCTGTTGTGCCAGTTGATATGGGGATTGCTTCAAATTAAGTCGTTAATGCATGGTATCGATGACAACCAACGCATTTAACACTAATTACTTAATTTTGCTAATACGTCTGAGTATCTGGCTAACCAGCTCTTTTTGCATATCTTCTATTAAGAAAGATTCTTCGCGCTCAAACAGCAATACATTGGACGGATCATACGCCAAGGTGCGCGTTTGGGTAACACTATTTTTTTGCAATGAATTTGCCTCTGGATCTAGCACCTCAAAATTCACCACATAGCTGAGTTTATAGCTATTGGCAACACCGTTACTGTCGGTACCATTTACTTCTTTGGTATAACGCACATCGCGCATATCCAGGATGGCAACACTTTCTGCCGTGTCAGTAATTTCTATATCACTAAACGCCAGACCATCACCCACTCGCTCCTTTAACATCGCATCATCACCCAATATATGAATGCGTTGCAAATTTGCTGGTACATCAATTTTACCGCGCAAATGAAAGCCGCAAGCGGACACCAGTAAACTAGTACTAAGAACGAATAAACCGAGTAAGCGAATAAATTTTTGCTGCATGATATTTTGGATAAATAGGCGACTAGAGATTGATTATAGCGAGAGTTGCGGGTAATTGTCAGGCCACGATATTGACTAATCGCCCCGGCACCACTATTATTTTCTTGGCAGGCTGATCTTGCAGATGCCTTTTCACACCTTCAGCGGCTAACGCAGCTTGTTCAATTTTATCCTTACTCGCATCGCGCGCTACCTTAATTTGATCGCGCTTTTTGCCGTTGACTTGAACCACCAATGAAATCGTTTCGGTAAGCAATGCAGATTTATCTACCTGTATCCACGGGGCATCAATAATATTGCCAGCACCCCCAATCTTTTCCCATATTACATGCGCAATATGAGGGCTGATCGGCGCCAGAATTTTGAGCATCGCTATATTCGCTTCACAATAAGCTTGCGCCAGCTCTGGGTTGTCACCTGGCTCAATTTTTTCCAAGGCATTCAGTAACTCCATTGACGCTGCAATCACCGTGTTAAACTGATGGCGCTGGTAATCATGATCAACTTTTTTCAGCAAAGTATGTAGCGTATTACGCAATGCCTTTGCTGAGCTGTCTGAAACCACCGACCACCCTTTATCGTTCAGCTTCACTAGATTGGCTTGCAGATTTTCTATGTAGCGATTGACCATAGACCACCAGCGCCGCAAAAATCGATGTGCACCTGCGACAGCATCATCATTCCATTCTAAGGATTGCTCAGGGGGTGAGGCAAACATCATGAACAAGCGTACTGTATCGGTACCGTATTGGTCGATCATCGATTGTGGATCAACCGTATTGCCCTTGGATTTGGACATCTTGCTCCCGTCTTTCAATACCATGCCCTGGGTAAGCAAGTTCGTGAACGGCTCATCACTGTCTACCAGGCCCTCATCGCGCATCAGCTTATGGAAAAAACGCGCATACAGCAGGTGCAAAACAGCGTGCTCAATACCACCAACATACTGATCTACCGGCATCCAGTAATTCACGCGTTCATCCAGCATTGCCTCGTCGCTGTCTGGGCAGGTGTAGCGCGCAAAATACCAGGAAGATTCAAAAAACGTATCAAAAGTATCGGTTTCACGTTTTCCAGGCTCACCACTACCCGGAACCGTAGTATTAATAAAATCCGGGTCAGACTTAATTGGTGAATTTACGCCGGAAAATTCGACATTTTCGGGCAGGGTCACCGGCAAATCCTCGACTGGCACTACGTGCAGTCCATCTTGTTCGTCATAAATGATCGGAATTGGGCAACCCCAGTAACGCTGTCGCGACACACCCCAGTCACGTATTCGGTAGTTGATGGTGCGCCTGCCCTTATCTGCCTTTTCCATAAAATCGACAATAGCCTCAAACGCCTGGCTAAAATCCAGGCCATCAAACTGCCCTGAATTGACCACCACAATATCTTCTTTACGGACAAACGCGCCTTGCTCAAAATCGTGTACTGAATCGTCTGCGGGCTGAATAACCGGCCGAATGTCGATGTGATGCTTTTTAGCGAACTCCCAATCGCGCTCGTCATGCGCCGGTACCGCCATGACTGCACCAGTACCGTATCCCATCAACACAAAATTGGCCACCCAAATTTCAACCCGTTCGCCGGATATCGGATGGATAGCCTGGATACCCAGCGGCACCCCTTTTTTCTCCATGGTTTCCATATCGGCCTCAGAAGTTTTCATGCGCCGACAATCATCGATGAAATTGGCTACCGTTGGGTTATTCTTGGCCACGCTTAGTGCCAGTGGGTGTTCGGCAGCAACGGAAACGAAAGTCACGCCCATAATGGTATCTGGGCGGGTGGTATATACCGCAACCGGCTCATGCTCAGGCACTTCGAAGCTAAATTCCAAACCTTCTGAGCGACCAATCCAATTACGCTGCATGGTGCGTACCGCGTCTGGCCAACCCGCAAGCTTGTCAATGCCATCCAGCAGTTCCTGCGCGTATTTGGATATCGCGATAAACCATTGCGGGATTTTCTTACGTTCTACGGTGGCACCTGAGCGCCAACCCTTACCATCAACGACCTGCTCGTTTGCGAGTACGGTTTGTTCAACCGGGTCCCAGTTCACTTCGGCCATTTTTTTATAGGCCAACCCCTTATCCACTAATTTGGTGAAAAACCATTGTTCCCATTTATAGTATTCCGGTGTACAAGTCGCGAGTTCGCGGCTCCAGTCATAGGCGAACCCCAGCCGTTTTAACTGTTTTTTCATATACGCGATGTTTTCGTAAGTCCATTTCGCAGGGGGCATCTGGTTTTTTATTGCGGCATTCTCAGCAGGTAGACCAAACGCATCCCATCCCATAGGTTGCAAGACATTTTTACCGAGCATGCGCTGATAACGACTGATAACATCACCAATGGTGTAATTTCGCACATGCCCCATGTGCAGCTGACCCGAGGGATATGGCAACATCGACAAACAGTAATATTTTGGTTTATCACTGTTCTCTGTAACTTTAAAACATTCGGTTTGTTCCCAATAAGCCTGTACATCAGCTTCAATTTGGGCAAAATCGTATTCCATTGGCATGGTATTTCGCGTAAATTCGCTTTTTGCTTCAAATAAAGGGCGAGATTCTACCTCAATGCAACCGAAACACCAGATCGAACAGGAAATAAAACTGACCGCCCCAGATCAGGCAACGCTAGATCGCTTATGGGAAAGTGACTTGATCGCTAATGCCATGCATGACGAAGACAGTACCAGCCACTCACAAATGTTCAGTGCCATATATTATGATACACCGGATTGGCACTTACGCGAGTTACGTTGGTCGTTACGTACGCGTGATGAAGGCGATCGACACGTCAGCACGCTAAAGCGCAATAATGAAATAATCAATGGTGTTTCTAGCTGTGAAGAAATGGAGCAGTTGGTTGAACATAGTTTCGAGTGTGTCACCGATATTCCGGCTGGAAAAATCGCTGATGCGATGCAGACATTATTTCCTGAACCCACCCCTTTGTTACCGCGCGTCAATGTCGATATGCTACGCAGCAAACGCATGCTGAAAGTTGGACAATCAATGCTTGAGTTTGTCACTGACGCAGGAAAAATCAGCGCCAACGGTCACCAATGCAATCTGTATGAAGTCGAATTAGAGCTATTGAACGGTGATCTCCACGCACCGCAAACCCAGCAGTTTGTTGACGAACTATCGGAACAATTTTCATTGCGCGAATCTCATGCCTCCAAACACGCGATTGGACTTTCGCTTTACGGAACCTAACAGATCGCAGCAACACACAGTATTGCTTACCCAGGCTTAATAATATGAATAAACAGGAAACCCAATGAAGCGCTTTACAAAATTATGCATTTTCAGCCTTTCCACCTTATTCTTTGGCTGGCACCCCGCCTACGCTCAGGACAAACCGGTCGGAATTGGCTCGGGCAATCAAATGCGCATCGAGTTTATGGTTGACGGTAAAAAAGTAAGCATTAGCCGCAATCAGGACAACAGCAACACCATTAACGACGATTTCGCGTTAACTTCACGGCCTTGCCCACCTTTTTGTATTCAACCCAGCACCATCGCACCCGGCGTGGAAACCATAGGAGAACTTGAAGTGATTGAGTATCTTCAGGCGATGCATCGTGGAGAGCCTGTCGTGGTGCAAGATTCACGCACGCCACAATGGCACAAACGCGGACATATTCCAGGTTCAATCAACATTCCATGGAGCCAACTTGCACTACAAGGCGGCGCCAACATTATTGATATTTCCGAGATCTTGCTAGAACAATTTAGCGTACAAGAAGTTGAAGGTCTGTTTGATTTTGGCAAAGCCAAAACGCTGGTTTTATACTGTAACGGCATGTGGTGCGGCCAATCCCCGGTTGCCATCAAAACACTGCTGAGTCTTGGCTATCCAGCCCATAAGATTAAGTGGTATCGAGGGGGTATGCAGGACTGGGAAGTCCTAGGACTAAACACAGTACAATAATTTACCCGTTAATAAGATAGACAGATTTCCGAAATTTGTTATCGCGTAATTGGTTTGGTATTTACACTGAACATATAATGGGTAAGCGCGTCAATCAGTTGAGAGGTGCGCCCAATGCGTGATAAACATCTAACATTCTAATATAAATTAATGCTATTTGTGATGTCATAATAGATGTTGTAGTATCCCCTGCAACAACATTGAAAAGAATAAGGCAATCATAGCCTAGCGACCCTTTATTGAATAAAGTAGTAGCTTTCAGTAATTAGCAAACGAACACGTTTATATTAAAACTTAACTGGAGGATATCCATGATCAAACAACCATTTCTTAAAACCGCAATGCTCGGCGTCGGGCTGCTGGCATTTTCTGCGCAAGCAGAGCTGCCCAGCGCGGAAATGCTCGCCTATACATGTGTTGGGTGTCACGGCACCAACGGTGTTAGTGGCGGCCCAGCAACCCCAACAATCGCGGGTATTTCTGAAGAGTTTTTTATTGAAAACATGCAGGGGTATCGCTCTGACGAAATCCCTTCAACCATTATGGGGCGCATTGCCAAGGGTTATTCAGATGAAGAAATCGCTTTATTGGCAGGCTATTTTTCATCCCAACCATTTGTCGCCGCCAAACAGGATAGCGATCCTGAGCTCGCCGCAAAGGGCGCGAAACTGCATGATAAATACTGCGAGAAATGCCATGCCGAAGGCGGCACCTCAGCTGAAGATGATGCAGGCATTCTAAAGGGACAATGGACACCTTACGTAAACTGGACTTTGGCGGACTATCATAGCGGCTCGCGCGAAATGACCAAAAAAATGAAAAAGCAAATGAACAAAATGATTGAGAAGAAGGGTGACGAAGCCTTCCCACAAATCTTGAATTTTTACGCAGCAGAATAGTGAGGAGATCATCCATGAATTCAATTAATCGAAGAAAATTCTTACAATATAGCGGTGCAGCAGTTGTTGCCAGCACTTCCGTGGGCCTGGGTTCTTTCGCGATCGCGCAAGGGACCAAAAAAGTAGTGGTTGTCGGAGGTGGTATCGGCGGCGCGACTGCGGCCAAGTATCTGCGTATGATGGATTCGTCTATCGAAGTCACATTGATCGAGCCTAATGCAGATTACCATACCTGTTTTATGAGTAACGAGGTGTTAAGCGGCGAACGTTCAATCGATTCCATTCGCTTTACCTACGATGGTTTAAAAGGCCATGGCGTAAACGTAGTACAAGATATGGTCACCGGTATTGATGCAGACAAACGTGCGGTCATGACGGCAGGCGGGCAGAGTTTTAACTATGATCGATGTGTGGTTTCGCCTGGTGTAGATTTCAAGTGGGAGACCATTGAGGGCTATGACAAAGAGGTCGCTGAAAAAGTCCCCCACGCCTGGAAGGCAGGGCCACAAACTGCCCTGTTAAGAAGCCAGCTCGAAGCGATGGATGATGGCGGTACAGTCATTATTGCACCTCCACCTAACCCTTTCCGTTGCCCACCTGGGCCTTACGAGCGTGCTTCTCAGATCGCCAGCTATCTAAAGGCCAACAAACCTAAATCAAAGGTTTTGATTCTTGACCCTAAGGATAAGTTTTCAAAATTCGGCTTGTTTAGGGACGGCTGGACGCGTCATTACGGCTTTGGAACCGATAACAGCATGATCGAGTGGGTCAGTGGCGCTGAAGGTGGAACTGTTGAAGCGTTTGATGCTGCCACCAATACACTCTCAGCGGCAGTCGAAGACTTTAAAGGTGATGTGGTGAATATCATTCCCGCACAAAAGGCCGGAGAAATTGCATTTACCGCAGGCCTGACCAATGAGAAAGGCTGGTGCCCAATTGAGGGTAAGACGTTTGAATCAACCATGCACAAAAACATCCACGTCATTGGTGATGCAGCCATCGCAGCTCCACTACCAAAATCTGGTTATGCAGCTAACTCCGAGGCAAAAGTATGTGCAGCAGCGATTGTTGCGATGCTCGGTGGCAATGAAGCACCACAGCCATCTTACGTAAATACGTGCTACAGCGTAATCGCGCCAGGCGACGGAATATCTGTCGCAATGGTGTATAACTACAAAGATGGAAAGATCGGTAAAGTCGAGGGCTCAGGTGGTTTAACCCCGGCTGAGTTCAACGCAGAATTCCGTGAACGCGAAGTACAATACGCGCATTCCTGGTTTAAAAATATCACCGCTGATGTTTTTGGCTAATATCACTTGATCCAAGCAAGCAAAAGGCGCCCAGTTAGAGGCGCCTTTTGTATTTCAATTATCCAGATAATAATAGCTTAACTAACAATAAGGATGCGGAGGAACGCACATGCCCTATAAACGTTCTATTTTTTCTATCGCTGCAATATTCATCGCTGGAATATTTGCCACGGTTGCTTTTAATGTCGGCCTGGGTTTCACCAATGAAATGTCGTTTTGTACCTCTTGCCATACAATGCAAATCCCCTTTAATGAGTACAAAGAGGAGTCTCTGCATTATAAAAACGCGTCAGGCGTGCGTGCGACATGCGCGGATTGTCACGTTCCCAAGGCGTTTTTTCCGAAAATGAAAGCCAAAATTCTGGCCTACAAAGATGTTCTACACGAAGTGCTCGGCACCATTGATACACCCGAGAAATACGAGGCTCATCGTTGGGATATGGCAAACCGCGTATGGGCTAAAATGAAAAAATCGGATTCCGTAACCTGCCGCAGCTGTCATGAGTGGGATCAAATGGATTTGAGTGAACAGGATCGCTCTGCTCGTAAACGTCATGGCCGTGCTCAAGATGAAGGCAAAACCTGCATCGATTGCCACAAAGGTGTCGCACACGAAGAACCGGATGAGCCAGAAGAAGAGGAAGAAGAGGAAACTGCGGCAAAAGAGAGTTAAAATTGGACCAAACGTAATCTGATTATCAAATGAATAAGTTTCTAATGCGCGCAGCTTTGTTGCTGGCCCTTGGTTTCGCCCCGATTTTGGCGGCAGAAGAAGACCCTGGTAAAGAATTTCGATTGTCCGCCATGATCGGCGATGACGAAACCATCACGCGACTACTAGATGAGGGTAAAGTAGCAGTTGATGATGCCAATCAATTTGGCAAAACTGCACTGATGATGGCGGTTGAAGGGGATAATTTTGAAACCGTAACACTGCTACTCAATCGAGGAGCAGACGTAAATAAAATTACGGTCGCGGGCTGTACTGCGCTTACTTTCGCTGCAGAAAATGGACACAGTGGGATTATGGCCATGCTGCTTGAAAGAGGCTCCGGTTTGGAAAATCGTACCCGATCAGGTTGGAATGCACTGATGATCGCCTCACAATACGGCCTCGCTGATATTGTGGAACAACTTTTGTTTAAAGGCGCTGACCCAAATGCCATTGATCAGCATAATCGTACTTCATTAATCATGGCCGTGGATGCGGGTTATGCCAACGTCATCCCGCGCCTGGTGGAGTATGGTGCGAATATCAATTTTCGTGATCGAGATGGTGCAACCGCATTAATACTGGCGACGGCAGAAGAAAAAGTTGAACTCGCGAAAGTCTTGCTAGAACAAGGTGCCGAAGTCGATATTCGTGATAACGACGGTATTACAGCATTAATGGAGGCCGTGTCGAATGGTTCAGTACCTCTGGTTAAGCTGCTAATTGAATACGGTGCTGATCCTAATCAACGGGATGCAGAGGGCACATCCGTAAGGGAAATGGCCTTGAATAGTGGTAACGCTGACATGGCAGCGTTATTTAAATAAGCTGTGACGCAAATTTTGCGACTTTATTTCGCCTTTAGCCAAGGTTCGTTTTAAGTTGATCGAACTGGATTTATTTCTAATCTAAAAAACCTGCTAATTTCCATCTGAGCGTTTAATCCTGTGCATTACGTTCAAACGCACTGGCATCTTTTTCTTCTTGTTTCGGCGATAGCTTTAGCGTTGTGCTGCGATGACGGTCTTCGATATCGCGCGAGTACTTCGGAAAATCGTCGTTAAACCAGCCGTCCTGCGCAAGCTTACTCTCGGGAGGTTGTAACCGCGAAACGTAGCTTAGTACATCATACATTTCACCGGCATGAAAATTCTCTATTTGCTCAACCATCTCTTCGTCTGCATTGGTCCGTCTACCGATGCGTATCCAGTTAAACTGGCGAATAAGATATTGATAATGCTGGCCCTGAATAAGTGGGATATGCTCATCATTATCGCCCTCGCCTTGTGCCCCATGGCACTCTTCACAGTATTCCTGATAAATGGGCTGGCCACGCTCAGCGCGACTTTGCGAACCTGTACCATTTTCGCGCGTCATCGGCAGCTGGCTAACATAGGCTGCAACATCAGCGATATCCTGCGCTGATTTCAGAACGCGACCAGATGCAAAAGGATACATCATTGGATTACCCCGGTTACCCGCACGAATGTCTGCTAATTGCTTGATAATTACATTAGGCAACTGGCCGGCTATTTGTGGATAGTTACCGCTCGCCCTACCCCAGCCCTCGGGATCATGACAAACTGCGCATTTTTCATAGAGCACACGCCCATTATCAAGATTAGGCGTAAGCGCGAGCGCTTTATCGTATTCTTCCATCGCCATTTCTGCTGGCGACATAGCCAAGGCAGGCAGCGTATAGACGAGATACAACGCGAATACGTTGCGCAATAAAATAGATTTACGGGTACTTTGCCTAACTTGTATATCGTGTATCAACAAATCACTATCCTCCGAAACAATTGTAGTGGCGCCTATCGTCACCACCTACTGATTAAGCAGAACAGTAATTATGTTAATTTGCTTTAGCCAATCTGTTCTTACTTGAAAAAAATACTGTTACTTTCTGGCTTGGCTAGCCATTATAAGTCTCGATGCTGTACCTGTACACTGGACATTGTTTGTTTAAACCGTTTCGCCAGACTATTTGCAATATATACTGAACGATGCCGGCCGCCGGTACAGCCAATTGCCAGGGTTAAGTAGCTGCGATTATCAGCCCTAAACGCAGGCAACCATTTGCTAACAAATACGGAAATATCTTTACACATTTGCGCTACTTCCGGCTTGTCTTGTAGAAATTTTACCACTTCTTGATCCATCCCGCTTAAGTGACGAATCGCTTCATTCCAATAAGGATTTGGCAAACAACGCACATCAAAAATATAGTCGGCATGTTGTGGCGGTCCGTGCTTAAAGCCGAAGGACTCAATTGACAACATCACGCCCTGATGAGATTTACCCGTCAAATGCCGAATTTTATCGCGTAACTCATGCGGTGTTAGGCTGCTGGTATCAATGATATGATCCGCGTTTTCACGTAGCGTCGATAACAATTCGATTTCTTTTTCAATACTCTGTATCAAATTGGTTTTCACATCTGATAAAGGGTGCTTACGACGGGTTTCACTATAACGCCGGAGTAAGGTATCGGCGGAGGCCTCAATAAAAACCAACTGATCCACCTCATCCAGCAAATTTGCTTCACCATTTGACTGTTGCAATGCTTTGAGAAAATCCATATTACGCGAATCAATGCTGACAGCGGCACGCTTACTTTGCGCGTCCTTATCAAGTTGACGCACAAATTCTGGCAACAAGGTCAATGGCATATTGTCTATACAGTAATACCCTATATCTTCTAGTGATTGCAGGGCGACACTTTTTCCAGCGCCAGAAAGACCACTTATCACGATAATTTTCTGCTGATTCTCTGGCATCCCTTGTTTATAAAGTCCAAATAATAATAAGGCAAGTCATTCGACTTGCCTTAATTGGGGGTTTGCGACCACATTCGGTTTCAGCCTCGAGTAATTTGGGCTGATTCTTGATCCGGTGTATTACCCTACCGCATGCTTTATCCCACCTTCAGACTGGTGATGATCGGTAAGTTTGGCCTTGTGTTTAAGAACCTGCCTATCCAGTTTTGCGGCCATTAAGTCAATTGCTGCATACATATCGTCTGCTTTACCCGTCGAATGTATGGATGCGCCCTTGGTATGAACATTAGCTTCTGCAATACTTTTCCCCTTTTCAATATGAAGGACGACTTGCGCATTGGTGACATGGTCAAAGTGACGAATTATTTTTTCCATTTTTTCATTAACATGTGACCTTAATGCATCAGTGATGTCCAGGTGCTGTCCGCTAATTGTTATTTGCATAGGTTTCTCCTTTAAAGGATGTGGCGCCTAATAGACGCCATAGGTTTAACAAAGCCTTCGTGTTGCGAAGACATGAAAATATAGCGTATTGTGGTACAGGGTAGAACGTGATCAGGATGCTCAAATAGTTGATCGTGTTATGGTTTTTTCTCTGAACCCTGATCTGTGGTATTTTAGCCGCATAATTTTGCGGCGACGTTTGTGAGGAAAGTTTATGATTGGTGGTTAGAAGGCTATGCTCCATGCGCCACTGCTTTATTATTGAACTTCATGCTTACCATTTTATACCACCGATGGTGGTTAAATTCAAATATTGCCCTTAATAAATTCCAGAATCACCAGCACAGCACTCACAAATTAAAATCGTCACCGAGATAGGCGGTGCGGGCGCTTTTGTCCGCCAATATTTCCGCAGGGGTGCCACCAACCAGTACTTTACCTTCGGTTAAAATATACGCACGGTTACAAATTCCTAGAGTTTCACGCACATTGTGATCGGTAATTAACACGCCAATACCGCGTTTTTGCAACAAATTGATCACCCGCTGAATATCTTTGACCGAGAGCGGGTCAATCCCGGCAAAGGGTTCGTCTAGCAAGATAAAAGATGGTTCTAGTGATACCGCCCGTGCTATTTCCACACGGCGCCTCTCACCCCCTGAAAGCGTAACACCCATTGCATGTTGTTTGTGGTCCACCCCAAACTCCTTCATCATAGCCATCGCAAACTTCTCGCGTGTTTGCGGATTACCCCGTCCAGTGGCTTCTAATACAGCGAGAATGTTCTCTTCTACGCTAAGCCGTCTGAAAATCGAAGGCTCCTGCGGTAAATAGCCAATGCCCATGCGCGCGCGCTCGTGCATGGCCAAATTACCGATTGGCTGATTGTTGTAGTAAACCTCACCACCATTAATACGGATCAACCCAATCATCATATTAAAGCTGGTGGTCTTGCCGGCACCATTTGGGCCGAGCAGACCAACGACTTCGCCACTCGAGACCTCAACTGTCACCTGATCAACAATGGTTTTACCTTTAATAACCTTAACCAAGTCTTTGCCCAACAGCGTATTGCCACTTAAGGCAGGTCGAGTCTTTACATGCGTGGTCGTATCCGCATCCATTATCAGTTACGAGTTTCCCTTTAGTTACGTGGCTTAATAATCAAACGAGGCCGGCTCGTAGCAGTTGGCTCTACTGGCTCACCTGCTTCCTGTTTTGTGCTATCTTCTGGTTGACCTTCTGGGTTTGATTTCGCTGCGGTCGGGCCAGCTTGCTTACCACTACGTACTTTTACTTTTTCTTTTACCATATCGTATTCAATACGTTTGCCTGTAATGGTATTTGCATCCTGGGTGACTTTAGCGCGATCCTGTAAAATCACGATTTGCTTGACATCGTCGAGCTCAATACGCAAGGCTACCCCTACCACGTCTGTCTCACTATCATCGGGTCGCTGGCTAAATTTTGCTGGGTTACCTCGTGCCACAGCACGTTCCAATTTATCGTCTTTAATATAAGCCACCAGTTCATCTGCATATAAACGAATTGTGCCTTGCTGGTAAATGACATTTCCACGATAAGTCCGCACACCGGTTTGAAAATCCAAATCAAACTCGTCTGCATCCAGGGTCGCCGGTTGGTTCCGGTCAGTTTTCAGGGCAGCTGCTGGGTAAACCAGACAGGCAGCCATCACGACACTTACAACAAGCAATAACCGCTTTTTCATTGTTTATCTCTAGGCTTTAATTTAATTCGCATTCGATTAGTAGTGGCGGCACCCCCTAAGGCCTTACCTTTACTTCGAATAACTTTAACATTTTCAGTCAATAATATCTCCTCACCATCGGCAAATAACCAGCCTGAATCTGCATATATATGCGTGGGGTTACCGTCTTCAGAAGTCTGGATCAAGTGCGGCCGATCTAATAGGGCTTTATTGTCGAGCGGATAATGTACCAATCGATCCGCTTCCAGCTGGTATTGTTTGCCCTCGTGATCCACACCAAATGATGTGAAGTACTCAACATAGTAATCCGGGTCATTAGATTCCACTTTTACATCATCCGTCGCGGGCTTTTCCAGCAATGAAAATTGCATCCAAATTGTGAGCACCACTAACATTGTCAGCACTGCAAACATAACCACATTATGACGATCAAAAACTGTACTCATGGTCTGCGATATTCCACTACACCACGCCAGCGCGCAGCAAATCGTGCGTATTCAAGGCACCCAGTACTCGATTTTCCTCATCGGTAATGAATACCGCGTTAATCGCGTGCGGGCCATGCAGGGCATGTTCACGCATGGATTTCACCACCTGCGCAGCCAACGTATCAGGGCGGACTGTAAAAGGTGAGCGTGTCATTATTTGTTTGGCCAACGTTTGTTCAGGGTCAAAAGCTTGACCTAAAGTTCGTCGTAGATCGCCGTCGGTAATAATGCCTACCAACCGACCTTGCTGATCAACTACACCTGTCATACCAAGCGATTTACCCGTCATCTCAAGTAAAACCTCTTTAAAACTGGCCGATTCCAGCACTAGGGGGATTTCTTCACCCTGATGCATGATATCACTAACATACAACAACAAACGCTTACCTAGCCTGCCGCCAGGATGAGTGCGGGCAAAATCATCGACGGAAAACCCGCGTGATTGCAATACGGCGACCACTAGGGCGTCTCCCATGGCCAGCGCGGCAGTGGTACTGGCCGTGGGGGCCAGGTTATGCGGGCAGGCCTCGCGAGCAACACCGACATCTAAGTGCGCGTCAGCGGATTTCGCCAGCTCTGAGCCTGGGTCACCTGTAATAGACACCAGCTTTACCCCCATGCGTTTTACGATTGGGACTATGGTTAACACTTCCGGTGTCGCCCCCGAATTGGATAGCGCGATGATTAAATCTTGCGGAGTTATCATTCCAAGATCCCCATGGCTGGCCTCACCAGGATGAACAAAGAAAGCAGGTGTGCCGGTACTGGCGAGCGAGGCGGCTATTTTATGCCCGATATGCCCTGATTTGCCCATACCAATGACCACCACACGCCCTTCGCATTGCTTGATCAGTTCACAGGCCAATGAAAATTGGTTATCAATACGCGAGCGTACATCCTGTAAGGCGTCGATCTCTATATCGAAAACGCGTTGGCCATCAGAAATATACGTCATGCTTTATCCGTTCAACAGATTGAGCCGAGATTATAAAGCAAAAAGGAGATACCGACCTAAGCCGTCTGCATCCATTGTGAAGCCTCGATAAAACCGTCAATTACCTGAGATTGAATCTTTACTTCATCTCATCAGATGTGTAGTGTTCGGTTGTTTCTTTCACGGCTTAGTTCATTGGACAAACTCATTATCAACGGCCCCTGCAAAATAGCAGGGACGGTAAAAATTTCAGGTGCAAAAAATGCTGCTTTGCCCCTCATTTTTTCCGCCTTGCTGACCGAGGCTCCGCTCAAACTTAATAATATTCCGCACCTGCAGGATGTCACCACAACTATGGCCTTACTTGGCAAATTGGGGGTGGAACTGGAGCTCAATGAGCATTTGTCCATTAATGTTCAGGCGCGCTCGCTTACTAGTTGCAGAGCACCCTATGAAATGGTTAAAACCATGCGCGCCTCCATACTTGCCCTTGGACCATTGCTTGCGCGCTTGGGTGAAGCGGAAGTTTCCTTGCCGGGTGGGTGCGCCATTGGTTCTCGGCCAGTTAATTTGCATATCAAAGGCCTGCAGGAAATGGGGGCAGATATCAACATCGATGAAGGCTATATTAAAGCCAAGATAAATCGGCCTTCTGGACGCTTACTGGGTGCCAGAATTTTTATGGACATGGTGTCAGTCACCGGCACCGAAAACCTCATGATGGCGGCCACGCTGGCCGAAGGGACGACCATTATAGAAAACGCAGCACGTGAACCAGAAGTGACCGATCTCGCCGATTGCTTGTGCGCGATGGGGGCAAAAATCACCGGTGCGGGCTCATCGGAAATAACCATTGAGGGCGTCGAAAAGTTGTATGGTGCTGAGCATACCGTGATCGCTGACCGCATCGAAGCGGGAACATTTTTAGTCGCTGCGGCCGCTTCTCGAAGCAATATTACGGTTAGAAATATGGTTCCGCAGCACCTTGATGCCGTTCTAAATAAGCTTGAGGAAGCGGGCGCATATATAGACATAGGCACAGATTACGTAACATTGGATATGCAAGGCAAAAAGCCCACAGCGGTTTCAGTTGATACCGCACCTTATCCTGCATTTCCCACTGATATGCAGGCGCAGTTTATCTTGCTCAATAGCGTGGCCGAAGGCAGCGCAGCGGTAACCGAAAATATTTTTGAGAATCGTTTCATGCATGTCCAGGAATTGCAGCGCATGGGGGCGCACATAGAGCTCAAGGGCCATACTGCCTTGGTGCATGGAGCTGATCATCTCAATGGGGCACCCGTCATGGCGACAGATTTACGTGCCTCAGCTGCCCTAGTGATGGCAGGGCTGATCGCCGAAGGTGAAACCGTGATAGATCGGATTTACCATATTGATCGCGGATACGACTGTATTGAAGAGAAATTCTCGCAACTAGGCGGCGACATACGACGGGTTTCGGGCCGCCAGTATCAATTAATGAGAGCCAAACAGGCCTGAGTTTTAATGAAGCAGTTAAACACAACAGAAGATGGTTTTGACGCAGCGCTTAGCGCACTGCTAGATCGCGATAGCGCTGAAGATCGTGCGGTTGAAACAACTGTTAGAGAGATTATTGACACGGTTCGCGCGGAAGGTGACAAAGCGCTGCTTAGATACAGCAAACAATTTGACCAGCTCGACGTGGATGACGCCTCCGTATTGGAAATTACGTATTCTCAATTGGAATCCGCTTTTGAGGGGCTGGATGAAGGGGTGCAAATTGCACTGACTGAGGCGGCCAATAGAGTACGTTATTACCACCAGCAGGAAATCAGCCAATCCTGGTCGTTTAACGAAGCAGATGGTACCGAGCTCGGACAAATCATTAATCCCCTGGATAAAGTGGGTGTCTATGTGCCGGGTGGTAAGGCGGCCTATCCCTCTTCCGTTTTGATGACCGTTATTCCTGCTAAAGTAGCGGGTGTCAATGAGGTAATTATGGTCGTGCCCACGCCGAACGGAGAAGTTAATCCAGCGGTATTGGCTACCGCTCATCTGACCGGTGTAGATAGCGTGTTTAGCATCGGGGGGGCACAAGCGGTCGCGGCACTGGCTTACGGCACGGAAACCGTCCCTCGCGTTGATAAGATCGTCGGCCCAGGCAATATCTACGTCGCCACCGCCAAACGTCAAGTATTTGGCCAGGTCGGTATAGACATGATTGCTGGTCCATCAGAAGTTGTGGTGGTTGCAGACGATACGGCCAACGCAGATTGGGCAGCGATGGATTTGTTTGCCCAGGCTGAGCATGATGAGCTGGCGCAATCGATTCTCATTACGCACTCACAGGCGATGGCGGATAAGGTCTTGGCCGCAATCAAACGGTTGTTGCCAGAGATGGAGCGTCAGCAAATTATTGAAAAATCACTTCGACAGTACGGCGCGATTATTGTTACCCGCTCGCTTCAGGAATCGATCAAGATTTCCAATCAAATTGCACCTGAGCATTTAGAGTTAATGCTTGAGGACGTCGATAATGTTATTAAGCAAATACGGCATGCTGGCGCCATTTTTGCCGGTGCGTATAGTGCGGAGTCCCTGGGCGACTATTGCGCAGGGCCGAACCACGTATTGCCTACCGCAGGCACGGCTCGCTTCAGCTCACCATTAGGCGTATATGATTTTCAGAAACGATCTAGCTTGATCAGAGCATCGAAGACCGGCGCGGATAAAATCGCCCGCATCGCGTCTACGCTGGCGCGTTGCGAAGGCTTAACTGCACATGCTAGATCAGCCGAATACCGTATTAAGCCCACTTAGTTCACCATGCCGAAAAAGCCGATTGTTCAAAGGGTAGAAATACTTGCCCAAACGCGCCTGTTTAGGGTCGAAGGCGTTGAGCTTCAGTTTTCTAATGGTGCGCGTTGCCAGTTTGAACGCTTAAACAAACCCGGAGGCGGTGCGGTAATGGTATTGCCGCTGCTGGATGATGCGCTGGTCCTGATTAATGAATACGCGGTGGGCACAGAACAATATGAATTGGGATTTGTTAAAGGCGTTATTGATCCGGGCGAAACGCCTAAACAAGCCGCTAATCGCGAGTTACAGGAAGAAATTGGCTATGCAGCGCGTTCCATCCATATGATCCGAAAAATGACCATGACCCCGCACTATAGTACAGCGGTATGGTACATGCTATTGGCCCAAGATTTAATTGCAGATCCGCGCCAGGGAGATGAACCCGAACCTTTGAGGCAAACTCATTGGCCACTCGATAACCTGGGGGCATTGCTCGAGCATGAGCAGATTAGCGATGTGCGCACGTTGCACGCTGTATATTGGTTGCGAGATTATCTAACTAAAACTAAAAAAACGGAATTGGAATAAATATGAACCCAGCAATTGATATTGGTGTTATTTGTGATACAGCTCGCGCTGCAGGTGCTGAAATTTTACGCATATATGAATCAGATTTCGACTTTGAAACCAAGGGAGATGGCTCACCCCTGACGGTGGCCGATCAAAAAGCACATACTCTAATCGAATCACAGCTTACCAAGCTCACCCCGGATATTCCCATCGTATCGGAAGAATCGATCGATGAGGTCGGTGATACCAGACTGGAATGGTCTCGATACTGGCTGGTTGACCCACTGGATGGTACTAAGGAGTTCATTAAGCGCAACGGTGAGTTTACCGTCAATATTGCGCTAATCGAGGAAGGTAAGCCAACCCTAGGGGTTGTATACGCGCCTGTCAAAGATTTGCTTTATTATGCTTCGCTCGAAGCAGGTGCGTTTAAACAAGAAGGCCATCAACCGCCGGTCCCAATCCGAACGCGTGGACTTAGTTTTAGAAAAGTTAAAATCGTTGCTAGCCGATCGCATTTAAGCAAAGAGGTAAAGCAATTTGCTGCCTCACTTGAGGCAAAAGCCAATGCAGTTGAACTGATTAGCATGGGCAGCTCATTGAAACTTTGCCTAGTGGCAGAAGGCGTGGCTGATCTGTATCCACGCCTTGGTCTCACCTCGGAATGGGATACTGCAGCTGCACATTGTATAGTTGAAACCGCTGGCGGGGTGGTGGTTGACTGTCAAAACAACCCTTTGCGGTATACCAAAAAAGATATTCTGAATCCCTGGTTTTTGGTGATTGGAGATACCAGACAACATTATAGTTGCGAAGGAATTATCGCATAATTGGCTATTCAGTCTACTTTCTTTCTTTTCTACCGATGGTCTTGATTTAATTTGGGGGAAGTAGAACGACCTAACTTCCATCCTTTTTTGGCTTGGTTGCCTTGCCGCGTAGCTTTCTCAGGCGAACCATGATCGATAAATAACCACGCCGTGCCCATTTGAAATCGGGCGCTAAAACCAATAAACCCAAGGGAATCATCCATAATCCGAGCACTGGTAAAATCCACAAAATACCCCCTACGATAAGTGATAACCCTATCACCCAACGCAAAGAAAAATGCATATTTTTCACTTTCAGGCTGAGTCTTCTGAGTTCTCGATGCAAATTCAAATTCAAATCCAATTAATTTGGTGCAGCCAGTCTTAAAATACAGCTGCTTGTAATACAATATCGGGAAATTAGGTTCAATTACAAGCACCATGCTCCAATTTAGCAAAATGCACGGCCTGGGCAACGATTTTATGGTTGTCGATGGTATCAGTCAGCGTTTTCGTTTGTCGAATGACGAGTTAATACGCTTGGCTGACCGAGAAATGGGTATCGGTTTTGATCAATTGCTTTTGGTCGAGCCGCCTACGCGTTCGGATTCCGCCTTTAAATACCGCATATTCAATGCCGATGGCTCGGAGGTCAACCAATGCGGTAATGGGGCCAGGTGTTTTGCCAAATTTGTTAAAGATCGACAACTGACAGATCTCGACGAGTTCTGGGTTGAAACAAATACTGGGCGCATGAAACTCAGCGTACTGGATGATGGCCAAGTAAAAATCAATATGGGTACTCCCAGCTTCATACCAGCAAATATCCCGCTGGCGGTGGATTCTCAACAGGATCAGTATTCTCTCACTTATGGGGATAAAAGCTGGCCTTTTTCGGCGCTAGAAATAGGGAATCCGCATGCCGTATTTGAGGTCGAGTCTGTCTCAACCGCACCGGTTGATGAACTGGGCCACCATTTACAATCTCATCAACTTTTTCCTGAACAGGTCAACGTTGGCTTCTTCCACCGACAATCCGCAAACGAGATCGAGCTCCGGGTATTTGAGCGCGGAGTCGGTGAGACCAAAGCTTGTGGCAGCGGCGCTTGTGCTGCGGTGATCGCCGGCAACAAACTGGGGATACTGGATGAGCGGGTGTGGGTAAATGTTTTAGGCGGTCGTCTGCTGATTGAATATGCGGGTGGTGATGCGCCTGTTTTTTTAACCGGCTCAGCAACGACGGTTTATCATGGTAAGCTCGACATTGAATTCTTGGATAACTAATTTACGATTAAAGCATGGCAGGAAAAACTAACACCCTTGATAATAATCAGCTGGATGCTTCGCAAGTAGAAAATTGGCTAAAGAATAATCCGGATTTTTTTGTCGATTTCCCCAATTGCCTTTCGGCGATGGAAATACCAGTCGATACTGGGGCAGCCATTTCACTGCATCAATACCAGGTGAGAGTATTACAAGCGGATAAGGCTCAACTAAAACAAAAATTGGGCTTATTGGTTAAGAACGTCAAAACCAATCATCGGATTCACTCGGACCTGCTCGACCTCGCTGGCAAGATGATTATCCTGGCCAGACAGGAAGCAAAACTTGAAACCCATTTAGACGCGATCACTGAGTACTTTTCATTGACCAAGGTTTTAATTCTGGATAGAAAAAAGCAGTCTAACCAGTTCAAGCTGGCGAAGAAAATGCTAAGTAAGCAAGAAAGTGCTTGCTTCAATGCGGCTAACCCTGAAGTTCTGGATGGCATTTTTGGTGAAGATGCCCAGTCTGTTTCATCCTTTGCACTGGTCCCGATAAAAAAAGGCAAAAAATGGTCTGCGGTGCTGGTATTAGCCGCTGATGATATCGATCGATTCCAGCCCGGTATGGGGGGTGAGTTTCTAAAATTACTGGCTCGCTTGGTCGCTAACTTAGGTTAGCTTTCACGCTCAGCAATGAGTCTAGAAACCGCAATCGAAGCGTATCTTTCCACCCTGGTGCATGAACGACGAATGTCTCCGCACACCGTCCAGAGCTATCAAAGAGATTTAACCAAGCTCCTCGCTTATACCCAGCTCCAAAAAGGCTATGACTGGTCGGCAATCAGCCCCTTGGTCGCACGTCAGTTTCCAGCACGACTCCACGCAGCCGGGCTGGGAGGCAAAAGCATTCAACGCGCCTTATCAACAGCACGCAGTTTCTATCAATATTTAATCGAAACCAATCAGGCCACACACAACCCCTTTCTGGAGGTGCGTGCGCCGAAATCACCTAAAAAATTGCCCAATACGCTGAATGTGGATGAAATTGAGCAACTATTAGCCAGCATGCCTGAAAACAGGCTGGGTATTCGCGATAAAGCGATTATCGAACTCATTTATTCTGGTGGCATGCGCCTGGCAGAAGTCGTCGCGGTAGATGTATGTGATGTGGCCCGCGGCGTTGAAATGCTCAAAGTAACAGGCAAAGGCAGCAAGCAGCGGCTGGTACCGATCGGGCGTAAAGCACGTCAGGCGATTGAAGCCTGGCTAGCGGTGCGCTCTGGTATGACATCGATGGATGAGACAGCCCTATTTGTTAGCCAGCGAGGTAAGCGCATTTCGCCGCGTACCATTCAAGTTCGGCTGGATCATTGGGCACGTGCAAGTGGCCTGGACCGAAAGCTGCATCCGCATATGTTGCGCCATTCCTTCGCTAGCCATATGCTCGAATCAAGTGGAGACCTACGTGCCGTACAAGAATTGCTAGGGCACGCTAATATCTCAACTACCCAAATCTATACCCATCTAGATTTTCAGCATCTCGCCGAAGTATATGACAAGGCCCACCCGCGGGCACGTAAGCCAAACGGGTAAAATCGTACGGGAAGTTTAGTTCTTTTCTTTAAACAGCTCGACTGACGCCATAATTTCACGCTTGGCGGAATCCACATCCCCCCAGCCTTGAACTTTTGCCCATTTTCCAGGCTCCAAATCTTTATAGTGTTCAAAAAAATGCGCGATACGGCTAAGCAATTCTCGTGGTAGCTCTCTAAGCGTACTGATGTCCTGATACAAAGGTGTCAGTTTATCGTTAGGAACTGCTACAATTTTATGATCCTCTCCACCATCGTCTTCCATATTCAATACCCCAACTGGTCGGCAACGAATGATAGAGCCACTGATTACCGGAAGCGGTGCAACCACGCAAACATCGATAGGATCACCGTCACCACATAGCGTATTGGGCACATAACCGTAGTTACATGGGTAGTGCATGGCGGTAGAAAGAAAGCGATCAACATACATCGCATGTGTTTGCTTATCGACTTCATATTTAACCGGATCACTATTTAGCGGAATTTCAATAATGACATTAATTTCGTCTGGAATACGACCAGCGGAAATGTTTCTTAAGGGCATGTTGATTAGATTGGGATTATTGGGCCGGCGATTTTACTGAAAAATCAGCTCCATTGCAGTGCCTAATGAATTTTGTATACATAGATATTGTCACGCTCCCATAACAATTCAAAACGTTGTTCAGGATTTTTAATAATATGCGCGCGTAGCGCATCAGAATAAAAATCTGCGGTTTTTAAAATATGTTTGGGCCAGTGTCTTGAAATCTCGCCTGTTTCACTATCACCACCATTGCGATCATTCACCACCAATAACCAACCCGCATACTTTTTCAGTGGAGCATCATCGTAATGCGGAAAATTAAATTGGCGCGAATTCTTACTAAAGAACTTGTATTGATACGTCCGATGCTTACTCAGTCCACTTAAAACATAACCAGTCACCGGGTCGGTCAAAATAGAGGTAGCCACCAGTTCGTCTTGATTTAAAAAATCAATCAGGTCTCTCCAATAAAAATACGATTCGTCCTTATCTACCGGGGCGAGTGTCAGGCGACTGTTAGAATTGACATTCGGAATCGGTAAAAGCAAAACGAATAAGCCAATGATACTTACGTATGCTGCCGCTTTTCGCCACCACCGATGGCTAACGGTAGCACTAGACAGAAGCATGGCCACTGCCGCCGCACCACAAAAATGTATTGGTACGATATACAACATACGCCAAAGCGTGTGCACGCCATCGACCCGTAAAAACCAATCCACGAATACAGGGTTAAATATGGTGACCAAAGGCACCAACATACCGGCAAACAGATAGGGCTGTCGAATATACTGTTTCCAATAAACAATGAATATTGCGTAAACCGCCACGCCCCATATCGTGATGACCTGAATTCCCTGGTAGCTTGGATTGAGAAATAACAGTCGATCAAGTATCGGCCCACGCTCGGTGAGCCGTAAAACTTTGTTAAAAAAACTGTTGGGTCGGTCATAATGGACATAGGTCCACATTGCCAAGGCTAAAAATCCGCCCACAAAAACAATCAATAAGAGTCGATACGCCCATAATCTATTGACCGGAAAGTAACGATTTATGTTCACTGCCAGGCTTTTTGGTAATAGCGCATACCAGGCGAGCAGCATGCCACCCATTATCAATATATATAAGGCCTCCTGATTATGTACTGCAGCACTTGCGATTAGGGCGAAAAATATAAATACGCTAAAAGAAAGCTGCTGGGCTCTCCATTTAAGTAACTCTAAAATGGCGATCACCGCTGCAAAGTATATCGTCATATTCAGCATGGTCGGGGCAAACGAATAGTAACGTAAATAAGACAATACATTTAAACCAAAATGGCTGGCGACAAAAAACGTAGCAAGCAACGCTGCCCAAAGCCGCTGATTCTGTTCGGCAATAAATTCCTTAAAAATATACCAGGCGAAGCTAAACACCACGCTTAAGAAAATTACACCATTGGCATAAGTTGCCCATGGAAATGATTGGCTAAACTCCAGGCTAGTCAAGGCATTGATCAGGGCATAAAAGCTGTACCATATACCACCTTGTTGATTAAGTATGGCTTTGATACCAAGCTGTGGGCCCAGCTGGCCATTGGCAATGGCCTCAAACTGAATGCGTGCATATTCTAGATGGCGGTATAAATCTGCGGGTATTTCGGTGTAGGGCCCGACCCAAAAACGATACAAGGAATAGCCGATAACGACCACGAGCAAGCCACTCAGCCAGTGTTGATCTATCGGTTTTGGCTTCACCCGACGCACTTTCAATGCAATAGCGGCTAACCCGGCCAATAACAAAACATAAATCGTAAGAAATATTGTGAGCTTTAAGCCAAACCATTTTGCAGCGATTGCCAATACTACGTAATAAACGTACGAACACGCGACGATCATGACCAACCGACTTACCCGAAAACCAACTAAATGCGTAATGATCCATCCGGGCAGAATCAAAGCAGTTAGGTGAATGGGTAAATAAGTGAAACCGGTCAAAAGTAATTTGAATACAATTTAGTAGCGCGATTTTACCTGAAATGAACGGCAAACACGGGGCGCACTCAATACATTGCAATGGAACTACCACTGCATAAAAAAGGAACCCTAATAAATTGGGTTCCAAATAAATACACTGGAGGGGAAACAACAAGGACAAGAGCCTTATTGCCTACACATTAAGTAAATGTGCAGCTATATGATATTAAAGCATCGGCTGAATAAATGTGAGATATATCACATTTACACAAAATAGGTAAAAAAAGGGCGTGGCAGAGTGTGCCACGCCTAAACCACCAAAGGAGGATGGAGGAGAAGTTCAAGTTATTGATTAAACGCATCAATACCTTATAAACTGGTCTGTTCTACGAACAGAGCGCACATTTTCTTATAAAATAACTATTCTGTCAAGTACTAATATTAGATTTTTATTAAATACTATTGTTTTACTGTTATCAAGCCGGATCGATAAGTAGCCGCGTTACGATTTTATTGTTCATCAGATGCGACTCAATGATCTCATCAATATCGTCTTTATCCACATAGGAATACCACACTCCCTGCGGATAGACCACCATCACCGGCCCGCTTAAGCAACGCCCCAAACAGCCGGCCTGACTGATTCTCACCTTACCCTCGCCATATAGATCACGCTTCTTCATTTGCGCTTTCATATAATCACGCATGTCTTGACTCGCAAAGTCCGCGCAAGCCATGAGTTCTTCTCGCTGATTGACACACACGAATACGTGGTATGTATAAAACTGATCCGCCATTTTGACGCTTACAGAAGCTCTATCCAGTGTACCACCTTTACTTTTGCGTGCCCTTTTAAGTGTTGTTGGCAGCCAATATTGGCCGTAGCGATCACTTCAGGCTCATCCTGCTGCAAGGCAGCAAGCTTATTATCGCGTAACCTCCCAGATAATTCGGGTTGAAAAATTGAATAGGTGCCAGCAGAACCGCAACACAAATGAGCATCCTGTATGGGTAACACGTCATAGCCCACCCCACTGAGGATGCTTTCAACCACACCGGTTAACTTTAGCCCATGTTGTAGGGTACAGGGGGGATGGAACGCAATCTTGCGCTGCTGGCCAGTATCCGAATTGAGCAGCTTTTGCTCGGCGACCACCACTTCTGATAAGTCTTTGGCAAGCACCGAGATACGTGCCGCTTTCTCGGTATAGTTGGGATCATCTTTGAGCAAGTAGCCATAATCCTTAATCGTCACACCACAACCCGAAGCAGTAAATAAAATTGCTTCAATTCCCGATTCCACATATGACCACCAATAATCTATACGCTGACGAATATGTTGCATCCCCATGGCATGATCATTCGTATGCAGGCCCACCGCCCCACAGCAGCCTATATTGGTCTCCCGAAGTACCGAAATACCCAACGTATCCAGCACCTGCGCCGCCTTGATATTGGTTGCTGGGCCCAACGCGGGCTGCACACATCCTTCTAGCATCAGCATTTTGCGCTGATGTTGCACAGGTGGCCATACATCCTCCACTACCAGCTCAGGTAGCTGTTTACGGATGCCCTGTGGCAACCATTTTCGTACGCTCACCCCGGTTTTCACCAGTGCATTAAAAATGGGGCGCTGCATCAGCCCTTTGGCCACAATTTTGCGTCTCAGATGGTTAACTTTTGCACGGGGCTGAATTTCTTCTAGCGCAATGCGTCCTATTTCCATTAAATGTCCATATTGAACGCCTGATGGGCAGGTCGTTTCACACGCGCGGCACAATAAACAACGATCTAGGTGCGTGCGGGTTTGGCTGCTCGCCTGGCCGGTCTCTAGCAGTGATTTGATCAAATAGATACGCCCGCGCGGGCTATCTGATTCATCACCCAGGAGCTGGTAGGTAGGACATGTGGCGGTACAAAAACCACAGTGGACACAGTTGCTGATTATGTCAATCGCTTCACCGGCATAGCTTTTCGCGGCAAATTGTTCGGCGAGATTCGTGTCCATGCCTATAAATCCGAATACAAACGGCCCGGATTGAGAATCCGGTCTGGGTCGAATGCTCTTTTTAGCCGCTTATGTAGTGCCAACAAACTGGGGTTGAGCGGCTGAAAAAACTCTGAATCATTATCGCTTTTGAGGGCCACTGCATTGCCGCCAAAACGTTGGATGCGCGCGCGTACAGCCGCAACATCTAACGAAGAATTTAAATAGCGCCTCGCGCCGGCCCAATCGATAAACTGCCTGCCAGGTAAATCAATAGCGGCGGTAGCTGCAGGCACATTAATCACCGCCAGTTGGAAATTCTGCTCATTGCCATTAAAAAAAGCATGCTCAAAGCTGCTCAGTGATGACCAGATTTCTGAATCCGACTCATTTAAACTGAATTGTTTGTCCAACAACTGCTGATCACGCTTTAACGCGACACTACTACCAGATAGCCTTAAGTACATTTTTCCAGCATACCAGGCCGCCGCACTGATACTGGCGAGGGTTTGTCCAAATTCTGACATTTGCTTAAGCGCTTCATCTTGCTCGCTCATCGCAAAGCTTAGCGTCACTTCGGATTCTGGAATGGGCATCACCCGTAGTGATACCTCCAAAAGCACCCCGAGTGTACCCATGGCGCCGGCCATTGGCCGAAATACGTCAAAACCCGCCACATTTTTCATCACACGCCCACCAAATTGGAGCACTTCACCCATTCCATTAATTATTTTTACGCCAAGCAAGAAATCTCGCACTCCACCCCGATAAGGCCGACCCGCGCCAGCCAGCCCTGACGCCACTGCCCCACCAATGGTGGCCCCTCGCTGAGCGAAAGGGGGCTCAAACCCCAACATTTGACCTTTACTCGCGAGTACTTTATTCACTTCTTCCAGCGAGGTCCCACTCCGTACCACGATCACTAGTTCTGCGGGGTCATAATCGACAATCCCGTGATTGCTCGTCATATCAAGTGGTGATCCTTGTGGTACCCCGCCGTAAAACACCTTGCTTTGTCCACCAACAATGTTAAACGCAGATTTTTCTCGCTGTGCGGTGATTACCTGGTCAACCCAGGTCACGTAAGTTCCACTCATGCCAAGTCCTAAAACCGTTCTAGCTCGGGATGCGCAAGCTCGCCATTATGAACATGCATTGCGCCAAACTCGGCGCACCGGTTCAGCGTAGGGATCGCTTTGCCGGGGTTTAATAAGCCATCTGGATCCAGGCATTGGCGGATCGAGAGAAAATGCGCTCGCTCAGCATCAGTGAACTGGACACACATTCGATCAATCTTCTCCAGGCCAACACCGTGCTCACCGGTGATGGTGCCACCGACAGCAATGCATTCATCTAGTATTTCTCCTCCCAGCGCTTCGGCTTTATCAAACTCGCCTGGCGCACTCGCATCATACAAAATCAATGGATGCAAATTCCCGTCACCCGCGTGAAACACATTCGCAACGCGCAAACCGTATTGGGTGGATAGATCGCTGATCTTCTTCAGCACTTGTGCAAGCGCCTTTCGCGGTATCGTGCCATCCATGCAATAATAATCCGGCGAGATACGACCGACCGCTGGAAAAGCATTTTTCCGCCCTGACCAAAACCGAACTCTTTCCGCTTCATTACGCGCGCGCCGAATATCTACCGCGCCATTTTGTTTGAGTAAATCTTCTAATCGATCAAGCTGGGGGTCAATTTCTTCGCTGACACCATCAATCTCGCAAAGCAAAATGGCCTGCGCATCTTTAGGGTAACCCGCATGCGCGAAATCTTCCGCTGCAGAAATTGCTGCCTTATCCATCATCTCAAAGCCCGCGGGAATAATCCCGCCAGCGATCACCGCAGCGACCGCGTTACCCGCCTGCTCTACGTCATCGAACTGCGCCATCAGCGCGGCAATTTGGGCGGGTTTAGGTAATAGGCGCACAACCACTTCGACCACAATACCGAGCATTCCCTCCGAGCCAACAATTAGCGACAGCAAATCATAGCCCGGTGTTTCTAGTGCTTCGCTACCAAAATTGAGTATCTCTCCTTCCAGGCTCACCAGTTTTACCTGTAACACATTGTGCCCCGTCAGACCATACTTCAGGCAATGCACACCACCTGCATTTTCGGCGACGTTGCCACCAATAGTGCAGGCTATTTGTGAGGAAGGGTCGGGTGCGTAGTACAACCCAAGATGCTCCACTGCTTGCGATATCGCTAAATTGGTTACACCCGGCTCAACCGTTGCGGTGCGATTTGCTTGATCAATCTTAAGAATTTTGTTCAGCCTGGCAACCGATAGCACTACCCCTTCCGGATGCGGCGTTGCCCCGCCGGAGAGACAGGTTCCTGCTCCGCGTGGCACAATCGGTGTTTTGGTTGCTTGGCATATACGCATGATATCCTGCACCTGCTCGACCGTTTCTGGCAACAGCACCAGGCGCGGCATTTGCCGGTAACCGGTCAAACCATCGCATTCATACGGTCGGATGGAGTCTTCATCCGCGACAATACAGTGTTCTGGCAAGATTTTTGCAAACCGTGGATACAGGGGATCATCAAATCCTTTACGCGAGGCAAGTGAAATTTCAGCAGAGGATGGATTCACGCTATAATCGGCCGGATGGAAGTAAATTTAGGGGTAAAAATCGGGTGTTAACAAAAACCATAGCGGATAAATTTATCATGGGAACCGATCGGGCGCTAGTAGCGGTTTTCTGGAATTTGCCTTCCTCAAGGGAAACTTTACCGCCAAACGCGAACCAAACTCCATGTAGGGAACAACCCAAAGTATGAATAATCAAAATGCGCGATTGGGCGGGCGATATGTAATGGATAAGCATCACTTTGTGTCGCTTTGTTACTGTTTGCAGCAACATTGCACTGATCGGTTTCAGCATCCTTAAAAAATAATAATGACACCGACTGAATTTTTTAAGCGCTTTCGTAGCATGCTGTTTCCGACCATTTATCAGATTCGCGAGCTGCGGGATAAGGAAACCCTAAAAGTTGATATTCTCGCCGGATTAACCGTCGCACTGGTTCTAGTGCCCCAATCGATGGCTTACGCACAGCTAGCAGGCTTGCCCGCTTATTACGGTTTATACGCCTCATTTTTACCACCCATGGTGGCAGCCATTTTTGGCTCCTCCAGACAGCTGGCCACTGGGCCGGTTGCAGTGGTCTCTTTAATGACAGCAGCCGCACTCGAACCCCTCGCGCGAACAGGTGGCCCTGAGGCATTTTTCGCCTATGCAACGGTACTCGCAATTCTGGTTGGTTTGTTTCAAATGTCGCTCGGTTTGTTGCGTATGGGCGTACTGGTAGATTTTCTATCACATCCAGTTGTGGTCGGCTTTACCAATGCAGGTGCGATTATCATCGCCACTTCACAGCTGGGGAAATTATTTGGCGTCAGTGTAGAAAAATCCGAGCATCATTACGAAACCGTTTACCACCTTATTCAAGCCGCCATCGAAAATACCCATTGGCCCACCCTGGCTTTTTCCATTTTTGCCATTGGTTTGATGTATGGGTTAAAAAAATGGAAACCAGCCTTGCCGAGCGTTTTAATCGCAGTTGCAGCAACTATTTTGATTTCAAAATTCACCGGTTATGCTGAGGAAGGAGGTGCAGTGGTGGGTGAAGTACCTAAAGGTCTGCCTGCTTTTTCCATTCCCGACTTTAACTTGGATATTGTGATTCAATTGTTCACTGCTGCGATTGTCATTGCCCTAATTGGCTTTATGGAAGCCATCTCGATTGCTAAAGCGATGGCTGCCCGCACTCGACAACGTCTAGATGCCAACCAGGAATTAGTCGGCCAAGGCCTATCCAACGTGGTATCAGGCTTATTCAACGGCTACCCGGTATCGGGCTCCTTTTCCCGTTCAGCGGTCAATATCGACGCGGGCGCACGTACCGGGTTTTCATCCATTGTGACGGGAATCCTGGTCGGTATCACCTTGCTGTTTTTAACCCCACTTCTCTACCACCTACCCCAAGCGACGTTGGCCGCTGTGATCATTATGGCGGTTGTTGGATTAGTGAAAATTGAGCCAATTGTACACGCCTGGAAAGCGGAAAAACACGATGGTATCGTCGCAGTGATAACATTCATATTAACCCTTATCATGGCACCACATCTGGATAAGGGCATATTGGTCGGCGTATTCCTATCAATGGCTTTGTTTATATATCGTACGATGCGGCCACGCTTTGCTGAACTCAGTCGTTACCATGATGCCACTTTTCGTGATCTTAAAATCCACTCAGAACTAAATACTTGCAAGAATATCGTTGTGGTACGCTTTGATATGTCGTTGTACTACGCCAATGCGGGTTATTTTGAAACCAAATTACTGGGCGTATTTGCAGATCATCCCGATGTCAAATTTATCGTACTGGATGCCGAAGGTATTAACATGCTGGACGCCACCGGGGAGATGGTGCTGACCCAATTGTGCGAACGCTTTAAAAACGCCGGTGTGACCGTGCTGATTGCCAGAATGAAGCGCCCGTTTATGCTCAGCATGCATAAAACTGACTCGATCCACAAGATCGGCGACGATCATTTTTTCTCGCGCATAACGTATGCACTAGCGTATGCCTGGACGGATATGCGCTGCGAAAACTGTAAAAACACCAAAAAATGCCCGCTGCGTGTTTCCGTTGCCAAAAAACAACATAAAAAACGTAAAGGGGATTTTAACCGTGATCTAGAGCATGCCTAGCTCGTGTTAAAGGCGTATTATCGGATCACACTTCTGCGTATTGTGCTTTACGCTTAACCCAGCGATCAATGATCTTTTCTATTTGCTGCGGTTCATGCTGGCGTAACTCATGTGCAGCCTGCTCAACCAACGGCAGTAAAGCTTGATCACGCACGATATTTGCCACTTTGAGCTGATGCTCACCCGTTTGACGCGTCCCCATCAGCTCTCCGGGGCCACGAAACTCTAGATCGTGTCTGGCGATTTCAAACCCATCATTGGTCTGGCGCATAATATCCAGACGCCTGCGGCTTGCTTTACCCAAGGGTGCCTGATACATCAGCACACAAGCGGCCTGCGCATCCCCTCTGCCGACCCGACCACGTAACTGATGTAGTTGTGCTAGACCTAAACGCTCGGCATTTTCTATGATCATTAAACTGGCATTGGGTACATCCACGCCCACCTCAATTACGGTTGTCGCCACCAAAAGATCAATTTCGCCCACCCGAAAGGCGCGCATTAATCGGTCTTTTTCTACGGCTTTCATTCTACCGTGAATCAACTCGACCTTGAGTTCGTTCAGGGCACCAGAAAGCTTGTTGGCAACATCGGTAGCGGCCTCTGCTTGTAGCGCATCCGATTCTTCGATCAAGGGGCACACCCAGTACACCTGCCGACCCTGCGCACAGGCTGCACGAATGCGCTCTTGCACCTCATCCCGCCGCGAGTTGGGTAGCACCACGGTCATAACAGGTTTACGTCCAGGTGGCAGCTCATCGATATTAGAGACATCCAAATCTGCGTAATACACCATCGAAAGCGAACGCGGAATCGGGGTCGCGCTCATGATAATTTGATGCGCAGTTTGCTGCCCAATCTGCGCTTTGTTTTTAAGCGCCAGGCGTTGATCAACCCCAAAGCGGTGTTGTTCATCTACGATAATTAAGCCTAGTTTGGCAAACGTCACGCTCTCCTGAAATAGCGCATGGGTACCGATGACAATTTTTGCTGCGCCTGATTCTATCGCCGAAAGCGCAGTCTTTCTTTCTGCGGCAGGCAAACGACTGGTGAGCCACGTGGTTTCAATACCCAGCGGCGCGCACCAGGCGTTAAAATTTTGTCGATGCTGCTCTGCTAATAGTTCGGTAGGTGCCATTATTGCGACCTGATAATCTGCATCCACCACATGCAGCGCAGCCGCGGCCGCAACGATGGTCTTTCCACATCCCACATCCCCCTGGATCATACGCAAGGTAGGGCGTGCTTCGGTAAAATCCTGTTCAATTTCAGCAATCGCGCGCAATTGTGCATTGGTCAGCGCAAATCCTAGAGATTTTTGCAGCGCCGGCCAAGACTTACCATTGGTCTGAATCAACGGGGCATTTTGTGCGATACGTTTTTGTTTGAGTTTGCGTAGCGCCAGATGATGCGCAAGCAATTCTTCTAGCGCCAGTCGTTGCTGCGCAGGATGTCGACGTTCCGCCAGCGCAGCCAAATCATCGTCTGGCTGCGGAGTATGTAGGGTACGTAAAGCGTCGGCCAGGGGCATAAATCTTTGCTCGCCCAATATCGAGTCGGGTAATAATTCCTCAACCTGGCTGAGTTCAGCTTTCAATACCGCCAGTATCAACTTACGCATGCGCGTATGCGTGATGCCTTCCGTAAGTGGGTAGACTGGCGTTAAACTATCGCTGGTTACATCTTCAGGCTCAATTGCGTGGACTTGATATTCCGGATGAATCATTTCCAGGCAACGCACGCCCTGACGGGCCTCACCATAGCAACTTATCCATTGTCCATGTTCCAGCGCACGTTGTTGTCCGGCATTGAAATAGAACAACCGCATGTCAAGACGCGCACCCGCATCATTTATACCCACCAGCAAGCTACGACGCCTACCAAATTGTACCTGGCAGGATTCTATCGCCCCCAAAACAAGCGCTTGCTGACCATGGCCAAGCTGATGGATTGGGGTGAGCCGTGTGCGATCTTCAAACTTGTACGGTAAATGAAATAAAAGGTCAAACGTGGTGTCCAGCCCAAGACGCGCCAGCTTTTCAGCCAGCGCTACGCCCACGCCCGACAAAGTCGTCAGGGGCTTACCCAGCGCTGAAATCGGCTTATTTATGGTACGGATATGCCAAACTACTGAATCAACCGCATGGCCTAGCCATCGCCCAGAACCAAAATGGCATCCATTTCAATGGTGGCGTCTTTGGGTAATTGCGCCACGCCAACCGCGGCTCGGGCAGGATAGGGCTCCGCAAAATACTCGCTCATGATTTCGTTCACCTGAGCGAAATTGGCCAAATCCAGCATATAGATGGTGGCTCTGACGACATCAGATAAGTCGCCCCCTGCCGCATTTGCCACTGCCTTGAGGTTTTCAAACACCTGCCTGGCCTGCGCTTCAAAGCCACCGTCGACCAATTGCATGGACGTTGGATCCAGTGGAATTTGCCCGGAAATATATACCGTATTGCCGGTTCGAACTGCTTGCGAATAAGCCCCAATTGCGCCAGGCGCACTAGGGGTACTGATGATTTTTTTCTCAGCCATGATTGTGTCGTTGGATAAATTAAGATTCAAGTCTAACAAGCCAGCGCGAAAGCTGCTAGATTCTTAGGCTGGTTATTTATGATCGCTTATACCATGAATCAACGCTTTGAAAATCTGGAATCAAAACTCGCGCATTTAGAGCTCACCCTTGATGAGCTAAATCAGGTGGTATATGAACAGGCCAAACAGCTTGATCTGACCAGAGTTCAGATCACGCATTTGCAAGATAGGTTTAAGGCAATGGCTGAGGATATCCAAACACAGCCATCATCACCTGAAGATGAACGACCACCGCATTATTAAAACAACATATTAGCCGGCGTTTTGTGCAAAATTACTTGTTGAATAGATTAAATGAAAATATTTCTATCAGTTCTTGCTATCATATTCTCGGTTGTTGGGCTAAGCGCGCTCTTACCATCCAACCTACTCCTTATGAAGCTTCTTAATGGCAAGGCGGTGAACAGAGCAGTAACTTTTACTTTTAAATGTTCTTTTATTTAGCTTACTCAATTGAAATCATAATTTTTTCGTACGTTTGCTCAAGAAGGGCAGTAGCCAAGCCCTGATTCCTAACAAATCTCAAACGTAGTTGAACAGCCTTGATGGTGTATTCGCATCATTAAGTATGCCAACGAGAACTCCCCTACAGAAGCTTGATATTAACCGATAACCTCCTCGCATTTCTTAATACGCCTCACTTATCTTTATAGCTGGGAATCGACTTTACTCATTCTTGTACTGATAACACATGTTTTCCGGATTATCGTGTTCAAATTTAGGATCGAAAATATCACTCACGTCCTGACCCGCATCCAATATTTTGTGTATATCGCTTTAAATGAAGCGATAGCAAATGAATCCACCTCGAAATAGTGCACGCTAGTGCTTTGAGTAGATTATGTGCTGCAATACTTTGTATTAGATGACTTCTTCTCACATAAAATTCTGTATTGATCGAACCGTCAGGCCTTCGTAGCATATTAATTTCGTTAAAATCTTTCATACCATTTATTCCTAAGTTTTCTAGTTACTTTTATCGTCAAAGTGTGATCTAAAGATGGAATAAAGGCTTGAGTTAGACCTTGTGAATATCTTGTGGTTTTCTTGTATTTCTAATCAGGCATCGAAATCAGCTCGCCATCCGGTGGGAAATCCTTCAAAATTACGCGATGCAGTATATATTTGAAAATATCGATTTGAGAGTGGACAGTCATGAGCTCTATATCGATGGTAAGGCAGTTGAAGTAGAGCCTCAGGTCTACGATTTATTGAAATTATTCGTAGAAAATCCAGGTGAATTGATTACGCATGATAGGTTGATTGATTCTGTCTGGGATGGGCGCATTGTTTCTGATTCGGCCATCAGTGCCCGTATTAGTGCTTTAAGGAAAATCATTGGGGACAATGGTAAACAACAAAAACTAATCAAAACTGTACCCCGCAAAGGGTTTAGGTTTCTTGCTAAAATTAAATCCAACTATGAGAGTATTTCTTATGGGGCGGAGGAAAAACCTTTTTCAGAATATGGACAAGCCCAGAAAGTGAAATTCTGCACATCGGCAGATGGGACTCAAATTGCCTTTGCGACCACTGGGTCGGGCTATCCACTAGTTCGAGCCGGGCATTGGTTGACTCATCTTGAGTATGATTGGCAGAGTCCCGTATGGCGCCCTTTTCTTAATGAGTTAGGCAAGCATTATTCGGTCACACGCTATGATCAACGTGGAAATGGTCTATCCGATTGGGACGTAAGTGACCTTACACTAGAGTCATTTGTTGAAGATTTAGAGGCCATTGCCGAAACGATTGAAAAGGAAAAATTTGCACTTTATGGTACTTCGCAGGGGGTTCCCATCGCAGTTGCCTATGCAGTTAAACATCCCGAGCGAGTCAGTCATCTGATTTTGCATGGTGGTTATGTGCGCGGTCGTTTCCTAAGAGCCAAAAATGAAGAATTAGAAAAAGCCGAAGCGCTATTAACACTTATCCGCCATGGATGGGGCAAGCCCAACAGTAATTTTATTCAAGCCTTTGCGTCTATGTTCATTCCAGATGGAACAAAACAACAATTAGACTCCCTTACCGAATTACAACGTGTATCAACATCACCTGAAAATGCAGCTAGAATTCGAGAGTCAGTAGATCTATTTGATGTGTCTAATCTACTAAGGAGCATTAAAGCACCAACATTAGTTTTCCATGCTAAAAATGATGGAATACAGCCGTTTGAGCAAGGTAAAAAACTAGCCGGAGGTATAAAAGACGCAAGCTTTGTTATGCTGGAAAGCCGTAATCATGTGATATTGGAAGAGGAACCAGCCTGGAAGGTTTTGTTTAAGGAAATTAGCGACTTTGTTTCATCATAACGACGTTAAACAATTCGTCATTAGCAGTTGTTTGAAGCTCGACAGCACAAATAAATAACATAACCAAATATAATTACTACTAAACGTCACCATAACTATTAATGCGTCAATTGGGAATATGGGTTAACACATCTTTAGTCTAAGTAATACTAAAGCTCAACGCGCTATTGACCTATGCTTTGCCCTTGTCTATTTGTAAAGCTGGTTTTCAGCAATGTAGTGTTCAACCTCAGGATCAAGAAAATGACTCACGTCTTGACCAGCAGCCAAAATTCTGCGTATTTCGGTAGAAGAGGCATCAGAAGCGGGCACTGGTAGCAACATGAATTTTCCATCACGAAGTTGTGCAACTTTCTCGACCTGCCTCGATCGCCAGTATGCAGATAACGTCGGCGATTTATAAGCGGGCCGTGTCATGACGATCAAACGACACAGCTTAATAATCTTTTGCCAATCTCGCCACTGCTCGAAATCCAGCCAGGCATCCATCCCAATGATTAAATACAGATGGTCTTTTGGGGTTTCCTTGGCGATACCGCGTAGGGTATCAATGGTATAAGAAGGGCCAGAGCGATGTAGTTCCCGCGCATCGATACTCAACCCAGGCTCACCTTTGATCGCAAGCTCCAGCATCGCTAAACGGTGGGTATCTTCAATTTGGGGCTTGGCCTTTAATGGCGATTGGGCTGCGGGAATAAAACGTAATGCATCAAGCTGTAAGTTCGCAAATACCGATTTAACCACCAATAAATGCCCACGATGTACCGGATTGAAGGAGCCGCCGAATAAACCGATATGTTTAGCCATTAACGTGGCTGGTTGGAAAACTCATCATATTCGGACAGGGTATTGAAGCTATCCAGCTGACGCAGGGCCCGTTCTTCCACCTGCGTATCCAGACCTTGCTTTTTACGCTCAATGATGCGGTGTTGCAAACCACGCCGATCATACAGCGCCGCGCGGCTGTTCTCCATCAACTCAACCACCAGGCCTTCGCCCATAATATTGTAAATCCCGACAAGCTCTACCATGTTTTCGTTTGAATTATGCATACGTGTTAGGAAAGAAACAGGGCATTAAACGGGTTATTTGTTTGCTCAGTATAGCGATATGCCAAATCATCAAGAAACTGTTCAAACTCGGTCTCCGTATCTTGCGGCACCTGCATACCGCACAGCACGCGCCCAAAATCAGAACCGTGATTACGATAATGAAACAGGCTTATATTCCAGCGTCCACTGATTTTCTCTAAAAAATTTAGGAGCGCGCCGGGACGTTCTGGAAACGCAAAACTGAACAAACGCTCGTCATCCAATTCCGGCGCACGGCCGCCGACCAAATGCCGACCATGAACTTTGGCCAGTTCATTATCGGACAAATCAACCGGTTGATAGCCTCGTATCTTTAGCGCCGCGATACGCTCATCAAAATGGGATTGCTCCGCACGCTTGAAACCGATAAAAATACTCGCTAATTCTGGCCCGCTGTAACGGTAATTAAATTCGGTAATCTGCATATCGCCTACGATTTCAAACAACTGTTGAAAACTACCCGGCTTTTCGGGAATAACGACCGCAATTACGGTTTCACGGCCCTCGCCAATTTCTGCCCGCTCCGAAACATGCCGCAAACGATCAAAATTCATATTCGCCCCAGTTAATACCGTAGCATAATGTTTATTCTCATGGAGTTGGCCCGCTTGCCGCTCCTGTTGCAGCCATTTTTTCATTCCAGCTATACCCAACGCGCCAGCGGGCTCCATGATCGAGCGTGTGTCCTCAAATATGTCTTTGATTGCGGCACACATTTCGTCCGTCGATACGCTGATATAATCATCGACATATTGCTGGCATAAGCGAAAAGTCTCTTCGCCCACCTGCTTAACCGCCACACCGTCGGCAAAAATCCCTACATTTTCCAGCAGCACGCGTTTACCCGCCTCCATGGACTGCATCATGGCGTTTGAATCTGCCGGCTCGACGCCTATGATCGTAATTTCTGGCCGCACGGCCTTGATAAATGCCGCCATGCCTGAAATCAAACCGCCCCCTCCGATCGGTATAAACACGGCTTGTAGGTCGTGTTCAATCTGGCGCAGCAGTTCTGCAGCCACGGTGCCCTGCCCGGCGATCACATCCGGATCATCGTACGGCGGGATGTAAGTCATATTATGCGCCTGGCAATACGCATGTGCAGCAACGCCCGCATCCGAATAGCTATCGCCATGCAGACGAACTGTTCCACCGAGCTTCTCCACCGCTTCGCGTTTAATGCCGGGCGTGGTAACCGGCATAAAGATCACCGCCTGGCAACCGAGCTTTTGTGCGGCCAATGCCACACCCTGCGCATGATTCCCCGCAGAAGCGGCAACCACGCCATTACTGAGCTGCGTTTCACTAAGCGTCGACATCTTGTTATACGCGCCACGCAATTTGTAGCAAAAAATCTGCTGCCGATCCTCGCGCTTAAGCCAAATCGTGTTGTTAAATCGTTCGCTTAGGCGGCCTGCTTTTTGTAAAGGACTTTGGAAAGCAACGTCGTACACGCGCGCATTGAGGATTTTTTTTAGGTATTCGTCCTTCATCTGGTTTCTACGACTAACTGGCTAACCGCGCTATAATGGTCACGCAATTATAACGGAAATATTTACCCAGGAAGCTTGCGCAAATTGATTCGATGAAATTTATTCCCCGTCACTGCCTGTATCGCAGTTGGCCCTGGTGGCTGGCTATAGGCTTGATTTTAGTGCAGTTTTTACCCGCTTTATGGTTAACGCAGTGGCTGGTGCTGGGCGGTGCATTGGCAGTTTTATATACAATCTCACATCGTATGCGTGCTTTTGCGCTGACCCTGTTACTCGTCGCGACCGGCAGTGCCTGGGGTAGTTTTTGGGGTGGACTAAACCTGCAACGAAGTTTACCCGCCGAATTAGTCAAACAGGATGTTGTAGTGACAGGACGCATCCAGGGCTTAGCGCAGCAGCGCAGCCACGCATTGCGGTTTGCTTTTAAGATCGATTCCGTATCGCTGGAGGGTCAGCCACACTCATTTTCAGGGCCGGTTTTGCTCAATTGGTACGATAAGCCCTATCCGGATTTACAATCAGGTGATCGCTGGGCGCTCACCGTCAAATTAAAACCAGCCCATGGATCGGTCAATCCAGGCAGCTTTAATTACGAAAAGTGGCTTTTCTCGCAGAGGATACGCGCAACCGGATACGTACGCCAATCCAAAACCGCTCACTTAATCCAGCGTCGTAATCAGATCCTCATGGTCGATCCGTTTCGTGCGCGTATAAAAGACTTTATCGACGCACAGAACTTGAGCATGGGCGGCATTTTAAGCGCGCTTTCTATCGGCGAACGCAGCGCGATTACCCAACAACAGTGGCAAGTTTTCCGAAATACGGGCACAGCGCACTTGATTGCAATTTCAGGCTTACATATCGGCCTGGTGGCTGGCCTGGCGTACTTTCTGGGCCAATGGCTATGGCGCCACAGCATGCTTGTGACCACTCAATTCCCGGCGCAGCGTGTCGGCAAACTGACGGCCTTACTTGCCGCGCTCGTATATGCCGCACTGGCAGGTTTCGCCCTGCCGACACTGCGTGCCTTTAGCATGTTATTAGCCTATTTTGCCCTGCAATGGATGCGGCGTAGCCCCAGTACCTTATTTGCACTTGGCTTTGTTCTGGCGGTAGTACTGGTATTAGATCCACTTGCCCCCTTACAGGCAAGCCTGTGGCTATCGTTTGGCGCCGTGGCCGCAATTGCCTACGTGATACAACCAAGGTCACTCTCTGAAGAACCACCCAGTCCGGAGAAACCCGGCTTGCTGAGCATCATGGCGACACGGCTAAGCCAATGGACCCATATTCAATGGGCAATATTCGTTGCCCTGATGCCACTATTACTGCTGTTTTTCGGTCAATTCTCAATCATCTCCCTACCGGCCAATGCCGTTGCCATTCCCCTGATTGGCCTGCTATTGGTACCCGTGGTGCTACTCGCGCTGTTGTTTTTTGCCATGGGTTGGGTATCCCTGAGCGCCGGCTTGTTCAGCCTTGCAAACACGCTGCTGGAATTCATTTGGCCTTTACTCGAAAGCTTGTCCGAATTTTCCTATGCGATATGGCAGGCAGCCCCACCACTCTGGGCAGTGGGCTTAGCAATGCTCGCCGCACTCGTTTTACTGGCGCCCAAATTAGGCTGGCTCCGATTTATAGGTGCCTTTGGGTTTATCCCGCTATTTCTGCCGAAGGGTACCCTAATTGAACCCGGAGAATTTAAAGTACACGTGCTGGATGTTGGCCAAGGTTTGGCAGTGGTGGTACAAACGGCTGAGCATACATTGTTATACGATACCGGCATTAAATACGATTCAGGCTTTGATTCGGGGAGCGCGATAGTATTGCCTTTTTTGCAACACACCGGCATCAAACACGTCGATACCGTGGTTGCCAGCCATCAAAATATTGATCACTATGGCGGGTTTGACGCCATACTTGAGACCCACCCTGAAGCGAAACGCTATGCTGCTGCTGGATTTTTTCCTCAATCAACCCATTGTGATGATGACTCTGGTTGGAATTGGGACGACGTAGGATTCAGGTTTTTACATCCTGCTACGTCAAATCAGGACAGTAAAAACAATGGTTCTTGCGTACTTCACATTCAAAGCCACTTTGGTAGCATGTTACTCACCGGCGATATAGAACGAAAGGTCGAACGCAAATTGGTAACAACGAGTAGCGAACATTTGCCCGCGGATGTCCTGCTCGTACCGCATCATGGCAGCCACACCTCTTCAAGCCTTACATTTATTAAGCATGTCAATCCCAAGCTTGCAGTAATCAGCGCCGGTTATCTAAACCAATTTAATCACCCACATGATCGAGTGATCCAACGCTATCGCAATAATGATATTGATGTACTGAAAACCGCTAGCAGTGGCGCAATTCAGATTGGGTTTAATGCGTCTGGTATTCAGGCAATACCTTGGCGAAGCACACAAAAATTTTACTGGCTAAGTAAATTTGCAGACGCACAAGTCATCCGTTTTGCACCAATTCAGCAAAGGTACGCACAGCGCAACTAGGCCTACTTAAAAATTAAGCCACATATGCACTAGAATGCTGGCCGCATAACCCATTGCGATAACCGGCGTCCAATTAAGTTGACTAACAAAAACAACATTAGCTCAGCATATTCCAGCAAGTTAATCAGGACTAAGACTTTAGCCGGTTCAGATTTTCCTAACTTACTGTACCTTAAACCGATTATTGCCTAGATTTAACCAGCCGCAATAATGACCGGTTTCGACTTAGGTATATTGGTTATTTCTTCTGTCATCACCAACAGATAGGCAATCACAAAATGATAATTGAAGCGACACCTGCGCTGCTATGCCTAAAATCCACAACTCCCAAGGCTGTATCCGAGATCAAAGTAACCGCAGAATGTCCTGCTGCTATGAAGGTGAAACACAATATTAGAAATTTACCCATAGTTATGCGTATGGTTCTTTAGAAAAGAAGATTCATCATCGCAATCATCACCACCAGAAATAAGATCGTCATGACGGAGCCTGCACGGATGTAATCCGGCACACGATAACCGCCCGGCCCCATTATCAACGCGTTCACCTGATGGGTGGGAATGAGAAAAGAGTTGGAGGTCGCCAATGCAACGGTCAGCGCAAATACCGCTGGATTCGCGCCCACCCCAAGTGCAATATTAACCGCTAGGGGCACCAGCAAGACGGTTGCCCCGACATTTGACATCACCAGGGTGAAAAATGTCGCAAGCAAGGCGATCACGAATTGAACCACCCAAATCGGCATATCGCCCACCACCGCAAGGGTTTGATCGGCGATCCATCTCGCCGTACCACTTTGCTCAACCGCCATGCCAAGTGGTATCAGCGATGCGAGTAAAAATACCGTTTTCCAAGAAATCGCGCGGTACGCCTCATCGATATTGATCACCCCAGACAACACCATACCAATGGCGCCAGTTAATAAAGCGATGGATAAGCGTGTATCGGTAAATAGTACCAACCCCAGGGCAATAGCGAAAAATAAACCCGCCCAACCCACTTTATGTGGACGCAGCTCTTCGCGTGGATACTCAGTGGTCACCACGACGAAATTGGGATCACTTTCAATCCGTGCTAACGAACTCCACGAAGTATGTACCACCATGGTATCGCCAGAGTGAAGCGGCATATTTCGAATATCATCACCCTCGTTCATCGTCACCCCATCACGATGTAAACTGACCATGGCAATACCATATGTCTTACGCATCCACACATCACGTGCGCTTTTCCCGATCAGTTTTGAGCTGGGAGGAATAACGACCTCTGCAATACCCGCCTTTTCAGGTGATAAGGCACGGGCAAAAGTGCGCAGTTCATCGCGTCGTTTTAATCCGTATTTGTTGATGAAATTGAGTAAATCAACCGCCTCTGCGACGACCCCCAGCACCATTCCCTTTTGTAAACCGGTATCCCTATCCAGCGCCCCTGGGCCAATACGGGTTTCCTGACCCAATAGTTTGGTTGCTATCACACGCACCCGATAGGCCGTTTCAACGTCGTCCAAATGCTTGCCAATGATTTCACTATCGTCTGGGATGACCAATTCAAATAACTCATAATCAATATTGTATACATCGTGAAAATATTTCATAGTATTCGCTGCGGTTGTACCTTGTTGTTTAACCGTACCAGGCAGCACAAAGCGCCCCGCCAAGACAAAGTAAACAATCCCTACCGCTACTAGAGTTAACCCAATTGGAGTTACCGAAAACAAGCCAAAGGTCGTCATTTGTTGAGCCTCAGGCAGCATTTTATTAGAGGTTGAAATCAAATCATTCAGTAAAATAAGCGGTGAGGAGCCTATCATGGTGACTGTTCCCCCAAGAATGGCGCAAAATCCCATCGGCATAAGCAAGCGCGACATGGGCAAACCAGAGCGCGCTGAAATACGTGAAACGACGGGCAAAAACAGCGCTGCTGCCCCAACGTTTTGCATAAATGAAGAGATAATCCCGACGGTGCCGGAAATGATAGGAATAATACGCGTTTCTGAGGCCCCACCGATCTTGAGAATATAACCCGCAACCGTGGTCATCACACCGGTTTTATCCAGACCAGCGCCAATTATCATTACCGCTATAATGGAGATTACCGCGTTACTCGAAAAACCATCGAACAAATGCATATTGTCTACCAGGCCATTGCTCAAGCCCATAAAGGGAGCGAGTAAATCGCTTAATCCCAGCAAGACCATAATCGATACTGCCGCAATATCAACGTCCACCACCTCAAAAGCGAATAAATAGATAGTCAACAATAAAATTGCCATCATCCAGGCAATTTCGATGGTCGGTACACTATAAGCCAGAAAAACGGCGACAATGATGAAAACAGATAGAGAAATAATTTGCTTAATGGGCAGAGTAATCGTCCGCAAAGCCAAAGAGTTGAGTGCCATATTGCCGCGCTTGGTGAATTTATAGAATATCCGCGCATACATTTAGGGTTTGGCATCATAAACCCTAAATATGGCGGGGAAATTAAGGCGCGCGATTATAGCGAAACAGATGAAACAAGTTAAGTGATTTATTATATTAGTTTTGGCTTATGTAATATTCGTCTACTTTCCGCAACAAGCCAAGCCCACAACAAACCAAGCGATTTACAATGTTTTCATCACTGTCCGGGCAGCATTTATGGTTGCTTGCAGATCTTCCTCAGTGTGCGCGGCTGAAACAAACCCTGCCTCAAAAGCGGCGGGGGCCAGATTCACCCCTGCTTCGAGCATGCCGTGGAAGAATTTAGCAAAGCGTTCGGTATCGCACGCCATCACGTCCTGGAAATTCTTCACCTCGCTCGCGTCGGTAAAGAACAGGCCAAACATACCACCCACCGCATTGGTGGTAAAAGGAATATTATTTTCATCGGCCGCTTGCTGCAGACCCTGGGTTAAAAAATGAACTTTTTGCGTAAGTGCCTTATAGAATCCCTCTGTCTCAGTTTTTCTAAGTGTGGTCAGCCCAGCGGCCATCGCAACCGGGTTGCCTGATAAGGTACCTGCTTGGTAAACCCCACCATCGGGTGACAAATAATCCATGATTTCGGCCTTACCGCCGAAGGCGCCCACCGGCATACCACCACCAATCACTTTTCCCAGACAAGTTAGATCACCGTGCACACCATAAAGCCCCTGCGCGCCTTGTGCCCCTACCCGAAAACCCGTCATCACTTCATCGATAATCAGCACTGCCCCGTGGGTATCACATAAATCCCGCACGCCTTGCAAAAAACCATCGACCGGCGGCACGCAGTTCATATTCCCCGCCACCGGCTCCAGAATAACGCAGGCAATTTCGCCTTGGTTGGCCTCGAACAAATCACGAATACTGTCTAGATTATTATACGTCGCCGTCATGGTATGCTCGGCCACACTGGCAGGAACGCCGGGCGAAGTAGGTACTCCGAAGGTCAGCGCACCAGAGCCAGCTTTGACCAGCAAACTATCAGCGTGGCCGTGGTAACAACCTTCAAATTTTAATAATTTGTCGCGACCGGTATACCCTCGTGCCAGGCGAATCGCGCTCATGGTTGCTTCTGTACCTGAATTGACCATCCTTACTTTTTCCACCCAGGGCAGGCGATTACATAAATAATCAGCCATTTCGGTTTCGATGACCGTTGGCGCACCGAAGCTTAGCCCCTTGGCAGCGGAGTGTTGAATCGCGTCCACTACCTCATCATCACTGTGTCCTAGAATCACCGGCCCGTAAGACGCAACGTAATCAATATAACGCTTATCGTTTTCATCATAAACGTAAGCGCCTTTGGCACGCTGGATGAATACCGGATCACCACCTACCGATTTAAATGCGCGCACGGGAGAATTCACCCCGCCTGGAATATGTTGCTTGGCTTGTTTGAATAAGTCTGAATTGCTGCTCATGGAAGAAGGTTGGAGTTTTGTTTAGGGGTGAAATCATTCGTGACTTCGAAACAGGAATTATAAACTTCGCGACGCCGCTATAATACCCCCATGGATGTTTCTCACATTTTTGATGAATTGAATGACGCACAGCGTGATGCGGTCGCCGCCCCACCAGGACCGATGATCGTGCTCGCGGGTGCGGGAAGTGGCAAAACGCGTGTGCTCACCCATCGGATTGCCTGGTTGGTTGAGGGTTATCAGGTTTCTCCCTTATCCATTCTGGCGGTGACCTTTACCAATAAAGCCGCACGCGAAATGCGCAATCGGGTCGAAAAGTTACTTGGTGTTCCGCTTGGCGCAATGATGATGGGCACGTTTCATGGTCTGTGTCATCGTATTTTACGCGCGCATTTTGATGAGGCAGGGCTGCCTAAAACGTTTGAAATTATCGATAGTGATGATCAATACCGGCTGATTCGACGAGTGCTCAGAGACATGGATCTGGACGAGGCCTATTGGCCACCCAAACAACTGCAGTGGGCGATTAACGCACATAAGGAAGAAGGTCGGCGCGCGTCAGACCTGCCACAAAGTGGTGATTTTCAACAACAAACCATGATCAAAGTGTTTGAACAGTATGAAAAATATTGTGCACGTAGCGGCCTAGTGGATTTCGCCGAACTGCTGTTGCGCACGCTTGAGCTGTTTCAAAATAATGAAGTGATTCGCACCCAATACCAGCAGCGTTACCAGCATATTCTGGTGGATGAATTTCAAGACACCAATTCGATTCAATACCAATGGCTCAAATTGCTCGCTGGGGAACGCCAAAACCTGTTCGCAGTGGGGGACGACGATCAATCAATCTACGGTTGGCGTGGCGCGCGGGTGGAAAATATTTTGAATTTTGAGAAAGATTTCAGCAACACCCAACTGGTACGACTGGAACAAAACTATCGCTCTACCAATACCATCTTAAAAGCAGCCAATGCGGTGATCGCACACAACAGTGACCGCATGGGCAAAGAGCTTTGGACGGCAGGCGATGATGGCGAGGCGATTATCTTACACGGGGCAAGTAATGATCTAGAAGAAGCGCGTTATGTCATAGAGCATATAGAAAGCTGGCTGGAAGGAGGACGCGCACGCGATTCGGTTGCAATTTTGTATCGCTCGAACGCGCAATCACGCGTATTTGAAGAGAAACTAATGCGGGCGGGGATTCCTTATCGCGTCTACGGCGGCTTGCGCTTTTTTGAACGTGCGGAAATTAAAGATGCATTGGCTTATATGCGCCTCATCAGTAATGTCCGTTCTGACGCTGCTTTTGAACGCATCATCAATCAACCCACTCGTGGTATCGGGAATAAAACCCTGGAAACTATTCGTACACAGGCGCGCGCGCAGGATCAATCATTATGGGATGCAGCCAAAACCCTAGTGGCAGAGCAAAACTTGGCGGCGCGTGCCGCTACTTCAGTGGTTCGGTTTTTAGATCTGATTACCAGTATGCAGGGCGAAATAGAGGGACTCGAGTTACACGAACAGACAGATGCTATTCTGGCACGTTCTGGACTGCTTGAACACTATAAAAAAGCCAAGGGTGAACGTGCTGAAACCAAAGTGGAAAACCTGGAGGAACTCATTAATGCAACGCGTAATTTCGAGGCTGATGAAGACGACGACTTAGACCCATTATCTTCTTTTATTGCCCATGCTGCGTTAGAAGCCGGTGAAGGTCAAGCCGAGGAATGGGAGGAGTGTGTTCAACTAATGAGCCTCCATTCTGCCAAAGGGTTGGAGTTTCCACTGGTGTTTCTCACCGGGCTGGAAGAAGGCTTATTTCCGCATCAGCGTTCTATTGATGAGCCGGGTCGGTTAGAAGAAGAACGGCGCCTATGCTATGTGGGGATGACCCGCGCGATGGAAAAACTGGTGCTGAGCTATGCGGAGATTCGGCGTCTTCACGGTCGAGAACACTATACCCACCCATCACGGTTTTTAGCCGAAATCCCTCGTAGCTTGTTACATGAAGAGCGTAGCTACCGCCTGCATTCGGCACCATCGTACCACCGACAAAGTACTGCATCGGAACCAGATGGCTTGAGCCTGGGGGGGCGAGTACTGCACCAGAAATTTGGTTTGGGTACCGTAGTGAGCGTTGAAGGTGCGGGCGAACATGCCAGGGTACTGGTGAATTTTGAACAGGTGGGGAGTAAGTGGCTGGTCGCTGCCTTTGCTAATTTACAGCCTGCTTAAGCCCGAAGCATTCATTTGCAGAAATCCTGTGGTGCACTGCCTTTCGACAACATAAAAAAACGCGCTGTTACCAGCGCGTTATCAACACCTAGAAGTAATCGCAAACTTATGCAGCGACCTTCCTCGGTAACTCAAATACTTTCTTCGATTTCTTGATTTTCATCCGATTCATGGTTTCGGCAACTTTTTCGTCATCCTCTGGGTTCAGTCGCACATCCATCCAGTGATAACACGCCATGTCGGATTGATAAGGTTGCAACGGCGCGCTGATCAGCTCTGGCCGATCGAATAGTAGCTCGTCTGTTACCGGGATAAAAACTTTGTGTCCCATATCTAACCCTCTTTTATCTCTGACTACATTAGACCTATTCGGTCTGTCAAAGTATCGACATATATATGGCAATAAAGTGGCATTATGGTTAGGCCCAACCCATTTAGAACCAGGTGGCGAGCCTAATTCACCCCCACCACAGTGTGCTCCCAAACCGCCTCGCCGCGAATCGGGTTCAGCTGCCGCATGCGCAGATTTATTTGCGTATCCCGGGCTTGCCCCGGTGGAATACGGGCCTTCACCACATGCTGTTCTTCACCAATGGTTAGGCACTGGCTCTTATCCGCGTTGCAATCTGACAAGCTCGATTGAATCACCACCTTTTGCAGGGTCTGGCTGTCATGTTGATTCTGTATACGCGCACTAAGCACATAACCATTTGCATAACCACGCGTAATATCCGATTCTGTCAGCACCACGTACCCTACCAATTCACGATTTGCCTGTTTTTCCGGGCTCAGGAAATAAAAAACCAATGCGGCTAGCAGTATTAGGGCAAGACTAACGAGCGCCAACTTTAAATCACGATAAGCAATCGCGATTAACGACGCAATGATGACAGCAATAGCAATATAATGCATAAATATTTAAGGTGGTTAGACTATTCTGCAAGGTAAATTTACAATCTAATTCGTCCATTTTACGGGATAGTTATCACAGAGGAAACGACAAAGCGTAAATTAGCGGCTTAAATTCGATTTAGTTGCACTTCTACCCTAAATTTGCGCAATTTCTCACCTCATTAATACGTTCCATCCTTATTAATGCGCATGTGACCAACCATTTGGCATGCCATGGTGTTTTCAACCCTGAGAGATTATTTTCCCATAGCTCACTCGATCATTCCCCGCCAGATCTTTTAGCGCAGCAATTTGGTCAAAACCAGCGCTAGAAAATAATTCACCAACCGCGCTGGCCTGATCATATCCATGCTCAACAATGAGCCCACCCGGATTACTTAAGAAATTCGGTGCGTTCGAGATAATATGCTGTAGATCCGCGAGTCCACGGTCAGCTGATATCAATGCGGAGCGTGGCTCAAAACGAACATCTCCTTGGTTTAAATGCGTATCATCTGGCGCGATATAGGGTGGATTTGCTACGATTAGATCAAGTTTGTGCTTGGTATGATCGAGATTTGAATACCAATCACTTTGTATAAAACGTACATTACTGATACCTAAGGCCCGCTTATTTTCCGCAGCAACTTGCAGGGCGTTCGCATCACGATCAACGGCGACTATGTCTGTTGCAGGCGCATGATGGGCAATCGCCAGTGCAATCGCACCGCTCCCAGTACCTAATTCCAGGATATTTTGTACGTTAGCATGTTCGATCATATATAAAGCGATATCCACCAACAACTCGGTCTCAGGTCGAGGAATCAGCACTTGTTGGTTGATCTTAAGATCAAGCGAATAAAATTCGCGATGGCCGATAATATAGGCGATGGGTTGTCCACGTTGGCGCGCTGCTACTAAGCGCTCTACTTCTGCCGTGACACCTGCATTTAACGGCTGATTCGCGCGTGAAATCATTTGCGCTTCACTCATGCCGGTCACATGCCTGATAATAACCTCGGTATCCAGCCCTGGCGTGGGACTAACGCATTTCAGTAAGTTGGACCAACGTCGGATATGGGTCGAAAGGTCTGTGTGCGTCATTGCACCCGCATTAGTCACCCAATTGTGCTAATTCATCCGCTTGATGTTCAGCAATCAGCGGATCGATTACTTGGCCTAGTGCACCTCCCATTACTTCATCTAGCTTGTATAGTGTCAGATTAATACGGTGATCGGTCACCCGACCCTGCGGATAATTATAGGTTCGAATTCGATCTGATCGGTCTCCTGTACCGACCAATGATTTGCGTGTTTGGGCCTGCTCGCTTTGCTGTTTTTGCAACTCAGCCTCATATAAACGCGACTTTAGAACCGACATCGCGCGCGCGCGATTTTTGTGTTGTGAGCGATCATCCTGACATTCCACCACCACGCCGGTCGGAAGATGCGTCAAGCGTATGGCCGAATCGGTCTTATTGACATGCTGACCACCTGAACCGGAAGCGCGAAAAGTATCGACGCGTAAATCCGCCGGATTGATATCGATTTCATCCACATCATCTGCTTCCGGCATTACCACTACCGTACACGCCGAGGTATGAATGCGTCCTTGAGACTCAGTCTCGGGAACCCGCTGCACTCGATGGGCACCCGATTCAAATTTTAGTTTGGAGTACACCCCCTGGCCTTCGATTTTGGCGATGATTTCCTTATATCCCCCGTGCTCACCTTCACTTTTACCCATCACCTCCACCTTCCAACCCTGCTGGTCAGCAAAATAGTGATACATTCTAAATAAATCACCCGAAAAAATAGAGGCTTCATCTCCACCCGTACCTGCTCGAATTTCAAGGAACACATTTTTATTATCATTCGGATCCTTGGGGATCAGCAATACTTGTAATTCATCCTGTAGCTTGTCGAACTCGGCCTTTAGCATTAGTAGCTCTTCTTTTGCCATGCTGGCTATCTCTTTGTCACTATCTTGCGCCATGAGTTCGGCCTCTTCAATTTCAGCCTGTAAAACCTGGTAGCGATGATAATGGTCGATGACCGGGTCGATATCTGCCAACTCAATAGACAACTTACGAAAAGCATTTTGATCTGCAATCGTATCGGGATCGGACAGTAAGGCATGAATTTCTTCATGTCGATCACTGAGTTGGCCGAGTTTTTCGAGTAAATTTGGGTTCATTTTTTGGGGCACAAAAAGTGTAGGCGACCAACGGCCACCAGCACCAGAAAGGCGCTATAAATCAAACAGTTTTTTGGCAGCAGAAATGAGCGAAACGTTGCCTTCCATTTCCGCCAGGCGTAGCCGATGGCTAGGCTCGTGCAGATATTTTTTGGTGAGATTATGCGCTAGCAATTCCAACACTACATCGGGGTCATCTCCCGCTTTGATGCGTTTACGCGCCTTTTTCAGCTCTCGCATTTGCGTCTGGCTGGTCTGCTCACGCAATGATTTTATAGTCGGCACAGAATCCAATGAGCGCATCCAGCGCATAAAACGCACCACCTGCAAATCGATGATTTTCTCCGCCTCTACCGCAGCTTCCCGGCGCGAGTTAAGGTTTTCATCCACGACCGTATGTAAATCATCGACCGTATACAAATATACATCCGCAAGTTCGCCCACTTCCTGTTCTATATCGCGTGGAACCGCTAGATCAACCATAAATATGGGGCGATGACGACGTACTTTGAGCGCACGTTCAACAATCCCCTTACCTAGTATTGGTAAAGTGCTGGCCGTAGATGCCACCACGATATCAGCTTCCGCGATCCGCTCATGAATCTCTGCCAGGGCAATGGCTTCGCTGCCTACCTCATCAGCCAAGTTTTGGGCGCGCTCGATAGAACGATTGGCGACAATCATGTGCTTCACTTGATTTTGCTTTAAATGCCTGGCCACTAGCTCAATGGTCTCACCTGCACCGATTAATAGTACGGTTTGCTCACGTAAATCCGTAAAGATTCGTTTTGCCAAATCCACTGCCGCATAAGCAACCGAAACCGCGCTGGCACCCACCTGAGTATCAGTACGCACCTGCTTGGCAACCGAAAAGGTATGTTGAAATAGACGGTTTAATATTTTGCCAGTCGCGCCCGCTTGATGGGCTGAAGAAAAAGCCTTCTTCATCTGGCCCAAAATTTGGGGCTCTCCCAGAATCATCGAATCCAAACCAGAGGCCACCCGGAATGTATGGTTCACCGCATCTTTATTCTGGTGAGAGTACGTAAACGGCCTTAGCTCATTATTTGGTAGATGCTGAAAATCACTCAGCCAATCGACTAGGCAGGCGTCGTCGTCCAGTTGATGCCCGCAATAAATTTCTGTGCGGTTACAAGTCGATAGAATCGTCGCTTCTTCTATTTGGCTATGCTGAGTTAAATCTAGTACCGCATCGTGTACCCGATCATCAGCAATCACCGCCCGCTCGCGCATCTGAACAGGCGCGGTCGTGTGATTCAAGCCAAGGGCGGTAATTTTCATTTACTTGCAAAATTTTATGTTAGCAATTGATTATATATAATAATGTTTGTGATAAGAAGCCTACGTAAAACGCTTGAAACCATTAAAAACTAAAAAAGCCTGAAAGATATCAGGCCTTTTTAAGCAAACCTTGGGATAAGCCCTATTTATTTGAAACTGCTAATCAAAGCCTCTACGTTAGGGATATCCAGTTAAATAAGAGATGACTGAATGCAATTTACATTCAGCCGTCCCTGAGGGGTGCTTTATAGCAACCAGCTAAAGGTAACCCCGATTGCATCTTGCTCCATACGTATATCCGGTGCGGGTGTGCCGGCACCAGGTGGGGTCAATTTAACCCCATTGCCCTTTACTGTTTCTTCAAACGTGTGCACGTAAGAGCCGGTTACCGATAGACCAGGGTTGATTTGGCGGGTAAAACCCAGAGCTATATGATCTGTGGTAATAGCCGGCGTAAGGGAGTTAAAAAACGTATCGTTAAACGACTCATTTGGAACAGGATTGTCGCCACGGTTATAACCTACTCTCAAGGTTAGATCCGCACTGTGCTTGTATACCAGGCCCAGGCGATAAACAGTGGTATCGTCCCAGCCGAATCCAGGCCCGTTCGGAAATCCAAGCGGAGACATCCCATCTCCATGGGTCGGGTTACCCAACGCCTTGGTTTTTGAGTAATTTACCTGGGTGATATCAAACAATACGTCTACTTTAGGCGCAGCAGCAAACGCCAGACCAATACCGTATTTTTCTGGAATATCAATGCTGCCATCAGGGATCAGGCCAGCATATTCGTCAAATTCGCTCATACCGATCTCAGACTGATACATCGCACCCAAGGTAACCGCAGGGGTAATCTCACCGATCCAGCCAAGCGATAACCCTACTCCTGTCGCGTCCGATGAGCCGTTGTCGGTAAAACTGGTAGGATCAGATGACGCAGCAGCCAGGGCACCCAGGCCTTCCGCTTCAAATGTTTGATAAACAATATTCAAGCCTGCGCCGAATGAATTATTACCACTCTTAATCGAGTACGTCGGCTGGATGAATACTTGCGCAAGATCAACCATCGCTGGCCCTCCCAATATTGGATGTAAGGCGTAATCTGTGTTCTGCCCGCCTGCAGCTGAAAAAACGAGAGAAAAGGCCCGGTCTCCGCTACCCAGCATCCGGTTGTAGCCTAGCTCTGGAACCGGAAATAAATCTGTTTCGTTGCCATCAAAATCTTGGCCGAATAGAGTTAAGCCTCTATCGGGCCTAAATAGTTCGAGGCCTGCATCCACCCGGTTACCAATGTGTACGCCCGCCGCAGGGTTGATCAGCGCAGCAATGGTATCTTGCGGGTAGGCGATACCCGCACCCGCCACACCCCGCGCGCTCTGGCCACTCGCGACGGGCTGATTACCATTCGTCGCAAGGGCGCTCATAGATAGTGCGCTAGATGCGATGATCGCCGTGCCAATTAGTTTTTTGAAGCCATGTTTCATCTTGTCTATATCTCCTTCAGTAGTTATTTAATGTGCCCATTTTTATGTTAGGGCGCGAATAGAACAATATCCAGTAAAGTAATATTAGAACTTATAATACCACAATGTTCAGGGATGTTAACTGGGCTGTCAAGTAAATGATTTTATGGCCGTACACACCGCGTTTTATTGATATCTGTCAACGTAGCGTTTCAAAAATAGCGTTACAATTATCCCTTCGGATAACCCCATCGGAACTAATTATGAATATTCCAAGCGCATTTGATCTTACTGACTATCTTCAGAATACCAGTATTTTTAAAGATATGCCCGCGTCGCTTATCCAAAGCCTCGTCGACGCGGGACAGGTAAAAGAATACAAAACGGGAAAATGCTTATTTAAGCAAGGTGACGATGCCAAGCATTTTTATATTGTTTTGTCAGGGCGCGTTGCGGTTGAGATTCCCTCTATCTACGGACCCCCACTGGTGGTCCAAAAATTGGATGAAAATAAGGTGCTGGGATGGTCCTGGCTTATTTCGCCTTACAAATGGACATTCGAGGCTAACGCTGAAACTGATCTACAGGTGATAGAGTTTAATGGTCAACAACTACTCGCAGCGTGTGAAGCAGATGCAAACCTGGGCTACCAGCTGATGAAGCATTTCGCCACCTTAATGTCCGAAAGGCTACATGAAGCCCGCGAGAAAATGATGGATACATGGTCTGCGCCCGGGTTTGCCTAAACCTCGGTACTTATAATTTAAATCATTCTTTGTAAAGGGCAAGCCAAGCGTGAGCGATTTATCCACAATGCTGTGCCCATTTAATATTGGGCAGTTTGCTTGATTAACAGTGGCTTATTTATCCTGGAGCCGACGCAGGGTCTTAAGCTCATCTAGCAAATCCAGCACCAACGCCGTTCCCAGCGCACTCAAATCAAACTCGCGCATGAGGCGGTTGGCTCTGGTCAAACGAGAAAGGTCTTGAGGATGGAACAACCATTCGTCCAAATTGTCATTGAGCGGAGTTAATACCTCATTATCGACCAGCTCAATCACACAGGAGGGTTCAACTTGCGAGCAATCGCAAATCTGCTGTAAAGACAGACAATGAATATCCACCCATTGCGCCTCATATACTTGGTTCTTTTTCTTCATGTTAAGCTATGCCATATTTTTGCGTGGCTCAAATTTCGAGGCTTTTTCCAGTGCCTTATAAGCTTCTCGGGTTGCTTCATCTGAGGTTTCTGGAACGATAATTTTCAGAACGACAAATAAATCTCCCGGGGTTTTTGCTGGAATACCTTTGCCCTTTATGCGAAAACGCTTTCCACTATTCGAGCCCGCTGGCAAGTTAAGGCTAACCGTTTTGCCATTTGGTAGGGGTACTGCAAGCTTCGCGCCCAAAACTGCTTCCCAAGGTGCGACCGGCAACTCAAGACTGATATTCTTTCCATCAACCATAAACAGAGGGTGGGGCACAAAATTTACTTCTAGAAACAAATCACCGCGTGCACCCCCGCTTATTGCAGCAACTCCCTGTCCTTTCAGGCGCATCGTCTGTCCCTGTACGATGCCCTTGGGAATTTTGACCCTAAGTCTGCGCTGCTGGTTCACCAATTGGCCATCGGCACCCAATGTCGGCTCAGTCAGCGAGAGTTGACGTGAAGTGCCATGATAAGCATCCGCAAGCTCGATTTGTACGCTAGCATGTTGATCTTGCCCTTGATCTTGCGTTTGCGCATAAGGGTCGTAACGACCCCCGCCCATTCCTGCGCCCTGAAAACCACCCGTCTGCCCGAAAAGCGATTCAAAAAAATCACTGAAATCCGCACCGCCCGGGCTGGCAGATGAATAATAATGATAATTGGTTCCGTCTGAGCTGGCCCGCTGGCTATGGTGCGCCCACCCAGGCGGAGCACGAAACTCTTGCCCAGCCTGCCAGTTGCTACCGAGCTGGTCATAAGTTGCGCGTTTCTCATTGTCTTTTAGAACATTATAGGCCTCAGAAACATCTTTAAACTTTTCTTCAGCTTGCGCTTCTTTACTCACATCGGGATGATACTTACGTGCCAGCCTCCGATAGGCTTTCTTAATATCTGCCGTGCTGGCATCGCGCTCAACCCCTAGTATTTGGTAATAATCTTTATACTCCATCGGATTAATTTACAAATAGTCATAGGGATTAAATGCGGTTGATTGCCGCCAAATCAACGAACACATTTAATCGTTTGAATCCCATTCGCGTTTTAGTCCTTTTCCGATTTTGTGTAAAAGCTCGCTCATATGGTGCCAGGCTTTATCCAACTCATCTTTCATATGTTGCCAGTTCTCATGGTCAACTTCTCGAAGTACCTGGAGTTTCTCCTTGGTCTCATCGCGCTGCTTGCGCAGGTTTTCCATTTCAAGATACAAATCATGGCTGGCTTCCAGATTGGCTTTGTCCAGACGCGCCTCCAATTTGCGCAGTTCAACCTGCCCATCACTCAATCGTTGTTCCAACTCGGTAATATATGCTTGTTTAATTTCACCCATAATCTATGCTCCTAGTTGATAATTTATACATAATCAATTCAGCTTTACTTGGCGCTAGCACTAGTGGGTACTTAATTTTCAAATACGCGTACCGCCAGCACATCGCACTTTGCCAAATGCAGCACCCCATTTGCAGTTGAGCCCAACAACAAACCCAGACCGTGACGACCATGACTACCCAGTACAATAAGATCTGCCTGGATTTTCTCGCTATGTTCTACGATGGCTCTTTTGGGTGGCCCACGCAATATTTTGGTAGAGGCAAGCGCTATTGGAATTCGCGCCACACAGGCATCCATTTCGTTTTTCGAGTTTTCACTCATTTCCCGCTCTAGATCCGGTAACAGCGCCAGACCCCCCTCGAGCTGGGTACTGGGATAGTAGTCAATGACATGGATTATGCTTAACTTGGCGTTATTGAGCTTGGCTGCCTCAATCGCTTTGTTTTCCGCATGCTGCGACTCAGGTGAAAAATCGGTTGCGAATAATATATGCTTGTACATGATTAACCTCCGAATTAAATAATAATGGGTTTACAAATACTGGCTTTATAACATCGGTGTATGCTCCTGGGTTTCCGCACAGTTAACGCAGCGCGTCGTGGTTGGTAAAATCTTTAGTCGCGCGGGCTGGATATCCGCACCACATTCTGCGCAGATTTGCCATTCTCCTGCGTCCATTCTGGCTATTGCTTGCTTTATTTCGAGGATTTGCGCACGTGTGCGTTCATCAAGTGATTCGATCACCTCGTCATTTTCTCGATGCGTGGCCAACTCCTCCCAGTCCTTGGGGGGTGCTTGATCACGCCAATGGGCGTCTATCCGGTCAGACCGGCTGGTGAGTTCAACGAGCTGCTGTAATAAAGCCCGGCGAATTACATCTTGATCCAAGAATATCGTCCTCCAGTTACCAGCAATATTAATTATAAGATCGGGAAATTAGTCATGCATTGACGTGGGGCAAAAACAACTAAATTAGAATATTCCAGTTAATGGGTATTACTAACTTGATTTGTAGCTGGTGAGAAATCGCTCGTCCTACCCAAAATTTTATCCAGGATTGATGCATATCAGTAATAATTTGTTACAAAAGTTTTAGCATCAAACATCAAATGAACATTACCCTCCATAGGCTACCGTGGTGTTTGCCCATCAGTTTTGTTATCGAATCGCACCATTTTCTTTGGCGGTACGGTTGGTTATGGAAATTGTTTTGCGCCGGTCTATGGCTAAACCGCAGTTACTTTATCTCGTGAGCCCTTAGACATGTCCGAACTCACTGTCGCGACCCAGACCCAGCTAATCGAACAACTGGTTGCAAACCTGACCCGCCAGGGGCTATCTGTAGAAGTGCGCGAAACCCATATTTCATGGGTCATCCTGACAGATAAACACGCATGGAAAATTAAAAAGGCGGTTGATTTTGGCTTTCTCGATTTTTCCACCCTGGAAAAGCGCAGACATTTCTGCCAACAAGAGCTAAAACTAAATCGTCGCTACGCACCGACCCTGTACCTTGACGTCCTACCAATTGTAGGTCCACTTAAGCACGCTACATTTGCAACTCACGGTCCCGCAATTGAATACGCCGTTTACATGCTGCGTTTTGATGAGTCCGGCCTACTGTCCAGCCTTGCCGATAGAGGCGCACTCGAGCAGGTCCATGTCGATGCAATGGCGGTTGCCTTAGCAAAATACCATCAAATCGCGCCGCAGGCCGAAACGGATACGCGCTGGGGCGCGCCAGACCAAGTATATCAATGGTTGGATGAATCGATTTTACACCTAAAAAGACTGGTCTCAACCCCCAACCGGCACACCCAGCTTACGCAAATTAACCACCGTTGCGAGCAACTATTTCAAGATCTGCGTGCGGTGGTGCAGGCAAGAAAGCTAAATGGCTATGTTCGCGACTGCCATGGTGACCTGCACCTGGGCAATATGGTCTGGCTGGATGAGGCGCTGGTGCTATTTGATTGCATCGAATTCAATCCGGCACTGCGCTGGATTGATATCATGAGTGAATCTGCGTTTGTGATGATGGATTTGCTGGGTCGTGGTTACCCCGAATTTGCCTGGCGTTTTATTAACCAATATCTGATGGATACGGGTGACTACGCGGGCACGACTATGCTGCGTTTTTACATCATCTACCGTGCCTTGGTGCGTGCAAAGGTGGCCTTGTTACAACATGCTGAGACAGAAACGCCACCCGCCAGGCTTGAGCCACTTTGGCAGCAGGCTCTTGGCTATCTGGATTTAGCACAAAACTGGCAACAGCAAAATCGGGCGGTGTTGATGATCATGCACGGCTTATCCGCATCGGGCAAATCAACCACTGCGGCACAATTAGCGCAGCAATACGGATGTTTTCACCTACGCTCCGATATCGAGCGTAAACGTTTGCATGGTTTATCCGCGCATGCTGATAGCCACTCAAGCACTGGGGCCGGGATATATTCACCTGGCGCCACCGCGCAAACCTATCAACAACTTTACAGCCTTGCAAAAATGCTGCTCGAGGGAGATTTTCCAGTAATTGTAGACGCGACGTTTATTAAACAAACAGATAGAAACCGATTTCAATCACTGGCATTACGCTTAAATTGTCCGTTTCTGATTATTCATTGTGAGGCTCAAAAAGCAGAATTAGCATCACGTTTAAACACCCGATTAGCCCAACAAACAGATGCCTCAGAGGCGACCCTGAGTGTGCTTGAACAGCAAATAAAACAGCAGGATATCTTGACCGATCAGGAACTTTTTATCACCGTCTCACAATCTAAGACCACCGAGTTACCAAACGAGATCAAGGCTATTCTCAAGCCTCGCTAAAGTGAAGGCTAATGCGTGCTTGCCAGCGTAAAATCGACAATCACGGGTAAATGATCACTGGCCACCCGCGATGCCTGATGGCGACACTTTTTAGCAGAAACCAGGCTTAAACTCCCGTTGTAATAAATTCTATCTAAACCGCCTTGCGGTGAAAATGAAGGGTAGGTTTTCATCGCACGGGTTCTGATATTGTTTTCGCGATCAGTCGCACACTGCAATGACATCCCTTCAACAAACAGCGCGCGTAAACGCGACAACCAATCATTGAAATCGCCCCCAACAATACATGCCACTTCTCGATCAATACTGGAAAATTCTTTAGAGCGCATCAGCATACCTGCCTGACGTTGGCGCTCTTGCACAGACAAGCCAAGATGAAGATTGAAGACCTCAAGCAAGCGGTCTTGGCCGGCACGTTGCTCGATAGAAATAGTCGTATGCTGGCATCCACGCGGTTTGCGTTTCCCGACGGTTAAATCGATATTTCGCTCTCGAACAATCGGGTAACGACTCAGCGTCGCATTTCCATAACGCCCCCTGCGCAGATTAACGTTATAACCCACCGCAAAGTGCGGGTAGTCCAGATTGCGAGCCATCTCTTTCGCCATATCCAATTCCCTTGAGCGTGGTACCCCGTCGTCAACCTCTTGTAGCAAAACGATGTCAGGACGATGTTCTCGAATGATTTGCTCTATCCGATCCGGCCTGAAACGACGATCCAATCCAATGGCGCGATGAATATTGTAGGTGATAATGCGAAGATTCATGGATAAACAACCAGCAGGCCGGTCAGCCATCGCATTCTAACCTGAGTGACCCCGTGTTGCCAAAAAAATGCCAGCCTGGTTGACGCGTTCAATATCATCCCAGATGATCAGCATTGTGCATATATCAATGTCCAGGGTGAAACGGCTTACCCAAGCTGGCTGGTGCATTTAGTTTGATACGCATCACATCCCTGGAAATAAATACCAGCACGATAATGGTCGCCAAATAAGGCAGCATATTCATAATCTGAGAAGGCACATTGATCCCAAATGCCTGGGCATGTAATTGCAAAATGGTGATTCCACCAAACAGATAAGCACCGAATAATACCCTGCCGACGCGCCAGGCAGCAAATACCACCAATGCCAGCGCAATCCAGCCGCGCCCGGCTGTCATACCTTCTACCCAAAGCGGTGAATACACCAAAGATAAATAAGCACCGCCCAGCCCTGCCATCGCCCCTCCGAATAAAATGGCCAGCGCACGTACTACATTGACGCGATAGCCCAAAGCATGGGCCGCATCGTGCGAATCACCTACCGCACACAAGATTAGGCCGGCACGAGTTCGATGCATAAAATACGCGACCATGAATAGCATCACGATGGACAAATACACCATAATATCTTGGTTGAACAAAAGTGTACCAATCACGGGTATCGACGCGAACCCGGGAATAGCCAGCTTGGGTAGGCCAGCATAGGCAACACCGATCATGCTTTGCCCCAACAACGCGCTCAAGCCAATCCCAAATATGGTCAACGCCAGGCCCGCAGGTACTTGCCGCGCCTGAAAAACCAACACCAGCACGGCAAACAATGCGGCCAGGGAAGCTCCTGCGAGCGCGCTGACGGTAATCGCCAACACCGCACTATCAGTCTGGTTGACTACGATGAAGCCACTCACCGCACCCATCAACATCATGCCCTCAACACCTAAATTTAATACCCCCGATTTTTCAGTTACCATTTCACCCATCGCAGCAAACAGCAGGGGAGTCGCTGCAGTGATGATGGTAAGCAGGGTAGGAATGATAAAGTCAACCATGATTCACCATCGCATGACTATTGGATACGCGCAGTCGATAGTGGATGAGCACATCGCAGGCGAGCAGAAAAAACAATAACATGCCTTGAAATACCCCGCCGACCGCAAGCGGCAAGCCAAGCGCTATTTGGGCCGACTCACCACCCAAATACGATAAGGCAATCAACAAACCGGCCAGCAAGGCACCGAGCGGGTGCAAACGCCCAACGTAAGCAACAATAATGGCGGTGAACCCATAACCCGGCGATATCGAAGGCGACAACTGGCCTATCGGGCCGGTGACTTCGAGCACCCCTGCCAACCCAGCCGCACCACCACTCATCAGCAACACCAGCCAAATAATTTTGTTTTGACTAAAACCAGCATAGGCACCCGCACTGGGTGCATCCCCCATTACTTTGATTTGATAACCCAACTGGGTACGCGCCAGCACTACCCAGACGAGCACCACTACCACGATGGCGAAAAATGCGCCAATGTGTAGCCGCGTCCCATCCATGATGATGGGTAACACGGCGGCATCGCTAAACATTCGAGATAACGGAAAATTAAAACCATCCGGATCTTTCCACGGGCCATAGACCAGATAACTCAGACACAGACCCGCGACATAGCTCAACATCAGGCTGGTCAGAATTTCATTGGCGTTATACCGTGTGCGCAACCAGGCAACCACTCCCGCCCATAACATACCGCCAATGATCCCCGCCAAAATCACCAGCGGCAGAATATACAATCCTTGTTGCTCATAAAAAGCTAGGGCTACACCGCCACCAAAAATCGCACCAAATGTGAGTTGCCCTTCGGCTCCGATATTCCATACACCCGCGCGAAAGCCAATCGACAAGGCCACTCCAATGAGCACCAATGGGGTCGCTTTTACGCCAAGTTCAGCCAAACCATAGGGCGTTGCGATGGGTTCCACAAAAAATACGTACAGCGCTCGCTTGACATCAACCTGCATCAGGTGAAATAAGATCGCACCCGCCAATAAGGTAAGTATCAACGCCAACAGTGGCGATAAATAACGCCATGCTTTTGAATCGATCTGGCGGCGTTCGAAATACACTTGCATTAGGCTACCCCCGCCATCAGCAAGCCGATTTTTTCGTTATCTATTTGATCAATTGCGCAAAGATTCGACACCTCACCCGCACAAATCGCGCCGATGCGGTCTGATATTTCCATCAGCTCATCCAAATCCTGCGAAATGACCAACACCGCCACACCTTGGTTTGCTAAAGCACGCAAAGCGGCGCGTATACTTTGTGCCGCACCTGCATCCACCCCCCAGGTTGGCTGCGAAATCACTACAATATCCGGAGACTGCATTAATTCTCTACCGACAATAAACTTCTGCAGGTTTCCTCCGGAAAGACTGGCCGCCACAACCTGCTCATCCGCGACCCGTACGTCAAAAGCGTCCATCACGGATTTGGTGTACGCTGTTGCTTTTGGATAATCCAGCATCCCGCGATGGCTTAAACCAATGCGTGCATTGGCGGTCAGCAAGGCATTATCCACTAAGCTCATACTCGGTACCGCACTATGCCCAAGGCGCTTTTCCGGCACACTCACTAAGCCGCGCTTTCTGCGTTTATTCGGGCCGAGCTTTCCCACCGCTTGGTCATTTATTTTAATTGCCGGGTGGGTACTTTTTAGCTCCCCGTTGAGTACCCTCAATAATTCCTCCTGCCCATTACCGGCGACTCCGGCCAAACCCACAATTTCACCCGCACGCACCTGCAAATTAATATCTTTAAGTGCAATACCCAGTAGGTCATCGCTCGGCTGGCTCAAGCCTTCAACCGCTAGCCGCACCGCGCCAGGGGGTTTGCTCGTTTGATGATCCGCAAGGTGTAAGTCTTCGCCCATCATCATCGCCGCCAATGAAGCAGACGTTTGCTCGGCAACGCTGACTGTGGCAATTTTTTTTCCGTGGCGAAGAATGGTAGCGTGCGCGCATAAATCCTTGATCTCATCTAGTTTGTGACTGATGTACAAAATAGACATGCCCTCATCTGCCAGGCGACGCAGAGTAACAAACAGTTTTTCTACTTCCTGGGGCGTGAGCACCGAAGTAGGCTCATCCATGATGAGTAGCTTCGGGTTTTGCAACAAACAACGAATAATTTCAATACGTTGGCGCTCGCCCACTGAAAGACTATACACGTGGCGTGCTGGCTCCAGTGGTAATCCATAGTGGTTTGAAACTTCCACGATGCGCTCTAAGAGCGTATTGAGTTCTACTTTTTGGTCCATACCCAGAGCGATATTCTGGGCCACGGTCAAAGAATCAAATAAGGAAAAATGTTGAAAGACCATAGCAATACCCAGTTTACGCGCATGTGCGGGGCTGGTGATTTGCACTGGTTTACCAGCAAATTCGATACGACCGGCATCAGCCTTGACGACGCCGTAAATAATTTTGACCAGGGTAGATTTACCCGCACCATTTTCTCCCAACAGGGCGTGTATTTCTCCCCGGTTAATGCGCAGTTTTATCTGGTCGTTGGCAACACAACCGGGATAGGTCTTGCTGATGTTGTCTAACGCGATCAGTGTCTGATCAGTGGCAACTGACATGGATGTTTTGGTCTTTTTATTGATAAGCAGGACACCGCAAACGAGCCGCATGATAAGCGAAATTGATCCGCCTGACACTTTTATTTTAGAAATTTTCGTATCCCTAAAATGAAAACCGTCATTAATTTGCTGAATTAAAACTGAATATCCCTGATTGTGCTGCAAACTCGCAGGAGGATTGTATTATCTTAGGTGTTGATGCAAGGGCTGCCTGGCTTACAAACTTGTGCATAAATAGAGTAATATCCAGCACCGAAATTCAAATTGCACCCCGATAGCGAGCGACATGTTTGGCAAACAGTACAAAACCAGTGAAAATAATGAGACCATTTTTAGTGTCGACCCCCGGCCACTTAGATTTGGTGTGGGTGCCAGCCAGGAACTTGCTTACGAAGCCGATCAACTCCACATCCGCTCTTTGGCCATTTTCGCCGATGAACATACCATCGACTTGGCGGTCACCAAGGAGATTCTGCAATCACTGGATGATGCATGGATCGATTACAAGGTTTATGCGAAAGTGCGTGTAGAGCCGACTGATCATTCATTCATGGATGCTGCTGATTTTTTGAGCGCGGGCGATTACGATGGCGTGGTTTCGATCGGGGGTGGTTCAGTAATCGATACCGCTAAAGCAGCCAATCTACTGTACTGCTATCCGGCTGAGTTTCTCGAATACGTCAACCGCCCCATCGGTAGAGGTATTCCGGTTCCCGGAAAAGTATTGCCACATATTGCCTGCCCCACCACCGCCGGCACGGGTAGCGAATCGACCGGGGTGGCAGTATTTGACCTAGTCAAACAAAAAGTGAAAACCGGGATTGCTTCACCTTATTTAAAACCTGATCTTGCCTTGATCGACCCGGCCTTTACCTGGGAGGTGCCGCCGTTGGTGACCGCCGCCACCGGGTTTGATGTACTGACGCACGCGATTGAGAGCTATACCGCCATTCCCTTTACCCAGCGACCCGCCAAAGGGCCTGCCAAACGGCCGGCCTATCAGGGGGCCAACCCGCATAGCGACAGCGGCAGCCTGGAAGCGATTCGCCTTGCTGCAGACTATCTGGAACGCGCGGTAAATGACGCACAAGACCAGGAAGCCAGAGGTGCCATGATGTATGCTGCCACCCTGGCCGGCAACGCATTTGGCAATGCGGGTGTGCACGTACCCCACGCCATGAGTTATTCGGTCGCGGGCATGATTGGAGATTATCATCCAAAAGGCTGGCCTGATGATCACAGCATGTGCCCGCACGGTATTTCAGTGGTGGTCAATGCGCCAGCGGCTTTTCGATTTACCGCTGAAGCTGCTGCCGAGCGCCATTGGCTAGCGGCCCAAGCCCTCGGGGCAGATATGCAAGATATTGAGCAGGAACAGGCCGGCGAAGCGCTGGCTAATCGCCTGATTGAGCTGATGCAAGCCTGCGGTATTCCCAATGGTTTAGCGGAACTAGGATATTCCGAAAAAGATATTCCGGCATTGGCGGAAGGCGCGTTCAAGCAACAACGCTTGCTGGTGAATTCTCCTCGCGAAGTGGAACAAACCGACCTGGAGGCGATTTATAAAGACGCGATGGCTTACTGGTAAGCCTTGGCTTGCCCCACTAATTTAGGATCTCAATCGAGAACGACCCTATTAGTACCAAATTCGAACTACCCTAGCGGAATTATCTTGATCAGTTCAAATACTCTATTAAAAAGATTTACGCGCTTTTGTTTCCACTCAGCTGTTTCATTTTCACCACCATCGTTGTAGCCAATTCCCAGCTCCAAAACAACATCTTCGAACAGCAGTGTTGCGTAATTCCGCGACTCTGTTTCGGTTACTCGAGTTAGCCACTCTCTTCCATCCCGCTTAAAGTACGATTGTTGCTTGATAACGCTTTGAGACGAAGGCGAGTACTTTCTTTTATCAATTGTATCAATCATACCGGCAACGTCAGTAGGCGTACCGGAATATACGTAAACTGAAAACCCGAGACCAAACTTCACATCAGCATAGGTTTTATTTCTTTTATAATCATAACCGTAGCTTTCTATATTAAATGTACCCCAGTCGCGTTCAGAGCGTTCTCGAACGTATTTCTTAGGTGATCGAACTTCTATACGCGTCTTAGAAGGAAATAATGCGTGCGGAATCCAATTTCCGGGTACTTTGGTGGTAATCAGATACTCGCCGATAGTATAGCTAACCGGCACCCATCGACTTTCATCGAAATCGATTGGGTGCTCTTTAGCAAATATCGAAGAAAATAACCCTGCCACAACTATTGTAGGTATTCCCAGATTCATGGATATCGTGTTTAGCTTATGGAGCAAATACGCCTATGTAATGCGTATGTGGGCTCCAAGGTGTAAAAAGTAAAGGGCTGGCTATCACAGACCCTATCAACTTAAAAAGATGCAAGATCACGGGTCAGCCGACTTGATTTACTGCCATACTCAAGGCAGGTAGATTTTAGCATGCAGGAGATACTAAACCCCCTTAAATTCAGCCCGGCGTTTTTCCAAAAATGCTGCGACACCTTCTTCCTGATCTTCGCTCGAAAAGCATAGGCCAAATAGCTCGGCTTCCATTTGGCAGGCGTGCGCTAGCGTCATGCTTTGCCCATCATGAATGGCTTGCTTAATGAATTTCAGCGCAATCGGGGCTTTCTGGCTGAGGGTTTTGGCCAACTCGAGCGCTGCTGGTTGCAGCTCATCTGCGGGATAAACTTGATTTACCAATGCAATACGCTGCGCTTCTTGTGCATCAAGCATGCGGCCCGTCATACACAACTCAATTGCCAGCGATTTACCTACCTGGCGCATCAAACGTTGGGTACCACCAAACCCCGGCATAATACCCAAATTTATCTCGGGTTGACCAAAGCTGGCATTTTCCGACGCAATGATCCAATCACACGCCAGGGCGACCTCGCAGCCGCCGCCTAAGGCATATCCACTAACAACCGCGACCACCGGAATGGACAGGTGTTCAAGCGCATTGCAAATATTTTGGCCGGCAAGCCCAAGTTCGCGCGCCTGAAGTGAACTCAGATCGGTAAACTGGCTGATGTCCGCGCCCGCAATAAAGGCTTTGTCGCCGACACCGGTAATCAATAGCACGCGTGCAGAAGTATCGTCGCCTATGGCTTGAATCGCGGAACCTAACTCAGCAACGGTCTCCTGGCTCAATGCGTTAAGTTGTTTGGGCCGATTAATGCTGATTCGAAAAATGCCATCGTCCAGATCTTCCAGAATAATATTCTCAAATTGATTGCTCATAAGTTAGTACTCGTAAAATCCTCTGCCTGCTTTGCGCCCCAAATAACCCGCATCCACCATTCTGATTAACAGAGGGCAGGGCCGATATTTAGGGTCGCCCAATTCTTCCTGATACACCCGTGTTACGGACAACACCACATCCAGGCCAATCAAATCTGCCAGCGCGAGTGGCCCTATCGGGTGATTCATGCCCAGCTTCATGATATCGTCGATCGCCTCCGCGGTGGCAATGCCTTCGTCCAGGGTAAAAATGGCTTCGTTAATCATCGGGATCAAAATACGGTTCGCCACAAAGCCCGGGCTGTCATTCGCCAGGACAGCTGTTTTGCCCAGTTTAGCGCTGATCTGCTCGATGGTGTCGCAGGTTTCATCGCTGGTTTGCATGGCGCGGATAACTTCGATCAGCTTCATCACCGGTACCGGATTCATAAAATGCATGCCGATCACTTTTTCCGGGCGTGAAGTTTGCGCGGCAATTTTGGTCAGCGATATAGACGACGTGTTAGAGGCCAGAATAGCGTTGGGCTGACAAATCTCATCCAGTTGCTTAAAGATTTTGGCCTTTACCTCGAAATTCTCACTCGCAGCTTCGATGACCAAATCGACATTCGCCAGGCTGGAAAGAACCGGCGAGGTCTCGATGTTCTCCAAGGTGCTGGTTTTATCCTGCTCGCTTATTTTCTCGCTCTTAATGAGCCGATCCAGACTGCCCGCAATGGTCGCCATGCCCCTGCTCAAGCCTTGCTCATCTATATCCTGCATGATGACACGATAGCCCTTAGCGGCAAATACCTGTGCAATGCCATTGCCCATGGTACCCGCACCAATCACCCCTACTGTGTTAATGGTCATATTGGTTCTGTGTGTAAATTTGAAGTGTTGAAAAAACTGGATTACATATTACGCCGATACTTGCCACCGGCCTCGTACAATACATCACTGATCTGGCCGAGCGAACATACGCGCACGGCGTGCATGAGCTCTGCAAAAATATTGCCACCCGACATGGCAGCTTGACGCACCTTTTCCAATGCGTCTTCCGATTCGTTCTGATGACGTTGTTGAAAATCAACCACATGCTCAATTTGCCGCTGCTTTTCTTCGTCGGTAGAACGCGCCAGTTCGATAGTCTGTTCATTCGCATTTGCGTCGGGGTTCAAAAATGTGTTCACCCCGATAATCGGCAAGCTGCCGTCATGCTTGCGTTTTTCGTAAAGCATAGACTCATCTTGGATTTTACCGCGCTGATAACCCGTTTCCATCGCCCCGAGCACGCCGCCACGCTCAGCAATTCGCTCAAATTCTTTTAATACCGCCTCTTCTACCAGCTCGGTCAGCTCGTCGATGACAAAACTACCCTGATTGGGATTTTCGTTCATCGCCAAACCCCATTCGCTGTTAATAATAAGCTGAATAGCCAGCGCGCGGCGTACGGATTCACCCGTCGGCGTGGTAATGGCCTCGTCATAGGCGTTGGTATGCAGGCTGTTACAGTTATCATATATCGCAATCAAGGCCTGTAAGGTCGTGCGGATATCATTGAAATCCAGCTCTTGTGCGTGCAGCGATCGACCCGAGGTTTGAATATGGTATTTGAGCTTCTGGGAGCGCGCATTGGCACCATATTTTTCCCGCATGGTGACTGCCCAAATGCGTCTGGCGACACGGCCCATCACGGTGTACTCCGGGCACATACCATTGCTAAAGAAAAACGACAGGTTCGGCGCAAAATCATCAATGTCCATTCCCCTCGCCAGATAAGCCTCCACATAGGTAAAGCCGTTGGCCAGGGTAAACGCCATTTGCGAAATCGGGTTGGCACCTGCCTCTGCAATATGATAGCCCGAGATAGACACGGAATAAAAATTACGGATATTGTGCTGGACAAAATACTCCTGAATATCCGCCATCATTTTGAGCGCAAACTCGGTCGAGAATATACACGTATTCTGGCCCTGATCTTCTTTCAGAATATCCGCTTGCACTGTCCCGCGAACGTTTGCCAGCGTCCAATTTATAACTTCCTGGCGCGCCTTTTTACCAGGCGATTTGCCGTTCTCATCCTGATATTTCACCAGCTGCTGATCAATTGCTGCATTCAGAAACATGGCCAGGATCATCGGTGCCGGGCCGTTGATGGTCATGGAAACCGAAGTGCTTGGATCACACAAATCAAATCCGTCATACAAAGTCTTGAGATTATCCAATGTGGCGATGGACACCCCGGAATTACCGACTTTTCCATAAATATCGGGACGCTCATCTGGATCGCAGCCGTATAAGGTCACCGAATCAAAGGCGGTGGACAAACGCTTCGCCTCGGAATGCGCGGAAAGCTGTTTGAAGCGTTTGTTGGTGCGCGTTGCATCGCCTTCACCCGCAAACATACGCGTCGGCATTTCGCTTTCACGTTTGAACGGAAACACCCCGGCGGTATAGGGAAACTGACCCGGCACATTTTCCAGCATCAACCACTTTAAGCGTTCACCATCATCTTCGTAATCTGGCAAGGCAACTTTGGAGATGGTGTTGCCCGATAGCGTTGAGCGTCGCAAGGTATTGCTTATTTCCCGGTCACGAATGCGCACCACAAATTGCTCACCCGAATAATCCTCCTTGAGCTGCGTCCAGCTTTCAACCAACGTATTGGAATGGTTATCCAGTTTTGATTCAATTTTTTGCAACAGCTGCTCGATATCCTGATTAGAGTCTACCCCCTGCGCCATCAGCATGGTTTGGGTGGCACGCAACTGCTGGCGCTGGCGGGCGATACGTGCCTGTTCGCGCGCATGTGCTTTGTATTGGCGAACGGTCTCGGCAATCTCAGCTAAATATCTTACCCGTTTGCTCGGAATCAGTTTTTGTTGCAGGGTGGAGTAACGAACATCGACCACAGGGTAGCTATTGCTCACCTCCTTAAGACCAAACGTCATTAAGAGCGCGCGTAATTGCTGATAAAGAGCAGTCACCCCATCATCGCTAAAGCGCGACGCGATGGTGCCAAAAACCGGCATGGCTTCTGGCTCCTCTGTAAAGGCTTCACGATTGCGTTGCATTTGCTTACATACGTCACGATAAGCATCCGCTGCGCCCTGGCGATCAAACTTATTGATCGCCACCACGTCCGCGAAATCGAGCATATCGATTTTCTCTAACTGGGTTTGGGCACCGAATTCTGGCGTCATCACATACAATGAAACATCCACCAATTCGGTAATGCCTGCGTCACCCTGACCAATCCCCGGTGTTTCTACAATCACCAGGTCAAAGCCCGAAAGCTTACAGGCTGCCACCATATCAGCCATGTAATCGGGTAATTCGCTGCTTGCGTCGCGCGTAGCAACTGAGCGCATAAAAATATTCGGATGACTAATGGCATTCATACGAATACGATCACCCAATAGCGCGCCTCCGGTCTTACGACGGGTCGGATCAACCGCAATCAACGCAATCTTGAGTTCATCATGATGCCCCCGAAAGCGCAGAATAATTTCGTCAGTCAGAGATGATTTACCCGCACCACCGGTACCGGTAATGCCCAACACGGGTACGGTATTCGCCGTTGCCGCCAGTTGTTCCCGTATAGCATCAAGCAGTGCAAGTGTAACTTCACCATTTTCGAGCGCGGAAAGATGATGGGAAAGCGCGCGTAAATCACCCCCTAGCAAAGAATCTATTTGCTCGGGCGCATCCTCACTGGGCGCATACTGACTGCTTTCCAGCATGTCATCAATCATCCCTTGCAGCCCGATATGTTGTCCATCTTCGGGCGTATATACGCGCGTTACTCCGTAATCATGCAGCGCTTGTACTTCTTCCGGTACGATGACGCCGCCACCGCCCGCAAATACGCGAATTTTTTCCCCACCTCGCTGTTTGAGCATATCAATCATATACTGCAAAAACTCAACATGCCCGCCTTGATAAGAGCTGATTGCAATCGCATTGGCATCTTCCTGTAAGGCTGCATCGACAATTTCCTGTACCGAACGATTGTGCCCGAGGTGAATCACCTCAGCCCCGGAGGCCTGCAAAATTCGGCGCATGATGTTGATCGCCGCATCATGACCATCAAACAAACTCGCAGCGGTCACCACGCGTATCACTGGCTTATTTGGAGAAGGAGTGGATTGCATAAAAAATTGCGAAATGCGCTTTAAAACGGGCTCGAATTCGGGGTTTAACTCTGGTATGGTGTGAACATACCTTACGTTTACGTAAACGTCAACTTAGACCTTAATTGCACCACCCGTCCGAAGCTATGCCGACTGATCGCACTCATACTATTTCCGAACTTGCCAAACACTTTGATGTCACCCCGCGTACCATCCGGTTTTATGAAGATCAGGGTTTGCTTAACCCTGAAAGGGTGAATGGTCAGCGCGTTTACAAAGAACGAGATTTTGTACGCTTAAAGCTTATATTACGTGGCAAGCGAATCGGTTTTTCCCTGGCAGAACTCAAGCAAACAATATCGCTGTACGACACACACCCGGATGAAAAAGCGCAATTACAATTCGTTTTACAAACCATTGAAAGTCATCGACTCGCACTTAAGCAACGCAAAGAAGACATCGAAACCACTCTCAAGGACATGGATGATGTGCAGTCTCGAGTCCAGACGCAGTTGGACACGCTGGTTGGTGCCTAGGCATCCGCTCGCCATACGCTACTTGTATACTGCATTTTGAGGCGAAATCACCCTGTTTCCGTGCCGTTATTCGCTTCGAGCTTGATCCAGGTCATTTTTAACCCTAAAATTTTAAGGCTTAATCGCTTGCTGCATATAGCATTATTCTAAATAATCCACACCATTGGCGAATAAGCCAATTACAATAATAACCCACCGGAGTACTCTCAAAACGTGAATCTAGCAAATGACGTCACCTCAAAAGCGGTTAGCGAAAATCGCGCATTTATGTCCGGCAACGAGGCCCTGGCGCGCGGTGCCTATGAAGCTGGCTGTGTGCTTGCGACTGCCTACCCCGGCACGCCATCGACCGAAATTCTTGAATACACCAGTCAATATGAGCAGATTTATACGGAGTGGTCTGTTAATGAAAAAGTTTCGCTGGAAGTTGCCATCGGTGCTTCCTTAGCGGGCGGTCGCGCTTTATGCGCGATGAAACACGTCGGCTTAAACGTGGCTTCGGATGCCCTGATGACACTCACCCTGATTGGGGTAAAAGGTGGACTGGTGATCGCGGTTGCGGATGATGTTGGCCTCTCTTCCTCACAAAATGAGCAGGATTCCCGTTTTTGGGGGCGATTTGCTCACGTGCCCGTCCTCGAACCGGCTGATTCGCAGGAAGCCTATGAAATGGTGCAATACGGCTTTGACCTGTCTGAGAAGTTCAATACGCCCGTCATTTTGCGCATGACCACCCGCGTGTGCCATGTGAAGAGCATTATTACCCAGCAACAGCGTACTGAAAGAGCGGTTAGCGGATTTGTCAAAGACCCAGCCAACATGGTGATGACCCCTAACAATGCCCGACCGCGCATACCGATGATGTATGCAAGAGAAGAAAAAATTCGCCAGTACAGCAATGAAGCTTGTAAACTCAATACGATTACCACAGGAGAGGATGAGCGCATCGGCTATGTCAGCTCAGGGCCTGCTTATCTCCATGTTTGCGAAAGCTTTCCAAACGCACCCGTGCTAAAAATGGGCTTGAGCTACCCGGTTCCAATCGAGAAAATCCGCGCGTTTGCTAAAACCGTAGACCAGCTTGTCATCGTAGAAGAAACCGAACCGCTGGTTGAAACTGAGCTCAAAGCCGCGGGGATAAAAGTCATCGGGAAAGACATTTTACCGCGCCAGGACGAACTGGCGCCCCATGTTTTGCGCCCGGCGATCGCCAAACTACTGGGTGAACCCGCACCCGAAACAACGCCCCGTCCACCCGCCATAAAAACCGTTGAAGTAAGCCCGCCCTCACTAGCCGCCATCAAGGATGGTCTGTTTCCCCGGCCACCCACTATGTGTGTGGCTTGTCCGCATCTGGGGATTTACTATACGCTATCTAAAGTAAGAAACACCATTATTTCTGGTGACATCGGTTGTTACACCTTGGGTGCGGGTCATCCGTGGAACGCGATGGATACTTGTATTTGTATGGGTGCCTCAATGGGCGTAGCCCTAGGTCTGGATAAAGTGCGCGCGCCAGATGATGCAAATAAAAGCGTGCTGGCGGTGATTGGTGATTCAACGTTTATGCATATGGGTATGCAAGGTTTGTTAGACATTACCTATAACAAAGGCAACGTCACCATCCTACTACTTGATAATCGCACGGTTGCGATGACGGGCGGGCAGGATAACCCAGGAACAGGTCAGGATATTCATGGTAACGAATCGGCGCGCGTCGATTTTCGCAAACTATGTGAAGCCCTGGGCGTCAAGCCCGAGCGCATTCAATCGGTCAACCCGTACGAAATCCCGACACTATTTAAAGCGCTTCGCCAGGAAGTCAAAATCAACGAGCCATCCGTGATTATCACAGACCAGCCTTGTGTTCTGATCGAACATTACCAGCAACTACCCGCCTATACCGTCGATGAAGAAGAGTGTACGGGATGCACGAATTGCCTGGACGTGGGTTGCCCGGCGATACTGGTCACCCGACGCGAGACCGTCACCAAGCCAAACGGCAGCACCAAAGAACTCGCCTTTGTCAGGATTGAGACCGCTGCGTGTACGGGCTGTGATTTATGTACCAAGACTTGCGCCCCGGACGCGATCGTTCCCGCACAAGATTTTGTCCGTGGCTAAAGCATCGCTCAATCAGCAGCCCACCAATATTTTGGTTGTTGGCATCGGTGGACAAGGGGTCATGACCGCGGCAGAAATCTTGGCGCAGTCAGCCATCAGCCAGGGATATGACGTTAAAAAAACGGAGGTTGCGGGGATGGCGCAACGCGGCGGCGTGGTCACTTCACACGTACGCTTTGGAAAGAAAATTAATTCGCCTGCCATACCCCCGGGTGAAGCTGATTTAATGGTCGCCTTTGAACCCGCCGAAGCCTCGCGCTGGATGGATCAGCTTAGGCCGAATGGTATTATCCTGGCCAACCAGAACGAACAAGTTCCCCCGATTGTCAATGCGGGCCTGTTTGAATATCCAGATAATCCCGTTGCCACTATTGAACAACAAGGTTTTGAGATTCACGCCTTTGATGCGACCAAAATTGCCAAAGATTTGGGTAATTTGCGCTTGGTCAATACCGTCATGCTCGGCGCCAGCGCTGCTTATTTGCCGTTTTCAGCTGATGTGCTTAAAGAAGCGATACTGGCGCGCTTTAGAAAGAAAAAACCCAAACTGGTGGCCATCAACGAACAGGCCTTTGCAGCGGGTCAAGATGCTGCCTAGTCAAGATGTGACTTCGCTCTGTCATTGATTAATCCATTTTGTGCGCAAGGCGGAAAGAATTAGCATTCTATTTGTTCTAATTATCCTGGCGGCTTGATTATTAAGGCAGATATATCACCATCCGGCCACGGTCATTGACTTTTATTCTTAACCATGTTTGGCGCGCCATTTGTCTCAACCCAGAAAGAAGCTAGATTAGTATATTAGCATTAGCGATATCTAATTGCGGAAGTGAATTGCTTTCTGGCATACTCCAATCCAATGCGCAATTGATGATCGAGTCACCCCTCGAAACCAATTGCATCGTCACGTTGGTGTTTGCCGGGTAAGCCAAGGCTCAACCCCAATCAAACCAAGTCACCTCCTCACAAGGGCAGGGGCAAACCAACGTAAGGCTTAATGAGTGGTGATCCTGCTCTGGAGGCAAAAATATGAAAAATCTTTTTGTGCGCACGCACATCTACCCGCTGAGTGCGAACCTATTACCCACTAGTCTGGCACCCCATAGCAATCCAGTCGACAAGAATTTGGGGTCGGCGTAATGGATATGTCCGCCTTCAGTCTCAGAGACAAGTACACCCTCACGCAAGGAAAAATCTATCTCAATGGCACGCAGGCACTCACTCGCCTAGTGCTGTTGCAAGCTCAGCGCGATCAAGAAAAGGGGCTCAATACAGCCGGGTTCGTAACCGGCTATCGCGGTTCTCCCTTGGGCAATCTGGATAAATCGTTATGGTCCATCAGCGATTTACTGGCTGAAAATAAAATTACTTTCCAACCCGGCCTGAACGAGGATCTCGCAGCAACTTCAGTCTGGGGTTCGCAACAAATTAATTTACACTTAGATGCAAAATTCGACGGTGTATTCAGCTTGTGGTATGGCAAAGGACCCGGGATCGATCGCAGTGGTGACGTATTTAAGCACGCCAACGCCGCAGGTACCGCGCAATACGGTGGTGTATTACTGTGCATGGGGGATGACCACACTGCAAAATCATCCACCCTACCGCATCAATCGGAATTTGCCATGATGGATGCGGGTATACCCGTACTCAACCCCGCTTCTCTGCAGGAATTGTTGGATTTTGGCTTGCATGGCTGGGCAATGTCGCGCTATTCCGGCTGTTGGGTGGGGTTGAAGACGATCTCCGAATCGATGGATTCTTCCGCTTCTATCAGCGCCGATAGCAGCCGTGTACAGACGATCAAGCCACACGATTTTACCTTCCCAGATAGTGGGATACATATCCGTCTCAACGACACACCCCAGGAGCAGGAGCTTCGATTACAAAAATATAAGCTCTATGCGGCCATCGCTTACGCACGCACTAACAGCCTCAATCGCATTATACTTGATTCGCCTGTACCCAGACTCGGCATCATCACCACGGGTAAATCCTATATGGACGTACGCGAGGCTTTGCGCGATTTGGGTATCGATAGTAAGCTGGCACGCGAGATTGGATTACGCTTATACAAGATTGGCATGCCCTGGCCCCTTGACAGTCAGGGGGTACAATATTTCGCTGATGGCTTGGATGAAATTCTGGTGGTCGAAGAAAAACGCGCCTTGATTGAGAACCAGCTGAAAGAGCAGCTATATAACTGGTCCGCGGAACAAAGACCTCGAGTGGTCGGTAAGTTTGATGAACATGGAGAGTGGCTCCTGCCCTCTATGGATGAGTTAACGCCCGCGCGTATCGCCAAAGTCATCGCGCACCGAACCAGTCGCTTTGTCACCAGTCAATCCATCCGAGATCGGCTTGAGTTTTTGGAGCAAAAAGAGAGCGCGTTGCAGAAAACATCCCTTAGCGTTCAACGAAAACCACATTTTTGCTCGGGCTGCCCACACAACACCTCAACCAAGGTGCCCGATGGTAGTGTTGCTTCTGCCGGTATTGGTTGTCATTACATGGTCAGATGGATGGGGCGTAATACTGAGCTATTCACGCAAATGGGGGGCGAAGGTGCGCCCTGGATAGGCCAGGCACCCTTTTGTCACACCAAACATATTTTTGTGAATCTTGGAGATGGCACCTATTTCCATTCCGGGTCGCTAGCGATTCGTGCAGCCGTCGCAGCGGGCGTAAACGTCACCTACAAAATACTTTACAACCAGGCGGTTGCGATGACGGGCGGTCAACCTGTAGATGGCGAACTGAGTATCGACCAACTCACGCATCAGCTAGCCGCTGAAGGGGTCAAACATATCGTAGTGGTGACCAATCAGCCTAAAAATAACCCAAACATCGCGTCACTCGCCCCGGGTGTGAAGGTCTATCCGCGAGATCAGTTTGACACCGTTCAAAAGTCAATCAAAGAAGTCAAAGGGGTCAGTGCACTGATCTATGATCAACAATGCGCGACTGAAAAACGCCGCCTGATTAAACGCGGCAAGTTAGCGGCTAGCAAAGCGTTCGCCTATATCAACGCAGATGTTTGTGAAAACTGTGGAGATTGCAGCCAGAAATCAAACTGCCTCTCGGTGGTACCGGCCAATACGCCCCTAGGAAGAAAACGCCAAATAGATCAAGCGGCGTGCAATCACGACTATAGTTGTATCAACGGGTTTTGCCCAAGTTTTGTTACCATCGAAGGACGGCGCAAAGCGCCAGATACTACGTTGAAAGTGGCCGATGTACAGGCCTTGCCGGAGCCTGATTCCGGCCTGTCCAAGTCGCCCTATTCTATTGTCATCACAGGGGTCGGCGGGACAGGTATTGTAACCCTTGGTGCCATATTGGGTGTCGCGGCTCATTTGGATGGGAAGGGTATTAATGTACTAGATATGACCGGCCTGGCACAAAAATTTGGTGCCGTCACCAGCCATCTCCAGATTGCTGCACGCAGCAGCGACTTATATGCCGCGCGGATCGCCGCTGGCCATGCCGATTTACTGCTTGGATGCGATGGTGTTACCGCTTGCGGTGCAGACACCCTTGCGAAATTGGATCGTCAGCATTCGCGAGCAATTGTTAATACCAGCATCTCGGTAAGTGCCGATATACTTAACGACCCCGATTACCCTTCACCCGCTCGAGAAATAAATCAACTCATAAGCGGTTCGGTCAAGCCCGAGCACGCTTATTTTATTGATAGCATCGCCATTGCACAAAAAGCCTGCGGTGATCCCATCGCCAGTAATATGCTGATGGTTGGCTATGCTTGGCAATTGGGGCTAATCCCCTTATCGCGCCCATCCATTGAACAAGCCATTAGGATAAATAAGATGGGGGTAGAGATGAATCTCGCGGCATTTAACTGGGGCCGAAAGTTGGCCGACGATCATCCAGCAACCGAAAAAGAATTGGGGTTTGAATCTCAGGCTAAACCAAGCCTGGAACAAACCATTAAAACGCAGATGGCACTGCTTAGCGAGTATCAGGACAAATCGCTGGCTAATCATTACCTTGACCAGATTAATCAGATTCGTCAGTTAGAGGAGAAGCTAACTGATAGCAAGGAACTGAGTCAAACCGTTGCTGAGCAATATGGTCGCTTACTGGCGATTAAAGACGAATATGAAGTGGCGCGCTTATTAAGCAGTGATAAGTTTGTAACGGATCTGAATGCAGAGTTCGAGCCTGGTTATCGAGTAAAATATCATCTCGCACCCCCAATTTTTAACCGCGGCGAAGAGCCTAAAAAATGGACTTTTGGCCCCTGGCTTAAGTGGGTATTCAAGTTGCTCGCCTCGCTGCGCAAAACGCGAAATACCTGGCTCGACCCCTTTCGACAAAGTGCGGATCGAAAACTGGAGCTCGCCCTATTGGCTAAATATGAGGCCTTATTAGCGTACATAGTGGATAACCTACAGGCCCAAAACCATGCTGATATGACGCGCTTGGCAAAAGAGTTTGAACAAGTACGAGGTTTTGGCCACGTTCGTGTACGCAGTATGAAAAAATTGTCCAAGAGGTGGCGACCAGAGATTAACAATTCATCATCTTAAGCAAATCGGCACGCTTTCCTCGGGCGTGCAAACCAAGTAAACTGTGGTACGAAGCGCACCTTAGTCTATATTGGAGGCCCTTCAACCATGTTAAAAATGCCCACGTTTACCATCGGGATAGAGGAAGAATACCTATTGGTTCACCCTGAAACGGGTGATTTAGTGCGCGAAGCACCCGATTCACTCATACCGGACTTAAGACAAAAACTAGGTGAACAAGTTAGCCCAGAATTTCTCCAGTGTCAGGTAGAAATTGGCACCAAAGTCTGCAAAAACATCGACGAAGCACGGGATGATTTAAGCTGGTTACGCCAATCTGTTGCTGCGACTGCCAAAGAATATGGCTTTGCGATGATCGCGGTATCGACCCACCCTTTTGCACGCGCACGCCAACAACATGTGACCAGCAAGGAACGCTATGCCACTCTGGAGAACGATCTACAGCGCGTAGCACGGCGCCTACTTATCAGTGGGATGCACGTACATGTCGCAATTGAGGACGATGATGCGCGCGTAGATTTGATGTCACAGGTTGCATACATCTTGCCCCATTTATTGGCTTTAAGCACTTCGTCACCTTTTTGGAAAGCGGAGGATTCTGGCTTGATGTCATACCGTATTAGTATCTGGGATGAAATGCCGCGTACGGGTTTGCCTAATAATTTCGACACTTATTCAGATTACCAGCGTCATGTACAAATTCTGGTTGATGCCGGCATTATCGAAGATGCGAGTAAGATCTGGTGGGATATCCGGCCCAGTTGCCGCTTTCCAACATTGGAAATGCGCATCTCAGATTTGTGTACCAGCTTGGAAGATACACTCTGCATCGCCGCCTTATATACCTGCTGGTTACGCATGCTGTGTAGACTCAGATTGAAAAACCAGCGCTGGCGCCGCTACGCATCAATGTTACTGGATGAGAATCGCTGGCGCGCGCATCGTTATGGCATTAATGAAGGTCTGATCGATTTTGGCCGTGGTGAAATTGTACCTTATCCAGATCTGCTTGAAGAAATTCTGGAGCTCATACAGCAAGACGCCGAGGCGTTGGGATGTACTAAAGAGGTCAGTCACGCGCGCACCATTTTAAAACGTGGCACCAGTGCACATCGCCAGCTAGCGGTTTATCAACAAGCCTTGGATGCAGGCGATGGCCAAAAAACGGCACTTAAAAAAGTCGTGGATTGGTTACGCGAGGAAACCCTAAATTTTTAATCCGGAACACCGCCAGCCAATAGGCTTTGGTGCCGCGCCAGTCTAGGAAATACGTTTGGGCAACACAGTTTTCAGTTTGCTGTGCAAACCACGTAATAGGCTTTCGGTAGTCTCCCAACTTATACAGGCATCCGTTATCGAGACGCCATACTGAAGATCCCGTGGGTCTTGCGTCATTTTTTGATTGCCCTCAAATAAATGGCCTTCCAGCATGATGCCAATAATAGATTGGTTACCTTCGACAATTTGCTGCGCAACATCTTCAGCAACCAACGGTTGGCGAGCGTAATCTTTATTGGAGTTGGCGTGACTGCAATCGATGATAATATTCTGCGATAACCCGGCGGCTTGCAAGGCTTGTTCTGCCTCCGCTACATCTGTGGCAGCATAATTGGGTTGCCGACCACCGCGCAGGATAATGTGCCCATATTGGTTGCCACGCGTTTCGGTGATGGTCACCTGCCCCGCGCCATTTATGCCTAAAAACCGGTGCGGCATGGAAGCGGATTGCATCGCATTGATCGCAACATCCAGACTGCCATTGGTGGCATTTTTAAACCCGATGGGGGTAGATAAACCGCTCGACATTTCCCGATGGGTTTGTGATTCCGTAGTCCGCGCACCAATCGCGGTCCAGCTGAATAAATCTGCCAGATATTGCGGGCTAATTGGATCCAGCGCCTCGGTACCGGTCGGCAAACCATGCTCGGCCAGCCACATTAGTAATGCACGCGCCTGGCGCAACCCTTTCTCGATACGAAATGAATCGTTTAGATCGGGATCGTTGATCAGCCCCTTCCAACCAATGGTGGAACGGGGTTTCTCAAAATACACCCGCATGATAATCAATAGCGTATCCGCGCATTCTTCACGCAGTTTTTTCAAACGCTCAGCATATTCCTTGGCCGCTGCTATATCGTGGATCGAACACGGGCCAATCACCACCAACAAGCGCGGGTCGGTACGATCAAGCACCGCTTTAATTTCCCGACGTGCCTGGGAGATAGTCTGTGCCGCAGATTTCGTCATCGGTGTTTCACGATGCAAATCAAGCGGTGTGGCCAGTATCCGCTCGGAAACAATATTAATATTTTCTAGTGGTTTAGTCATGGGCGTGAATATAGGCTAAGCAAGCCTAATTTGCATGCGCTTGTTGCAACAATATATCGATAAGAATGATCTGTTTATACGATCAAATACGGAAATAAACTACCAGCGGATGGAAACCAGTCATTCATCGGGTGCGATCATACCAGGTGCGCACTAGCTCTGGATGACTTCCCCACAAGCCATTATTTGCTTTACGCGCAAACCGCTCCAGACGATCCAGGCGACGCATATAGGCTTGTTGCGCTGGAAACTGGCTACGTGGCAAAGCAATCGCGTAACCCGCTTGTATCATGGTCTCGCCTAAAATCTGCCCTTCGCGATTACGCACCTGAGCAAGAATGCGCCCATAGCGATCTTTACTCTTAAGATCACCCGTTATAACCACCTCATCACCAGCGGCCACCAGGGATTGTAAATGTTCGGTCGCTGCCTGGCCCAGCGCTAGCAACCGTGCTTTTTCTAGACCTGATTTTTCCATATCATGCTTGAGCTTTGGGTTGTCTGCGTTTTCCGGTGCATCAATCCCCAACAACTGGATACGCTGCGCCTGACCGTCCAGCTCAACCAGCAGGGTATCGCCATCTTCAACAGCTTGTACAACATAGCTTGGGTCGGCCTCGCCAGCCTGTGACAAGGAGACATGCCAGGCCATCAGTAGGCCAAGTAAAGGAGCCATTCGAGTGTTCATTTGGTCTAAAAATAAGTTTACGCGGGGCGCTTATTTTACTGCAATAATTCAGCCAAATAAGGTTTATGCTGGCGTATTTCAGCACGTGTTAAACCACTCATTTCATACGGAAACACCAGCCAGTTATGCGTATCAAATAAACAAAAATCGGGCTTAAAATTGGTTTTTCGATACGCCGGACGCTGGTAAAGTGTTGCCACCTTCGTTTGCTCGGGCATATTGCACCTTAAGCCTGCGCGTAGACGTTTTAAAACCGCCTCTATGCTTAAGCCGCTGCTAAACACATCATCAACGATCAATAAACCGTCTTCAGTATTAAGATTTTCCACCAAGTACTCGGTACCATGGACCCTGATATTCGATTCAGGCTCGGCGATCATGGACGCGTAATTAGGCGCGCCGCGATAGGAAGTGCGGATCGATATATGGTTGGTCACTATCCCTAAAGCTTGCAGGCATTCCTGTACGTAGATGCCCACCGCACTGCCTCCGCGCCATAAACCCACGATAAAGCTGGGGCGAAACCCGCTCTCATAAATACTCACACCCAGCCTGAACGAATCAACGATGAGCTGTTGTTCGTCAAGGAACTGTTTATTCATTAATCTTGGGCATATTTCGATTGCACATTCTTACGCTACGCGCAATGATAGGTGAAAGCCACATTGAATATAAGTGTAACAAATAAAGTATGCCAAGCGATTCGAAGAAAATTTACCTCAGCGCACAGAATTTGCTGGAAGATTCGTTTCGACTGGCAGCCAAAGTTTTCCAAAGTGGTTTTGAACCGACATTCATGATCGCGATCTGGCGCGGTGGCGTACCCATGGGAATCGCCGTGCAGGAGTATCTTGCCTTCCATGGTGTGCAAACCGATCACATTGCAGTGCGCACCGCATCATACTCGGGTATTGATCACCAGGCACGCGAAATCAAGGTGTTCGGTTTGGGCTATTTGGTTAAAAACCTGCAACACACCGATCGTTTACTCATTGTGGATGATGTGTTTGACACCGGCCGTTCGGTTCAAGCGATTATTGATCAAATACGCGCGCGTACGCGCCGCAACGCGCCACAGGATATTCGCATTGCGGTGCCGTACTACAAACCTGCGCGTAATCTAATCGGTCGACCTCCCGATTATTTTATCCACGAAACCAATGACTGGCTGAAATATCCACACTCCCTGGAGGGCTTAAAGGCAGCAGAAATAAAAGCACATCGACCGGAGATTTATAAGGTTATAAAGTCACACCTGGATGAATAACTGAAAGGAGTGCGACCAACGCTTTCTTTCATTTGCGCTTGCTAACCGTATCTAATAGCGCGTCAACCCGTGAATAAACTTGCATCATTTCTTCTGACGTATCTATCCGGTGTTCATTGCTAGGATAATTCTTTCGGTATTTGGCTGCCTTTACCACTGCTTCTTATACTGTAGATCCCATTATTTTATTAAACGGATAGGTTATCCAACTTGGGTTTCTCTCTTCATATAGTGAGTAACTTAGTACGGCACTATCTAACTCCATTTCCTTCGCCTGTAGCAACAAGTCTATTTTGTTGTTCCTAATCGACTGTAACTCATTGACGACTATAGCCGTCCTTGCCGATTCATTCATTAGGAACGAGACCTCTATTCCATGAAGCGCACCAATTTTCCAACCTATCGAAAATACGATTGCGCTTAAACCAAGAATGGATAAACCGTGGCTAGTGAAAGTACTCATGGTATCAAAAAGCCATCAATTCAATGAAAGCATTGGCTTCTGCGATCGACGCTTCCATATCCTTTATCAGGGCCGCGATGTCTTGCTCGATTTGTTCTGATTCATCGGTTAGTGCGGGGGTATTGCGTAGCGCATCGACCAACTGCAGGCGATGCTGGCAAGCTTGATCGCATTTAGCCTTACCAAATACCACAACCGTCCGATGCCCATTAAAAAATGCCGGGGCGACAGGTAGTTGGTCCAATCGAAATAAAGCGACATTCTCAATGGCCACCGGTGGGAATACTTCAGTAGCACGGCTTTGGTAAGCACCTTGTTCCTGACAGGCTGATAGCAAAATTATAGACAGTAAGCGTAAAAGAATAAATAATCGGACCATCATTAACGCGGTAGCTTGATTGGAAATTCTGCGAAGATAACACAAACTTTACAGCTACTATGCATCGTACTGTTTTCTGGGGTAATTCAGTATTTACGGGCCAGGAAGTGCTGCACCATATACAAAAGTTACTTGAGTAGCTAAAGTAAGCACCCGGCCCCCACTGCTAATTGCGCTTAAACGGACTTCATTTGCCAAAATGAAATCAGACAAAATAACCATTGTCATGCTGCCTGGGCTGCATGGTACTAAAGGCTTATTCAGGCCGTTGAATGACGTTGCGCCAAATACTTTCGACATTCTGACTATTGAATACCCTTACCATGAGAAACAATCATATCAGCAGCTCCTGCCACTCGTAACGGATGTGCTGCAAGGTATTAGTGGTCGCTATGTATTGTTGGGAGAATCCTTTGGTGGGCCACTAGCGATCCTTATTTCCGCTAACAAACCCAAAGGTCTAATTGGAACTATCTTGGTGGCGTCATTCGTTTCCGCACCTAATTTATCCATCGGGCGTTATTTGCCTTGGACAGCAGGCTTCACCCTCACCCAGCCACTGTACGCCCTAAGACATATGCTAAGCGGGCACCGACATGCTGATCTGATTTCGCTGATATCGACAGAACTGCAAAAAGTTACCCCCTCCGTGCTGACGGCGCGGATCCATGAAGTCTATAACGTGAACGTCAAAGCGCAGCTTGAGACGTGCACGATACCCTTCGCCTACTTCCAGGGTAGGCACGATTTGGTAGTACCCCGAAAAAACCTGAAAAATATTCTAGCGGTAAAACCTAAAACCCAGGTTTTTCAGTTTGACACCGATCATTTAATCCTACAAAACGCGCCCGTTGAAGCGTGGTGGGCCATATCAACATTCGTGACCACTTTATTATCTAAGTGATATCAGCACTACCACCACATCAACCTCTTCGATTCCACAGTTTTCCGGTAAACCAGAAATTTCATACTTGACACTTTTTAGATCGAAATTAGCCCGTTCATTCATGTCCATATCGAGTTAACGATAATAGCGAACCAGGTTGGAATCATCAAAAACATGGCTCGCATCAGTTGTGATATCTTGTGACGAGCCTTTACGCACAAACAAGCCAAAAGTATTGTATACCGTTGCGCGCGAAACTTTAACTGCATCATTTCCAGCCAGGCGTAATTTTTCCATCAGCTTTTCTGCAGAAAAAGGTTGGTTTCTTTTAAACTCTACAGCGCCAATTGCAAGCCTTTAACGCATAGCGTATATACCCAGTGGCTTTTAAGATAATCCGCTATTTGTCGTTGTTTATTCACAAAACTCCTTTGGTGCAGACAATAAGGAACAATTTGCCCAGACAGTATCAATAGTTTCTACGGGTCTTGATTACAACTGTTCACTGAGCATTACGAATGCTTGCGCTTCCATGGTGGCCTTTGTTTATTAAAAAAAGCCCGTATTCCATCCTGTGCTTCCGCTCCTTCCCAAATATCTGCCAGCGTGGTAACAACATGGTTAGTCGGGTTGTCTAATCCACCACGATGTAGCTCAGACAATAAACGTTTGGTCGTGGCAATGGCTTGCGGAGCAGCACTTAGCGCGAGCTCGATTTCGTGCTTTATTTTTTTATCCACCTTATCCGCATTATATGCCGCATCGAGTAACCCAATCTCAGCGGCCTCCTTACCATCAAATAGGTAAGCATTAAGGGCCAGGCGACGTGTGCTGGCAACCCCTATTTTTCGTATTACGTATGGTGCGATATTGGCAGGCGCCAGGCCAAGCTTTACTTCGGTCAGCGAATATTTAGCGGATTGGTCGCCTATCGCGATATCGCATACCGCGATCAAGCCCACTCCACCGCCAAATGCCTGTCCATTGATGCGCCCAATTACCAGCTTAGGGCACTGGTCAATGGCGGCTAGCATGGACGCCAGGACTTTACTTTCGGCAATACGCTCATCCCGAGATTTGTCCAGATTGGACCGCATCCAGGCTAAATCAGCACCCGCACAAAAACTGGATCCATTGCCAGTAAGCACCACAGCCCGAATCTCTTCATTTGCACCAATTTGCCGAAATACATCGATTAAGTCACGCATCATCGCGACGCTTAAAGCATTGTGCTTGTCAGCACGATTCAGCCTGACCCAGGCGACCAGATCGCGGTCAATTTCTAATGTAACGTTGGTACGGCTCATCTTGTATTCCAATGCAGTTTATTTGCATCCATCAATTGCAATTGCACGGATGATTGCCCTGCTATCGTATGGTTATTTTCTGCTTTGTAACATACTTTCTCCTGGAGCGCATTGAAATCAATCACTGGCTCAAAACAGCAATCAACACCCCGTAGTATTTCCTGCCATTCAGCCAGCGTTTGCGTTGCAATTACCTTAGCAACATCTGCCATCAGCTGTCTTTGTGGCAGCTTTTCTGATTGTCTTACCACCCAATCACTTTGTCCCACTACCTCACAAAACGCCCGCCAGAACTTGGGCTCGATCGCAGCCAGACTGATAAACTGTTGATCTTTGGTTTGATAAAAATTGTAGTAGGCTGCATCACCACTGATAATCTGTTGCAACGGTAGCAGTTCAGAAATATATTGCCAATCCGCAACCGCTTGGCTGAGGCTAATATCCAGCTCGCAGGGTACACCCGATTTGGTTTGTCGGTAAAGAGCCGCTGATATCATGACGAGCGCATTTAATGCGCCGGCATGATCCGCCACCGGTGGGGTAATTATTTGTGGTTTTTCGGTACTGGCTGGTCGCGTATACAAACCCGCGTAGGCGCCATAACCGAGGTCATGCCCTGCGTCCTGTGCACGCGGTCCGCTTTGACCAAATCCACTGATGCGACACACAATTAAGCGCGGATTGATACTGATTAGCTCCTCGTACCCAAAACCCAGCCGTTCTAGGATGCCGGGACGAAACCCTTCCAACAGCACATTGGCAGATTCTATTAGCTGTTTAAGCTTTGCCTGACCATCTGAATTTTTCAAATCAAGCTCGGTGATTTTTTTACCTTGATTAAGATGTAGATAGACAGGCGATATGTTGGGCGCCTCGCTACCGAAAAAGCGCATCGGATCACCACCGGGTGGCTCAACCTTGATGATGTCCGCGCCCATTTTGACCATATGTAAAGTGGCGTAAGGGCCAGGAATATACAAGCTTAGGTCAAGAACGCGTACACCCTTTAGAAAATCATCCTTCGCCTCAGGCGTATTCTCGAACATCTTCAATCACGACGCCATCATTCGCTAAACTGCCCACGGGCAATAATTCAACCTCGCCACGCAATTTACAATGCTCACGCAAGCTGTTCGCCACCGCCTGACCCAAGTCTTTGTCACGGTGGTCGTTGTCACTGACTACCTCGCACTTTAAGCGCATCTGGTCTTTTTGGTCTATCCAATCCACTATCAGGCGCGCTTTGGCGATCTCTGGATGACCCGCCACCACTTTAGCAACTTGCTCGGGATGTACGAACATACCGCGAATTTTTGCGGTTTGATCGGCCCGTCCCATCCAGCCCTTAATGCGTTGATTGGTCCTCCCACATTCACTGGCACCCATTTCAATGGCAGACAAATCGCCTGTTGCGAAGCGAATGAGCGGATAATCCGGGTTTAGCGTCGTCACCACCACTTCACCCACTTCACCGTCTGGTACGGGTTCACCCGTGCCTGGCCGAACGATTTCAAGATATACGCCTTCATCGACAATCAGCCCTGATTGCGCCGAAGATTCATACGCGATCAAGCCTAAATCAGCAGTGGCATAACATTGCAATGCGGCCACCCCTTGGGTAGTAAGATACTCACGCGTGCTCGGGGGAAAAGCCTCACCAGAAACCAATGCCTTTTTAAGGCAGGAAACATCTACACCCCTTTCTTGGGCTTTTTCCAGGATGATTTTAAGAAACGAAGGGGTGCCTATATAGCCATCCGGTTTAAGCTGAACGATGGTTTCAAGTTGTAAATCGGTTTGTCCCACACCCGCAGGGATCACCGCGCACCCGATCGCATGTGCGGCGGTATCGACCATCGAACCGGCTGGAGTCAGATGATAAGAAAATGCGCAATGCACCAAATCGCCCTGACGAAAACCCGCAGCATAAGCTGCTCTGGCCATACGCCAATAGTCTGGCCGTACAGTACCGGGTTCATGAATGGGCCCGGGTGAGGCAAAAATATACCGCAGATCTCCCGCATTAATAGCAGTTAAGCCGCCAAAAGGTGGTTCAGATTTTTGTTGTACTATTAAGTCTGATTTGCGCGTAATTGGCAGACTGGCAATCGCTTCTCTGCTATTCAAACGCTGTAAATCTATACCTGCCAAGCGCTCTGCATAGGCCGACGTCTGGTTATACGCATGCACGGCTTGCTCGCGCACCGCTTCAAGCAAGGCCGCCTGTCGAGCCTCTGGGTCTCGCGTTTCCAGTTGATCAAAATATTGTGACATTTAGTATTAAGAGAGCCAGCGCTTGCGCCGCCGATAGTGTTTTACGTCACGGAAGCTTTTGCGCTCGCCACCACTGATGCCTAAATAAAACTCTTTCACGTCTTCGTTGCTATTTAGTTCTGCCGCTTCACCATCCATAACGACACGACCATTTTCCAGAATATAGCCATAGGTTGCATAGCGCAGTGCGACCGAGGTATTTTGCTCAGCAAGCAAAAAGGTGACACCTTCATTCTCATTCAACGCTTTGACAATACCAAATATTTCCTCTACCAATTGCGGTGCCAGCCCCATAGATGGCTCATCCAACAAAATGACTTTCGGCTTGGCCATGAGCGCTCTGCCGACCGCGACCATTTGCTGCTCGCCCCCAGAGGTATAACCTGCCTGACTTCTGCGCCGTTCTTTTAGCCGCGGGAAATAGGAATACACCATTTCTAGATCATCGGCGATGGCCTTGCGCCCGTCTTTACGGGTATACGCACCCGTCATCAGGTTTTCTTCTACCGTCAGATGCTCGAAACAATGCCGTCCTTCCATTACTTGAATAACACCCCGCTCCACCAATTCTGCCGGGTTCAGCGCATCGACGCGATCACCCAAATACTCGATTGAGCCCTTAGTAACCTCACCTCGTTCTGAGCGCAGCAAGTTGGATATCGCCTTAATCGTAGTCGTTTTACCCGCACCGTTGGCCCCTAATAAGGCAACAATACCACCATCAGGCACGTCCAGTGATACACCTTTCAATACCAGAATAACGTGATCATAAATCACTTCGATATTGTTGACGCTAAGAACCGTGCTATTTGTCATGGATTCAATTTAGCTAAAAATATCAGGGTGGCCTGGTCGGCCACCCATTTTGTCGTCGCTATTAGGAGCTGCAATCACGTGGTGTAATGTTGTTTTCGGCAGCATATGCTGCAGAATCTTCCTCAATCAGCGGATCCAACACTTCACGATCAGAAGCCACAAAATCGGTAATCAAAGACCATTTCTTGGCACTCGCATCCCATTGCTGGATCGCACCCAAACCTGGGCCACCGTGGTTTTCGCAGGTCACACTGATTTCGGGTGCGAAGCCTGGCAAACCAAGTTCTGTCAGACGAGCGCTGCTAATTTCAAGTGCTTCCATCCCGTTACGCATATCACTAGAGCTAATATCTGTTTTACCACTCAACTCCTGTGCCTTTCTGGCAGCTTCAGCAGCGAGCATCGCAGCATACATCCCCCGGTTGTACAACACGGTGCCAAGCTTGGTACCGTCTCCGGCAGCCTTACCCGTGTCAACGACATACTTCTTTAGATCTTCATAGATTGGAAAATCTGAACCAACACCATGCATCGCGATTGCTTTGTAGCCATGTGCGCCTTCGCCCGCTGGCAGCACATCATTTTCAGATGCTGACCACCATACCCCGATAAAGTGATCCATTGGATAGCGAATGTTTGCTGCTTCTTTAATCGCGACCTGGTTCATCACGCCCCAACCCCACATTAATACGTAATCGGGTTGCTCGCGACGAATCTGCAACCACTGGGATTTTTGTTCCTGGCCGGGGTGGTCAACCGGTAGCAAACTTAGATTAAAACCATGCTTTTTGGAAAGCTCCTCCAGCGTTCGGATCGGCTCTTTACCATAAGCGGAGTTGTGATATACCAGCGCAATATTTTTGCCGTTGATATCACCACCCTCTTGGTCAAGCACATGTTTGATAATAATTGAAGCAGCATCCCAATAGTTACCGGGGTAGTTAAATATGTGGCTAAACACCTTACCATTCGCAGCTGAAGTACGCCCGTAACCCATGGAATGCAAAGGAATATCATCTGCGGTCACTTTGGGGATGAGCTGATAAGTAATCCCCGTGGACAGTGGTTGATAGACCAAGGCGCCATCACCTTTTGTCGACTCATAGCACTCAACTCCCTTTTGGGTGTTATACGCCGTTTCGCACTCAGGTGTTCTAACTTTAACCCCGCCAATGCCACCATCGCGCTCATTTAGTAGGGTAAAGTAATCAGCATAACCATCGGCAAACTCCGTGCCATTAGGGCCATAAGGTCCGGTTCGATAGCTCAACATGGGAAAGGTGAGCTCTGCGTTGGCGGGCAAGGAACCCATCAGCATTGCGGTCGCGAATGCAATACCGGTTAATCGACGTGTTTTCATTGAATATCCTCCATTGGATTTGTTTGAAAAATTAATGCGGAAAAGGCCAAAGACGTAATTTCTCTTTGGTGATCCGCCAAATCTGGGCGAGCCCATGGGGCTCGAGCACCAGAAAAACCATAATCAGCGCACCGATCAAAAGTAACTCAATGTGCGCAGCCAGATCAGCAGGCCAGCCAAAACCGCCCACCATAATATTCTTCAGTAATACGGGCACCAGCACCATAAATGCGGCCCCCAGGAATGAACCCAAAATACTGCCCAGTCCGCCGATAATAATCATAAACAGCACCAGGAAGGATTTATCGATACCGAAGGCTTCGGTAGGTTCGACTGAGCCCAAATACACCAGGAACAGCAAAGCACCGGAGACGCCAATATAAAATGAGCTGATTGCAAATGCGGTCAATTTGGTAGCCAGCGGCGGTACGCCAATAATTTCTGCGGCGATATCCATGTCTCGAATGGCCATCCACGCACGGCCGATTCTGCCTCGTGTCAGATTCTTTGCAATAAAGGCGAACACCGTCACGATAGTTAAGGCAAATAAGTAGGTTGCCCAAGGAGCGGCTTCCGGTCCCGAAATGGGAATACCAAAAAAACTGCGCTGCGGTACCGTGATCATGCCGGTGGCAGAATAGTTGTAAAACCAGGGTACCTTATTGAACAACCAGACCAGGAAAAACTGCGAAGCAAGCGTCGCCACTGCTAGATAAAAACCCTTTATTCTGAGGCTGGGTACGCCGAAAAAGATGCCCACCAGCGCTGTGATGCCTCCCGCCAGTATAATAACCAACAATAAATTTAGCCCGGGAAACACCATGGTAAGCTTAAATGACGCGTAAGCCCCTACGGCCATAAAACCTCCGGTGCCCAGACTAACCTGCCCGCAATAGCCGGTTAGTATATTCAAACCAAGTGCCGCCATCGCCCACACCAGAAACGGTAACAATACTGACTTTTCCCAGTAATCGTTGATAAAAAATGGCACGACGAGAAACGCGAATGCCAGCACAATTCGAAACGCCCAGCGATCCAACGTGATTTGAAATATCTGCTGGTCTTTAACGTAACTGGTTTTGAAATCTCCTGCTTCGCGATAAAACATCTTTACACCCTCTCAATTATTTTTTCGCCAAACAACCCCTGTGGCCTGAAAAACAAAAACGCGAGCGCCAGCACATAGGCAAACCAGTTTTCGGTCGCACCGCCTATCATTGGGCCAATCGAATACTCAAATAGTTTTTCACCGACCCCGATGATCAAACCGCCAATGATTGCGCCAGGAATTGAGGTAAAGCCCCCCAGTATCAGTACAGGCAGCGCTTTTAGCGCAATCAGCGAGAGCGAAAACTGTACCCCTGACTTGGAGCCCCACATAATGCCCGCCACCAACGCCACCACGCCCGCGATTGACCAGACAATCACCCAGATGGTGCGCAAAGATATACCCACCGTCATCGCAGCCTGATGGTCATCGGCGACTGCCCGCAGGGCACGGCCGATACGCGTATATTGGGAGAATAAGGTCAGTGCCAGTACCAACACAATGGCAATACCGGCTGCCCAAACATCTAATACGTCAATATACATACCAAAATAATTTGAGCCTTCCGCCGCCCAGGTTTTGGTGACATCTTCCCACCAGAATGAGCCACCGGAGGGAATACCTAAATCCAACGCCTTGATATCGGCACCCCACATCAAATCACCCAAGCCTTCCATGAAATACGCCAAGCCAATGGTGACCATAAACAGGATGATCGGCTCCTGATTGACCATATGCTTTAATACTAACCGTTCAAATATCCAGGCAAATGCAATCATCACGATGATAGTAAATATAATCGCCAACACTGCCGGCATACCTGGGCCCCAGTTATGTAAATGGGTACCGAACATCGCGTTGATCAGGTGTGCAAATGGAATCTGTCCGGTCTGAAAACCAACCAATGTCAGAGCAGCAAATAGAGCCATCACGCCCTGAGCATAATTGAATATGCCCGAAGCCTTAAAAATTAGCACAAACCCGAGCGCCACCAGGGAATACATCACACCCGTCATCAGGCCGTTGAGGATAATCTCAATAATGTTGAGAAAGCCTACGCTCATGTTATGCGCCTCGCTTTAGTCATCATGGCTTACCCCCAAATAGGCATCAATCACATCCTGATCATTCCGTACTTCATCGGGTAAACCATCTGCCAGTTTACGACCGTAATCGAGCACCACCACGCGATCGGATAAATCCATCACCACGCCCATATCGTGCTCGATTAAGACAATCGTGGTGCCGAATTCTTCATTGACATCAATGATAAAACGGCTCATGTCCTCTTTTTCTTCAAGGTTCATACCCGCCATCGGCTCATCGAGCAATAACAATTCTGCATCTGCAGCCAGGGCGCGCCCCAGCTCCACCCGTTTTTGCATGCCATAGGGCAAACGTCCTACCGGGGTTTTGCGAATCGCCTGAATTTCTAGAAAATCAATCACATGCTCGACGCGCTCGCGATGGGCAATTTCCTCTTGTTCCGCCGGACCTTTCCAGAGCAACTGCCAGAAGAGATTGGTTTTCATATGGTTGATACGCCCGGTCATCAGATTGTCCAACGTACTCATGCCTTTAAACAAAGCGATATTTTGAAACGTACGTGCCACACCCTGACGCGCCACCTGATAAGGTTTTAAGGCCTTGCGTTTTTTACCTTTGAACCAAACTTCGCCTTGCTGCGGATGATAAAAACCGCTGATGACGTTGAGCATGGAGCTTTTTCCCGCACCATTGGGGCCAATGATGGCACGTATCTCGCCTTTTAAAATATCAAAGCTGATGTCTGTCAGCGCTTTTACTCCCCCGAACGAAAGCGAGATGTTTTTAAGCGCCATCACCTCCTCGTTAAATATACGCTCGTTACCCATGCTGCTAACTCGCCTTTGCTACTGATTCAAAGGTTTTAACGTCGCGAATCTTTAAATCTCCTTCTATCGCCCCTTTGCGGCCATCTTCGAAGGTTACTTCGGTTCGAATAAAACAATTTTCCTTGCCCGAATACAAAGCATCAATCAATACATCATATTTGTCTAGGATAATGCGGCGTCTGACTTTACGGGTACGCGTAAGTTCGCCATCATCCGCGTCCAGCTCTTTATGTAAAATTAGAAAACGTTTAATTTGCGCACCGGCCAAATGTGGGTCACTGGCAAGATCCTGATTCACCTGCTCAATATTAGTGGAGATCATTTCATAAACCCGATCGTGGCCTGCCAGTTCCTGATAGCTGGCATAAGCAATGTTATTGCGCTCCGCCCAGTTGCCTATGGCTTCGAGGTCGATGTTGATAAAAGCGGTTACATAATCTTTGGCGTCACCAAACGTCACCGCTTCCTGAATTTGAGAAAAAAATTTGAGTTTATTTTCGATGTATTTCGGCGCAAACATGGCGCCATCATTCAGTTTACCCACATCCTTAGCGCGATCAATAATCTTCAGGTGTCCTCGATCATCGAAAAAACCCGCGTCACCCGTATACACCCAACCTTCTTCGGTTTTGGTCTCTGCGGTCGATTCCGGGTTTTTATAATATTCCAGAAATACGCCCGGGCTTTTGTAAATCACTTCCCCACTGTCGGCAATTTTAACCTCGACTTCCGGTGCAGGTACGCCCACGGTATCAGAATAAACCTCACCATCGGGCTGAATCGTAATATATACAGCCGCTTCGGTTTGCCCATATAGCTGTTTGATGTTGATACCCAGCGAACGAAAGAAAGTAAATATCTCTGGGCCGATGGCCTCGCCCGCGGTGTAGGCAATACGAATTTTACTCAAACCCAGGGTGTTTTTAAGCGGTGCATATACCAGCAAATTGCCCAACCAGTGTTTGATACGCGCGCCCAAAGAAACTTGCTCACCATTGGTTAGCGCAACACCCGTTTCTTTGGCGACACCCATGAAATAATGAAATAACTTTTGTTTGAGCGGGCTCGCATCTTCCATCCGAATATGCACGCTGGTCAGCATATTCTCAAAAATTCTCGGCGGCGCAAAATAATAAGTTGGTCCAATTTCCCGCATATCGGTCGCTACCGTAGTCTCATCTTCGGGGCAATTCACGCAATAGCCTGCGACATAGGCCTGTCCAAAAGAGAAGATATGGTCACCCACCCAGGCCAGGGGCAAATATGAAAGTGTTTCCTCGTCCGCTTTGAGCTTGTCATAATTTACCGTATTGCGGGCAGTAATCATGATATTTTCGTGACTCAGTACCACCCCTTTTGGCTTACCGGTCGTACCCGAGGTGTACAAGAAAATACCGATATCGCTGGCTTGGTTTTTATCTATTTCCGCGAGCATAAAATCCGGATGCGCTTGTGCGTATTCTTTGCCCATCTGCTGCACCGTTTCGATGCTGTGCAAATGCTCTTTATCATAATCACGCAACCCGCGAGGATCATCATAAATTATTTGATCGATCTCCGGACACTCAGGTTGAACCTCCATGACTTTATCAACCTGTTCCTGATCTTCCGCCAGTACCACATGCACACCCGCATGGTTGAGCACATACTGTAATTCCTCAGCAACCATGTCTTTATAAAGTGGAACCGGAACCCCTCCCAAGCACTGCGCAGCGCACATGCCCCAGTAGAGCTGGGGACGATTGGCACCAATAATGCCGAGTTTATCGCCCCGCTTAAAGCCGATTGAAGCCAAGCCATTGGCAAATGAAAGAATCTCATCTTTCATTTCAGACCACGTCCATGATTGCCAGATACCAAATTCCTTTTCGCGCATAGCAGTATGGCTACCGCGCGAGGCGGCATGGTGTAATAATAATTCGGGGGCTGTATTTAGCGCGGCGCCATTTTCACTGCGCGCATTTTTCCCAGCTTTAGTTTGCAATAAGGCTCCTTTGGTCGTTAAGCTATAGCAGGGTCATCGCCCCACTAGATAAATTATGCCAATTATCATACCTATCCCATAAGAGCGCGTCCACTATCACACCCTAGAGAATTGTAAATATTTTGTTAACGGCCATGCCTCCGAACGCTTTAGCACCCAAACCAACACTAAATAGTCCAGATTTATGGACCACACTCGCGCTTGAGTATCTTGATCAGGGGGTCACCGTATTTGATCATGATCTTAAGCTGGTCGCGTGGAATGAACGGGTACTTGATTTGCTAGAATTTCCCAAGGATTTATTCCAGCTTGGAATCTCGATCGAAGCCATATTCCGATTTAATGCCGAACGAGATGAATACGGGGGCGGAGATATTGAGACCCTGGTTGCAGAGCGTACCGAGCTTGCGAAAACTTTTAAACCGCATCTGTTTGAAAGAGCCAGGCCAGATGGCACCGTGATAGAAATTCGCGGCAACCCACTACCCGATGGCAAAGGCTTTGTGACAACCTACACGGACATAACCGAACGTAAGCTCACCGAGCAACAACTGGAACAACGGGTACAACGCCGAACCGAAGCGTTACACCAGGAAACCAAAGCGCACAAAAAAACAGCTGAAGCTTTACGCCACAACGATCTATGGATTCGCCAGATTACCGATGCGGTACCTGTCCTTATTGCTTACGTAAATAAAGAATTTGAATATCAGTTTGCCAATAAAAAACACCTGGAATGGTTCAACCTGAACCCCGATAAAATCGTCGGCACCAGCATATTTAGAAAAGTTGAAGCACATAATCAAACCCAGTTTAAGCGCGATGTAGATAGCGTCATGCAAGGCAAGCTAGTGAGCAGCGAGTATGCCATTACCAACCAAAGCGGTACGTCGCTAGATATTTCCATTACGTTTGTGCCCCACACGAATGAGCAAAATGACATCCTCGGGTTTTTCTTTCTTGGCCAGGATTTGACCGACTATAATCTGACGCAACGGCAGCTTGCAGAATCGCACAAAATGCAGGCCCTTGGGCAAATGACCGGGGGTATCGCGCATGACTTTAACAATCTGTTGACGATTATCCTGGGAAATCTGTCCCTGCTGGACACTGCTGAAACTGACGCTGAGGAAATAGTTGAAATTGGCCAGGCTTGTCGGCGTGCAGCGCGTCGGGGCGGGGAGCTCATTCAGCGACTTTTGTCTTTTTCTCGGCGCCAGTCGTTACACCCACAATCTAATAATATTAATACTTTGATCAATGATTTAAGTGTTCTGCTACAGCGCACACTAGGTGAAAGTATTGATATCGTGATCGATTTGGATAATCAGCTACCGAATGCGCTGGTAGACTCCAACCAATTGGAAACCTGCTTGGTCAACCTCGCTCTGAATGCGCGTGATGCCATGCCTGAAGGCGGTAGATTAACAATCCGCACCGCCCGGGTTAGCCAACGCGCTAGCCATGACACGTTATTAGTGAGCGTTACCGATGAAGGTATTGGCATGCCAAAAGCAGTCGCTAATCGCGCCTTCGAGCCCTTTTTTAGCACCAAGGATAAAGGCTCAGGTACCGGGCTCGGGCTAAGTATGGTTTATGGCTTTGTCAACCAATCTGGTGGGAACATCGAAATACAATCTAGGATCGATAAAGGGACCACCATCAATATTCTACTACCTGCGGAAAATGCGGGAGAAAGTGTGCCCGAGGAAGAAGCACGTCTCACGGTAGATAATTTCAGCCCTGCACATATTTTGTTGGTCGAAGATGAGCCGGACGTACGTGATTATATTACGCGTGCGCTCAGGCGTATGGGATACAATATTGAGGTTGCGAATAGTGGTGACGCTGCTGTAAAAAGACTTGCAAACAACGAACACTACGACCTCGTATTAACTGATATTGTGATGCCAGGCACAACCGACGGAATTGGCCTATCTAAGCACATTGCTAAACACCTGCCGGAAACACAGGTTCTTTTTATGACAGGTTACAGTGAGCGGCTGGAAGTTGAACTAGATGCGAATAGATTGATTCGCAAACCCTTTAGTACATTCGATCTGGCATCTAAGATCTCTGAAGCTTTGGCCAGGTAACAAGATGCCATTATCGAACTACATACTGATCGTGGATGATGAACCCGATATTCAGAATCTAATACAGCGCTATTTTAGTAAACAGGGTTTTGTGGTCCAAGCTGCCGGGTCGGGAATAGAAATGCACCAACGACTTAAGCAGCAGGCATTTGATATTATCTTGCTAGATGTCTGCTTGCCTGATCAATCCGGCTTTGATTTGCTACCTCAAATAAAACGCAGCTCCCAAGCTGCTGTCATTATGCTCACCGGGCAGGCCAAAACCGAGCAACGTATCGCGGGCTTGAATCAGGGCGCAGATGACTATCTGCCCAAACCGTTCGATCTGGAAGAACTACACGCCAGAATCACTGCGGTACTAAGAAGACGTCCGGTTGAAGAAATTCAACCCAGTACGCACGACAGCTATTACTTTGAAGGGTTCACTCTGGAAACAAGCACGCGCACGCTACGCGATAACAACGGCATCGCCATTAAACTAACACCTGCGGAATACGAATTATTACTGGTCATGGTGAAAAATGCGGGCGTGGTACTGGACAGGGATTACCTACTACTCGCCACCCGCGGCAGGCAGGCGTATACCAACGATCGTGCAATTGACGTTCGCCTTAGCCAGCTGCGCAAGAAATTACAAACGAAAAATCGGGAATCCTCGTTGTTTTCAACTGTTCGTGGTGGGGGCTATATGCTCGATTGTGGCGTAGAGATCGTAAGTAATCGGCAACACTAATTTCAATATGGCTTTTTAACGCTAATACTAAACTTTTGGGAACGCGAGTTAACGCGGTTTTGTCAAGGAGGATCTAAGATTTTCGTTTAAGTACTACAGAAAATTGCCCGTTAAAAGCATGTTTAATATGCTGTTGTTACCTTGAAAATTTTAGACCGAACTCGTACCCAATAGGAAAGACCCAAACATCTGGTACGCTAGTTTAATTTGCACATCGATTTCACTTTTTCTAATCTGGCACCGGATCAATAGATCGAGTCAATTTGGCCTGATTCTGACTGAATATAATTTTTGATAATAAGGCTCAGCCGCCTCGGCAACCTCAGCCTGTTGCTTGGTCAGTTGAACCTGTTTTTTAAGGTACGGTGCAAAACCCGTCGATTTCCACACCGAGTCATACCAGTATTTGGCCCACACGCCGTCGCTTGCTCGTGGTCCTGCTGGCCACTTTAGCATGGCCGAGTCAAAATCAAGATTAAGCTTGTCGCACAATTTTCGTAGCATTTGCTCGGGTTGCTTGAGCACGTCGGCCGCATCCAAAACCGGGGCAACCACTCCAGTGAGGCGCGCAACATCATCGAACAACTCTGCTTGTTGCCAGAAACCAACATCATCAAGCTTAAGATCGGGTCTGCGCACCGCATAAGACGCGACCACCTCATCCGGCCGCCGGATGAGAAAACAATTCGTAAGGCCCTTTAACCACGTGCGCTCTATTGAAGGGAGCAAGTGCAGGGTCATGTGCTTTTGAAAAAATATAGGCTTTCCCTCCGGCACGGGCCCAACACAGCGTTTTACAATCGCTTGCCAATCACTACCCTGAGCAGCAATCACTTCATCACGCCCCGGATGAGGTGAACCAGTTTCTTTCAGATAGTGGCCATATAAGGGCTCATCCCACACCACGGTATCTTGACGATTTTCCCAGGCGCGCATCATCGCGGTTGAAATATTGCGCGGCCCCGACCACATGGCGATACGTATAGACTCACCTGCTTGATTCATGAGATCTCTTTTTGAATTAACGCTTGATACAATTTTTGTAAGTTTTTCACCATTGGGCCTCGCTTACCTTCTCCAATCACACGTCCATCGATCTCATTTACTGGTACCACACCAGCAAAGGTACCAGTAACAAAAGCCTCATCTGCACTATACACATCTGTCAGACTGAAATTTTTTTCTTGCACGGGAACATCGTTTTGCTGGCACAGGCGAATAATATTACCGCGCGTGATACCACCAAGACAGTAGTCTCCACTGGATGTCCAAACCTGATCATTGGTAACCATGAAAAAGTGGGTCGAATTGCAAGTTGCGACAAAGCCGTGTGGGTCCAGCATTAAAGCTTCGTCCGCCCCCGCTTTGATCGCCTGAATACAGGCAGTGATGCAGTTTAGTTTGGAGTGACTGTTCAGTTTAGGGTCTTGCACATCGGGATAACCGCGCCGCACGTGCACGGTAAATAATCGAATACCCTTGGTGATGGTTTCGGGCAGCGGGTTTTTATACTCCGGAATAATAACAATCGTCGGCGCACCAATCGTCATTCTGGGATCTTGATAAGGTGTAGCCTTTAAGCCGCGCGTCACCATCAGACGAATGTGGACATCGTTATGCATGTCATTGGCAGATAGCAGCCGATAAAGCCGATCACGCAGTTGTGCCTGGTCCACCTGCATTTCAATATCGAGCGCTTTGGCGCCGGCGTACAACCTATCCATATGTTGTTGTAAAAAAGCGATCTTGCCATGATGCAGGCGCAGGCCTTCCCACACCCCATCACCCAATACGAACCCACTATCAAATACCGACACCATGGCTTTATCCCGCGGGTAGTGATCGCCATCTATATCGATCAAAATGTTTTGATTACGGGGGTCTTGTTGGTAATCGTGAGTGCCTTTCATTTTATGCTTTCTGTGAGACTGCAACCCGTATGGGTTTGTATTAATATTACTCTACCGCTGGAGTTACAACAGCTGAGCGTATGTAGTGAAGTTGCTGAAATGCTCGCCTGAAGTCGGTAACCGGTTCAGCATATTTCTCTGGGATATCGCTGTTTAGAGCACGACTAATCAAATCCGCAAGTGCGGGCATATGTTCGGTTTGCATACCCCAGCGGACAATTTCAGGAGTTCCCAAACGCAAGCCATTCATATCTCCCAGCACTTCATCTATAGGTAAACCAATCCCGCAGCTCAAGATATTGGCTTTGCGTAAATGCCTAGCCGCAGCTTGACCCCCGCCATATTTTTTGGCCTCAATGGCAAACTGGTGCGAGCGGGTGTAACCCTCGGTAGTCTTGAACACCGGAATATCACGGCTGGCCAGCGCGTCCGCCAGATCAACTGCGGTTTCGGCCATCATTTTGGCGTAGGCCCGACCGTATTCTCGCCAATCAAGCAGGGTGATCGCCAACGCGGCTGATTTAGCCACATCAAAATTAGCCGTCAATCCTGGAAAAGCGATCGCATCCAGGCGCTGTGCGATCTCATCTTCGTTGGTCACGATTAAACCCGCAGCCGGACCACCCAGGCTTTTGTAAGTACTAAAGCTCATCAAGTGGGCACCCTCTTCAAGCGGTTGCTGCCATGCTTGCCCTGCGATCATGCCACATTGATGCGCTGCATCAAACATCACTTTAGCCCCGACCCGATCAGCGATTTCGCGAATTTCACTGACCGGATGCAGTAGTAGATTTAAGCTCGAACCCACTGTGATTAATTTCGGCCGAAGTGATAAAGCCTGCTTTCGTAGCGCATCAATATCTACGGTGTAGCGTTGTGCGTCGATCTGCGCCTCATGAATTTCAAGCCCATACAAACCCGCAGCCCCCTCGCGATTATGCGTGACATGCCCACCGATTGATGCAGGTGGAACGATAATCGCATCACCGGGTTGGCACGTCGCCATAAAACCATACAAGTTTGCCATGGCACCTGATGCCACTCTGATTTCAGCATATTTCGCCCCAAATATTTCGCACGCTAGACGATTGGCGATCACTTCAATTTTTTCAATCGCTTCCAGCCCCATTTCATACTTATCGCCCGGATAACCCAGTGAGGGTCGTGACCCCATGCCCATGGCTAAAACCGCTTCGGCTTTTGGGTTCATGACATTGGTCGCGGGATTAAGATTGATCGAATCCTGATCGTGTATGATCCGGTTATTTTCAATTTCCTGAAAGACGTGGGCCTCCAGAGTATCCGCATCCAGCGCGGCATAACGTTGGTTTAAATCTCGTATATAACGTTGTGCTGTTTGGGGCAGCCAGTCTCCATAATTATCCATCTTGTGGTCTTGGGTTTAAAGTTGATTAGCAGGGGATATGATCGATATTTTCGAGGGCAACAGTAGGGGGAATAATCCAGCTACACAAACTGCTTTAAAGCGTATCTACCGAACAAATCAAACTACGCTGCACGTAGCCGCACCGCACAGAATTTTACTTCGGCTATTTTACCAAATGGATCAAGTGCTGCATTGGTCAACAAATTTGCAGCCGCTTCGGCATAACAAAACGGAATAAACACATCACCTTTTTGCATCCCCTGTTCCGCTCTAACCCGACCTTCAAGCTCGCCACGCCGAGACTCGAGGGTAATTTTCTGCCCTGCCTCTAGCCCTAGGTGGCGCATATCTTCCGGGTGAATATCGATCACCGGATAAGGTTCAATGTCGTTTAACACTTGCGCACGGCGCGTCATGCTACCGGTGTGCCAATGCTCCAGGCGACGCCCGGTAATCAATACGAAGGGGTAGGCCTCGTCTGGTTGCTCATCGGCTGGAATCAATCTGGCAGGCACCAACGTAGCCTTGCCATCCGCGGTAGGAAATTGCTCGGTAAACACCACGCCTTGCCCTGGATCACTCTCATCTGCACAGGGGTAGGTTACCGAATCCATCGCCTCAAGGCGTTGCCAGGTAATACCCGAAATACTGGGCATCAGGCTTTGCATTTCGGCGTACACCTCCGGCACGCTCTTATTAAAACCTTGTAGCCCCATGCGCGTAGCAATCTGTTGGACAATCCAGCTATCTGGTTTCGCGTTACCCGGTGGATCAATTGCCTGTCTGCCGATTTGTACTCGTCGGTCGGTGTTCGAGACTGTACCAGTTTTTTCCGGCCATGCGGTCGCGGGTAAAACCACATCTGCGAACGCAGCGGTTTCGGTTAAGAAAATGTCTTGCACCACCAAATGCTTTAACTTGCCCAGCGCAGCACGGGCGTGATTTAAATTCGGATCCGACATCGCCGGATTTTCACCCATAATATACATACCTTTTATATTGCCCGCGTGGATGGCCTGCATAATTTCCACCACGGTCAAGCCTGGCGTACTATCCAACATAGTTTTCCAGGCAGCCTCGTAATCCGCTTTTGCCTCAGGGTTGTCAACCCGTCTGTAATCCGGATACATCATCGGTATCAGCCCGGCATCTGATGCCCCTTGCACATTATTTTGGCCCCTTAGTGGGTGTAAGCCTGTTCCCGGACGACCGATGTGTCCGCACAACAGACACAAGCTGATCAGGCATCGAGCATTATCGGTGCCATGGATGTGTTGCGAGATTCCCATACCCCATAAAATCATCGCATTGTCTGCTCCAGCATACAAGCGCGCAACCTCGCGTATTTTGTTAGCGGCTATGCCGCAAATCGGCGTCATCTCTTCAGGTGAGAAGTCAACTATATTCGCTTTAATTCGCTCAAAATCGTGGACCCGTTTGGCAATAAAATCTGCATCAATCAGTTGCTCATCAACAATGGTATGGAGCAGGGCATTCAATAGCGCTACGTCCGCGCTCGGCTCAAACTGCAGGAAATAATCTGCCGTTTCCGCCAGCGCGGTGCGTCTTGGATCCATCACCACCAGCGTTTTACCCGCTTTCTGCGCTTGCTTGATGAAGGTTGCGGCGACCGGATGATTATCCGTTGCGTTCGAACCGATCACTAGGATCACATCGGCATGCTTGACCTCTTCAACCTGATTAGAAACCGCGCCCGAGCCAATGCCTTCGAGCAAGGCTGCAACGCTGGAGGCATGACACAGGCGAGTGCAGTGATCAACATTATTATTGCCAAAACCGACGCGCACCAACTTCTGGAATAAATACGCTTCTTCGTTACTGCATTTTGCAGAACCAAATCCGGCCAACGAACTAAAACCATGCTGTTCGCGAATATCCAGCAAACCGTCAGCTGCATAATCCAGCGCCTCCTCCCAGCTTACCTCGCGAAACATTTTCAGCGGGTCGGCAGGGTCAAAATGCTGGTTTAAGCCTTTCTCAACCCCTTCTCGTCGAATCAATGGTTTGGTCAAGCGATCCGCATGATGGACATAGTCAAAACCGTAGCGCCCTTTTATACACAACCGGCCTTGATTAGCCGGCCCACCTCTACCTTCGACCTTATATATACGATTCTCCTTGATGTGATAGGTGAGAAGACAACCCACACCACAATACGGGCAAACCGAATTGACTTTTTTGTCCGCAGTAAGTAAGTCCACGCCATCCTTGTTTGTCAACGCACCCGTAGGGCAAGCCTGCACACATTCTCCGCAGCCCACACAACGGCTGTCTCCAAGCGGATCATCCAGATCAAACACGATTTGCGCCTCACCCCCACGATGCGCCATACCAATAATATTGTTGACTTGTACCTCGCGACATGCGCGTACGCAACGCGTGCATAAAATGCAGGCCTGGGCGTGAAAATCAATCGCCGGGTGTGAACCATCAGTTTGTGTATTAAATTGGCGCTCTTCTGGTGGGCTTGGCTGATTTAATTTCTGCTGCCAATACCGCAATTCGTTTTCGATCGAATAGTTTTGCGTACTCACGGTAGTCTCCAGCAGATTCAACACCCCTTTTTGTGCCTGCAGCGCCCGCCAAGAATCGGTATGTACGACCATATTTTCAGTTGGCCTGCGGCGACAAGCCGGGGCCAAAACACGTTCACCCTCTATCTCCACCATACACGCTCGGCAGTTACCATCCGCGCGTTGCATCGTGTGATAACACAAATGCGGCACATCAATTTTTAACCGTTTACAAACCGCCAGCAAGCTCTCATCTTCATCGGCAACAACTATCTGACCATTGAGTTGAAATTGAATCTCAGCCATCAGGAAATTTCCTCTGGAAAATACTTTATCACGCAGCGCATCGGGTTAGGGGCTGCCTGGCCCAGCCCACAAATAGAGGCATCTTCCATCACGCAAGCTAATTCTTCGAGCGACTCAAGTTGCCATTTCGGTGCGCACATCATCGCGGCAGCACGTACCGTGCCTACACGACAAGGTGTGCATTGCCCGCAGGACTCGTGGGCCATAAATTTCATGGCATTTTGAGCAATGTCGCGCGCGCGATCTTGGTTTGAAAATACAATCACCGCGGCCGAACCAATGAAGCAGCCATGCTTTTGCAAGGTGTCAAAATCAAGCGGCTCATCCCCCACCGATGCAGGTAATATGCCACCCGAAGCGCCGCCCGGGAGATATCCGTAAAACGCGTGTCCTGCTTGCATGCCGCCGCCATATTCATCAATCAACGCACGCACACTGATACCCGCAGGTGCAAGATAAACACCAGGCTTATTGATCCGCCCACTCAAGGAGTAGCGCCGTAAACCACTGCGCCCATTGCGACCATGACCAAGATACCAATCAACGCCTTTTTGCAATAACTCTGGCACCCAGTACAAAGTCTCTGCGTTATGCTCCAGGGTGGGCAAGCCAAATAAACCGTTCTCGGCAATGTAGGGTGGGCGCTGGCGAGGTAAACCGCGTTTTCCTTCAATTGATTCCAGCATCGCCGATTCCTCACCGCAGATATACGCACCAGCGCCGCGTCTAACCTGAACATTGGGCAAGCTAAAATCTGCCCAGTTTTCAAGTTCCTCGATCGCCTGGATTAGCGCCTGTCGAATAGCAGGATACTCATCTCGAACATACAGCACGCATTGCTCGCTATGTATCGCCCACGCCGCGATCAGTATGCCTTCGAGCAGGGCGTGCGGCTGTGCCTCGAGTATAGCCCTGTCCTTAAACGTGCCTGGCTCGCCTTCGTCAATATTAACTGCGATCCAACGTGGGCCGGGCAGATCGCGCAGAATTTGCCATTTTTGGCCCGCTGGAAACCCCGCCCCACCTAATCCCCGAAGATTGGCATCTCGTAGGATATTAATCACCTCTTCTGCGGTACGCTGACCAGCAAGACAAGCTTGGTGAACCGTATAACCACCTTGCTCAATATACTGCGAAAATTTGCTTTCCAGTTCAGGGCATTTGGTATGATTGGATTTTAGGGCTTGTTTGGTTTTTTCAACACTAGCATGCGCAATAGGGTATTGCCCGACAACCGCAACCGGTGCCTGTTCACAGCGCCCCACACAAGGGACTCGTTGAATGCGGACTGCGTCAGATTGCAACGATTTTTCCAGCTGAACAATAAGACTTTCTGCATCAGCCAAGGCACAGCTGATCGAATCACATACCCGGATGGTCAACTTAGGGGGTGCATCTTCATCATCCTCGACCACATCGAAATGATGATAAAACGTCGCAACTTCATACACTTCTACTGGTGCAATACCCAGCCAGCTTGCCAGCGCATGTAAATGTGCCTTGGAAAGGCAGCTGTATTGATCTTGAATCACATGCAAACATTCAATCAGCAAATCACGGCGGTGCAACTTATCAGCCAACAATGCCTCAATGTCTTCAAGAGCTTTGGGGTTAAGTTCACGCCCCTTAGGTCGCCAGAACTTATTGTGCTTTTTTCGTTGCTTGGCCATAAGGTAATTGTACACTTCCATCTAGGTATAAAAATACAGGCGTCGCAAATTCACAAATTAGTGGCTAATTATAAATACCTGATTTAAATTAACCCATTTTATAGGCGGATAAAATAGGCGCGCGCAGAAAACAATATGCCGCATATATTCCAGCTCGCCGGAATAAAACGGAGTATGGTCTGCCTCCACTAAAAACCTAAGCACATCCATAGGAACTTTCACTATGCCTGCTGAACAACATATTAAGCCTTTGTCCGATATTGAAATCGCGCGCCAGGCAAACATGCAACGCATCGAATCCATCGCCGAGAAATTAGGCATAGCGGAAGATCAGGTGTTGGACTATGGTAAGTATCGCGCCAAGATTAAGCGCACTTATTTGGAATCCCTGAATGACCGCCCCAATGGTAAATTGATATTGGTTGCGGGTATCACCCCAACCGCCGCTGGTGAAGGTAAAACCACAACCTCTGTTGGACTTGGAGATGCGCTCAGCCGTTTGGGTGAAAAAACCGCAATCTGCTTACGCGAACCGTCACTCGGGCCATGTTTTGGCATGAAAGGAGGTGCCGCGGGTGGTGGCTACGCACAAGTCGTACCCATGGAACAAATCAATCTGCACTTTAACGGTGATTTTCATGCGATCAGTGCGGCCCATAATTTGCTTTCTGCCATGCTGGATAATCATATGTACTGGGGCAACGAGTTGGAAATCGATTCACGGCGGGTCAGCTGGGGTAGGGTGGTGGATATGAATGATCGCGCCCTGCGCGAAATTACCAACAGCCTGGGTGGTATCACCAACGGCTTTCCACGCACCGATCACTATGATATTACTGTGGCATCAGAAGTAATGGCGATTTTTTGCCTGGCTAGCGATCTGAAGGATCTGCAAAAAAGGCTTGGCAATATCATCGTCGCTTATAAGCGCAAGGGTCAACCTGTATACGCACGTGATCTAAAGGCCGAAGGGGCGATGACCGCGCTTCTGAAAGACGCAATCCAACCGAATCTGGTCCAAACCATGGAAGGCACACCCTGCTTTATCCACGGTGGTCCATTCGCCAATATCGCGCACGGTTGTAATTCTGTGATCGCTACCAAGGCGGCGCTCAAACATGCAGATTATGTGGTTACCGAAGCGGGTTTTGGTGCTGATTTGGGCGCAGAGAAATTCTTTGATATTAAGATGCGTAAATCTGGCTTAACGCCAGACGCTGCGGTCATTGTCGCTACCTTACGCGCGCTGAAGCTGCATGGTGGTGCGGAACCGGACAAACTGGATGAGGAAAACCTCGAAGCGATCGAAGCCGGTTTTGCCAATCTGCGTCGCCATGTAAACAATACGCGCAAATTCGGTGTGCCAGTTTTGGTTGCCTTGAATCGCTTTAATGCAGATACCGAACCCGAGCGCACGCTATTGTTGGAGCTGTGCGCCAAGGAAAAAATCAAAGCGGTAGAATCGGACCATTGGGCTATGGGCAGTGAAGGCAGTGAAGACCTGGGTAAAGCCGTGATTAAGATGATTGATGAAGAGCCCGCCGAATTCGAATTTTTGTACAATCAAAAACTATCGCTATGGGGTAAAACCCGCACCATCGCGCAAGAACTATATGGTGCGGAAGATATTATCGCGGATAAAGCTGTGCGGCGGCAATTCGCCCGGCTCGAAAAATCACACGGTGATTTACCCATATGCATCGCCAAAACCCCCTTGTCGTTTAGTACCGATCCGTTGCTTAAAAATGCCCCCAGTGGCCACGTTGTCCCGATTCGCGAAATCCGCTTAGCCGCGGGCGCAGGCTTTGTGGTGGTAATATGTGGCGATATTATGACGATGCCAGGGTTGCCCAAGCGTCCTGCCGCCGAGGGTATCTACGTCAATGAAAAGGGCGAAATTGAGGGCTTGTTTTAAGTTTTATAGTAGACATCCATCTACAGCTCGCACTAAACTCGTCTTCATCTTAACCGCATAATAAACCGAGAATTATCCATGAAAGTATTGGTTACCGTTAAGCGCGTTGTGGATTACAACGTGCGCATTCGTGTCAAATCTGATGGAAGTGGCGTTGACATCGATAACGTTAAAATGTCGATGAACCCGTTCGATGAAAACGGCGTTGAAGAAGCCTTGCGTATGAAAGAAGCCGGAGCCGCGTCGGAAGTGGTTGTCGTATCGATCGGCGATACTAAATCGCAAGAGACGCTACGCACCGCGCTGGCGATGGGTGCTGATCGCGCAATCCATATTGAAACCGATACACCCCCCGAGCCCCTGGCAGTCGCTAAACTGTTAACAAAAGTGGTCGAACAAGAAGCACCCGGGATTGTTATTTTAGGCAAACAGGCAATTGATGACGATAGCAATCAAACCGGGCAAATGCTGGCCGCTTTGCTCGATTGGCCGCAAGGCACTTTTGCCTCCAAGGCAGAGATTGACGGCGATACGTTATCGTTGACCCGCGAAACGGACGCTGGGATGGAAACGCTTGCACTGACCTTACCCGCTGTCATCACAACTGATTTACGCCTGAATGAGCCACGTTACCCTAAGCTGCCGGATATCATGAAGGCCAAAAGAAAACCCATTGACACCATGGATGCCAGCTCGATAGGGGTGGATCTGACGCCCAGATTAACCGTCTTATCAGTAGCAGAACCTCCTGAAAGAGAGCCCGGGATTAAAGTCGCAGATGCGGCCGAGCTGCTCGACAAACTTAGAAATGAAGCAAAGGTGATCAAATGAGTATCTTAGTTATTGCCGAACATGATAATTCAACGCTAAATTCGAATACCTTCAATACACTCGGAGCAGCGACACAAATTGGCGATGACATCGATTTGCTGATCGCCGGTAATGCGGCGACGAGTGTAGTAGAAACAGCCAAACAAATCCCTGTTGTAAACACGGTGCTGGTAGCAGAACATGAAGCACTAGCTGACGGCCTGGCAGAGAATATTGCCTGGTTGGTAAAAGGGCTGGCAGAAAATTATAGCCATATTTTGGCACCTGCTTCAAATTTCGGTAAGAATTTTATGCCGCGCGTGGCTGCCATGCTGGATGTCATGCAGCTTTCGGATATAGCCGAAGTGAAAACTGATGACACTTTTGTGCGACCCATCTATGCGGGTAATGCACTACAGACAGTACAAAGCAGCGATCCGACTAAACTCATCACGGTTCGAGCCACTGCATTCGATGCAGTAGAGCAAACGGGTGGCAGTGCGCAAGAATCCAATGCCGCTTTTGAGCAAGGCTATGAACGCACAAAATTTGTAAGCCGCGATGTCACTGAATTAGATAGACCTGATTTGACCAGCGCTAAAATTGTGATCTCAGGTGGGCGCGGTGTGGGCAGTAAGGAAGATTTTGCCTTGATCGAACAACTGGCCGAGAAATTAAATGCTGCGGTGGGCGCCTCACGCGCCGCGGTCGACGCGGGCTACGCACCCAATGATTATCAAGTCGGTCAAACCGGTAAAGTTGTTGCACCCGATTTATATATCGCAGCGGGTATTTCTGGTGCCATCCAGCATCTGGCTGGCATGAAAGAAAGCAAAGTCATCGTTGCGATCAATACTGATGAAGAAGCGCCTATTTTCAATGTCGCTGATTATGGCATTGTTGGTGATTTGTTTGAGGTTGTCCCTCAACTAATTGAAGCGCTGTAATCAACGGGGTGAGGCGCTCCTCTGATTGAATAGTTAAAATGAGTGCAGTCAAATATCTGGATGCCAAGGCACTAATCTCCGCTTTACCTTGGCCTAAATTAATTGACGCACTGGACCAGATCTTCACTCAAGATGTGGTTGAGCCGGTTCGCCATCACCATACCATGTTGGTTCCCAACGAGCCGGACGCGACTTTGTTGCTGATGCCGGCCTGGATTGAGGGCAAGTATATCGGCGTTAAACAAGTTGCGGTTTTTCCAGGCAATGCCGAGCGCGGCGAACCCGGCCTAAATGGCAGCTATTTGCTCAGCAGCGCCAAGACCGGCAAACCTTTATTGCAACTGGATGCGAACGAACTCACGCCCAGGCGCACCGCGGCAGCGTCTGCTCTTGCCAGCCGTTATCTTTCTCGAGAGGATTCGCAAACCCTATTGATGATGGGGGCTGGCCGCATGGCTTACGCGCTTATCGGTGCCCACTGCGCAGTGCGCCCAATCAATAAGGTTTATATTTGGAACCGCAGCGATGCTGCCGCACTCAATCTGGTGCACCATTTAAAGGCACGGGGTATCAATGCGCTAGCTTGTAGTAACACCGAGTTACCTAACATCGCGGGCAAAGCGGATATTATTAGTTGCGCCACCATGGCAACCAAACCGATATTATTGGGAAAGTGGTTACAACCCGGAGTGCACGTCGATTTAGTCGGCGCGTTTCGTCCCGATATGCGCGAGACAGATGACGAAGTGATTAGGAAGGCCTCGGTGTTCGTGGATACCCGCGCCGGTGCATTGGTAGAAGCGGGTGACTTAACGCAGGCACTGCTAAGTGGTGCGCTGGAAGAAAAAGACGTCATCGCCGAGTTTTCAGAATTGTGCACTAAACAACATCCGGGCCGGGCAGCATTTGCCAATACCGACGAGCAAATTACCCTGTTTAAATCGGTAGGTGCAGCACGCGAAGACTTGGCTGCAGCGATACTGGCGCACGATGCTGCTGTTACCCGCTAATACGCCGTAACGCGCAGACCGCTTATATAACCATCCGGTCTAGTCGACTGGCATTTGGTAGGTGAGCCAGTGGGTTTTTTGCGCGATCTTGTCATAAGAAGCACGGCCACGATAGTTGTCTTCAGCGGTTATCCACCGAATAAAAGGCCAGCCCTGATCTTTGCCAAATTGCTTAAGCACCTTATACATTCGCTGAACACAACCCGTTCCGCGTGATTCGGGACAAACATATAAATCATCAAGAAAACCCACAACCGCACCTCGAAGTGGGGATGGCATGGTACGGCAATGCATTATGCCAACCGCTTTTCCCGATTCTTGCTTGGCGATAAACCCAAAAAATGGATTGCTATCATCAAAAATCCATGACCAGACGGTATCCAATATTTCATCGTTCATTGGCATTTGATAAAAATCGGCATACTCATGGTAAAGCTGCGCCCACTCTGCCCTATCGTTTTCATTTAATGCGAATACCGAAATGTTCATGTTTGCGACGCCTCGATGAATTTCCCAAGTGATATTTGTTGATTTCCTGTTCGGTCAAAATTTTTCGGGTCCAACCAGGATTGGTAAGCCGAACGTATGCTCGGCCATTCTTTGTCGATTATTGCGTACCAAGCCGTATCTCGATTGCGACCCTTATACATAGTCAACTGACGAAAAATACCTTCAAAACGAAATCCCAGCCTAAGCGCTGCTTTTCGAGAAGGTGCGTTTAAGGCATCGCACTTCCATTCGTAACGACGATAGCCCAATTCATCGAATACCTGACGCATCATCAGAAACATTGCCTCGGTTGCGATGGATGATCGCTGGATCAGTGGCGAATAATGAATATGGCCCACCTCAATGACACCATCGGCTGGATTTATTCTTAAATAGCTGGCTAATCCAACCGCTTGTTTTGTTTTTGCATTTACTATGGCATAAAAAAAAGGGTCTTCACCATTTCCTACTTCTTTGAGCCAAGCCTCAAATTTCGCAAAACCATTAAAAGGGCCATAGGGAAGATAAGTCCAATTATGGTGATCTGTATCTTTCGAAAATGCTGCATACAAATCTGCTGAATGACGATTTATGTCAAGCGGTTCAAGGTAACAAAACCGGCCCACTAACGGTTTATGCGTTGGCCGAGCCGTGGGACGCCAATTACCCACCGGATACCCGATGGCTTGACCGAGCTTATTTTTATAGGTTTTCATTGGTTGAGATTTGCCCTAATCGCACGGCTAGCGAGTATACCGTGCGCAGGCCGTTTCGAGACATAAAATGGTCGGAATTAGTATGACACCCGGTACTTTCACACGCTTATAATTACCCTATACCCGCGCAGGTATAAATGGCTCAGCAGTAAGCGATAAAGCGCCTCATTATGTTAAATCATAAATGGCCCACGTGCACCTTATTGACTCGCGCAAACCCTGCAATCCAGACGTAATTTGGAGACATCACTCATGGCAAATTTCCCCACTAAAGCAAACGTTGTCATTATTGGACAGGGCGGAATCGTAGGCGCTTCGGTTGCCCACCACCTGATTGAAAAAGGCTGGGAGAATATTGTGGGTATTGATAAATCAGCAATCCCCACCGACATTGGTTCAACTTCACACGCATCTGATTTCTGCTATACCACTGCGCACGACAACATGACGTGCTACACCACACGTTATAGCATCGAATTCTTCGAAAAGATGGGGCATTACAGTCGCATCGGTGGACTGGAAGTTGCACGCCATGATGATGACGGACGCATGCTGGAACTCAAACGTAAAGTTGGTTCAGGAAAAGCCTTCGGCGCGCGCGCCAAAATGATTGACGCCAAAGAAGCGAAAAAACTATTCCCGCTGCTCGAAGAAGACATGATTCAGGGTGCACTATGGGACCCAGACGCGGGTCTGGTTATTCCGCGCTCTCAAACTGTTTGCGGTGAGTTGGTCGAACAGGCCCAAGCCACCGGAAAACTTAAGGCTTTTGCCAACACATCCGCCACCGACCTTGAGATAGTAGACGGACGGATTAAAGGCGTGCACACCAGCCGTGGTTATATCGAAGCGGAGCACGTAGTGGTATGCGCGGGGCTATGGGGGCGACTCATTGCCAACATGGCAGGTGAAGACCTACCCATTATGCCGGTCGATCACCCCTTAACCTTTTTTGGCCCGTTTAACGAGTTTGCCGATACCGGTAAAGAGATTGGCTACCCTTTGTTACGTGATCAGGGAAATTCCGCCTACCTGCGCGATACCGGTGACCCGAAAACCTCGGAAGGCGGGCAGATAGAATGGGGATATTACGAAGAGACAGCACCGCGAATGTGCCACCCTCAGGATATTTTGGAGCCGGGTGAATCGCATTGGTCGCCTTCGCAACGCGACCTGCCGCTCGATCAAATTATGGAACCGCTGGAACGCGCGATGGAGCTTACCCCCATTCTGGGCGAACTGGGTTACGATGAGCGCCAATCATTCAATGGGCTGTTACAAGTGACCACTGACGGCGGCCCTTCTGTGGGCGAATCCCCAAAAACGCGGGGGCTATGGTACGCCGAAGCGGTGTGGGTCAAAGACGGTCCCGGCATAGCTAAAGTGCTGGCAGACATGATGACCGATGGTGAAACCGAAGTGGATATCAACGGCATAGACGTCGCGCGCTTTTATCCCATACAAAAAACACCGACCTATATTCATGACCGTTGCTATGAGAGCGCGTTTAAAATCTACAACCCCGCGGTGCATACGCGTGAACCTTTTTCCAAGGGGCGCGGTTTGCGGCGCAGCCCTTTCTGGCCGAGAGAAAAAGAATTGGGCGGTTATTTTATGGAGCTGGCAGGTTGGGAGCGCGCGCATGGCTATGCTTCCAACGAACAATTGCTAGAAAAATACGCCGATCAGGTGCCAATACGCGAGCATGAATGGGATAACCGCCATTTCTGGCGCGTCTCCAATGCCGAGCAACTCGCCATGTCCGACAATGTCGGCATGATTAACCTGTCACATTTTGCGGTGTTTGACGTACTCGGGCCCGATGCAGAAGCATTAATGGAGTATGCCTGTGTGGCGCCGGTAGGTGGTAAAACAGCTATTGGTAAGGGGGTGTACACCCATTTCCTTGATCATCGGGGTGGTATCCGCGCGGATCTGACGGTCATTCGCCTGGCAGCGGACAAATTTCGCGTGATCGACGGTGCCGATGCGGGGCACCGAGACTTGATTTGGCTCAAGCGCATGGCAGAAGATCGTGGCTGGAAAGTCTATATTGAAGACCAAACGGATCATGAGGCTTGCCTGGGGGTCTGGGGGCCGAACGCGCGCAAGACTCTGCAAGCCATTGCCGATCACCCCGAAGAGCTTGATGTAGAGAACTTTGGATTTGCCACCACCAAGACGATTACGCTCAAAGGCATTCCCGTATTAGCGTTTCGAATTTCCTACGTGGGTGAACAGGGCTGGGAGCTACACGTTCCGTTTAGCTATGGCCTGGCCTTATGGGATTTGATTTATGCGCAGGGTGTCACGCCAGTGGGTATCGAAACCTATGCCAACACCCGCCGTATGGAGAAAAGCCTGCGCTTACAAAACGCGGATTTGTTAACCGATTACAATTTGATCGAGGCTGGGCTCGACAGGCCCAGAATGAAAATTGCGGATTTTCATGGCAAAGAAGCCTATCGTGAAATCCGCAAACGCGAACAACAAGCGGCTTATCTTTGTACTTTCAGCATGAATGATAATATTGATACCAACGGCGTCGCGCGTTATCCGGTGGGGCAATGGCCCATCATTGACCCGCAAACTGGGGAAGTTCCTGTGGATTCGCGCGGACGACGTTCATATATGACCAGCATGGCGTTCGGGCCGTCCATCGGTAAAAATATTGGCCTGGGTTATTTGCCCGTAGAAATCGCCGAGGTGGGGCGCGAGATGATCATGGAATATTTCGATGAGCCGTTTCCAATCCGGGTTGAAGCAGTCGGCTACCAGGCGCTGTATGATCCAAATAACGAATTGCCTAAGTCTTAAATATCGGCTATCAGCCTAATACCCAGCAAGGCGATGTCGCGCTGGGTAGGCGCTCAAGGAAACAGCCTATCCCGAGCATAGACTGAAGAAGCGGTATAGCTTTACCCCTATTTTTGTGGGTGATATTTGTTATGATACCGAGCGAACTGTTTGATCAACGGAAATATGGAAGATACCAAGCTAACTGACCACATGTTACACATGATAATTAAGTATTGTGTTCCCCGAATTCTTATAGGCTAAGGCGCCAAATGAGCAGGGGATCAGGTATCTCAATCGTACTACGCCTACTACAGGAATTGTGGGCAAGACGATCCGCGAGACAGCTACTGTTCGTTCTTCTCGCGCTCGGGAGCATTGTATTCCTAGCACTCCTGGTTCAATCCTGGAAGCTGCAGACAAACCAACGCGTTACTTGTTCGCCGTTCATATCGGAACCCGGTCGCCTCAACGGCTATCTCGAGATTCAGTTGCTTGAACAACATGCGGTCGAACCTACTTTTAATGGGAAAATATTCGTCTACTCCTTAAGTCCGAGCGACGCCCAGCATACGAGCGTCAACATTAGACGCTCGGGTGATCGAAACTATGGAGCGAGCGAGATCGACATTTCCTTGATGTCTTCTAACGAAAAGTTCAAAGGTATCTCCACCTTTGAGACGAAACCCCACGATTGGAAGGAATTCGGCCTGATTGCGGAGCGGGGCCTTCACAGATACTTCCCATTCGATTCGTCAATATTTGACTTTGAAGTGGAGCTTGACCCACCGCTTGAAATTCAGTTTGTACGGGTCACTAATCGAGTGCCCGGTTTCATAGTGCAATGCGAACAGGTCAAGGCGAGCCGCCTCGACGACGGCAAAATTCATGTGGTCTTTGAACTGACACGGAGCCCTATTGTTCAACTCACCGCGGTTGTGCTTGGCGTCGCAGGGCTACTGTTTCTTGTCTTTATCATTAAACTGGAGAGCATCGACTCACTGGCAACGTCAGTTGCATCCTATTTTTTTGGGCTTTGGTCGATTCGCGGCATTATGTCAAGCGAGATTCGAGTGTTTCCGACGCTTTTCGATGCTTGGATCCTGACGTTGTGCGTCGTACTTATTGTTTTGTTGACCTGGAAAGTGGCTTTTCGTGCCTTCAGACAGGAGTAAAGTATTCGGGATTTAGGAAATCAAGGGGCCAGCCAACTTGAACGTTAATCACTAAGTATGTGCTGGAAGTGGCATGTGAATAACAAGTATTGAATGGATTATCATTCTCTGGCTTGATTGTATTTCAGCGGAAGACACCCCATATAATCATTGTTATAGACTCGACCATGGGGCCAAAAATGGATACTGGAAAATTGATAGACGAACTGCTGGCATCTGGAAAACATTATCTGGATAAAGGCAAACAACTGGCGGAAGAACAGATTAATCTGCCGAAGGAAGGTTCTGAGCGTGATGCCAAGCTAGATGGCCTAAAAAAAGGCGCGCTGGCAGCAGGTGGTTTGGCGCTTCTTTTGGGTACCGGTGCCGGTCGGCGTTTGACCGGTAGTGCGCTGAAACTGGGCAGCCTGGCAGCACTGGGTGGCATCGCTTATAAGGCTTACCAAAACTGGCAGGGCGCTAAAGATGCAACACCTGTTCAGGAACTCACCGGCCCCGCCGCCGAAGCGCGAAATACACTATTGCTTCGTGCCATGATTGCTGCCGCCAAGGCGGATGGTCATATTGATGTGCGGGAACAGGCGCATATTGAGGCGGAACTTAAAAAGATGAACCTGGCGGACACTGAATCCGAGTTCTTCCAGCATGAGCTGGGTCATTCACTGGATATCGATGCAATAGCTGCCGCGGTTGACAGCAAACCCGTGGCGGCCGAAGTCTATTTGGCGTCTCGAATCGTGATGAACATCCAAAACAATACGGAAAAGGCCTATCTTGATGAACTGGCGTCGAAACTGGGGTTGAATGCCGAAGAAGTGACCAGCCTGGAATCCCAGATCACCTAGACAACAGAAACCAAGATATTTTGAACAATCGCCAGCACTCAAGCTAAACTTAAGTTGGATTGGGTACGCGTTCCGGTAATGAAACTGCCCTGAATTGTGACTGAATATAGGAAAAATATCAGATTTTAAGTTAAAGTAGGCGTACGCTTTAATTATCAAACCTTTATTACAGGAGTTTTATGATTTCAAATATTATCTATATTGTCGGTTTCGTTGTTATCGTTATTTTTATACTGAAATTTTTAGGCATTTATTAAAAAGATTTCGCGAACAGCTGTTTTTTATGGGTGTTGCTCGCGTATACCCTGCAAAATAGCAGTAGGGCTCAAAGGGGCCTAATCTATTTGCAGAACGGAGTTTGTTGGAGCTTAACCAATGGCTTAGGCACGCTAAAATGATGGCATAAGCCGGCCTGATTCTCGATTAATTCACATGGAAGGCACTCATACATGACCAGCATGGCGTTCGGGCAATCATTTGGCCAACCACTAACACTCAACCTAACTTAAAGCTGTGTTGGGTGTCTGATTATGCGGCAGGTTTCGAGAGCATCACCTGTTCGTGAGCTGACGCCAATGAGCTCGGGATGCGTGATATATATAAATATCTCCACTCAGCTGTTATAGGGAAAAAGATCAAAAAGCGCAGTTGTCATCAAGGAACGCTTCTAGTACGGTAAAATCTGGTAAATGTTTTATATGCTGCAGCTTTGCAGCTGAACTATATCTTCTAAATGTCTACAACCACAGCGGTTTTATTAACCGGTAGGGCTTGTAAGTTATAACCTGGCATGTAGGCTTCTATTTCTTTTTCAAAAGATCGAGAAACTTGAGCGTCAGTGACGATGAATAGTGTGGCTTGAGATACACACATTGTATTTTACGCATCGCCCAATCGTCCTCGAGCGGAGCACCTAGTACGCCTCCTTCTTTTATACAAGCCAAGGCAGCACTTTCTCGTAAAAACCCGATTCCGAGGCTTGCTTGAACACATTGCTTTAAAGAGGCAACGCGCGTAAGGTTAACTCGCCTGCTCAACGCAAGTAGCTCTTTATCTTTTGTTTGCGTGATTAATGTGTCTAGAACGCCACCTTCATTTAAAGTCAAGTACTGGTACGGTAGCGTTTCCTCAAACCTGACCGGATCACCATAATTTTTTCCTTTCAGTAGCGGGTGATCTAATGGGGTGATCACCCAGATGGGGTCATAGCTATAGAGTTTGGTTTCAAACGTACTATTCGCCTTATTCTCAGCAATGATGACGATGTCTGCCAGGTCTTCGCGTAGATATCGAAGCCCTTCGGAAGAAGGGATTTCAAACAAGGATACCGACACGTCAGGATGTTCGGATTGAAAACGAGCGATTTTCTTCGGTAACTTTCCGCATATAACAGAGTTAACTGCAGCAATTCGCAGCGCACCAACTTCACCTTGAACAAAACGATCCATATCAACCCGGGCTTCTGCATAGCGTTCGAGAATGGTTTTACAATGTCGCGCCAGCGTTTTTCCGGCCGGCGTAAGTGACACACCTGAGGGCGTGCGGCTTATAAGTGAAATGTTGAGCGTTTTTTCCAGCTCGCTTATTCGGCGGCTAACCGCCGATGCGGCAATATGCTCTTTACGCGCTGCTGCTCCGATACTACCTTCCCTAGCAATAGCTAGAAATATTCTGATTGTGACAATGTCAAAATGTTGCATACACCTTTAATGTTTGGACCAATAAAGCGTTATGAATCAGCGCTGCCGAATAATCCAAGCTGTTCCAGTCGCTCGATGTCGATGGTTTTGCGCGCTTCAGCGAGCCGGGCAGCCTCATTGGCTGCGGACACTATCCTGATCATAGCGTGTATGTGAGTAAATATTGCGTTGAAAACGCGCCCTATTTCTAATTTTGGAAGCGTAACGAATGGCTTGGCAGTTGTATACATCATGATAATCACCTTTTATGAAATAGTAAATTGATGCGCTTACTTTAACGCTGCTATGCACTACAAGGGTAATGCTTATTGGGCAGCGTGGCTATCGTGATTTAGCATGGCTTTAACACTGCAATTTGACCACACGCGAGCAATCAGCCCAGCATTAGAGGCTTGTAAAAATGCAGTGTCTTAGTGGGACGCCATGACCAAGCCCAAAATAATCTGTATTTGATCCTGGAAATAAGGCATTAGAATGGGTTTTGGTTATTATTGGGTTAATCCAGAGGTAGGATAAGCGTAGCCACGAAATAATCTTTTGTCGGTCCGTCAAAAACCAGTTCGCCGTGCAAATTTTTTACGGTCTGACTAACAATAGACAGGCCAATACCACAACCATCTTCGGCGGTGCCCGGCACCCGATAGAATCGCTTTTGGGCAGAATCCTGAAGCTCTACCGGAATACCCGGGCCTGCATCTTGCACCATAATATGCGCTTGCTGATCGGAACGCTCAATGCGCACGTGAATAGGTGCTTTAGCTTTGCTGTAAGCAATGCTGTTTTCAATCAGGTTGCCGATGCTTTCACTTAGCATAGTGGGTGTGGCGATGCGAATATCCAGGTTAGCCAGACCGTCATGCTCGAATACCAGCTCGCGCCCCTTCTTCACTGCGATTGGCGCATAAAATTCGCAAACCTCGCGCACCAAATGGACCAAGTCAACACGCTCTTTCGGCTGTGCCAACAGCTCCTGACTTTCAGCACGTAGTAGTGACAGCATCTGAGTTGCCAATCGACTGGTTTGATCCGTCATGGCGATCAGCGATTGGATTTGGCTTTTTTGGCTGTGCGGATCTTCCGCTGTGAGAGCGAGCTCAGCACGAGAGCGAATATTGGCGAGCGGTGTTTTCAGCTGATGCGAAGCATTTCCCAGAAATGCTTCTCGCTTATTGATCGCTGTACTTAATCTAGCCAGCAATCGGTTCATCGATTCCACCAGGCTTTTCACCTCAACAGGAACGCTTTGCTGGATTAAGGTCAGGTCATCAATGGATCGACGATTAATCGAATCCTGTAATTTGTACAATGGCTTTAGGCTATACCCAATGCCAAAAAGCAAAGCTGCTGCCACTAAAATTATGGGCAGAATTAAGCGTAACAAGGAACGTAAAAATAATTCGTTTCGCAACCGCGTTTGTGAGTCATAAAATTGCCACACGGTCATTCCCACCCAGCCACTGTAATCCTGGTTATTCCAGAAATTGCGCAAATACACTGCACGCACGGGTTGGTTGCGATACTCCCCGGTGAACAACTGCGGTCGACCGGCGGCGGCTTTTACTGTCGCAGCGTCGGCACTGGGTGCATTTGCGTAACCCGCCAGTATGACTGAGTTCGGCGCCCGTAACTGATAAAAAAACACGTGCCCAAGCGAATCCGTAATCGATTCGAGCACCCCTTCTGATAAGGCATCAGCATTTAGGGTATCTGCCTGTTCCATCAGGGTGACGCTTAAGATAGACAGTGATTTATCGAATGTCTGCTGGGCAATTTTGGTGGAGTATTGAAAGGTTTCGTAAGTAAAAAAAAGTGCCCCCAGCAACAGTGGCAATAAAATCAAAATTAATAGCCGATTGCGTAGACGCCCTTTAACATTGACCAAAGTTGATCCTTGTTCGGTGCCATTGGAAAGGCCAGACGCCCGGCGCTCAGACATCAGAATCCAACAAATATCCTAATCCACGCAACGTGGTGATGGTGACCGAATCAGCACATGCCAGCCGCTTACGCAATCGATGGATATAAAGATCCACCACATTGGGCGCTGGCTCTTCTTGTAAGGAGTAAATACTGTCCAGGATGGTTTCCTTGGAGACCACCTTGCCCTGGCGTTGTAACAAACATTCGAGCAGGGCGATTTCACGCTTTGGGATGGTCACTTCTTCACCCGCTATAAATAATCGCCGTGCTGCGCTATCAAAACTGAGATTACCGATTTCTACCTCGGCTTTGGCTTGTAAACTGGTACGGCGTGAAATTGCGCCGAGACGAGCAAGCAATTCATTAATCGCAAATGGCTTAATCATATAATCATCGGCACCCGCATTTAAGGCACGCACCCGTGAATCCACCTCGCCTTGCGCGGTTAAAATAATGATTGGAACGGCATTACCAGCATCACGCACTTTTTGTAATACTGTCAACCCACTCATTTTTGGTAAGCCCAGATCCAGAACGACCGCATCATATCTTTCTGTCTGCAAGGCATGGTAAGCGGTTTGTCCATTGTCGATATGGTCCACCGCATGCGCCTGGCTCGCGATTGCCTCTTCCAGGCTAACAGCGAGGTGTTTGTCGTCTTCAACAAGTAAGATACGCATGGGTAGATACTGTATAAATTTCCGGCATAGGCAACAATTTAGACAGAAATCATTATAACAGCTGAAAGGTTTATGAAAGAAACCTTACACATAATGCGTTGTTAAATTGTTCGTTTACTAGAAAAATGAGCGTTAAACCAGAACGGGCCAGACCCGATATTGCTGCCTTAGGCGGCAAATCCTGGCCACCAAATCCAATCTCGGAGGATCTATGAGTAGAATAAAAGTGGCATTCAATGCCTTGATTTCAGTTGTATTTGCATTTGCTATTAGCCCGTCAGCGCAAGCTGATATCGATATGTCGGGCAAAACCATTGAGTGGACTATTCCATTCTCGGAAAAAGGTGGCTCGGCCAAGTGGGCCAATTTTTTTGCTCCACTACTATCAGAAGCGCTGCCTGGCAACCCTACTGTGGTCGTGAAATTCATGCCTGGTGCGGGCTCCACCAAAGGCGCTAATTGGTTCCAAAAACAAAAAAATGGCGATGGAACGGTACTATTCGGCTCGTCTGGCTCAACCCAATTTCCTTATTTGCTAGGCGACCCGCGGGTAAGGTATGAATACAAAGATTGGAACCCAGTGATGGCAACGGGTACTGGCGGCGTGGCCTATCTAAACGCTGATTTGGGCGCTAAATTTGATGGATCCGCCAATGCGCTAAAAGGCGAGAACTTAATCTACGGCTCGCAAGGTGCGACCCGTCTTGATCTGGTTCCCTTGCTGGCGTGGAAAATGCTTGGCTTGAACGTTGAGCCGGTTTTCGGTATCAAGGGACGCGGCGATGGTCGCTTAATGTTCGAACGTGGTGAAGCCAATATTGATTATCAAACTTCATCCGGCTATTTGAAAGGCTCGGCGGAAATGGTTGAAGCGGGCACTGCGGTACCGATGATGACCTGGGGTGCGCTGGACGAAAATAATAACATCGTACGTGATCCAACCTTCCCAGACATGCCCACCTTCAAAGAAGTGTGTGAAGCAACCGATGGCTGTGAAACCTCTGGTGAAAGCTGGGACGCCTGGAAAGCATTTTTCATCGCTGGCTTCCCTTCGCAGAAGATTGCCTTCTTGCCTGCCGACACCGACCAAGAAGTAATCGACACCTTTGTTAACGCATTCGATAAAATAAAAGCACGCCCAGACTTTGCGGAAATTTCTAAAGTCCGCTTGGGTAAATACCCGATGTTTACCGGGGATGAGGCTAACAATGCTCTGAGTCAAGCGACCACCGTGTCTGGAAGTGCAAAAGCCTTTGTTCTGAACTGGTTGAAAGAGGATTATGGCGTAGAGCTATAAACACGCCAACCACCGCTCGATTGCAATAGTGGGCGGTGGTTGTTCTTCTGCATGTTCCGCTAAACCCCTAACACTCCAAAGGATCCTAGCATGGAAACATTTTTAGCTGCCCTGCCTTCACTCACTCAGGCATTCGAACTCATTCTTCAATTCCAGGTATTCGGTTACCTGTTACTGGGGGTCGTTATGGGACTGGCAATTGGTGTGTTTCCCGGGCTGGGGGGCATAGCTGGCCTTTCGCTACTACTGCCCTTTATGTTTGGTATGGATCCGATGCTGGGCCTGGCCTTGATGATTGGCATGGTCGCGGTGGTGCCCACCTCGGATACATTTGCCTCCGTGCTCATGGGAATACCAGGGTCTTCCGCCTCGCAAGCGACGGTGCTGGATGGTTTTCCCCTTGCGCAAAGAGGACAGGCTGCACGCGCCCTGGCAGCAGCTTTCTCTTCATCGTTGTTCGGCGGGTTAGTAGGGGCATTATTTCTAACGTTCTTTATCCTGATCGCACGGCCAATTGTATTGGCCTTTGGTTTGCCCGAAATGTTAATGATTACTGTTTTGGGCTTGTCGATGGTCGCCATTTTGGCTGGTCGGATCGCAATAAAGGGCTTGGTTGCGGCTGGCCTTGGGTTGGTAATTGGCACTATCGGCGAGGCAGATGCAGGTGGTAGCTTGCGCATGGCGACATACGATGTCCCCTATCTGGTGGATGGCCTCAAGCTGGTGATCGTGGGTTTGGGTATTTTCGCGATACCAGAGATTGTTTCTTTACTGCGGCAAGATCAGGCTATTTCAAAATCCGCCAAGCTGGGCGCGGGCTGGGCGGATGGCATTAAAGACTGGTGGCGTAACAAATGGCTATCCATGCGCTGCTCAATAATTGGTGTCGTTGTGGGCGTTATCCCTGGCTTGGGTGGCTCGGTGGTTGACTGGATATCTTATGGGCATGCGGTGCAAACCACCAAAGATAAATCCAATTTTGGTAAAGGGGAAATCCGCGGCGTGGTTGGCCCGGAAAGCTCGAACAATGCTAAAGAAGGCGGCGGCTTGGTACCAACTTTGTTATTCGGTATTCCCGGCTCGGGTTCAATGGCGATCTTCATCGGTGCAATAACCCTACTCGGATCGGGAGACATTGAAGTAGGGCCGGCGATGCTCAAGAATAATCTGGATATCACTTATGCCATTGTGTGGCTACTGGCTTTGGCCAACGTTGCTGGCACTATCATTTGTATTGCCGCCTCAGGAGGCATCGCGAAATTGACAACCATCCGCTTTACCCTGTTGGCGCCCTTTTTGTTTATGCTGATTTCCTTCGCTGCATTTCAATCCGGGCAAAACCTGGGCGATTTGGTCGCCTTGTTTGCCTTGGGATTGATCGGCATCTTTTTGAAACGTTTTGATTGGTCACGACCGGCGTTTTTGATCGGCTTTGTGCTATCTAACCCGGCTGAGACTTTTACAAATCAAGCCTATCAGGTGGCACGCTCCAAGTTTCGTCAATCCACTGAAGCTGGTTTGGACTACATTTTTAGCCCCATCGTCATTGTACTGATCGTTATTACAGTGGTCTCCGTTGTCTTGGGCTTAAGACAAGCCAAGATGATTAAGGCCGAAGGCGATGTGCCGTCAGGTTCAAAACGCAGGCCGTTAATATTTCTGTTGATTATTTTAGGCTACTTTATAGCGACTTACTGGAATGCCTCATTAATCAGCGACCGCCTTATCACCGATAAAATTTTCCCACTATTTGTCTCAGGTGTTTCCATATTGGGTTGCTTGTTTTTGTTGGTAAAAATGATGATTCTGGATGAAACCGACACCATTTTTGCCGATGCTGAAATGGGCGATGAAGTCGCCTCTGCACGCTATGGACTGTGGTCTACCTTGGGATGGTTTGCGCTATTATTGGTTTTGAGTTCCTTGTTTGGTTTTATTATCGCGCTCGCCATCTTCTTGTTTGCCTTTTTGCTGCTTCGCGCGGGGTTAAGCCCATTATTCGCGGGTATCTATACCGCCGCAGGTATCGCATTTATGTGCTTTTTGGCCGCCATGCTGAATCGCGATTTTCCACCGGGAGTATTGCAATCTTTTGTTGAGTTACCCTGGCCATTTGGGTGATGAGTGGGTGCCTCTGTGCGAGCAACTAATTAGATATTAGAGCATTTCATCATGCAGCAAAAAGGTATCCCGTATTTATTCATGCGTGGGGGTACCTCTCGGGGACCCTATTTTAACCGCAGCGATCTACCCGAAAGCCTCGACACCTTGGCTGATGTATTGATTGCAGCTATCGGTTCCGGTCATCCTTTGAATATTGACGGCATTGGCGGTGGCAATGCCGTCACCACCAAGGTGGCGATGCTATCCAAATCAGGCGATGACTGGGCGGATATTGATTATTTTTTTGCCCAGGTCAGCGTGGAGGACAGACAAGTCGATTTTAAGCCGACCTGTGGCAACATCCTGTCAGGCGTTGGCCCCGCGGCGATTGAAATGGGGCTTATCAAAGCACAGGCTGATCAAACTGAAGTACGCATTTGTGCAGTCAACACCGGAGCAAAAGTGCTGGCCAGGATCAATACACCCAAGGGGCAGATCGGCTATGCGGGTGATACCCGCATTGATGGTGTGCCCGGTACAGCTGCCCCCATTGAATTGCATTTTATGCAAACCGAGGGATCTTCGACAGGTGCATTTTTGCCCACAGGTGAGCCCCGCAATACGATTGATAATATAGAGGTGACGTGCATGGATGTTGCCATGCCTATGGTAATAGCGCGCGCCAGTGAGTTTGGTTTGAGCGGTACCGAATCGCGGGAAGCGCTGGACGAGAACCGTGATTTCTTTAAGAACATGGAAGCGATTCGGATAAAAGCAGGTGCTTTGATGGGGATGGGTGACTGTTCACAATCCGTTACACCCAAATTTGGCTTATTGGCGCCGGCCCGCGAGGGTGGAAGTATTTGCAGTCGGTATTTTATGCCTTGGCGCACCCACCCAACCATGGCGGTGACTGGCGCGCAATGTTTGGCTGCTTGCGCTTTAACACCGGGCTCCATCGCTGATGGACTCTGGCAACGACCGGATAGCGCACCAATAACGGTTACTCTGGAACACCCCATGGGCAGCTTAGATGTCCTGGTGGACTATCGGTTAGAGAATGGACGATATATTCACGAATCGGCCGGGCTGATACGCACAGCACGCAAGCTCGCCGCAGGCGAGGTGTTTATCCCCAGCACCATTTGGCCTTAGATCACATTTGTATGGTACCTAACTACAGACCGTAAAATGAAGATGGTTCTATTCGGTCAATGGATCACACTAGCGGTCGGGTTTTTAGGTGGTGCAACCGCGTGCGCGATAGGCTCACCCATTCCCTGGTTGCTGGGCAGTTTGACCGCCACGGTTATTGCCGTCTGGTTTGGTATGCAGCTGGCACCCGTTTCGCACACTACCAGCCGCTGGTTACGGATCATCATCGGAGTGTCACTCGGCGGCTTTATCGCGGACAGTCTTGCACAATTTTCTACGACTCATAGCGTGGCCGCACTATTCGCCATGATATTCACCTTGTTCATTACCGGTTTCGGTGTCTGGTTTTTTCGCAAAACTCTCCGCTTTGATGGCCTAGACAGTTTTATTTCTTCGTTACCGGGTGGCTTGTCCTTTCTGATTTCGCTGGCAGGGGACTTAGGTAAACGCTTTCCGCGTATAAGCTTGATCCATACCGTGCGGATAGTGGTACTGGTTTTCAGCTTTTCCTTGCTGGCTGTATTGTTGGGGTCAACCCGACCAGAGTTAACCATTGGGTCATCGCTCACCTGGACCTGGCACTGGGAGCTGGTTTATTTGCTTGGTCTTATTTTAGTCGCTGGCTGGATTGCAGATCACACTAAATTGTCGGGCGGTCACGTCATATTTGGCTTGTTGCTTTCCAGCGTTGCCTATAAAACTGGGCTTATTTCACTGCCCATGCCCGAACTATGTATTACCCTGAGTATGGTATTCCTGGGCGCTTTGCTCGGTATCGAATTTTCCAAACTACGTGGTGCAAACACCTTAAAGTTGATGTCGGCTTCGTTCGGCTTTACCATCAGTGCCATGCTAATTGCTATGGTGGCGGCGCTGATTGCGAGTCGCTTTACCGAAGGCTCGTTTCTATTGTATTTACTGGCGTTGGCCCCTGGCGGAATCGCGGAGATCAGCTTAATCACCCTGGCCCTGGGGCTGGATGCAGGTCTGGTCGCAATGGTGCACGCGTGTCGGTTTTTTTTCATTTTGCTGATTGGTCCCATGGGCCTAAACTATTACTTGCGAAAATTGTAGCTTCTGACCCTCTATGCCAGCACATAGCTCGATAATGAATCTGAAAGAAGCCTATGATGTGATCGTTGTGGGTGGCGGTAATGCCGCTTTGTGCGCAGCATTAACTGCAAGACAACAAGGCGTCAGCGTCCTGGTCGTTGAGGCCGCACCTAAACACATGCGTGGTGGCAATACCCGCCATACCCGCAACCTGCGCGTTGCCCACCATGCCCCGACCGATTTCTTAACCGACGTTTATTCGGTTGATGAGTACATGGATGACTTACTCAAAGTCACAGAGGGAGATACCAATCCTGAGCTCGCCCGCTGGTTGCTGGAACAGACGCTCAACATCACAGACTGGATGGATCAGCAGGGCGCACGGTTTCAGGCGAGCTTGTCAGGCACCCTAAGCCTGGCGAGAACCAATGCGTTTTTTCTGGGCGGGGGTAGAACCTTGCTGAATGGCTACTACGCGATGGCAGAAAACGCGGGTGTTGAGATTACCTACGACACCGAAGTCGTCGACATGCTGATTGAAAATGGAGTCTGCTCAGCAGTGACCTTGCAGCACCAGACATCCACTGAACAAACCATCGTGTGTCAAGCAGTGGTGGTCGCCTCAGGAGGCTACCAGGCCAATCCGAAATGGCTCAAACAGGATTGGGGCGAGGCTGCTAAGAATTTGTTGATCCGGGGCACAGCTTATAACCGCGGTAAGCCACTTAAAATGTTGTTAGACGCAGGTTGCGCCTCAGTTGGACACCCCGGCCAGGCGCATATGGTGGCCATAGACGGACGCGCCCCAAAATATGACGGCGGTATTGCCACGCGTCTCGATTGCGTACCGTTTTCTATCGTGGTTAACCGTAATTGCCAACGTTTTTATGACGAGGGTGAGGACTTCTGGCCCAAGCGCTATGCTATCTGGGGCCGCCTGGTCGCCAAACAGCCCCATCAATTAGCATATGCCATTATCGACGCCAAATCTTTTAACTTATTTATGCCGTCGGTGTTTGACCCTTATCAGTCAAATAGTATTGCTGGTTTGGCTGATTTACTCGATGTAGATGCGGATGCGTTACAAACAACGGTTAGAGAATTTAACGCGGCCTGTCAACCCGGTGACTTTGATGCTGCAGTCTTAAACGGGCCTCAAACAGTTGGGCTGGAGCCAAACAAAAGTAATTGGGCGCGTCCGCTTGATTCCCCGCCTTACTACGGTTATGTGCTTAAGCCCGGTGTGACTTTCACTTATCTGGGCGTTAAGGTGGATAATAAAGCGCGCGTTATTCTAAGCAATGGTAAAACCTGCGAGAACATTCTGGCAGCGGGTGAAGTCATGGCAGGTAACATTTTAGGCCGGGGGTATTTGGCGGGTACCGGCATGGCGATTGGTACTGTATTTGGGCGCGCGGCCGGTGAACAAGCCGCATCAACCGCGATCAAGAAAATTAGAAAAGTCGCATGAGTTCTACCAGCAGAGAAGAAGCCAGGCGGATAATGCAAATTTGTAATGCCTGTCGATATTGCGAAGGCTTGTGCGCGGTCTTTCCAGCAATGGTACAACGCCGCAGCTTTACCGATCAGGATTTGGATTACCTGGCCAATCTGTGCCACAACTGCCAGGCCTGCTATCACGGCTGCCAATACGCCCCGCCCCATGCGTTTGAAGTGAATGTCCCTAAAACACTTACAAATTTACGTGCTGATACCTGGTTAGATTATGCTTGGCCATCTTTGCTGGCTCAGGCCTTTAAGCGCAATGGTTTGGTTTTGTTTGTATTGATGGCCTTTGCTATCAGCGCAGTGTTGATCATCACCGCACTCAGTGCTGGCGAAGCGGCTTTGTTTAAAGTGCACGCCGGCGGTGATTTTTATCAGCTGCTGCCGCACAATTTAATGCTATTGTTGGCGGCGCCCATATTTTTATTTTCCATCCTCGCACTGCTACTGACGTTAAGAAACTATTGGCGCGGTACGGCAAGCCCGAAGTTAGGTATGGATGCTTTGGGCGCGCTGAGAGACATACTTAGCCTCAAAAATTTAGGTGGCGGGGCAGCCGCAGGCAAGCGCGGTTGTAACACCAATAGCGAACGTTTTTCTATGGCGAGACGTTATTTTCATCATGCAACTTTTTATGGCTTTATGCTGTGCTTTGCCGCAACCTGCGTTGGCACGGTGTATCACTATTTCTTGGATTGGCAAGCACCTTACGCGTATTTGAGCCTGCCGGTCATTTTGGGTACAACAGGGGGAATTTTGCTCTGCATGGGTACCGCGGGTTTATATTATCAGAAACGTATTATGGTGCCTGAAGTACAAGTGAAGCAACTACATTCTATGGAAAACACTTTCATATTTTTGTTGTTTGCCACCAGCTTGTCCGGATTGTTGTTGCTGGTGCTACGCGAAACTTCATGGCTTGGTATCACTCTGTCGTTACATATCGGTTTTGTACTGGCGTTTTTTGCTTGCATTCCCTATTCCAAAATGGTGCATGCCCTATATCGAGGCGCTGCGCTGGCACGTTTTCACCTTGAACAAACAAAGTAGCGCTCGATGAAAATCAGTATACTCGACGATTATTTTGACACACTACGCGGGTTGCCTTGCTTTACCAAACTTGATGGGCACGAAGTCACTATTTGGAATGACCATCTACAAGAAACCGAGCCCCTGGCAGCACGCTTAAAAGATACCGAATCGCTGGTCTTATTTCGTGAGCGCACCAAAATTTGCGCTGACTTGCTGGAAAAGCTACCAAAGCTGAAGCTGATTAGTCAACGCAGTGTGTATCCGCATATCGATGTTAAGGCCTGCACCAAAAATGGCGTGTTGCTGTGCTCGAATATGCACGCCGGAACGCCTTCCTTCGCAGCCGCTGAATTGACCTTTGGGTTGATTCTGGCGGCCATGCGTCAGATTCCGCAACAAATGGCAGCACTACAAGCGGGTACCTGGCAGATTGGCGTGGGCCATACCTTACGTGGCAAACGTATCGGCATATATAGCTATGGACGCATCGGTAAAACCGTCGCGCTTTATGCCAAAGCCTTTGGCATGCGAGTGGTGGTCTGGGGCGGTAAGACATCTTGTCAAGCCGCACGTGAAGATGGCTTTGAAGTCGCCGCAGACAGACAAACGTTTTTTTCCAGCTGCGATATCATCTCATTACATATTCGTTTAAAACCCAGCACGCGCGCAAGTATTACCAGGGAAGATTTGGCCCTGATGCCTCGGCAGGCCTTATTGGTTAATACCAGTCGAGCTGGGCTGATACAAAACGATGCCTTGCTTGCAGCACTTCAAGCTGGGCAACCGGGGATGGCAGCGATTGATGTATTTGACCAAGAGCCCGTATTGGGGGCAAATGACCCGCTGTTAAAATTACCCAACATTATTGCAACGCCGCATATTGGTTATGTGACCGAAGAGGAGTTCGAATTACAGTTTAGCGATATATTTGACCAAATTATTGCATTCGCTAACGGTGCTCCAATTAACATGATCAACCCCGAAGTGCTTAACACCCACCCCCTATAATACGGATAAAAACATTTTAACGCTGATACTAAATACCAACACGCCAAATATTTTTTTCAGCTGGCTAACCGGAAGCTTATAAGCCAAGTTCACACCGATAGGGGCAGTAAGAAAACTCATTATCGAAACACACACCACTGCGGGTAAATACACAAAACCTAGGTTCAAACCCACCATACTGGTATTCGCCCAGCCGCTGATCACATAACCAATGGTACCTGCAATTGCAATGGGCAAACCCATTGCCGCAGACGTACCAATCGCGTTTTTTATCTCCAAACCATGCCTTAGCAGATACGGCACGCTAAGCGAACCCCCACCGATAGAAACCAGTGCTGAAACAGCACCAATGCCCGCACCGGCAATGGCTTGCGTAAAGGCGCCGGGCAACGATTTAGTTGGCGTGACGTTCACACTGCGAAACATCTGTACCGCGACATAAAGCATGAACAAAGAGAAAAATGCCGCCAAGACGACCGTGTTAATATATTTGGTCATCAATGCTGCAAGGAACGTACCCAGCAATACGCCTGGTACCATGGTACGCACAATGGACCATGACACACCCTTTCGGGTATGGTGTGCGCGCAGGCTCGCCAGTGAGGTCAGAATAATAGAAGCCATCGAGGTACCTAAAGCGAAATGAACCAACTGCGCATCAGGCACGTCCTGGGCAATAAAAAGAGCTGTAAATGCGGGTACCATAATTCCCCCACCGCCGATGCCCAATAAACCCGCGGCAACACCTACAAAAGCACCGAGTGCAAGTAACAGAAAAATAATATATAAGTCGGGCACAGGTTTATCGGGTGATTTAAACAGCGCTATTGTAGGTTCAAATTAATCTGGAAACCTTAAACAAAAGCAAATAACTTTGACGCAGCCACAACACCTTAGGTCGCCGCTGTACTCCCACGTCTGGGGGCTTGGCCTGATACTTGCGATTGAGATTAATTTGCATACACTATTGTTATGACTGAAACGCGACGAAAGCGCAGGTCTCGACGCGCGCGCGGCGGAGACAATGCGGCCGGCGAGAAGGCTACGGTGAGCGCACCCGCTTATATCACCCGAAATATCCCACTTTACGAGGTACTGAATGAGGAAGGCCTACAGCAAATTGAGGATAACGCGGATAAAATACTAGAAGAGATTGGTATTGATTTTAGTGATGATCTTGAAGCACTGACCATGTGGAAAGATGCAGGCGCAGACGTTCAAGGTGAGCGCGTGCGGTTTCCAAGAGGTTTGTGCCGCAACTTGATTCAAAAAACCGCACCCAGGCAATACACCCAACACGCGCGTAACCCAGCACGCAATGTTGAGATCGGGGGGAATAAGACCGTGCTCGCGCCGGCCTATGGTAGCCCTTTTGTGCGTGATCTGGATAACGGCAGGCGCTACGCGACCATTGAAGATTTTCAGAATTTTGTAAAACTTACCTATACCAACCCGCATTTGCATCACTCCGGTGGTACGGTGTGCGAACCGGTTGACCTACCCGTAAATAAACGTCACTTTGATATGGTTTATGCGCATATGCGCTATTCGGACAAACCGTATATGGGATCTGTTACTGCACCCGAGCGTGCCGAAGATACGGTTGAAATGGGCAAGATTTTATTTGGCGATGATTATCTCGACCCGCAAACCGGCGAGCCCAAAACCATAACGACCAGTTTGATTAACGCCAACTCGCCGATGACCTTTGATGCCACCATGTTAGGTGCGCTCAAGGTATACGCGCAAAACAATCAAGCTTGTATTGTCTCGCCATTCATACTCGCAGGTGCGATGTCGCCTGTCACCGTGGCTGGAACCGCCACCCAGGCGCTTGCCGAAGGATTGGCCGGTGCTGCGTTTTCCCAATTAGTTAAGCCGGGTGCACCGGTGATATTCGGAACTTTCGCTTCGTCTATTTCAATGCAGTCTGGCGCGCCGACTTTTGGCACGCCCGAACCGAGCTTAGTCCTCTACGTGATGGCAGCATTGGTGCGTCGTCTGGGGATTCCTTTTAGGTCCGGCGGCGGTTTTTGTGCAGGTAAATTACCCGACGCCCAAGCAGCCTATGAAGCGGCCAGTTCACTTATTCCTGCTATATACGCAGGTGTGAATTTTGTTTTACATACGGCGGGTTGGCTCGAGGGTGGGCTGGTTATGAGCTATGAGAAATTCGTGATGGATTGCGATCAAGCGGGTATGGCTGCGGTATTTGCCAATGGAGTAGACCTGTCCGAAAATGGCCAGGCCTTAAGCGCAATCGCCGAAGTTGGCCCAGGCAATCACTATTTAGGTTGTACCCACACCCAGGCAAATTTCCGTAACGCGTTTTATCAATCACCCATCGCCGACAATAATAGCTATGAACAGTGGAAAGAAGAGGGGAGCCTTGACCACGCCCAACGCGCTAACGCTTATTACAAAAAGCAGCTAGCCGAGTATGAGGCTCCCACCATCGACCCAGCGATCGATGAGGCGCTGCTGGCTTACATCGCACAGCGAAAAGCGTCATTCGAAGATTCCAATGTTGCCTAGTTGATTAGGGATAGTATTTTACTTCTATGTTCATCAGCGTCCTTGATTTGTTCAAAATTGGTATCGGCCCATCCAGCTCACATACGGTAGGCCCGCTGGTCGCTGCGCTCGCTTTTCGTGAGAAAGTAGAAAACTATCTGGCACAAGAAAAAAACCATGGCCCCTATTTTATTCGCTGTACCTTAAGAGGCTCTCTGGCAGCAACGGGCAAAGGTCACGCGACAGATCGTGGTATTACCCTCGGGTTGCATGGTTACGAACCGCAGCAATTATCTACGATGGATGTCGATACGCTAACTGAAAGTCTGTGGCGGCCTCATGCTTTGTTTAAAAAATACCCCAAACTTACTTTTTTTCCAGAAGAAGATATTGCTTTTAACTACGGAAAACCGCTTAAAGAGCATCCAAATGGGCTGATATTCGCTTTAGTTCAGGCATCTGGAAAAACCGTTTTGAAAGATGTTATCTTTTCAATTGGCGGAGGTTTTATTGCGACCAAAGCAGAGCTTAAACAGACCGTTGCACCCATGACAATGGAAGACGCTGCTACCTGCCCTTATCCTTTTGACACCGCTAGGATGGCCTTGGAAATGGCCAGGGAAAGCGACCTGTCTATCGCGCAAATGAAACGACAAAACGAGTTAGCGCATATCGGTAAACAAGCCCTCAATAAAGGTCTAAATAACATCTGGAAAGCGATGTCAGCCTGCGTTGATCGAGGGTTAGATACAGAAGGTTTATTACCGGGTAAGCTTAAAGTAAAACGCCGTGCGCGTTCACTTTATCAACAACTTAAAACGCAAACAACACCGGTTGATGTATCCGAATGGCTTTGCGCTTACGCCATGGCGGTCAACGAAGAAAATGCGGCTGGCCACGCGGTAGTCACCGCGCCCACGAATGGTGCAGCGGGTGTCATTCCAGCAGTTTTATATTACTTTGTTAAACACGAAGGTGGTAGCGTAAAACAGGTACGTGAGTTTTTACTTACCGCCGCAGCGATTGGCGGTTTAATCAAACACCGTAGTTCAATATCCGGTGCGGAAGTAGGGTGTCAGGGTGAAGTGGGCTCAGCGGCCTCGATGGCGGCGGCGGGTTTATGCGCTGTCAGGGGCGGCACGCCCGAGCAAATTGAAAATGCCGCCGAAATCGCGCTGGAGCACCACCTTGGTCTCACCTGCGACCCGGTCGAAGGCTTGGTCCAAGTGCCCTGCATTGAACGTAACGGTTTCGGCGCAATCAAGGCTTATACCGCTGCGTCACTCGCACTCCGCGGCACAGGTGACCATTTTATGCCGCTGGATAATTGCATCCTAGCAATGAAAAAGACGGGCGAAGCGATGTCTCATGAGTACAAAGAAACTGCGCTTGGCGGTTTAGCGGTCAGTATTACAGAGTGTTGATTACATTTGTCGCCGCTATTTTTAAGGCTATTGATGCCCGATTGCGGCTTTAAACCCTTCTCGATTCCTGGGAGATACCATGATAGACCTTCCGTTGGCGTAACTTATTTTAAGTCGCTCTAGAGAAAGGGCCGGACTTGATCGAGAGTCTCGTGTCTCCCCTACAGAAGAGATTGATGCAATCCTAATTTGCCAGGAAAATGGGCCGGATCGAATAACAAGTTGTTCGCCAGTAACGATATATTTTGTTGAAAGCAGAAGCCAGGCGGGCAAAATCGCGCCAATTGAAAGAACGAATAAAGCGGAGATATAGCCGAATATCGTACCCTTATTTATACTCAATAACGCAGCTCCTACCGAAACAAAGACCGTAACCAATAACACAATCAGTAACCACGTATCTATTTTAGAGGGGAAGACTTGCATTTCCATCGTACCTCAATAATTCTAGTGCACCGATGAGATTAGACCAAGCTGCAACAGCAGGTAAGAACGAGCCTGATATTTTTCCAAAAACTTGATACCTACAAACTAGCGTCCTGCTCCTGCGATAAATTGACCCTAATATGCAACATCATACTAAACGCATATCTATGCTGAATCATCAACCTCGACGGGGATATCAAAGTGCAAGACTTCCGCGCGTTTTCCCAATTTTGTGTATAAGGCGATAGCCGGTTCGTCCTCAACATTCGTATCGGCCTGGATGATAAGGACATAAGCCCCACGGCGCGCGGCGATTGCTTTCATTTTTTTGATCAAAGCGGTGGCGATTCCTTCGCGTCGATGATCAGATTCCACGGCAAGATCGTAGATATAGATTTCGCTGCACTCCTGCTCAAATTTTTGCAGTTCATAAGCCGTAATACCGCCGACCACCACATCACTTTTCATCGCCGCCAGTGCAATGAAGGAATTATCGGCGAGCAGTTTTCGGAAATAGCCCTCGCTTGGATGGTTCGCAGTATATGTATCCGCGTCATTGAAAGCGTTGCCAAAGACTGTCAACATGGCTTTCATCAACGGGACGTCATCTGGGGTGAGATGGCGGATGTCTAGCGACATGGGCCACCCCACGTCTGCCAGCGCTCGCTAAGGGTTTCGATTTGTTGGCTTCCCGGTTTCGGCAGGCCGTTCTTCGAATTGGGGTAGATCATCCCGTATATCATACCATTGTGCCTTGGAGCCTACGAAAATATGTGACGCTGGCATTATGCCTGGATCTCCCTCGACCGTGCCGAGCGTAACCGTGGTAACTTTACCTTTGTCGGTTCCAGCTAACGTCGAACCGCACGCATTACAAAAACACCATCCCCCACCCGCTGCCACTTCGTAGATTTTTACAAAATCTTCTCCTGAGACCCATCTAAAATCGCCTGGATTAAATCCAGCATAGGTAGAAAATGCTGCACCATGCTGACGTCTACACATGGAACAATGACAGTGATCTGCATCGGTAAGTGGGCCGGTGATTTCATAACGAACCCTGCCGCATAAACACCTACCCTTTATTGCCATCCCGGTTTTTCCTGTCTACGCCTAACGCTTGGATTCAACGACTCCAATTAAGCCACCCACTACTGGTATATTCGTTTAAGCGCTGCATTTATTCAGATTAGAAAATACTATCAAAGTGAGGGCTAACGATATTTAGGTTATTTTTATATGATAACGTCAACATTGGTTTCCAGAACGTTTTTGGGCTTGGTAAAAACCATAGAAACGCTTTGGGCCTGCTTAGCTGACATTCGGCGATAAAGAAAGTCGCTATTATTATCAGCATGCCCAGCAATATAAAATTGGGTGGTTAAAATCTCGTGTTCTCCTTCGCTGACTTTGACATGAATGTGCGGGGTGCGACCTGGATATTTAGTCGGCTTGATGGTTCTAAAAGTATAGCTGCCATCGCTGTGGGTTATGTCATGGCCAAACCCTTGAAACCCGCTGTCGTATGGGACATTTCGGTTGTCACCATGGTGTAAGTATCTACCGTTCACATCGCATTGCCAAATCTCTATTCGAAACCCTGCCAGCGGATTGCCTTCCCTGGAAATAACCTTGCCTTTAAGTATAATAATTTCACCCCCTGCTTCTTTCACCTTTCCGGAAACTTTGACCAGATCGTTGTCGATATCATCCATACGCATCGAGGAAGTTGGATAAAACGGTCCTTCGGCCGCACGCGGAGTCAATATCGCCGCGGCTACGTTGCGTGAAATTACCGTGCCACTAGCAATGGCAGCGGTGCTTATGAGTAGGTCTCTGCGGGTAATTGGTTTCTTTGGCATTTCGTTGTACTCTCCTAAAACTGTAGCGTGAACTAGTCGAGATTATTTAGGTGATCAGCCCACCAGCTTCAGCAAGCGGCTGGGCAGTACACCAATGCTATCATGACTTCTTCAGATTTTCCTAAAATTGCATTTCACCGGATATTATTGGGATTGCTAACTAGAGAGCATTCTGCTGTATCCTTAAACTACAAGGGTTGTTGCGCGCTACAGCAACTAACCAAGCGAACAAAATTTTGTAACAGGGGCTTTATAATCAGAATCCATACTTTTCTCCACAATCAGCTCAGCACCACGAACACATTTATTGATTATGTTCAACACGCTTTTTAAAGCCATCGTTTTCACCTACTTAGGACTGGGCACCATGCTCGCGCACGCTAGCGACACGGTTCATATCGCGAGTTTCAATATTCACTACATTGTGCCCCACGATAAAAACGACGACTGGAAAGAGCGTCAGCACGCCGTCACCCAAGTTCTGAAAGATATAGACGCAGACATTGTCGCATTTCAGGAAATGGAAACCTTCGATGGCGGCCACTATAGCAAACGAAATTTGCAACTGGAATGGATCCTTTCTACCACCACAGGTTACGAAGCTGCAGCAGTGGGGGACCCGGCGGTCTTTCCGACAACACAACCGATCATCTACAAGGCCAGCAAGTATGACGTCGAAGACCAAGGTTTCTTTTTTTTCTCCGAAACCCCTGACAAAATTTATTCTGCGCAATGGAATGGAGGATACCCCTATTTTTGTAGCTGGGCCCGATTTCATAGCAAAACCAACGAAAAGGAATTTTACGTTTTTAATCTCCACAATGATTTTAAGAGCCGCAGTAATCGGCTAAAGACTTCGGTGCTGGTGGCAGCACGTATAAAAAAGATCGTTCAGAACGACTTGCCCATTATCGTTCTCGGCGATTTCAATGCGCCAAAGGGCTTTAAAGAAATTCGTTTGCTTGAGAACATCGGGCTGAACATCATGCCGCCTGGCGGTTCAACCAACCGCGTGTTTGGTGTACATTTACTACCTGCGATAGATCATATTCTTATAAGCAATGCTATCCAACCGCAATCGGACATCAAAGTTTGGCGAGACCGCTACGATGGCGTTTACCCAGGGGATCATTATCCGATCAGTGTCAGCCTAAAGTTCTAGACGGTACAAAACAATATCTTATTAGCCACCGAACCACGGCATATTACGCTTGGGAATAAAACTAGTAGCGCGCTCCTACTGCCACATCTACGGGAAACGCATCATCGATTCGAGTTAAATCATCCTTGGTTAAGGTCACTTCAAGTGACCCCAGATTTTGTTCTAAATAATGGCGGCGCTTGGTCCCAGGAATGGCGACAATATTTTCTCTTTGGGACAAAACCCAAGCCAGAGCCAACTGGGCTGGCGTGACATTTTTATCTCGCGCAATTTCGATAATTCGGTCAACCAGGTCCAGATTTTTAGCAAAGTTCTCGCCTTGAAATCGAGGATTCATGCGTCGCCAATCATCCTCAGCCAAATCTTCGAATTGCTTAATTTGACCCGTCAAGAATCCTCTTCCCAGCGGACTATACGCAACAAAACTGATCCCTAACTCGCTTGTTGTGCTGAGAATCTCTTGCTCTGGTTCTCGACTCCATAATGAATATTCGGTTTGCAAGGCGCTAATCGGGTGGACTGCTTGCGCCCTACGGATAATATCTGGCTCAGCTTCAGATAAGCCAAGGTAGCCTATTTTTCCAGCTTGTACTAAATCAGCCATTGCGCCGACGGTTTCCTCAATGGGAACATTAGGGTCAACTCGGTGTTGATAGTACAGATCAATATAATCCAGCCCCAGGCGTTTGAGAGAAGCATCACAAGCCGAACGCACATAGTCGGGTTGACCATTAATACCTAGAAACTCGCCCTTTTCGTCCCGCACAACACCAAATTTCGTGGCGACAACCACGTCGTCCCGTCGATCAGCAATTGCTTTACCGACCAGCGCCTCATTTGTCCAGGGCCCATAGATATCCGCTGTATCTAAAAAATTAACCCCTAGTTCAATCGCTCGATGGAGGGTGGCTATCGATTCCACCTCTTGGGCTGAACCATAAAATTCCGACATTCCCATACAGCCCAATCCGATGACAGAGATTTCTATGTTGCTGTGACCTAATTTGTGGTATTTCATAGCGGTGCCTCCTTATGATTGTGATGCGTGATCAATATTCAGTGTATGGGGAACTAGCGATTCGACCGGTATATTACCCAAATTTAGGCTGCTGTTAGGCCTTTTTACGGGTAAACACCATTTTCACCGCCCGACCTTCTTCCCCCCAAGGTGTAATATTCGTCATCTGCAACACCAGGGAGCCATCCGGCCGTTCGGAAAGCATGCTTCGCCAACCCCAGTTAGAACTATCAGGAACCTCATATGAATAACGAACCGAGAACAAACCCCATGCTTCTGGCACATTAAAACACTCCACAGGTTTTGGCTGGTGCCAGCTATCTACCCAAACTGCCCCGCTTTCATTAAAGGTAAACTTGCCTTTATTCCTTTGGTCTGCATAAGACCAGGAATAATGCATTCCATCGGAGTCAATAGACAGTGCACAGTCATAATTCTCGGCGTAGTTTCCTTCTGGATCAAGCCATAGCTCCCCACGACCTGACCATTTCGTCCCCATGTTCTTGGTGAGCCATTGTTTTATCATGCTATCCTCATCGAAAGCTTAAACCGATTAAATGATCCCAACGTCCTCGATCTTTAGCCAACGAGAGCTAGCACGTCTTTTGTATTTCCAAAAAGACAGGTTAGACGAAGCGGCACACTACATTACCTGGTTAAATACCTAAATGCTTAAAGATTTCTTCATGCGCTTGTAAATCGGGGAATTGGGTCACATGACTAACATTATTTCCAACCGCCACGAAATCAAACCCCAGTGATTCGCTGGCTAATTTATCCCAAATTGCATCACCAAAATAGGTTTTCGTCATTGGTCGAGTATCACCTAGAGCGCTTTTTTCAGCAATCTTCATGATCTCTTTCCGGCTGGTCGAATCGGAACCTGAAGCAAGTGGTATGCGGTCGGTATCGACGCCAATTCCCGACAGCTTTAAACGAGCAGTTTCTTCCCACCCACCCGTCGCAATTGCCACTGTGCATAAACAATGCGCGCATAACCCATCAAATAAGAATTTGGCACCGGGTATTTCTTTTACAGAGGCCGGATAATTAGCGAAATGCTGCTTCGTTTTCTCGATGAAATTTTCTTTTACACGGGAATGAATATCGTAACGTTCGCCGGTCAATCCACATCCTTCAATTATTTCGTCGAGAATACCGCCATCGGTAACGTTTCTATAACGACGCCAATCTCGTTCAAATGGCGTGTCTATTACTTCTGCGATTGCATCTGAATAAAGCCGCGTCTCGTAGTCTGACGAGTCGACGAGCGTTCCATCAATATCAAACAGAACGAGATGCATCTCGATTAATGGGTATAAAACCTTGGGTTGTGGCAGCGCGCGTCACGCTGGTAACGCCCCAATAGATTAGGTTTCATTTGATTCAAGCTGCCGCCTCAATGCACCGACATCAGAATACACCTGAATTTCATCAATGAGAGATTCTGTGAAACGAAAAACAGCTTTTCCCTGCCATTGCACTGGCTTGCCTGATGGCGGATAGCCTAGAAACGATGCTTGATGAATTCCCGAAAAATCAACCGTTGCCCTAACTTTGTCCGTTTTTTCCGATAGTGCGATTATCTCACAGTGATATTTATCTAACGCTGTATGAATTCTATTGACGTACTCCGCAACACCACTAAGGCCTTGTTTTTCATCACCAAGCGAACCTCGAAATATGATGTTTGGCGACAGAATATCGGGGGCAATTTCGAGCTTATGTTTGTTCCACAACTCATGGTAGAACCTGCTAACGAGATCTAGCCGTGCACTCATAAAATAATAAAACGCTTCGCTACCGAGCGCCAGTACAGTCGGCATTTTACGAAGGGCAGTACGCCCGGCATGAACTTGAGCCAGTTATACTGCACCGCCCAACTCCTTGATCATTAGCAACCATTCACCGCCATGCAAACAACCGGGATAGCGAACTACTGGCAATGATGAATCAAATTTATACCCGATATGTTCGTAGAGATTTTTCGCACGCTTATTCTCAGATGCCACTATTAGGCTCATTTTACCAACACTCGCAGAAATTGCCTGATCCTCTGCATCTTTTAGTAATTTTCGAGCAATCCCACTGCCTTGAAACGCCTCAAAAACAGCGATTGCATTGATGTACCAACTTCCTGGTACTTTCGCTTCGAGAAGTACCAGTGGTTTAACAATATCTGGGTATGCGTCAATGTCCTCTAAAGTATACGGATCTGGTAGTTGATATGAGACAATCATACCCTGCACATTATCCGCTTCTACGCTTACTCGCGCATTGGTGTAACTAAACCCGCCTTCCTTCCTTGAAACGCGCGCACGACCGACTTCCATTGGGTCTTGACCATCCTCTGCCATCTCACTCCAAAGATATTTTGGGATGCCTTCACCCGCGAGATTAAGAAGATACGCGAGATCAGCGGCATTTTCTTTTACCGCTTTTTGAATCGTCATTTATACCGCATTATGCTTCTACCCAATGCTCAATTGACCCGTTTGCTTAGGGTAACCGCCAGCAACGTAAACGCATTAAGCGCAAGTTATTGTTCGGGCGAGTCATTCGGTAAATCATGGTGAAAGTAGAACACATTGCCATCTAAATCCTTTAGCGTAAACTGCCGAAGACCCCATGATTTATTTTCAATATCATCCACGATATCAGCACCCGCCGCTACAAGCTTTTCGTAAGTAGCATCTATATCGTCGGAATAAACCCAATTTACGGCGGGTTCAAATGCACCCGTTCTTTTTCTAAAAAATATAGCGGTTTCATCATTCGAGACCGCACCGATATTGTTGCCTGGATAAAGCCATTCAATTTTGCAGCCCAGTATATCGCGATAATATTTCTGCGCTTCTTTCACATCTGCTACGGGCAATTCTGGGACTGGCTGATTTATTTTCACTGTTTTATCTTTTCAAATTAGCCTAACACCCCGGTTCACAGGAAAGTAACCCAAGGTAAATACCCTGCCTATTTTTCTGAGAGTATTTCATTCGTCAGGTTCAACCACAACCGGAGTTTCAACGTAGCTTAATAATAGCGCTACACCCTTAGTTGTGCGACTAAGGTTACCATAAAGATTCGGAACACAAAGTGCGGCGTATCAGCCGACGACTGATTCCATAGCTTGTGCGGGTAATGGGTCAAATTCGGCTACAACGTAATGTGTAAGTTATCAACAGATTGTGTAAACCAAATAGCTTTGAAGGTTTGGTTAAATACGGACACGGAACAATGCGATAGAACACTCCAGTCATTGACGTGGTGAAGCGGGTGGGGAAAGTCTTGCCAGAAACGTTTGAAACCCTTCAATATAGTTCTGCTCATCTCGGAGAAACGCGTCGTTATGGCCGCCGTGAAGCGTCAACATAGTGCGAGGTTCGTTCGCAGTTGCGAAAATTGTTTCACCGTGGTGATAGGGAATGATCTCATCATCACGACTGTGCACAACCAGTATCGGGCAGTGAACATCTCGAACGTAATCACGTGTTGCGTGGCTAAAACGGCTCAACCTACGAGCGGGAAGCCATGGATAAAGCTCCTGGGCTATATCCGGGACAGATGTGAAGGACGACTCCACGATAAGTGCCAACGGTTGATGTTGTGCAGCTAACCACGATGCAACCGAAGCACCCAGTGAACGACCGAATATAACAATTTCATTGGCGGATATGCCACGATCCTCAGTAAGATAACGCCAGGCTGCACCAGCATCACGATACATTCCTTTTTCGGAAATCTTACCGCCGCTCTGGCCGTAGCCCCGGTAGTCGATAATCAATACCGACAAGCCCAAATTTTGGAATTGTTGTATGGAGTTCAATCGATGGGAGATATTTCCCGCATTGCCATGAAAGAAAAGCAGCACTTGAGAGGATCGCCGCTCGACAAACCACCCATGCAGTGTCACTCCGTCGGTAGTCTCGATGGAAACGTCCTGGTAGTCCATGCCAATATCACTCGGCGTCATGCTTAGCGTTCTCCCCGGCACACCTGGCAGACAAAGCATGCGACCCTGCATGAAGTACACGAGTGTGACAAACAGGGCGTAACCAGCGATGACGACAGAGATAAACTTCAGCATGTCATTTTCTATTCATGTCAGTTTGTATTTTGATTACAGATGATTATCATGTCGCCCGGTAAGTTCAAAATGCAGCACGCAGTCTTGGATGCCAACAATTGAGTTCGTCAAGTGGCGGACATCCAGCTTCGGCTCCGTAACGCTAAAACTGAGAGGCTGGCAGGGATATTGATTCGAGGGTAACAATAGCCTGGATGTTTGCATTTAATTATGGTTGCAAAACACCAACGTCATAGCCGGTCCCAATTGAATGAAATGCTAAGCTAGCTACTGATTTCAAATCCGTAGGACTCAGTAACGTTTATTGGAATTTTTGTAGCTTATAAAACTTCCCTGTTTCGGCGTCGAAGATCATGCTGTTTTCTTCTGTCATGTCACCGAGGATATTCCAGTACGCACCCTCGTTTTTTGTACCTTGGAGCATTATATGGAGCATCATCATTACCTTGCCCTTCATCTTGAGCCCCTTTTTTTTAGCCTCTACAATCACCTCTGCACTGTCAACAAAATCTGAACTTACAGAGTCGGTAAAACTCGCCGAAACCTCTAGTTCTTGGACTACCTTGCCATTACTCACGTACACATTATATCCCTGCTTTGCCTCAGGCGAATGGAACACATAGGTCCACTTGTCAGCAGTACCATCCGCATTACCGGTGAGGGTTAATAGTTGAACCAGTGTTGCATCCGCCTTCCACTTTTTAGCATTCGCTTGCGCTTGTGCGAGACCTGCCTTTGCCGTATTACCATCTGCAAGAGCAGGGAAGTGATAACATGCAATGACGAATATGGTGAAGACTGAACATAGAGTGAGTTGTTTCGCTCTCATCGGAGCTCCTCCTTCTTTAGATTGCTTAGAACAAGTTTACAATTGTAAATCGCGCAATTGACCTGCTACGTGTCAGTATACCCGATACTTACATCTTTTTATATTGAGCACGCTCCGATCATACCTTTTGTACTTGGACGATACGCGCCCGCGCGAAACGTGATAATGGTTTTAGGGCAACTGCGCGTTCCCCGAGCGATTGATCGGGCGGCCATGGCGAAGCCATGCGTGAGTAGGTTACGGAGTGCTGAGCGTCCGAGTAAGGAGTACAGCAACGAATAGCTTGATCGTCTTATTAGGCAATACGCTTTAATTCGACACTTCGCCGTTCATATTTCCTTCTTCATGCGAACCTTGGTTTCGTCTCTTTCCGTAACCTCCCAACCAAGATACTGATAAAGCGCAATATTCTCTTTTAGCAGCACATGCGTCGCTAGATGCAACTCGGAATAACCTTGTTCTTTGGCCTTTGACTGCGCGAAATTGATTAGCGCGCTTCCAATTCCTTTCCCCTGATGTTCTGGATCGACAGCTACATTTGCAATTGTGGCATCATTTTTCTTGAACATCATAATCAATCCGCCAAAAATTCGTCCATTAGCATCAACCACCCAAGTTGGAAAGTGCTGAATTTCTGCAGAGTAATCGACATCCATAGGTGGCAGTCGATTCCCGCCCATGCGTTTTTGATACATCGCATAGGCAGACTCCATACAATTCTTGAGGCCCTCAGAATCTGCTAGAGTAGCTTTTCGAATTTTCCAATCTGGACTCATTCGATCATCACTTTCTTTGTTCGCTTAACGCCCCACATCAGCGGCGGCCTGCGCAGCAGGCCATCTGACCGCATGTGCTTATTATTGAGGTCATTGTATTTTTCTGAAAGCATTGATCAGACCTATAATTTCCTTGATTACAACTTGTGGTTTGTCACTGTGTATAAAATGTCCGCTGCCTTCAATAACTTTGTGTTTAGCCTGGGTCGACATCTCTGCAAGATCTACCTGAAATTCTAGCCATTTTTTACGCATCGCCTGGGATTCGAACAACGAAGATTTCTCTGCGGTAAGTACTACTAATGGTATATCAGGGAAGGATGTGATTTGGTCAAACTCGGCATGTACATTTTTTAGAATCGATGCTTCGTAGGTCATTTTTCCTATTGCACTAGTTGTTATAAGTGCCGAGTGCAGTAATGGCTGCTCTTTCCTGAAGTATTCAAACTGGGATGGATGGCTTGAGTCTATTAGAAGAACACCTGCGACCTCTTCAGGATACATTCTTGCGAACATATTGACATAGAGCCCACCTGCGGAGTGACCGGTTAACAAATAGGGTGGTTTGTGACCAGTTGCCTCCAGGTTTTGATGTAGCTGTTTGGCCAATATCCTGGCGGACCCAGGAACCTCTCCAATCGTGCTGCGGCCGTATCCTGGTCGATTGTAAGCATATACTTTGGTAACTTGGCTAACGCTTTCGAAGATAGGCGCCCATGTAGACATCGAAGGACCCATTCCTGCTTCGAGAACAACTACTGGCATGCCTTCACCTTGGCTTAAGTAAGATACTTTTCTATTATCTAGCTCGCTAATACTTGTATTGGGTAAGCTAGCGCACCCACAAAGATGAAATATCAGTAGTAAAAATATGGCCCGGTTACTCAAAACTGTCCGTGACCTCATAACGCCGTGCACGGGGTTAGACAAATAAGCATAGCGTTTTGACTGTTACAGCGACCAACGGGAGCGATTGCTGCGCCTTTTTATATGTTTTCATTTTCATACTGCATTAATTCTACTGGAGCACCGTTTTCTTCAATAAACGCCACCATCAAACCTTCACTCGGCGAGTTAGGTTGAATAATGATATTTTTACCCTCTATTGCTTTTTGCAAATCATCTACCACAAAAGCAACATGTGGCACAGTTTTTACAAGTTCTGGATACGGCGCATCGTCCCAATACCTTTGCCACTGAATGCCATAAGGGTTATTTTCATGATCCGACACCGTCATTTTTAAATGAGGAAGATCAATTTCTCCTTCAAATCTATCTTTAGTTGGTATTCCTAAATGATTAAATTTCATTCTGTTTCCTTTATACACATAGTCGTGCAGTTGAGCTGCTGAGAATCAGTATACTCGATGCTCGCATCATTTGATATTGGTCACAGTCCGGTCGAACGTTTTGTTCTCTGGCGCTTCGCACCAGAACGAGACGAGAGAGCGGCCAGGGACAAGTGCACGATTCCCGTGGCGCGAAGCGCCGCGGGAACGACCAAGCTCACTGGCGGCAATGGAGCGCAGCGGAATTGCCGTCCAGTGCAGCGTCTTGTTACGTGTGCGCATCTTCGACCTCTTGGAGCTTGTCAAACCAATTCCAAAGATCTTCAAAATCAGATGATTTTGGCAGTGGGTTGTTCTCGATGAATTGCGCTTTAAGGAATTGATTTATGTACGCCTCGCCTGTCCTTCGCGGATGATTTGCAATCCACGAGCTGTAAAAGTCACTTTCAACCCTGTAGTGGTGTGTATGGATGAAAGGCGACCATGTCTCGCGTAAATCATCTTCATCCCTAATGTCGATAATCTCAAACTCCTCCATGTTTCTGCTACCTACACTGCCCCAAGCCTTCTTTAAAAGATCAATCGCACTTGCATCTGATACCGGAGCACCATATCCGAATATGCTTACCATGAAGGCGTGTTTGAGCAGATCGTCCATCGTAGCCCATTGCCGTGAAATAAACTCATCAAGATGATAGTTCTTTTCCGCCACAGGATACAGTAACTTGGTCCGGGTGAGTGGTTCGCCGCAATGGTGACACCTCGCACCGTTATTTCCCATCATGTGACCATCTCGGCAATACCCAACTTCTACATTACCATGGAGAAACAGTAATCGGGGCATCTTGAAACGCGTGCCGTTTCTGCGATTTGCCTGTACTAGAAATGGATCCCAATTAAATGTTGCGATGAAGTCTTTGTTTCGAAGGGATAAGACGAGATGATCATAAATTGTAGGATGATCGGGAAGCTCCATAGCTCGAAAATAATCATAAACGACACTTTCTAATTCCCCCGTCAACTCTTCGAGTTCAGGATGCCTATGAATTTCAGAGTATATGTCCTCGAAATTATTCGAAGAGAAAGTCAAACCGGCTCGATCAATTAGGTTTTCAATTTCAAGAGTTTCAACAAAATTGTTCATTAAAGGCAGTTTTCGACCGTTCCTGTCGCCATTAGGGAATGCTGCAAAGCTCGCTCCAGCACCCAAAATCACGACGTGCGGTTTGCCCATTTCTATCTGCTTTATTTCTTCTTCAGCAGAAACTTCCATATCTTTCCTAGTACACGTAATCGTGCAGTTGACCTGCAAATTGGGTCAGTATACTAGATGCTTGCATCATATTATATTGTTCAATTTGTCCGGTCGAACGTTTTGTTCTCTGGCGCTTCGTGACAGAACGAAACGAGAGGACGGTTAAGGACAAGTGCACGATTCCCGTGGCGCGAAGCGCCGCGGGAACATATTATTAGTCATTCAAAAGACTAGGATATCACAACATATAAGCGTATAACAGCAAATATCTGATGATTTATATCATATAAGTGTGATAGGGTTGCTTTAAATATTAATTATCACATAATTATCAATGGCACAAAAGCTTTTAGATCGGGTAAGAAACGTTGTTCGCTTGAAGCATTACAGCTTGCAAACGGAAAAGATATACCTTTACTGGATACGCCGATATATCCTTTTTCATAAAAAACGCCACCCTAAAGACATGGGTAAGCTGGAAATTGAACAATTTCTGACCCACCTTGCACATCAGCAAGTCGCCGCAACAACACAAAACCAGGCTTTTAATGCGCTGATGTTTTTATATAACCAAGTGTTATCAATTTCCATGGAGGGGCAAAATATTCAGGCGCTGCGCGCCAAGCAGCGTGAGCGCATACCGGTTGTGCTATCTAAAGAGGAGGTATTGCACATTTTGGACGCCGTTAAAAGCCCTGTACATTATCTGGCCATATCGCTGCTATATGGCTGTGGCCTCAGGATGAAAGAACTGTTGAATTTGCGGGTGTTACATCTTGATTTTGCGCACACAACCATTCATATCATGGATAGCAAGAGCCTTAAAGACCGTATCGTGCCCATGCCCAAAAGCTTGATCACGGCCTTAACGGCACAAGTCAAGCAGGTTAAGCGTTTACATGATAAAGATTTACGCGATGGTTATGGCCATGTATACCTGTCTGATGGATTATCCAGAAAATATCCTCATGCCGCACGTGAATTAAAATGGCAATACTTGTTTCCCGCTGCAAATATCTCAACTGACCCGCGCAGTGGCAAACAACGTCGGCATCATTTTTACCCTACCAACGTTAGTCGCGCGATCAAGGCTGCGACTAACCGCGCCGGGATTAATAAGAAAGTGACCGCACATACGTTTCGCCATAGTTACGCTACACATTTGTTACAAAGCGGCCTGGATATTCGATCCATTCAGGCTTTGCTGGGGCACAAAGATATCAGCAGCACCATGATTTATACCCATATTGTCAAACAGTTGAACACCGCGACCATTCAAAGCCCCCTGGATATCGATTAGACCATTCAATAGCGTGCATCGATTCGCTTTAAAAGACTTACTTTAGCACTTATTTAAAACCTAGGCGCATTTACTAGAATAGCGCGGATCATTCGCCGCAAAGGTTTTAACACGCGCCGCCTGTGGAGCCGGAACTGATTTTACTGGGGCCAATCGCTGTCGAGCTTTTATTTGCGCTGTAACTTTCGCCTGACGCTGCGCATTGATCTGTTCTGCATTGACCCGCCCTTTCGCTACCCCATAGGCATCTGCCCGACTCAGGCCGATATCTTTAAGGGTATGTGCATCCAACTGGAGCAATATCTGGAGGTCTTTGCGTTCCTTACGCATTTGTACCATTTTCGCAATCGGGCCCAATAGCGATGATTTAATCACTTTAAACCCGCGCCGAACCGCCTTTTGAATCGCGCTGGATTGGAGTTTTCGCCCATGTTGATCATATGCCCTGATCTGCTCCAAGCTTGGCCCAGTTGTTGACCAGTGCGGCATACCCATTACGCCCTGTAAATGATTCAGTCGTTGTTCGAATTTTTGATTCTGTCTGGTTTGGTTTGCGTTTTTCATGTTAGTATATCTCCTATATATTTCATATGGAACTGGCTTGCTTGTCCCTAAATATATAGATATACATGCTTATTACAAACGATTAATTCTCTACTATCTATTAGATATTCTAAACTATAAAATGCGTCGACTCCCACCCCTGAACGCCTTGCGCGCGTTTGAAGCCGCCGCACGATTGCTAAGCTTTAGCAAGGCTGCAACCGAGCTTAATGTCACACCAGGCGCCATCAGCCAGCAAATAAAAACCCTGGAGGCCTACCTCGGCGTTACCTTATTCAAGCGTCAAAACCGTATGATTCTACTGACCGAGCAGGCGCAGGTTTGTCTGCCTTATTTAACTGAAGGCTTTGACCGCATGGCTGAAGCAATGAAAATATTAGAAGAGATCACGCTGGCAAAACCTTTGACCGTTACCCTGGCTGAAGCCTTTGCTGCGCGCTGGCTGATGCCGCGACTGAAAAATTTTCAGGCGCGCCATCCAGACGTCGATGTGCGCTTTGATGCGAGCAAAGAACTGGTTGATTTACTGCGAGAAGATATCGACGCGGGCATCCGCTTCGGCAGTGGCAACTATCCCGGGCTGGAAACGGATTTTTTATTACCCCAGCAAGTGTATCCTGTATGTAGTCCAGGCTTGCTCGAAAAAGGGCCACCCATTAAAGCACCCGAAGATTTACAGCAGCATACCCTGATTCATGGTGATTACTATTATCTTGATGCGTCCTCTCCCGACTGGGCCATGTGGTTTAAAACCGTGGGGGTTGAAGATACCACTAGCACTCACGGCTTGCATTTCTCCAATGCGGAAATGGTGGTGCAAGCGGCGGTGGAGGGCCAGGGCATTGCGCTCATCGGTAGCGTGGTCGCAGAAGATGATTTAAAAGCAGGCCGTCTGGTTCGCCCGCTTGAGCATTCCATTCCGCTGGATTTTGCCTACTACTTTGTTTGTACGCCCGCCAAAGCCAAATTACCCAGAGTGCAGGCTTTTCGCGCATGGCTGCTCGAAGAGGTGCAAAAAGAACAAACGTCTGAGGACCAAACCGGACGCAAAGATTAGGCGCGGCGACGACGACTTTTTTTAGCTTGTTGCGCGGCGTTAACACGATCGCGGCCATGAAACAAATCCAGGGCACCGTTTGATATCTCTCCCAACTCGATTTGCACCTGCTCAATATCAGGCGCTGCACCGGGCTGGTATTGATCCATCGCTTTGCGCATTGCAGCCACGTGCTCAAAAGACGTACCGCAACAACCGCCGACAATCCTGGCGCCTGCATCCAAAGCCAGCTGTACATATTTCGCCATTAATTCAGGCGTGCCGTTATACACTATCTCACCGTCCACCCATTCGGGAATGCCGCAGTTTGCCTTGGCCACGATAACGGGTCGGACCGATAGCGCCTTGGCGGCATTGTGCATACTCATCACGGTCGCTATTACTTCTGATGCTCCCACGCCGCAGTTGGTACCGCAGGCATGCACCGGGCTTGACACCTTCCCAGAAAGCGCAATAATTTGTGAAGGCGTGATGCCCATCATGGTACGCCCATTGGTGTCCACACTCATGGTAAACACAATGGGCAAATCAAATTCCGCCACCCCGTCAACGGCGGCCTCCACCTCCTCAATCGATGACATGGTTTCTATCCATAACACATCTACACCTGCCTCGCTCAATGCAGCCGCCTGTTCACGAAAGGCTGCGCTTGCCTCTTCCTTGCTGAGTTCACCATTGGGTTGCAGAATTTCCCCAGTCGGCCCAATTGAGCCCGCAATGGCAATTGTCCTGTCTGCCTTATCCACCACTTCTCGCGCTAACTTGACTGCAGCGGTATTCAGTTCGGTGACTCGATCCTGCGCCTGATGCAATTTAAGCCGATAGTGGGTACCACCGAAAGTATTGGTCAGAATGATGTCTGAGCCCGCATCGGCAAATGCCTGATAGTGGGCTCGAATCTTGTCTGGCGCATCAATATTCCAAAGCTCGGGTGCATCGCCTGTTTGCAAACCCACCTGAAATAAATTGGTGCCCGTCGCACCATCCGCCAACAGATATGGTTTGGTGTCGAGCAGGGTCTGAAAAGTATTTTTGGGTTTCACCATGATAAATAATCTAATTGATAAAGCCAGCGCTTAGTAATTGCGAACGTAGACGCCGATGAAGAACAGGGTCGGTGTTTACAAGGCGCGATAGTGTCATCTTTACGGGCGCCTTACGTCCTTGCTTGCGACTTTGATGATCGCATAAACCACACGCTTTCACCATGTCAAAGAAACTTTGGCATGGATTGTCTGACGAAAATCTATGCATGATAATTGCTGCAGAATTTTGTATGCTTGTAATAAGAATACTGGCCTTACCTAACCCCCACCGGACAATCACATGACCTCATCCGCTACCCAAACCTCTTTCCGTGAGCTTCACCAACCCGGTAATCCTTTTATCCTGGCCAATGCCTGGGATGTGGGTTCGGCAAAATTATTTGCTGCGCTGGGTGCTAAAGCCATCGCCACCACCTCAGCCGGCCATGCGTTTACTCTAGGCGTTAAAGATATGGGGCATATCAGCCTTGAACAAACCTTAAAACATTCAAGTGACTTAATTGCCGCAACACCACTGCCCGTGAGTGGAGATTTTGAAAACGGTTACGGCCATTCACCCGAGACCGTTGCAGCTACCATTCAAGCAGCGGGGGACATTGGCCTGGCAGGGTGCTGCATTGAAGATACAGCCCTGCCGGACAAAACACCTTATGATTTCAGCCTTGCGGTTGAACGCATTGAGGCAGCGATGGATGCTGCTCAATCACTTGAAAAAGATTTTGTGCTCACCGCGCGCGCCGATGGCGTGATGAATGGCCAATACAATACCCAGGAGGCCATTCGCCGAATTCAAGCGTTTGAATCAGTCGGTGCGGATGTGCTGTACGTACCACTTCCCCCCTCAATGCAGGATCTTGAACGAATATGCCAATCCGTTAATACACCGGTTAACGCGCTGGCAGCGGGTGATTTTGCCAAGCAGACGTTAGCAGATTTCGCCAATATCGGCGCAGCGAGAGTCTCGCTGGGTTCAGCACTGGCGCGCGTAACCCATGCCGCGATTGTCAATTCCAGCAAGGTCATGTTTGAGCAGGGCGATTTCTCGTCGTTTCTATTGGGCGTGGGTGGCGATGAAATAGAAAGGTTATTTGATCAGGTGGATAAATAGATCACATTAATGCGCAGGCTTTTACTGCTCGTCGATCAGACTATAACCAATACGTATGGCGCCGAGAGAACCGTTTTAGGACAGCTGCGCGTTCCCGGGGCGCGAAGCACTACGGGAATATTGGGCGCACAGGATTTTGCCTTATCGCTTTGACCAGTAGTGAAGCGATGAGTATTGGGAAAGCAGACCAGGCTGTGATAGCTAGAAGTGGCAAAATTCCTTGTGAAACGCCTGGTTAGATATTGTATTTTTCATTTTTTTGATACAAACATATGATTCGCAGGGGTAACACCTCGATCATAAGTACAGAATGTGTCAGTCGCTTCACGTGTTTTGGAATGAATTTTTATATTAGTAATAACTTCCAAAGCCCCATTGTCATAACAAGCTTGTTGTGCCTTTTTCACAATTTCAAAAAGTTGGTCGAGGTCACCTTTCATCGTAGTTTCCATTGCTCCAACTAGGAATGGAACATTTGCAGCCTTAACCACTTCAATTGCTTTATCAACTACTTCAAAGTTATTTCCTGCTTTAAGACGAGGAATAACCTGAAATGCAAGGAAAACATCTTTTAAAGGTTTATTTTCACCACTCATGTTTTGTTATGCCTTTTAATATCTACATTTTCTCAATTTTAGAATAATTTCTGTGTAACCTTTACAAATCTAGCCGGGCGATGAGTGCCACGGGAACGCCACGCTGGAATAACTTGTTAGGCCACATTCTCGACAAGCACTCCAACCTCAGCGAGCCAGGCGGCGCGTTTCTCGGGAGTGCTGTGTGACACGGGGGAGTACATTCGCCTTGTTACATTTTTGACGCCGCACAGATCAAAAACGCATTTCTTCCAGAGTGTTTCAAGGGGGTCACCGAATACCAAGTTCTCGCGCTCAGCTGGCGTATTAGACGTGTTGAATACCAGGGCGTGCCGAGCTTTGAGCAGCCCCACTGGAACCCCTTCAAAACCAACGCCAGGGGGATACGCATACGCAGTGTCCAGACGAAATATTCGATCTATCCAGCCCTTAAGAATTGCCGGTGGTTGTCCCCACCAATTTGGGTGAAATATAAGGATCAAATCCGCACGCGCGAGTTCTGAACAGTGCTGCTCCACAAGTTGGTCGGTTGATTTTGTGTTACTACTTTCTCCAGTTGGTTGAACGGGATCAAAGTGCTCCGTGTATAGATCGTGGGTAACGATATCATAGTTGCGAGTAGTGAGTATGTTTTCCGCAGTGGACGCCATAGCATGACTCAGACTATTCGGATTTGGATTGGCGACAACGATTAGTGCAAACATCTCAATAGCCTAAAGCGCAGTTGACCTGCTGTGAATTAGTATACTCGATGCTTGTATCATTATATATTGCTCACAGTCCGATAGAACCTTTTGTACTCGGGAGCTTAGTGCTAGATCCAAACAAGAGCACGATTAAGAGCAAAAGCGCGCTCCCCCCGCGAGGCACCAGGAATCATTAAAATCGCAAGCGAGTGCCATACGACAAACTATTCTTGCGAAAAATAACTGCAACATTTTTTACTTAACCACCGATATCAAAGACTTCACGTGTTTTTAAATAGTAGGTTTTCTTTTTAGTCAACGATAAGCCAGATCTTTTCTTTATCATTGTTGCGCAGCAATCTGATCCGTCAGCTGGCTTATCAAGGTATTACGGTCATTTTTTGCTTTTTGTACCAAATCGGTTGGAATATTTAATATGTCGGAATGATGTTTGGCACTCCACAAAATCATCTCGATTAAAATGGGAAGTAAGTCCTTTCCTGATTCGGTCAGACTGTATATCTGTCGTCTTCGATCAGAAGAGTCTGGTCGTTTTTCAATAATGTTGCTGGTTTCGAGATTTCTTAACCGGCTCGAAAGAATATTGGTGGCAATACCTTCCGCAGATTCCAGCAGTTCGTTGTAAGAATTTTTGCCAAAAAATGCCATATCCCTGATCACCAACAAACTCCACCGATCCCCTAAATGTTCGAGCACATTTGAAATCGGGCAATCCGAACGATTCATCTGCAACCCTCTAAAATTAAAATTTTTACTTGCATTTTGCAATTAAATGTAATAACTTGCATATTACAAGCGATAATACAGGTTTTAAAGAAATTATCAAGCTACAAATGATTCAATGCCAGCCAAAAGCTGGCGATTAAACCGGAGGTATATATGGAAACAATTCGCAATGAGATTGACTCACTCATGAACGATCATTGGTCACCGTCGCAGAAGCAAAAGGCCGAAACCGCTTTATTATTCGTACAACACTTGATGAACGATCACAATTTTGAACTTATCGAACAGCAGTATTCAAATACCCCTTATATACAACACAATCGAAGCATGAAAGATGGCATTTCGGGTGTGATCGATTCTGTCCGCTCCCTCACAAAACGATTTCCGGATTTTGCTTACGAGGCAAAAAATATTTTTGTCGACGGCGATTACGTCATTTTACATTCGCATGCCACGGTAAATAAGAAACACCGAGGTAATGATCGAAAAGGTTTCAACATTATTGATACTTGGCGCATTAAAGACGGGAAGTTGACGGAGCATTGGGATGCGGTTCAGCCCCTCGATAGTTTTATGCGTTTGTATTATTGGCTCACAGGTGGCGCAGTGCGGAACGCAAATGGCGTTTTCTAAGCTGTTCCAATCATTTATTTATACACCCATCTATTTTAATTTTATTAACAGGAGAGTAATTATGTGGAAATACATCATGGTCTTATTTCTTATTGTAGGTTGTAGTGCTGCATCAGCAGAGGTTCCCGCAAAGTCAGACAAATTAAACATTAATCTTGAATCCTTTCAGAAAGAAAGTTGGTCAGAGAAAGAACTAGAAAATGTAAAACTAATTACGGATTTTGTACAAAACTTAATGAATAATCATAACTTTGAATATGTCTTAGCGAAATATAACGAAGACTCATATACTCAACATAATAGAAATCTGCCTGATGGAATCGATGGTCTAGTAGGATTTCTCCAGGAATTTGTTCAAGATTATCCAGATTACACGTATGAAGTAAAACATATCTATGCGGATGGAGATTATGTAATCTTTCACTCGCATGCGACGCTAAAAGAAAAGGATCGAGGAAATGATCGGAAAGGAATGAACATCATCGATACTTGGAGGATTGAAAACGAAAAAATTGTAGAACACTGGGATTCAATTCAGGCACTTGATGCATTTTTACGACTTAATTATTGGATGAATGGAGGCAAAATTCGAAATAAAAATGGAGTATTTTAAACGCGTAAAAATACCCAACCAGGAATTGCTTATTCAAGGCGTAATGTTTAAGTCCCTTTGCCTGGAGGGGGCTATGTAAGGAACGCATTAAAATTGTTAATGAGAATTTTAAAGTACCGATAAACTGCGGGTGGCACTGGCAACTGATTGCCAGTGCCACCTCATGAGACAACGCCGTTAACACAAATTTTAGATGCTTTTTTGCCTTGTTATAAGACAGAAAACACATGTTTTAAAGTCTGGCTTCAGTTGCCTTATTTCCTAATAGCGCCGAAATGATGTGATAATAATGCATTAAATATTTATTATCATACTGAGACAGGATATTATAGCGGCTAAAATATTCCCGCGCCTATACCCGCTGCCATAGCGGCCCCCAGTTGTTCACAATCTTGCTCAAAACTCGGCCGATATTCTCCCTTGCATATCAATGGCTCCTGGACGGCTTTCCATTTCAATGCGCCACAAATTCCGTCGAGCGCATTTTTAGTCCCCGTTCCGTCTAGCCCTGCGCGAATATAGACGGCGTAAGGCAAGGCATCAGTTTTATCCAATAAATCGTAATAACAACGATCAAAAAAATCTTTGGTCGCACCGGCCATATAGCCAAAATTTTCAGTCGTACCGATTATCAGGCCACGCGCACTTAGCACATCTTTAGCTTGCGCCGAAAAGGGCGTCACCCGCATAATATTGAGCCCGCTACCAGTCTGACTCAGCGCACCGCGCAGCACGGCCTCGCTTAATGTTCGGGTGTTTTCTGAAGGAGTATGGCTGATCAGGAGTAAATTATTATTATTTTCCATAGGCCGCTATTTTAGCCGACACACCTTAATGCCCGGTAGCTAAATCACGTTATGTTCTGGTCCGTACGGAAAGCCGGTGATATTGGTGGATCCGCTTTCACCCACGACCAGAATATCATGCTCGCGATAGCCGCCCGCACCAGGCAGGCCCTCGGGCAGCATAATCATCGGCTCCATGGATACCACCATGCCGGGTTGTAACACGGTTTCGATATCTTCACGTAACTCAAGCCCTGCCTCCCGGCCATAGTAATGGCATAAGACCCCAAATGAATGCCCATAACCAAAAGTTCGATATTGCAACAAATCGCGTTCTGCATAAATTTCATTCAACGCATGCGCGATGTCACAACAACGCGCGCCTGGTTGAATCAGGGCTTTGCCGGCATCGTGGACTTGACAATTGATCTCCCACAAGCGGCGATGTTCGTCCGATACGCTTTTCGCAAATAAGGTGCGCTCTAAAGCGACATAATAACCCGCCACCATTGGAAAACAATTGAGACTCAAGATATCGCCTGCTTCAATTTTGCGCGAAGTCACTGGATTATGCGCACCGTCGGTATTGATGCTGGATTGAAACCAGGTCCAGGTATCGAGCAATTCAGCGTCAGGAAATACGCGCGCAATTTCTTTGACCATTGCCTGGGTTGAATGCAGCGCCACCTCATGTTCTGCAACTCCTACATCGATCGCCTCGACACAAGCCTCGCCCCCCAGATCGGCAATTTTGGTCATCTTGCTGATATGTTCAATTTCCTCGGCTGATTTGATCATGCGTAACTTCATCGCGCCTTCGCTAATGTCCACAAACGTACAATCAGGCAGTACGGCTTTCAACTTATCCATCATTTGCAACGAGACCTGATCAAATTCCACACCGACGATTTGTTTACCCTTGATCAGCGTCGCAAGGCCTTTGTAATAATTGTCGCGCTGCCAATCCGTATACACGAGATTGTCGCCAAAAGTGCGCCGCGCGGGTTGCCCACCATCAATATTGGCGCTTAAAGATGTCTGATTCTGATCGGTAATCACCAGCGCATAATTGCGTCCAAATGAACAATATAGAAAATCACTGTAATAATTGATGTTGTGATAAGAGCTCATCACCACGGTATCTACCCCCAGCTGCGCCATTAGATTGCGCAGCCCGGTAAGCCGCCGATTCATTTCTGTCGCACTAAAAGTACCTTGCGGTCGCGTGCCATTATCAATATTTATCAGGCTGGGGAGGGTCATTTTCTGGCCACATAATGGTAAAAGATGGAATTTATCACGCTTTAGCGCATCTCAATAAGTACGCGCCGATGCGCGAATAATTAATAGTCGCAATCGGAATAAAATGCTAAATTCGAATTAATCTCTAAGCTGAACCTTGATGAGCCAAGTCGTCTCAAAACTCGATCCATCCGATAACGTAGAAACACCCACGAAATACGCGTTTTTAACCGTTCCCGGATTTTCGCTTATCGCCTACGCAGCGGCGATCGATACACTTAGATTGGCAAACCGGGTCTCGGGTAAGAATCTATTTAGTTGGGAGACGGTTTCGGTGGATGGTAAGCCGGTAGTCGCAAGCAATGGAGTTGAAGTAACGCCCGCCAGATCGGGTAAAGATTTGGCCGCTAACTACGCTGCATTATTTGTTTGCGGTGGGGTGAAAGTCAATTTGGCATGGTCACAATCCATGGGTGAGTGTTTGCGGTCTTTATCCAAAAAGAACGTCGCCTTGGGTGCGCTTTGTAACGGAAGCTATTTACTCGCCAAATCAGGGGTACTGGACGGTTATCGTTGCACGGTTCATTGGGAACGCCTGGCTTCGATGCGAGAAGAATTCCCTAAACTTCAACTCACGGACGACATCTACGAAATAGACCGTGATCGTTATACCTGCGCGGGTGGCACCACGCCCATCGATATGATGCTTGAGTTGATTTCCAAGGAACATGGCCCGAGCATGTCTGCGACCATTTCAGAAGAGATTTTGATCGATCGCGTGCGCAGTATGCAGGATCATCAGCGCATTCCTTTGCGCCAGAAACTTGGCACCAGTCAACCCAAATTAACCGAAGCGGTATTGTTAATGGAGTCTAATTTGGAAGAGCCGCTTAGCCCGGATGAGCTCGCCGGCTACGTTAAAATTTCGCGTCGCCAGCTGGAACGCTTGTTCAGAAACTATCTGCAATGTACGCCCACGCAGTATTATCTCGGCTTACGTTTGCGCAACGCGCGCCTGTTATTGCTGCAAACAGAAAAATCCATTGTAGAAATATCGGTGGCTTGCGGCTTTGCCTCCGCCCCGCATTTCAGTAAGTGTTATCGCGATATGTTTGGTCTGCCACCGCGCGATGAGCGCCGCCTCATTCTGGCGGAAAAGAATCGGACGCAAGAAGAAGAATAAAATACAGGCAGGCAGCAACTACAGCGTACTTTCATAAAGCTCCACCCCGATCGGTCGACAGATTTCGACCGGATCAACCGCGCCCTCGCCCCAAACTGGCTTGGACATATCGCCATGCGGACAGGTGGATAAGGCACAAATTAAATCGATCTCCGCGTAAAACTCAAAATAATCCCCCTGTTTAGCCGGGCACGGTTTAACGAAATATTTTTCCGTGTCTTCAGTCAAGCCGGTTACCTGAAAAATATTAATCACATCATGGATATCGCTTTCCTGCAAGCCGTACTCACTCGCTGCACGCAGCAAATTACTGTGACAGCAGCAATCCAGATCTTCACCGGTGAGTAGCTTATGAATATACGGATCACAGCGCGTGCCTAACAAATCATGGCAACCCGCACCGTCTGCATCAATACCATAATTCAGTGATTCATCCGTCACCGTCATTATCGGGCGCAAATAGGGCAAGCAGGACCACAGCTGATCATAGGGTTTAACGTGCGCACCGACTAATTGGCGAGTACGTGATGCCCAAAATCGCTCATTTGGATCATGCCGATTCCAGGCGTTGAAATCAACGACTTGCGGGCCCTCAACAGCGACAATGCGACAAACCTGTCCCGCTTGCATGGTCCACGCACGGCCCGAACGCTTAGGCACGATAAACGCGTCGACGGGCTTTGCTGCAGTATTTTTTATCGCACGATTTGCGTACAAATCGGTATCGACTACAAGTGCGGGCGTATCTTTGGGGGTGTACAGTGGCGTTGGCATTATTCAATACTTTTGTGATGATTCAGTGGTACGCCGTCGGCGACGGTTACGCCCAGATTGCGAGGTAACTTCATGTCGAGGCAAAGAAACGTGCTGGCTTAAATTTGGGAAGGCATCTGTTTGATGCGGAATCGCCATCGCCGCGACAAAGTATTCCTGAAACTTGCTTTCGGTTGCCGTTTCGATTTTCTCCAACCGGGCAACCTGGGTTTCTATTTCGAGGCGCGCTGCCTGACTTAACAAGGCAATACGTGCGCCGGTACCCGCAGCGTTACCCACCGCTTGTACTTTATCTAAGGGGCAGTCCGGGATCATGCCGAGTATCATCGCATACTTCGGCTCGATATGCGCGCCGAAGGCACCCGCAAAGCGAATACGTTCAATCTTTTCAATTGCAAGTTTGTCCATCAGCAGCCTGACGCTGGCGTAGAGTGTGGCCTTTGCCAACTGAATCGCGCGTACATCGTTTTGGGTAATCACGATGCCCGGCTCACCCTCAACCAGCCGGTATGCAAAGGTTTTACCGGTTGATTCAATACGGTTGGATACGCTGGCCTTGGCTGGATCAATAATCCCATCGGCACGAACCACCCCAGCTAAAAACAGTGCAGCAATAGCTTCGATAATTCCCGACCCGCAAATCCCGCTGATCCCAACTTTTTGGGCAGCTTCGTCAAATCCCGCTTCATCTGACCATGGCTCAATACCGATCACCCGATATTTTGGTTCAAGCGTTTCAGGGTTGATTCTCACGCGCTCAATCGCACCCGGTGCCGCACGCTGCCCGTGGCTGATTTGCGCACCTTCAAATGCTGGGCCGGTAGGCGACGAAGCCGCCACCACCTGAACCTGATTACCCAATATGATTTCTGCATTGGTACCCACATCAATAATCAGGGTGATCGCAGATTGCTTATAAGGGGCTTCTGCAAGCACCACCGCCGCTGCATCCGCGCCGACGTGTCCCGCGATACAGGGCAATATATAAGTACGCGCACCAGCCGCCATCTTGATACCGAGCTCGCGCGCAGCTAGATTCAGCGATGCCTGGGTGGCCAATGCAAACGGTGCACCCCCGAGCTCAATCGGATCGATTCCCAGAAATAAATGATGCATCACCGGATTGCCCACGAATACAGCATCCAACAACAACTCACGCGAAATATCTGATTGCGCCAGTAAATCATCGATTAATTGATTAATTCCTGCACGCACTTCCCGCGTCATTTCCTGATCCCCGCCAGGGTTCATCATCGAATAGGAAACCCGGCTCATCAAATCCTCGCCAAAACGAATTTGCGGATTCATCAAACCAGCAGACGCCAGTACCTTGCCATCGCTCAAATCGCAAAGATGACCCGCAATTGTGGTCGAACCGATATCCACCGCCAGGCCATACGCCTGGGTTTGTTCACCCGACCAAATTCCTATTATTCTAGAGGATTGATAAATTGCAACACTGAGCTGCCAGTTTCCCTGGCGCAATACTCTTTGCAGTTTGGGTAAAATGGATGCATCAATATCAAGCTCGCCCAGGCCCATTTCAAATTCGATTGCCTCTTTGAGCCTTTCCAGATCACCGCTGGGCGAATCGAGCTTGGGCTCAGCCACTTCTACCACGATAAGCCTTACTACCGGCTTAGCCTCTATTTCAAGGGCTTCTGCCGCTTTACGCACAACCTGCTGGTGTACCTGGCTTTCAGGTGGAATATCGATCACCACATCACCGTTTATTTGCGCTCGGCACCCTAGCCTGAAACCCTGGTCGATCCTATCCTCGGGATACAGCGTTCGTTCCTCCGCAGTAACCGCAGATAAGTGCGCACGTTTTGAGATAACCTGGTGCTTGGGGAAATCACCCTCACTCAACTGAATTTTGCAACGACCGCATACACCGTTACCCCCACAAACCGTATCCAGATCCGCACCCAGCGCGCGTGCGGCTGTCAGTATGTCCGTGCCCACTGCAACTTCTCCTCTTATTCCGGAGGGGGTGAAGACGATTTTGGCCTGCTGCTTGTTCATGGGTCTAGTTTAGGCTAAATCTGAACCAAACAAATGCCCTAAAACCGAACCTGATTAGATGGATATTTTGGGAATTTCAAAATAATCGCTAGCATCCTGTTCGTGGATACTGGCAACGGTTTTTAGCCCGGTTGGTTTATCCAACGTGCCGGCCATGACACTGGTCTGATCACTATCCAGACGACGCCAAAACAAACTGCTCCCGCAACGATGACAAAAACCACGTTGATAGCCCGGCGAAGAATCGTACCATTTTAAGGTTGTGTCTGAGTCAATTAGCAATTCGTGGTTATTGACCCGTGTCGCCGCGACATAGTGCCCACTGGTTTTTTGGCATTGACTGCAAAAACAATTCACCACCCCCCGCACTGTGCCTTCTATCCGATAGCGCACCCCTGCGCATAAGCAACTTCCGGTTAAGTGAACCGGTTGATCAAGTGGGACGTTGCTTAAATCTTGTTGGGTCATGATCTTCGTCTTCTGCGAGCTCTACGTCGACCTTCTGGAGCAACCCTGTTTTCAGCTTGTGGCTCGCGATAACATTTGATCCAGTTTGCACAATGCGGGTCATTCCCCATCACCACATCGGCTGCACGCACGGCTTGTACGACTTCTGAATGGAGCGGATTGACAATCGCAGACGTCATACCCGCACCAATTGCCATACTGATAAAAGCGCCGTTTATTCCGTTTCGATTGGGGATACCAAAACTGAAATTAGAAGCGCCACAAGTGGTATTCACCTTGAGCTCATTGCGCAAACGGCTGATCAACTGCATCACCTGCTGACCCGCGTCATTGACCGCACCGACGGGCATCACCAACGGGTCTACCACCACATCTGCAGCTTTAACACCGTAATCCTGTGCACGCTCAACAATTTTCTTGGCGACCTCATAACGTACATTCGGGTCTTCAGAAATGCCGCTTTCATCATTGGAAATCGCCACCACTGCAGCGTCGTATTTTTTTACCAATGGCAGCACCTGTTCCAGACGCTCTTCCTCACCCGTGACAGAATTGACCAGTGCTCGACCCTGATACACCGCCAAGCCGGATTCCAGCGCAGCAACGATAGAAGAGTCGATTGACAGCGGCACATCCGTGATTGATTGCACCAATTGGATGGTTTCAGCCAGAATTTTGGGCTCATCGGCCAATGGAATACCTGCATTCACGTCCAGCATTTGCGCGCCCGCAGCCACCTGCGCCCGTACATCTTTTTCAACCCGGCTGTAGTTCCCTGCCTGCATTTCTTTGGCTAGGATTTTACGTCCGGTCGGGTTGATCCGTTCACCAATCATCACAAATGGTTGATCAAAACCGATAACAATTTCTTTGCTGGGCGAACTGAGTTTGGTAGTGGTCATACGTCTTCTTGGTTTGGAGTGGGTAGGTTCATCAAGCCGCCTTGTCGGTATTCATGTCTGGATACCAGGGTATCCTATCACCCAATACGCCTGATTGTTTTACAATTGATTCAACCGCCTCTTCTTGCCGATAGGCCATAATGTGGACTCCTGCAACGCCTTCTATTTCCTGCAACTGCTGAATCAATTCGATACATATTTTTCGACCTTCGGCTTTCTGTCTTTTACCCGCGCCAAGCAATCGACTAATAATCTCATCGGGGATGTGAATGCCCGGCACATTATCGCGAATCCACGAAGCCGAACGCGCTGACACCATCGGGCCAATGCCTGCCAGTATATAGACTTTATCGAGCAAACCCAGATCTCTCACGCGCGCCATGTATTCTTTAAACTGGGGAATATCAAAGCAATATTGGGTCTGGATAAACTGGGCACCCGCTTTAATTTTACTGGCTAACCGTTCGGGGCGAAACGCCAGGGGTGGTGCAAATGGATTGGCTGCTGCACCGATAAACAACCGTGGTGGCTCATCGAGCTTACGACCACTCAAAAAGCGACTTTCATCACGCATCATACGCACAGTTTTCAATAATGTCATCGCGCCTAGATCAAACACCGGTTTGGCCTCGGGATGATCTCCCGCAGACACATCATCTCCAGTCAGACATAACACATTCGCCACACCCATGGCAGAAGCGCCCAAAATTTCTCCCTGAATGGCAATCCGATTCCGATCCCGACAAGCCATTTGTAACACGCTCGAGTAACCTTTCCGGCTTAATAAAGCACATACCGCAATGCTCGACATATGGCAATTCGCGCCAGACCCATCCGTTGCATTGATACCATCGACCACCCCATCAAATAATGCTGCCTGGCGATAAACCTCTTGTGGATCAGCCGAATCGGGCGGCGCCAACTCGGTGGTGACGGCAAATGCACCCATCCGCAAAACGCGCTCTAGCCGGCCTGGTGAAACATGTCCGGGTAAAATGGGGAGGTTTTCACCTGCTTTGGGCTCATCCGCAAAAGGCATACATACAACCCTAATTTCGCATTAATGGGAGCTGGCGTAAAACGCCTGATCACGCTTCTTACGTACCTCAGCCAGCCAGGAAGAACGTCCTTTTAAGCGATAATCCACTGGAAATTGCACCGCCAGTATCAACCTCGAATCGTGCATCAGCTGATTACCCCGCCAGGCTTCCACCCACACGCATGGCATCTCCGGCTTCACTTCGCAAGTGCCGTCTGTACGCACGCCACCACAAGGTCCATTGCGAAGTTGTTTGGGACAATTCATCGGGCAGGACATACCCGTATCATGTAAGGAACATTGACCGCACATCTGGCAATCAAACAAAAACCCTTTTACGTGTTTCTCAACAAACGTAATGGGTTTTTCCACCCGGTCATAGCCGATTTTGAGCCACAAGGGTTCGAGCGCCACCAGCATCCATTCAAAATGTTTGTAGAGCCAATCAAAAAGTGGGGCGTGCGATACCGACCATTTGCGCATGAAATACATCTTAGGAACTCACCACTGAAAGGGTCGGCTCTTTGCCCTTATTTTTAATGATGGCCTCCAGGCGCTTATCGTTGTACGCTGCCTCCAGCTTATCGGCTTGTTGCTGTACCAGCTCATGAATATCACCCCGTTGTTTTTCGGTATGCCGATACCAATCGTCCAAATAAGCATCCGCATTGGTTTTTTTGGCCCGCATCGCAGCGCGATCAATCGCCACCTGAAATCGCTCAGAAAGTTGATGCCGCGCGCGCTGTCTGCCTTGTTTGGCCATCACCTGCGCTGGGATATCGCGCCAGTAAATGGTAATCAGATTTGGCATGTTTGCATCGCGGTGGTACGATTCTGCATTTTGGGCTCTGCAACCCGGATCAACCCTTCCAGCGCGCCGCCGAGCTCACCGTATCCGGTATAAATATAGTCAAATTCGAGTCCCAGAGTATGCGCGTGTTGTAGTGCTTGTTTCTTTAAGGTTTTAGATTTGGTCTGGGCTAAATAGGTAAGTTTTTTATAATTACCAAAATACATTTCCAATAAATCAGGCTGCTTGTCCAATCCCAGCATACACCAAACATAGGTATCAAAATGCGCTACCAGAAAATCAGTGAGGTAAAAAGTACCAACTTCTGCCTCGTGTAGCTGATCAAAGCGCTCACATCCTGCAAAGAATGCGTAGCAATGTGCACCGGGTAGGCGCTCAACACCATGCTTAAGTAAAACTTTGTCCAGCAGCCCGCCGGTGCCGCAATCACCGTAAGCCACCAGTATCTGCTCGTCGCTATGCTGGCGAATCTTTTCAATGGCTGTGTCAACCGCTAGCGGGATTTTGTGCGGCGTTTGATGGTAGTGTACGGGCAGGCAAGTAATTTTTAAGTGTTGCCAGTGATTCAGATTTTTTAGGGCAATGAGTTCGTTTGCCAGCGCACCACAAGCTAGGATATTCATGTTACTAGCCTGATGGGGTTCACACGACTACGCCGCCTTCCGCCCAGCCACCAGTGCATTGGCTATATCTACTGCCGCCGCCGCATCGCGACAATATGCATCCGCTCCGACCGCTTCGCCAAATTCTTCATTCAATGGCGCACCGCCGACCAGTACAATATAGTCTTCGCGTATCCCTTTGCTCACCATTTCGTCAATCACCACTTTCATATAGGGCATGGTTGTGGTGAGCAAGGCAGACATCCCCAAAATATCTGGCTTGTGCTCCTCCAGCGCGGCCAGGTATTCTTCTACTGGTAGGTTAATCCCCAAATCCACAACTTCATAACCCGCGCCTTCCATCATCATCTTAACGAGGTTTTTGCCAATATCGTGAATATCGCCTTTTACCGTACCAATCACCATTTTGCCCGCACGAGTACCATCAGATTCTGATAGCAGGGGCTTCAATACTTCCATCCCCCCTTTCATCGCATTGGCCGCAGACAACACTTCCGGCACAAATAAAATACCATCGCGAAAATCGACCCCGACTATGGTCATACCGCCCACTAAGGGTTCATTCAATACTTTTTCCGCCGACCAGCCGCGTTCGAGCAAGATCTCAGTGCCCTCTACCACCTCCTCTTTCAGGCCGTCATACAAATCATCCTGCATCTGCTCGACTAATTCGTCATCAGGCAATTCGCTCAGGATAATATCTTCTTCGAATTCGTCGTGTTGGTCATTCATAATTATTACTCAATTTGACATGGGTACCGCGCTAATCAAATCATATTTTTACCCCCTTACCACTGCGCCTGAATTAACGACTAGCTATTATCTGTAGACGACAATCGCACGATATTGGTGCAGAAATAAATGATTTTACAGAATCAATAAAAAATCCCCGAGCAATGCCGGGGATTTTTTGACCCTGGGTTTGCTACTCAAAAACTGCTTAAATCCTAGCCTTTTAGTTCTTTACTCACCTTACTCAACCCCATATACAGGCTAATACACATTGCGAGTAGTACAAAGGTAAAGGGTAAACCGGTTGATACCGCCATGGCTTGCAGTGCGTTCAAGGCCTCGTCACCCCCTACCAAGAGTAATACGATGGCAACCAAGCCCTCAAAGCTACACCAAAAAATCCGTTGTGCGACTGGCGCATCATCTTTACCACCAGCGGTAATTGTATCAATTACCAGCGAACCGGAATCCGAAGAGGTGACAAAAAACACTAGCACCAAAACAATGCCGACAAACGAGAGCACCGCAGTCAATGGAAACCCTTTAACCATTTCAAACAGCTTAAGTTCTTGCGCAGCCGCCGCTACTGGAGCACTGGCGTCGGCAATAACCTGACTAATGGCGGTTCCACCAAAAGCAGCCATCCACAATACACAAAGTAAGGTGGGAATGAGGATGACACAAATCACGAATTCTCTGACCGTACGTCCACGTGATACCCGTGCGATAAACATACCGACGAATGGTGACCAAGAAATCCACCACGCCCAATAAAACGAAGTCCAACCCTGCGCGAAATTAACATCTTCTCGCCCAAAAGGCATGGATAATGGAATCAGGTTCTTTATATAGGCCAAACCACCCGAGAAAAATGCGGTAAATATGTCAGCGGTTGGCCCAACGAATATAATAAACAATAGCAACAGTAAGGCCAATCCCATATTAATCTCGGACAAGACTTTAACACCCCCATCAAGCCCCCTGACCACCGAGATCAGCGCAATGATGGTAATCACGGTAATCAAAACGAATACGGCTACCGAGCCCGTTCCCCAACCATACAGAAAATTAAATCCAGCAAGTGCCTGGGTAGCGCCAAAACCCAATGATGTCGTTAAGCCAAATAAGGTGGCAAATACCGCCAGGACATCAATAATATGCCCCCACCAGCCCCATACCTTTTCACCCAGAATAGGATAAAACGCTGAACGCAAGGTGAGCGGCAAATTATAATTATAGGCAAAAAAAGCGAGTGCCAGCGCGACCGCCGCGTATATGGCCCAGGGGTGCAGACCCCAATGAAATATGGTTGCGGCCATGGCAAGATTGCGCGCTGCATCGGTATCGCCCGCTGCCGCATCGAGTGGTGCCCAGTCAGTTCGCACACCGTTTTCTACGCTGACCCCGCCCATGGAAGATCCAAAATGAGACATGGGCTCGGAGACACCGAAAAACATCAATCCAATCCCCATTCCCGCTGCGAATAACATCGCGAACCAGCCAACATAGCCGTAATCTGGGGTCGCATCTTGCCCACCCAGGCGAATTCTACCCAACGGAGAGATACACAAGAACAAGGCAAACAAAACAAAAAAGTTACCCGCTGATAGGAAAAACCAGTCGAAGGTACTGGTGATTGCAGGACGTAACCAGGCGAAAAATGCCGCTGCCTGCGCCTGAAACATCAGCGTTATAATTACAAAGCCCACCACGGTTAGGCCAGAAATCAAAAATACCGGATTATGAATATCAAGACCAAACGGGGTTATATTGTCTTGACCTAGTTCATAATCACTAACGATCTCATCAGTCATCTGAAGCATCCTCCTCAATAATTTGCGCTTTTTGGATGCTCTATCATAGTTTATGGTAATGCAAATACTGTCATGAGGGCGACATGCACATATATCCCTAGTATGTGCGTGGAATTTCTAATCTGGACTAAACCTACGCAAACCATAGCACTTGGGCCAGGCTACCAATTCACCTATGTGAAAGCACTCGCACAAGGCGCTATCAAACTGGTTTGACTTAACTTATAGATATTTTACGGCCCGTATAGTGTTGCTCAGGTAATTTGGCTTGGGTGCTGACTATCTTTTCGATTATGGCCATGCTGTGATTTGGAATGACAGTCGTACGACGCTGTTCCAGATTTACCCGAATTGCAAGTTGTTCGGTTGCCGCAACCAATTGCTTCTTTTCCGCATGATACATTTCCATGTAATAGTGGATGCGCTTTTTATCATAGTCCAATAGATACGCTTCCACGCGCAAGGGATCATTTTCAACTACTTCCTGTATATAGTTAATATGGGATTCCAGTACAAAGGTGGAGCAACCGGTTTTTTCCATTTGCGCTGGGCCGATTTTCAGCTGATTGAGTAGCGCATCTACACAATGATCAAACACCAACACATAGTAAGCGACGTTCATATGGCCATTGTAGTCAATCCATTCGGGTAATACGCTTTGCAACGGAAACCTAAATGCTGATTTCATTCTTGGCAAGATCGGTAGTTTAAAGTGAATGTAGGGTGGGTCACCGGATTTGGGTGTTCTAGCCGATCATATAAGTTGATTCAATGCACTTTCAAAACGCGCCACTGCCTCGTCAACATCGAGCAATTTATCCAGGCCAAAAAGGCCAATACGAAAGGTTTTAAAGTCTTCGCGTTCGTCGCATTGTAAGGGCACACCAGCGGCGATCTGCAAACCTAAACCGGCAAATTTCTTACCATTTTGTAATTGTGCATCATCAGTGAAACACACCACCACACCAGGCGCCTCATACCCAGATGCAGCCACACTTTGAAAACCCTTATTCGCTAACAACGCCCGAAATTTAATGCCTAATTCCAGTTGCTTGGTTTTAATGCTGGCGAAGCCAATCGCCTGGGTTTCTAGCATCACATCCCGGAATTTAAGCAGCGCATCTGTCGGCATGGTTGCATGGTAAGCATGTGCCCCATTTTCATACGCTCGCATAATCTCCAGCCATTTTTTCAAGTCCATCGCGAAACTTGAACTGGTGGTGTTTTCCATATTCTTCAACGCGGTATCATTTAGCATAACCAAGCCTGCACAAGGTGGCCCGCTCCAACCTTTTTGGGGGGCGCTGATCAACACATCCACCTTACAGTCTTGCATATCCAACCAAACCGTTCCTGAAGCAATACAATCGAGCACAAATAAGCCACCCACTTTATGTACTGCTTCCCCGACCGCGCGAATGTAGCCATCGGGCAACATCATGCCCGATGAAGTTTCTACATGGGGCGCAAACACTAGCGCTGGTTTCTGCTCCGCAATCATGTTGATAACTGTTTCCTGGTCAGCAGGCGCAAACGGTGATTGGCGCTCGTCCTTAAGCTGGCGTGCCTTGAGCACATGATGCTCGGATGGAATGTTTCCCATATTGAAAATTTGAGTCCAGCGAAAACTAAACCAGCCATTGCGAATAACCAAACATTTTTGATTATGGGCAAACTGGCGCGCAACTGCTTCCATACCGAAGGTACCGCTACCGGGAACCACAATTGCTGCCCGTGCGTTATAGACTTTTTTCAGGGTAGTCGAGATATCGTTCATCACCCCCTGAAACGACTGCGACATGTGATTGAGTGCTCGATCGGTGTAAACCACTGAATACTCCAGCAAGCCGTCCGGATCGACATTATCAAGTAAGCCAGGCATATTGGGTCCTCATTAAGTGGCTAGGTTTGTATCGCTGAATTATAGAGCATTTGATCAAATCCGAATTGTTAAGACCGCTACTCAGTGAGAACGGTATGTACAACCTGCGCGTCCAGCAGCGCCTTATGATCCGGAAACCAGATTCCACTCGCGGGCTGATTAAAAATTTGGCGTAAAAAATCCTGCTTTATCCCAAGCGATTGAAACAAGGCCAGATCACGTTGCTGTTCCGCTTTGGTATCATAAAACGGTACTATTTTCTGGTGTTCGCTCGTATCGAGTTTATACTGGTGAAAACCCAGTTTTCCGTTCGCCCCCAAATATCGTTCTTTACCACCGACAAATGCAATAGTACAAGCCGAGCTGCATGTCCCATACACGTAGGTATTAAGACCAAGCTGGGTAAACAGTTTTGCTAAGCCGCGACCTTCGTAAATCTGACCACCATCACTTTGGAGGCTAACTGATTTGATTTGCGGGTGTCGTTTGAGCATCGACTTAACTTCCTTGTTGATGCCGATATCCAAACTCCCTTCGATTTTCAGTTGTTGACCATGCGCATCTATTGCTAATTGATACCCAGCCCGATCACTGGATGGGGTATATTGTTTGAGTTGGTGCAAATAAAAACTCGCCCCTTGAAACACTTCAAGACAATAAATCAGGGTAAATAGCAAAGTGAGCAACGCCACAACTTGCAAACCACGCGTCTTTAGGCTGTTTTTGTGCTCGATAAAATCGCGTTCGATCGCCCTGAAAAGCCCAATCAGCTGCCACGGATAGATGATCAAACGAGTAATAAATAATGAAATCAGCGTATTGCGAATCAAACTGTTTGGGTAAATAGTGAGGCGGGCGAAGATAAAATACTCTACCAAGGTCAATAAAATCAGCAGGCCAATCATATTGACCCAAAAGGAAATACTGAGAGGCAATTTACCGCGCCAGTGATTGATTAGATAAGACACATCCACGCAACCCGATAGCGGCCGTAAATCAATAGTTTGTTTGAGCAGGCCGGTAAGTAAGGCGGTTTCGTTGGCCAGGTGAGGGCCAGGCAACGAGGGTGCAGGAGATATCTAACGTCCGCTCTGCTGTTTAAGAGAATACTGACTTTAAGCCGCTGACATCCCACGTAATCGTTCGTTGCGCCGCCGTAACAACTCCAGCACCGTGAGCAGTGCAATAGAGATGACGATCAGAATGGATGCGACCGCCAGAATAGTAGGGCTAATCTGTTCGCGAATACCGGAGAACATGGCCCAGGGAATGGTGCGCTGATTGACGCTACCAACAAACAACACCACCACTACTTCATCAAAGGAAGTAATAAAAGCAAACAGTGCGCCTGATATAACACCGGGGGTTATCAGGGGAACGGTAATCTGAAAAAACGTGCGGGTGGGTGAGGCGCCGAGATTGGCAGCCGCCCGGGTCAGACTGCTGTCAAAACCGACTAGCGTCGCCGTCACGGTAATCACCACGAAGGGCGTCGCCAAGGCAGCGTGCGCCAGAATCACGCCAATATGTGTCCCTTGCAGACCCAGACGAGAATAAAAGAAAAACATGCCCGCGGCCGAAATGATCAGAGGTACCACCATGGGTGAGATCAAAATACCCATTACCGCTGTTTTGTATGGAAAATCCGGGCGACTTAAGCCCAAGGCAGCCAGGGTGCCTAAAAACGTGGCAATCAGGGTTGAAAATATCGCAATGATAACGGAGTTGCGTACCGCCTGTTGCCAGGTCGAGCTGGTGAAAAACTCTTCGTACCAACGCGTTGAATAACCCGCCGCATCAAAAGACAGCATTTCGGGGGTGAAGGTAAAATACGGTTCGGCATTAAACGATAACGGTAAAATAACCAGAATCGGGAAAATTAGAAATAAAAATATCAGTATGCAAATTAACCGAAAAGTGTAATACCAAATTCGTTCACTTAGCTCTGCGTGTAAAGGTAACGCCATCTGATACCTCCCCCTAACCGAACTTCATATTATCGATGCCCACGACCTTGTCGTAGAGCAGATAGAGCGCCAACACGATAAGCAACAAAATGGTGCCCAAAGCTGCGGCTAGCCCCCAATTAAGCGAATTGGAAATATGGTAGGCAATAAAATTACTGATCATGGTGCCGTCAGTACCCCCTACCAGTGCCGGGGTGATATAAAACCCGATGGACAGAATAAATACCAGTATCCCACCCGCCCCAATTCCGGCAATGGTGTTGGGAAAATACACTCGCCTAAACGCGGTAAAAGGTGTGGCTCCCATCGAACGCGCCGCCCGCATATAACTAGGCGGTATGGTTTTCATCACGCTAAACAAGGGTAGGATCATAAACGGTAGTAAAATATGGGTCATCGCAATGATCGTACCGGTTTGGTTATGGATCATCGCGAGTCGCCCTCCTTCGCCAACCAAGCCCATACCCACCAGGAAGTCGTTGATGACCCCTTCTTTTTGTAACAAGGCGATCCAGGCGCTGGTGCGCACCAACAATGATGTCCAAAAGGGCAATAGCACCAGTATCATCAGCAAGTTGCTGGTACGGGTTTTAAGCGTCGCCAGTAAAAATGCGATGGGGTAACCCAACAAAATGGTTAAAAAAGTAATGAGCGTAGCCAACCAGAGCGTACGTCCAAACAGATTTAGATAGATGCGTTTTTCTTCTGATTTAAACGCTACCCCATCTGGCCCCTTCTGCGCATCAAACGCAGCATAGTAATAGGAACTTGTACGCGCACCGCCCTCTTGTTTGAGCAAGCGCCAGTTGGCGACATCCTGCCACTTTTTATCGATTGCAAGGACTTCATCGGTATACGTACCACCCAGCTTATCCGGATCAAAGCGGCGCAATTTACGTCCGGTTTTGCGAAACAAGCTCGACATGCCCGATTTTTCATAATTAAGCCGCTTGCCCAAACGATTGATGGTTTTGGCCTCGGCTGCCGCCTTCACGTCCTCAACAAAAGCCTTGAACACCGCTTCGTCGGGTAAATCACCGCTGGTTTCATCCCACTGAGCCAGCATGGGCAAGGCATTGGGCAGGGTTTCAAGCGCGACCTTATTATCCACGCTACGCAGCAGCATATCGAAAATGGGGATTAGAAAAGTCAGGGTGATGAAAATAAACAACGGCGCAACCAACAACAACGCCGTACGTTTACGGCGCCGCAACGACCGTTTCAGGCTGAGCCTGAGTGGCACACCATCTGCGGTGGTCAGCTCGGTCGTGTGTAGGTTGGTATGTTCCACTGTTTAAGGTATTGAGCCGGAACCAAAGTTCCGACCCAAACCCACCGAATTAGCCTGCTAACCAGGATTCCAGTCGCTCGGCCAGCTCGTCTTTGTGGTCCGCCCAAAAATCAACGTCTTTCATCAACGTGTTTTTCGCATTCTCTGGTGCGGTTGGCATGTGCGGTGCCATATCGATGCCCAGCTCAGCATGCTTGCCGACCAATGGCGCAGACGAGGCTCGTGCAGGGCCGTAGGAAATATACTTGGCTTGATCCGCCAGGCGTTGCGTATCGGTCGCGAACTTCAAATACTTCATCACTTCTTCTTTATTGGGTGCGCCTTTGGGTACTACCCAGCCGTCCAGCTCAAATAGCTGCCAATCCCACATCATGCTGATGGGCTGTTTATTTTCCTCGATTGCAGCAAATAAACGGCCGTTATACGCTGAGGCCATAATGACTTCACCGTCTGCTAACAGTTGACCGGGTTGTGCACCCTTGGTCCACCAAACCACGTGATCTTTAATCGTATCAAGTTTAGCAAAAGCGCGGTCTACACCTTCTTCTGTCGCGAGTACTTCGTATACATTGGCAGGATCAACCCCGTCTGCAATCAATGCCCACTCAAGATTGCCCTGCGGGTTTTTCTCCAAAGAACGCTTACCGGGGAATTTTTCTAGGTCAAAAACATCATTAATGGTCGTAGGTGGTGTATCGCCCACCAGATCATTTCGATAACCAAAAGTTGTTGAATACACAATTTGTGGCACAAAGCACGGGGACACCAGTGCATCACCAAAATCTTCACTGGCTGGCGTACCATCCGGCGCGGCGGCTAAATCGGTGTCTGGATTGATTTCTTCCACCAGGCCTTCGTCACATAGCGCAATGGCCACATCAGGAAGCACGTCCACCAGATCCCAGGTCACGTTACCGGCTTCTGCCTGGGCGCGAATTTTTGCCGCTGCTTCCGCTGACGAATCATCGTTGATAATTTTCACGCCAGGATTGGCTGCCATATAAGGCTCATGGTAGGCTTTTTGCTGGCTGGCTGTATAAGCACCGCCCCAGGAAACCACCACCATTTCGGTTTCCGCCGACGCAGTGGTTACACCTGCTGTACCGGCCGCAACTATCGTTGCGAGTAGAGTTTGTTTAAAGACTTTTTTCATTTCAATTTTCCTCTTTCGTACTTGGATATTAAGTCGGGTTAAAATGTGCCAAAATGTATTTTCTGGCGACGTATAAATTTAGCATGCAACGCTTTACCCACCGTTAATCCGTTGGGTCCAGTGCACGACAATCTTCAGCAGTCCAACCGATGCTCACTGTATCACCTTCAGCAAGCTGCGCATGCACCGCAGAATTTGGGATTTTGACGACAAAATCATCATGGCCACACGCCTGCATTCTGGTGCGAATATGATCACCAAGATAAATCAGCTCTAGTGCCTTTCCTTCAAAATTGTTTTCGTATTTCCCGGGTTCTGGATTCACCTCAATACGCTCTGGACGCAATGATAGTGTCGCGCGTTCGCCTTCACCCGCGATGTTGACTTGGTTCGCAATAATTTCTAATCCATCATCTGCTTTTACCGTGCAAGTATCACCATTGGCATTTAAGACTGTTCCCAGAATACGGTTATTGTCGCCAATAAAATCGGCTACAAAAGCGTTGGTTGGTTTTTCGTATAGCTCGTCTGGCGGTGCCAGTTGTTGCACCACGCCGTCATCAAATACCGCAACCCGGTTCGACATGGTCAGCGCTTCGCTTTGATCGTGTGTAACATACAATACAGTGACTTCCAGGTTTTCGTGAATGTGCTTAATTTCGTACTGCATCTGTTCACGCAGATTTTTGTCCAGTGCACCTAGTGGTTCGTCCATTAAGACCACGTCGGGATCAAACACCAGTGCACGCGCGACTGCTACGCGTTGTTGTTGACCGCCTGAAAGTTGTGCGGGACGACGATTCGCAAAATCACCCAGCTGCACCATATCAAGCGCCCGTTTAACTTTTTCATCACGCTCTGATTTACCCATTTTGCGTACTTCCAATGGGAAGGCGAGGTTTTCACCCACCGTCATGTGCGGGAAGAGGGCATAGTTTTGAAACACCATGCCAATACCACGTTTATGGGGTGGTACTCGGTTAATGGGTTCCCCGGCGAGATAAATCTCACCACCGGTTGCTGGCTCAAAGCCGGCAAGCATCATTAAAACCGTGGTTTTGCCCGAGCCAGACGGCCCAAGCATGGTCAGGAATTCTCCTCGTTCCATGTCCAGATTAAAGTCTTTGACGACAAGGATTTCCCCATCATAACTTTTCTGAACATTTTCGAAGCGAACCAAAACATCGTTCGCTGGTGGCATAAAGTTTGGCTTTATTTATAAGTATGGCGTTACCCTACACCAAAGGATAAATAGATGTCAAACATTGCTTAATTATATAGACGCGGACAATGCGACCCGTGACATCGTCCGCGCGACATGCTTAAATTTAGCCGCTTTAGTTGCTCCACGCCCAACTTTATAATCCGTTGCGCATACACCCATACGCTGATGACACCCACTCGTGAATAAAAAGTATTCTATTTTTAGTCTCGCCCGTAACGCGTGGTCATACCACCAAAACTGGCAACCGGCCTGGCGTAGTCCTGAACCGCGTAAACAATACGATGTCATCATCGTAGGCGGTGGTGGACATGGATTGGCGACTGCATATTACCTCGCAAAAGAATGCGGCATAAGCAATGTCGCAGTGTTGGAAAAAAGTTGGATTGGTGGTGGTAATACAGGTCGCAACACCACCATTGTTCGGTCCAACTATTTATGGGATGAATCTGCGGCAATCTATGACCATGCCATGGGCCTGTGGGAGAACTTGAGTCAGGCACTTAACTATAATGTGATGTTCTCACCGCGCGGTTTGCTGCACCTGGCGCATAGCGTGCATGACATGCAGGAAATAAGCCGCCGTGGAAACTCAAACCACTTAAACGGTATCGATGCAGAATTTCTCACGCCGCAACAGGTACAACAAATGGTGCCATTTATTGAACTTGATTGCCGCTACCCGGTCATGGGTGGGATTTTGCAAAAACGCGGTGGAACCGCGCGCCATGATGCGGTCGCCTGGGGATACGCACGTGCCGCCGATACGCTGGGCGTGGATATAATTCAAAACTGCGAGGTCACCGGCTTTGACATAACAGATGGCAAGGTTACCGGCGTGCAATCCAGCCGCGGCCAAATCAACGCTAAAAAAGTTGGTGTGGTTACCGCAGGGCACTGCAGCGTATTGGCTGATATGGCAGGGTTTCGGTTACCGATCGAATCTTTTCCGTTGCAGGCGATGGTCTCTGAGCCTATTAAACCCGTGATTGATTGCGTGGTTATGTCGAACGGGGTGCACGCCTACATCAGCCAGTCTGACAAGGGTGAACTGGTGATTGGTGCCAGTTCCGATACCTATACCTCCTATACTCAAACTGGCGGGTTTGATGTGATTGAAGATACCATCGGTGCGATTGTAGAGCTGTATCCCGTTTTCTCACGCATGAAATTGATGCGCCAGTGGGGCGGGATTGTAGACGTCACCGTTGACCGTTCACCGATACTTTCTAAAACACCGGTAAAAAATTTGTATTTCAACTGCGGTTGGGGCACCGGTGGTTTTAAGGCAACGCCCGGTTCCGGTCATGTGTTTGCCCATTCCATTGCCGATGGCAGCATGCACCCCATCGCTGCGCCGTTTTCGATTGATCGTTTTCATAGCGGTGCTTTGATTGACGAAGGCGCTGCCGCGGCAGTGGCACACTAATGATGATCGCTAATTCAATACCAGCGTGTATGAGCAAAATATTGCAAGCAGGTCTATCCATGAATTTTGTTCATCCAATGAACCCGCTTACCCCGAGAAGCTAAGCCCATGTTTATTATTGAATGCCCCTGGTGCGGCCAACGTGATCAATCTGAATTTAGCGCACACGGTGAAGCGCATATTGTACGCCCTGAAGATCCCGCATCACTTAGCGACGAACAGTGGGGTGACTATGTGTTCTTTCGCCACAATCCCAAAGGCCAGCATTCCGAGCGGTGGGTACACACCCATGGCTGCAGACGCTGGTTTAATATTGCTCGCAATACCGCAACAGATGAAATTTACGCCAGCTATAAGCCGGGTGAAACCGCGCCCAAAGGAGCAACAACGTGAAGCAGCGCAATCGACTGGATACGGGTGCACACATTGATCACAACCAGCCCCTGCGGTTTAGCTATGATGGCAAACAGTACACGGGCTATCAGGGTGATACCTTAGCCTCTGCGCTACTCGCTAACAATGTGCGGCTGGTGGCACGCAGTTTTAAGTATCACCGCCCACGCGGTGTGTATACCGCGGGTTCGGAAGAACCCAATGCGATGGTGCAACTGGAAACGGGTGCGCACACCCTACCCAATGTGCGGGCAACTGAGGTAGAGCTTTATCAAGGCTTGCATGCCACCAGCCAAAACTGTTGGCCTTCGATTTCCTTTGACGTGGGCGCAATTAATAACTTATTCAGCAAGTTCATTCCATCTGGGTTTTACTATAAAACCTTCATGTGGCCAAAAGCCCTGTGGATGAAATACGAAGAAGTCATTCGCCACTCTGCCGGATTGGGTAAATCCCCGATGGACAAAGATCCGAACCGCTATGATCACCAGCACACCTACTGTGACGTGTTGGTCGTAGGGGGCGGGGCCACCGGAATAGCGGCCGCACGAGCTGCGGCAGATACCGGTGCAGAAGTCATGCTGGTGGATGAACGTGCACATTGGGGCGGAACGCTTTGCGAAGATCAACAAACCATTGATGACTTAAACACAGCTGATTGGCTTTCCCAAACTATTGATACGCTTCAGCAGTATAAAAATGTTCGCTTGCTGAAGCGAACCACTGTAACCGGTTATTACCACCATAATTACCTTATTGCCAATGAACGGGTTACAAATCATTTTGGCCCGCAAGCGCCGGCTGGTGTTCCGCGTGAGCGGCTGTGGAAAATACGCGCACGAAAAGTAATCCTCGCTACCGGCGCGATTGAACGACCGCTGGTTTTTGCAGATAATGATCGCCCAGGGGTAATGCTGGCCAGCGCAGTGCGCCAGTATATTCATCAATATGGTGTATTACCCGGTAAAAACCTGGTAATACAAACCAATAATAATTCCGCCTATCCACTTGCACTGGACGCGCAACAGGCAGGTGCGAAAGTATGCATACTGGATACCCGCAACGAAATTCCCCAGGAATGTAAAGCACTGGCAAAAGAACATGGTTTTTCCTTGGTTGAAAACAGCGCGATTGTTGGCGTTCGATACCAAAAAACCCTATCAGGCGTGCAGATCGCTCGGCTTAATGCAGACGGCAATGAGATTACTGGGGCGATCGAACATCGTACCGCAGATTTGATAGCGGTATCGGGAGGCTGGAACCCGACTCTGCATCTATACAGTCAAGCAGGGGGCAAACTGGCCTATGATGAAAAACAACACTGCTATTTACCCGATCGAGATACCGCACGCAAACCAGATGCACGTATCGCGGGTAGTTGCAACGGTGTGTATGGGTTAGCCGAGTGTTTGGCCGAGGGGCAAGTTGCAGGCCGTGACGCGGCGGTGGATTGCGGTTTCGATGCCAAGCAGTCTACCATCGATTATGCGGTAACAGGTACATCCTGGGTATGCGATGTGCTTCGCCCACTGTGGGTGTTACCGTGCAATCACCCCATTGGCCACGGACCTAAAAAGCATTTTCATGAGTTGCACAATGATGTCACCATTGCGGACATTATGCTGGCGAAACGCGAGGGCTATCTTTCCGTCGAGCACCTTAAACGTTATACCACCACCGGGATGGGGCCGGATCAGGGAAAGACTTCTAACGTCAATGCCCTGGTGACAATGGCTGAATTGCAGCAAAAAACGATTGCCGAAGTGGGTACCACTACTTTCAGGCCACCTTTTACGCCGCTGACTTTTGGATCAATCGTGGGCCAGAATAGACGTGAGCTGTTCTTACAAAAACGAACCTCTCCGATGGAGCCATGGCACCAGGCCAATGGCGCGGTCTACGAAGACGTCGGTGACTGGAAACGACCGCGTTACTTCCCACAGGGTAACGAGGACATGCATAAAGCGGTGCAACGTGAATGCCTGGCGACCCGCGCCCACGTTGGAATACTGGACGCCACTACCCTGGGTAAAATTGATATCCAGGGCAAACACGCGGCCCGTTTACTCAATATGGTGTATACCAATGCCTGGAGCAAACTTGGCATCGGGCAATGTCGTTATGGCGTGATGCTGAATGAGCACGGTATGGTGATGGACGACGGCGTGACCACCCGCTTGGATGAGCATCACTTTCACATGACCACCACCACCGGCGGCGCAGCCCACGTCATGAACTGGCTGGAGGAGTTTTTACAAACCGAGTGGCCGGATTGGGAGGTATATTGCACTTCGGTCACGGAACAATGGGCGGTCATGGCACTCAACGGGCCAAAAGCACGCGACCTGCTCAGTGAACTCACAGATGCGGATATTAGCAATGATGCTTTTCCATTCATGTCGATGCTTGAAGCTGAAGTTGCGGGTGTACCCGCGCGCATTTTTCGGATCAGCTTTACCGGCGAACTCGCTTTTGAGATCAATGTTCCCGCGCGTTATGGCTTGCACGTCTGGGAGGCGATCGCTGAGGCAGGCAAAGCCTATCAGCTGACCCCTTACGGCACAGAAACCATGCATGTATTGCGCGCGGAAAAAGGCTTTATTATCGTTGGTCAGGATACTGACGGTTCAGTCACGCCTTATGATCTGGATATGAGCTGGATTGTCTCCAAAGTCAAAAAGGATTTTATTGGCAAGCGTTCCTTAAGCCGCAGTGATACCGCGCGTGCTGGGCGCAAGCAATTGGTCGGTCTGCTGACAGAAGACCCGGCGGTGGTGTTGCCAGAAGGCGCCCATATCGTTGCCCAAGTAAAAGCTTCACCGCCCATGCGCATGCTTGGCCATGTAAGCTCCAGCTATATGAGCCCAAACCTGGGTCGATCGATCGCAATGGCATTGGTGAAAGACGGCTTAAACCGTATGGATGAAACGCTTGAAGTCGCCTTAATGGATGGGCGCTCGCACAAGGTACGCGTTACCAGCCCCATATTTTTCGATAAACAGGGGGAGCGCGCACGTGGCTAAACCCAAGATACAAACTCCACTCACTGCGTGCACGCCGATCACCGGCGAACACCAACTCAGTGAAACAAAGCTATGCGGCAAAATAAATGTACGGGGCGACATAAATAACCAAGCGTTTAACCAGGCCATCAAATCGACCTTGGGTGTATCCCCTCCCAAACAAGCCAATACTTTTTCAACCTCAGAGGAAAACAGCATCTTCTGGTTGGGGCCCGATGAGTGGCTTGCACATGTTCCGCTGGATTTGGTCGAGACACGCGTCGCAGAATTAAGGGCCGCAATGGCGGGTCAACATGTGGCGATTACCGACGTTTCGGATTACTACACCGTGATTGAGTTCGCTGGCCCAAACACGCGCGCTATTCTTGCCAGTGCCTCACCTTTTAATACCCAAGCGGATCAATTCAAAGCCGGGCAATGTGCACAAACGCGCTTTGGTCACGCGTCAATACTATTATGGCCTATCGATGATACCGCTCGCTATCGAATCCAGGTACGATGGAGTTACGCCCAATACGTGTTTGATTATTTATCAGAAAGTATTAAAAACATAGAAAGCATTATTGCATTTCAACAAGGCGCATAACACCACCTGTTACATCCTCAAACGGTTAAATACGGTAAACTCGAGATAACTTAGAGAAACCCGACTGAACGAATACTGGGGCTTATGAACCTTTTAACGAAAATGAAGGGCGGGGATGATCGTCTTGATCACACCATATGCTGGCGCAATGCATTGTGCTCCTGGCTCGGCGGTTTTCTGGGGATCGCCCTGGTTGGTTGGCTATCGACAACAAACAACCTGAGCGCACAAGATCATCTACTCATGATTGGGTCGTTTGGCGCAACCGCAGTCCTATTATATGGCGCTCCAAGCGCACCTTTTTCGCAACCGCGTAATACCGTGGGCGGTCACATCATTTCTGCCGTTGTCGGGGTGAGTGTTTATTTACTACTACCCTCTCCTATTTGGTTCGCTTCTGCGCTCGCCGTTTCCACCGCTATACTACTCATGTATCTCAGCAATACCACCCACCCGCCAGGTGGCGCGACGGCCCTAATTGCGGTGATCGGGAGTGAAAAAATCCACGCTCTGGGATACTGGTATGTATTCGACCCAGTTCTGGTTGGCGTACTTTTGATGTTACTGGTTGCGCTGGTAATGAATAATCTATCACCTTTACGCAAGTATCCCAGCTATTGGTGGTAATCACACTCGTAGCAAAAGCCAGGGATCTGGTTATTCATTGTAACAACCAAATAAAACCGAGCTAGTCGCTAGCCCGGTTTTAACGACTAAATTAACTGCTTTACACTATACAAGGATCGAATTGCATCGTTACTGCAGCATACGCTTGATGGTCAGTCACGATACTCAAGTTCTGACGAATAGTTTGTTGCAGCGTTTTTGCCGCCTGGCCGGATTGTGTACCATATGCTTTCGCGGCCTTACGATTGTCCATCTCAATGGCAATTTCAGTACCCGGCATTAGGGTGACTGGTCCATTTTGCATGAATCGATCAAAATCCAGATCACCCATTTGAGTGGATATCCGGCTGGGCGTCATTTGGGTAATCGTAACCGGCTGGCGGGTTTCATTCTTAACCAGCACCTTTACATCGTGTGCACTCCAGCTATGACTTATCTTTACGGTTAGTTCTGCTAGTTCTGCGGAATACTTGTCGTCTACTAGCTTCTCACTACTTGCCATAGCCATGGTTCCAACCCCGCCCGCAGCAAGGCTCATTCCCCCTACAGCCATGGTTTTAAGTGTTTTACGTTTTGCTTGGTCAGTCATTATAAAAGTCCTAATGTGTCAATATCATGCCTTTTTAAAGGCGCTGATTATATACTTAACATAATACAAGTCATATGGCAAATATTAATTAGTAACATCTAAGTTACAATCGCTTTACTCTTTATTTTATAATGATATATACATGTTATAGTCGGTTTGGTGTGATTTACATATAAACACTATTGCGCATAAAACGTAGCTTTTCTGATAACCAACCAGTGCTCTGTTCGCATCGAGTGGATGAATCTTTAATTGACGAAATGGTACGAAATCAGTACAGTTCCGCCTCTATTCTGGTGAGTTAAATTCAATTGATTCACATCGCTTGCCGAGGTGGCGGAATTGGTAGACGCGCATGCTTCAGGTGCATGTTGGGGTAACTCAGTGGAGGTTCAAGTCCTCTTCTCGGCACCATTTATTCTAATATTGACTGAATCTTAAAAAGACAAAATGGGATACATACCATTTCAGCACGAAAATCATTAGAAACTTGGCTAGCTCGCCTGTCTTGAAAACCCAGTCACTATGATAATCAATTGCCACGGCTTCAATTCAGTGGGAAATAACAATACGTCCTATCAGCTCAGGAAGTACTTTCCTGAGATCAAAATCATTTCACCGACATATACCGTTTACAACTTTAAAATGGGCTTTGCAGAATTAAGCAAAATTGTAACCAACGCCATCAAACCAACCTCCTCTCCTGAAAATATATTATTTACGGGTTCTTCCACCGGGGGCCTATATGCAGAAATGCTCGCCAAGAAATTCAACGGTAAAGTGGTGGCGATCAACCCCGTGACGAATCCGGATATTTTAACCACCTTGCTTGGTGAAAACGAAAACTACAAAACCGGTGGGCGATACGAATTTACTTTAGCAGATTTAAAAACCTTTGATGTGGTGAAGCATGATCTGGAAAATATATCGCGTTTGGTTCTCGTAGAAAAAAATGAAACAGTTATCAACCATGACAAGACCAGGGAGTTCTACAAGAGCCACGGAAAGTATATTGAGTTTGATGGAGACTCACATCAGTTTACTTTTTGGGATGAGGCCTTGCCGGAAATTCACGATTTTTATAATGATGTGATTGGGTAATTGGTTGGTTGGGAAGCGGCTAAAGAAACTTCTCTGGAATAATATTTACGCAGTTAACTTCAAACGCTGAATTTTCCCCGAAGGCCCTTTAGGCAACTCATCTCGAATAAACACTTGCTTCGGGGATTTATACGGCCCCAACTTATCTACACAAAAATCCTTTAACTCATCGGTGGTGGCTGTCATGCCAGGGCTCAGTGCCACGCAGGCCATGACTTCCTGACCATAATGCTCGTCATCCACGCCAAACGCCGCGGCCTCGAGCACCGCAGGGTGGCGATATAAGACATCATCGATTTCACGCGGCGCGATATTCTCTCCACCTTTAATAATCAATTCCTTTAGGCGGCCAGTTATAAAAAAGAACCCGTCTTCATCCTGATAGCTCAGATCACCCGTACGTAACCAGCCATTTTTGTAGAATGTTTCCTTGGTCGCAGATTCATTTTTGTAATAACCCTGCATCACGTTATCACCACGAATAATCAGTTCGCCGATCACACCCGTCGGTGCATCACTACCATCTTCGTTAATCACTTTTGCGTCATTGCCAACCGCCCTGCCAGGCGAGCCGTATTTATTTTTTTCCGGTGGCATGGGGTTTGAGAGTATCTGCGCGGCGGTTTCGGTCAATCCCATGGTCTCCACAATCGGCACCCCAAATGCCTCTTCAAACTGCTGGTGTTTCGCCGGTGACAAAGCGGCGGAAGCGGAGCGCCCAAAGCGTAATCGCGCTTGAATGGCCTTTAATTTTTGCGTGTTCAGTTGATGCGTGCCTTGCTCGATTAAATACGAAATGATTGTTGGTACCACACTGAACCAAGTGCATTGGTAGTGGTATATATCTTGCCAAAACTCCTTGACACTAAAGCGCTTACGCATCACCACCTGACCTGCACTCACTAATGGCCCCATGACCGTGACCATTTGCGCGTTAATATGATAAAGGGGTAACACGCACATCGCGATATCATCCGCGCTGAGCTGATGCCCATCTGTGGTGTTTTGCCCCCCGGCGATGACATTTTGATGCGATAACAACACGCCTTTAGGCAAACCCGTGGTACCTGATGTGTACATTAAAAGTGCAATGTCTGCGGCAGAAACACTTGGTAAAACACTATCTTCATTTGTGGCAAAATCAATCTCCGGGCCAGCATCTTCATCGGTTGTAACGCACCGAATCGGGTTTGCCAAGCCCTGCAGGACCGCACTAAATTTATCCTGATACTGCTTGGTAATAAACAGTATTTCGCTATCGGAATGATCAATAACATACGCCAGCGCTTCATTGCCACTAATCGTGTTTAAAGCCAGCACAACTCGGCCACAATACATGACCCCAAGAAATAAAACCGTCGTCCAATAACCATTATCCAACATCAAAGCAACTTTGGACCCCGGCACAATTTGCTGTTGGTTCAAGTAATCATTCAGCTGCAATGAAAGATATTGTAATTCACCCCAACTGAGCGACACCCCATTTTCAGCGATGGTTAAAAAAGGCCGGTCTGGATGCTGCCTGGCGCCCTGATCAATAATGTCTCTAACGGTATTCATACTAAGCAGAAACTAGGGCTAAACCGGCTCAATATTGTAGTTGTGCCAGTAGCCTGAAAATATATCATCCAGGCTAGGTTCATTCGGTGCAATGGCTCGCACAATTCGCGTGGTATTAAGATAGTGACGATAATTCATATTGTCAGAAATGCTATTTCCTCCCCAGGACCCACAGCCCATCGATAGCGAAAAAGGTAAACCATTATTAAAGCTCCCGCCGGTTGCATAGCAATGGATTTGATTCACTACCACACGACACACCGGCATGGTGAGGCCCAAATCCATGGCACGCTCCTGGGTATTGGTATGCAAGCTAATCGAGTGACCTTTGCCCTGAAAATCCATGATCTCATTGGCGATTTGCTTAGCCTCATCGTAGTCTGCCGCACGATAGACCGTCAATACGGGTGACAGCTTCTCTCCCGAGAAAGGATGCTGGGGCCCGATACCGGTTGCTTCAACCAGCAAGATTCGTGCAGCTTGCGCTCCGGTGGTTTGTAATCCTGCGCGAGTGGCAATCTCACCCGCATTCTTGGCAATCAAGCCCTGATTAAGGTGTCCATCGACCCATAATTGAGCTTGTAGTGAAACGCGGTCGTCCTCATTCAACATTACCGCACCATGCTCAACAAGTGCAGAGATCAATTGGGGATAGGCTGAGTCGACAATAATGAGGTTATTTTCCGACGAACAGCTGGTTGCATTATCGAACGATTTGGAGATCACTATTTTTTCGGCCGCAGCGGGCAAATCTGCCGACTCATCTACGATCGAAACGACGTTACCTGCCCCCACTCCCACAGCGGGTGTGCCGCTTGAATAAGCCGCACGGACATTATTTTGCGACCCTGTGGCAACAATCAAATCCACCTGCTGCATTAATTGCAGGGTATCGGCTTTGTTAATCGGTGATGGCAAGCGCTGCACTAAATCAAGGGGTGCTCCCACGCGCGCCAATTCGGCGCGCATCATCTCGATCAAGCGGTCACAGGTATCCGCCCCCTTGGGCGATGGCGCCAGGATAATCGCGTTGCGCCCCTTCAAGGCATTAATAGTTTTATTTGCGGGCGTCGCTGCCGGATTGGTAGACGGGACTATCGCGCCCACGACGCCAACTGGTCGGGCAATTTCAACTAAGCCCTTGTCTGGATATTCAGCGATCACGCCGACCGATTTTGCACCTTGTAAATCGCGCAATAAACCCAGTGTCTTACGCCGGTTTTTATTGATCTTATCTTCGACGTTGCCCAGTCCGGTGTCTGCAACTGCCAACTCCGCCAATTGTGTATTATTTTCGGGGTTTATTATGCTCCACCCAACAGCGGTCACCACTTCATCGACTTGCTCCTGACTATAAGTCTCAAAATCTTGCTGGGCTTGCCGTGCGCGCTTAATAATTTTGGCGACGTTGTTCGCCGCGTCTGCTTGAATATCGGTCATTCGCTTCGCTACTGATTCAACATAAATGATTTACTACAAAAGTGGCTTACAACACTGCACGTGTATGCGCGCTGGCAGAATGACGCCTGCCAACGCTTAACAGCGTGTGAAACTATTTTTCTTGCAAGCCCGCCAGCAATTCGGTAAGCGCAGCTTGCCGTTCCGCCCACATCGACTTAACCTCGTCACGATGCATAATCCGAACCGGCGAATTAGTTTGCTCCATCTTACCTAGCACCTTTTGGTCGTTGAACATTGCCGGTACCGTGTTCGCCAGGTAGTCAATTACTTCGGGTGGGGTCCCACCTGGCACCATCAAACCGCGGTAGTTTACACTGGAATTATCTACCTCTATGCCAGATTCCTTAAAGGTCGGTACATCGGGTAAGAAGACATGGCGTTCCAAGTCGGCAACCGCCAATATCTTGATGTCATCCGCTGCGCGCGCAGAATCTGACAGATTATTAAAGCCCGCCATCACCTGCCCGCCTTTGACCAACTTCATCGCGCCAACCCCACCTTTGCCTGGTACATATTTCAAATCTGCACCGGTGGCTTTGGCAAGCTGCAAATGAGCAATATGGTGGCCCACAAATTTACCCGCACCACTGACGGTTACCTTACCCGGATTGGCTTTGGCATACTCGATCAGTTCGCCCACTGTATTAAACTGGCTGTCCTTACCCACAATCAACACTGCTGGATCCGCGCCCCAGTTACCTACTGGTTCGAGGTTTTCGACGTTGTATTTGGTATCAAAGACAATGGATTGGGCAATAAAATGTGGCACGTTATACGCGGCCATCATATAACCGTCTTTTGTGGCTTTGTCTGCAAACCAATTCCAGCCCTTACGACCACCCGCACCGGGTTTATTGGTAACATAAATCGGCTGGCCTACCGAGGCGGGTGTGCCATCTTCTTTCATGTTGGCAGATGACAAAGTGGCAATACGTGCCTGAAAGTCGGTTGCCCCCCCAGGATTGTAGGCGACCATTACGCCGATGGGGCGCTCAGGATAAGTTTCGGCTTGAGCCGTAGCTGACCCAAAAAGTAACGCACTTGCGCCAAGTACGGTACCTAACATTGACATTGATTTTATACGTGGTTTCATTTTCTCCTCCGATTAAACATTTCTAAGTAAAACTGCTTCAACGTTCACCTCATGACGGTTAAAAAAACCAACCGGTGGGGGTGCGCACATGCAATAGCTTCCAAAACAATATATACAGTATTGTCATGAAGATGCTGGTGACCATAAGCTTGTATAAAAAAGCTTTTGGATCATGGATATTTCGTCTGCCGTACACTATACAGATCATCAAAAAAGCCAGAAACGAACAGATATAAAACCCGATCTTTTCCAACATCAGCACATATACGAGCCCAATCACAAGGCCTGGTAACAAATTCGACCAACCAAATAGGGCTACTTGTGAATCGGTGCCCCCAGTACTTTTGATTCTTATGGCATCAAAAAGCAATATCAAAGATAGGGCCGCAATCAGAACCGCTGTTATTCTCGGAAATAAATACACTTCTGCGTCGGTTTTATAAAACGATGCAAACGCAAGCAGAATTGATGCGATTACGGTATAGGTTGCAGCGAGCATGTTGGAGCTTAGTTTTTGCATCGCATTAACTCCTTGCTTTCTCGCGCGCCTTAGATTCTGAGTAGACGCTATATCCAATAGAGGCGATACAGAGTGCAATCATCGTTATATTAATTGGTCCACTGGTAAAATAGCTGACAACGCCCTCACCGCTTTCGGCGATAATTTTGCCTTGCAGAAAATTATCTTCCGCAATGGGCCCCAGAATGATGCCTAATACAACAGGCGCCGGCCCGAAACCAAATCTGCTTGCAAAGAACATAACAATGCCGAGTACAGCCATTATAATGACATCGGAATAACTCGATTGGATGCTATAGGTACCGAAAACCGCTAACACAAAAATGGCGGCCGCCATATAGTGGCTGGGTACTTTCATGATCCAGCCACTATGTCGACTTAAAAACAAGCCGATAATCAACATGAAAATTTGCGCTACAATGAGTGAATTTATAAAAGTCCAAGTGGTTTCCGCATGAATGGTGAACAAATCCGGCCCAGGAAATAAACCATGGATCAATAATCCACCGAGCAAGACCGCAGCGGTTGGGCTACCAGGAATACTTAAGGTCAACAGAGGAACAAGTGACGGGCCCACCATACCATTATTTGCCGATTCAGCAGCAATCACACCATCGGGCTCGCCCTTACCGAAGTTTTGCGGGTTCTTGCTCAGTTTGCGTGCCTGATCATAAGCAACCAGACCTGCAATTTGGCCCCCGGCACCCGGAATAATACCCACCACGATGCCGATCAGTGAACCAATGGTTAAGGCCTTTATGCGGCTCAGGTTATAGATTACCGTATGAATCAGCCGAGATTCGCCCAGTTTGTATAAGTCCGAGTCTTTTACTGCACGCGAGCGTTCCAACAAGCTCAATACCTGAGGAATCGCAAACAGGCCAATTAGTGCAGCGACAATATGGATCCCACTTTCCAGGTGTTCACTGTAGACAAAGCGGTCCTCACCAAACATCGGATTGGCACCAATCGTTGATAATGCAATCCCAAACAGCCCCGCCAACAAGCCTTTAACCACCGAGTTACTACCAATCGTACCAATAACAGTAATCCCCAAAATAGCGATCCAGAACAATTCGGTTGGCCCAAACTTAAGTGCCAAATCTGCCAATGGTGGGGTGAAAAAAATCAACACAAGAATACCCAATACACCTCCGACAAAGGAGCTCGTAAAACAGTAGTACAAGGCCTCAGCCGCTCTACCCTTGGCCGCGAGTTCGTGTCCATCCATTGCGGTAGCGATATTCGCAGGTGCACCCGGAACATTCACTAAAATGGCGCTGATTGCACCACCCGCGACGGTGGCGGTATACATTGCACCGAGCAGAACTAAACCTGCTGCTGCCTCCATATGAAAAGTAAACGGGATCATCAGGGCGACTGCCATGGTGGGGCTTAATCCAGGCAATGCCCCTAGGATCAGACCCGCCAGTGTTCCACCCGCCAGCAACGCGATGTGGTAGACTGTAAATACATTGGCAAAGTATTGAACAAACTCCACCTGACATCCTCCACGGTTAGCTAGTTTGCACGTTCACTACTTAGGCAACTAGTGTTATAATATTCGTACAACTCATATATATGAGTTAGATGGGATATAGGTTTAGCGTATAATAGAAAAATTGTCAACAAATAAATTGTTTTTAATATGTCGCTTATAGAATCCGCACGTGCAGAAAGTGCAGCTGGTCTCGCACGTGCGAGACGAAATGCCCCGCTTTATCAACTGGTTGAGGACCACATCAGCGCACAGATAAACAGTGGTGCACTTATTCCCGGTGATCTGATTCCTTCTGAGCCGCGTCTTTCCAAAGAGCTGGATGTTAGTCAGGGTACGGTAAAAAAAGCGATTGATAACCTAGTTTGGCAAGGCTTGTTGTTTCGCCACCAAGGCAAGGGCACATTTGTTTCACGCGTGGATTTCAATAACAGCCTGTTTCGCTTTTTTTCTTATGGCGACGAAAAAGGTGGGGATGTACGCATACGCAAATCGACCATCCATCGCGCCCTGCAAAAGGGGCCTGATCACATATGTGAGCGTTTGGGTGTCGCCCCGGATACGGAGCTCCTCTATATTGAGCGGATCGGATATATAGAACAGCAACCCACATTTGTCGAGTATTCTTGGTGGGTGGCCGCCAGTGTGCCTGGGCTAGAAGATGATGACATCCATATCCCGGATCTGTTTTATGCCCTGATTGTTGACCGCTATAACATCCCCATCGTACGCGCTGAAGAAACCCTAACCGCGGAAACTTGTGGCACCTTTACTGCTAAAAAGCTTAATATAGATGCCGATACACCGGTAGTGGTACTGAATCGAAACACTTATACCATTAATGATAAAATCGTGGAAGTGCGCACCACCAAAGGGCGCGCGGACCAATTCAGTTATAAGCGCGAAATCAGATAAATTAAGCCTGCGCTCGGTGTATTTTCGCGCTGGAAAATCTCCCCTAACATGCTAGAGCTGGGTTATTGATTGCGCAGTAACCGCAAGACTACGCCGCAGATTAGTACCCCAATCCTCGCACCCTATTTACCCCAGCTTAATTGTAGGTTTTACCCTTGATACAGACGGCTATAAATGGGGCCTTCAGCGGATATTTAGGCTATATCGCGTAGGATTAAAATCGTGATTTCAATAGAATCGACCAATATCAGTCAAACCATTCAGCCTTTAATTAATATGGTGACCGAACTTACATTAAATTGTTTTGTATTGTGCTATAAAAATCACTTAAACTGATTACTCATCATTAATTTTGGGAGGAAAAAATGAAAATCCAGCAACATGTACTCGCCATGCTCACGGGTGCGGGCCTGCTTTGGGCGGGCAACACTGCCGCGGCAGATATTGAAAAAGCAATCAAGGGCCGACAAGGCTTGATGCAAGTCTACGCTTTTAATCTTAGCCTGGTCGGCGATATGGCCAAAGGCAAAGTAGATTACAATGCCGAAACCGCACAAAATGCCGCAAACAATCTACTCGCTGTCGCCACCATGAAAAATGGCGCCATGTGGCCGGAAGGCTCCGGTACGGATCACCCCGAGTTTGGTGAAAACACCCGCGCGTTACCAGAAATCTGGACAACCTATCCGGAAATAGGTCAACGAGGTGCTGATTTAGTCAGCGCGCTCGAAGAATTTGTAAAGGTGGCGGGCAAAGATCTGCAAAGTATGGGCGAGGGGCTCAAGGCTGTTGGCAAAGGCTGCAAGAGTTGTCATGAGGAATTTCGTGCCGAAAAGGAAGATTAGACTTCACGCCCACGGGCTATCAACTATATAACACCCATGCTGAAATTGATTGATAATTTCGTTTGGTAAAAGTGCGGCGACTGACCCAATTTGCCATCGGTGGTTTTTTGGTTATGGGCCTCTTTTTATGGTGGGTCAGTCGTCCCAATCAAGGCATTGATCCTGCGACGCTTAGCGCTATTCAAGGAGACGTTAAGCGGGGTGAACTTAGTTTTCATGTTGGCGGTTGTGTATCCTGCCATGCACAAGTTGAAGCCGAGCAAACATCATCGCAGACGGATCTCCTTATTTTAAGCGGCGGCCGGCGCCTGGAAACCCCTTTTGGCATTTTCGTCGCGCCAAATATTACGCCTCATCCCGAACAGGGCATTGGCAATTGGACTACCACACAGTTTGTAAATTCGATGTTGCATGGGATGTCACCGCAAGGCGAACATTATTATCCAGCATTTCCCTATGCTTCGTATGCGCGCATGTCGCTACAGGACATCGTCGATCTCAAGGCCTACCTTGACACGCTTCCAGAGCATGCGCGAGAAAATGAGCCGCATCAGTTGCCTTTTCCGTTTAGGGTTCGCGCTGGATTGGGCCTGTGGAAATGGCTATTTCTTGATCGGGCATCGGTCGTCGCGATCGATCAACAGAATGCCGAGCTTGAAAGAGGGCGGTATCTTGTAGAAGGGCCAGGACACTGTGCTGAATGTCATACCCCGAGAAATAAGCTGGGGGGGTTTGACCGAAGCCGATGGCTGGGAGGCGCACCCAATCCAGATGGCGAAGGCCAGATACCCAACATCACGCCGCACGCCAGTGGAATCGCGAAGTGGGAAATCGCAGACATTGCCGAATACTTATCTTCCGGTTTTACCCCGGAATATGATGTGGTCGGCGGCGCAATGGCCGAAGTGGTTGAAAATACCGCGCACTTGCCGAAAACGGATCGCATCGCAATCGCCAAATACTTAAAGGCTATACCCGCAATCAACAAACCAACCGAGCATACAGATTAGCCGCCTTGATTGGCCTAACGAAGTCATCTGCCCCCTGGTTTAAAAAGCACATCCGTAACAAAGGCAAATTATCACCCGGGCTTCAAGGACACGGTACTTGCCAAATGGTCTTGAGCTTATTTTAGATGCATTACCCTTAACATTATCTACATAATACATAATTAAACAGTTTTCGGTAACACAACCCCATTCTATTAACTTAATTCATTGCCGTGCCGCTTGATGAATCGGCTACATTTTTGGGTTATTTCTTGTCCGCTCAGTTTTTGTAATACTGCGCAATATCCCTTAAAATGCCGCGCGAGTTAAGAATATACCGCTGCGTAAGACATTTGCAGGAAACAACATTACATAAATAGAGTAAACGCGTAATCATGAAACTTAAAAAATGGGTAATGAGTTTGGGTCTGGCTGCGATGGTATTCAGCGCTGGCTGCGCCAATATGAGCGGTGAAAGCGCCATGCCCACGGGGGAGTCAAAAGTCGAGGCTGCGGAACAATATTCCAATGGCGGTGATGATCTGGCCAAAGCCCTGGCGCGCGCTGAAATGGCCCAAGCAGAAGCGCAAGCAGCTCGGGCGGAAGCAGCGGCAGCCAAAGCGGCCTTAAAATCAGCCACACAAACCAATGCGGGTGGCATGAGTAGCGAGTTGTTTCCCCCCAATGCTTTACCTGGACATTGTTACGCGCGGGTTTTGATTCCCGCAACCTATACAGAACAAACCGAGCAGGTACTGGTCAAACCAGAAAGCACGCGCATTGAAGTGACCCAGGCGCAAACCGAATGGGTGGATGAACAAAAACTAGTACGCGAAGCTAGTACGCGTATAGAAGCTGTTCCCGCTCAATACAAAACCGTGACCGAACAAGTGTTGGTAAAGCCCGAGACCGTTAAGCTGGTAAGCGTTCCTGCACAGTTTGAAACAGTCTCCGAACAAATAATCGACAAGCCTGCTCACACCGAGTGGAAGCAAGGCAGCCGTTTTATTACCGACGCGATAGAAACGCGCACCCATTCTGACACCGGTGAAGTCATGTGTCTGGTTGAGGTGCCCGCGACTTACAAAACAATTACACGTACGGTGCAAACTGCACCCGCCAGTGTTAAAGAAGTTGTTGTTCCAGCCGAATACAAAACCGTGACGAAAACAGTTGTGGACGTACCTGCGACTACGCGCGAGGTAGAAATTCCAGCACAATATACCAGTGTTCGTAAGCTGAAAGTAATCAAGCCCGCTTCTTCCTACGAGGTTATTGTCCCAGCAGAATATGAAACCGTTTCCAAACGGGTTAAAACCAGTGAGGAGAAGCTTGAATGGCGCGAGGTTTTATGCGACGTTAACATGACACGCAAACTCGTGACCGAGCTACAGAATAAATTACACCAGGCAGGCTATTTCGATAGCCCAATAGACGGAATCTACCAGCAACTTACGCAAAATGGGGTGAATCGTTTTGCCCGAAACAATGGCTTGCCATTTGGCAGCAATTACATTGCACTAGAAGTTGCCAATGCGCTTGGATTGAGCTATTAGTTTTTTCGATTTTTCCGAACCGATAGTTACCCACCGATAACTTGTAAGCCTTTTACGAACGGCTTTTGTTCATCTTTTCACTTTATAATTGAGCGATTCAGTCCGGTACGGTAGTCGGTTACCGTTTTATTTATTAGGAGACCACAATGATTTTTTTGGAATTTCTTGCGCGTTGGGGCCATGCTCTGTTTGGGATCGCGTGGGTGGGTTTACTTTATTATTTTAATTTCGTTCAAGGCGCCTATTTTGCTGAGGCGAGCGCTGAAGCTAAAGCCGACGCCACCCAAAAACTGGCGCCTCGTGCCTTATGGTGGTTTCGTTGGGGTGCGATGGGTACCTTTTTGACTGGCCTGATCCTGCTCTGGCGTTTAGGACCATTGGCAAATCAGTACATTTTGCTCGGCGCATTAATGGGCACCTTTATGTTCTTGAACGTGTGGTTGATTATCTGGCCCAACCAGAAAGTAGTGATCGGCCTGCAAGAAGGTGATGCTGCGGTTGCTGGCAGCAAAGCGCTACGCGCTTCGCGCACCAATACCTTGTTCTCTGGACCCATGCTGTTTGGTATGCTTGCTTCGAAACACGGTTATTTTTCAGGCGCAAATACCGGCGGCCTGGAAATGATGAGCTTTTCTGATGTTGGGTTTTTACTTGGAATTGCGATCATTTTTCTGCTTGAGTTAAACGCGATTGTCGGTAAGATGGGGCCGATTACAACGGTTAAAGGCGTGATTCATTCTAGCCTAGCGCTAACCGTTATCGTCTTCGGCATCGTTCATTATTTATAGCTGTAGAAGCGCTTAACTAAGCAGAATGTTTACCCGAGTTTTCTAATTTTTTAACCGAAAGGTAAATGTAGTTTAAATGCTTCGTCTTTAAAAAAAGGAATCAATACCATCCCGGCAATGAATCCTCCGATGTGGGCGCCAAACGCTACCCCGCCTTCGCCACCTGAAGTGACAGAGCTAATCAGCTGAATTGCAAACCAGGCGCCCAATACCAACATTGCTGGTAGCCTTACGGTATGCAGGTAAATAAAAATGGGTATTCCCACCAGCACGGTTGCACGTGGATACAGTAACAAATAAGCACCCAGGATCCCAGAAATGGCCCCACTTGCGCCGACCATTGGTACCACTGAGTGCGGATCGGGTATGGCCTGCGCAAATACGGCTGCAGCACCGCACAATAAATAAAATATCAAGAATTTAAAGTGCCCCATTGCGTCTTCAATATTGTTCCCAAATATCCACAGATAAAGCATGTTACTAATTAAATGCATCCACCCTCCGTGCAAAAACATGGAAGTTAAGACAGTTAAGGAAGCGGGTACCCAAACTTGAGCAGAATCCAATTCTACATTGTCAAACAGAACCGCTGGAATCACCCCCAGTTGATTCACGATCAGCAATTGACCATCGGGTGCATGCGAAAATTGCCAGATAAAAACCAAGGTGCAAATAGCCATAAATGCTATGGTCAGAAACGGCTGAATACGGGTGGGATTATCATCATGTAACGGAATCATGCCCACATTGTAGCGAAAACCCAGCCTTTAATTAGCATATTATTTATCCTTGGTATGCGTGAACTTGCTGATTTTATGAGATAATATGCGCGGTTATTGTAATGAGGAAAAACTATGACTGGGGTCAATGCTATCTGGGTCCTGATTGCGATCGCAGGGGTTATCGTCGCCTGGGGAATCGCAACCTATAATTCGCTGGTAAAGCATAGAAACTTTGTTGAAGACGCCTGGAGCGGTATTGAAGTACAGCTCAAAAAACGTCACAACTTGATTCCAAACTTGGTCAGCACGATCAAAGGGTATACCGAACACGAGGCCGGACTACTTAAGGCGGTGACCGAGCTACGCGTTCCCAAAAGTAACATGTCTCCCGCACAAGCTGGGACAGAAGAACAAACCTTTAGCCAGCAACTCAGCGGGATAATGGTGCAGGTGGAAGACTATCCTGATATTAAAGCCGATGGCAATTTCCAGCGCCTGCAAGACCAACTAGCAGAAATTGAAAGTGATATTGAAAAAGCCCGCCGTTACTACAATGGTTCAGTACGCGACAACAATACACTCATTCAATCATTTCCTTCAAATATTGTTGCAGAAAAATTTGAGTTTGCCGAAGCAGAGTTTTTTGAGTTGGATTTGGAGGCTGCACGCCAAGCGCCAAAGGTTGATTTTAGCGAGTCCGCTTGATTGGTCAGATAATTGAACTAAGCTGCCGGGTGATGCGCCAAGCTTTCATATTATGGGCGTTATTCATTGCATGCGTCGGGCAAAGTGCTTTTGCCGAAGAACGGATAACTCGCTTTCACAGCGAGATAAAAGTATTAGCGGATCGCTCGCTTGACGTCACCGAAACCATTGGCGTGATTAGCGAAAATGCTCAAATTCGTCGAGGTATTTATCGTGATCTGCCCACCATCTACAAACACCCGAAGTGGGGCGGGCTGGGCTTTCGAGAAAAAACCCGATTTAATATCGAATCCGTGCTGGTCGATGGCAAGGGCAGCCCGTGGCACCAAATTGCGCTACCCAATGGCATTCGAACTTATATCGGTGACAAACAACGTTACATTGCTCCGGGGCCGCATGAATATGAAATTCGCTATACCACGACCTGGCAACTGGCGCACGAAAACGGGGTGGATTATTTACATTGGAATGTAAACGGTCAGGATTGGGTATTCCCAACGGATGCATTGAGCGCCACCGTGCATTTACCCGAGGGTATGCAAGCCGTCCACTATGACGCCTGGTTAGGTAGAAGTGGCGAAACAGAAAAAGCGTTTGAGGCGACAAAAAACCCGGATGGGTCGATTACCTTTGCAGCAACGCGTGCGCTGGATAGCTATGAGGGCATGACCATTTCTCTAGAGTTGCCACAAAACATTGTGGCTGCGCCACCAACGGGTGGCACTCGATTCATTCGGGATAACTTCAAATGGCTGTTTGGTTTGGGCCTGCTTTTGCTGCTACCAGTGTATTACATTAAAGCCTGGCTGGCGGTCGGTCGTGACCCACAAAAAGGTATTGTGGTCGCTGACTATCATCCCGTGCGAGATCTTTCACCCGCCGCGCATCATTTCATCACGCACAACAAAGCCAATAACGCGACCTTTACATCAGCGCTGCTCAATATGGCCGTTAAGGGTTATCTGAAAATCGAGCAAGAAAGCAAAAAAAAGTATACCGTACGTAAGCAGCCTGCTGACCCAGCCAAACTCGAGCCGCTATCGGAAGGCGAGCAAATTATTTATCAATCACTGTTTAAATCGAACAGCACAATTAGTCTGGGTAAAAAATACAACCCACTGGTAGCAAGCACCAAAAAAAGCTTGGCCAAATTTTTGAAACGCGAGTGGCGCGATGCCATTTACAAAAATAATCAGTACTACTCCTGGTTTGGTTTGATCATCGGGCTGGCGGCGCTGGTTTTATGTGGTTTACATCTGGCAAACGCGCAAATTAAAGTGGGGCATTTACTGCCCTTGTTGATTTTTATGTTTATCGCGGTCACCGTCAATCAGCGTGGCGCCAAACCCTTTATGTTGTTTGGGGCGGGGTTTTTTGCCATCGTTGGCTTGCAGAACTCGGCGTTTACCCTGTTTAACTCCAATGTAATGATTTGGTTAAGCCTGTTTGTGGCGGGCTTGTTTTTGCTGTTTCATTATTTACTCAAAGCCCCCACCCCGTTTGGGCAAAAAATCTTGGACGAGATAGAAGGCTTTCGTTTGTATCTGGCAACCGCAGAACAAAACCGGCTAGACATCTTACACCCACCCGAAAAAACGCCCGAGCTATTTGAAAAACTATTGCCTTACGCGATTGCGCTTGGTGTGGAGAATCAATGGAGCGAACAGTTTACCGAAGTGTTTAAACAGCACAAAGAACAGGGTAAGGAATACCGACCGGGTTGGTACGGCGGCAGCTACCGCGGCGGTTTTAATGCTTCCAGTATTGGTTCGGCGATAGGCGCTGGTTTGGCTGGCAGTGTGGCTGCAGCATCTACCGCACCCAGCTCTTCTTCCGGTGGGGGCTTTTCAGGTGGTGCCGGTGGAGGAGGAGGCGGTGGTGGAGGTGGTGGCTGGTAGGGTCTTTCACCTTACGTAATATTGTTATCTGGTCGACACCCGTCTTTGCCAGTAAACGCCTCCAGCGATACTTGCTGCAATCATCAACCCGACCATAACCATCCCGGTTAACGTCAGGCTCGCATTTTCCAATGCCGACCACATCATCACACCAGCCGGGATGGCACCGGTAACCAGACAGTGCTGCATTGCGTTGTCCCCGGCTATATAAGCCGTAATATATCCACCGAAAAATATCACCATCAGAAACACCGGGATCGCCACCAGATACTTAAAGACTCGACTCATTTCTGTTAGAAATGGGTAATCAATAGCGAGGTTCTTGTAGATAACAGCGATAAACAAAGCAAGCAGTTGGAGTAGCAACATGCCCACAATAATAAACACACTGCCAGCTGTGATCGCCTTTAAACTGTTCATTAAACTAAGCGATTATATTTTCTTACAAGCAACAGCAATTCAATTTAATATTCAGCCCAAACCCAAGTTTTCTTCATTGAAAAAGGTGGTGAGTGCGTTATACAAGTGTTCGCAATCGTTTACGCCAGCCAACTCTCGAATGGAATGCATTGCCAGCTGGGGTGCACCAATATCCACGGTTCGCACGCCTAACTCGGTCGCCGTAATGGGTCCAATAGTAGAGCCACAACCCATATCACTTCTAACCACAAATTGCTGATAAGGTACCGACGCTTTTTCGCATAGTTGCGCGAACACTCCCTGGGTCTCGCTGTTGGTCGCGTAACGTTGGTTATGGTTAATTTTTATCACCGGGCCTTGATTAATTTGCGGTTGGTGTCTTGGCTCATGCACATCGGCATAATTTGGATGTACCGCGTGGGCGTTATCGGCTGAGACCAGCATGGAGCGGCTGATCGCCTGACGATAGGTGGGATCATCGCCGCATAGGTGTTGTAACACCGATTTTAGCATCGGCCCGGCGGCACCAGCGGCCGAGGCACTACCCACTTCTTCATGATCGTTTAACACCACCACACAATTGGTTTTTGCCTGATGCGCCAGTAGCGCACGTATGCCAATATAACTGCTGAGTAAATTATCCAGCCGTGCAGAAACGATTAGATTTTTTGACAGGCCAATAATCGCAGGCGCTTGCGTATCGTACAAACAAAGCTCGTAAGCGAGTAATTTGGTAAACACCTCTTTAGGATACTGCACTTTAAGCTGGGTGTGTAACAAGCTCGGCAGATCAGGCGCCTTTTCACATAGATCTAGTACCGGTGGTAAATGGGTTTGTTTGTTGATCTCATTTTTTTCGTTTATCCCTCGGTTTAAATGAATTGCCAAACTGGGAATAATGCCGATCGGCCGCTTGAAATCGAGCAGTCGGTTGACTCTTTCGCCCTTATCGGTGAGTAAACTAACGCGCCCCGCCAACGAAAGATCGCGATCAAACCACGGGGCCAGCAGCGCGCCACCGTACACCTCTACCCCTACTTGTAAGAATCCATTTTTCTCGTAAGCGGCGTTGGGCTTGATTTTTAAACACGGGCTATCACTATGTGCACCAACCAAATGAAAACCATTGCCGAGCGGTGCATTAAGCGATACTGCAATGATACTCGAATCGTTTTGCACGAAATAAAACTGCCCTTTGGTACGTCGTCTGTCGCTAAAGGATCGATGCTGGTAGCCCGCTGCATCTAGTAGTTGGCGCGTGTTGTGTACCGCATGAAATGGGGTGGGAGATGCACCGATATAATCGAGCATCGCCGGCACCAGCTGTGTACTAGTTGGCTTATTTTTGAGCTTTGTTTTACTTGGCATAAGGCTAATCTTATCGGCTTAATGTATCATTGACGAATTATACGAATTTCAAACCATAAAGCCTTATGAATATATTGGTCACCGGTGGTGCGGGGTATATCGGATCGCATACCGTCAAACAATTAGTCGACGCTGGCCATCGTGTCGTGGTACTGGATAATTTTTACTCCGGCCATCGTTGGGCGGTTGATCCAGCGGCCACGCTGGTGGAAGGAGACATTGCCGACCAGGCGCAGGTGAATTCGGTGCTCAGCCAACATCGTATTGACTCAGTGGTCCATTTTGCCGGTTATATCGTGGTACCCGAATCTGTTGCCGACCCATTTAAATACTATGAGAATAACGTCGTGGGCTCGCTGAGATTAATCGAATGCTGCGTGAATAACGCCGTGAAGCACTTCGTATTCTCATCCAGCGCTGCGGTCTACGGTCTGCCGGAAACCGGGCAAGTGAGTGAAGACACTCGGGTGGCACCAATTAACCCTTATGGTCACACCAAGTTGATTACCGAAATGACGTTAAATGACGTCGCACTGGGTTGGGCGAAAAAAGACACGCCATTTCGCTTCGTCGCCTTGCGTTATTTTAATGCGGCTGGCGCGCAAATTGCCGGGCAACTTGGCCAGGCCACCCCTGAGGCGACCCATCTAATCAAAGTTGCCTGCGAAACCGCCACTGGCAGCCGTGATAAAATGATGCTATTTGGTACGGACTACGACACACCGGATGGCTCTTGCGTACGAGACTATATTCACGTGGATGATCTGGCCAATGCGCATTTGCATGCCTTGGATTATCTGGCCGATGGCGGTGACTCGGTGCGCGTAAACTGCGGTTATGGTCAAGGCTATTCCGTCAAGGAAGTGGTGAATATGGTAAAACAAGTCAGCGGGGTGAATTTTACCGCAATCGAGACTGATCGACGTGCGGGTGACCCGCCTAGCCTGATCGCCGACAATACACGGATCAAGCAATTGTTGTACTGGCAACCCCAGCATGATGATCTTGAACTTATCTGTCGAACCGCATACGAATGGGAGAAAACCTGGCAGGCTCGCCAGAAGAACTGATTTATGGTGTTACCTACGCCAAAAATGCATCTTGCATTTGCCTTATACGGGTACTTTCCGTATGGGGGGTTAGCGCGTGATTTTTTGCGAATTTTGCTTGAAGCGGTCGAGCGCGGCCATGCCGTTGACGTCTATGTCTCCAAATGGCAGGGTGAACAACCCACCGGGATTAATATCAATATTCTAGACGCGCGCGGTATGACCAACCACGGTCGCAACGCCCAGTTCCACAAATTATTCAAAAAAGCCATCGCGGGCAAACACTACGATGCGGTGGTGGGTTTTAACAAAATGCCGGGGCTGGATATTTATTACGGTGCTGACTATTGTTATGTAGCACGAGCCAAACCACAATACGGTTCGCTGTATCGACTTACGCCACGCTATCACTATCGTCACGCATTTGAACACAGCGTATTTCATGCGCAGGAAGATACGACAATCTTTTCGCTCTCACCACGTGAAATGGGGGTCTACCAACAACATTATGGCACTCCAAGCAGCCGTTTTGTACTCATGCCCCCGAGCGTGGACATTGCCCGACGCCTGGAGGGCGATTATCACGCCATTCGGGCGCAAAAACGTAATGCGCTGGGTCTAAATGGCGAGCAATTGCTACTGTTTATTGGCTCTGGGTTTAAAACCAAGGGCCTGGACCGGGTTATCGCGGCGATGTTTGCTTTACCCGAACACTTACAAAACAAGGTGCAGCTTTATATTGTCGGCCAGGACAACACTACTAAAAATTACCAAAATCAGATTGACAAATTCAATCTAAACGAGCGCGTTACTTTTTTAGGCGGGAGAGATGATGTGCCTGAGTTAATGATGGCGGGTGATTTATTGATCCATCCGGCATATAGCGAAAATACCGGTACGGTCATTTTAGAAGCGATAATTTCCGGGCTGCCCGTCATCGCAACCGACGTGTGCGGTTATGCACCGCATATTGACAAAGCAAATGCCGGTCTAATCTTACATTCACCTTTTGAGCAAACTCAGCTCAATAAAGGCTTGGTGGAAATGCTTACTTCGAGCCAGCGTGACACCTGGCGAAAAAACGGCCTCGCTTATGGTAAGAACCCGGACTTATATAAAATGCCCGAAACCGCTGTCGACGCCATAGAGAAATGGGTTAACAAAAACGCACAAAGCGTAAAGTTACCCAAACAGACCTTACCCAACAGCACCAGCATTTACTTAAGCGATGAACTCGCGACCCGCTACGACAAGCCGTTGGACATACATACGATTATGAGAACCCAGGGGAAGGTCATTCGTAAAGCGCTGGGGCGTCGCACCATTCTTTTCTCCCACAACAATAAAAACTATTATATAAAAAGCCACACCGGGGTGGGCTGGGGCGAGATTGTAAAAAATCTTACCTATCTGAAAAAACCTGTCATTGGCGCACAAAATGAATGGCATGGTATTCATCACCTGGATCGGATCAATATCAAAACCATGACACCAGCGGGCTATGGAATGGCCAACCGTAACCCTGCTCGAAAACAGTCCTTTATCATTACCGAAGCGCTTGAAGACACCATCAGCCTGGAAGAATTTTGTGCTAAGTGGCCCACGCACCCACCTAAAGATCGCTACGAAGTGAAATTTAAACGCTGGTTAATCGAAAGCCTGGCCCGGATTACGCGCACCATGCATAGCAGTGGTGCCAATCATCGTGATTATTACTTAATTCACTTTTTACTCAATCCCGGGTACGATGAAAATCAGCATCTTGCGCCAGATAAAAGCAGTTTGTTTTTAATTGATCTACATCGGATGCAAATTCGTCGGCGAACGCCCTATCGCTGGCGAGTAAAAGATGTTGCGGGTTTATATTTTTCCAGCCTGGATGTGAATCTATCCACGCGGGATTTATATCGATTTATGACGGTTTACATGAACAAACCATTGCGAATTACATTGGCAGACGATGCCAAGTTCTGGAAAGATTGTTATAAGCGAGGACAACGCGTATATCGCGCTGAAAAACGCCATCAGCAGCGTGCGTTGAGTAAGCCTGCAGAGCAACACGCGACTCAGTAATTGTTAACAAGCTTCTAAAAATTATGCCGCTTAAAACCAGCGTTCAGATTGACCACAAAAAACCGCAGATTATGAAATGCTATCTGCGGTCGAATAAAGAGAGATGACCTAAGGCTTAAGCATCTTCCTTGGATCGATCAGCAGACATAAATTCATTAAACTCTGCTTCATCGGCGCGTCGTTTTGCATCCGCTCGAAAGTTTTTAAAACTACGCGCGCGGTTTTTTATCTCTTCTTTCATCTCGGTAATTCTGTCGTACTGGGTCTGCTGAAACTCATCGAATACGGTATTGGCGCCACTCGAATCTTCCCCCCGTTTACCGCTACCAAACATATTGGTCCATTTATCTTGCACTGCACCGGGCAGATCTTTGACATTTCTGCCCGTAAAGATCCAATAAAGCACCAGCAAACCAATAGGCCAAAACAGGATAAAACCAATCACCATGGTGGCGATATTCATGCCCGACCAGTTGCCCTTAGAACAACACCTTTTATGTGAACGGCGATGGTGGCCGTTACCGTTAATGATTGTGCTGCTTGATGATGTCATAATTCATTCCTCTGTTTTACGTTATGTGCCAATGTTTACACCGTTCACATCATGATATACTAACTGTATATAAAAATTCAAGGCCTAAACGTAAAAAGTTAACATTGTTCACATTAATTATGCTATTTTTTAAAGTGATATGTTAAAAGCGGTTTAAACCTAACTATGAAACCGGGAAAAAGGGCCTATCATCACGGCAATTTGGCCGAATCTTTATTAGATGCGGTGGATGAACTCGCGACTAAATTCGGGCTGGAAGCGGTTACCTTAAGAGCTTGCGCGAAAATAGTGGGCGTTTCGCCTTCATCCGCATTCCGTCACTACGCTGATAAACGTGCCTTGCTCACCGCTTTTGCCACCAAAGCAATCCATCAGCTCGCAGAAACAATGGACGCTGCACAAAACCAGGCAATCGAAGAAGAAAAAAATGCGTTTGCAGCGGTGGGGTTGGCATATATTGAGTTCGCACTCGACAAACCTGCATTTTTTCGTGCGATGTGGCGTGAAGAAACAACGTATACCAATGATGAAGCCTATGTTGCTGCGACCCAGCGATTAAGTCGCCACCTGCAAGCAGGTTTTGCCCGGACGATCGCGGATGACGATCCGCATGATTTAAGCTCCCAAGAATTGCTCGCTTGGTCATCGGTACATGGCCTGGCACACTTATTCGTTGATGGCCCGGTCGAAAAAGGGCAACCCAAACAACAGAAATTGGCCACTGCACAAACAATGATAAAGGCTTTGGCGCCCATTTTTGATCACCATATACTTAAGTGACAATGAGTGAATATCCCTTTTTGTATGAAAATGTTGATTTCGAGTTAGTAAATGCCCATCTTCGCTATCTTGCAACGAATAATGACGGTATTGTGCGAATAGAAATAGAAATATTTCCTGACATCTTCATCCCAATACTTAAACAAGTAAATGTAAAAAAGAAGCCCAATATTGCTGTAGTTGCGCGAGTAAGTGATCTGGGCCGAACTACACTTAAACTTATAGAAAAAGATGTCACATATGCAGATTTGAGAATTCACAAACGAAGAAGTGTGAAAAAGAAGTTGATCAGTCAACTTAAATTTGTCGTGCCAATTGAGGGTGAAAATTATCCCCTGACCCTGATCATAGAGATATTGAAAAAAGTATGTGTAACGATGGACAAAGAAACTCCTAAATATGTTGCTATAGGTTACAGTTATGGTTGCAAACAAACTGAACTTCCTGGAACATTTGTCTCTACAGATCCTTATTGGAATGCTGGTAATTATATAGGCGAAAAACTGGGATGGCTTATGTCTAAAATACGATGATACCGCCTATCGTTTAGAACCGATAAACACTCAGTATGTTAATTTGCATCCAAAATTGACCCACTAAGGCTAGGTATTTGCATCGAATTTTGACCCACGTACAACCCCTCCTGCGAAGAACTAATGCAGGAGATAATCGGAGTGATAGACGTGGCGTTATTAAGTGTAATAAGACGATGGCATTTCCGCCAGGGGATGCCGATTCGAGAGATAGCAAGGCGAACCGGGCTGTCCCGTAATACAGTTCGCAAGTACCTCGCTAGTGGCGTGGTGGAGCCGAGCTACCCCAGCAGGAAGAGTCCATCCAAGCTTGATGATTATGAGCAGACACTGACCAATTGGCTGTTTAGGGAATCAAGAAGACACCGCAAGCAGCGACGCACGATGCGGCGACTGCACAGTGATTTGGTTAAGCTTGGGTTTACAGGTTCGTATGATCGAGTGGCTGCCTTTGCTCGCGCCTGGAGGCAGGAACAGCAGGAGGCAAAGCGAGGTGCGGGCAAACACACCTATGTTCCCTTATCCTTTGCGCCAGGAGAAGCCTTCCAGTTCGACTGGAGCGAAGACTATGCGGTGATCAATGGCGTGAACACCAAGTTGCAGATTGCGCACTTCAAGCTCAGCCACAGTCGGGCCTTCTACCTGCGGGCCTACCTGTTGCAGAGCCACGAGATGCTGTTTGATGCGCACTACCATGCCTTCGGCATCTTCGGTGGTGTTCCAGAACGGGGGATATATGACAACATGAAGACAGCGGTGGATAAAGTAGGTCGCGGCAAGCAACGGACCATCAACCGGCGCTTTCAAGCGATGGCTAGCCACTATCTATTCGAAGCGGAGTTCTGCAACCCTGCAGCGGGCTGGGAGAAAGGTCAGGTGGAGAAAGGGGTACGCGATGCGCGGTACCGGATATGGCAGGATGCCCCCCGATTCAAATCGCTCGCTGAACTGAACCGCTGGTTGCTTAAGCGCTGTATTGATCTGTGGCAAGAATCGGCCCATCCCCAGGACAAACTAAAGACGATCTACGATTACTGGCAACAGGAGCAAGCAAATCTGATGGAGGTGCCCGCTGCCTTTGACGGCTTTGTTGAACACAGCAAACGTGTTACCTCGACCTGTCTGATCACCTTTGAACATAATCGATACAGTGTCCCGGCGAGCTTTGCCAACCGGGTGGTGAGCCTGCGCGTGTATGCCGAACGGTTGGTGATTGTGGCTGAAGCCCGCCAGGTGGCCGTTCATGAACGGGTCTTTACCCGCGATCATGGCAGCAGCGGCAGGACAATATATGACTGGCGCCACTATCTGTCAGTGGTACAGCGTAAGCCTGGGGCGTTACGTAATGGTGCCCCCTTCAAGGAACTGCCGGAGAGTTTCCAACAACTGCAAACCCGATTGTTAAAGCACCCTGGTGGTGATCGTGAGATGGTTGATGTACTGGCCCTGGTGCTGTTGCACGATGAGCAATTGGTTGAACGGGCAGTTAACGAAGCTCTGAAGGTTGAACACCCGTCCCGGGAGCATGTACTCAATTGCCTGAGCAGGCTCAGTGACCCCCCTCGTCCCAAGTCGCTTCGAACACCTGCAGCGCTGAAGCTGGTGAATGAGCCTGTGGCCAACACCCGGCGCTATGATCGTCTTCGTGGAGGCAAGCAATGAAAGCGCAAGCCATGATTACTACGTTGAAGTCTCTCAAGCTGTTTGGTATGGCTGAGACCATTGCGACCATGTCCACTCAGTCTGCACCTGCTTATCAGCAGGCGATACCGATCCTGGAGGTCTTGCTTAAGGCTGAGGTGGCTGAACGGGAAGTCCGTTCCATCAACTACCAGATGAAGGTAGCCAGGTTCCCGGCCTATCGAGATCTGGCTGGCTTTGATTTTAGCGAGAGCGAGGCCGATGAAGCACTTATCCGGGCCTTGCATCGCTGTGAGTTTCTGGAAGACGCGCAGAATATCGTCTTCGTGGGCGGCCCGGGTACGGGCAAAACACATCTGGCAACAGCCATTGGTGTACAGGCCATACAGCATCGCCATCTCAGGGTGCGTTGTCTGTCCGTAATTGAACTGGTCAACCAGCTTGAGCAGGAGAAACAATTGGGAAAACCAGGGCGCCTGGCGAATCGTTTATTGCATACCGATCTGGTGATCCTGGATGAATTGGGCTATCTGCCGTTCAGTCAAAGCGGTGGGGCATTATTATTCCATCTGATCAGCAGGCTCTATGAGAAGACTAGTATCATCATTACCACTAATCTGGATTTTGCAGAATGGTCTAGTGTGTTCAGTGATCCGAAATTAACAACGGCATTGTTGGACAGATTAACCCATCACTGCCATATCATTGAAACGGGTAATGACAGTTACCGGTTCAGGCATTCAACAGCAAAAATGAAGGAGGTGAAAGCTAAAAAAAGAAACTCAACTTAGGTCATAATCAGACCAAATAGACGGGTCAAAATTCAGTGCAAATCCCGGGTCAATTTTGGATGCAAATTAACACTCAGTAAAAATACATAACATGTGCGGCAGATTAAACATAACGGATAATCCAGCGATTCGCGTTATCATGGATATGATTGATATGCCGTTATATTCTGAACGCCCATCTCGATACAATATATCTCCAGGCCCGACCCTGGATGTGATTTACCAAAATGCGGTGGTTCCGATGGAATGGGGAATCGAGTTTGGCAAATTCAAGCATCCTAATACACGAACCGATACGCTTAAAAAAAAGCCTTATTTGCAAAGTCTATTGTTAAAACATCGTTGCGTTATCCCGGCAAACCGTTATTACGAATGGCCGGATAAAAAATACCGGCCCGAGTTTAAAAACTATAAAACGCGTTTTTGTGTTCACACACCCGAGCACGCAATGTTTTTCGCCGGCATTGCTAAAATCAATTCAGATGGCGTACAACAATTTAATATCTTAACCACTGAAGCCAATAAAGACCTAGATTCTTTTCATCATCGTATGCCGGTTATCTTACCGCCACATAGCATTCCAAAATGGCTGCGTGAACCGAGCATCAATGAGATGGTCGCATTGATGGTGCCTTATACTGAACCCCTCAATATCTATGAATGCAGTGAATACGTTGACAACGGACATCATGAAGGGCCAAAATGCATCGAGCCCAGACATGACGTTCAGCGCGTGTTGCTATAGCCATTATGTATACCAACCCGCATTGTTCAAACGAATATCGGGCTATCCACTAGGCAATAATAGACGGAGGAGATGAGCATGCATAATCCCGTAGGCTGGTTTGAAATCTACGTAGACGACATTGAACGAGCAAAGGCTTTTTACCAGGCCGTATTTAACCTAAACCTGGAAAAACTAAACGACCCAACCGATTCAAACAAGAATATTCAGATGTGGGTTTTTCCGGCAGATATGGAAAAATATGGCGCGACCGGTGCACTCGTTAAAATGGAAGGCCATTCGGCTGGCGGTAATAACACCCTGGTGTATTTTTCCTGCGAAGATTGTGCAACTGAAGAATCAAGGGTGGAAAGTGCTGGGGGTAAAATCGAGCAATCAAAATTTTCTATTGGAGAATATGGTTTTTGCACGCTCGTATTAGATACCGAAGGCAATATGTTCGGCCTGCACTCGCAGAAATAGCCGCTTTTAACACCGCCATGCATTCAGAAGAGTACAGTCCATCGACCCACACCGAAGAAAAACGAGTTGCTGTCGAGTCTGCATGGCTGGTAATCCAGGCTTGTCTCGAAACCAAAAAAGATGCGCTATCTACCGAAATCAGGTCTTACCCACCGCCGGTACCGGCATGTGATCAGCAGTTCAACTATTTACTGGCCGAACGAAGCAGAATCACACAGGCATTAAACCAACTCAACACGCTTACAAGACAAAGTCAGATGCATCCCAACCCGGAGAAAACTGTTGAGCAATTTATCCAATCCTCTCCCGATATAGATGAAACAACCCAGCAGAAAATCGTGGGGTTTTTGCTTTAGGAAATACGGATTATCACCTCAACCAGAGATAAGGTATGTTAGCACTAAAACCAAATTGCGAATGTTGTGATAAGGATTTACCTCCTGAATCCAATGAAGCAATGATCTGCACATTTGAATGTACGTTTTGTGAATCCTGTGCGATAAATATATTACATCTCACCTGCCCCAATTGTGGTGGTAATCTGGTGCAACGGCCGATTCGCCCGAAAGAGGCGTTGGTAAAATATCCCGCCTCAAAAGAACGAATAATAAAAAAACAGGGCTGCACCCAAGCAGGGTGAAATACTGAGATACCATAGGTAAAGCCCGCCACTGGAGTGAACGATTTTTGCTTAAGCGTTGACCCATTATTAAGTTATAGCGTTTAAGTTTTCACCTGAGCTAAAGACTTCCGGGTACCAATAAAGTCTGTGCTTTGAATGCAAGCCTGTCACAATTCAGCGCAGGTTCGCAACGTATGCACTATGCTTGACGCGATTCAATTGCCCCGATGCAGGATACAATATTGGGCGAGGTGTAACTAAAAAATCAAAAGTTCAAACCCCTAAATTTGTGCTCATCACCCCATGAAAAGCTCTTATTTTTTGCGCTTACCCAATTTGCTCGCCTGTTTTTTGTTTTTGTTTACGCCTGCTGGCGTGACCGCTAGCGAGGAAAAAGCCAGCCCGATAAAAGCCCAATATACCGCCAAGCAAGTATCGCCATCAACTTACGTTGTTCACGGGCCGCTGGCTGCTCCTAACCCGGAAAACCAAGGGTTCATGAATAATCCAGCATTTATTGTGGGAGAAAGCGGAATCATCATTATTGATGTAGGTAGCACGGTGCAGGTCGGAGAAATGGTATTGGCGCTGATAAAGTCCGTCAGCGGTTTGCCGGTTGTGGCTACCTTTACCACGCATATATACGGTGATCATTGGTTGGGCAACCAGGCGGTTAGTGAAGCTTACCCCGACGCCAAGCATTACGCGCACCCCGGAATGATCGAACAGGCCAACTCGGGTCAAGGTGAAAATTGGGTGTCGCTGATGCTTAATCTCACCGAAGGCGCCAGTGCTGGAACGATTTATCACGCTCCCACGGACACGGATGCGGTGCACGAAGGCGCTGGATTTACTATCGCTGGTAAAACCATGGTGGTATATCATGATGAGCTTACCTATACCCAAACCAATATCGCGCTGTTTTTCAAGGATGAAAGGGTATTGTTTTTGGGAGATACTGTGATGAATAATCGTCTAGAACGGATGGATGACGGAAGTTTTAAAGGTTTAATTGCTTTTCTGGATAAACTGCGCGCGATCAACGCGGATGTCTACGTGCCCGGGTATGGCCAGAGTGGTAATCAGGACGTAATTAAAACCTATCAGCAGTTTATGCAACTGGTTTTAGATATGGTGAAGGCGGGGTATGAGAGCGGCTTGGCAGATTTTGAAATTAAAGCGCTAATCGAAGAAAAAATAGACAATAAAGCGCAATGGTCTGGTCTCGAAGCGTCTTTAGGAAAGCTGGTAAGTCTGGCGTATTTGGAGGTTGAAGAAGACGCTTATTAGTTGATGAACCAGGGCAGATTTTTTGTAAATCGTCCAGGGCTCCACATCAGAATATTCTTTTAATCAACCATCTTTAATTAGAAAGGTTGCTACGCCCCTAGAATTAATTCTAATCTCGACCCGCTTTTATTTTTTGTTTCGGCTTTTGTGGATAAATAATCCATTCTTCTCTAGAATAAAGCCCTATTAAAAAGGTTTAGATAACAATAAACACTATAAATCAATATCTTACAATGTTTCTAGCCGGTCCCTTTTTGCCTAATACTAGATTGCTTAAATTTTGAACACCGACGAGCTATGGCAGCAATGCCTAAAGACACTCGAACCACTTATTACTGAGGAAACAGTTAATAATTGGGTGCTGCCATTGCAGCCCATCATGAAGCAAAATAAATTACGTTTGCTCGCACCCAATCGCTATGTCTACAACTATGTAAAACGTAATCTTGCCACCGATATTCGTAAGGCAATCGCAACCATTGACCCTGAAATTAAAACTATTGAGTTTGAAGTCGGTACCTACGAACCGACCCAATCACAGCTAGAACCAGCGGCATCTATCAATCATAGTCTGAACGCACAATCGACCGCGAATCGGCGCCAGTCACTTGATCCGAACTTTACTTTTGAGACCCATGTTGAGGGCAAATCAAACCAGCTCTCGCGGGCAGCCACAATGCAAGTCGGCAACAATCCCGGTAGCGGGTTTAATCCCCTGTTTATTTATGGTGGCGTTGGTTTAGGCAAAACCCACTTAATGCAAGCAGCGGGACATTTATTGTTGGATAACAATCCAGAGGCAAAAGTCGTATACATTCGCTCTGAGGTATTCGTAGCGGATATGGTGAACGCTTTGAAAAACAATAAAATGGAAGCGTTCAAGGCGCATTACCGTTCTCTAGACGCACTCCTCATTGACGATATTCAATTTTTCGCGGGTAAAAATCAAACCCAAGAAGAATTTTTTCATACCTTTAATCAATTACTCGAAGGGCAAAAGCAAATTATTATTACCAGTGATCGTATTCCACAAGCTCTACAAGGTGTTGAGGAACGTCTGCTTTCGCGTTTCGGCAGCGGTTTAACCGTACAGATTGAAGCACCCGAACTGGAAACACGGGTCGCGATTTTGGAAGCGAAAGCAAGCAAACTTGGCTTTAACTTACCAGAAGATGTCGCTTTTTTTGTGGCCAATGTTGTGCATTCAAACGTACGGGAGCTAGAAGGGGCGTTACATCGAATTTCAGCCTACGCACAGTTTACTGACCGAGAAATTGATGTTGATCTGGCGCGTGACGCACTTAAAGATTTGCTTATTTATAAAGACCGTCAGCTGACGGTCGACAATATTCAGCGGTTGGTAGCGGACTATTTCAATATCAAAATATCAGATCTGGTGTCTAAAAGTCGAGCGCGCAATATAGCAAGGCCAAGGCAATTAGCCATGGCTTTTTCGAAACAATACACCAATCTGAGCTTACCTAAAATTGGCGCAGAGTTTGGTGGACGAGATCATACCACCGTCATTCACGCCTGTAAGAAGGTAGATGAATTGCTTGATTCAAATGTCAGTTTTGAATCTGATTATAAAAAACTCCAAAAAATAATTGGTGGGTGACGAACGCCGCAAAAGCTTTTCACTCGAATTACTATCTGCAGTGATACACTTATGTATATAATGTGGATAAACCCCTTTCAGATGTGCTAATTTTGTGAGTAAACTTGTGGACAAAGTTATACACAATTTACCTTAGAGTTACACACAAGCTAAACGGCTCGTAAAACAATATAAATTATTGTTTTTAAAAGATAATTTGTATTTTACCGTTACAAACAGGCTTAATAATAGTAATAAACTAATTTAAAATGAACATCCGGATCAACAGAGAAAAACTTTTACCCGCATTGATCGCAACAAGTAGCGTTGTCGAAAAAAGACAAACCTTGCCCATTTTATCTAATTTATTAATAAAACAAAGTAATGGTCAATTATCTGTAACCGGTTCAAATTTGGAAGTTGAAGTAAATAAAACCATAAACGATGTTGGTCCGGAAGATGTGCAAATAACAATCGCGGCCAACAAGCTATTAGAGATTTGTCGCGCCTTACCCCCTGGTAGTGACATCAATATAAAAGTAGATCAGGATAAAGTCATACTGACTTCCGCGAAAAGCCGGTTTACCCTGAAAACCTTACCAGCGGCTGAGTTTCCCGAATTGCAGGCGATGGATTATCAAGAACGGTTTACCCTACCTACCAAGGCATTTAAGCGCATTCTTGAACTTACTTCCTTTTCAATGGCAGCGCAGGATGTACGTTATTATTTGAATGGTATTTTACTAGAAGTCGATAATAAACAACTGGTTGCAGTGGCGACAGATGGTCATCGATTATCCAAAAGCGAAGTGGTTCTGGGGGATAACCAAACACCGGATAAACGGCAAATTATTATTCCGCGCAAAGCCATACAAGAAATCATGCGTCTGTTATCTTCGATTGCGGAAGACGAAAATACTGAAAATGAGCATGTTAAATTAGAACTCAATACCAAGCATATAAAACTAAGTGCGGCCGATACCGTCATTACTTCTACTTTAATCAATGGCCAATTTCCGGAATATGAGTCTATTCTGTCAGCCGATTTGGATAAGTCAATCAAAATCGATCGGCAACAATTTCTCGAGTCACTGACCCGAATTGCGGTTTTGACCAATGATCGACTCCACGGCGTACGGTTACATTTTCATGACAATATACTAAAAGTCTCGACGAATAACCCGGAGCAGGAAGAAGCAAAAGATGAATTGGATTGCGAATATGAGGGTGAAGATATTACGACCAGCTTCAATGTCAATTACATAATCGAAGCGCTAAAAGTAATTGACAGCGAGCAAGTTGTCATCAATATCAAGGATAAAGATTCCGTTTGTTTGCTTGAAAATCCGGATGATGAATTGTCCTGCTGGTTGGTGATGCCCATGCGCTTATAAGGAATAATGTTTCACGTGAAACATTCCATTCATCATTAAGGCTATTTTAACTAAAATACGGTACGGTCAAAATTACCATTTATTAGCTAGCGTTGTTGCAGTTTTCTCCCCAAAGCAGCTTTTTATTCTAAATACAACTTATCGTGGTTAATGTAGAAGATAAATCTCAACCACAAAGCAAGGATGCGATTCTAAACGAGATTGAACAAGTTCTTAATCCTATATTATCACCACGCCAATCGATTGATCTGATTGAAGCGTCTATTAATAATGTTGGGCTAGAAGATCAGCGATTTGCTTTACATTGGATAAAGGTCATCGCGGTGAGCAATATAGAACTGGCCTATGTATTTGCGACCAGTTTTGGCAAAGCCCGGAAAAAACTCAGTTTAAAGGGGGTGAAAGTTTGGTTGAGTGAAAGCCTGACGATATATGATAGAGCAGGGCTTTATCCAGCGATAAAAGCGTTACAAGAGGTTAGCACTTTTTCGTTGCGCCATCAGCAACAGCACCACACGTGCAAATTGGAAGAGGTAAAACCAAAGCTTGATGTGATTATTAGAGGTCTTGCCGGTAGAGATTTAACCGTCAAGCCAAGCAGTGAAATATATACGGATACCGAACATTTATATTTACCCAAATCTGTATCACGATATCGAGATAAACGAAAAAACCAGGCATTATATAAATCGATGGCGTGTTTTTTGTGGGCACAAAATTGGTACGGTACATTTAAACAAAAATCATTGGAAAGTCTCAGTACACAGGCTAAGCTGGATAGCTATAAAAACCCCGAGTTAGCCAAGCACTATTTTCTAAGTTTAGAAAATGTCCGTCTGCTGGCAAATATTGAAAGAGAATTACCTGGTCTTTATCGCGAAATGACCACATTGTCACCGCTCATCAATCCAAAGGATAAAACGTGGCGGATAATCACCCAACAATTAAAAAAACCGGAAGCTGGGGTAGAGGAAACGTTTCGTGCTTTGGATGTGTTATTAAAACTCAATATATCTATACCTCAGGTTGATTATCAAGGCAGTTTAAACCTAACAGAAGTTGAACTGGTCAGCACGCAACGAAAAGATAAAATAGTTAGTAAAATCAATGATTTAATTACTAATAATGTAATAGACGAACAGCTGTTAGCTGAAGCTTTGGCTAACCTAAACGAAACAACGGGAGATGGAGATCAAACAAACGCGCAAACGGATCTTGGCGAGCAAGAAGGTGGTAGCGGGGAAAGTCTACAAAATGAAGAGTTAAACCAACTATTGGCATCATTGCTGCAGGATATAGATCAAATCGATATGCAGGATATTACAGATGCTTCGCCTTCGGTCGCATCAACATCACCTGAACAACTAACAGAGAAACCAGCCAAACCTTTGATTAAAGATTTCCAGGCAGATGCCTATTTGGATGAATGGGACTACCTTCGGCAAACCTACCGAGAAGCCTGGTGTCGACTGCGCGTTAAAACCATAGAACCGGTTGAAGATAATTTTAAACAGCAAACTCAGGCAAAATATCCGTATTTAATGAATCAAATACGTAGGGTATTTGAAGCAATGCGTGATCAACCAAAGCTAAGTAACAAACAAACGGACGGCGAAGAAATCGATTTGGATGCATTGGTTGATATGCATACCGCACGCATTGCGGGTGAGGAGATGTCGGAACGAATGTATATTCGTCGTTTGCATAATGACAGAAATGTAGCGGTTTGTTTGTTGGTAGATATGAGTGGTTCGACCAAAGGGTGGATTAATCTGGCGATGCGCCAAAGTTTGATATTGTTTAGTGAAGCTTTAAATACATTGGGAGACCAATACGCAATTTATGGATTCTCGGGTTTGACCCGTCAGCGCTGTGAAATTTATACGGTAAAAACCTTTGCAGAAAATAATGCCCAATTGGTCAATAATCGCATATCGAATATCCAGGCGAAAGATTACACTCGCATGGGTTTCGCGATTCGCTATGCGGCAGCAACCTTATTACAAATTCAAAGTAAACACCGCATACTGTTATTGTTGTCAGATGGTAAGCCGGATGATTATGATGGTTATCAGGGAGAGTACGGAATTCAGGACACCCGCAAAGCTATTTTGGAAGCGCAGGGTCAATCAATTAACCCATTTAGTATTACCATTGATAAGCATGCCCAAGTCTACTTACCACGGTTATTTGGGCCAGGGCAATATACAATACTTAACGATGTATCGCTATTGCCATTAAAGCTATCGGAAATCTACAGAAAACTAAGCTCCTAAATACTTTTAATAACCGCAGCGTAGTAGAATGTCAGCTGTTTTATAAGCCACCTGGATAGGCCGCAGCATGCTTTTGATGATTGATAATTACGATTCATTTACTTACAACCTGGTTCAGTATTTTGGCGAACTGGATCAGCAGGTTGAGGTAGTCCGTAATGATGAATTTACGTTAAAGGCATTGCTCGAGAAGAAACCGGAATATGTTGTGATTTCACCGGGTCCGGGCACCCCGCAAACGGCTGGATTATCCATCGAAGCAGTGCGGGCGTTTAGTGGTAAAGTACCAGTACTCGGTGTATGTCTCGGACACCAAAGTATTGGTGAAGCTTTTGGGGGTAAAACCGTGCACGCGGATAAACTGATGCATGGTAAGACCGATGAAATCCACCATTATGGCGATGGCTTGTTCGCACACATGCGCGCACCGTTTACCGCCACGCGCTATCATTCACTCATTGTGGAAGAAACCAGCTTGCCAGCATGCTTAAAACCCACCGCCCATACAGCTGCGGGTGAGTTAATGGCGCTTCAGCACGTAGTACACCCAACCGTTGGGGTCCAGTTTCACCCCGAATCCATCAGCACTGAAAACGGGCACCAGCTGCTGAAAAACTTCCTATCATTATAAAATATATATTATAATCAAATAGTTATACACACGGTAAGTAGTGAGCCAATGCATGAGTGATATTCTGAACAAAATCCTGCGGGATAAAGCACGGGAAGTGGTAGAACGTGCTGAACGGGTTTCTTTGCCGGAGCTGTCCAGGAAGGTCGAGCAGTTACCCGCAACACGGGGTTTCGCCACGGTTTTGCGCGAGCATATTCAGACGGGCAAGCCAGGCATCATTGCTGAAATCAAAAAAGCCTCACCCAGTAAAGGTGTAATCCGGGAAGATTTTAACCCCGCACAAATCGCCCAGTCTTATGCAGAAAATGGGGCAAGCTGTTTATCGGTGTTAACCGACGAGAAATATTTTCACGGACACGCAGACTATTTAAAGCAGGCGAGGGCAGCTTGTTCCCTACCTGTGCTGCGCAAAGATTTTATTGTTGATGCCTATCAAATCTATGAAGCGCGTGACATGGGTGCGGATGCGATATTGTTGATCGCCGCAGCATTGGGTGATCCGATGATGCAAGATTTAGAGCAAACAGCCATGGCCTTAGGTCTGGATGTATTGGTGGAAGTGCACAATGAGCAGGAGTTAGAACGTGCCTTGATGCTACAAACGCCTTTACTGGGAATTAACAATCGCAACCTGAGAACCTTTGAAACCAGTTTGCAAACCACGCTTTCAATGTTATCGCAGATTCCAGAAGATAAAGTGGTCATTTCTGAAAGTGGTATACATGATCGGGAAGACGTTGCTTTGTTACAAGCGCAAAAGGTAAACGGTTTTTTGATTGGGGAGGCGTTCATGCGTGCTGCAGATCCAGGCGCCGCCCTGTCCACGCTCTTTTACAGGTTATAATCCGAACATGAAAACAACGATTGAAAGAATTGGGAATAAAGCGTTTGCGGCCACTACTGGCAGCGGTCATACGGTTATTATGGATGCTTCACCCGAAGTAGGGGGTGAAAACAAAGGCCCACGACCAATGGAAATGCTATTAATGGGGTTGGGGGGATGCACTTCTATTGATATTGTTATGATTCTGGAAAAAGCCAGGCAAGACATTAAAAGTTGTAAGGTGAGGGTGACCGCGGAACGCGCTGAGACGGAGCCAAAAGTATTCACCGATATTCACGTGCATTTTATCCTGGAAGGGACAAATTTAGACCCAAAGCGGGTTCAAAAAGCAATTGATCTTTCAGCAAAAAAATATTGTTCCGCATCCATCATGCTGGAAAAGGCCGCCAATATTTACCATGATTTTGAGATTGTAGAAGCCTAGGATAAACCGCCAGATGGAAAATATCACCAAATGGTTTAAACGGCAGGTCGAGAATCCGCAGATCGTCTTTTTGACCATCGCGCTGGTTGGTCTCTTACTACTTGTGGTATACGCCGGTAATATGTTCGCCCCGGTGCTTGCCAGTATTGTCATTGCCTATTTGCTTGAGGGGATCGTCAAGCATTTTCAACGCTTAAAGTTTCCACGAATAATCAGCGTGTTAATTGTATTTCTGGCATTTACGGTATTTATTTTGATTATCATATTTGCTTTGATGCCCCTGTTGTTTAATCAGACCAAAGAATTGGTACAAAATATTCCAGCGATGCTGAGCCAGGGACAGGCAGGTTTGTTAACCCTACCCGAACGTTATCCTGAATTGTTTTCCGAGCAACAGGTAAACGACATGATCAGCATAATCCGAACAGAACTGACCGAATACGGGCAGCGTATTCTCACCCTCTCTTTATCATCGGTGACCAGTGTAATTACGGTTTTGATTTATGCCGTATTGGTGCCGATGCTGGTGTTTTTGTTTCTTAAAGACAAGCGCAAAATTCTCAATTGGTTCCATAATTTCTTACCCAAGGATCGAGAGCTCGCCGATCAGGTATGGAGTGAAATGGATGTCAATATTGGCAATTACATACGCGGTAAGTTCTGGGAAATTCTGATTGTCTGGATCGTTTGTTTTATCACCTTTACCACCATGAATCTGCAATGGGCGGTATTGCTTTCTGTCTTGGTCGCGCTTTCGGTGATCATTCCTTATATTGGTGCGGCGGTCGTCACCATACCGGTTGCGATCGTAGCCTGGTTTCAATGGGGTTGGTCCAGTCCGTTCTTTTATTTGATGCTGGCTTATTTCATTATTCAGGCGCTAGATGGCAATTTGCTCGTACCGCTTTTGTTTTCTGAAGTAGTGAATATTCATCCCATTGCAATAATTGTCGCTATCTTATTTTTTGGTGGGCTGTGGGGTTTTTGGGGCGTATTTTTTGCTATCCCGTTGGCGACGCTGGTGCAGGCGGTGATCAGTGCTTGGCCTTCGCATGAGCGCGAACCGGGGTAAATCGTTTTTGCATTAAAACAAGGCGTCAAAATGACCGCAAAGGAATTATTAGGGGTAGGTATACGATTACTCGGTATTTGGTTTATAGTTTATTCTTTGCAGTCACTGGCTTTTGGGGTTTCTTACGCAATCTCCCAAAATAGGGTCGATCAGACATTTATAAACACTATGCTATCTGTTACGCCTTATTTCCTGCTTGCGATGGTTATTGCTTCGATCGGATTTTTCCTTATCAAGTTCCCTTACTATCTTGCGGCCAAACTGATCCCAAAAACAGGTTTAGATAATACCCAAATCGATTGGGAAGAAAAATTAGTCGAGCGAATTGGATTCGTTCTTTTGGGGGTGTACATTCTTTCGTGGGCTATTCCAGATATTATTCTCAACATTATATATCTTTATAAATATGTTGGGGCTGGACCGAATGACGAGGCGAATCTCACCACCAGTAAAATAAATACATTCATATCTTTAATTGAAATCGTAATTGGCTTATTTTTAGTTTTGGAATCACGAGGCCTGGTCAAGCTCATCCACAAGCTCAGGTCTTGAGCACGACAATTAGCCCAACTGTCTATTCAAAGCACTCGACTGGTTCGTTGATACGATGGCGAGTTCACCGTTCAGAAATTTTCCAACGGTGTGTTATATTTGCAATGCCTCATGCAGCTCAAAGTGGAATAAAAACGCATAAATGACAAATAAAACCGTATTAATACTCAATGGTCCAGGACTCGAAGGTCTCGGCGATTATGATGGTAATAGCTATGGAAAGCTTGGCTTAGATAGAATTAGAACAGCTTGTTCAGACCTATGTAATGAACTGGGTATTAAGCTTGATTTCAGGCAAACGGATGATGAGGAAAAAATGTTCAAATTTATCGCTAAGGATAGCGAAGATTTCGACGCGTTAATCATCAATCCAGTCGACCACTCTCATGCAACCACGGTCGACTTTGAGATGTATCGTTCAGCGATAAAAATGATTACTCCCTTGAATAAGCCGGTCATTGAAGTTCACATTCAAAATATTTTTAACCCAAACGCTGAAACTACCAAGCCATTGCAGGTACCTGAAGGTGAAATGGGGTTTATTTGTGGCTTGGGTGTCAGCAGCTATTTATTGGCCATTCGTGCCGTACACAAACGGTTCTCCGCATAAATAAGGTCATTAATCGACAAATTTGGAAACAAACACAGAATGAAAAAAGCGTACGTAATAAATGGCCCAAACCTGAACTTACTGGGTACGCGCGAACCTGAAATATATGGCAGCGAGACACTGGATGATATCGAGGCACGATGCCAGGCAAGGGCAAGTGACTTGGGCCTGGCGTTAACATTCCTGCAGTCGAATCACGAGGGCACCATCGTAGATTGGATACAGGAAGCGATTCACACCCAGGATGCCATTATTATCAACGCCGGTGCGTACACCCACACCTCGGTTGCCATTCACGATGCATTGCGCGCCTTTCCAGGTTATAAGGTTGAGTTACATATTTCAAACCCGCATCTTCGTGAAACATTCCGTCATGTTTCCTATGTCTCACTGGCGGCTGATGCTGTGGTTGCAGGGCTTGGCGTAAATGGTTATGAACACGTCATCGAAATGCTGCCCGCTATTTTAAATAACGCTTAGGGTTAGTGATATTAAATCAAAGGCCGCGTCAAACTCGCGTTAATCCGGCTATACCTACAACCAATAATTGCTCTCGGCCGAGGCATTTTGCCCCAGCCTTAACGTAGAGTGCTATGGGGCGAGAAACGCGAACCCAAAGCCTCGAAATTTAACGCGCATGCTTAGCTGTCAAGCATACTCAGCTCCAGCGGCACATCCGAATCGATATCCATTTTCTCCAGGCCGCTGCGTATCGCGCTTTGTAATGCTTCTTCGAATACCGGGTGATAAAAAGGTTGGCGCAACATATCCTGCAAACTTAAATCCTGTTCAATGCTCCAGGCTAATAGATGCGCCAGATGTTCAGCGCGCGGTGCAACCATACATGCGCCTAATAATTTACCACTGGTTTTATCCGCATACAGCCGGACGAGGCCCATGTTATTGGCCATTACCAAAGCACGGCCGTGTGGACCCATGGGGAAGTCACCTATAACGATCTGGTCCTCGTTTAGCTGATCTAGCGCTTGACCGACCTGGCAAATATTGGGTTCACTAAAAGTAATGTGAAAAGGCACATAACGTTTGAATTGGGTAAGCGTACCTTTACCTGCGTTATGCCCGGCAATTTTTCCTTCATAACCCGCTTCGTGTAAAATGGGTAGATCCGCATTGACATCGCCTGCCAGAAAAATATGCGAGGTCTGTTTAAGCGCCATGGTATTAGGGTTATACGCAGGAATACCGTGCTGGTTTAATTCGATACCGATATGATCCAGCCCCAGGGTATCGATATTTGAGCGCCGCCCGATACTGACCAATACCCGCTCGACCTCTAACTTCGTATCGCCCGCGGTAACCCGAATCAGATCACCCTTTTGCTCCAGCTGGGCTTGTTCACCCAGGATGAGCGGGAATTCTTTGCCGATCAAGTCAATCGCGATTTTGCTAATTTCTGGATCCTGAATACCCGCGATGGTATTAAGCGCGTCAATACCGGTAACATCAACCCCCAGCTGGCTTAGTGCTTGGCCAAGTTCCAAACCGATGACGCCAAGACCGATGACTGCCATTGATTTGGGCAGATCTTCCTGTTCAAAAAAAGTATCAGTGGTCAGAATCGCATCGCCCATGGCTTGCCAGGCCTTGGGCACAATGGGTCGGCTTCCCACGGCAATGATAATGCGATCAGCGGTAAAGTTTTGATCGCCTGCTTGTAAGGTATGCTCATCGACAAACCGAGCGTATTGATTAATAAATTTATCGTCCATCTTATCGATAGAATTACCCAATACACGATCCACTAAAATATCGCGTACGTCTTGTACGCGTTCCATTACGGCAGCGCTATCGAGTGAAAGTTGATCCCCACCCCGTATACCCAACCTGGCAAATTGTTTGCGCGCGTGAAATTCCTCAGCAATGTGAATAAAGGCTTTGGATGGCATACAACCAACGCGTGCACAGGTGGTACCGAGTTCCGGATGCCCATCGATTAGTTTAAAGTTTTTAGTGTGGCGGCGTACTTGTCCCATCGTATTGAGGCCGGCAGTACCGGCGCCGAGGATGGCAACGTCTAGGTGTTCAGTCATATTATTAGTTCAGCTCACTCAGGGTTTTTTTGATCATTTGGTGTGCCTGTTGTGCGTAGCCACCACCAAATAAATTAAAATGATTTAGGATATGGTACGCATTATAGAATGTTTCGCGGGCGGCGTAATTGTCACTCAAGGGATAGGTGTCATGGTAGGCAGCGTAAAAATCGGGGTGGGCGCGGCCGAATAAAGTCGTCATGGCGATGTCAGTTTCTCGATCGCCAAAATAATGCGCCGGATCAAAAATAATGGGTTGACCGTAACGATCAAAAGCCCAATTACCATTCCATAAATCTCCATGTAAGCAAGCGGCCGCAGGCGCCTTACTAAATAACTGCTCCATTTTTTCTCCCAAGGTGTATCCATCGTCGATCAAAGTGCTGGGCGCGCGGTTCTTTTTTGCATGTTCAAGTTGAAAGCCTAAGCGCTGCTCGCGCCAAAAATCAAACCAATTATCCATCTTATGGTTGGGTTGGGGAGTGGAACCAATAGTGTTGTCGCAATCTGCACCATAATGCGATTTCTGATAGCGATGCAGGGTGGCGAGCTGGACACCAAAATTACGATAGGAGTTTTTTTGCGCGCGGCCCAGGGTGAACGCCTGCATCGCGATAAAAGCGATGTCGCCATCATGGCCGACACAGTACACTTCTGGCACTTGGATTGCCTGGGCGCGCGCCATTTCATTGAGTCCATACGCTTCAGCTTGAAACATGCCAAGCAATGCGCGTTGATTGGTTTTGACAAATACCTGCTCCATATCATCGCCCACAAGATAAGCAGAATTGATGCAACCGCCACCCACGCTTTGGATATTTTTAGCATTAACTTGCACGCCAGCAGCCTGCGTAATTTGTTCTGCAATAATGCGCCAGTTAGTCATCGATATACTCAACTAGTTAGAAGAGTTGGCCTGCAAGGCAATCTTTTCGGCTCGGTTTGGACGAGGATAATGAGGTATTTTTCGAAAATTATACACATGCATGAAAGCGGACACTATTTGAAAGCGAGGTTTACTGCGATTGCTTGATTATATCGTAAATAATACCATTTAACTCATTGTAAATAAAAGATATATAAATAATTGCTTAAATTTTAATCAGGGCTGACATCTAAATCAAACATAAGCGTGATTTCTCTGGTTTTTGTGATTTATACACAAAGTTATCCACAGTATTTGTGGAATAAATCTGGCATTGATTTTCCCAGCCCATGCATCATGCCTAAATTCAGAAATCGCCGCTATCGCAGCATAATTTACATCATACGATAGTCAACTGCGTGGTACATTCCTTCCATGCCTGCACCCACTAATCAATCCGATATTGTATGTGTCGACATCGCGCTGGATGTACCGCTTCGCCAGTGTTTCAGCTATTTGTATGCGCATGACTTACCGCAAATTGGGGCACGGGTTTGGGTACCCTTTGGGAAACGAAAAATGCTGGGTGTGGTGGTGGCCCACCGCCAGGTATTGCCCGCAGGTATCGCGCTGAAAAATATTATTTCTGTCATCGATCAAGAACCCCTGTTCTCACCGAGGCTAATTAAATTGCTCGATTGGACTGCCAAGTACTATCATCATCCACTAGGCGAAGTTTGGCACACAGCCATGCCAGGTGTGCTGCGCAAGGGTCGGCCGAGCCAGCATGGTTTAGCGCAAAAAACCTATGCGGTTAAAAATTTGCCCGATGAGTGGATAGCGCAAACCAAACGCGCACCGGTTCAGCAAAAAGTACTTCAGTTTATCGCCAGCCAAAAAGCGCCTTGTGTACACGGAGAATTAGTCGAGCACCTACCCAATGCACACAGCGCGATACGGGCCCTGCTAAATAAGGACTGGATTGAACAACAATTAACCATCCCCGGTTTAGCTCAACGCCCAGTCGGTGATAAGCCCAATAAACTGACGAGTGAACAGGTTCAAGCGCTCAGTGATTTGGATATCCAGACCGGGCAGTACAGCTGTAATGTGGTCGAAGGCGTAACCGGCAGTGGTAAGACAGAAATTTATTTTACTTTAATCGATAAAATACTCGAGCGGGGCGAGCAAGCATTGGTGCTGCTACCTGAAATTGCCTTAACCGATCAGCTCTATGCGAGATTTACCCAGCGTTTTGGTCATCGGGTCGCTGCGCTGCATTCGGGGATGAATGATGCAGCGCGTTATCGTATATGGTGGCAGGCGAGCCAAGCCCAGGCCGACATCGTGTTAACCACGCGCTCAGGCACTTTTGTCGAATGTAAACGGCTGGGTCTTATCATCATGGATGAAGAACACGATCTTTCCTATAAACAGCACGAAGGCTTGCGTTATCACGCCAGATCGGTTGCGATCAAACGCGCTCAACTTGAAGATATTCCCATTGTGCTCGGGTCAGCCACGCCTTCGCTGGAAACCCTGTTTAATATACAAAGCGGGCGTTATCGTTCTACGCAGCTACACAAGCGTGTGGGAAAAAGCGTGTTACCGCAAATAGATTTTGTCGATATCAACGCGCAGCCGGTAGAAGGTGGTTTTAGCCCACCCGTGGTTAAGGCGATAGCACAAGCCTTAAAGCAGGGGCAGCAAATACTGGTGTTTATCAATCGTCGTGGTTATGCGCCGGTTTTATATTGCCCGGTTTGCCAGTGGACGGCACAGTGCAAACGTTGTGACGCACAAATGACCAGTCATCATCAAACTCGCTTGCAATGTCATCACTGTGGCGCGGCGCGACATATTCCAAATCATTGTGACGCATGTGGTGAAGCAGGCTTGATTTACTTGGGTGAGGGTACGCAAAAAGTGGAGCACACCCTGGCCGCGTTATTCCCCAAAGCGCGTATTCAGCGTTTTGATCGAGATGAGCTTGCCACCAGCAACAAATTGCAAAAAGCGTTGCAAAAAGTTCATGATAAACAAGTAGATATTTTGGTGGGCACCCAATTACTCAGCAAAGGCCATGATTTTTCTGCCGTCAATCTGGTGGTTGTCGTCAATGCCGATCAGGGATTGTATAGTATCGATTTTAGAGCACCTGAGCAGTTAGTACAGCAACTTATACAGGTGGCTGGGCGTGCAGGACGAAGTGCACAAATGGGTCGGGTTTTGATTCAAACCAATCTTCCCAACCATCCCGCGCTGATTGCGGTTAAACAGCATCAATATCGCCATTTTGCGAATGCCGAACTGGCGCAACGCAGACTCGCCCAATTTCCACCCTACCAGCATATTGCCTTATGGCGCGCACGGGCTCGTGGCGCGGACCAAGTAATGCAATTTTTGCAGTCACTTGCTGCGAAGGGGCGTGCGTGTCAACCCGAGGAAACCTTTTGTTATGATCCGGTCCCCAGCCCGATGTTCAAACGCGGTGGTCAGTATCATGCGCAATTGTTAGTTAGCGCTGCCCGACGCCGCTGGTTACATCAATGGCTGGCAGATTGGATCGTAGAAATCGAGACACAAAAAGCCTACGGGATAAAATGGTCAATCGATATTGATCCGATGATGTTGGTTTGAACAAGCCGGCGCGCAATTGAGTAGCAAAGTGCAGTAAAATTAACGCTCCGGAAAATAACAAAAATACTTATGTCTCGACCCAGTCAACGACGCGCCGATGAAATGCGTAAGGTCAGTTTTGAGCGCCATTATACGCGTCATGCAGAAGGCGCAGTTTTAGTGAGCTTTAACCACACCAAGGTATTGTGTACCGCCACCGTTGAAGAACGTGTACCGCGTTTTCTTAAAGGTAAAAATCAGGGTTGGGTCACCGCCGAATATGGCATGTTACCCCGCTCTACCGATTCACGTATGGCGCGTGAAGCAGCGCGTGGCAAACAATCGGGTCGAACCCAGGAAATTCAGCGATTAATCGGTCGATCGTTGCGTGCGGCAGTCGATTTGGAGAAACTGGGTGAGCGACAGATTGTGGTTGATTGTGATGTGATTCAGGCCGATGGCGGGACGCGTACCGCCTCTATTACTGGCGCTTATGTTGCGCTGGCAGATGCAATTGTTTATTTGCAAAATCAGGGTTTATTGGAGCAAAGCCCAATTCAGCGCCAGATTGCTTCGGTATCAGTGGGCATATTTGAAGGCGAACCCGTGCTGGATTTAGACTATGCCGAAGACAGCCGGGCTGAAACCGATATGAATGTCGTAATGGATCATCAAGGCGGCTTTATTGAAGTACAGGGCACTGCTGAAGGCGCGCCTTTTAGTGCGGATGAAATGCGCACGTTACTGGAGTACGCACAAAAAGGCATTACGGAATTACACGCATTGCAAAAAGCGGCCTTATCCGTATAGCGACTACAAGACATTCACCTACTATTTGTTGCTCTAATGCGCCGATGACCAAAATAGTGCTCGCCACTGGTAACCCGGGAAAATTGCGCGAAATGCGTGCCATCCTTAAAGATTCTGGTAATTGGGAGATTTTGCCGCAAAGCGACTTTGATTTTCCCGAGGCGATAGAGGATGGCCTAAGCTTTGTTGAAAATGCCATCATCAAAGCGCGGCATGCTTGTAAGCATACTGGCATGCCCGCCATCGCTGATGACTCCGGTATAGAAGTAGATTTCCTTCTCGGTGCACCCGGCATCTACTCAGCGCGCTACGCTGGGGAACCCGCAAGCCATCAAAATAATATCGAAAAATTACTGAGCGCTTTGCAAGGTGTACCGAGTGAAGATCGAAGCGCGCGCTTTCGCTGTGTGGTGGTCTACATGCGTCATGAAAAAGATCCTTCTCCCTTGATTTGCGAAGGCATTTGGGAAGGACGTATCGCCAGCCAAGCCATGGGTGATAAAGGCTTTGGTTATGATCCAATCTTTTATGTCACCACGCATGGTTGCAGCGCAGCACAACTCAGCGCCGAGCAAAAAAACCAATTGAGTCACCGTGGCCAGGCCCTGGCGAAACTCGCAAAAACACTAAAACAGGAATAACATTATGGCGCTCCACTTGAAACCGCATCCTAAATTCACTGGCTGTAAGGGGCCGCTGCTATTGATTATCATGGACGGTATTGGACTGGCGGAAGACCAACCCGGGAATGCTGTGACCCAGGCCCATACCCCGGTATTGGATGGCTTAATAAAAAGAGAGCTCAGTACCCAACTTACTACGCATGGTACCGCAGTGGGCTTACCCAGTAATGCAGACATGGGAAATAGTGAAGTAGGTCACAATGCGCTAGGGGCAGGTCGGGTAATTGCCCAAGGCGCTAGCCTGATAAATAATGCGATCGCGTCAGGCGAAATATTCAACAGTAAGCACTGGCAGAATACTATTTCGAGAGGTTTGGCAGGTGGAACGGTGCATTTTCTCGGTCTGCTATCGGATGGTAATGTGCACTCCCATATGGATCATTTATTTGCTTTGTTGGAAGCTACATGCCAGGCGGGAGTAAAAAAAGTACGCCTGCACGTATTGCTGGATGGTCGTGATGTGAATCCGCAATCGGCGTTGGCGTATCTTGCCAGGCTCGACCAACAGCTAGAAAAGTTCAATGCTGCTGGAATGGATTATCAGGTTGCTTCTGGTGGGGGGCGTCAAGTCATTACGATGGATCGTTACGACGCGAATCTTGATATGGTTAAAGCAGGTTACCAATGCCATGTGATGGGGTTGGGCCAGAAAGTTGCTTCCGCACAGCAAGCCGTCGAGACCTTTTATGCAGAGCATCCGGAAGGCACCGATCAAGATATTCCCGCGTTTGTGGTCGCGGACGATACAGGCACACCGCTTGGTGCGATGCAAGATGGTGATGCGGTGGTGCTGACTAATTTTCGCGGTGATCGCGCGATGGAGATTTCGCGAGCGTTGGAACAACAAAATTTTGATGAATTTGAGCGTGGACCGCTACCGGATTTATATTTTAGCGGCATAATTGAGTACGATGGTGATCTACACATACCTAAAAATTATCTGGTCGCGCCCCCTTTAATCGAACGTACCATGGTCGAATATATGTGTGCTGAAGGGCTAAAAACATTTGCCATCAGCGAAACCCAGAAGTTTGGGCATGTCACCTATTTTTGGAATGGCAACCGGTCGGGTTATTTGTGTGAAGCGCTAGAGTATTATGAAGAGGTTACATCAGATCGGGCCCCTTTCGATCAAAAACCGGAAATGAAAGCGCAGGAGATTACCAAGAAAACAATTACCCAGTTAACGAAAAAGGGTATGCGTTTTGGTAGGATCAATTTTGCCAATGGTGATATGGTGGGTCATACGGGTGATTTTGCAGCGACCAAAATAGCGGTTGAAACGGTGGATCGTTGTGTCGGTGAACTGATCGAAGCAGTGTGCGAATTGGGTGGTATTGCATTAATCACTGCTGACCACGGTAATGCGGAAGAAGTGTTCACCCTAAAAGATGGAAAAAAAGCGATCAAAACTTCGCACACGCTTAATCCGGTACCGTTCGTAATTGTCGATCCAACTCATGATGGTTCTTATCACATTAAAACAAATTTAAACCAGCCAGGTTTAATAAATGTTGCAGCAACGGTATTTAATTTATTGGGCTATCAGGCACCTGAGGACTACGCGTCATCTTTAATCGAATTTAGCTAAGTGTCGATTTCCCCAGGTAATATAAGATCGAAATTATGGCTTACGTTAGAACTCATCGATTCAAAAACAAAGTTTCAATTTTTTATGAATTAATGCCGTATTTTAAATAGCTTCCAGCTTAAAATTATTATTTTTACTGAAATTAATCGCATAAGTAACTAACAATTGGTTAACAAATAAATATCTTAGTGCACATATTCATGGTGATTGTATTACAATAGAAATATGTTTGCTTCATTTGACACGCTTGTACAAGAAATGCATTGTCTATCCGGGGGGATAAAAAATGGGTATTTTGACGGGTAGCATTACCTGCGAAAGTTGTAATTCTGGCAATACCCGAAGCCTTAATTCGTCCGCAGTTGGGCAATTTAAAAAACGCTTTTTGTACGGACGCGCGTATTATTGTTGCAATTGTGGGCATCGCGGACGCGTGGGCGGAAGTATTCACACATTAAAACTCACCACGATTGCGGCACTCACAGGAATATTGCTGGTGAGTTTATACGGGGGCTTTATTGGTTTTGAATCATCTGCGCCGGTTCCCGCCCCAGTAGCTGCGGTTAAGCAAATCGCAATTGATCCCACCCAGGATTCGTTACTCCTAAGCCTTGATCCGATTGGCTATGCAAATGAATCAGAGGCCGCAGAACAGTCATTTTACGACCCCCTGACGTCGCTGATTACTTTAAATGAGAAGCAGAAGATTGTGTCACCCCGGGCAGGCATAGAAAGCCTGAATACCAATATTCCCCGAAACTGGCAACCCATACCTAAACCCACTAGATGAAGGCAACGGTGCTTGTCTTTTAGATCCTAGTGTTTAAATCTCCTGAACCAAGACCAAGGGCTTAACCACCACCGACCAAAGCCAGGCATCAGCCTCGAGCCATTGTTTAGCCTGCGCATCCGTAACGTGCGCCAATTTGTTTTCAGCCATCCAAAGTTGAACTTGCTCGCTATCGTCATAGGCAATATGTTGCGCGACGTCTATCAAATCCAAGGAAGCGGCTACCCAAATGACCGAACCCTGAGCAAAAAAACGTTGTAATGAAGTCCAGGCAACCTGGGCCGTTTCCAGGTTTAACTTCGCTTTCAGTAATTCAGTCTCGTCATTCATTATGTGTCGCTCAATTCGCCAGCCATTGCGCGCGTGAACAATTGCTTTATTTCGTTATTAGAGTACCCCATGCGGAATAATACCATCAATTTGGTATAGGCCGCCTCCAGTGTCATATCTCGTCCACTAATCACCCCCAACTTAGATAGCTCACCACCCGCCGCATATAAGCTAAAATCAATTCGCCCGATATAGCATTGGGTAACCGCAACCACGACAATATTCTCTCGTTGCGCGGTATTTAGGGCGTCCAGTAGTGCGGTGTTTTGGTCGGCAAGTGTACCGACCCCATAAAGCGAAAGAATAATCGCGTTTGGCGCATTGGCAATTACGCTTGCAAGATACGTGGCATCATATCCGGGTGTCATATGTACGACGGGTATTTGGATAGTACCCCAGGGTTTGGGTTTTGATTGCCAGCGTACACGCACCTTGTGAGTTTTGTCCGCGGGCGTTATCGCAATTCGCGGGGTCGTAAAGCCCGCAAGACCGAGGGCATCTTTTTTAACCACCCGCGTGGCTGGCATCAGCTGACCATGAAAAAATACCCAAATTCCACGGGGTGCACTCGTCGCTGCCTCGGTGGCGCCAAGCAGATTATCCAGTGCATCACTGTCTTTAGCTTCCAGTGGTTTTTGTGAACCTGTAACAATAATCGGGGTGGATAGGTCTTGAAGTAGATACGCCAAGGCACACGCAGTGTAAGCCAGGGTATCTGTACCGTGTACGATCACAATGCCCTGTGCATCAGTCTGCTCGCGGCAGCTTGCTGCGATCGATTCCCAATCAGCGGGGCGAATATTTGCGCTATCGAGCAGTGGTTGGCGTTCTACCACTGACCACGAAACAGCATCAGGTGGTCGGCTTGCGTCGGATAGCTTATTTACCGCAAGTTGTATACGCTTGGCTAGATCTGGCGCGGGTTCAAGGCCATTTTTCCCGGCGCGCATTCCTAGGGTTCCGCCGGTATAGATTATTTTTACCCGAGTACTCACAATTGTGGCTTATAATGAATTAAGTGGGTCGAACTTTACCACGCCTGCAAGATCATATTGTCAACAGACTTAGCTTAAAACAGATGCAAATTAAACAAATATTTATTGGCTGTATTTTGTTGCTGATTACGGCAGCAAATACAACCTTTGCCCAGGGAAATGCGGATGTCGTCGATGCGAAAGCCAGATCAAGCGGTGAAGGCGTTTGGCATTTTACCGTGACCGTGCAACATCCCGATACTGGTTGGGAGGATTACGCCGATGGTTGGGATGTGGTGCTACCCGATGGAACCGTGGTCAAGCCCAACCCCAGCGAACAATTTACCCGTACGCTCTGGCACCCGCATGTCAATGAACAACCGTTTACCCGCTCGCAAGGTAATGTTGAAATTCCGGCTTCAGTGAACGAGGTTACGATTCGTGCGCATGATAAACCCGATGGGTTTGGTGGCAAAGAAATAACCCTTAGCCTTGAGCCAGACTAAGTATAGCCAATAGTTGCTTTATTGTTGTTAAAACGTGCCATTTCTCAGGCGCGTTTACGCAGCATGTGCTTCCACCAGCTTGGTTTTTCGTCCTTTTGTAAAGACCACTCGACTAAATCGACCGGGGGCATGGTCGATAAGGTCCATTTAGGCAATACGGTCGAGCCGCTGCTACCGCAAGAAGCGCCCATTTTTTTCGGGTGATAAATCTTCAACAAGCTGGGTGTTTGTAAATCATCCGTATAGACCACGCCGCAATAATCCGCGTCATGTTCTGCACGTAGAAAAGCGTCGATCTGCTGGATTGCTTGCTTGAGTGCTTTTTTCGATAGTGTCTCTTCGGGGAGGTCTGCACCAATTTCGTACAAATACCATTTATCATCCGCGTTGAGATTCTGCCAAATATTCTCCAGTTGCGACCAGCGCAGTACCCCTTTCATACGGCCATTGTAACGCGCTAAAAATGTATCGTCTAGCATTATTCTATCGATTCAATCAAATGCGCTTGACGAAAACCACGGGGTAAAAATTTACCCCGTTGCGCACGACTACCGATATACGGTTCAAAATCATTGGGTTTTAAATTAATGTAACGCTTGCCTGCATGAACGCGCAATTTCTGCCCTTCCTGAAAAGCACAAACACTGACAACAAACTCCTCACCTTCGGTGAATTTTGCCTTGGGAATATTCATCAGTTTGACCCCTTTACCCCGGGAAAGTTTAGGCAATTCAAATGCGGTAAATATGAGCAAGCGGCCGGTATTCGAAATCACCGCGACCCAGTCATCGTCTACATCCTGTACTTTATGCGGCAATAAAACGTTGGCGCAGTCGGCAACCTTCAGCACGACCTTACCGGCTTTGTTGCGCGAAGTCATGTCGCCTAGTTCAGCGATAAAGCCGTAACCAGCGCTGGTGCTCAGGCAGTATTGCTGGGTGGATTCAGCTAACATCAGGCCTTTAAAGCTGGCGCCCGCTGGTGGATTCAGACCGCTGTTTAAGGGCTCACCCAGACTACGCGCGGAGGGTAAAGAATGCGCCGGGACACTGTAAGCACGCCCGGTTGAATCAAGCACCACCAGCTGATCATTACTCTTTCCCGGGGCACTGCAAAGTAGTTTATCACCCGATTTGAAATTGAGTTTTTGTACATCAATCTCATGCCCTTTGGCGGCGCGTATCCAGCCTTTTTCTGACAAAATCACCGTAATCGGTTCTGTCGGCATGAGCTGATTTTCATCCAATGCCTTGGCAACATCCCGTTCGACCAGCGGGGAGCGACGCGCATCACCAAACTCTTTAGCATCTGCAATCAATTCATTGCGCACCAGGGTTTTCAGCCTGCGGCTTGATTTCAATAAAGCTTCAAGTTCGCTCTGTTCTTTGGTCAGCTCAGCCTGCTCCTCATTGATTTTAATTTCTTCGAGTTTGGCGATCTGGCGCAATCGAAGCTCAAGGATGGCCTCTGCCTGACGCTCACTAATTTTAAATGCAGTAATCAACGCGGGTTTAGGTTCGTCTGAAGTACGTATGATGTGAATCACTTCGTCAATATTTAAAAACGCAACCATCAAGCCTTCTAGTATGTGCAGACGATCAACCACCTTCTCGAGTCGATAGGTCAAACGGCGACGGACCGTGCTAAGACGAAAATCAAGCCATTCCTGCAAACACTCTTTTAAGTTAAATACGCGTGGTGCACCGCTTAAATCGATCATGTTCAGGTTTACCCGATAGGATTTCTCCAAATCAGTGGTTGCGAACAAGTGTTGCATCAGCATGTTTACATCCACCCGATTGGAGCGGGGCTCAATTACCAAGCGGGTTGGGTTTTCCTGATCAGATTCATCGCGCAGATCGGTTACCATGGGTAATTTTTTTGCAGCCATCTGTGCGGCGATCTGTTCGAGTATTTTGTTGCCCGACGCATGGTAAGGCAGCTCGGAGATAATAATTTCACCCTTTTCTTTCGCCCAAATCGCGCGCTGGCGAACCGAGCCACGTCCGCTTTCGTACATTTCTAAGAGCTCGGCTTTTGGCGTAATAATCTCACCCGCCGTGGGCAAATCTGGGCCGAGGATAAACTCACATATTTCAGCGGTGGTGGCCTTGGGGTTTTTTAGTAGGTGCACACAGGCTTGCACCACCTCGTTCATATTGTGCGGCGGGATATCGGTGGCCATACCGACCGCAATGCCCGATGCGCCGTTGAGTAATACGTTGGGCACGCGCGCGGGCAGTAGTTTTGGTTCTTTCAGGGTGCCATCAAAATTCAAGCCCCAGTCGATGGTGCCCTGCCCTAATTCCTGGAGCAAGAGTTTTGCGTACGGCGTCATCCGCGATTCGGTATAACGCATCGCAGCGAATGATTTTGGGTCGTCTGGTGAGCCCCAGTTCCCTTGGCCATCAATCAAAGGATAGCGATAACTAAACGGTTGCGCCATCAATACCATGGCTTCGTAACAGGCAGTATCTCCGTGTGGATGAAATTTACCTAACACGTCGCCCACCGTCCGAGCGGACTTTTTGTATTTTGCGGTCGCATGCAGGCCAAGATCACTCATGGCATAAACGATGCGACGTTGTACTGGTTTTAAGCCATCGGCGATATGCGGTAAGGCACGATCGAGAATGACGTACATGGAATAATTCAGATAAGCACGTTCGGCGAAATCCGCCATATCCATGCGTTCTAAGGTGCGATCATCTTGCATAGGTAAACTGTTGTTTTGAGTTACCCGAACGGGTAAGTATTATTTTGCTTCAACCACGGTTTTAAGATTGGCCAGGCCTTTTTCATAGTCGCCCCCGACCCATTTGTCCAGATCCAGCATCAGGCCAAAATAGCGCGCAATGGAATTTTCAAAATACGCATCAAAACTCCAAACCACCGTGGTTTGACCATTATTTTCGCTTAAAGCAAAACCCGCGAGCGACGGGCCACCCATACCAAAATCAAGGCGGGTTTTCACGGTATTATTTGGCACCGACTCAAGAATTTCCTGGGTGCCCTGGCCGACTTGCTGGTGTTCGCTGGCCCATTCCATTTTGGCGCCCACACCACTCTCCGGCCCGCTGAAGGTATATTTGGTTTGCGGATCAATCTTCGCCCAAGGCGACCATTCGTTAAACTTGCGAAAATCATTTACATAAGGAAAGATTTCATCTGCTGGCGCGTCAATGGCAATCTGACGCTCCACGTGTTGTGTATCGGGCAGAAATATACCCACCACGCCAAGCACAATAATGAGCGCGATGAACCCCAATAACAAATATTTAATAATCTTCATTGGCTCAGCCTTTGGTTGGAGAAGTATGCGGGAACGGCGTGATCGTACCCAGGTGTGCTTCTTTCTCGCTGAGTGGGCGTATTTTATTATTACCGGTTTTCTCAACCTCATCGATGCGAATGATGGCATGAATCGGGATGTAAGTACTTTTTACCCCGCCAAACTCCCCTTTGAGCTTTTCCTCAGAAGGATCAATTAAGACATCAGTTTTGTTATCAAAGATAAGCTCGCTTATTTCAACGAAGGCCATCATACTACTTTGGTTGACGCCGTGCGCGTAGAGCTCGACCAGTTGATCCTGATGACGAAACTTAATCCGAAATACGGGCTTGCTCTTTTTGGACATGCGGTAAGGTTATTTAGGTAAACTGTTGGTGAAGGCGTTAAAATACGGGCCATATGGATAAACAAATTATACCTCAGTTCAAATCATGTTAGCACCACGAACTGCCGGTTGGCTCTCCCCTATTTTCGCCCTGCTTGTAATTCTGCTATGTTTCTCCGCGCAGGCAAAACTACCTGACAACGTTAAAGTCAGCCTGGCAAAGTATAAAATCTCGGATGCGGCAGTCAGTGCGATGGTCGCGCCTTTGCATGAAGAGACGCCCCTGCTCTCGCATTATCCGCAAACACCGCGTAATCCAGCATCGGTGATGAAATTGCTAACCACCTTTGCGGCGCTGGATATTCTCGGCCCCGCGCATGGCTGGCAAACCAAATACTATATTCATGGCACCTTAACCGATGGCGTGCTCGATGGCGACTTAGTGATCAAAGGCGAGGGTGATCCTTATTTGGTGAAAGAACAATTTTGGTTACATCTCGCCGCTCTGCGCGAAATGGGCTTGAAAACCATTACGGGGAATTTGCTCATTGATAACTCCGCTTTTGATCTTGGCCCATACGATCCCAGCGCTTTTGATCAACAGCCCACGCGTTTGTATAACGTCGGGCCTGCCGCGACGGTGCTGAATTTCAATGCCAGTCGTTTTCGCTTCAGGCCAGCTGCAGACAAGATTGAGGTGCTGCTGGACCCGCCCATTCATAATGTCGTGATTAACAACCAGCTCAAACCAGCGGCGGGCCGGTGTCGTGGTGCGCAAAATGGCTGGTCGATGGATGTGGTGCAAAAAGATGCCAAGGCGTATGTCGCCTTTCGGGGAAAATACTATACCCAATGCGGCTTGTATGATTTGCGCCGCGCGGTGCTGGATGCCGAGCCCTATTTGCATGGTCTGTTTACCTATCTTTGGCAAAATTTAGGGGGTGAGTTTAACGGCGGCTTTGGCAGCGCCCAGGTGAAAGAAGATGCTGAACCGATCTATGTCGGTTCGTCTAAATCACTGGCAGAAGTGATTAACGGTACCAATAAATACTCTAATAATTTGCTTGCGCGGCAATTATTGCTCAGCATCGCGCATCACAATTTTGGTGAAGGGGCAACCGTGGCCGACGGTGTCAACTCGGTAAAAAGTTGGTTGCAGGCCAAGGGGCTAAGCATGCCCGAGCTGGTAATGGAAAACGGTTCAGGCCTGTCGCGTCAGATTTTACTTTCGGCGGAAAGTCTGAGCAGCTTGCTGCGCTACGCCTCAAGAAGCGCCTATCATCCCGAGTTCTTATCCTCGTTTTCATTGGGCGGCCTGGATGGCACCATGAAAAAGCGCATGAAGAAATTACAATTGGGTGGCCGCGCGCGCCTTAAAACGGGTTATGTAAAAGGGGTGCGTAGTATGGCCGGCTATATCCGCGCTGATAGTGGCAAAGATTACGCCGTGGTGTTATTTATTCAAGATCCGAAAATTAATTTTAGCAACGGCAATCAGGTGCAGGATGCATTTGTGAGATGGGTGTTGGCGAATGGTTGAGGTGGCAAGTGAGACATAGTATTAAAGCAAAAGGAGTTAAAAATGTATTTTTGGAATATAGAAAAATTAAAAGCAGATATTAGAGTCGATCAATTAACAGAAAAAGATCGTTTCATATATGCGCTAATCTATTTTGTTCTGGCCGCTGTTCTGACAGAGGTCATGATGCTCATTCCTCTAGAAAATGGAAATGTATGGGACTTAATCAATAGCACTGCTAATGTACTGATTGTCACACTCGGAACAGTCTATGCATTTAAAGCAAATGGTTCCAGTAATGGTGTCGATTTTCTCGGAAAGTACTTTTCGATTGGGTTTGTAGTAAGTATACGATTTTTAGTTTATGCGGTTCCTTTACTAGTCGTACTATTTGTACACTACTTCTTCGCTTTTGGTAAGCAAGAAGAAATTCCTACAAACTACATAGATGTTATTCCTTATCTTACTTGGTATGTAATCTTGTACTGGCGCATATATGTGCATATTAAGCAGGTCAACTCAACTAATGTGTAGTTCGGGGGAAGCAAAACATAGTTTGCTCCAATAGTTTCACATAACACAGGAAAGTATCGTGCTAGAACTAACCCAAATAATAACTTACGTCGTCGCGTTGGCAATCGCTGCTGCGATCCCCGGGCCTGGCATGACGGCACTGGTTGCGCGCAGTTTGAGTTCCGGGGCGCTCACCGGGTTTGCGATGCTCGCAGGCCTTATTTTAGGGGATATTACCTACCTATCCTTTGCTGTATTTGGGCTGGCTGTTTTAGCCAAGAGTTTTAGTGCTTTGTTTGTGTTGGTGAAATGGGGTGCGGTTGCTTATCTATGTTACCTTGCCTGGCTATTTTGGAAGGCCGATCATCAGCCATTAAGTGAAACCACGCCACCGAAACGCAAAGATCTTTTATCCGCGAGCTTGTCTGGATACGCAGTTACCATGGGCAACCCAAAAACCATTGCATTTTATCTCGCGCTATTGCCGGTCATCATCGATTTAGAAATGATCACCCCGCAAAGCTGGATTGTCTTGTTGGTGCCGTTGACCGCTGTGGTATTATTATGTGTAGGCGCGGTTTTCATTTTAGGTGCAATTGGTGTTCGTCATGTTTTGTCGAGCGCAAGAGCGCAGAAATTTCTTCACCGTGGTGCAGCGACCGCAATGCTCATGGCGGCCGGATCGATGGTGGCAAAAGAAGCCTAGTCAATCGGAAACTTCGCAGATTGCGAAGTGTTAGGGTGATTCGGCAGTACCGCATGCTGATCAAATTGCAGTTAGAACATGACTATTCGACAAGCAATTAATTTAGATAAAGACGCAATCCATAAGGTGCATTCATGCGCTTTTCCTGCGGGTGAATCCGGATTGGTCTCAAAGCTTGCCCTGGATTTACTAGGCGAAGAAACCACGCCACAAACCCTCTCACTTGTTGCTGAAATCGAAGGAGCTGTCGTGGGCCATGTTGCGTTCAGCCCAGTTAGCATTGATAAAGATGAAAGTTTTAAGGGTTACATCCTGGCGCCATTGGGCGTAATGCCCGAGCATCAAAAAACGGGCGTTGGAACTGCGTTGATAGAAAACGGTTTGCAGCGGGTAATGAAAATGCAAGCCAATGTGGTCTTTGTCTATGGTGATCCGAAGTATTACAACAGGTTTGGTTTCAGTGTTGATGTCGCTCAATCATACGTTCCACCATACAAGCTTCAATATCCTTTTGGGTGGCAGGCCGTTGTGCTCAATCAGTACGCAATACAAAAACCGCCTGCAATAATCACTTGTGTTGGTGCCTTGCGTGACCCGCAATTGTGGTGATTTGGCTAAAAAGCCATGTGCGATATACCTGACGTAACTCCAGCAGATCTGCTCACCAGGTAAGATTTTTCGTTAAGATCTCCACGAGTACAATTAAAATATGAGCGCGCCTTCTGATAACGATTTTGAAATGAAAGCGTACTATAAGGAACGAGCACCCATATATGACAAGGTTTATGCATATCCCGAGCGGCAGGAAGATTTAAGGTTTCTTGAGGCGTATATACCCAAACAGCTAGCCGGGCTTGATGTATTAGAAATTGCTGCAGGAACGGGATACTGGACACAGTTTATTGCCCGCAGCGCAAAATCTATATTGGCTACTGATGCAACGATTGAAGCCCTTACGCAAATAAATCATCGCCCAATAAATAAACCTGTACCGATACAGGTCATGGATGCCTACGCCGTTGAAACCTTGCCGGGTGGATATGATGGTGTCTTTTCTGGGCTTTGGTTATCCCACGTACCAAAACAAAAGTTGCGCAAGTTTCTTTCCAGTCTCAATCAAATTACCCAACCAGGCGCGACAGTGTTATTTATTGATAATTCGACAGCGCAATGCGTACGGTTACCCATAGCGTACACTGACGAGAAAGGTAATAAGTATCAGGATAGAACATTAGATGATGGTAAAACACATCGTGTTTTAAAAAACTTTCCAACTGAAAACGAGTTATTAGAGGCCAGCCGTGGGCTAGGTGTAGCGCGAAAGTATAAGGCCTTGGAACATTTTTGGTTATTTCAATACAAAACCAAATAACCTCTACTCACAAAGCAAAGATGCAAAAGCTCGCTATGGCTCTGAGTAGAAAATTCGGATCAAGATAAGGTTTCCCAAATATCATTACCAAAGCCATCAATGTCTTCGTTTTTGTCTTGGCTTTGCTAAAGCATATGCCCTTTGGTAGTATGATTTTAAGGTGAAATTTTTATAACCACGTTGGTCGTCATCATATAAGCGTGGTTGAACCCGCCACGTATTGGTAAAAATGAAAAACGTACTCAACTGTACCGGACACGATCTCAAGATTCCTAATATCGTTGACAGCAATGGAATTTATGTCATTGATGAAAATGGCAAGCGATATTTGGATCTTGAATCCGGAATTTGGTGTACCTCACTGGGCCATAATCATGCCGGAATCAACGCGGTTATCAATAAGCAGATCAACGCCATCATGCATACGGGATTTTGTTATTCCAGCGCAATCGTTGATGAAGCGGCCAAGTCTATCTTGTCGGTTACCGAGCTGAGTGATGGCCAATGTGTTTTTCTAAGTTCTGGAAGTGAAGCCATTGAGTTGCTACGCCAAATTTCGCGACAGGTGACGGGTCAATCGAAAACCCTGGTGTTGCACGATGCGTATCTTGGCTCCTATAGTTCAACCATTAGCCGAGACCAGAACTGGCATATCATTGATTGGCGCGACTGTACGACTTGCCCGGATAAAAAAACCTGCGACCCGGATTGCCAAAAACTGCGAAGTATTCCGAACGATGTGGCAAAATTTGTTTTTGAACCTGGCAGCGCGTCGGGTTTTGTTCGCTTCCCGCCCAAGGCTTTGGTAGAAAATTTGGTCAAACGGGTTCGCCAAAATGAGGGGCTGGTTTTGGTTAACGAAGTCACCACCGGCGTGGGTAGAACCGGCAAATGGTTTGGTTATCAGCATTATGATATTACGCCAGACATGATTTCTATCGGCAAAGGCATAGGGAATGGGTATCCCGTTAGTATCGCGGTAATCAGTGCGAGCGTGGCGAAAAATCTGATCGGAAGTGGTTTCAAATACGGACAGTCACATCAGAATGACCCACTGGGCGCTGCGGTGGCCAGTGAAGTCATACATAGTATCCAGAAAAATAATCTGATTACCAAAGCGGAAAAAATGGGTAAAGATTTTCTAGCGAAACTCAACAAGCTGGTGGACGGTGAAATTATTCTTGCTGTCCGTGGGCGAGGCCTCATGTTCGCAATAGATTTAGCCAGTGAAAAAATCGGCAATGAATTGTTCGATGCGTTAATCGAGAAAGGGTTTATTGTTTGTAATCGAGGCGCGTTGTTCCGCCTTGATCCACCGCTTACGATTTCAGAGGCTGAGTTTAGAAACTTTATTGATGCTTTCAGTGAGATAATCAAACCATATAAAAGCTGGAAAAGACCATGAGAAATAAATACATAAAAAATGATTTGGCACAAAACAAACAAAATGCAATCAATTTTTATCGTACCGCGTATCTAGGTGATCCCGCCAAGGCGGTCGAGCTATATGTCGGGGCGGAATATATACAACATAATCCCTTGGTGGGTGATGGAAAGGCGCCTTTTATTGCCTATTTCAATGAAATGGCACGAGACTACCCAGGCAAAGGGATTAAATTTTTGCGTGCCGTCGCTGAAGATGATCTGGTGGCATTGCATACAAGTCAGACCTGGCCCGGGAACGAAGAATATGTCACCATGGATTTCTTTCGTTTTGATGAAAATGGAAAAATTGTGGAACACTGGGATGCCATTCAAGAAGTGCCAGAAAAATCGGCTCACGACAATACGATGTTCTAGTTATACAAACCGTTACGAATTTGAGTATAGTACGGTTTGAATTTGATACCCATCACCTGATCTGACCTTAAGTCGGCTGAATAATACATGCTTGATCATTTCAACCTGCCGGTTAGCGATCTCGAACAAAGTACTGCATTTTATCAGGCAGTGCTCGCGCCATTGAACATGACACTCATCATGCGCGATGGTGATGCAGTGGGGTTTGGAATGAACACTTGGGCGTTTGGCCTCGTGCGTACCGTGCAGCCGGTGACGCCCATCCACTTGGCATTTTCTGCCCTAACATGCGAGGCAGTGCGAGAATTTTATGCTGCTGCGCTAAAAGCAGGTGGCCGTGATAACGGTAAACCTGGGCTGCGAGTACAATATGGTCCAGCCTACTTTGCAGCCTATAATCTCGACCCCGATGGCCATAATGTGGAGGCGGTGTGTCGTAGCGAAGACTCGCTGGACAAAATCAGAGATTCAATTTTATAAGTCTCGCAGACCCCGGAGTTACAGATGAAACTAACCAGGCTCATTCCCATGTTAAACATTTCGAATATCGAACAGAGCCTGGCGTTTTACAACAAGGCCCTTGAGTTTGAAATCGTTAGCCCGGCCGAGACAGTTAAGGAATGGCGCTGGGCAACCATTCGTTCTGGCGAGGTTGAGCTTATGTTATCTGAATCTCGTTGTGAGTCTGAACCCCAAAAGACAATCGACCCACATTCGGATACCAGTTGGCCGACTATTTTCTATTTCTATCCAGACGATGTTGATGCTTTGTATGCACATGTTCGCCAAATGGGTTATCAGCCTACAAAGCTCGAAGTCACGTTCTTTGGTATGAAAGAATTTAGCCTGCAGGATCCGGATGGTCATTTGCTTAGCTTTGGTCAAGATGCAGACGAGCGGGGCTCATAACCAGAGAATTAAGGTATGACCATGCTGTTGATTATATTCGGTGTTCTGATCTTGCTCGTGGGATTGGTAATTATGATCAACCCTGAGTTGATCTTCGGATTTTTGCGACGTTATTACACCAAGCCAGTCGTCCATGTGCTGGCAGTGGTGGTAAGGTTCGCGCTTGGTATGCTGTTGGTAGGCCAAGCCGCCTTATCTAAGTATCCCGCTGCGATTAGCGTGCTAGGCTGGCTTGCGATCATTGTAGCGCTAATCTTGGCCGTAATGGGTCGGCAAAATTTTCTAAAACTTATGGCATGGGCACTAAATGAGTTAAAGGCGTTTGGCCGGTTGGGAGGGATGTTTGCTGCTGTATTTGGTGGGTTTCTTGTTTACGCTTTTGTTTAGCCTTATAAGGCGGGCCTTAAGGAAATTGTAACTAAGTTGAGTGCGGGCATTACGGTGTTGAGGAATGATAGGTAGAGTGAAAAACATGAGAGAAATCCTTAACATCACTAATGGAGATAGTGCGGTTGAAATCATGCAGCGGGCCGATATCCCGGGTGTATTCTTGCCCTGGCGTGATGTGCTGCACGACGGGCCGGTACCGGAGGGGCTTTCCCTGCAAGCGCTTTCGGGGGTTCGCGCAAAATTTATCGCGAGTCGTGGCTGGGGCAAAGCCGAACAAATCAAAAAAGGGTTTGTGGCAAGAGACCGCATTTTGGAAGATTGTGAACGCTACGAAAGAGTTATTTTGTGGTTTGAACATGATTTATATGACCAGCTGCAATTGCTACAAATACTAGATTGGATTCATGTGCACAAACCTGATATCCCTTTATCCATGATTTGTACGGATAACTATTTGGGCATGCTTTCGCCTGCAGAAATGCAAGACCTGGTTCAGTTCGAGGTGCCGATTACGCAAACCCATTTATCGCTGGCAAGTAAAGCATGGGCGGCTTTTCGATCCAGCACACCGGAAAAATGGAGTGCGCTTCGCCACGTAGATACCAGCGCCTTACCTTTTCTGGAAGGAGCGATTATCCGGCAGCTCGAAGAATATCCAAGTGTATTGAATGGGCTTTCGCGTACCGCGCAACAAGCGTTACAGATTATCGCAAGTGGGGTGCGGCACCCTGGAAAAATCTTTGCGCAGAACCAGCAGCTAGAAACACGTATATTTATGGGCGATGCCAGCTTTTGGATTATTCTGCAAGCGCTCCTGGATTCGGCGCCGTCCTTGCTGGAATCATCAAAAAACCAAAGACTAATTTGGCCAGCACTAAAAGATAGTCAGTTATCTATAACGCCAGCGGGGGAAAAAGTACTGGCGGGTAAAAGCCATTGGTTGGATATAAGCAGCCCAGATTACTGGATTGGGGGTGTTCACCTAACGCAAGAAAACTTATGGTGTTGGGATTCAAGTTCAAACACAATTTGCTCGTATAGCTGCAACTAGTATGTGCTTATCTGTTGTTACTAATTATGTCTATATTGAAGCTGCGAATAGGTGTAAATGACGGTGAAGCATCATTTTAAGGTGTTGGGTGTTCAGATCGGCACAGCCAAACCCATCGAAATAGCGGGTAACAGCGTAATGACCGCAATCCACAAAACCCCGGTAGCGGGTGAAGTTAAAGTAACGACCCTTGGGTTGGAGGGCGATGAGCAAGCTGATTTAAGCGTACATGGTGGGTTATCGAGAGCGGTTTACGCCTACCCAGCGGAGCACTATGCCTATTGGACAAAACAGGCGCAGCAATCCAATCATTCAGGCACCCTGCCCTTCGGCAGTTTGGGAGAAAACCTAACGATTTCCGGCTTGTTGGAATCAGATGTTTTTGTGGGTGATGAGCTGCATTTTAACCACTGTGTGTTACGCATCACAGAGCCACGTCAGCCCTGTTTCAAATTTAATGCGGTAATGCAAGATAAGCTCGCGGCCAAAAAAATGGCGCAAACCGGCTTTAGTGGATTTTACCTCTCAGTCAAGTCCACCGGCAGTATTCGAGTTGGTGAAGCATTCCGGTTGATACCTGGAGCTCGTCAAACACCGCTTAGTTCCTTATTTAAGGTCAGTCAACTCAAAACAAGAAACGATTAACCCAAGCGATTTATTCCTCTGTTATATCGCTCCAAAATGACCGCAGGGCCGAGCTGAAACTACTATGAATAGTAAATTAGGCCGCTGCCTCCTTTTTTGCCATGGGCTACACCCTCTGATAAGATAATTCTTGGAGGATTTATTTTATGTTTACTAAAAAATATAGCTTGTTTGCGGGCCTATTCGTGTTAGGGATATTCCCACAATCGGTTGTGGCGCTCAATTACCAAACCCAAACGTTGACGGCCAATGGCCATAGCGTGCAATTACAAGTTCCTGCTAACACCGAGGTTGAGTTTCTAGGTTCGATGGCGGGCCCACGTTTTTTATCTTTAGGTCCGAACAATGAGCTATTGGTGGGAACCAATAATTCACGCATTTACCGGGTTGCCCCACCCTACACCAACCCGCAGGTTCTAGCGAATTTGTCCGGTAGCAATCATCATAGCGTGGTCTACCGTGATGGCGCGTTATTTACCGCAGACCCTGGTATGCTGTTAACCGCGAGCTATAATGGCCTGACAACCAATCTGAATGAAAGTGATTTTTTCGATTACGTAAGTTTGCCTTCGGTAACGGGAGGGCATGCAAGCCGAACGGTAATCGTGGGGCCAGACAATGCGCTATATATTGGTCTGGGTATCAGCGGGAATTGCAGTAACGAATATTTGGATAACGCCTATCTTTTCGAATTACGTCGAGGTGGTGTTTTCAGGTTGGACGAAGCGGGAGCAAGCCCAGCACTGGTGCCGTTTTCATCTGGTTTGCGCAACCCGATTGGGCTGGCTTTTGACCCTGCATTGAATCAATTGTTTGCAACCAATGCGGGTTCGGATGATTTAGGGTTTAATCAGCCGAGAGAAATATTTTCAGCGCTGGCAGTAGGTTCCTACCATGGCATGCCGTGGTTTCAATATATCGATGGGCAATTCGAGCGTCAGGGCTGTATTTCAAACCCTCCTCCACCCCGACCTGCTAGCGAGGCCACGCCTCCCAGCGTTACCTTTGATGCGCGTAGCACCCCGATGGCAATCGCATTCGCGCCCAACACTTCACTGGGATCTGAGTTCATTGGCAATGCCTTTGTTGCCATCCATGGTTCCTGGGCAAGACCACCTGGAGGCGGTAATGCTTCACGACGCCCACCCAAGCTGGTGATGGTTAAGTTTGCCCAAAATCAACCACAAAGCGTTGTAGATATTATCACTGGGTTTCAGCGCGCAGATGGCTCACGTTTTGCGCGCCCAGTCGGTGCCTTAATCGGGCCGGATGGACATTTGTATTTCACCAGTGATCGGGGTGAAGTAACCGGATTATTTCGGCTAAAACCGGTTAAAAACACCAGCGCTGTCGTTAGTATGCCGGCGTTGGTGCCGGTGCTGTTGGACGATCAGTAAGAAAAGAAAGCCCATTTCTTTGGAAGGTTTAGTCGTGCTATGAGCGTCCAGTATATTATCGGTTATATCCTTTGCGGGATCTTAGTGGCATGGAGCCTAATTACGGGAACTTACGAATTTATACTGTATGCGGTCGTGGTGTTGGTATTAGTCATGATTATTCATCGAACTGACCCGTTATTTCATTATCCGTCCTGGGTATTGTGGGCTTTTGTTGTATGGCTTGTCATGCATATTCTGGGTGGCCTGTGGGTTGTCGGAGATGAGGTTTTATATAACAAGGTGCTCATCCCAATCGTCGGCGAACCGTATTTAATATTGAAATACGATCAATTGGTTCATGCTTACTGTTATACCGTGGTCACCTTATTGATATGGTCGGTTGTCAGCCATATCGCAGGTGCGGATGCTCGCCACGGTGTGTTAGTCCTAATTACTGTCCTAGCCGCAACCGGGATTGGCGGATTAAATGAGATTGTTGAGTTTGCTGCGACGGTATTGATTCCAGACACCAATGTCGGTGGTTACGAAAACACAGCGATAGATATCGTGGCGAATTTACTGGGTGCCATCATTGCCATCCCCTTACTAAAACGTAATCGCGAGATGGCTGGATAATAAAGAACGCGTAGAGCTACAGCGACCAAGGGGCCAGGTAGGGTTTTACTAAGTAAGTATTTACTATTTTATATAATGGATTCCCTAATATCCTTATATTAGTGATCCACCACAACCACCTCACTCGTAATGTTTAACCTTGCCCTGTTTGTAAGATGATGCCTTCTAGTATTTAGGTAGTTGCGCTATTCGTTGCCGCACAACACTTCCGCTTTATCGTGGTCATCACAGCGAGATTGATAAAGATACTGCAAGTTGTGTGCATTACAGGTCGAATGAGCCCAAGCGGGAAATAAAGGGTCTGATCTAACAGTTTTGCAACTGTTGCCAAGCGGTGAAACCTTAAACCATGCACTTGATGTGGCCTTGGAATCTGAGCTGCTATCTCCGCAAGCCGTTAACGCAAACATCAAACCAGATAAGATTAAAATCTTTGTTTTCATTTTTTGTTTCCCAATTTTTGTATACATTCCAGCTTATAACGTTGGCAACTGGGTTTTTTGCAACACCCAACAACGAGCTAGCCGCGCAACATAAACACTGTTTCCCTAATTATACCGATAAACCAAGCCGGGATATAAGCTTGTACGGATAAAATTTACCAGACTAAGGATAAATCCGGTCAACTAATCACAAGAGTATAAATTCGAATATGGATTTGCGATGGGTAAATGGTTCTCTATATCACCGCAAATATGTGCTATTTAAATCGCGCAGCCGGCCGCTAAAACGATGAACTATTGGCCGCCTCCAGAATCTTTGGTGGTCTTATACCAAATTGAATAATTGTGTAAATAAATTTTGGCAGACCCCAACAACAACCTATCTTGATTTTGCGCAACCGCAATAATGTGTTCTATCTGATGTTCAATTTCTGGCATAGATTGCAATAACTCCATGGTGACCACGCGATCATGCCAGTCGCCGAGTAATTTTTGTAACATGTAGATTTGTTTGAGTTCACGTTCGTCAGATTGATGTCCAGGACAATACTCAAAGGCATCCATAATGTGTTGGTAGCGTTTAAGTAATATACGCTTCTTATGCCATTGTTTCGCGGTTACTCGACCCTCTGTATTTGAAACGGAGGAGATAAGCGCATTCAGAATGATAGGCTTGTGTTTTAAAATGGCGCGTTCTGAAATACCCAGCGTTTTAACCGAAGGCATTCGAATAGGTGATTGCGTTTCAGATTGAACGTGTTTTGCAAATGCGCGAATGTCTTTCCGTACTCTAGCGTTGATCGCTTTAATAAGTCCTTTTTTTTCCGCGGGGTCAAGTTCGGTCAGGTTGCGAATTAAATTTATGGCAATATGGCCGTCGCGGATTTTGCCTACAAATTTAAAAGAAGTACGGTAGGGCTTGAGAATTGTTTTTGCCTGCAGGCTTGGGTCTATCTGGCTGAGGAAGAAATAAAATGCCGTCAGCCTTTTTACCCCAACCCGGTATTCATGAATCGCCTCTTCTTCGGGTTGCGTTCGGATGCTCCTTAGATTTTGATTTATCTCACGAATGAGCTTGTTTCTGTATTTATCCAGGCAATTCATCGGCTTGTTTATTCTGTATTATTCGTTTTATTGTATAAGGCCCGCTTAGAAAATACCGCATGGTCTCGAGTTTACCCAGCTGATAGTAACACCGAAACGCAAGTGAATTTCTAAGGATTTCGCTTTAAGCGAATTTATGGCAAGGGAATAATGCTTCTCATTTCTGCGAGTGATGCCTGAATACATCACGTTTAGGCACAGATTTTTTTGTGACTCATCAGGGCCCGACTGGTTTAATATTAAGTTCGCATGTGGGGATTAACCAACTATTAATTTATAAACAACTAGCATGGAAAAGATACCGAAAACAAGGCAGTTATTTCACGCATTATTTATGATGGTGTTTTTAGGCTATTCCTTGCCCATCAATGCGGCCGAAAGAGTGGTTCATATCAGTGTTGACGGCTTGTACGCTGAAGCCATTGCGATACATGGGCCCAGCAAATTGCCCAACTTTTATCGCTTAAGCACAGAAGGCGCCAGTACCTTGGCAGCGCGTACTGACCCACAATTTACGGAAACCCTGCCCAACCACGTTTCCCAATTTACCGGGCGTTCGGTTAACGCAGCTGGCGGGCATCGCTGGATTGTTAACTTTGACCCGGGTTCACCCGTCACTTTACATACCGTGGCAGATCAATACGTCGCAGGCGTATTTGATAGGGTGCACGATGCAGGTAAATCTACTTCATTGTTTGCAGGCAAACACAAGTTTGCGCTCTTTGATCGGAGCTGGAATGAAGAAAATGGGGCAATAGATAGCGTCGGTATTAATCATGGCCGTGACAAAATTGACCGCTATGTTTACCTAAGAAACACCGAGAACTTGGTAACAGCCTTTATCAATGACTTACATACCACACCCCGGCACTATGCGTTTTTACATATTCGTGATCCCGATACAGCCGGGCATGCGTCGAGTTGGAACTGGGTGCCCAATAGTGAGTATATGCAAAGCATAATAGAAGTGGATGGTTATCTGGGCAGGGTTATTTCTTTGTTAAAAACGGACAATAATTATCGGGGCAAAACGGTGCTTATCCTAACCAGTGATCATGGGGGTCAGGAAAATGAAAACGAACACTGGCCCAATGTTTCAGAAAGCCACGTCATACCGTTTTATATGTGGGGCGTGGATGTTGCAGCAGCCACATCGATTTACGCGCTCAATGCGTGTAATGCGCACCAGCCTGCTATCGATAACAATCCACCTTACACCACCCCCAAGCAACCGATACGCAATGGTGATGCAGCTAATGTGGTCGCGCGCATCCTTGGTTTGCCTAACATCACTAACTCTACCATCAACACCTTGCAGCATTGGCGACCAACTTTTGAAAGCATGAGGTGTGCAGGCCACACATTCGCCCTGCCCTGGGTCTATGATCTATTGCTTTCGAAGCAGGCTGCATTGCTTTTAGGTCTGATTTAAACGGTTATTCACAGCTGCCCGGTTAACCGAGACGTAAAGCCGCTCGCCCTTACCATAATTGATACCATTATCTTGGTGCTGATCGGTACGAGATAACCACGACCATTAACCTACCCAACATTCGTTTGGCGCAGAATCTGTGTTTGCGCCTTTGGGTCAAACCACTTTATTCAAGCGGAACAATTTCCATGCCAAGCCACTTGGCATAGGCACCATGAGATGGTCCACAGGGATAAACTTCCCGGGCAGAAAAGACAATGATATCACCTTGATTTAGGGTGAGTGGTGGCGTGTCGATATCGACTCGTTTATCCGGGCAGTTCTGCCGCCAATTTGGGCAATCACAAATCAAGCGGTCTTTAGAATAAGGGTAGTTACCCGATTTTACCTCACCCCCATTAACCTGGATGCTATATGGTGGCGCGCCATCAAATTCCGCTTGTGCTATCAGAGTAATATAGTATTCCCCAGTAACGCCACCAAAAGTGGTTTTACATTCGCCAGATCCAGATCCTGCTCTGAGGCCCAAAGCGCCATCGCGTGTCGTCCAGGCTGAGGTGCAATCAAAGTCAGAAAACGCATTCAAAGATATCGTTTCTCGAGATGGAGTGGCTGCCTCCACTGGATTCCCTTTGGCTCCGGATTCAGTTTTACTGGACTCATCGCAGGCACTCATTAGGGTTATAAGTGCAATAACGATAGCGGCTATTTTGATATTAGACTTCATAAAATACTACTTGCCCCGATTTACATTCATGGCGCTAAAAGTTTGTGAGAAACTGCTAGGATATATGGATTACGATTAATCCAGGCTGATCATTACGGGGTTAAACCACGATCTTTTCAACCCCACTTGCGCCACCGAATAGCATGATATTCGCGCCGCGAAGCGCAAACAGGCCATTGGTAACCACGCCGGGCATTTGATTGATTTGGGTTTCGAGCTCTTTGGGTTGTACGATTTCTAGGTTGCGCACATCCAGAATCAGGTTGCCGTTATCCGTTACAAAGCCAGCCCGATATTCCGGCTGACCCCCCAAGTCAACCAGATAGCGAGCCACCAAGCTGCGTGCCATCGGGATGACTTCTACCGGGAGCGGGAACTCACCCAATACTTCGACCAGTTTGCTATCGTCAGCGATGCAAACGAATTTTTCGCTGGCCTGCGCAACAATCTTTTCGCGCGTGAGGGCGCCCCCGCCCCCTTTAATCAGATAGCCGTGTTGGGTGGCTTCGTCGGCACCATCTACGTAAACGGGCAAGGTGCCCACGTCGTTCAATTCCATGACTTCAATACCATGGCTGCGCAACAATTTAGCGCTAAACTCGCTACTCGATACCGCGCCGTCAATCTTTCCTTTTATCTTGCCCAAAAACTCGATGAAGTGATTGGCGGTCGAACCGGTGCCTACGCCGACGATATCTCCACTATTTACGTACTCTAGCGCAGCTTCGGCGGCAGCCTTTTTTAAGTCATCTGTACTTGGCATCTTATTGCTCGATAATATTAGTCTTTGCTAATTATAACGTATTTATCGTTGTATTCGGCTCGCTAATCATTTGGTCTTTTCAGGTACATTGGCTTAGACTCGACACCATGAATATAATTCTTGGTATCACGGGTGGTATTGCCGCTTACAAAACCCCGGATTTAGTGCGTAAGCTGGTTAAAGATGACCACCAAGTACAGGTGGTGATGAGCGACAGTGCGCGCGAATTTGTAGCGCCGCTGGCCTTGCAAGCGGTTTCCGGTAGAACAGTACGCGCGGCATTGTTCGATCCAGCGGCCGAGTCAGCGATGGATCATATCGAACTAGCACGCTGGGCAGATCTCATATTAGTCGCACCTGCCACCGCGCACTGCATTGCGCAGTTGTCCTACGGTTTAGCAGGGGATTTGCTCTTAACGCTATGCCTGGCAACCACCGCGCCCCTTGTTTTAGCCCCTGCCATGAATCAGCAAATGTGGAAACATGTGGCAACCCAGGAAAACGTTGCACGCTTAACAGAGCGCGGCGTACAAATAATAGGGCCCGCCAAGGGAGAGCAGGCATGTGGAGAAACCGGTGCGGGTCGTATGGTAGAACCCGAAGATATTGTGGCAGCCCTTGCTGATAATCCAGGCGTCGAGTGTTAGAAAACAAAACCTTTTTGATTACCGCTGGTCCGACCTGGGAAGCGATTGATCCAGTACGCGGAATTACCAACCATAGTTCAGGCAAAATGGGTTATGCACTGGCAACCACCGCAGCTAAGCTGGGTGCGCGTGTCTTGTTGGTTTCAGGGCCGGTTTGTTTACCAGAGCCTACCGATATTGAAACCACGCAAGTACAGTCCGCGCTGCAAATGTATGATGCTGTTCACGCGCATATCAAAGCGCACTCGATTGATGTGTTTATCGGTGTGGCTGCGGTTGCGGATTACCGGCCGGTTGATGTTGCTGAGCAGAAAATTAAGAAATCTGCGGATAAGCTGAGCATTGAACTGACCAAAAACCCCGATATTGTTGCCAGCGTGGCCGCGTTGACCAAAAGGCGTCCGTTTACGGTGGGTTTTGCCGCAGAAACCCAACACCTGCAGGCGCATGCGAAGGCGAAATTGAAAGCCAAAAAGCTGGATATGATTATTGCCAATGATGTCAGTGAACAAGGCGTTGGTTTCGGTGCCGACGATAACCGCGTGCTCATCATCAGCGCTGCTGAAGTACTGGATATTGGCAGGCAAGCGAAATCACAGCTCGCAGAGACCATTCTTTCTCACATTCATAATCAACTGATATGACTCAAACCGTACAAGTAAAAATCCTGGATCAACGCATTCAGGGTGAATTTGGTTTACCCCACTACGCGACGGATGGTTCAGCCGGCCTGGATTTGCGCGCTTGTATTGACGCGCCCATCTCGCTTGCGGCAGGGCAAACCGAACTGATTCCTTCAGGGATTGCCATCTACTTAGATGATCCATCGTTGGCCGCAGTATTATTGCCACGTTCGGGGATGGGCCATAAACACGGTATTGTGTTGGGCAATTTGGTCGGCCTGATTGATTCAGATTATCAAGGTCAGGTGTATATCTCTTGCTGGAATCGCGGCCAGAGTGCATTTACCATTGAACCAGGAGACCGAATCGCCCAAATGGTGTTCGTGCCCGTGGTGCAAGCATCGTTTAATGTAGTAGAAGAATTTGTCGAATCTGAGCGGGCGACAGGTGGATTCGGACATACCGGTAAAACATAATCTAATTGCGCGTAACCACGCTAAGAAGGCGCCTCTATGACCAGACATCATTCACATAATACATTTATTTAATTATATTCTTATAATAAATAAATAATAGACGAAAAGTTCAGATTGGGTTAAGTTCAGCCCGATAGTATTGCTGCCAGAATTAACGCAGCGGACTTGACGTTAATAAATAATTGAATCGGAACAAAAAATGAAATTAGTAAGAACGTTACTTATTGCGGGCAGTTTAACCTTTATGGCTGGCACAGCAATGGCTGACGGCAAAGCGGTATATAACAGCGGTTGCGCAGCATGTCATGCAACGGGTGTCGCGGGTGCACCTAAAATGGGTGATAAAGCAGCATGGGCAGCACGTATTGGCCAAGATAAAGAAACCCTCTATGGACATGCCATCAACGGCTTTCAGGGTGAGACGGGCGTGATGCCGCCAAAAGGGGGGTTTATGAACTTAAGCGACGATGAGATTAAAACAGCGGTAGATTATATGATCGAAGCAAATAAATAGTGTCACCCTACTTTACAGAGTTAAAACACCCGGCCGAAGGCCGGGTTTTTTGTGTCTTATGCGCAGAGAAATACGCTTATTTTTAGTACGACAAAGTATCGATTATGTCTGAGATCCAACGGTTGAATTAGGGGCCGCAAGCGCAGCGCGCGTCCCGCCGCGTAGCGGCAAACTTGAATGATTTGTTAGAGCTACGAATTCCAGCCAACATAATATAGTCGTCCCTCACTGAATACTGCTAACTCGCCAGATTCAGTTGTAGTACTATAGTTTTCAAAGATTATTACAGCCTCTTTTAATAATGGTGGATCCCACCATGAGTTGTTATGCCACTTATTATTACAAGTTTGAGGATAAGTTTTTAATGCCGAGCCCTTTGAAAATTCCATTTTTGTTACAAACTCTTGGAATTGCTGCACATTCAAGGGGGCTTTGATGCAATGCGTATAATTGGGAAGAAAATCTGAGCTAACATAGTATTCTTGAGCGCGCTCAGCGACACTATGTGGTAAAGCCCTAAATGCAGGCAACGGGCGTGTAAATAAATGATATAGCCAAACAATTAACACTACACCAGTAATTATTATGATGCTTTTTATCATTGAGTAGCTCTAACGGACCCAGGCTCAGCGGCGAGAAGCCGAGGAGGCGTAAGCCGAACGGTTTCTCGTCCTCTGAAGCGATTTGTTAGGCCTCAAACCGCAAACGCTTCCGGTGCGGCCAGCTGTGCGATTTCTCATCTTTAAGGGCCGATGAACCGAGATCGCCATGTGACTTTCTCATGAGCCTTCGGGTCATCTATTTGCAGTTGACCGCCAATGGCACCTTCTCGCACGTAGCATGGATACGGATGCCCTCCCAGATAGAAGAAGAAATCACGCGCATCCATAAACAAGCAGAGCCCAATAACAAAGATCTGACTCAAGACGAACCAACCGAAGTAGGAACCCTCGGAACTGGCGCTGCCTGACATAAGCAGAAGAACCAGAACAGGGCCGAAAGTAACCAGATGGCAAAGCCCCAATGCTCTTGTGAGGGGCATGATCCCATCGAGCTTTCGAACGATGCACATAGCGGCCATCCGAGCCACGAAAACTGACAGAGTTTCCAGCCTATAACCGAACAGCGGCGCGATGAGCCATTGGGGGAAGCACATAATCGGCGCCCAGATGAGAACGATCAATGCGGTTGGGCTCCCGGCCCGAATGCATTTTTGGAGCCCATCCGTATGTTCAATGACAACCCACCACTGGCTCTCCAGAACCCACCACAACGAGCCAATAAGCCTACGCATGATCAATCACAAGTTGATTCTGAAGAGTTTGGATTTCCACCAGTGATATCCCTTGATGCCTAACAATTATTATACACCTTGTGAAGGTGTATATATTTTTACTACCAGGTGTATAAATAATTTCTTTTTATAATTTATCATTTATATATCAATAAGTTAATTAGTATTTCTTTTGGTATTGCACCTAATAGATTTAGCAAGTACACCTTTAAGTAGTTCGCGCTCGGATAAACGAAATAGTGGTTTAGCATTCGAAAATTTTGTTCGTCCGAACACCCCTAATCCTAGTGCATCAAATATACCACATCTAAACTGTGTATTTATTGACCCGCTCCGTTTTTGGCACTTCTAGCATTTACCCGAATCTAATCAGATCTCTATGGCTCAAATTAATTTCGAGCTTAGGGGCGGAGATGATTACCCCACTGAGTACTACGGAGTCAATAAATTGTCGTATGGTGTAATATCGTAAAAGAGGCCGAATCTTAAAGACCCATTGGTTTTAATCCCACTAATGGGTCTAATTCGCCGCACCTTGGGGCGAAGGTTAAGCAGTTCCTCGTACCTACCCCACTGCTAGCGGCGAGGTTGTTGATTTTCCAGGTAGATAGATATGCCAGATTTATCTCAGAAAAATACGCGAAGGGTGGAGAAAATCTCGCTGCCCAGTGCCAGCCCGGGTACCCAACGGTCGCTCGATATCCTCCACTATGGGGTAGTTGATCACGGCCCCAAAGCCTATTTGCAGGCGGCATTGCACGCCGATGAAATACCGGGACTGCTGGTCATGCATCAATTGATTCAGTTGCTCGATGCGGCGGATCAAGCGGGTGAAATTGCGGGGCATATTGTACTCGTACCGATTGCCAACCCGATTGGGCTGGCGCAGCATTTGTTCGGAGAGCTGGCCGGGCGCTACGAACAATCAAGCGGGATTAATTTTAACCGTCAATATCCTGAGTTGGCAGATCAAGTCGCGGAGCGGGTCGCCAACAAGTTATGCAAAGACGCGCAACTAAATACCCAACTTATTCGTCAATCGGCTAAAAAGTTGATTAAAAAGAAGCGCCCGCGAGATGAAGCAGGCTTTCTTAAAAACACGTTGCTCACCAACGCTATTGATGCCGATATTGTGCTAGACCTGCATTGTGACTGGCAGTCCGTCATGCATATTTATATGGGTACCCCTTTATGGTCAGGCATGAAAAATCTGGCAGCCTATATGCGTGCCGAAGCCGTGCTACTGGAAAAAGTCTCGGGTGGTAACCCATTTGATGAAGCCTTAAGTGGGCTCTGGTGGGCATTGGCAGAGCGCTTTCCAGATAAGCCAATTGGTAATGCTTGTCAGGCTGCGACAATAGAACTACGTGGCAAAACAGATACAAATGAACAGCAAGCCCACACAGACGCACAAAATCTATTCTACTATTTACAGTCATGTGGACTACTACTTGGCGAGCCACCCACGCCAGCAAAGCTAAGCATAGAAGCCACCCCCTTAGATGGCGTCGAGAAAATTACCGCACCGATCGCAGGCGTGGTCAGCTATAAAAAACAGCCAGGAGCGTGGGTTAATCCTGGCGATGTGATTTGTGTGGTATTTGACATCACGCAGTATGATACTAAGCAATCCCGCATTGAGCTTAAGGCGTCGGTCGCAGGTATTATGTTTGCGCGGCGTCTGGATCGTCTCGCCCGGCCCGGGCAGGTACTGGCGCGCATCGCCGGTAAGCAATCTATGCCGAATCCGGCGGGAACGTTACTTGAAGACTAACAGCAAAAACCTGACAATTTGACCGTATCCTTGGCTGCGTTCAATTTTCAAATTATGCAATAATATCGCGTATAAAGGCAGCGCTGGTGGTAAGCCAGAACAATCTATAAAAATCACTTAAGAGGAGTTCCATGAAAATTGAGACTATTTGTGTGCACGAAGGTTACGAAACCGATCAGACCACGAAATCTTGTGCAGTACCGATTTATCAAACGGTAGCGTATGAGTTTGACAACGCACAACACGGTGCGGATTTATTCGATCTGGCGGTGCCTGGGAATATTTATACGCGTATCATGAATCCCACCTGGGATGTGCTAGAAAAAAGAGTCGCAGCGCTGGAAGGGGGAATTGCTGCGTTGGCGACCTCAGCGGGCAGCGCGGCGATAAATTATGCCATTCTGACCATCGCGCAAGCGGGTGATAATATCGTCAGTACACCCCAGCTATATGGTGGAACGTATACCTTATTAGCCCACATGCTCCCCAAGCAAGGTATAGAGGTGCGCTTTGCAGAAAGTGATAGCGCCGCAGACCTGGCAAAATTGATCGATGAAAATACCAAGGCAGTTTATTGTGAATCCATTGGGAATCCCGCGGGCAATATCGCAGATATTGAGTCACTTGCAGATATGGCGCATCAGCATCACGTGCCGTTGATTGTCGATAATACCGTCGCGACGCCCGCCCTGCTTAAGCCGATTGAATATGGCGCGGATATTGTGGTGCATTCGCTAACCAAGTATATGGGTGGTCATGGTACGACCCTAGGTGGCATTATTGTCGATTCTGGTGCCTTCCCCTGGGCAGACCACACTGAGCGTTTTCCTACATTGACCCAACCGGAGCCGGCCTATCATGATGTGGTTTATACCGAGGCATTTGAGGCTGCGGCCTTTATCGCCAGGGCGCGTACCGTACCTTTGCGTAATACCGGTTCGGCGCTTTCGCCCATGAGCGCATTTATGCTGCTCCAAGGGATTGAAACGTTAACCTTGAGAATGGAGCGACATTGCGAAAATGCGCTTGCAGTCGCGCAATATTTGCAGAATCACTCCCAGGTAGAGTGGGTTAATTATGCGGGGCTAGAAGGTGATCAGTATTACGATTTGGCGCAAAAATATATGGGTGGTGCCCCCGCGTCCTTGCTGACCTTTGGCATCAAAGGTGGGTTTGATGCAGGCGTGAAGTTTTATGACGCACTACAAATGATTAAACGACTGGTGAATATTGGTGATACCAAGACTTTGGCTTGCCATCCTGCGTCCACCACGCATCGGCAGTTGAATGAACAGGAACAGGCCACCGCCGGCGTGACCCCGGAAATGCTGCGTCTTTGTATTGGCATCGAGCATATTGATGATATCCTGGCAGACCTTGAACAGGCGTTTAAGGCATAATTCTCCAACCAAGCTAGTTCCGCAGATAGCGTGTACCCACTGGATTACATTGAGCCGGTTTTCAGGCCGCCGAGTGAAGTCAATTCACTGATCCTGCAAGTCACCAATGGCTGCTCCTGGAATCGGTGTACTTTCTGCGATATGTATACCGCGCCACAAAAGCGCTTTAAGCCTAAGGCGCAGGATGAGATTGAGCGCGAACTTCAGGCGGTGGTAAAAATGGGTTATCCCGTAAGGCGTATATTTCTCGCCGATGGTGATGCGATGGCTTTATCTTATCGGCGCCTACGCGCCATTCTTGAGGCCATTCAGGCAGCATTGCCTACAATACAGCGGGTCTCGGCTTACTGTTTGCCTCGCAACCTTAAAAACAAAAGTGTTGAGCAGTTAGCCAGCCTTAAAGCGCTTGGTCTGGAATTACTTTATGTTGGTTGTGAAAGTGGGGATGATGAAGTACTACAAAAAATCGAAAAAGGCGAGACTTTCGCCAGCTCTTATGAATCGCTGGATAAAATAAAACAAGCCGGCATTAAAAGCTCGATTATGATTTTAAATGGCATGGGTGGGCAGAAGTATTCAGCGCAACATGCGATTAACAGTGCCAAGTTAATGAATCTGGCCCAGCCCGAATACCTGGCCACTCTGGTGGTTTCCTTACCTTACGGCGAGCAGCGCGTACAACAAGGGTATGAGGGTGAGTTTGTGGCGCTAGACCAGGCGCATTTGTTTAAGGAAATCAGGTTATTTCTACAACATCTTGACTTACGTAAAACCATTTTCCGAAGCGATCACGCTTCGAATTACCTGGTGCTTAAGGGCGTTTTGAACAAAGATAAAGAAAGATTGCTGGCGCAGGTTGATCAGGCAATTTATCGACCCGAAGCGGCCACACTGAGGCCGGAGTGGCAACGTGGTCTTTAACAAAATCTTCTGGAGGTCGCATAAAACTTGATGCTAACCTGAACGAGAGCAGTTGTTCAGCAAGTGTTTGGTTAAAATTCAAATTACGTTCACTTACCCCAATCTAGAATGCGTTTACCATTTTCAAACGTAGAAAGGTGAACGCGATGGTTAAAAAATATATATTTACAGGATTAACAATTTTGGGGATTTCGGCGACGCCTGTGCAGGCGCAGAACTGGCCGGAGTTAAATAAAGAAAACGTCAGCAAAGGCTTGGGGGCAATTACCGGCGCCATTATCGGTTCTAAAGTTGGAGGGGGTAGTGGTCGAACCGCGGCGATTGCAGCGGGTACACTCGCGGGTTATTGGGCGGGTGGAAAAATCGGCCGGCGGCTTACGCAAATCGATCGTGCTGGGATCAATCAAGCGACTTCTAGGGCGATATATTCAGGCCAGCCGACGACCTGGCGTAATCCGGATACCGGCACCCGTACCCAGGTATCGGTTAGAGATTATACGCCACCTTCACGCAGTCATTTAAAGCCTGCGTTGGATCGCTTACCACCCATTGAGTTGGTGAATGCCTTTTATACCCCCACCACGGATATCAATGTTCGTGGCGGGCCAGGCACAGAGTACGCGGTGTTACACAGTATCGCGCAGGGCAAATCGGTTCCGGTCGTGGGTAAAGTCATCGACAGCAATTGGTTTCTGATCGCTGAGCAGGGCAAGGCATCAGGGTTTTTATACGCACCATTGATGCGTTATGACAGCAATCAATCCGCACAGGCCAATGCAATACGCGACGCATCATTTGGCGCGCAGCCCGGCCGCTATGTTACGCAAGCGTCGAATTGTCGCATGATTACGCAGAAGGTAAGTCTGCGCGGTGGGAGCAGTGAATCTCACCAGTTCAAAGCCTGTCAGCAAGCCAACGGTAACTGGGTGAGGATCTAATGAAAAAGCTAAACTACAAATTATTGTTCACTGCGCTATTGGCAAACTGTTTATTCGTTGCAAACACGTGGGCAGAGCGCATTTTAATCAGCGATGGTGATCAAACAGTGAGTTTAAATGGGGCGCTGGATTGTTACCGCGCTGCTGACATCACTATAGATACCTCGCGACCGGAGATCTACGAACCAGGTTCAACGCAGTTGCAGGTGGTCGGCGACACCGTACGCGCGATGCTTAATTATGAGTGTCCGCAGCTATCTGAAATTAATATCATCGGCATGGTTAGAGGCTTGCGTGAAACCGTATATCAGGGGAATTTGACACAACGAAATAATTGGCTAGTGAAGCCCATCGTATCAGATACACTTGGGCAGATAGCACCCTACGACAGCGCAAGATACAACGATAACTGGCGCACAACGCAGTATGATACCAACGTATTGAGCGACAAGTTAACGGTCACGGATTTGGAATTGGGTATGACGGTTGCTGAGGTGTCTAAAATAGTGACCGATACGTTTAAGGTGGTTCCTCAATACGATGCGGATCAGGGATTGATGACCATGCGAGCAGGTGGTTGTCCTTCCAATTTTGATGCAAGTCGATATGTTTATGCGGCTAAGCCAAACTGGAAATGCCTGAAAGCTTGGTTTAGCGACAAGCGCATTGCGCGGCTTGATCGCCTGGAATTGGTGCAGGTAGTCAATACTGATTCTGACAATGTCCAACAACTTTTAGTGGAAAAATATGGCCATCCAAGTGAATCAAAGATTACGAAGTATAATAAAAAAGCGGAGCTTATTTGGCGCGCAAAGGATGAATCCAGCACAGAAGAACAGGATATACAAGCACTGAGTGCGGTCGTATCAAAAACCAAAAAGAATCTGGTTGTAACCAACCTTACGCTGTTTAAAGAGGCGGTCAGTGAAGATGCGCCGGTCAGTTACGCAGATGTGGATTTACATTTATAAAACTTATTGGGCGTAATTAGATGCGGCGCACTGGTGCGCCGCATCAGTATCGGTCATCTGGATATTTATTGGCCCATACCGTTAAGAACAACAAGGCGGTCACGATTGCACCAAGAATATCTATCAGCATATCTTTTTGGGCGTCCCATTCATCACCTTGTGAGCCCAAAAACGCCGCACCTGAATCTCCACCATAAATAACCGCAAAAGCCATTTCGATAACCTCGTAGGCAGCGCCCCAAAACCCCAGGGCAAAAATACCCAGTACCGCTGCCATGATGGTGCTGCTTACCCATTTTTTTCGATAGGCCAGTTCAGCGACTGGGTATGCGAACACACCCACCAAAAAGTGACCGAGGCGATCAAAATTATTGCGCCCATCGGGAAAAAGAAACTCCATATTTAACCAGCTAAGCAGACGGTTACCCCATTCGAACGGAGTCAAGGCAAAGGTGTAATGCCCCCCAACGGTGTGATAGCACAGAAATAAGGTCATCAGTGCGTATGCAATATTGGAAAACTGAAACCACGGGTAGGTGACAAGCAGTAACCCAACCGTGATCATCACCGGCAGATTTTCTGCCCACCAGGTAGCGCGATCATAGGGATTTACCGCCATGAGTACAAAAACCACCAGATAGATGGCCAGCATAGTGATGGCAAAACGATGTTTCATGGGCGCGATCTTAATTGCTAGGGCGAATAACTACAATTGTTAAACCTTGGCACAATGAACTTATCGTTATACTTGTACACTAATGAGAAGATCTGGGTTTTTTAAATGCGGTTGTAATCCGACTGCCAACTATGCAAAACGTGCTAGAACTTGTGAGTCGCATTTTATTGTCCGCCATATTTCTAATGGCGGGTACGACTAAAATCCTGGCCTATCAAGAAACCGCGCGTTTTATGGAACTATCCGGCGTGGCGGATTGGTTGCTCCCCTTTGTGATCGTTGCTGAATTGGGGCTGCCGATTCTGATTATTATTGGTTGGCATACCCGGTTAGCGGCGGTGGCCTTGGGGAGTTTTACCGTGCTCACTGCATTATTGTTCCATGTGGATTTTGGTGACCAGATACAGGTGATGCTATTTATGAAAAATGTAGCCATGGCAGGGGGATTGTTGTTACTCGCGGTCCATGGCGCGGGTGGGTTTAGCCTAGACTATAGGAATAATACGCGATGGGCAAACTGAAATTAACCACTCATTTACTTTGGTTGAATTACGTCGAATTACGTTTAAACCTTACATTCTGCGGATAAGGATAGACATCTGCACGCACCCCTTTCTCTAGATTCCTAACCACCCCTTGCCAGTATTCAGGATCAAGTAAATCAGCATGATGCTTGACAAACAGCGTTCTAATTTTGGGCGCACTGGCGACAAAACGTTCGAACTGTTCGGGAAAGAAATCATTTTCTTCTACCCGATACCAGGGTTCGGTGGCCATTTCCTGTTCCGGTGTTCGAGCAGGTGGGATCGCCCGCACTCGAACGGATTTCATTGGCACAATTTCATCATAATCATAAAAAACAACCCGGTTTTGACGGGTGACTCCAAAGTTTTTAAGCAGCATATCACCCGGGAAAATATTCGCTTTGATGAGTTCTTTGATGGTATTGCCGTATTCCTTGATGGCGTGCTCTATCGACGCATCATCTGCTTCTGCAAGGTATAGGTTCAGTGGGATCATGCGCCGTTCGATATACAAATGGCGAATAATGATTTGATCATCTTCAATGGTTAGGCTGTCGCTAATGTCTTGCTTTAATTTGTCTAGGAGCTCTGCTGAAACACGTTCTATGGGAAATGCAACGTGGGAGAATTCGAGCGTGTCGGCCATGCGCCCCACGCGATCATGCGTCTTAACGTACAGGTACTGGTTTTTTACCTGCTGACGGGTAATGTTTTTGGGCTGGTCGAATTTGTCTTTGATTACCTTGAATACATAGGGAAATGAGGGTAGCGTAAATACGCTCATGACCATTCCTTCAATTCCTGGCGCGATAATAAATTGATCAGAAGAATGTGCCAGATGGCTAAGAAAATCTCTATAAAACAATGTCTTACCTTGCTTCTGAAAACCGATCGCGGTGTAAAGATCCGATTTGGTCTTGCTCGGTAAAATACTGTGCATAAAGCCGATCAGGGCTGAAGGCACTTTACTGTCGACCATAAAATACGCGCGGGTGAAGCTGAATATAATGGCCAGAGAACGATCATCGGTAATCAGGGTATCAACATAGAGCTGATCATTATCATTGCGCAATAAGGGAATCACAAAGCCGGAGATTTGACCTGCAACGCGCGTTCTGCCAACGATATACGCAGCCTTATTCCTAAAGAACAAGGTAGTGATTATTTGTAGCTGACAGGTATCACTGGTTTGGCGTGGACTGCTAAATAAAGGTTTAAACGCTTTGGATAAACGTTTTACATCTCGCCCTAAATCTTCCCACTCCAGTTTTAGGTGAAACTGTAAGAGTAAAGTTCTCAGGGTTTTTTTGGTGCCCCATTCAAGCGGATAAAAACTGCGGTACGCCGGGGTGTGCAGATCAATAATATCGGTTGATAGACCGGGACGTACAAAAATGTGCGAGTTATCGTAATAACTGCGGTGAAATAACTGGCAAAAAACAGAGTTGTAAAAACTTTCGGCCAGCTCTGGCTGTCGATGTTCATACAGTAGACCCATATACTGTAGCTTGACTTGTTGCCATAAGCCTCTATCTTGATGCTCAAGGCTAAAGTTTTTCTGCAACTCATGAACCGCCTCGCGAACCCGGATATCATAATAGGCAATGCGTTCGACGCGTGCCTGGTTATCGCCCTCCCAGTTAGCTTGTTCGAAGCGTCGTTTTGCCCCCTTGGTGACTGCGCTGAACAGGGTAAAGTGGTGGTCAAAGCCGAGCAAGATAGTTGCGGCGATTTTTTTAGATTCAGATAAGGTATCCAAAAGCGATCCGTAGCTTATTAATGTTTATTGCCTGGAAGTTTGCATTAAATGGGGCGTTAATGCTGCTGGTATTTGCTAAATATATAGTTTTTTTCGTATCCCTCAAATGAATTTAGGTCATAGCTGCTAAATACCTGGACATCCAGTGAGCTTAAAATTGAGACATAAAAATCATCAAAATAAGTGTGATAGCCGGAATATTCATGGGTTGCCCACGGTGTGGTGGAATACATACTGATAATTGTATTAGGGTCAGCAATTTTTACCAGCGCTTCTTTCTCAGTCCATAAGCGATAAAAATATTTCATCCGCTCTTTTTTGTCGAAACGGGTCAAGGACTCTTGCTGCTCTGGGGTAAACACGCGCCGCGCAATTTGGGTAAAGGGTCGGTCGGCCCGCATATATTCAACATCCAGGCCCACTGGCTGCGCACTAATCGCCAACATAATGCAATCTGCACTATGGCTCAAACTAAGATAAAGTGGTTGATCGACTGGATTCATTAATGAGGGAGGTGCATCAGGGCCTTCTTGCAGTTGCCAGTGGGATAAGGGCAGGTCGTAATGATGCGAGAGCGCAACGCGCATCATCGCTCTTGATAGCAGATATTGTTTTTGTCGCTGCGTGCGAGTCAAGCCTTGCAGTCGAGTGCGTTCCGATTGACTCAAGGTGCTGCCAATTTGCGTAGCAATATTATTCACCTGGAAATCTTCCATAAAAGCCCGCCATACTTCGTTCATGGGCCAGATTTACTCGCTAAGCAATAATAACTGAATGATTTGCGTGATGGCCTGGATTGAATCGGTGCTGATAACACCCAAACCTGCATAGGGGGCCAAAATGGGGCCACCGATGTGGTTGACGTAGTTACCCGGGAGGCTATATTGACACACGATGTTAGTTGAAGGTGTGTTGCTAAATCCGCTAATCCCATGCGCGCAATATTGCACAGCGCAGCCAACATTGGTAGTGGTTTCCCAGATCATTTGCGTATAGTGTCCGCAAACTTTGCCAGCTGCGCAGCTGACAGACGCAGCATTCTTTGGGTAAGATAAATATCTCGCCTCATCTGCCCAACTATTAATCGCGTTTATTAATGTCCAGGCGTTGCCAGTGCCAACAAACAGGTTTTCTCCCACCCCACTGATACCACTATGACTAAATGTACATTGTCTTGCGTGACTCGCCGCTGAGCTGCGTAAGTTATTCGAATTGTTTAATGGTGGTAGGGGATTGGCGGGCCGGTTTTGCAATCCAAAATCGTAAGCCTGATTTAAATTGGGCCCCAAATTTGTCAAAGTCTGACCAAAACTCAACGCATCACGAATAACATTGTGCAAACACGCCTCATCGTTGCCACAGGCAGCCCAGGTACTCTGCACTGGCAGAAATAACAAACAAAATAGTGTAATCACTAATTTCATATTGATGTATAGGGCGGTTTATGTAGCGGCTATAGTGGTTTCCAAGCGTGTTCATTGATACTAATTTGCCTAAGCCCAACAAGGTAGCATATGTTATATAGTGATATCAATCATTATCGGCAATAATATACCGTTTATTAATAAAAAACCCCCGACTATCGTATAGTCGAGGGCTTTGTTTACAGCGTTAAAGGGGGAGGGTTACATCATACCGCCCATGCCACCCATACCACCGCCGCCCATGCCACCCATATCCGGCATAGCAGGTGCAGCTTCTTGTGGAACCTCAGCAACCATTGCTTCGGTTGTGATCAGCAATCCGGCAATTGAGGCTGCATTTTGCAGCGCGGCGCGAGTGACCTTGGTTGGGTCAAGTATACCCATTTCAATCATGTCGCCATATTCGCCGGTGGCGCTGTTGTAACCGTAGTTGCCCTTGTTATTTTTCACCTCATTGAGAATAACAGAAGCATCTTCACCGGCGTTACTGACGATTTGACGAAGTGGCTCTTCGATCGCACGACGCACGATATTCACACCCACGTTCTGGTCGTCGTTTTCACCTTTAACGTCCTTCAAGGCAACAATAGTGCGTACCAGTGCCGAACCACCGCCCGGTACAACGCCTTCTTCAACCGCTGCACGTGTGGCGTGAAGCGCATCTTCAACGCGCGCCTTCTTTTCTTTCATCTCAACTTCAGTCGCGGCACCCACTTTAATGACCGCAACCCCGCCCGCCAATTTGGCAACGCGTTCCTGCATTTTCTCTTTGTCATAGTCAGAGGTAGCTTCTTCAATTTGTGCACGAATCTGGCCCACACGGCTTTCGATATTGGCCGCTTCACCCGCACCATCGATCACGGTGGTGTTCTCTTTGGTCATTTGAATGCGCTTAGCGCTGCCCAGATTTTCCAGCGTAGCGGTTTCCAAGCTCATGCCCACTTCTTCGCTGATGACCTGGCCACCGGTGAGGATGGCAATGTCTTCGAGCATGGCTTTTCGGCGATCACCAAATCCAGGTGCTTTTACCGCGGCAACTTTTACGATACCACGCATATTATTAACCACCAGCGTTGCCAGTGCTTCGCCTTCCACGTCTTCAGCGATAATAACCAGTGGTTTGCTGGTCTTAGCAACTGCTTCCAAAATGGGTAGCATATCGCGGATGTTGGAGATTTTTTTATCGTAAATCAGAATAAGCGGATCTTCCAGATCAACGCTCATGCTATCTTGATCATTGACAAAATAAGGAGAAAGATAGCCACGATCAAACTGCATACCTTCGACCACATCTAGTTCATTATCCAAAGCAGATCCTTCTTCAACCGTGATGACGCCTTCTTTACCTACTTTTTCCATCGCCTGGGCAATGATGTCACCGACATTGTTATCACCATTGGCAGACACGGTGCCAACCTGGGCAACCTCGGTATGATCAGCACACGGGCGCGAAATTTCAGCCAGGGCGTCGGTCACTGAGCGCACTGACTTATCAATACCGCGTTTAAGATCCATTGGATTCATACCGGCCGCAACTGCCTTCATACCTTCGTGAACCATCGCTTGCGCCAATACTGTGGCTGTGGTGGTACCATCACCTGCAATATCAGATGTTTTGGAAGCCACTTCTTTCACCATTTGTGCGCCCATATTTTCAAACTTGTTTTCAAGCTCGATTTCTTTTGCTACTGATACACCATCTTTGGTGATCGTCGGTGCGCCAAATGATTTGTCCAATACCACATTGCGGCCTTTCGGGCCCAAAGTCACTTTTACTGCGTCTGCTAATATGTTGACGCCGGCGAGCATACGCTGACGTGCACTATCACCAAACTTTACTTCTTTTGCTGACATGTTAAATCCTCTAAAAAATTATCTGTCGTTATTAATCTAAAGTTGTTTACTCGAAGATACCCATCAGGTCATCTTCGCGCATAATGAGTACTTCCTCACCGTCAATTTTGACTTCGGTGCCGGAAAATTTACCAAATAGTACTGAATCTCCAACCTTGACGTCCAAAGGGCGTACGTCGCCGTTTTCGTTTATTTTGCCGTTACCAACCGCGAGGACTTCACCTTGCATGGGCTTTTCGGTGGCAGAGCCAGGCAGTACGATGCCACCCGCGCTAGTAGTTTCTTCGTCAACACGTTTGACGACAACTCGATCATGAAGAGGACGAATATTCATTCTCTTTACTCCTATCTATTCAATGGTTTAAAAAAATATACAAGCCCGTTTAAGGCTTGTATTTCTTACGAGCGAATTAGCACTCTCGCTCAGCGAGTGCTAATCATAGTGATAGCGATTTAAATTTCAATAGGAAAATTAAAAAAAATGGAAGGAGATAAAAAATACGTGATTAGTCCAAATCTTTATAATCTACGTCTATCACACGTCGATTGCCGGCCTCGTTTTGCGTTGTGTCGACGTGGCCCCCGACACTGACCACTCGATTTTTTAAGTATCGCTGTACCAACCAGCGGCGCAGGGGTGAAATCAATAAAACAAAGCCCATTGCATCAGAAAAAAACCCAGGAATCAGCAGCATCGCGCCAGCGAGTAATATTAAGGCTCCTTCCATTACTTCCATCGCCGGCACCCTTTTTTTAATCAGTTCAGTTTGTGCGCGCGCCAGGGTCGTGACCCCTTGATAGCGAACTAATGCCGCGCCAATCACCGCTGTCAGCACCACCATAAATATGGTAAAGCCCGCGCCAATGACGCTGCCTATTTCGATCAGGAAATAAAGCTCAATGGCAGGAACGAGCAAAAAAAGCAGAAAAAGCTTGAACATATAATCGTTTTATAAGATTGGGTCCTTATAATATATGGTTGATTACCCAAATTACCATGCTAGCTAAAGTATAAATGTGTAGTACCGCAAGTAAACAGCGTTATGTCCGGATTGAAAGCCAAATTCAGCGTATCGAAGCGATAATGCAAGAGCTGAGTTTGTACGCCAGCGAGCGTCCAGACGCGAGCGCGTTCGGGAGTACCGCGCCGTTTTGTTACGATACCATGGCTTTTCTGGAATGGTTGCAATGGGTGATGTTTCCTAAAACGCGCGAGTTAATCGCCAAACAATTGCCGCTACCAACTTTTTGCGAAATTCACCCTTTGGCTGAGGAAGAATTTAAACTTTACGAGGAAAACACCGACGACCTGCTGGCAGCAATCGATAAGCTGGACCAGTTGTTTAATGTGCCGCATTAGTGATCGCCATTACACACTAAGGAAACCTATGAAATATAAATGCGGGACTGAGGTAAAGCTTGGGGATGAAATTATGGTTGCTTATGGACCGGGCCAAGAAAAACTGGCACGCGTTGTTGCGATTGGTAAAGACTTAGCGCTGGACAGCGTCGCAGCGTCTTTCTATGCTTGGGCGAAGCAGGAATAGATAATTGATACGCATACTATTGTCGTTGAGTGGATAGGCCCAAATCCACTCGTCCATAACGATGACAATTATGCGCCAGTAGGAGATTACGTGACCCTTGAATCGTTATGTTGTGAAAAATATGTAAAAAGGGCGAGCAAATAGTTTACACGTTGTGAAGCCGTATCTGTTTTGCAGAACACAACACGTAATAGTACTAATTGTCATACAACTAATGAGCTACATACAAATAGCCGAACTTGTGGCCTAATTCGCGGTCAGATATTACGCTTGGAAAGCAGCGTGCCTGCGAAGCGAATGGTATTCCGATAAACAAATCATGTTAAAAAACCCAGTTTCCACTATTACCAGCATACTCTTCAGCAGCTTGCTTGGGTTGAGTTGTGGGCTAAGTTTTGCGCAGGATGACGAGCTGCTGCCATCGGAAGAAGCTTTTGCATTTTCTGCGAACACCCTCACGGATACGATTGAAGCCAAATGGGAGATTGCAGACGGTTACTATATGTATCGCGATAAATTATCCTTTGCCCTGGAGGATCAAGCGGGCAACCCCATTGCGATTAATTACGATTTTCCCGAAAGCAAGCCTAAAGAAGATCCGGTATTCGGCAGCGTTGAAGTCTATCTCAATCAGGTTGCGTTTACGCTTCACCCAAAAGGAAATGCCGAGGATGCAATTCTGACCGTAAAAGGCCAGGGGTGTAACGAACCGGTGGGGGTATGCTACCCGCCAATCACCCACGAAATACCGATCACCCTGGCTGCCGCTGGTACCGAAGCACCCAAACCGCTTGCCGACCCCACGCCCCAGATGAACGCAACTGCTGCAGATGAAGGGTCGCTAAGCTCGATTGAGGATTTGCGAAACTTGCTGGGCGTGGAAACTGCAGAAGACGAATTGTTGCCGGTGGATGAGGCGTTTAAGGTCAACGTAATCGCCCGCGATGACACCATCAGCCTACGTTTCGATATCGCCGAGGGGTATTACTTATATCAGAACAAGTTCAAGTTTGATTCTTCCAGTCATAAGTTAGAACAGCCCGTGTTACCCGAAGGTGAGCTCAAACAAGATGAGTACTTTGGTGAAGTGGTGGTGTATAAATATCCTTTTGATGCATCGATAAAGGCCGCTGGCGGAGTCGCAGATAAAAATACCTTGATGCTGGATATTCAGTATCAGGGTTGTGCCGAGCTCGGGGTGTGCTATCCGCCACAGAACAAAAGTTTTGAGCTCACCATGCCAGCCTTAATCAGCACGGCGAGTGCGCAAAATGGGTCGAACACGAATAAATCGCTTTCGACGCAAAACCCGATTCAGGTACCAGCATCATCCTCGCTGAATCCGGCAACCAAAAATGATAAAACCCTCTGGTGGATATTACTAACCGCGTTTGCGGCGGGTATTGGGTTGACGTTTACCCCTTGTGTGCTGCCGCTGATCCCCATTCTCTCGAGCGTGATCGCGGGTCAGGGCGAAAGCCTGACGAAAACCAAGGCAGCCTGGTTAGCGAGTATCTATGTTTTGGGTACGGCGGTTACCTATGCCGCCATCGGTGCGGTGGCAGGCGCAACCGGTGACCAATTGCAGGCGTATTTCCAAAACGTGTGGGCGATTGGCATCATCGCATTGATTTTTGTTTTAATGGCCTTGTCGATGTTTGGTCTGTATGAAATCCAGATGCCATCATTCATTCAATCACGCATGACAGAAAAATCCCAGGGCATCAAGGGCGGATCGACACCGATGGTATTTTTACTCGGCCTAATCTCAGCGTTGATTGTGGGCGCTTGTGTATCGCCGGTATTGATTTCATTTTTAAGTATTGCGATTGCGCGTGGCTCGGCCAGCTTGGGTGCGATGACCATGTTCTCGATGGCGCTGGGTATGGGGGTGCCGCTGATACTCATCGGCATGGGTGCGGGCCACCTTATCCCTAAAGCAGGCGCCTGGATGGATAAAGTTAAATATGTTTTTGGCGTGCTGTTATTGGCCGTCGCGATTTATCTTCTATCGGTCTTACCGGAGGTACCGGTACTGTATCTATGGTCGGCCTTGTTTATCGTGGTGGCAGTTTATCTGGGTGCCACCCAATCCTTGCCTGAAGAGGCTTCGGGCTGGCGAAAACTATTTAAAGGCTTGGGAACGCTTTTTCTGGTGTGGGGTGTACTGGCGCTGGTCGGCGCAATTTATGGGCAGCGTGATATCTTGCATCCTTTGCCTGAGCGCTTGTTTGTCGGCCCAGCAACCCAGCATAAAACAGCAGTTGAAAACGAACATGTATTTACCCGCGTAAATAATACTGAAGCGCTAGACCAGCAATTCGTTGTTGCCCGCCAATCGGGTAAACACATCATGATTGATTACTACGCGGATTGGTGCGTTGACTGCATCAAGATGGAGGAAGCCACATTCAGTGATCCAGCGGTGCGCAATGCATTGGCGCAAGGTTTTATCGCGCTGCAGGTGGATGTAACCGACCCCAATGACGAACAGCGTAAGGCGTTGAAAAAGCGCTTTGGTGTATTTGGTCCACCGGCGGTATTGTTTTTTAGTCCCGAGGGTGAGCAACTCAAGGACAAGAGTTTTTATGGTTTTAAGAACGCCGAGCGATTTCTGGTACACCTGAACTCGATTTAGCGATATAACAGATACGCTGGCGTGATAAGAAAAGGCATCTTTATTGGTCTGGCGGTAGTGGGGCTTGTGCTGGGCTGGCAATTTGGTAGTCAACGCACAACTCCACCCGATACCTCCTTCGAAATAAGCGACAATACGCTGTCCGATTTACTCTGGGACAATCTTGATGATGGCCAAAATCGCTTAACCGAATGGCAAGGTAAGGTTTTGGTGGTGAATCACTGGGCCACCTGGTGTGAGCCTTGTCGCAAGGAAATACCAATGTTTATGGATGTGCTGGCACAATACCAAACCCAGGGATTGGAGCTGATCGGTATTGCGCATGATGATAAAGAAGCTGTGCGTCGGTATGTCGATGCGATGGGTATGGAGTATCCGCAACTGCTCGCTGGTCCGATGCAGGGTAGCAAATGGTTGGCATCGCTGGGTAGTAATGGCAGTCTGCCATTAACCCTGGTATTTGATCGGCAAGGTCAGCTGCGCGCCAAGAAGTTGGGGTTGATGTCTGAAGCTCAATTACGCCAAGCCATTGTAGATCTTTTGTAGGAAGGAGCTTTTGTGCTTATGGGCGTATAGATAAATGATATACGTCAATTTTTGCGCTTGTTTTTCAGATGGATAATGCGGTTATGTGCTAATTTGGTATAAAATCTCATGTTTCCTGTTCAACCATCACCCCGGAGAAGCGATGACGACACAAACACCTCCCAAGAACAAGCCTCCAGTTGCCGCCCCGATAAAAGCCAAATCAGAGTCATCTCAAGCTAAGACCGCGGCACCGAAGCCGGTAGAAGATCCTGAGGCCAAGCAAGCGCGCAAGACGGCAAAAGCAGTTTCCAAGCGGCAACAAGAAAAATCTCTCAAGCCGTATCAAGCGGAATTAATTCGGTTGCAAAATTACCTGGAACAAACCAAGCGTCCGATGATTATTTTGTTTGAAGGGCGGGATGCTTCGGGAAAGGGCGGTACGATTCGCAGGGTTGCACGTTATATGAATGAAAAGCACTATCGCATTGTGGCGCAAGGTAAACCCAGTGATGCGCAGCGCACCCAATGGTTTTTTCAGCGCTATGTTGAAAAATTCCCCCGGGGTGGGGAAGTCGTTTTGTTTGATCGAAGTTGGTATAACCGAGCGATGGTCGAACCCGTATTTGGGTTTTGTACCCCGGAAGAATATCGCCAATTTATGAAGGGCGTGGTCGGTTTTGAAAAAGACCTGGTACGCAATGGCATCATTCTGGTGAAACTATATTTTAGTGTAACCAAATCAGAGCAGGCCGATCGGTTTGAGCGACGTAAAACTGACCCACTGCGTCAATGGAAACTGAGCGAGGTTGATTTACAGGCGCAGGAACGTTGGGACGATTTTACCAACCAAAAATATGAAATGCTTAAGCGTACGCACGTGAGCAATGCGCCGTGGACGGTGATACGCTCCAATGACAAACACCTGGCTCGTTTAAATGCAATGCGCGTGATTTTAAATGCGGTACCCTACGAGCGCGGTAATCTAGAGTTAGATTTTGTTCCGGATCCCGCTATCGTGATTTCCGGCGCGCGTGAAGTTGAGCTGATGGAAGCAGAGCGAATCAAATTAGGTAAATTCACACATTAAAATCAACCCAGGTTACCGTAGCACAATTCAGTGCTGCGGTTTGGGTTAGCCACCATAACGAGAACAGGGTTAAGGTGGCACAGCCCCTTGCTTTAACCTTGGTTGATAAGTTTAATTCAGGTAAAGTGGATGGCTTGTCATAGAGTACCATTCGCTGATCAATCTAAAGCACTATTCTGATAGATCAAATAAAGCCTTGAACAGCATTGACCTTTAGGATATGAGTCAGTATATTCGCCCACCCTGTGTATACGTGCCGGCGTATGTCTGGTGCACAACAGGTAAGCTCGGGGTATAGCGCAGTCTGGTAGCGCACCTGCTTTGGGAGCAGGGTGTCGGGGGTTCAAATCCCTCTACCCCGACCAGTTTTAGCCCAGATTATTGGTGTGATTTAACAATTATTTTGGCAATGAATGAGCGCCCGTAGCTCAACTGGATAGAGCAACGGCCTTTGACATGAAATCGAGCAGTTGATTTCTAACAGGAGCCTGATCGGGGAAACAAAACTTGATCAGTGCAGGACACTGTATCGGTGAAACCTTCAAGTGCATGATAGTGGTACACTTATGGCAATACCGAGGAAACCGGCAAGATACCGAAGGGTCGCGGGCGAAGCACTGTGGCGGTAGGTATCGAATAAACGGGATCCGTAGAGACTATACGTGTCCCACCTGAAATGGTGAAGATATAGTCCAGACCCCAAACAGGGTGTGTAGCGCGAATAGCCTATCATCTTGGCGGCGAAAGCCGTGGTGGGTAAGCTAAGCCGTAGGTTACAGGTTCGAGTCCTGTCGGGCGCGCCAATAGGTTGGTGCAAGTCTCTGTTGAGGCGCAGTATTTGTTGTAAGGCAGGTGCTGATTATGGTGAGCGTAGCTCAGTTGGTAGAGCCCCGGATTGTGATTCCGGTGGTCGTGGGTTCGAGCCCCATCGCTCACCCCATATTTTTATAGCGGCGATATGCGGCTATAGTGATTGGTGCTGGTGATAAAGTACTGGGCAGAATTTATCGAATAGATTTATTCTGCACTAAGCCTTTCGCGTTTGTCGCGCTGCGCGCGAGTACGTGAAAGCATATGAATGCGAAAGTGGCGGAATTGGTAGACGCGCTGGATTTAGGTTCCTGTGGGGTAACCCGTGAGAGTTCGAGTCTCTCCTTTCGCACCATCTTCAGGGCTTGTTGGCCAGCACTACACGACTCCGAATAAGCCACCCCGATTTAATTTAACGCATACAATAGAACTAGTAATGGAAGTTTCAATCGAGAAGCAAGAAGGTATCGCACGTAAAGTCACCATATCAGTCGCAGCAAAAGTATTTGATAAGGCGGTCAATAAAAAGCTCGCGCGCTATGCCAAGAACGCAAAGCTACCTGGGTTTCGCAAGGGTAAAATCCCGCAAAAAATGCTCGAAAAGCAGTTTGGTGGTTCTGCACTTAAAGAAGCTATGGACGAACTTATTAATGAGTACTATCCCAAAGCGTTGCAGCAAGAAAAAATCATGCCAGCGAGCTTGCTCAATATCGTGCCGACCCAAATGGAGCGGGGCAAGGATTTCGTTTTCGATGTGGATATCGAAGTTTACCCAGAGATCGATCCACCTACCCTGGAAGGTGAAACGATTGAGGCCATTGAGGTTGATGTGACCGAAGCAGATATTGATCGTACCATTGACAGCATTCAGAAACGCCAAACCGAATACACCGAAACGGATAAAGCGGCCAAACAAGGTGATAAGCTTACCGTTGATTTTACCGGTACGATAAAAGGCGAGGCTTTCGCGGGCGGTGAAGGTAAAGATGCGGAGCTGGTGTTGGGCGAAGGTCGTTTCATGCCAGAGTTTGAGAAAAATCTAGAAGGTGCTAAAAAAGGTGACGAAAAAACCTTTAAGCTTAAATTTCCGAAAGATTATCACGGTAAAGACGTAGCCGGTAAAACCGCCGAATTCGCCGTTATTGTTAAGAAGATAGAAAAAGGAACTTTACCCAAAATAGATGATACGTTTGCCAAATCCATGGGGATTGAGGGCGGTATCAAGGCCATGCGTGAAGAAGTGCGTGAAGGGCTGGATCGTGAATTAAAGCAGAAACAGCGCAACGCACTGCGCGACCAGGTGCTGTCCAAAATTGCGGATAAATATGACTTTCCGATTCCCAAGGCACCCGTAGAAGAGGAAATTAATCGAGCGGTAGCGGAGGTTACCCGCCAGCTGGAGCAACAAGGTATTCCGAGTAAGGATATGATCAAGCGCGAGAATTATCAGGAGCCTTCTGAAAAGCGCGTTAAGCTGGGTTTACTGGTCAACGCGGTGGTAGAAGAAGAAAAACTGAAACCTGATGAAAAGCTAATCGAAAAGCGCGTTGACGAGCTCGCCGGGAGCTATGCCGAGCCGGACAAATATAAACAGTACGTGATGAACGATGAGCAGCAGCGCAATCAAATCGCCAGTGTGGTGATAGAAGAGCAGGTTATTGATCACTTGATCAGCACAGCCAAGCTTAAAAATGTGAAAAAATCTTACGAAGAGTTTATGACAAGCGAGTAGACTCCTAGCGTTAGCAACCGAACCTCTGTTTTATTTATGTCTTATTCTGATCGTCCAAAATTATCTGATTTAACCTCCATGCATGCCAAGGAGCTAGTCGAGGCCAATGTTGAGGCAGCCGGTGGACTCGTGCCCATGGTAATTGAAACTACCGGTCGGGGGGAGCGCGCTTATGACATCTATTCGCGCCTACTCAAAGAGCGAGTGATATTTTTAGTGGGCCAAGTCGAGGATTATATGGCCAATCTGGTGGTCGCGCAGCTGCTGTTTCTGGAGTCTGAAAACCCCGAGAAAGACATTAACCTGTATATCAATAGCCCGGGTGGATCGGTCACCTCTGGAATGTCGATTTACGATACCATGCAGTTCATTCACTCAGATGTGAGTACTGCTTGTATCGGTCAGGCTGCCAGCATGGGTGCAGTTTTGTTAACCGCCGGTACCAAAGGAAAACGTTTTGCCCTACCCCATTCTCGCATTATGATTCACCAACCAATGGGGGGCTTTCAAGGCCAAGCCAGTGATATCGATATCCATGCCAAGGAAATTTTGCGTATACGCGCTGAGTTGAATGAATTGTTGGCAGCACATACCGGACAAAAACTCAAAACCATCGAAACCGATACAGAGCGCGATAATTTTATGAGCACAGATGAAGCGGTTAAATATGGTTTAATCGACTCAATGTTGGTCAAACGCGCCGATATGTCAGCCTGATTGGGCAATTTTCTAAGCCATTATTCACCCGGATTTATTCTGCCAGACGGCTTGAAAAACGCTCTGCGCTACCACATACTTACCCGAAGTGATTGCAAAATCGTTCGATTGGTTGTTTATTTGAATTACGATATCAGTCAACGCAAAGGCTTTAGAATTAAGATGTGTACTTAAAATGGCAAAAGATAAGGATCAAGACGAAGACAAGCTACTGTATTGTTCATTTTGTGGCAAAAGCCAAAATGAAGTACGTAAGCTGATTGCCGGGCCTTCGGTTTTTATTTGTGACGAGTGCGTTGATCTATGTAACGACATTATCCGAGAAGAAGCGGAAGGGGAGGTTGATGACGCGACCGCCGAAAAATCCACCCCTTCACCCCAGGAAATCCATGCAATACTGGATGATTACGTGATTGGCCAGGATGACGCCAAAAAAGTACTCTCAGTTGCGGTTTATAACCATTACAAGCGGATTTTCAACGAAGATAAAGAAGATGATGTAGAGCTGTCCAAGAGCAATATTTTGCTCATTGGGCCGACCGGCTCGGGTAAAACCTTGCTCGCTGAAACGCTCGCTCGCCAGCTGGATGTGCCATTTACCATGGCGGATGCCACCACATTGACCGAAGCAGGTTATGTGGGTGAGGATGTAGAGAACATTATCCAAAAGTTACTGCAAAAGTGCGACTATGACGCTGAACGCGCGCAAATGGGCATTATTTATATCGATGAGATAGATAAGATTTCCCGCAAATCGGATAACCCATCCATTACGCGCGATGTTTCTGGTGAGGGTGTACAACAGGCCCTGCTAAAGCTCATCGAAGGCACCGTCGCTTCTATTCCACCCCAAGGAGGGCGCAAGCACCCACAGCAGGAATTTGTGCAGGTAGATACGCGCAATATTTTGTTCATTGTAGGCGGTGCGTTTTCAGGGCTGGAAAAAGTCGTACAACAACGTACTGAAAAATCCGGTATCGGTTTTGGCGCGGACATAAACGAGCGCACCGCCGAAGACCGTTCAGGCGAGCTGCTGAATAACCTTGAAGTAGAGGATTTGGTTCGCTATGGCTTGATTCCGGAATTTGTGGGCCGCCTGCCTGTACATGCGGTTTTAGAAGAGCTGGACGAAGAGTCCCTGGTACGTATCCTGCTTGAGCCTAAAAACGCATTGGTAAAACAATATCAAAAGCTGATTGAATTTGAAGGGGTTGAGCTTGAGTTTCGCGAAGGCGCACTCAAGGCGATTGCCAAGAAAGCCAAGGAGCGCAAGACTGGCGCGCGTGGCTTGCGTTCCATCATAGAGCGCGCCTTGTTGGCAACCATGTACGAATTGCCTTCACTCGAAGGCGTGCAGAAAATAATCGTAGACAAATCCGTCATTACGGAAGGTACGCGTCCGTTATTCGTTTATCAGGAAACCAAAAAACGCGCTGAAGGATAAACCTGCGGGTGAAGCAGTTGGGCGTACTCAACGGGCTAGCACCTCTGATTGGCGCCCGGCCAAGAATACTGTTACTGGGTTCGATGCCAAGCGTTGTCTCTCTAGACAAACAACAATACTATGCACATCCGCGCAATGTGTTTTGGCCGTTGTTGGCGCGCTTGCTAAGTTTTAAGCTGCACGCGGAATACGCTAACAACGTTGCCAAAGTTACGCAAAACGGAATTGCGATATGGGATGTCATCGGCCAATGCGAACGTCTGGGGAGCTTGGATAGCGCCATTGTAAAAGGCAGTGAGAAAATCAATCCGGTTGCTGACTTGATTGAAAAACACCCAAGTATCCGAGCTATTGGTCTGAATGGTGGCGCTGCGGCGGGTTTGTTTAAACGTCACTGTTTGCCTCGGTTTGATGCTGATAATGTGGCCATTCATTACCTACCTTCCACCAGCCCGGCTAACGCGCGCATGAACTTTGAGCAAAAATGTGCAGCCTGGGAACCCCTATTTAAGGTTGACGCCTAAGTGGGGCGCGGATCACTATCTTTAAATTTTAAAACCTGACCGCATCACAAACGGTTTATACGTGCTTATAAAAAATGACCAAAGCGATTGAAATTACCCACTTGCGGAAAACCTACGCGGACGGGTTTGAGGCGCTAAAAGGGATTGATCTCAGTGTTGAAGCGGGCGACTTTTTCGCCTTACTTGGCCCCAATGGAGCGGGCAAATCAACCACTATCGGAATACTCTGTTCATTGGTGAATAAAACGGCAGGAAGCGTCAAAATTTTTGACGCGGATATTGATGTCGATTTTCCAAAGGCAAAGTCATACCTTGGCGTGGTTCCGCAGGAATTTAATTTCAGTGTGTTTGAAAAAACCTGGCAGATCGTACAGCAGCAAGCGGGTTACTATGGTCTTGAACCGAGTATAGCTGCTGAGCGGGCGGAACATTTTTTACGTCAGCTGGGCTTATGGGAAAAGCGAAATGCAGTCTCTCGTACGCTTTCAGGTGGACAAAAGCGACGCCTGATGATCGCGCGGGCCTTGATTCATCATCCCAAGATACTTATTCTGGATGAACCAACCGCGGGTGTGGATATTGAGTTACGGCGCAGCATGTGGGATTTCCTTAAACGAATTAACGCCGAAGGCACGACTATTGTGTTGACCACGCACTATCTTGAAGAGGCCGAAAACCTGTGTCGTAACATAGCTATCATAGACAAAGGTCATGTGGTGCATGATTCGAGTATGCGCAGCTTATTGCGCGGTCTTCAAAAGGAAAGTTATGTACTGGATGTCGATACCGCAGCGGGCATTGATCTTAGCCAGGAACGTGGCTGGCGCCAACGCGATGACGGCAGTATTGAAATCGATGTTCCCAAGGGCCAGGCACTTAATGAAACATTTATTCAGTTAAAAGAAAAGGGCATTAAGGTGGTCAGCATGCGCAATAAAACCAATCGCCTTGAACAATTATTTATGGACTTAGTCGAGACCCATGCTGACCAGCAGGGGCCTAACGAATGAATCGGTACCTGAATTGGATCGCATTTAGAACGATAGCCGTCAAAGAGGTGATACGTTTCACCCGCATTTGGCAGCAAACAATTATCCCGCCGGTGATTACCACTACTTTGTATTTTGTCATTTTCGGAAATTTAATTGGGCCACGAATTGGTGAGATGGATGGCTTTAGCTATATTAATTTTATTGTGCCGGGCCTGATATTGATGTCGGTGATTACCAATAGCTATGCAAATGTCGCGTCTTCTTTTTTTAGCTCCAAGTTTCAGCGATCGGTGGAAGAACTGCTGGTTTCCCCGACCGCCGATACGACCATTTTGCTCGGCTATATTACCGGCGGTGTGGCGCGCGGAATTTCGGTAGGTGTCGTGGTCACACTCGTGTCGTTATTTTTCAGTAAATTGCAAATCTATAACTTGAGCGTGTTGTGTAGTACCATCATTTTAACGTCGATTTTATTTTCATTAGGTGGATTTACCAACGCCTTGTTGGCAAAAAAATTTGATGATATTTCGATCATTCCTACCTTTGTGTTAACCCCGTTGACCTACCTGGGTGGCGTTTTTTATTCCATCAAATTATTACCGCAATTTTGGCAAACGGTCTCTCAAATTAACCCTGTGCTGTATATGATTAACGCATTTCGTTATGGCTTTCTAGGGGTTTCCGATATTCCACTTTGGACTTCTTATCTCACCATTTTGTTTTTCATCATCGTACTGTTTGCGGTTAATTTACGCCTCATTTCAAAAGGTTATGGGCTGAGAAGCTAAATTAAAATTGCTTCTGCCCATCTTGCATTTCTAGCAAGAACAACTATAATTGCATATTATTAATTACTAATATAACGGCTATGCCTTGTACACAAATTAAAAAAATCCTGGATGAAGGTGGTGCACTCATAGATGTGCGCACGCCGCGCGAGTATGCTGCTGGCGCGATTCCTGGGGCGCAAAATATTCCACTCAATGGAATACCAGCCATTCTCGAGCAATTACCAAAAAATAAACCTGTTCTATTATATTGTCGCTCAGGTGCGCGCAGTGAGTTGGCCCAGCGTTATTTAGCGCAGGCGGGTTATGAGGCGCATAATATTGGGGGTTATACTGCTTTCGCCCACTGCTAATCACTGGCTTGGCCTTAGCCGCCAATATAGGACATTTCTACTTTTTCAACTTCTGGGCCGATTTCGGTACGTAACTCGGAATAGCGATCCGAGCGTTGGTTCCAGAGCTTTCCAATAGCCTCATCTAAGGGTTGCCCCGCTTCGGGGTCACGAATAATGGCACGTAAATCATAGCCTTTAGCAGAGAATAAGCAGGTATAGACTTCCCCGATGGCAGATAGGCGTGCGCGTGAGCAATCACCACAAAAAGGTTCGGTTACGGAGGAAATTAATCCAAGCTCTAGGGGTTCATCCACAAGTTGCCAACGTTTGGCCACCTCACCTCGATAATTTGCATCCATTGGCGCAATCCGATAGCGGGTTTCAATGAGATCTTTAATTTCCTGGGAAGTAAATACATCTTCAACAGACCAATCATTGCTATTACCGACATCCATAAATTCGATAAAACGCAAGATGACTCCGCGCCCAATAAAATAATCGACCATGGGTAAAATGGAGGCTTCGTTTTTTCCTTTTTGTACCACCATATTCACCTTAACTTGCTCAAAGCCTGCGCGGCGTGCGTTTTCGACGCCGGCCAGTACATCTTTGACTGGATAGCCGATCCCATTCAGGCGTCCGAACGTCTTGTCATCGAGCGCATCCAGACTGATGTTGATGCGCGCTATACCGGCTTTGCGTAATGCATCAGCACGTTTGGCAGAGAGTAATGAGGCGTTAGTGGTGAGGCTTAGATCTCTGAGACCCTCCAGCTGTGCCAGTCGACTTACCAGCGATTCAAGATCACTGCGCACCAGTGGCTCTCCCCCGGTCAGGCGTATTTTAACCACACCAAGCGAAATGAAGACGCGAGCGATAGATTCTATTTCTTCAAAAGTTAGTAAAGCCTTGCGCTTTAGAAACTGGTGGTGTCGCCCATACTTATCGATAGGCATACAGTAACCGCAGCGAAAATTGCAGCGATCGGTAACCGAAATACGTAAATCGCGGATGGGGCGTTGAAGTTGATCCAATAACATACCCACAAGTTTAGCAAAACCACTTGGTTGTGAACAAAATTTTGCGCTATTTAGCCGAATAGACCTTTTATTTGCTACAATTGCGTGACGTTACCTGCGGTGTGCGTGAGCGAATCTATATCCCTTAGAACCTAATGCATATCTCGGGAGCAGTGATTGCGGAGGGGGTGAGCATGTCCGTGGCAAAAGTACCTTACTGTTTGTCAGCGGAAAGCCCAAACCAATGCCGGCGCTCCCACTTGAACCTCCAGGTTCAAGGTCCAGATTAGCCACGGCACAGGCGGGTAACGCTTTATCAATCAAACTTTTGAAGACAAATTAGCTTGCATGTCTTCGACCATGGTCTCTCGCGAGATCAGATTCCATCAATAATGCGTTGATCAACGTCGCGCTACCTTTTGCTAAACTTAATTTCACTTGGTAATATGGTTTTGACACTTAAATTGCTATACGACATTTCGCAAGCTAACCCTCACTACTTAGCTGGTAATATCATCGCAAATGGATCAGCATCATCTGCGTAATCGCATTCGACAACAACGCCGTGCACTGAGTGCAGAAGCGCGAGCCAGTGCGGCGCAGAAACTAAACCAACATTTGCAAGCGTTGGACTTGGTCCAGCAGGCCGAACGCATCGGACTGTACATTGTCAATGACGGTGAAATTGATCCCGCCGAATTTTTAAGCTGGGCCTGGGAGCAGGCAAAACTTTGTTATTTACCAATCGTTCGGGGTAACGACGAATCGATGCTGTTTGCATTGGTCACACCGGATAGCAGGTTTACTAGAAATCGTTTCAATATTCCTGAGCCGGTAGTTGACCAAGAACAAGTATTACAAGCGCATTTGCTTGATTTAATTTTAATGCCGTTGGTGGCCTTTGATGCAAAGGGCAATCGCCTCGGCATGGGTGGGGGTTTTTATGATCGAACACTGGCTTTTAAACATCAGCGACCGTATCATCAGCGCCCGACATTGATCGGGTTGGCGCACGAGTTTCAACGTGTGGATCAAATCGTGCCGGCAATATGGGATATTTCTTTGCAGGGGGTTGTGACTGATAAGCGGGCCCGGTTGTTTGAGCAACGCTAACACGAGATAAATAATATGCGATTTAAAACCTTATTCACGCTTATTTTCCTAAGCCTACTTTCTATTAACATTTACGCGGAGAACGCAATGAACCCAAAAGTTAAATTCAGCACCAGTATGGGCGATATACTGCTTGAACTAGATGCCGAAAAAGCGCCAGTGACAGTTGAGAATTTTGTTAACTATGTGAAAAACGGTCACTATGATGGCCTTATTTTCCATCGGATTATTTCCGGATTTATGGTTCAGGGCGGCGGCATGGAACCGGGTTTGAAAGAGCGTCCAAATTTATCTCCGATTGAAAATGAAGCGGATAATGGCCTGAAAAACAATAAAGGGACCATTGCGATGGCACGCACCAACGATCCACATTCCGCCACCTCGCAGTTTTTTATCAATTTAACCAATAACGATTTTTTAAACCATACCGCGAAAAATGCGCAAGGCTGGGGTTATGCCGTATTTGGTAAAGTAATTGAAGGCCAGGATGTGGTGGATGCGATGGGCCAAGTAGAGACGGGTAGCGCAGGTATGCATCAGGATGTACCCAAAGAAGATGTGGTGCTCAATAAAGCCGAAATTGTGGAGTAAGGCCCGTTTGTTTTGCGCTGCCTGTAAGTGCAGTGAGCGTAGACGCCCACCATTGGTGGGCGTTTGTGTTTTGATAATGTGTGCCGCTCTATGAGGTTTTCTGTCAAAGCCATTGAGCAATGCCGAACCATTGATCGGCACGGGTTTCGGCGCCAGCTAAGCCAAGCCAAATCACCATCGGCGCGCGACGCTCTGGTAGAAAAAATCAGCGCATCCATTCAAGCGGTTCAAAAGCGTCGCCAGTTGTTACCAAAGATTTACTACCCAGAAGCGCTGCCGGTCACTGCACGCGCGGATGAATTGGTCGAACGTATCCAACAGCACCAGATATTGATTGTTGCTGGGGAAACCGGCTCAGGCAAAAGCACTCAAATTCCCAAATTATGTCTTGCCGCCGGGCAGGGTGTATACGGCCAAATTGCGCATACCCAGCCACGGCGCATCGCCACGCGTGCAATTGCCAATCGTTTGGCACAAGAGCTTGTGGTTCAGCTAGGGTCCGGGGTGGGTTATCGGGTACGTTTTGATGAAAAAATAAGCCAGCAGGACTATATCCGGGTACTCACCGACGGCATGCTACTCGCCGAGGCACAACGTGATCGTTTTCTGAATCAGTACGACACTATCATCGTTGATGAAGCCCATGAACGCTCATTAAATATTGATTTTTTACTGGGGTTCTTAAAGCAACTGTTAGCCAAGCGCAAGGATCTAAAACTGATCATTACCTCGGCGACCATCGACACCGATAAATTCTCCAAGCATTTTAATGATGCACCCATTGTCAATGTGTCCGGCCGTACTTATCCGGTTGAGGTTCGCTACCAGGCGCCTGAAGATGAAAAATCACGCAGTGATCGGCAAACTAATCAGGCGATTTTGGACGCCATCGATTCATTGTTTAAAAAACGCCCAGGCCACACCCTGGTTTTTTTGCCCGGTGAGCGTGAAATTCGCGAGGCACAAAAATTTCTACAGCGTCGGCTTAAACCCGGGATTGAAGTGCTGCCGCTTTACGCCAGATTACCGGCCAAGGATCAAGTAAAACTGTTTCGCCCGGCGCATGCAACGCGCATTATCCTGTCAACCAATGTTGCAGAAACCTCGCTTACCCTGCCTGGTATTGATTATGTAATTGATACGGGTTTGGCACGTGTAAGTCGTTATAGTCCAGGGCGTAGGGTCAATACCTTGCCGATCGAGCGTATCTCCAAGGCGGCGGCGGATCAACGCAAAGGGCGCTGTGGTCGGGTGAAAAATGGTATTTGCGTACGCTTGTATAGTGAAGAGGATTTCGCCTCCAGAGAGGATTACACCGCACCGGAAATTTTGCGTACTGCTTTAACTGGGGTGGTACTTGCTTTGAAGTTTCGCCGACTCGGTGAACCAGAAGCATTTCCATTTATTGACCCACCGGAACGCAAACAATGGAATGCAGCGCGCCAGGAACTTAAGATTCTGGGTGCGCTGGACGATGATCAGGGACTAACCCCCATTGGTATTGCACTGGCAAAGCTGAATGTAGATCCGCGTATTGGGTGCATGTTGTATGCTGCTGCGCGGGATGAAAACTGCCTGGCAGAAATGACCATCCTAGCGGCCAGTTTAGAAATTCCCGACCCTAGATTAGTACCTCATGATACCATGCAAGCCGCGCGTCAGCACCATCTGGAACAGGCCAAAGGTGGTTGTGACTTTTTTGCGTTGATCAATCTATACCAATCCTTTCAAGCGCAACGCGCAGCACTGAGCCGTAAACAATTAAGCGCTTGGTGCCAACGCAACTTTTTGGCGCCCGCGCGTATGTGGGAATGGCGAGATTTGGTGCGACGGCTACGACAAGATGCCAGTAGTTTGAAAGGAAAAATAAACTCACAGCCGGCAGACCAAGATGTGGTGTATCGCGCCCTGCTTAGTGGCTTGCTTGATCAAATCGCCATGAAGGGGGAAAAGAACCAATATACCGGAACCTACGGTAAACAACTTGCTATATTCCCAGGCTCAGCCCTGGCTAAAAATGCACCTAAATGGATTATGGCAGCAGAAATGGTGGAGACCAGCCAGTTGTTTGCGCGCACGGTTGCCCCGGTCAAGGTGAGTTGGATCGAGCAACTCGCGGATAACTTGATTCGGCACGAATATTCGGCGCCATATTGGTCACAAAAAGCCGGGCAAGTTATGGCCTATCAGCGCGGTTACTTTCTTAACTTGCCGATATTTAGCGGTCGCCGCCGTCCTTACGGTGAAATTGATCCTGAAGAAGCGCATGCGATATTTATTCGGGATGCGTTGGTGCCGGGTGAGCTCAATCAACCCTTTGATTTTGTAACGCACAATCTGGCCCGTATCGACGAAGTCGTGACGCTGGAGCATAAAATACGTCGGCATGATATTTTGGTTTCAGACGAAGTGTTGGTGCGTTTTTATGGTGCGCAAATTCCCGAGTGGGTAAACAGTGAAGCGGGATTAAAAAAATGGCTGAGGTCTCTTTCAACTGAACAACATAATGCTTTATTTGTACGTCAGGAAACCTTGCTCAAAAGAGAGATACAGGCGCGTGATGATTTGCCCGATGTGCTTAAGACGGGTAAACACAAGCTCGCATTGGATTATCAATTTGCACCCGGAGAGGCGCATGACGGTGTGTCTGCGAGCGTTCCCCTGCCATTACTTAACCAGCTTAGTCAGGCAGATTTTGACCGGCTGGTGCCGGGTTATCTCGGAGAGAAAATAGAACTCCTGGTGCGCAGCTTACCAAAAAACATCCGTAAGCAACTGGCGCCTTTGGCTGAGACCATCGACCATGTCAAACCGATTGTAAGAGAAGATACGCGACCTTTATTAGCGGCACTGGCTGATGCACTTCATGCACAAAGTGGGCTGAAAGTTGTCCCTGCACACTTTAACCCTGCCACGCTGCCGGAGCACTTAAACATGAAGCTGGTGTTGTTGGACGAACAAGGTGATGAGCTAGCACGTGCAGATAAGCTAAGTGATTTACAGGATGAATTTGGTGATCAGGCAAGCAATACCATCGCTGAGACAGACCATACCTGGCAACAACAAGGCTTAACCGATTGGCATTTTGATGATTTGCCCGTGAACGTGGTGGTGAATACGCATGGTCTTGAAACCCAAGCCTATCCAGCACTGGTAGATGCCGGTGATACGGTCAACATACAGCTATTCGACGATCCAATTGAGGCCCAGTATGCGCACAAGATGGGCGTTACTCGATTAGCGCGTTTTGGCTCGCGTTTTGGCAAAAGTTTGGTCAAACGCCCCCTGCCTTATTGGCAGGAAATTAGTTTGCGTTATAGCGCGATAGGCTCCCAAGATGGTTTACGCGCTGCCCTGCTCGATGCGCTTATCCAAGGCCTGATGTTTGCCGCCGAACCAGTCATTCAAACTAAACAACAGTTTGAGCGTGCCCTGGTTTACACCGAACAGCATTTCAGTGGCGAAGTGGAGCCAGTGTGTCAGGCGCTGCAGCTGGCTTTAAACGCGTATGGGCAATGTCTTGGTCTGATTGAAGGGCTGTCCACACCCAGCCAGGAAGATATTCAGGTACAGCTGAACTATCTAATCTACGAAGATTTTCTGCTGGAAGTACCGCTTGAGACGGTGCTTGTTTACCCAGTATATTTTAAGGCACTGGCAGCGCGAATTGAGCGGCTTCGTTATGATCCGCAAGGGGACGAGAAAAAGCTTGTTTTGCTAGAGCCCTATTGGTCGCGTTATTTGCAAAGCTGGGAGGCGCATCCAGACAACGCGGCTTTGGATCATTATCGCTGGATGGTTGAAGCCTACCGCGTTTCTTTGTTTGCGCCCAAAGTTAAGCCACCCATACCTGTTTCACCAAAACGACTGGACCAAGCCTGGCAAGCGTTTGAAGCGACACGATAATTAATCATTGGGTGAATGATCTAGTTCAGATGCGTGTTTTGGCGTTTGTAGCCTGATCGCTTGGGTTGGGCAGTGCGGGTCTGAGGCTTGTTTGCAGCCAGGCACTGCGGTAAGCCTTTTATACCGCTGCGCTCAAAATCTCGGCTTAGCAGTTGGGTTGCCCAGGTGGAATCGATAGCAAAGCGTTCGGTGAGCGCTTGAAACAGTAAATCAAACATACGCTTAAGGCTGATTTTGTGGGTTTGACCGGTGGTGTGATGTAGCCACTCGCTAAGCTGCATAAACCGCTCGAAAGGGGCATGACCGAGAATTGTTCCTAGGCTGGTTTTAAAGCGTCCGCTGTTAGCGATTAAGTCCCAGTACCGTGCCATGCGTCTTAGTTTTTGCATATTGGCAAAATCGATATCCTTGGTAGACAAGATATCGTAGGGCGGATTGGGGTTGAACACAAGTTGGTATTGATTTTCCTGCTCAGTCATCGGCATACCGCGCAGGCGTTTTAGCATGCCCAGCTGAATTTCATCGGGTTGAAGTACCACTAACTGATCAAAGCTCTGGGCAATACTAACGATAGTCTCGCCCGGTAAACCAAAGATCAAATCCGCGTGAACATGCGCATTGCTTTGTTGGCAGAGCCATGCAAGGTTTTTTTGAGTTTTTTGCTTGTTTTGGCGACGTTGAATAATGCGTTGCACATCTGGATTTAACGTTTGCACACCGACCTCAAATTGCAGGCTGCCGGGTGGAAATTGCTCGATCACGGTTTTCAAAGCCGAGGGTAAACGATCAGGGATCACTTCGAAATGGACGAATAATGCATCGCTCATTCTCTCCAAGAAAAACTGCATGATCGGAACGCTGACTTTGCTGCTCAAATTAAAGGTTCGATCAACAAATTTAAACTGTCTGGCACCACGTTGATAAAGCTTATCCAGTTCTACAAGAAATGGTTGCAGAGGAAAGGCTTTGGCGGTTTTATCCAATGCGGATAAACAGAACTCGCACTTAAACGGACAACCACGTGACGCCTCGACATAAATCACTCGGTGCGTGATATCCGTATTTGAATATAAATAGTAGGGAAACTTTAGCTGCGCAAGTTTAGGATTAGGATATTGTGCTGCCGTATATCGCTGTCCCTGAAGTTTGGCTTTGCACAGGTGATAAAACGCAGCCTCAGCTGGCCCACTCAGTACGTAATCCGCCAGCTGGCATATCGCCTGTTGCGATTGCTCATAGCTTACTTCGGGGCCACCCAATACCAATATGGTTTTGGGTGAAATCCGCTTAATCAAGGCGGCGACTTGTACGCACTGCAACGTATTCCAAATATACACCCCTAAGCCAATAATCTTTGGCTGGCGTGCCAGAAGTTGCTCCGCAATATCGAGGGGCCGTTGCTCTAAGGTGAACTCGACAATGTCGCAGTGTTGTTCCAATTCATGTAAATTTGCCTTTAAGTAGCGTAAGCCAAACGCGGTGTGGATATAACGCGCATTTATGGTGGCGAGCACTATATCTGCGGCTTTTCCCTGGTTTCTATTCATACTTTAAGCGCCATGTATGACTAATAGAGGTGCGCTATAAACTAGGGTGGTACAGAGAACACTTGGCTGCATATCGAAGATGGTTAGCAGAAATATTTCACGCGTTTTTATTTACTTACGAGGTGAATTCAATAGAATTTTGCCAAAAAGCAACTAAATGACAATTTTTCAGGCAATGTATTGCTTCCAGCAAGCGTAACGCGTAAACTCGAATGCGTATAGGGGTATTTGTATAGCGACTTCTGGCATAGTTTCGCAAATGCAAATAACAGACATTATAACTTATTGATTTGAGAGACGAATAATATGCACCAAACGAAATTCAATGTGTTGAGGCTCACTGCACTCGCGGTTGCTATGGCGACTGCCGGCGGTTGTGTTAGTGCAAAGATGAACAAAGGTGATGAAAAAGCGATGGCGGCACCCGCCCCAGAGCAAGAAGTGGCGGCACCCATGGCAGCTGCCGATGTTCCATCAAGTGACTTTACCAGCTACACAGTGGTTAAAGACGATAATCTTTGGTGTATCTCCAAGAAAGATGAAATTTACGGTACCGCATATAATTGGCCGTTAATCTATAAGGCGAACGCCAGCCAAATTAAAGACGCTGATTTGATATATCCTGGTCAGGTATTTGATATCCCGCGTTCTTTAAGCCAAGGTGATATCGACCGCGCCGTAAACCATGCCAAGACGCGTGGTGCATGGGCCGTCGGGCCAACTGAGGCTTCTGACCAGGCTTATCTAGGGGGATAGCCAGGGATAACTAGCCTAGTTGCCTGTTAAGAAGCAGGGCGAAGAGCAAATAAAAAGCAGCGCATTGCGCTGCTTTTTTACGTCTATGATACGTAAAAGATGCGCTATTCAACCAACTTGGTTAGATTGAGCTCCAGGATACCTTCCGCCCCAGCTGCTTTTAATTTAGGGATCAAATCACGCGTTTGCAGCCGACTGGTGACGGTCTCTACCGCAACCCAGTCCTCATCATGCAGACGATTGATTGTAGGCGCGTGTAAACTCGGCAATGCTGCGACAATATTGTCGAGATTTGCAACCGGCGCATTCAGTTTTAACAATACCTTCTCGCGCGCGGCCATGGCGCTTTGTAACATCAATGCGATATTCTCGATCTTGTTGCGCTTGAACGGGTCTTGCATCGCCTGTTTATTGGCTACAAAAACCGTATGCGTGTGGAGCAAATCTTCAACGATGCGCAAACCGTGGGCGCGAATAGTGGTGCCGGTTTCAGTAATCTCAACCGCTGCATCTGCCAGCCCCTCTACTACCTTCGCTTCAGTTGCCCCCCACGAATATTGGACGCTTGCGTCAATATTTCGTTCTTTTAGATAGCGTTGGGTAAAATCCATCAATTCGGTAACAACAATTTTGCCCTGTAGATCTTCAATCGATTGAACAGGGGAATCATTCTTAACTATTAGTACCCAGCGGCACCCCTGATCAGATGATTTAGAATAATTAAGACCGCATATTTCTTCGATATCTGAGTCGTTTTCGATCGTCCAATCCTGTCCGGTCAGGCCACAGTCTAGTACGCCGCTTTCAACATAGGTACTAAGCTCCTGTGCCTTGATGAGTTTGCAGGAAAGTTCGTCATCATTCACGCTGGGAAAATAGTGGCGAGCTCGCGATGTTATGTTCCATCCCGCCTGTTTAAACAGCTTTAAAGTGGATGATTCCAGGCTGCCTTTTGGGATACCCAGTTTTAGTTTTTGCGCCATAGCTAAAGGATTAATCTAGTTGGGTGCGCGATTATACGCATATGGGCGGCATATTTTACCCCTTTCCCCAGAAAACCCTTGAATATGAATGACGTGCCCCCAAAAATAAATTGCTTGAATTACCCCTACAATTGTGGAGATTCAGAGGCGATTAGGGTATATTTACGCGCTTTTTGATTTTGGCACACGACATAAAAAGAGGTTGACTGAATGGCTGCAAAAAAAACCACCGCTAAAAAGAAGGTTGCTGTAAAGAAAAAAATAGCGGGTAACAAGGCTGTGACCAAGAAAAAAGTTGCTAAAAAAATTGCGGCCAAAAAGAAGGTCGTGAGTAAGAAAAAAGTTGCCAAAAAAGCAGCTACCAAGAAAAAAGTTGCCAAGAAAGTTACTGCGAAAAAGAAAGTCACGAGTAAGAAAAAAGTGACGGCCAAGAAAATAGCTAAAAAGAAAGTTAGCAAAAAGAAGGTGGCTGAAAAGAAGGCCACTGATAAACAGGCTATTGACACCAAGCCAAGCACACACATTTCCGCTTCTGTGCCAAAGGTAGAGGCAAATAAAGCCAAAACGCAGGATAGCGACCAGCCAAAACAACCACGAGCTTCGGAGCGCTCCGCGATGAAGCAGATGATCCTTAAAGGTAAGGCGCAAGGTTTTTTAACCTACTCAGAGATCAACGATCATTTGCCCGAAGATATGCATGACACCGATCAGATTGAGGCCGTTGTTAAGATGATCAATGACATGGGTATTGAGGTGTTTGATAAAGCGCCTGATGCGGAAGAGCTGTTGCTGATTACTGACAACCCCGAGGACGAGGAGGTTGTTGAAGAGGCTGAAGCGGTGCTGAAAACCGCGGTGGAAAGTGAATTTGGCCGTACCACCGACCCCGTTCGTATGTATATGCGTGAGATGGGTACGGTCGAGCTGTTAACACGTGAAGATGAAATTCGGCTTGCTAAACGTATCGAGGCAGGTTTAAAACAACGTAATCAGGCGATTTCAACATGCCCACGGGTGATTGAGGAAGTTATTAATATCGTTGACCGGATCAAGGAAGAAGACATGAAATTGACTGATTTTCTGGTTGATTTTATTGATCCGAACGAAGTCATCCCTGACATCATCTTGCCACCCCAACCTGGTGAAAACGACGTGGTGGTAGAAGATACCGGGCCGGATCCAGTCGAGGCGAACAAACGCTTTAGAAAAATTAGAACGCTGTATCGGAATTACGAGAAAATTCTGGAGAATGAAAGCAACGTATCCGATAAAGCGCAAGCCCAGTTACAGAAGATTGCGGACGAACTAATGCAGCTTAAAATCACGCCTATTCAGATCGAACGATTGAATGATCTAATGCGCGATTCACTGGAAAAAACGCGTAAGCTGGAACGAAAAATTGCTGGCATTTGTATTTCTAAATGTAAAGTACCACGTAATACCTTTACGGGCGTTTTCATCGGCAATGAAACGGATGAAACATGGCTGGACAAGCTCATTGAAGCAGCACCGAACGAGGCTAAGCAATTGCATCAATTTAGCGATCATCTTACTTTGCATACGCGTCAAATGCGCGGTATAGAAACCAGCATGGGCCTGCCGTTGCCCACCCTGAAAGACATCGCAAGGCGTATGTCAATCGGTGAAGCAAAGGCGCGTCGCGCGAAAAAAGAGATGGTCGAAGCCAATTTGCGTCTGGTCATCTCTATTGCGAAAAAATATACCAACCGTGGCCTACAGTTTTTGGATTTAATTCAGGAAGGTAACATTGGTTTGATGAAGGCAGTCGATAAATTTGAGTATCGACGCGGTTACAAATTTTCCACTTACGCAACCTGGTGGATTCGTCAGGCCATTACCCGCTCAATCGCGGATCAAGCGCGTACCATTCGTATCCCGGTTCACATGATTGAGACGATAAACAAACTGAATCGTATGTCGCGTCAAATCATGCAGGAAAAAGGCCGCGAAGCCACCCCGGAAGAGTTATCCGAGTTAATGGAAATGCCTGAAGACAAGGTGCGTAAAGTACTCAAAATTGCCAAAGAGCCGATTTCGATGGAAACGCCAGTAGGCGACGATGACGACTCACATTTGGGTGATTTTATTGAAGATAAAAATATCACCGCGCCAGATGAGTTTGCTACCAATATTGGATTGCGTGATGCGACTAAAACGATATTGGAATCGCTCACTGAGCGTGAAGCGAAGGTCTTGCAAATGCGTTTCGGGATTAATATGAATACCGATCACACTCTGGAAGAGGTAGGCAAACAATTCGATGTTACGCGCGAGCGCATTCGTCAAATCGAAGCCAAGGCGTTACGAAAATTACGCCACCCAAGCCGCTCAGAAATGCTGAAAAACTTTCTGAACGAATAAACCAAATAGATTTGCCGCAGATGTATCTCTGCGGTAACATCGCGCCTCCCTCGCAACCCGCATTGTTCCACGCATTATATCCGCTGGTTGCAACATAAGGGCCTGTAGCTCAGTTGGTTAGAGCAGTGGACTCATAATCCATTGGTCGTAGGTTCAAGTCCTACCGGGCCCACCAATTCTCAATCAATTAGTGAGTTGGAAAATTGTAGCTGTGCAAATTTTCGGTAAAATCATTGGGCTGTTAATCCCATTGGTTGAGTATTTAGACCTACCAGAGCCCAATATTTATCTGGAACTCAATTACTTGTTTTCCTGGATTATCGTTTCGACCACATTACTTCCTGCTAAGGTTAGTTATTATCTGAAACAGTTTTCTGCAATCATCCCCAACTGACCAACTTGCGTTGAAGAGGTACGATATTTAAATGAAACGGCTAGCTGATGTTAGTTCGAAGGGGCGGTTGACTTAGAATATCGGATTGGACATAAAGTCGGTGTCTAACTTAACATTGTAGCCGACCGTTAAGAAAACGATAGAATATTCATTTTTTTAATAACTTTAGCCTCATAATTCCTCAACCCCAATATACCAGCGTACAGCGCTGTGCAGACAAGCCCCTAACCTGACGATCATAAATATATCCTGTGGTTTATTTAACCTCAGTTTATTGAAAGATGGAGTTAAGATGAAAAATAGTTACAAATCTTCGCGCAGAGAGACACTGAAAAAGATTAGCATGGGGGCCGCCTGGACCACGCCCGTTGTTAATAGTTTGGTACTACCCCTACATGCACAAACATCACCTGCATTCACTTGTAGCATTGTTGCAGATTTTTCCGCGGCAGCCCCGAGCGGCGATATTAGCAATATCAATGTGACTATTAGTCCGACACCGGAAAATTCAGTGCTTTTAACTTATCGTGTTGAAGCGTCGGGCATTGGTACACTTGCTACAGAGAGTAGTAGTACAGATGCATCCGGTCGGACGAATTTCTCTGATGTAAGTTTGCCTGATACCTTGATCGTGGGTAGTACGGTATTAACCATTCGCGTATTCCAGAACCCTACATTGGAGCAGATTGGTCTTGAGCCTTGTGCGATAAGCGAATTGGTCGACTAAGCTGCGTATTCATTGACCAAAGCTTAACTGGCTAAAGCCTGGTTTATATCTCCTCCGGAACCATCTTTATCGCCCCACAGGGGCATTCTGTGGCGCACATTGCGCATCCTTTACAGTAATCATACTTGAACTCAAAACGTTTGCCGGGGCCCTTTTTAATCACAGCATTATCCGGACAGACGCCATAACAATTGTCACACTCAAAACAGTTACCGCAAGAAAGGCAGCGGCGCGCTTCGTACAATGCGTTGTTTTTATCCAAACCACTTAAGACTTCATCGAAAGTTGATTGACGACGAATGTTATCTAGCATCGGTTGTACCGCCGCTTCCGCATCGGTGTAATACCAGGTATTCAACATATCAAAATCAACCAGCTCGGGTGCTTTGGGCTTAATATAGGATTCGCCCTTTAAATAAGCGTCAATATGCCTGGCCGCCTTTTTTCCATGGCCTACCGCCACCGTGACGGTTCTTTCAGAAGGTACCATATCGCCACCGGCAAACACGCCTTTGTGGCCTGTCATCATATTGCTGTCTACTTCAACCACACCGTTTTTAATACTGACATCAGGCAAATTATCCAGAATTTGGGTATCCACGTTTTGCCCTAATGCGAGCACTAGTGTATCCGCCTCAATCGTTTCGTATTCTCCGGTCGGCTGCGGTTTACCGTTTTCATCCAGCTCCATTTTCTCAATGGTAAATTCTTTTTCATCCGCCTGGGTGATGGTCCTTAACCAGTTTACTACCACGCCTTCTTCGATGGCTTCATCCATTTCAAAATCATGTGCTGGCATTTGTTCGCGTGTGCGTCGGTAGACAATTACTGCCTCACTGGCACCCAGACGTTTTGCGGTACGCGCCATATCCACGGCGGTATTGCCGCCGCCATAAACGATGACTTTGCGTCCCAGCTGCGGTGGAGCTTCATCCGTTTCCATATCATGTAAGACCTTAACCGCATCAAGAATACGTGTCGCATCCGGGGCAGGTATATCAACCCGATTGGCCAAATGCGCGCCAATGGCCACAAAACAAGCGTCAAATCCGCCTTGTTTGATGGCTGACTGGATATCATCTACCGGCGTGTTTAGTTTTAATGTTATCCCGAGATTGACTATACGCTGGATCTCGGCGTCAACCGTATCCCTCGGCAGGCGATACCGCGGAATTCCAAACCGCATCATCCCCCCGGCTACAGGGCCAGCCTCATGAATTTCGACCTGGTGTCCAAGGGTGGCCAGGTGGTAAGCCGCGGAAAGACCACTCGGTCCCGCACCAATCACCAGAATCTTTTTACCACTGTGGCTAGACGGTTTATCAAACTGCCAGTCATGTTTGATCGCCTGGTCTCCCAAAAAGCGCTCAACTGCATGGATGCCAACTGCTTCATCCAGCTCACGTCTATTGCACGCCGACTCACAAGGGTGGTAGCAGGCTCGACCCATGATCGCAGGCAGTGGATTGTTTTTGACAATTTCTCGCCAGGCACTTTGATAATCCCCTTCCTCTGCCAACGCCAACCAGGCCTGGATATTTTCACCTGCTGGGCAGGCATGATTACAGGGTGGTAAACGGTCGAGGTAAACTGGCTTTTCGGTACGCCAAGTGCCGGTTTTGTTCAGTCGGCTAGTGCCGACATCCAGCGTGATCGCAAATGGTTTATCCTGAATTGGCGCATCGTTGCTCATGCTGGTACCTCCTCATCGACCAGATCAAAGCGCCTGATATTTCGCTGCGCAATCGCGCGCAAATGTTCTAGCTGGTCGGCATTTTCAGGTTTGAATACATGCGCGAAACGACGCTGCAAACGCAAAAATTCATCTACAGGCTGTAGTCGACGGATTTTGGTTACCGCGGTTATTTCACCATTTTCACTTTCAAATAGCGGAAAAAACCCGGTTTCAGCCGCTAGCCTGGAAAGCTTGATGGTATCACCTGGGGTCGATCCCCAGCCCAGTGGGCAGGGCACAAAAATCTCAACATAGCGAGACCCTCTAAACTCCATCGCTTTGGTAATCTTATATTCCAGATCATGCAGATCATGAACTCCGGCTGTTGCAACGTACGGTATATTGTGCGCCATGGCGATCAAGGGGACACTTTTTCCGGTATTAAAATCATTGCCGGGTTGGTTTCCGACTGGCTGGGTGGTGGCAGTACGGGCGGCGCCCGGGGTAGCACTGGAGCGCTGTACACCGGTGTTCATATAGCCCTGGTTGTTATAGCAGATATACAAAACGTCATCATTACGATCGAACATACCTGACAAACACCCCATGCCAATATCAGTGGTACCACCATCTCCACCCTGTGCGATCACTCGTACATCCTGGCGTCCCTTGACCTTCATTGCTGCGGCTATACCTGCACCGACCGCCGCGGCATTACCAAACAGTGAATGCACCCAGGGGATGGACCAGGCGGTTTCCGGATACGGCGTAGTGAATACTTCCAGGCATCCAGTTGCATTAGCGGCAATCAATTGACGATCAGTTGCGCGCATGGCTGCGTCGAGCGCGTAGCGAGCACCCAGGGCTTCACCACAACCCTGACAAGCACGATGGCCGGAATCGAGCGAGTTAGACCGATCAATAGTGGCCTGCACGGTACGCTGAGCTGAGTCGAGCAATCGATTACCTACGGTAAAAGTACCGGTTTGATAAAATTTTACTTTTTGCTGGGATTCGGGAATATTTTTCATGTTGGTCTCTCCTGCTTAGTTTTTACCGGTGGCCGCAATACCCATCTCGCGCAGTATGTTTTCAGCGCGCCCGCCACTGCGTCGTTCAGTGCGTTCTCGTTCCAGCTCTTTGTTGACGACATCCATCTGCACATCATGAAAATGGGGCTCTTCGAGATCGTCATTCACGCCCTTATTCAGCATGCGGCGTAAGTTTTCTTGGGTAATTGGTCGGCCACCCAAGCCCCCAATCACTGAATAAACCGGTAAGGAAAAACCTTCAAGCGCGGTTCGAACATTCATGGCAACAACGCCACCCATGCCAACTGCCAGACATTTTTCAAATACAATAACGCGTTTGGCATCTTTTAAGGCCGCGCGCAGGGCATCTCTCGGGAATGGCCGGTAAGACCGAATCGTAATCGCCCCAACGGAGTGCCCGTGTTCACGCATCTCAGCCAGAACGTGTTTGAAAGTGCCGATCACGGAGCCCATGGTAATGACCACGGTTTCAGCGCCTTCTGCTTCAAATGACTTGATCAGCCCACCTGAGTCTCGCCCGATGATATCGGTGTAGTTTCGAGAATGTTGCGGAATCAGTTCCAATGCCTGAAGTTGTTTGAAGTGCGCCAGAAACCGCACTTCGGTAAACGCTTCGGGGCCAACCATCGCGCCGATGGAAAGCGGCGCAGCAGGGTCCAGAACCTGGCGTGGCTGAAAAGGAGGTAAGAACCCGTCAACCTGCTCTTGGGAGGGTATGTCGACCTGTTCATAAGCATGGGTCAGGATAAACCCGTCCATACACACCATGACCGGCAGGGAAAGTTCTTCTGCAAGCTTAAACGCCTGGATATGCACATCCACCGCCTGTTGATTGTCCTCCACAAACAGCTGAATCCAGCCGGCATCTCGTGCTGACATGGAGTCACTCCAGTCATTCCAGATATTGATTGGTGCACCAATAGCGCGGTTACCCACCGTCATCACAATTGGCAATCCGATCCCGGAAGCATTGTAAACCGCTTCCATCATAAACAACATGCCCTGGCTTGAGGTGGCGGTATAACTTCGTGCCCCTGCTGAAGAAGAACCGATGCAAGCGCTCAAGGCACCAAATTCTGATTCCACCAGCATGAATTCGCAGGGTGACAATTCACCAGATTTAACCATCACACCCAGGTCCTCCACGATATGAGTCTGCGGCGTGATCGGGTAGGCAGAGATGACTTCAGGCCGGCACAGGGCAACGGCTTCTGCGACTGCCTGGGAACCTTCGATTTGTTTTCGCATTGCTTATTTCCTCAACAGATGACAGTGGCTTGTTTGGCTGCACGCGCAGCCGCGACATTACTTTCACCTACTGCACCAGAAAATTTATCCAGGATGGCTTTTTCGACTGATTCTATTTTGAGCAGTTCACTCATCGCGGTAAAGGCCCCCAGTAAAACTGTATTAGGCGTGGACCGTTTGAGATACTGCATCGCCAGATGGGTAGCAGGAATTGTGGCGACGTGACCGGATGGTAATTTATCGGTTGCTTCCTGGATGCCCAATTCCTCAGGCTGTCTTCTCGAATTGATCAACACGAAGCCATCTGCTTTCAGTCCTTCGAAAACATCGACAGCGTGAAACAGGGTTGGATCTTGAATCACCAGCAGATCAGGTTCAAACACTGGTTCGCGTAGCTCGATGACGTCATCGTCCATACGCACGTAGGATACAACGGGCGCGCCCATTCGCTCGGAACCAAAACTCGGGAACGCCTGGGAGAACATGCCCTGTTCAAAGGCAGCAATTGACAGCATTTCAGCGGCAGATACAACGCCTTGTCCACCCCGACCGTGAATACGTACTTGAAACATCTAAAACACCTCCTCCTCGACAGTAATGCTCTTGTGGATTGGTTCGTTCGATTGACTACCAACGATATTTTAGGACGCCGACTCAAAGTAGCGTGACCAGTGAATATTAATGATAGGCGCTCGGGTTATATTAGTTTTAAAAACCTTGCGCGGCTGGTATCAGGTCTACGCAATGCCCATCGCATGCATTATAGAACACCACTGGTACCGACTCAAACCTACCGGATAAGGATTAATGATCCTGTGAATTCAAACTATGGTTTTGTTTTATGGCTGACTAAGCTCCGGTGCACTTAGCGACTCGCACAACAAACCACCATTCGGCAGTCTGGTAGTCACATAAAAATCACCACACTGTTCGGATACCTGCCTTGGACGAACCATACTGCAAAATCTTCTGTAAAAATTTTCAGACAATTTCCAAAGTGTGATTTTTGTCACGCGGTAGAAATCAACAATCGCGTCTAATGCGAACCTCGAAAAGGAATTTAGGAGGTATCAATGTAAAGGACTTAATTGAAGTAAACGGAAATTTGTAAATAAACAATGTTGCTAAAAATAATGCAACGAAACTTAAATTTTATATAGGAAATAATCATGAAACGTAAATTACTAACTATTCTGCTGGCAGCGAGCTTACCTACGATGGTTGCGGGTACAGCTTCTGCTCAGTCAACTATAAACGGTGACGTACAGAACAATACTGTCTCTGGCGCCATTAATCAAAGCGCTGTGGGCCTCACCGCCAGCAATAAGGCTGCGGTTGGTTCAGTGGTGGGTTCAACTGTAAACGGTGATGTGCAAAACAACACCGCTTCCGGCGTGATTAATCAAAGTGCGCTGGGCTTGACTGCAGAAAACGAAGCTGCGGTTGGTTCAGTGGTGGGTTCAACCATCAATGGTGATGTTCAGAATAACACTGCCTCTGGTGCCATTAATCAAAGCGCTGTAGGTCTGACTGCCAGCAACAAGGCTGCGGTCGGTTCAGTGGTTGATTCACGTGTCAATGGTGATGTTCAGAACAACACTGCTTCTGGTGTAATAAACCAAAGTGCACTGGGATTGACTGCAAACAACGAAGCTGCAGTAGGTTCAGTTGTTAGATCACGCATTAATGGTGATGTTCAAAACAACACTGTGTCCGGTGCCATCAACCAAAGTGCGCTGGGCTTGACGGCCAGCAACAAGGCAGCGGTCGGTTCGGTAGTAGATTCAAGCGTCAACGGTGATGTTCAGAACGCCACTGTGTCCAACACGATCAACCAAAGTGCTCTAGGCTTGACAGCTGATAATACGGCGGACGTCGGCTCGGTGGCTAATTCAAGCATTAACGGTGACGTGCGAAATACGACTGTTTCTGGTGCGATTAATCAGAGCGCATTGGGCTTAACTGCCGATAACAAGGCGAGAGTAGGTTCAGTGGTGGACTCAAACGTTAATGGTGATGTTCAGAATACCACGGCCTCTGGTGTAATCAATCAAAGCGCATTGGGCTTAACAGCTAACAATGAAGCTGCGGTAGGCTCGGTAGTAAATTCAAGTGTTAACGGTGATGTGCGTAATACCACTGCTTCCGGCGCGATTAACCAAAGTGCGTTGGGCTTGACTGCAAGTAACAAGGCAGCGGTAGGTTCCATCATTAATTCAAATGTGAATGGCAATCTGAATAACACCACTGCTTCCGGCGCGATTAACCAAAGCGCGTTGGGCTTGACGGCTGAGAATGATGCAGCTGTTGGTTCAGTGAGGTAAATGGATCAAGGCCATTTTCGCGATACGTAATGGCGTAAATGGCCTTTTCCGGGCATCCCACATTCAAGTAAACATGAAGCGACTAATATCAATATCGGCAATAGGACAATTACTGTTTTGTAGTAGTCTGTTATTTGCCCAGTCGAGCAATACCGTTACCGGCTCGATCATTCAGAACGATTTGGGTCTGAATCAGCAAAATAATGTAAATGCAGGCGCGGTTGTCGGTTCTGAGACGGGTGCGCTGAACACTAGCACCTCGGTCGGTAGCATATTGCAAACCACCACGGGGCTCTCGAACCAAAACCAAGCTAACCTGGGCGGGGTCAACAATTCTGCAACAGGCGCGCTCAATACCAATATGTCGGCAACCACTATCATTCAATCTAACCAGGGCTTATTTAACACCAATGAGCTAAATATAGGCGCAGTCCAAAATGCAACGACGGGCGCGGTAGAGTCAAACACGTCGGTAGGCACTGTGCTGCAAACCCACACAGGTATCTCGGGGCGCAATGAGTTGAATATCGGTGCAATCCGCAACTCAACGGTCGATAGTTTTCAGTCAAATGCAACAGTTGGTGATATCACCCAGTCCAATTCCGGGCTATCCAATACCAATGAGGCGAATGTGGGAGCGGTACGAAATTCTGGAGTTGGTGTTTTCAGTAGCGATACCAGTGTAGGTAGCATTTCTCAATCAGCAGGCGGGGTATTCAACCAGAATTTGATTGATATTGGTTCAGCCCGAAATGCTGCGGTTGGAGAAATGAACGTGAACGTGCAAGTCGGTGAGGTCGTACAAGGGGTTTCAGGAGTAGGCAGTAAGAATATGCTGAGTATTGGCTCAGCGAGCAACATTGGTACGGGTGGTCATGCGGCCAATGTACGTGTCGGAAACATCATACAAGGTGCCTCCGGCGCTGGGACGATTAATGAAATTAGTATTGGATCAGCGGAGTAGATCATATGAAAACACAACAAGGAAATATGGCGTATTACCTCGCAAGCTTGTGCTTGGGCCTGGTAATCGGATTATCACAAACCGCTTATGCAGGCGAGTTGGATTTTGATGATGCACAAAACGCGAAAGTTTCTCGATTTAAGGCAAAAGGGCGTGTGCTGCAAAACGAATTAATGGATAAGTCCATCCCCGATGATGTTGAAGGGGATGTCTCATCCGGGTTTGAAGAGGAAAAATGTGGCGTGGTGGATATTGGCAATGTCACCAACGACAAACCGTTTGGTACACCCCAGCAAGTCGATGTCATTATCACCGGCGACGTCATAAACGCGGGTAATAATTGTAAATAGAAAAGGAGCAATATCATGAAAACTAAAATAATGGGATCAATCATAATCGCAGCCACTTTGGTTTTGAATGGCTGTGTCACCAAGGTTATCCAGGAAACTGAAGAAGAAATACAGGCGCTACGAAAAGGCCCACGTGAGCTACCGGAGCGAAATATTACTGATTTCGCCGAAGGCCTGCGTTGCATGGACAATATGTTTGTGGCCTTCGGGTTTGCACCCAATAGCTATGTAATGCTACTCGAAGATATCAAGGATAAAACCGATAAAGTCAAAGCGGGTACACGCGAAATGCTGATATCAGCAATTTCTGACATGACGCGTCGGAGCCAGGCCATTCAGGTCATCGCATTCGGGAATGACTCGGGTAACCTGGTTGCGTTTTTAAACTCAGCGGAACAAAAAGGCGCCTATCAGAATATCCCGCCTTATGACATCATTGGTGCGGTATCTCAGCTGGATAAGGATTTATTACGCAAACAGGCTGACGCTGGCTTACAAACTGGCGGTACCTCAGATGGCAAAAAATTTGGTGGTGGCTTTGGTCTGTCTGCCAGTAACGCTGGCTCGATTCTGGGGCTGGATCTTAGTGTGATTACCACGCACAACATGGCCGTGATCCCGGGTGTTACTACCCGAAATGCGGTGGTGATCTATAAAACTGGTAAGGGTGGAGGTTTTGATGCAGGTATTCAGAAAACCGGTATTAATTATAGTATTTCTACCGGGAGAAGTGACGGGCAGGCGCAGGCGCTGCGGGCACTAATTGAATTATCTGCCATCGAACTGGCAGGAAAAATGGCCAAGCTACCCTACTGGAAATGCCTTGGATTAGACGCTGATCATCCAACTATCGAACGAGAGCTGTCTGATTGGCACTATCAGCTCACGCAATCCGGAACGATTCACAGTGAGACTAAAGTGCATTTGTATCTCAGGGGTTACTATGCGGGCCCTCTGGATACAAGCATTACCCCAGAGTATCAGGCTGCGGTTATTAAATATAAAGAGCGCTTGGGTCTGGAGCCCAATGGTGGGGTTGATCTGGCTTTTTACCGGGCGTTTTTAAATGACTCACCTAACAGCATCGATAGTTCAAAACTGGCGTACGTCGTGCAGAAAAAAAAGCAGGTCGCCAAAGCTAACGCTAAGCCTGAACCGATTTTTTCCAAGCGCAGCGAGGAGCAGCAGCTGGCCTTAGCGGGTAAGCCGGCAACCCCCGAAAAGCTGTCGATAACGCTGGCTTCGTCTAGTGTCAAAGAAAGCTATGTCGCGGGTGAAGATATTTTCCTGACGGTAAAAAGCAATACCAACGGTTATGTTGATTGTTATATGGAAAGCGGAGATGTCTATGCGCGAATTTTTCCCAACCGCTTTTCTGCTGACGGGTTCATATCTAATAAAGGCCTGATTACCCTACCGGACTCGCCCGCGTATTCCATTACCTCAGATAAAGATGGTGAAAAAATACATTGCGTACTCACCACCGAAAAAATCCAGGCGGATTTGCCTGCCAAGTTACGGCTGGCAGACTTTGATTCTTTACCCATCGCCTCAGCAGAAGAAATTTTTAAGGAGTATGAGAAGGCGACGACGGGTAGATACGCAAAAACAACTTATACAATCAAGGTGCAGTAGCCATGAAGATTAAAAAACTTATATTCGTACCGGCCATCATATTACTGCTTGCCAGTGTAGGGTACGCTGAAGTCACACAACATAAGTCAGCGCCACCGGTTAACAGCGATGGAATTAGTACAACGATCAACAGACCCAGCGTTGAAAAAAGCGCGGTCAATTATAAAAAAGACCAGCTTAGATGCTGGCAGGACGGCGACCTAATTGTGGTCGAAAACAACTGGAGACTAGGAGATAAAAGTCAGGCGAGGGTTTTATACAAGGGCAAGCAAAAGCTTTACTTTTATGATTTTGGTGCAACATTTTGCATTTTTATAGAGGACTAAACCATGAATACAAAACTATTAACAACACTATTGATCAGCGGCTGTTTGGGTTATGGCATTGCGTGGGCGGATTCAACCACCCATGTTGGCACCAGGGTGATGAATAAAGATGAGATCATCAGCGCACTGCAACCCCAGGTGCTAACACGCGGTATTCGTTTGAATCAATCGCAAGCGCAGGCACCCGTATCGGAAAAATCAATCTCTATGGAGATCCAGTTTAAGCTTAATTCGGCTGAGCTAACGCAGCAGGCTATTGCGCAACTGGAACCACTTGGTGCAGCGTTAAATTCAAATGAACTTGCTGGGCTTTCTTTCAAGCTTGAGGGTCATACGGACGCATCAGGAAGCGATCAATATAATCTTAATTTATCCCAACGTCGTGCGAAGTCTGTCGGGCAGTACCTGCATAGTAATTTTGCAGTAGACCCGACAAATCTTAAGTTGATTGGCAAAGGAGAAACTGAATTGTTGGATCAGAGCAATCCTTACGCCGCGGCGAACAGACGGGTAGCCATTACTACCTTATCGCAATGAGATGTCTGATTTAAGCATTGGGTTTAATACGATAGTGGTTGGTACGGCCTTGTTGTTGTCTTGTTCCGCCGTGAATGCAGGCACGATAGTGCAATCTGCTAGTGGACTAAACTGCACCAGCAATTGTATCAATGGCGTGTGTACCAATACCTGCACGGATCAAGGTTCAACGCTTAAAGGCAATGGCGATATCGTCGTAAAGGAATTGGATTTTAAAGGGTTTGATGCGGTCACTGCGCAGAATATTGAATTGCTGCTTAAGCGGGCGGATGAGTATTCCGTACAGGTACAAGCCGATAGCAATTTGCTGGAAAAGGTCAGGGTCGAGCAACAAGGCAATATGCTCATTATTTCGCTAGAGAATGGTAGTTATCAAAATGCCAGGTTTAAAGTAATGCTTGGTATGCCCTCAATATCAGCGCTTGATCTCAATAGTGTCCAGACTGCTCGTGTTGAAAACTTTAACCAAACCGCGTTATCACTCGCTTTGTATGGTGTCTCTAATTTGCATGGTGATAACAATAAAATCGCAACATTACACCATATCGCAAGTGGCGTTTCGACACTTGATTTTTCCAACAGCCAGGTAGAACTGGCCCAACTTGATATAGATGGTACCAGTAGCGTTGACCTGGCGTTTAGCGGCAAAGGTGTTTTGGCGGGTGTGATGCGAGGTGTCGGCACAGTGACTTACTGTGGCCGCCCGGACAATCAATTACAGACTTATGGTATCGCAGATGTAAAGCGAGTCGACTGCTAAGACGATAGTGCAAACCCGATAACATACAGGAGAAGGAGGATGAATAAATCGATCAAATCATTGCTGGTGTGCTTTCTCACCAGTTCTTTGGTGGCGATAAGCCAGTTAGCCGCAGCTAAAAAACTCATTGCCGACAATGCGCTGATCGTGGACTGCATGTTGCCAGGCAAGGTAAGCCAGTTGGGTACCCGACGAGCCTATGTTTCGAAAAAGCGCCCTATCAAAGCGTCAGCGGATGAGTGTGAGATTCGTGGCGGTGACTACGTTAAATATGACCGTGCGACGGTTGCCAGTGCGCTGAAAGTTTGGCTGGAGTCTGCCACCCTGGGCGAGGCTGAGGCGCAGTATTATGTAGGAGAGATTTACGAAAAGGGGATGGGCCAGCCACCTGATGTTGATCTTGCGCTGGTGTGGTATAAAAAATCTGCTGCGCAGAATTATGGTCCGGCATTGATGAGTCTGGGCAGAATGTATGAAGGTGGCATGGGGGTGGAAAAAGATTTGGCCAAAGCGATGAACCTGTATCGCAAGGCATCTGGGTTGGACGGTGAACAAATCGAATACGCATCCGTATTTGAAAAAGCCCGACTGGAAGACACACAGGAGATACAATCTTTACGTCAGGCGCTCAGCCAGGAGAAACAAACCTCGGCAGAATTATCTGCCAAATTAACCCGGCTACAAGGCCGCCTGGGTCAGTCAAAACAAAATATACAAAAGCTCAAGGCAGATGTTGCGCAACAAGAGCAAGCGCTAAAAGAATCGAAAAGTGGGGCGCCGCCAAAGGGTAGACCCGATACCTTAAAAATGGAAACCGAGCTAGCAGAAGCGCGCAAAGCACTGGACTCGCATAAGCTAATGATGGCTGCATTAAGGTCTGAACTTGAAATCGCGCGGACGGGTGAGTCGACCAACACGTTTATCGCGGATGAACTAAAAGCGGCACAAAAAACGTTAAAGGCACAACAACGTCAGGCCCGAAAAAAGGAAAAAGCGACCGAAGCACTAAAAACGAAGCTCGCAAAGCTGCAAGCTTCAATCGAAAACAAATCGCCGGAAAAGCAACTTAAGTTGGTTAAGAAACAACTCACCAAGGAAAAGGAGGCTTTGAGTCAAGATTTGGCGAAGATGACAAAGCAATATACGGCACAACAAGATTTGGTCAAGGAATTGAAAGCCAAGTTGGTTGGGGCCGATCAAGACAATACAGCCGACATCAGCGCATATAAATATGATCTTGAGCATGCCCGGCAGGTCGCTGAAGATTGGGCGGTGCTTACGGTTCGTCAAGAGCAGCAAATTCAGCTTTTGGAAAAGGAATTACTTGCCCTTAAGGATCAAAGCGCCCAATTGGAGCCCGCCGATCAACTGGCGAAGGTCAAAGATACCTTACAAGCAAGGGAAAAATACTATCAGAACCAACTGCAATTACTCGAAATTGAAATAAGCAAGCAACAGGGCAATGTCAAAATGCTCAATGATCGATTAAACGACGCGAGTAAAAGTAATGCTGATAATTCGGCTTATGTAAAAGGATTGGAGGCGCAACTCGCGGAGGCCAGCCAAAAACTACAAAATATTAATCAATCTGTGGAGACTAAAAACGTAGAAATTCAAACGGCATACGCAACTATAGATTCATTAAAAGCGAGCATTGCCGCATTGCCCAAAAAAGAAAGCTTTGAGCAATTGGAGGCGACGTTGCAGGCCAAACAAGAATTGCTTGAACAGGAAGAAAGCAATAATGAAAAACTAAAAGCAAGTCTTGAACAGCTCAAGCGCGAACGCGACCAAGCCAATCACCAGATCGATAAAATGGTACCCAAGGACGGGCCGGTCATCGCCTTGCGATGGCCCAAATTAGATGCGTCAGACGGGATTAAAAAAGCAGTAGTGGGTGCAGGCTCGGTGGTGAATATCGTGGGAGCAGTCTATCCCAACAAGACCATAAGCCAGTTTAAAGTTAACGGTAAAACCGAACAACTGGATACCAATGGATTGTTTTTAACCACCGTAGAGATTTCAGACACCGCCCAAACCGTAGAAATAGAAGCTGTCGACGAGCAAGGCAGATCTAGTAAGACCGCATTGGTGATTGAACCCACCACAACAGGTCGTCTGGCATTGACCGGCGGGGGCAAATTGACGACCCCGAAAATAAAATTTGGCAAATTCTACGCGCTGGTGATTGGCAACAATGCTTATGATCAGCAACAGGGATGGCCCGCGCTTAAAACCGCCACCAATGACGCCAAAGCGATTGCTGAGGTGTTGGAGAAAAAATACGGCTTTGAAGTATCGCTAAAACTCAATGCCAATCGGGATGAAATGCTGATTTCATTGGAAGAGATGCGCCGTAAGCTAACAGAGGAAGATAACTTGTTGGTGTATTACGCTGGGCATGGATTTATGGATCCAGAAAATGATCAGGGTTATTGGATTCCGGTTGATGGATCTACTGCCAGCACGGTGAAGTGGGTCTCGAATGCTACGATTACCGATCAAATTCGTGCGATGACCGCGCGTAATGTGATGGTGGTTGCAGATTCCTGCTATTCAGGCTCACTAATGCGCTCAGGAATTGTCACGCTCAGGAGCGGTTTATCGGTGAAAAAGAAAATTCAGCGACTGTTGGATGATATTAACACCACCACACGCATGTCTTTGTCTTCCGGTGGCTTGCAACCCGTTGCAGATGCAATTGGCAACAGCAATCATTCCGTTTTTGCCAATGCCTTGTTGAGTGTGCTCAAGCAAAATGACAGCTTGCTTGACGGTGATGCGCTGGCGACCAGGGTGGGAATGGATGTGGCGGTTAATACTCGGGATAACGTCAAACAAGTGCCTCGCTACGCGCCACTTTCAAGAGGTGGGCACCAGGGCGGGGAGTTTTATTTTGTGCCGAAAGGCTGGAAATCCTAATCGGCAGATGGAGAGTGTATTTATGAAACCTAGCGTATGGGTTAAGGACTTACTCATACTCAAGAAATTTAACCCCTTAGCGGCAATGGGTGCAAAGTTACCGTTTTTGCACTTAGTAATGCTAATAAACATAACCCATACAGAGGAAGTAAACCATGAAAACTAGATTATTAAAATTTGGAATTGGAATCGTAATTGTTATATTAAGCGGCGCTAAGCTGGCATCGGCACAGGTGACATCATGCCCCGGTAGCTTTCAAGAAACCAGTCGAACCGCAAACATACTTAGTTGTTTAGCGTCGGATTTTGCACCGGGTGGTACGGGCGCCTCAGGTATACAGGCAGGCCTTGAATCAGAATGTGTAAATGCAGGTGGTACAGTTACCGCTTCTATACTTACCAATTTCGGTAATGGTACACAAATTCAAGTAGCCTGTGAGATCCCGCTTGGTAGCACTCCAGAACCGCAGCCGGACCCAGGGCCAAGCCCGTCAGAAGGTCCACCATCTACGCCTCCCGTTACCAGCCCAACATCTGGCGGGGCGCCAAGTGGCCCGGGAAGCGCGAAAGGCAAGATCACCGACAACCCACTGATTCATCCCGGCACGCATGAATTTGCGGTGGGTACAGCGATTGAGAATTTGTGCCCGCAACTAGCATTTATTAATCATCCGGCGGTCGCCGGGGAGCTGACTCCCATCCAGAAAGATTTACTGGTTCGCTGCGGGGATGTTATTTTTGAAACTGACGATGGGAGGCAAATTGCGGGCGTGCAAAATATGTCCGCTGAAGAGTTTTCCAGCCAGTCGATTAATTTACGTCGCTTGAACAAGGCGCAGCTGGGAAACATTGCGGCACGTCTTGCTGCGTTACGCCCGGCTCTATCGCAGTCAACTCAGGATCTGGCGGCAAACCAGCCTTTGGATCATCCGCTAAAAGGCTTGGCGGGTATGTCCACTATAAGAGCGCGCGGAGGCGCAGCGGGTGACGATGAAATACCTGAAGACGTAAGCCGGCTTGGGGTATTTATCAACGGCATCTATAGCGATGGTGAGAAAGACGAGTCGAGCTTATCTTCGGGTTTTGACTACAGCAGTACGGGCTACACCATTGGTATGGATTACCTAGTTGATCTGAATACAGTGGTTGGTGTGGCGGTTGGCCATGGCAGCACTGATACAGAATTTGGTCGCGGTGGCGGAAGCCTAGATGCAGACACCACGACTTTGTCGCTATACGGCACCCGGTTTATAAACGACAGCTGGTTTCTCGACGGTGTATTGGGTTATGGGACGAGTAGCTACGATAGCTCGCGTAATTTCAGTTACACCGCACGCGGTGTTACCGTTGACCAAACAGCGCTGGGTTCGCCAGACTCCGATCAATTACTTATCAGCGTAGGCGCAGGCAAAACCATGAACAAAAACTCGGTGGATGTCGATATTACCGGTCGCTTAAATTACCTGGATGCAAAGATTGACCGTTTTGCGGAAACCATCGAAGGTGGTGATAAGCCTGGTTTTGGTCTGGCGCTGGAAATCGACGAGCAGGATGTAAGTTCCCTCACCTCTGATATCAGCGTAAAAATATCTAAAGCAATTAGCCAGAATTTTGGTGTTGTGATACCACAGGCCAGCCTTTCCTGGTTGCATGAATTTGATGATGGTGACGGTAAGCTCAGAGGTAGATTTGTCAACGATCCATTCAGTGTTGATTTCTCCCAAAGTGGCCTGCACACTGATGGAGTGGTACCGACAATATTTGAGATTCCGCTGGATGATACCGATAGCGACTACGCCAGATTGGGTTTGGGCGTAAACGTGCTGCTTGCAGACGGCCTTACGCTAAATTTTCAGGCCAATAAATTGCTCGGCCTGCAGGACATCGATCTGGAATACTATGTGATGGGTATACGTAAGGAACTGTAAAATAATGGAGGCTCGCCCTGGTGGTGCATTACAGTATCACCGGGGAAGGCAACCGGTACTGGGCCACATAGGATGACCAAACGGTGTTTACAAGGCGTGAATTTGGATAGGGTGTTGGATAGCGGGCCAAGATATGTTTTATCTTAATACGGCACAACGGCATGCTAGATTGATTGTCAGTCTTTTTGTAATTTCCTGTTTTAGTGTTTCATCGGCTTGTGTGAGCAACCCCAGTGTTGAATTTGAACGCCAGGCGGGCGCCTACCAATTGCAAAAAAGCATACTCAGGGGTAGTGTGTTTGATCTGGTGGTATTTGAAAAACAGCGTGTCGATGGTGAGGCATTACATGTTTATATAGGTGGCGATGGCCAGCCCTGGTTAAATAATATTTATAAAAGTAAAGATCCCACCTCGCGCCGCATGACGGCTCTGGCGCTCATGCAACTCGACCATAACCCCGCCATTTATTTAGGCCGGCCGTGCTATCACACTCAAGGGGTGGGTAGAAATTGTGAAGATAAGTGGTGGACGTCACACCGTTATTCAATACAAATTGTCGACGACATGCGCGATGTATTGAATCAATATATCGCGGAGCGTGGCATTCATTCCGTGACTTTAATCGGCTTTAGTGGCGGGGGTACGCTTGCGATGCTGCTGGCTCCGCTCATTAAGGAAATCGTAAAAGTAGTGACAGTTAGCGGTAATTTGGATACCGAGGCCTGGTTGGCGCTGCATCGTTACACTCCCTTGCTGGGGTCAATCAACCCAGCCAGGCAAATGCAGTCCGTGGCGGGTATTGATAAACTTCACCTATTGGGAATGCAGGACCATAACCTACCGATTAAGACCCTTATCGATCGGTTTGAACCACAGCCGAATACCCAAATTATTCGTTACCCCGAATTTAATCATCAGTGCTGTTGGCAATCGGTATGGCCAGCCCTGCTGGATCAGATTTAGCTTACCGTAGTATTTGAGTCCGCCTTCGGGCTATCCTCGCTGGCTTCCAGCTTTTCAACCAGTTCGTCCAACAACTCATATAGCAGTTCGAGTTTGCCGAATCCAAATACCTCGGTGATATGTTGATAGCGGGCTTCAGACTCGGGTGACATGCGTTGCACTAAAAGCGCGCCTTCTTGGGTAATTGAAATGATCGAGCAACGCTGATCTTTATTGGAAGTGCGTCGTACAACCAAATTCCGTGCTTCGAGATTTTGTAATATGCGCGATAGACTTGGCATCAACAAATGGCAGCGTTCGGCCAAAGCCGAAATTTCAAGACCCTGGCTTTCAACTAATGCGCGTAACACGCGCCATTGTTGCGGGGATAAATCATTTGCACGCAAGTGCGGAACAAAAGTCTTCATCACGGCCGCACGCGCGCGTAACAAAGACATTGGCAGAGACCGATCAAACTCCCTCATTTCTTAATTGCCAACCTGCATAGCATCCAATGACTCGTCGGCCACACCATTTTGTAGCACTCCCACCCCCTCAACTTCAATTTCCACCTTGTCACCAGGTTTTAAATAGCGCGGCGGATCAAAGCGTGCGCCTGCACCCGTTGGGGTGCCCGTCGCAATCATATCACCCGGCTTGAGCTCAAAAAAAGTCGACAGATAGTGAATCTGATAAGCCATCGGAAAGGCCATATTTGAGGTGCGATCATTTTGCCGAAGCTCATCATTCACGCGCGTGCTTATATGCATGTCTTCATAATCTGCTGGGGTAAATTCGTCGGCTGTAACCAGCCAAGGCCCGCATGCGCCAGACGCCACAAAGTTTTTTCCCTGCGTGACATTAAACTTGGCGTGGCGTACCCAATCTCGCAGTGTGCCTTCATTCATAATGGTCAGTCCGGCGATATGTGCATAGGCCTGTGATTCTGGAATGCGTCGCCCGCGTTTGCCGATCACGATCACAATTTCGCCTTCATAATCCAGTTGATGTGATTCAGGAGGACGAATGAGGGGGGAGCCATGCCCAGTTAAGGAATCCGGTGTGCGCAGAAATACACTGGGATATTTTGGTGCGTCTGTGCCGTCCTGGTATTCCTGGTTACGATTCTGATAATTTACGCCAATGCAAATTATTTTTTCAGGCTGGGTAATGGGGGGCAACAAGGTGACGTTTTCCAAAGAATATTGTTTGCTTGATTTGGTAGTACAAGCAGCGTCTATGCGTTTTAACTCGATCGCAGTTTTTAAGTCGTTCGCTACATTACTAAGATCAATAACCTTTTGCTGGCCATCTATCTCAACCACTTTACCCCAGGATTTAGCGCCGTTTCGTAGAAAACTTACCAGTCGCATACTTCGCTCCAATAATTCGTGATTTAACAGAGATTATACTTAATATGTTAAATAATAAACAGGAATATAGTTAGCATTAAGGTAATATTGACTATAATATAGTTAACATGTTATATTATTGCTACACTATTAGCTCATTATTCTGCCTTCGACATGTCTGATCTTGCGCACAATCAACAACTCGCCAGTCACTATCTAGAACGTTTTTCTAGCAAAGCAACGGGTCACTTCATCAATGGTCGCTGGTCATCAAAACAAGGAAGCGACACGTTTGAGAACCGCTCTCCGGCAGATTTATCCAGTTTGGGCACAATCGTTGAAGGCACGCAAGAAGATGTCAACCAGGCGTGTGAATCTGCGCAAACAGCATTTGCTGATTGGCGAGACTTAACGGGTGCAGAGCGCAAACAGTTGTTGCACGCTTTTGCCGATAAACTGGTTGAACGCGCGGAGGAAATTGCCTTAGTAGAAAGCAGTGACTGCGGCCAACCCATACGATTTATGCAGCAAGCTGCGGTACGCGGTGCAGCCAATTTTCGATTTTTCGCCGACAAGGCACCAGAAGCTAAAAACGGTCAAGCTCTCTATCAACCAGAGCATACAAACTTAACCCTACGTACGCCAATTGGCCCGGTCGGGGTCATTACCCCCTGGAATACGCCGTTCATGTTAGCAACCTGGAAGATCGCACCCGCTTTGGCAGCGGGTTGTACAGTAGTACATAAACCTGCCGAATTCAGTCCACTCTCCGCTGCCATTTTAGCCGAAGTAAGCCAGCAGGCGGGCTTACCCGATGGGGTATGGAATATGGTCAATGGTCTGGGCGAGACGGTTGGTAAAGGAATCACCGAGCACCCTGCCATTAAAGCGGTTGCGTTTGTTGGTGAAACTACCACCGGCTCATATATTATGTCGCAAAGTGCCCCCACCTTAAAACGCATTCACCTCGAGCTGGGGGGTAAAAATCCGGTCGTTGTATTTGACGATGCAGATTTCGAACGCGCGTTGGATGCCGTGGTTTTCATGATTTACAGTTTAAATGGCCAGCGTTGTACTTCGAGTAGTCGCCTGTTGATTCAATCCGGTATCCGCGATCGATTTCTAAAAGCGCTTAAAAAAAGAGTTACTAACCTGCGGGTTGGACATCCGCTTGATCCGTTAACCGAGGTGGGGCCATTAGTACATACTGAGCACATCGAGAAAGTGATGAGCTATATGGATGTTGCACGGGGCGACGGTGCAACCATAGCCGTAGGGGGTAAGCGTAGTAAGGGTCTTGGCCCTGGGAACTATGTAGAGCCAACATTATTTACCGACGCAAATAATAGTATGCGTATTGCGCAAGAAGAAATTTTTGGTCCGGTACTGACGGAAATCGAATTTGAAACCGAACAACAAGCGATTGAGATCGCCAACGATACGCCGTACGGTCTGGCGGCTTATGTATGGACGGATAATCAAAGCCGCGCGATGCGTCTTGCGCATCAAATCGAAACCGGTATGTTGTGGGTCAATTCTGAAAATAATCGCAATTTACCCTCACCTTTTGGTGGCGTTAAGATGAGTGGTCTCGGAAGGGATGGGGGTGATTACAGTTTCGAGTTTTATATGGAAACTAAGAACGTCTGTTTGGCCCATGGTACCCATCGGGTGCCGGTAATGGGCAATTAAGAAATTGAAATTAGGAGTTCTATTATGGGTACCTTAGCATTTGCAGCCAAAATCACGCATGTTCCATCCATGTATCTGTCTGAAATGGACGGGCCCCACAAAGGCTGTCGTAAAGCCGCGATTGACGGTCATCATGAAATCAGCCGGCGTTGTCGTGAGCTGGGTGTGGACACACTGGTTGTATTTGACACACATTGGCTGGTGAATTCTGGTTATCACATCAATTCAGCACCGCATTTCAAGGGGGTATATACCAGTAATGAGTTGCCCCATTTTGTCAAAAATATGCCATATGAATATGATGGTAACTCAGATCTTGGTAATAAGATTGCTGAAATCGCCACTGAGGCGGGTGTATTTACACGTGCACATGACGATACTACGCTGGCGTTGGAGTATGGCACACTGGTACCGATGCGCTATATGAATTCGGATCGACATTTTAAAGTGGTCTCAATCGCGGCGATGTGCACCGTGCATAGCTTGCGTGACAGCGCCGTACTGGGAAAGGCTGTACGTGATACGGTTGAGCAACACTACGATGGGACCGTTGCCATTCTTGCCAGCGGTTCATTGTCTCATCGGTTTGCCGATAATGGGGTTGCGGATGAATATCTGCATAAAGTGTGGTCACCCTATTTGGAGCAAACGGACCATCATGTGATTACGCTTTGGCAAAATGGTGAGTGGCAAACCTTCACCGAAATGCTGCCTGACTACGCAGAAAAATGCCACGGCGAGGGCTTTATGCACGATACCGCTATGTTGCTGGGCGCCTTAGGTTGGGATGCTTATCAGGGTAAGGTCGAAGTGTTAACGCCCTATTTTGGCAGTTCAGGTACAGGGCAGATCAATGCAGTGTTTCCCGTGTAGGGCTGAGTCATGGCGCACTTCATTTTGGAGTATTCGACTAACATAAAACCTGAAACCCTGGATTTACAACAGCTGTTTTCTGACCTACATAATGCCGCGCTGGAAACTGGATTGTTTCCCCTCAAAGGCATACGCAGCCGCGCCTACCCATGTGATCATTACCGGGTGGCTGATGGTAAGCCTCAAAATAGATTCGTACATCTAAATGTGCTGGTTGGTGCTGGACGCTCTCTGGAACAAAGGGAGCAAGCCGCTAGAGCCTTATTTGCGGTTTATAAAAAGCATTTTTCCAACGCTGGGGCACAGCGAGATATGGCACTGTCGTTTGAATTAAGAGAGCTCGAGCCAGTCACTAAGTACAACCGCAACACCATCACCGTGGAATCATGATTACGCTCAGTGCTGAAGAAATCAACACTGCGGCCAAAGAGCTATACGAGGCGGAAAAAGGCCGTGTACAAATCAACGCGTTGAGTGAGCGGCATCCGGCGATGACGTTGGAGGATGCCTACGCGGTGCAATCGGCCTGGGTGAAAAAAAAGCAGAAGGCAGGAGACCGGGTAATTGGTTATAAAATTGGGCTAACCTCACGTGTGATGCAACGTGCCATGCAGATCGATAGCCCGGATTTTGGCGTGTTACTGAAGTCAATGGCCTTTCCGGCAGGTGCAGATATTAATGCTGCGGATTTTACCGATCCACGCATTGAAGTGGAGCTTGCCTTCGTCCTGAAACAAAGTCTATTTGGAGATGATTTGAGTGTAGCAGACGTGATTGTTGCAACTGATTACGTCGTACCTGCCCTGGAGTTGATTGCCGCACGCAGTTATCGCAAGCATCCACAAAGCGGTTACATGCGCATGATCACCGATACCATTGCAGACAACGCCGCCAATGGAGGGATCATTACTGGCACAAAGCGTATGCACCCCGACCAGCTTGATTTACCTTGGTGTGGTGCGGTGTTGTATCGCAACCAGGTGATCGAGGAAACCGGGCTTGCCGCTGCGGTTTTGGGGCATCCAGCAAACGGAATTTGTTGGCTGGCAAAAAGGTTTGCCGCGCATAATATTGCGTTGGAGCCGGGGCAAATACTGCTCTCTGGATCGTTTACTGCGCCCATTGCGGTGCACGCAGGTGATACCATCCACGCAGATTTTGGGCGTCTCGGAACTATTGATTGCCAATTTACATAAACACCATGAAAACCCCTAGAAATCAATTCAAGCGCGCGTTGAAGGCGGGCAAACCGCAATACGGTTTTTGGCTGGGAATGTGTAACCCGCTTTCTGCGGAGCTGTGCGCATATACCGGCTACGACTGGCTGTTGATTGATGGCGAGCATGCGCCGAATGATCTGCAAAGCACTTTAGCGCAACTGCAAGCCATCTCGGGTAGCCCGGCAGAGGCAATTGTGCGCTTGGTTGATGATACACCGAGCCGCATCAAGCAATACCTGGATATTGGTGTGCAAAGCTTGCTGGTTCCAATGATCGAAACCGGTACGCAAGCGCAACGGCTGGCACAATCCGTTCAATACCCGCCCGCGGGAATGCGTGGTGTGGGGACAGCCCTGGCGCGTGCTGCGCGTTGGAACCAGGTCGAAAGCTATTTTACCGAGGTGGATAAAGAGCTATGCTTAATCGCGCAGATTGAATCGGTCAAGGCCATTGAGAATCTGGATGACATATTAAATGTGGAGCGTATTGACGCCTACTTTATTGGCCCCGCTGATCTGGCTGGGAGCATGGGTTATCTGGGTCAGCCTGGCCATCCACAGGTGGTGGCTGCAATAGAGGACGTGATTAAGAAAATTATTACAGCTGGCAAGCCGGTCGGAACGTTGGCGACGACTGCGGACACCGCGCAACACTATACCGCGATGGGAGTACAGTTCATCGCCTTAGGGGTGGACACACTGGCATTAACGCGCGCAGCAAAATCAATACTTGTTGAATTTCATCGCGATGATGCTGAGCCTCCGGAAAGTAATGGCGCGTATTGAAACCAGGCTTGGAGTAATGGGAGTTGGTGCGCATCAACATCCACGGCTGTGATCATATCACCACGCAGTTCATCTACTCTTGGTGTGCTTTGGTAATCCTTACCCTTCAGAAAACCCTGGAAGAGGCTAGGGTTAAATTAGATCACCTGTTTTGCGCTCCACTGCTGGACAATAGCGGTCCGTTCTTTTGATTTGATCACTCCCGTTCAGATGATACCGCGAACTACATTGCGCGGTTTGCTACCTTCATGGCATAAGATGGGTAAGTCGGTAGCGAGTTTTGTTCTGCTTGCTGGTGCCTAGATTTACTTGCCATAGCCTCATCTATTTGAAGGTAAGTGACTGCTGATCTCGATGGGAATGGCGCGTAATTCCTAAAGCAGGGCTGGTTAGCCACAAATCAGCAAGAACTGATCTAAATAATAACCATTTGCATTGCTTGAGTGAGCTAGATACAATTTGAGGGCGATACCTGATTTTTTAACTAAAAGGTGACGGTGTATCGTTACTGAAAAATGGTCTGCACCTCGACTACTTCAATCAGCCATTATTATGAGGTGCGTGGAGGATAATTTCATGTTCACAATTTTTAAGAAGGCCAGTGTGGCGCTGCTAGCGACCCTAGCGCTATTAAGTTCCGCCCTTATAAACAACGTATTAGCAGAAGGCTATGGCAAACAAAAGGTGGTTTACCATGTCAACTATGATGACCCAAAAAAGCAAAAAGGTGCGCTGATCAATATTCAAAACCATATTAATGCCGTCGGCGCAGAGAACCTGGATCTCAAAGTTGTACTGCACGGTAATGGGGTCGCGATGGTGCTGGATCCAGACGCGCTAACGCGGGTGCCAAAATTTAAAAACGCCAACGCCGACGATAACATGATGGTTCGGCTGGACGGCCTGAAAGACCAGGGAGTTTCGTTTCATGTTTGTGCCAATACGCTCAACGGTAGAAAGGTTGATTACGAAAATGATCTCTACAATGTCGAACAAGGCGATATTGTGCCGAGTGGTGTTGCCGAACTCGCGCACCTGCAAGCACAAGGCTATACTTATATCAAGCCCTAATGTAGTTACTGAACTACAACACTTTGTCCCGGACTGTTCATTCCAGGGGCGGAGTGTATTCTTACAAAAGACAAATAGGATAAAGCGCCCGAAATAGCTGAGGGCGCGGTTATCAATGGGTCATGATATGCTTTAGGAAAGCCTGGGTACGATCCATTTTAGGTTGCTTGAAAAAGGCTTCCGGCGTATTGCTTTCTACGATTTCACCGCTGTCCATGAAGATGATGCGATCAGCCACCGAACGCGCGAAACCCATTTCATGGGTTACACATATCATGGTCATTCCCTCGTGCGCCAGTTCAACCATCGCATCAAGTACTTCTTTTATCATTTCAGGATCTAGCGCCGAAGTTGGCTCGTCAAATAACATCACCTTGGGTGACATGCATAGAGAACGTGCAATAGCAGCACGTTGTTGCTGCCCACCTGACAATTGCGCAGGGAATTTGTTGTGTTGGTCTGCAATACCAACCCGTTCAAGATATGACATTGCTAAATCGACCGCCTCTCTATGGGGCAGCTTGCGTACCCAAACCGGGCCTAGGATCAAGTTATCCAGAATGGTCATATGTGAAAACAGATTAAACTGCTGAAAGCACATACCGACTTCAGAACGAACCAGGCGCACACTTTTCTGATCATCTTTTAGTTCTACTCCATCGACGACCACCTTGCCTTGTTGATGGGCCTCCAGGCGATTTATACATCGAATCATGGTAGATTTTCCTGAGCCGGATGGCCCACAAACCACGATACGCTCGCCTTTTTTTACGCTCAGGTTTATATTTTTAAGCACATGAAAATGTTCGTACCATTTGTTCACGTCTATTAGCTCAATCATCGCTGGTGAGTCTGGTGTTGAAGTATCGGTAGAATGGTCGCTAGCGTTCATGTGCTTTATTATGCTTTGTTACAGCGCTAGTGTTGTTTGCTTGCATCGGTTTTTTCCAGGCTGCGTCCGTAGCGACTCAGACCAAAACACATCACCCAGTATATGGCCGCGCAAAAAACAAAGGCCTCCGCCTCGAAACCTAACCATTCGGGGTTTTGTGACGCGGCTTTTGCGATGCCTAAAAAATCAAGTAAGCCGATAACGATGACTAAAGTGGTGTCTTTCAGCAGGGCAATGCAGCGCCCAATCAAGGGTGAGAGCACGTTTGCGAGTGCCTGGGGCAGGATGATAAAAGCGGTGGTTTGCCAGGCGGCAAGCCCTAGAGCATGCGCCGCTTCATTCTGCCCTGGATCAACCGCTTGTAGCCCACCTCGCACCACCTCGGCGATATAAGCGGAAGAAAACGCAATAATGCCAATTTGTACGCGCACTACGGTTCCCATTTGTACACCTTCAGCCAAAAATAATGGTAGCAGAATCGTGGCCATGAACAAAATGGTGACCAGGGGAATGCCGCGAATACATTCTATAATGATGGTTGAAAGGAAGCTAATGGCACCAAATTGAGAACGCCGACCCAGGGCCAGTAAAATACCAATGGGAATAGAACAAATAATGCCCACGATGGATAACATGAGCGTCAGCATTAGCCCACCCCATTTGGTTGTGGGTACGGGCTCCAAGCCGAACCCACCAGCAAATAGCCAATAGGAAATGACCACCAAGGCCACCCATGCAACAATGAGTTGACGCACAGAAACCCAGCGCATTACCGTAATCGTGCACGTTAAGGCGAGCAATAAACCTGCTAAAGTAGGGCGCCAGAGCAGTTCCCGTGGATAGGGGCCAAATAAAAACAGGCGTACCTGAGACTTAACAAATGACCAGCATGCACCGCCCGCTTCATGGCAGGCCTGAGCGTCACCACTAAATTCAGCGTCCAGTAAAAACCAACTGAGAAGCGGTCCAGATACTTTGTATATAAACCATAAACCGAGTATGGTCAGCACACTATTGGTTGCATTCTTAAAAAAGCTCTGCTTTATCCAGTGTAAAAATCCCACCTGGCCGGGTGGAGGGGGCATATCGGGTGCGGGTTTAAATACCTGGGTACTCATTGTTAGCGAGTTACGATTTGATACTTGGCATTCGCAAAATTCATGCCTACCGAGATGACCAGATTAATGGTTAGATACACCGCCATCCAAATAGCGATCACCTCAATTGCCTGTCCATTTTGGCCGATCATCGTGCCTCCAATTGAAACCATATCAGCAAAGCCGATGGCAATGGCCAAGGAGGAATCTTTGACGATGCTGGCGTAATCATTGGTGGTCGCCGGAATGATGGTACGCAGCGCTTGTGGTAAGGTGATTGAGCGCATTACCCTGCCGGGCTCCAGACCTAGTGCGTTGGCGGCCTCCAGTTCGCCTTTCGGAACTGACAAAATACCGCTTCTGACATTCTCTGCAATAAAAGCACCACGATACATCGACAGACCGACAACCAATGCAATAAATTCAGGGGTAAGTTTCATCCCGCCTTTGAAATTAAATCCTCCCAATGCTGGCGTATCCCAATCGAGCGGTTGCCCCATCGCTAAAAAGGCACCGATCGGTAGAATTAACAATAGGGCGAAGTTGGTGCGCAGGACGGGTGAGGCGTGACCCGTGTTATATTGTTTTTTGCGTGCCCACCACGCATACAAAAATGCTGCTACTATGGCGATTGCTATCGCGAGCATAACCAGGTTAAACCCCTGAGTGGGCATCGGTTTGGGAAAATAGATGCCACGTTGGGTCAGGAACCAGCTTGGCATAAACTCCCAGGCATTGCGTACTGACGGCAGGCCCGCTAACACCACCCCATAGATAAATAAAAGGGTGAGTAAAAGCGGTATATTTCGTAATAGCTCGACATATATTTCTGCCAGCTTGGCGATCAATAAATTGCTGGATACTTGCGCCACCCCCATGATTATACCGATCAGCGTTGCCAGAATGATGCAAAAAACTGAGGTGTACAGCGTATTGATGATGCCGACCAGAAAAGCACGACCATAAGTATCACTGGGAGAATAATCTATCAGCGAAACATTGATTGGAATGCCGGCACGTTGTGAGAGAAATTCAAAACCGGATTCCACATGGCGCGCTTCCAAATTTGCTTTGGTGGTCAGCATGAGCGTATAGATGGCCCAAACCACCACCGCCATGAATAGAACCTGTAGCGCAAAAGAATATACGCGCTTACTCGTCAAGTTAAACATCAAATTCGTAACGCGTGAGGATCAATTGTCTGCAGCACCCGAAGGGTCTGCGTTTGATTCGATCTAGCGTTAAGTCATGGATCGATGCAAGGTGGGGTAGCCGCCGCATCGATCCATATTGGTATTAACGAAAGGCAGGAGCGTAAAGCAAACCACCATCTTTGGGTAAGGCATTACTTCCGCGGTCCATTTTTAGCGCGGTTCCCTGGCCCAGGTTTCGTTCAAATATCTCACCGTAATTGCCCAATTGCGTAATGGCTTTTAACATCCAGTCGTTGTCTAAACCGATATAGCTGCCATATTCTCCGGAGGTACCTAACATACGTTGGACCGTTGGATTTTCTGAGCTGGCTGCCATATCAGCTGCATTGGCTTGGGTAACCCCGAGCTCTTCTGCGGTGATCAAACCATTGATGACCCAGGTGACTAAATCTTTCCATTTGTTGTCGCCATGGCGTACCAACGGAGCGAGTGGTTCCTTGGAAATCAGTTCGGGCAGGATAATGTGAGCTGCAGGATCTTCCATGGTTGTACGAAAAGCAGTGAGCTGGCTCTTATCCGTAGTGAGTGCGTCGCAACGCCCCGCTTTATAAGCATTCACCGCTTCTTTTTTTCCTTCAAATACAACCGCTTCAACACTTATGTTATTGGCGGCGGCAAAATCAGCGAGATTTAGCTCGGTTGTGGTACCTGCGGTCACGCAGATTGAGGCCCCATCCAGTTGCTTGCCTTCGCTGATATTGTTTTCCTTGCGGGTCATAAATCCCTGACCATCATAAAAAACCACCGTAGTGAAATCGACCCCTTCTTTGGTATCACGTTTCATGGTCCAGGTTGTGGTTCGAGAGGTTAAGTCCACTTGGCCGGTAACCACCGCAAGAATTTTTTGTTTCGATGCCAATGGTACGAAATTGACTTTCTCGGGGTCATTGAATATGGCCGACGCGATAGCTCGACATATATCTGAGTCGAGCCCAGCCCAATTACCATTTTCATCGGGGTTTGAGAAACCTGGTACGCCTTCACTCACGCCGCAGTTTAGAATGCCGCGCGCTTTCACGTCTTCTAAAGTGTCAGCTTGCGCCGTAGTAACCATGGCTGTAAGCAATGCACCTGTACAAATCAATTTACTAATTTTCATCCTCGTTCTCCACTGTATATTATTATTTACAAAACTTGATTTACGCATGATCAAGGGAAATCAAAACCAGTGACAATACGCATTGGAACCTGATCCTACTCGCATTGCAATAGTGAGTAAACCTTATTCTGAGCGGGCGTGTTAAAGCTTGTCACTTTATCGAGCCATACCTTAATTAATTACATCGTTATTTTCTTAGCATAGGTTGACGTTTACGTAAACGTAAGGTATCTTTTTTGTCCTTACCTTAAAATCTATACAAATATGCTCGCATACCCCAGCCTGAACTTTAATCTGGGCGAAGATATTGATCTACTGCGTGAATCAGTGCAGAGTTTTTGCCAGCAGGAAATCGCGCCACTCGCCGCTGAGATTGACGAAAATAACGCTTTTCCTAATCAGCTATGGAGAAAATTCGGCGAGATGGGGCTGCTCGGAATTACGGCACCAGAAGAATTTGGTGGTGCCAATATGGGCTATCTTGCACATATCGTCGCGATGGAAGAAATTAGCCGCGCTTCCGCGTCGGTTGGCTTGAGTTATGGCGCACACTCTAATTTATGTGTGAATCAGATTAGGCGCAATGGTAATCAGTCCCAAAAGGAGCAATATTTATCCAAACTAATTAGTGGTGAGCACGTAGGTGCGCTGGCAATGTCAGAACCGGGAGCGGGCTCAGATGTGGTCAGCATGAAAATGACGGCGGTTAAAAAAGATGACCATTACGTGCTAAACGGCACCAAAATGTGGATTACCAATGGCCCCGATGCGGATGTTGTCGTGGTCTATGCTAAAACTGATTTAGCAGCCGGTCCCAAGGGCATCACGGCCTTTATCGTTGAGAAAGATTTTGGTGTTGAAACCGCACAAAAGCTCGATAAACTCGGCATGCGCGGATCCAACACAGGCGAGCTAGTGTTTAAGGATGTCGAGGTGCCAGCGGAAAATATTCTAGGCGAGTTAAATCACGGGGTCCGGGTGTTGATGAGCGGCTTGGACTACGAGCGAGCCATATTGGCAGCAGGCCCAACTGGTATTATGCTGGCATGTATGGATACTGCCGTGCCCTATATTCATCAACGCGAACAATTCGGGCAACCAATCGGCGAGTTTCAGCTTATCCAAGGTAAAATAGCAGATATGTATTCCACCATGAACGCTTGTCGGGCATATGTTTATACGGTGGGTCGCGCGTGCGATCAGGGGCGGGTGGATAGAAAAGACGCCGCAGGGGTTATTTTGTTTACCGCTGAAAAAGCCACTCAAATGGCGCTCGATACGATCCAGATTCTAGGCGGCAACGGCTATATCAACGAATTCCCTGCGGGACGTTTGTTGCGGGATGCTAAGCTGTATGAAATCGGTGCTGGAACCTCAGAAATTCGCCGTATGCTAATCGGCCGCGAACTATTCAACCAAACAAAATAATTGACTGAACTATGAACGATCCAATCGTTATTGCTTCCAGCGCGCGTACCCCCATGGGTGGTTTTCAGGGCAGCTTGGCAGCGATGTCTGCCAGCGAATTGGGTGCAGCTGCGATTGCTGCGACCATAGAACGTGCTGCAATACAACCGGGAGCTGTGCAAGAGGCCATTATGGGTAATGTGCTGCCTGCTGGTCAAGGTCAGGCACCGGCTCGTCAAGCTGTACTCGGAGCGAATTTGCCGCTGAGTACCAACTGTACGACGATTAATAAAATGTGCGGCTCCGGTATGAAGGCTGCCATGCTGGCGCACGATATGCTGCGCGCAGGCGTCAATGATGTAATGATTGCGGGTGGGATGGAAAGTATGTCTAACGCACCTTATGTGCTGCCCAAGGTGCGTGATGGTCTGCGCATGGGGCATGGACAGGTGATGGATCACATGTTTCTCGATGGTTTAGAAGATGCCTACGATAAAGGCAAGTTAATGGGGGTGTTTGCAGAAAGCTGTGCAGACAAATATCGGTTTAGCCGTGAAGCTCAGGACGCGTTTGCCATTACCTCACTAGAGCGCGCGATCAAGGCGACCAAAGAGGGTCACTTTGGCGCGGAGATTACCCCCGTAATGGTTCAATCACGCCGCCAAGAAAATTTAATTGAACAGGATGAGCAACCATTGAACGCCCAGATCGACAAAATACCGCACTTACGGCCCGCGTTCAGAAAAGACGGTACCGTAACCGCGGCTAATGCCAGCTCGATTTCCGATGGTGCTGCCGCATTGTTACTAATGCGCGAATCAACGGCCGAAAAATTGGGGATAACCCCTGAAGCGCGAATTATCGGGCATACCACGCATGCCCAAGAGCCAAGTTGGTTTACCACTGCGCCTGTCTACGCCATGCAGAAACTGTTGGAACAAATCGGCTGGCGAACAGACGAGGTTGATTTGTATGAGATCAACGAGGCCTTTGCGGTGGTCACGATGGCGGCCATGCAAGATTTGAATTTGGCACATGAAAAAGTAAATGTTCACGGTGGCGCTTGCGCGTTAGGGCACCCGATTGGTGCCTCTGGTGCCAGAATCATCGTCACATTATTGGCTGCGTTAAAAACATATGATCTCAAACGGGGCGTTGCTTCTTTGTGTATTGGGGGCGGTGAAGCCACTGCAATGGCGTTTGAACGAATAATTTAGGCATCGATTCATTGCCTTATCACGATGCCCCGCATTCAAACCCATATTGATCCTCACAGCGAAGCATTTACCGAAAATGCAGCGCATCATCGCGGTGTTGCGACTGAGCTGCGGGAAAAGCTAGTCGGTATCAGCAAGGGTGGTGGTGAGCGGGCGCTTAAAAAGCACACCGACCGGGGTAAGCTATTTGTGCGAGATCGTATTGATCAGCTGCTTGATGCGGGTAGCCCATTTCTGGAGTTTTCTGCGCTCGCGGGCGATCAGATGTACTCGGGCGGTGTTGCAGCGGGTGGTATTGTTACCGGTATCGGTCGGGTTTCCGGTCAGGAGTGCATTGTGGTGGCCAACGATGCGACGGTGAAAGGCGGTACTTATTTTCCGGTTACGGTTAAAAAACATCTGCGCGCACAGGAAATCGCCCTGGAAAACCACTTGCCATGCATCTATTTAGTGGATTCTGGTGGCGCCTTCTTACCCCTGCAAGACGAAGTGTTTCCTGACAAAGAGCATTTCGGACGCATTTTTTACAACCAGGCGAATTTATCCGCTGCCGGTATTCCGCAAATTGCGGTCACCATGGGGAGTTGTACTGCAGGTGGGGCGTATGTCCCCGCGATGTGCGATGAAAGCATCATTGTGCGTAATCAGGGCACGATTTTTCTGGGTGGCCCGCCTTTGGTTAAGGCCGCCACCGGTGAGGTGGTTAGCGCTGAAGAACTGGGAGGTGCTGAAGTGCATGCCAAGCAATCCGGCGTGGTCGACCATATTGCTGAGGATGATTATCATGCGCTGGCGATTACGCGTGATATTGTACGCCATTTAAATCGTACGAAAGCGGTCACGCTTGCGCTGCAGACACCGCAAGAGCCGCGTTATCCTGCCGAGGAAATTTATGGGGTGTTACCCAAGCAGTTAAATCAGCAGTTTGATATTCGCGAAATTATTGCACGCGTAGTCGACGATAGCGATTTCAATGAATTTAAAGCCAATTACGGCACCACGTTGGTGTGCGGATTTGCACATATACATGGCTATCCGGTGGGTATCGTCGCCAATAACGGCATTTTGTTTTCTGAGTCAGCGCTCAAAGGCGCGCACTTTGTGGAGCTATGTGGGCAACGCAACATTCCGCTGGTATTTTTACAAAATATCACTGGCTTTATGGTGGGTAAGCAGTATGAAGCGGGTGGCATAGCAAAGGACGGTGCCAAGATGGTCACCGCGGTTGCTTCGGTTAAAGTACCCAAGTTTACCGTTATTGTGGGCGGTAGTTTTGGGGCGGGAAATTACGCGATGTGTGGGCGCGCTTACGGCGCACGGTTTTTATGGATGTGGCCGAATGCGCGAATTTCGGTTATGGGGGGCGAGCAGGCAGCGAATGTATTGGCGACGGTCAAGGCAGATGTGATGGAAGCCAATGGAGAGGATTGGCCCGAGACAGAGCAAGAAGCATTTAAGGCGCCACTGCGCGAACAATACGAACACCAAGGTCATCCATACTACGCCAGCGCACGGCTATGGGATGATGGTGTCATAGATCCAGTCGATACCCGCAAAGTATTAGGCCTGGGTATTTCCGCAGCGTTAAATGCTGACATTGATAAAACGCGTTTTGGCGTGTTCAGGATGTAGCGCGTCATGTTCCAAAAAATTCTGATCGCCAATCGCGGAGAAATTGCCTGTCGGATCGCCCGCACGGCACGCAATATGGGTGTGCAAACAGTGGCGATTTACTCAGATGCTGATCGTGATGCCTTACACGTAAAGGCGTGTGATGAAGCGGTCTATGTTGGCCAAAGCGAGCCCCAACACAGTTATCTTGATGCCGATAAGGTCCTCGAAATTGCCAGGCAAACCCAGGCAGAGGCAATCCACCCAGGATACGGGTTTTTATCCGAGAATGCTGGATTTGCCGAGCAGTGCGCAAAACAGGGTATTACCTTTATTGGCCCTACGCTAGAAGCCATTCGCGCCATGGGCTCCAAAAGTGCGGCCAGGCATTTGATGCAAGGGGCGAGTGTGCCGGTAGTACCGGGTTATGACGGGCCTGAACAAAGCGACGCAACGCTAATCGATCACGCAAATAAAATTGGTTTTCCCGTTTTGATCAAGGCAGTTGCGGGCGGGGGCGGTAAAGGCCTGCGCGTGGTTGAAACGGAGCGTGAATTTGTGTCGGCACTGGAAGCGGTCAAGCGGGAGAGCATGGGTGCATTCGGAGATGACGCGGTGATCCTGGAAAAGTATCTGCCTGATACACGCCATATCGAAGTTCAGGTGTTTGCTGATAGCTTTGGTGCGGTGGTACATCTTTATGAGCGTGATTGTTCGTTACAACGCCGCCATCAAAAAGTGTTTGAAGAAGCACCGGCACCTGGATTAAGCGACAAGCTACGTGAGCAAATGACAGGGGACGCGATTAACTGTAGTAAAGCGATCAACTATCTGGGTGCGGGGACGGTTGAGTTTTTACTGGCACCGGATGATACGTTTTATTTCATGGAAATGAATACGCGTTTGCAAGTCGAGCATCCCGTAACAGAAATGATTACCGGGCAGGATTTGGTAGCCTGGCAATTACAGGTTGCTGCTGGTCAGCCCCTGCCCCTCAAGCAGTCGCAGATCGCAATGCAGGGCCACGCGATAGAAGTGCGGGTATACGCAGAAAACCCGCAGCAAAACTTCTTGCCTTCGATTGGTCAGCTCGCATACTTAAACGCACCCAAAACTAATAAGGGTGTTCGCGTAGATACCGGGGTGGCACAAGGCGACTTTATCAGCCCGTATTACGACCCAATGATTGCCAAGCTTATTTGCCAGGGTGATGATCGCGTGCAAGCACTGGCACGTCTTGAGATAGCACTTGGTGAATATCAGTTGCTTGGTACCAAGCATAACCTTAATTTTCTTGCCACGCTTTGCGCGCACACCGCGGTACAACAAGGTGGCGCCAATACGCGATTTATTGATTCACATTTGGATACGCTCATCCAAACTACAACATCACTAAATGAGGGTGCGTTAGTTAGCGCAGCGGTGTATTTTGTGCAGAAACAAGCACAAGATATGCAAGCAGCACAGTCACTCAGCGCCGATCCTTGGTCACCCTGGGCCGATTCAATGGGCTGGCGGGTTGGGTCAGATGCAGCACAATCAATATTGCTGCAGCATCTCGAACGTCAAATCGCAATAAAGATTTGGCCCAGTCCATCTCGCTGGCGCATAGAAACACCGGATCGCGCGTTTGAGGTAAAACTGCTGGCAGACGCCGCACCCGAATTGAGACTGGAACTCGATGGCGCGATTTACGACGTAGTTACAGTAGGCGCAGATGATTGCGTTGATATACTGTTCGATAAACAAAGCTATCATTTCGAACGGGTAAATTTAGGCCAGCCAGCTGATGCGCTTGCCGGGCAAATGAATAATTACGCCTCACCGATGCCTGGGAAAGTCATCGCCTGTCATGTCAAAGTGGGTGACGCAGTCAATGAGGGAGATCAGCTAATTGCCATTGAGGCGATGAAAATGGAGCATGCTATTGTCGCGGCAGCCGATGGTGAAATCGCCACGCTTAATTTCAAGGTAGGCGATCAGGTAAATGAAGGGGATATTTTGCTGACGTTTGCGCAATGAGCTTGCCCGGCCAGGTTAAAATTGTAGAAGTCGGGCCCCGTGATGGTCTGCAGAATGAAGCAGCCCCCCTTTCCGTTGACCAGCGTGCTGATTTAATCCAGCACCTTGCGGCGTGCGGGCTGCCGGTGATTGAGGCGGGGAGCTTTATTTCGCCCAAATGGGTGCCGCAAATGGCGAATACAGCGGCGGTATTTGCCCGGCTCAATCTGGACACCTCTACCCAATTCCCTGCACTGGTACCCAATGAGCGTGGCCTGCAAGATGCTATTACCGCAGGGGTGAAAGAAATAGCCGTGTTTGCTGCTGCTTCGGAGACATTCAGCCAACGCAATATTAACCGTAGTATTGCGCAAAGCTTGGCGCAGTACGAAAAAGCGATTAAAACCGCGCAGGCAAATGATATCGCAGTAAGGGGGTATGTATCCTGCGTATTGGGTTGCCCTTATGAGGGCAACATTGCCGCTCAGGCCGTGGTAGATTTGGCGCGGCAGCTGCTTGACTCGGGTTGTTATGAAGTATCGTTGGGCGACACTATTGGCGTAGGTACGCCTTTGGCAGCAACTGCCATGATTGAGGCGGTGGCTAAATACGTTCCGATTGAACGGCTAGCCGTCCACTTTCATGATACCTATGGTCAGGCGCTGGCGAATATTTACGCTGCGCTGACGCTTGGGGTGGGTGTTGTCGATAGCTCGGTTGCAGGCTTAGGTGGTTGCCCTTATGCCAAAGGGGCATCAGGCAATGTCGCGACTGAAGACGTGGTGTATATGCTTCGACAAATGGATATCAAAACCGGTGTCGATCTGGATAAGCTGGTTGCTGTAGGACGCGAGATTTGTCGTCAGCTCGATACGCCGGTTCAATCAAAAGTCAATCGTGCATGGAGTTTAAGTTAATGCATAGACACGGGTATTTTTTCGAAGATCTTTCACTGGGCATGAGCGCGAGTTACTCGCGGGTTATTCGTGAACGCGACATACAACAATTTGTCGATATTTCTGGTGATGACAACCCGCATCATTTGGATGAGGATTTTGCCGCAAAAACCTCGCGCGTCAAAAAACGTATTGCACACGGCATGCTTTCCAGCAGCAATATTTCGGCCCTCATTGGCACCAAATTGCCCGGTCCGGGTTGCTTGTATGTTAGCCAAACGCTTAATTTTCGTGCGCCAGTTTATATCGGCGATGAGGTGGTGACCACTGTGACCATTACCGAGCTAAAAAACAAAAATGGCATCATCACGCTTGAGACCATATGCCGTGTCGCTGAGAAAGTCGTAATTGACGGAGAGGCCGTTATTTTAGTTCCCAAGCGAGATAAATAATGGATAAACAGGCAATCACCCAATTTTTAGCTACTGAGTTTCCGCACTACACCAAAATGCGTATCGACGATGTTGGTGTTGATGGGACCGCAACGATTCGGCATAAAATTGGAAGGCAGGAATTGCGACCGGGTGGTACCGTCGCAGGGCCGGTATTAATGCAAATGGCGGACGTGGTGATATATGTTGCCATACTCGGGAAGTTGGGAATGATACCGTTAGCCGTCACCACCAGTTTGAATATGAACTTTTTAAGAAAGCCCTCGGCAGATCGCGATTTGATTGCCGAATGTGAGCTGATCAAGGTAGGTAGAACGCTGGTGGTGGGCGAAGTAAATCTGTTTTCTGAAGGGGATACCCAGGCGGTCGCCCATTGTGTCGCCACCTACGCATTACCTGCAAATAAATAAGCGAGCTGTTTTAAAAATCATAGACCTGAGCTGCTTTATTATCTAATAAATAGATTAAAATCATAAAAATATACGTTTTTACAAAATACATCTGACCCTTTAAACTAAGGTCATGCTAGTTATCATCAATCGTAGTTTGCCTTAAAGAGGCTTAGTGCAGGCGGCAGAATTTGCACTAATACCTGCACAATACAGTCTTGGTGGTCAGGCGTTAATACAGCGAATCGATTTACGCAAGTGCGGGAGCAACTAGGTATCTAAATTTGTCTGGTCTTGCCCATCATTACATTGCTGAAAAGGTGAGTAATCCATAAACTCATAGCAATCTTAATTTAACCGGAGAGCAACATGAATCAGGCCCAAGCAGGTATCTTAAAAGAAATCCCTAGGCTAGCACGTTACCTGTTTTTTTCGCTCGAATCTGGAACCAGCCCAGCGGCAACGCTCAAGGCCTTAGCCCAGGAAGTAGATGGGGAAGCGGTAGTTGTGGGAATTGGGTTAAATACGATTCAACAACTTGAGATCGACATCAATGGTATGCGGTATTTTCCCGCCGAGGTCAGTGGTGGACAGGCAATCCCTTCTACGTCTTATGCTATGTGTTGCTGGTTACGTGGGGAAGATCGGGGTGAACTTGCGCACCAGTCCAGGCGTTTGGTTAAATTGCTCAAGCCAGCATTTAAGCTGCAACAATCCATCGATGCTTTTCAGTACGGGCCAAGCCGTGATTTAACGGGTTATGAAGATGGTACCGAAAACCCAGAGGGAGAAGATGCACTGGAAGTCGCCTTGGTACAAGACCAGGGTGCTGGTCTAGATGGCTCAAGTTTTTTGGCCATACAGCAGTGGGTACACGATCTGGATGAATTTGATTCCTTTCCACAAGAAAAACAAGACCACACCTTCGGTCGTCGATTATCCGATAACGAGGAAATAGAAGATGCGCCAGAATCTGCGCATGTGAAAAGAACTGCGCAGGAAGATTTTAAACCTGAGGCATTTGTTTTGCGCCGCTCCATGCCTTGGGCTGAGAATGAACAAATGGGTTTAGTGTTTACTGCATTTGGGCACTCATTTGATGCTTTCGAGGCCTTACTCAACCGAATGCTAGGTAAGGACGATGGCATTGTCGATGCGCTATTCACTTTCACCCACCCCGTCACTGGTAGTTATTTTTGGTGCCCACCTATGGCAGGTGAGCAGCTGGATTTGAGCGCGCTTGCGCTTTAATCCCGTTAGTGGGTCTAATTCCTCGCCCCCTGGGGCGGAATTATCGTGGCTCTTTGCGCATACTCTGCTGCATGTGGCGGGGTTGTTGATTTGTATGCTTTTTCCCTTGTTTTATTAGCGTATTGTGGCCTAGAATGAACGGTTCATCAGGACAATGTTAAATATTAGGAAAAGGGGATAATCATTATGTATACACAAAAATTTGGCAGTCGGGTCAGTTATACGCTGGCGCGGGTATTGGTACTACTGGGTTTGGGAATCGCACTGGGTGCAAGCGCGCACAATAAAGTAGTCGTGGTTCCCTTAGGAGGGGGAGAGGCACAAAAACTGAGCAATGTGGTTACGGTTGCCAAAAGTAACGGCGATTTTAGTGAACCAATTGCCGCGCTCAATTCGATCACCGATGCGAGTGAGAGCAACCCTTATCTTATTGTCATCGCGCCCGGGGTGTATACGCTTAGTGGGCCTTTGCAGATGAAAGAATGGGTGAGTATAGCGGGTAGCGGTCGCTATGTAACCAAGCTGACGGGGGCAATTAGCACGAGTAATACTGATTCTTCTTCGGCGGTTGTGTCGGGTGCAAATAATGCTAGCTTAAGTGATATTAGTGTGGAGAATACCGGGGGAAGTGAAATCTCAATTGCTATTTTGAGCTTTGATACAAGCACAATACTAGAGCGTGTAAATGCTCTTTCCTCTGGAGGTACCTCAAAGTCTTATGGAATACGGATTGATAGAAATGCTGCGTCACCAATAATAAATAACACCATGGCTTCCGCAACCTCCAGTAGCTCAACTCAATCGGACTCGTACGGTATATATTGCCGGTCTGATTCATCTCCAATAATTACAAATGTTATTGCTACTGGTACTGGAAACGCGGGAGAGAACTATGGATTTTTCAATAATTCTTCCTCCGCTACAATAGATAGTTCGGAGTTGTCAGGTAGTACTTTTGGTTTGCATATTGGTACAGTTGGAAGCAGTGGTGTATATGTGACCAACACTAAGATTATTGGTGGGGTAGATAATGACCCACAAGGTACCACTGAGTGTCGCAATACTTATGATGAGAATTTAAACGACATTACCTGTTAAGGCGTTTGCGTGGGGTTATTTGCTGGCCTTTAAGTTTTAAGATGCTCGTGTAGCAGTTTAATAATCTGTACAAACTTCGGGATTCGCTTGCCGAACACGCTTTCACCGCTTAAAGCGTGTTTGGAGCAGATGGTAAATGCATCACTGACCGTAATGAGTGAAATGTAAACCTGGGTGTTGGATTCTATGCCTGATCATCACTCGGTGGACTAAGCTGTACGCATGCAACAATAAGCTTGGATACATATTCAGAGGGTTCGCGCCAATTTAACTTGTCACCTGCTTTTTCAACGGCTTTGATTCTCGCCTGCAAGTTCGCCCGATGGGAATCTGTGGGATAGCTCTCTACTCCGGTTAATTCGCGGACGTCTGGAGAAACAGTCGGATCAGGGGCGAAGTTCAATTCACTTTCTTCCAATGGCCTTAATAACTCAAATGCTCTTTCCAGATCGGCTAATAGTGGGGTGGGTGCCATGTTTTAATCCTGTCGTTTTTCGTGTTAAACATTCTATAGGGTGGCTCCCAACGAATCAATGAAAAGGCCATCATGGTAATTTCACCTGTCCCAAAAAGAAATGATAACCTTTGAACTATGCTCCCAACGCCCATACTGACGGCGATAGTTTTATCCATTTTAAAAATGCCAAACTGATTCATGCAGGTGATATTCTTTAATGGTTTCTACCCGTTCATTGATCCAGGCCACGGTGGCTCGGTCAAAGGTACGCGGGTGTAGATGCGATACTGGCATTAGCCAATGATCAAACCAACACTATCCCTGGCCCACTAGCGAATAAAGCAGATCTTGAAAATTATAAAGTCATGTTTGAAGCCGCTTATACCAGTATATTAAAGCACAAGGAAGTGGGGCTGGATGTTGAACAGGCCAAGGCGGAAAAACCACTCGCGGATTTAGATGAAAAATGGGTAGATGAAATGTTTACCAGCGATCACTGGATCGAAGTTATTTATCCGGCCGTTTCTAAATAGGCCATCAGATAGTAGTGTCCGGCTAACTCGAAACCAAGGGACAGTGATAACGACAAGGCTTTTACTGTCCCGCTCAAGTTTCTTGATTACGTGTTGGCTTTACTAATTTCGGAAGTAGTAGTCTCGCACTGAACCATCATACTTACGGCTCTTCATGCAACAATTCTTAAAATCTACGTCCTGAGCCGCAAATGCAGAGATCATTTCTGCGCCTAGATTAATTCGTATTTTTCTGAAAGGTAGATAATGCCATAAACGATTGCGGCATTTATGGCTCCACATACGCCCAGAAATAAAAGCCATACTAAACGATCATACAAATCGGGTGGAGGGACTGATGGTTCACCGCCCCCTGGTATTAAGATAAATATCAAAGCAAATATAAAGCCCACGGAAAAGCCGTCAATGACAACCCGCAACATGCGCCCCGTTTGGCAGTTTATGAGCCATTTTCTGTAAGTAGGCACGCGTATAAACACCAAATACGCAGCGATAATGACGAGAAAAACAACCCAGAGAAAACCAACAGGTGGTGGAAAATCTGCGATTCCAAGATTAATTCCAAGCCAAAATATGAAAAAGCCTATAGCAATTTTGAACGCGGGTTTTTCTAACATATAGCAGTTTAAGCCTAATTTGGCTGACGCGTATAGTGGTCGGCCACTGAAAAAGGCTCACTCCTTGGATTTACCAAACTCAAAGTCTGACGCATCATGACGTTCATGCAGCTGTTCTGAATCTTCACCCCAGGTACGATTGACCATGATACCGCGCTGTACGGCGGGTCGGTTCCAGATTTGTTCAGCCCAACGCTGTAGATTTTCATATTCGTGGACTTGTAAGAATTCAGATGCCCCATAAAGCACGCCACGAACAAGATTTCCGTACCAGGGCCAAATCGCGATATCCGCGATGCTGTATTCGGTATCTGCGATAAATGGTTTGTCCGCCAATGCCTTATCCAGCAGGTCAAGATGGCGTTTAACCTCCATGGTGTACCGGTCAATCGGATATTCCATCTTTGTAGGTGCATACTGGTAGAAATGTCCGAACCCACCCCCCAAGAAGGGCGCAGCGCCATGTAACCAGAAAAGCCAGTTCAAAACTTCGGTTCGCCTGGATAAATCTTTGGGCAAGAAATGATTAAATTTTTCAGCGAGATATAACAAAATTGAGCCTGACTCAAATACACGCAGGTCTTCTTCAACGTCATAAAGCGCGGGTATTTTTGAATTCGGATTAAGCTCAACAAAGCCCGAAGAAAACTGCTTACCCTCGGTGATCTTAATCGGAAAGGCATCATACTCCGCGGCTTTAACCCCCGCTTCGAGCAACTCTTCCAAAAGGATGGTGACTTTTTGCCCATTGGGGGTTGCGAGAGAGTGGAGTTGCAGGGAATGTTTTCCCTTTGGGAGCTCGGCCTCATGGGTAGCACCTGCAATCGGGCGATTAATTTTTGCCCATTCACCCCCGTTTTCACTATCCCAGGTCCAAACTTTAGGAGGAATGTATTCTTTGTTAGTCGTCATTTTCCTTTGCGTTTTATGTTTGTGTCTAAAGTAATCTTCAAGACGAGGATTATCAAGCCATATCAACTGGTCTTAGGTTTATTTCTATTATCGAGAAATATATTTAGTTTAGAGGTTGGCTGGATAAAAAGCTGGATTGATACCTCTCGGAATTCCAGGCAGGCTTGTGCTTATCAGAAGTTAATTAAGGTTTGTGTCCTCTTAACTTGATATTTGCAATCACGCGGATGACCTATTTAATGCTGAAGCCCTGCTTATTAACAAATGCCTTCATATGGGGTCTGGATTCTTTTTTCAGCGTTTGGGTGATTTGTTCTGACCAGGACTGGCTTTTTTGGTTTTGGCGCCGGCTTCCATAGTATTGTCGAACTTCATTATCATATTGTTCTAATGCTTTCTGGTCTAGAGGTTGATACTGGTTTTCATGAACGACAATGGAAAGCGGCAGGCGTGGTTTCTTATCCGGATCATCCAACGGATAACCAATACACATGCCAAATACCGGCATGACATATTTCGGGAGTTTAAGCAGTTCCGTGACCTGCTCAGGACTATTTCGAATACCGCCAATAAACACGCCGCCAAGGCCCATTGACTCAGCAGCTAGTAGGCAATTTTGCCCCATTAGCCCAACGTCAATGGCACCAATTAATGTCAACTCCGTATAACCCAACATGATTGATGGTGAGATATCTTTATGACGATTAAAGTCCACACAAAACACAAAAAATTCCGCCGCCGAGGCCACGTAAGCCTGTCCACCGGCATACTCGGCTAATCGTTCACGCTTTGCCTGATCTGTCACCCGAATAATACTGCCACATTGAAGATTACTCGAAGTCGATGCTGATCTGGCAGAATCAAATATCAGTTCCAGTTGTTCATCAGATATTTTCTGATCCGTAAACTTACGAATTGATCGATGCTCAAGTATTGTTTTTATTGTGCTGTTCATATTTTCACATAATAATTAAGGATCACGTCCATATACTACTGTAAATTGAGTTAAAGCCATTGAGGCAGTCCGTGGAATCAAGTTTTGCAACTCAAATCTTACGACAACGCATAGCGTTTAAAGAAGTCAGGCCTCTTTTATCTAAGAATGGCTATCCATCTCCAAATACTCAAAATATCTGAAAGTGCGCTAGCAACATAGGTAAACGCACAAGCTTTTAAAACCTGCCTGACTGCGGGCATGTATTCAGTAGGCACATAGCCTTCATCTAAGATGGGCAAAGCCTTACCAAAACTTGCATCATATTCTTCGGGCAGAACCAGCGCATGAAAAATAACAGAAGCAAACATCGCGATTACGCCAATAAATATGACAAATGCGATCAAGGCCGGGCTACGTGAAAAAACACCTACCAGTGGCACGCTCGCTAAAATATATATGCCCATGTTTTGCACGGTAGCCGCAAGCGTTGCGTATTTATCACGAAGCTGGCTCAGCGGTTCATTATTGTAGTGTTGAATCGCATGCCCCACTTCATGCGCCGCAATGGCAACGGCAGAGAGTGACTTGCCGCCATAGACTTCCGGAGACAAGCCCACCACTTTGTCGCCTGGGGAGTAAAAATCTTCGTTTGCTCGGGTTTTCTTAACCCTAACGCCCTCTAACTCAAAACGTTCGATCAGATGCAGCGCCAGCTCTGATCCCGTGCCTGGCATACCATCAAGGTTTTTGCTGTGTTTACGAATGACGTACTTGACCCAGAATTGAGGCCCATAAATCAAAGCGACAAGCGCGGTGATAGAAACCAGGTAAATCATGGGTTGATAGATTCCGTGTTGTTCAAATTTATTATATAAGGTTGTATAGATTACAGAGGGTCTAACCACTTTATAGGATAAATTTATGTGAGTTAACTTAGTGAATAGTCGTGGTCTATTCTTTATTACTCAAGGAGATATTGTGTATACATGTTTATTTCTTACGGTTTCTCTTCCTGCTGGTCTTTTGCATACGTTTTCTATTGGTTGCCCTCTTTTCCCTTTTTTTGACAGCATCCTTATACGCATTGCTAGGTGATGGAATATCTGGATACTCTTGTGCCCGCCCCTCAGTGACAGAAATGTTTTCGTCAAGTAGTAATGACGCCTCATTCCTTATATATTTAGCTTCTTCTTGCATTTCGTCTGTCCACTCCCTGACATCTAATACAGCTAAATCTTCAGACGCCCCCTCTGCGCCATAGTTTTCTGTAGCCAGTCCAATAATGTAGTTAGCCGTCTGACAACGAAGTTTGGTAACTTTACAGTATGCTAGAAGCAAGGCATTTCTATTTATCCTGTATTCTTCGTAATTTTCATCTTCTAATTTAGGTAACACTAAAAAAACGTATGCGTATTCGGGAAAATCATTTGAATAAACTACTCGGGTAGCACGTTTACCTTGCGGCGTATTCTCCAAAAGATGAACTATCGCGTGTGCGAGTTGGCGTCTTCTGATGCGTGGTTCCGACGCCATAAAACGAAGCCCCCATTCTAGCTCTGCTGTTGTTTGATTTCCCTGACTAGTATCATCATAATTACGTCCATGTTTTATGAAATGCTCTATTAATCGGTCCCAAGCATAACTAATCTTATCCGCTTCTTTCTTTGCTCTATACTGTGGGTTCTGAACCATGCTATCCCAGAAACTTTCATCAAATGAGATAAAATCTGGTTCATCGTTGTCCCCGGTTGAGAGAACAAAATCGTGCTCTCCGTCAGAGTTTATGTGGGTCAAATATATCGCTAATAGCTGTTCTTCCCCTGGTGCTAGGATGGTGAGTTTTTCTTTTGTCAGAAAATTTTCGCGTTTATTAAGGTATGCAATAAAGTCTGCAATAGTATCGAGTTCTGTAAAGACCGCGTCTAGAGTAAAGTCTTCAAACACATGAACGAAGCCTTTCTCTGGGTTCACGGCACCGACATGAAATGGCTGATTGTGCTCGTCCGCACCCTGAATACCAGAGTTGACAACTAAGCTACCTAAACTATTACCGCCAAAGTAATCCTTGCAAGCGTTATATACTCCATGTGCCACACAGATACGATGCACTCGAAAACTATCGGCGGCAGGCAGTTCTACTGGGAGTTTATGTTGACAATGAGCGTCCAGATATATCCTTTCTGGATGCTTTCTCAACCAACTTTCGGCTCCATATACTTGATTAGCAGATTTAACTACCGCTTTCTTGTACCAACGCCTCCATGCAGATTTGACATCTATTTTTTCGTTAAATGTGACATACTTATCGGAGAATATAATCACATCATTTTCAAAAACAACGAGTAGGTCGCACAATTCATGACCTACACCTTTTCCTTTCTTGCGGCCCTCATCAGTATGCAGATTGGGGTAGCTCCATAAACTTAGAAATGCCCTTTTGCATAGACCACTTAAGTACCTTTCAGACGGTGTTTTTCCATTAGAAAAAGCAGACAAAGAGATTATCCTGTGCTAGCAGTCTTTCGTCTGTCGCGAACACCGCATTCAGTGGCTTGCCCGCTGCAATGCCTTGTTAGGCGATGTTTGGCGATACACCAAAACTGGATGGACTAAAACTCTTGGGTATCGGCAGGTTCTAACCATAGCTTCGATTCCGTCAAACCCTCGGAACAAGCCTCGAAAAGCACTTTCTATACTCTCATAATCTTCTAGATCTTCCTTTGCAAACTCTTGAAGTGGTACAAATTTTTCTTCCTCATCCGAGGGTACAGATGTTATGACGCCAAGCATTGTAAACTCTTCAGTAGGAAACGAACCGTAAGTAAAGTGAAAAGCTGTGGGATCTGAAATTGTAAAATTTGAAGTATTTAGATGTCCGAAAACATGCTCATTGTCCTCTTCTTCGAATGGATAAACCCGTATGTTGGTTATATTGGGAAGAAATGCATCAATCCACGTTTTCATTCCATCCAAAATCCATTGTCGAACTGGATCAACAGCTGTTGTTGAGGTTATCAATGAATCAAGTTCTGTTCTTAGTTTTTTTGCTTGGTTCTTAGCTTTTGCTCTTTTGTTTCTATTTCCGGTCGCATGCTCTAACTCTACGATTTTTTGTTCAAATTCTTGGAACTCTGGATCGTCTTTCAAAGAATCGGCATGGCTTCTGTTTATCAGTTTAACTATATCCGGAAAATCCATACCGATTTTCTTCATTCTTTCATAATCTTCGATGACTATTCGGCCGGTGCATTTAATACATAAGGCTTTTTTCAGGGTATTTCTTAACTCTGTGTCCTTTAATGTCTTTCCTTCATCATAGTTAGCTAAATCCAGAAGATAGCCTGATAAAGAGAGCTCTTCCTCCAATTCTTGTAGTAAAGCATGATAAGGCTTTACTGTTGTTTTATTTTGCTCCTTTTCCTGAGTTGTTCCACCGGCATCATGTTTAAATACCTTGAAATCGTAATTTCTTTTGTTGTCTGAACTAGATCCTTTCTCAGATTGGGTTTCTCTTAACTCAACAACGCCACCAGTAAGTTGGCTATAAAGAGAAATAGCTTTATCTAAATCCACATAAAGATAATCAAATAAGTTCAAAACTTAATCCCTGTGATATTTCTCGTATAACATTTATTATACATATTTGATAGGTGTACAAAAAATGAAACAAGGTGCGTAATTTAAGTAGTTTGTACTATGTGACATCTAAAAGATCCGGGTTAGGGCAAGGAATATAGCCGCGCTGATTGGGCCAGAAACCCCATCCATATAATAGCAAAAACACACAATAAAAATAAGGAATGATTAGTAACATAAGGATCATATGAGGTTTCATCTTTTTAGTCAGGCCCGAGCTTAATCAAGCTTTAATGCCTGAAGGTAAGCGTCACAGCACCCATGGCGCGTTGATCATTATTTGTTATAATGGTCTGGTAAACCATAACAAACTCTTATTGTTCTTCGTTTCTGAATTCTTATGAAAAGCATGATCCAGCATCAACAACTCCAAATTGCCGCTCCACTTTATCAACTCGTGAATGACGAGGTATTACCGGGTACCAATGTATCGCCCGATCAATTCTGGTCTGGGCTGGAAGGTTTGATCAATGATCTTGCACCGATTAACAAAGCATTGCTCAAAAAGCGTGATGATCTACAAGCGCAAATTGATGCATGGTATCAGCAAAACGAAGTCTCAGCGGAGACTTTTGCTGACTACAGAGTCTTTCTTAGTGAGATTGGGTATTTGGTGCCGGAAGGGGAAGCCTTTAATATAAGCACAGGCAATACCGATGCAGAAATAAGCGATATTTGTGGGCCGCAATTGGTGGTACCGGTGATGAATGCACGATTTGCGCTGAATGCGGCAAACGCGCGTTGGGGCAGTTTGTATGATGCCTTATATGGCACGGATGTGATCTCGGATGAAGGTGAATGGGCCATCGGTAACAGCTATAACCCAAAGCGCGGTGCAGAAGTGATTAAGCAGGCGGCGGCTTTTCTGGATAAAGCAGCACCTTTGGCATCTGGTTTGCATGAGCAAGTCACGGCCTATCAACTAAAAGACAATACATTGCAGATTACGCTGCAAAACGGCGAGATCACCACGTTGGTGGACGCAGCACAATTCGTGGGCTATACGGGCAAGGACGAATTACAAAGCGTGTTACTGCGCAACAACGGATTGCATATCGATATTCGGATTGATCGGGATCACTTGATTGGCTCGGCCTCACCGGCTGGGGTCAAAGATATCGTGATGGAGGCTGCCTTAACCGCGATTCAGGATTGCGAAGATTCAGTCGCCGCGGTAGACGCAGAAGACAAGGTGCTAGTGTATCGCAATTGGTTGGGGTTAATGCGGGGTGATTTGAATGAGACCTTTGAAAAGGGTGGAAAGCAACAAACCCGTACCCTGCATCAGGATCGAACCTATACTGGCGTTAATGGTAAACCCCTTACCTTAAAAGGCCGCAGTTTATTGCTGGTGCGTAATGTGGGTCACCTGATGACCAATGGCGCGGTGCTTGATGGTGAAGGCAATGAAATCCCGGAAGGTTTTCTGGATGCCATGGTTACCACGGCCTGTGCCATTCATGACTTTAATAAACAAGGCGTCAATGCCAATAGCCGAACGGGCAGTGTGTACATCGTCAAGCCGAAAATGCACGGGCCGGAAGAAGTGGCGTTTGCCAATACTTTGTTTGCGCGCGTCGAAGATATTCTTGGCCTGGAACGCAACACCATGAAAATCGGGGTGATGGATGAAGAACGCCGCACCACGGTCAACCTAAAAGAATGTATCCGCGAAGTATCTGAGCGCCTTGTGTTTATTAACACGGGTTTTCTGGATCGAACCGGTGATGAAATCCATACCAGCATGGAGGCCGGTGCGTTTCTGCCCAAAGAAGCAATCAAGGCAGAACCCTGGCTGGCGGCGTATGAAGACTGGAATGTGGATATCGGCCTGGAATGTGGGTTAAAAGGGCGCGCGCAGATTGGTAAGGGCATGTGGCCCAAGCCGGACGAAATGGCGCAGATGATGCAAAGCAAAATCGACCACCCCATGGCCGGGGCGAATTGTGCCTGGGTGCCTTCGCCCACTGCCGCGACCTTACATGCAATGCATTATCATGAAGTGGATATTGCCGCGCGTCAGACCGAACTTGCAAGGCGTGAGCGCGCCAGCCTGGATGATATTTTGACCATTCCCTTGTTACAAGGTCAGGCCTTGAGTGTTGAGCAGATTCAGGCCGAGCTGAATAATAATGTGCAAGGGCTGTTGGGTTATGTGGTGCGTTGGGTGAATCAAGGCGTGGGTTGTTCCAAAGTGCCGGATATTCAAGACGTTGGTTTGATGGAAGATCGTGCCACGCTGCGTATTTCCAGCCAACATCTGGCCAATTGGTTACGTCATGGCATTTGCGAAAAAGCGCAGGTGATGGACACGCTTAAAACCATGGCAGCAGTCGTCGATCAACAAAACGCGGGCGATCCAGGTTACCAAAACATGGCGCCGGATTTTGATAATAGCGTAGCCTTCCAGGCAGCATGTGATTTGGTGTTTAAGGGTTGCGAGCAACCGAATGGTTATACCGAACCTTTGTTACATGCTTATCGTGCCAAGGCAAAGTTAGTATAGCCACGCTGTAGCGTTTTATATTGGCAGCTGTATGCCGCACGATTTATTGCTAGGTCGAGAGGCTGAAATCTAGCATCGGCTCGTATTACTCGCCGATATACCCTGCGCTAATGCTGATAATCTAAATCAGCCTTCTTCAGGGTAGAATTCTTCGTCGAACCAATTGTGCTCCTTGAGCCACTTTCGTTCTTTGTAATTGTCAAGCCGGCGCTTGATATTACGCGAATGGTTCAGATTGTTTTGTTTAGCGCGTTTGGTGGTGAGCAAGTCATCGAACTCATCATACTCATCGTCGTATTCGTAGTCTTGCTCAAATAAATCGTCAGCGGGATCAGTGCTGAGATCTTCGTTTTTCCGCTTTGCATTTGCCACAATTTAATACCTATCAAGAGCTGAGTCGTGAGTAGGTAGCCGCAAATCATATGAGTTACGCTAGCACACGACGTAAACCATAGAAACCATACAAATGTTCTGACAAATTCCACGCTTTTTAGCGCGGTGGGGATAAATTTACCTCTACGAAAAATGTCTGGCAAGTACTTTTTAACAAAGAAATGTAGCTTATTAGCTTAGTACCAGCCCCAGCAAGCCAAGCGCCGACACGCTGGCAAATAAGGAGGTAGAGGGAAAGCGTAACGGGTGGATACGGCCCATTCTTGCAACCGCTACGCTGAGCACCGCAAAGGCGGTGGTGACGATGGTTAAAAACACCACCAGTTCGGGCCTGTCTGGATGCAAAGCGACGTAGGCATAACCCCCTCCCATCAGAAAGGTAAAAATGGTGATCAGGTGCCAGCAATAATAATTGAGCCATTTCGACGCAATGGGTAAATTTGTATTGGCCAGTAGGGGTGCGGCAACGCGCGGGCCGCCGATAAAGGTATGGACTACGAAAGTCACCACACTCATTGCCGCTGCCGCCCAGTAGAAGTAGGTATGCATGGTTTAGAGATTGGTTTGGATAAATGGTTTTAATTTACGCATTGCCTTCAGCCTTGAGTTTTTTGATATGTTGTTTGAGGGTTTGCAGGGCCAAAGGAATAAGATGTTCATCAAGTAGCGGATATATTTTCTCGCGCATTTGCTCAATGCTCAGTCCTTTATTCAGCGCAGCCCGCACTTGTTTTTCACGATCCATGCGATGCGCGAGTGTGTGTTCCAATAAATACGTTCCACCTGAGGGTGCACCGTGAGAAGGCAGCACTGCTTTTGGTTTTAAGTCGATCACGCGTTGCAGGGAGCGCAAATAAACCGCGAGATCACCCCCGGTTTCCGGTATCACAATCGAGCCATTGGTTTGTGCCAGGTCGCAGATGAAAAACCAGTTTAGCCCGTCCGGCGCCAGGCCGACCATGCCATCGTCATGACCGGGTAATTCATACGCGCGAATCGTCCGGCCCTTCCAGCGCGTGATCTCGCTTCCCTCATGAATTATTTCCAATTCAATGTTGTCAACGTACTCCGTTCCATACTCCCGTTTAAGCCGACGCAATGTTTGTGCCGTTAGCATGACTGGAATTTGTTTTTCACGGGCCAAAGTCATCGCACGCTCATGATGATCAGGGTGGCGATGGGTGATTAAAATGGCGTCGAGTGGTTTATCTTCCAGGGTGTTGAGCAACAGCTGATAAACCGTTTCAGATTTGGGTGAAGGGTCAACCAATACCTGGCGCGCACCTTTATCGCCGAGTAACAAGGCATTGGTGGTGGTCGCCGGGGGTAAGGTATTGGAGGGAATCGGCAGGGTGGTCAGTCCATCAATAATTTCAAGGCAAGGCAGGTGCTGTTTGCCAATATGCAGATTAAATTCGGCAGCATTGCGAGACTGGATATCCATACCGAGCTGTGCAATCGAATGGCGCATGGGTGGGACCATCATCGCATCACCCTTTTTATACTGAGCAAGAATCTGGGCAGGGTTTACCCAGTTGGCAGTATGTATTTCATTGCTATCGAGCTTGAACAGAGGCTTTTGACTAAGCACTATTTTGTAATAGTGTGCGGTAAAACGATGGGGCTCAAAAGAGGGTGTGATGGCGGTGCCGAACCGGGAGATGTCGATTACTTCATGCTTTGAAAACGCACGGGACAAATTAAACCTAAGCTCTTCGTCCAGCTCTCGGTGTAAGGCATTGAGATGCGCTAGGGGAAACTGCTGCACGTCTGGATGGAGCAGCGATTGCAAATGATCTGCTTCATCGATCTTACCACCGGGAAATGCATGGTAGCCGGGAAAGGCGCGTAGATGAAACTGGCGCTGGATAACGAAGATTTCATCTTCGTATACCAGCATGGCTGAAACCGCTTCGATCATAGCTTTGGAAGTGCATCCCCTACGGGATGCGTAAAGCGGTTAAAAATCCGCTTCAGCTGGTGTCATGATCGGATCTGCACCCGAACGAATGGCTGCATCCAGGCCTTCTATCTGCGGTAACAGGCGGGCAAAATAATAGCGCGCGGTGGTTAGCTTGGTCTTATGAAAAGCATCAGATTGTGATTTCGCCACCGCCCCCATCTGTGCCCACATCCAGGCAAGCGTGGTCAACGCAAATACGCGCAAATAATCGGTAGACGCGGCGCCCAATTCGTCCGGGTTATCAGCGGCAGCCTTGAGCAACCACTGGGTAAGATCTTGTAAGCGCGTTACGGCTTCTTTCAACGGCTGGATAAACTCAGCTTGCTCCTTATCCGCTGCATTTGATTTGATATAGTTATTCAGCAGATCAAAAAACTGTACGGGTAGATTACCGTCATTGATATACAATTTACGACGAACCAAATCCAGTGCCTGGATTCCGTTGGTGCCTTCATATATTTGTGCGATGCGCGCATCGCGGACAAACTGTTCCATACCGGTTTCCTGGATATAACCATGACCCCCAAACACCTGCTGGCATAGGGTGGTGGTCTCATAGCCCATGTCCGAAAGAAAGGCCTTAAAAACCGGGGTCATTAACTCAATATGGCCATTGGCGATGGCGCGTTCGTTGGTATCGCTGTGCCGATGGGCGATGTCCAACTGCATGCCCGTCCAGATCGAAAGTGCCCGACAACCTTCCACGTGCGCGCGGGTGGTGAGTAACATTTTGCGAACATCCGGATGGACAATAATCGGGTCCGCTGCGTTCTGCGGGTTTTTGGCGCCGGTTAAAGCGCGTGCCTGTAGGCGTTCGCGTGCATAAATCACCGCGTTTTGATACGCGACCTCACCCAGCGCCAACCCCTGTAGTCCAATTGCCAGCCTCGCCATATTCATTAATTTGAACATATGAGGTAACCCCTGGTTGAGCTCGCCAACCAAATAGCCCTTGGCACCATCGAAATTAATCACACAGGTTGATGACCCTTTGATGCCCATCTTATGTTCAATCGAACCACAACGCACCTGATTATCACCGGTAGGATTGCCATCGGCATCGGGCAGCATCTTGGGCACCAAAAACAAGCTGATACCTTTGACCCCAGCTGGTGCATCCGGTAGGCGGGCTAAAACCAGATGTACAATATTGTCGGTGAGATCGTGTTCGCCACCGGTTATAAAAATCTTGGTGCCTTGAATCGCGTAGCTACCATCTTGTTGTGGTTCGGCCTTGGTTTTCACCATACCCAAATCTGTGCCGGCGTGAGACTCAGTCAGGCACATGGTGCCGGTCCAGTCTCCGGCGACCATTTTTTCCAAATACTGATCTTTTAGCTTATCGATGGCATAGGCCTCAATCAGGTTTACCGCACCGCGCGTCAGTACCGAATAGAGGCTAAACGAGGTGTTTGCGCTGCAGGTCATTTCTTCGACAATAAAATTCAGGGTTTCAGGTAAGCCCTGACCCCCGTATTCAGGCGATAGCGATAATGCCGACCAACCCGCCTGGGTGTAGGTCTCATAGGCTTGTTTGAATCCATCCGGCGTGGTGACTTTACCATCGTCAAACTGGCAACCCTGTTGATCGCCCGAATGGTTAATCGGGTGTAATACTTCTTCACATACCTTGGCGCATTCCTCCAATACCATATCGGCAAGATTGTCATCGAGTTCTTCAAATCCTGGTAAGTCGTAGACCAACTTATTCACCTTGAGCACATCATTGAGCAGGAATTTAAAATCTTGAATGGGGGCTTGATAAGTAGTCATGGTGATTATTTGTATGCGTAGGAATAACGACAATATAGATTGACGTTTACGTAAACGTCAACCCTTTAAACAAAAAAGAACGTTGTAGGCCTTATGCGCTTGGTGGCTAATAAATATTACAGCCTAGTTTTTATCGTAATCAGGCGGGGCTAGTCCAGCGTAGATTTAGGCGTTTAACGAATCCCAACACCCGCAATATACGGATGCGCTAAGCTAACAACGATAAAAATCACCAAACTAATTGCAATGCCTTTTATTTCAACCGGCCAGGTCGGGATTTCTGCTTTTACCCAAGGGCCTTCTCTGCGATTAATGGCAAAAATTTCAAGAATAGCCCAGATTCCCAAGCTGCCAAATAATACAACCGATCGATTATCACCATTCGCCAATAAGTGAGCCAAGGACCAGACAATCACGCTGGTGAGTTGCGGATGACGGATGAACTGCTTTATTCGGGTGACATGATGAGATGCGCCAAATAGTATGAACGCAATCACCATCAGAAGTATCGAAATACCGCGGGTACCTTGCGGTGGTGCGTAAAGCATTTCTGGGGTAATGCTGCGCCAGCCCAATACAATCATGACAAGGGATGCCACAACAATGAGTGAAAAAGATAATTGGTAGCCCTTATCCCCGAGCTGGTTTTTCCATTTGTGTTTTATCGGTTGTGCGAGCGACGGAATAAAGTGTACCCCTGCCCAGAGTATCAATCCCAATATCAGTAATTTCATCTATTCAAGGGCCAGTTATCCGGTTTGATACATTGTAGCTTTGCTGCTGGTGTACGCGATACGAGTAAATCGACATGTGCAATCGCAGCGCTCGTCCGTAATATTGTACTAATAGGCAATTCGCGCATTCAATAATACCCACTGCTTTTTCTGCAGCAAAAAGCTTTGCTTGAGTGTTTTAAAATTTTCTTTTAGTTGTTCAAAATCGACATGCTCGATCGCCGAATTCTTTCTGGCTTGAAGCCAGGCTTTTTTTGCCTGGGTAAATTCATCAATTTTCTGCAGCAACAATTCGTACTCATCGTGCAATCGCAGGATTAGGGCGTCGGCATGGGGTAGATGGATCAATTTACGCGTGGTTCTCTGGAGCAACATTTTGGCACGCGAGCTTTCGATTTGTTCAAGTGGGGTTCGATAGAGCGCATAAGCCAGTCGCATACTCGCCAAGGTTCTGATAAGCCACTTGGTGGGATCAAATTGCCACCATCGAATGCCATTGCGGTAATCGCGTTGGAACTGATGATGATAGTTGTGATAGCCCTCACCCATGGTTAAAACGGCCAGGAAACCATTGTCTTTCGCCGTGTTTTGATCAGAGTAAGGCTGGCTACCCCAGATATGCGCAAGCGAATTGATGAAAAAGGTAAAGTGGTGGGAGATGAATAGGCGCGCAAATCCCAACAAAAATATCATGCCAAGCAGATCGCCATGCCACAGGCCAAACAATATCGGGATACCAAAATTGGTGGCAAGCACCAACGGCATATAGTGGCGATGTTGCCACATCACAATCGGATCACGCTTTAGATCTTTACAGTTTTGGTATTCGTAATCGTAGTCAAGATCATACTCACGCAACATCCAGCCAATGTGTGAATACCAGAAACCGCGTTTGGCGGAATAGGGATCTTTGTCATTATCATCAACATGGCGATGATGTTTACGGTGGTCCGAAGCCCAATGCAAAATGCTGTTTTGCGTTGCAAAGGTGCCGCCAAGCATAAATACAATTTTTACCAGCGGGTGTGCTTCGTACGCACGGTGTGACCAAAGCCGGTGGTATCCTGCGGTGATAGAGATTTCGCAAAATATTATGCCCAGCAGCATGGCGGTGATCTGCCAACCATCAATACCATGAAAAATGGCATAAATGGGAATGCCGATTAGAGTGATGATGCCGGTAAGGGCAAAGACAAGGACATTAAGCCAGATAAGCGGTGGTTTGTGCATAGCCTTTCAACAGGATGTTATTATGCAAACCACGATATATCCGAGCTACCAAAAAAACAAGCCCGAATTAACTTGACATGCGTATTAACGGCTAAGTTTGGTCGAAAGAATAACTGAAGACATCGTATCTTCCACGCCCTTTAGCTGGCCAATCTTATCAATGTATTCATCCAGCTCACTAATGGTTTGCGCCGATATCACTGCGACCAAATCGAACACGCCACTGATGGAGTACAGTGATTGGAGGTTACCCATTTTCATTAAGGCTTTCTCTAATCGCTCGCGCTTTAAAGGGGGTGATTTAATCATCACCATGGCTTGTACCCGGCCCTGCAAATATTGATTGCTCAAGCGTACGCTGTACCCGCTAATCACCCCACTTCTTTCAAGTTTATCAAGGCGCGCTTTGGCGGCCGTGCGAGATAGCTTTATCCGGCGTGCAATCTCGGCTATCGAAATGCGAGCATCTTTCTGAAGTAGCGAGATGAGCTGCTCGTCTTTTTTATTTATAGGCATAATTACTATAATTATAGTTATAAAGAATATATTTTAGGCGAAAATGGCTATTTCAACGCTATTTTTTTAGCCATTTTTCTGCCAATATTTACCACGTGTTTCAAACAATAACGCGAGGAGGACAACCCATGTTGCACACCGATATATTACAAGCCGCAGGTGTACTCAATGAGCAAACCAATACGGGCTCACTTGAAGTATTTACGCCCATCGATGGCACAAAAATCGCCAGCCTCACACCGCATACCCCCGAGCAAACCAAGGCTGCTATCGCTAACGCCAAGCAAGCTTTTTATACATGGCGTGATATACCGGCGCCCAGACGTGGAGAGCTGGTGCGCCTGTTTGGTGAAGCATTGCGTACAGAAAAGGAAAATCTCGGCCGCCTGGTTTCGCTTGAATGCGGCAAAATTGAACAAGAAGGCTTGGGTGAGGTTCAGGAAATGATCGATATCTGCGATCTTGCGGTCGGTTTGTCGCGTCAGTTACACGGCCTGACCATCGCCTCGGAACGCCCCGGTCACAGCATGCGTGAAACCTGGCACCCAATGGGCGTGTGCGGAGTGATTACAGCGTTTAATTTTCCTGTCGCGGTCGCAGCGTGGAATGCCGCTTTGGCGCTGGTGTGTGGAGACCCTGTGGTTTGGAAGCCCTCGGAAAAAGCCCCGCTTACCGCGTTGGCGGTCGGCAAAATATTCGAAACGGCGCTCGCGCAATTTGGTGACGCACCGGCTAATCTACTGCAAATCGTGATAGGTGATTACCAGGTGGGCGAGGTGCTCACTGCCAGTGAAGATGTAGCAATCGTTTCTGCCACGGGTTCCACCCGAATGGGGCGTATCGTCGGGCCGGTTGTGGCTAAACGTTTTGGCCGCAGTATTTTAGAACTAGGCGGCAACAATGCAATGATTGTGAGCCCTTCGGCTGATCTTGAAATGGCCTTACGCGCGATTGTGTTTTCCGCCGTAGGCACTTGTGGCCAGCGCTGTACTTCCTTACGGCGATTGATCGTGCATGAAAGTATTTATGATGAACTGATCCCCCGATTAATCAAGGCATATCAAAGTATGCCTGTGGGCGAACCCTTGAATAGTGAAACTTTGGTTGGTCCCTTGATCGATGCGGATGCCTACGATGCAATGCAAGCTGCGCTCAAAACCGCTACCAGCGAAGGGGGTAAAGTTTCAGGTGGTGAGCGGGTATTAGCAGATCAATATTCTGATGCTTATTATGTTTCGCCCGCTATTGTTGAGATGCCTGAACAAAGCGCAACGGTCAAGCAAGAAACTTTTGCCCCCATTTTATACGTAATGCCTTACCGCGAACTGGGTGAGGCAATCGCCATGCAAAATGCTGTGAAGCAGGGTTTATCTTCGTGCATTTTTTCAACTGATGTACGCGAAACGGAGCTGTTCCTCGCGGCATCTGGCTCAGATTGCGGTATTGCCAATGTCAATATCGGACCTTCCGGCGCCGAAATTGGAGGTGCCTTTGGCGGTGAAAAAGAAACCGGTGGTGGGCGTGAATCTGGCTCGGATGCGTGGAAAGGCTATATGCGCAGACAAACCAACACGATCAACTACTCCAGAGAGTTGCCGCTAGCGCAAGGGATAAAGTTTGAAGTGGATGCTTAATCATGCGTTTTAATAAAGTTGCAGTATTAGGTCTCGGAAAAGTTGGATGTTTGGCTGCTGAGTTATTACATGAGGCTGGCTTTGAGGTCGTGGGTTTTGATAGTAAAGCACCCAAGCAGGCGCTGCCTTTTAATCGCCAGCAGGCAGATTTTTCATCACAGAACAAAACACAAAAGGCATTAGGAGGCTTTGAAGCGGTCCTATCTTGTTTGCCCTATCATCTGAATTTAAACGTTGCAAACGCTGCGCACCAACTCGGTATGCATTACTTTGATCTTACCGAAGACGTGCCAACCACTCGGGCGATTCGTGAATTAAGCAAGACCGCAAAAGGGGTGATGGCACCGCAATGTGGCCTGGCGCCTGGGTTGATTGGCATTATTGGTGCGCATCTGGCGTCTGCGTTTGAGAGCGTTCGCTCTATCCGTCTGCGCGTGGGCGCGTTGCCCCAACACCCAACTGGTCTGCTGGGCTATGCCTTTAATTGGTCGCCCGAAGGCGTGGTAAATGAATATCTGAATGATTGTGAAGTGCTGGAAGAGGGTGAACTTAAAACCGTATCCGCGATGGAATGGTTGGAAACTATTTATGTCGATGGGGTCAAGCTCGAAGCATTTACCACGTCTGGGGGTCTGGGAACGATGTGCGAGACGTATTTTGGTAAAGTCGACAACATCGATTACAAAACCATGCGCTACCCCGGTCACGTCAAGTTAATGAATTTCTTTTTTCATGAGTTGCTTATGCGTGAAGATCGCGAGGCTGCAGGTAAGATATTAACCCACGCTAAACCGCCGGTGAATGATGATGTGGTGTACTTACATGCATCCGTAGAAGGAGTGCTGGCCGGGCAATTACGCCGCAAAGAGCTGGTACGCGCGTTCAAACCTTTGGTTGCTGCAGGCCAGGAGCGGCGCGCTATTGCCTGGACAACCACCGCATCCGCATGTGCGGTGGTTGAATTGGTACGTGTGGGTGCATTACCGAGCAAAGGGTTTCTGAAGCAGGAAGAAATTCCATTTTCGCAGCTTATTAATACGCAAAGTGGTAAGCTATTTGGCATGCATGCATAAGATTTCATCGTATGAATAAAGCACCCAAACTCAAGCCCAAAGAACAACCCGGTCTCGCCCCATTTAATTGGCAGGACGCGTTTAACTTTGATGCGCAGTTAAGTGAGGAGGAGGGTTTAATCCGTGATTCCGCGCGTGCTTTCGCAGAGCAAAACCTCGCGCCACGTGTTGTAGAGGCCTATCGTGATGAACACCTCGACCCGGAGATCTTCGCCGAGATGGGACAAATGGGCCTGCTCGGCAGCACCTTACCTGAAGCTTACGGGGGTCTGGATGCGGGCTATGTGAGTTATGGTCTGGTGGCGCGTGAAATTGAGCGCATCGATAGCGGCTATCGTTCGATGATGTCGGTGCAATCTAGTCTGGTGATGTACCCGATTTATGCTTACGGTTCTGAGGCGCAAAGAGAAAAATACTTACCCAAGTTAGCCAGCGGTGAATTGATTGGTTGTTTTGGGTTGACCGAGCCTGATTCCGGTTCCGACCCGGCCAGCATGGGTACGCGTGCGGAAAAAATTGACGGAGGCTACCGCTTAAGCGGCAGTAAAATGTGGATTACCAACAGTCCGATCGCAGATGTGTTTGTGGTATGGGCTAAATCGGTAGCCCATCAAAATAAGATTCGGGGCTTTATTCTGGAAAAGGGGCTACCTGGTTTAAGCGCGCCGAAAATTGGTGGCAAGTTATCACTAAGAACCTCGGTTACCGGTGAAATTGTGATGGACAAAGTTGAGGTGGGAGAAGACGCATTGCTACCCAATGTTGAGGGGCTCAAAGGCCCGTTCGGCTGCCTCAATCGAGCACGTTATGGCATCGCCTGGGGCGTAATGGGCGCTGCCGAATTTTGCTGGCATGCTGCACGTCAATATGGGCTGGATCGCAAGCAGTTTAATCGTCCGCTGGCCCAAACCCAGTTGTACCAAAAAAAACTGGCCGATATGCAAACCGAAATCAGCCTGGGCTTGCAGGCCTGCCTACGCGTTGGACGTCTGATGGACGATGGGCAAGCCGCACCGGAAATGATTAGTCTGATTAAACGCAATAATTGCGGTAAGGCGCTGGACATTGCACGTAATTCGCGAGACATGCATGGCGGGAATGGCATCAACGAAGAATTTCAAGTTATGCGTCATATGTGTAATCTGGAAACTGTCAACACATACGAAGGAACACATGATGTACATGCCTTAATACTAGGGCGTGCACAAACGGATCTGCAAACCTTTTTCTAGCCAGTATTCGTGGCGACTACATGATTGATCGCAGCCAGATCGTTCATCAAAATTTTATTGATCGCGTCTCGTCGGGGGATTTACCGCCGAGACAAGGGCCATCACTCGAACAAATTGGCTTGAGCGCAAGCGTGTTAGTCGAGCTATTCGAGTCACAGGTGTTAAGTCGTCAGTTGGATCGTCAGGCCAAGAAGCTGCAAGCCAATAAACAGGGTTATTACACCATTGGCAGCTCGGGGCATGAGGGGATGGCCGCCATTGCTGAAGCATTCAGGTTGGATGATATGGCTTTTTTGCATTACCGGGATGCAGCTTTTCAGATTCAGCGCTCAAAAAAATTGCCTGGACAAACACCCGCCTGGGATTTGCTGCTGAGTTTTGCCGCATCATCAGATGATCCGATTTCGGGTGGCCGGCATAAAGTTTTGGGTAACCTACCATTATTTATTCCCCCGCAAACCAGCACCATTGCCTCACATCTTCCCAAAGCAGTGGGTGCCGCTTATAGCGTTGGGCTAGCGCGCCGGCACAAACCCGCGCGGCAAAAACTGGCCGATGATGGTGTAATTATCGTCAGTTTTGGGGATGCCTCGGCTAATCACTCCACCACCCAAGGGGCGGTCAACACGGCCTGCTGGACAGCCCATCAGAATGTACCGATGCCGTTATTGTTTATTTGCGAAGATAACGGTATTGGTATTTCCACCAAAACGCCCAAGGGGTGGTTAGAGGCCGCTTTTTCTAACCGACCCGGTTTGCAGTATCTTAGCTGCAATGGGCTCGATTTACTCGATACCTACCGGGTAGCGCGTCAGGCGGAGGACATCATCCGTAAAACGCGCCGCCCAGTCTTTCTGCACATGCATTGCGTGCGTTTATATGGGCATGCAGGTGCGGATACACCATCCGCCTATATGACTCGGCAGGAAATTGAGCAAACTGAGGCGGATGACCCTTTACTGTATGGCGCCAGAATTTTGCTTGATGAAGGTATATTGAATGCAGAGCAGGTTTTACATATTTACCATGATACGCAGCGACGCCTGGAACGCATTGCCAGTGAGGTCGTAAAACGCCCTAAGCTCAATACGTCAAATAAAGTGATGCAAAGCTTAATTCCCCCTGTGCTTGGGTCAGTTCCGATACCGCAGTTAAGCGCCGCGAAAAGAAAACAGTTGTTTGGCCGAGACTTCGAGGAGATGCAAAAGCCGCACCATATGGCGCGCATGATCTCTTGGGCGTTAACCGATTTGATGGCGGCGCATCAACAAATCATTCTTGCCGGCGAAGATATTGGAAAAAAGGGTGGGGTCTATAATGTAACCGCCAAATTGCATGCGCGTTTTGGCGCAGACCGAGTGATCAATACCTTGCTGGACGAGCAGAGCATTTTGGGCCTGGCGATTGGTTTGGCGCACAATGGATTTCTGCCAATACCGGAAATTCAGTTTCTAGCCTATTTGCATAATGCTGAGGATCAGCTAAGGGGTGAGGCAGCTACACTTAGTTTCTTTTCCAAAGGCCAGTATACCAACCCGATGATTATTCGTATCGCGGGGTTGGGCTACCAGAAGGGCTTTGGTGGACATTTTCATAACGATAACAGCCTGGCCGTGATCCGCGATATTCCGGGGGTGATTATTGCCTGCCCGAGTAATGCCGAAGATGCGGTTTTGATGTTGCGCGAGTGTGTGCGGCTGGCGCTAGAGGAACAACGCGTGATTGTATTTCTTGAGCCCATCGCACTTTACATGACACGTGATTTGCACCAAGAAAAAGATGGTGCTTGGGCGTTTGATTACCCCGCACCCCAGAGCAGCAAATCGATACCCATCGGCCAGGTCGGTCAATTCGGACGAGGTAAAGAGCTGGCGATTATCACCTATGCCAATGGTTATTATTTGTCTCGTCAGGCAGAGAAAATTTTGCAGGAAAAGCACGGGTTGAAGATTCGCATTATTGATATGCGCTGGTTGGCGCCATTGCCAGAAAAAGCGCTTTTGCGCGCCATCAAAGGTTGTGAGCGAGTATTGATTGTTGATGAGTGTCGGCATACTGGCTCGCAAAGTGAGGCTTTGCTCAGTTTATTGCATGAAAAAGCGGATCAGGGGCTCAAGTTTGCGCGACTGACCGCCGACGACAGTTTTATCCCGCTTGGGCCAGCCGCTACTGTGCCACTACCGAGTAATAAAAGTATTATCAAAGCCGCGTTGGTGTTGATGGATAGATGAGCAAATCGAGAAAAACAGCCCTTGTCGTTTGCCCGGGAAGAGGTACCTACAATAAAGCTGAGTTGGGTTATCTCGCGCGACATCATGCAGATAAAAATTCGCTGATTCGCCAGCTGGATGAATATCGTAAGGCGCATAATCAAACCAGTATCAGTGAGCTTGATGCGGCACCGCGATTTGATCTGCCGTGGCATACGCGTAGTGACAATGCATCAAGCCTGATCTATGCCTGTGCCTACGCGGATTTTCTTTCAATTGATCAAAGCCAGTACGAGATTGTTGGGGTAACAGGAAACTCTATGGGTTGGTATATCGCTTTGGCTTGTAAGGGCGCGCTAGACCAGATTAACGCGATGCGGTTGATAAATACCATGGGTAATATTATGCAGGTTCAGCCCGGTGGTCAGATCATCGTGCCGTTGCTGGATGACGATTGGCTTCCCATTCCAGGTCGAATAGACGAACTGAACGCGTGCGTACGAGATATTCATCAAGTGAGTCAGTGTGAACTCTACGACTCGATTTACCTTGGTGGCTACCACATTGTCGCGGGCAACGAAGCTGCGCTAGATCAGTTTATGAAGCAATTTGGTAAAGGGGTGTCTGGCACCATACGGCTGAATAATCATGCAGCTTTTCATTCTCCGCTAATGAAAGCAGCACGGCAGCAAGCGCGTGATCGGATAGACTCAAAACTATTTCAGCAGCCAGGTCTGCCTTTAATTGACGGGCGGGGTAATATCTGGCGGCCTTGGTCGAGTGACACCGATGCGCTGTGGGACTATACCTTGGGCGATCAACTAACTGAGCCTTATCACTTTACGCGTGCGGTCCAGGTGGGCGTGCGGGAATTTGCACCCGAGTGTCTGATTATATTAGGGCCCGGTAATACGCTCGGTGGAGCCACTGCGCAAGCGCTAACTGAAATTCACTGGCAAGGCTTACGTAGCAAACAAGATTTTGTTAAGCAGCAAACAACCAGGCCGCTACTCATCTCGATGGGGCTTGACGCGCAGCGGCTGATGGCAGTTAAGCACTAGCTATTGCATAAAAGGATCAACGCACTCCTATCATTAAGGGGCCTGCACGATTCCGTTACCGACATCGTCCAGCTGCGCATTCGCCGCCAGGCGATCGCGACTTGCTCTGCCCAGTATCTTAGCCGCGATATTTTGACTGGAAATCTGGCCAGTGATTTCAAGTTCCTGCTGGGCCCACATTGCCGCTACACCGGCGACGTGTGGCGTAGCCATACTGGTACCATTCCAGCTCACCAGGCCGCCATCCAGGGCTGCCGAGGACACCGCCACTCCTGGCGCAGAAACATTGCACTGGGTATTGGAAAAATTCGCGACGGTTAAACCATTGGCGCCTTGTGCCAGCGCGCCGACAGAAATAATACCATTACCCGCTGCGGGGGGCGCAACGGCGACCTCATAAGCGGGTCGATTGCTTTCATTACCGGATGCCGCAACAATCACCGTACCATTGGCAAACGCACTTCTTGCTTCGACCATCTGTGATAGCGCGCTAAACAGATTGATATTGGCGCGATAGCCTTCCAGCGCGATTGAGGTGGCTGGGTTGATATCCAACCCATTTTGGTTGACCAGCGCATCTACAAATCCTGGGAAGTCAATCCCTAATGACATCGATACCACGTTCGCACCATTTTCAACCGCCCAGTTGATGGCATTTGCGAGGGTGGCGGACGAGCCCCCACCTTGGCCTAAAACTTTGGCAATGAGGGCCCCCGAAATATTGCGTGCCACCCCGATACGGGTGCCATCCACGTCCTGCCCAAAGATGGTGCCGGCACAATGGGTGCCGTGGCCATGGGTATCGTCATCGCTTTCAGTGGTGAAATTTTTACGCTCGATATGAACGCCGCTAAACGCTGAGTGGCTCAAATCAATGCCGGTGTCTAGCACCGCGACTTTAATCCCGCCTCCATCAAAACTCGATTGCAGCGCACCAACAGCTTCTACCCCCCAGGTATGACCGCTGGATGCAACATCTGCAGAATCGGATTCATCCGTGGGTATGGCTTCAATCAGTTTAAGCGGCATTGGTGGTGCGATCGCCTTGGTCTGTGGGTCACGGCGTAAATCATCCTTTTCGGCCTTATTCAAGCTGACTTCAGAGATTTCAAATTCGGCGTGAGTAAAATCCGCTGGGTTGGCAGTAACCGGGCCTAAGACCGGGCCGAGATTATCGGCGGTGGGAATAAATGCATCGGGTGAGCGTAAAATAATATATTGATTATCTGACATAAGAAACTCCTGTTGATTGGGTTGGGGTTACTCAGGCTTTTCGCCTGAAACAATCAAAATTTTGCAACGCGTTCTCGTTGCGAGGTGTTGCATCCTGCAATTTGCACATTGGACTAAGTTGATGGCATTTTCTGTGTGAAAACGCACAATAATGTAATTTCGTATTAATGCTATATGGTGCGTTTTAACCAGCCTCGGGTAAATATTTCCTGGCTTGGGTTTGCCTGCAGAATATTAATATAACGCATCCCCTGATAGAGATTGAGCAGCAACATTACGTATTGATGGCTTTTGTCTGCGTGAATGGTTTTGTTCAAAGCGGCGAGGGTTTTTTTACCTATATCGCCATCAACGCGCAAGTCAGCCTGCATGCTTTGATTGCGATTTAACAAGTTTATCGATGCTTGTAAAAATCGGGCACTACGGCGAATGCCCATATTGACCCCTGTGTCAAAAACTTCTTCAGCAACTTCCTGGTTGGGAATCTTATCGCCATTGATCGGTGCCCAGTATTGGGCACGATAAAGCGCCTTAACCTGTTCATGCAGTGCTCGGTTATTGTCCAGACGTTTGGGAAAACCGTCAAACGATTTTTCTTTATCGATTATGCGCCACCCTGGCCAGTTAGGATGATATTTGCGGGCAATGCCTTTGTACGTTTCACCGCCGCGATCCGCAGCTAAATTACTATAACCGCCTTCGTGTGCGAGGACTTTCTCAAATGCCTGTTGATAATCTGCCATCGTTCGCCTGCTTAGTAACTTAAGTCTTGCTGATTAAAAGGGCGATCCAGCCTTTTACGTTTGAGTACCCGACGCAGAATGTCATTCATGGTTTCTACATCATTGTCAAAACCGCCGTGGGTTTTCGAGTGGGTGCGATCTTTCGCCTTTGCAGTACCGCTATATAAAAACCCAGCACGACTCCCGACACGGCGATCCACCGGAACGCTATAGCGTTGCATGCCCAAAATACGCGCACCGCGTTTTTCTTTCTGCGTATCCTCTGATTTATCGCCCCCCAGTTCTTCTTCAAAAGATCGAGACACTAAATATAAAAGCGATTTACGATAGACGCTGGTTACCCGATCATCCCGCTCCAATTTATCACTTAGGTTGTAAACGGTGGTTTCATCAATACCAAACAAGTTCGGTGGTGTTTCCAACAAGGGTTTGTAATGCGTATAAAAAAGATCGGTGGTAGCCGCGGGTGCAAGCAGGGAAAGGCTGTTGACGCGCAAATTCGGAAATTGTGCTTCCATCGCTTCGAGTAAATATGCCAGCAGTATACCGCCGGTGCTATGTCCCACCAGGTGGATCTTGATATCCGGACGGGTTTGGTGCAGACGCGTTAAAAACTCGGCGATGACTTGCCACCCTGCGTTGGGCTCAGCAAAAGGCAGTTGTGCGCCTCGTTTCATCTCGCGCCAGATAGAGCGTCCCATGCCGCGCAGCAATTTCTCGATAACATAATCAGATACATCACTGCCTTTGCCGGCCCGTTCAGCGGAGCGATTTAGTTTCTCCTGAATCACATCTTTGATTTCTTCGGTGATGCCGGTGTCATACATAAAATGATAGGGGTAAATTTTGTTCTGTTTAAACACATCCTTCATACCCCGTATGCGCCGCGCCGAATCTACCGGAGAATTTAAGCCCCCGTGCGCATAGAATAATAAATGCCGGTATTTATCCGTCGGGCTATTCGCCAGTAATTCGGCGGTTTGTATTACGTCTTCTAAATTACTGGCATAGGCGCCGTGATCGTGGAACTGCCCATCGTCGATATGCACAAAATGGCCTGCGATTTCCCCCCGAACCGGCTTACTCGATTTGGTCTCACCAGCTGTATTTGGTAAGCCGGTTTTAAGCCGCGTCGAGACTTGCCAAATCGCTGGGGTGGACAAGCTGAGGCGGAACACCCAGGCATCTCTAATATTTTCGTACCAATCTTCGTATGTCCAGATGGCAAAGCCAGATCGCCCCCATTTTTTACCCCAGGAATTTTGCACGATAAAGCCGGTGTCGTTATAGCCGACCAGACAAAACGCGTGGCCTGGCCTGCCCGAGCCAACTGCCTGCTTTGGGATGATCGGCAGTGCCTTGGCTCGGCTGAATTTGACCGTCCAGCCTTTGTGTACCGAAGCGGATACAAATATCGCCCCGGTTTCATTAATCGCCGCGTGGAAATCTGCCAACCGATGCTTAATCCGATAGTACGCGCCGATGCGCGTTTTACGCGCTTCTTTGGCGCGTTCGACCGTGACGATTCCTGGGTTGCCAACTTCATAGGGGTAGTCCTGTTCTCGGCAAACGCCCATCGAATACCAGCCTTTAATCGCACCACGACAACTTGAGCCAACATATTTAACCCCGGGCCATTCGTCGTTCTTGCGCGCCAGTTCGTAGAGCATGCGCGGGCTGGCACTGTCTTTTGATTCAGGTGTGCCGTCTAGCGTGGAAAACTTAAGATAATTGATCGTGGCAGCCAGCCCAAAGCCGGTACACGCGCCTTCTTTGCCCTGATCCAATACCAGTAACTTTGAGTAATCCTCTGGCTCGCAACTGGCGCGCACGCGCACCAAAGCTGGGGTATAAACATAGTCTCGATAATCCGGAATGTCGGGATATACATTGAGCTTGCGACGCTCACCCGCGGCAGTAACAGACCATTGCTCGTTACTCGCCCATTCCGTATAGGGTTTGGGTTTTTGCATGATTGCGCCTCATCCTTTTATGGGCAATTCACTATAACCTAAAACCAAATTTTGATCAAAACGCTCGGATTTTATGGGCCACGTTTAACCCAGGGTTCAGTGTTCGCACCCACCAGGATTCGATGAACTTCTCTTGATTATCATTGCTAGGCTGGCTTGATGATATAAGTGAATTAATTTAAGGTGCATGTATGGCACGAGACTATAAGAATCCCTGGGGCAAGAAAGTTCGGCACTCCTCTGTCATCCAGAAGATTGCGGTTCAGTACGGGCTGCCAATAATCATGTTCTACAGTTATTTCTCGATGCTATCTGGTAATACTGTTTCAACCGCATTAGTTATGCAGCTTTCACCATTTTTAGTCGCCAGTGTGATTTTCTTTTTTTGGGGACGAGGTTTTTGCAGCGTTTTTTCAGATGAAAAATACTTGTACATCAAGCAAAAGGGTAATTCTCAACGCTTTGAATTTGATCAAATCGCCGGGGTTGAAAGAATCTGGTTCTTTGATTTTTTCGGCAAGATGACCATTCACATGCGTGGCCAGTACAATTCTATTGGCCGGATCGAAATAGAAAACCCAAAAAGTAACCAAAGTCATTATTATAAATTTATCCCGAAACACATTTTTTTATCCATGATAACGGGTCGTTCAATTGAAGACGGTTTAATGGTGCTTCGAGATAAACTTTAAACGCACTCAAATACTCATTTGGGCATGCGCTAAGTTAAGCGGGGTAAGAAAATCAATCAAGCTGAATGATAAATGGGGGGTGGCGCCAGGGAAAACCGATAGTATGTTATTGCTCGCATCAATTTAGTACCTTCGGCCAGTTCTCATTGGCTTTGGCAATTCGCCCCGGAATATCTTTTGACCAGCGTTTCCTGATGCTCTGGTTGTAGTTGAGGTACAGTTTATCATCGACGATTGTCCAGGCATCCGGGTCAATTTTGGCGGTATAGCCTTCAGAAACGGCATACGCGCAATAGCCGCCATACTGCGGCGCATATTTTTCAGGGTTTGCTGTAAATAGCGCAAGGTTCTCCGCGCTGGCAAATTTAAATACGCCGCCATTGTACTCAAAGCTATATTCGTCTTTGCCTTTGACGGGCTGCTCTTCGGTGAAATAGGCAACCGGGTCATAGCCCTCAATGGCGCCTTCGGACGTGGAAAATATGGGCGGTGTGGCCGCCAGTGCGGTTTGCATGTAAAACAACGCAAAGATAAAAGCGAGAAAGGTAGGTTTTCTAATCTTCATGTGGGTTCACCTCTTTTGCGAAATGTTAAGAATTGGATTGTTGAGTAATAAGTCTTTATTGTGACCATAAAAACTCAATAAAAATTCACATGAATATGACAATTTTATCACATCGGCTGTTAGTGAAGTCCAAAAGACACTAAAGAGGGGCGGGACTGATATATGGGATACTTCTATCTATATTTAATACTTAGGAAATCCATTAAGTTTGCGCGTGTTTAAGTTACTTATTCCACAAAATTGCAGAATTTTTGAGACACAGGTTCCGTATAACCCTTAACCCCAATTCGGCTTACGTTTCTCAATAAATGCATCCACCCCTTCCAGCGTGTCTTCGTGCAGCATATTGCAAGTGATGGCTTCACTGGCCAGATCATACGCCTGGTCCAGCGGTCGGTTCAGTTGCTGGTAAAACAGCGCTTTACCCATTTCCACCGCGACTTTGGGCTTGGCGGTGATTTTTTCCGCCAATGCCTGAACCGCCTCATCAAGCTCTTCGACGGGAACCACCTGATTGACCAAGCCGTAATCCAACGCGGTTTGGGCATCAATGAAATCGCCCGTCATCAGCATTTCCATCGCGCGTTTGCGCGATATATTACGGCTTAAGGCAACCGCCGGGGTGGAGCAAAATAGCCCGAGCTTAATACCCGAGACCGCAAATTTGGCTTTGTCACTGGCCACTGCCAGATCACTTGCCGCAACGAGTTGACAGCCCGCCGCGGTGGCCACGCTATGCACGCTGGCGATCACGGGTTGGGGTAACGCCTGAATCGCCTGCATCACGCTACCGCATTGCGCGAATAAGCGGTTTAGAAACTGCCTGTCCGCATTGGCACGCATCTCTTTCAGATCATGGCCGACACAAAATGCGCGGCCATTGGCTTTGATTACCACCACGCGCACTGTGTCTTCCTGTTTGATATCACGCAATGCTGCTTCAAGCTGCATGAGCAAGGCCTCAGATAATGCATTAAACTGATCGGGGCGATTTAACACCAATGTGGCTACGCCATCTTTATCTTCGCGCAGCAGGTAGTCTTGGTTATCAGTGTTCATGGTATTTTCTATCCTGGCCTTTTAATCAATTCCAGCATTATACTAATACCCATCAGAAGAATCATAACATTCATGGCCGTCACCCCATTAATCAGCCCCGACTACCGCGATTTCGATCAGGCTTACGCCGATTTTAAATGGCAGCTTCCAGCGCACTTTAATATTGCTGAGGCGGTCTGTGATCGGCATGTTGGCCTGGCAGATAAGGCAGCCATACTTTATGAAAATGAGCAGGGTGATACGGCTGAATTTACCTTTGGCCAGCTTAAACAGGCATCAAACCAGTTGGCAAACGCGTTAGCAGCACAAGGCATCAAATCGGAGGATCGCGTAGCGCTGGTATTGCCGCAACGGTTTGAAACCGCGGTCACACATTTGGCCTTGTACAAACTGCACGCCACTGTGGTGCCATTATCTGGCCTGTTCGGGCCAGATGCGCTGAAGTATCGGCTTGAAGACAGCGGCGCAAAAATGGTGATTACCGATGCGCTGCATAGAGATGCCATTGAAGCGCTGATGCCAGATTTGCCGGGGCTGGAAACGGTGGTGGATGTGGATGATCATAAAGGTTTTTGGCACTTGATCGAACAGGCCAGTGATCAGTTCACCATTGCGCCCACCCCCGCTGATACCCCCGCGTTATTAATTTACACCTCGGGTACCACCGGCCCGCCGAAGGGAGCGAGTGTCGCGCATCGTTGCTTTTATGGAAACCTGACGGGCTTTGAGCTTTCGCATAATTTCTTTGGGCAGCCCGGCGATCTATTCTGGACCCCCGCAGATTGGGCCTGGACGGGTGGTTTGATCGACGCCCTGTTACCTAGCTTGTATTATGGCAAGCCTGTTATAGCATATGAAGGGGGTAAGTTTGATCCAGAGAAGACCTGCCATTTACTGGAGAAGTATCAGGTCAGAAATGGGTTTGTGCCGCCGACTGCGTTAAAAATGTTGCGTCAGGTGAGTGATATTCGTGCCAACTATAAGATTAATTTTCGCAGCATTATGTCAGCCGGTGAGGCCATGGGCGAGGCGCTGTATCATTGGGGACAGGAGGCGCTTGGTATTAAGATCAATGAAATGTGGGGACAAACCGAATTTAATTATGTGGCGGGCAGTTCCTCTGCTATTATGCAACCGCGCCCCGGGAGCATGGGCAAGGCGTATCCCGGCCATGTTGTGGCCATTATTGATGAAGAGGGTCAGCCGTTGTCACAGGGCGAAACGGGCGAGCTGGCCATGCGAGTTGAAGACCCGGTCATGTTTCTGGGTTATTGGAATAAACCCGAAGCCACTGCCGAAAAGATCGTCAATGGTTGGTGGAAAACCGGTGATTCGGGCTACCAGGATGATGATGGTTATTTATGGTTTGTGGGGCGCAATGATGATGTCATCAGTTCTGCGGGCCACCGTATTGGCCCGGGCGAAATAGAAGATGTACTATTGACCCATCCGGCGGTCGCACAAGTTGCCGTAGTGGGTAAGCCTGATCAGCTGCGCGGTGAAATCGTAAAAGCGTTTGTCATCACCAAGCCTGATTTTGAGCAGGATGAAGCGCTGGTCGATGCGCTGAAACAACATGTTAAAAGCCGCTTGGCGGCCCACGAATACCCGAGAGAAGTCGAATTTATTGACGCGTTGCCCATGACCACCACCGGCAAGGTTCGCCGGATGGAATTACGGCAGCGCGACCAGAATATACATTAACCAGAGTAAAAATTATGACAACATTCAAAGCATTCAGGATTGACCGAGAAGATAAAAATATTATTGCGCAGTTTCAGGATATCAGTGTCGATGATCTGACCGAAGGCGAAGTAGTTATTAAGGTCAATTGGTCGGGCATCAATTATAAAGACGCGCTGGCCGCCACGGGCAAGGGTCAGATTTTGCGCCAGTTCCCACTCAATGGGGGGATTGATCTGGCCGGAGAAGTGGTGAGCTCTGAAGACAAGCGCTATCAGGCGGGTGATTCGGTTTTGGTATGTGGCTGTGGTCTGTCGGAGACCGCCGATGGCGGTTATGCCGAATATGCGCGGGTGTGCGCGGATTGTGTGGTGCCCGTTCCTGAAGGTATGAGCGAACGTGATGCCATGGGCATCGGCACAGCGGGTTTTACCGCTGCACTGGCGGTTATGCGTATGGAGCAAATGGGGCAAAACCCGGATATGGGGCCGGTGGTGGTCACGGGTGCAACCGGGGGTGTGGGGAGTTTCGCCATCGATATGCTCGCAGGCAGAGGTTATGAAGTGACGGCCTTTACCGGTAAGGCAGATCACTACGATTATCTAAGATCGTTGGGCGCGTCTGATTTTATCAATCGGCATGAGCTCGAAATGAGCGGCCGCCCGCTGGATAAAGCGATGTGGGGTGGTGCGGTGGATAATGTGGGGGATGCAACTCTTGCCTGGTTGTGTTCGACGGTAAAACCGTTTGGCAATATCGCGAGTATTGGACTGGCCGGTGGTTACAAACTGGAAACCACGGTAATGCCTTTTATTCTGCGCGGTGTTTCACTGATCGGGATTAATTCGATTGAGATGCCAACCGAAATGCGCAATACTGCCTGGCGTCGTCTAGGGGAAGATTTAAAACCACAGCACCTTAAGGACATCGTGACCCAAGAGGTGAGTTTCGATCAATTACCCAGCGCGTTTGAAAGCTTTATGGATGGCGCGGTTTTGGGCAGAACGGTGGTTCGAGTTTCCTAAAAGCCTACTCGATATTTGCGAGTAGCCAAGGTGTATTTGGGGCTAACGCTATCGCAGGATGCTTGGCCCCTTGCCCTTAGTATTTTGTAATGCAGAACGAAATACGGGGCTGTATCGATTGAAAGCAGGACGATTAATACAGGAAATTGGAAAGTGAGTAAGCATTTATTGGTAAAAGTTTTTCCGCTTATTGTGGTGGGTTTAGTGGCCTGTGCCGGTATTACCACTAATCCGGATTACCCGCTTACCCATTTATATGAGTACCGGTGGATCAATACCGCAAAGCCCGAGGAACCCCAGTCGACTGCCCGTATCGCAAAACAGCTTGCTGACTATGACGTGGTGGTTTTTGGGGAAATGCACGGTCACCCAGGTATTCATTTGGCTCAGATGCAGCTACTAAAAGCATTGTATGGTTTGAACACCGGTATCAGTTTAAGCCTGGAACAATTTGAGCGCGATACACAAGCCACGCTGGACGCATACTTGGCTGGAGAAATTGGTGAGCAAACTATGCGAGATCAGGCGCGCGCCTGGGATAACTATGCCACTTCGTATCGTCCGTTGGTGGAATATGCCAAACGGCAGCAACTTCCGGTCATCGCAGCCAATGCACCCAAAGATGCGATAACGTGCATAGGTCGCGAGGGCCTGGGATTTCTAGATACGATGGTAGAAGAAGATCGCAAGCATATTGCTCGCGAGATTGATGTCTCTGAAGGCGCCTATAAGGATAAATATATGGAATTTCTGGGCAGCAATGCTTCGCATGGTGGTGGCTCAAGTGAAGAGGCCAGCGAAGAGATGCAGAAAATGGCAGAGCGCAGTTTTGCTGCGCAAGTAACGCGCGACGATACCATGGCCGAATCCATCGCTCAGCATATGCAACACAACCCGCAACGTCAGGTGATACACCTAACCGGCCAGTTTCATTCCGAAGCATTTCTGGGCATGGTAGAACGATTATCAAAACGCATGCCAGCGCTTAAGATTGCCGTGATTGACCCTGTATTATCGAGCGATGATCACCCCGTCTGGGACGAAGAAACCTTGAGTCTAGGGACAGTGCTGATACTGGTTCAGCCTTTGCCGGAGAAATTTGTTCAAGAAGATAATGCGATGCAGTGGTCGCATGAGATTCTGAAAAAAAGAATGGATACCAAATGTGCCCTGTCGCCCAAATAGGCAGTGGTATGCAGTCGATTGGTTACTAGACAGGGTATTAACGGTGGTGTTTTTCCATTGACGCAGCGCGAAACTGAGCAATAAACGCAAGCTGGCATAGACAAACAAAAGGGGTGTAAACACGTAATCTTGTTCCAGGGCCAAGCAATCGATTGATTGTCTAGGCAATCGCGTGTAGCGATGCTTCGATAATTTCAATCCCTTTGGACATATCTGCAGCGCTTACATTTAAGTGCGGCGCAACACGTATGGTGTTTCCATATAACCCCCCTTTGCCGAGTAATAAGCCGCGGTCTCGAGCCGCATCGACTATCTGGTTGGTTTTATCGATATCGGGTGTTTTGTTACCGTCTGGTTTGACAACCTCAAAGGCTTGCATCAAACCCATGCCACGCACGTCACCAATAAAGTCATAGTCATCTTTCATGGTATGCATGGCGTTGGCAAGCCGACCTCCTTGTTGGTCTGCGTTATCGACCAAATTGTGTTTTTCGATATAACGAATGGTTGCCAACGCGGTTGCACTGGCGACCGGGTTACCGCCGAAAGTTGATAAGGTGGTGGTGATGGTGTCGGCGATTTCAGGTTGCATGATAGTAGCACCCACCGGAGCGCCATTGGCGATGCCCTTGGCAAAAACCATGATATCGGGTTCTACGCCCCAGTGCTCAATGGCACATAAATGCTTTCCTGTTCTGCCCCAGCCGGTTTGCACTTCATCGATAATCAACACGCCGCCCGCTTGTTTGACGATGGGTAAGACCCGTATAAAGTAATCCTGGGGCGCAACAATAAAGCCGCCGACACCCTGAATCGGTTCTGCCATAAAGGCTGCAATTTTTCCTGTGGTGCAGGTGCGGATCATTTCCTCAAGATCATCGATCAAGTAATCCAGATATTGCGCATTGCTCACCTCAAGCGGGAAACGATACCGATAAGGGTTTTTCACATGCTTAATACTGCCATCGAATACGTTACCTTGCCGCCAATGACTATGGGCCGTCATCGACATAGCGGTGCTGCTTCGACCACTATAGGCGTGGCGCAGTGCTATTATATCGGTATTACCCGTATAGTTGCGTGCGGCCATGATAGCGGTTTCATTGGCTTCGGTACCGCTATTGGTGAAAAAGCTTTGTTGCAAAGCACCCGGTGTAATCTCAGCGAGCTTTTCTGCAAACTCAATCATGGTCTCGTTGATATAAAGCGCAGAAGTGTGTTGTAGCTTTTTTAATTGCTCAATGGTGGCATCAGTGACTTCCTTGTTTGCATGGCCGACACTGACCGTCAATATACCGCCAAAAAAATCCAGATACTGCTTACCTTCCACATCGAACAGGTGCTGATCTTTACCATGAGAAAATGCAATGGGGCTATCACCGTGCAATAGCATCTTGTTCATAATGGGTAGTAACACCTTGGACTGCCTGTCGAGTAGGTCCTGCGTTTTGCTGGCGGTGTTTATGCTGATGGATTTGTTCATGCGAACCCTCAAGTTAAGAGCTTAGGTGGGCTTGTGGATACCTGCAATCAATAATAGTACTTATCGAGCAAAACAAAAAGGGCTATAGTGTATCTACTAAAAAGCTCGTGGTTAGCGATGTTAAGTGAGATAATCGACGATACTAAGCCACGCATAGTTTGATGGTCATTTGATGTATATGTAATTCGCTGGTGTTGGTATTCAGATGATTGATCGAGCCGGAGCCGCAACAATAAAATGATTGAAGAAGAAATCAGGATTCGCGATCGATTTCAGTTTGAAATTAAGCTCAACTATCAGCTACAACAGAATAAACCAAAGACGCAGTATCAAATTGATGCTTATATCTTTATTCCTCAAAGTCTTCGGGTCAATCGCGTTACTTATTCTAAAGACACCTTCTATAAGGATTTACAGAGCTATATTCGTTTCAAAACACCTACGCTTTCGCTGCGTGATATTGCATCTGACGAGGTTGGCCCGATCGGCGCTTTATCCACCAGTATCCAGGCGCTAATTCGCAATCAAAATGACGATACGATTGAGGAATATGAGCTGCGGGTAAAATTATTTAGCGGCATTACCAAGACTGCGCTAAGGGATATGGTGCAACTCATCGAGGTTACCGAAGATGCGCAAGACCGTGAGCGCATGCTTCAAGATTATATAAAAGGCGTCGCGGGGGTGGTTGCTGCCTATCGAGAATTGCGGGCTGATTTATTACAACCTTCCGTATCGGATGCGGTGCGCAGAATCTATGCGTTTGGGGATGAATACCTCAGCTTGATGATCGAAAGCCATTCCTATCAGCTGCTGGAAATTTTGCAACAATCCGGTGGCTCCAAACCCAACAAGCCAAATAAGGGTCTGTTGGGCATTATCTCGCAAGAACTCGCGTATCGAAAAAGCCGTCAATATCCTTCTATTCCAAAAGCAAAATCTGACAACGAACAATTAATATTCAGGCGCAACGTCCTGAAAAAATATACCGATAGCGTCTTGTTTCTAAATGCCAGTAGACAGCCATCTGGGCAAGCGCTGGAACAAAGCCTGTTTGGCTTGGCTGCTGGGGTGTCGATGTTTTTTGCCACTGTGGTACATTTTTATTCTCAGTCGGTTTATGGCGCTTTGAGTATTCCGGTTTTTCTCGCGTTGGTGATCGGCTATATATTTAAAGATCGTATCAAGGAACTCATGCGCATGTATTTTTCGCGCAAAGTACTGAGCGGATTATTTGATCATAAAACCCAGATCTACCGCGGGCTAAAAGACAGGATTGGTTATTGCAGAGAAAGTTTTAATTTTATTGCCGAAGAAAAAATACCTCAGCAGGTAATGCAATTGCGTGCCAGAGATCACATCACCGAAATAGAAAGCGAGTGGTTGCAGGAAGATGTTGCGTTCTATCGCAAGCGCACTGAACTTATCAGCAAGGCGATTGAGAATGCCTATCAGGATTTGGAGATCAGCGGGGTGAACGATATTATGCGTTTTAATATCAGCGCTTTTGTAAAACGCAGCGGTGACCCGGGTAAAGATTTATTTGTTCTGAAAAAAGATGGGTATCAAAAAATCCGAGGTGAGCGGGTTTATCATTTGAATATGATTATCAAGTATCAAGGCGATGACAGGACGCATTACAAACGTTTTCGGATTATTCTGAATCGAAAAAAAATTAAGCGTATAGAAACCGTATCAATCGAGGAAGGAATACGATAGGTTTGCTTTACGCAACAATTCAAGTCCAAACACTGCTGTGCTATGGGTGCAGCGAGATGATTGTGACGTAGGGAGGTCCTGTTTTTCCACCAATATCTGGTGTGCCAGCCTTAAAACAGGTAACAACTAGGGTTACGTCGGTACCTAAACCAAGCTCTAAAAAATCTGTGATTGGCTGTTGTTTGTCATCAAATTGTTATATTTGGGTGTTCTAATTCTAGGTTTATATGGCCTAGGAAATCAAATGCTCGTCATGTTACTTGAGGATCATAAGCCCATTCGCGATATGTTAAAAATGGCACTGGTAAAAGAACAGTACGAAGTGCTGGAGGCTGAAAATGTTGGGGAGGCTAAGCGTCTCGCACTGAAGGAGGAGCCTGAGGTATATGTCGTAGATTGGATGTTGCCGGATATCTCCGGTATTAAGTTTATTCGTTGGTTACGGCGTCAATCTCGACTCAAAGCCAGTGCTGTCATCATGCTGACCGCTAAAAACCAGGATAAAGATACTATTATGGGGCTGGATGCCGGGGCAGATGACTATATGAGTAAACCAGTTTCCATCGCTGAATTTTTAGCGCGTGTTCGAGCGTTAGAAAGACGCCCTAAAACCTATGTCGAAGATGCCTACTTAATTCGCAGAGGATCGATTGAACTGGATACCGCGCAGCATGTTGTCACAATCAAAGGTAAGCCAGTGAAGATTAAAAAGACAGAGTTTCGGTTGTTGAAATTCTTCCTCGAATATCCCAAGCGCGTTTGGTCACGCGCGCAAATTATCGATCGGGTATGGGGTATGGGCATATTTGTTGATGAACGGACTGTGGATGTACACATACTTAGACTAAGAAAGGTGCTTAAACGGCACAATTTGGCGCATTTGATCGAAACGGTAAGAGGAACAGGGTATCGCTTTGCGGTAGATGAAGAGAATGTCAGCTAATAGGGCGTTGACAGATATTGGTTAGCCATTTCTTCCAAGACATGAACTTAGCGATAAATGCGAGTAACCACGCCAGAGTGATTGAGCGATGGCGCTTAATCGCAACCCTGATAACGATTATATTGTTAGGTTTCACTAGTGGGCATTGGCTTGTGGTTGTAACCCTGTCCAGTGCAATTTATGTAGGCTGGCAATTAACCCAGCTATTTCGCCTTGAAGCTTGGCTGCGCGAGGGGGCAAAGCGTGGCAAAGTACCCCAAACGAGCGGGGTTTTCGAAGCGATTACCACCTACATTCTGCAAAAGGATAAAAAAAGCAAGCTGCGTAAGAAACGTATTGCATCCATGGTAAAAAACTATCGAAAGGGCGTGGCTGCCTTGCCTGATGCAACGGTAGTTCTCAATGGTAATTTTGAAATAAACTGGGTAAATCAGCATGCCCAACAACTACTTGGCATTGATCCGGTTAGAGATATGGGCTACCGCATTACTAACATTATCCGCGAGCCAATGTTACGGCAGTACTTATGCAGTTCTGATTTATCGCAGCCGATCGAATTCATCTCACCAATGAATGAAGATGTCATTATTTCACTACGGGTCGTGCGATATGGGGAGAATCAGCATTTACTGATTGCGCGTAACATTAGTGAAAGCGTGCGTATTCGCGATACCATGAAATCATTTGTGTCTAACGCATCACATGAGCTGCGTACTCCGCTGACGGTGACCTCTGGCTATATTGATATTATTAAAGAAGATCCGAGCCTGCCAGATCATTTGCGTGAACCTATTGAACAGATGCGTGAGCAAACCGATTATATGACGCATCTGATTAATGATTTGTTAGTCCTATCACGACTTGAAAGCGGCGAGCTTGAGCATAATGAAGGTGAGATCGTAAATGTGCCCCAGAAACTGTATAGTCTTATTCTTGATCTAAAGCAAAGCAAGACCGCCGACCAACACGACTTCAACTTGAGTATAGACGAGCGTTTAGGGCTCAGAGGCATCGAACAAGAGCTAACCGGTGTGATTGTAAATTTGATTGAAAATGCGATTAAGCACGCGCCCGCGGGTACTATAGTCAATATCAAATGGTTCTTAGGAGAAGATAATCGTCCGTGTCTGACGGTTGAGGATAACGGAGATGGTTTCGACCCGGAATATATTCCACTCATTACCAACCGGTTCTTTCGCATTAAAGATTTAAAAAACGGAGAATTAGTGGTCGGTACAGGTCTTGGACTTGCTATTGTGAAGCACGCTATTATTCTTCACGGCGGGAGCTTGGATATTCGGGCAGAGCCTTCTAAGGGGGCCGCATTTACGGCTTGTTTCCCAGCGCATCGCAGAGAGCAGGTTTCGTTCGCTGTTCGCCAATAAATATCAATTTCATCTCAATGCGATATTGCTGTCATAAAACGGTCATACTGAGTTGTTAGATTGCGGCCAGATGGATAAGAAAACATCTTATCAACCTAATCTAACGAAACTTAATCAATATGAATCTTATGAACACAAATTTGGCAAAACAACTTTTCTTGGGTACTTTATTCGTCGCATCGACGTCAACCCAGGTGGCTGCTGTGGATAGAGACACCATTAGTATTGTGGGCTCATCAACAGTTTATCCGTTTGCGACTACGGTGGCCGAGACGTTTGGTAAAAAGACCAACTTCAATACCCCTAAAATTGAATCGACCGGCTCAGGTGGCGGGCTAAAATTATTTTGCGCTGGTAATGGTATTGATACGCCAGATATTACCAACGCATCACGTCGTATTAAGCAATCAGAACTCGATCAGTGCCACGCCAACGGTGTTGATAACATTACCGAGGTGTTGGTGGGTTATGACGGGATCGTTATTGCAAATGCCCATGGATCTCCTGAATTTAATTTGAGTCGAAAAGATATTTTTCTCGCCTTGGCAAAGCAGGTCCCGGCTACTGATGGGAGCGAAACCCTGGTAGACAACCCATACCAGACCTGGGCGGATGTCAATTCTTCCCTGCCTGCAAATAGGATTGAGGTGCTTGGGCCTCCGCCAACCTCAGGGACACGCGACGCCTTTGTTGAGCTGGCCATGGAAGGGGGCTGTAAAACCATTGACTGGATAAAGGCGATGAAAAAGGCAGACAAAGCAAAATACAAAGAAGTTTGTCACACTGTCCGCGAAGATGGCGCTTATATCGAAGCAGGGGAGAATGATAACCTGATTATCCAGAAGCTGGAAAAAAACAAAGATGCACTGGGCATATTCGGTTACAGCTATCTCGCCGAGAATGATGACAAAATCAAAGGTGCCTTGGTCGATGGTCAAGCACCAGAGTTTGAATCAATCGCCTCCGGTGATTATCCCGTCTCGCGGCCTTTGTATTTTTATGTTAAAAATTCGCATGTTGGGACGGTCCCAGGCATTATGGAATATGTTGCAGAATTTGTCAGCGAAGATGCAATGGGCGAAGATGGTTATTTGGCAGATAAGGGCTTGATCCCCATGAGCGCGGAAGAGCATGCCGTTTGGTCTAAAGACGTCATGAGCCAGAAAAATCTAGCACTAAACTAGTTCTAGTAGTCGCATCCCGGTGCCTGAATAAGGCGCTGGGATTTTTTGTCATTCCATTAGCCAACGGTTTGGTTTTATGAGCTCGGTTACCTTACTTTTAGCAGTGCTTGCTTTGATGGTATTCACCTGGTTTTTTGGGCGACAAAAAGCCTACGCTTTTCGACAGGCTGAAAACCTGCACTCACTGCCGCATTACCATGGAAGTTATGTAGCGCTCTGGTGTGGTATACCTGCGCTAGTGATATTGTTTTTTTGGGCGATGCTCAGCGGCTATGTGATCGATAACCATGTGGGTGCCAAGCTTATTGAAACGGGCAAGGTACAAGCAGATACCGAACTCAGTTTGAAGCTCAACCAGCTTAAATTACTTGCCAAGAAAGGTGGGGTTTCCAGTGCGGAAGATAAATACCTGGAGTCGCTGGTAAAAGACTATAAAGCGTTACATTCCAGTAGCTTGCTCTACCAAACCATTTTGGCGCTCGTGGTTGCCTTGGGAGGGGCGGTTTGGGCTTATGCGCGTATACGTCCAGATACGCAGGCGCGAATTGGTGTCGAGAAGACGCTTCGCTACGCGCTGATGGGCGCCTCTTCTATTGCGATTCTAACGACGGTTGGAATCGTGATGTCTGTATTGTTTGAGTCGCTGCGCTTTTTCCAAAGTGTGCCCGTCACTGAGTTTTTATTCGGTACGCATTGGAGCCCACAAACCGCTATTCGCACAGATCAGGTTGGCTCTTCGGGCTCTTTTGGTGCAGTACCACTATTTGCCGGTACTTTTCTCATTTCGTTTATTGCCTTGATGGTGGCAATTCCATTTGGATTGATGTCAGCGATTTATTTATCTGAATACGCATCCAAAACATTTCGTAGTTTTGCCAAACCAACGCTTGAATTATTAGCGGGGATTCCAACGGTTGTGTATGGATTTTTTGCCGCGCTGACTGTTGGGCCGATGATTCGCTCACTGGGCGAGGCAATCGGTCTGAGTACTGCATCGGAAAGCGCACTCGCTGCTGGCTTGGTAATGGGGGTGATGATTATCCCTTTTGTTTCGTCTTTGTCAGATGACGTGATAAATGCAGTGCCGCAGGCGATGCGAGACGGCGCCTATGCATTAGGCGGGACTCAGTCCGAAACCATTCGTCAGGTCATAATTCCTGCAGCATTACCCGGGATCGTTGGTGGGGTGCTGTTAGCGGCCTCGCGTGCTATCGGAGAGACCATGATAGTGGTAATGGCAGCAGGGTTGGCGGCCAATTTAACCGCGAACCCACTTCAATCGGTTACGACGGTAACGGTACAAATCGTCACCTTGTTAACCGGAGACCAGGAGTTTGATAGTCCCAAAACCCTAGCCGCATTTGCACTTGGATTATTGTTATTTCTCATTACTCTGATGCTGAATATGGTGGCCTTGCATGTGGTGCGTAAATATCGCGAGCAATACGAATAAACCAATACCCAGCAATCGATTGATTTAGAAATGAGCAATACCGAAATAGTTAAACACAGCCTCAAAAAACGCTATCGGAAAGAAAAGCGATTTCGTTTTTATGGGGCGTTTGCCATCGTGGGTAGTTTTTTGTTTTTACTGGCATTATTGTCGGATATCGGCATTAAAGCGCTACCAGCATTTACACAAAGCTGGATTCAGCTTGATATTGAATATGATCCCGCAGTGTTGGGCATAGATGAGATGACCCCAGAGAATATCGCGGGTGGCAGTTACCAAAAAATAGTACGTAATAGTTTGTATACGCTGTTTCCCGAGGTGACTAAGCGTAAGGATAAAAAAGCACTGCGTAGCATTATATCCAGTGCTACACAGTATCAATTACGTGATCTATTGATTGCTAATCCAGATTGGTTGGGCACCCATCAAACTATATGGGTAAAGGCAGATGATCAAGTCGATATCTGGCGTAAGACTATGGGTAAAGAAGGCCGCCTGAGCAAAAAACAGGGGAAATGGATTGCTAGCCTGCAGGCCGACAATCGGATTAAATCCAAGTTTAATACAACCCTGTTTACTGCAGGAGATTCACGTGAACCAGAGCAGGCGGGCATTCTAGGGGCAATCATGGGTTCGTTTTTTACCCTATTGGTGACATTTACCCTGGCCTTGTTGGTCGGTGTCTCTGCCGCAATTTATCTTGAGGAATTTGCACCACAAAATAAGCTAACCGATTTAATCGAGGTGAATATAAATAACCTGGCGGCTGTCCCGTCGATCATATTTGGTTTGCTTGGGCTGGCTATTTTTATTAATTATTTTGGTGTGCCGCGTTCCACGCCCCTGGTGGGTGGCCTGGTGTTATCCTTAATGACCTTGCCTACCATTATTGTGTCCAGCAGAGCCGCGCTTAAATCCGTGCCGCCGTCTATCAAGGAAGCGGCGCTTGGTTTAGGTGCTTCCAAAACACAGGCCGTGTTTCATCATGCATTGCCCCTGGCAATGCCGGGAATATTAACGGGGTCAATCATTGGGATGGCGCAGGCGCTGGGTGAAACTGCACCGTTGTTGATGATAGGCATGGTTGCATTTATTGTGGACATTCCAGGAGGCATTCTGGATTCTGCCACGGTATTACCCGTGCAGATCTACTTGTGGGCAGATTCTCCCGAACGTACGTTCACTGCAATGACCGCAGCGGGAATTTTGGTATTACTCGCATTTCTGGGCGTGATGAATGGATTGGCTATTTATTTACGCAAACGGTTTGAGCGTCGATGGTGATCGCACCGGAAATGGCAACCCCCAACCCCCCCCAATATTATTGAGACTATTCAAGTGGATATGAGCAAACTGGAAAATACCGATCTTAATCAGGTTCTGGGTGAGACCATCGGAGAGCCTTTACTGGATATTGAGCAAGTCAAAATGTCAGCGAGAAATGTTGACGTTTATTACGCTGACGAACAGGCTATTTTTAATAATAATATTGATATCGGTAAGAGCGAAGTCCTGGCGATGATCGGACCGTCTGGTTGCGGTAAATCAACTTTCCTCAGATGCCTGAACCGCATGAACGACACCATACCTGTGTGCCGGGTTACGGGCGAAATCAAGCTGGATGGAGAGGATATACATAGTAAAAAACTCGATCCGGTGTTGCTGCGCGCACGAGTCGGAATGGTATTTCAAAAACCCAATCCGTTTCCCAAATCAATTTACGATAATGTTGCATACGGTCCACGCTTACATGGCCTGGCAAAAAATAAAAGTGAACTCGATGAAATAGTTATAACCAGCTTGCAGAGGGCGGGTTTGTATGACGAGGTGAAAGATCGTCTTGACGCAACCGGTACCGGGCTTTCCGGAGGCCAACAACAAAGGTTGTGCATCGCTAGAACCATTGCGGTTGGTCCTGAGGTGATCTTGATGGACGAACCTGCGTCAGCGCTTGACCCGATTGCGACGGCTATCATTGAAGAGCTGATTGACGAGCTCAGACAAAATTACGCGATTGTCATCGTAACGCACTCCATGCAACAAGCAGCGAGGGTTTCACAACGCACTGCGTATTTTCATCTCGGGCGGTTGGTCGAGGTTGGGGAAACCAATAAGGTTTTCACCAACCCAAGCCACGAGCTTACTGAAAACTATATCACAGGTCGTTTTGGGTAAACTCGATCAGGAGAACTATGTTAACAGTCTGGTTTGCATTGGTGGATGGGTGAGCAATACAGGTGCTTGGTATACAGACGATTTCAAACAACGGTATAAAAGATGAGTAATGACAATCTACATTTAAATCAACACATTTCACAGCGATACAACGAAGAGCTAGAAGGCCTGCGTTCTAAAGTGCTGGAAATGGGTGGCATAGTAGAAAAACAGGTAATTGACGGCACCCAAGCGTTGATAGAAAGTGATGCTGATTTAGGTCATCGCGTAGTAGAGGCGGATATTAAGGTGAATACTTTAGAGGTGGAAATGGACGAGGCTTGTGTTGATATTCTGGCGCGTCGACAGCCCGCTGCCAGTGATCTGCGCCTGGTATTCTCAATAATCAAAACGATTACTGACCTTGAACGTATTGGTGATCAGGCGGAAAAGCTTGGTGTGTTTGCGATGGAACTAAGTGAGCAAGGCGTTGCAGCAGAGCACTATGTAAGCCTTGAAAACATCAGCGAGAAGTCTTTACGTGTTCTGAGTCAGGCTTTGGATGCTTTTGCTCGGCTTGACGTCAAGTCTGCGCTAAAGGCAGCAAAAAAAGACCGAAAAGTAGATAAAGAATACGATGCATTAACACGGCAATTGATTACTTACATGATGGAAGATCCGCGTGAAATCAAAAGTGTATTGCACGTTATGTGGGCGGCAAGGGCGTTTGAACGCATTGGCGACCATGCAAAGAATATCGCCGAATACGTCGTGTACCTGGTTAAAGGCAAAGATATTCGCCATCTTGAGGGGTTGCCTAAGGCGAAAGAACTGTAATTACCTATTACAAGCTGTGAAATTCATTCTTGTTGGCTTTGGCTGTTAACGGTCTTGAATTTACTGTTAGTCTGAGCGCATACCAGTTTATTTTCTAGGAATTCTAGATCTTTGTAGGCAGCACGCTGTATAGTTATACAGCGTAGGTTTGTATTCGTGTTGGCCGCGACACATTCCCTGAATTAGTCGAATGGCGCGCAGATTCCAACATCACCTCCATAAGTCGTTTGATCAGTAAACCGGTATGTGATGGTGGCATCTGAGCCATTTACATCTACTGGATAAGCAATTAATTCTGCAAACGAATTAAAGGTGACCGAATGTGTTATCGAAGCGCTACCGTTTACCATGTTGGTCACGCCACTTGCCATGGTAAAGTTTCCCGGGTAAGTAATCGTCCAATTGAGCATGGTATTGACTGGAGAACCATCCGATGCAGTAGCGCTGGCGCTACTTGTGATGTTGAGTATAAAGGTTTGTTCATTGTTAGTCACCGGACCCAGCTCAAGTAAATCAAGCTTAGTATTGCAACTGAGCGCGTAACTAATGGGTGCAGGAGGAGATGGGGCGTTGATTTCTGAAATCTGGGCGTGTGATGGCAATATGATGCTTGTAACAACTGGTGTTGTCCACACTAAGCCGTGTCCAAAGCACTTTAATATTTTGCGGCGCTCATTCATCTTTAGGGAAGTGCGGATTTTCGTGTGATTATTTATCATGCGTGTAAAAATTTATCTGCCCTTCAACTATTTTACGGGTCATTTCTATGCTTGCCAATTGATAAATATAATTTCTGAGTAGGCTTTAATCTAGCGATTATGTGTTCGTTTCGATCCCCCTTTTCGGATCACGAATCCATTCGCTCCAGGAGCCAGGGTAAAGCTTTGCACCGCTGAGCCCGGCAGCTTCCATCGCCAGAATGCCAAAGCAGGCAAACACGCCTGAGCCGCAACTATGTACGACTTTATTTGGCATGGTTGAGCCGATCACGCGCTGGTATTGTTGACGGAGGCTGCCGGGCTGTAGAAATTTCCCCTGCTCGTCTAAAAGTTCGGTGATGGGAATATTCAGGGCACCGGGAATATGCCCGGCAATAGAGTCAATCGGTTCTTCTGTGCCATCAAAACGTTCCTTTGCGCGTACGTCAATCAGTACGCAATCGTTTGCAGAAAGATTTTGTTGCAGCTGGCTAACATCCCACCAGGCGCCACGGTTTACCTGCCCTGAGTAGGTGCAAACTGATACCTGAGGGGCATTGGTTTCTAGTTTTCCTGATATAGCCTGCCAGGCTTGCATACCGCCATCTAATACGGCAACGTGTTGATGCCCAAGGGTTTTCATCAGCCACCACAGACGCGAAGCAAAAAAGCCACTCATATCATCGTAGGTAATAACCTGGGTATCTCTATCAATGCCCCATTGTCCCAGTTGTGTCATTAATTTCTCGAAATCGGGTAGCGGATGGCGACCCGAGGTAGGAGTAATGGGGCTGGACAAATGCTTGTCCAAATCAGCATAGCGCGCTTTTGGCAAATGGCCCTGCCAGTAGAGGGTTTCGCCGAGCGTCGGTTCATTTAACGCAAAGCGGCAATCGACGACCACGCAATCGTCATAAGCTTGTTGCAAATGTTCGGTGGATATAAGGGTTGAATATGACAATACTGAATCGCGTGGCTATTTTTATTGAGTATAGCCGACAAACAAACGAGTTGGAGAAACTATGCGAAAGAACGGATCAGTTCATCCCGTGATTTTTTGGTGGAGGAGGCCGACCGGTCATAACCCATCACTTTGGTTTCGTAGTCTTCCAAATCTGCCCAATCTGAGCCTTTCAGTAGGGCCACTGCAAAATCATCGATGTTTTCAAAACGCGCTGCCGCGTCATGTGACAATGCACGATTGACGGTTTCCAGTAGCGATAAATGATATTCATCCTGATGCTGTTTGAGATTCAAGCTGGATGCGACCACGTTATCCTTGGATTTGGCTGGCGGTTTACAGGCAATAGCGTAATATAAGGTCGCACCGACCGCATAAATATCGGTCCACGGGCCCAGTGCGCGATTTTTATCATATTGCTCGGGCGGTGCAAACCCATGCGTTAAGGTCTGCATTTGATTAATGCGTTTGCTGCTGCTCATCGACTGGGAAGCACCAAAATCCAATAGCAATGATTCGCTGTTCGGCTGGAGCAGTATATTGGCGGGCTTGATATCCAAATGGAGAAGCTGCGCGTTATGCAAGAAATTAAGCGCGCTCAATATCGGCATAAACACCTTGTAAATCAAATCCTGGTTCAAGGGCTCTTTAAACGAGTTTAGGAACCATCTTAGATCGCGTCCATCATGGTTTGAAGAAACCAGATAGGCGGTTTGGTTGGCTCGAAATAGATTATTCGTGCTCAGCACGTTTGGGTGACTGATTTTACGCAGCGCCAGCGCTTCACTGTAAAACTGCTTAAAACCTTCGTTATAGGTAATGCGTTTTTTACCTTTAAAGGCAACGATCTTATCGTCCGCTTTGCGTTCAGCAAAATGCTTGGGGAAATACTCCTTGATAACCACATTTTGGTTGGTACTGATTTCCACCGCCCTGTAAACCAGGCTGAAACTCCCTCTACCCAATACTTTGCCAAAGCGATAGCCATCAATTTCGGTATTTTCAGCAAGCGGTGCACGCGGATCGCGTTTAGACCGTTTTGCAATACGCTTACTTGCCCGCTCCGATTTGGCGAGCTTGGTATTGGCTAAATTGTCTGACTGTTTAAATAATTTCATCTTATAGACGGTGTTAATCTATCCACCTAAAACGAGGGGAGTTCCCCGTATATCTTATATAATAAGCCGTTTATCAGAAAAAATCAATAGATAAATGACTATATTGCCTTTAATATTATCAAATTTAGTGTTTTACGCAATATGACTAGGCCGCATATTTCTTAAGATGGACTAAAAGCAAAGAGATTGTCGCGGGGGTAATGCCCGGAATTCGCGATGCTTGCCCGATGGTTGCAGGACGTTGATCGCTCAGCTTTTGGCGCGCTTCGTTAGACAGACCGCGCACCTGCGCGTAGTCTATTTGTTCCGGCATGCTGGTGGTTTCTTGCTTTTTCTGACGAGCAATTTCATCCTGTTGGCGCTGAATATAACCGCCATAGCGCGCCTGAATTTCGATTTGCTCGATCGCCTGTTGATGCTCAATTGGTTGTTTAGACGGATCCAGCGTGAGTAAGGATTGATAATCTATATTAGGGCGAATCAAGAGCTCGTATAAACTATGTTCACGTTTAATAGGGTCACCAAGCACCGCCGTGACTAGACGCTGGTCCACTTTTTCTGGGTGTAGCCAGGTATGCATGAGTCGTTGTTTTTCCGCTTCGATGCTCTCGCGTTTCTCGCAAAATGCTGTCCAGCGCTGGTTATCAACGACGCCGAGTTGGTGGCCTTTTTCTGTCAGACGCAAATCAGCGTTGTCCTCACGTAATTGTAATCGGTACTCAGCACGCGAGGTAAACATACGATAGGGTTCCTGAGTACCACGCGTGGTTAAATCATCGATCATTACGCCGAGATAGGCTTCATCGCGGCCGGGGCACCACGGTTCCTTGTCCTGGATTTGGCGCGCAGCGTTCAAGCCCGCGATCAAGCCCTGACCAGCCGCTTCCTCGTACCCGGTGGTGCCGTTAATCTGACCGGCAAAATACAGGCCGGATATGGCTTTGGTTTCCAGACTGGATTTAAGATCTCGTGGATCAAAAAAATCATATTCAATCGCATAGCCCGGGCGGGTAATATGCGCGTTTTCAAAGCCCGCGATCGAATGCACCAGCGCCAATTGGGTTGCGTACGGCAAGCTGGTTGATATCCCGTTAGGATAAATCTCGGTGGTGTTTAGACCCTCTGGTTCGATGAAAATCTGATGGCTGCTTCGGTCGGCAAAGCGTACGATTTTGTCTTCAATTGCGGGACAATAACGTGGCCCGGTAGTGTTGATTTCCCCGACATCGCTATAAATTGGTGATTGATCTAAGCCGCCACGAATAATTTCATGGGTGCGTTCATTGGTGTGAGTAATATGGCAATGTACTTGCCTGGGATGTTGCGCTGCATCCCCTAAAAATGAAAACACCGGCCTCGGTTCATCACCAGGTTGAGGTTCAAGCATCGAATAATCAATGGTTTTTCCATCAATCCGAGGTGGCGTGCCGGTTTTTAGTCGATCCACGCGAAAGGGTAAATCTCGTAAACCGGCAGACAGCATATCAGATGGCGCATCCCCAGCCCGGCCACCGCGATATTGCTCCAGCCCTATGTGGATCAGCCCGCCAAGAAAGGTTCCAGCGGTAATAATGACGGCGGGTGCGTGTAAACTGGGCCCAAGCTTAGTTTGGATACCTTTAATACGGTTATTTTCAACAATCAGCCCTGCGACTTCTTGCTGAAATAAAGCGAGATTTTCCTGTTGTTCAACCGCGGTCCGAATGGCTGTTTGATAGAGACTACGGTCCGCTTGGGCTCGCGTCGCGCGAACCGCAGGGCCTTTACGCGAATTAAGTCGGCGAAAATGAATGCCTGCTTGATCCGCAGCCCAGGCCATAACTCCGCCGAGTGCATCAATTTCTTTAACAATGTGACCTTTGCCGATACCCCCAATCGCTGGATTACAGGACATTTGGCCAATGGTGCCGATATTCTGGGTAATGAGCAAAGTGTGTGCTCCAACGCGCGCAGAAGCCAATGCTGCTTCGACACCAGCATGCCCACCGCCCACGACAATAACGTCAAACCGCTGGTTATTCATTGATGTTGTCGGAATAATCGCTGGAGTAATAATCGTATTTAGACAGGATGTCTTGGGTGAAAGTCCAAGCCTCGTTAAAGCCAACACCCGATTTATCGTCAATGATGACTTTGGTGTAAAGATCCTGGCCCTTGCTTGATTTAAGTGCCGCAAGTTTTCCGTGCAGTGTCTCGAAATCAACCGTCTGAGCCTCAATTTGACTGGGTTCACGTATTCGGTAGACAGGCTGACCATTTTGCATTGTAAAATTAACATCCACCACATATTTACCTGCGGTGCTGCGCGCAGGCCGGATGAGTTTTCGGTATTCTTCATCCAGGCTATCGTATTCTTCCTGCAGGCTTTTATACTTGAGTTGGTTATCGTCAACTTGCGCCTGTAAATCGATAACTTGGGCGCCACGTGAGGCATATAGGCTTTGCAGCTGGGCAAATTCATCTGCCAGCTCTTGTAGCTTTCGCTCGAGTTCCTCCTTGCTGGTCGACAGCCCGGCCATCAACGTATTGCGCTCTTCTAGCTCGGTATTCAGTGATTCACTATAGGTGGTTTGAGCATCCAGTTTTTCAGTTATCAGCCTGAGTTGCTCAGTCAGGGTAATTATCTGGCTGTTGAGCTCCAGTTTGTTGGCTTCTTCCTCGGACAGGGATTGTTGGGCTTCATCGCGCTCAAGGGTTAAGCCCGCTTTTTCGGCCAGTAACAAGCTAATTTTTTCATTCAAGGTGTTTTTAGTATCGCTAAGCTCGGTCTCTTGTTGAACTAGGCGTTGCTGACTCAGATCAAGTTTTTGTAGCAAATCACTGTTATCGTCACTCAGCTGATCACGCAGTTTGGTCAACAGGGCAATTTCAATTTCCAGATCACGCGCGGTTTGCTCACGCTCAGCCAGGGTTTGTTCCAGCGTGGTTTTTTTCGCAGTGACGTCCTGTAGCGTGGTTTCAAGCGATAAAATTCGTTCTCGAACCAAAGCCAGTTGCGCTTCTAAAGTCGTATTTTTTTGTTCGCTTTCATCCGCTCTAATCGAGATTTGATCTTTTTCGATGATGGTGGTTTGCAGCTCGTCCAGTAGCTGCGTATTACGAATTAAAAAAGCGACCAGTGATATGAGGAATATCATCAGGACCACAGTCATGATATCGGTAAATGCAGGCCAAACGCTTTCCTCGCTATCGCCGGTCGTCCCTGCATGGGTGACCCGTAAATCTACAAAATTATTACCTACACTCATCTGTTATTTCCGCTGGCTATTTGCGTGTGCGAAAATCTTTGTGCAACAAATCAATCACACGCTCGATGGAGCGGTCTTCCTTTTGATAGGTTTTTTGCGCCACGCTAACCAGTTGATCCAGTTTAAGGTTCATCTGTTTTATTTGTTGCTCGTCACGAACCACGGCAGCCTGAAGTTGCACCACGGTATCAGACATCTGGTTGGCAGCCGCTTGGTAGGCTGATTGGGCTTTGTCAAATCTGCGTACCAGATTACCGGAAGATTTCAAAGTGTCGGCAAATTCTTTTTGCAATGCATCATCACTGAGTTCGAAGTAGGGCATTAAATGGGTCGCGGTGACTTCTTCAACCCGGCTAATCAGATAGGTCTGCGCGTCGGTTAGTTTCAAGTAAAAATAACCGAAAAACAGGTAGGCGATAATGGCCGTCATGGTCGTGGAAAGCGCCGTTGACATGCCATGAATAATATCGCCGATATTACCGACTTGCGCCACATTGTCGACCAAATTGGACGCGCCCAGTAAAGCGATAGAAAGCGATACTATTGTTCCAAACACGCCGGTCAATATAAGCGTGTTATGCACAAATTTGGGCAAAGAATTATAACTCGCCTCGGTCGCCAGCAAGGTGGCGGCCAGCGCACTATGATTGATGCTGGCACGTTTGCGATGTAACATTTTCAGGGTTTCATATCGATCCGCTACAAACGAATTATGATCGACATGCTCCATCGGGTCTTCTTCCACCGCAATATTGTGCACAAAACGATTAATCGCTGCTTCTTCCCGCATGTAGCGCAGCAATAGTTGGACCACGCGATATAGGCCAGCGATAAATAAAATGACAATACCCCCGTTAATCGTCCAGCCAACGGAACTGATTTGATTTTCGATATATACCTGAGCGAAAAAATCTCTGCGCCAGAAAAGCAGCATCAAGAATATGACCAGTGCGACAACAAACTGAATAAGAACATTACGCGTATAATGGTGTCGAGCTTTTATATTATGTAGCATCAGAATTTCAGAAATTGAGTCAATATGAGCATTATGCGGTATTTGCACAAAATTCGCGATATTTCAACCATACTTTTGTGCAGGGTTTAGATTATACGCTGATCAGAGTAATTTGCGGTTCATTTGCCGATACAAAATGAGGTAAAAATCTCACCAAGTAATTCATCTGCGCTCATTTTACCGCTAATTTCACCCAATACCTGGGCCGCGAGGAATAAATCTTCTGCCAATAATTCGCCCGCCTGGGTCGTTTTAAAGCCTTCATAGGCGCGTTGCAGGTGCGTTTCTGCCCGTTTGAGTGCATCTAGGTGCCGCTGCCGCGCCAGGATTTGACCCTGGCTATGATCGGAAAAGCCAACAATATCGCTAATCCAATCGCAGAGTAGGTCTATCCCTTCACCGCTTTTTGCGCTGATGCGAATACGGTTGCCCTCACGGGAAGCGGGTTGGCCAATCAGATCAGTTTTATTCAGCACCAGCGCATAACCCAAGCCCTCGGGTACTTCATCGGCGACAATCTTCTCGATTTGGGTGGTATGCGTATCGGATTCATCAATACAAACCAGGGCTAAATCTGCCTGGGCCATTGCCTGGCGCGCCCGGTTAATGCCTTCTTGTTCGATTTGATCAGCATTTTCGCGTAAGCCTGCGGTATCGGTAAGCACAACTGGGTAACCATTGAGCTGAATCGCGTGCTCCAGCGTATCTCGAGTTGTACCCGGAATATCACTCACAATCGCTCGGTCATCGCGACACAAGGTATTGAGTAGGCTTGATTTACCCGCGTTAGGTGGCCCCACCAGTACAATGTGAATCGCATCGCGCAACAAAGTGCCACGCCTAACCATTGCTTTTAGTTGGTTGAACTCTGTCAGTACATTTTGGGTACGGCCGAGTACATCGTTTTCCGCTAAAAAGTCGATCTCTTCTTCCGGAAAATCAATTGAAGCTTCAACCAGCACGCGCAGTTCAACGAGTCGTTCGATTAAAGCGGTCACCGAATTGGAAAATTCACCGCTCAGTGAGCGTATTGCCGCGCGTGCGGCCGAGTCTGTTGAGCTGGTGATCAAATCAGCGATGGCTTCGGCCTGGCTCAAATCCATTTTATCGTTGAAAAAGGCACGCTGCGAAAACTCACCCGGTTGGGCTAATTGCGCCCCCAATTCAACACAGCGCTCAACAATCATTTGCAGCGCGACCGGGCTGCCATGGCCCTGAATCTCGACGATATCTTCTCCGGTAAAACTATGTGGTGCCTTAAAATACAAGCCAATCCCTTGATCAAGCATCCGCGACTGGGCATCTCGGATAGTGAGATAATGCGCGTAGCGCGGCTTGAACCTTTGACCACTAAGCTGCTCGGCGATTGAAAGCGATTGTGGCCCGGACAGCCGGACAATACCGATGCCACCCATGCCTGGTGGCGTGGCAATCGCCACAATGGTGCTGGTCTGGCTCATTGCCGAAACAAGGCGCGGGGTGGTGCGCCCAATAAGGGCCCACTCGATTTAGAATAGGATACCGCTATTGATAACGCCGCGTGATCATCCATTGTTGCGCGATGGATAAAGTATTGTTGACCACCCAATACAAAACCAAACCGGCGGGAAAGCTTAGAAACAAAATCGTGAACACCACCGGCAGCGCCATCATTATTTTTTGCTGCATCGGATCCATGGGTGCAGGGTTTAACAACTGTTGCGCAAACATAGAACCGCCCATGAGCAACGGCAGTATGTATAATGGGTCTTTACTGGATAAATCTTGAATCCAAAATGCCCAGGGCGCCTGGCGCAATTCGACACTTTCCAGCAATACCCAGTAAAGCGCGATAAACACGGGAATTTGCACCAGAATGGGTAAACAACCCCCTGCCGGGTTAACCTTTTCTTCCTTGTAAAGCTTCATCATTTCTTGCTGAAACTTTTGTTTATCGTCGCCGTAGCGCTCTTTCAGCGTTTTCAAGCGGGGCGAAAGCTTTTTCATCTTGGCCATCGATTTATAGCTGGCGGCGGACAAAGGTAGAAATAGCGCCTTGATCAAAATGGTGATCAGTATGATGGTCCAGCCCCAATTACCCACAACCCCATTGATTTTGCGCATGACCCAGAACAAAGGTTCGGCGATGACGGTTAACCAGCCAAAATCTACCGTTAAGGCAAGTCCTTCAACATTTTGCGCATCCAATCGATCTCGTTCTTTGGGGCCGACAAACAAGGCTGCACTTAGTTCAGCACTTTCCCCCGGTGCAATCGTGGTGGGCGTTAAATCGAGAAAGCCAAGCTTGTATTCAGGGTTTACCAGTCTGGCATTGGTTTGATTATAAAAACGATATTTCCCTTCGGGTTCGGTTAGCCAGGCACCCACAAAATAATGTTCCAGCATGGCGGCCCATCCGGATGGGCCTTCCAGTGGAAGCTCATCGCTTTTCTCCGCCAACTCGGAGAATGAAATTTTGTTATAGAGCTCTTCGGGGGTGTAGTACGCGCCACCGGTGAAGCTCGGCATCTGGCCGGTAAAAATGCTTCCACCCCTACCCGTACCGGGCTCGGTGCGTAATAAGTGCCCATAGAAATAGCCCGTCCAGGGTGTCGCGCTTTTGTTATTAACGATATAGCGAACGCCGACGCGGTAACTATTTCTCGAGAAAGTATAAACCTTGATATATTCCACCCCATCAGGGCCGGTGTATCCCAATGGCACTTCAATGGTGTCGTTGTCACCCAGTTCATAACTCAGTTGCGCGGCCTGATACTGGGTGTGGTGATTAGGCAGTTCGCTATCCGCAGTCCCCGTCAGTCCGCTTTCGGCGAGGTAGCGCTGATCGGCATTGTTTTGCAATAAAACCACCGGTACGTCCGGTTCTTTAAGCTCCACGGGATACTCATTCAGGCCCGCGTAGGACAAGCTGCCGCCCTGGGTGTCTATTTTAATATGTAGCAGATCGGTTTTAACATCGATCAATTCACCTTCGCTAGTCGTTACCGGCGCGGCGGGCATTTCGATTGCTGCAACTTCCGGAACGCCTTCTGGAGCCGGGCCGGCAGTGGGTGTGTCAGGTGCATTAGGAACGGCACCGGTAGCCGGTGCATCTGTTGCTGGATTAGCTTGAGTTTGTTGTTGCGCGACGGGGGGTGGATATTTTTCCGCCTGATAGGCCTGCCAGTTTTGCAACAGCATCATAGAAACCAGCCCAAAAGCCATAAAAAGAACGAGCCGTTGAATATCCATGTAATTTTATGAGTGATCGTGTTGATGAGTAGGGCAATTTGGAACAGGGTCATAGCCACCTTCATTCCAAGGGTGGCAACGACAAATACGCTTTGCACCCATAACTGTGCCCTTGATCGTGCCGTGTGTTTTAATCGCTTCTTCGGTATAGCGGGAACAACTCGGCTCAAAGCGACATGCTTGCCCCAAAAATGGGCTGACCAACAGCCGATATGTTTTTATCAAATACAGCGCTATCGTTTGCATCGGTTTATTGCTTTATGCCATAAAGGTTGTATGTTTGGGCGAATCGCATCAGCTGAGATATCCGCCAATGGGGCCTTGGCGACAACTACAAAATCAACCGAGCCCAATGTTAATTGTTGTTGACGAAACGATTCTCGAACTTGACGCTTGATTCGATTACGTATTACTGCTTTCTTGCTTACCTTTTTCGAAACCACCAGCCCAAGACGTGCGTGGTTTAGTTTATTTTTTGCTACGTAAACGCCAAAATACGCATTATGCGCGCTTTGGCGTTGATTAAAAACCTGTTTAAATTCAGCGGGTTTTAGCAGCCGCTGCGTCTTCTTAAAAGTTGCGACGCGCGCAGCCACACTTTTTGTTTATTCGGGTTCGCAGTGTTTGCGAACCTAGGCGCTTAAACGCGCTCTACCTTTAGCGCGACGCGCACGAATCACCGCGCGACCACCACGTGTTTTCATACGCGCGCGGAAACCGTGTGTACGTTTGCGTTTCAATACACTGGGTTGGAAAGTACGTTTCATGACCGTTATCCAGAATAGCTATAAAAAATGGCGCTGGAATTTAGCTTAAATAGGGGTTGGGTGTCAATGAATTACCCTGTTTTCGTGTGATAAATATTGCACTGGATTGGCTCCAAATGAATTAATTGGCAGCCGCCTAGATGGGCAATTTGCGTGGCCCTGTACTAAGGACGGTGCAGGCCGTTGTTGTAGCCACCGAATGTAACCCCTTGCCGAGCCTAATTGACCGTATAGTGCTTGGGAAAATTACGCCGGTTTGAGCAACAATTGCTTGCATGTTGGAGGTTTATTGCCTCAAATACAGCGTCTTCCAAAATCAACCTAGAAATTCATGTCCAGCCACCTAAAAGGTCTGCTCTATGCGTTTGCCGGGGTCATGATATTGAGCCCCGACACCTTGCTTATTCGGTTAGCGGATTTAGATGAATGGGCAATGTTGGTCTATCGCGGATTATTGATGGCGGTGGGTATGGCCATTATTACCAGCTGGTTTGATAAAGCGCCCCTGATCAAACAGTACACGCATATTGGTAAAACCGGGCTGCTGGTTGCCGTCTGTTTTTCTATCAGCACGATTGCTTTCGTCAATGCGGTGGTTTATACCACTATCGCCAATACCCTGGTCATTGTGGCGATATCGCCTCTATTTGCGGCATTGTATAGCCGGGTATTTTTAGGTGAGCGTCTTAAGTTATATACCTTAATCGCGATCCTTTGTGTGATCGCAGGCTTGATCCTGGTGGTGGGTCAGGGCCAACAAGGCGGTCACTGGGTTGGAAATGTATGCGCGCTGATATCCGCAGCAGCCATTGCGGCTACCTTTGTGCTGAACCGTAAGGAAAAGGATAAAAATATGGTGCCGGCGATTTCAATCAGCGGCTTACTGGGGGCATTAATCGCCGCCCCGTTTGCGCACTGGGAGGCGCTCAGCGCCTATACCGTTGGCGTTATTCTTGCGATGGGCCTGGTCGTCACACTGGCTTTTGTGCTGATTACCATCGCACCGCGCTATATTCCGGCGGCGGAAGTCAGCCTGATGCTGCCTTTAGAAACCGTTGGCGGAACCGCACTTGCCTGGTTATTCCTGCAAGAAGTACCGAGCGTGAAAACCATAATTGGGGGCATGATTATCTTGATTACACTGATGGTGCATGCTTACATTGGGCTGCGCGAAGTCAGACATTAACGGCCATTACAGGCAAATCGCTGTTAGCAAATGCTAGCTGGACAATTAGCTAAAACCAGGCGGTGGTGCTTGCCAACCACCATGCCAGGCGATACGGTCTGCACTCACAAACTTTTGTTGTTATCTGAATGAATAAAAGAGCACCTATGGACAACAACCAGACCATTGGCGTACTACTCACCAACCTGGGCACCCCAGATTCGCCCAAAGTAGCGGATGTGCGGCGCTATCTAAAAGAGTTTTTGTATGATCAGCGGGTGGTGAAAACGCCTAAGATCATTTGGTGGCCGATATTGAATCTGGTCATTTTAAACACGCGACCCAAACGCTCGGCTGAGGCTTACGCCAAAATCTGGACAGATGCAGGTTCGCCTTTGCTCACGATCAGTCAGCAGCAAGCCAGCGCTTTGCAATTGGCATTGGATGCAGAAGCACAAAACTTCAGCGTTGAATTGGCGATGCGTTATGGAAAGCCCGCGATTGCAGAGGCGATAAATGCATTCAAACAGCAGGGCATTGAAAAGATCGTCGTGTTGCCGCTTTATCCGCAGTTTTCCGATACCACTACCAGCTCAACTTCCGATGCCATTGAGCTTGCTTTAGCTAGCCAACCCGCATGGTCACCCCGGATTCATTTTATCCAGCAGTATTATGATGAGCCGGCTTATATTGAAGCCTTGGCCAATAGCGTGCAGCGGCATTGGTCAGAGCACGGCCGGGCTGAAAAACTGGTGATGTCATTTCATGGCATCCCGGAAGATTATGCCAAGGCGGGCGACCCTTACCCTGAGCAATGCAAACAAACCGCAGACTTACTGGCAAAGGCGCTGGCGCTTAAAAGCAGCGAATGGATGCTTACTTTTCAATCACGGCTCGGCCCCAAGCAATGGTTGCAACCCTATACCGATAAAACCCTTGAGGAATTAGCACAATCGGGGGTCAAAAACGTGCAGATTATGTGCCCCGGCTTTAGCGCGGATTGTCTGGAAACGCTGGAAGAAATCCAGATGGAAAACCGTGATGTGTTTATCGAAGCAGGTGGAGAGAAATATTTTTACATCCCGTGTTTAAATGCCGAGGCCGAGCATATCCAGATGATGGTGTCACTCATTCGTCAGCAATTAGCCGAGGAGTCTTAAGGCGAAAAAAGGTATAACCGGGTAATGATTATTGAAGTCTCCCTATATCATTAAAATAGTAGTGGTTATTGAATGTAATGCAGCAGTATGGGAGAAGATATGAGGTCAATGGGTTATGTTCTTTCATGCTTTGCCCGCGCCCCCGAAGGGGCCAATAATAAACCATTCAAGCGTACACTGGGCATGGTGTAGCAAAACGCTCTTTGGTAGCATGATTGCGAAATATAAATTCCTCAATCAATCTAAGTCGGGTGACGCCTAATTCCCATTGAATGCCACCACTTTACCCACGAGAAAAGCAAGGGGGACTCATGTTTGACCATATCAAGTTCGGCGTACGTGATTTTACACTGAGTAGAACCTTCTACATGAAGGCGCTCGAACCAATTGGGGTGACTGTGGTCACGGATTGGCCGCCAAACGGTGCGGAGCTAAGTCAATCTACAGGTGCGAGTTCCCTATGCCTGTACCAAACGGAAGAGAAACCCGCGCACTTACACATCGCATTCATAGCCGAAAGCCGGCATCAGGTGGACGCGTTCTATTACGCTGCTCTAGACGCAGGCGGGCAGGACAACGGACCACCTGGACTGCGCCCTCAGTACAGTGGGCAGTACTACGCGGCCTTTGTTCTCGACCCCGACGGACACAATATTGAAGTGGTCTGCCATGAAGCTGAGGCCTAACGTAATCGAGAACAATGGTTGTCAATTCGGTGGACACAAAGCATATTAATCTTCGTTCTTAATTATATTCAACAAGTAGGCATACTCTAGTCCCACCATGTTAACGCGTGAATTTGTCTCTAACGCGGGTTAGGTTTATACTGCTTTTTAGCAAAACGCAGATTACGCTCGTTTACTTTTTAGACAGCATGAAAACCCAATCACCACAAATCGCATCTTTGTCCTGGGGAAATATGACGATCGAGGGCGTAGGCACTGGAAAAGACTTCAAGTTATGGCCCGGCGGTGGTCGCGAGTGGGATTGGGGTGAGACCAACATGCATCATTCGCCAGGTATTCAGCCGGCGGACGTAACCGAACTTTTAGACAACGGGTGCGAAGTTATTGTGCTCAGCCGCGGCATGCTGTTACGACTGAAGACGCGAGAAGAGACAATCCAATTACTGCGAGAAAAAGCCATTGAGGTTCATGTCGCGGAAACCAAAAAGGCCACAGCGATATATAATGATCTGGTGTCAAAACGTATCGCTGTGGGGGGCTTGTTTCACTCGACATGTTAATGTTACCTAATTAAGGGTGCCGAATTCAGCATAACCTCGCGCTTCTTTTGTCTCGATGCTAAGTGACGCGTATTGTTCCCAACGAGTGCTTAAAATCTAAACATTTGATTAAGCATTTTGTTGCCGATTAAGAAAAGGTGGAACCTTTTCCTCCTCCACTGCGGCAGACTCCTGTGGATAGTCCTTGTTGAAAAACAATTCCCGTTGGGTGAAAAGTAAGTAAATAGATAACGCCAGTAGCAACCCTGTTTGAATGACTTTACTGTCTGGGTGAGTGGCAAAGATTTCATTGAAGACATTGGCGGTCAGGTGTAGCGCCACGGTAACAAGGATATTCCTACCAGTTTTGTAATAAAGCCAATTCATCAACAGAACAAATGGGAAAATACTGACCAGAAAATTGATGCTGTACAACGCGCCCTCCACCACCAGGTTGTTGTGGTAATAACCATTTATAAATGCCAGCGGTACATGCCAGAGCGCCCAGTAAACCGCGAATATCATCGACGTGGAGAACAGCGTAAATTTTTGTCGTAGGCAATCGGTGCCGTAGCTGTGCCAGGCCAGCTCCTCCAAAATTGGAGCGACAACCAATAAAAACCAAACCGGAAACAGAGCTGAGCTGAAGGTCGCGTGACCGGTGATAACAAACTGTCCGGCGTCATAACCAAACAGCAGGGAAATGGCCATGGCAAGTAGAATACTGGCGGGCATCAACAGTAGTGAGGCGATGAAATAGCGTTTTCTGCCGGTGCGAACATTGATAAAACGTCTGACGACATCGGCCAGTAGCGTTTTGTCTTTATTGATGAAGTAGGCGGCCACGAACAGGGGGCCACACAAACCAGCCAACCCCAATACACCGATATAAGCACTGTATGCCTCAGCACCACTCTGGTGGCTCAAGTAAGCCGCTATCAACCAGAGTGACCAGGGTATGAGGGCGCTGAAAAAGTAAAAGCGAAATGGGTAACGGTAGTGGTTTATCATGATTTATCTCCTAAATATTGATGTGTTCAGATTAACAAGGGGCAATAAAACTTTTAGTCGACTATAATAATATACCTCGCATCAGCGCTTGTCAATAAATATTTAGTCGACTATAATTATTTTAGTTTCATAATTAATAACGAAGGAATAAGTGGATGGATTTTTTACGTGGATGAGTTCGGCAAGCGGGCCCTCAACAAGGCGCAGACCCGGCTGAATGTTCTTGATGCTGTCTATCGACTCACTGAGGATACGAATTTCAGAGATTTGAAGGTTAAATCGATTGCCGATGAGATAGGCATCACGGAAATGACTTTCTTTAATTACTTTCCAAAGAAGGAAGATATTCTGAAATACATGATGGGGATTTGGGCTTTGGATCTGATGGTTCTGCAACACAGACAACCATTGACTGGGGAGGCGGCTATACGCCGTGTTTTTAGTCATACCGCTGAGCAGATGAAAAAGCACCCACGCCTAATCGCCAATTTCGTTGCCTCATTGCTTTCCAGTGAGATCGGCCCGATGGCGAATGACATTGACGCCGCTGACCGGTTTCTGCTGTATCCGGATATGCCCGAACTGTTTGATGTAGATATTCCGAGCGGCAATGAAATACTGACACAGCACCTTGCCGAGATTGACCCAGCGGGCGATCACGCGGCTACATTATTGCACCTGGCTTCCTGTTTTTATGGTGATGTGGTCGTCGCGCATACTGCTGGAATGGATATTAATACGCTTTATGCTAACAGTCTGGATTTGGTATTCCAAAATGATGGGTAACAGGTCCAAAAAGATTGCCCTCAATTGACATGCACTAAGATGCGAAAGTTTTATCAAATCATTGTTAGGGTGAACCGCCTTTGGTAATATGAATTTGAATTGAGTCTTGCCCAATCCACTGCCTTGGTTGAAGCCTAGCTCGTCTACGATAAATTAGAAAAATTATGCGCCGAATAATTAAAGCCACCTGTCTTTTGTCATTATGTTTTGTCGCGAAGACATCGCTGGCCTGCGAACTGTTACTCGACAACGCCGTCGTCAGGTGTGATGGAGATTCGAGTATTTGTTTATCGAATAATGACGGGCGTTTGGTTCAATGTGGTGGTCAAGCGGATTATTGTCAATCCAGCCCGGATGGGTCGCACGTGGCTTGTGGTGGTCAGGCGACTTATTGTCAAGCGAGTACTGACGGATCCCGTGTGGCGTGTGGTGGAATGGCCACGTATTGCGAAGCCAGCCCGGATGGGTCTGACATTGCCTGCGGTGGAAAGGCGAGCTACTGTGAAGCCAGCCCAGATGGGTCTGACATCGCCTGCGGCGGAAAGGCGAGCTACTGTGAAGCCAGCCCAGACGGAGAAGCGATTGCTTGCGGTGGAGAGGCTGAATATTGCCAATCCAGTCCAACGGGTGAAGGGGTTGCGTGTGGCGGCGGTGCCAATTATTGTCAACCCAGCCCAAGTGAAGATTTGGCAGCATGTGGTGGGCAAGCCCGATATTGTCAATCCAGTGCGGATGGTAACCACATAGCCTGTGGCGGAGGGCTGAATTCAGAATGTAAATTAAGCCCGAGCGAAACCCATGTTGCATGCGGTGGTTGGTGGCTGTACGACAAAGAGTTGGTGCGATGATGAGCAACAACCATATTAGCGCGCTATTGGCGTTGAATTTCGAAACCATATTTCTTAGGGTGAGGCGTAACTCATTTCTGGTATGCAAAGCATATGAGTAAAAACTTGTTTTCAATTATCCCGGATCCAGAAGCCGTGCTCGCGCTCGAGCCAGAAGAGTTAGCCGGCGTCGTATTGGAGGTGCTCAATTCGCTTGATCCAACCGATACCGGGCAACTAAATCGCTATAGTTTTTGCTTGCCTAGTAGATTTACGGATTACCCGAGTCATCAAGATCAAATTGCCGAAGCCGTGATGGAGGCATGGTGTTGGTTGGAAAGAGAAGGGTTTTTAGCCGCAAAACCTGGTCTACAAGGCGAATGGGTATTTGTGACGAGGCGCGGCCAAAAAATAGAGAACCAGGTTGATTTAGATTCGTATCGAAGGTCTGACTTGTTACCAAAGCGCCATTTACACCCGATTATTGCTCAGAAAATATGGGCGACGTTTTTGCGTGGTGACTATGAAACGGCGGTATTTCAATCTTTTAAAGAGGTAGAAGTAGCCGTACAAGACGCGGGTAAATTTAAGCCTGAAGATCACGGACTTCCTTTAATAAAAAAAGCATTTGACCCGGAAAAAGGCACGCTTACCAATAAGGAGTTGCCCAAAAGTGAACGCGAAGCCTTGTGCAATTTATTTTTGGGTGCGATAGGGTCTTACAAAGATCCACATAGTCATCGCAATGTGAAAATCAATGCAGGGGAGGCGGTTGAAATGATCAGTCTTGCGAGTCATTTGATTAAAATTGTTGAGTCTAGAGCGTCCAATGAATAAATTGCGCAAACGATATTAATAGGTGTCATCATGCAATTAACCCCTTTTCATCTTGCCGTTCAAGTTCGCAGTATTGACGAAGCCAGAGATTTCTACGGGGTTAAGATGGGGTTTCCTGAAGGGAGAAGCGCGGAAAGCTGGATTGACTTTAATATGTTTGGTCATCAGTTGGTGACCCATCTCAACCCGCAAATTGGGCGAACCGGGAAAGTAGACAGCATTTCCAATCCAGTGGATGGGCATGGGGTGCCCGTGCCCCATTTTGGGGTGGTAATGAACTTCGAAGAGTGGGAGGCGTTTGCCCAAAAAGTTAGCGGGTTTATCGAAGAGTTTATTATTGAGCCCTATATCCGGTTTAAAGGAGAACCCGGCGAACAAGGAACCATGTTTTTTAAAGATCCTTCTGGCAATGCGCTTGAATTCAAGGCGTTTAGAAATATTGAGCTGGAGCTGTTCGCAACCTGAAAACCACCTGCCCTAGCTAAGTAAGGTTTGCTTTTCGGGCGCGACGCAGCTTTACCCGACCTATTAAAGCGCATACCTGGTTCGGCGAAACCCCCGCGTTTTGCTACCCTAGACCTGAAACGCATAATGCGTATGCTGTTGCGTGCGCTTTCGTTCAATTCACCCTTTTTAAGCAAAACAACGCAGGAGTTTAAATGCCGCATTTCATACTCGATTGTTCAGAAGACATACTCAACATTCACGCTGAAGAAAAAATTGTTCAGCAAGTTCACCAGATAGCCCATTCGTCGGGCTTATTCAACGAGCAAGACATAAAGGTGCGTGTCCATCCTTACCGGAAATATTTAGTCGGCGGGAAACGCGAATCATTTATCCATGTGTTTAGCCACATTATGCAGGGGCGCACAATTGAACAAAAAGCACGGCTGTCCAAATCGATCATTAAGACGCTGGTGACCCTGTTTCCAGCGGTTCGAAATATCGCAGTGAATGTTAGTGAATTTGAAAAAGCGACATATTGCAATCGAAACATGCTTTGATGGCCGTCAATGGTGTAATTACTCAGTATTTTCCGAATAACAGCAAATGCTTTAATAGTTGACAAAACATACAGATAAACGGTATTGTTTAGGGGTTAAGAGATGTTTTATAGCTAACTTAATATTTTTCTTTTTACCTAAAATAAATAACCCCTTAATTGAGCAGTTTTTTGGGATTACATAGCGGGCAATTAAAGAAAGGGGTGTTTTGTTTCCCCTCGCTAGCGTGGTCGCCATACAGAGCACACCCAAATCGCGATGAATAACATCCTGTCACAACCCAGCTTAGTCAAAGAGATCGATGCTGAGTCCTTTGTGGTGCCCAGCGGTGTCCCTGCTTATGGGTATTGGCTTCGTTCTAGCGTTGATGCCTATTTGGAAACGGCGGTTAGGGTGATACGAGGCCAACCCGGTTTTGCATTGGTACCCATTTTTACCGAGCAAGCGGGGAACGTGCAAACACAGGCGATTGCTGATGGTAGTATGGCTACGACTAAGGAAGTCTATGCTGCGGCCAAAAAAATCCATAAACGTGCTAATAACCTAGGCATTGATCTGGTTGCCCGCTACGGTCAGAACGATAGGCTCATCCGGTTTTTGTTAACGCGCCCGGATAAACGTCTTGAGCCGGTTGCAGATTGGAAATACGAAACGGCTTACCGCTATCCATTGCTAGAGTGTTTAGCCGATACCGGGCAACCCATCCACACTTGGCTGAAACGCATCTTAAAACAAAATTTAGTTGAGAGAACCAGCCTGATTGACCGCACCCGCCACTGCACCCAATGTGAGTCTACCCACTTAAACTATCTGGATGTGTGCCCGCATTGTCACGAGATTGATATCGGCCGACAAAAATTCATTCACTGTTTTAGTTGCGGTAACGTTGCCCCAGATCGGGATTTTATGCACGCGGGGATCATGCAGTGTAAGGTTTGTAGCGAAACACTTAAACATATTGGCGTGGATTATGACCGGCCACTTGAAAGCTATGCCTGTGCTGCATGTGAAACCCGATTTGAAGAATCGCTGGTGGTGGCTAAATGCCTACAATGTGGCCAGGTCGATACGCCTGACAAGCTTTCGAGTCGACAAATAGCGGTTTATCAACTGAGTGAGCGAGGGCGCGTCAACGCGCTCACCAGCAGTACCGATGCAAAAACCGATCTTACGAATCAGCCTGAGTTTATGGTGCACTATGAAGTGCTGAAAAAGTTCCTGTCATGGAACCTGGCAGCGCTGCGTCAGAATCCAGAGCATCAATTTACGTTGATTGATGTCCGTATTACCAACCGGGTAGATTTGCGCAAACAACTCGGTGAGCACGCCGCGTACCGGTTGATCAAACAATTTACCAATATTGTTGGACAGTCTGTTCGAGACACCGATATGGCCAGCAGTGATACTGCGGGCACGATTTGGCTGCTGTTGTCGCCTTCGGGTAAAAAAGTTGCCCAGCGCACGCTGGAGAAAATCGACGCCTTGTGTGAACAAACACGAAACCACGATAACTTAGGGATTGAGGTTCGTACCCGGGTCGTCAACGCGCCAAAAGATCTGCAAGCAAAGGATGATCTCAATACCCTGCTTAGCTGGAAAGATGAATAACTTCATAGTTGACTTCTGGTATGGGGCGAAAGAGGCGATCGAGATTGTCGTATCGACTAATGATCTTAGTTTTATCGCCTTAAAGCTCTTTCCGTTTGTACTGCTACTGGAAGTGCCATTTTTTCTGTTTATTATTCTGGGTGTTTTACGCTTCAAATTGCGGACGCGTAACTATACCCCGCCCACGTCCTACCATCCGAAAGTCAGTTGTGGATTACTGTGCTATTCCGAAGGCAAGGCAATCGAAAACTCGATTCGTAGCCTGGCAGAGCAGATTTATGCTGGTCACATTCAAATTCTTGCGGTAATTGACGGTGCCATTACCAATAAAGAAACCACCGACGCCGCTAATGCGATGCGAGAGGTGGTCAAAGAATATCCCAATCGCAGCCTGGTGATTGCACCCAAACGACAGCGGGGTGGACGCGTGAGCTCGTTGAACACCATTCTGGCACTGAGCGAGGGGGAAATCGTGATGGCCTTGGACGGCGATACCTCTTTCAACAACACCATGGTGCGTTCGATTGTGCCGCATTTTAATGACCCAAATGTCGTTGGGGTGGCGGGTAATTTAAGGGTGCGCAATGCCAAGGCCAGCATCGTTACTGGCCTGCAGGCAATTGAGTATATGCTGGCGATTAATCTCGCCAAAATTGCATTGAGTGAATATAACGTTGTCAATAATATTTCCGGCGCGTTTGGAATATTTAGAAAAAAGTTCCTGCAACATATAGGGGGTTGGGATGCAGGTACCGCCGAAGATCTAGACTTGACCTTGCGCATAAAAAGTTACTTTGGGCGCTATCCCAGTATGCGTATTGTGTTCGAGCCTGGGGCGACTGGCTATACCGATGCACCAGAAACCATCCGTCAGTTCTTGGACCAGCGTCTACGTTGGGATGGTGATTTGTTCTGGCTGTATTTTCGCAAACACTGGCGTACGTTCAACCCCAAGTTGGTTGGATTCAAGAACTTTTTGATGATGATCTGGGTAGGCTTATTGTTTCAGATCGTTACCCCGTTTTTAATTTTGTTTTACATCAGCTATAGCATGTTTGTTTTATCGGCAACCAGTATGTGGACGATACTGCTGCTCACTTATATGTTTTACCTGGTTGTAACGACCTTGCTATACATGATTTACATTGCTTTGATATCTGATGATGTTAAGTATGATTTGAGTTTTGCGTTTCTAGTGCCGTTGTTCCCGGTATTTACGTTCTTTGTGCGTATCTGGGCAGCGGTTTCCACGCTTACGGAATTGTTTCTATACTCCTCTAAATACTCGAGTATGGCGCCGTGGTGGGTATTAAAGAGGAATAAATTTTGAACGCGCTCGTTAGATCCTCAACTGTTGCATTGTTCAGCGTAACGGTCGTGCTGAGTGGGCCAGGTTGGTCTCAGCCCCTGGGCGTACAGGGCTTATCCCTAGACTACCTTGAGCAACAATTAGTCAATGGAGTGAGTGTTAGTATTGCGGATGTAGCGCTTCAGCAGCGGCTCGAAGATATCGAAATTGCCGAGGCACAAAGTGGTCTGAAAGTTTATGGCGGAGCACATTATGCCAATAACTATCGTGCTAACCCAAATGACAACAAGGAAGGCGTGCTAAACAGTGAGATAGGTTTGAGGTATCCCTTGTTGGGAAACCGCGCAGAAGAACGTATTGACCAAATAATCGCTGAGTATTCGAGTGAGATCGCCTTTTTAAGACGCCAAATACAGTTGCGCGCGAGCTTGCGAGACCTGCATGAACAGTATATTCAATATTGGGAAAACCACACCAACGTTGTTCTTGCGCGTACCTTTTTACAAGACAAGCTACAGGTGGTTGATCGCTTAGAAAAGCGCAAGAAGCAAGGGTTGTTGTTACAAGCTGATGAACTGGAGTTTTCGTCGAGTTTTGATAAGGCGGTGATGGATCAATCCATGCATAACCAAGGTCTCGAGCAGGCCTTGGAAAGAATGCGTTTTCTGGTGGGGCAAGATATTAAAAATGCTGCGCCAAATCGGCCAGATTTTTCCTATGCTTGCACAGACGAGAACATGCTTAAAATAGCGGTGCGGCAATCCAATCCTGAAATTAGATTGTTGGAGACCGAACAAAAAAAGTTTCTCGACAGTTATACACTTAGCAAGTGGAAGCCAATCAAGGCCAGTGCCTACGCGGGATTGCGGTTTGACGACGAGCCGGGACGCGAAGACGGGGATCGATGGGGTGTCGGTATTAATTTCAACCTGCCGGCGAATCTAAAGGCAGCGATGAGGGCCAACCAGAGCAAAACACGCACCGCCGCACAAAATGCTGCGCTGGAGATACAAAAACGGCAGCTAGAACTTGTTAGTGAAGTTACCACAGCAATTGACCAGTTCCGTACCGCGGCCCATGGCCTGCAATTTGCCGTTAAGCGACTAATGGCAACCCAGGAAGCAACACGCGAAGCCTGGCTCAGATTTCAAACGCTCGATGGTGACGTGTTAGAGAAATTGCAAGGCGCGCGCTATCAATATTATCGCGCCGCTACCGCAGGCATTGCAGCCCAGGCGAAGTTTTTTAATGCACAGGCACAATTGATCCACTACCTGCCTGAAGGGTGTAAGGGTAACGTCAGACCAGATTATCTTGACACGATTGTCCAGGTTGATGGAGATTTAGCGCCTCCACTGTTAGAGATGCATACGGGTAAAGGTACCCTACCCAGCGTTAATATCGTTGGTGTCAGTAGCAGTGATCATTCCCTTTCGGACGTTGATTTTGCCGGTATCAAAATGGTGAGTGATCAAGTACCGTTCCCGGGTAGTGATCTTGCGGTTGTGCAAATTGACATTACTCAACCTAGTATTCCAGATTACGATATAGCCAGTGTGGGGGCGGCACCTGACCCGGATAGCATTTCAGACTTTGATTTTGCTGGCGTTAAGATGGTGAGTAATCCAACTATTTTTGCAGACAATAACTATGCGGGTATAAATATTGCGGCAGCGGACGCCGCCGCTGTACCAGCGAGTACCATGACAGTCGGAAAATCGACTGCTTTGTATGTTTGGGATTCACGCAACTTCTTTTCGGTCGTCAATCAAAATCCAGAATATTTAAGTGAGTTACTGGATTCAGGTATTCGCCAGTTATGGATATCGCTTGATCGAGCGCAAATTAATCAGGCCATCGCTACGCCCGTGGAGATCAAATCGCAAATCGAGCAAATTCGTAACCGCGGTATACAAGTCGAATTACTGCTTGGCGAGCCCAGCTGGATGACGCTGGCTGGCAGACAAGATTTGCTTGGTATTATTAAGAACTTATCGACGTTACCCTTTGATGGTCTACACCTTGACCTGGAGCCCGAGCAGCTAGCGCACTATTCCGAGGAGCCGGATAGAGCCTTACGCCAGTTGGTTGATACACTGGGAGAGGTCCACCAAGTTTCACCGTGGCCTATTTCGTTTAGTACGCACTACCGCAATTTGGCAAATCAAACGATTTGCCTGGCGTGTGAAGCGCATAAACTGGGCGTGCAAAAGATCAGCTTAATGATTTATGCGTCTAACCCGCGGCGTGTGGTCGAGATTGGCAAGCCCATTATCGATGCGCATCCGGGTATTAAGATGAGTATTGCACAAAGCGTCGAGCCTTCGCTATCGCGCGATGAATCATTGTGGCATCGTTCTCAGCAGAAAATGCGAGAATCTATTTCACAAATCTCACAAGAGATTGATACCGAAAACTTCAGCGGTATCGCGATTCAATCTTGGTCACATTATTATCAGCACAGTGAAAGTTAAGTTCGACAAACCGGCTGCCCAGCCTGAGCTTGATGATGGCGTAAAAGTTGAGTACGCACCCGCCAAAAGGCCTTTCCCAGTGCTTCGTTGGTATTTAATTCTGTTGATTGTTGCCAGCCCTATAATCTATTTTATCGGTACGATTCTAACGGACAAAGTTTCGATTAGAGCGAGTGGCTTCGTCAGCCTGGATTTGGTTCAGATTCGTAGCCCTCAAGAAGGACGTGTAACTGCTTTTAACATCGCGGTGCGGGATATGGTCAAGGTAGCGCAGCCCTTGGCGAGTATCGCACCACCTAGCTTTATTCTCGAACAACGTGCTAGAGAGCAGCGAAATCGTGAGCAAGCTCGACTTAAAACGTACAAAGCGCAAACCGAGTTGTATCAGGAAAAAAAGCGTAACGCGATTCTCGCCCGCGAAAGTGCTGAGGTGCGCATTTTGTCGCTCAATCAATCTCTGAGCTTGAGCAAAGAGCAATTAGTGCATCACCGAAAACGCTATGAGAACACCTTAAAGCTAAAGCAACAAGGTGCCGCGACTGCGGCAGAAACGGAGCAAGCCAAACAACATTTAAATAACGCGAAACGCCAGTATTACAATGATACGGCTGCAATAGAAAAAGAGAGGGCAAACATCGCCAACGCTGAGGCTGTATTATTTTCGGCCGCGCCACCCTTGCCGGACTCTCAAGTTTCAGTGCTGGCCAAAACATCTGACGCGTCTGTAGAGCAGGAGCTTGATTCGGATAGCGCGATTGTTAAGTCTCCGATAGAAGGGCGGGTGGTTGAGATCGTTGCAGCTGAGAACCAATACATGCAAACAGGTGAAGACATTTTGGTGATTGCTTCGATGCAAGAGGGAACCATAACCGCCTACCTTGAAGCCAAACATAGTGATTACGCAAAAGTGGGGCAGCCAGCGCGTATTCGTATTGCCGAAGGAAAAACGCTGGATGCAACAATTGTCGCCTTGCCTAAGGTGGCAAAGAAGCTACCCGCGGAGTTTGCCAATGCCTTTGGTGTCAGGCCTTTGACCATTGTCGTTGAATTACAAACCAACGAACCGCTTCCAGAAAACTATCAAATACATGGTCTACCGGTAGAAATAAAATTTCAGCCTAAATTTGTGCGCTGGTTTGATGGCATTAAGCAGTCTGTCGCCCAGAACTGATCAATTGCCATGCTTTGCGATTAAAATTTGATTGCGCTACGTTTGATATATATCCGGTGTGCAACATACTATTATGTAAAAGTGTATTGATAAACTACCTAAAACGTAAAGGCAGGTGGTAGCATGAATTTAGATGAGTATTTGTCCAATATTAAAGCGACTCGAAAAACGCGTTTTGAGACGATTCGATCATTAATTATGAAGCTTTACCCAGATGCAATCGAATCGATGCGCTATAAGATGCCTACTTACGAATGCCACGATGGCTGGGTCGCGCTGGCAGATCAAAAGAACTATATTTCTTTATATACCTGCGGTTACACCCATATCGCCCAGTTTAAGTTAGCGCACCCCAACATTAAAACGGGCAAGGGCTGCATCAATTTTCAGGACAAAGATGACATTCCGGTTGAGAGCTTAAAAGCGGTCATCCACAGTGCGATGAAAGGGCATCTTTGACCAATGAAATTCATAATAACTGGGCTGACATCTCAAGCTGTAGCCGGTATAGCTAAAGCCATAAATTGTAGGCTACGTCGCAAACCCCTATTTCAGAAAAATAGTTGCGATATTAACTTTCTACGGTTTAAGATTTTATTCTGTATCAAGTTAGTTAGGTCGGGTCTATGCTAGGCTTGGTGATACTTAAATTTCCCCAACGGGCTGCTGTGGGCCGTTAGCTAATCATGAGGAGACGATATTATGTATAAACATATTCTGTTTGCGACAGATTTTTCAGATGAGAGTAACGTTGCAGAGGCGCGTGCGGTGGAGGCAGCCAATCAGCACGGTGCCAAGCTCAGCATTATTCATGTGGTGGAATATTATCCCAGTGTACAGCTCGAAGGCGGTATCGGGATGCCAGATATTGGCAGTAAATTGGATGAGGATGCCGAACGCGAGCTGGAAGCAATTGAAAAAGGCTTGTCAATCGAACTGGCCCATACGCACATCGGCCATGGGTCCACCAAACACGTTATTGCTGAATATGCCAAAGAAATCGGTGCGGATCTCATTGTACTGGGCAGTCATGGGAGACACGGTATCGGATTATTGTTGGGATCGACCGCAAATGGGGTGTTGCATGTGGCCGAATGTGATGTGCTGGCGGTCAGGATAAAATCCTGATCCCACGCGCAAACTCAATCATCTAATAACAAGTCGATACTTGATTTGGCTTTTTCTTCCGCCGAGGGTTGGTCGAAAATGCTGGTCAGAGAATCGCGCATTTTTTCGACCATCATAGGACCGTCTACATCCATGATTTGATCGATCGTCCATTTATTGATTTGATCATCACCCATGATCCGGCCGATGTTGTCGCCGAACATGCGTAGCAGAGAATAGCCTGGTATGCTCTTATCGAAAGAGCCTTGGGCGTATTGGTTAAAACGTGCATTTATGGTCGCGAGATAGTTTTCCTTGTAATCACCTGGTCCGGCAATTTCTTCAGTATTACGCTGGATTTGGTTGGCAGTGTATTGGGCTAATTGGTTTATGAGTGCGCTGCGCTCGGCGTCATTTAAGCGCGCATAAATCATACGATCAGCAACATGCACCAAAAACACCAGGTATTCTCGAATCACGCCTACACGTTGCGCGTCGCTGGTGTAAATATAGTCTTCCTGATGTAGGTTTTTAGCGCCCGCCAGAGAAATTTGCCAGATGTTATACGCCAGAATATTGGCTTTTTCTTCGAGTGTTGCGCTATCCCGGTTTTTAAAAGAATTACGAATTCTGAGTTTCATGGTTCGATCTTGTCACGAAATCGTGATATGTTGTGCGCTAATGAGCATTGATGCCTTAAGACAAGCCGTTCAGTATAACTGCGATCTTTCTGACCGAGAGTTTGCTACGGATTATTCGATTTGTATATATTTAATTCGGATGCGCGAATACTACCGTTGGGCACACCACCTTGCTCCCAATGATGCACTGGATCAATCTTCCTTGCTTGAATGGATAAGCGAGACCGAAGCACGTTGGGAGGCAATTGAAGCGGATGATTTTCAGCCGATAGCGTACGCGGGTAAAACTTATCAACCTTTTGAAAAAGACCGCTTAAACCAGGTTTTGGCACCACATGGTTATACTTACCAGGCGGGTTATGGGCGTTTTGGCAAGCCCGTCTTCATGCTGGCCGAGCTTGAGTCGATAGAACAAAATGAAAACTACCAATTGGTTATTGCCGGTCAGGAACTCGCACGCGAACTTACCGCTCCCCCAGCCAGCTTGCAGGCCAATGACATATTAATTCGAAAGCAGGCTGTTTCGCGCCTTATATGGGACATGCTCGAAGAATGGCAATGGCAGCGACCGGACAATGCTATGGCAGAAGTGGTGAAATTTTATGATTTTGACAAACGGCCCATGCACGCACTTGAACAGGCCAGTAGGGATCAGCAGGAAGTGCTGATCTTGCATGAAATCGGTGAGCTGGTTGCGCAAGATATGGTCAGTCCCGATTGGAATGATATGTTAGCGGAGACCAATAAACATCAGGATATATTTGCCCGTGCGGTGCGCGATTGCCTGGCAGATTGCGTTTCGACCTTACCTGGGTTGCTGGCGGATGAGAATATACCCGCGGTGCATTTTTATTTCGCCAGCTTGACGCCGCTTAGAAAAACCATGTTTCCGACTTTGATCAAAGCCTATCGAAGTTGGCGCGGCAATGGTTCTGTTAATGCGCTCAAGCAGGCGATAAAATATGGTCAGCAACACTGGCTTAAGGTGGCTGATCGTCTGGTAGATGAGTTTGCGCATGATCAGCGAGATCCAGACCAAAGCGTTCAGATGTATATCGATCAGCATAGTTTGTAATCACAAAATAGAATAAATGTTAATCACGATTGAAGGGGTGCTCAGTCCTGAAGAAGTGGCTGCGGCGCGCGCATTTATGGCCCAAGGGGAGTTTATCGACGGCAGAATGAGTGCCGGGCGCATGGCAGCCGGTATCAAACATAATCAGGAGCTCGACCAGGACAGTGATATTTTCAAGCGCTTAAACGCGGTTGTATTCCAAAAATTAAAGCGTGACCCTCGTTATCAGGCAGCTACATTGCCCAATAAGCTGACAGCCCCTTATTATTCCAGATATACCGAGGGCATGTACTACGGTGCGCATGTCGATAATCCTTTGATGGGCGGCGGACCTTATTTACGTACTGATGTGTCCACCACGCTTTATTTGAGTGATCCGGACAGTTATACGGGAGGCGAGACTTGTGTGATGACGGATTTTGGTGAACAGCGGGTAAAGCTGGCAGCGGGTAGTGCGCTGGTTTACCCTTCATCAAGTTTGCATCATGTTGCGAAAGTCGAGTCAGGTGAGCGCCTGGCGATGATTCTTTGGGCGCAAAGCAGCGTTCGGGATCCAGCGAAACGTGCTATTTTGTATGATATTTGGCAAAGCCGAGAAACTCTATTAGCCGACCAAGCCGGAGAAGCAAATACTCAGCGCATAGATCATGTGTACGCCAATTTGGTCCGAATGTGGGCCGAGGTATAATTCTGTTTATTGGGAGTAATAATGCAATCAGTTACGATAATCGGTGCCGGTTTTGCCGCGCTGACCGCGGTGAGAAAACTACGCAAACGAGATCAATCTATTCATATTGATCTGATTGCACCATGCGCTGAATTACACTACCTGCCTGGCATGATTTGGATACCCAGCGGGATGCGCAGCCGTGAAGACTTGGTTGTGTCATTGGATAATTTTTTTAAACGTATGCGGGTAAATTTTCATGCCGCCAACGTAACTGGATTGAGCGATGATGGTCGCAGCGTGGAAACGGATCAGGGGGCGTTGAACAATGATGGGCTCATTATTGCTTCCGGGGGACGATTTATCAAGAAGTTGCCTGGCATCGAACATGCCATCACACCGTGTGAAGGATTGGACGCGGCGGTCAAGATTGGTGAACGCATCGCGAGTATGGACGCGGGCACCATCGCGATGGGTTTTGTGGGCAATCCAAAAGAGCCTTCTGCCATGCGCGGTGGGCCCATGTTTGAATTTTTGTTTGGCACCGATACCTTGCTCCGTCAGCGTGGTAGTCGAGATAAGTTCAAGTTGATCTTTTTCAGCCCCGCGCCCAGGCCGGGCAATCGACTCGGCGAAAAGGCAGTGGAAGGATTACTGCGGGAAATGAAAAAACGCGATATTAGCACCCACCTAGGCCACAAGATGAAGGGGTTTGAGGTGAATAAAGTCAAAACCGAGGGCGGAGAATTTGCGGCTGACCTCATATTATTCATGCCGGGTATGACCGGAAACCGTTGGTTTGACAATACAACGCTGCCTAGGTCGGCCGGTGGACTGATTAAAGCCGGGCGTAATTGTAAGGTCGACGGCATGGATAAGGTTTATGTCGCGGGTGATTCTGGCAGCTATCCCGGGCCTGACTGGATGCCGAAACAGGCGCATATGGCAGATCTACAGGCAAATGCGGCGGTGCAAAATTTACTGGCTGAGTTCGCTGGTAAACCAGCGAATGCCGAGTTCAAAATTGAGTTGATCTGTATTGTCGATTCGGTCAATAAAGGCATGCTGGTTTCCCGTACCGAAAAAGCCAATCGAATGCTGCCTAGCAGCCGCGCATTTCACTGGGCTAAGCGGGGTTATGAACGCTGGTATCTCAAGCAGTATCGCTAACCGCGTGGCAGGCCACTTCGCCCTGACCATAAGGTACGGCTTCCGGCATCTGCTGCCGACAAGGTTCAAAGCATTTGGAACAACGTGGATGAAAATAACAGCCTGAGGGTGGGTCTAGCGGCGAGGGGATTTCCCCGGTGAGGTTAATTCTTTGTTTTTTACCCCCTGGAATCGGGACGGGAGTGGCTGATAGCAGGGCCTGAGTATATGGATGCTGGGGTGCGTCAAACAACTCTTTGGATGGGCGATGTTCGACCGACTTGCCCAGGTACATCACCATCACATCATCCGCGATATGTTTAACCACCGACAAATCATGGGTGATGAACAAATACGCCAGATTATGCGTATCCTGCAGTTCCGCGAGCAAATTGAGTACCTGTGCCTGAATGGATATATCCAGTGCCGATACGGGTTCATCGAGCACCAGAATTTCGGGCTCCAGCATTAAAGCACGTGCAATCGCGATTCGTTGGCGCTGCCCACCGGAGAACATATGTGGGTAACGGTCGTAGTGCTCTGGGCGCAAGCCGACTTGATCCAGCATGGCGCGCGCCCGCGCTTGGCATTCTGTATTACTCAAGCGGGTATTCATTTTCAGTGGTTCCATCAGCGTTGAGCCAATTTTTTGGCGCGGATTGAGCGAGCCGTATGGATTTTGGAACACAATTTGCACGGTTGAACGTAAAGATCTAAGTAGAGATTTATCGGCCCCTGCGATTTCCTGACCATTTATTTTGAGCGAGCCTTGAGTCGGCTGATTGATCATGGCCACCAACTGTGCCAGGGTGGTTTTGCCGCAACCTGATTCGCCCACAACGGCTAATGTTTTACGTTTGGTTAGGCTAAAGCTTGCGTCATTCAAGGCTTTGAGCGTGCTGGGCGGTTTAAACGCCCCATTAGAAATGGAATAATGTTTGCTCAGTCCCTGCGCGACCAGCACGGTATCCTTGTTCATGCCTGCTCCTTTGCTAATGGAAAGTGACAACGTGCGTAGCCGAGGTTGGCCGGGTTTTGATCCGGCACTTGTTGGTGGCAAATTTCCGCTGCCAATTTACATCGGGGCGCAAACAGACAACCCGCTGGACGATCATACTGCCCGGGCACAACGCCTGGAATAGACGGCAATTTGCGCGAAGTGGCGCGCTCGGGGAGGGCGGATAGCAAAGCAGAGGTATAAGGGTGAAAGGGGTGATCAAATAAGGCTGTGACCTCTTGTTCTTCCACTTTTTGCCCGGCGTATTGAACCGCGACACGCTGTGCGGTTTCGGCGACAACACCCATATCATGAGTAATCAACACTAGCCCCATGCCGACGTCGCGTTGCAAACTGGTCAAGAGTTCCAGAATTTGCGCCTGGATGGTGACATCCAATGCAGTGCTGGGTTCATCAGCGATCAGCAGCTTCGGGTTGCAGGCAATCGCCATTGCAATCATGACCCGCTGATTCATACCGCCGGATAATTGATGTGGGAATGAAGAAAGTCGCTTTTCAGGGGCGGGGATACCCACCTGCTCAAGAATTTCAATTGCTCGTTTATGCCGCTCGGCTTTGGATAAATCCAAGTGTGTATTGATCGCTTCACCGAGCTGAAAACCTACCGTAAAGCACGGATTGAGACTGGACATCGGCTCCTGAAATATCATGGTGATATCTTTGCCGATGATGCGCCTCAATTGTTTTTTGCTTAAGCTCAGTAATTCTTTTCCTTCAAACTCGAGCCGATCTGCGGTTACCGTCGCGGTCCATGGAAGTAAGCCCATAACCGCCAGCATGGCAACCGATTTGCCCGAGCCGGATTCACCCACCACGGCCATCACCTCGCCCGCTTCAACACTCAACGATACGCCATCCACTGCCAACAGTTGCCCACCCGCGGTGCTAAATGAAACAGACAGGTTTTCGATTTCGAGCAGGGCCATTAGGAGCGCTTCAGTTTCGGATCAAGGGCGTCACGCAAGCCATCGCCCATTAAATTAATTGCCAATACGGTTAGTAAAATCGCCAGTCCGGGTAACGTCACTACCCACCATGCGCGTAGAATAAATTCCCGCGCCTCGGCCAACATGGTGCCCCATTCCGGGGTGGGTGGTTGTGCACCCATACCTAAAAAGCCCAGTGCCGCTGCATCCAGAATCGCGTTTGAAAACGACAAGGCAGCCTGCACGATTAAGGGTGCCATACAGTTGGGCAGTATGGTTGTGAACATTAACCGCAAAGGTTTGACGCCGCTTATTCTGGCAGCGGTAACGTAATCTTTTTCCTTTTCACCGATAACAGCCGCACGCGTAAGGCGTACATAATGCGGTTGCTGTACGATGGCAATGGCGATCATCGCGTTGGTCAGGCTAGGGCCAAGTATCGCGACCAATACCAGCGCGAGCAATAAGCTTGGGAAGGACAGTATGATGTCCATCAGGCGCATAATGATGGTATCAACAATGCCGCCTGCGTAGCCGGAAATCAGACCGATGACGATACCCACCACCAGGGAGATGGATACCACGACGCAGCCCACAAACAGCGAATAACGGCTGCCATGAATCAAGCGGGACATGATATCTCTGCCAACTGCATCAGTACCCAGGAAAAAGCGAGGGTCACCACCTTCCTGCCAGACCGGGGGTGTCAGTAGCGCATCGCGAAACTGCTGGGTAGGGCCGTGAGGAGCGAGTACATCAGCAAAAATTGCCACCAGGCATACTAGGATAAAAAAACCAAGCCCAACCACCGCGCCTCGGTTTTCGCGAAAATAATGCCAGAATTCACCCAACGCGCTTTGCCGCGTGGGAGCGTTGGCTGGCGTATCAACGGAAGTGGTCACTGCTTTACTCATGCTTAGGATACTTTCTAGGTTAGATGTCGAATACGCGGGTTGATTAAGCCATACAGCACATCAACGATCAGATTGACCAGCATCACAATGCCCGCGATCATCAGCAAGCCGCCTTGAACGGCTGGATAATCACGCCTAAAAATCGAATCGACCATCCATTTGCCGATACCCGGCCAGGAAAATATAGTTTCGGTGAGAATCGCACCGGCGAGCAAAACACCCACTTGCAGGCCAATGGTGGTAATCACCGGAATCAGGGCATTGCGCAGGGCGTGAATGCCCACCACACGTGCTGCGCTGAGGCCTTTGGCGCGTGCGGTACGTACATAGTCTTCGCTCAATACTTCAAGCATGGCTGAGCGTGTTTGCCGCGCGATGACCGCAAGCGGTATGGTACCCAATACGATCGTGGGTAAGATCAAGTGGGAGAGTGCGGATTTAAACGCGCCTTTTTGATCTGAGAGCAGACTATCGATGAGCATAAACCCAGTGGATTGCTCAAAGTAATACAGTAACGAGATACGTCCGGAGACTGGTGTCCAACCCAGTATGCCAGAAAAAAATACAATCATCAGCAGGCCCCACCAGAATATCGGCATGGAAAAACCCACCAGCGCGGTTCCCATGATTGTATGATCCACCGCTGTCCCCCTTTTTACTGCGGCTAGAATACCTGCGGGTATGCCGATCATTACGGCAAAAATAATGGCACAAATAGAAAGTTCGATCGTGGCAGGAAACAGGGTAAAGAATTCTTCAAATACCGGTTTTTTGGTAATCAAAGAAGTACCTAAATCGCCCTGAAATATGCCGACCAGATAATCCAGATATTGCTGCCAGACGGGTCGGTCAAATCCAAATTGATGCAGCAGTTCGGCGTGACGCTCTGGTGTCAATCCTCTTTCACCCGCCATGAGTAGCACGGGATCACCCGGAAGCAAACGGATAAACGCGAAGGATGCGATTGTCACCCCAATAAAGGTTGGAATGAGTAGGCCCAGCCGCCGCAGTAGAAAAGCAAACATTGAGTTGCGAAACTAAAGGGCAGCGTGTACTGCCCTTTAGTTCAAGTAGGCATATTATTCAGCGATGTCCACGCCATAAAACACATGGCCGCCAAAGGGGTCTATTTTGTAGCCGGTTACCCCCTTAACCATGGCTTTTGATACCACAGAGTGCGCGATTGTCGCCCAGGGGGCCTGTTCTTTGAATACGACCTGTGCCTGCTTGTAAAGCTCGGTGCGTTTGGCAACATCCGATTCGGTTTTCGCTTTTTGAATCAGGTCTTCAAATGGCTGGTGACACCATTGTGCTCGATTGCCACCCCCGACGCCGTCACAACCGAGTAGTACGGCAAGAAAGTTATCCGGGTCACCGTTGTCACCTGTCCACCCTAATAATACAGCGCCATCTCGATCTTCCGCTTTCGAGCGTTTGAGGTATTCACCCCACTCATAAGACACGATTTCGACGTTGACACCCACTGCTTTAAAATCGGCTTGAATCACTTCAGCCATACGACGTGCATCCGGATTATATGGCCGCTGTACTGGCATTGCCCAAATTTTCATGTTCAGGTCTGTTATGCCAGCGTCTTCAAGCATTTTCTTGGCTGCTTCCGGATCATAAGGATCGTCTTGGATATCATCATTATAAGACCAAATCGTAGGTGGAATGGGGTTTTTAGCCGCCTTCCCCGCGCCCTGAAAAACCGCGTCTAGAATCGCTTGCTTGTTTATCGCCATATTTAATGCCTTACGTACGTTGACATTATCAAATGGCGGAATTTTCGTATTGTAAGCAAGATAGCCCACGTTCAGCCCTTCCTGTTGTGCTAGGGTTAAATCTGGATCATCCGCAATGGCCTGAAGATCAGCGGGTTGCGGGTAAGGATTAAAATGGCACTCGCCCGCTTTCAGTTTTTGATGGCGCACAGAGGGCTCGGTGGTAATAGCGAATATCAGATTATCAATTGCCGCTTTACCTTCGTAATAATCTTCGTGTGCCTGATAACGAATAACTGCATCTTTCTGGTAGGCTTGAAATTTAAATGGGCCGGTGCCAATGGGTTTTTGATTGAGGGCTTCTTTGTCGCCAGAAGCGGCCAGTTGATCAGCGTATTCTTTGGAAAGAATTGAAGCAAAGTCCATCCCCAGGTTGGCAATCATGGGCGCTTCTGGTCGAGTTAATTTAAGCTTAACCGTATGGTCATCAACGCGTTCTACCGCGCTTAGTAAATCCGGCATAGACATACTGTTAAAGTATTCCCATGCTGCGCCAGCGGTATACTGGTGCCATTCGTGATCTTTATTCAATTGACGTTCGAATGAAAACACGACATCGTCGGCATTCATGTCGCGCGTTGGGGTGAAGTAATCGGTGGTATGAAATTTTACGCCTTTACGTAAATTAAAAGTGTATTCGAGGCCGTCGTCTGAAACCTCCCAGCTTTCAGCCAAGCCTGGGCCAATCTTGGTGGTGCCCAGTTCGAACTCAGCCAACGTGTTATAGATCGCTCGCGAGCTCGCATCAAAGGTAGTACCCGCTGTATATAGGGCTGGATCAAAGCCTTCAGGGGAGCCTTCAGAGCAATGGACCAGCGTTTTTGCCATGACGCCAATCGGGGCTGTCATGAGTAGCGCAAATAGCGCTGCAGAGAGTTTCTTATTCATGAGGTGTCTCCTAATTAATTGGCCGATCATTATATACCCATTTAGGGTAAGAACAACCCTATATAGTTGACTAAATTCTCTTGAAATTAGCGCCTGATTATGGTCGCCGCATGGTTTGGCTTTTTATCCAGGAACAGGTATAACGCAAGGCTTCAGTCAGTATTTTCCATTGTTGACTCGAACGGTTTACGCTCAGTGTCATGACGTTTACGTAGCATAAACATGATGCCGCCGATGACGCCTTGGGCAAGTATCATACCAAAGGAGATAAAGGCGAAGGCCAATGCCTGCTCTTGAGCGATGCCATACAAGCCAAAGAAAAATACAAAGATAGATTCTCGCAGGCCAATACCGTTAATTGAAACCGGTACCACCATGATTAAAAACGCCAGTGGGATAATGATAAACATCGCCACGGTAGGGATTTCGATGTTTAAGGCTTTGGCGATAATAATGCAATGGATGACGACGTTAATTTGTAGCAGCAAGGAAAGCCCGATGGCTTTTAGCATGACATCTGAGCGTCCTTGGAACAAATGAAATCCAGAATACAGCTTTTGCATTATCTTGTTCGCAATCCTAAAGACGATATTACTGCCCTCGGTAAGCTTAAGTAATACTTTGCCCCCGGTACCAAACACGATCCAGCTCAAAACCACTATGCCAATCATCGCGGCCAACAGAAATATTCTTAGCAACGGGATCCGCTCCGCAACTTCACCCGCAAATAGCGAAACAACTAACGCAAGTATCAGGAGCGCGGATAAGCCAATCACCCGATCAATAAATACCACCATCACCGCACGTGATTTGCCTGCACCCAGGCGATAACTGTCATACATGCGATACGCATCACCGCCAACGGTTGATGGCAGGAAATTGTTAAAAAACATCGCGATTGAAAATGACTGTACTAACCCTAGCACCTTGGCGGGCACATCCAATGCTGCCAATAAGGTTTGCCAGCGTTTCGCGGTAATAAAATAACCGATAAAGAACTGAATGAAAGCAAGTAATAGCAGCAAAGGTGCGGCTTGTTCGATGGTTTGCCATATCTGCGCCAAATTCGCGCGGCTCAATAGCCACGCGATCAAGCCTAATGAGATAATAGCCTTGAGCGCGAATAGAGCGATTTTCATGTGCGCTTTCTAATGACTTTAGCCGGAATTCCACCCACAATTGTGTATGGGGCAACATCTTTGGTGACCACTGCACCTGCTCCAACAACCGCCCCTTCGCCAATGTTGATGTTGTCCAGAATTTTCACGCCGGCACCAATCCAGACATCGTCACCTATCGTAATTGGACCATCGGAGTAAGCACCATGTTCTTTCATCGGAGCACCACTTTTAGTAAGCGGGTAACGCCCGCCACCAATATAACATTGGCCGGCAATTAGTACATGATCACCGATACTGATATCGTTTACCGCACCGATATAACATTGCACACCAATTGAGCAATGCGCGCCGATTATTATGTTCCCTGCCTTTGACTGAATAAATGATCCGCGTGAAACAATCGTGTCTTCGCCGATACGAAACTGTCCTGCGTCGCTTCCCCTGGCACAAAGCATGCAATCATTGTCAATGGCAGCATGATCACCAATGGTCATTTTATATGGGTGGCGCAGGGTGATATTGCTACCCCATTGTACCCCCTGACCCATTTGCGCAAATAAGCCGCGATACAGTTTACTGCGCAAAAAGAAACCGAGTGCGCCTGGGAAGATGCTAAATAATGTAGTCGCTAATTCGTATTTGATCAAAGAGAGCCAATCGTTACGACCTATAAAAAACGATTTATATTTGGCTACCGCTGATTGATGTTGTTCTCTTTGGTTTTCCCTAAAACCAGCAGGTTTCTGATCGGGTGCATTTTTTACTTGATCGTCGTTTTTAGGTGATGACACGCTTGATTCCCCTGGAGGCTTGCTCAAGGTTTAATTAAACCGGTCGTTTAATTATTACTGCGCAGTATAAACCCTTTGCCATGGTTTAAAAACTCCCACAAAGGTTCGGCATGATACTGTGGTTGTTCTTGTAAAAACTCAGCAAGTGCTTTTTGTTGCCCCAGTTCATTATCATCACCATAAGAATACCAGTCGTCAAATAGTAATACCGTCCCTACCTGAATGTAATGCTTCATCCAGTCGAGTGCAGTTTTGGTTGAGGCATAATAATCACAATCGAGTAATACTACAGAAGCAGGTTTAAAGTCATGTTGTGTACGGAGCTCATCGGTCAGTGAATCTTCGTAGAAGCCTTTGATTAGGGTTGTCTGCTTCGCATCCATACCATTCTCGAATAGGTTTTTTTCGACTTCCTGCTGTGAACAAGCGAACTGACCTTCAAAAAATCGGCCGTCAGCAACATCGATGCCATCTGCTGGAGGTAAGCCCTCAAAAGAATCAAAGCCGTAAAAATGGATATTATCCAACGCCAGCGCTTGTGTGTGTTTATAGGCGTGTAAGAAGGTGTAGCCACGAAACAGGCCAAATTCATAATAGTCACCTATCGGACCATCTGCTTCATTTTTTACCAGCGTATAGGCTTTTAAAATGGCCTCAGGCGTGCCGGGGCTCAGCGTCCGGAACGAGCCATTGAGCTTATGATAAATATTTGAACCTAAACGAAATAACGGGGGGTACCGTTTTAGAATATTCTCGATAGTAGACTTAACACTCATACTCAGGCCGCTATGTGGTAATTACTTGCCTTCGCGGGGGTGACGATGGCGTTAGAATTCAAGCGGCGCGATTCTATCATATAAGCGGATTTTATTTGGGTGCGCATTTGCGCCAATACATAGCGTATTGCAAGATTGCTGTCGCAAGTGAGTGTCAATGAATAATTCATCTGGCGAAATACTTGTGTCATAAAAAAACTAAGGGTTGAGCGTGTATTTATCGTGCCGAAAAAGGGTGCTGTTCGAGCCTAAACCACTACCAGCAAATTTGCTGATTATTGTCGATAGAATTTAAACTGATATATCAGCTTAGATCGGGCTGTTGGTGGCCGTTAAGTATGACTATTATCGGAGTTTTACATGACTGGCTTATAGGTTATTCACGGACCCGAATAGGTTTTGCGGGCACCCCCCCAACAACGGTGTTTTTGGCGACGTTTTTATTCACCACCGCGCCGGTCGCCGCAACCGAGCCCGCCTCCATTACGACATTCCCGAGTACCGAAACCTGCCCTCCCAGCCACACATTTTCCCGTAAATGGCAGCCACTATCTGGCTGAATACCCTGTTTACGAATAGGAATATCGAGCTGATCCATATGGTAACTACCCCCGCCCACCAAATAGCAGTGTGGGCCAATAATGCCGTCTTCGCCAATGCTAGTAGGGCAGTTATTGGTAGATTGAATCGTGGTTTTCATACCAATTCCAGTATGCTTGCCAATCCGAATCGTCCCCCCTTTTGCGGATAAGCTTACCTGATTAGCCAGCATGACATCATCACCTATTTCTACGGCAATCTCTGCGTCGAGATTCCGCGCATCGAGTAAGCAATATTCACTAATAACCACGTTATTGCCTAGGCGTATACGACCGGGATGACGCAGGGTAATACCATAACCAAATTGCACGCCCTGGCCGCAAGCTTTAAATAACCTAGGCCAAAATATGTTTCTTATCACCAAGCCCAGTGCGCCCGGTATGTAGGCAAACCAGGTGCAGATTTCATAGTACAGGGTTGCCCACAGGCCCTGCCTGCCGACCATGACTGCCTGGTATTTTTTTAGTGCGGAACCCGAGCCGGTAATGGCGTCATGCGTTTTGCTTTGTTTTTCGCTCATGCATGCATTAGGCGTTCGGTGAATTCGTTCATCTCATCCATGCTCATATTTTCAAAGTAGATACGATACCAGAATTCAAGATTGAGTAGAATCCACAGGCGAAAATTGTGATCGGATTGCCCACTTAGGTGTTCTTTAAGATAGCGATCGATCGTTTCCTGGCGAAAAATACCCAATTCGACAAAACGAGACTCGGCAAACAAATTGCGCAGAAGGACGTTAAGATCCTTGCGCATCCAGCTTGCGATAGGAAAACCAAACCCTTGTTTCTCACGATTAATGAGTTCGTTTGGCAGATAGCGAGATGCTGTCTTGCGTAATATTGATTTGAGCTCACGCCCTCTAATTTTCATATTGGTGGGAACAAGCGCAGCAAACTCGACCAGACGTGGATCTACAAAAGGTGATCGGCTTTCCAGTGAGTGCGCCATTGTCATACGGTCTTCTATCATTAAGAGGTGGTCGGGCAGCCGCGTCATTAGATCGCTATACAGCATCCGGTCGATCAAGTGATCGGTGTTATCGGCGTTAAAGTGGTGTAAGATTTTATCTGCTGAATCCCGTTCTTCGATTTGAGCTAGCGCCTGATCGGTGAACAAGTCCATTTTAGCTTCATGGGTAAACCGCAGAAAAGTCAGGCTTTGGACATAACGATTACCACTTTGATAAAAAGACATATCATGCAACCATCGGATTTTCTGGGCACCTGATTTATATGCATAACTATCGGGTATGATATTAATCAACTTCCCGAGAACCTGTTGACGTAACCATTTAGGCATCATCGCGTAATATTCAGCCCAACGCTGGCCTTCGAATCGATCATAGCCCGCAAAACTTTCATCACCCCCATCACCCGTTAGCACCACTTTTACGTGTTCGCTGGCCAATTGAGAAACAAGATAAACGCCCACTCCAAAAGGATCAGATGGCTCGTCCATGTGGTGGATCATTTTGGGAATCAGGTGGATTAGATCCGCGCTGACTATTTTTTCATGCCCAGCCATATTGTATTTTTCAACCACCATCCGCGCCCAGGGCAGTTCATTAAAGCTCGCTTCTTTTACCCCGATGGAAAAAACCGGTAATGATTGCTGGCCCGACTCGGCCATCATTGCAGAGACGGTTCCTGAGTCTATTCCCCCGCTGAGAAATGCACCGACCGGGACATCACTTAATAGATGGGACTGAACGGTTTCAAGTAATACATCATTGAGTTGGGCTTCCACTTCCTCAAAGCTGCCATTTAGCTTATCTGTGTAGCGAACATCCCAGTAGCGTTGATGTTTCAGCTCGCCTTGTTTCCACATTGCCCAATGACCCGCTTCAAGCTTGTGTATTCCCTTGAAAAAGCTCAAGTCATCGGGAACAAAGCGCATCGATATATAGTGCCAAAGACAATTTATATCAATTTGTGGGGGTGATTCATTCACCGCGAGTAAAGCTTTTACTTCTGAGGCCAGATATAATGCGCCGTCCTGCAGTGAATAAAAGATGGGCTTTTGACCCAGATGATCACGCGCAAAAAATAAGGATTGCTCAGTTTTATCCCAAATCGCGATGGCAAACATACCGCGTAAATAACGCACGCAATCAGGCCCGTATTTTTGATACAGGGGTAATACAACCTCAGAGTCAGTATGCGTTTTAAAGGGGTAGCCCTGCGCTTCAAATTGTTGGCGAAGCTCGGGGCTATTGTATATCTCACCATTAATTACCAGCACCAGGTTGCCGGTGTTATCAAATATAGGCTGATGTCCTCCCTCGACGTCAATAATGCTCAGGCGGCGTTGGCCAAGTGAGCTTTGTTCATCATTATAAAAACCCTCATCATCAGGCCCACGATGGATCAGTGTATCGGTCATGCGTTTGACTAGCTGACTGCGTTCTGCCAGCGGCATGCTAGATACGATTGCGGTAATGCCACACATGAGTTGGTGTTAATAGAACGATAAGGGCTTGGGGGGCGCAAATATACCACGTGCGCTAGGTAATCAACTATTCAATAATTTATGGCTGAACCATGCTAGTGCGTTCGATTTTTATCCCTAGCACTTAATTTAGAAATCGACTTTGTCCCCAACGCCGGTACCCATAATTACATAGAAGCCAGGGTTTATGACAGGTAGTTTTCCTGCAAATACCACTTATAGGTGAGCGTAAGGCCTTCGTCTAAACCGACTTTGGGTTGGTAACCAATTTCACTTTTGGCCTTGCTAATATCAAATGCACGGTTTTGGCGATACCAGTCCACTCTTCTTGGAAATATCGGGGGTGCAATTCCAAATGGTTTACAGGCCCATTCTGTAAGGTGTCCCGCAATACGCAGTGGCATTAGCGGAAAATGTGGCATTTTAACTTTGTCTTGCATATCCATGGCCTGGGCAATCTTCTTCGCTAGTTCTTCTATGGTGAGATATTCTTCATCCGCAATAAGGTAAGCTTGGCCGTCACCGACATCTGGTGATTGTACCAGGATAGAGGCATCGACATAGTTCTCAACATAGACGGGATGATAAAGCGCTTTGCCATCACCGAATATTGGAAACATGCCCTTGTTAACCCGTTTAAAAATCATGCCGAAACGTTCTTTATCGCCCGGTCCATACAAGGCGGTTGGTCGTAAAATGACCGTTTTCATGCCTCGATCAAAGTACTCCTGGACAATCGGTTCGGCTAGATACTTTGTTTTTTGGTAATAATCCGCTGCCTGTATAGGTGCATTTTCGTCGGCGGGTGGGTTGTCAACATTGCCGTGAACACCGCAGGTCGAGCAATATATAAATTTTTTAACGCCTTCCTTTTCGGCGGCTTGAAGCACGTTTTGGGTGCCGCCAACATTTACTTCATCATAATAACTATTGGGTACATCCAGTTCACGAAAAGCTGCTGCTAAATGTTGGACGATATCAGCACCTTTTAGCGCATTTTCAACGACTGATTTGTCGGTTACACTGCCAATGATAACCTCTCCGCCCCACTGTTTTATCTCTTCGGTTTTAAGGCCCTCTTGATAGTCTAGGGCGACAACGCTGTGTCCGGCATCAAGCAGGCGTTTGACCAGCGCTTTTCCGGTGAATCCTGTTCCACCTGTTACCACAATTCGCATTACTTAAGACCTTGAGATTATTATATTCACACTACAATTTAGTGGGCGGCAAGTATAATGTTTTTCCCAATACATTTCATGTGGTTGTTGTGTCCGGAATTTAGTGCTTAGCAAATGATTTAGCGTAAAGAAGTTTTGGGTGAAGCCGTCTAATTTCGAAAGGGTGTTTCCGGAGTTTAAAGAGATTCTTACATAGAAAATGCCCTGTAATTCTACCGCATTGGTAGCATTTACCCTACAACTTAAATCCCGCGTTGCAGCAATTCAAAGATTTATACCTAATTGTATGGTTGAGTGTAGCCAGCTGATACAATCGCGTGAGTTTGTAGTAATTCCACTTTAAATTTATGCATATTTTCACGAGCATGCGTCATTGGCTGGGTTTTGCTCTGCTGCTGGTCGTGTGTTTTTTCGCTATTCAGAAACTGGCCGGGTATACATTTGTACGGGTCCATCTAAGCAGCTCATACGCAACGCCTTTTAAAATATACTGGCAAACCGCTGCAGATCACGGTTGGACAGAAACAAATTCGGCCTCAGTCAGGGTGAATGCGCGCAAAGAACGGCATATTCTAATCCTTCCTGTCCCCTTGGCTTCAATCGTGAAATTTCGAGTAGATCCGAGTGAGCATGCGGAGGTAAATACACATCTGCGTAAAATCAGTTTACATCACCTCTACGCAAACTCCATCATTTTTGGTGGCAGGGACAACCTTCAATTTTCTAAATTTATACCGAATGAACAGGTCGATGTTCTGGCGCTGGGGCATACTTTAGAGCTTATATCGACTGGTAATGATGCGGGTTTTGATGTTGAGCTTCCTAATATCACCATTCAACCTGAGCCGTTACTGAGAATAACGCAGTCTTTTTTATTAGCACTACTGGTCTTTACGTTGGTAATCCAGTTTCCTCGCTTAGTAAATGATTTACGCTGGGTGCCACCAAGTTTCTTTTTCATTGGTTGTATAGTATTGGTGATGGCGCTGGTCAGCAATATCAATACGCATCCTGATGAAGGAACGCACATCGACAACGCGCTGTACTACGCGGAGCATTACGTTCCGCCAGAGGTTTGCGCAGATGACACTCGCTTTACTTACTCCAAATATGGAGTATCAAGATTAGATAAACGAGAAATTGCCTATTATCTTGCTGGGCGTTATTTACAGGTGGTGGATTTTATTCCTGCACCAAATTATCTAAAGCTACGTTTAATAAACGTTACTTTTTTCTTTATTTTGGTACTGATTACATGGCGCCTGGTAAGCGTGCGATTTTTGTTTTTACCGCTTCTGTTGACCCCCCAAGCCTGGTATCTTTTTAGTTACTACAATTCAGACGCACTGTCACTTTTTGTGGTGTGTGTGACCGCCTATCAAGTCTGCATACCGCATAGCATATTGCGTCGCTTATTACGCGGTGAGCGACCTCCGGGATATGCTATTTGGGTGCTTGGATTGAGCTTGCTTGTGGCAATGCAGTTTTGGCTGAAGCTTAACTATATGTTTTACCCCATATTGTTAGCAATGCTCGCGGCGTCATGGTGGATACTGAATCGACACTGGCCCGAGATGCAGTTTACTGTGCCCATAATATTAGCATTGGTGCTAGGCACGGGTATGTTTTTAAGCTGGGAAATATCGCGTCACGCAATCAATGATTTTGAACTAGCGGAGAGAATCCATGCCTGCCAGGATATTACCGCTGAATTGGCATACAAACCCTCAACCCCGTTGCCTGAAACCCATCCCACCATTTTGCTACGAGATAAAGGGGTATCACTCAAACAGATGCTAACCGAAATGGATTGGGCAGTGCGGACTTTTTATACAGGTTTGGGGGCATATGGCTATACTGAATTTCTTAACAGTAATGCGCATTACCAAATCGTAAGTCTATTCATCGTATTGTTCTTGTTGTACGTTGTGGTTACAGTTCTGATTAGAGGCGATGGTATGGCGCGTTTAGCCGTATTGTCCACGTTAGCAGCGATGGTTGGTATCACTTTGGCTGCGATCGCCAATAATTGGTTACAGAGCTTTCAGACCCAAGGTCGATATCTAATGGTGTATTTACCCTTGCTGGGTACGCTAATCGTACTTTATAAAGAAAAACTAAGTACTTGGTGGCTGAGCCTGTTGGCGAGTATTCCTTTTTTACTTGGTTTATATTCGTTCCTGGCAATTGCCATGATAGAAATCCCCAAATAAGGCACACTGAAAAAGCGCAATACAACACACCGAACCTATATACAATGAGTGAGAACACGTCGATGAATAATATTACTGACCAAGTTAAGCAATACTATGGTGATTTTTTACAATCCAACAATGATCTTAAAACCGATGCCTGTTGTACCGCAGCTGAAACGCCTGACTTCCTAAAAGCAGCGATGGCGAATATTCATGAAGAGGTGGCGGCTAAATACTATGGTTGCGGTCTAGTAGCGCCTGATGTGTTGGAAGGAATGCGTATTCTCGATTTGGGTTCGGGATCCGGCCGGGATTGCTATTTACTCGCCCAGCTAGTAGGAGAAAATGGGTATGTCGTGGGCGTTGATATGACCGATGCACAACTGGAAGTAGCAAATGCTCATATTGAGTGGCACCGCGAGAAGTTTGGCTATACCGTTTCAAACGTAGAATTTAAAAAAGGTTATATCGAGAAGCTGGACGAGTTAGATTTAGCCGATAATAGCTTTGATATTGTCATCTCCAACTGCGTGATCAATTTATCGACGGACAAGCAGGCAGTCCTCAAAGAAGTTTTTCGGGTTTTAAAGCCAGGTGGCGAATTTTATTTCTCAGATGTATACGCAGATCGCCGTGTACCTGAAGCATTAGTAAATGACCCGATTCTGTATGGTGAGTGTCTTTCCGGGGCGTTTTACTGGAATGATTTTCAAAATCTGGCCAAACAGTGCGGATTTACTGACCCAAGATTGGTTGAAGATCGGCCGTTGACTATAAAAAACAAAGAAATTGAAAAATTGATCGGTCATATTGGGTTTTTCTCGGCGACCTATCGTTTGTGGAAAATCGATGGCCTGGAACCAGCCTGTGAGGATTACGGTCAGGCGGTTGTTTATAAGGGAACGATTCCTGCGCAAAGTGCTGCATATTTGCTCGACAAACACCATTTTATTGAACATGGCAAAATGTTCCCGGTGTGTGGAAATACCTATAAAATGCTCAAGGAGAGCCGACTGGCACCCCATTTTGAGTTTTATGGGAATACCCAAACACATTTTGGAATATTCGAAGGATGCGGATTATCATTGCCGTATCAAACCGACCGAACAGATTCGGCTAGCGGGTTAGCAGAACCAGCAGCTGGCGGCAGCTGTTGCTAATTCCCAGTGGAAAGCATTGGGCAATATTGGTTGTTTTAGCTTGAGTTATTTTCTACGCGCCGCATCATTCATTAAAAATATTGTTTGGTGAATATAGCGTGCATGATAACGCTTTACACAGACTAGGCTAGACCTTGCGCTAGACTAGGGTAACGCAGCCTAATATGGAGTAAGCGTTTCATTTTATCGTTACGAATGCGTCTGGATTCGGCCAGATAGCTCAACATACCTGTACTCATTTGTTCCCTCGCAGCTTGCATACTGATTTCAGGCGGGTAGGGCAAGCCAGCATAATCGGCCACTGCTCTGAAATAATCCGTCATACTGCTGGGGGAATCGTCTGCGATGTTGATTACTTCCCCGCTGATAGGTGCATGTAAAGCGGCAAAGCAAGCATGAGCCAAATCATCAGCATGAATTCGATTGGTCCAGGGAGCTTGATCTTGTTTAATCACTGGCGCACCACTTTTAAGCCGTTTTATGGGCAGTCGGTCCTTGGCGTAAATGCCTGGCACCCTTAATATGTTGGCATTAACACCCGCTTTAGCGGCCCACTTTTGGAGTATGTGTTCGGCACTCGCGCGGCGTAAAGCACGTTCTGCTTTAGGACGGATTGAGGTAGTTTCATCCACCCATTTACCCTTACGGTCACCGTAAACACCAGTGGTGCTAATCAAAACGAATCTATCCAACCGGGTGGAGTCTAGTTGCGCTAAAAATGAACCTAGGCGGCTGTCTTTTGTGCCATGGGGCGGTGGAGGCACCGTGTATAGTATTTTAGATGGTTGCTTGATTGCGCGCACATCGAAGGGTTGGTCAAAATCCACCTTTTGCGATTTGAGCCCCAAATGCTGGCATAAAGCCAACGATTTCGCGGTTCTCACCCAGGCGATAGGTGCAATTTCTGCCGCCAAGCATAAGCGTGCCAAGCGACGGCCGATATCACCGCAACCGACAATGTGAATTTGATCAGAAGCGTTGTTGTGGTGCGTTATTTCCAATCTTTTGGATTGATGTCCAGCGCTTTGAACTTTCTATACAAGTGGGTACGTTCCAAACCGGAAGCTTTAGCAAGCGCGGATACGTTGCCGCCCAGCGCTTTTAGGTGATGCTCAAAATAGGCTTTCTCGAATGCATCACGCGCACTGCGTAAATCAATATCCATAAAATCAGCAACCAAGTGCTCATCGGCGGAATCTTTTATTGAGGCAATATCGGTGACATTATTGAGTACAGTATCTATTTCATCAGCACTGATTGCTGTTTCACCGCCCATAATCAGTAATTGTTGAATGCTATTGACCAATTCACGAATGTTGCCTGGCCAGACATGTTGGCGCAAACGATTAATTGCAGCGGTGGTGAGTTTGCGATAGGGTAGCTTTTCGTTCTGTACAAAACGTTCGGTGTAAAATTCCGCGAGGGCCGGGATGTCATCGAGATACGTGCGCAAAGAGGGTACTTTTATCGGCATGACATTAAGGCGATAAAATAAATCTTCGCGAATGCCTTTTTTGCTGATCAGGCTTTCCAGCGGATAAGTGGTGCTGCTAATAATCCGCACATCCATTTTAATTGCCCGTTGGCCACCGACACGCATGAACTTTCCCGCTTGTAAAGCACTGAGCAATTTAGCCTGGGTGTCTGGGTCCAGGTCGCCAATCTCATCCAGATACAAGATACCGCCTTCCGCTTGTTCAAAGCAGCCCAGTTGGGTTGCGCTCGATTCATCAGAGCCGAACAGACGCCGCGCGATATTTTGTGTGGGAATGGCGGCTAAACTGACCTCAACAAAAGGTTTGTCTCTGCGGGTACTCTCCGCATGTAACGCCCTTGCAACGACTCCTTTTCCGCTACCCGCTGGTCCATAAATCATGACCCAGCTTTGGGTAGGGCCAATTTTGTGTATTTTCTCTCTTAGCTGGACCATGGCATCGCTGTTCCCAATCAATCTGGCAACCGGTTCAAACTGGTTCTTCAGCTGCAGAATTTCTTTTTCCTGTTTGCTGCTTTTCAGCGCACGATTAATGGTTACTAATAGTTTGGCAGTGGTAAGCGGTTTTTCTAAATAATCATAAGCGCCATGCTGTATTGCTTCCACTGCTGTCTCAACTGTTCCATGACCTGATATCATTACCACTGGGCACTCAATCCCTTGTTTACGGATTTCACGCAACAAAGATATTCCATCGATGTCTGGCATCCAGATATCCAGGAGAATTAAGTCAAAATCACCGGCTTGGATGGCCGCCCTAGCCAGTTCACCATTTGCTGCGGTATTGATGTCGAAGCCCTCGTCTTCGAGAATATCTTTTAAGGTATCACGAATACTTTGTTCATCGTCAACAATGAGGATTTGGGCTGCGCTCATATTGCTGGATTGTTTTCTAAGATCTTTACGCTTGAATCGCCTGCGGGTAACCATACTTTGACTTGGCCGCCCGCATCATGGTTGCTTACGATGACAAAGCCGCCATGCGCCTGGGTGATACGTTTTACGATCGCCATACCTAAACCTGTTCCTTCAACCTTGGTGGTGGCATACGGCTCAAAAACCTGGTCAATGATACCCTCATCAAACCCAGAACCGTTGTCTTCTACGATGATGCTCACTCCCGCTTGTTCTCGTTGAGTTTCGGATAAAGTACTTATTTTAATATATGGTTTACTCGCTGATTGCAATGCATCGCGCGCATTGCCGATAATATTGTTAAGAATTTGTCGGATGCCATCATAGTCAAGCGATATGCGTTTAAGTTCGTTGTCTAGTTCAAGTTTAAAATCAATGGGTTTGTCCAGTTGCTGGTAAAGCTCAATCACATCTCCTATCAGCTGGTTAATATCTACTTCCTGCAGTTCCAATCGTTCAGACTTCGCATAGTTCGAAAAAGCATCGACCATACGCTTAAGGGTTTGCACCTGTTCGGCAATTGTTCGGGTTGAACGATCTAGTGCCTCACGTTCTGTTTCGGGTAAGCTGCTTAGGTATTTTCGTCTAATGCGCTCAGCAGATAAGCCGATAGGCGTTAGTGGGTTTTTAATTTCATGAGCCAGGCGTCTGGCGACCTCACCCCAGGCCGCATCGCGTTCGGCGTGTACTAGATTGGTTACATCATCAAATACCACCACCCAACCGCTGGCGACGTCATTATCTACCGATAATGTCGATGTTCGCACCATTAAAAGTTGCTTCCCCCGGCCCGAATCCAGGCTAATTTCCTGTTCACCAGTGAGCCCCTGTGCCATCACGTCGCTTAAATGTTGGCAAAGTTCAATCAGGTGGGGGTGTTGGGTACATAATGTATCTACTTTTACATCCTTACACTGTGCCAGATCAACCCCTAGTATCGCTGATGCTCGGGTATTGTGGGTTTGTAAGCCCTGTTCTTGACTAAACGTTAGCACGCCAGAAGAAAGATTGCTGAGGACGGATTGCAAATAAGCTCGTTGGTTTTGTTCTTTGTGATGATTGGCATCTGCTAAGTTCTGGGCCCGACGCACCTGGGTAATCATACTATTGAATGACCCCACCAACAGCCCGAGCTCATCCTCGCTTTTGACCGGAAGTTGGGTCCCATAATCACCCGCTGCAACCGCACGTGTACCGAATGCCAGATCATTTATTGGCGCAACCAGCCGACGCGAAGCGTACAGCGCAAGCCAAATTGATATCAAGGTGGTCATTAAAGTGATCAACGAAAGCGTTAGTAGAAAGCTCAGCTTTAAGGGACGCCTCAAATAGCTCATTCGGTTATATTCGCTGGAAGCTTGCTCAAGGCTATTGCCGAGACGCGAATAACGTAGTGGCAGAGGCTGGATTATCTGTAATACACGCGGTGGTTGATTGAATTGACTGCTAAATACTGGGTGCAACACTCGATATTGTAATGCACCATCTGGCATGGGTTCTAACTTCACTACAACCTCCCCCTCCAACGCTTTATTCATGTCGTTTTTGTTGGGGGTATCCGGAAATAGGCTAATAGCATCGATATTGCTTGAGGCGATTGCTTGGCCATTTTGAGCGAACAAATCCAGTTCGATATAAGCGCGTTCTCGTCGAACATCACCCAAAAAGCGAACGATATTTGCATCGTCTTGAATTCTGGTGACGCGTTCAGCATCGTTGCGTGCACTGTCAATCAAGCTTTGCTTGCTGGCTTCTAAAAACCCCTGACCCAGTAGTAAGGCATCATCCAGAGCCTGCTCAATTTTATCGTCAAACCAGCTATCGATGCCCTTGGCAAGAAATTGGGCGGAAAAATAGTACACCACCCCTATTGGAATGATGGTCAATATGGCAAATAAAATCACAAACCGAACCATCAGGCGAGAACCCAAAACTCGCCTGCGGTACTGACGGACCAGACGAGCCAAGCTTGCAAGCAAGTAAGCCAATAACACAGCAATACCCACTACATTGACAACCAATAACGCGGTAAACCAGCCCCCCTGATTGGGTGCGTTTTGCACAGACATCGAAAGACTCAAGGTCGCTATTAAAAAGAACGCGGATACCGTCATTACCGCAACTGGGTTGAGCAGATTACGCAGCAGTTTGGTGGGTAAAGTAATGCGTTGCGACATTAGCGAGTCATGCCAGTGTTAGCGAGCAGGATGATCACAACTCAAGCGTTACCTGGTAATACGTTTGATGCACGATTTTTGCGCTGTAGTGAGAAGGGTCAATTGTCTATAAACCACTCGTATACGTCACTTTTTTGTCTCCAGGTAGGTAAAATATATGACATGATTCTTAGAGGCGCAGGTAATGCGGTCTTATCCAGCGCGATTTCCAGTCTTAGTTTATAACCCTGCTTGCTGCTAGGAAGCGTATCGCTGAGAATATCAGACTGAAAATTGAACGACGCAATCGAATTAAACAAATCAGTAAGAGAGGAAAAGGACTGCAGGTCATTGGAATCTGAACTGCTCAGCACATAACGATTCGTTAAGGCGTGATAGCTTATACTCTGTACAAAGGCCCATCTGGCAATACGTTCATCCCATACATAGCGGCGGTTTTTATATAAATCCAAATGGATAACGAGATTAATGCCTACACCGTTGTGTAAGGCTTCTTCAACCGAGGCTTTGAGCTGTAAATCAAAGGTCGCATCAACAGACAGTGAGGTTTTATCAAAGTTTGCCTGTGCCTGGCGAATCGAAAACTTATCTGCTTGTACATTAAACGGCAATAATACGATAAACAGTAAAGCAAACCAAAGCCTGTTGAGCCTATGCTGGGGTTGTTTACGGTATCGCATTTTATTTAGTTCGTTTTTTGGAGCAGGGCGTAGTAAAAACCATCTCCAGAATGTACACCGGGTAGGCGCTGACTACCATGTGGGGTGCGGATACCCAGATTTTCGGGTAGCAAAAGTGCATACACGCCCGCTGCTTTTGCGACAAACTGGGCTACGCAGTGCTCGTTTTCGGCTTTTAGTATAGAACAGGTGGTATAAAGCAACTTCCCTCCTGGTTTTAGCATATCCAGGGCGTTTGCCAAAAAATGTTGTTGATTGACAGCAAATTGTAAAACATTTTCTGCCTGACGGCGAAGTTTTATATCAGGATGTCGGCGGATCACGCCAGCGCCGGTACACGGAGCATCTAATAGTATGCGGTCATAAAGCTCACCATCCCACCACTTATCTGGTTCTCGCAAGTCTCCTTCAACTATATTCGCGATAAGCCCTGCTCTAGAAAAATTTTGTCTCAGGGGTTGCATCCGTTTAGGAAAGTCCAACACCGTTAGCTGTTTCAACTTCGTTACGTGCTCGAGTATGTGCATACTTTTACCTCCGGGTGCAGCACAGGCATCCAATACATTTTGTCCGGGTGCCAAATCGAGCATCGTTACGGCCAACTGAGCCGACTCATCTTGGATGCTAACCCAACCCACATCAAAGCCTGGTAAATTGCTTACCGTCGTTGGGGTGTTGAGTTCAATGCCGACGGGGCTATCCACGCAGGGGGCTGCCTCAATACCTGTATTTGCCAGTATTTCGAGATAATCTTTTCGAGATTGGCATTTGGTATTAACCCGTAACGTCATGGGAGGTTTGGTTTGAGCGGCGCTGATAATTCGTTCGATGTATTCGGGCCAGTCCTTTAATATTTCATTGTACAACCAATCTGGAAAACTCTGCTGATACCACTTTGATTGTTTGGTCTGGGGCCGCGTAGCTTGTTCGCGCATATATTTGCGTAAAATGGCATTGACCACGCCCGCCGCCCACTCGCGATTTAATTTTCCCGTTAAGTCCACTGCTTCGTGTACGACCGCATGCGGTGCTTGGCGAGTGAAATCAAGCTGATATAGTGCTGTTACCAATATCGCGCTTATAATTGAGTCTTTAGCTTTGAAAGGTTTTTTAAGTTGTTTATCCAGATAGGCTGAATAAGCTAAATACCAGCGTACACCACCGTATGCAATTTCTTGGCATAGCGCTGCTTCATTTGCCTGCAGTGAGATGCTATGGTGCGCGAGTGCGGCATCTAATGATTCCCCATTTTCAGCAACCGCATGTACTACCATCGCGGCGGCTTGGCGCGCATTACTCAAATCGGTGCCCTGGCGTTAATTTGTAACCATTTAAAAAAGCCCCAGCGCTTAGTTTCTTACCACCGGGCTTTTGTAGTTCAGTCATATTTAACACGCCATTGACGGTCTGAACCTGAATCCCCTGAGCAGAGGCTTTTATGATTTGTCCTGGCTGAACATGAGGATGGTTTACCTGCAAAGCGTTCGCCTGGTGGATTCGAATGGTTTGATGGTTAATTTTTGTGGTGACGACCGGCCAGGGTGTAAACGCACGGATTTTATTTGCCAGTTGGGTGGCGCCTTTCTGCCAATCTAGTTGCGCGTCGGTTTTGCTCAGCTTATGCGCATAACTCACCCCAGTTGTTGCCTGGGTAACGGGCTTGATCCGTCCGTTTAGAATGTCGCCAAGATTGTTGCGTAATAATTTTGCCCCCAGGGTTGACAGCGCATCATGCAGGCTTCCACCCGTTTCCACGGGTGAGATGGTGTGCTTATAACAGGCGAATACCGGCCCAGTATCAAGTCCTTCATCCATTTGCATCAGGCAAACGCCGGTTTGTTGGTCACCTGCAGCAATCGATCGCTGGATGGGTGCCGCACCACGCCAACGGGGTAATAAAGAGGCATGAACATTGACACAACCCAGCTTGGGAATCGCCAGTACAGTTGATGGCAAAATCAAACCGTAGGCCACCACGATCATTAAATCGGGCTTCAATGCAGCGAGAGTTTGACGTTCATCAGCCGGCTTAAAGGAGTCGGGCTGAAATACCTCAACCCCTGCTTTGATTGCGCATTGCTTAACCGGGCTGTATTGTAATTTTTTTCCTCTACCCGCGCGACGGTCCGGCTGGGTATAAACCCCGACAAGCTTTACCTCAGATTCTAGTAATACATGCAAGCACGGGACAGAAAACTCGGGCGTACCCGCAAAAACGATTCTAGCTTTGCTCATGGAGGGTGATGGGTTTAGGCAGTCGCTAGACGCGCTTCCTTCAACAGTTTTTTGCGGATTCTATCCTGTTTTAGACGCGACAAATAATCGACGAAAACTTTGCCGTTTAGATGATCTATTTCGTGTTGTATGCAAACAGCAAGCAACTCATCTGCCTCCATTTCAAAGGGCTTGCCTTTGATATCCTGCGCACGCAGAGTAATTTTCTCTGCCCGCTCAATATCGGCATATATTTCCGGCACCGACAAACACCCTTCCTGGGTTGAGACACTGCCTTGCTGACAAACTATCTCCGGGTTAACTAATACCAGCAAATCATTTCTGTTTTCTGAGATATCAATAACCACGACGCGTTTGGCAACATTTACCTGAATGGCGGCCAAGCCAATTCCCGGTGCTGCGTACATGGTTTCAGCCATGTTTTGCGTAAGTGTGTTCAAGGCTTCATCAAAAACCGTTACCGGTTTTGCAACTTGACGTAAGCGCTTGTCAGGGTAGGTTAAAATTTCAAGCTTGGCCATTTTTTGCGATTTTCTCGGATAATTGATTGTATCATTAAGCGGATAAAAATTAATCTCTCATCCATGCCATCTGGTTCTGTTACCGATCAATCCATCGGCTTTAAAACCGCGTTTCTTGCGCCTAAATACTGGGCAACATGGCTATTTTTCGGGTTTATTTGGTTAATTTCAAGGCTGCCGCGCGGGTTCGCCAATAAACTGGGAGACGGTCTTGGCTGGCTTTATCAAAGGCTAAATAAAAAACGGTCGCGTATCGTACGGATAAACCTGGGTATTTGTTTTCCCGATCTTGGCGATTATGAGCGAGAACAACTTGCCAACGATCATTTTCGGTATTACGGGCGTAGCATACTCGATTTGGGCTTAATCTGGTGGGCCCCAGAAAAGCGCTTATCTAAATTAATCCATTTTGACAATCAAGAACAATATCTTGATACGGTTAATAATCACAATGTGATTTTATTGCTCCCGCATATGGTTGGATTGGATTGCTCGGCGACGTATGCGTCTAGTCTGCATCCTGCAATATCTATGATGAAGGCGCAGCGCAACGCGCTCTTTAACTGGCAGCTTTGGAAGGGCAGAACCCGTTTTCCACCCACGCGAGTGATTATGCGTGATCAAGGGTTACGGCCCTTGATTCGTGCAACGAGGAATAATTTTGCTTGTTACTATCTACCCGATGAAGATTTTGGTGATAGTAAATTGACGGTCTTTGCCCCTTTTTTTGGCCAAGCTACTTCAACCCTAACCACTCTATCTACGATGGCAAAAATGGCGCAAGCCAAGGTGGTGCCGATCTATCCGGTGATGCGTGAAGACGGGCACTATCAAGCCGTCTTTGACGCACCGCTTGAGAACTTTCCAAGTGAGGATGCTCAAGCGGACGCAAGGCGCGTGAATGAAGTGGTTGAAAAATGTATCTCGCTTGCACCCGCCCAGTATATGTGGACGCTACAGTGGTTTAAAACGCGACCCGATGGCCAGCCATCACCTTATTTGCCCAAATGAATATATTACTGATTAAGCAAACTTCATTGGGTGATGTGTTGCACGCAACGCCCCACATACGCGCAATTAAGCAGCAATACCCAAGCGCGCATTTAACCGTTTTGACCGCCGCAGGGAGCGCAGAGCTTTACGCAAATAATCCTCATATAGACCGTCTGGTTCTATTCGATTATGTAGAATTTAAGCGAATTGGCGTAGGTTCCCCGCGTGCTCTCATTGCCTTGTTGAGGCAAACACAAGCGGAAGTCAATCGGCGCCAATACGATCTTGCATTTGATCTGCAGGGCTTATTGCGATCCGTTATATTTTTGTATTTCGCTAAAGCAAAAAAGAAATACGTCAAAGGACGTTGGTTGGGCTTGGGCGGGTTTCGTAACAAGCAGCTGCATGCTATCGATGAGATGACTCAAGTGCTGGCCGAGGCGAATATTTCTGTGGTTGATACAACCATGGAGATTTCGTTATCTGAAGATATTGCTCAGCAATTGCAAGTAAAGTTGGGTGAATGTGGTCAGGATGGTTTATTGGCAGATTCTGATCAACAAAAATTCGTGGTGATCAGTCCATTTACCCGCTGGGAATCCAAAAACTGGCCACTGGAGAATTTTATCCAGACAGCGCACCAATTAAGTCGCCAGCATTTTGTATTGATCACCGGTACGACAACCGACCGGCCAGCGATCGAACACGCATTGCAATCATCAGGTTCGGATGAGCGTATCATCAATTTGGCAGGAAAGCTAAGTCTAGCCGAGCTGGCGCAACTTATGACGCATGCCGGCGTGGTGATTAGTGGAGATAGCTTTCCCATGCATCTCGCCACCGCAGTCGGTACGCCTTTAGTCGCTTTATTTGGTCCAACCGATGAGCGTAAAACCGGGCCGCGTTCGAAAACCAGCCAGGTATTAAGACCGGATGGTTGTCAGCGTTGTGATAAGCCCTATTGTACCAGGGCTTGCCTGCAGCAAATCCCGGTTTCCGAAGTAAAGAGCGTAGTAATCCGAGCGCTAGCGGAAAACTGAGTAGATCGATTCCGTTTGCTTTCGCTTATACCGATTTAAACATTTAACGTTTGGTGGCAGTGATTGAGCCACTTAGGTCGGCGGTGCGCTTAAAGGTAAGAAGCTTACACTCAGCATCTCCTTTCACTGGGCCGGATAAATTTCTTCCCTGAACGGTTGCGGCAACCACGGCATCCCCGGAACATTTTACGCCATCTTCAGTGCGTTTTATCTTAAGACCGATTTCAAGTTTATTCGCATTTATTACGCCATTAACAGTCTCGCCTTTGGTGGTCAGAGAAACTGTTCCATTGGTGTTGATTTTCACGGTAGTGGGAAGATTGTCATCACCATTTACATCTTTACCACTGTATTTAACATACATATTTCCGCTATAGGTGCCAGCATATTGTGCCGAGCGCGCACCCCCATCACCCGTAAGTGAGCCCCCATCACTTTCTGAAATACTAGAGTCATCATCGCAGGCAACCAGGCCAAAAGTTAGTATCAGTGTGATCAATAAAGTACGAATGGATGTTTTCATGTTGAATTGGTGTTCCTTAGTGCGATAGTATTCGAATTAAGTTATGAGCAAATGATGTAGATAGTTTACCAATTAGAGGGGCGGATTAAATTTACTGAAGTACCTGCTTTGCGACCGGATAACCCTGTTCTTTTAGAGTGTCTTCAATTTTGTTACGGTCAAATCCGGAGATAATCTCATCCCCTATGGTCATGGTTGGGACGCGAGCAGAACCCGATACCCTGACCAATTCCCTATGCGCCTCTTCATCCGCTTCGATGTCGATTTGATCATAGGGAATTTTATTTATATCCAGTATAGTTTGAACCAAACCACAGCTTTCGCAAGCCTGCACGATATACAGTTTAACCGGGTTGGCGCTCGCCGCTTTTGAGCGCTTCACTTCAGCGTCTTTTCTCGTGTCTGCACCTTGTTCGGTAAAGGACTTTTCTTCATACTTCTGACCCACGGGTGGCGGTCTATCCTGATAAGAGATTTTGCCATCGGTATCCACCCACTTGTACAGTTTTACTTCCGCTGCGTTGGTGGACATCATCGCCAGTAACAAAAGCGCGCTCCCCAAAAAAGCACGGTTGGTGATTGAATATTTCATATTTATAGATTTTCCATATTATTGTTAACCCCACATTGAGGTTACGCGATCAACATTAGATCAAACCTGAATGCCTCAGCAGAGCGCTACTATCCGGCTTTCTGCCTCGAAACCGTTCAAATAATACCATAGGTGAATCGCTTCCGCCTTTTTCCAGGATACATTTTAAAAAATCTTGCCCGGTTTCCGGGTTAAATATGCCTTCTTCTTCAAATCGGCTAAATGCGTCAGCAGAGAGTACCTCCGCCCATTTGTAACTATAATAACCCGCGGCGTAACCTCCGCTGAAAATATGTGAAAAGCCATGCGCGAATCGGTTGTATACGGGGGGTTTAATGACGGCTACTTCTTCGCGTACCGCATCGAGGATGTGTTGGATATCAATCTTTTTAGTTCTGGCGCTATGCAACCTCAGATCAAATAAAGCAAACTCAATTTGGCGCAACATTTGCATGGCAGATTGAAAGTTTTTGGCGGCCAACATGTTATGCAGTAAATCGTCCGGCAATGGCTGGTTACTTTCAAAGTGCCTCGAGATGAAATCAAGCGCTTCGCGTTGCCAGCACCAGTTTTCCAGAAATTGGCTGGGTAATTCAACCGCATCCCAAGGTACGCCGCTAATGCCCGCAACGCTGGCAACGTCAACCTGAGTCAGCATATGGTGCAGGCCATGACCAAACTCGTGGAATAGAGTAACAACATCATCATGGCGTAACAGGGCCGGCTTGTCTCCCACCGGTTTAGCAAAGTTACAGGTCATAAATGCAACTGGGTGTTGGAGGTGATCCGCAAACTTGCGCCGGCTGGTACAATCCGCCATCCAGGCGCCGCCACGCTTGGCCTTGCGTGCATACAAATCCAGATAAAACCAGCCACGATGCTCACCTTGTGCATTTTCAATCGCAAAGAACTTCACATCATCCTGCCATACTTGTGGGCGCTGCGCGAGCACGACACGCATCCCAAATACGCGTTCAACAACCTCAAATAAACCGTCCAATACAGTATTCAAAGGGAAATAGGGACGCAGATCTTCGTCCGAGAAAGCAAAGGTTTTTTGTTTCAGTTTCTCTGCATAATATGCGGTATCCCAGGCCTCTAGTTTCTCCAGACCGTCTAGCTGATAGGCATAATCCTGCAGCTGTTGCCATTCTTTTTGGGCGGCGGGTTGACTTTGTTTGGCCAAATCAAGCAAGAAACCCTCTACCTCTTCTACACTCTGCGCCATTTTGGTTTTCAGCGAGTATTCGGCGTAATCATTAAGGCCTAGTAAAGCCGCTTTTTGTTGACGCAGGCGCAAAATTTTACGCATAATTTTGCTATTGTCCCACTGGCCGGCGTTTGGCCCCTGATCACTCGCTCGGGTCACATAGGCTTCATACATCTGCTGACGAAGTTGACGGTGATCTGCGTACGTCATAAATGGCACGTAGGAGGGGGCTTGTAGGGTGAATCGCCAGCCTTCAAGTCCGGCCTCCTCGGCATTTTGCTGCGCAGCATCGATGATTTGCTCAGGCAAGCCTGCCAGCTCTTGCTTATTTTTAATGTGCAGTGTCCAGCCCTCAGTGGCATCCAATACATTTTGTTCGTATTGATGGCTAAGCTTTGCTAATTTGGCGTTGATCTGTTTAAAACTTGCTTTTGATTTACCGTTAAGCGCGACGCCAGATAGCACAAAATCACGTATTTCGTTGTCGATAGTTTTACGTTGCGCTTGATCCAGTGAGGCAAAATTTTTGGAACTTTTCAAGTTTTTAAATTTCTTAAAAAGTGCTTTATTCTGGCCAAGCTCGGTAGCATAAGCGGACAAAAGGGGCAGGGCCTGCTGAACTTGCGCGCGTAAAGCGTCGGAATCCTTTACGCCGTTTAAGTGCGAAACGGGTGACCAGACACGCGCAATGCGCTCGTCCAGGGTTCCCAGCGGTTCTACGAAGTTTGTCCAGCTGGGTGATTGATCGGTTTTGCATAGCAGTTCAATCTCCGCGCGATTGTTGTCTAACACTTGCTCGAGTGCTGGTAAGATATGCTCCGGATTGATCTGCTCAAACGGTGGAAATTGTGCGGTGGAGAGAAGTGGGTTAGCTTGCATAATATTGGTGCGTAGAGTCTGTTTTCCATCATGGAGGCGAACTGTTTAGTTACAAGTTAGATGAGTATTCAATGACAAATAAAAAATATGATTACATTGTTATCGGGGGTGGTAGTGGTGGTATTGCCAGCGCCCGGCGAGCCGCCAGCTATGGCGCTAAAACCCTGCTGATTGAAGCCGGGCGTTTGGGAGGAACCTGTGTAAACGTTGGCTGCGTGCCGAAAAAAGTGATGTGGAATGCCGCACATTTGTCCGAAGGCTTAGGGTTAGCACGTGATTATGGTTTTACCTTCGGTGAGCCGTCATTTGACTGGTCCGTACTTAAGCAAAAACGGGATGCTTATATCGAACGTTTAAATGAGATTTATGATCGTAATCTGCACAGTTCCGGGGTAGAGGTTATCGACGGCTGGGGGCAGTTTGTCAAGCCTGATACGGTTGAAGTTGATGATCGGCAGTTTGTGGCGGAGCATATTTTAGTTGCAACGGGAGGGCATCCTTGGGTGCCCGAAATACCTGGGGCCGAGCTCGGTATTAGCAGTGATGGTTTTTTTGAATTGGAAGCGTTACCCGAGCGGGTTTTGGTTGTCGGTGCGGGATATATCGCGACTGAATTGGCGGGTGTGTTGAATATGCTCGGCAGCAAGGTCACGATGCTACTCAGGAAGCAACAATTACTGCGCACGTTTGATGAATGTCTATCCTCAACGGTGATGCAATCGATGCAAAATGCCGGGGTTGATATTCAAACCTGCATTCAGTTAAGGGGTCTTGGGCGAAATGCAGACGACAGTATTCGTGCCTTACAAGAAGGTGGCGGACACGGTGGGCATTTTGATTGCGTTATCTGGGCGATTGGTCGGCTGCCGAACACCCAGTCACTTGGCTTGGAAAAAGTGGGTATTGAAACCGACAAAGCGGGTTATATCATGGTCGATGCCTATCAAAATACCGTGGTGAAGGGCATTAAGGCAGTGGGTGATGTCACGGGTGCCGCGCAGCTTACGCCAGTTGCTATCGCTGCGGGCAGACGTCTGGCGGATAGACTGTTTGATGGACAAACCAAGGCCAAACTGGATTATGCCTTGATTCCCACCGTGGTGTTTAGCCACCCTCCCATCGGAACAGTCGGTTTAACTGAACAACAGGCGGTTGATCAGTACGGCATGGCGGATTTGAAAATTTATCGTAGTGAGTTCACTAATATGCTGTATGCGGTCTCAGCGCACAAATCACCAACCGTAATGAAGCTTATCTGCCAAGGACCCAATGAAAAAGTCGTTGGATGCCATATTATTGGCGAGGGGGCGGATGAAATGTTGCAGGGTTTTGCGGTGGCGATAAAAATGGGTGCGACCAAGGCTGATTTTGATCAGACCGTGGCGATTCATCCCACCGCGGCTGAAGAACTGGTGACCATGGTATGAGGAGATCTTTAGGTTCACATAATCGAAACCAATTAAAAATATAGACATCATCATGACTACCATAAATCATCGTGTAGGTATTCAAACCACGCCAGAAAAAATATATGCGGCGCTGACAACCAACGCTGGATTATCGAGTTGGTGGACCAGCGACACCACTGGAGCAGGGAAGATAGGGTCAATCATCAAATTCAGGTTTGGTGAAGCTGGCCCTGATTTTCAAGTGGCTGAATTGATTAAGAATGAACTGGTGCGGTGGCAGCATTCGGGAACGATGCCCGAAGCGTGGATGGGCACAGAAATTGTGTTTGAACTAAAACCAGAGAATGGACAAACTTTCGTAAACTTTAGCCATGCAAACTGGAAAGCCCCCTCAGATTTCATGGCCCATTGCAGCACCAAATGGGCAGTTTTTATGCTAAGCCTCAAAGATGCATTAGAAACAGGTAAGGGTCAGCCTTTTCCTGACGATGTGCAAATAGATCATTCATGAATTTGAACTTCCGTCAGGCACGGCGGGATGATTTAGCCGGCTTAGTTCAGATGTTGGCGGATGATAAACTGGGTTCAAGTAGAGAAGATAGTAGTGAGCCGATTAACCCCCGTTATATGGAAACATTTGGCGACATAGAGCAGGACCCAAATAACGAGTTAATCGTAGTCGAGAATGAGGGCGAGTTAGTGGGGATGCTACAACTTACTTTTATCCCTTATTTAACCCATATAGGGTCCAGGCGGTGCCTAATTGAGAGCGTCAGGATTCACTCCAATTTCAGAGGGCTCGGCTTGGGAAGCACGCTTATTAAATGGGCCATTAAACGCGCTAAACAAAGAAATTGCAGTATTGTTCAGTTGACTTCAGACAAGCAGCGCCCCGATGCGCTGAAGTTTTATCAATCGCTTGACTTTGTCGCGAGCCACGAAGGCTTTAAACTAAATCTATAAAGCGCCGGGATAACGACTACTTAGTTTTTCTTGATTTACGTTTGATACGTGCTTTTTTCAATGCCTTGAGTCCTTTTTTGCGCTGGGCCTTAATAATTTCAATATCCCTAATCAGCTTTTTACGTTTTTCTTTTTGCTCGGTACTGCTGAGTTTTTCTTTATAAGAAACCTGTTTTTTTTTCAGCTTATGAATGACTTTAAGGATGTCCTTTTCTTGCTTTAGCTGGGTCTTTATGTCTGAATCAAGATATTGTTTGATTTGTTTCAGGAGTTTGGGCGTTTTCATGTTTGCCCCTCCTCTAGTAACTTTTCTTGATTTTTTATAATTTCCTGAATTTCGCCTTCATCCAGGGCAAACTTTCTTTCAACGCGTTTCATAGACAGATCACCTTTTGCGAATAAAATTTTACCCATCTGTAGCAGCTTCTTGGTCGCTTTATAAGCAAACGCAGAATCATTCATAAGAGAAGTCGCCATAAGTGGCGTGATTTTTTGTTCTCTGATCAGTGCTTCGAGAACGCCATTTAAGGTGGCATCGTTAGATTTCATATCGTACTTTAATTGGTCTAGAGTCAGCAAACTTAAACTATTTGGATCAGTTGCTGCCGCTGATATCTGGCGCAATACTGAGGCAAGAAAATGCCGAATTTTGTTGTATTCTACACGAATATATTCATTGTCAGAAGCAATGAATGTCATCATGTTTTTATGGATACTCTGGGTTTCTTTGATCGCATCAACTATGTCTCGCCCAGCCACACGCAGCGCAAACAATTCGTCAGTCTGGTCTTCACGCATATTGACCTGCGCTCGGCTGATAAAAGCCACGATCTCACTATAAAGGGATTTAACCGTGGTTTCGTACTCTTCATCAATGTCTATCGAGATGGGCTTACGGGAGTCTTGTATGACTTCTTCTAAATCTCGGTCCGACAGAATATCGTGTCGATGCAGTGCCAAGCCGTGCGCAATAATGGCAAACGCATTTTCGTATAAATGCAGGGTTTCTTTACGCACGGCTTCAATTGCGGTATCGGGCAGCTCAATAGACGATTCGTGCAGGTGGATGGGGTCAGCGCTGGTGCGCGTTCTGGGATTCATTGCCTTCATCAGGAACTTGACCAGTTGCTCAATGAAAGGCAGCATCGCGATGATACCAATCAAGTTGAATATCGAGTGGAACACGGCAAGCTTTAAAGTATAGTTTTTCTCAGCTATGCCAACCGCAGCACTGAACCAATCGACTAGATCTGCAATTTGGTAAATCAGGGTAATCGCAATAATAGCGGTGACCACGTTAAAAATGAGGTGAGCTGCAGCCAGGCGTCGGCCTTCTACGTTTGAGCTCATGGCACCAAGAATGGCAGTGATCGTGGTGCCTATATTGGCACCAATCGCCAGTGCTAGCGCGTTTTCGTAGGTAATTTGCCCAGCTGATAGGGCGGTAATGATAATGACCAGGGTCGCATGGCTTGATTGCATTACGACAGTCGCAAAGGCCCCAATCAGGGTAAATATGATGATGCCAGGGTAACCAGCAATCGCGAATTTGGTTAAATCGATGGTATCTCGGAAAGCCTCAAAGCCCTCTTTCATATAGTGAATACCTAAAAACAAAAAACCCAGGCCAGCTAGAACATAGCCGATCCCCTTTAAGGACTTTGATTTTTGAAAGACTAAAATGATCCCAAATACCAGCATTGGCATGGCATAAGCAGAAATTTTAACTTTCATACCAAATCCTGCTATCAACCACGCTCCGGTAGTGGTACCAAGATTAGCGCCGAAAATAATCCCAATACCCGCAGCCAGTGAAATGAGTCCGGCACCTAAAAATGAAATCGTGATCACAGATACCAAAGAACTGGATTGCATGATGCTCGTGCTAACCACACCAAAACTGAGGGCTCTCCAGGTGCTGCTGGTTGTTTTGCGTAGCAAGCGTTCAAGCATTCCACCAGAAAATGCCTTAAAGCCTTCTTCCAAAAAGAGCATGCCGAACAAAAATATCGACACGCCTGCAGCTATTTGCTTGAAATCTGGACTAATCCAGAAGCCATAGGTAAGTAAAAGTAAAACGGTAGGAAAAACAATACGGCGTAGCATAATATAACCCCGGAGAGGATTAGGTGAAGGAAATCAGAAAAGAGGTGTCCTATAAGTTTTATTCCTTGATGAAGAATTGACCAGCTGGGGCGTTATGAGAGCAAGCACTTGTTTTCAATATATATTTTATTGCCATAATTAACGCTCAGGCTCAAAGCTCCCCGATTATAGCGCGCACCTTGGACTATAAGGGTATGGTTATTTACCTAATTACAGGCATAGTGTTGTAAATATGATACTAATTTTATTGGGTCGATAGTCGGTTGAACTCGGTGTGGCCAGATTTGATACCTGTATATTTCTATGGCTGGTTGTTGCCGCACCCAAAAGTAACTGAAGGGTGTGGTTTAGGAGATGGTAGGTTTATTAAAATTTACCCGTTTTCGATTACAGGGCTTTAATAAAACGATTTTTTCTAGGGAGATAATAGTTGTCGTAATCGAGTGACATGACTACCCGTTCGGTGCGTCCTATGATTTCATCACGAGGCACCATACCGATGACGCGAGAATCAGCACTGTTATTACGGTTGTCACCCATCATAAAGTAATAATCGGCGGGAATTTTAAGAGGTTTAAAATCAGCAATTCGGCCAGCTGGATGGAGGCGAATGACATGCTCGATTCCAGAAAAATACTCGATAAAATCAGTACGGTTGAGTCTTTTGTATTCGAGCGGTTTGCCGTTGATGGTCAGTGCATTGTTGCGCATGGACAAAATATCACCTGGCACGCCAATAACTCTTTTCACTAAGCGTTTTTTCGCAATTTCAGAGTCAAACACCACAATGTCTCCACGCGCTGGGTCACTTCTTTTCAGTAGGGAGATATGGGTAAAGGGGATACGAATGTCGAAGGCCATTTTATCCACCAAAATTCGGTCACCCTCAATGATGGTGGGCTGCATTGAACCCGTGGGTACGGTGTTCCAGTCAGCAACGGCACTGCGAAAACAAAACATCAAAATCAGGAAAACCACTAAACCTTTATGATCACGCCAGATTTGCTTCAAATTATGCGCCATGTGGTGAGCTCGGTTACTTGAAAAAACTAATCATAGCAGCCTGGCTCAGACGCATTTATTAAATTGTCGTAAGGTTGAACAAACCCAACCTAACGACTTTGTAGACGTGATTTGTGCTTTATCATATTTATCAACCTGCCTAGACGCGCATATATACAACCCCAGCGCATTGGTAAGCTGTCAGCCAGACAATCCAGCTATCTTTTTAGCGCGGTGATCACTAAAATCACGCCTTTCGAAATTCACACATTACACACTCATGGACCCAATGTTAAACATTGCCGTTAAGGCTGCGCGTGCTGCGAGCAAGGTAATGATTCATAATATTGAACGGATTGATCAACTCGAAATTGAGAAAAAAGGTCGCGCGGATTATGTCAGCGAGGTGGATCGGCAAGCTGAACAGATGATTATTCAGACTATCCATGACGCTTACCCCGACCATGCCATATTGGCCGAAGAATCGGGTATTCAGGGAGCGAAGAATAGGAGCGAATACCAATGGATCATTGACCCTCTCGATGGGACAACCAATTATCTACATGGTTATCCAGTCTACGCCGTATCTATTGCTTTGCGGGTTAAGGGGGTGCTGCAGGTCGGGGTGGTGTACGACCCGAGCCGTGATGAATTGTATTCTGCAAGCAAGGGTAAGGGCGCGCATCTGAATAACCGACGTATTCGGGTGAGCCAAACCCGTCGTCTGGCAGATGCAATGCTGGCAACTGGCTTTCCTTATCGCGATATGCAGTATCTGGACTCATGGTTAAGCTGTTTTAAGGCGCTGGTTCCGCATGTGGCAGGCGTGCGCCGTGCTGGATCCGCAGCACTGGATTTAGCCCAGGTCGCCGCGGGTAGATTTGATGGATTTTGGGAGTTTGGATTGAGCATCTGGGATATCGCGGCAGGGGTGTTACTGATTCAAGAGGCGGGTGGATTTTGTAGCGATGCACACGGAGAACAAAACATGCTTGAATCCGGGCACATCATTAGCGGCAACCCAAAGCTGTTTGGCAAGTTGCAAACTCTAGTCAAGGAACATGCCAAGGATCTCGAGCAACCCGGAACTTGAAGCTTAATGGCTAAAGCGCAGCATACCCCCATGATGCAGCAGTATTTGCGCATCAAAGCCGATTACCCGGATACCTTGTTGTTTTATCGTATGGGTGATTTTTATGAGATGTTCTATGAAGATGCAAAGATTGGTGCAGAGCGTCTGGGGATTACACTGACGGCGCGGGGCAAATCTGGCGGAGAGCCGATTCCAATGGCGGGAGTGCCCTATCATAGTGCGGATCAATATATTGCCAAGCTGATTAACAATAATCATGCGGTAGCGATTTGTGAACAAATTGGTGACCCCAACGCCAGTAAGGGGCCGGTAGAGCGTGCGGTAAAAAGGGTGATTACACCGGGTACGGTACTCGAAGACAATTTGCTGGAAGACCGCGAAGACAACCTTATCGCTGCGGTGTTGCGTGGCGACAAAAGTCCTACAACTGACCAATTTGCATTGGCCATACTAGACTTAAGTTCGGGGCGCTTTATTGGCCAAGAAATAGCTGGACAAGAGGCGTTGCTCGCTGAAACAGCCAGGCTACAACCCGCGGAGATCGTATATGCAGATGATCAAGCGGCGCTCGAAGTATTACTCAGCGATAGCGCACAGCGTGTATGTTTACACGCTTTGCCCAGTTGGTATTTCGAACCCGACCGCGCTGGTGAGACGTTGAGGACACATTTTGAAGTGCAAAGCTTAGCTGCATTTGAATGTGATGCTTTTCCATTAGCCACACGGGCAGCGGGTGCCATCATGCAATATGCTGCTGAGCTAAAACTCGAGCAGCTTGGCCATGTTCATCATCTGCATTTCCAACGCAGTGATGAATACCTGCACCTTGATCAGATCAGCCGCCTAAATCTGGAGATAGAACGCAGCATCAACGGCAATACCGAACATACCTTGATTGCTTATCTGGATCGTTGCGCGACCCCCATGGGCGCACGCCAATTGCGTCGCTGGGTCGCAAGCCCGATACGTGATCACAAGCGCTTGCGGGATCGCCACACGTTGCAACAGGAGATGATGGATAATGGCCTGGTTGGTGATATGCATGCAGCACTCAAACCCGTGGGCGATATGCAGCGGGTGGTGTCGCGACTTTCTACCGGGCACGCCCGGCCCCATGATTTGGTACGCCTGCGTACGGCCCTGGATGCAATTCCAGCCCTTAAATTGCTTGCAAACGATAGCACGCCCTTATTGGCTGGACGTTTAAATTACCTGGACGCTTTCGAAGCGCTATTTATTTTACTTGCTGAGGCAGTCAAGGAAAACCCAGCTGCAGTGATACGCGATGGCGGTGTCATTAAGGATGGCTATGACGAAGAATTAGATGAATATCGCAACTTACAGCGCAATTCAAATGAATTTTTGTTGGAACTGGAAGCGCAGGAAAAACAGGCCACGGGCGTAGAAACCTTACGGGTTCGCTATAACCGAGTACATGGCTACTATATCGAAATGCCGCGTTCTCGGTCTGATTCGGTGCCAGAACAGTATATTAGGCGCCAAACTCTTAAAAACGCTGAGCGCTTCATCACCGAAGAACTCAAGCAGTTTGAAGATCGGGTCTTGAGCGCTAACGAGCAAGCACTTGCGCGGGAAAAAGCGCTCTATCAAGAAATAATGATGCGCATCTTGCCGCACTGTGTTGCCTTACTTGATACCGCGCAAACCTTGGCGAAACTGGATGTATTGGCTAATTTTGCGCAGCGGGCCCAGCGCCTAAAGCTGGTTGCGCCTACACTGGATGATAGCAGGTCTATCAAGATAAAAGCCGGACGGCATTTGGTGGTAGAGCAAAATCTGGCGCATAAATTTATCGCCAACGATAGTGTGTTTGATCAGAAGAATCGTATGCAAATCATTACTGGCCCCAATATGGGGGGTAAAAGTACCTATATGCGTCAAACCGCGTTGATCGTATTGCTCGCGCATACGGGTTGTTTCGTGCCCGCTAAAAGCGCTCGGATTGGCCAGATCGACCGTATTTTCACGCGTATCGGCGCGGCCGATGATCTGGCAGGTGGGCGTTCAACGTTTATGGTGGAAATGACTGAAATGGCGCATATTTTACGTCATGCCGGCCCGAAAAGTTTGGTGCTTATTGACGAGATCGGACGTGGTACCAGTACCTTTGATGGTTTGTCACTAGCGTGGGCTTGTGCCACAGAATTGGCGGATCGAGTTAAGTCATTTACTCTATTTTCTACGCATTATTTTGAGTTGACTAAGCTCGCAGACCAAATTTATGGGGTGGAGAATAAGCATCTTGACGCCGCGGAACACCAGCAACAAATAGTATTTTTGTATAAGCTTAAAAATGGGCCGGCGAGTAAAAGCTATGGAATCCAGGTCGCCAAACTCGCTGGGTTACCTGCGGCCGTAACCAGGCTGGCTGAGGATAAACTCAAAATGCTCGAAGCCATGCAGCAACCGTTGGCAGGACAGACCGAACTAATATTTCCGCAACCACTTCCTGCCAAAAAAGAGAGTAATCAGGCGCTTATTAAGCAGATTGAGAGTCTAGACCCTGATCAACTCAGCCCCAAGCAAGCACTGGATGTGCTTTATGCATTGACCACCTTGCGAGACCGAAAGGATTAAAGCAGATAGCCAACGAACACCGTTGGAGATCAGTCTAAATGATCGCCAAATCAATAATATTTTGCTTGAAAACTCACGATTGATACCTATATTAGCCGCTCGGGCTGCAGCCAATCTTATCTGGAGATAATCATGACATACGTCGTTCTTGAAAATTGTATTAACTGCAAACATACAGATTGTGTTGAAGTATGTCCGGTTGATTGTTTTCATGAGGGCCCGAATTTTTTAGTCATTGACCCGGAAGAATGTATTGATTGCAGCCTGTGCGAGCCAGAATGCCCCATCGAGGCGATTGTTGCAGAAGATGATTTACCCGCAGATCAAGAAGAATTTCTGGCACTCAATGAAGAGCTCTCACAAATCTGGCCGGTCATTACTGAAATGAAAGATTCGCCACCCGATGCGGATGAATGGGATGGGAAACCAGACAAATTGAAGCTATTGCAACGCTAAGGCTTGTGCGAATGCAATAAAAACCGGCTTGTTGCCGGTTTTTATTGTCCAATATAATAATGGTGCTTATTCCGTTTTAGAATTGCTTTCAGTCGTCCCGCTGGTATCATCCGCCACGGGCCCTTTAGTTTTAGCAACTGGATTTTTGGGGGCGATCCCTAAACTAGCGATGAGATCTTTGGCGGGTAAATAGCCGCCTATTATGGTTCCATCATCCACCACGATCGTCGGCGTGCCTCTTACCCCTACCTTTTGGCCTGACGTATATTGTGCGCTCACTGGGTTGGGGTCACACTTGGCATCGACAATTTTATTGTTCAATTTGGCGTCGTCCATGGCGGTGATTTGATCTTCAGCGCACCAGATAGAAACCGCCTTATCATAACTCGGAGTGCCCACACCCGTGCGGGGATACCACAGATAACGCACCTTAACCCCACTTTCCATCAGTTTAGGGACTTCTTCGTGAAGTTTACGACAATAAGGGCAGTCAACATCGGTATACACAGTAACGGTACGCTTGGTTTCCTTTGGTCCAAACACAATCATTTCTTCTTCGTCTATCTCATCAATAACTGCCAGTGCTTTTTGCTGCTTGATTTCTTCTGATAGACTGACTTTGCGTTGCATATCAAAAACATCGCCGAGTAACATGTGATTGCCGGTTTTACTGATAAATACGACACGGCCACCAATATCTGCTTGGTAGACGTCGGTCATTGGAGAGGCTGTAACCTCTGCGCTTGCACCACGTGGACCAATAATTTCGGTAAGCGCGGCTTGAATCTCTGCGGCGTTGTCGGCCTGGCTAACGCTGGTGATAAGAGTTGTACAGCCAATACCAATCAAGGTAAAGCGTTTGATCAATTTAAATATTTGAGCGTTCATTATAATATCCTTTTCGTACGGTATGCTGCACGATGTTGCAGTCTTCGTTACATTAATGTTAGCACCCCAACATTAGATTTTAATGAATGGGGCAGTGTCTTATGTAGCGGGCGCGTGATTATAAGCCAAGTGTTTATCAAAATAGCGACTAATCACAATATTACTGCCATTGCCGTAATGGGTTGGTGTTCTCTAATCCGTATAGCAATGTCAATTTGTTGCGCTACAGCTGGATTGATTATCTAACAGACCACAGGGCAGAAAATTAGTTCGCTTAAATTAAACTAATCGCTTGATCAGGCTGGAAGTATCCCAACGTGCGCCACCCATTTGTTGAATTTCAGCGTAAAATTGATCTACCAGTTCAGCAATCGGAACCTGGGCACTGATTTCTTTGGCTTGTGCAAGACACAGCCCCAAATCCTTGCGCATGTGATCCACCGCAAAACCAAAATCAAACTGCTGATCAATCATGGTTTTGCCCCGATTCTCCATCTGCCAGCTTTGCGCCGCGCCTTTTGAGATCACATCCAGTACACGCTTGGTGTCCAGCCCGGCTTTTTGTGAAAATGCGATACCTTCTGAAAGCGATTGCACCAAGCCTGCAATACACAGTTGGTTGACCATTTTGGTCAATTGACCTTTACCACTTTCTCCCATCCAGGTGACTGCTTGGGCAAAATGTTCGATGACCGGTTTGGCGCGTTCAAACGCTGCCTGATCCCCGCCTGCCATAACCGTAAGCGTACCGTTTTGTGCGCCTGCTTCACCCCCCGAAACCGGGGCATCGAGGTAATAAATTCCGGCTTTGCTGGCTTGCTGACTCATGCGTCTCGCCAGTTTGGCCGAGGTCGTGGTGTGGTCAACGATAATGGAGTTTTCCTTCAGCGCACTAATCACACCACCATTAATCAGCGTAGATGCAACGCTTTGGTCATCACCAAGACACAGAAAAACAATGTTTGCATCGGAAACCGCTGATCGAAGATCCGCTGCTGCCTGGCCGCCATATTCTGCGGCCCATTCATTGGCTTTTTCAGCACTATGATTAAATACGGTTGTTTCTAATCCGGCTTTTACCAGATGGCCCGCCATCGGCGCGCCCATCACGCCCATGCCGATAAAACACACTTTGGGATCGTTCATATGCTTGATTTAAGATAGTTAGGTGTTTGTTATGATTTTATTTAAGATTAATAAGCAGATTCAGCTATTTATAAGCTACCCGCATACTATTTTACTCTACCCGGCGTAAAAATATTATGGCGACGCTTAGAAAGACGATAACCGGCAGGGTCGCACCGAGTAGGGGTGGCAAGCCGTAGGCTAATACCACATATCCAAATACTTTATTGGCGGCGTGGAAACCGAGCCCCAGCATGATGCCTATAAATAGGTTTTTACCCAGATTACCCATACGTAAATTACTAAACACAAATGGAATCGCCAGAATGATCATTACTGCTATGGACAGTGGTAGAACTAATTTATTCCAGAAAGCCAGCTCATAACCATCGGTCTTTTGGCTGTTCTCTGACAGATGCTGAATATAATCGCGTAACTGCCAAATGGACAATTGCTCGGGTTGAATCAAAAAAGCGGTTAGAATCTGCGGTGTTACATCGGTGTTCCAATAAGCATTTTTCAATTGCTGCGGAGTGGCGCGATCATCCAGACCGATTACAGTTTGGGTAACGTCGCTGATGACCCATTCACCGTCTCTAAACTCTCCTTCTTTTGCGAATACTAACGACCTGAGTTTTTTATTTTGGTCAAATTCGAATACTTTTACTCTTAACAGGCTTAAATCCGGCAGCACTTCCCCAACATTGACATAGGTTGTTGAATCGCGCATCCACAAACCAAAATTAGTTTGTTGTTGGATATTGGCCTGGAGGGCTTCAGCCCGATTGCGCTCGGCTCGGGTTTCTGTCCAGGGTGAGACCACCTCACCAATTAAGATAGCGGTGATGACAAACAAACCCCCAGTTTTAAGCACCGCACGAGTAATTTGCATAATAGATATGCCGCTGGCGCGCATCACAATCAATTCTGAATCGCTGGCCAGGATGGATAAACCCAGGATGGTACCCAGTAAAGCAGCCATCGGGAATAACTCATATAACAAGCGGGGGGCGGTCAGGATCACATAGCTGATTGCGTCCGGTAAGCTGTATGTGCCGTGGCCAATATCGGTTAGCTGGTCGATAAAGTTGACGAACAGGAATAAACCCAGCAACACCATCAGGACCAGCATGGTCTGATTTAGAATGATGCGCCCTAGATAGCGTTCAAGAAGCGCCATTAGTTTGCTTGGGCGCGAAACTTGTTTATCAACGGAATCAAGGGTCTATCGATGCTTTTTTCAATAAAGCGGTAGATCGCCCATAGTGCGAAAATCACATGGACGAAATACAGACCCCAATGTGGATCAATCACATCGCGTCGGGCCATCGATACGGCTACACCCAGTAGGTTGATATAGGCGAAGTAACTTAAAAGCGCGAGTAGCATGCCGGGCAAGCGTGATTGGCGATAAGTCAGGCTTGAAAACGAAAGCGCCATCAGTGTCATTATGGGGACGACCAGTACGTGCGCTATGCGCCAATGCAGTTCACTAATAGCAGATCGATGATCACTTTCAAGTAATTTGGGGGTCGAGTAAGAGCTTAAAGGGTAGGCGAATTGGGTGCGCTGATTTTCCTTGATTCGTAAGGCGTAAGTCTCAAAATTCATGACCGCGTACTCGCCCTCTCCAGGAACCCCCTCGTATCGCGTGCCGTCTTTTAAGACCAGAAATTCATCCTGAGTGAATTGATCGAGTGTTTTAAAGCCATTATTGGCGACCACTACCCCCTCTTTTTGGCCGCCATTATAGACAAACACATCTTTATACTGCTTGATCTCCTCATTAAAATTTTCTACAAAGTATACGCCTCGACCACTACGGGTTTCAGTAAATACACCGGGCACGACGCCTGCGATATCAGATCGATTACGGAAATCTTCTTCGATAGTTTTAACAATCTGTGCTGAAAGGGGGCCTAGATAAAGCGAAAAAATGGCGGTAATCACACCCACGATTAGCACCAATATTGCTGCAGGTTTAATAAACGCTGCGGTACTCACACCACACGCCTTAATCACAATCATTTCATTATCTCTCGACCAACGGTTCTGGACGAGCAAGATCGAAACAAACATGACCAGAGGGATAATTATATTAAAATTACTGATCAATTTGAGTATGAGCAGGGTAAAAACGCTTTCCAAGGGGGCGTCTCCTTCCACCGCTGCGCGCAAAATGTTGACGATCCGGACTGCCAGAAATATGGACACCAATATTGCCATGACAGCACCTACGGTTTGCAGGACTTCACGTACAAAGGCGCGGTGAATTATCACGATTTATTTAATTGCTTTGATATAATTTAAGGTCACAAAGGATCAAGCGGTGAGATAAATCTGTTAAGTCGGTATTTTGTCTCACGCTGAGCCAATAGATTTTACCCGAATCATAACATCATGTGGCAGATTCGCCACCTGGAGGAATAGTGAAGTTTTCTGTCGTCCATCAGTCTATCGATAAGATAGATGCGAGCTGCCTGATTGTATTTATTAGCCAACAGGAAAAGTCGATCCGTTTGTCTACCGTGGGGCAAGCTATTGATGAAGCTAGTGACCAACTATTGAGTGGTTTGATTGAGCGAAACCAGCTAGACGCTAAACTTGAACGCATAGACGTTTTATTTGAACCTGCCGGCCTCGCTTGCAAGCAGTTGATGGTAGTGGGGCTGGGGGATGCAGCCAAACTGGATATCACCAAAACACGAAAATTGTTAATCAGCATAGTTAAAACGCTGGGCGAGCGTGATATTGATAGCGTTGCCGTTTCGATGGAAGGTTTTTCAGAGTTAACCAAAGAGGCTGATTTAGAGGGGCAAGCTCAATTTGTCCAGTGGTGGGTTGAAGCGGCCTATGCAGCTCAGTATCAATATACCAAAACCAAGCCTGATAAAAATGATAAAACCAAGTCCAATACACCGGAAGATTATTATTTCCAAATAGATAATAAGGTTGACGAAGGTACAGTAAAAAGAAGCGTGGCGATCGGTCAGGCAATCGGTGAGGGGACGAATCTAAGCAAAGATCTTGCCAACATGCCGGGCAATGTTTGTACACCAAGCTTCCTGGCAACAACGGCACAAAGTCTGGGAAAAGAGTATGCCATGACCACCACGGTACTGGATGAGGCCAGAATGAAACGGCTAAAAATGGGTGCTTTATTATCTGTTTCAAAAGGAAGCCGCGAACCGGCCAAGTTGATTACTATCGAATACAAAGGTGTAGACAAAGATCATCCACCGGTGGTACTGGTAGGTAAAGGGCTAACTTTCGACGCGGGCGGGATATCTTTAAAACCCGCCGCGACCATGGATGAAATGAAATTCGATATGTGCGGTGGGGCCAGCGTGCTCGGGGTGATGCGTGCCCTGGGTGAGCTTAAGTTACCGATGAATGTGGTGGGTGTGATTGCAAGTAGTGAGAACCTGCCTGATGGCGCCGCCAATAAACCGGGTGATGTGGTCACTAGCATGAAAGGCCTCACCATTGAAATTTTGAACACCGATGCGGAAGGTCGTTTGATTTTGTGCGACGCCTTGACGTACGTGGAAAAATTCAAACCTGCTGTGGTGATCGATATTGCAACACTTACCGGTGCTTGCATGATAGCGCTAGGGCAGCAGGCCAGTGGTTTGTTTAGTAATGACGATGAGCTGGCAGACGCCATCCTGGCGGCGGGTAAAACGGCGGGAGATAGAGCATGGCGCATGCCCGTCTGGGATGAATATCAGCAGCAATTAAAAAGCAATTTTGCGGATGTCGCCAATATTGGGGGCCGTTTCGCTGGCGCGGTAACTGCGGCTTGTTTTTTAAAGCGTTTTGCCGAAGATTATCGCTGGGCGCATTTGGATATCGCCGGAACGGCGTGGAAAAGTGGTACAGAAAAAGGCGCAACCGGGCGCCCGGTAGGTTTGTTGGTGCAGTATTTGCTGGACACACTAGAGGCTTAAACTACAGCCGACTTCCTAATGATGAGAGTGGATTACTATTTGTTCGATCAGGCTACCCCGGAGATGCTTGTCCAATATACCTGTCGGCTATTGAACAAGGCTTATCAAGCAGGGTTGCGCACCTACGTGCTGGCCGAGTCATCAGAGCAGGCGATGGTAATAGACCGGCAGTTATGGCTTGCCTCCGACACCAGTTTTGTGCCCCACGCAATTACCAATCGCACCCAGGCCACCCATCCTCTGAACAAAATTTGTATTGGCCCAGCACTGGAAAATGCTGATGACTTTGATTTTCTGGTCAACTTAAAACCAGAAGAGAAGATTCAGGACAATTTGTTTTCACGAGTGGCCGAGTTGGTACCATCGGAAGATGCACATAAAATAGCCGCACGCAAACGCTACGCCCTGTGGCGCGAAGCTGGCGCTGAACTCAATACACATAACATCCAGCATCATTAATATGCACTGTGTACCGCAGTGTCGTTATTTTCTAATTAATTAAAACCAAATGAGCCTAGCAAAATCTTATCAGCCCGCCGAAATAGAACAAAACTGGTATCAATACTGGGAGGCAGGTGGCCATTTTGCGCCTTCTGGCAAGGGTCAGGCTTACTGCATCATGATTCCACCCCCCAACGTTACCGGGCGATTGCACATGGGGCATGCGTTTCAGGACACGATTATGGACACCTTGATTCGCTACCACCGCATGCAGGGGGATAACACTTTGTGGCAGCCTGGAATGGACCATGCAGGAATCGCGACGCAGATGGTGGTTGAACGCCTGATTAACGAAGAGGGTAAAACCCGGCACGATTATGGTCGTGAGGCTTTTACCGAAAAAATATGGGAGTGGAAAGCCCAATCAGGTGGCACGATCACCCAGCAATTGCGCCGCATGGGTGCGTCTTGTGATTGGGAGCATGAGCGTTTCACCATGGATGAGGGCCTGAGTGAAGCCGTCAAGCAGGTTTTTGTTCGTCTCTATGATATGGGTATTATTTATCGTGGTAAACGGCTGGTTAACTGGGATCCGGTATTGCTAACTGCGGTATCTGACTTAGAAGTACTAAACGAGGAAGAAGATGGCTATATGTATCACGTGCGTTATCCCTTTGTCGCAGGGCAGGGCCACGATGGCGAGTATATGGAGATTGCTACGACTCGCCCGGAAACGATTTTAGCCGACGGCGCACTTGCGGTTCAGCCGGGAGATGAACGTTATCAGGCCGTGTTGGGGAAAATGGTACACGTTCCCCGCACTGATCGGACCATACCCATTATAGAGGATCACTACGTGGACCCTGAGTTTGGTACAGGATGTGTCAAAATCACCCCGGCGCACGATTTTAACGACTGGCAGGTGGGTACCCGCCATGAAATGGAGATCATCAACCTGCTCACCCCGGACGCACATATGAATGAAAATGCGCCAAAAGCGTATCAGGGAATGGACCGCTTTGAGGCCAGAGAACAAATCGTCAAAGACTTGCAGGATGAAGGGCTGATGATCAGGATTGAGAAACATAAGCTCAAACGTCCTCGCGGTGATCGTTCCGGGAGCGTCATTGAGCCCTATTTAACCGATCAGTGGTACGTTGATCTCACCCGTGAGCAACAGGTCGATGGTCGACCCGGCGGTAAGACCGTGATTACCGATCCTTCGATCGAAGTTGTGCGCGAAGGCAAGATCAAATTTGTACCAAAAAACTGGGAAAATACCTACTTTCAGTGGCTGGAGAATATCCAAGATTGGTGTATTTCACGTCAAATTTGGTGGGGACACCGTATACCCGCCTGGTACGATGATGCAGGCAACGCCTATGTGGCTCACGATGAACAGGCGGTCAGGGAGAAATATAATTTAGATGCGGATCTGGCACTCAGACAGGATGAGGACGTGTTGGACACTTGGTTTAGCTCTGCTTTATGGCCGTTTTCGACCCTGGGGTGGCCGGAAAAGACCCAGCGACTGCAGCAGTTTTATCCAACCAGCGTGCTGGTAACCGGGTTTGATATCATCTTTTTTTGGGTGGCGCGCATGATTATGGCGGGTGTGGTCTTTATGAAGGACATTCCCTTTCATGAAGTGTATATCCACGGATTGGTGCGTGATTCCCATGGGCAGAAAATGTCTAAATCCAAAGGGAACGTTCTGGATCCGCTTGATTTGATTGACGGCATTTCTTTGAAAGACCTGCTTGAAAAACGCACACAGGGCATGATGCAGCCCCATCTGCGGGAAAAAATCGCCCAGCAGACCAAAGAAGATTATCCAGAAGGAATTGTGGCCTATGGTACCGATGCACTACGTTTTACGTTTGCTGCCATGGCGACCACTGGTCGAGATATCAATTTTTCAACCGGCCGCACTGAGGGTTATCGCAACTTTTGTAATAAAATTTGGAATGCTGCGCGTTTTGTACTGATGAACTGTGAAGGCCAGGATTGTGCGGCGGATCACGACAATTTTGAGCTAACTACGGTGGATAAATGGATTATTTCACGGTTGCAACAAACCGAGCAACAGGTGATACGTGGATTTAACATGTACCGCTTTGACCGTGCCGCAAGCGCCATCTACGAGTTTATCTGGAACGAATATTGCGATTGGTATGTAGAACTGACTAAACCGTTGCTCAACGATGAAAATACCCCTGCGCAGATAAAAGTCGGTACGCGTCGTACGCTGCTACGGGTACTAGAAACCTCTCTGCGAATGACGCATCCAATCATGCCCTATATCACCGAAGAAATTTGGCAGAAGGTGGCGCCGTTGGCGGGTAAGGCAGGTGATACCATCATGCGCGAACCCTATCCTGTGCCCGACAAGCATAAAATAAATACGGAGGTAGAGACAAAGATTGCCTGGGTGCAGGAGTTTATTCTGGGCATTCGGAAAATTCGCGGTGAAATGGACATCTCGCCCGGTAAACAGCTTGAGGTGTTTTTAGCCAATGCCTCTAAACGTGATCAGATATTACTTAAGGAATATAAAAACCTGTTGCAATTTGTAGGTCGCGTAAACCAGGTATCGATTGTTAATAACGAAACCGATGCCCCCGAGTCCGCCGTCGCCTTACTTGGAGAGATGAAAATAATGATTCCTTTGGCAGGCCTGATCGACATAGAAGCTGAGCTGATGAGATTGAATAAGGAAATTGAGAAAGTGCGGGCAAATCTTGAACGAACCCAGGGTAAGTTAGCGAACCCGAATTTCACCGATAAAGCGCCTGTCGAGGTGGTTGAAAAAGAGCGCCAAAAACTAATCCAGGGTGAAAAGTTGAAAGATAACCTGCAAACCCAGGTGCTGAAAATTGGTCGCTTATAGCGCTCGGGTGAGTTGCAATGTCAATTTAGACTCAATTAGCTTGTATTACGGTTGTTAGAACGAACGATTGGCGTATTTAATCTAACCATACCAGTATGCCTTATTCACAAGCGCGCCTAGAACCCCATGCCGTTGTGGTAGGTGCATTGGTGTTTATTTGTTTGTATGTGATTAAGCTGTTTTTCACCCCAGAAATCACCATTCAGGGGGATGAGTTTGAGAAATGGTACGAGGTTCGGCGCGTGACCCAAGGCTATTGGCTCACCAGATTGGATCACCATACAGCCAGGTTCAGCCTCATGGGGGTGGCATACCTATTTCAGACCGTATTCGGCAGCAAACCGTTGGTTTATCACTTGATGATGTGTTTTGTATACGCAAGCACGGGATTGTTAGCCTACCTGATTTATTGCGAGCTGCGGTTTTCAACTCTTCTAAGTTTGCTTTCATTGGCAGTTGTCGCAACGGTTCCAAGTTACACCACTTACGGTGCCCAATTTCTGCCCTCCCCTTTTTCTGTTTTATATCTATTTGCCACCATCTTATTTTTACTTAAGCTATGCAAGCGGCCAAATTCTATCTCGCTTACGTGCATGGTTGCGCTGTGTTTTTTTCTGGCATACGGCGCGAAAGTAACCAATTTATATTGGCTACCCGCAGTGGTGGGGTTCGTGTATGTTTATATCGGTAGAGCCGCTACGTTTAGATTATTAGCCTTTCTGGCAGTACTTTATGTCATCGAGCAAATAGTCAACGCCCGTATTTTAGGGGAATTTAGTTTGTTTTCCCGGCTTGATTTAATGTCATTCCATCATTCGGTAATGGAAGACAAAGTTTATCAACCCGAAGATATTCTGGGCCGTTGGTTAATGCTGCCGGGTGTTTACTTGACCTTCCTGGTATTGAGCATCTTATTGTCCATTGCGGTATTACTGAAAAAAGACAAACAAGACATCGTAGTTTTGTTTGCTGTTATGATCGTGATCTATGCTGTGTGTCTGACATTTGCGATCACCTCTATCGCCCCGCTCAAATTCGCCGAACCGCTTAGGACAAGATATTTTTTTCCGCTCGCGTTATTGTGCTATTTGGCGCTGCCTGCGTTAGTAAGTAATTTATTTCCTACTAGACCGTGGGTAGGGATATTGTCATTACTGGGAATATTAGCGGTTAATGGCCCTGTCATGCTTTCTCACCATAGTATGAACGCGTTTACAGTAAATAAATATGCCGCTTTATTTGATGATCACTATCAACGTGGTGTTTGGTTGCTTTTTACCGAATCTAAAACCGCAAGAAAGTATCGGGCTGTGTATTTATCAGATCAAGCTTTATTTGAAAATGGCCCGGAAATCCCAGTTTTTGGTAAAGTCTATACTGCCTATTTTAAGGAGCATGGTCTGCATGTTCCTTTGGCCATCAACTTGGTTCGTTCTCCTGCGGTAAATGAGTACGTATTGGTAAATCGCCGCACAGGAATGGGCGAACTTATTTCTTTTCTACCCCCAAAGGAGCGTCAATAAATATACAACGAGAAACTATATGAAACATATCGTAGACGACGGTGTTGTAGCAGGCACCGGAGATAAGTATCAAACGCGTAATCCACTGTCGAAATATCTTATTCGTCAATTTGATGAAAATATTGCAGCATTGGTGCGCAAAGTAGCGCCAAAGACGGTGCTGGAGATTGGATGCGGAGAGGGGCACACTACACAGCTTATTCTGGAGCATAGTGATGCTGAAGTTGTTTCGACTGACATATCAGAAAAAATAATCAGGATCGCAGAGGAACATATTGCGAATCAAAGGGTTCAGTTTGATGTTCTGAATATTTACGATGCGGCGCGTCAGTTTGATCAGCAGTTTGATCTTATTGTTTGCTGCGAGGTTTTTGAGCATCTCGATGAACCAGAGATGGCACTGGTACAACTGGCAAAACTCAATAGTGCAAATCTGATTATTTCGGTCCCAAATGAACCCCTTTGGCGTGTATTAAACATGCTTCGTGGCGCCTACCTTAGTGATTTGGGCAATACACCGGGTCATTTGCAGCACTGGGGGACCCGCGCATTCAAGCGTTTTGTCGAGCAGCAATTCGCTATTGTAAGTTGCCATACACCTATTCCTTGGAATCTCATACATAGCATGCCAAAGCCGCCTGGATGAGTGATTCTTATCGAAGCAAGGTATTGACCAATGTAGGTCGAGTACTCATGTTGCTGGCGCTGATTTATTTCGTGCGCCGGTTGCTGCCCCATATTCATACGATAAATGAGTTGCTGGAAGGGCGTTCAATGGCTGGCTATTTTTTATTGAGCACCGCGATATACAGTATCGCTTTGATCGTGCTGTCATCTCTGTGGACATTGCTGCTGACGATGAGTGGCGCGAATATAGAGCGAAATCGAGTATCGCATGCCTTGGTGTATTTGCTTACGATAGTTGCCAAGTATCTACCCGGAAATGTCTTTCAGTATGCTACTCGGCATATTCTTACTAAAAAGCTTGGCTTACCTCATAAGATAGTCGCTCTAGCAGCGGTTGCGGAGCTAGCGATTTTATCCGCGACCGCAGTTTTGTTATCAATAATTGTTATAATGGCGGTCGTCGGCACGTCAAATTTTGCGAGCGCGCTACCCTGGTCGGGTTGGGACAGGTTGATTACACCAGCCTGGATTAGCTTGGTTTTAATAACGATCATCGGTATTAGCATAGTAGCTGCTTACTTTTTGGTTGCTGGGTCGGTCTGGCAGAAATTTAAGCGCGTTGCGACGGCTTATTTCACTGCCGGTTTATTTTTTTCCATCAGTTTCATTTCTCTGTGGATAGTTGCGCAGCTATTTCTTGACGTAGATGCGGAGTACCCTGTCTCACTGGTGGCTTGCCTATTTATAGGTAACATAATGGCCTGGTTGACTGGTATGGTGACGCCTGGCGCTCCAGGAGGGCTAGGTGTGAGAGAAGTCGTCTTTCTGGCACTTCTCTCCCCCTTTATTGGAGAGCCGCAGGCACTGGGAATTGCGGTGGCGTCAAGGCTCACTACTCTGTCGGCGGATGGCTTGGTCAGTTTTATCACTTATATTGCAACTAAAAAGAACCCCTTGTTTGTACCCTAACTATACGTGGGGTGCTTTTTAGCAGGTGAGTTTAGTCATCTAAAAGTAAAAGGTATACTGGAGCAAGAACCGCACATCCTTTTTCATGCATGATTGCGTCAAACCAGACATCGGTCATCACCGTATAACCGAGATCACCAATATGCAGTCCATCAGTGGTGTAATCTGGCCAATCGGAGCAGCTATTGCCTGTTCCGCCGCACATAACAGGGTAGTTATCAACCAACGGAATATTTTTCTCAGTGGCAAGCGCTCTTATTTTTGGGTTGTAACTCGAGACCAAGGGGGCGTTAAAACCAGGGGCCTTGGTATTGGGCGTAATGGTAGATAGGTATACTGAAACGTAATAGGGTGCTGAAACCGATTTATGGATAATGCTATCGAGGTTAGATTTGGTGGTATTGGCGGAGATACCATTAAAATAGTCATTAGCCCCATACATCAACAACAGATAATTGGCCTCCGGTTCTAAATCAAGCGTATCGTCGAGCAAGATGCGACCTTGCGTTGAGGTGGTGCCTCCTCTTCCCCAGTTATGTATGTGGCTGCTACAACCCCTGGCCGCCAGTTTTGCTTCGAGCTCGGGGATATAGGCGCCTAGTCGAGCACCAGAATGGTTAACGGTATACTTCGGATAGCCGCGGGTAATGCTGTCTCCGTATGCCACGTAAATATCGGTCTCTGCAAATGATAAGTTTGTCAGAATAGTCGTTAAAACCAGGAGCAGACTGAGGCGCATAGTCATTAATACTGCAGGATTTTTCGCGCCTTGTGTTGAGATTGATCATTTTCGATCTTCAGGCTAAATCGAGTATGCGGTGAATCTACACTTGCTGCGTCTATAAAAACGGGCGCACGTTTTACCTGATGCCTAGTAAATGCCAAAGCTACCCGGCGTGCGTGTTGCGCGCTGGTTAGTGCCGAACGAACGGAAGACAGGCTCTGCAGAATGGAAGCATCTAACTGATGTCGTTGAATGCTGTATTCGGCCGTGGGACCACTGGCGAGCCATTCAACAAAGTGCTTTCCTCGCTCGCTGATAACACGGGGTAAAATATTGATGGGTAACGTTTGGCCAGGGACTTTTTCAGGGGGAGTCCAGAAGCCTTTATTGAGCATAGTATAGAAAATGAAATCCTGGTCTTCTACTGTTGAGGACCAAAACAGCATAAGCTGCGAGCCTACGCACGCGACAAACGGGGATACGTTGACCGCCATACCGGTATCAATTTTTAGCGGAGCTGACCACTTATTCTTGGCGCCTATGCTGAAATGTAAATCAAAGTTTCCGTCTTTAAAATGCTGCCATACGGCAACCAACTGGTTCTTATTCGATTGTGCAATTGAAGGGAGGATATTGATCCCGTTCGGATCGCCAAGCAAAGCGCTCGTTTGAGTACCGGGCGAGGTAGCGCTGTAGTGGATAAGAATTTGCGTACCAGCATCGCGGTCTACACTCGATACCGTGTATTCCTCATAGGCCTGTGCACTAAAACTGATGAGGGCGATAAAAATACTGATGAGTGAAACGAGAATTTTTCTCACTGTAAATGAGTGATTCATGAAGTGTTAGTCAGATTTGCTTAAATCAATACTGTTGGCTCTTTCGCGAAATCTAATTTCTTCTAAAATTTTGCGATTTGCGGCAATAAAATCTGCGATAAATGCGGCAATAAATGCCTGAAACCCAGATACCATCAATATGGCCCCCAGTATCAGAGACTGAATATGTCCTTGCCCACCAATAATGAGATAGCGCACTCCAATTAAAGTTCCTAAACTAAACAGGATCAGACCAATGGTAAAGAAAAATTTAAAGGGTTTGTATACAGCGTAGATACGAATGATGGTGCTGGCAGATTTAAACACGTATGACAGCGGATTACTCATCAACCGAGATTCTCGGGTCTTGCCGTTAACCTGAACAGGAACAGACTTGATTGGGATATTATTCTTCCCAGCTTGGATTACGGTTTCAAGTGTATAAGTGTAGTCACCGAATACGTTGAGCTTTAACGCAGCCTGTTTACTAAAGGCCCGAAAGCCACTCGGTGCATCATCTGTATCGGTCTTACTTACTGCTCTAACAACGGCTGATCCAATATGTTGAAACTTTTTCTTTAAGGGCGAGAAATCGTTGATTGATTGAATTGGTCTGGCCCCAATGACGATTTCTGCCTCATTGGCTAATATGGGTTCGACCAAATCTTTGATGTACGAGGCATCATACTGATTGTCCGCGTCAGTATTAACAATAATATCTGCACCAAGGCTGATCGCAGTGTCCAGACCTGTCATGAAGGTGGCTGCGAGCCCCTGGTTCTGCGTGTGACTAACGATATGATGGACACCGGCTTGTTTGGCGATGGCGACGGTATTATCACTGCATCCATCGTCGATAACGAGATACTCGATGGTGTCCATCCCATCTATCTGTGTGGGTAAATCTTTTATTGTTGCCCCAATGGTCTTCTCTTCATTAAAGCAGGGTATTTGTATGATTAATTTCATGTGCCTAGATTGAGATAATGCGAGAAGTTATTGGGTTGACCTATATTTGGCAAAACCCAAAGTCAGGCCTTTTATATGAGAGCCAAGTACTGCCAATTACGGAGCGAATTATAGCGTGTTTTAAGTCGTTATTTTGGATACAGTTATTGGCTGGCTGTAACAAATATACCACTAGAATTGTGCAAGAAAGGAATGGTAGATGTTGGCTGTCTCCTCCGGTTTTTCCATATGAAAATGATGCCCTCCTTCAAGGTGGTGAGTTTGAATGTTGCGAAACAATTTCAGAGATTTATTGATTTCATGGTCGCGTTGTACAATACCCTGCGTCGCAAGAATAGCGAGGACAGGTTGTTTGGCCGCTTTTATAAAAGCATTGACTTGCTCACTGTTTAGCATAATGGGAGACCGAAAATTCAAGCGTGCGTCACTACGCAGGCGATAGCCAGTGGCCACCTTTTCTGTCGCATATTGCATGATCAAGCGCGCGTTTTTCCGGGTTTGTGGAAAGGGGCTTGCTTGCAGTCGCGCGCTTGTCGCCGCATCCAGCGATGGAAACACTTTTTGTCGCTTATTATCCCAGTTGGCGAATTGTTGTAGGGTTTTTCTTAACATTTCTGGACTTTCCTCAGCGGAGCGTCGCGCAGGATGTAAAACATCCAACATGGCTAGGCTTTGGATGCGTTCAGGGTAAGCACTTGCGGCAATTAATCCGACCGAACCACCCATAGAATGACCGAGTATATGGCACCGCTCCCATCCAAGTCCGTCTAAAATTAACTTGATATCGCGCACATAATTGATATAGTGATTGAGCGAATTGACCTCGCGATGCGCGCTTTCCCCGTGGCCGATCATATCAACCGCTGCATATTCCAGATCTTGCAAATAGGGTATGATGGGCAAAAAGCTCGCGCGATTGTCAAGCCAACCATGCAGGCACAACACCTTTACTGGCGTACTATTCGCATGATAAAAGAGCTTGATTTTACCGATAGGCAGATCAAGCTCACGTGGTTCTTCAGTATTCAATGCGTGAAATAATGATAATCAACCCTTATAATAACCATAAATACAAACTAATGCATCAGAACGGTCCATCGACGATTGCACATACCCAACATTATGCATGATGGTAGACGATACCTGACTGAATGCATTGGAATGACAAGACAATCTTAGTCTCCAATAGCCCAATATTAATTAGTCCATTATGAAAAAAATAAAAGTACCCAAGCTAGAGTCAGAAGTAATTGACACTGCCGAAATAAAACGAATCTCGACCAGCGAGGATTGGCAAATGGACGTACGAAAAGCGACCATTGGCCCGGATGTGTTGGATATTCGTAAGTTTTATGCTGAATCTAAGATGTTTACGTATGACCCGGGGTTCACTTCTACGGCATCCTGTACTTCAGCGGTAACGTATATTGACGGCGGCAAGGGCCAGTTATTATATCGCGGTTATCCAATAGAGCAACTAGCAGAAAAGTCAGATTATATGGAAGTCTGTTACTTGTTGTTATACGGAGAATTGCCACAACCAGAGCAAAAAGACCAATTCCTTGATGAAATCGGTAACCATATTCTGATTCATGATCAGCTGAAAACCTTTTACCGCGGGTTCATGCGTAGTGCGCATCCAATGGCGATCATGGTTGGGGTCGTGGGGGCTTTGTCGGCATTTTATCACGACAGTACAGATATCAACGATCCTGAGCAGCGCCGTGTGGCGGCGCATCGAATGCTGGCGAAAATGCCAACCATCGCTGCGTATGCTTTCCAGTATACCAATGGTCGGGCTTTTCCTGCACCCAAAAAGAAATATTCCTATGCGGAGAATTTATTGCAGATGATGTTCTCCAGGCAATCTGAAAAATATGAGCCGAACCCCAAGATAGTCAAAGCCATAGATCGATTTATGATTTTGCACGCTGATCACGAGCAAAATGCGTCGACTTCTACGGTGAGGCTGGCAGCATCATCGGGTGCGAATCCGTTTGCTTGCGTCGCTTCCGGCATTGCTTCTTTGTGGGGCCCTGCGCATGGGGGGGCCAATGAAGCGGTATTGAAAATGCTTAATGAAATCGGCAATGTTAAAAATATTGGTAAATATGTTGATAGGGCGAAAGATAAAGACGATTCATTTCGTCTAATGGGGTTTGGTCACCGGGTGTATAAAAATTTCGATCCGCGAGCCACGGTGATGCGTGAGTCAGCACATGAGATTCTCGAGGATTTGGGTATCGACGACCCGCGTATGGAGCTCGCACTTGAGCTGGAACAAATAGCATTGAATGATGATTACTTTAAGGAGAAGAACTTGTATCCCAATGTCGATTTTTATTCAGGCTTGATATTAAACGCGATTGGTTTACCGACCAATATGTTTACGCCTATGTTTGCGATAGGTCGGACGGTTGGTTGGCTAGCACACTGGAAAGAAATGTTTTCTGACCCAGATAGCAAAATTGGTCGGCCACGCCAATTATACGTTGGTGAACCACAGCGTGATTACACGCCAATGAGTGAGCGTGGTCACGCCTCTCGACCCCTGTTATTCACTAAATTCTGGCAAAGGGGGTAATGCTAAATTCTCCAGTCGCCTATACGACAGTAATCGGTGGCTGGGGTTTGCCGTGAATGCCTCTCGATCAGTCTAAGCAATATGCCATTAAGGTCGATCTACTCGGTCGCGCAATAACTGAAACCGAGATTGAGTCAAACAAAAGCCAACTCAAATCTGTTTATCGAGACTATCTAAACTACATGCTTGCGCTGATAGTTCTTGCAGCAGGGGTAAGCTATCGCGCTTTTAGTCTGGAGTATGAACAAATCTCCAAGTTATTTGAAATTGGTATTTACATTGGTTTCTGGATGGGGCTGTTTACCGGTTTTATGTCATCTGGTGATAAAAAACGCAGATTACATTTGATACTGGTTAGCATTATTGTCAGCACGGCTGCTGGTTTATTTGCGTCCATGTTGGTGACTTTATTTGTTTCTTATACTACGTCTTGGATTAGCAGCATCGCCATCTTGGCGAGTGCGCTGGCCTGTATGTGGGTATTGACACATTATGAGGAATTGATCGTCGGATTTGATTCGCTAAAATTTGCGAGCGCAAAACAAGCAAAGCTCCTGGGCCAAGCTGCTGCACGATTTCCTGAGCTAGAGAGATTTCAGCAGCAAGTTGAAGAGCAAGGCAGACCACTGTTACTCGGCGAATACTGGGCTGTTCAAGACTGGTTAGAAGTGCATAAGAATAAGTAGCTGCTTAATTCATTGTTTTAATCGACAGTCTCTTTAAGATGCTTTTCTACTTTATAAAAATAGCGGGGCAGATGTGCCCCGCTTTTTAATAGGTAATGAATATAAGCTATTCTTTATTATGTAGCGCCTCTACTGCATCAGCCATCTCGTGTTCGAATTCTTCGTCCAGATGGACGTCATCTTCATCGAAAATACCTGCATCAGGGTCGTTGAATACATCCACGTTGAGCTTGCCTTCGCTTTTAGCCACAATAGATGATACCGTTGCGTCACCGGAAACATTCACTGCAGTACGGATCATATCCATCAATCGATCTACACCCAGTACCAAGCCAATGCCTTCAACCGGTAGACCAACTTGGGTAAATACCATAGAAAGCATGATCAAGCCCACACCCGGTACGCCTGCTGTTCCGATGGAGGCAAGTACCGACATCAGTATGACGGTCAGGTAACCTCCCATTCCCAGCTCTACACCGTAAACATTGGCAATAAATACGGTCGCGACCCCCTGCATTATTGCGGTACCGTCCATGTTGATGGTCGCACCGAAGGGAACGGTAAATGAAGCAACCGAGTTATTGACGCCAAAGCGCTCGGTAACGGTTCTCATGGTCACTGGGATGGTCGCGTTGGAGCTAGCGGTACTAAAAGCGAATACCTGTACATTTCTAATTTTCTTCAGAAACATCACCGGACTCAATCCCGAGAATAGTTTAAGCGTAAACATTAGGGTCACAAACAGATGGAACATCAAAGCGCCCACCAGTACCAGCACGTAGCCCGCCAGAGAGGCCAACAGATCTAGACCCAGATTGGATATGGCCTTGGCAATCAGTGCAAATACCGCATAGGGTGCAACCGCCATCACGATGTTCACCATTTTCATCATGATTTCATTGGCAATTTCCGCGCCCTCGATAAAGCTTCGTGCCTTTCTGCCTACCATTAGCATGCTTATGCCCGTTAAAATGGCGAAGAAAATCAACGGTAGCATATCTCCTGCGGCCATCGCTTTCACGGGGTTTGTGGGGATAATGCCGATAATGACATCTGTCAATGGTGGAGATTCTTTTCCACTAAACGCAGCATCTGATGCAATATCCATTCCTTGGCCGATGCCGAAAGAAACCGCAATAATAATCGCAGTCGCGATAGCAATCGCGGTGGTCATCATATAAAGGGCAAATGACTTAGAGCCCACACGCCCGAGCATTCTGATATCTCCAATTCCGCACACGCCACAAATTAGCGAAAAGAAGACCAGTGGGACCACCAGCATCTTTAACGCGTTCACAAACATTTTCCCTACAACGTGGAAAAGGCCATTTACGATATATTCGTTTATGAAAGACCCGGTCGCGTTCAGGCCACTTAGGTTAAAAAACAGCCCGAGCAGGATACCGAGCCCCATGCCTATCAATACTTTGATGGTTAGGCTCATCTTTTTTTCTTCACTCATAAATTACCACCTCTTGGTTATACAGTTATTATTGTCTTGATAAAAATCTGCTTATGCAGTCGCTTGATACTAGCGAGCCAGTTTATATTTGTCAAAATTCATTCCAAAAGGGGCATTTGATTATTGCAGTGCGAACATACTGCGTTTAGCCAACATTAACAAATGCTATGACTGGATAAATTGAAGTCTTTGAAATAGCTAAAATTCTAATACACCTACCGCTATAATAACATTCGAGAAATTCCTTCAGTTCGTCGCAGTGCCAACTGAATTTCACCAGACGATCAGCTTCAACATAATCCTCGGAGGGATAGTTTTATGGCACATATTGTTGTTTTAGGTGCGGGTACGGGTGGCATGCCTGCTGCATACGAGTTAAGAGATGTCTTGGGTCCATCGCATAAAATTACTATGGTTAATGAGCGGGACTATTTTCAATTTGTTCCGTCAAATCCCTGGGTTGCTGTGGGTTGGCGTAATCGACAGCAGATTACCATGCCGATCGAAAAATACCTGAGTAAGAAGAGCATCGATTTCGTGCATGCCCGGTGTGATAAGATTGACGCTGAGAACAGTAAACTTGAACTCGACAACGGCACATCACTCGAATATGATTTTTTGTTGATTGCCACCGGACCAAAGCTGTTTTTTGATGAAGTGGAGGGTTCAGGGCCGGATCAGCACAGCCATTCAATCTGTACGGTTTCTCATGCCGAAAAGTTCAAACAAGATTACGATAAGCTCATAGCAAAAGGTAGCGGCACCATATTAATTGGTGCTGCTCCGTTTGCGAGTTGTTTTGGGCCAGCCTACGAATTCGCCATGATCGTCGATACCGATTTATCGCGGCGTAAGATTCGGGACAAGATTCATCTTAAATTTGTGACTTCTGAGCCCTATATCGGCCATCTTGGGTTGGGTGGGATCGGTGATTCTAAAGGGTTGCTCGAATCCGAGATGCGTAGCCGTCATATTCCGTGGGTCACCAACGCGAAAACCAATAAGTTTGAAGCGGGTAAGGCTTTCGTCGAAGAGTTGAATGATGACGGTACCGTTAAACAGGCGCATGAAATTGAGTTTGATGTGGCGATGATGCTGCCGTCATTTTTTGGGGTGGATGCAGTCGCTCAGACGGAAAACCTGTGCAATCCACGCGGTTTTGTGTTGGTAGACGATCATCAGCGTAATCCAACCTACAAGAATATCTATTCAGCGGGTGTTTCCATTGCGATTCCACCAGTCGAGGCGACGCCCGTTCCCACCGGCGCGCCTAAAACAGGTTATATGATCGAGTCAATGGTAACCGCAATTGTGCACAACATTCAGGAGGAACTCGAAGGCAAAGAACCCAGCCACGAAGCGACCTGGGCGGCACTATGTCTTGCCGATATGGGTGATACCGGTGCAGCCTTTTTGGCAGTACCACAACTGCCGCCGCGTAATATTGCCTGGTTTAAGAAAGGAAAATGGGTGCATCTAGCGAAAATTGCTTTCGAAAAGTACTTTATTCGCAAAATGAAAAAAGGTTCCTCAGAACCATTTTATGAGAAAAGCATCCTAAAAATGATGGGTGTAGATCGACTGAAATAAGCCATTAGCACATTCTACTAATCGTTCCGAAATACCGCATCCAGCGCTTTTGTTGTTTTGTCCCTACCAAATTGAATCTAGCTTGGTTTATATGAAAGGTAGGCGCATTCTTAAGTGGGTTTTTTGCAAAAAGGGGTATCGTCAGGCTGCTCTACGCTTGTAACGATTGCTTCAATAAAGGTATTAAATTCATCCATACTGATATTTTCCAGCATTCGGTTCATGACGTCAGGGTTTACACGCGCGATGGTTTGTTGGTCGTTTTCGAGTTGAATATAGATACCCGCTGAGTTTATTTTGTGATCGTCATCAAGCTTGCGTTGTAGCAGCTGTTGGTCCTGAGCGGACAAATCGTCGTACAACTCATCAATTTGGTCCCATAAATTGTCGTCTATTTCTTCAGAGGTGGAGATTAAAATCGCATTTTGTACGGCCTCGGTTTGCTCAGCATATTCCAGCCCGAATGCTTTTAGCGAGTGGGTGAATTTTTTAGCGAATACCGAGTTGAAGAATAAATATTCAAGCATGCTGTTTTGACACAAGGAATTGGCGTTTGAGTTTATCGTTATTAAGCGTATAGTTTTGCTAAAATTCGTCGCCCCGAGAGCCACCAACTACAATCATGACGGAGATCAAACTAACCGAATATAGTCATGGTTCCGGCTGTGGTTGTAAGATCGCCCCCAATATCCTCGAAGCAATTCTATCCACGTCCGTTCCGCAGCAACCCAATTCACGGTTGCTGGTTGGAAATGAAAGTAAAGATGATGCGGCGGTTTATGATTTGGGTAACGGTCAAGGCTTGATCAGTACCACTGATTTTTTTATGCCAATTGTCGATGATCCATTTATCTTTGGTCAGATTGCGGCGACCAACGCCATTAGCGATGTGTACGCCATGGGGGGTAAACCGATAATGGCCATTGCAGTTTTTGGTTGGCCGCTGGATAAATTAACTGCTAAAGCAGGCCAACGCGTGATAGAGGGTGGGCGATATGCTTGCCAGCAAGCCGGAATTACTCTAGCGGGGGGTCACAGCATTGATGCCCCAGAACCGATATTTGGCCTAGCCGTGTCAGGCCTGGTCGAGCTTGACAATCTCAAGCAGAATAATACTGCACTCGCCGGTGATTATTTGTATCTAAGCAAGCCGCTTGGGGTAGGGATTTTGAGCACTGCACAAAAACAGAAAAAAATGCGTAAACCGCATGCGCATATCGCGGTGGGCTCGATGTGCCAGCTCAATCAGATAGGCCAGCAATTTGCTGCGATTCGTGAGGTGAATGCCATGACGGATGTTACCGGGTTTGGACTGGGGGGGCATTTGCGGGAGATGTGTGAAGGTAGTGCACTACGGGCTGAGTTAGAGTACGCAGCGTTACCTTTGTTAGACGAGACCCTAAACTATTTACAAATGGGCTGTTTACCGGGGGGTACGCAGCGCAACTTTGACAGCTATGGTCATATGATCAGCCCAATGAATCGCCAACAACAGGCGATTGTATGTGATCCGCAAACCAGTGGTGGTTTGCTGATCAGCGTCGCGCAAAGCGGTGTTGACGCGTTTAATGAAGTTTGTAGACAAAATAATCTTGCCCTCAGTCCAATAGGCAGACTATTCCAGCAGGCAGACGATCAGCGTCTGATTCGTCTTATTTGAATGTTACTGCAACACCTCGAAGTTGATGACTACGCACGTTTAGTCTCTGAAGATCGACCCTTGTTGGATGTTCGAGCACCCGTGGAATTCGCTAAGGGGGCGCTTACTCAGGCGTATAATATTGCCCTCCTAGATAATGATGAGCGGCACCAGATTGGCATACGCTATAAACACCATGGGCATGAAGCAGCTGTTGCGTTGGGCGCAAAGCTCATTCAAGGTGCGACCAAGCAAGCACGAATTACGCGATGGTTAAGTTACTTGGGGAAGCACCCGGACGCGGTTTTGTACTGCTTTCGCGGGGGAATGCGTTCTCAAATAGCTCAACAATGGATTTATGAAGCAAGTGGCAAGCATGTACCGCGAGTCAAAGGGGGCTATAAGGCCCTACGTCGATTCTTGATCGACCAAACCAAGATACTGACGGCGCAAACCATGCCAATGATATTGAGCGGCCGAACCGGCTCGGGTAAAACTCGTTTGTTGAGAAAACTAAAGTGTGCGATTGATCTCGAAGGCTTGGCGAATCACCGTGGTTCTTCGATTGGTGGCCAGCTCAGTGCACAACCGCCCCAAATCGAATTTGAAAATAGGGTGGCAATACAACTGCTTAAACTGCATCAGCAGGGCTTTGCCCAAATCGTATTAGAAGACGAAAGCCCCAATATTGGTTCAGTACATATACCCCATACATTGTATAGCGTCATGAGCAGCGCGCCCTGCGTAGTCGTCAATACGCCACTTGAAAAGCGCGTTGATAACATCCTGCAAGAATATGTTGTCGACATGCTGGTGCAGTACCAAGAGCGAGCACCAGACCAGGAAAGCGGTTTTGCTGCTTTTAGTGAGCGCTTGCGCAACGGGTTGTCGCGCGTACAACGTCGTCTAGGTGGACAGCGTTATCAGGAGATTCTGGCCGCAATGGACAGTGCTTTGGCTACACAGCAGCGATCTGGCGACACCCGGACGCACCGTGAATGGCTGCGCCGCATGTTAGTGGAGTATTATGATCCGATGTACGATTACCAACGTGATAGACGCCGGAGAGTGGTCGTAAAGCAAGCAGATTTTGCTGCAATATTGGATCATTTGCGTCTCGAATATGGAAAACAGGGTGATCCGTGATGAGAAAAGCGGATGAAGATGAGAAGCTGGTTTTTTATTACCGGGGTAAAAAGAAAACCGCAGCATTTAGGTTATGTGAGCGCGCGCTTTTAGGCCGTGGGCATGAGCTGGTTCAGCACTATGATGAATTTCTGATTGATGTTTATGTCATGCTAGATAGACCAAAATCGAAGTATGTGGCGATAGATTGGGACAATACAATTAGTGCAGATCAAAAATTCTTTAAGCAACTTATAAGAAAATTAAAAAAGGTGGGATTCGCTCCATTCGTGTGCTCTTTACGTGCACCAGATAGAGAAAATCTGCAAGAGATTGTGCAGATACTGGATGAGGCGATGATTCCGATCTACCTAACCGATGGTCGGCCTAAACGTAACTACATGAGGTCATTGGGGGTCAAAGTGCATATGTGGATTGACGACTTCTATCCGGGGGTGTGCGGTGATGCATGTAAATTGTTAGCCAGGAATAATATTAAATGAACAAGCAAAAGGTATTACGCAATTTTATTGACGATGAGTACGAACAAATCTTTTGCGAGAAGTGCGCGAATACGTTTTTAACCAATGTATATGATTTTGATGATACCCATGTGTTGCTAGAAAAGCGCTCATACGGGCTGGAATACTACTGTGGTGCCATTCAGGTCTACGGGTTGGCCAAGGTACCTGATATCCAGCGTATTGGGGTAATTGATGAGATGGATAATATCGTTGAAAAGCCGAGTCGAGAGGAGATTTATTCGGGCACGGAGGCAGAGCATCGCTTTGTTTACGTCATGGAAAAATTGATGCACCTGGATGATGAGGACACTGAGTATTTCAACCGCTGTGTACAAGATTTGGAATGGCGTGCGCCAGCAGACAGGGAGAAAATTATTACTGGTGTAACTAAGCGGTATAATGCTGAATTGGCCCAAGATATTGCAAATCTGTATCGTTATTACAAGAAATATGACGATTTTATGGCCTGGGATTTACATGGTGATAACTTAATGATGCGTGTTGATAGCAGAGAAATTGTCATTTTAGACCCGTATACGCGAAAAGCGTAAGTTTCTAGTTATGCGCATCATTCATCTTTTATAGAAGGAAAACCATAAAAATATTGTGTAATCAATGGGTTAGCCTGCGCTATATATTCGGAAATACTTGAATTATTCAGGGAACTTTCAGTAAAATTAGCACTCTTAAGCCCAGAGTGCTAAAATATAGCCATAGATCGCAAGGTGTGTCATGCGGATGCGCCTTGCAATATGAATATCTTGAGGACAAATAGATGACAACTTACAAACCGACAAGTCAACTACCCGTCGCCATGGATCTTGGCATGGGCCAGGATGCGACTGCGTATATGAATACGGTCAATAAGATGCCGATTCTTACGGCCGAGCAAGAACAGGTATTGGCTATTCGCTATCGTGATGAGCAAGACATTGATGCTGCACGCGAGTTGGTCATGTCGCATTTGCGCGATGTGGTGAAAGTAGCGCGGGGCTTTATGGGTTATGGTCTGCCGCTTACCGATTTGATTCAGGAAGGCAATATTGGCTTGATGAAAGCGGTCAAGCGCTATGATCCTGAACAGGGTGTGCGCCTGGTGTCTTATGCGGTGCATTGGATCAAGGCTGAGATTTACGACTATGTGCTGAAAAACTGGCGTATTGTCAAAGTGGCCACCACCAAAGCGCAGCGCAAATTGTTTTTCAATCTGCGTAAATCCAAGAAGAAACTCGGTTGGATGACGGATGACGATGTGATTAATCTATCTGAGGACTTGAATGTCGACACCAAAACCGTACGCGAAATGGAGTCGAGGCTAAGTGGTGCCGATGTTTCATTTGATATGCCGGCAGATACAGATGATGATAATTTTAGCGCTTCACCTGAGCAGTATTTAAGTAATGAGGCACAGGATCCTGCTCGAATCGTGGCGCAGCAGGAATACACTTCGCAACGCAATACGGCCTTATCAGCTGCGATCAAAGAGCTTGATCAGCGTAGTCGTGATATCGTTACCCGGCGATGGCTGGGCGATGAAAAACCTACTTTGCATGATCTTGCGGCTGAATACGGTGTTTCAGCGGAACGCATTCGCCAGATTGAAAAGCGCGCAATGGAGCGGATGAAAGAGTATATTGTTGCCTAACGCCGTTTGTACTTGATCGAGCGACCTTGTGTGTCGCTTAAAAAAGCCCGCCATTGAGCGGGTTTTTTTGTTAATTTACATTCTCATTTTTCAACCAAGAATCGATGTCTAAAATAGTAAAATGGTTGGGCCTAGTGGCGTTATTGGCGGTCAGTTGCTGCGCAGCAATTGCATCGGATCGCAATCAAATCGTCGTGCTGGCGACGACCACCAGTACAGAAAATTCAGGTTTACTCGCGTATTTATTACCGAAATTTGAACAATATTCGGGGATTGAAGTACGCGCAATAGCGGTGGGTTCTGGCAAGGCGCTGCGCATGGGCAAAGATGGGGATGTCGATGTGCTGATGGTACATGCCAAGCCAGCGGAGCTAGAATTTATGGATGCGGGTTACGGGGTTGAGCGGGTCGAATTTATGGTGAATGATTTCATATTTGTAGGTCCTAAGGATGATCCGGCCGGGCTGAAAAAATTGACCGATATCAATGCGGTGATGGCTGCGCTTTCCTATGCTGAAACGCGGTTTATTTCACGCGGGGATGAGTCTGGTACGCACATTAAAGAACTTTTTTTATGGGAGCAGGCAGGCGTAATGCCGAATCAAGCAACTTATCATGAAACCGGGCAGGGGATGGGCAATACCTTACAAGTGGCCGATGAGCTGCAGGCGTATACTATGGTGGATCGTGGAACCTGGTTGGCATATCATGATAAGCTTGAATTAGAGATTGCTTTTGCGGGTAATCCGCCCTTGTTGAACCAATATGCCGCGATTCTGGTTAATCCCAGGCGCTATCCAGATTTAAATACCGAGGGTGGGCGCCAGCTGATTGACTGGTTACACAGCGAACAAGGCCAGGCTTTAATTGGTGATTATAAGGTGAATGGACAGGTGCTATTTAAACCGAATGCCGAATAGAAAATGAGTAGTATAGTAGAAGTCACACTGGATGCATTGCAGCTGGTTTTTACTGGCGATGTGGCAGTGTGGGAAATTATTGGTATATCATTTAAAACCACGACGATTGCATTATTGATCGCGGTGTTACCTGCCATAGCGATTGCGTTTGGTTTGGCACATCTGAATTTTCCGGGTCGTCGCCTGTTGGTGGCCATATTTAATTCTTTGCTTTCGGTGCCGGCGGTGGTCATTGGTTTGACTTTCTACCTCTTGCTTTCTCGACAAGGCCCCTTGGGTGATTTACGCCTGCTATTTACCCAGACCGCGATGGTCATGGGTCAGATTGCCCTGGCTTTTCCGATTCTGGTTGCCATGATGCATGCGGCCTTTCAATCAGTCGAAAGGCGCGCGTGGGAAACCGCGCGTACTTTGGGCCATACCCGCCTGCAGGCGTTCTGGATGATTGCAAAAGAAGCGCGTTTTGGTTTATGGGGAGCGTTACTAGCGGCGTATGGACGAATTGTTGCTGAAGTTGGTGCGTCTATGATGCTCGGTGGCAATATTTTGCATTATACGCGTAATATTCCAACCGCCATTGCACTGGAAACCCGTAAGGGAGATTTTGCGCAGGGCATTGCTTTGGGTTTCGTCTTATTGGTTATGGCGTTTACGCTCAACGCGACATTACACTTTTTTCAAGGTAAGGGGCGCCTGGCCTGATGATTGAATATAAAAATCTAAAGCTGGGTTTCGGCGGCCGCCAAATAATAAGTGATGCCTCACTGCATATACATCCCAACAAAGTTATTTTGCTAACGGGTGATAATGGTTGCGGTAAATCAACCTTACTCAGAGTTATGGCCGGACTATTGAAACCGGACGCAGGTGAGATTGTTTGTGCGGGTATCAACAGCAGGTTTAACCAATGCCAAGCCTCCTTGCTAGAGCAAGTCATGTATTTACACCAGACGCCTTATTTGTTTCACGGTAGTGTGAAGCAAAACTTGATGTACGCGCATAAAAAAGGACGCGGTGATCGGCTGCAACTGGTCGATCAGGCCTTAGAATGGGTTGGGCTGGCGCATCTTAAAGATGAAGACGCCAAAACTTTGTCTGGTGGGGAGCGCCAGCGGGTTGCGCTCGCGCGCGCTTTATTGAGACGCCCGCGAATACTATTACTGGATGAGCCAACCGCGCATTTGGACGCGATCTCCAACGCACAAATTGGCCATCTACTGGGAGAGTTAAAATCACACACGGTATCCATGTTAATTGCCAGCCATGAACCAACTTACTTAAGCGATATCGTCAATCAGGAGTTTCGTATGGAAGATGGCAGACTTATCGAACAAACGTCTAAGCAAAAAGCTGAACACGTCGATACTCAGCTAAAAGTAGTTAAACCTCCTTCCTCTGTAGCCGCATACAAGCTTTAGATGCTTCAAGCTGAATTTGAACAGAAGATAACGGTAGTTATCCTGGCCGGCGGGCGTGGACGCCGCATGGAAACAGCGGATAAAGGCTTGGTAGAGTTGGATAGCTGGCCACTGATTCAGCATGTGCTGAATGCAGTTCGTCCGCAAAATAACAATATCGTCATTAATGCCAACCAAAACCTGGCACGCTATCGGGCGTTTGGTTACCCCGTCATTGCAGACGAGCTCAGCGATTTTCAGGGACCTTTAGCGGGTATCGCAACCGTGATGAAGGCGGTTACGACGCCCTACATACTCACCCTTCCATGCGACGCGCCTTATGTTGCGCCTGACTATCAAGCGAACATGTGGCAGGGGGTGCAGACTCAACAAACCGATTTGGTGGTGGCGCATGATGGTCAGCGTTTACAATCGGTTCACGCGCTCATACCAACTTGCTTATACCCCAGCCTGGAACAGTTTTTACGCAGTAAAATGCGCAAAGTCGATGTTTGGTATTCGCAGCACGCTCTGGGTTTGGTGGATATGTCTGCGCAGGCTAAGATGTTTCACAATCTCAATACCAAAGAGGCCTTGGCTCGATACGCGGCTGAGTTAGACGCTTGCCCGGTTTAATCGAATTTTGCTTTTAGGTGGTTATAGCATGGCCTACGCGGTGCACCATTCCAGGTCAGGCTCGATGATTGGAAAAGGTTACCGTATTTCTTTGGGTAGAGGCACGATAATCACAGGTACCTGACATCGATGCAGAACCCGACGAGCCGTTCCGCCCATGAGCGAAGCGGTCAGGCTTCGCCGACCATGATTACCCATGATAACCAGGTCATATCCATTTTCATTTACTGCTTCAACAATTTTCACCGCAGGATCGCCCTTTCTAACCTTAATATCATAGCTGACGCAGGGTGCTCCGTTGGTTGCGGACAGCGTTTCTTGGCAAATAGTATCGATATCTTCTTTTATAACTGCATTTTTTCTTTTGCGGTCGATCAATAGCTTGCGTGCTTCTTCCAGGTCACGATTTTTGATCTGCTCCCACATTTCTTCATTGATATAGCCGGTCAGGTATTTTTCAAAATTTTCGGTTTCCACCACATGAAATACGGTTAGCTCAGCTTTGTGATTGTGCGCAATACCCGCCGCAAAAGGAAACGCATAGCGACCACTTTCAGACAAATCAGTCGCGTATAGAATCTTCTTAAAACTAACAAAAGGGGCGGCTTGATCAGTAGACATGGTGTATTGATTAACTTAAGTAATGGTGATAGTGGCTCAACAGAGGATGAACAGTATTAGGCTTGTTCGGGCGCCTTGCGCTTAAACCAACTCAACCAAATGCCACTTAGCAACCAAGAATAGGCATAAGTACCTACCAAAATGAGTGCAAAGGCGACAACGATGTCCGTCGTACTGCCGTTCAGAGAGAAACCTGGCACATAGCCGAAAAGGAATGGCGCTAGATACAGAAACTTGGCGAACTTGAACGCGGTAAATGCCGTTTTCCACATATGTGCTTTGGCAATGGTCGCACCCGCGAAGGCAGCGATGCAGACTGGTGGAGTGATATTCGAATCCTGCGACAGCCAGTAAACAATCATATGTGCAGCCAATGGATTGACCCCCAAATGCGTTAGTGCGGGTACCGCGACCACGGCGGTGATCAGATAGGCTGCAGTCACCGGTACGCCCATGCCCAGGATTAGCGAGACCAGCGCAATCAACAAAATTGTTAGAAACAGCTTGCCGTCAGCCAGTTCGATCACGATATCGGCAAAGGTGAGCAACAATCCGCTGTAAGTAAGCACACCTATAATAATGCCGATGACCCCAACGGTCGCCCCGATTTTAAGGCTGGCTTCCGCGCCCGCTCGGGAAGCTTCGACAAATTGCTTTGGCCCAATACGGGTATCGGTGCGAAACCAGCTGACAATAATACAGGAAACCACACCGAGGATCGCCGCATAGCCCGGTGAATAGCCCATTAGCATTAATATGGTGATGGTTACGAGGGGCAGTAGGTAGAACCACTCGCGCCGAAAAATAACACTCGCACTTTCTTCCGTTTTTTCGCCAACAATATTGTGCTTCTTGGCCTCGTAATGCACCATCACGAAGACGCTGAAAAAATACATAAAAGCGGGAAATATCGCAACCAGCATGATCTGCGAATAGGGTAGGCCAGTCAGTTCAGCCATGATAAATCCACCAGCCCCCATGATTGGTGGCATAAACATCCCACCGATTGACGCAGCCGGTTCAATACCCCCTGCGACGTGTGGTCTGAATCCCGCTTTTTTCATCAAGGGAATGGTGAATGCGCCGGTTGAGACCGTATTGGCAATGGCGCTTCCAGAAATTGAGCCAAATAAGCCGCTGGCGATAACCGATACTTTACCTGGTCCGCCAATTTTGTGTCCTACTGCGGCCATGGGCCAATCCATAAAAAACCGGTGTGCGCCACATTTTTCTAAAAAAGCACCGAAAATAACGAAAAGCACAACATAAGTGGCGAGCACATTCGCCATAATGCCAAATACACCATCACTTTTATAAAAAATACTGGTGGCCAGATCCGGGAAGGTATCTCCCGCATGGGAAATCAGCTCAGGCGCATACTCTCCGTATACGCCGTAAAGCAGCATAATGCTCCCGATGATTACAAATACGGTTCCAACCACCCGTCTGGCTAACTCAATGCCGATTAATACCCCCACGACGGCCATCGCCTTGTCAAGTGTGGTTTCCGCACCGGCGCGGTAATTAATGATTTCAAAATTGTATATCCAGTATCCGATGGTGACGATAGAAAGGAAGATCAGTAGATAGTCGACCACTCTTCCTATGGTGGATTCTGATTTATATAACAAAAAAGCCAGGATATAAGTAATGATGACATATATCCCGCGGTGATACTGAGTGGCGGCGGGTTCGAGCACCGCCGAGTAGGAATAAAATAAAACGAGAAAAACGGCTAGTGCATCGAATGCGAATTGTTCAATTCGGTTCAGTTTGCCATACATAGCGATTCCTCAGATTATTGTTTTTCCTGTTAGAAGGAGCTGGATTAAGTGCAGACAGAAGCCCAAGCGGCTGTCTGCACTTGGTTCAAAGGCTGATTTTACAGAATGCCTTTTTCCTTCCAGAACTTTTCAGCGCCTGGATGCATGGGAGTTACGATACCGTTGGCACCAGTCTCAATGGCCATTTCCTTAAAAGTTTTCTTTTGCTCTTTCATGTATGCCAAGCCTTCATCGGTATATATTTTTGAAAGCAGGTCATAAACGATATCGGCAGAGACGTCGGCATTGGCAACCCAAAGCGCAGAATCCTGAAATGAAGGGGTTTCTTTATCTACACCTTTATAGGTGCCACTTGGAACCGCCAGTTGGCCAAAATAAGGATACTCATCGTAAAAACCACTTGCTTCGGCATCTGCGCCCAGATCGATTAAGTCGATGTCATTGGTTTGCGCAGCTTGAATAACAGCGCCACTTGGGAAGGCAGTGAACAGCCAGAAAGCGTCTAGTTGGTTGTTGCCGAACGCGTTTGCCGCGTCGTTATAACCCATGGCATTGCGCTCAATCTTGTCCCAAATACCCATGTGGGTAAAGAATAACTCGCAGTTAGCGAAAGCGCCCGAGCCGGCGTTACCCACACCGACTTTCTTGCCTTCCAGATCTTTTACACTACTAATGCCAGACCCTTTGCGCACGACTAATTGTGCTGGTGCGCCGTAAAGGTAGGATACCGCCATGACATTTTCGTATTTATTCGTGTCGTTTTTCAAGCGCCCTTCACGACCAAGATAAACATGGCCTGAGTAAACCACACCAAAATCGGACTTGCCCTGGTTAACTTTTCTTAAGTTTTCGATGGAGCCTGCAGATGATTGTGCTTTTACGGTATAGTCTTCTGAGTCTTTGACCGGCCCATAGACCTGGATGGCGTTCGCAACGACCTGGAAAGTCCCGCCAGCAGGGCCGCCGCCAAACACAATCCTTTCAGCTGCATTGGATACAGTCGAAAGAGTGAAGGAGGCTGCAATAAGTGCAAGTGCAGGTAATATTTGGAATCTTTTTTTCATAATGACTTCTCTTTCTAATGAATAATTAAGGCCGATTCAATCTAGGTAAGTTTTTGGGGTCGGCCGGGTCCCGAAAAACTGATAAATTAATGACAGGTGTTCTGTTGGCCAAGAAATTAATTGGCTTATGATTAGCTCTCCTCTTTGGTTCTGAATGCGGCTTTTCGGTTAGTTTTCTATAGTGATCCGAGCCTGGCAAGCAAAAAATTGTATCATAAATTCTACTCACTGCGAGATAAAAATATCTACGAGAGGTAAGGTATACCAAGCTGATACCTTAATTATTTTGGTGTTTTTATTGATTGGCCAGGGTGTAATGCAGCGGGCTCACCCAACAAGGGTGACTTTTATCTGATGTTGAAGGCCCTTACGGGCAAAAACTAACTTTAGCCGCCACCGCGTTGAAACCGCCGATCAAACCTGCGCATAAATGTAAGGCGCTCATCTGTGCTCATATTCGTAAAAGCAAACTGCACGCCAATTCTTTGGATGCGAACAGCACCAAGCTGGCGGTCGGGAAGCACAGAGAGAGTTAATTTTAGGGAGTGGGGTTTGTCTGGATGCGTAACCTCGACTTCGAGCCCATTTTTTATATATTGGTATTCACCAATGGCAGCGGGCAGCACTCTAAAAAACTCTTTCTCACTATAGCCCATATCGCGTTCAAAGCTTTCGGGGACCGATAAACTAAAAGCATGAGATTTTTCAACCACCCGCAACCTCGGGCCAAATTGCCAGCACATCTCCATCCTTGAACTGAGGCTGATCACGCGCTTGATCACAAACAAAGATACCGTTGACGATAACCAGATGCGCCAATTCTTTGGGAATACCCATTTTGGCAATCACTTGATGGGGTGAATCGGATGGATCAATTTCAATATCAACTGCGTGGCGTTGATCTGTTTCTGGTAGATACTGCATGAGCGAGGCATACAGTTTAAGCGTTATTTTCATACTCTAAATCTATTTATCCTGATAAATAAAACGCCTAGATGTATAGCTGGTACTTACTTAGTGATGTCTGTGTCTGCCCATTCATATTTCGCATTATGCAGTTCCTTGGGTGCTACCTATCCAGGCTTGCATAATGAGCGTAGGATCTTCAATCAGTTTTTGCTTCCATTCACCTAGCGCAACCTTGCCTTGAATTAGACCTTGAAACACACCGACGTGATCGGTAAACCCGACACTGCTGGCGCCGATTAATCGGTCTTCGTCAAACTGCAACTGAATATATTTATGCTGATCAGGCTGGTGCAGCACGGCGCTGTCACCTCCATCAACACCTTCCCAAAGTCCAAATGAACAAGAAACCAGCCCAAGCATATCAAGCACGTTCATATTGATGCTACCATGCCAGGAATAGGTATTACCATTGACCATATTATGCGCGGCCAAACGGCCGTGCTCAACCGCAACTGGTTGAATAGCCATAACCGTTTTCCGTTTTTCCAGTAAATCAGGCGCTTGCGCGGCGTCACCAGCTGCATAGATGTGGGGGTCGCTGCTCATCAGAAATTCGTCTACGACAATACCGAGATCAAGTTCGATATCGGTTTGGCTAAGAAAATCTATATTGGGCTTAACACCCGTCGCCGAAATAACCAAATTTGCCTCTACAGGCGCGTGTCCAGACATGGAAACAGTAAGGCGTTCACCCGTCTGCTCAATGCGTTCGACGCGTGCAGAAGTCAGAATGGTAACACCTTTATTCTCGCACCAATTTTGAATTATGCCAGCACCTTTATCATCCATCATACGTGGAATAAGTCGATCCTCCATTTCTATAATGGTCAGGGTACTACCACTTTCGACCAAAGCCTCTACAATGGTGGTACTGATAAAGCCAGCACCGATTAGTACAGTGTGTGAACCGGGTACCGAACGTTGTATGATCTGACGCGCGTTTTCTATGGTCCAGCAGGGATACACGCCGGGTAGATCGATGCCTTCTATGGGTGGGGTAAGTGGTGTACCACCAGCTGCGATAAGGAGTTTGTCATAGCCCAAAGTTTGACCATCAGATACGACAACTTGCTTTCCAGCGGCGTTGACTGAAGTGACTTCGGCATTTAATAGATCAATTTTCTGATCTTCAAAATGCGTAGCGGATACGCGTATATGGGTTCCCTCTTCTTCAATCGATTTTTTAATTAAATAAGGGAGCGCCATACGAGAATATGGAACTTCTGGCTCATGACCAATGAGGGTGATTTCGGCGCCAGAATCCAGGTTACGTATGGTTTCTGCGGCCGTCACGCCAGCCGGTCCGGCGCCAATGATGATATGCTTCATTTAAAGTAAACTAACTTTCTAATCGTTGATTCAGTAGGTTCTCATTGTTGGGAAATCAAAACTTATCCCTGGTTATTTTCCAGTCGCAACAAGCCTATGCCCATTGTGATAAATAAGCCCCCTGCAATTCGATGAAACCAGCTCATTCGATGTTCGTCTGCTAATAAATGTTTTGCCGCTCGGGAAACGTAGCCGTAACTAAACAAAGAGCCAAAAGAAATAGCCATAAACAGCGTCGTCATGACAATAAATTGCGGGACTATAGCGGACTCAAGATTTAAAAACTGTGGAAATAAGGCAGTAAAAAACACGATTGCTTTAGGGTTAGTGACCGCCAGGAAAAACCCTTCTCGAAAGTAAGAAAATAGGCGGCGATGCGATTTCAGTTGCAAACTAGGGTTAGAAATCGAAGACTTTTGGTCACGCCAATGCTTGATGCCTAAATAGATTAAATACGCGGCACCCAGGAGCTTTACCACGAAAAAAAAGGTGGATGAAGCAATAATTAGTGCACCAAGGCCTAATATTGAGATGACGGAAAGTACCAACAATCCGCAAATATTGCCTAGCGAAGACATCGTAACCGCTTTGATATCTGCTGTCATGCCGTTAGAAATAGCAAGAAATATAGCGGGCCCAGGGCTGATGATGTAGAAAAATGAAACTACACAGTACATCAGCAGGTGTTCAATACTCATTCGCGCGCCTACTTTTTACCAAATGCGCGGCACCTTTCGGCGCCGCGCAATTTAATATGGATAGTTTTATACACCCAGGCGTTGCTCGGTTTCCGCGCTCGGTATGCCGTCCTGATTCCAACCACGTAACTCGTAGTATTCAGGTAGCATTTTATCCAAACCAGCGGTCAGGCCTTCTGCTGCTCCACTTTTGGCTGCGTCTTTCAATAGACGTTTTGGTAGCGTATCGTCTGCGCCAGTAAAACCCGCGGCGATGTTATATTTACGCTCCATATTCCAGATGCGTTCGCCCACTTCCATCAGGTTATCTACCGACCAATCTCCCTCGCAGGCGGCATCGACCTCTGGGGCGATATCATCCATACTAAGTGCGAAAGTGGTAAAAATGCAGGTACCACTGGAATCTACCGCAGCGGTCACATCCTGAAAGGCTTTGACCAAGCCGGCCTTACCGTCTGTCACCAGCGGGTCAGTTTTTTCTGGAATACCCAGAACTTCAGAAGAAACCGTATAGCTACGGAGATGGCAACCACCCCGGTTGGACGTCGCATAGGTTAAACCCATGCCCTGAATACCACGTGGATCGTAGGCTGGGAATTCCTGACCCTTAACTGCCATGGAAAGATCGGGTTGCCCAAATTTTTCACACAACCGCTTGGAGCCCATGGCAATTTCATTGCCAAAGCCTTCGCCTTTGCCCGTCGCCTCGACCATTTTAACCAGGGCGTCGGTGTTACCAAATTTGAGCGCGACGCCACCCGTCTCCGCATCAGAGATGGCACCGGTTTCATACAGCTCCATCGCCGCAGCGATGGTTGAGCCCAGACTGATCGGATCCATACCATAATCGTTGCACAAAAAGTTGCAGTAGGTAAGTGCTTCCAGATCATCTACGCCCGTTGCTGAACCTAATGACCAAGCGGCTTCATATTCCAGCCCACCACTGGTGACCTGGTATTTTTCCTGATCAGCGATCAGCGGATTATTTGGATCCATTTTAGAGCGGCGTGCGCAAGAAATAGGGCAGCCGAAACACGCGTGATTGGAAACCAGATTGGCCTCACCATCGCTTTCGCGTTTTTCGTGCATCGCTTCACCCGAGATGTTCTCGGCGCCTTCAAATTCCACGTCTCTTGCGTTACGGGTGGGCATGGCACCGATGCCGTTGACCACGTTCATAAGTACCTGCGTGCCGTAGGTGGGTAGGCCTTCTCCAGTGACAGCATTTTCCTTGAGGATGGTATTCGAGGCGTTGCAAGCTTGCATAAACGCCATGGGATCATCAACACTAACGCCCACAGTGCCGCGCACCAATACCGCTTTTAAATTCTTAGAACCCATGACCGCACCAACGCCAGAGCGTCCAGCCGCACGATCTTTATCATTGACCACAGCCGCGAACATTGAGCCATTTTCTCCTGCGGGACCGATCGAAGCGACCCTGGAGTCTTTATCGCCACTGGCCTCAATCAAGGCCTCTTCTGCTTCCCATACCGTTTTACCCCACAAATGACTGGCGTCTTTCAACTCGGCTTGATCGTTCTGGATGTGCAGATAGACCGGGCTACTGGCTGCACCTTCAAAGATGATCATGTCCCAGCCTGCGTTTTTCATTTCCGCGCCAAAAAACCCACCCGAATTAGAGCAAGCGATCGCGCCGGTTAAGGGGCCCTTGCATACCACTGACCAACGCCCACTGGTCGGGGCAGCGGTACCGGTTAAGGGGCCGGTGGCGAAGATCATTTTATTTTCAGGTGACAACGGATCGACCTGGGGATCGGTTTCTTCAACAATATATTTGGTGGCAAGGCCGCGTTGGCCAAGATATTGTTTTGCCCAATCCATATTTAACGGTTCGCTTTCACAGCTACCATTCGTCAGATTAACGCGTAATATTTTTTTAGTCCAGCTCATAATTTACTCCTCTTAGTTAAAGTTTTATTCTATTAATTCAGCAGCGCTATCGCGCATTTTTTGATGCCCGGTGGCATCCACATCGACAAAATGTATCGCATCCTGTGGGCATACTTTTACGCACGCAGGTTCGCCTCCACACAAATCACATTTGGTTACTTTTCCGCTATCAAAATCATAGTTAATGGTGCCGAAGGGACAAGCGATGGTGCAGACTTTGCAGCCCACACAACGTTCTTCTGATACTATTTTAGCCCCAGTACGATCATCAACCGTAATGGCTTCAACTGGGCAAGCACGCATGCACCATGCTTCTTCGCACTGGGTACAGGTAAATGGGACGTTGCGATCCGGCTCCTTGAATTCGAAAATCTTGATGCGCGATTTGGGGGCATTAAACGCACCTGTGAGCTCGTAGGAACACATCATTTCGCATTGAGAACAGTTGGTGCAGTTCTCTGGAATCATGACCAGTGCTTTGTGCATATAAACCTCCTATTTGCCTGCTGCTAGTGCGCGGTTGTCGGCTATTTGTATTTATTATGCGGGCATCACCCGCATTCATTATGCAATGATAGTAACCATAAGCAGGATTGAATTCAAGCAGCGCTATATTGAGAGGACTGTGTAAGGCTCATTTCTGGAAGGCAAGATGTGTCATAAATTTTCTGAAATGGATCAAACTCGGCTAGTTTCTATGCTTATCGATGATAGATACCGTCTCGAGAAACAACATAGGCCGTTAACAGGCGTTCATCATTATGCATACGCCACGAGAGTAATTTCTGTGAATAAGCCAATGCGGTCGCTGCGTACTCCGGTTGGTCAATCACGTTACGGACGGTATGAGGATCTTTACGCAGATCAAACAAGAGGGGGGGATTATTTGTAAAATGGACGTACATATAATCGTTATCGCGAATTACGTTTAATTGACAATCGTCCATGTCGATGCCCATCGCGCGCTCAATATGGTCGGATTTGACGTCACGAAAATCGTATTCCCAGTGCACTTCCTGTCGCCAGTTATCGGGCGTCTTATTATGTAAAAAGGGTAGCAGTGAACGGCCATCACATTGTCGCGGAATAGGGTGATCGAGCCAATTCAAAATAGTGGGCATGATATCGACTGCTTCGGTAAAGGACGACACCAGATAGCCACGAGTGGCGGTGGCCCGATCCGGCTCACGAATAATTAAAGGAATATGATAGGACTCACTAAAATAACCACGCTTGCCAAATAACCCATGATCCCCCAGTAATTCACCATGATCGGAAGTGAGGACGATTAAAGTGTTTTCGTATTCGTCGATTTTTTTAAGGTGGTTTATTAGCTGACCAATGTAGTGATCTACTTTGTTGACTAAACCAAAATAAGTGGCGCGTATTTGACGTGCGACCCGGTCAAATGAATCACTTTCAGAGAGTTCTGTCATCCACGGTTCTGGCCAATCGCCTAAGGGGCCTTTGGCTGTTGCAAGCCATGGATGCTCCTCATCACTTTTAGCGGGCGGGCTAACACTTTCGAGCGATTCTGGATCAACCATCTGATTATACGGTGCAGGCGCGGTAAAAGGTGGGTGTGGACGCATATACGAAAGATGCACACACCAGCCACCATCTGCCTCACTAATATAGTCGATAACGTGTTGCGTCAGATAGGCCGTGATCGAATGCTCCGCTTTGTAGGCGGTAGCCTGGCCAGAGTGCCCATCTGTCGAGGATGTTTTCGAGCCAAACATAGGTTGAAATGCTTGCTCTGCTGTCTCGAAATCGTAACCTTTTTCGCGCAGCCAGCTAAGCCATTTTTCAGGATATTCACAGGGTAAAAGCAGGCCTTCCTCAAAGCCCGGAAGCATGTTTTCGTAACCATATTGACATACTTCCTGTTTTGGATATACACGCGGGTCGAGCGACGTATCGGTGTAACCAAATAATTTGGGTGTATAGCCAGCCTTGCGCAGCTCACGCGCCAGATTAGTATGTCGGTCGTCTAGTGGTGTGCCATTGCGCGTGACGCGGTGGTTTTGCAGGTACATGCCCGTTAACAGGCTCGCACGGGCCGGTGCACACGGCGCACAGCTAGCGTAGTGATGATCAAATGCCACACTATCCGCGATCAAACTATCAATATGCGGCGTTTTAACGTGTGGGTGGCCAAGTGCCGAAATGCAGTCTCCGCGCCATTGATCTGCAGTGATGAAAAGAATATTTTTCTTCATAGTCAGCAATTATGTAAAGCTTGGTATTTTTGATGAGCCGCTGTTTTTGGAGGCTTTAGCCGTGTGTTTTTACGCTGGACTCTTCCTCGCGAAATGGCTGGGTCAGCATATGATCGAGTCGTGCTTCGTGGGGGGTTCTAAAATAATTGAGACCAATTGTCATGGAAGTATGCCCATACTTTGGTTGTGCGCAATAGCTATCGAATAACCGATCCCAGATGGATAAATTAAAACCGAAGTTGCGATGGTGCTCATTGGGAAAAATTGAATGGTGAACGCGATGCATATCCGGAGTGACGATTACTGTGCGCAGTATTTGGTCCACGCGTATGGGTAGACGTATATTGGCATGATTGAACATCGCTGTAGCGTTAAGTAGGATTTCAAATATGATGACCGCCCAGGCACTGGCACCGATGATAGAAATGACCACCAACTTGATTAGTACCGAAATAATTATCTCAATAGGGTGAAATCGGGCGCCCGTGGTGACATCGTATTCGGTGTCACTATGATGCATACGATGGATTTTCCACATCGCCGGCATGTGGTGAAATATTCGATGTTGCCAGTAAATCGCCGCATCGAGTATTAATACCGCGATAAACCCCTCAAGTACCCGCGGCAAGCCGAGCCAGTTAAAAAGACCGAATGATTGGTGAGACATATACAGCGCGGTCGCAACAGTGACACCCGGGAGAATCAAGCGCACAATCAAGGTATTCATGAATACCAGTGCCAAATTGGAGGGCCATCGTTGCAAGCGCTTTTGGTCAGCTCGACGTGGGCGTAACCACTCCCACGCCATCATGATTAAAAGCACGCCGAAAAATGTACCCATACGCAAATACGGTTCAAGTCCTGTCATCTGCTTATTTTACTTTTTATATTTGTTGTTTGACCATGACGACTTAAAAACATTCGTTCTAATTGGCAAATCAAACCGGTTTGCCAATTTGCCTCATTTGTGTACCTTCTCGATTGCGCGTATTGTCTCAGCTTAGAAACATGCTGGGCAGAGGCGCGTTGATTATTCTGACCAGTCTCCAGACAGGCGCTGGTATAAAACCAAATCATGTTCCACTAGTGGGTACAGGATAGATTGAGTGAGTGAGTCACGATAATCAAATAATGGTGGGCTTTCGGACTGGTTTAGCTTTTCCGCCTGGCCCGCGAAACTGACGCCATAAGTATGACAAAAACGCGCGACAAACTGCTGGTATTGCTCGGTTAGCCCGATAGATTTGAATCGTTGCAATTCCGCTTGTGCTATTTGTCTATCTGGTGTGGTCACTTTCTTGCGTTTGTAGTCGAGAAAGTAGCGAGTTTGATGGTTATCAAATAAGGTAATCAGATCACCGCAGATGCCATCCAGTAGCGCTTGCACATTTTGGTGTTTGGAGAAATCGAGTTTATTCAATAAAAGTGATAGTTGCTGCGTTTCGGCAGAGTGGCTTGCGAAAAAATCTGCATTCGGGTTTTGTCCGATTCGTCTCACCCATTTAAGATGCGAATGCAAATGGGCGTAGGGTTCTCGAACAATGGTATACAGATCAAATCGTGATAAATCAAAATGTGCCTTAATTTTTCTTAAGGGTAGGTGACCTGCTAAATAGTGTTTTTCAGTTTGCAGAGCAGGATACGTTTTCGGATCGATAGATTCCAAGTGTACAACCGCTTCATCCTGGGGGTAGATCGTATTGGCGAGGGTGTTAAACGAAGTGCCCGCCGTCTTGGGAATATGCATAAAGAAAACCTTAGGCAGCTCGCCGCGCAGTACGTCAGGGATTTGCGTGGTTGATATCTCTTTGAGAGGTTCAGCCGCCGCATTAGCATGGATACGAAAGTTAGTATAATCCAGCACATTATTTTGGGCCGGAATGATATATTCGAAACCGCAAATTCCGGTGGGATGAAATTTAAGGTTTTTGAGGTCTTCTCGATAAGCATCCGCTATGGTTGACCCGATTTTATGGTCATCCACAAAAAACGACATATCGCAGGGAGTGTGTGGGGCCTCGTTGTTAAAACACCACCCAGAGACACGGTTGGTGTTGATGACGTCAATAAACCATGAAAACGAATCTGGCATTTTCTATCAGACCAAAGAAATATTATTTGGTTAGCTTATTTAGCAAGCATTCAACCCCCGGGTAGCTATCCAGGGTCAGCTGATATTTCTCGCCTGCGTCCCCCCAGGCGTCTTGTTGATCCAGCTTGTCGCTAAGCCGTTGAGCATCAGGGAAATACACCCCGCCCACCGAATCGATGCCTTTTTCGAATAATACATCGGGTAAGCCGCTACCGCTTGGCCCGATAATGCTGAAATTTTGCGCGGTAGAGCAATGACTTAAGATTTCATCGATAGAATCGTTAATTAAGCTGGCGGCGGTACATAATACAATTCTACATTGGGCCAAATCAGCCACGTTTTCGCTTAAGCTCAGTCCATCGCGTGGTTCTACTCTTTCCGGTAGTTGCTCAATCACTAAAACCCGCACGCCTTGCGCCAGCAGCTTATCAATCAGTGGGCAAAAATAGCCGACCATGCCAATTTGCTCGCCTTTTTGTGGCTTGCCAGAGCCTATATTTTTGGGTATATGCGCGACGGATTGAGGGAGTAGTCCGGTGCGCTTCATGACATGTTGACTCATGGCATTAAATGCGCCCAGCGCAATCGATTTATTCGCTAAGCTTTCATCAGTGAAACGCCCAATAAGATCAAGCGTATTGTATTTTACGGTATTGCCATCGCCGAATTTGGTTTGTAATGCGTCCAGGGTGCCGGGCAGGCTGGTATAAAAAGGGGCAGCGGTACCATCTTGCAGAAATATCAGGCCGAATTCATCGCGAAATTCCTCACTGACGTTAGTTTGAGGAAGATAGATTCGACGAACAGGGGGGATGGTAATGGCGTGCTGAACTGTTTTGGCTAACTCTATGGTGGCTTGTGCGATACTCATGCTAGTCGCTTGCCATACTGATAATGATTCCCTTTAATCGTAGTGCGATCAGCACCGCATTGGCTACCTCGTCTTGCATAATGATTCTCTGCGCGCCCTTGTAATAGCCGTGGATGTCCAGATATAGCTGCTCAATCTGTGGTTGCTGGTCTAAACCTCGGTAAACAGCGGCGATAGTTTCATCGATTGGAAAATGGCTGGATTGGGCAAAATATAAAGCGTTTTGCTGCGGCACATAATGCACGCGATCCATGCCTAGATTGAAATATATTTCATTGGGCGAAGCCTGCGCGTGTAGGCCGATATCTCGATCATTGCAGCGCAGGCCAACAGCTAACTCGGGGTTTATGTTGGCGCGCATGTGATCGGTATGTCGAGTAAGTTTATGGGCATTTCATTGTCTGAATTGCTGCATATCGGACGAATGTTGGACTATAGCAGCCAAGTGTGTAAGCGTATAGTTGCGTCTGCATAAGTCGCGTGATTGAGCGCCATAAAAGCCGAGGTAGGCGCTGCATATTTAGCTGGTCTTCAAACCTTGGCCGATATTTGAGACTTAATTCTGGTATCTTCAGGACTAAAAGCAAAATCCACAATAAAGACCAGCTACATTATGCATAACGCCATCACATTTGACGATGTCCTATTAGTCCCTGCGTATAACCATTTCGAATCGCGTAAGGTGGTGACGCTCAATATGTTGGATCGCTCGGGTAAGCTGGAGCTGGAATTGCCACTGATGAGTTCTAATATGGATACCATTACCGAAGTGGCGATGGCCGATTTTATGGGGGCAGCCGGTGGTATTGGGGTAATGCATCGTTTTATGTCCATCGAAGATAATGTCAAGATGTGGCAGGCCTGTAAGCATCGCACCTTTGTTTCAATCGGCTGTGGCAAGGCTGATTTAGAACGCGCTGAAGCCTTACGTGATGCAGGTGCTGATTTGTTTTGTATAGACGTGGCGCATGCCCATGCCAAGTACGTCGGGCGCACCTTAAAACAAGTACGCAAAATGTTGGGTAAAGAGGCCTGCTTGATGGCGGGTAATGTGGCGACTTACGCGGGTGCGGATTACCTGGCTTCATGCCACGCGGATATTATTAAAGTGGGTATTGGTGGCGGCTCGGTATGTACGACGCGCATCAAAACCGGTTTTGGGGTGCCCAATCTCACCGCGATTCGAGAATGCGCCAAAGTAGATCGCTCTATTGTGGCCGATGGCGGCATGCGCGCCCCGGGTGATCTGGTCAAGGCGCTGGCGTTTGGTGCGGATTATATCATGATAGGCAGCATGTTAGCAGGCACCCGCCCAACCCCAGGTAAGGTGCATACCAAAGCCGATGATGCCGGTAACGAATCGCAATACAAAGTGTATCGCGGCATGGCCAGTAGCGAAGTGCAGGATGATTATCACGGCGGGATGGCCGAGTGGAAAACCGCCGAAGGCGTGGCGACAGAAGTGCCTTATCGCGAAGACGAAGCGCATATTATTGCCGATATTATTGGGGGCTTACGAAGCGGACTAACATACGGCGGCGCCAGCGATATCAAAGAACTACAGCGCAAGCTCGATTATGTGGTGATCACTCCCGCGGGCAGAACCGAAAGCTTGCCGCATCGGACTTTATGAAATACATAAGAACTCTGAGAAGTTAGTCGAATGGGTTGTTGCAATCCCATTATTCCTGTAGCTTATCAAGAATATAAATTCGCTGACACGTGTATTGGTGACTCCGAAAAACCTGAATGTAAATAAAAATGGAGAAATCGAATAAGGCCAATAATATTCTTAGGAAGGTTGCTATTCTTGGGTTTATGGGCTTGTGTGTGGTGATGTTGTTAGCGGCGTTTCAAGTTATTAACCCTTTCGCCATTATTATAGCGTGGGTGATATATGCAATAGCTTTGCTAGTTACAGCAATATATAGTGCGAGGAAATTTGAAGTTGAGACAAGTTTTTTCCCACCAGTTGATTCGATAGGCAAAAAGGGGGTGCTTTTTATATTCCTTTTCGTGATTTTTATAGCTCTTTCTTTCTTTATGCCCGGTAGTAGTGGTTTGTGGGGACTGATTTCGTTTATCTGTTTTACGTTGTTTCTAGTAGAGTTCGTAAACGCATACAAGGATAGTAGTTAGCTCAATTAATCCAATAACAGAATAATTAGCCAGCTAGATTAGGTTCTCGCTATCAAAGCGGGTTCAAACCTGTTACTTAACCAACGCGATTACCAAATCCATCACATTGGTCCCGGTTGGGCCGGTAATAAAAATATTATTTACGCTGCGCAAGTATTCACCCGCATTGGCTTGGTCGAGTGCAGTCTGCGCTCGTTCAGTATGCCGAAAAGTTTTGCCATCGATAACCGCGCCCGCTGCATCGGTCGGGCCGTCAGTGCCATCGGTTCCTGCAACTAAAACCGAGATATTACTTAGCCCGTGTATTTCTTTGGCGAGCGCCAGTGCCAGGCTTTGATTGCGTCCGCCATTTCCCGGGTCAGGGGGTAGCTGGATAGTCGGTTCACCGCCCCATATATAAATCCCACTGCACGCATTACGAAGAAAAGCACCAATTTTAGCACTGAGGGCAAAGACATCATAGTAGAGCGATTCGGTGTTTTGTATTACCTCATATCCTGCCAACGTCGCTTGTATGCCTATCGCATCACGAGCCATTTTATTGGTTGCGACCAGCTTAACTTCTGCGCACGCACGGGTTCGTTTTGGATCACCAATACCGGAACCGATGGTCGCGATTGAATCGCCCTGGACATCTGAGATGGCGCAAACAATTACATTCTTGCCGGCAAAATTTTTAAGTAGGTGCCCGTCCTTTATTTTTGAAATGGCCTTACGTTGTAGATTGATTTGTGCAATATTCATGCCCGCGGCCAGCCATTCCTTGGTGCGTTGCTGCCATTGGTTAAGTGATGTGTCTTCAGGCAAACTTTCGGCTAACGCAGACGCACCACCAGAAACCAGTAGCAATAGGTTGCTATCTGCTGGCTGAGCCGAGACTGCCTCCAGTAGCAGGCGGCCTGCACGGATTGAGTTTTGATCAGGTAAAGGGTGGCCAGCTTCAATAACACGGATGTTTGGTCTGGCCTGCAGGGTGTCCGGTGCATGTCCGTATTTTGTCACTACGATTGCGCGCGTGTTTTGACCGATTACTTCAAGCCCACCAAGGCACATTTCGCTAGCCGCTTTGCCCACTGAAAGGATCAAATCGGGAACAAATCTTGAATTTTTTGCAAGCGTTTTTACGACCGCGTCATGACCAGATACTGCGGCAATCCCTGCATTAAAGCATTTGATTAGAAAAGTTTTGGGGTTTTGGGCCATGCTGCCTGTGAAGGTGCCAAGTTTATGGCGACTGGTTACGCGGATCGAACAAAATCAATAATCCATTTTGCGACCAGGGCGTTATCTGGCGGAGTGGATAGTGAATTCATGCCATGCTTAATTGTCTCTGCTGGAATGATGGCGCACCGGTCATTCATAAGGGTGTGAGAGTATTTGCTCGACCACTCGGGGTGCCCTTGAAAGCTGAATAAATGGTTATCCCATTGGATCATGAAGTAAGGGCAAAATTCACTGCCTGCCATGACCTCGGCATCTTTTGGCAAATCTAAGATTTGATCTTGGTGGCTGACCAGTAGGTTGAGCTGTTTTGGTTTTTCATCCATCCACTCAGGGTAGGTATGCATTTTATTTTGGGCGATACCGATACCCCAACCTTTATCCGATTTTTTCACTGGAAAGCCGCGTGCAACCGCAATCAACTCATGACCAAAACAAATTCCAATGAGATTTTTTTGCGCTTTGTCCAGGGTTTTAATATATCGAATGAGTTCATCCACCCAGGGTATGCCATCATAAACCGAGGCTTTGCTACCGGTAGTGATAAAAAAGTCATAAGCATCCAATTCGGTGGGGTATTCACCCTTTTGGCAATCGTAGGTATCAAATTCGATGGGTGGGTTGATGCCCGCAAACATATTTTCGATCATGGCAGGATAATTACCAAATTCCGCCTGGAATTTTTCCAGTACATCATCACATTGCAATATCGCTGCCTTCATCGGTTTACAGTTGCCCGTGCACAGCATTTACAAATATTTGCTGGTACCGCGGCGCTTTCAGTTCGATAGGGTTACCGCCCGCTGAAGGGTCTTCAACTGCCATCGTACCCACTAATTCGGCCTGCTCATCGTTAATATCGATGTCGGCCAGGGTATGCGGTATGCTAACTTGCTGGCGTAATGCCAATACCCAGTCAATAAAGCCATCAAAGCCGGTTGTGCCCAAGCCCATATACTGGGTTAAACGATTGATTCGATTTTTAATCGCGGCCTGATTGGCGACTAACACATAAGGCATTAAGATCGCATTTAAAGTCCCGTGGTGGGCGTCGTATAGCGCGCCTAAAGGATGGGCCAGCGCGTGCATGCCGCCCAGGCCTTTTTGAAACGCGGTTGCGCCCATACTGGAACAAACCAGCATTTGTGTGCGGGCTTCAATATCGGTGCCATCAGCTACCACCTGCGGTAAATATTGTTGCACCAACCGAATACCTTCAACCGCAATGCCTGCGGCCATTGGGTGGTAAAACGGTGAGCACAATGCTTCAAGATTATGGGATAACGCATCCATCCCGGTGGCGGCAGTGATACTGGCTGGCAGGCCAACGGTGAGTTCTGGGTCGAGAATCACCTGGCCGGGTAACATGTTCGGATGAAAGATGATTTTTTTAACCTGGTTGACCGGGTCGGTGATAACCGAAGCGCGCCCCACTTCCGAGCCCGTTCCCGCAGTCGTCGGTACTGCGATAACCGGCACCATGCCTTCAGTATTTGCGCGCAGCCAGTTATCCCCCACATCTTCGAAATCCCATATTGGTCGAGTTTGCCCCACCATCAAGGCCACGGCCTTGGCCGCATCTAGTGCAGAGCCCCCACCAAAAGCGATCACGCCGTCATGCTGGTTCGATTTAAAATAATCCGTACCGGCCGTAACATTTTCATCGGTCGGGTTGGCTTTGATGTCGGCAAATAGGCCACAGCGTAAGTCCACTCGATTTAGGTTATCAATAACTGCTCGTACCATAGGCAGTGCAGCTAGGCCTGGGTCCGTGATGAGCAGGGGCGATGAAATACCGAGTGCCTGACACAGTTCGGGTAACTCACCGATGCGGCCCGCGCCGACTTTAATATTGCTTGGATAGTTCCAGTTAGCAGAGTAGTTCATGGTGGTTGATCGCAGAATAAATTGGAAACAAGGCCTACAGTTGGGTTTTGATGTGAAAAGATTTTGGTCGAGTCAAGGACTCATAACCGATGATGGATAGAGTACAACCGTGGCCAGAGTTTTTAATGCCCGTCCAGGCGAGATCTGGATCAAGATAGTCGCAACGATTAATAAAGAACGTTCCGGTCTCGATTTGTTGACCCAGCTCAATTCCCTTCTCGATATCCTGGGTAAAAATCGCCGCGGTCAGGCCGTACTCGCTATCGTTCATCAATTCAATTGCCGCTTCATCTGATTTAACCTTCTGGATGCCGACTACTGGACCAAAAGACTCTTCGGTCATGACTCGCATACCGTGATCGACGTTGGTCAACACTTGTGGTGCCAAATAGGCGCTCCCCGACACATTTAGTGGAAAATCGTCAGGGTTGATGTGCGCTATCGCGCCTTGTTCAACAGCTTCTTTGACTTGGCCGCGCACAAAATCGGCGGCTTTACCCCGTACGACTGGACCAAGTGACGTCTGGAGGTCATCTGAGCGACCGAGCTGTAGCGTTTTTACCCAGGCCACGGCTTTTTCGACAAAGGCATCGTGAATGGATTCGTGAACATAAACACGTTCGATTCCGCAACACGATTGCCCTGAATTATAAAAGGCGCCATCCATGGTGGTATCTACCGCGTGATCCAGATCGGCATCGGCCCGAATGTAAGCCGGGTCTTTGCCACCCAGCTCTAAGCCAACCCCAATAAAACGCCCCGCTACCGCTTTTTCAACCATCTCGCCACCCGGAACCGAACCGGTAAAGGCTATGTAATTGATCCGCTCGTCTTGAATCACTTTTTCGGTATCTGCATGGGTTAAATGCAGGTATTGGAATACCCCTTCGGGCAAGCCTGCTGCGCTGAAAGCTTCATACAAACGTTCAGCGCACAAAGGGGTTTGTGCGGAGTGTTTCAAGATAACCGTATTACCCGCCAGAATGGCCGGCATGATCGCGTTAATGGCGGTTAGATATGGGTAATTCCAGGGTGCGATGACAAACACCACACCCAGTGCCTCACGCTGAATCCAGCGCTCAAATCCTTCTTTTTCGGGGAGCTTGACCAGCGCAAGCCCGGTATCCGCCAACTCGATCATTTTTCGGGCGCGCTCTTCCATGCCCGCGACTTCACCGGCTGCTGATGCGATGGGGCGGCCCATCTGCCAGCATATTTCGCGAGCAATGGCGTCTTTATTGGCGACAAAGGCATCAGTCGCCTTGCTGCATAACAACTTGCGTTCCGCCAGCGGGGTTTGCTGCCAGTGCTTTTGGGCTGAATGCGCCTTTTCCAGTGCTTCATTGATGTCGTTAGATGAGGCGTAGTCGCGCTCGACATAAACAGAATTGTCAATGGGGCTAATGGTTTGTAAACGATAGGTCATGGTGTGTTATCGGAACAAGGTTGTTGTAATTACGCTGGAGTGCAGAGCTTATTGAATCCAACGGTGGCATTTTACCCACGTATTTTCTCGCACGGGCTTGGTGCCAGTAAAGCCTCGTTTGGGTTTTTAAAAAACTTTAGCTAAATAATTTCAAAATAACGCTCTAGTTCCCAGTCGGTAATATGCTGGCGGAATTCGCGTTCCTCCCATTCACGCGAGGCCGCGAAATGCTCAACAAACTGTTCACCAAACATTTCGCGCGCTGCGTCCGATGCTTTGAATACCTGCGCTGCTTCCCATAAGGTTCTAGGTAGGGCTAAATGTGCGGGATGCGCTTGCTCATACGCGTTGCCAACCACTTCGGGCTCGGGTTCCCATTTCTGTTCCAGCCCGATTAAACCCGCGCCCACCGCAGCTGCGAGTGCCAGGTAAGGGTTGGCATCGGCTGAACCGAGGCGGTTTTCAACTCGTTGAGACTTATCACTGCCTGGAATGACGCGCAAGGCAGTGGTGCGGTTATCGACCGACCAGGTAGCATCGGTCGGTGCCCAAAACCCGGGGATCAAGCGTGAAAAACTGTTGATGGTCGGCGAGGTCATGCATAAAAAGTCCGGCATCAGTTTTTGTTGGCCCGCCAGAAAATGACGCTGCGTATCGCTCATATTGTGTTTGTTGTCGGGGTCGTAAAACGCCGATTTGGCTTTTTTTCGATCGCGCAAGGACATATGAATATGCCCACTTTGCCCGGGATAATCGTTTGACCACTTGGCCATAAACGTCGCCACCAGGCCATTATGTTGTGCCAGTACTTTCATGAAAGTCTTAAACAGAGCAGCCTTATCGGCAGCATGCATTGCGGTATCGACCTTGATCGAGGCTTCCAGCACCCCCGGTCCCGTTTCCGTATGCAAGCCTTCAATCGGAAAATCCATTTGTTCCGCCATATTAAGCATCTGGTGGTACAGGTCAGCATGGGTCGAGTTACGAATAACTGAATATCCAAACCAGCCCGGTGTCATGGGCTTTAAATCAGTATAGTTTTTCTCGCGAATGCTATCTGGGGTTTCCTCGAACATGAAAAACTCGTATTCCAGCGCAGCATAGACATCAAAGCCCATATCGGCCGCTTTATCTAGCACGCGTTTAAGGGTATTGCGTGGGCATACCGCTTCGGCCTGTTCAGCAAACTCTGCCAGAAACAGTAAACAGTTTTCTTCTAATGGTAGTTCGCGACAGCTTTCCGGGATGATCCTAATGGGAGCGTCTGGATAACCCGTGTGCCAGCCCGTGTACGTCACGTTATCATACAGCTGGTCTTTGGAATCCCAACCGAGCACCACGTCACAAAAAGCGCTGCCGTTATCCAAAGCAGAGAAAAATTTATCGCGATTCAGATACTTGCCCCGCATCACACCATCATTATCAAACAGGCCAATTTTGACGTGATTTAGGTTTCGCTCTTTAACGATTTTTTTGGCATCTGCGATGCTTTTAACGTCTCTAGGGTTCATTGCTTATCTTATGCTGTGTGGTGTTCTGGTCAAAGCGACACCCGAGGCAGCAAGGGCTACCTCGAGTGCGAGTGGATTAGCCGTAGCGGTACGGTCTACCGGCTTTTTCCATGGTGGCATTGTAGTCTTTAAATATCTGTACTACCTTTGCCTTGGTTTCCGATTCCTCGGCAATCTCATCCCAGAACGCAACGGCCGCCGCTTCTACCTGCGCCCACTCTTCGTCTGGAATAGACGTCAGCTCTAGTTTCGGCCCCTTGGTGCGCAGATCTGCCTCGCCGCCCCAATACCACCATTGCCGATAGTAGTGAGAGCTATCCATCGTCAGTTTTAGCAGCTCTTTAAGGTGATCAGGGAGCTTGTTATAGCTGTCCATATTGGCGAAGAATGAACCTGCCCAAGCACCCGATATATTATTAGTCAGGAAGTAGTTGGTTACGTCTGCCCAGCCGACCGTATAATCTTCGGTGATGCCAGACCAGGCAATCCCATCGAGCTCACCTGTTTGTACCGCAACTTCAATATCTTCCCAAGGTAGGGTGACCGGCACCACGCCAAATTGGGCTAAAAAGCGCCCCGCGGTGGGGAAGGTAAATACGCGTTTGCCTTTTAGATCTTCCAAGCTACGAATTGGGTCTTTGGTGGCAAAATGGCATGGATCCCAGGCACCAGCAGATAAATGCTTGACGCCGACTTTGCTGTATTCAGCATCCCAAATTTCATTTAGGCCGTACTGGTTAAACAATACGGGTACATCGAGCGAATACCGACTGGCGAATGGAAAGTATCCGCCAAACACGGTGACTTCAGTGGGCGATGCCATGGAATCATCATCTGATTGCACCGCATCAATTGTCCCCTTTTGCATCGCGCGGAACAGCTCGCCAGTGGGCACTAACTGATCAGCAAAGAACAGCTCAATCTCCATCTCGTCACCGGCAATTTTATTAAAACTATCTATTGCAGGCTTGATCACGTGTTCAGCGAGTGCCGGTCCAGCATAGGTTTGCAGCCGCCATTTTATTTTATTTTTAGACTGGGCATGAATAGCCGGTGCAGCGAGTACTGAAGCACTGGCGATACCCGCTGATGTGAGGAACTTACGTCTTGTTGTCATGATTTTCTCCTATGTGGTTGTTGTAGGTATTTGCTTCTTGCCTTGGGCTAGCCATGATACACATAATTAGGTAGCCATAGAGCGATCTGCGGGAAAGCCATCATCAAAATAAGGGCCAGCAACATCACGCAGACAAAAGGTATTATCGAGCCATAAATATCGCGCAAACTGATTTCAGGTGGCGCCATGGCCCGCATTAAAAAGAGATTATAGCCAAATGGGGGCGTCATATAGGCAATTTGAGTGGTTACGGTGTACAAGACCCCATACCAGATTAAATCGAAACCAAGTGTCGCGACCAGCGGTACGTATAAGGGCGCGACGATTACTAGCATGGCGGTATCATCCAGGAAAGTCCCCATTAATAAGAACGAAAGCTGCATTAAAATCAGGATGACCCAAGGGTTCAAGCCGAGTTGTTCGGTGAACAGGTTATCGATGGCGCGAACCGCGCCCAAGCCATCAAATACCGCGCCAAAAGCCAACGCTGCCAGGATAATCCACATGAACATACAGGAGATCGCGAGCGTTTGGCGCACTGATACTTCAAAGACCTCTTTCGTCATGCGCCCCTTGATCACCGCTGCAGCAAAAGCGGTCATCGCGCCGATGGCAGAACTTTCTACTAGACTGGTCCAACCCTTTACAAAGGGAAACATCATGGCGAAAAAAATAACAATCGGTAAAACGCCTGCGCGTAATAAGCGTATTTTTTCAGCCAGGCTTACTTTACGTTCTTCAACGGGAAGCGCCGGCCCCAATTCGGGTTGTAAGTGGCAGCGTATGGCGATGTATAAAATAAACATGGCCGCCATCATCAGGCCTGGGATTACACCGGCCAGCCAAAGCTGGCCCACGGGTTGGCGCGCAATCATGGCATACAACACCAACACCACCGAAGGCGGCACTAGAATTCCCAGTGACGATCCGGCTTGGATCACCCCGGTTACCATGCGTTTGTCATAACCTCGGCGCAGTAATTCGGGTAGCGCAATGGTGGCACCAATGGCCATGCCCGCAACCGATAAACCGTTCATTGCCGAAACCAAGACCATCAAGCCAATGGTGCCGATTGCCAGCCCACCTTTGATCGGCCCCATCCACACATGGAACATCTTATACAGATCGTCGGCAATTTTCGATTCGGATAAAACGTAGCCCATGAATATAAACATGGGCAAGGTCAGCAATGGGTACCACTTCATCAGTTTCATTGCCGAGCTGAATGGGATATCCGAACCTCCTACACCCCAGAGAGTCAACGCCGCGAGTGCTGCAATAAAGCCAATCGCACCAAATACACGTTGCCCGGTGAACAACATCAGCATCATGGAAGAGAACATCAACAGCGCAATTATTTCATGCGACATCAGAGTTCCTCTCCCTTGATGATGGCGATATCCTTAATAAATTCTGCGATGGCCTGCAATAGCATCAGAAAAAAGCCGATACACATCAATACTTTGACTGGCCATAGATAAGGCCGCCACGCGGTGGGGCTACGTTCGTTATACTGAAATGAGTAATAAGTGCTGTCAAAAGCGCCGTATAACATTACCCCCAGATAAAAAATCACACAAAAAATGGTAAAGGCGTCAAACCAAGCTTTTCGCCTAATTGACCAACTGCCGTAAAACAAATCCATGCGCACATTGGCGCCCATTTGCATGGCATAGGGCCCGCCCAAAATATAGTAAGTCACCATGGCAAATTGGGCGACTTCCAGCGTCCATAATGAAGGTAGGAAAAAAGTTTTGGAGATCGAAGACCACAGCAAAATACCGACCATCACGAAAATCCCATACATCATGATGCGGCCGATGCGATAGTTGATCGCATCCACCACGCGAACATATTTCTTTGCAAAGCCTGGCATACGAATCTACTTTGGTGAAAACAGGTGTGCGCCTAAAGCGAGCGCATCGATGGTAGGTGGGTGGTTACTCATTGAGTGGGGCACTTGGCCGATCCTCCTGCTGGTGTTTTTATTATTTTCAAATAACGCGTTAATCGTAGACTCATTGTACGCGCTTGTCTACTGCGAGTTCTTGCCGTGAAACTCTAGCTCGCGCACTGCGCAAATTCGTGAGAAACTAATAATATGAAATACGATATGGTGGTTATTGGCGCGGGTATTCAGGGCGCAGCGGTCGCACAAGCAGCAAGTGCGGCGGGCCATACCGTGCTGCTTATCGAACAATATGATAAACCCGCGGTAGGGACTTCAAGCAGATCATCCAAATTGATTCATGGTGGGTTGCGTTATCTCGAAACCGGGCAGTTTGGCTTGGTGAGAGAGTGTCTGGTTGAACGTAAACACCTGCTTAATAACGCGCCTCACCTGGTGCAGATCAAGCCTTTTTTCATTCCGGTGTATAAACAAACCACGCGCAGCCAATGGCTGATAACGGCAGGCTTGATGTTGTATTCCTTATTTAGTTTAAAAGGCTTTAAGCGTGTACCCAAAGCCAAATGGCATCAGCTGGATGGGCTCAATACGGATGACTTAAAAGCGGTATTCGAATATTACGATGGGCAAACCAACGATGCGCTATTAACCCAGGCGGTAGTTGCGTCGGCGCAATCGTTAGGTGCCGATGTTCGTTACAATGCTGAATTTAAGGCTTGTACGGTTGACCAATCGGGCTGCACAGTTCGCTATGCCAGTGGTGGTCAGAATATTGAAATTCAGGCGCGCTGCCTGGTCAATGCAGCGGGCCCGTGGGTTGGGCAAACCGCTACAAAAATCACCCCTCCACCCCCTCAGCCAGGAGTAGATTTGGTTCAAGGCACGCACATCGAAATTCCTGGGAAGCTAGACCGTGGGATGTATTATCTTGAAGCACCGCAGGATCAACGCGCAGTCTTTGTGATGCCCTGGTATGATCATCTGCTCATTGGCACCACCGAAACCCAATACCAGGGTGATCCCGCCGACGTTCAACCCCTTGATGCAGAGATTGATTATCTGCTTGAGGTGTACAATTACTATTTTAAGCAATCGGTTGGGCGAGACAGTGTAATGCGCGCTTTTGCCGGATTGCGGGTATTACCACAAAGCGACGGCCGGGCGTTTTCTCGGCCGCGTGATACCGTGCTGGTTTGCGATAATGATAAAAGCCCGCGGGTAATTTCATTGTACGGCGGTAAATTAACCGCGCATCGCGCGATGGCGAATGGTGTATTGAAAAAGCTCAAAAAGACGTTACCAGCACGTACGGCAGTGGCCGATACCGCCAATTTACGATTGCCTGCAGTAGAGTAGATAGAAAGGATAGCGAATTGAAGACAGAAAAACCCAGCCGCCCACTGCAGTGTGTTGGCCATCGGGGTGCCAAAGGTTATCGCCCGGAGAACACTTTGAGTTCGGTGCGCAAAGCGCTTGAATTGGGCGCTCGTTATATCGAAATTGATGTCTACCATATCGAAGACAAGCTTGCGGTTTTTCATGATAACCGCCTGGAACGCACCACGAATGGGGTGGGTTACCTGACAGAACAATCGTTCGACGCTTTGCGTACGTTGAATGCCGGCAATGGTGAACGTATCCCAACCTTGCTGGAAGTTTGCCAGCTAGTCGACCGAAAAGCCTGCCTCAATATCGAGTTGAAAGGGCCCAATACAGCCAAGCCTGTGCTGCGGTTGATCAACCGATTGGTCAAACAAGGCTGGCACAAACAAGCCTTTTTGGTATCTTCATTTGATCATCGCCAGCTCGAGCAAATGCGAAATCTGGATGAGCAGATTTTGCTCGGTGCATTGATCAATGGCTTGCTCGTAGATGACGCCAGATTCGCCCATGATCTAGGCGCATATTCAGTGCACCCTTCGCTTGAATTCATCGATCAGCGATTTGTGGAAGATGCACACGCGAAGGGAATTAAAGTTTATCCCTATACGGTGAACCACCCAGAAGACATTGAAAAGATGTATCAGTTGGGAGTTGATGGCGTGTTTACCGATTTCCCTGATCGGGTACTGCAAAATTACCCGCAGACGGAATGCTCAACTCGTTGGAATGTAGATTGACTTACTCAGTTTCGTTCTACAATTTAATACTGGTAGACCATAAGCTGTAGTATGCGGAGATGGGGGTATCCCCGATTTGGACACGAAGCTGTAATTTAGGTGTGATTAAATTGCCGGCAATTAAACCAACGGAATTTACTATTTTGTGATTTGATAATTAAGTGATAATCAATATATAAAGCAATATTATCACATTATATTTACATTTATGATCACTAAATGTTTACTTAACATTTAAACAACGTGATAGCCTAGTCTTTTGAATGACCAATAATATGTTCCCGCGGCGCTTCGCGCCACGGGAATCGTGCACTTGTCCTTAACCGTCCTCCCGTTTCGTTCTGGCGCGAAGCGCCCGAGAACAAAACGTTCGACCGGACAAATTGACCAATATAAAATGATGCTAGCATCTAGTATACTGATCCAATTTGCAGGTCAACTGCACGATTAGCGCGAACATAAGCACAGATTACACCGATGAAAGACACCGTTGTAAGTTCAATAAAATGGTTTGAAGATTTTGAAGAAGGATTTTCCATTGAATACTCCGTCCCTGGTCTGACAAAAACAGAAATTACCGAATTTGCTTCGCAGTATGACCCACAACGTTTTCATTTGGATGAAACCGAGGCCGCAAAAACACATTTTGGTAGGCTTGTTGCATCGGGCTTTCAAACCCAGCTAATGTGCTTTCGCCCTTTTTGTGAAAAGGTAATTCAAAATGCCCTGGCAGTAGGAGCCCCAGGCATTGACAGCCTCAAGTGGCTACGTCCTTGGTATCCAGGTGAGGAGCTAGATGTCAGGGTTACGGTAGTCAGCAAGCGATTGTCTTCTAAACGAAATGATCGCGGTTACATTGGTGTTGAGTTGAACGCTGAGGCTAACGGCATTCCTACACTAGCAATGGAATGGGTATTTATAATGTTGACGAAAGAAGGAACAATGGAAAAAGAAGAGGGCTAAAAGGGGTACTGATTGAACCCCTCAAAAATTCTAGGTTTGGTCGAATTCGCGCTAACAAGCGCATGCAGTTGCCCTTGACCGTCCTCTCGTTTCGTTCTGGCGCAAAGCGCCAGAGAACAAAACGTTCGACCGGACTGTGAACAATATAAAACGATGCAAGCATCTAGTATACTGGCCCAATTTGTAGGACAACTGCACGATTATGTGTGCAGAAAATAGACAGAGGTAGGGGAATGAGGATCATTCAACTGATTTTCACCGCAGTGTTTTGTCTGGTCAGTGTAGCAAACGCAAGGGAAGTGGATTCGTCCAGCACCGCGATGCCTGAGTTGATGCAAATCGTCGGTTCAGCCCAGTCGCCCCATGGTCGGGTAAAGAAGATCACTCCGATCGCGGACAGCGGTGGACGTGTCAGTTGGTCCCGTGACGGTAAGTACATCCTGCAGGATCGAAAGGGGGAGGACGGCTACTATGACATCTACCGGATTCTTCCTGACGGGAGCGATGAAACCTGTCTTACTTGTGACCTGTCGGTGGTGCTGGGCAAAGGGCATATTGGTCAGCCGGAATGGCATCCTTCAGGAAAATACATGGTCTTCCAGGCCCAGAAGAAGTTCAAGCAAGGGAGGTGGGGGCGGGATCTAGCCGCCACGCCAGGATTCGGTAGGCATTCCGATTTGTGGTTGATGGAGTTGGCAACGCAGCGGTGCTTTCGCCTGACCGATACGCCCGAGGGTGCCAGTGGTGTATTGCATCCTCACTTTTCACACGATGGTAGCAAGCTGACTTGGGGTGAGATGTATGGAGCGCCGAAGTCCTTAAAGGGTTTTGGTGAGTGGAAAATACAAGTCGCGGACTTTGTTTTCGAGGAGGGCAATCCGGTTTTATCCAATATGAAGTCGTATGTTCCCGGGAAGCCAGGATGGTACGAGAATCACGGTCTTTCCCAGGAGAATAGTAAGCTATTGTTCTCCTCGACCTTTGAGAACACCAAGCCGTTTCATTCGAACGTGTATCGATACGATATTGAGCAGGCTAAACTGGATCGTCTGGCAAACGTAAAATGGAACGAGCACGCGATGTACTCACCCGATTGGAAACGGATCGTGTGGATGACCGGCCAGGACAATCCGAATAGGGGTACCGATTACTGGGCTATGAATCTTGACGGAACCGACAAGGTACGGCTCACGGATTTCAACAATCCCGGTTTACCGACCTTTAGGAAGAAAATGATCGTGGCGGCTGACGCCAGTCTAAATCCAAACGGAAAATTTTTGGTTGCGTATCTGCAGACGAACCTTGTGACCCAGGAAGGTGTGACGGTTCTGATAGAATTAGAAGATGGCTGGGATCGGCCAGGCAGTAAAAAGTGATGCGGGAATTTGCGCTTATGTTCTGGACAGCTGGTCGCGGAGTTAGTGCATTTTACTTACATCACTGATGCAAAGTGAAAAACTCGTGGCGGCTTGAACATCAGTTGAACCACTTCACTAAACATCACATAACATAACGCCCAACAGGGGCCGGGCTGCCTGCACGGTTTTTCTAAGACGTGTGGCTTACCAAAGTTAAGACTGTTTTCCAAGGTTCCGGGTTATGAGCCGCCCGGTTCCTTAGCTCAGCGTTCATACGGCCATCCTTGGCTGTATGAACTGGGCGATGAGCTTAGCGTAAATTGTAGGCCAATTATCTTGTACACTTTGTCACCAAGAATGCTGTATAACAAATGCAATAGAACTCCCAATCTCTTCTGGCATCCACGCCAGAAGGAATCGGGCCGCTCATCGCCCAGTTCCCCAGCGCTTCGCGCCGGGGAATAGTGCAGTTACCCTTAACCGTCGTCTCGTTTCGTTCTGGCGCGAAGCGCCCGAGAACAAAACTTTCTACCGGACTGTGAACAATATAAAACGATGCAAGCATCGAGTATAATGACTCAATTTGCAGGTCAACTGCGCGTTCGGCAAGTAGACTAGATGAAGAACTCAAGCTTGAAGCGGCCTATTCAGTCGATACCTGAGTTCGTCCTGGCCGCACTTGAGGAAGAACACCTGCTCGATGATTATGACTCTCGTCCCGCATATCAACGGAATGATTATCTGCTATGGATCAATTCAGCAAAACGACAAGAGACGAAAGACAAACGACTGCGCCAGATGCTGGATGAGTTGCGGGTGGGTGGGGTTTACATGAATATGAAGCATCCTGCCTCAGATAAAACCAAATAGACGGGCTGCCGAAAAAATTTTAGAAAAATGTACGAAATCAAATTAGATCACTGTGTTATTCATGTTTCAGACTGGGAGGTTTCAAATAAGTTCTATTCTCAAGTGATGGGCGCTGAAGTAATTCCAATTGGTAATGGCTATTCTTATCGTTTTGGAGCAACGCAGTTAAACTGTCATGGCCCAGGTGTACATGGCACACCAGTAGCAAAACTTCCTGTGCAACCGGGAGGAAGCGATTTATGTTTTATTTGGCCGAAGAAAATCGAAAGTGCCATTGCACATTTGAAAAGCAAGGCTGTTGAGATAGAAGTCGGGCCAGTTGAAAGATTCGGCTCAAAAGGGCTGGGACTAAGTGCTTATTTCCGGGACCCAGATGGGACACTTCTTGAGTTTATTTCTTATGAATAAGACAGCTAACTAAACAAGGCAGCGCAGGCATCAACAACCGTCGAGTTAGAACTTTCCCTCAATACTTTGCGCCCCGGGAACGGCAGTTGCCCTAAAACCGTCCTCACGTTTCGCTCGGGCACGAAGCGCCAGAGAACAAAACGTTCGACCGGACCAATTGAGCAACATAATATGGTGCGAGCAGCTAGTATACTGATGAAATTTGCAAGTCAACTGCGTGTTGGAGCAACATGATTGAAAGGATATTCAATTTGCTGGGTGTGAGAATTCTTATTGGCGCATTCATTGGTTTACCGATTACGGCTTTAGCACTAATTGGTCTTGCTCATGGCTTGGTATTTTTATACAGCGGTGTTTCAGATAGAACATTGTGGGCAATTGTACTGGGCGTGTTAAGTGTAGTGGGAACCTTTGGTGTAATTGGTGCATGGTTGCGCATTACTATAAGCTCCAAGTCCATGTCAAAGACAGTTAATGCAATTACAAGGTTCATGTTATTCTGTGGCCTAATTACTAGTACTGTTTTAGGATTTTGGTGGCTGGCGAATAACGGCATAGATTTTATAACCGTGTTCTTCGTCGTGTTAACGTCAGGCGCCGTGCTTTTTATTTATGCAACACCAATATGCTCTAACAAACCGTCCAATTTGATCGGCGCAGACAATGTTACGCCAAGTTAACTCAACCGGTAAATTGCTATTGTAGTTACAGCTGAGACTATGACAATGAATGAATACGTCGAATTCCTGAAAGAAATCTTCTCCGAGTTTGGCGAAATTCGCTCGAGAAAAATGTTCGGTGGCCACGGTATCTATCATAATAACCTGATGATTGGTTTGGTAGCCGACGACACACTCTATCTAAAAGTTGACTCCAAATCTGTCAGCCAATTTGAAGAACATGGGCTATCACAGTTCATGTACCCAAAAGGGCAGAAAATGGTGGGAATTTCCTACTACCTTGCGCCAGAAGAGGCGTTAGAAGACCCATCAGAAATGCGTCATTGGGCTAAACTAGCCTACGATGCAGCACTCCGGTCGCGTAAATGAGTATTCTAAATCTAGCGGAAGGTTTACAACTTAACCAGTAGAGACAGTTCGCTCCGTGCGGACGCCGCTTTGTGCTCCGGGAACGAAATGTTCGACCAGACTGTGATCAATATCAAATGATGCGAGCATTTAGTATACTGATGCACAGCAGGTCAACTGCGCGTTATGCGCCAATTGACCTAGAAAGATGGGTATTACCTACAACGATAGTGGAGGCGCTAAGATATGACTTATGTAGACGGATACGTAATTGCTGTTCACAAAGCGAACAAGTCGGATTACATAAAGCTTGCTGAAGAATCGGCAGTCGTGTTCAAAGACCACGGTGCCTTGTCTGTCGTAGAAAATTGGGCAGACGACGTTCCTGAGGGTGAAATTACCTCACTCCCGATGGCGGTTAAATGTGAGGAAGGAGAGGAGGTTGTATTTTCGTGGATTACTTGGCCATCTCGAGAAGCGCGGGATGTGGGTAACAAAGCAGCGATGGAGGATCCCCGATTTAAGGATTGGGAGCCGAGTAACATGCCGTTTGATGGTAAGCGGATGATATTCGGTGGGTTCATCACTATTGTCGAGCGCTAGCTTGTCAATTCTGCTTCACCGGTTGCATAACTAAAGGTAGCGTGCGCATAAGTGCGCCGCTGCTTTCAATCATTAATGACATACGACGATGAAATATATGGAACTGTAGAAATCACAGAGCCGGTATTATTGGATTTAATGTCAAGTAATGCGATGCAAAGGGCAAAGGGAATATCACAACATGGAATAACCGCGTTGCTTGGAATTACCCCTCCATTCAGCCGTTTTAATCATTCTGTGGGTGCTATGCTTATTGCCCGGCGTCTAGGTGCAGACATAAACGAACAAATCGCGGCATTACTTCACGATATTAGCCATACTGCATTTAGCCATGTTATTGATTTTGTGTTCGATGATCATCATGAGCAAAGTTATCACGAAAAGAAGAAGGAGGAATTTGTTGCAAACTCCGATATTCCAAAGATACTGGGTCGGCATAACATGGATTGGCGTACGTTTATGGATGAAGAGCAGTTTGCGCTGCTTGAACAACCATTACCCGCCCTTTGTGCAGATCGGCTAGACTATTTTCTCAGAGATTTGGTGTTTCTAAGCCTGGCGAACCAAGAAGAAATCCGAAAGGCAATCGAATCGGTAGTCGTCGTTGACGGTCAGATTGCTGTAAAGAATATGGAAGTCGCACGGTGGTTAGCATATACATTTATCGAGACAGATCGAACTAGCTGGTCAAATTTTCGTGAGGTTGGCCTTTATCAGCTTACCGCTGAAGCGATTAAAGCGGCCAATCAGTACGGATTTCTAGCAGAAGAGGACATATGGGGCACCGATGAAACTCTTTGGAAAAAATTGCAGTTGATTGACCACCCACAGGTGAGACGTTGGGTCGATTTGATCTCTCCAGGAACTCGTTTCACCTGGAACGAACATAATCCAGCATTTAGTGTGTCCACCAAGGTTAGAAGCATAGATCCACCAGTTGTGGATGGAAAATCTGTGTCCCCTTATTCTGAGCTTGATCCAACGTTTGCGGTGTATAGAAACGAATATTTATCCAGCAAACAGGGGGTGTGGCCAATGGAGGTTATCAATTCACCTGGAGTTCCGGCCTAATAAAACGTTTGGTATTGCGATTTGTATATATGCTTCGGGTGGTTTAATATGGTGTGAAAAAACGGTATTGATAAAACTGGTTTGCGTAATGATTTGTGTTGACAGCAGCAACAGCAAAACTGAGGTGATCAAATGCCCGAAACCCAGGCAATATCACATATTAAGGAGGTTGAGCAAGCTATTTCAGGCAGGTTTTCTGGTCGTGATCTAATCGTTCAGGAATCCTGGAAACGCTGTGTTGAAATTCACGGCCTTGATCCCGCGCGTGCGCAGGACGCATATATTGTGCCTGATACACAATTGCACGAACACCAGGAGCGCCTCGAAGATTTAATGCGCACCGCGCGCTTTGGACTTGAATCACTATACCGTCAGATTGCTGGTCTTGGATACGTGATGCTGTTATCAGATGCAGAAGGTATTACCGTCGATTTTATAGGCGATCCTACTTTCGACAACCACTTAAGAAAGGCAGGACTTTATCTTGGCTCCAATTGGAAGGAAGAGTTTGCGGGGACTTGTGCAGTTGGTTCTTGTCTAGCCACCCAAGAAGCATTGATAGTGCACCAAACGGATCATTTCGATGTCACTCACACACCACTGACCTGCACAGCTGCGCCGATACATGATATTAACGGTCGCATTTTAGCGGTGCTGGATATTTCTGCGCTGCGCTCGCCACAAGCCAAGGAAAGTCAATTTCTGGCGTTACAACTGGTGCTATCTTATGTGCGCCGTATCGAAATGGCTAACTTGATGCGCTCGTTCCGTTCGGAGTGGATATTACATCTTAGCCCCTCGCATCAATTTTTAGGTGTAGAGCCCAACTGTTCACTTGCACTCGACAGTGGTGGAAGAATCGCTGGCTTTACCAGTGATGCACAACGCTTAATTGCTCGCGAAGCAGGTATAGACTGGCGCGAGGCGGACTCGTTGCTCGGTCGAAAGTTTGAGGAATTTTTCGATTTCGATATCGAGAAGCTGAATGAATTGATGCGTGATACTCCCGCAGAGGAAAGATCTATAGAGACATTCAGCGGTACAGCTTTATTTGCCCATGCCATCGCGCCGCAACAACGGCCATCTGAGCAATTACGCAAGAAAAAACTACCTACGCCTTTGCATGAATTAGCAGGTAATGACACGCTGATGCGTCACCTGCTCGATAAAGCTGCGCGCTTAGCCGATACAAAGGTGGGAATGTTATTACTAGGTGAAACCGGCACTGGAAAGGAAATGCTTGCTCGGGCAATCCACAAATCACAACGCGTGCGCGGCAGGTTTGTGGCAGTAAACTGTGCTGCGTTGCCTGAATCCTTGATCGAAAGTGAATTGTTTGGTTATGCACCAGGTGCTTTTACCAACGCCTTGTCGAAAGGGAAAAAAGGATTGATCCGCAGTGCCAATGGTGGAACCCTATTTCTAGACGAAATTGGTGATATGCCGCTTTCGGTTCAGAGTCGTCTTTTACGCGTGCTATCGGAGCATGAGGTTTTGCCGATTGGTAGCGACAAACCAATTTCAGTGAATATCCGTATTATTGCCGCTACGCACCAAAACTTGCCCGAGATGATCAAGGCGGGTGAATTTCGTGACGATCTGTATTACCGCCTAAACGGAGCGGTACTTACCTTGCCTCCATTGAGAAAAAGAGAGGATTTTGATTGGTTGCTGGATCGGATACTAAAAAAAGCGATAGGTTCACGTAAGCGTATCCCCAAAATAAGCGAATCAGCGCGCCAACGTCTACGGAACTATCATTGGCCAGGTAATATACGCCAATTGGTAAATGCCGTAGATTTCGCTTGCGCTATTTGCAAATCATCCTCTATCGTTCCACGACATTTGCCCGATTTTTTATTTCAGGAATCAAGCGTGAAAACGGCTGTCAAAGGGCAGGACAGCGAAGAAGCGCGCCAACTAAACGATGTGTTAGTGGCACATCGCTGGAATGTCTCTGCTACGGCACGTTTTATGGGTATTGATCGCAGCACCCTATACCGAAGAATGAAACGGTTTGGTGTGGTTCCACCGAATCTACGCCAACCCTGAGATATAGAATACTTAATATATGCAACACCTGTGGTGCCACAGGTGTTGCACGGTACCAGGCACAACACTTCCCACTCACCCCTAACCTTCTGAAAACACGCCAATAATCTTAATGTAATTGTTGGCATGTATATTGCTTGGATAACAGGCAGGCCAAACTGTGGTTGGTCATAAAAACGTTATTGTTTCGAGGAGGAACTAAATGGGTGGACAAAAGCCCACCGTTGGGATCATTGCAAATCCGGTATCGGCACGAGATATCCGGCGCATAGTTGCCTATGCAGGAAATTTGCAGATTACCGAACGCGCCAATATCGTATTACGCTTGTTAGCAGGGCTTGGTGCAGTGGGAATCGAACGCGTTCTGTTGATGCCTGATAACGCCGGTATTCGAACCCACGTAATGCGGGGTGTGGAGCGATCATACAACCTTGGGGAAGGGTGTTTTCCTGAGGTCGAATATCTTGATATGGAGGTGACCTCACTAACCCAGGACAGCATCACCGCTGCAGGCATGATGCGAAAAGCGAGTGTTGCAGCATTGATTGTCCTGGGTGGCGACGGCACGCACAGAGCGGTCGTCTCAGCTTGTAAAACGATTCCGATTGTTGGTGTATCTAGCGGGACGAACAACGCGTTTCCAAAGTTCCAGGAACCAACAACAGTTGGTCTAGCGACTGGGCTAGTTGTTACTAACAAACAACTAAGTGAAGTGGGGCTGCGCAAAAATAAGCTACTCGAAGTAGACACTGGTGGGCGTCGTGAAATAGCATTGGTTGACGTTGCCATTGTGGCTGAGCATTACGTTGGTGCACGCGCATTGTGGAATGTGCAGAATTTTAAGGAGTTATTCGTTAGTTTCGCAGAACCAGAAGTTATTGGTATATCAGTAGTAGCTGGCCTGTTGGACCCTGTAAGCAGGGAAGTAAAAGAGGGTCGTCGGGTAGTATTCGACGATGCTAACCGTCCCGTGCTTCAGTTGCGCGCCCCCATTGCACCAGGTGTCATAGAAACAATCGGTGTCAAATCATGTGACAAGTTATTACCGGATAAGCCGATTGAGGTAAGCGCTCTTCATGGATCTATCGCTTTCGATGGGGAGCGCGAGTTGTCATTCTCAAACAAGGATAGGCCGACGGTCACGTTACGAATGGACGCGTTTCAAACAATCGATGTTACGGCTTGCATGAAGTATATCGCCCAAAATCGTTTACTAGAGTATAGGGACCCGAGGGCATAGTTTAAATCTAAACCAAATACACAAAGAGGAAATCATATGAACAAAGAAACTTTTCCATTAAACAATACGGAGCTACTTAAAGCCTACCGTACGATGAAAACCATACGTGAATTCGAAGAAAGATTGCACGTTGATTTTTCCCGTGGAAACATTCCCGGCTTTGTACACCTATATGCTGGGGAAGAAGCCGCCGCTACCGGTATCATGATGCATCTGAATGATCAGGATCGCATTGCCTCCACACACAGAGGTCATGGACACTGTATTGCCAAGGGGGTCGATGTTGGAGAAATGATGGGCGAAATTTATGGCAAGGTCACTGGTTCTTGTCGAGGTAAGGGTGGATCCATGCATATTGCAGATTTATCTCGTGGAATGATGGGTGCAAATGGGATTCTCGGAGCAGGTTCTCCACTCGCTTGTGGCGCTGCGTTGGCGGCTAAACAACTGGGGCATGATGGTATCGGAATGAGTTTTACAGGTGATGGAGCTTCCAACCAGGGAACTTTCCTCGAAAGCTTAAACCTCGCCGCTATCTGGAATTTGCCCATGGTGTTTGTCGTCGAAAACAATGGTTACGCTGAATCAACTTCTGTTGATTATGCCACTGCGGTAGATTCTTACGTTGATAGAGCAGCTGGATTTGGCTTGCCGGGCGTCACGGTTGATGGCACTGATTTTTTTGCCGTATACGAAGCGGCGGGTGAAGTGATACGGCGTGCACGAGAGGGGGGCGGCCCTTCGTTACTTGAATGCAAAATGGTTCGTTTTTTTGGTCATTTCGAGGGTGACGCCCAAACCTATCGCGGTGAAGGAGAAAATGAAAATAACAGAACTCACCATGATTGCATTAAACATTTCAGAAGGCGTATTGCCGAAGCAGGGTTGATTGAGGACAGCGAGCTAGATGCGATTGACAAAGAAGTTCTAGCGTTAATAGACGATGCTGTCGAAAAAGCAGTCGAAGCTGCATTACCCAGTGCCTCAGATCTAACGACCGACGTGTACGTTAGCTACTAATATCAATATCGAACAATTACAGGAGATATATCAATGTCTAGAAGTCTCAGTTTTAAAGATGCAGTGAACGAAGCCTTGGATCAGGAAATGAGTCGAGATCCAAACGTTATTGTCATGGGTGAGGATATCGTCGGTGGTAGCGGTTCGCCCGGCGAAATGGATGCTTGGGGTGGGGTGCTTGGAGTTACCAAGGGTCTGTACGCTAAACACGGTGACCGTCTAATGGATACACCTTTATCGGAAAGTGCTTATATTGGAGCGGCAATTGGAGCCGCTACATGTGGTTTACGCCCGGTAGCAGAATTAATGTTCCTCGATTTTATCGGCGTTTGTTTTGACCAGGTATTCAATCAGGCAGCTAAGTTTCGTTATATGTTCGGTGGTAAAGCAGAAACCCCTGTGACCATTCGTGCGATGGTTGGTGCTGGTTTTCGAGCTGCCGCACAGCACAGCCAGATGTTGACACCATTGCTCACCCATATACCAGGGTTAAAAGTGGTTTGTCCGTCTAACGCTTATGATGTCAAGGGCTTGTTAATCCAGTCGATTCGCGATAACGATCCCGTAGTATTCATGGAGCATAAAAATCTTTATGCACATGAGGTTGATGTGCCAGATGAGCCCTATAGTATTCCATTTGGTGAGGCGAATATTGTGCGTGAAGGTGGCGATGTAACTATTGTAGCTTATGGTCTAATGGTGCATCGCGCCAATGAAGCGGCGGCGATGTTGACCAAGGATGGTATTGAGTGTGAGATTATCGATCTACGCACTTTGTCACCCATCGATATTGACTCAGTGCTTGAAAGTGTTGAAAACACCGGGCGCCTTGTTTGCGTTGATGAGGCCAATCCGCGTTGTTCGATCGCGTCCGATGTTTCGGCAACAGTTGGGCAGGCAGGCTTTGAGTATCTAAAAGCTGCGCCGCAGCTAGTAACAGCGCCCCATGCACCCGTGCCCTTTTCGCCAGTGCTTGAGGATTTATACATCCCAAGTGCCAAAAACATAGCAGACGCTGTGCTTACCACGATGCGTGGAGCTAAGGGATGAGCGTGCCAGACATCACACCAGTACTTATGCCAAAGTGGGGGCTTTCTATGGAAGAAGGTGAGTTATCCAGCTGGCTAGTCGAAGAAGGGGCGCAAATTTCAGTCGGTGACGAGATCATGGAAGTCGAGACTGACAAGATCGCATCCGTGGTGGAAGCCACGGATGGCGGCATTTTGCGTCGCTGCGTTGGTAAAGAGGGCGAAATCTATCCCGTCAGTGCCTTGCTTGGTGTGTTGGCGCCGACAGAGACCAGTGATGACGAAATAGATGCTTTTATTGAGTCATTTATTATCCCTGACGAAGCAGATGAGTCGGGAGAAACTCCGCAGCAGTATATGTTTGCGGATACTGCAGCAGGCCGTATACGTTATGCCCAGCGTGGCGAAAACGGGCCAACGGTATTGTTAATTCATGGCTTTGGTGGTGATCTCGATAATTGGCTCTTCAATATTGATGCATTGGCAAATAAAACCCGGGTTTTTGCCCTGGATTTACCGGGTCATGGCCAATCTATTAAACAGAGTACCGGGCGAGGGCTTGATGGCCTAGCCGCAGCGGTTCATGCTTTTATGGATGAGGTAGGAATAGACCAGGCTCACTTGATTGGGCATTCAATGGGTGCAGCCGTGGCAGCCACACTGGCGATAGGCGAACCTGAAAGGGTGAGTTCACTAACATTGATCGCGGCGGCCGGGCTTGCCAGGGAAATTAACTACGAGTATATCGATGGGTTTATTACTTCAGCTTCAAGACGAGAATTAAAACAAGCGTTGTTAACGCTATTTGCGAATACAGATTTGGTTAGTCGAAGCCTGGTAGATGATGTACTTAAATATAAACGAATTGATGGTGTTTCAGAAGCTCTCACTAAGCTTGCCCAAGAGCTATTTCCTGGGAAAAAACAAAGTACAGTTTTGGCCGATAAAATAGATGAATTAGGGTTAAAAACGCTACTAATTTGGGGCGCTGAAGACCAGGTGATCCCGGTTGCACACGCGCGTAAGCTCAAAGAAGCACAACGCGAAATCATTCACAAAGTAGGTCACATGGTGCAAATGGAAGCTGCATCTACGGTAAATTCGCTCATACTTGCTCACATTGGCGAATGAGATCTTGGAGAATACCTCAGTAGAGTATCGTTTTTCGTTACAATGGAATTATGGGTATCACGCGCTTCAATGTCAGGGTATATATACTGCTTCTGAATGAGCGTCGTGATAGCTTGTTATTATCGGATGAAATCATTGATGGGGAGTATTACACCAAGTTTCCTGGTGGTGGTCTTGAATATGGTGAAGGTATACTCGATTGTCTACATCGCGAAGCACGTGAGGAATTGGGTCAGGATATCGAAGTGCTCAACCAATTTTATACCTCGGAAAGATTTTTAGTATCGCGGTTTACCCCCGAAGATCAAATTATCTGTGTTTACTACAAATGCCGCTTACTTCCTGATAGCAAAGGTAGACGAGAGCCACATTTTCGAGTTGCCAAACATCCCTATGCCTTCATAAAGCAGCACGAAAGAGAACAAAGTTTGCGCTGGTGCCGTTTTGACCAGATGGATCTTACTGAATTGAGTTTTCCACTTGACCGCCAAGTATGGTTGCGTTTGCTTGATGAGCGACAATCGAAGTAAGTACTTTGGGTTAAAGGGAGTTTGCACGATTATGAAATAATTACGAAACAAGTGGTTTTGTTAATGATCTTGGTGCACTTTAGAGCGCTCTTTAATTGAGTTTATTGGTCAGTGCTTCGTCTATTACGTACGTACCGGTAATGGAAGCTTGGTAGTTCCAATATTTGGTATGCGTGGGAAAGGTGTAGACGCAATCAGAATTGAAGCCAATGTTCTGGTATATTCGTCCCGAATATTCACCCCAACATGCAAGAATCATTTCAAATGAAACACAAACAATTCGCTAGCCTCTATATATTTGTATTGCTTGTATTTCTGGTTACCCCAATTATCTCCAGTGTTGCACATAGCACCACGTATGAACCACTGCTCCAAGATTCATGCAAAACAGACGAAGATTGTTTGGCGGGCCCCGAAATGACATCCTGTTTTCGTTTTTGCAAGAAAAAAGAATGCCTGGATAAAGATATTAAGTATTGCCCTGTTTTTTCAAAACAGCAGCAGGTTTATCCAGATTGTGCGGTTTCCGTTATTTGTAAGAAGCCAGAAACGATAAGTTGTTTGAACGGTCAATGCGTAGTGCGTTAGTCTGCACCAAGTGGGCAAACCTAGCGACGACAATCAGTTTCAGTATCAAATCAGCGGATACTATGTTTTAAAAACTTTGTGATTGGTAAGCTAAAGCAGTGGCGGCTTTTTCATGGTGTGACGTTGCCTCAATAGGAATTGTTGAAATGTCCTAAAATAGTAAAATGACCTACTTTATTATTCTGACCATAAACATTTTAAGTATTGTTATCTGTCACAATGCGGCCAAATCAAGGGGTGCCAAACCGGTATTTTGGGGGGTAATGGGCGCGATATTTGGCCCGCTCGCAATTCCGTTTGCCTTCTTTGCCCGTCCTGCTTAGTCAGCAGATTGGCATTCCCAGCAGGAAAGTAGGATATAATAAATTTGATCGACCAATTTTAAAAGACCTGTTATCCCTCTTTCTCCATTTAGGTTAAATCAATCCTTTTTTGCAATCGATATTTACACGGCTTTACGTTTTATACAAACAGTTGGAGAATAGATTAGCCCAGCTTGGTGATCGCTAAACATCAATAGATTAAAGCCGCTAGAATTAGCACACTCGCCTCGGTTATTTCAACCAAAGCGCCTGCCACGTCGCCGGTCATCCCCCCGATGCGTTGTATGCCAAAAAACCGTAGGCAGACTAAACCCAGCATCGTTATCAAAATAAACCAGAGGCCATTTAATCCCGCCAAAACCACAGTCCCTAACAGGGTGAAGCTAAAAACTATTGTAATAATTTTTCTGGGCAAATGAGCAGAAATAGCCGCACCAAGACCGTTAGTACGAACATAAGGCGTGGTCATAAATAAAGGTAAAATAATGGCCCTGCCGAGTAAGGGGGCCAAGATGATTGGGATTAAAAAGCTCGAGTCTAGAATCGTATATAGGGCGGTAAGTTTTAGTATTAACAGCAGTACGATACTAAGCACCCCTGCTGGGCCACAGTATGGGTCTTTCATTATCGCCAGCGTTTTCTCGCGATCACCTAAACCGCCTACCCAGGCATCTGCACTATCAGCGAGACCATCAATATGTAACCCGCCTGTCAATAAGATCCAAATGGTCAGTAATAAACCAGCGGTTAATAACTCGGATATATCTTTCAACGCCCAGGCAAAGCCAGCCAGTATTGCACCGATAATAAGTCCGACCAATGGGTAATAGCTGAGTGATTGCGCGGCGCTTTTTTCATCAGGTATGGCTGTAATGGGTACCGGCAGCCTGGTAAGAAATTGTAGGGCGATGAGAAATGGTTCAATCATACTGGCTCTCGATAAAAGCGGTGTCTTTGTGCGGATGCTGATGCTCGACACGAATATGATGAAGCGCTGCATGACCTACTTCAATATCGAGTAGGCGGGTCAATGGTCGCGCTAGGATATGGCAAAGTAATAAGCGGATAACGCCACCATGGTTTACCAGCAGTAAATGCTTGCCCTGGTGCCGAGCGACAATATCGTGCCATCCGGATAGCACTCGCTGCTCGAAATCTCGCAAAGGTTCTGCCTGTGGGGGAGGATTACTGATGGGGTTCGCCCAGAAGCGCGATAACGCTTCTGCATCAGTCTGCATGAGCTCTTCAGTTGTACGGCCCTCCCAGCGACCAAAATGTAATTCCTGAAAACGTTCATCCCGGATCACGGGGATCGAGTATTTTTCTCCCAAATATTGGGCAAAATCTGCGCAGCGGCTCAATGGCGATGTAATGATGTAGTCCCAACCTGATTTATAGACTTTGGTTGCAGCCCAAAGCTGGGCCCAGCCAGCATCGGTCAGAGGATCATTGGTGCTACCGCGGAACCGAGTTCCGCCCTGGGTTTCGCCATGGCGTAATAAATCGATCAATGTGGTGGTGCTCATGCGTGTATTACAGTTTTGCAGAAACTTGGGCCTCAGCAAAGGTCGCCATATTGTTATGCAACGCGCAGGCCAGTCTTAACAAAGGCACCGCGACCGCAGCACCACTGCCTTCTCCCAAGCGCATACCTATATCTAATATAGGTTTGGCTTCCATTGTTTGCATGATCTTTTGGTGGCCTGGTTCTGCTGAAGCGTGAGCAAACAATAGCCAATCAACAACGTCTGAATGTATTTCGGTTGCGACCAATGCAGCAGCGCTCGCGATAAAACCATCGACGAGCATCGGTACGCCCATCTGCGCGCAACTTAGGTAAGCGCCAACCAAAGCAGCTATTTCAAAGCCACCAAAATGCACAAGCGCGTCTATGGGTGAACTAATATGATCTTTATGCAGATCCAGCGCAGCCTTTATGATTTGGCTTTTATGTGATATGCCTGCAGAATTGAGCCCGGTTCCAGGGCCGACCATTTGCTCAATCGGTAGCCCGGTCAAAGCACAAACTAGAGCGGTAGCAGCGGTGGTGTTGCCAATGCCCATTTCTCCACCGATGAATAAATCCACGCCCTGTTTTATCGCACGTTCGACGCTTTGGCGACCACTATCCAGCGCTGACTCAAATTGATGCACACGCATCGCGGGTGTTTTGCAAAAGTTAGCAGTGCCTTGACCGATGGGTTGATAGATGACGCCAGGCAGTGGCCCTGGGTCTACTACGGTACCTAGGTTAATCACTTCCAGTTGAGCTTGCAGTTGGTTTGCCAGAACACTAATCGCAGCACCACCTTTTGCAAAATTATGCACCATTTCTACCGTCACTTCTTGTGGGAAGGCAGATACCCCTTCTGCAGCAATACCATGATCTCCGGCAAAAACCGTTATATGTACACGATCTACAGTGGGTCTTTCCGTGGCTTGCATCGCTGCAAGTTGTACTGCGATGGTTTCTAATTGTCCGAGTGAACCTGGCGGCTTGGTGAGACTGGCCTGATGTATTGCAGCAGCCTTACCATAAGTTTCATCAGGCGGGGTGATGGGTAATGCCAGCCACGCTAATCCAGCTGTTTCATTCATATTGGTTCACCTTTTAAAACCCGCGGGAGCCCCGCAATGGTTAGAATCACCCGATCAAACATCTCTGCTAACTGTTGATGTAACCGACCGGCTTCATCACAGTACATTCGGCTTATTTTTCCCAATGGCATTACACCCATATTGGTTTCATTACTTACCAATATGATCTCCCCGGATAAGGTAGGCAGCGTTTCCAGAAATGCTACCCGTTCTTGTGTATAAACCGTTTTATCCTCGAGCATTAAAAGATTCGTCAGCCATAGGGTCAGGCAGTCGACCAATACACACTGATTGTTTTTGGCATGCTGAGATAAGGCGGTTGTAAGTTGGATAGGCTCTTCGACCACTTGCCAGTGCTTGGGTCGATGGGTGCGGTGTTTTGTAATCCGGGTTTGCATTTCATCATCAAGCGCCATAGCAGTTGCGATATAAACCACAGGCAGATTGGTTTGAGCGGCCATTTGTTCCGCCAGGCGACTCTTACCAGATCGGACACCGCCGAGTATTAGGGTTTTCATTGATTGGCCTCAGTTAGGTCGAGTAGCGACAGTAATTTATTCGTATCCATATGCTCCTCTATCAGGCTGGCAATTGTGTTGATGTTCGTTTCGCGTATTTCATGGTAATCATGCATTTTAATGGTTCTCATACCTGACCACCGAAGCAGGGCTGTACAGGCTTTGGGTAATTCGAACAAGCCGTGCAGGTAGCTTGCGAGAATTGCGTTATCTGCTGAGATGGCGCCTTCTGGGCGGCCATCTATCTCGATTGCAGGTTTCGCCAAAGCAGGACCAGTACTTGTACCCACATGAATTTCATACCCGCTTATTGCCACATCCTTGATCGTCAATTTGCCGGTGACATTACGTAACTTTTTTTTCGGTGCCAAGGTGGTTTCGATATCAAGCAAACCTAAACCCGGCATGCTTCCGGGCTTACCTTCCATACCATGCGGATCATGAATCATTTTACCCAGCATCTGAAACCCGCCACAGATGCCCATGAGCTTGCCCCCATAACGTAAATGACGATTAATCTGCTCTGACCAGCCGTGCTTGTTCAGCCACGCTAGATCATGGCGCACATTTTTAGAACCGGGGAGGATAATTAAATCAGCCGCCGGGATTTGGGCGTCTATAGGGATAAACTGCAAATCAATTTGCGGGTGTAATCGCAGTGGATCAAAATCAGTGTGATTACTGATGCGCGGGATGATCGGAACGATAACACGAAACTGACCAGCAGCAGAGGGCTCGCTAACATTTTGAGCCCGTGGCAAAGCATCCTCGGCCTCAAGATGTAAGCCGTGTAAATAGGGCAATACTCCGAGCACTGGCTTGTTGGTAGTTTGTTCCAGCCAATCAAGACCGGATTGTAACAATTCAATATCACCTCGGAAGCGATTGATCACAAAACCTTTGATCCGTTCGCGTTCTGTATCGCTCAGTAATTGCAGCGTTCCAACGATGTGCGCAAAGACCCCACCCCGGTCAATATCGGCAATTAAAATAACTGGGCAGTCGACCATTTCAGCAAACCCCATATTGGCGATATCATTGTTGCGCAGGTTAATTTCCGCGGGTGATCCGGCGCCTTCAACAATTATTCTGTCATAGTTCGAGCTAAGCCTGGTGTAGGATTCAAGCACCGCTTTACGCGCGATAGCCTTGTAATCGTGATAGTTTTGCGCATCCATATTGCCAATCGCTTGGCCTTGAATGATGACTTGCGCACCCACATCTGTATTGGGTTTTAGCAACACCGGATTCATGTCGGTATGTGCTGCGACACCGCAGGCATAGGCTTGTACTTCCTGCGCACGACCAATTTCTCCCCCATCGATAGTAACAGCGCTATTTAGCGCCATATTCTGCGGTTTAAATGGAGCAACACGAATTCCGCGCCGAACCAACCAGCGCCCAAGCGCGGTCACTAACAAGCTTTTGCCTGCATCAGAGATCGTACCCTGGACCATTAACGTGTTGGTATGCATGAACTAGCTTCCGCCATAAATGAGGCCACCAACCACCATTAAGAGCCCGAACCACAGCCATACGCCATGCCTTACCAGTGTTAGTGCGCGTTCTATATCACGGGCCGCGGGTTTTACGCCTGCCCCCAGCGTCGGACGTTGATGTTCTTTGCCCTGGTAGTAAGCTGGTCCTCCAATAATAATGCTCAAGGCGCCCGCACCAGTCGCCATCACCGGCCCGGCGTTAGGGCTTTTCCAGGCTGCGGCCTGGTAGCGCCAACACTGCAACGCTTGGGTGGTTTTTCCCAAAAGTGCGTAGGTTAAAGCAGTGATTCGAGCTGGGATGTAGTTTAATAAATCATCCAGTCGCGCTGCCGCCCAACCAAAATCTTTAAATTGCGCATTGCGATACCCCCACATGGCATCGAGGGTATTGCTTAATCGATAGAACATGGCGCCAGGCGCGCCTGCGATGGCAAACCAAAATAAAGCCCCAAAAACCGCGTCATTACCGTTCTCTAAAACAGATTCAGTCACCGCACCAGCGATATGAAGTGATTTTGTATCACGGCTTACCATGTGGCCTGCTAACCGACGTGCTTCATCTTCATCACCCAGGTCAAGGGCCAGCACTACGGAGCGCGCGTGGTCATGGAGGCTTTTATGGCCGATACTTAGATATAGGATCAACACAGCAAAGACCGCTCCCACAAAAGGCAGCGTGGCTAGCCACGTCGAAACAGCAGTCAGCGGGAGGATGAGCAGAGCGATGGCAAAAACGCCGTATATTTTTTTTCCAGTTTGGGGCTTATCTGTTTTGCTGTTGAGCTTGGTTTCAACGATATGCGCCAGTGTGCCAAAATAAATGAGGGGGTGATGCTTGCGCGCTTCACCCCACCACCAATCTAGTAATATTGCGGCCGACGCTAACAAAGCTGTGGTCATTGTAAACATTTTGGCGCGTAGGCATGCGTTATTGCAGCAATGGTTGGCATTAAAGTGGGTGCCTGGAAGCAATGATCAGCAGGGGTGGCAATCGCCTGGGTGTAGTAAATAGGTGAGCTTTATGCATTAATCAATTCCTCAAGCGCATGTGCGTGCGTCAATTCGCGATATATAGCAGGCAAGAGAGGAAAAACCGAAAGAGCAGAAAATACGATCTGCCAATCACAGCATCGCCCTCCGCTTTGCTTGTTAACCACTTTGGGCCGGTCTCCGGACTCACGAGCGGCACCTACCAGTAGATCGCCTTCCCTCATTGTTACGAAGTGGCTGTGTGATCTACCTAAACTCGTTTACCGTTGCGGGGGCAGTGCCGGGCTTGTCATGGTTTTTGCTATGACGCACCGGCTTCCCGTTTAATATCTTGGGTCGAACACCAAGACACACCCGAAGTAAAGCGGGCAAGGTTAGTGAGATGCTGATCCTAAGTCAAGCGTTCAGTATCGATTAGCGTTTGGCTATGCATCACGCCGCTTTTCAATTCGAATTAAAATTTATTTAGGACAGAAAAAGGTTCAGAATTCTCGCCCAGTTTACGTTTGATCATCCATCTAACTGGTGGCAGGATGCGGCTGGCATGCAACACACCTTTTCTTAACGCGCGTGCGGGTGTGCGATCATTGGTGAATAATTGTACCAAAGCGTTGGTGCCGTGGTAGAGGGGTCGCGTTGCGCGCATATGAATCATTTCGTAACGGCGTAACATGCCATAGCTGGCAATATCATCACCCCGCTCCAGCGCGCGGGTGATTAAACGCGCCAAAGTAGCTCCGCCACGCAGGCCTAGATTGAACCCATGGGCGGTCACCGGATGCATGCCTACTGAAGCGTCCCCAATTACACAAAACCGCTGCGCAAAAAAGGATTTAGCATGCACTGCGACCAGCGGGTAGGTATGCAGTTCGCTGACTAGGCGCATCTCGCCCAGTCGGTGTTCAAAACGTTGGGAGACATCATTTGCAAATTCCTCGGGGGTCATGGCCAGAATGGCTTCCACTTCATTGCTCGGCACCGTAATCACCACTGACGCCTGATTATCATGTTGTGGCAAAATCGCCAGTGTGCGCCCGTACTGAAAAATTTCCCAAGCGACATGATCATGCGGCCGATCGTGTTCCACCCGGCAGACAATGGCCGAATGCGCAAAATCCCGTGTATCCGCAGCAATGCCCATTTGACGTCTGGTTTGCGAAAATCGCGTGTCTGCAGCGACGATTAAATCGGCAGTGTAAGTATCACCATTCTCTAAAGTGACTGACCCTTTGCCCGCATCGGTTTCCACCTTGGTGACGCTTTGATTAAATACGAAGCTCACATTATCTTGGGGTGCAACCGCGTCATAACTTGCTTTGCGAATACGATGGTTTGAAACCATATAACCCAGCGGTAAATTACCTTCTTTGGGAGCATCGAAATCGAGTGATAAAGGCGAATCGCCATCTAATACTCTTGCCTCGTTGATATAGGAGACAGATGTTTCAGGAATATGCTGCCAAGTGCCCAGTGTACGCATTGTTTTACGCGTCAGATGGGTTAAGGCCAGATCCCGACCGTCATACGCCGGGTTTGCTATTTGTTTCTTACTTTGTTTTTCAACCAGCAGTATTTTCAGGTGGGTATCTTTAAGTGCGCGCGCGAAGCTAAGCCCTGCCGGGCCCGCGCCGACAACGATGATATCGTAGTGCATAATCGGGTTTAGGCTAAGAAGAACAATCAAGTATGGATATTATGGCCTAATACAGCCTTGATTGAAATCAATTTGCTAGCCGCGTAGTATAAGAGCTTGATTTTCAGCAATTTGGAACCGAGTAAGAAGGCAATATTGCCAACCTCAGCGCTGCGTATTGCGAAACACATCATATTTGACTTGTATCAGCATGCTGGATGTCTTTGATCTGCATAATGGTCAAGTAGTTGCACAGCTATTAGCTTGGCAAGGTGTTGCGTTGGTAAACCCACGTAGCCCATGACTCAACCGTGAATAAAAATTTCGGTAGAACCAACAATTGCCGTCTAGACAGATAGCACTCATCAACCACGTGCTGTACATTTATCTGCAGCTTAATTCCGCAACAGGCTAGATGCTTATGGGTCGATTAATAAAAATATTATTGTTACTGGCAGTACTGGCAGGTATTGCGTGGATCATCTGGAAAAAAACACTTGAACAACCCGTCACTGTTGTGGTGAGTGAGGTGGATCGTGGGAAGGTAGAAGCGACGGTCGCCAACACCCGTGCCGGAACCGTTGAGGCTTGTCGGCGAGCACATTTATCACCTTCGCTCGGTGGACAAATAGAAACGCTTCCCCATCGGGAAGGTACAAAGGTGAAGAAAGGTACGGTGCTAATGAGCTTGTGGAACGAAGATTTGCAGGCAGATATCGTATTGGCAGCGGAACAGCTGGTAGCGAGCCAAGCCGAGAAACTGGCGGTATGCCAAGAAGCGCAAGAAGCAGCCCGTCAAGCCAGGCGCGTCGCACAATTAGCTCGTTCAAACAATGTTTCAGAAGCTGCTGCCGATGAGGCACAGGCTAAGCGGTCGGTTAGCGAAGCAAGATGCGAAGCGGCAGAAGGTCAAGTCAAGGTGGCTAAATCTAGACTGAATGCAGTTGAGACACGCCTGAAAAAAACCTATTTACTGGCTCCTTTCGAAGGTGTGATCGCACAAATTAATGGAGAGCTCAATGAGTATGTTACGCCTTCGCCCCCGGGCATACTTACCCCGCCTGTGATTGACTTAATCGAACCAGGGTGTTTTAAGATGAGCGCACCCATAGACGAAGTTGATGCATCCAGGATAAGTGTGGGTATGCCTGCCAGGATCACACTGGATGCCTGGCGAGATCGAAACTTCGTTGGTAAGGTGCAGCGTATAGGAGATTACATTGTTGATGTGGAAAAGCAGGCCCGTACCGTAGAAGTCGAGCTTAGTTTCGAAACCCCGGAAGATTTGGCCGACTTGCGGGTGGGTTATAGTGCCGATGTAGACATCATTACTGATACTAGTGTGGATGTCGTGCGTATTCCGAGTGAAGCCTTGTTAGATGCCAATCATGTGCTACGGTTTGATCCAGCAGATCAACGCTTACATTTACAGGAAATTGAAAAGGGTCTGGGAAATTGGGTGTACACCGAAGTGGTCAGTGGCCTGGCAGTCGGTGATCAGGTCGTCACGACGCTGGGCGCAGAAGGGGTTGAGGATGGCGCACTGGCAGTTACTACAAATCAAAAGACCAAGTAAGCAGTGATTTCACTAGACAAAATCTGTCGTGATTTTGTGGTGGGTGGTGAAACAGTGCACGCTTTGGACGAAGTGGATTTGGAGATAACCGAAGGTGATTATATTTCGGTGATGGGTACTTCCGGTTCGGGGAAGTCCACGCTGTTGAATATTCTGGGCTTACTGGATGCGCCTGACCGGGGGCAATATCAATTTCAAGGACGAGAACTGACAAGCCTAAAGGAAGAGGCGCGCGCCCAGTTTCGGCGCGATCATATTGGTTTTATTTTTCAATCATTTCATCTTATTCCACGCCTCAACGCTTGGGAGAATGTTGCGATGCCGTTAATGCTCATGGGGGTCACAGGGCAAGAGCGAAAACAACGCGCGATTGCCATGCTGAAACAATTGGGGTTGGCTGATCGGTCGCAGCATCGTCCGGATCAGCTTTCCGGTGGGCAACAGCAAAGGGTCGCCATTGCGAGAGCGGCTGTACTAAATCCTACCCTGCTACTTTCTGACGAACCAACCGGAAATCTGGATACCCATTCGGGTGAGGAAGTCATGCGGGTACTTGAACAACTCAATGCGAATGGTATGACCTTGGTGATGGTAACGCACGATGCGCGGCTGGGTGAACGTGCGACGCGACGTTTATTTATGGAAGATGGTCGGATTACCCGGGATATCTAAGTATGCATCTTGGTGACAACACCCGATTCAATATCAAAGCCTTGCGCGCATATCCTGTTCGAACTGCCCTCATTTTACTGGCGATTGCGATCGGGGTCACCGCAGTCGTATTACTGACTTCACTGGGTGAAGGTGCGCGTCTTTACGTGTCCTCCCAGTTCAAATCCTTAGGCACGAATTTATTAATCGTCCTCCCGGGTAAAACCGAAACTTCAGGTGGTGCACCGCCGATGACCGGTGCAACCCCTCGGGATTTGACACTGGAAGACGCGATCGCCGTTGCGCGTCACCCACTGGTTGCAGAGGCGGCACCAGTGGTATTTGGCAATGCGCAGATTTCGTTCGAGGCGCTTTCCAGGGAAATATCCTTGCTGGGGTCGACCCCGGCATTGTTGAGTGTGCTCAATTTAAAATTGGCCGCGGGCAAGGTCTGGTCGGATGCTGATCCACAATTGTCCAGCCCGGTGTGTTTACTTGGCCATGAGCTGAAAAAAGAATTATTTGGTAACCGCAATGCGCTCGGCGCAAAAATTCGTATCGGTGATGCACGCTTTAGGGTGATCGGGGTACTTCGCAATAAAGGTCAATCGATTGGCATGGATTTTGATGATATGCTGATTATGCCCGTGAGCAGTGCTAAATCCTTGCTGAACGCGCCGTCACTGTTTCGTATCATGGTTTCCAGCCGACGCCATAGTGAAATAGAACGCACCCAAGCGGCGATAAAACAGGTGATTCGCGCGCGGCATAATGATGAAGAAGATATTACGGTGTTGACTCAGGAATCCATGCTGGGCACGTTTGATGATATCTTAAGTGCGTTAACTTATGCGATTGGCGCGATTGCTGCCATCAGTTTGATCGTGGCAGGCATTCTGATCATGAATGTGATGCTGGTTTCGGTCAATCAGCGCAAAGCAGAAATTGGTCTGCTCAAGGCGCTGGGCGCATCCACCACTGAGGTCACGCGCTTATTCATGGGGGAGGCCATGTTGCTTTCGGTTGCGGGTGGTTTACTCGGGGTGATGTTGTCATGGTTTTGTTTAACGATATTACAATTATTCTTACCCAGTTTTCCCTTGCAGACACCCGTTTGGGTTTGGGTTGGCGTGGCCAGTGTTACGTTGATATCAGGCTTGCTGTTTGGTGCAATTCCCGCGCGCCAAGCGGCTGCCTTACCACCCGTTGAGGCCTTGGCTTAAAGATGTTTACCAGAGCACCATGAAATTTCGAGATTACTTGCAACTGGTGTTTAGTAGTATTCGCTTTGGGCGTTTGCGCAGTGTGCTGACGGGTTTGGGTATCACGGTAGGTATTACCGCGGTGGTGTTGCTGACGGCGATGGGTAGGGGCTTGGAGCAGTATGTTTTGGCCCAGTTCACCCAGTTTGGTACGCATGTCATTGCGGTCATTCCAGGCGCAAACGTCACCATGGGTATTTCGGGGGCAGCGATCAATTCCACACGACCGTTATCTATAGAGGATGCACAGGCGCTGGAACGAATTCCAGGTATTGAAACCTCCATGCCCTTGGTTTCGGGTAATTCGCCGGTTGAGGCGGGCAATCGATCGCGATGGGTGAATATCATTGGGGTAAATCACTATGCACCCCAAACCTGGCAAATGAAGCCCGCGATGGGCCAGTTTTTGCCCGAAGAGATCTCTGATTCAGCACGCAATCTCGCGGTAATTGGTCCGACGGTACGAGACGAGTTATTCGGTAGTCAAAACCCGCTTGGACAGCGTATTCGTATTGGACAGGAGCGTTTTAGGGTGGTCGGTGTGATGGAAAGCAAAGGCCAGATTCTAGGCTTTGATCTGGATGATACGGTCTATATTCCGATTACGCGGGCACTTAGTTTGTTTAATCGTAGTGGGGTGATGGAGATCGATCTACTTTACACCGCGGGCCATGATGAAGCGACGCTTTCCGAACGAATCACACAAACGTTGATTGATCGGCATGGCTACGAGGACTTTACCATTATTACGCAAAACGATATGCTGGGTGTGCTCGGGTCGGTACTGGGGGTGCTGACGGCAGTCGTCGCTGGGCTTGGGGGCATCTCTTTACTGGTAGGTGCGGTGGGTATTCTTACCATCATGAGTATTACCGTGCGCGAACGTACTCAGGAAATTGGTTTGTTACGCGCACTTGGTGCATCGCGTCGCCAGATTAGTGCCTTGTTTTTATTTGAGGCTGCAATGTTATCAGGGGTAGGCGGTCTGGCTGGATTGGTGCTTGGTATGTTAATCGCTGGGGGCGTTGCCCTACTAGTTCCTGCCTTACCTATTAGCCTAGACTGGTATTATGTGTTGCTGGCAGAAGCAATCGCTATCGGTACCGGCTTGTTTGCAGGATTGATGCCGGCACGCCAAGCAGCGCGTATGCTGCCGATTGATGCGCTACGCTATGAGTAACGCTGGTGTTAAAGGGCGTATTGCAAGCCCTGATGGGGATACGTATTTATGCCTGCAAGGAACTAAAAGTTGGCGAAATACTCAAACCTGATTCACGTAGAATAACTATTTCATCTCTATATCATTGTAGGAATCAAAAATGAAAAAACTTTATGCAATTGTCGTATTTGTAATTATGGCTTTACCCGGTCTGGTTTTTGCGGGTGATCTGATTAAAAAAGCCAGCCCCCATAGCGTTAAAGAGACTATGGACAAATTTGAGGCCCTCGTACAATCAAAAGGAATGGGGGTATTTGCCCGTGTTGATCATCAAAAAAATGCCCAGGGTGTTGACCTGCAAATGAATGCCGCCGAAGTGTTGATTTTTGGTAATCCCAAAGGCGGTACCGTTCTGATGCAAAACGATGTAGCGGTTTCCCTGGATTTGCCTTTGCGTGTTGCGGTGTATGAAGATAATGAGGGCAAGGTGTGGATAAGCTACCATAACCCGCAGGATTTGAAAGCAAGCTATGCAGTAGGTGAGGGGAGTAAGGTACTGGACAAAGTTGAAGGTGCGTTGGATAAGCTGACTTTAGCTGTCACGCAAGAATAAGTTAGATCACCTCCGGAATCTCATACAATTTGAAGTTCTGAGTATCACTAGGTTTCTGTGAGAGGCAGGGCAATGATCTGTTTTTCACCTGGTTTGTATCGCAGAAATTCAATCGGTACCTGATACACATTACGAATATTATGTGTGGTCATTACCTGTTCGGGTGTGCCGGAATCGACGATAGCGCCCTGGTTTAGCAGGATGAGCTGATCCGCGTATTGTGCTGCGCTATTGAGGTCATGCAGCGCAGCCAATACACCAAAGCGACCATCCCTTACGGCACTTTTTAGTAAATCGAGCAAGTCTCGTTGATGTTTTAAATCCAAGGCGGTACTCGGCTCGTCCAGCAATAAATAGCGGGGTAAATCATGCCCTGGTTCGCGCAGTTGAATCCAGACACGCGCCAGATGCACGCGTTGTCGTTCTCCGCCAGAAAGCGTGGTGTACATACGATCAGCCAGCTTGGCAATATCAAAACAGCGCATGGCATCTTCCACCAGTCTATGATCGTTCTGTCGATCACGCGGATAAGGGCTACGCCCGAGCGCGACCACATCACTTACTCTAAAGGGGAAATCCAGGGTGGCCTGCTGCGGCAGGACAGCACGGCGACGCGCCAAAACCTGGTTGGGCCAATGGTGTAGGGCTTTCTCATCTAGGGTGACCTGACCGTCGGTAGGGGGCAATTGACCCGCGAGCACCTTGATTAAGCTGGATTTACCAGAGCCATTAGGGCCAATTATGACGCTGAGTTTACCTGGGGGCACCGCGCATGAGACTTGGTGCAAGCGCATTTCCCCGTGGCTAGATAAGCTTACTTGTTGGGCAATCAGGCTCATCTGGCAAACCGATAGCGTGTGGTTAACAATAACCAGATAAAAAATGGGCCGCCTGTCAAGGCCATCAAGATGCCGACGGGAATTTCGGTGGGTGCCAATAGCGCTCTGGATAACCAGTCCGCTAACAATACCAGTACTGCACCTAGCAGCGCTGATGCGGGTAGTAATATGCGATGGTCAGCGCCCACCAAGCGTCTCAGCAGGTGCGGGACGATCAAGCCGACAAAGCCAATCACGCCAGCCAGTGAGACGGATAAACCCACCCCCAGCGCCACCAATAGTATTAATATACGCTTGCTGTTTTCGACATTGTATCCAAGATGTTGGGCTTCGGCCTCCCCTAGTAAAAATGCATTGAGTACGGGAGCATAAAAAAGCATGGCGATAACGGCGGCCAGTTGCACCGGTGCAACCCATAACAACTGCTTCCATGGTGTGGATCCCAAATCCCCCATTAACCAGAAAACGATACCGCGCAGGGCTTGATCATCGGCGACAAATTCCAGCGCGCTGGTGCCCGCGGTTGCGATCACATTGATCGCGATACCCGCTAATAACATTGTGGCAACATCGGTTCGCTGTCCTGTGCGTCCCAGGAAAAATACCAGCCAGGTACACACTAGGCCACCCGTGAATGCGGCCAGAGGCAGAGCCCAGACAGAAGCAATGATGTTCGTCGCGCCCAGCCAGTGAGAACCCAATACCACAAACAGCGCAGCACCGAAAGCACAGCCGGCAGATATGCCCATTAAGCCCGGATCCGCAAGCGGATTGCGGAACAAGCCCTGCATCACTGTACCGCTGACCGCCAAAGTCAGACCAGTGATGATTGCCAATGCGATACGTGGTAAACGTATTTGTAAGAGTACGGTTTGCTTCATCTGCAAGTCACCCATACCTTCAGATCCACTGCTTATGCCAAATTGTTGCGCAATGATTCGGACAAATTCATGTAAATCAATCGGCACCGAGCCAGTCAGCACTGAAACGCAAACCACTAGACACAATGCCAGAGATAAGCCGATAAATAAAAGGCGGTGGGTATACAGTGCGTTCATTTTGTATCAGAGAAATCTCGCGCGTATTTTACACATAGATAATGACATCGCCTGTTCTAATCGGGTGTTTTGCGGTATTATCTGCCGCGCCAGGTTCTCAGAGCAATAAATCTGAGTGAAACGGGAAACCGGTGCGTTATTTCTCACGACATAGCTATCCCGGTACTGCCCCCGCAACGGTAAATGAGTAAGTGCATACATTATGCCACTGTGACAGGAATACTTGATCGCGCGTGGATAAATTCATTGAGCACATAATCGTCATTCGCAATACGCACTAGCCTGCTTTCAGGCTTAGTTTGTAGCGTGAGAGATGATCTGTGTTAGCAATGTGTTTACTGCCTATTGAATCAAGCGCTCCCAGTTCATGGGAAGGCGTATGTATATAAAATTGTTTTGCCTCATGAGTCCGGAGACCGGCCTGTGTATTCGTCGCTGTTTAGAGACGGGCTTCGGTTCGTCAGATACGGCGTTTTCCAATCATTGCACGGGTGAGTGCAAACATGAGGAGACTTTCATGACTCACAAAATTTACGCCAGCTTGGCTGGTAGCTTTCTAGCTGTATTCCTATCCATACCAACCGCAATAGCCGACCAGGACGATGACCGTTTGACCATTGTTATCACAGGTTCGCGAACTGCGCAGACTGTTGACGAAACTCTGGCACCGGTTACGGTTATTGATCGTAAACAAATCGATGCGCGCCCCAATACCACGGTAGGCGATTTATTGCGTTTAACACCAGGTTTAAATGTTGTGTCTAACGGTGGCAAAGGTGCCCAGGCATCTATATTTTTACGCGGGTCTGAATCTGACCATGTGTTAGTCCTAATCGACGGGGTTCGGGTCGGTTCTGCTACCTCAGGTACTGCAGCTATCCAGGATATTCCAGTTGACCAAATAGAACGTATCGAGGTAGTACGCGGCCCCCAATCAAGCCTATATGGTTCTGACGCACTTGGCGGTGTGATTCAGATTTTTACGCGCAAACCCAATGGTGATATGCGCTCAAATTTCTCAATTTCTGGCGGCAGTCATTCCAGTGTGGGCTTAAATGCAGGATTATCCGGACGCAAAGTTTCGACTTGGTATAGCGCCCATGTGGCCAGTTTTGAGACCGATGGATTCAATGCTTGCCGGGGTAAGCCATTTCCAGATGGGGGTGGTTGTTTTACCAACGAGCCGGATGCGGATGGCTATATGAACCATTCAATTTCACTCGCCGGTGGGACCAAGCTGGGGTCGCGTGTGAACGCTTCGGTTAATATGTTACATATAGATTCAGAACTGGATTATGACGGTAGTCTTAGTAATCAACGCGAATCGCTTAATCAGGTTTTGGGAAGCAAACTGGAATTCGCTGCCAGCGATAAATGGAATGTCAGTTTATTGGCAGCCAGAAGCAAGGATCATTCGGACAATTTAAAAGGTGGTACATTTTTTAGCCGTTTTGATACTGATAGAGATCAACTTACATTGCAAAATGATATTCAAGTGAGTGCTGATGACCTGTTCACGATTGGATTGGATTATTTTCAGGATGAAGTATCGGGTACCACGGACTACATAGTGAGTGAGCGTGATAACACAGGGGTTTTTGGTCAGTATTTGGGTAGTGTAGGTGGTACAGATTTGCAGGTTTCCCTACGAGGAGACGACAACGCGCAATTTGGTACAGAAACCACGGGCGGTATCAGTGTTGGGCGAGATTTTGCGCATGACCTACGTTGGACCGCTTCGTACGCGACCGCTTTTAAAGCGCCGACCTTCAACGAGTTATACTTTCCCGAGTTTGGGAATGCTAATCTGAATCCTGAAAACTCGGACAGTGTTAACATTGGTTTATCTGGGAACAAACAGAACGTGCGTTTTTCAGCCAACCTATTTGCTTCAAACATTGATGAGTTGATCGCTTTTGATGCGGCCAGTAATCAACCCGTCAACATTGGTAAGGCCCGCATTCCAGGTCTGGAATTGGTTGTCGGAACGCAATTGGCTGGATGGGAAGTTGATGCTAGCTATACCTTACTTTCACCTAAAAACAAAAGCGCAGGACCAAACGAAAATAATTTACTGGCAAGGCGCCCCGAACATAGTTTTGATCTAGGTTTTCGTCGGGCATTCGGAAAATTCCTGACGGTAGTTGACTGGCACGCGCAAGGGCATAGCTATGATGACTTGGCCAACACTAAACGTTTGGGCGGGTTTAGCACGGTAGATCTGAATTTGGGTTATGCAATGAGCCCGAGCTGGATGATGAATTTGGCGGTGAACAATGTATTTGATAAACAATACGAAACCGCCAAGTACTTCAATCAAGATGGGTTAAATCTACTTATGACCCTGCGCTACACCCCAAAGTAGAGATCACTGCGCATGTTTGCGTATCGCAAATCAGGTCGGATTCGTATCATCGCGAATCTGACCTTTCTAATCTCCTTCGCTTGTTTTGGAGAGATACGCGTCACCGACGATTTAGGGCGTGAAATCGTATTAAGTGCACCGGCCTCTAGAATTGTAAGCTTAGCCCCGCATAACACGGAAAACCTTTTTACAGCCGGTGCAGGCGAGCTGATTGTAGGCACCGTTGATCACAGTGATTTTCCGGAGCAGGCCTTGGCTATTCCGCGAGTTGGAAACTACAAACAAATTAATATTGAGACCATCATTGGCCTCAAGCCAGATTTGGTAGTCGCGTGGTCGAGCGGTAATAGGAAGGAGTCTATTGAGCGTTTGATAGATTTTGGCCTGCCAGTCTTTTATTCAGAGCCCATCACTTTTGAGCAGATTATCGGTAATGTTGAACGTTTAGCGCAGCTTACAGGGCGAGTGCAGTACGCTGCCCCAGAGCTCGAGCAGATGCGCAATACCCATGTCGCATTGCAAAAAGAGTATCTGGGAAAACTACCGGTCAAGGTATTTTTTCAGGTTTGGAATGAGCCACTCATTACACTTAATCGTGATCATTCGGTTAATCAAGCTTTCGACCTATGTAGCGGGGTAAATATATTTGCCGATGAACCCACCATCGCACCACGTGTAAGCGTTGAAGGGGTGGTTGCCAAGAACCCGCAACTTATATTATTAGCAGGTCATAACCAAAGGCAATCTGCTGGCTGGGTGGATTTATGGTCAAAATGGCCTTCTATCGAAGCAGTATCGGCAGATCAGGTCAAACATGTCGATGCGAACATTATTAATCGACCAACGCGCAGGTTTCTTCAGGGTACAGCGCAAATTTGCCAGCTTATTGCGCAAGCAAGACGGGGTTTGAAGTGATAAATTAATTGTTTTGGCCAAACATGGGCAACAAAATTTATTGCGTGCAATGAAATAATTCTCTTTTTGTGGTAACATCCAAAATGATATAAAGACTTCTTTATGTGATTATATCTATTATCACAGCTCAACTCTTTCTTAATTCAGGAATAATCCATGGCGAAAAATTATTTATACACTTCGGAGTCTGTGTCTGAAGGACACCCAGACAAAGTATCAGACCAAATCTCTGATGCCATATTAGATGCGCTTATAGAGCAGGACCCAAAATCGCGAGTGGCATGTGAGACCATGGTCAACACCGGAATGGCAGTGATTGCAGGTGAGATCACCTCTCAAGCAAATATCGACTATCAGGAAGTCGTGCGTCAAACGATTAAAGAGATTGGGTATTGCAGCTCAGAGATGGGTTATGACTACAACAGTTGCTCAGTACTGATAGCACTAGATAAACAATCACCCGACATCGCGCAAGGCGTCAATGAAGGCGAAGGCCTGGATCTTGATCAGGGTGCGGGGGATCAGGGCATCATGTTTGGTTATGCGTGTAATGAAACCGATACCCTAATGCCGTTTGCGATTGACTATGCGCACCGGCTGGTAAAAAAACAATCTGAAGTGCGCAAGACAGGTGGGCTGACCTGGTTGCGTCCGGACGCAAAATCTCAGGTATCAGTGCGTTATGAAAATGACAAACCCGTGGGTATCGAAACCGTGGTGCTGTCGACTCAGCATAGTGAAGATGTATCCCATGATACGCTGAAAGAAGCGGTGATTGAAGAAGTGATTAAACCCGTTTTACCCGCTAACATGCTCAACGGTGATACGGAGTACTTAGTGAACCCAACCGGTCGTTTTGTAATTGGCGGGCCAGTAGGAGATTGTGGCTTGACCGGTCGCAAAATAATTGTTGATACTTACGGCGGTTCGGCACCACATGGTGGGGGTGCTTTTTCGGGTAAAGATCCATCCAAGGTTGATCGCTCAGCCGCGTATGCGACCCGATATGTGGCTAAAAATATTGTTGCAGCAGGTCTGGCGGACCGTTGCCAGGTACAAGTAGCGTATGCGATTGGTGTGGCGCATCCCGTTTCTATCATGGTTGAAACGTATGGAACGGCAACCATTTCTGATAAGAAAATCGAGGCTTTAATTGCCGAACATTTTGATTTGCGCCCTAAGGGCATTGTGCAAATGCTTGATTTACTGCGGCCTATTTACCGCAATACCGCTGCCTATGGGCATTTCGGTAGAACGGAACCAGAGTTCACCTGGGAGCGAACCGACAAGGCCGAAATACTCAGGGAGGCAGCGAAAAGCTGTTAGATGCCATGCTCGAAACGACACGATTACCTATTACAGAACCAGACATGACAAATCAAGACTACATCATTAAAGATATCTCGCTTGCAGATTGGGGCCATAAGGAAATTGCCATTGCGATGACCGAGATGCCCGGGCTGGCCTCGCTACAAGAGAAATACAGCGATGCAAAGCCGCTAGAAGGCGCGCGCATAGCAGGCTCTTTGCATATGACCATTCAAACGGCCGCACTGATCGAAACCCTGGTTGTCTTGGGCGCGCAGGTGCGCTGGGCATCTTGTAATATCTATTCCACCCAGGATCAGGCCGCTGCCGCAATCGCGGATCAGGGTATTCCAGTATTCGCGGTTAAAGGTGAAACTCTGGACGAGTACTGGGCTTACACCCATCGTATCATGGAATGGGATGAAGGTGGGCCTAACATGATTCTGGACGATGGTGGGGATGCGACCATGTTATTGGTACTGGGCAGTAAAGCCGAGCAGGATATTTCGGTGCTGGATAAGCCTGGTAGTGAAGAAGAGATTGCATTGTTCAATTCAATCAAAGCACGGCTTAAAACCGATCCCAATTGGTATAGTACTCGATTGGCAGGTATTCAGGGTGTAACCGAAGAGACCACGACCGGCGTGCATCGTTTATACCAAATGCAAAAATCGGGTGAGCTGCCTTTCCCAGCGATTAATGTGAACGATTCGGTCACCAAATCAAAATTCGATAACTTATATGGTTGCCGCGAATCCCTGGTGGATGGTATCAAGCGGGCGACCGACGTCATGATTGCGGGTAAGGTCTGTCTGGTACTGGGTTACGGAGATGTGGGTAAGGGTTGCGCCCAATCTTTACGCGGATTGGGTGCGACCGTTTGGGTCACCGAAATTGATCCAATATGTGCGCTCCAAGCCTCTATGGAAGGTTTTAGGGTGGTTGATATGGACGATGCTTGCTCGCAAGCGGATATTTTTGTGACGGCTACCGGTAACTTTAACGTGATTACCAAAGAGCACATGCACCAAATGCGTCATGAAGCCATCGTTTGTAATATTGGTCATTTTGACAATGAGATTGATGTTGCAGGCATGAAGGACCTTGAATGGGAAAATATCAAACCACAAGTAGACCACATCACCTTGCCAAACGGGAATAAGATCATCTTGCTGGCCGAAGGACGTTTGGTTAATTTGGGTTGCGCTACGGGTCATCCGAGTTTTGTGATGTCAAATAGCTTTACTAATCAGGTTTTGGCACAAATAGAGTTATGGAGCAAGCCTGGTGATTATCAGAATCAAGTATATATACTACCCAAGCATTTGGACGAAGAAGTGGCGCGCTTGCACCTCGGGCGTATAGGTGCAAACCTGACCACGCTCTCACGGGCTCAGGCAGATTACATTGGTGTTGACGTAGGTGGTCCTTATAAGCCGGAGCATTATCGCTACTAGTCATTCAAGCTGTTTTCGGTGGTACGACAAAGCCGGTCATCTGACCGGCTTTATTATGTTAATTTATGCAAGATCAAAATAATCTATTTAGATGAATAAAGCCAAACCACAAGATCTCCGCCAGATTCTGGGAAAATTCCTGACCGGGGTAACCGTGGTGACCACCTTGGATCAGCACGATGTACCGGTAGGGTTTACCGCAAATTCTTTCACCTCGGTTTCGCTTGACCCTCCACTGGTGTTGGTTTGTATTGCCCAGTCGGCTGGTTTGGCGTCAGTATTCAGGCGCGCGAACGCATTCGCTATTAATATTCTTTCGACCGAACAAGAAGCTATATCAAATAATTTTGCGCGTAAAGACGAAGACCGATTTGCTGATATTGATTGGAAGGCCAAGCAAACCGGTAGCCCAATCATCAAAGGTAGCGCCGCCTGGCTGGATTGTAATATGCACGAGAAAATCGTCGCTGGAGATCATATCATCCTGATAGGCCGAATTATTGGAGCGGAAAAATCCACGCGCCATCCCTTGGGTTATTATCAGGGGCAGTATTGCGCGATTGACTTGCCAGAAGCCACCCTAAGCGTCATTGAAAGGCAGGAATCAGTACATTCCAGCGCCGGCGTATTGGTTGATCATGATGACCATCTGCTATTTATTAAGAATCCAGAAGGTCAGTATGATGTGCCCCGGGTGTTGCCCAGTCGCAACGGGGATGGCTCAAATGTGGTGGAAGCAATGACAGAAATCGGCATCGACGTGCGGGACAAAGCATTATTTTCAATCGTGGAGGGCCGCCACCACCAGCGCCTATCAATATATTATCGCTGCCAAGCAGAGTCGATAGATAATTTAAGTGATGCAGCAGAATTTTTCCCACTCGACGTGCTACCCTTGGATGAATTGAGCTTTCCCTATCTCGGTAGGGTTCTGCAACGCTATGTTGAAGAAAAAAGAGCCGGGCAGTTTGCAATCTACGTAGGGGAAGAGCACCAGGGGTACCTGGAAAAGGTGCCCGAGCGAAAGATATAGAGGTTTGACAACAAACACCTGATACTGCTATTGCCGAACTTCACATAGCACACTAGACTTAGGCTGCTTGCGGGTGTAGTTCAATGGTAGAACAGGAGCTTCCCAAGCTTCTAATGAGGGTTCGATTCCCTTCACCCGCTCCATTTGGTTCCGTACAACCATGCTTAACCCGGTTTAATAATTGGGTTATAGTAGACTGTATATTCGCTTAACTAATTTAATATGTATAGCAGTGACGCCATCAATCAATCAACCCTAGAGAGCTTTCATCTGCAAGGCATGTTGATGCGCTACAGTTCATTTGTGCCGCGTCTATATAATTTCTGTCAGTCTTTGGGTTTTACTGCAGGAAGCATAATGCCATCACGGGCATTTTGTTCGGATGAAAGTCAGGGCTTTCCGATTATTTTATTGGCCAAGCACTTTGGACAATTTCCTTTCAATCATGGGCGTGTTGGAGGGGTGGTGGAGACTGATCGACATGGTCCACATGCGCATCATGGAAAAGATCTGCTGCTGATTCAGGCCAGTCATGTGGGGTATGATCCAAATACCGGACAATTTGGTAAGTATCGTCGACTACAATCCGAAGGGGAGCATTACTCAACATCCTATGGAAAGATCGTGGAAACACTGGATTGGTACCAGGACGAGTACAAATTAGCACAGGCTAATATAAACCTACTTTTTGAGGACAAACAAATTTTGTCATAATTGATAAAGCGCTATTGCGCCTAGATAAAGAGGAAGGTCTGGTGCTAAAGATGGATAAGATCGTAGAGCCTCAAACAAATCCGATTCGTTCATACGCAACTTCTTCTAAATTTATTGCATCTGCCGCTTTTATTGAGTTGGTTGGCGAGGATGCGTGGAGCAAGTCGAAACCGAGACCTATTGGTAAAAGGCTCCCACCTGATTTATTTTCGTCGACGTATAGTTGAAGATGTAGAGGGTCACCAGCACTTAGAAAACAATTTAATCCAGGCGATGCCCTGGATTGTGACCAATGAACACGTTGCGCTAACCGCCGCTAAAGTGAATACTCAGGTCGAATTTGATCGAACCTATCGAACCATTTTACGTGAGGAGGCTTATCACAATAAAAATCTACTGTTTATTGCAGGATTGCATATTGATATTTCACCAAAACTAAACCAGTTGTTTCCGCTTACCAAATTTATTTCTTGGGCGGCCTATCACCTAACCAGTGAAGGAGATAGCAAAATATACGAACAGGCAGAATTGTACCAACTGTTAAGTGGGCAGAGCAGCCAAAACCCCACAAAAATTGACCTTGAAGAAGCCATAAAAATCATGGAAGATGAGCAGGCGGTGTTGATCAACGCCCGCTAACCTATTCCATAAAACGCAATTCATATCATGGCGTCTTTTTTATGGCTACGCCGAATACATTTGATTCGCTGCAATTTGACAACCGGTTTATTGCTGAGCTGCCTGCTGATCCGATTTTAGAAAACTACTGTCGTCAGGTGGATGGTGCTTTGTACTCCAAGGTGCAGCCCAAATCGGTCTCACAGCCTCAGTTAGTCGCCTTTTCTGAGCACATGATGCAGCAGTTGGGGCTTGATTCTGGGTATGCGACTAGCCAGGCGTTCACCCAGATAATGGCAGGGAACCGATTGGCGCAAGGCATGCAACCCTACGCCAGTTGCTATGGAGGTCATCAATTCGGACATTGGGCTGGTCAGCTGGGTGATGGTCGTGCGATTAATTTGGGAGAGATCATCAATCAACAGGGCCAGCGCTGGGCACTGCAACTCAAAGGAGCCGGTCCAACGCCTTATTCGCGTCAGGCGGATGGTTTTGCGGTATTACGTTCTTCTATTCGAGAGTTTTTATGTTCTGAGGCCATGTATCATTTAGGCGTCCCTACCACACGCGCGCTGAGCCTGGTGACAACCGGCGAAAACATACCTCGGGATATGTTTTACGACGGTAATGTAAAGCAAGAACCCGGCGCGGTGGTGTGCAGAGTTGCCCCCAGCTTTACGCGCTTTGGACATTTCGAAATTCTTGCGGCACGCAATAATTTAGGGCTTTTGCGTAAGCTGATTGATTACACTATCAGAACAGATTTTCCACATCTTTCCCCAGAGCATAGCGCTATAGATAAGGCAGACATCGTAAAGTGGTTCAGGGAAATTTGTGTTACTACCGCGGAAATGGTCGCGCATTGGATGCGGGTTGGGTTCGTTCACGGGGTGATGAATACTGATAATATGTCCGTTCTAGGGCTCACCATAGATTATGGCCCTTATGGCTGGCTGGATAATTACGACCCGGACTGGACGCCCAATACCACCGACAAGGCGCACAAGCGCTACCGCTATGGCCACCAACCCTCAGTCGCACACTGGAACTTGCTGCAGTTGGCGCAAGCGCTGGTAGCTTTAACTGAAGAAGTTGAGCCGCTTCAAACAGCGCTCGCTTATTACGCCGAATACTTTGAGCGGGTCTGGTCAAGAATGATGCTGGCCAAACTTGGGATTGATGAACCTGAAGGTGAGCGCGAAAAATCTATGCGCGAAACCTGCCTGATTTTATTACAAGGCGAAGAAACTGATATGACGATCTTTTTTCGTGAACTCGCTAACATCGGGCTTGATACGAGTCTAAGTGACACTGATCTTTGTAAACCACTGCAAGCGGCCTATTATGCTCCTATCTCAGCTTCTCACCTAAAGCGCACGGCAGACTGGTTGCGAGACTTGATTCAGTATTGGCAGCAATCTGCGCTTTCGCATGAGGCGCGCCAAGCAGCAATGAATCAGACCAATCCAAAATACGTACTGAGAAACTATCTTGCCCAACTCGCTATCGATAAAGCTGAGCAGGAAGACTACAGTATGGTATATGAACTTCAAACGCTTTTGCTTACACCCTATACAGAACAAAAAGGCATGCAAAAATACGCTGAGAAACGTCCCGATTGGGCGCGCCATCGTGCGGGCTGTTCCATGTTATCGTGTAGCTCTTGATAAAACCTAGGTTGTAATCTGTGTCAACTCGGTTAAAAATGCATCCATTTGAGGTGACACGAAACAGCGTATTTGCGCTGGTTTGGCCGGTCATGCTCGCCTCAATTACGGTACCCTTGATGGGCATTACGGATACCGCTGTAATCGGTCAACTGGGTGATACTGCCATGCTTGGCGGGCTTGCAGTGGGTGCAGTTATTTTTGATGTTATTTTTACTGGGCTCAACTTTCTACGTGCCAGCACGACGGGTCTAACTGCCCAAGCTTTGGGTGCCAGGGATGAGCGAGAACAGCAAGCGGTATTAGTGCGTGCCGTAGGATTATCGTTGGTTGTGGGTGTATCACTTGTGCTTGCTTCGGGGGTTCTACTCGATATTGGCCTTGCCTTGATGCGTCCTTCATCAGCGGTCGCCAGCGCAGTAACGCTATATTTTGGTATTCGCATACTGGCTGCGCCGTTTACCTTACTCAATTATTCGATTCTTGGTTGGTTGTTGGGGTTGGCGCATGTTCGACTTGGTTTAGCGTTACAAGTCATTGCGAGTAGTTTCAATATTGTTATGTCGATCTACCTTGGCCTAATTAAAGGAGGGGGTATCGCGGGCGTGGCGTGGGCTACTTTGCTTTCTGAAGGACTAGCGACATTGCTGGGTACCATCATTGTCCTTCATAAGGCGGGAAACATTTGGCCAGGTGTTGCACACGTATTCGACGGTCAAAAAATCAAACGCACCTTATCGCTTAACTCCGATATTATGGTTCGTTCCTTGGCATTGTTGTTTGCATTTAGCTTTTTTACTGCACAAAGCAGCCGCTTGGGGGATGTTACCCTGGCGGCCAACGGCTTACTACTAAATTTCTTTTTACTTTCAGCATTTATGCTCGATGGCTTTTCCAATGCAGTTGAGCAACTGGTCGGTAAAGCAATTGGGGCCAGATACCAGCCCGCATTTGATCAGGCCGTGCGCATCTCGTTATTTTGGAGTGGATTATTGTCACTTGTGTTGTTTTGTCTATTGATGCTGCTAGGTCCGATCACCATTGATGGATTCACCCCGAATGAAATGGTTCGCGTGGAGGCAAAGCGCTATCTGATTTGGGCCGCGCTTACCGGGGTATTTGGCGTGCTAGCGTTCTTGATGGATGGGGTGTACATTGGTGCGACCTGGACGCGCGAAATGCGCAATATGATGCTGCTGTCCTTGTTTGTGTACCTGTTGGCGTGGTGGCAGTTTTTACCAATTTGGCAAAACCATGGGTTATGGCTTGCACTGGAAATTTTCCTTGGTATCCGTGGTATCACATTGTTGTCCAGATACCCAATAAATCGTCGCCAAGAATTTGGTGTGAGAAAGACCGCTTAGTCTAATTCATAGGAAATTCTCGACTGGTCAAGTAGTTCACACAAGTGATTAAAAGCCGCTTCAGCAACTTGTTTTTCTGCCTTTATCGCAAGCTCTATCAAACCAATATTTTTGCTTTGAGGCAAGCTTGATAGCTTGACCGTTGGGTGGTCAGACAAAACCTGTTCCATAATAGGAATAAGGTCGCTCTCATACGCACCTTGGGTATGCAGTGTACGTTCAATTCTTGGAGATGGATCAAATGCGTTGCTGTAGTATGTTTCTAGTACCCATTCAACCATCGGGTGCGCCATATTGGGAAAACCGGGTACAAAATGATGCTGCATCAGGCTAAACCCGGGTACCTGGTTAATCGGGTTAGGAATTAAATCCGCACCTTTGGGGAAATTAATCAGCTCCTTACGTCGAGGACTAAAATCTTTGCCAAAGCGTGCTTGCATAATTTTTATTCCTTCTGGGTGGAATTCTAGTTCACGCTCAAATGCAAGTGCAGTGGCTTGGCGCGTGAGGTCATCCGGGGTGGCGCCGATGCCACCAAAAGAAAAGACTACGCTACCGCTGGCTAGGCTTTGGCGGTAGGTTTGAGATTGTGCGTCAATATCATCCCCAACCATGCGTGCCCATGCCAGTTGTCCACCACGCTGGGCCAGCGTGTTCACTAGAAATTCAAAATGGACATCTTTACGTTTTCCTGAAAGTAGCTCATCTCCCACCAGCACTAACCCAAATGTGGTTGGCTCTTTTGTCATATGAGGATTTTGGAATTTGTCGTAGGTTTAGGTTGCTGCGTAGTATAGGTTTTGTGGGTGCCTGGCTTGTGCAAAGAAATACCAGCGCTCTGCCAACAGACCCATATATTGTACGATAAATGCAATGCCAAATAGTGTGGCCTGATCTGCGCGTAACCCGATAAATAATAAACTGATGGGTGCAATAAAGGCGGCGACAATAAAAAACCATTTAATCGAGTTTACGGTTGTTTCCGTTTGGTGGTGAAAAAATTCGCGCGTATTAAACGAGCCTCCCATCGCGCCTTGCGAAGTTTGGCGAATTTTAGGATGGCGCACCCCAATCGCGGTTTGCTGGTTCGATTTAAGCTTTAAATGGGTATTTCGGTATAGCGTGATCATACGCGTGGCAAAACCTAAAATAGTGAGCAGGATGGCCCAGTTCGCATAGTAAAAAGTAGTTTCCATACCCAGCCAGCTTGCCAGTGTGGTTGCCAAGGTAAAGCCAGAAGCAATGCCGAGTATCGCATAGTTAATTACGGTAAGCGGGGTGGCCCATTCCTGAATAAATTTCACTGCGGCGTATATCATACCGGTGCTGAGATACAATAACATGGCCAGGCCAGCCGCCAATAAACCAACTGCCATACTCAAACTAATCTGAACTTCATTGCTTGGTGAGAAGACCACCGGATCGTATCCCTGATAGTGTAGCAATCCCCAAATAATTGCTGCCACACTAAACACAGGTAGTACCAGCACTTCACGCGATAGCCATGAGGTTTTCCATTTGGTTACGGTACGCCAAGCGCGTTCTGGGCGACCCAGATGAAAAAATGAGGCAAATAAGCCCAGGGCCATTAAAGCCGCAACAATGATTGTGCCAACTATAAAAAACTGATTTTCCAGGGGCTCGTTAACCACGCCCAAATCACTATAAATCTGGCCAGCGAAAACGGCTAGAAACAAACCTTGGGCAGCGCCAATCAGGGTTGTAAGGAAAATCACAGAAAAAGCAGGGTGCATAAGTAAGATACTATTATTCGGAGATTACCAGGCTACAAAATCGTCAAGCGTGACATCGTCTTCTGTCACCTTACGACGAATTTCTTTCTTTAGTGGGTTGTCCACTCGTTCGAGCTCATCTTCGCGAACGGTAATCTTGGTTTTTCGCCTTGGTAAGTAATGATTTGATGGTTTGGTTCCCCATTCCGGCATGAGCTGGTAGCCTCCTGCTTCGCGAATTAGCTCAGATACATGGGAATATGGGTCATGTACATCCCCAAATAATCTTGCATTGGTGGGGCAGGCTAACACACAAGAAGGTTTACGGCGCTCTTTCGGTAAGCGCTCATCATAAATCCGATCGACACATAAGGTGCATTTCTTCATGACTTTTTGCTTTTCGTCCAGTTCGCGCGCACCGTATGGGCAGGACCAGGAGCAGTATTTGCAGCCAATACATTTATCATAATCGACCAAAACAATACCGTCCTCTTTACGTTTGTAGCTAGCGCCCGTTGGGCAAACAGGCACACAAGGCGGTTCTTCGCAGTGCAAACAACTCTTAGGAAAATGGACGATTTCAGTTTTTGGGTATTCGCCCACTTCAAAGGTTTGTACTCGATTAAAAAAAGTACCAGATGGATCTTTACCATATGGATTTTTATCTGCCATGACCCCTGCGGCCTCACCAGAGGTATTCCATTCTTTACAGGAGGTTACGCAGGCAGAACAACCAACGCACACGTTCAAATCAATCACCAATGCCAATTGCGTCATGCCTTTCCCCCTGAAAGGAATCGTTTGAAGCGGCCATTGCCTGCTTTGAAAGCCAACCACTTTTTGGGTGCTTCATTCATGCCCGGATATACCGGTATGCTTGAAAACTGAGGGCTGGTTTCGGGCGGTTCGTTATTGTCGGCTTTATATATTCTTACCCGCACATCAAACCAGGCGGCCTGACCTGTGATTGGATCTGAATTGGATAAGTGCTGCCCCGGCTCCTGATTGGGTAGTTCTTCCCCGATCAAATGGTTTAGCAAGAACCCTCGTTTGGATTCATTGGCATTTTTATCAAGGCCCCATGCACCCGAAGCCTTACCAATCGCGTTCCAAGTCCAGACAGTGCCGGGTTCTACCGCCTCGGTGAATTTTGCTTGGCAACGCACCTTGCCGTGAACCGATTCAACCCATACCCAATCACCATCAACAAAACCATTTTGTTGACCCACACTCGGGTGCATATGCATATAGTTGTGCGCATGAATCTGGCGTAACCAGGCATTTTGTGAATCCCACGAGTGATACATCGCCATGGGCCGTTGCGTGAGCGCATTAAGCGGGTATTGCTTGCGTTCGATGCCTTCATTTTCGAGCGGTTCGTAGTAAAACGGTAAAGGATCCATAAACCGTTCAATTCTCGCCTTTAAATGTTTGGGCGGTTTACGACCATTCGATTTTCCCATCGCTGCGCGCCTGAATTTTTGTAATACTTCTGAGTATAGGTGGACGTCAATGGGTTCGGCGTAGCGTGTCAAGCCGTGTTCCTGAGCCCAGTTTAAATAGCCCTGGTTCCAATTACGCATATATTGGTAAGAAGGGGGGAGTTTGTGGTGATGCATGCAATTGTTTTCTTCATACATTTTCCACTGGTTTGGGTTAGGTTCACCGCGCATCGATTTCTCTCCACCTTGGCCTCGCCAGCCGGATAAAAATCCGATGCCTGAGCCAGGGGCGGTCTCAAAACGTGCGATAAAATCGGGATAGTCTCGATATTTTCTCTTACCTTCTTTGTCGGTAAAGGCGGCAAAACCAAGCCGTGAACCCAGTTCGATCAATACTTCCTGAAAGGGCTTACATTCTCCGGTGGGGGGTAATATTGGAACCCGCACGGAATCCACCGGCCCATCAAATTCTGAGATAGGGCGATCGAGCATCGACATCACGTCGTGGCGTTCCAAATAGCTTGTATCGGGCAGGATTAAATCGGCAAACGCCGTCATTTCCGATTGAAACGCGTCGCACACCACGATAAATGGGATTTTATATTCACCATCTTCGCGTTTATCTACCAGCATGTTTCGCACTTCGCTGGTATTCATGGATGAGTTCCACGCCATATTCGCCATGAAAATCATCAAGGTGTCTAGCTCATACGGATCCCCTCGCCAGGCGTTCGTGATGACGTTATGCATTAAGCCATGTGCAGATAGGGGGTATTCCCAGGAATACGCTTTATCGATGCGGGCAGGCTTGCCCTCATCATCGACAAACAAATCATCTGGTTCGGCAGGCCAACCTAGCGGCACGCCGTCCAGCGGCGTGTTGGGTTGAATCTGATCCGGATGATTGGGTGTTTTGGGGCAGGGTGGAATCGGTCGTGGAAAAGGCGCCTTATGTCGGAATCCGCCAGGCCGATCAATGGTGCCGAGTAAGGCCATCAAAATACTCAAAGCACGAATACTTTGAAACCCGTTCGAATGCGCTGCCAGTCCTCGCATAGCATGAAATGCCACCGGGTTACCCGTCACGGTTTCATGTTCTTTTCCCCAGGTATCAATCCATTGATACGGAAGCTCAATTTTTTGATCGCGCGCGGTCACCCCCATTTCATGCGCCAGACGACGAATGGTATCTGCTGGAATATGGGTGATCTTTTCAGCCCATTCAGGTGTGTATTGATCTAACCTTTCGCGTAACAGTTGAAACGCTGGTTTAACCGGGGTGTCGTCATGCAACTTGAAATCACCGGTTAAATAGGGGTCTGCACCCTCCGTATGGCTGGAAATAGGTTTGTTTAGTTCGCGATCCCACCAGAGTTTATTTTGTGGGTCGAAACAACCTTCTTCTTCGGGCACTTCAAAGCGCACAAACATGCCTTCTTCGGTGCTATTTTTATCAAGATTTACCAGCTCAGGGCCGTTGGTGTAGTGTACGACAAAATCGCGATCATATAATCCCTGCTCAATAATCTCCCGATTAATCGCCATAAGAAGCGCACCATCGGTACCGGGCTTGATGGGTATCCATTCATCCGCTACTGCCGCATAGCCCGAGCGGATGGGGTTGACTGCAATTAGTTTCCCGCCATAACGTTTGAATTTGGATAATTCGATCTTAAGTGGGTTGGAGTGGTGGTCTTCGGCGGTACCTATCATCACAAATAGTTTAGCGTGGTCAAGATCAGGGCCGCCAAACTCCCAGAATGAGCCACCAATACTATAGATCATCCCCGCTGCCAAGTTAACCGAACAAAAGCCCCCATGGGCGGCATAATTGGGGGTACCAAACTGCTTGGCAAATAAACCGGTGAGTGCCTGCATTTGGTCGCGACCAGTGAACAAAGCAAACTTTTTTGGATCTGTCGCGCGCAAATGCTTTAGCCGTTGTTCAAGTAAATCAAACGCTATCTCCCAGGAAATAGGCTCGAATTGACCTGCTCCCCGCTCAGCATTTTGTTTGCGCATCAAAGGTTGCGTGAGGCGCGCGGGAGAGTATTGCTTCATAATGCCCGACGAGCCTTTGGCGCAAATAACGCCTTTATTCAAAGGATGATCAGGGTTGCCTTCAATATAACGAACCTCGCCGTTTTTGAGGTGTACATTAATACCGCAGCGGCAGGCACACATATAACACGTAGTGCTTTTGACCTCGGTAATATCAGTATCAAGTTGAGACATATAAATACAAATCGAGTGCTGGGTTGCACTGAGCAAAGCGTTATTAACAGCGTTATAAGTATTTTAATATTTACTTATTTTCTGATTGTACCATATTAGTTGCCGTCTCCTCTTCCCAACAAGGGTAAGCCAAATAGTATTACTTATAGACAGATAAAGTAGTCATTTGCTCTGGGGATGAGATGCGTAGTTTTTATGCACTTTAATTTCCTATATATCCGCTTGGTTACCTGTAAATCCCTAGATAATTTGGTTTATACAAATATGCGGTTTTGTGGGGATCGACACAGAAGATTCGCGTCTTTGCGTTTTTAATGGTCTCAAGACAAACAACATCGGGTAGCCATGTTAGAAATTCCCAGTTTACGCCCTGAAAGTCGCTACGGTATGCCAGGCGCGGATCAACTGCTCTTTAATCGCCAATATGTGGTGGGCTATTCATATTTGCTTCGCCAGGCAGCCTGGGCGATGGAAGTCATCGACCCATTTAATCGTCGGGTTGAGGTCACGCGCGACGATAGTTTCCGATCGGACTTACGCGTTCCTGAGTATTTTCGCGCAGAGTTAGTTGACTATGAAAACTCGGCACATGATCGTGGACATTTGATAGCAAGCGCGGATAAACGCTCAAACCGAGTGCGCAACAGTGAGACCTTCCTGCTATCTAATATGACACCGCAAAAACCCAACTTCAATCGAGGCATATGGCGAAAACTCGAGGAAGCCGTACGCGACCTTTCGCATATGTATATTGAGACTTATGTAACCTGTGGTCCGTTATTTGATGTGGGCAAGCCGATTGAGGTTATCGGCAAGAATCACGAAGATGAAAATGACGTGGTTGTGCCCATTCCACACGCTTATTTTAAAACAGTGCTAGCGGAGAACGCGCGCGGAAAACTTAGGTTGTGGTCTTTTATGTTGAAAAATGAAGCCTCAACCGCGGATCTCGGCAGCTTCTTATGTAAGACCGTAGATATAGAGAGACGCGCTGGATTGGTTCTATGGGATCGGCTACGCGGCGAGAAAGCAGACGAATTTAAACAGCACAAAGGACGTATGTGGGATATGGAACAGGCGCGTGAGGCCGCATTATCCGCCAATGCAGCGTAGATCTGAAATCAGACAGTACCAATCATTATGGAGGCAGGTATGAGTAAAAATATTATTATATGTGCTGATGGAACCGGAAATCGAGGTGGCGTGGGGCGGGGTACTAACGTATGGCGCTTATATAATGCCCTGGATCTTAATAGCCAACAACCCAGGCAGGTAGCAAAGTACCATGATGGCGTGGGAACTAAAAAAACCTTATTGGTTAAGTTGGCCGGTGCGGCCTTCGGCTGGGGGCTAACCGAAAATGTTAGATGTTTGTATCGCTATGTCGCCTTGAATTACAACCCGGGTGATCAGGTATATTTATTTGGCTTTAGTCGCGGCGCGTATACTGTGCGCGTATTGCACAATATATTACACTATCTTGGAGTGCCTAGCACACCCCAGGACTTTACCCCACGGGCGTTGGATGATCACATTAAGTGGGTGGTGGATGAGTATAAACAGAGTTGTAGTCGGGCATTTAAGGATAAACAAAATGTTCGTGACGCCTTGTCGCGAGAATTTGAGGCGCTGCGTGAGGTTGCTTTTATCGGCGATCATCACCAGCACGTTCGAGATATTACGGTCGGTGTTTGGGATACAGTGAACGCGGTAGGCGCGCCTGCTAACTGGATTCGGCGTCTAATTTGCGAACCCTGGACATACGATGAGGTGGTTGAATCACTGCCGGGCAAATCGACGCACGCGCGCCAGGCCTTGGCGATTGATGACGAGCGAAGCACCTTTAACCCCCTTTTCTGGCCTCAAGGTCACTCAGAATCTGCCAATGACCGGATTATCCAGGCTTGGTTTTCCGGTATGCACTCTAACGTAGGGGGTGGTTATCCCAAAGATGGCTTAGCGCATATATCCTTAAACTGGATGATCGGCGAGATGGGGCGTATCTGCGCAAAAAAGCAGCAAGCACCATTGCAATTTTTATCTCAATCACTGTCGGAGATTCGTTGTAAAGCCAACGCGCATGACAAAATGTATGATTCCAGAGCGGCGCTGGCGGTGTATTACCGCTATTCACCCCGTAAGATACTGACGGTGGTCAATCGAGGTAACCCTAATTACTATAATTGGCTACAAACTGGCGATATACCGATGAGTGGCAACGGTGCCAACGAGCACGCCGACGTTTCCACAAATCCTAGTGCGAGTGAAATTGATTATTTGCACGAGCAAGAAAACCTCACCTTGCCTTTGATCCATTGCTCGGCTATTGATCGGCTGCTAGCGCATACTGATTCATACCTACCCATCACAATACCAGCAAAATTTAATGTTTGGTCAGACGCTCCAAACAATCAAAGTCAAGAAATTGACCCTAACGAGGATGGAGCCTTGATTCATGACGAACCACGAATCGAGAAAATTGAACTGAATCTGACTGCGCAAGGCAAGCATAACCATAAAGATCTAAAGTATTGGTTTGCGCAAATCGAGAGCCAAAAATCCAGACGTGCCTTTATTTGGGCATTGTTTGCAGCGCTTTCAAGCTATTTATTTTTTGCCCCAATTTTTAGTAATGCAACCCAAGTGAAGAACGAGCTGGTTTGCAAATTTGTGCAAAATACTGATTGTGCTAACTTGCAGTCTTCTGAAGTAGGCGAAGCAGGAAATCCATTTTCCTGGTTCATACCCGATATTGCCACACCTTGGGTTAACTGGATTACTCAGCATCACCCGATCTCAACGTTTATTTTGTTGTTAATGATGTTGCTGTATTTTTGGAATCGTCATTACAAATCCAGGCTGCGTGCCAGTGGGTATTTCTTCTGGAAACACTTACCCGATGAGGTATCTAAAGTCAGTGCTCAGGAAGTTACAGATTCGATGCTGATGAAGACCCAGTCGACGGACGAGTCTACACATTCTCAGACCCGCAAACCCGAATTACTCAATAAGATCTCGGTTCCTGCGGGCGTAAGTAAAAGATTCGAGCGCATAACAGAAATTGTATCAAGCAGCGGTTCAGCGCAGCTGCGAAAGCTGAGCAAAACCGCTAAAAAAATCAATGGTACGGATTATTAAAGTTGTTTATCGACCTAATTTAGTAAAAGGAGGTTAATTATGAGTCATATTATTATTGGGGTGCATGGTTTGGCCAATAAACCCAAAAAGCAAATCCTCGCTTCGGGTTGGGAAAAAGCGATCTGCGAAGGTTTACACAACGTATGTAAATTGGAAGAACAGCCGGCGATTAATTTTGCGATGGCTTATTGGGCCGATTTGTTTTATCAAAGTTTTGATAATGATCCTGACAATGCCTATAAACCCGTAAGCGAAACCGAGCATCCTTTACAAAATTCACGGGAGCATTTTCTCGACGCGATCAGAGGTTGGGTTGGCGATACACTGGAAAACCCAGTCGAATATCTGAAAAATCACGGATTGTTAGACGATGCGGCGGATAAGGTACTGGAAAGATATTTGCAAGATCTGGATGGCTACTACGAAGATGCCGTGCTACGGGATAAAACGCGCAACCGCGTAATGGAGCTTTTAAAAGATAACCAACAGCGACGAATATTGCTCATAGGTCATTCCATGGGCTCGATTATTACTTATGATGTACTACGTATCTTGGGTCGGCAGGATAAAAATAATATCGTTGATCATTACGTCACCATTGGCAGCCCGCTTGGTCTGCCCCACGTGCAAGCAAAAATCATTGCAGAATTCGGTTCATTACGCAGCCCGAGTGTGGTTAAAAAATGGACTAATTTTTCCGACAGGCGAGACCCGGTTGCACTAGATAGCCACTTACGGCGTGATTTCAGACCCAATGCAGAAGGCGTACGACCCGAGGATGATCTGGTGATGAATGATTGGGGTGGGATATATCACAAATCTTACGGGTACTTACGCTGCCCTGAGTTGAGCGAACAAATACAACAATTTATGTAGCTACCACGCTATAGCAGCTTGCGCACACGCTCGACAATTTCCTGCGGCGTTGCACCGTGTGGAATTGCACCAGCGAGCTTGCCCTCTTGGTCAATGACATAAATACGGGAAGTATGATCCATCAAATAATCATTATCTTCCGGGCGCTCGACTTTTTGATAAAACGCACCATAGCGGGTTGCGACTTCAAGTGTTCGGTGTTTATCCATTACGATGCCAGTCATTTCAGGGTGAAAAAAGGCTGTGTAGGTTTTTAGTTTGTCTGGGGTGTCTCTTTCCGGGTCGACGCTGATCAACAAACCTTTTACTGGGTGTTCTTCTTCCAGTTGTCGCATGGCTTCGCCCATGATTGCCAGCGAGGTTGGGCAGACATCCGGACAATAACTATAGCCGAAATACAGTAAAACCACGCGTCCGGTATAATCGTGAAGAGATACCGCTCCATCAGCACTTTGCAGGGTGAAATCACCGCCCGGGTAGGCATTGTATTCTGCCATTATGTTTTGATTATCCTGCTGCCAGCGATACGCCCAGCCACCTGCATACGCTGCCAAAAATAATAATCCAACAAACAGAGTGGGTTTAACGAGACGTTCTATATTCATCAGGGAGATCGAAAAATTGGGCTATTTTTATACTGCACGTAACCATACCACCGCATCATGAAATGCGGCACCCCCATTCGGTTTGATCGATTCAGCGCTGATCAGCGCGTTAATACCGATATTCTCAACAAAGGCACTTCCAGGCCAGACCCCGCGTACTTCCAGTACGCCTGGTTGGGTAGAAGCCGTTATGGCCGCGTGTAGCTTGACTTTTCCCAAGTCATTGCCAATTTCAACCAATTGATCATGCACAATATTTGATTTATCGGCATCGTCAGGGTGAATTCTGAGGCAGGGTCTGCCTTCTTTTTTAAGCGAACTCGGTGACTGGGTAAAACTGGAATTTAAAAACCATCTGGCGGGCGGTGTGGTTAATCTAAACGGATGCTTAGGTGTGGTTTGTTCGATTACCGCCCAATGACCTGGCCAGGTGGGCATGTCGCGGTAGTTTTCGCCCACTTTTGACCAATCCGCCTGAAAATGAAATTTACCATCCGGCCAATCAAATCCTTGAGCAAAGGACATGTCGGCATCTTTGGCACAGTCCAACCATTTTTGCTTTAATAGGCTTTGGTAATCCGGGTAGCCTGAGTTTCTCAGGGTTTGATCAAGCATGCGCTCGGCGCTGAGGGTAAAGCTGACATCCTCAGTACCGAGCCGTTGTGCCAGCTCGCAAATAACTTCGTGGTTCGAGCGGCAGTTTGCGTAGGGGTTAATGACGGGTGCGGCAGCTTGCAAGTGCGTGTGCCCATAGGTTGTGTAAATGTCAGCATGTTCAACACAGCTGGTGGCGGGTAAAATAACGTCCGCCATTTTAGCGGTTTCAGTCATAAACTGTTCGTGTACACAGACGAACAGGTCTCCGCGCATAAAGCCTTTACGTACCCGATTAGAATCGGGTGCAACCGCCATTGGATTGGTATTTTGTATGAGCATGGCTTTAACCGGTGGCCCATCTTTTAGATCGTTTGTCTGACCTGTCAATACCGCGCCGATACGTGACATATCCAGTTCGCGTCCATGATTGCCGAGCATATCAGTGCCTTCAATCAGCGATTTATCCAATGTAAATATTCCGCTGGTGCCGAGCAGGGCACCACCTCCCGGGTGTTGCCAGGCACCTGTTACGGCAGGTAAACACGCAACCGAGTGTACATTGTGGGCACCATTACGGCTGCGCGAAAAGCCAATGCCGAGGCGGATAAAGCTGCGTTTGGTGTTGTTATACACTTGCGCAAAATGTTCAATCTGTTCCTCGCTTAGCCCCGTAATCTTGGCTGCCCAGGTAGGTGTTTTATCTTGCAGCGTCTCTTGCAGGCCATGCGGGTTATCCGTCATATGTTGCAAATAATCCCAGTCTGCCAATTGGTCACGAAAGGCGCAGTGCATCACGGCTGCCGCGAGCGCACCATCGGTACCGGGTTTCAACGCCAAATGAATATCCGCTTTTTTGGCCGTACCGGTGACGGACGGGTCGATTACAACAACCTTGGTGTTACGCGCGTGCTTGGTCTGGGCGACTAGCTTCATCACGTTGACTTGGGTGGCGACCGCATTGCAGCCCCAAATAACGATCAAGTCACTGTTGCGCATTTCCCTCGGGTCTGTACCGCGCACCGAGCCTGTACCTACCTTCCATCCGGCGTAGGCAATGGTCGAGCAAATCGTGGATTTCATTGCCGAATACCCAAACGCATTTCTTAGACGAATAATACCATCACGCTGGAGTTGGCCCATTGTACCTGCGTAAGCATAAGGCCAAACTGATTCGCTGCCATATTCGGCGGTAGCGCGGGAAAATTCATTTGCGACTCGGTCCAGGGCTTCATTCCAAGTCACTACTTTATATGCACCACTGCCTTTTGGTCCGGAGCGGATTAGGGGTTCGCTCAAGCGCGCTGGGTGATGTACACGCTCAGTATATTTAGCAACCTTGCCGCACACCACACCCTGCGTATAACTGTTTTCTTTGGCGCCACGTACTTTGCCGATGGTATGGGGGTCGATACGTTCAACTTCCAGCGCACAGGCAGAAGGGCAGTCATGCGGGCAAACGCTGGGTAAATACTCGTTCATTTTTCTTAGCTAGAGGCTAAAAGAGCCGCAAAAGCGGCCCTTTTGCATTTATATAAACGGAAAATTTAGTTAAATGCCTGCCCAGGTTTTTTCCCCATGGCTTTTAAGATGTTTGCCAGCGGACAAAACCCAGTAAAAGCGGATTGAAATAAATTAGCGCCGACAAAGGCCGTTAACCATAACCAATTAGCTGAATGGTAATGGCTAAGCAGTAAGGAAACTAAAATTACGGCGCCCGCGAAAGCTAAAACAATTCTATCGATGCTCATGTCAATTTCTCTTTATATTAATCTTGTATTTTACGATTACAGAGGCGTCTTTCAACCGCCATGACAGCGGCTTCAACACGAGAGTGTACCTCTAATTTGCGTAAAATCGCCTTAACATGCAATTTGACCGTACCGTCCGAAATACTCAGGTTACGCGCGATAACCTTATTGCTTTCACCTTCAGCGAGATGGCATAAAATTTCCATTTCACGCGGCGTTAAACTGCTAAACGGAGAGGCGGCGACCTTGGCATCCGCAGAATCACCATCTTTTACCAAATTGGCCAGCGCGGTGGTTAAATCTGGTGCCACCACCGTCTTGCCATTTACGATATCACGCAGCGAAGAAATCAGCTCGTCTGGCTCCATATCTTTGAGCAAATAACCCTTTACCCCATTTCGTAGGGCATCCGATAGATCGCGATCATCCGCACTGGTGGTCAGCATGACCACTGGTATCTCATTTCTCAGATCGTTGAGTTTTTGCAATACTTCAATGCCATTCATTTCTGGCATGCGTAAATCAAGCAGTATCACATCTGGTTTACTCGATTGAGCAAGCTGGATACCTTCTTCGGTATCACCTGTTGCTTCAATATCGATGTCTCGTCTTTTCAGTAAGCTTACAATACCTTCTCTAAATAAGGCGTGATCATCTATTAACAGAACGCGCACGTTCAAACCTCCGCTAAAATGTCTGCACTATTCTTAATTGAATAGCGATATTTGTGGTACCCAAGTTTTCAGGAAAACTTCAGCAATAAAGCTGTAAAGCACACCCTACTCATAGAATGGCCTAAGTTGGTGAAAAGGTCAACATAATCCGTGTGCCTTCCCCCGTTTCGCTTTCAATGGAGAACTCTCCGCCAATTTTGGCGGCACGCTCTTGCATTACCGATAAACCAATATGCATACCTTCATGCGAGCTTGCTAATGGACTCTCAATGCCAACGCCATCGTCTTCGATCAGCATCATGCATTTACCGTCGCCTTCTTGGCGTAGCAGTATGCGCACTGTTTCAGCCCGGGCATGTTTGCATATATTTTTAAGTGATTCCTGCGCGATGCGAATAATGGCAATCTCGACTTCTTCAGAAAAATCGACATGCTCGCACTGATTTTGGAAAAATACCGGAATGCCCGATTCGGTTCGAAAACGTGCCAGAATTTTTTTCAATCCACCACTTAAATTACCCACTTCTATTGGGGCTCTGAATTGTCCAATAAGACTGCGCAGTTCTTCGTGTGCTAGATCGACCAGCTTTTCCACGGTCTCCATCTGCGACCAGATATTGGGATCTGTTACATCTTGCAGGACATCATCCAGAATCCTGACCTGAAAGCGCAGCGACGCCAGGGTTTGTGCCATGGAATCATGCAATTCGTGTGCGAAGGCGGTACGCTCAGCCATGCGACCGAGCATGTCTGAATTTTGTTCCTGAACCTGTTTTTCCAGCGCCATGCCCAAATTCAAGCCAATACTGGAAAGGAGCTCACGCGTGCTTCCGCGAAGCTTTGCAACAGGTCGATCTATATATAGGCGATACTCGCCATAAATCTTGTCTTTTACCGAAAGGGGCACCACCATACAATTTTCATCGTCTCGTTTGGAGACGCCTTCGTCTTGCAAACTAGCCAGCAATTGATCGCCACCTTTATTGTCGAGCAAGTACGCATCCGCGATTTGCGCACCAGACAATTCTTTCATGGTGGTCAAATAACGTGGGATAAATGATTTGGCATCATACGTTTTATTCAGGCCCGAGGTGATGTCATACACCAATTTCAGAGAATCTGACTGGCGCCGAATCAATTTCTCATTGCGACGGAGCTCCTGTTGGCTTTGATTAGCCAGGCTTTGCAGCCACTCAGCCAGGCGATTAATATCATCCTCGGTGGAGGAGAATTGCGCATCGTCGAGCTTCAAACGCGCAGAAAAATCCCCCTGGCGTATCTTTGAGGCCCAATCGGTAATCGATTGTAGTGGATCTTTATGCGACATGACGTTTAAGTAGTTTTCAGTTTTTGCTGATATAAAGCATTAAGTTGAGTACGCTCCTCAGCAGATAGATTTTGTTCACGCTCTTTTTCTAAAAGTTCATCAATTTGCGCTTTCAGTATTCTTTTCTGTAATCCTTGAAGTGTTTCACGCAAATAGATTTCGTGTTGCTCCGCTTCCAGCATCAGGTCTTTGACGGCTAAATGGGAAAGTCTTTCAACATGGTGGCTATCGCGCAACCGCTCAATCAATTGCGCGGTGTTGATTTCGGGCTGTATATTAATCTTAGCGATGAGTTGATCAAGCAACTTAATTCCCGTGGGCCCCAGCTTGATGTCGAGTTCATATTCGTTGGCAATTTCCACCAATTTGGGGTTTTGGAGTAGCAAACTGACGGCGCTTTCAACATGTCCGTCCAGTTCTATTTTGCGTTCGTCAGGTTTGGTTTCTGCACTTCGGACGGGTGAATGGGCGTCAGTATAAGTATCTGGTGCAGGCGAGCGATGTGATTCATGCTGAGTGACCCCGACCAATTCGCTCAGATGTGCGTACATCATGCTTTTATAATTGCCTTGTGGCAGTTTCTGCAATAAGGGGCGCGCCTGGGTCGCCAGTTTGGCGCGCTGATCCATTTGGCCCATATCCAAGTTTTGGGTTAGGCTTTTGAATAAAAATGCATCCAAAGATTTAGCATTTGCGATACGTTGTTCAAACCCAGCCTGACCTTCTGTGCGAATGAGCGAGTCTGGGTCCTCCCCCTCTGGTAGCAACAAGAATTTAATTTGCCGGCCATCCTGCATAAAGGGTATCGCGGTTTCCATGGCGCGCCAGGCTGCTTTGCTACCAGCGCGATCGCCATCAAAACAAAACACGATTTTGGAGGCCGATCTAAATAAGCGTTGAATATGCGCTGGGGTCGTGGCGGTACCCAGGGTCGCGACGGCATATTTAACGCCACATTGTGCCAGGCCAATCACATCCATATAGCCTTCCACGACAATGACTTCATCACGCTTGCCCATCTCCCGACGTGCGCGATGCAAGCCATATAGTTCAGCGCCTTTGTGAAATAGCTTGGTTTCGGGGGAATTTAGGTATTTCGGCTCGCCTTCACCGAGTACGCGCCCTCCAAAACCAATTAGTTTTCCGCGGTAATCTTCGATTGGAAACATCACCCGTGCGCGAAACCGATCGTAATATCCACCTTCGTCTTTTTTAATGATCAGGCCGGTGTCCGCGAGTTGCTTTAGATCTGTTGGTTGTTGCCCCAGCGCATTGATTAGATTATCCCAGCCATCCGGGGCAAAACCAATGCCAAACTCAGCCGCGGTTTTGCCATCCAATCCGCGTTGTTCCAAGTAAGCAATGGCCTGTTGTGCGTCTGGGTGTTGTTTAAGCTGGGTGCGATACCAATTATTCGCCTTTTCAACCATGGCATGGAGTGCCATGCGCTCCTCGCGTGCGCCGTCATCAGGCTGCGCATCTCTCGGCACCACCATCCCAGCTTGCGCTGCCAGTGTATCGACCGCATCCAAAAACTCCATATTGTCGTAATTCATTAAAAAACTAATCACGGTTCCATGGGCACCACAACCAAAGCAATGATAAAACTGTTTGGCAGGGCTGACATAAAACGAGGGCGTTTTTTCATTATGAAATGGGCAGCAGGCACGAAATTCCCCACCCGCGCGTTGCAGAGGAACGCGATGATCAATGATTTCAACAATATCGCTACGCGAAATCAGCTCATCAATAAATTGTTCCGGGATGCGGGCCATGGGGGGATTCTACCTAAATCCGCACTAGAGATAGTGCTTAGAAAGATTATGACTGGCGATAAATTTTTTAATAAGAGTGGTGATGTGCTTGTGTAAAATGCGGCTTTAAAGTGAACTTGGACTATCGATGAGGGTGCTATTGGAACAGCCGCCTGCGAATTTTCTAACGGCATGCTCTTCAAAGTACATTATCGTTCATTCTGAGAGTATTAATACAGTTAACTTCTTTCCGTAAATTGGGCTTACGTAAAAGGGCATATATCATAAGTAACCTATTTGACACCTTTTAGTCTCGACAGGCTCAAATTAGTGGCGATTTAGGCCAACAATGAGCCTGCCAAATAAAAGCCAATATTAAGTTTCGGGAAAATCTGAACTCTATTGACTCGGCATAAGTGGCCCCGTTGTCAGTGCTACCAGTTGATGCCGATTCGGTATTTCTCTTGCGCTCAATCTGACTACCAGCGCGTTTAAGCAGGTGTTAGGTAGCGATATGCAGTTTTTAGGCGCGCAGATTCAGACTTAAGCATCGAAAACACGGCGGCTTTTACTAAGGCGCTCATGTAAAATTCGGCGCATCGTATATTATCCAGAGTAGATGCCCGATGAGCGACAAACTTATCCTAACCTGCGCCGTGACGGGTGGTCATCCGAATGTTCATAAACACCCGGATTACCCGATTACCCCCAAACAAATCGCCCAAAATTGTATTGATGCCGCCAAGGCTGGTGCGGCGATTGCGCATATTCATGTGCGTGATGTTGAGACGGGCTTGCGTTCAGGAGAACCCGCTTTATTTAGAGAAGTGGTCGAGCGGATTCGCTATTCAGGTAGCGATGTGCTGATTAATTTGACGACCAGCGAAGGGGCGAGGTTCACACCGGGTTTGGACGACCCAAAGGTGGGGGGGCCAGGGACCACGTTAGTGCACCCCCTGGAAAGATTAATCCATATCGAAGAACTCAAACCCGATATTTGTACCTTGGATGTGGGCACGTTTAACTTTGGCGAGCAAATTTTCGTCAACACGCCTGAGCATTTACGCGTCATGGCAAAACGTATTCAAGAACTGGGGGTTAAAGCTGAAATTGAAGTGTTTGAACCCGGGCATATCATGTTTGCGCGTAAGCTAATTGAAGAAGGTTTGATCGATGGCCCGCCGATGTTCCAGCTTTGTTTGGGCGTGCCGCATGCCTCACCCGCAACCCCAGAAATACTGACCGTGATGAAAAATCTGCTGCCTGAGGAGGCGCGCTGGAGCGCCTTTGGTATTGCTCGGTGGGAGTTTGATATTGTCGCGCAAGCCGCCAGTCAAAATGGCAATTGTCGGGTAGGGTTGGAGGATAATTTATATATCGGCAAAGGCGAGTTCGCCACCAATCAGCAGCTGGTAGAACGTGCTGTACGGATTATTCAGGAAGTGGGTCGCGAGCTGGCGACGCCTGCGCAAGCTGCAGAGATACTTGGAATTAAGCGCACCTAAGCCTGCCGTAAAGCCACGAGCGAATTCCAGCCCGAGCTGTTAACCGTTTATTACGCATGCTGAAAATTAAACTGATCACGGTTGGGGACAAGATGCCCAACTGGGTGAGGGAAGGAACCGATGCTTATCTGGGTCGAATTCATCAAAACACCCGCGTGGAGCTTGTACAGGTCAGCGCCAAAAAGCGGGGTAAACAAAGCGATATAAAGCGCGTGTTACAAGATGAAGGTGATGCGATTCTCAAACACGTGTCGACAGACATGTGCTTGATCTGCCTGGATCGGTTGGGCAGGGCACTAGATTCGCTATCATTGGCAAAGAAAATTACCGATTGGCAACATGATGGTGAACACATTGCGTTCGTCATCGGCGGGCCGGAAGGACTTGCTCCAGCGGTGCTAGCGCGTGCAGACGAGAAATGGCGCTTATCCAATATGACATTCTCACACCACGTGGCGCGGGTAATGGTGGCAGAGCAGCTGTACCGAGCTTGGTCGATTACGCAGGGCTTACCCTACCACCGCTAACCATGCAATTGAGCAGGAAATTAATATTGGCCTCTGCGTCACCCCGGCGTAAGGCCTTACTAAGGCATCTAGGCGTCGACTTTAAGGTGCAAAGTGCGCGGGTTGATGAAATGCGCCTGCTAGGTGAATCGCCCCAAGCCATGACCGAACGACTTGCTTACCAGAAGGCACAAGCAGTCTATGATCAATTGGTCGAGCCGGGCTGGGTACTCGGTGCGGATACCACGGTTGCGCTAAATCAGGAGGTTTTTGGTAAGCCCGTATCGCGGGATGAGGCGATTGAAACACTCCACCGTCTTTCTGGCAATACCCATCAGGTAATTAGTTCCGTATGTTTGCTCGGTAAGGGCTTTACCCAAACCAGAAGTGTGGTGCCCAAGGTACGGTTTGGTGCGTTGTCGGATCAAGCCATTGCTGGTTATTGTGACACTGATGAGCCCTACGACAAAGCAGGTAGTTATGGCATTCAGGGCTTGGCAGCCGTATTTGTCGAGCACATAGAAGGGGATTACAGCGGTATCATCGGCTTACCACTGTGGGCAACCGCAGAACTTCTGCGCGCGGCTGGAATTATCAAGTAAAATGCAGCCATGAACTCGCCCAGAAACGAAGAAATACTAATCAATGTTACCCCGCAAGAAACGCGAGTCGCTATTGTAGAGAATGGCATGTTACAAGAGCTGCATATTGAGCGGGTTGATGCTAAGGGCATTGTCGGCAACATTTATAAAGGCAAGATCGTGCGCGTATTGCCTGGCATGCAGGCTGCTTTTGTGGAGATTGGTTTGGAACGTACCGCCTTTCTACACGCGCGTGATGCCAAACCAATGTTGATTACCGCAGATGGTCTGGATGAGGCGGTTGATGATGGGCATGAGTCGAGTGAGCGACCAATTGGTGAACTGGTTCGTGAGGGCCAGACTCTCTTGGTACAGGTAGTGAAAGATCCGATTGGGAGCAAGGGTGCACGGCTGACTACCGAGATCTCAATTCCATCGCGTTATCTGGTGTATCTACCACACAGCAATATGGTGGGGATTTCTCAGCGAATTAGTGATGACACTACGCGAGATTCATTGCGCTCGATGATCGATACCCTGAAACAGAAAAAGGATTGCCCGGGTGGGTATATTGCGCGCACTTCGGCTGAAACGACTCAAGCAGCTGAGCTGCAACAGGATATGGATATTTTGTGCAGGTTATGGGAGCGTGCTGCTGAAAAAGAAAAATCAGATAAGGCGCCCGCCCTGGTGTACGAAGATTTGCCTTTGGCCTTGCGCACCCTGCGTGATTTTGTGCGTGAATCGGTGAGTAAGGTATTAATTGATTCCAGTGAGACCTACGACAAAGTCTCTGCTTTAGCGCAAGAGCTTATGCCAGATGCGGTTTCAATCATCGAGCACTACCCAGGGGAACGGCCGATTTTTGATTTGTACTCGGTGGAAGATGAGATCGAGCGCGCCTTGCAGCGCACTGTCCCACTTAAGTCGGGTGGTCATTTGGTGATCGATCAGACCGAGGCCATGACGACAATTGACGTTAACACAGGCGGTTTTGTTGGTAAGAAAAATCTGGAGGAGACGGTTTTTAAAACCAATCTGGAAGCAGCACGCGCCGTTGCCAGACAACTCAGATTACGTAATTTGGGGGGGATTATTATCGTGGATTTTATCGATATGCACATAAAATCTCACCAAAATCAGGTGCTCGGGGCGCTTGAGCGAGGATTGGCCAAAGATAGCACCAAAAATAATATGACGGAGTTCTCTTCCTTAGGATTGATTGAAATTACGCGTAAACGCGTTCGCGAGAGCTTAGGTCATCTATTGATGGAGGATTGTTCGGTCTGCCAGGGACGCGGCACACTGAAAACAGCCCAAACCATTTGCAATGAAATCTTTCGTGAAATTATGCGTGAAGCACGACAGTATGAAGAAGCTAATACCTATATGGTGATTGCCGCACAAGATGTCATCGATCGATTACTGGACGAGGAATCGAGCAATCTGGCTGACCTACAAGAATTTATCGGTGCGCCGATTCAGCTTCAAGTAGAAACGACATTTTTTCAGGAACAATACGATATTGTGTTGACCTAAAACGTATCTTTGAATCTACCGGCTTGATACGGGTGCTAAATTCGCCCGGTAATTGCAACCACTACCGGTAAATCGCAATAAATTGTACTCAAGTGACGGTTATTTCTCTGGAACGGGGTAGTCACTTTCAGAATTCCCCGTCTAGCGCGGCCAACAGCTGAATGTTATGCGCCCGGTTGAACTAGCAGCTTTAATAGGCCATAGATTTAAACCCTACACTAGGAGGACGGGCCAGCTTTTGTCGACAGCACGGTGGTTATCGTTTCTGAATCAATGTTGCCACCGCTGAGCACAATACCGATACGACCTTCTGGAGTGACGGCTCGGCTTAGCAAAGCTGCTAAACCAAGTGCTCCAGAAGGCTCGGCAACCAGCTTCATTCTGTAAAACAAAAACTGGACGGCCTCGATTATGGCTTGTTCTGATACCGTACTCATTTGGTCCACATACTCGAGTATCAGGGGAAAAGTAATTTCTCCTAATGATTGTGTTCGTGTTCCATCCGCAATGGTTGCGGGTGTTTTTATTCGGTGCAAGGTTTTGGAATAAAATGATCTGGTTGCATCATCGCCGAGCGTTGGCTCTACACCGATCACTCGACAATTTGGGTGCGTTCCTTTGGCCGCAATGGCTGACCCACTGAGTAATCCTCCACCACCACAAGGCACGAGCAACATATCCAGACCCCCGGTTTCTTCCAGCATTTCTAATACGGCGGTTCCTTGGCCGGCAATAATGTCGATATGATCAAAAGGTGGGACTAAGGTGCCACCATTTTGCTGAATAAATTCTTTGGCGATGTCTTCGCGTGACTCGGTTTTAGGATCGTATTGCACCACAGTGGCGCCATAGCCTATCGCTGCTTCGAGCTTGGTGATGGGTGCGTTAGCCGGCATAAAAACCGTGTTGTCAATGCCTAACATTTTACACACTAAAGCGACGGCTTGCGCATGGTTGCCGGATGAAAACGCGACAACTCCACGCGCTTTTTCAGCTTCTGTCAGTTTAGAGATACAATTGAATGCGCCGCGGAACTTGAACGCGCCCGCACGTTGAAAATTTTCACATTTAAAAAACACGTCGGCGCCGAGCATGTCATTTAGTGTTCGGGACCTCAAAACCGGCGTAACATTCGCAGCGCCTTGTAGCCTTTTTTTTGCAGCTTCAATTTTGTTCAGCACACTGAACCTCCTGTATTAATCTTCGTTATTATTACGCAAACTGCTTTTTTATTTCCAAATAGTAATGTCGGTTTTAAGGGCCTTATCCGAAATCGATACTTTAGAAGCTGGCATCACGTCATTGTCGATATCCATGGTTGAGGTTATTTTGGCATACTGTATAAACTGGCGCAGCAATAATCACAAAACCAATAAAGACAGTAGAATTTCTTGACTTGGCTGCTCAATTCTATCGCCCAGAGTGTCGCGCTTACTGCGCATATCCATCAGAAATATTTTACGTACGCGGGGTATACTTTTTAAGCTAAATTAGGAGCAATCCAGAGATGTGATTGGTCGACAGTGGCGTGATTTGAATGAATTGAGATATGCAGAAGAAATACTTAACTAAATTTTTGTATGCGGGAATGTTGTTATGCGGTGCGGGCGCGCTTTGTATTTGGCTGGAAAATACTTTCTATCAGTACGTTGATGAAAGCGGAATATTGCATGAAAGCCTATTTCTACCATTGGGTAGTTTAAGCCTCTTGTTTGGCTCAATATTTATTTTAATTTTTATCTTAACTTTTATTTATATGAAAATTGGAAGTGGTAGAAAGTAGACATACCTTGCAAGTGATATCGATTTATTGAGCGGAATCGTTTGCGTTTTGGTTTGTTATCATGAGACCTGCGTCATTCAACGGCGTATGGTCGCTGGGGATTATTGTTAGCTTATTAGTTAACCAATGCAGTTTTACTCGTCTTTGCGGCTGGGCAATCGGCTCTAAAATAGGTATAGGTTGGATCAAGCCCAATTATTAACCTAACTTTATTACTGGTATAACTCAACGTCTGGATTAAATGCCAGCCAGGCAAAGGCAAAATGGATGCCGCCGTGAACCTTGTCCAGTGCTTGCCCTTCAAGTTCTCCCGCTATCGCGGTGCCAAGATTGTTCCAGGTCGAGCCGGTTTGTTTATCAATAATCAAACCGTCTTTAATCTCGAAATCCAGGGTTTGGCCTTTTAAAGTTCGCGCATAGGCGGTGACCGCTTGAATCTCGCGAGCTTGTTTAATTTGGCCGGTGTCCAGAACAGAGAGTAATCCCGCCTGGCTGAACAAGACCACCGGTGTATCCCCAACGGCATCGTTGACCACGCCTTCATCCTTTAATCTAGAAAATGGATAAAGCTTGGCACCATCCGCGGCTTCTATATGCATCACCCGTTCCATAGGGGGCAGACGCGGGTCGATTTCGCCACGAAATAAAAAGGGTGTTTGGTCGATCGCATCATAACCGCGATAGGGGTTATTTCCGTAGGGGCGACTATGTCCAGTTTCTCGGTTCACCACTTTACCATCAGGGTGCGCTTTGGCGAAATCAGCAAAACTAACTATGTTGGAAGGCACCTGAGTCAGGCGGGTGCCAGCATATTCCCCAACAATGCCTTCACCGATAATTTGCTGCCACCAGCTTTCGGTTTGACGATCATACATCACCATATCGCTTTTACGCAGCATGCCAGTGGTGCCAAAATCAAGTACCCGGTCATCCAGGCGTCGATCAAATACCACCGAGGAATTACATAAGGGGCAAAAAGTAACGCTGATGGGTAAATCCGCAATTTGATCGTTGACAATCTCGTGGTAGATCAATAGCTGCAGTGGATAGGCACGTGCCATGCCTGCGTGTTCAACCCGAATCACCGGCTCGCGTGGATCCAACCATTTTCCAGCCTGGGTGACGTCGTCAAATTGTGGATCATCAATCGCTGGAATTCCATCTTTGGGAGGGCCGCCGGAGATGACTTCGGACAACGCAACCGTTGCGTTGTCAAAATTGGTATCCGGCCATTTGGATTGTAAAAAGGGGTTGGCGAATGCTACGGTGGGAGTCAGTAGCGCGCTTGTTAACAAGGCGCAGAATAACTTGTTTATTTTCATACGGTATGTGACCACAAATTCGGGTAGCAGTTCAACATGTGCGTCAAATCAACCCTGGCTTCGGGTAGAATCCGCGCATGAAAGTGAAATGCAGCGTCTACAAATGCACCCGCAAAGCGGAAACCTATCTGTACCTAAAAACGGGGTATGCGCTTGAGGATTTGCCCGAAGGTTTGCGTCATTTGCTCGGTCCTATGCAAGAGGTGCTGCAGCTTGATCTCGATGAATCGCGAACCCTGGCACAGGTAAATACCAGTGATGTAATAGAAGCCTTGCATGAACAGGGCTATTTTCTACAAATGCCACCCCAAGACCAACTACATACCCAAACGCCTGGTGCTCGGTATATCCAATGATCACAAAAGTATTGTTCACCATGCTGGTAATCGTCATTGTCGGCATGATTTTTCGCTCGAAGAACCAAAAGCAGGCGAAACGAAGTGTCGTTTCTGGGTCGAATGGGGCTCAGGCTGAAACCACCAGCATGGCACCAAAGACGGTGGCTTATTTATTGCTGGGATTATTAATCATTGTCTCGGGCGTGGTGTTTTATTTTAACTGGTCGGACGCCAATCGGCTGGTCACGTTGCGCGTCATCGACGCCAGCGGCAGCTTAAGCGAATACCAGGCTTATCAAAAAGATATTCGCGGTCGGGAGTTTACCAGCATTGGTGGAGTGTTGATCCAGTTAGCGGATACCGATCGCCTGGAAATAGTGATGCAAAAATAGTGCGGCCAATCTCTCAAAATTTGCCCAGGGTAACGGCTGGGCTGGTTGGTATTTCATTATTCGTTGCCCTGATCAGTAAATTGGGTCAGAACATTGAGGCTATCCAGCCACTGTTTATATCCTGGTATGTTAACAATGGTTTGATGGAAGTGCGCAACGGCCAATTATGGCGTCTGGTGACACCCATCTTTATTCATTTTGGCATGATGCATTTGGTATTTAACCTGACCATGACCTGGCAGTTGGGTGAAATTATCGAGCGCCGGTTTGGCTCATTGCGCTTTGCAGGCCTGGTACTGATATTGGCTGTGGTCTCGAATCTCGCCCAGTTTTATACCACAGGCCCGGGTTTTGGCGGGATGTCTGGGGTATTGTATGGCTTGTTTGGCTATTTCTGGATTGGCGGAAAGTTCAACCCACGATTTGGCATGCGCATCAATCCTGCTGCGGTCAATATTTTATTGATCTGGTTTGTATTGTGCTGGGTAAACTTTTTCGGTCTGTTAGGCAATGTGCAAATCGCCAATATGGCGCATACAGGTGGCCTGATTATGGGGATGCTGCTGGGTTATTTACAGGCACTGAATGCCAGATAGCAACCGGATCAAGCTTAAAAAAACCAGGCCAGTTCAAGTTTAATAAAATCGTTATCGCGTACACTGTAACTCAGATTATTTGAGTCTACGTTGCTAAAAACCTGTGCTTCGATGCTCAGTTTGGCATCTTCAAATACGCGGCGGCTGGCTTCGATGCGAAAGACCTGGCTGTCATCGTCTAGATCTAAAAACCCTCCGGCCAGGATCGATGAGCTTTGAGTGTCGTTAAAGCCAAAGCGCGCGCCGATAAATACATCGTTTTGGAGCAAAACGCTTTGTGCATTATCGCTTGAATCATGACTGTATTCAGCGAGCAACCCCAGATCATACAGCCCTTCATGTAAGCCGTAAAAGGTATATTCCAGGCCGGCGACCAATGCCGAAAAATCCGTGGTTTGGCGCGCCTGTTGGTGAATGGCTTCGAGCTTCCATAACCAAGCGTCGGCGGTATATTGCAAGTCGACGCCCACCCGCTCTATCTGATCATAAAAGGGTAACAATTCATCAGCAGTTGGCGAAGTGGGGCGCAGTTGCGCTTCTCTGGCTGTTCCCTTAAACCAGGATAAACCATAGTCCATTTGTCCGGCATAACCACTGTAACGCAATGCATAGTCGACGTGCCGTTCTTCATCATCGGATTCATACTGTGCCAGATTAGTGTTAACCGGTATGGGTAGTCCAAAGCGGCTTTCTTGGCCAAGAAATTCGCGTTCGCGAAAATAGGGTAGCACAAACAAGCTCAAACTGGATTGGTCAAATATTCTGGTGGTGCGCAGTAATGGCTGCCCCAATTTGTCTTCTCCATCAATACCTTCAAGGGCATCTGTCTGGTTGATGATATCGACCAGGTGATTGGTTTCTGCTACCCCCCAAAACACTTTGCTAATACCCGCCTCCAGTTCCCAATTTTCCAGCACCTTAATCGCTTTGAGTTCGCGAACATCGGCATGCTCGCGGGCTTCATCGTGTTGGTCCCAGCGTAGGAATGACTTGAAGGTAAAATAAGTTTCACTCGTTGAAAATTCGTGGGTAAAACCTGGTTGTAGGCTCAAGGCGATACCCTGCTTGTGGGTCTTTGGCCTGCCGTCTTGTTGGAAGGCTTGTGCCTCAACGCCCAGCTCGAGCGTAAGATCATTCGCCATGGCAGGGCCAGCAAATAAAGCAAGGGCCGCGAAACAACAATATCGAAGCATGTTTATAACAGGCGTTTTAGCGCGTTTTTATTAAAATCTCGGTCATCCAGACCGACGCCAAATTCGTAGTTATTCCAATGTAAAATGGTTTTTTTGCCGGTTTGGTGGTTCTCCATTCTAAAGGTATCCGCGCGCCAGTAGCCTGCGTATTCCTTAAAGCCAGATTGGGTTAAGGTTTTAAGCAGGCTGTTTTTTCGATCATAGTACTCAACCTTAACGGTTCGATATTCCGCTTTATCAGTCCAAACAACCATCCGGGTATAACCCGAGTTTTCGTATGCCGGATAGCGCTCGGTCACGGTGCACTCCATGCCCTCTCCACAAGGTTCATCGCGTAAATATTTGTAAGTGTATTTCTCGATCTCCTGTGAGCCCAAATCTTCAAAGGCAAACTCACTACCCATAAATGGGCCGGAGCGATTTTTCGATGAAATACGCTTAACCCGTTTAATAGCAGGTAAATACAGCCATTGATCATCAGGTTCCAGGCCATGTGAAAAAGTGAGCATCGCAGTACCGGCCACATCGCGTGGCTCCTTAAATAGCGACAACGATTTATCACCATCCCCCGTCACTTCGAGTTGGCGTGTTTCTATCTTGCGGGTGCTGGTTTTGCCCGCGCGATTTTCCAGGATCATTTCCATTTGGGCACGCAAGCTGCCCCATCCGCTGTCACGTGCATCTGCGGCTTTGGCAATTTCCAGGCCTTTTTCTTCTGCACTTTGGGCACTGGCCAGGTTGATGTTTAACAGCAGACCCATGACCAGCGCGGTAATGATGCCGATACGTTGGGGATTAACAAAAATATACATACTAAGCCTCGTTCAGAGTGGTTTGTTGGGTAGACAGATTTTCTGGCATCTGATGATCGGGCTCCAACCAGCGATCAAAGCGAATGAGTAGGGCGGGTAGCAGCAGAAAATCAACAAATAACGCCAGCGCAATAATCAGCGATACCAGTAAGCCCATGGATGCATTCAGCGCAAAAGATGACGTCGAGATCACTAAAAAGCCGGCTACCAGCGCGACTGAAGTCGTCCATAGCGCCACCCCAACGGTTGAAAAAGCGTATCTGACCGCGTCAACTGACGACATATTCTGTTCGTGCCGCGCGCGCAGATATTTACTCATAAAATGGATGGTATCATCCACCACGATTCCCAGCGTCATTGCAGCGACCACCGATAAGCCCAGGCCAATTTCACCATCTACTAATGCCCATAGACCAAACGCCATTCCAGCGGGTGCGACGTTGGGGACCAAAGAAAGTAATCCATAGCGCACTGACTTAAAGAAAAAGGTCAGTAGTAATGAAATCACCACCAGTGCGATTGCCGTACCCATCAACATGCTGATGATATTGCGCATGCCAATATGCGAAAACATTACGGTTGGGCTGGCACCAACAGTTTGAATATCCGGGGTATTTTCACTCATCCAGTTAGCGATACGCTGTTCCAGTTCTAAGGTGTTTTGCGTAGAGATGGTTTTTAAGGTGGCGGATAGGCGCGTGCGTTGCTTATCGATATCAATTTGATTATTCATATCCAGCCCGTAGGGTAAGGACATTTCATAAAGCAGTAAGTATTGCGCTGCCATATCTCGCTCTTCGGGTAGCGCATACCAGTCAGGGTCATCACCGTGCATGCTTTTGTTGACGCGTTTAAAGATTTCAGACAGGGTATTGACGTGGATGACTTCTGGTTGTTCACGCAGCCAATCGGTAAATTGTTGGATTTGTGCTAGAAATTCGGGCTTGGAAATGCCACCAGATTCGAGAGCATCGAGTGAGAAATCGATAAAATACATGCCGGTTAAATTTTCCACCACGAAATCAGTGTCGGTACGAAACTCAACGCGTTCATCGAAATATTTAACAAATACGTCATTGAGTTCATTTTTTGGAATAAATGCGATCGCAGCGATAATGATCAACGACATTACTGGCAGTAAAAATCCACGGCTGCGAATGACCCATTCGGCGAATTTATTCATAAGCCGTGTGCCATAAGCGTGTCCTTTTCTGGGTTTGACCGGTAACCAGGACACCAGCGCGGGTAAAAAGAAGATGGCATAGAACCACGCGAACATTACACCCATCGCAGAAATGTTGCCTAAATCCCGAAACGGGGGCGCATCACTAAAATTAAGCGATAAAAAGCCAATCGCTGTGGTGATCGAGGTTAAAAATACCGGGCTGAAGTTGATCCGCAGGCTTTCCTGCATCGCGGCTTGTTTGTCCATTCCTGCGCGAATCTTATGCATCCAATTGGCCAAAATATGGACGCAATCTGCTACTGCTAGGGTCAGAATAATGGTGGGCGCGGACATCGAGGGTGGGCTGAGTTTAATTCCTAACCAGCCCGCCAGCCCCATGGCCGAAATGATGGATAACAAGATGGTAATGAAGGTCCCGAATGTTCCACCCAAGCCCCTAAGTTGCAAATAAACTAATAATAATATGACGCCGAGCGCAGCAGGAATGAGGTGCGTCATATCATATTGGGTGGCTTCTGGAAAGGCGTTGTTCATCATTACAATACCAGTCAGATACGGTTTTAAATCCGGGTAGCTATCGTTAATATAGCCTCGCAATTCGCGGATAAACTTCACTACCTCGGGCCCTTCTTTAGTGAGATCTTCACCCGGCAGTTCCACCGTAATGTTGATGGCAGCCGTTTTCGCATCCGGCGCGATCAAGCGATGTACCAATAAGGGTTCGTTTAAGGCGATATTTTTAATCCGCGCCAGCCCCGCTTCGTCAAGCTGCTCGGCATCTTCGTATAAATCGCCCACGATCAGATCATCCTCTTCAGCTTCAGTGTGCTGATAGTTGGAGAGCGAATCGACACGAATGGAGTAAGGTGTCTGCCAGGCACGCTCAGTGATATCTGCTATTGCCGCCAGTGTGCTAGGTTTAAATACCACACCATCATCTGGTGCCAGTGCGATCAACACATTATCATTTTTAGTGTAAGTATCTTGCAGCCCTTCAAAGGCGAGTAAATGGGGATCATCGCCGGAAAAAAACACCCGATAATCATTGGTGAAAACTAGGTTTTTCGCGCCAATCGCGGTTGCCAATGCAACGAGCAGGCTAAAAATAATACTCAGCACGCGATGTTGCATCACCCACTGCCCCAGCATTGATCCGACCCTATCCATTCAAATTACCTTTTATATACCTATTGTTACCAATCATTACTCTGGCCTTAATTGCTCCAAATAATGTAACAAACCTGTTCCGCATTGGGTCAGGGCATCCACACTGCGGGCGCTTTGTGCGATTGCCAGACAGCCTTGCATGGTAGCTCGAATCATTAAGGCGATTGAATCAGCACCGATGTCTTGCTTGACATTACCTGCTGCCTGGCCTCGTTCAAATGCGGCCACCATGGCTTTCTGTTTGCGTTGATACAGACGATTAACAATTTGTTGAACCCGTCCATCAATGGGCGCCATTTCCTGCGCGATATTGTCCAACGGGCAGCCCAATGCAACATCTTCATCGGTCATATTTTCTTTGAACGCATACAAGGTCTGGGTCAATGTCGTAATTGGGTCATCGGTGTCATTCATCGGTTTGATGAAAGTATTTTCTACATACTGCGCCAGCACCTCTCGCAATAATGCAATGAGTAATTCGTGCTTGCTGTTAAAATGATGGTAGAGCGCGCCTTTGGTAACCCCGGCGAGATTAATGATGTTTTGAATGCTGGTTGCCTGGTATCCGTAGGTATGGATTTCCATCAATGCGGCGAGCAATATTTTATGCCGGGTTTCTTGCGCCTCAGCAGGCGACCAATTGATCCAACCATTGCGGTGGACGGTCGCTTCGGTAATCGATTGCATGCGGCGATCATAGCATACCGACCGTTTGGTATGTCAAGCCAACAAACATGAATGTAGATTGCTTCAGTGCCTTTAGCCTCCTAACGTTAAGCTGGCAGTCAGCTAAACTAGAAAGTAGCAGAGCTCGCGATATAAAAACGTGATTCACCCAAATCACCCAGACCTTGAGCGTAATCAATCCTCAATTCAGCATTCACCCATTGTTTGAATTTCCAGCGTAGGCTGAGTCCAACCCCAGATTCAAGCCCGTCATCTTTTGCGTCTTTAAGGCTCTGATAGGCGTTGCCAAAATCAAATAAAACGCCTCCCCGTATATTATTTTTGCCAAATAAAGGGGTCAGAAATTCGGTATTGACTAAAAAATAAGCGTCCCCCTCCAGGGTCTCGCGCGGATATCCGCGTAGTGTTTTACCACCACTTAGCTCGTAAATCGGCTCACCAAATAAAGAATTATCACCAGAGGCGAGCTGAACTTGGACGTTGAAATTGGTGTGATCGCGAAAAGGCAATAAAAAATAGCGGCGAAAATAAGCAGATTTATACCAAAATGACCGATCCGACCCCCAGCTCTTGCGTGATTGTTTGAACCGTATGCCCATCGCGTGGCCCTCTCGACTATACAGAAAATCTTTAACTTTGCTGTAGTTCAGACTGGATATCAGGCTCAGGATCGTAGCATCTTCATAAAAACCAGCTTGTCCACTAAGGTATTCATGGTCAAAATCAGTAAATTCCACACCCACGTCCATGCGAAAACCTTTACTCGCTCCCGATTTTGCAAACCAGCGTCCCAGACCAATTCCGACGGTATACTCATCGCGGTCATAAAAGCCGGTGAGCCCATCTCGTTCTTCGTCCAAACCAACTTGTGAGAGATTGATATACGCGAAGCTGGAGAGTTGGGTATTGATAATGCGTGGGTACTCAAAACCCCACTTGAGGCGTATTTCCTTATCTTTACTGGCATCGTCAAACTGCTTGTGAGAAAGGGTAAAGCGAGAACTTTGGTTTAGACCAAATAGATTGTTTTCACGCCAGTTTATTCCCAATGTAATGTCACCATCTCCATTACGATCCAAGCGGGGTAGGATGTACCAATCGTGTTTTTTCTCATTAACGAGTACCATCAACTGGTGCTTACCGTCCTGTTCGTCAACTTCAATGCTTACTTTTCCGAACAAGCCCAAATCCATTATGGCCTGTTGTGATTGCCTGACTTTCTCATCGCTGAATTGATCTCCGGGTTTTAGGTACATCTCCTGCAAGATAATTTCATCACGGGTTTTGAGGTTACCTTCGACCAAAATACGGTCTACCATTCCCGCCCAGCTATTAAGTGAGATGAAATAAACCAACAACGGCAGACTCAACCGAACAAACTTATAAGTCATTGAAAATTTTATTTAATGCAGAAATAATGAGGGTTTAAGGTATACCCATAAAGTTTAGCGCGCCAAGCGGTGAATTTTAAATATATCGCCCCATTCATTGATAAAAAATATCGCATTATAGTACGCGCGGTGTGCCGCGGCGGGCGCCATGTACCAAGTAGATACCGGTCAATACCAGCGCAAGTGCGAGCCACATACGCCAATGCGCTTGTTCGCCCAAAAATACAAACCCAACAATGCTACCAAAAACCGGAATTATATAGTTAATTTGCGCAAATCGAGTCGCACCTAAACGCCTGACCAAGTGCAAATAAAGCACACTGGCTAGCGCAGTAGGAAACAGGCCAAGCAGTGTCATGGGTAAGACGGCGCGCAAATTCCAGCCCATTTGAGTTGGATTTTCAAAAACAAATGCAATAATGAGCGCGAAAATACTGGCAGCGATGAGCGCGCCAGTTGCCACCTCCAAGCCCGATTCAGTCACAAATTTGCGCACAAATATGGTCACGCTGGCGTAACAAAGAGAAGCCAATACCGCGATTAATTGTGCCACCAATTCATATTGAGTACCTTGCCATACGGAAAAACCAAGTAACACCAGTAAGCCCGAAAAACCGAAACCGATGCCCAGCAAGGCGCGCAAGCTAAACGGTTCGTCCTCAAGAAAAAAGTGCGCCATGACAATGGTAAATACGGGCATGACGCCCATAAGCACAGCAACCATTGCGCTATCGAGGGTGAGCTCGCTCCAACCGATCAAAGTAAATGGCAGGGCGTTACCGAGCAAACCAATGACCACATAAGCACTGATTGCCGATTTTGACAGCGGTAGTCTTACTCGTTTGATTGCCACCAGCCAAATCGTCAGGGCAATCGCAGCAATAACGATTCTTCCTGCGGCCAGTGTCGCTGGCCCGATTTCCGCAACGCCGACCTTGATCAACGCGAACGAGGTGCCCCAAATTGCTGCAACCAGCACGAGTAGCATATAGTCGATGGCAAGAGTATGTTTCACGCAGCCATCAACCTAGGTATTTATACTCATTATTATGTTTATCCCCCCAGAATGCCATAATCCTAGTTCTCCTTCATCCTTACAACCCGACCAAGGTATCTTACTGAATAGGGCCACACATTGCTAGTTAACCTACTCATGACAAGGTAATAATGAGGGTTATTGGGCTTGGTGGTGATTAGTGGTACTGCCTTTTAACACCAGTCTGAAGACGGCGATCTTTTTTACTGGGGCGCCCGTTTATGAGCGTTTGCCGGACAGATTTCATCTCTAGTTGGCGTTGCTCACGGGCCTCAATACTGGGTTGCGGTTCAGTGTACAGAGCTTGTGCCAATTTCGCACCGAGACGCCTATCTGACAACCCCTCAACCGTGACATTAAACACTAATTGTGCTTTACGGATACGCAATTGATCACCAATAGAAATAAGCTTTGCAGGTTTAGCTCTGTGCTGGTTGACAGTAATGTGGCCACGTTTTATTGCGCCGACAGCAAGTGCACGGGTTTTGTAAAAACGCGCTGCCCAAAGCCAGCGATCAAGGCGAAGTTTTTCCGCTGTGTGCGACACAAATCAGTGATGACGGTACTCGTTCATGGTTTTGAGCGTATTTTGCGATATACTATTTGTCAACCAAGATCATGAATCATTATGCGATTCCTTAGCTTATTTTTATCGTTGTTTATTAGCGTATCTGCTCAAGCGGCTGGACCGTTTGACGGTGAAATAACGATAGATTGGTGGGCGGATGAACTAAGTGGAGATCCATTTGACGGAACCCTGGATGTTGGCACCCTGAATTTACGCACCGAGGGATGGTGGGATCAAAAATGGGGTATTCGTGGGGGTATTAATCTCAGCGATATCGAAACCGAAGGCGAGAATGATCGACGCAGATTTAATCTGGATTTGAAACGTCGCCTGTTTTCGCCTACGGATAACACCTTCTTTGCCGCGGGCATGGGATGGGAAAGACTGCGGCTTGAAAATGGTGAAAGTAGCCAGGGCATCCGACTTTCATTAGAAGGCCATATCGGGATTGCCGGGATCGCAAGGTTGTATGGTGAATCTATTTGGCTACCCAGCTTGGAAGATGCCAACGGTTATGAGGATTTATCGGGTATGGAGTTTGAGACCGGGGTGGTCTTTGATCCACTGCCTTTTGTTTCTATTCGTGCGGGTTACCGGCGGCTTAAGCTCGACTATAGTTTTGGCGGCAGTGATGCGAATAATACCTCGCAGGGCGTTTTGATAGGTACGGGAATACACTGGTAATCGAGTGTAAGTTTATAGACTAAGATAAAGATATGCCGAAAAAGAACCCAGAAAATTTGCTTAAAGCGCTACCCGCCTCGGTACAGGCGGAGTTAAAAAGCCCTGAGTATACGGTCAAGTATCCTTATAAAGCGCAGATTTTGCGGCAGGAAGAAGACAGTAAAGATGTCTTTTATATCAACTACGGTAAAGTACGTGTGACGCTTTACACGCAGCAAGGCTATCGCCTGAGTTTTACCGATATCTTCGCTGGCCAAAATTTTGGAGAATTATCTGCAATCGATTCAATGCCGCGATCAGCCAATGTGGTCGCTGTTGAAGAGACGTCATTGACGCGTATTCCCTATTTGAAGTTTCAAGCCCTGTTGCGGGCGCATCCGGATTTGGCTTACTTTATTATGTGCCAAATGAGTGCAATGATTCGTCGGCTCAATAACCGCATGTACGAGCTTAGCGCGTTGGATGGAACGCATCGTATATACGCTGAATTACTACGCATCGCAGAAGATGGTGTAGAGCAGGATGAAGGGCTGATTGTGCATAATCCGCCAACCCATGCCGAAATTGCATCGCGCATAAACTCGCACCGAGAAGCGGTTAGCCGAACATACAACGCGCTAATCAAAGAAGGATTGCTTGAAAAGCGCTCGAAGCAATTGGTGTTTAGTGATCTGGAGCAACTACAACAACGCATTAATGCCAAACTAGCAACCTAGCGTTGCAAATCAGAGATGTAGCGTCAAGCCATTGATGCTCAACCAAGCGCCTTAGCTTTTCACGCGAATGGTAATGCGCAATGTGGCTTCACCGTTTGCAGGGACTTCAACCGCCCATATCGCTGAACGTGCATTTGATTCGTGCGGCTCAGGGCCTTGGACCAATGACCATTCACCGGAAAAATGCTCTTCGATGTTGACTGTCACTGTCTGATCTTTTGCATTAGTGAGCTCGGTTTCAATCTCAACCTCACTATGGTTACGGTAGGGTTGCTGCACGGGTAAGCGCCGAAACGCGATTTGTCGGCGTGTTGCATTCAAGTCAAAAACCTGTCCTGTTTTTAACCGAACCTGCGCTTTAGCGGGCGTGTGTTTAATTCGATCTTCACCGATAAATCTCAAGCCTGACGAAGCACTGTTATTTTCCTGGTTTGACTTGCGCTGATAAACTCGCACAATGCCCGCAGGCATCGGCAACCCTAATTGTTGGTCTTTTATATTGCTAAACTCGATAAAACTATCAATTTTGAGCACTTGCTCCGGCATATTTGGTGAATAATAAAAGCTAGGCTGGCCGCTGAGTTGATATTCTCGCTTGACGGGTACAGCAGGTGCCCGAAACAAACCGATTTGTTTACTGGCTTTAGCTGGCAGGGTATAACGCCCTGGCAAGGAATATAGATGAAAATCTGCAAGTGGTGTTGGCGTGGCAACATCCTGCTCCATTGCCATGGTAGCCATTGATCGTTTTTGCATTGCACCACCGAATGCGCGTTCACGAACTTGGTTAACCGCTCCTGCGATGAACTCGACATGCGCCTCGCTAAACGAGATACCACTGTGATTTTCCAGGGTCGCCAGGGCCTGTAATTGCATCTGGTCTTGGTCCTCATTGAGCTGCGCGATGTAATCTGCGCGCCACGAAAGTCCACCAGTTAAATAGCTTAGCTTGAGTTGGTTATCTTGCGCCTGATCGTTTTTGATCATTGCGCTTAAGGTTGGGGTCAAAACGCCTTCTGGTAAGGTGTCATAAATTATCCGTCTACCGGCCAGGTCTGTTTCGTACTGTCCATCTATTTCAAAAATTAGGCCACCTTCAACCGCGAGTATTTTGGCTTGCTCACGGGTTTGTTCACCAGTCACCGGGTGTGTGCTGACCAGTGTAACTGTTTGCCCAACCGCTTGCGCAAGCATATCTTCAGGCGTGGTGATTTCTCTGTAGCTCTGTTCGAGCACTTGCAGGCTGCGCGAATCATTTTGCAAAATAGCGCTGGCGTGATTCATCAGCGGGCTCACCGCTCGCCAGTTTAGCTGGGTGATACCTGCCGGCAAATTTACCGAGCGTATATCGTTTACCAGGGCCAGCTGATCGTTATAAATACTGAGGCTAAGCGATGACTGTGTATCTACGTCAAGATCAAGCGCTTTGATTGGTAGCGTTAAACAGGCTGCTAATAAAGCGCCACACAAGCTTACCTTGTTGATGGTCATGGGTATTTTTGCCTCACTTCTAGTTTGTCTAACATCATCGCACAGTGTAATGAATTATCGATGAATTACCAGGGTTGTCGATCCATCGAATTAGCGCTGCGACTGACTATCAGCCTCCAGCGCCTGGCATAAAGCTGCCATGTCTGCGGGCATCATTACCCGCCATGAAACCATCTGTTCAGAAGTAGGATGAATCAAGCCCAAATGCTGTGCGTGGAGCGCCTGACGCTGAAAACCACGCAGCTGCGCAGTGAGTTCTGCGCTTGCATTCGGTGGTAAATGCAGCCGCTTGCCGTAAATGGGGTCACCTACTAAAGGTAAGCGTTTAAAAGCCATATGTACGCGAATTTGATGGGTTCTGCCGGTTTCCAGCGAAACCTTGAGCAAACTGGTAGTTTGATATTTTTTATAGATGCGATAGTGCGTTATCGCTGGTTTACCATCCGGGCGTACGGTCATCTTTAATCGATCTTTCGGGTGACGCCCGATGGCTGCTTCAATCGTCCCACCTGCGACCGGTGTGCCATAGACCAACGCTTGATATTCACGTTTCACCCGGCGTGCGGACAACTGCTTAATCAAATTTTGTCGCACCTTTTCGGTTTTAGCGACCACCATTATACCCGATGTGTCTTTATCCAGACGATGTACGATTCCGCCACGCGCGATTTTATCCAACGGCGCGTGATAGGCGAGCAATCCATTTAGTAATGTGCCCTGATAGTTACCTGCGCCGGGATGAACCACCAAGCCCGCTGGTTTGTTAATGACTATGAGCGCCTCATCCTCATGCACGATATCCAGTTCCATCGCTTGCGCTTTGATATCCAGTGCGGGAACTTCAGGGATGTCAATATCAACGACTTGCCCACTTTTAACCTTGTCTCGTGGTTTGCAGGTTCGGCCGGTGAGTTTTACATGTTGATTTCTAATCCAACCTTGGATCATCGCGCGAGAAACATCGGGCAAATGATCTGCCAATGCTTTATCCAGACGTTTGTTTGCGTCTGCTGGGCTCATAATCATCTGAATCTCACGTTCAGTTTGTTTGGTAATGCTTGCCATAAGCGGTAGAATACTGGCTATGATACTTAGAAGCCAGAACAAACCTTTATCGTCTTCCCTGCGCTTACTTAGCGTATGGGTGTTACTTATCTTCTTTTTAGCGAATAGTGGTTGCGCGATGTTTAAAAAAGAAGAGGTCGATACCGAACAGCTCAGTGCGGAAGCCTTATATGGAAAAGCCAAAGATGCGCAGCTGAAATCTAATTGGCTAGAGGCAATTGAAGCGTATCAACAATTGGAAGCACGCTATCCTTACGGGCGATTTGCTAAACAAGCCCAACTCGAGATCGCGTATGCGCATTACAAATTAGGCAAGGATGGTTTGGCGATTGCTGCAGCAGATCGCTTTATTTCGTTAAACCCTACGCATGCGTCAGTCGATTATGCTTATTACATAAAGGGGCTTGCGAGCTTCAAAGAAGTACCAGGATTCAAGGGTTTATTAACCGGGCGCACAAACCTGGCTGATCGCGACCCACAAGCGATCGAAGAAGCGCTCGCGGCATTTAATATTATTGTGCAACGTTTTCCAGATAGCCGTTACGCGGTGGATGCGAATAAGCGGATTCGCTATTTACATTCTGCACGCGCACAACGTGAAGTGGGTATTGCGCACTTTTATTTTGCAAGGGGTGCCTATGTTGCGGCGATCAACCGCGCAAAAGAGATATTGTCGAATTATCGTGATTTACCCCAGGCAGAGGATGCTTTGGGAATTTTGTATCATAGCTACCAACGAATGGGAATGACCGAACTGGCCGCCGATGCAAAACGCGTATTGGTGCTGAATTACCCGCAAAGTGGTTACCTCAGTGCAGGGGCAGTAAAGGGAGAGAGAACCGGCTTGTTGCGCCGATTACTGCCTTCCAAATCATAGTCCCCACGCGCGGAATAATCAGTATATGGCATTGGAAATTGTAATTCTCGCAGCGGGCAAAGGCTCGAGAATGAAATCAAGCTTGCCTAAGGTATTACATACCCTGGCAGGGAAAACTCTGCTCGAACATGTACTCGATGCGGCGTTCGCTTTGCACCCGGATAAAATTCATATTGTTATTGGTTATCAGGCAGAGCAGGTTAAGCAGACCATCAGCGAGGCCTGTGATAGCGCGCTCATCAATTGGGTCTCCCAAACCGAGCAATTAGGCACCGGCCATGCGGTTGCACAAGCATTACCTGCGATTGAACCAGATTCAACCATATTGGTGATGGCCGGTGATGTGCCGCTGATTGCGGCTGAGACGTTACAACCTTTGAGGGAAGTTACAGCGGGTATTCATTTACTCACGGTGGTGCTGGATAATCCAGCGGGTTTTGGCCGTATTATTCGAGCACAAGACAATGGCCAGGTAAGCGCGATTATTGAACATAAAGATGCCAGCGCTGAAGAACTTAAGATCACCGAAATCAATAGTGGTATTCTTGCTGCCAATGCCAGGCAATTAACACACTGGCTGGGTAGGGTTAGAAATAATAACGCACAGGGTGAATATTATTTGCCCGATATTGTTGCACTGGCAGTAAAGGATCAAGTGCCCGTAGAAGCAACCGTTATGGATGATCCATTGCAGACGCAGGGTGTCAACAGCCTGGCCCAATTAGCCGATCTTGAGCGTCAGTTACAATTACGACGTGCCGAGCAACTAATGCAAGCCGGAGTCGGCCTGGCAGATCCAAGCCGCTTAGATATTCGTGGTACCTTATCCGCAGGAAGTGATTGTTTTATCGATATCAATGCTGTTTTTGAGCAGGATGTACAACTTGGAAACCACGTTTCGATTGGCCCCAACGTGTTTATTCGCAACAGCCAAATCGGTGATCATTGCGTGATTGAGGCCAATAGCGTGATCGATAATGCAAAAATTGAGGCGCACTGCAATATTGGTCCATTTGCTCGGGTCAGGCCGGAATCTGATTTGCGCGCCGGTAGTAGAATTGGTAATTTTGTCGAGATCAAGAAAAGCGTGATCGGCGAAGGCAGCAAGGTCAATCATCTAAGTTATGTCGGGGATAGTCTGGTTGGGCGCGATGTAAATATTGGCGCGGGCGTGATTACCTGCAATTATGATGGTGCCAATAAACACCAAACCGTGATTGGTGATGATGTGTTTGTTGGCTCAGATTGTCAATTGGTGGCACCCGTCACCATAGGAGAAGGCGCGAATATTGGCGCGGGTTCTACCATTCGTAAAGATGCACCCGCGCATACGCTTAGTTTGAGTAAATCTCAACAAATTCAAGTTGAAGGCTGGAAGCGGCCAGTTAAAACTAAGAAAAGCTAATTATGTGTGGCATTGTTTGTGCTGTTTCGAATGAACCCGTTCTCCCTTTGCTCATTGAGGGCCTGAAACGCTTAGAATATCGGGGCTATGATTCGGCGGGTGTGGCCTTGTTGGGAGAACAAGGTTTTAAACGCACACGCAGCGTCGGGCGAATTGCCGATCTTGAGCAAAAATTGGCAAAGAATAAGGATAACCCCAGTACGGTGGGGATTGCGCATACGCGTTGGGCAACCCATGGCGCACCGACCCAGAAAAACGCCCATCCCCATCTAACACCCGGTAAGCTGGCCATTGTGCACAATGGCATTATCGAAAACCATCTGGAATTGCGTGAGCAGCTGATTGAAGCCGGTTATACATTTAAATCTGAGACCGATACCGAAGTGATATTGCACGAAGTTGATCGCCAATATCAGCTGCATAAAGATTTATATGAAGCGGTGCGTACAACCGTGAAACGTCTAAAAGGGGCTTATGCCATCGGGCTGTCCAGTAGTGACGAACCGCGCCGAATTGTCGGTGCACGCTCGGGTTCACCTATGGTGGTGGGGGTAGGGAAAGATGCAGCGTATATCGCCTCGGATATGTCTGCTTTGCTATCGGTTACGCGCGATTTTTACGTGGTGGAAAATGATGAGCTGGTTGATATAAACGACGGGCATATTCGGATAACCGATGTTGATGGAAATGAGGTAGAGCGGGAGATCTTTACCAGTAATCTGGATGCCAGTGATACCGATTTGGGTGAGTATCAGCACTATATGCTCAAAGAAATTCACGAGCAAACCCAGGCAGTGGTTGATACCTTAGAAGGCCGAATCTCTGGAGCGCAAGTGTTGCCCGGCATTTTTGGCAGCGGTGATGCAAAATTGTTTAAGCAAATCGATGCGGTGCAAATTATTGCTTGCGGCACCAGTTATCATGCCGGTTTGGTGGCGCGTTACTGGTTTGAAAAATTTGGTGTGCCCTGCAGAGTCGAAATTGCCAGCGAGTTTCGCTCTCGCAGGCATGCCGTTCCGGAAAATGCGTTGGTCGTGACTTTATCGCAGTCAGGTGAGACGATTGATAGTTTGGCAGCGCTTGATGTGGCCAAAGAATCAGGATACGCGCATAGCCTGGCGATCTGCAATGTGCCCGAATCTTCTCTGGTAAGAGACTCTGAGTTGGTTATGATGACACATGCTGGCCCGGAAATCGGCGTGGCCTCAACCAAGGCCTTTACCACCCAGCTGGTGGCGCTATTGCTGTTAGTGGTTGCCATTGCCCGACATAAAAGCATGAGTGAGCAAGACGAAGCAAATATTGTAAAAGAGCTACGCGAGTTACCCGCGATTATTGATCAAACTTTACGACGTGAAGAAGAAATCGCTGAACTGGCCAAAGGTTTCGCCGATAAGAACCATGCATTGTTTTTAGGGCGTGGCTCGCAATATCCAGTCGCAATGGAGGGCGCCTTAAAGCTCAAGGAGATTTCCTATATTCATGCTGAAGCGTATGCAGCAGGTGAACTAAAACACGGGCCACTGGCATTGGTGGATGAAAAAATGCCGGTTATCGCGGTGGCGCCGAATAACCGGCTGCTAGAAAAACTTAAAGCCAATATCGAAGAAGTTCGCGCACGCGGCGGGCGTATGTTGGTGTTCGCAGATGATAGCGCTGAGATCGCCCAGACAGATGGTGTTGATACCATTAGTATTGGCGAGGTGGACAACAGTATCGCGCCCATCGTGTTTACCATTCCACTACAACTACTGGCATATCATGTCGCCTTAATCAAAGGCACAGATGTTGATAAACCGCGTAATTTAGCTAAATCTGTGACGGTTGAGTAACTTAATCGTACCCTGAACAAAAGTTGTGTGTGAGTAATAAAGCCGGGTAATTACACTACGCTGTTTAATTACTATCCTAATTCATCCAACGACATCCATCCCGAGCTTCAAAAGCACATCGCGATCTGGTGTATAGTTGGAGTAAAAGGGGAGCACCGCAGCCCCTCGTGCGCGTGCGTCACTGCCATTCGTTCCAGCAATCACTTTAGGTTGCACCAATCCTTCCAAATTAATTTCGGTTAGTTTCTGTTCGACATTGGCAGCTAGTTGTTTAACGAGATTGTCCGGTAAAGCGCCGTCGATAATTACTCCCTTGAAATCAACCACACTCGTGGCCGTCGCTACAGTGAACGCCAGTGCTTGCGCTGCCTGCTGGAGCCAAGTGTTGAATACATCGTTCACCTCAACGGGCGGTTCCGAATTATCTCGGTCGCCCAATTGTTTTATTGCCGATTCCGAATCAATTCCTAATCTAGCGAGATGATCCTCCAGTAAATAACGTGAGGCACAATAGATAAGTTGTACCGTCTCGCTTTGCGTTGTAACTGCTGAATCAGCGTAAATTGCCGGTACCGGCATAGATCCGACCGCCCCCGCATTGTTATAAGCGCCTGCACGCAGTGTTCCGTCTAGAACCACACCTCCGCCGATGAAAGTACCGACGAATAAGTATAGGTAAGAATCAAACTTGGGTCCTTTTCCAAACTCCAGTTCAGCAAGACAGGCTGCGGTTGCGTCGTTTGAAAACCAGACGGGTAGTGATTGATTCGCTCTTATCTCTGCACCAATATCTATTCGGTTCCAGCGTGACAGCACGTCCCTAGGCGCGTCAACTGCTTGCTGCCAACCACCCAGAATATAGGGTGCACAAACGCCTATGCCCGTGATGCGACTCTGATGGGTCTTATTCATTGCATCAATGAGCGTTGCGATATCCTCTTCAACGCGAGGGAATACCTTGTCCGGATTAGGATAGTCGTATTGAAAACGGATGCGCTGTAATATGCTTCCTTCAAAATCGATAATCAGGGTATCCGTACTACGCCGACCGATTTTTACGCCGATAGAATATGCTCCAGTAGGATTCAGCGATATAGGAACAGCGGGCTGGCCTACTTTTCCTTTCTTGCGTTGACGAGCCTGTTTGCGAACCAGCTTATTGCTTAGCAGGCGATTAATAATAACCGATACTGTTTGTGCGCTTAAATTCGTAGTACGCGCAATTTCGGCCTTAGACATACGGCCTGAGCGTCGCACTAATTGCAAAACAAGACGTTCGTTGTATTGTCCTACACCAAGTAGATTGCTGCCCCGTTTAGTATTTCCAGATATGTCCATGCTGTTCTCAGCATCTCGACGCTTCATCATTGCGGTATATCCTCCACTATACTTCGACCGGCACATGTGCTTTGCACGAACCGATTATTTTTAGGGAAAGGCCAGCAGGGAAGCGATGTAGAGTTGCCTTTAATATTTGTATTGCGCTGGAGTCTAACAAAAATATTTATTAAATCAAATAGATTTTTATATCTTAAACAGGGCGCCGAACCAATTAAGATAATATATAAATCAAAATGATTTAACTATTGACATATGCTATTTTTACAACTAGTATCAAAAGGCATTAAGAGAAAGACCGTAAAAAGAAGTAAATTTTTAAACCAATAATCGACTTAAAAACAGATTACTCACCCCTAATTAAGAGGACCACATTATGAAAATCAAAACATCACTAATAGCGGCAACCGCTCTTTTAGCGACGAGTACTTTTGCCCAGGCCGAAACGATAACCATCGCCATGGTCAATAACGGCGATATGGTACGGATGCAGAAGTTAAGCGGAGAATTCACTGCTGCAAACCCTGATATTGAACTTGAATGGGTTACGCTTGAGGAAAATATTCTTCGTCAGCGCGTGACCACGGATATTGCGACCAAAGGGGGACAATATGACGTAATGACGATTGGTACCTATGAAGTGCCCATCTGGGCCAAGCAGGGCTGGTTATATGAGTTAAATGATCTCGGCGAAAATTATGACGTCGACGATATTATCCCGGCGATTCGAGATGGCTTGTCTGCCGACGGCAAATTATATGCGGCGCCTTTTTATGGCGAAAGCTCAATGGTTATGTATCGCACGGATTTGATGGAAAAAGCCGGGCTGGAAATGCCGGAAGCGCCGACCTGGGATTTCATCGCTGATGCAGCGAAAGCCATGACGGATAAAGACAATGAAGTTTATGGCATTTGTCTACGCGGTAAAGCAGGGTGGGGAGAAAACATGGCGTTTCTGACGGCGACGTCAAATGCATTTGGTGCACGCTGGTTTGACGAAAACTGGACGCCGCAATTTGATCAGCCCGCATGGAAAGAAACGCTTAGTTTTTATGTTGATTTGATGAACGAGGCCGGCCCTCCGGGAGCATCCTCTAACGGTTTTAACGAAAACCTGGCGCTATTTCAAACCGGAAAGTGTGGAATGTGGATTGATGCAACAGTGGCGGCGTCATTCGTGACCAATGAAAAGGATTCAAGTGTAGCCGATAAAGTGGGTTTCGCGTTGGCACCAGATAAAGGCTTGGGTAAGCGTAGTAACTGGCTGTGGGCGTGGTCACTGGCGGTACCCGCAGGTTCGCAAAAAGCCGAAGCGGCACAAAAATTTGTCAGCTGGGCAACCTCCAAAGAATATTTGGAATTGGTTGCGAGCAAAGAAGGTTGGAAGAACGTACCACCAGGCACCAGAATGTCGCTGTATGAAAATGAAACCTATCTAGCAGAAGCCCCGTTTGCCAAAATGACGCTGGACAGCATCCAAAGTGCAGATCCAGTTAACCCAACGGTTGATCCTGTGCCTTATGTAGGTGTCCAGTTCGCGGCGATACCAGAATTTCAGGGTATTGCTACGACAGTCGGTCAACAATTTTCCGCAGCACTGGCGGGCACCACCTCTGTTGACGATGCACTGGCTGCAGCACAGGCAAGCGTGACGCGTGAAATGAGAAGGGCTGGCTATCCTAAATAGTCAATTCCCAACGCGTATTCAAATATTCAGATTTTATCCTGGCTGACTGTCTCGCAGCTTAGCCAGGATAATCCATCAAGAGGATTCGATATGGCAACCACTCAAACTCGACGCACAGCAAAACTGATGGTGTCTCCGTCAGTAATTTTGCTGCTCGCATGGATGATTATCCCACTTGGGATGACTATCTATTTCTCACTACTGCGCTACAACCTGTTATCTCCCGGTACAGAAGCCTGGACCGGGCTGGATAACTATAAGTATTTTTTAACTGATCCGGCTTTTTTTGCTGCGCTAAGTAATACGCTGGTACTCGTCGTCGGCGTGTTAATCATCACAGTTATCGGCGGGATATTGCTTGCCCTGTTGTTAGACCAGCCCATGTTTGGGCAAGGTATTGTGCGCATATTGGTTATTGCACCGTTTTTTGTCATGCCGACGGTATCCGCACTGGTATGGAAAAACATGTTTATGAACCCTGTGAATGGCCTATTTGCATGGCTTGCAAAATTATTTGGGGCTCAACCATTTGATTTTCTTGCCCACGCGCCTTTGTTTTCGATCATCCTGATTGTTGCCTGGGCCTGGCTACCGTTTGCGACTTTAATTTTACTCACCGCGTTACAATCATTGGATCAGGATCAAATGGAAGCCGCTGAGATGGATGGTGCGGGAACGCTGGCAAAGTTCTTTCACATCACTTTACCCCATATGTCACGTGCAATCACCGTGGTCATTCTTATTCAAACCATTTTCCTGCTCTCGATATTCGCAGAAATCCTGGTTACCACAAATGGTGGGCCAGGCACAGATAGTACCAACATTGCCTACCTTGTCTACTCCTTGTCATTGTTGCAGTTTGATGTAGGGGGAGGATCAGCAGGCGGTATCGTGGCTGTCATACTCGCCAATATTGTCGCAATATTTCTGGTGCGAATGGTTGGCAAAAACCTGGAGGCATAAATCATGCAAAAACACAATAATCAAAAGATTCTGACTACGGCATTGGCCTGGTTGATAGGAATTATTATTTTCTTTCCGATCTTCTGGACGATATTGACGAGTTTTAAAACCGAGGCAGATGCAATTGCTTCGCCGCCGATGTTGTTTAACTTTAGCTGGACAACTGAAAACTACACAGAGGTGTTGGAGCGGTCAAATTACTTCCTACATTTCATGAATTCGGTGATCATCTCGGTCGGTTCGACGATTCTGGCACTTATTATTGCCATCCCTGGAGCATGGTCGATGGCATTTAGCCCAACCAAACGAACCAAGGATTTATTGTTATGGATGCTGTCGACAAAAATGCTCCCGCCCGTCGGCGTGCTGGTGCCAATCTATCTTTTGTTCAGAAATTATGGATTGTTGGATACGCGAACCGGACTGGTGATTGTACTGACTTTAATGAATCTGCCCATCGTGATCTGGATGCTTTATACCTATTTTAAAGAGATTCCGGTGGATATTCTGGAGGCTGCCAGAATGGATGGCGCAAGTCTAAAAAACGAGATTATTTACGTACTCACCCCCATGGCTGTGCCGGGTATTGCCTCTACTATGTTGTTAAATGTCATTTTGGCATGGAATGAGGCGTTCTGGACGCTTAATTTGACGGCTGCGAAAGCTGCTCCACTCACGGCATTTATCGCCTCGTACTCAAGTCCGGAGGGTTTGTTCTACGCAAAGCTTTCAGCAGCATCGACGATGGCAATTGGCCCTATCTTGATCATGGGTTGGTTTAGTCAGAAACAATTAGTGCGCGGTTTAACTTTTGGCGCAGTTAAATAGGAGAAAAGAACATGAGTAGTATTCATTTAAAACAAGTTGTAAAGCGCTTCGGAGAAACTGAAGTCATTCCCCCACTGGATCTAGATATAAAAGAAGGTGAATTTGTTGTCTTTGTCGGGCCATCCGGGTGCGGAAAATCAACCCTGCTTCGCGTGATATCCGGGTTGGAAGACGCGACCGAAGGCACGATTCACATCGATGATAAAGATGCAACCCAAATGCCACCCGCAGAGCGCGGTTTAGCAATGGTGTTCCAGTCTTATGCGCTGTATCCACACATGACAGTTCGTAAGAACATTGCTTTTCCACTGAAAATGTCAGGCATGGAACAAGATGAAATCGAACGTCGCGTTAGTGAGGCGGCCAAGGTGTTGAATTTAACTGATTATCTGGATCGGAAACCTGGTCAGCTTTCGGGTGGTCAGCGCCAACGTGTTGCGATTGGGCGCTGCATAGTTCGTGAGCCCACTGCATTTTTGTTTGACGAACCGCTGTCAAATTTAGACGCAGCACTTCGCGTCAATATGCGACTTGAAATTAGCCAGTTGCACAAGGATTTGGCGACAACCATGATTTACGTTACGCATGACCAGGTTGAGGCCATGACCATGGCTGATAAAATAGTTGTGCTGCATGACGGTGTGATCGAACAGGTGGGTAGTCCCTTGGAGCTTTATAACAAGCCGATTAATAAGTTTGTTGCTGGCTTCATTGGTTCGCCGAAAATGAATTTTTTCGAGGGCCCCGCTGCTCGAGAATTTGATGCGCACAGTATTGGTATTCGGCCTGAACATATGGATTCTTCAACCGAAAGCGGTAAGTGGCAAGGTGAAGTGATCGTTGCAGAACACCTTGGCTCCGATACGTTTTTACACGTGGTGCTTGACGAACTTGGCTCAGCCTTGGTACGTGTGCCTGGAGATATGCCGGTTTCGTCAGGAGACAAAGTGTATGTGACGCCACGTGCCGAGGAAATCCATCGGTTTGATGCGGATGGAGCATCCATTTAAGTGCTTTTACAACGATTTGCCACATTTCACCTGACTATGCGTGGAATCGTGGCGAGGCCCTTAATTAAAGACGGTTTTAATTAATTTTACTGAGCTAACAATGGAAAATTATCCGACTCTAACAAAAATGGGTATTGATAACCCCAAGCAAATCTCTCGCTACACGCTAACCCAGGTAGACGATGCAGATCATCTGCGGATCATATATAAACGTAATAAAAAGTCATTACTCCCGGTGAGTAGGCGTTACGTTTTTGGCCGCTCTAATAAAGCAGAAATTTATGACAGCGGGAAACAAGCGACTCGCCCAGTGAAGGAAGTTTCGCCTTTATTAGTTCAAGCGCTGGAAGAACTGGAGAGTGTCGTGAAAGCAAATCAAACCGATAAAGCGAATGTTACGGATTTATTAGCAGAGATCAATCGCCTTGAGGTTGACTTAAACGCCACGCTGGCATCAGTGCGATCTATCGTTGAAAAGGTTGGAAATTAGAGAACGCGCTTAATTCGTCACAGTTTCCTCAAATCAAAATTCTGATGTCTACAAAACTTTCTACTCAAAATCTTGGTGCGATCACGACTGCAATACTGCCCAGTTATGACCGCGCGGCACTTTCGGCAGGTATCGTGCATTTTGGGGTGGGCAATTTTCATCGTGCTCATCAGGCGGTCTATTTGGACGCGCTTTTTAATACCGGGTGTGACCTGGATTGGGCCATCGTTGGGGCTGGTGTGCGCCCACCAGATGAGAAAATGCGCGAGGTACTGGCAATTCAGGATTTTCTAACCACAGTTGTGGAGCAATCGACGAGCGACAGTAATGCGCGAATTACCGGCTCAATGATCGATTTTCTTAGTCCTTCTGACCCCCAGGCCATTATTCGTAATTTGGCGAATCCCACGACGCGTATCGTATCGCTGACTGTCACCGAAGGCGGCTACTTCATTGATCCAGCCACCGGTAGTTTTGATAGTATCCATCCGGACATTGTTGCAGACAGCGCTACGCCAGACAGCCCGAAGACCGTTTTTGGTTTGGTTGTCGCCGGACTCAGACAACGGCGTGCTGAGGGGGTCGAACCTTTCACGGTGATGTCCTGTGATAACATCCCGCATAATGGCGTGGTGACTCGGAATGCTGTAGTCGGCCTGGCCAAGTTATCTGATCCTAAATTGGCCAAGTGGATACTAAAGCGCGTTGCTTTTCCTAACGGTATGGTAGATCGAATCACGCCTGCGACAGGGGATCACGAGCGGCAAAAGGTATTGAGTGATTTTGATATCGAAGATGCTTCGCCGGTCTTTTGCGAAGACTTTACTCAATGGGTATTAGAAGACAACTTCCCAGCTGGCCGGCCGCGTCTCGAAAACGTCGGAGTGCAGTTTGTTCCAGATGTAAGTCCTTACGAGAACATGAAGATTCGAATTCTCAACGGAGGGCATGCCGTTATCGCTTATGCAGCCGGTTTATTGGATATTCAGTTCTCTCATGAGGCAATGGCGCACCCTTTAGTACGGGGTTTTCTCGAGAAGGTCGAACATGATGAGATTATTCCTGCCTTACCGCCTGTGCCAAATACCGACTTGGCGGATTACTTTCAATTGATTACTAGACGGTTCGCTAACCCCAAGATCGCAGACACCATTGAAAGATTGTGTTACGACGGCTCCAACCGTCAACCCAAGTTCATCATTCCAACCATCGCGGATCGGCTGAGTGCTGGTGATAGCATCACGGGTCTTGCACTCGAATCAGCATTGTGGTGCCGCTACTGCTATGGTGAAACGCAAAGTGGTAAAAAAATCGAACCGAATGATCCGAGCTGGGATCAACTTGTATCTATCTCACAAGCAGCAAAACAAGACCCAAAGGCCTGGTTAGGAATGGAAGACGTTTATGGTGCGGTGGGTCAATCCAAAGTTTTCGGTGATTGTTTCACCGATATGCTAAATGTAGTTTGGTCACAAGGTGTGGAACGTACGCTGGAACGCTATTTAGACAGGGAATTGAGCTGATGGCTGGCGCGATCTGTGTTGGAGAATTACTCATCGATTTCGTGCCAACGGTTACCGGCACAGATTTAATTAGTGCACCAACTTTCACCAAGGCACCCGGTGGTGCGCCTGCGAATGTCGCGGTTGGGCTTAAGCGATTAGGTGCCAGTAGTGCGTTTATGGGTAAGGTAGGGGATGATCCATTTGGTCATTTTCTAGCACAAACGCTGGAGCGAGAAGGGGTCAATGTGAACCCACTAAGATTCAGTAAAGAAGCTCGCACCAGTCTCGCATTTGTATCACTCAAAGCCGATGGAGATCGTGATTTCTTGTTTTATCGGCATCCTAGTGCCGACATGTTATTTGCGCCAAATGAGGTTGATATCGATGCAATTGGTGCCGCAAAACTATTGCATTTTGGCTCAATTAGCTTGATTGCTGAAATATCCAGAGAGGCTACCTTGCACGCGGTAGAAAAGGCTCAGGCAGCCGGGTGCTTAATCTCTTGTGATCCTAATCTTCGGCTGGAATTATGGCCGGATGCACAGACAGCTCGTTCGGAAATGCTGCATGGAATATCGCTGGCGCAGGTAATCAAAATTAGCGATAATGAAGCGGAGTTTTTAACCGGCACGAGTGATCTAAAGGTGGCCAAAGCGGCGCTCTGGCACGACAATATGCAATTGCTAGTAATCACCAAAGGGGCGGCAGGGTGCGCCTTTTTCACGCCAGAATTTGATGGAGAAGCGCAAGGTTACAGCGTAAAAGCCGTCGACACAACGGGTGCTGGTGATGGCTTTGTCGCCGGACTATTGCAAGGTGTGCTCGCCAACCCCAGAGTTCTCAAAGATTATGCAAAACTATTAAAACTGTGTCAGTTTGCCAATGCGGTCGGCGCCCTGGCAACGATTAAGCGCGGTGCCATCCCGGCCATGCCAGATACTGAGCAGGTACAACGTTTTTTGAGCAAGCAGGAATTAGCGTAATACAAGTTATTAAGGTTGATCGTTCTGGAGCAATTAGAGTTGCAAGCGCGATGCGTTGTATTGGTTGGCTAAATTTGCCGAAAATCTAGAACAGCCAATACCTCATTAAAGTGGTATTTCGCTCTTTACCACAAGCAATTACGTTTTTAGTATCCAACTTTATTACTCACTTACAGTAGTTGTAGGTGAGTAATAAAGATCTAGACTAAATTAGAAAATACCTAATTAATGCCTGGGAAATACCGGGCTTTGGCGCAATCTGATTTTGTCTCATGTATACATATTCCTACCATCTAGCATTGTAGAACTCAGTTTAATCATCGCACAAAGCGATAATTATTTAGGATGAGAATTGAAAACACGCTACTACTGGCGTGGGTCTTCGAACAAACCACGTTTAATTCCGATGTGCATGAGAATCTTGGGGCCTATGATTGTTATCACGCCGGCCAGAATCATAGGTATCCAACGCAACAGTGGAGCAAGTTCTTGCCAATTTGCGTACGCAAACCAGGCAAAAACAAACATCCACATGCCTGAAAAAAGAACGTTAGCTTTTATAAATTCAGGGTGATTTGCAAAGTCTCCCACATCTGCAGCTGAAAGTTCAGCTGTCCAGGGTTTATTCTGCACAATACTTATTAACGCCCCAATACTCAGAAACGTGAAGAGGATCGCTATTGCGCTGGACTCCTTAAGCGATAGCGATACAAGCAGTGTTAGTAGGACTATTAAAATACCCACTACTTGAGCAGTCATGAATGCAGGAGGAATTTTAAAACCATATCGATTTATACAAAACACCCATCCAACTAATGATCCTAAAATGGCCCCTGCCAGTGGGTATCCGAAAGATGCCAGTATGGTAAATACTAAAAACGGTGCTATGAAAATATGTGCAACAAGATAAGCTTTCATAAAGCAAAATTATTCCTTTAACTATTTTTGTATTTTACTGCAGTGTATAGCCGTAGCAAATAATCTTGGGCGGCTGTTTTGGGAAGACCCAACCCCAAATTGGTTTTTGGTATACAACTTTAATACTCAACTACACGAGCAACAAAGTAACCACTGGAAAATATAAAAACAGGAGAGCGTTGCTGCTCTCCTGCGATTAGATCGGCAATATTTCGGCTGGTGTTAGAACATAAATCTTGCACCCACCAGGAAATTGTTTGTTTCATAACCAATACTATTATCTACGCCACCGGTAACAGCCGATGTGGTTACGTCGATATCATCGGTGGCAAAGTAGCGATATTCAGCGAATAGTTGCCAGCCATCAGATACATTTGCGCTTACCCCTGCCATCAACTGATAGGCCAGCTGATCGTCGCTATCGTTAAGCACATTAGGTATCGGCGTTACGCCAAAATTTTCGACATCGACACTGGCCATGCCAATACCGGCGCCTATGTAGGGGCTGATAGTGCCGGATGCTGGGAAGTCATAATAAGCGTTAATCATTAAGGCATCAGTTTGTACTTCACCCTTGCTTCCAGGGAGTGTTGGACTGCCATTCAACGAATGTGATTCAATATCGTTACTGCGCATGGTGTATTCTAGTTCACCACGGACTTGTCCAAAATCGCGACCAAGCGTAACCCCAAACCCTGAGCCACTATCAAACTCCGAATCGATTGTGCCCGGGGCGACATCAAAACTGAAGTCATCCAGGTCGGTCCACATACCTTGAATGCCTATATACATGTCTTCAGCCTGAGCAAGGCTGCTTGAGCTAACCAATACTGCACCAAGGATCATACTTAGGCTAGATTGTTTAAAATTGTTCATAATGTTTCTCCACTGTTTCGTTTAATTAATAATGTTGAAATCTAAAAAATAATGCTCCAATAACATTAAGGCGCATTATCCAGTAAAGAAGGTGATATCGACGTCGATACGACATGAAGATTTCGTGAAGATCCTAAATACTACGCTTGATCAGTATCCAGATTGCTCCAGAAGTAGCGCATCAGTCTCTGGTTAATTCGGTTGGGGTTCACCCTTTTAAAGAGTACGGAATCTCGCTGAGTGAGTCAGGAGTTTTGCGCTGGAAAGGAAAGCGTTACGGTTGTGCCGATATCTACTTTGCTATCAATATCGACTTGCCAGCCAAACCGGTCAGAGAATCTTTTTACGATTGATAGGCCGACACCGTAGCCACCACGTTGACGCGCTCCACGGTAATAAGAGCCAAAGGCCTTTTGAGGATTGGGCATACCAATGCCGCTATCTGATATGATGAGTTCATACTCAGCGATATTGATATCGACATGCCCTTTATCAGTGTAATTGATTGCATTGCGAAGCAGATTTCCAATAACAATAGATAGCGCTTTATCAGAGGTTTCAACCCATAACGTTGAAACATAGTTTTTTTGAATGGAGATCGGTTTTTCGCCAATCAGCGGCTTAACCCGCTCAATTTCTTCATCAACCACATCATTGACACATACTTGCTCACTGGTGACACCGCGGTCTGATTCACGTGCGAGTAATAAAAAGGCATTGGTCAGTTCTTCCATGTCATCCGTCGCTTTAAGGATGCGGGTTACAGATTTATCAGCAGATGGTTCAAGCTGCTGTTCACTTTGCAACATTTCCGCAGCTAGTTTAATGACGGTTAATGGGCTACGCAATTCATGGCTAACGTCACGCGTGAAGTTTCGTTCCCTGTCTATAAAATGGTTTAATCGTTGAGTGAACCGCATGAGCGCTTCTGAGAGCACCACAACTTCATGGTCTGATTTTAAACTGTCATCCGATAGTTTAAATGTATCTGGTGTCGCTTCTGCTGGATCCAGCTTGGCCACTTGCTGCGCCAACCCAATGACAGGAGAGATCGCTCGTTGGGATACACGATAGGCCCACCACAGGGTTAGGTAAAGCACCAAAAGCACGACCATTAAGGGCAACAAGCCAAAATAGAAGGTCAAACGGTTGACTTGCTTAGCCGCAAAGCCAAGGACCAACCTTTTTCCCTCACGTTCACTGACATAGGCGACTGAAAAGTCATCGTGCCCGGGCAGCTCATGGAAACCTGGGGCCAGACCGGCCAGGGTATCGCTAATTACGGTATCTTCCCCACCGAATAAGAAACCATGTAGATTCATGGTGTCTGGTAAAGGAAAATTTGGGTCAAGTTGATAGGATTGCCAGAAGTAATCGGCTTCACTAATAAGCGCCTGTTTGACCAGCACGTTTTTTATAATCATCCCGGCGATCAAGACACTGGCGATCATGGCCAAGCCAATCAGCAAACCCTGGAATAGGTAAGTGCGGAGCAATCGCTGGCCAATCCCTGAGGTATTACGGTTGTTCAATGCTGACTACTCCTGTGCATCGGCAATTTGATATCCACTCGCTTGATGGGTATGCAATAGGGGCTTGCTAAATGGTTTATCGATCACTTTGCGTAGGTTATAGACGTGGCTGCGCAAGGTATCACTATCAGGTAAAACATCCCCCCAAACCTCTCGCTCTATATCACGACGACTTACTACCCGCGGCGAGGCGCGCATTAATACAGTAAGAATTTTTAAACCAATCGGCGTTAGGTTGAGTTTGTTACCGGCTCGCTCAACCCTTAGCGTACCGGTATCCAGGTGCAGATCTGATATTTGTAAAGCTTCTGGGCTAACCTGACCGCTGCCACGTCTGATCAGGGCACGCAGGCGGGCTTCTAACTCCTGAATTTCAAAGGGTTTAACCAGATAGTCATCAGCACCCGCATCCAGGCCGACTATTTTTTCATGTAATGTATCTCGTGCAGTCAACATCAGCACAGGAACTGCTTTTTTGGCATCTTGTCGTAGGCGCTTGCATAGGTCAATACCGTCCATACCCGGTAGCATTAAATCCAGCACGATTACATCATAGGAATTGGTAACCGCCAAATGTAATCCAGTGACCCCGTCGGCAGCAAAGTCGATGACATAACCACGGCGCTCCAGGTACACAGCGACCATTTCTGCAATATCAGGGTTATCTTCGACGATTAACACAAACGGTTGTTGAGTTTTAGTCATTTCGATGCTTCATCATGGTTGATTTAAAGTTTACGTTATGAGATGTGAAAGAAATGTGAAGTTTTGCGCTTGTAGATGCGAAAAACGGAAACCGATTACTCGGTTTCCGTTAGAAATTAGCTGTTTGAATAGATTTGGTTATTACAAGCTATCTTTCAAATTAATTAGGCATAATAACTTGATCGATCACATGAATAACACCGTTGCTGGTTTCAATGTCAGCCTGGGTTACGTTGGCGTCAGCCACCTGCACGCCAGACATTGCGTCAATTTTGACATCTGACCCCTGCACCGTTTCTACGTTCATTTTTTTGCCGGCAATATCAGCGCTCATTACTTTTCCAGGTATCACGTGATACGTCAAAACGGAAACAAGTTGATCTTTGTTCTCTGGCTTTAGCAAATTTTCTACGGTGCCTTCTGGCAATGCTGCAAAAGCATCATCGGTGGGTGCGAAAACTGTAAATGGTCCTTCACTTTTAAGTGTATCCACCAAGTCTGCTGCTTTAACGGCTGCGACCAAAGTGTTGAACGAGCCCGCACCAACAGCGGTATCGACGATATCAGCCGCTTTGGCAGGCAAGCTTAAAACAACGCTAAGCAAAAGGGCCGACGATAAGGTTTTAAAAGTATGTGATAGGTTTAACATAATAATCTCCTGTAAGTAATATTGAATGGAGATGTGATCATAACTACCCCGCCGTCAAGGCCTTGTGGTACCGGTGTGAAGATTGCGTGAAAGTTCAAATATTTTGTTATTTCTTTTATCTATAAGGACTTAGTCATTGTTATCGCCAGAACGTAAATAGCGCAATGTGTGGGTATCAAATGGCTGTGGTTCAATACCGAGCGAGGCGAAGCCATCTTGATTGCAAATATTTCCCTCCATCAACATTTGTATTTGTTCACGGGTGAGGGGAAACCAGGCGTATCGATCCAGCAGTGATGCCAGCGCGGCAATTGGACCAGTCGGTGCGGGGATCATCAATTTCCTGCGACCGCTAGCTTTGCTAACACGAAGTAGAATTTCACGCCAGCTTAATTGTTCAGGCCCGCAGAGCGTGATTATCTGGCTGTAAGTATCTGAGTTTTCTAATGATCGAATAAATGCTTCAGCGACGTCACTCACGTGTGCGGGTGCCATAAGGAGTTGTCCAGCCTGGTTAATGTGCCAGCCACTGAAAAACAGGGGTGCTGGAAGAGGCGACCTGATCACGTCTTTACTTAACTGGGTGGAAAATTCCATACGCCCTCTTGGATCGCCAAACAATACGGATGGTCTGAAAATCGTCCAGTTCAACGAGGACTTAGCAAGGTATTGCTCGGCAGCATATTTGGTTCGTTGATAAGTGGTACCATTTTGTTTAACGCCATTAGCACTCATCAGGAGGAAGCGGCTTACGTTTCCGTATTCCGCCGCGTCAATTACGTATTTGGCATTCTGGTGATGTAAGGCCTCGAAGGTAATCCCTTGATCAGGAAATTCGCGCAATATGCCAATGTTATAAATCGCTGCGTCCGCTTTTTCCAACATATCCGCTATAGCCTTTTTATCGGAAATCTCACCAGGAATGAGCGTACATTGTGATTTGTGTTCAATCTTACGCTCGCTTCCCGGGCGCACCAGCACGATGGGATGCCATCCTTGAGTCATCAGGCTATCAATTAAGTAGCTACCGACAAAACCGGTTCCACCGAATAGTGCAATTTTTTTCATCGTATTATCGTTTGTCATGTCGATTCATTATATTAAACCTGTAATGTAACGCCATCCTTATAAATTATTTCTGAGCATCAGGTCATCCGGGTATGGCTGCATATAAGTTTGTCGCATGATGTACGGCACTGATTTGTTGCGCAGATGATGTTTGAACAGGGTGATCGGCACGATCAGGGGTATTTTGCCTAAGCGATATTGATCCAACAGCGAGATGAACTCTTTTTTATCCTCGCTGGTCAGCGTTGCTTTCAGAAAACCCATCATATGCATTAGCACATTCGTATGGCGTTTGCGGGTCGCTGGCGTCTTGATTGCTTGCATAAATGCCTGAATGTATTCTTCCGCGCAGGTATTCAGAGTATCCTTGCTAACACTCGCTACGAGTTTACCAAGCCGACGATAGGTGCTTTCATCGTGCGCCAGCAAGTTAAATTTATTCTTGGCATGAAACTCAATGAGTTCACTGACTGTCAAACCCTTTCGGATTAACTGTTGCCAACGGTGATAGGTAAAAACGCGCAGAATGAAGTTTTCCCTTAACTTTGGATCACAAAGCCGACCTTCCTCTTCAAGCGGTAGATTTGGATGCATGCGCCGCAGGGTTTCGGCGAACACGCCACGTCCATTGCGCGTGACTTGGCCGAATTCGTTGTATACACGTACTCTTTCCATGCCACAACTAGGAGAATCTTTTTTTAGGATATAACCCGATAATTGGTGCATACCTCGGCTGGCCTTGGATGCAGACTCCTTTAGTTTTTCGGTAACGTCAAGCGCGGTGTTCTTAGTGCCAACCACTCTAATTTGACCCGCAATCATCTTTTGATGAATGCTTGGTCTAGGCACACTCAAACCCGCTGATAGTTCTGGGCAAAACGGTTCCAACTCAAAATATTGACAGAGCGTATTTACCACGTAGTGATTTCGGGTATGCCCACCATCATGCCGAACTCTTTGCCCCAGTAGGCAACTACTAACCCCTACGCGGATTGCATTATTTTCTATGGAATCTGTCTGGTTTGGTTTATTCATTGATTCGCTCAAGCTTTAATTAAAGGAAAATACTAAAAAATTAAACCTATACAATAATTATGCATTAAAATGTATATAAGTCAACAAAAATGCCGTTTTATAATTATTTTTAACTTATATATTGACAAAAAAACAATAAATGTATAGTATTTTGTACAAATATTTAATATATAGCTGTGCGATTATGATGAATGCAAAACTTTCACAAGAATTAACCGAACGCGGTTGGGTGCCTGATACGTTTGTGCGCCGAGGGATTCAAACCCTGCTAAAGCAGCGGCTGAAAGACATCAATGCGACTGATAGCGAAAAGTCAGCAGAAGCGCAGATGAAGTTAATTGAACGTATGAACGATTTCCCGGTTGCTGAACTGCCTGAATTAGCCAATGAGCAACACTATGAGTTGCCTGCTGAGTTCTTTAATACTGTGCTGGGCGCACATAACAAATATAGTTGTGCGTTGTGGGAAGGGGGTGTGGTTGATTTAAAAACTGCGGAAGCCAGCGCATTGGCACAAACCTGTAAGCGTGCCGAACTAAAGGACAAACAACGTATTCTTGAGCTTGGGTGTGGCTGGGGATCGTTAACTTTATGGATGGCGTCACACTATCCGAATAGTGAAATTACTGCGGTTTCAAATTCAAAATCACAGCGAAAATTCCTTGTCAATGAAATTGTAAAACAAGGGTTATCGAATGTATCGGTAATTACCGCGGACATGAACGATTTTGACGCGCGTACCCTTGGGCAATTTGACCGCGTGGTCTCTCTCGAAATGTTCGAGCATATGCGCAACTGGCACGTTTTATTTAATCGAGTAAGCGATTGGTTGAAACCTGATGGGGTGTTCTTCATGCATATATTTGTGCATCGGTCAGCTCCCTATTTCTTTGAGCAAGTAGACGATAGTGACTGGATGAGTCGTTATTTTTTTTCCGGTGGGATGATGCCAAGCGCAGATCTACCTCTTTTTTTTCAGGATGATATGAAACTTGAGCATCGTTGGTTATGGAACGGAGAACACTACGCAAAAACAGCCAACGCTTGGCTTGAACGGATGGATCGACACCAGGGGAAACTAAGACCATTGTTCGAAGACACTTATGGCAAAGACTTTGCTTCAATTTGGTGGATACGTTGGCGCATGTTCTTTATGGCATGTGCTGAGCTATTTGCGTACAAGCAGGGTCAGGAATGGTTGGTAGGGCACTACCGCTTCAGGAATCAAGGGGTTTAGCAAGGCAGCAGCCAGGGTTCCCATGTCATTAAAGCTCAACAATTTTATCCTGTTTCAGACCGCCTGGATTTCCTGCGTGATCGCCGGGGGAAGCGTCTGGCACTGGTTTGGCACCCTAGTAATTGGTGTTGTTGTGGCCATGCAATTGGTGCAAGCGGATTTACCTCAAATGGAGATTAGGCTCATTGCGATTGCGCTCATGATTGGCATGATCTGGGATAGCTTGTTGGTGATGATGGGACTGACCCAGTATCAATACGGACAGCTCCTCCCGGGATTTGCCCCGCATTGGATTATTGCGCTATGGGCACTGTTCGCCTGTACGATGAATCTGTCTCTGCGCTGGTTAAAACCGCGATTGTTGATGGCCGCACTATTGGGTGCTGTGGGTGGTCCGCTCGCTTACTACGCTGGGCAAAAGTTGGGCGCAGTTACGTTTGGTCATACTCAAACAACGTTGATAGCGCTTGCGATTGGTTGGGGGGTGTTTACACCGATGCTGGCCTATCTATCAAGAAAATACGACGGTTTCCCTTCTCTGGATGAGCAAAATGTGATGGGCCAAAAAGCATCATGATGTCGATTTATTTTAACGCGCTTTTGATTGTGTTGGCCATTGCATTCTGCGGGTGGCTGGTTAGCTGGCTTCGACATAACGTCAATATTGTAGATAGTCTATGGTCTTTGATGTTCCTCACGGTGGCATTATTCTGTGCCTGGCAATTTGATGCTTTAAATGATGGGCGCGCGCAATTGGTTTTGGCCTTAGTTGCGCTTTGGGCGTTGCGCCTGTCGGTGCATTTGTTTGTCAGAAACTGGGGAAAGCCTGAGGATCGGCGTTACCAGGAAATCAGGGCTAACAATGACCCAGGGTTTGGATTTAAAAGCATTTATTTAGTGTTTGGTTTGCAAGCAGTGCTCGCCTGGGTGATTGCGATTCCGTTGGTGGTTTCGGTTCAAGCTGGAATAGGTTTTCACTGGTTGGATTTAATTGCCGCCGCGCTCTGGTTGGTCGGCTGGTTATTTCAGTCGGTAGCTGATTGGCAATTGTTGATGTTTAAACGAAACCAAATGAAAAGCGGTCAGGTTCTGAACACTGGTTTGTGGCGTTACTCGCGGCATCCTAACTATTTTGGCGAATTTTGCTTGTGGTGGGCTTACTACCTGTTTGCCATCTCGGCAGGTGGGTGGTGGACAATCTATAGCCCCCTACTCATGACATGGTTGCTTTTAAGTGTATCAGGCGTGGCCATGATGGAAACGGGTATTCGTAGCAGGCGCCCAAAGTACGCGGAATATATTGAGCGAACCAATACATTCTTTCCAGGTCGCCCTCGAACAAAGAAAACTGCAAATAAAGTAGACACGAGGGCAGCAATATGAACCATTTTACTAAATCAATATTGTGCCTGTTTGTGTTGATGAGCGCGCCGCATCAGATCTATGCCAGCGTGACAACAGAACAAATGAACTTTTCAGTCTGGCTTGACGATAAACAAATTGGGTACTACCGCGTGAGTAAGGAACGTTCTGGTAATCGTGAGCAGATCAACATTACTACCAAACTGGTTTGGAAATTTCTTTCTATTCCATTTTATACCTATACCCATTCCAATGCTGAGACTTGGCAAGGTCAATGTTTGACTAACATGACTTCTGAAACGGATGATAATGGTGAAAAGAATTTTGTCCAAGCACAAGCATTCGAATCAGGTTTGGCACTACGCTCACACGCGGGTGAAGCACTGCTGGAAGGGTGTGTTCGCAGTTTTGCCTACTGGGAACCAGAACTACTGAAGACAGAAAAATTACTTAATTCGCAGACTGGAGAGTACACACCCGTCACGGTTTCAATATTGGATCCAACTGACTTCACGCATGAAAAGCCAGCTCAGTCAGATAGCGCCCCGAACGAAAAGCCAGCATGGGGATACCGGCTAACAGTCGGCGGGAAAAAGATTGACCTATGGTATGCCGAGAACTCGGATTGGCTGGCCTTACAAACCCGCGTGAAAGGTGGGCGATTGCTCGGGTATTACCGAACCAATGAGGATGTATAGGATGTCGCGGTTGCTAGTGATTATGTTCATGGTGGGTGGGTTAAGCGCATGTCAAACGCATCCTCCGCTAAAGACCATCGACTATCTTGATGTCAATCGATTCATGGGTGATTGGTACGTGATAGCAGCGATTCCAACACCGCTGGAAAAAGATGCGCACAACGCATTGGAAAGTTATGCGATGAATTCGGATGGCAGTATTGCTACCACCTTTACGTTTCGGAAAGGCAGTTTTGATGGTGATTTAAAGCGCTATACCCCAACCGGTTTTATTGAAGATACCCAAACGAACGCAAGATGGACGATGCAGTTTATCTGGCCGATAAGGGCAGATTATCGGGTGGTCTATTTAAGTGAGGATTACGCGACAACAATCATTGGTAGGCAGGCACGTGACTATGTCTGGATTATGGCGCGCACGCCGAGCATATCGGATCAGCAGTACATTGATTTGTCGGCGCGTATTGCGGATATGGGGTATGACATCAGTCAACTGAAACGCATCCCCCAAGACTGGAGTCAGCTAGGAGGAGCAGGTTCATGAAAGTAGCGGTAATCGGTGCCGGAATTTCGGGAAATGTGGCTGCCTATCATCTCAACCAATCTCACGATATAACGGTATATGAATCAGCAGGCTACATTGGAGGCCATACCCATACCCATGATGTACTCTGGGGAGGGGTGCACTATGCGATTGATTCAGGTTTTATTGTGTTCAATGACCGAACTTATCCCAACTTTATGGCGTTGCTGGAAACGCTGGGAGTTAGATCCACCCCTACCGAGATGAGCTTTAGCTTCAAAGATGAGCGTAACAAGCTTGAGTATAACGGACACTCGATTAACACTTTGTTTGCTCAGCGACGCAATCTTATTCGACCAAAATTCTATCGCTTGATCCGGGATATTCTATTATTTAATCAACGTGCTCCAGCGCTGTTAAAGACAGGTGGACCAGAAATCACGCTGGGCGAATACCTGGCCCAATCAAACTACTCGAAGTTGTTTGAACAAGCCTATATTTTGCCGATGGGGGCGGCAATCTGGTCCACCGATATTAAAGGCATGCTGGATTTCCCCGCGCGATTTTTTGTGCGGTTTTTTCAAAACCACGGCTTGCTCAGCGTCAATGATCGTCCACAGTGGTATGTCGTTAAAGGTGGGTCGCGTGAGTATGTTAAACCTTTGGTTGAAAGCTTTAAAGATAAGATTCGACTGAATGCCGCGGTGAAAACCATAAAGCGACATCCGGATTATGTCGAGGTATGTGACATAAGTGGCAAGGTGGATTATTACGACACTGTGTTTATGGCAACGCATAGCGATCAGGCTTTAAAAACGCTGGACGATCCCTCTGTGGATGAGGCAGCCATACTTGGGTCGATCCAATATCAAGCGAATGAAGCCATACTGCATACGGATACCAGTGTACTACCACGCTCCAAGCGCGCATGGGCAGCCTGGAATTATCATGCGAGTGGTGAAGCCAAGTTAAGCACTCAATCCGCTTATCAATCTCGGGCAGGTGAGCCACTGGCCGTTACCTACAACATGAATATCTTGCAGCACCTTAACGCACCCGTTGAGTTTTGCGTTACGCTCAATCCAGGCAACTCCATTAAAAAAGAAAAAATCATTGATCGGGTCCACTACGACCATCCGTTATACACCCCGGATAGCGTCTCGGCTCAGCAGAGGCTACCAGAAATAAACGGTGTGAATCGAACCTACTACTGCGGTGCATATTGGGCCAATGGCTTTCACGAAGACGGTGTGGTCAGCGCCTTAAATGCACTGAATATATTTGATAAAAATGAAAACAAACAGTCAGCTATACGTCGGGCAAGTTAGTCACCGCCGATCTTATCCACGTGAACACGCGTTTTCCTATCGCCTGTTCATGCTATATCTGGATTTGGATGAGCTACCCCATTTGTTTGATCCTTTTTGGTTTTGGTCTGCGCGGAAATTCAATCTGGCCTGGTTTAAGCGATCAGACCATATGGGCGATCCACGCAAGCCTTTGAGCGAAGTGGTTAAACAAAGGGTGAAGGCGCAAACCGGGCATTACCCGAAAGGGCCGGTAAGGCTGCTAACCCATTTGCGCTATTTTGGCTATGTGATCAATCCGGTCAGTTTTTACTTTTGTTTCGACGAAAATGATCAACAGATTGATGCGGTGGTTGCAGAAGTACACAATACTCCATGGGGTGAGGAGCATATCTATGTGCTGGATACACGCGATCAAGCGCAGTCAGAAACAAGCTTTCGTTTTCGTCACGACAAGGCTTTTCATGTTTCGCCCTTTATGGACATGGCCATGCAATACAGCTGGCAGATTGCCAAACCCACTGATCAGCTCGATGTGCGAATTAGTAGCCATCAGGATAACAACAAAATATTTGGTGCCCGGTTACAGTTAGCTCGCGAGCCAGTCACCCACGCCAATCTTGCAAAAGTCTTACTTGGATATCCATTTATGACATTAAAAGTGGTGCTCGCCATATACTACCAGGCCCTTAGGCTGTGGCTTAAGCGGGTGCCGATATTTGATCATCCACCTATTGCATCTGCAAAAAGATATGAAAAATGATATGACAATGACGACTGTACCGGTATCTTCTGGTGAGAGAACAGGCGTAGAACTCAGCAGGCTGGACAGGTATTGTCGAAAATTCGCGCATGGGCTGCTTCGGCACATCAAAACGGGTCGGATTGAAATTGTTGAACAAGGCGAGGTCACCATATTTGGACAAGCAATTGCCGAAAAGCCCATGACTGTCGAGATTAAGATTCATGATTCGAGTATATGGCGGCAGTTACTAGTCGGTGGCACAACCGGCGTCGCTGAAGCCTATATGCAGGGAGCTTGGATATGTTCCGATTTGGTAACGCTTGTGCGTATTATCCTGCGAAATCAATCCGTGTTAACCCGTATGGATCATCGACTGACCCGCATAATGCAGCCAATCGAAAAATTATTGGGCATGATCAATCGAAATACACGCGCGGGAAGCCGGCGTAATATTCGAGCGCACTATGATTTGGGTAATGATTTTTTTAAGCTAATGCTGGATCCGAGCATGATGTATTCCTCCGCGTATTATCAGTCAGCAGATGAACCACTAGAAGTCGCAGCAATCAATAAGCTTGATCTGATCTGCCAAAAATTGGGACTAACCCCTGATGATCATGTGCTGGAAATCGGAACAGGTTGGGGTGGTTTCGCACTGCATGCGGCACGTCACTATGGTTGTCGGGTGACCACCACCACTATTTCCAAGGCGCAGCTAGAATATGCCAAATCCTGTGTTGATAAGGCAGATCTCAATGAGCGCATTACCCTATTGCTAGAGGATTACCGTGACCTTGATGGTCAATACGACAAAATAGTATCTATTGAAATGATTGAGGCAATTGGGCATCAGTATCTGAACGCTTATTTCCAAAAGTGTAGCAAGCTTTTAAAACCAGAAGGGCAATTATTCCTGCAGGCCATCACGATTCGTGACCAATACTACGAAAGCGCTTTAAAAGAAGTCGATTTCATTAAACGCTATATTTTCCCTGGTGGCTTTTTGCCTTCAGTTGCTGCACTGAGTCATTCAATCGCTGAGGCTACCGATATGAAAGTTACCGCGCTGGAAGATATCGGCCCGCACTATGCCAAGACTTTAAAAGATTGGCGCCGTCGCTTTTATCATCATCTTGGCGCGGTTAAACAGCTGGGGTACAGTGATGAGTTTCTACTGATGTGGGAGTTTTATTTATGCTATTGCGAAGGTGGATTTCACGAAAACTATTTGGGCACGGTACATATGGTGATGGATAAACCCCGTGTGGCATATGCTATGCTGACGTCTGCATAAACGAAAAGAGATAAGATAGCCCAAGTATGAAAAAGCAAACAAGTAGCAAATTGGTAAGTAAATTGCTGACTACCCAAGCTATACAGAGCTGTATATGAGTCAAACACCCCAAAAACCACTCTTTCCGATTCGAATTATCAGTGAACGAACCGGTGTGGGGACGTCGACACTGCGGGCGTGGGAACGACGCTATGGTTTATTGAAGCCGCAACGAACCCCCAAGGGGCATCGCTTATATAGTGAAGAAGATGTGCAGTTGATTCATCGAATTCTGGATTTATTGAACCAGGGCCATTCAATCGGACATGCTGCTCGTTTTGTGAGCGAGGGTGGTGAACACTACGTTACCACGGCTCCGGTTTCTTCAGTCGTAAGAGACGGATTCCAGAGTAATATTGCAACATCTTCAGGACAACAAACGCACTGGGATGATTATGCTACTCGAACGTTACAGGCTGTGACGGATTTTAGTAGTGAGCGCTTAGACGCGGTGTACAACGAGGCATCTGCCAACTATCCAGTAGAGCTGGTATCTGAAATGCTCATCCTACCCGTACTTGAACGTTTGGGTGCACGCTGGCGTGTGGATCGAGCCAGTATTGGCGAGGAGCATTTTTTTTCCGCCTGGTTGCGCAACAAGCTCGGCGCACGCTTACATCATTCTGCCGGCTTAACGACTGGCAGCAAACTGGTGATTGCCTGTGTGCCGGACCACCAACATGAAATGGGTGCTTTATTGTTCTCTTTGGCGGCCATGGGTCGAGGTTATCGCACTATCTACTTAGGTGCGGATATGCCACTTGAGCCTGTGTCTGATATTGTTCAGCGTACCAATGCCCGTGGTGTTGTCCTAGCCACAGGAGGTAAACATGAATATCATGATATGCTGGAATCTATTAAAGCACTTCATGAGCAAATTCGTTGCCCATTATTTGTGGGTGGGCGATTTGCCGTAGACCATCATGTTGCATTAACTGAGTTAGGTGTCTATCCAATTGGTGAGCAGTTCTCACTGGCGGTTCAGCTGGTAGCTGCACATGTACCGGTTCATCCGGAACAAGATGAAACTAATGAAGAAGTCTAAACCCAGCCTGATCTGGTGTAGACGCGATTTACGCCTCCAGGATAATCCAGCTTTGGCAGCAGCGGTTGATGAGTCAAGTCAGGTTATTATGGTCTATATTCATGCGCCTGAGGAAGAAACGCCTTGGGAACCAGGCGGCGCATCACGCTGGTATTTACATCAATCCTTGTTGGCATTCGAGCAAGCGTTGTCAAAGGAGGATCAAACCCTTGTTTTTCGGGTGGGTTCAAGTTTGGATAATCTGCTCGCATTGATAAACTGTACAGGCGCAAGGCGGGTGTACTGGAACCGAGTATATGAACCTGCGTTTATAAAACGTGACGATCGAGTTAAACAGGCGCTTGAAGCCGCTGGTATTGAGGTCAAGATATATCATGACTCAAGCCTGCTTCCACCCGGGCAGCTTAAAAATGCGGTTGGGGAGCAATACAAAGTTTTTACCCCATTTTGGCGCCAGCTCTCAAAGGCATTATTAGATAGTGTCGAAGACCAAAAACTGCATCCCTCACCAGCCTTCACTGCTTTGGATAAGCCAGATAGGAATCGCGTAATGTCTGCTCATACACTTGATAGTTTGGGTTTGCTGGATACCCACCACTGGCACCAAAAACTTGATCCGTTTTGGAGTGCGGGAGAAGTTAGTGTGATGTTGCAGTTCGAGGTATTTCTGGACAAGTTGGGTAATTACCCTGAGAAACGAGATATGTTGGCAGAACCAGGAACATCTGGGTTATCCGCAGCACTCCATTTTGGAGAAATTTCTCCCTGGCGCTTGGTGCAACAGCTTCGACCGGATTGGCAGGGCGAATCTGGCCCAATCATTTCTAATGGGGTTGAAGCTTTCTTGAGGCAGTTAGGATGGCGTGAATTCGCCATTCAGTGGCTGTATAATGTGCCCAATAGCCCAGCTGAATCCATACATAAAAAGTATGAGCAAGCAGGTTTTTGGAAAACGGACAAAGGGCTGATTAAGAGGTGGAAAAAAGGTCGAACTGGTTATAAGTTGATCGATGCAGCGATGCAGGAACTCTGGAACACAGGGCGTATGCATAATCGAGCGCGGATGGTGGTAGCGTCTTTTCTCACTAAAAACTTAGGGCAGCACTGGAGACATGGTGCCAGATGGTTTTGGGACACCCTTGTCGATGCAGATTTGGCGAATAACACCATGGGCTGGCAGTGGGTAGCGGGTTGTGGTTGTGACGCGGCACCTTTTTTTCGAATTTTCAACCCGGAACGTCAGGCCAAACAATTTGACCCCGACGGCAAATACATTCAAAGGTGGACAGAAAAAGCGCAAGCGCCTGTCGATAATTTGGCGTTTATAGAAGAGCCGATTGTTGATCTGTCCACCAGCAGAAAAGCAGCACTGGATCGTTATGCTGCACTCTCATAAAAAAGCATAACCAAAACCAGCATAGACAATTTAGAGGTATGAAATGAAAACTTTACTAGTGGTTGCGCATGGGAGCAGACGAGCAGCATCAAATCAGGAAGTAATGTCATTGGTAGAAGCGATGCGGGTGGAGCATCATCAACTAAATGAAGCTCCAGGCTTTGACCACATTGCGGCGGCCTTCCTGGAGTTAGCTAAACCCAGCATTAGCGATGCGATTGATGCATGTGTGGAAAGCGGATCAACACACATTACTGTCTTACCTTATTTTCTCTCCGCAGGACGACACGTAGTTGAAGATATCCCGAGTGAAATTAAAAAGGCGGTAACACATCACCCTGATATTGATTTACGAATTACTGGACATATCGGTGCGCTAGAGGCGATGCCTCGCTTATTACTTGATAGCACACAAGAGCGCTAATACATCAATCTGAATTGATATGTTTATATAATTCAATCAAGCGGGTTTTCCTTTTATGGCTCGTCGATATACGCATTTAATCAATATGAATAAGGTATTAGTATTGCTATCAGCTTTGGTACTCAATGGCTGTCTTGGCATGCCGACGAAGGTATCCCCGGTAGATAATTTTGAAAAAGACCGATACTTGGGGCAGTGGTATGAAATTGCACGGCTTGACCACGCCTTCGAACGGGGGCTGGAGCAGGTGACCGCAGAATACACCATCAGGGATGATGGAGGTATTGCAGTTAAAAATAGAGGCTTCTCTGTGAGCAAACAAAAATGGCGTGAAGCAAGAGGTAAGGCTTATTTTGTGAATGATGATAGTGAGGCTTACCTCAAAGTGTCATTTTTTGGCCCGTTCTATGGTTCATATGTTGTATTCGAGTTAGATAAAGAAGACTATCAGTATGCTTTTGTATCCGGCCCTGACTTATCCTATCTTTGGTTACTCTCCAGAACAAAAGAATTAGAACCTGCAGTGATGGAACAATTCGTCAATCAGTCTACTGAATTGGGCTTCGATACCAGTCGGCTGATTTATGTAGCGCATAATTAATGTTGCGTATTCAGCAATTTCACAATCACTTGTCCTCAGCGCCGATACGCTGAGGCGTCGTCTAGAGAATAGTATGAAAAAATCAAACGGTTCGTTTATCACCAACTTTTTAAGGCTAGAAAGCGCGGCTGGAATACTGTTATTTGTCTCAGCATTTATAGCTATTATCTGCGCCAACACGTCATTATCAATCTATTACAATTTACTACTCTCAACTTCTGTTGAAATCCATATTGGAACTTTCTCCATCGCTAAACCATTATTATTGTGGATAAATGATGGTTTAATGGCGGTGTTTTTTTTCCTCGTGGGGCTCGAACTAAAACGAGAATTGGTGGAAGGTGAGCTATCGGATAAACGAAATATAGTATTACCTGGCGTCGGCGCAGTGGGCGGGATGTTAGTGCCAGCGCTCATCTATGTTTATTTTAATGCAGGTGATGCTGTGGCAATTAAAGGTTGGGCGATACCTGCCGCAACTGATATTGCGTTTGCCTTAGGTGTGTTAACGTTGCTTGGAACCCGCGTTCCCGTCTCGCTAAAAATATTTCTAACCTCGCTTGCAATTTTCGATGACATCGGCGCGATCTTGGTTATTGCCCTTTTTTACACCTCAAAAATATCGTTGACTGCTCTGATCTTTGTTGCAATTCTCATTCCTGTTTTGTTCTTGATGAATAAACGAAACGTTATATCAAAAAGCCCGTATATCTTAATTGGATTGCTTATGTGGGTAGCAATGCTTAAGTCTGGTGTTCATGCGACGCTTGCGGGGGTGATCTTGGCCATGTTCATACCGATGCGATCAAAAGATAATCCCAAAATTTCGCCCTTAAAATCCTTGGAGCATGATTTACACTCGGTTGTGGCTTTTTTTATTTTGCCGGTTTTCGCATTCTCAAATGCAGGTATTAATTTAAGCGGTGTCGGTATAGCGCAAATACTCCATAGCGTACCCATGGGGATTGCCCTAGGGTTGTTTTTTGGGAAACAGATTGGCATATTTGGCCTATGTTGGTTAAGCATAAGATTGGGTTTTGCTAAATTACCCAAAGGCATGAATTGGCTGAGCTTGTACGGTACTGCTGCGCTTTGTGGTATTGGCTTTACCATGAGTCTGTTTATTGGCTCGCTCGCATTTGAAGAAACGGGTGTCGATCTATTATTTGATGAGAGGCTGGGCATTATCCTGGGGTCACTTACTTCGGGGATAGTAGGTTATTTGGTTCTCTTGGTAGGTTTACGCACTCAACAGACAATGTCGCAAGAAAAGTCGATTAGATTAACCAAATGATTAAGCACAAAGCGCTTGCAGACCAGCGCATATAAACAAACATTATTCACCATCCACAATCCTAACCTTTGGTAGCAGTATAGATAAAAATGCGTACCTTTAGAAAACTAGTATCCAGCTGCACCGTATTGGCCACCGTGTTTTGCCTAATGCCATGTGCAAGCGCATATGAAGTAGCGGTAGGGCTGGGTTCCACGGCGGGCGAGGCGGCCACCATTGCGATGGGGGATCGAAGTAAATGGCCGATGGTGGCAGATCTGAGCTGGGGGCCGTTGGCGAATCTCTACCCCATCGCGTTGACAGAAAGACACCAGGCGCAGGCCGTATTCGACAATTTCAAGCAACGTCGTGCCATTTCAGAGTTGCCGTATCCTTCTGTCCGTTGGGGCCGCAGCCAGCCGGATATTAATTATATTGAAAGTTTCGATCTATCCGTGCCTTATGTTTTTGTGCTTTACGAGTACCATGAACGCGTAAGAGACCAGGGGCAAGCGACCGCAGACGCGCTAAAAGCGGCTGGGGTGATTGATTCTATGCTGACAAGAGACGAAGTTCTGCGATTAAAACAGAATTTCCCAGGTAAAAAGATCATCATGAATACGCGATCTTGGATGCGCAACAAGGATCACTTGCAAAGGGTTGAGGACGTGGTCGACGGGGTGTGCATTGAGTTTATGCCTATCAACACAGCCGCTTATGTTGAGCAAGATGTCGCACCCTTCGCCGAATGGGCGTATAACAATGATAAAATTCTGTTATTTCTAATGCCTCCAACACCCGAAGACCATCTTGGCAACCGGTTTGTCAACGCGGTGACTCGCTCTGCGCAAGCAATATACGATGCAAATAAAAATAAGCTGCCGCATGGCTGGATGAAAAGTGATCAATTCATTTTTGTACCAGCGAACTATTCCTGGGATGTCAGCGGGCTATCCTATATACCCGAGGATGCAGAAAACTCGGTATTGGCAGCAGCAAAGGGTCTGTTGATGATGCGTCCTCAGCTCGATGCAGGTCCAGTGCGGCCAAATGTAGGCATTGGGTCTATTAATCAACTCCTGCTGCTGGAGTGAGCAGCCATCTAAATTAGGTTAGCTGGGTTTACGCCCGCAAAAAGATCGAAGTGAACAGCGTTTTTTAAATGACTTAGGAAATCGCATTAAAATCTAAAATTGCCTATACCAAGCGGTAGATAGCCCTTGAAACTTGTTCAAGAAGACCGATAATTGATTTGATTAACGCCGCATTGCGGTTGTTTGATTAGGTCATTTCAGCTGGTTTACCTGTAATGTGGGCTGCTGAATGAGTACACCATTGGATTCTTATCCGATTTATAAGAGTCGGCGATAAACTTAAAAAAACTGGAAACGAATATGACACATGAATTACCCCCTTTACCTTATTCTAAAGATGCACTAGCACCAACAATATCAGCAGAAACGCTGGATTATCATCATGATAAGCATCATCAGGCATACGTTACAAATCTGAATAATTTGGTTCCCGGTACGCAATTTGAAAACGCATCGCTGGAAGAAATTGTAGAAAGAGCACCTGCGGGTGGTATTTATAATAATGCGGCGCAAGTCTGGAATCATACATTTTACTTTAACTGCATGGGACCAGATGCTGGTGGTGAACCAGGGGGCGCGCTGGCAGAGGCGATCAAGAGTACATTTGGCTCATTCGATGATTTCAAGGAAAAGTTCTCCACTTCTGCGGTCACCAATTTTGGTTCCGGATGGACCTGGTTGGTGCAAAATAAAGATGGGTCGATTGAAATTGTTAATACCAGCAATGCGGGTTGCCCGCTGACTGATGGACAAACCCCTCTATTGACAATCGATGTTTGGGAGCACGCGTATTATGTGGACAAACGCAACGCCCGCCCTGCTTATGTTGAAGGCTTTTGGGGTCTGGTTAATTGGGATTTTGTCGAAAGCAATTACAACGCGTAAAAAACTGCTTTAAAAAGCATGTAGCCCAGCATCGCGCTGGGCTTTATCTTGCCAGTCTATGTCATCCATACCTACCCCCAGTACTAGGTGATCAGGTTCCCGGCCGCTCAAAATCTGCCCGTGACTGTTCAACCTCGGATCTGATCACGCAACCCTCGGCATGATCATTTACCAGGCCGATAGCCTGCATGAAAGCATAGACGGTTGTCGGGCCAACAAATTTCCAGCCCAGCTTTTTCAAGTCTTTAGACAGCGCAATTGATTCTGCGGAAGTTGAGGCGCTTTGCGGCGTTACTGTAATTTTTGGGTCAGGTTCATAAGACCAAACGAAGGCAGCCAGAGAGCCTTCTTGCTTCACTATTTCCTGTGCTTTCCTGGCATTATTGACCGTTGCTTCGATCTTGCCACGATGGCGCACTATGCCTTCATCTCTGAGTAAGCGGGAGATATCACGCTCGGTAAACTGGGCGATTTTGTTAAAATCGAATTGGTGAAAAGCTGCGCGAAAATTGTCGCGCTTGGTCAGAATAGTGCGCCAACTCAAACCAGATTGAAAGCTTTCTAGACTCAGTTTTTCGAATAGGCTCTGATCATCACTAACTGGGAACCCCCATTCGATGTCATGATAGTGAATATAATCAGGTGCAGCATTACACCAGCTGCAGCGTGGTCTACCATCAGTGCCTGTTACTATGGCGTTCATCCGTCCACTCTTCGCGGCGAGTACATTGCACTAAACAGTTGGCGCATATTTTTCGACCCGTAATTTACTTTTTCACCTCATTTTTGGCAAAAACTTCGGGTAGTTCTTGAAGGGCGATCTTACCGAGTGGGGTTCGGGGTAGCTCATCCACCACTGCAAAGCGCTTGATCTGATTATGTGAGGAAACAAAATTATTGAATACTTTAAGTACATCGCGTGCGGTCTCTACCGGATTATCGCCTTCCATCGCCATAACCACGACCGGTTTTTCTTTCACTTCCAGCACCCCGGCCTCAAGTAAGCGCGGGTCTCGTTCAAGCAGGGTTTCCAGTTCTTCTGGGTAAACATTTTTTCCTGCATCAGTCACGATTAAGCGTTTGCTACGGCCGGTTAAAGTCACCCGTCCTTCACGGTCAATTCGGGCTAAATCACCGGTTTTAAACCAGCCATCTATCACTGCTTCTTTGGTCTGTTCTTCATCAGCGTAACCCAGCATTAAGTTAGGCCCTCGGCAATAAAGCTCGCCTCTCCCCATATCATCGGGGTTAACCACTTTTACTTCACACCATAAAACCGGTTTACCCACACTATCGACAGCGGTGTCGTATTCTTGTTGCACGCATAATAAAGGTGAGGTTTCAGTCAAGCCATAGCCCTGACGCAACGGAATTCCAAGCTTATGATAATACTCGGTAATCTTGCCATCCAGATGAGAACCTCCACTTACCCAGCATTTGATATTGCCACCCAGTTTTTTCCGAATCGGCGCATTCAGCCGCTTGCGTAAGCCCATGGGTAAGCTGCGCAACAAGGAAATATATGCGCGCAGAGGCGTGCTAGCCTCACCAAACTTCTTTTCCAGTCCCAGCATAATATTACGGAATAATCTGGGTACTGCGACCACCATGCTAATGTGTTCTTCTGAGATAGTGGCTAAAATTTCGCTCGCTGCGATTACACGAGGTACCACTACCGCTGCCCCGCGGTGCATGGGAAATACCATTGTCGCGGTAATACCCATGGCATGGGATAACGGCAGTAGTGAGATAAATCGGTCTGAGGAGTCAATGCGCAATTCGTTTTCTGCTGAAATCACGTTGGAACCCACATTTTGATGTGATAAGCGAACGATTTTTGGGTTACCCGTGCTGCCCGAGGTGTAAATCAATAAGGCTTCAGCGTCAGGATTTGTCGGCACTGCAATTTTACGCTCGGCTTTAACCGCCTCTGGATCAGCTTCTAACGAGATAAGATGTTGGTTATCTGTCAACTGCGTGGTGTTAAAACCCAGCATGGCTTTGGGAGCGATCGCATTAACCTGTGCTTTTATTTCAGCATCGCTATTGCCAATGTGAATCGGCGCGACTTTTGCCCCTATTTTCCATGTGGCTAAGGTTGCCGCCACCCATTCTGGTCCATTGGGTGCGGTTACGCCTACCACATCACCCTCACCTATCCCGTCCTGGCGTAATAGTGATGCGATAGTCAACGCCGCCTTTTCTAGCTCACCATATCTAATTTTGCGCTTTTGCTTCTTACCTTCGCGTACGACCCAGGCAGTTTTCTTTTTATATTTTTTGAACGAGGGCGCGACGAACGACCAGAGATTATCGATTTTGGGTGGTTTTTTGAGGTCAACAGAATTCACAGTGTGCGTCCTATTTTTGTATTATCCCTGCGACTTTACCCATCCAGCAGTCAATAGGCAATAAAAAAGCCCCTGCTACTGGTTAGGATTGCTTAAAAGCGCTGCCTACTTAAGCATATCTTTATAAAGCAGTATATTGGATGAATGAAGGCTTGCTGGCGAGCCAACTCAGTTGGTGCTGGGTTACAAACACTTTATATCCATCCATCAAAAACGCAGCATGGCGTTTGTGCACGTTAACCGGCATAATCCGTCCGCTTAAAATAAAACACAAAGAGGTCATTCATGCGCATTATTCTTCTCGGCGGCCCTGGTGCTGGTAAAGGTACCCAGGCGGCATATATCACCGAACGTTACAATATTCCACAAATCTCTACCGGCGATATGCTGCGCGCACACGTTAAATCTGGTAGTGAGTTGGGCGTGGCGGCGAAAAAAATCATGGATGAAGGTGGTTTGGTATCCGATGACATTATCATGGGTATGGTCAAACAACGTATTACCGAAGACGATTGCGCCAATGGTTATTTGTTTGATGGGTTTCCGCGGACCATTCCCCAGGCCGACGCCTTGAAAGAAGGTGGGGTTGCGGTTGACGCGGTGGTTGAAATCAGTGTCGACGACGATGAGATTATTCGGCGCATGAGTGGGCGTCGGGTGCACTTGGCTTCGGGGCGAACCTACCACGTGACTTTTAATCCACCCAAAGAAGAGGGCAAGGATGACGAAACGGGTGAGCCGCTCATTCAGCGCGACGATGACCAGGAAGAGACGGTACGCGCGCGCCTTAAGGTGTATCACGATCAAACCGAGCCATTGATTGCTTACTATACCGATTATGCCAATAGTGGTGCAGCGGAAGCGCCGAATTATGTCAAGGTAGACGGTATCGGTGGGGTGGAAGAAATTCGCGATCGAATTTTTGCGGGATTGGATGGCTAGACTTGCCTGGCCTTCATTAAAAAGCGGCCGGCTGGCCGCTTTTTTACTTTCTATATCGCAACAACTTGACTAATAGTAGCATCCAGGGCACTCCGTGCATAAACAAATCAAATATATCAATAGGTTGAGAGAGCTCGCCTGATGACAGCATTTTGAGCTTTTGCCATACATGGGGTTCAGGGCTAAAAGGTGCGAGACCCAATGTGAGACATAATATAATGACCAGAGGCCAGCTCAATGCGTCGATAAATTTCATCACCCTGGTTAGTACTCAGCCAGATAGTGGATTATCAGCACACCTAACCGATCGCATAATCCCAGCAAGCTCTCCTTTGCCAGCAACGATCTCTTGCATCGTCAGTCCGTCGAGTTCGTGCGGGAATACCAGCCAATCATCGGTTTCGTGTTGATAATAATCCGGAACCCGGTCGGTGGAGTTTTTATTTGGTTTGAACCATGGGGTGGCCACCTTAATCTGAGCAGGGCAGTTACGTCGCATTTTAGTATGTAGCGTATCAATAATGGCTTCAATACTGCGCCCGGTATCAAATACATCATCCACGATCAACAAGCTATCGTCGTGATTCATATAAGTGATCAAATAATCCAAGCCATGCACCCGCACTTGCTTATCCTGTTTATTGATGGTTCGATACAACGAGGTACGCACGGCAATATGGTCAGATGGCTGACCAAAAAAAGACAGCATTTCCTGAACTGCAATGCCCACCGGGGTGCCGCCCCGCCATACCCCGACAATAAAATCAGGTTTGAAGCCGCTTTCGAGTATCTGTTTGCCAAGTAAAAAAGAATCCTCGAGTAAGGATTGCGCGCTGATATATATTTTATCCATTGGTGTATCGGCTGGGACTGTCAATAGGGCACTCGTAACGAGGCAGGATTATGTCAAATTTCGTCTATAAAACTGTGTTTATTTTAGAAAGCGAGCCTTGGTTTCAACCAGCGCTTTATTTTTATTGTCTATTTTATCTCCCTGTTGCCAGTAATCACGTGCCTTTTCCCGGTCTCCTTTTAGCCAATACACCTCACCCAGGTGCGCAGCAATTTCTGCGTCTTGATCTAGCTTAAAAGCCTTTTCCAGGTATTCAAGCGCGCCATCAAGATTCCCTTGTTTGAATTTCACCCAGCCCATGCTATCCAGGATATACGGGTCTTCTGGTGCAAGCTCATGTGCCTTGCTGATTAATTCATCTGCTTCATCGAGGCGGTTCGATAAAGTAAGCAGTGAATACCCAAGTGTGTTGTAATAATGCGCATTGTCTGGATCTTGCTCGAGCAAAACGCGCATGTCTGCTTCATGGGCTTCCAGATCTTCTTGTTCAACGGTGACCAGCGCCCGATGATAAAGTAAGGTTTCATCTCCAGGATATTGTGCCAGTCCGTCATTGATCAGCTGCAGCGCTTCGTCTACTCGATCAGCGCGTTTTAGCATTAGTTCTTTATCTACGATCAATTGTACTTCCTGCGCTTGTCCTTCAGCGTGTAGTGTATCCAGGTATTCAAGTGCTTTTTCTATGCCGTCAGCTTCTTCAATGACGAGCGCCATCTGGCGTTGTGCACTAAATAATTCCTGACTATCCTTGACCATATCAAGCTGCGCTTTAGCCTCGTCAAAGCGTTTGAGTTTTTGCAAGGCATTGGCTAAATAAACACGGCTTCGATCATCGTCTGGTTTCGACGCCAACCGCAGCTGAAAGTATTCCGCGGCTTTCGCGTAGTCTTTATTAGATTGATATAAAAGTGCTGCTAAATTGATGGCTTCGCTATTTCCCTTATCCCGTTTTAGTAAGTCCAGCAAAGCCTGCAGGGCTTCATCTTCCCTATCATTGCGTAAAAGTGTGCGGGCGTACTGCAAACGAAAACTGTGCGCATCTGGGTTCTGCTCAATAAACGTTTGTGCGAACGCGGTTTGTGCATCTTGATCCTCACTTAAGGCTTGGAGTTGGTAACCCGCAGCATTTTGATTAGCCGGTTCTAAAGCCAATACTTTATCAAGCGCCTGTCGCATGGCATCAAGATTTTCATTTTTTTGTGCCATCCCCGCGACCACCATCCAAGCCTCCACTGTGTTGGGGTAATCGTTAGCAAGTTGCTTGAGCACGCCGAATGCATCCTCACCCTCTGCAGATTGCATAAATGCTTCGCCAATTTGCTGTAAGCGCAATGTTCGGTGCGCTTCATCATTGGTTAGTAAAGCTTGAAGAATATTGGTTGCTTGGTCCCTTTGCTCGTTCATAACTGCAGCAATCGCAGTAATAATATGTGCAAGATGGTTGTCTTTTTCCAGTTCGATCCATTGTTGCCCCAGGGTATAAGCTTGCGCATATTGTTTGCTGTGAACGCCCATGCGCACCGCGCGTGAGATGATGAGTGGATCTTGAGAGGTTTCTGCGGCGCGAATTAAAGCACTGGATGCAACTTCAATTTCACCACGCTGGGACGCGATACTGGCGAGCAATAAGTCATAGACGAGTTCGGCTGTCAGTCCGGCAGGCTGATTTTCATTTTCAATGAAGCTGGGCCGTTCAAGCGCGGAATGTGGTGATATGCTTTGCTCGTCTGTGGGTACAGATGTTTTTTCAAGGCTGCTGCAGGCGGTTAGCGAAAACATTGCCGTTAACACTAACCCTTTGATTGGCCTGATGGTGCGCTTCATGGATAAACTACGAATTTGGTTGCATGGTAAACCGTGATTTTAGCGTAAAACCCGAAAAGTTTGCCGCTTCCTGAATAGTTTATGCGCGTTTCGCGTTTTCATCCGGAAAAACCACCAGATGGTCCAGGTCAAGTTCTATGCCTAATTGTTCACCCAGGGCGTGTTTATGATGGGAGTGCACCATCGACAAAATTTCGTTACCTGACTCCAGTGCCAGTGTGTAAAGATAGTTTGAGCCCCTGAAAGCGCGCTTAACAATGCGTGCCGTAAGCGGGCTTTCATCCCAGTGAATCACGTCATCCGGGCGTACCAATACCTTGACCGGGCAGCCTGCTTTACAGCCTGTTGGGACTTTGCCATTTAAGTCCGCCAGTTCTGTGCGTACTGTCTGTTCATCGATTACCACGCCCTCCAGGAAGACCCCCTGACCGATAAAATCAGCCACAAAACGAGACGCGGGCTCATGATAAAGTTGATACGGGCTGCTCCATTGCTCAATACGGCCATCGTTCATCACGCCGATATTTTCGCTAAAGGTAAATGCATCCTGTTGATCATGCGTGACCAGCAGGCAGGTGGTGCCGGTATCTTTTAACAGGTCGCGAACTTCCGCGCCTAGTACTTCGCGCAACTCTACGTCAAGATTGGAAAACGGCTCATCCATCAATACCAAGCGTGGGCGTGGTGCCAGGGCTCTGGCTAAAGCAACACGTTGTTGCTGGCCGCCAGAGAGTTCATGCGGGTAACGTCGTTCCTTGCCGTTAAGACGGACCCGCTCTAGCATACTGTGGACCAGCGCTTTGCGCGCCTTGGAAGGAAAATTCTGCAAACCCGAGGCGACGTTGTCAAAGACGCTCAGATGCGGGAACAGGGCGTGATCCTGAAAGACCATACCAAGTTGCCTTTGTTCCGGCTTTAACACGAATTCTGCTGAAGAGATGGTTTGATCGTCCAGTAATATTTGACCTCTTCGCAGCGGGTGAAAACCCGCGATTGCTCTCAATATGGTGGTTTTGCCACAACCACTTGGTCCTAACAGACAGGCAAGTTCGCCCTCGCGTAAGGCAAACGATACATTTTCTACCACGGTCAGGGAATCGTAAGAACAACGTATTTGATTAACTTCGAGCAGGGGATGCATCAGGTTTGTATTTGTTAGGACGGAATAGGCGAATTATGAATCTATCATTATACCGGGCGTGAGTCAGTTTCATTGGAATGAGATATCGCGCGGCTTAAAAAAATTACCGGCAATAACCCGGCAAGCACAATACACAGAGCACCCAATGCACTTTCGCCAATCAATTCGTCAGACGCAAATTGGTACACGTTGGTTGCCAGGGTTTCAAAATTAAATGGGCGCAATATCAAGGTTGCAGGCAATTCTTTCATACAGTCAACGAAAACCATCAATCCTGCGGTCAGTAAACCACCTTTAATCAGGGGTAGATGAAAGCGGGTGAGTACCTGTGTTCTGCTATAGCCCAGGGTACGCGCTGCCATGTCCATAGACTCGGAAACCTTGGATAAGCTCGATTCAATCGAACCAATTGATATAGCCAGAAAGCGCACCACGTAGGCAAATACCACGGCAAATAATGTGCCGCTTAAGATCAGGCCGGTCGAGTAGTCGAACCAGCGTCGCATTAGCGCGTCCAGCCAGTTGTCAAACGCGGCGAACGGGATAATAATTCCGACCGCGAGCACCGCGCCGGGTACCGCATAGCCCAGCGAAGCAATGCGTGAGGCAAGCAGAATTTTACGATTGTGGCTGTTTAATCGCCTTGTATAGGCGACTAAAAGCGCGACCGAAACCGCAGCAATCGCTGCAATTGAAGATAGCATGAAACTATTCAGTGCATAACGCCTGAAATCTTCTGTCCAGGATACTTCAAAATACTGGATAGAGAGCTTGATCAATATGATCAACGGTAGGATAAAGCCCGCGGTTACGGGCAGGGCGCAAAATAAGGTTAGCCCCCATTTTTGCATACCGGGCAGTTGGTGCCGTGGTTGTTGTCTGAAGCGTTGCGCAGACTGATAAAATTTCTGATTGCGCCGGCCTATATATTCCAGCGTGAGCAGCAAAATAACAAAGGTGAGCATGGTGGTGGCGATCTGGGCCGCACCGCCAAGGTTGCCCATGCCCAACCAGACATCATACAGACCTGCGGTTAGCGTTCTTATAGCAAAGAAATCGATGGTTCCAAAATCGTTTAAAGTTTCCATCAAAGCCAGTGCTACCCCCACCACGATGGCAGGGCGGGCAACCGGCAGCGAGATTTTGAGAAAGGCTTTAAACGGACTATAACCCAGGAGTCGAATGGCTTCGGTGAGTGTGGGAGACTGTTCCAGGAAGGCTGCACGGGCTAGCAGATACACGTACGGGTATAGCACCAGGCCCATCAATAATATCCCACCCCCCAGACTCCGGATATTGGGGAACCAGTAATCTGACGCCAGTTCCCATCCGAAGAGGGTGCGCAGTGTCTGCTGCACCGGCCCGGCAAATTCCAGCAAATCGGTATACATATACGCAATCACGTAAGCGGGTATGGCAAGCGGTAGCAGCAGCAACCATTCGAACTGTTTACGCAACGGAAACTCGTAATGTGTCACCAGCCAAGCGGTACTGACACCGGTTAAAAACACACTAACGCCCACACCGAGCATCAATATAAGCGTACTTTTAATATAAGTTGGTAAAGAGGTCTGGATTAAATGTGGCCAGATATTCTCTTGTGGAAAAAATGCGAGCCATACGATGGCCAGAACGGGCAGTACTGCGAGGGTTGCAATGACAACCGAACTGATTTGCCAGACATCAGCTCGAAAACGGATTGGTAAGGAACGCCCTGGTTCAGTTGACTCGGTAAGTTCAGTCACGATTCCAGGGCTAGCTGAGGGTTGCTGCCAGCGCTCAGTCAGCGACTTTGGTGAAAGGCATACGCGACGACAGTCTAATTGTCATAACCGACCCGGTCCATCATCTTAATAGCTTCGGCCCGGTTGGCCGCTACTTCAGTGAGTGCGACATTATCGCGTTTGAACGCACCCCATTCGGCCATATGTGAACCTGGTGTGGATTCGATATCCTTTTGAACCGGGTATTCACCATTTAAATCCGCGTACATTTTCTGCGCCGAGCTGCTGGCTAGAAATTCCATCAATTGTTGTGCAAGCTCGGTGTTTTGTGTGTGTTTGGTCATCGCCATACCACTGATGTTCATGTGAGTTCCGTCGCCTTCCTGATTGGGAAATACCACGTTGACCGCTTCAGCGATAGGAGCCTGGGCTGGGTCATTGAGCATATTAATCATGTAATAGTGATTAATCACCGCGACATCACACTCACCTTGCTTGATTGCTTTCACCTGCGCACGGTCATTTCCCTGCGGTTTACGTGCCAGATTGTTTTTAACGCCTTCCAGCCATTTTTCCGCGCCTACTTTGCCGTGATGCGTCATCATCGCTGCGGTAAGTGCCACCATGTATGGGTGCTTGCCCGACCGCGTGCAAACCCGCCCCTTGAGGGCGTCTGAAGCCAAATCTTCGTAGTTGAGGATTTCTCCTGGTTGCACCCGATCTTTTGAGGTAACAATGATTCGTGCCCGTTGCGTAATCCCAAACCAGTGGTTTTCTGCATCACGTTGGCTGGCGGGAATATTGGTATTAAGCACCTCGGACGTTACCGCCTGGGTTAAGTCGGCATTTTTAAGATCAGTTAAACGACCGATATCAACCGTGAATACCAGATCAGCTGGGGTATTCATGCCTTCGCTACGGAGTCGTTCCAGCATGCCTTTTTCCGCATGCACCAGATTCACTTTAATACCGGTATTTTCGCTAAAGGCATCCAATATGGGCTCAATCAGCGCTGGTTTCCGATAAGAGTAAATGTTGACTTCGGCTGCGGCCAGACTGGATTGTGTAATGATGCCCATAACCAGTGCAGCAATAATAGATAGTGTTTTCATATAGGTGTTCAAATAGGTTTAAAGTAGGCGTATATTATTCATAATGAGAATTATTCTCAATAGCATATTGAAATAAATTTAAATAATTTACTCAGGTTCATTTAGGGTGGCTAAACGGTATCGGTAAGCCATTTTTTACAAGCTAAACGAGCAGAGCCTAATCTTGTTCCAATTTTCGCGATCTAAGGTTTGGTTTAGGCTAAAATCCTGGTAGATAAATCGACGAGCAATATCCTGGCTTGAATTACCCATTCGCACTGATAATAGTATATTTTGAAGGTTATTTTAAATACTAAAATGATATTGGCACGACTTATAGGGTCTGTGATGCTCGGTGTTGTGGCAACACCACTGCTGGCGCTGGCGACCGATACACCCCTGAGCACTCAGAATCTGCCCATATGTATGGACTTTGGTTGCAAGCATCAACAGACTATTGCGCTGAGTCAGGAGGAGTGGGACAGTGTTGCGAATTGGTTTGCCGAGCCAGCAATTGATGCGCAAATCGAGCGCCAGCAGATCAAACAAGCGATTGGCTGGATGGAAGTGGTTGTAGGCCGGCATACACCAACTCATCGCGATGTAGGAGGCGACCTTATTAACGACGAGAAAGAAGCAATTTTTCCTGGGCAGCTAGATTGTATTGATGAATCACTCAACACCACTACCTATCTTAAGTTATTTGAGCAACATGGCTTATTGCGGCACCACAAAGTGGTAAAGCGTGCTTATCGACGTACAATCTTTGATCAACACTGGGCGGGGCAAATTGAAACGCTGCAAGATGGTGAGCGCTGGGTCGTGGATTCCTGGTTTCAGCACAACGGTTACTTGCCGTATATACAGCTCACTCAGGAATGGGAGGATATCCCGCTTTTTACCTCTTATCTAGACAGCTCTCAAGATCGCGAAGAGAAAGAATCTTTTTTTCGTCGTCTATTTAACTAACTGATCCCCCAACCAGCCCTTTTGGAAGGTAACTCAATGTGGAAAAAGAATAATGGTCGTCGCGTCATCGTTGGGATGTCCGGTGGCGTGGATTCAGCGATTGCAGCCGCCCAGTTATTGGAAGAGGATTACCAGGTTGTCGGGCTATTTATGAAAAACTGGGAAGAGGATGATGAGCCTGAGTACTGCGCAGCAGAACAGGATTTAGCCGATGCCACAGATGTTTGTAAAACCCTCGGCATCGAGCTGCAAACCGTCAACTTCTCACACGAGTATTGGGAAAATGTGTTTGTCCATTTTTTGGAAGAGTATAAAGTGGGTCGGACACCCAATCCGGATATCCTGTGTAATCGGGAGATCAAGTTCAAAACATTTATGGATTGGGCTATATCACTTGGGGCAGATTTCATCGCGACGGGCCACTATGTACGAAAAGGCACACTTGATAAGCGCTTGAGCCTGAAAAAAGGGCGGGACCCTGGCAAAGACCAAAGCTATTTTTTGTATACGCTCGGTCAGGAAGAGCTGGGCAAATCATTGTTTCCGATCGGTCACGTGGAAAAAGCCGACGTCAGAGACAAGGCGGCCGTGCTTGGTTTAACGGTCAGTAATAAAAAGGATTCCACCGGCATCTGTTTTATCGGTGAGCGGCGTTTCCAGGATTTTCTAGCCAAGTTTTTACCCGCCAAAGAAGGCGAGATTAAAACCTTGGAAGGCGAAACGATTGGTACCCATACTGGCGCGATGTATTACACCATTGGCCAGCGCAGTGGACTGGGAATAGGTGGATTGAATAGCGTAGGCAGTACTGGCCAACCGTGGTTTGTTGCCAGTAAAAACGTGGATAAAAATGTATTGTATGTGGTGCAGGGTCATGATCATCCGGCACTACAAAAGCGCATCGTTATTACCGAAGCACCAAGTTGGATCAGCGGCTATCCCCCCATATTACCATTTCATTGCCATGCCAAAACCCGATATCGCCAGGAAGATCAAGCATGCATGATAACCGCATGCAGCAATTTCCATACCCAGGTGAAATTCGAACGATCCCAACGGGCCATCGCCCCTGGGCAATCACTGGTGTTTTACAAAGATGATCATTGCTTGGGCGGCGGCGTAATTCAGCAAGGTCTAAACGCCTAATCTAAGCGCAATAGCGGTGTGCCCTGAGCGCTTTACTATTATTGTAACCTTGGGACTGAGCGCAAAATCACACCACTCTAAGCGCGATGGACCAATGCTGGCCATCAGCCTTACCCTCAGCAACAAAGCAAGCATCATCCGCTTGTTTTAACCATGCTTTCGTCAAGGTCTCGGTGGCAATGGTTTCACTGTAGGTTTCCAACGCTGCCATCACGGTTTCACTCCCGTCAATATACAGCGCAATACGATCAGATATTTGTAAATCGGCCTGTTTACGCGCGTCCTGTACACTCCGAACCAACTCTCTGGCGATACCTTCAGTGGCGAGTTCAGGTGTGATGGTGGTTTCCAGGGCGACCAGGTAATCACCTTCTTCCGCTGAGGCATAGCCTTCTGCAGAGGCGGTTGGATGATCACATCTTCAGGGTCAAAGTGAATCATCTGGCCCTCAACTTCCAACTCAAACCCCTGGTCCTCCGATACCTTGCCTGCAATCTGCGCACCATCAGCGGCTGCCAATGCTTGTTTTATGGCGGGTACTAATCTACCGTGGCGCTTACCCATTTCGGGTAATTTGGGTTTAATGTCATAGCTGACAATATTGGCGTCACGCGCAATAAACTCGATTTCCTTAATATTTAGCTCTTCCAGGATTTGGTCCATATGTTCGCTAATGGCTTGCTTCGCGGTATCGGTAGGTACGCGCACCAACACTCTGGAAAGTGGTTGACGAATCCGTACCTGTGATTTCTCTCGCGTTGCGCGTCCGAGACCGACCACTTTTTGAACCACATCCATTTGGTATACCAACTCATCATCAAGCAAGGCAGAGTTAACGGTTGGCCAGGTCTCAAGGTGGACGCTTTCTGGGCGGTCAGCAAAGGGTCGGCGTACCAGGTTTTGATACAGTGCTTCGCTTAAAAATGGCATGAAGGGCGCAATCAATCGAGTAATAATACTCAATACCTCATATAGCGTCAGGTATGCCGCTTGCTTGTCATCGCCTGCTTCGCCTTTCCAGTAACGACGACGATTACGTCGTACATACCAATTACTTAATTGATCAACCAGCGATTCAATCGCTTCCCCCGCAGGTTTCGAGGTGTAGCTATCCAGGCTATCCGTCGCTTTTGCAATGGTCTGGTGGGCCAGGGCCAGAATCCAGCGATCTATCAGGGGGCGCTGGGCATACGCTACCTCTTGGCTAAGATCGACCTTATCCAGTTTGGCATACATCACGAAAAAGGAATAGGTATTCCACAGGGTATTGACGAAACTGGCTGCGACTTCACGAATGATATCCACCGACATACGCTTTTGCGCCTCGGGCGAAATACGCGCCAGAAAATACCAGCGTAGTGCGTCTGCCCCAACGGTATCAAAGACATCATAAGGGTTGATGATATTCCTTGGGATTTGGACATCTTTTTGCCTTTATCGTCTACGATATGACTGAGACAAATGCAGTTTTTAAAGGCGACCGAATCATCCACCAGGGCACCGATGGCGTGCAAGGTATAGAACCAGCCGCGGGTCTGGTCGATTGCCTCACAAATATAATCAGCTGGGGCGTGTTGCTCAAAAATATCATTATTTTCAAATGGATAATGCCATTGAGCGTAGGGCATGGCACCCGAATCAAACCAGCAATCTATGACTTCTGGTACGCGTCGGTAGGTCTTGCCGTCTTTTTCAAAGGTGATATCGTCAACGGCCGGGCGGTGTAAATCCAGTTCGCTGAGGCTGCGCCCAGTAAGTTCCTCTAGTTCAGCAATCGAACCGATGCAGATATGGTCATCATCACCTGCTATCCACACGGGCAGCGGGGTACCCCAAAAACGCTCGCGTGAAAGCGCCCAATCGATATTGTTTTCCAGCCATTTACCAAACCGCCCATCTTTGATGCGCTCGGGAACCCAATGGATTTGCTGGTTAAGTTCGACCATGCGATCTTTGATTTTGGTCGTGCGGATATACCAGGCGTGCTTGGCATAGTAGATAAGCGGATCTCCAGTGCGCCAACCAAATGGATAGTTGTGCAATACGGTTTCATGCTTGAACAAAATACCACGTTTTTTGTACTCTTCAATCAATAGCGGATCAGCATCTTTGAAAAACTTACCTGCCGCGGGTGTGATCTCGGGTTTCATATATCCATCCAACCCGACCCCATGTAAAATGGGGGTACCTTCGCGCTCGCCCAGGGCTAAATCGTCTACGCCATACGCCGGCGCAATATGTACAATGCCGGTACCATCTTCGGTGCTAACAAAATCGGCAGCCACCACCCGAAAACAAGCGTCACTTTGCAGGGGCAAATAATCCACCAGACGCTCATAAGGTGTGTCTAGCAGATCTCGGCCTTTTACTGTCTTGATAACGGTGGGGGTTTCTTCACCAAATACTTGTGCAATTAAAGGCTCTGCGACAATCAGGGTTTCGTTCTCGTATCGAAGGTAGGCGTAGTCGATATCTTCGCCCACCGCCAGCAGTAGATTGGAGGGCAGGGTCCAGGGTGTGGTGGTCCACACCAAGAATGAGGTGTTTTCTTCTAGTGCCAGTTTAAACCGAACGGTGATAGAAGGGTCTTCCACCTCTTTATAACCCTGTGCGACTTCGTGCGAAGACAAAGTTGCACCGATGCGTGGGTCGTAGGGTACGACTTTATAACCCGAGTAAATCAGGTCCTTTTCCCAGATGCGTTTAAGCAACGCCCAGACGCTTTCAATGTAGTTGTTATCCAGGGTGTAATAGGCTTCATCCAGGTTCACCCAAAAGCCCATGCGTTCGGTCATTTTCTCCCATTCGCCGATGTAGCGCATCACAGATTCGCGGCAGCGTCGAGTAAATTCAGCGACGCCAACCTGCTTTTCAATTTCCTTTTTATCGAAAATACCGAGTTCTTTTTCGATCTCGTGTTCAACCGGCAATCCATGTGTATCCCAGCCTGCCTTGCGCGGCGCAAAATAGCCCTGCATGGTTTTGTAGCGCGGGAAAATATCTTTGTAGGTGCGCGCTAAAACATGATGAATACCAGGCTTGCCATTGGCGGTTGGTGGCCCTTCATTGAATGAGAAACGTGGTCTGCCCTGGCTTTGCTCGATACTTTTTTCAAAAATATTATGTTCTTTCCAAAACTTAAGAATTTCGGTTTCGAGCTTAGGGCCGTCATAGCGCCCGTTAACTTTATTAAAGTTTTGTTTGTTACTCATTGTGTTTGTGATTGTTGAAATATGTAAACCTTATAACAATAAAAAGCCCCGGAGTATCGAAATACTCCGGGGCGAGATGTTTCGCGGTACCACCCGGTTTTACCAAGCCTTCACAGGCCTGATCTTGTGAAGTTTTAGCGTGATCGAGCGTAAAACTTTCCACCCTTATCGAGGGTCAATCGTCCCAGCTTAATAAGTCTGAATAAACCGTTTAGCGGGCAGCTCCCGGGTGATTTTCATCGTGGCTGACCGCAAGGCTTTCACCGCCCCTTGCTCGCTCTAGATCAGTTTGCTCGAGTACTCGTCCCGTTCATTGCTTTCAGCGCCTGAATGTAACGCTCGGCCAATTAAAACGCAAATTATTTAAAGAATGTTTTACATTACGGCTTTTCAGGATTTAACAAAAACTATGCCTAACCTCAATTCAATGACAGCTTACGCACGCGATGAGCAAAACATAGGCCCCGATACGCTGGTGTGGGAGCTGCGCAGCGTGAATCATCGTTATTTGGATGCGCATTTTCGCTTGCCAGAGAACTTGCGTCAGTTTGAACAGGTATTGATTGCAGCACTCGGTCAACGAGTCAGTCGCGGTCGGGTGGACGTAAATCTGAATATTGATGAGCCCGTTGGTGTTGATTTATCCGGTGGACTTGATCAAGCTGCAATCGAAAAATGGTCGAGCTGGCAGGACCAGATTCATGCGGTGATTCCCAACGCCGTGCCGGTCAGCGTGTTAAAGCTAATTAAAGAAGGGGAAGTATTTAAGCAAAACGATATTACCGATAGTCTGGATGAAAAAACGCTGCTTAACAGCTTTAACAAGGCACTGGACGGCTTATTGACGGCACGTTCGGCAGAAGGTGGGCGACTCCAGCAAGTTTTAGCAGAAAAACTCGATCAAATTAAAACGCTGACGAAAACGCTTGTTAGCGATATGCCTGAATACGAGCAAGCGCATCAATTAAGTTGGCAAACCAAACTGGAAAAATTTCAATCCGATCAATTAGACCCAGTTCGACTGCATCAGGAAATCGCCATACTGATCGCCAAATCAGATATCACCGAAGAGCTGGATAGATTAACTTCGCACATCACGGAATTTAGCAGCGCGCTACACAGCAGTAAGCCGGTTGGTCGACGTCTGGATTTCCTGTTACAGGAATTTAACCGCGAAGCGAATACGCTAGGCTCAAAATCCATGCATCGAGACATCACTAATACATCAGTAGAATTAAAGGTATTGATCGATCAATTGCGCGAGCAGGTGCAGAATATAGAATGATGTGTTGACGAGTGTCAGTGAGTGGCAACAACGTATTAAAGTGCTATCGTTTCATTTGCAGCAATGCACCAAGTTGACGGTAGCTAAATACCTTAAGCGTATATAAGTCTTTCACCACAGGACTTTACCTGGCAAACCAACTGGTTTGAGGGTATGCAAGCTATTCCCAACGTCATGTTATATTATTGGGAAAGATAAACAGCTATCTAATACTGAGGAGGAGAAATATGCTTGATTCTTGCGCCAAGAAGTTTTACGCATCGTTGCTGACAATGTTGATATTTACGTTGTCTTTCGTAACGCACACCCACGCAGATGAGTCGGATAGTGAGGTGGTCAGGGTTGTTTACCATGCTGATTTCGCTGATCCGAGGCGTTTCAGTGCCATGCTGACCAGCATAAACAATATGGCTGCCCACTATGAAAATGAATTGCAGGATTATGATATGAGAATCGTCTTCAATTCTCATGGTATCCGCTTTCTAACCGATGATAAATTGACCGGTACACCTTTTGCAGAAAATGCTGCTATGGCAGAACGTCGGGAAAGCAATCGAGATAGATTGATGAGCCTGCAGGACCTTATGTCGGTCAAACTTGAATTATGTGAGATTACACGTTCCCAGGTTAACCTCGACGTAGACAAACTCTACGAGGGTACCCAATCCGTTCCTTCTGGGGTGGTCAGGCTTGCAGAGCTGCAGCACCAGGGGTTTGCTTATATAAAGGTAGAGTGAATCGAACAGTCTAAATGCTGTAAGTGATTGTATTTAAATTGAAAAAATATCCATTCCACTAGCCCATATAAACAGGGTTATTGTCGATCTCTGAACCGTCCCGGTATCGTCGGAGACTGTTTTGTTTGCGCTAATAATAGATGAACCATGGAAGAAAAGAGTGACTCTTCCGCGCTGAGCGTTTTGAGAACGTAAAATATTTCCCGCGTAAATGCCTACTATTATTTCAGCAGTCGAATTGGTAATGAGCGTATTGCTCAATATTGTATCGATTAACCTTAATCTAGCGAACAACAAGCACCGAGCAGCTGGCGTGGCGCACGACCTTGGATGCAGTTGAACCAATGAAGTAATCCTGCATACCTGGATGATGCGATGCGATGATGATCAAATCTGCTTTTAACTCTTTGGCGACTTTTAGGATTGTATTGTAGGAATGACCGGTGCGAACTGCTACCTCTATCGGTCTGGCACTGGCGTTAGCAATGGCCTTTAGCTCATTGCTTACGTGTTCCAGTGAGTTATCGATGATGTCAGCAGACAGTTGATTGGCGGCCCAGCCGGGAATATCCTCGACGACGTTTAGCAAGACAATTTCTGTGGACTCAGCCGCATGCTCGATGGCGACGTCGATAATTGAATTACCGTCTGCCATGTGTGCCATATCAATGGGTACTAGAATCGTTTTGTACAAGTCATTCCTCCTGGATGCGATTGCATCCGATATCTTGTTTTATTGAGTCAGCCTTCTTAATTCGACAACAACAGATTCGGTAAAAATGTGATAATCTGAGGGGTTAAGATCAAGATCAAAATGGCAATCAATAACATTGCAAAAAATGGAAGTGTCGCCCAGAAAACCCTTTCAATAGGCAGTTTGGATACCATTGCCACGCCATAGAGTGCCACACCCACAGGGGGTGTGATGAGCCCGATGACACAGACAATGCAGAATAGAACGCCTAGGTGTACGGGGTCAATGTTGTAGGCGTTTACTAGCGGCATAATGGTGGGAACGAGCATCAGAATGACGGGAGTCGCATCCATGAACATGCCTAATACCAGCGCCAGGAGTAGAATAAAGAAGATAACCGCCAGCTGGCTATCCACTAACTCCGACATATTCTGTGCCAGCAGCATTGGAATTTGTTCCCTAGCGATCATCCAGGCATCAAGGCCTGACACGCTGACAACAACCATCAGGGCGCCTACTGCCGCACCGGTTGCAATGGCACAGTCAAAGAAAGCTTTGAATCGGAGCTTTCCGTATACCAGGCCAATAAACATAACATAAACGACTGCGATAACGCTGGCCTCGGTCGGCGTCAGTATTCCACCGAAAATACCACCAAGGATGATGATGGGCGTCACCAGTACTAAAATTGCGCGCCTCAAGGTTGCGAAAACGGTTTTTATGGAAAAGGGGTCTCCTTTCGGATAGCCACGGCGCCAACTGTAGTACCAGACGGTCGTCATTAGCAAGGTCGCAATCAACAAACCGGGAAGGAGTCCACCGATAAAAAGTTTGCCGATCGATACGTTCGCAGTCGCCCCGAAGATAATCATGATAATAGAAGGCGGAACAACCGGGGATAGTGTCGCGGAACTCAAGGTAACCGCCGCGGTAAAATTGGGGTCATATCCGCGCTCGCGCATCGCCTTAACCATGACGGTGCCAACACCCACTGAATCAGCTGCAGCAGAACCAGACATGGCTGAAAAAATCATGGAAGCGACGATATTGACGTATGCCAGTCCCCCTCGGATAAAGCCAATGACTGACTCGGCGAAATCGAATATGCGCTGGGTTGCCCCATACTCATTCATCAACCTTCCGGCAAGAAGAAACATGGGAACTGCCAGCAAGATGGATTCATTAATGGTGCCCAGCATTCTTTGCGGCGCCAATGCGATGGGGATGCCTTTCAGCGACAGGTATAAAAGTACGGGTGCGCCCAGCGCAACAAATATGGGTGTACGAATCAGAATCAATACCAACATCAATAACAGAATCCAACCAATCATTTCTATTACCTCCTCATTTAAGGTGCGATAGCTTTAGCGTCATCGCCGGAGAAGCGACGCAGCGTTACGGCGATTCGATGTATGAACATAAATAAAAAGCCGGTTGGTAAGGCTCCATTCTGCCAGGCGACAGTGACATCCATTACAGGCAGGACTTGTCCCGCACCCGCGACCGTAAAGTTGAAGCTTTTCCAGGCCAGAAAACCGACGAAAACAAACACGAAGAAATCCACGATGAACGCTACGGTGCGTTGCAAGGTAAAATTCAAATTGTTGTAGAGAATGTCCACCAGGAAATGCTCGGAGCGATAGACCGCATGCGCGGCACCAATGTAAACCAGCCACGCAAACAACACCCGCGCCAGCTCTTCGGTGAAATCAAGCGGCTGATCGATCAAAAAGCGAAATAAAACCTGCAGTGTCAAATCGACAATCAGCGCTATAAAGACCAGAAAAATAATTGCCTTCTCGACGGTGACAACATACCCGTCGATCTTGTCTATCGTTTTCAATGTAGAGAGATTCATATCTGAGCCCAATTGCAGAAAATCTGTTAGAAACCCTGGAGGAGGAACTCTCCCCCGACCAGGGCAGTAACACCTTATTTGGCGTTTACAATTCTATCTACCAAATCCTTGCCATAATCTTCCGCATGCTGATCACGAACCGGTGCAGCCAGTTTCTGGAATGCAGCCGAATCAGGCTGATGCACCTTGACCCCCTGCTCTTCCAGCCAGGCAATATCGGTATCAAAATTGGTATTGAATAGCTCACGTTGCATGGCTGTTACTTCAGCGAAGATTTCATCGAATTCAGCTTTTTGTTCCTCAGACATTGAATCGATAACACTCTTGTTAGCGATCACAGGCTTAAACAGAAAAGCATGGCCGGTCAGGGTGTAGTTCGGCGCGTGTTCAAAAAACTTCTTGTTACGATAACCGGAACTATCATTCTCGGCGCCATCAAGCGCGCCCGTTGCCAATCCGGTATAGACCTCACCATAAGCCATGGGGGTAGCCTTGCCACCCAGGGCATTTATCGTATCGATGTGTGCGGGCACACCCATTACACGAATCTTCAATCCATCCAGGTCTTCAGGTGTTTTCACTACTTTATCTTCGGATGTAAACAAGTGCCGCATGCCGGCGGACCACCAACCCAGAATTTCGACGCCTGCCTCTTTTTCAATCTTCTCTTCGATCTCCTTGCCAACCTCACCATCAGCAACAATCCAAGGATGGGTATGGGAATCTCTGAATAAAAAGGGAAGGTTATAAACACCAGCAGTCTTGGCAAAATTCCCCAATGAACCCGTACCTACGGCGGTCATTGAGATGGCACCAATCTTGACCTGTTCGATGGCATCTTTTTCGCCGCCAACCTGCCCCTGCGGAAAGACCTTCATCTCTAATCCGGTTTTACTGGACTCCAATCGCTTGGCTAACTCAGCAAATGCGATATTGGTCGGTTCTCCCGGTGGATTTACATGTGCAGCGGTCAATTCCAATGCATTTGATACTCCAGACAAAAAAAGTAGTGCGCCAGTGACAGCAGATGCACAAACAATACGTGGTAATTTCATTTCATCATCCTCTCTCTAAAGATCATTTTTCACTTAATATAGACTAACTTTATATAAGCTTTGCAGTACTCTACCATACAATTAACTAACTATCTAGTTAATTAAGGATTAAATCACTTTTGTTGTTTTCCATTATTTTCAATTACTTTGCAAATTTACCAATTTTTATCCCTGTCATTTTGTAGGAAATGGGGTATTGAGCTGTTCTCTCCAGCATAGAAGCGCAATACATTGTTACCGCGTCATGTAACTGGGCCGATTCGATTATCTATTGCAGCAGCCTTGCCCAAGGTATCCTTCACCTGCTGGGTAATGGTTGCCCAATCCCTGTCAGCGATCTGTTTCCTGGTAGCGATCCAGGAACCGCCGACGGCTGCTACCTCGCTCAAAGACAAATAGTCGCCCATGTTTTGGAGGTCGATCCCTCCGGTAGGACAAAACTGAATGCTCTGACCAACATACGGAGCACTCATGGCCTCCAGCATCTTTACACCACCCGCATTTTCAGCTGGAAAGAACTTCAGCAGATGGCAACCTAAATCGATGCCTTGCTCAATTTCTGATGGGGTCATCACACCAGGGATGAATGGGGTGTTGGCCTGGTTAAAAAATGACACGACCTTTGGATTGATACCCGGCGCCAAGCCGAATTGTGCGCCTGCATCCAAGGCCCTCTGAGCCTGGTCAGTATTCAGCACAGTGCCAACTCCCACCAACATTTCAGGGAACGCTTTTACAATAGTCTCTATGGCTTCGGGTGCTGTGGTCGTGCGAAACGTCACTTCAATAACATTCATGCCACCCGCCAACAGGGCCTCGACCAAAGGTTCTGCGCGTTTAACGTCATCGATAACGATAACCGGGATAACCCTCACGCCGTTTAGCAGTTCCTGAGTGCTCATTTATCGCTACCGTTCGATCTGAATTCTGGCATGGCGTCTTGCGGTATCACCGCGCCATTGTGGGCGATTACTCGGCTGGCCAATTGATGGGCCATGTGAGTAGCCTCCGTTGGTGACTGGGACAATAAACGCCCGGCGATATAGCCACCATTAAATGAATCGCCGGCAGCCGTGGTATCTACTACGGAAGAAACCGGCTCTAATAGAACCCTGCTCCATTGACCATCGGCAAACAAATCCAGGGGTTTACCCCCATGTTTAAGCACAATTTCAGCGATATTGAATCCATCAAGCAGACTTTTCCAGCCTTGGTCGGGCTGTCCAAAAATACCCTCCAAGTCTTCTGAGGAAGGTAACGCCAAAGTCGATGCAAACAAGGCTTGCTGATTGATAGCGCGGGCATTGTGTCCTGCCCATAAACGCGGGCGGTGGTTGGTGTCATAGATCACTATGTGACCCTTGACCTTCAAGGTTTGCGCCAGCTCGATCAATCGATGTCGACCTTCCTCATTCAGGATGGCTAGCGTGATACCGGAAAAAAAGATGGCATCAAAATCCGCCAGGGCATCGATACGCTTTTGTCCGCTGGACCCATCAAACATAGCCCGTACCGGGGCATGTTCACGCCAATAGTTAAAATGTCGCTCTCCATGGCTATCGAGGTGGATCATGTAAAGACCCGCTTCACGCCCGGTAAGGTGCTCTACCAGATCACATCGGATGCCTTCAAGCGCCCAGGCCTTAGACATACCCAGGCTGCTCGGATCGTCACCCAAAAGGGTGGCATAGTGTGTTTGGTGCTCCGTTCCTTGAAGCAGGCGGGACAGATATATCGCTGTATTCAAGGTATCACCCCCGTACCCCAGACGAGCAGCATGGATATCATCAGGAAGATTGGCGACTTCGATCATGCATTCACCAATACATGCAATTTTCATGGACGATGACATTCAGACCCCTCTATCAATCCACCCGGACAAGGAACTCCTCGCGACCACAACCAGCAGTCGACAATGGTTTGGTCGCAATTCTCGCAACCTTGAATACGTGCTCAGTCGCGATAGCAGGTTCATATGTAACGACTTAATCCTCATTTGGAGAAAACGAAGGTTTTCGTTTTTCTAGAAAGGCACGCACCCCTTCCTTACGATCAGGGCTTGTTTGGGCGTAGGAAGCCGCGAGGCGATTGAGCGCTTCATAGCCTCCCGTCTCAATATTCCCCAGCATGTGTTTGGTGATTGCGTTGGCTTGAGCGGATCGCGCCAGAATTGTCTTGCTAAGGGCAGTACGCTCCGCAGTCATACTATTTGCATCCCAGATTTTTTCAATCAGGCCGCGTTCTAGTGCTTTTTGCGCTGGAATTTTGTCACCCGTCAGGACCATCCATCTTGCAAAACCCTGACCGACCCGCGCGACAAGTTTTGGCAGGCCGTTCCATCCAGGCACAGCACCGATACCTGTTTCAGGAAAAGCGAGATGAATTCCGTCCACGGCGATACAGATATCTGCAGCTAACGCCAGTTCCAGTCCGCCGCCAAACGCATCACCATTGAGCAGGGCAACAACAATAGCATCCAGCCGAAAAATGCGTGCAAAGATACGGTTCCCGGTCTCAATCCAGAGTCGGCCCATTTCCTCGGGCGAAAGTGTACCCCATTCAGCGATATCCGCACCCGCAGAAAAGAACCTGTCCCCGGAACCCGTCAGGAATACAAGGCGGATGCTGGAGTCACGCTCCAAACGGGTCAGGTGCTGATCCAGCTCAGATAACATAGACATGTTAAGGACATTGGCCTTTGCCTCATTGTCGATGATCAGGTTTGCAACCTGATTGTCGATTTCGAGCGCTATATGCCCAGTATCACTCATACTAGCAGGTACTCACCAAACGCTCAGCGCATACGCTGGCTATGTCTTCAGGGGCGCGTTTCCACCAGTTTCGGGTTGAAAAAATCTCGACTTCAACCGCGCCATCATAACCGGCTGCTTCGACCCACTTCCTGATAAGTGGTAGATCGATAACGCCGTCGCCCATCATGCCTCGATCATTCACCAGATCGCAGGTATCGATCAACCAATCGCTCACGTGGAAGCCGAAGATTCGGTTTTGTTCTCCCGCCCGGGTGATCTGCTGTTGTAACTTGGGGTCCCACCAACAATGGTACACATCGATACAAACGCCCAGGTAAGGGTTTACTGAATTTGGTTCAATCTGTTCACAGAGATCAAGTGCCTGCTCGAGCATATTCAGACACGAACGGTCACCCGCGGTCATTGGATGGAGCGGCTCAAGACTCAATCGAACACCGTTCAATCGGGCATATTCGAGCAATTGTGCGGTGCCTTCGGCTACCTGCTCACGCGCTCTGCTAATATCTTTAGAGCCTTCTGGAAGGCTACCGACAACCAATACAAAGGAAGCGGCACCCAGGGTTGCTGCCTGATCTACAGCCCGCTTGTTGTCTTCGAGCTGGATTTCAAAATCCTTTTGCGTCTGTGCAGGAAAGTAGGTACTCCGACAGTAACCAGATACTGCCAGACCTGCATCCCGAATTTGTCGCGCTACCGTGGCAACGTTGCGTCCCTCCAACTCACGCCGCCAGGGTGCGATGGCACCAAACCCCTTACGGGCGATCAACTCTACCGTTTTACCAATATCTTGCTGAAAACCAAGTGTTGCCGTATTTATGGAACAAAGATCCAGCCGGTCTTTAAGTGATCTCATTATGTCTGTGCTCCATTTTTCAACAGGTCGCGTGCGATGATGGTCCGTTGAATCTGGTTGGTTCCTTCGTAGATTTGGGTGACCTTGGCATCACGGTAAAGACGTTCCACCTCGAAACCTTGTATGTACCCACTGCCTCCAAAAATCTGCGCGGCATTGCCAGTTTGGCGTACCGCGGTATCTGCGGCAAAGTACTTACCCATCGAACATGCTGCCGTTGCCGGTACACCATTGTCGAGCGCCAAAGCGCCCTGATGAACCAATAGCCGTGCGGCAGATACCTCGGTTGCCATTTCTGCAAGCATCCATTGTAAACCCTGGTTGTCAGCAATTGGCTTGCCAAACTGTTTTCTATCCTGGGAGTATTCCAGAGCAGCCTCCAGGCCAGCCTGCGTAATCCCGACCGCCAGGGCCCCGATCCCGACGCGCCCTTTTTCAAGAACACTCATCATGATGTAAAAACCTCTGTTCAGTTCGCCCAACAATGCATCGTCTGCTACGAACACGTCATCAAACATCAAACCACCAACCTGCGAAGAACGCTGCCCCATCTTATGCTCTTTCGGGCCCCGGCTTACCCCAATAGCATTCAGATCGACGATAAAAATACTCATACCGCGATGGCCAGCTTCAGGATCGGTTCGGGTTAGTACGAACCCGTAATCTGCAAGTGGCGCATTGTGGATCCATAATTTACTTCCATTTATAATCCATCCACCATCCGTTTTTTTTGCGGTAGTCCTGATCCCGGAGACATCGGAACCTGCTTCCGCCTCGGTAATACAGTAGGCAACTTTCTTCTTCATTGAAAGCGCGTCGGCCATATATTTTTCCTGTTGGCCCTCAGTTCCGTAACGAGACAGCAATGTACCGATTAATTCGACCAACCCACATTGGTCAGCAACCGAAGCGTAGCCACGCGATAATTCCTCCATCACCAGCACGTAGGCAAAACAGTCCAGACCCGCCCCTCCAAACGCTTCCGGAACGGTGATACCGAATAGACCGAGTTCTGCCATTTGATCATAAATGCCGCCCGCAAAGCGTTCTTCCCGGTCCAGTTCCTCGGCCATTGGGCGGATGGTTTCGTCGGTAAAACGGCGGGTCATTTCTTTAATCTGTTGGTAGACTTCTGGATCCTGAAGGGGTGTGAGTATCATTCAAATCACTCCGTAGCTATTCGTAAATGGTATTGTCTTTAAAACGAGCCCAGGCGGTCTCAAACCACAGGTCTGATTGCGGAATTGGTCGACACGGTACCCATTCGCTGATGACCTGGTCATCTTTGAACACTGTTTCCATGACCTGTTCGCGGAATTGCTTGTCCTCCTCCTGCATTCGCCAGTGTTCATCGAGTAATTCATGAACGGGTTTCCCGTCAGCGGCAAGCACAACCGCCGAACCACGACTACCCTGGCCACTTTTGACCGCAGATCTCAGTGCCTCGAGGTAGACCAGGTGCGCGAAGCAGAGATGGCGGTTACGCAGGGCCTCGACCCATCCGCGAGGTTCTCGGTACTTACCCGAATTACCTCCTTGTCTTGAAATCCGTTTCCACTGATTCCACGCTTCTGCAGTCGCTGTATCCAAGCCTTCAAGAGAGCGAACCGCAGAACCATATGTCGTCATTCGCTGTTGCAATTCAGCGCGTTCTTCCACCCAACTGATTTCGGCATTAGCGCTAGCACGCAGGTATTTTTCGATCGCTTGTAAGCGTTTTTGTGCCAGATCGCAAAATGCCTCTTTATCAAGCGTGCTTTCTGTGTATTTATGCGCGATAAAGTCAGCAATGCGAAACCCACCAACCTGTCCTGCATTGAGTGCGGCGCCACCCGGACGTGCCGCCCCATGCGTACCTGCCGTCTCACCCAGTGAAAATAAATGCTGGATGTTTAGCGATTCCCACCAGTGATTGACCGCCAAACCGCCATTGTTATGTTGCGCGCAAACATCGACCTCAAGGGGTTCGGTGCGAATATCGATTCTGCGTCGCTGATAAAGAGCGATAGCATTCGGATTCATCGCTTCCAATCGCTTGATGGGCAAATCCTGTACCGACCCGGAATTCTCCAGATAGCATCTAGCCTCATCCGACAGCTCCGACAATTGGTAACCCGTTGGGTTGCGGCGAAAATCTAGGAATACCCTGCGGTCTTTTTGCACTGTCTCAATATAGACTAATATGTCGATAATGGATGACCCGCCGCGCAACTTGGCAGCGTCAAAAGGCCACTGGTATCCCTTGAGAAATATGTTTGAGCACATTTCACTCGGGGTCTTGAAATAGGGAAGCAAGAATTCCTTTTCGTCATTGCCTTTTTTGTCCGTGCTGATAAATCGCGGCACCACCTGCATGAAGCTTCCGGAAACATTCCAGCGAAACTTGATCGATGACAATCCAAACTGCGATTCAGCAAGGCTTTGCGAAAGAGCGCCTTCCATAAAGGCCAGGCCGATGGCGCCGGTTTGGGCTTTTGGGTAAACGCTGGTTTTGTAGATACCCCCTGGCCCACCGACTGCGAGCACCAGGTTTTCGGTAGCGAAAACCTCTAGGTCTCCTTTGTTACTGATTGCGATGACCCCACCTGCTCGCTTTCCCTCGGGTGTTTCCAGGGTCAACAGATCGACAATATTCATTTTTTCCCGAACCCGGATATCACGCCGTTTGACTTCAGCAGTCAGAGCCAGACACATTTGCTTTGAAGTATATGGCCCGATTGATGTCGCCCGCCTTCGTGGATCGTGATCCGTCTTATAACCGACAAACTGGCCGTAGGAATCTTGTGGAAAAGGCACACCCAGTGAAACAAGGTGAAAAAAAGCCCTGGCTGATACGGCGGCTTCAGCCAGAGCGAGGTCACCATGCATCGAACCATTGTCAAAATAATTCTTTGCCATGGCCAGAGGAGAATCGTTATCTTCCCCACAGGTTGAAATTTTGTAATAAGTCTGCTTGTCACTACCGGTATTGATCGAAGTGCCCATTTTCAATCCTTCACTCAGCAACAGCAGGTCTTTGACGCCTTTGGCATCCAGCTGACAAGCTGCATTCAGACCGGCAGCACCACTACCCACGACGAGCGTATGCACCCAGGTGACAGGGACTTTCTCCCCGCCACAATCCAGAGTTCTTCTCGAATCGTTCATCAAGCTCGCTAAAGTTTTAAAATAATACTTGAATAACTAACCAGTTGGTTATTAAACTAATCGTATTCGTGATTTCTGTCAACCCATAACAAAAGGTTTTCTTAATGAAACAAGTCAAATTGGCAACTCCAAACAAGATAGCAGCTGAAATTCCAGATGGCGCCACCATTGCCATTACGGGTTCAGGAACGCTATTGCTGGCAGATGCAATCTTTGAGGAAATCGAGCGACGCTTTTTAACAAAGGGTCACCCCAAAAATCTGACATTGGTCCATGCCCTTGGTGTTGGTGATGGTAAAGACAGGGGCATTAATCGTTTCGCACACGAAGGTATGGTCAAGCGAGTTATAGGCGGTCATTGGTCCTGGTCGCCAACCATGCAGGAATTGGCGCGGACCGGAAAAATTGAAGCCTATACTTTTCCCGGCGGGGTTATCTCAACACTGTTTCGTGAAGTAGGCGCCGGGCGTCCGGGGGTCATCACCAAGGTCGGTTTGGGGACGTTTGTTGATCCAAAAATATCAGGAGGAAAGTGCAACTCCATCTCTACCGAAAACCTGGTCGACCGCATTACGCTGGATGGAGAAACGTATTTGCATTACAAGCCTATAAAAATTGATGTCGCCATCATTCGTGGAACGGTCGCTGATGCAGAAGGCAACCTCACAACGAGTGAGGAACCCACGGATCTGGACGTGCTCGCCGTGGCTTTAGCCGGACGAAACAGTGGTGGCAAGGTATATGCTCAGGTTAAGTCCATTGTCGATACACCGATTGTTCCAGCGCGTATGGTTACCGTTCCTGGCACACTTATCGAGTCTGTATGCGTTAACGCAAATCAACGACAGAGCGATGATAGCGATTACGACCCGGCAATAAGTGGCGAGGCAGTACCGACTCCTAAAAGCGATGCGCAATCCGTGGCCGGGGATGGGGTTAAAGCAGTGATCGCCCGTCGGGCTGCGCGTGAGCTCAAGCCTGGAATGACCGTAAACTATGGCTTTGGCATTCCCAGCCTGGTATCCGAAATGGCAGACCCCGACGTTGTTTCGCAGTGCTCTGAGCTGGTAGAACAAGGGCTTTATGGTGGAGAGCGCCTCGATGGGCATATGTTTGGAGCGGCCCGTTATCCTAGAGCGATAATCAGCTCCTTGCAGCAATTCGACTTTTTCTCAGGTGGAGGGTTGGACATCGCGTTTTTGGGAATGGGCGAGCTGGATAAGCAAGGGAACGTCAACGTATCGATGTTAGGTCCATCGGTTGTAGGCCCTGGAGGGTTTATGGAGATAGCCACCGGTGCCCATTCACTGGTTTTCTGTGGAACATTCGAAGCACGCGGCCTGAATGTTATCATCGAGGATAATGAACTGTGCATTCGTAACCCTGGAACTATTCCCAAAATTGTTGATAAGGCACGTCATACCACCTTCAACGGCGCCCAAGCTTTAAAAAATGGCCAGACAGTTCTCTACGTAACCGAGCGTTGCGTATTCCGCCTCACGAAAGATGGCATTCTCCTCGATGAGGTAGCACCCGGGGTGAACATCCAAGCCGACATCATCGAACGCATGGCGTTCAAACCACTGGTTAACAACCCAAAACAAATGCCGCTTGACTAACTCCAACAGGATACAAACATGATGAGTAACAATAACAGACCCGCCGCTTTTATTACCGGGAGTGGTAGAGGTATTGGTAAGGGAATCGCGCTTGCGCTCGCAGATAAAGGGTTCAGCATCGCGTTAAACAGCGTCGCTAACCTCGAAGCCCTGCACGCGACCGAACGTGAACTAAAGAAGAAAGGAGCCGATGTCATTGCCATTCCTGGCGATATCTCCGATATAAAAAGCCATGACGAGCTGCTCGCCAAGGCTGAAGATGCCATTGGCCCATTGTCCACCCTCGTCAACAATGCCGGGGTTTCGGTGCTCAACCGCGGTGACCTTCTGGATGTAACCGAAGAAAGCTATGACAGATGTCTCAACGTCAATGCCAAAGGCGCTTTCTTCCTGGCCAAAGCCTTTGCCGGCCGTGTATTGTCGCGATCTGAGCGAAGCGATGCCTACCACAGTATTATTAATGTCACCTCGGTCAATGCAGTGGCCGCAAGCATTAATCGCATTGAATACTGTATGTCCAAAGCTGCAGCATCGATGATGTCGAAAACGCTCGCCGTTCGCCTGGCAAAGGAAGGAATCATGGTGTTCGAACTACAGCCCGGCTTGATTAAGACGGATATGTCGAAACCTGCCTGGGAGCTCTATCAACGACGCATAGAAGAAGAGGAATTGACGCTTATAAGCCGCATGGGGACAGCCGAAGATATGGGAACCACCGTCGCGACCCTGGCCACCGGGGGTCTTCCCTATATCACCGGTCAGCCCATAATGGCAGATGCCGGGCTACTCATTCCACGGTTTTAGGCAGCCATGATGACAACCAACGCAACACCGGAACCAATTACCGGTGAAACGCGCCTCTACATCGTTGTAGGCGACCCAATCAGACAGGTGAGATCGACACAATTACTCAACCGCATGGCCAGTGAAAAAGGTGCCGACGTGGTTTTTGTTCCCTTTCAGTTTGGCAATGCAGACATAAACACCGTTCTACCGGCACTTAAAACCATCAAAAACCTCGACGGCATCATCCCCACAATACCGCACAAAAGCAATTTTCTGCAATTTGCCGACAGTGTTACGCAACGCGCACAGATGGTTGGTGGCACCAATATTCTTCGCCGCCAGGGCGATGGACGTTGGCACGGAGATATTTTGGATGGCGTTGGATTCGTTAACGGGCTGTTAGCTGCCAATCACGCAATCAAGGGGCGTTCTATTTTATTGCTAGGGGCAGGTGGCGCAGGCAGTGCCATGGCTTTTGCACTGGCTGAGGCAAGTATCTCCAGAATCCGGCTATATGACATCGACTCGGAAAAGACGGATAAAGTAGTCGCGAATTTGCAGGCAAATTTCCCTGGACTCGATGCTGAGCAAGGAAGCCCCCATCCACAAGGGTTTGATATTATCGCTAACGCAACGCCGCTTGGCATGAAACCCGACGACCCTTTTCCTCTGGATCCAGCGCTTTTGGAACCGCATCAACTTGTTGCCGAGATGATCATGAAGCCCCCGGTAACGCGTTTTCTAAAAGCTGCAGAAAAAAGAAGATGTGAAACACATACTGGTTACGCGACAATTCGTGGTCAGGCGGCCGCGATGTTGGATTTTTTCAATATAAGCTGAGTCCCTATCTGTTTGACTGTTTGAGGGCCTCGGTAAAACCTCGCGCACACCAGCAAGAAACAGCCAAATGCCGAATTACCTTTCAGGAAGCAGTTTTCCCGCAAGCCACGAAGCAATGAGGCACTGGGTGCATTCACCAGAGATGTGCCGCGCAACAAATACTATTAACGTGGTGCAACTGAGCATTGTTAATGTGTCAAAGGTTGCAATTTGCCTCCAGTTGTTTTCGTAAACAGCTATGTTCAGATATCTCCAAGCACTACGACACTATCCAGTAAAGATTGATTGAATGTCAAAAATTGATAATCAACGCGCTATAGATGCTATGATGAGCCCGTGATTGACACTGTGAGTAAGGATGGGAACAACCAACAAAACCAGGCATAAGCGTGATGCCAATGCTACCAAGGCGAGAATTCTTTCAGCGGCTACAAGTGAGTTTTCTGAAAATGGCTTAGGGGGAGCGCGCGTAGACATTATTGCAGAAAGATCTCAATCCAATAAAGGGATGATTTATCAATATTTCGGCAATAAGGAACAATTATTTACGGCAGTTTTGGAAGATATTTATCAGGATATCCGTAATGCTGAAGAAGAATTAGACTTCGACTCTCTGCCACCCAAAGAGGCTCTGGAAAAACTGGTGCGTTTCACCTGGCAATATTATTTGGATAACCCTGGTTTTTTAAGTTTGGTAAACAGTGCCAATTTACACAAAGCCGAACATATAAAGGACTCTAAGATAATAAAGAAGTCTCGAGCTGGAATTGTACAAACCGTCGATAAAATACTTCAAAGAGGCGTAAAAGAAGGTGTTTTTCAAGAAGGTATAGACCCGGTCCAATTAAATATAACTATCGCAGCTATAGGCTATTATTATCTGACTAACCGATATACAGGGAGTATCGTTTATAATAAATCGTTGATGTCTAAAAAGTCACTGGAAGAGCGCCTGAAGTTCAACTTATGGACAATATCAAGACTAGTTTGTAAGTAGTCATTCTTAATTGCCCAATCAAGTTAGCGCTTGCGATTTCGAATTGAAATTGCTGCCTTTACCATTTTCTCGATTCCCTTGCTCATATTAGTGGAGTCCAAATTCGTATCAGGGTGATTATTAGCATGTGCCCTGAATATTTCTTCAGCAAATGCTTGGCCTATTTTCTCAACGCCCAGAAAATCTATGACCACGTACCTGAATTTGTCCAAATTAGCTAACACTCTCTTAGCTGATAAATGCGTAAAAAAGGGTTTCAGATCCATATTCGGAGAGTCGGACTGGTGCCATTTGTGGTAGTGTCAAAAAGTAACTGCCTAACATGGTAATGACGGGATACAATTGAGTATCTAGGTTAGGTAAAGGAAAGCGCCTGGGGAGAAAGTTAGAGTAGAGCTTTCTATTAATAGTCTTTGCAGCACGGGCGGGAAAATAAACTATTTTCGTTGTAGCCCAATTGGAATATCGATAACCTGCATAAGGAAAAGCCGATTCACAATAGTTTTGATTAATGACTAACCGCATCGACATAGAAACCTGGTTAAACAGCCGATCCGCGCAAGTCTTGGATCGTCAAGGAGAAAGCCAGGCCGCTGTGGCCATGATCCTGCGCGAAGGTTTGGATGAAACTGAAATGCTTTTCATCACCCGCGCAATTCATCCAGACGACCCCTGGTCTGGACATATTGCTTTCCCGGGTGGTCGATTTGAACCCAGTGACAAGGGTCTCACGGATACAGTCATCCGGGAAACGCTCGAGGAAATCAATCTGGATCTTACGCAGCATATCCAAATCGGGGTCTTGGATGAGCTTTCAGGCCGTCGGGCTAATCAGCCTGCGGGGGTTATCATTGCTTGTTTGGTTTATTGGATTGAACCAGATTACGATTTGGATTTATGCCCAAACTACGAGGTTGCTAAAATCGAGTGGGTTCCGCTCTCCCACTTACTTGACCCGAACAATGCGACCGAGCTTAACTTCGATTTTAGTGATCAGCCCTACCCGGCCATTGCCTTTCCAGAAGGAAACAATGCTTTATGGGGTTTGACGTATCGTTTTGTGACCCCATTGTTGGACGCACTACAAACGTAGTGGGGTTGGCGATTACAATTATTCAGTGGGCGCTATTTCAGGCCGGGCAATAGCTTTCACGATCTGCTCCAGGCTTACTTGACCCACTAACCGCCCGTGTTCGTCAGTAACATCGGCGGTGTGATTTTCAGTCTTGGCCACGCGTTGCAGCGCCTCTTCAAGCAGGGTCTCTTTTGAAAGTGAAAGTCCGGTAGCAGTACCATTGCCTTTCCGCATAATCGCTTTGATTTTCAGTATCCGAGCGCGATTAATGTCTTTAACAAAATCAAAAACATAATCGTTGGTGGGGTGCAAAATAATATCCTGTGGGCTGCTGTTCTGAATCACTTCGCCATCTTGCAAAATAGCGACTTGGTCGCCTAATTGGAGTGCTTCCTCCAGATCATGGGTAATAAAAACCACAGTTTTATGGAGCTCATCCTGCAGTTTGAGCAACATATTTTGCATATCAAAGCGAATCAGAGGATCGAGCGCGGAAAAGGCTTCGTCCATCAGCAAAATCTGGGTATTGGGCGCTAGTGCGCGCGCTAAGCCAACGCGTTGGCGCATACCGCCAGAAAGCTGTTGTGGATAATGATCTTCGTAACCATTTAGACCCACGCGATCAATCCATTCGGCGGTTCGTTCCTGGATGTGCTGGCTGGGTTTTCCTTGTATTTTCAGCCCGTAGGCCACATTTTCCGTAACGGTTTTGTGAATAAATAGGCCAAAGTTTTGAAACACCATGGAAGTTTTGAAGCGACGAAAGTCTCGCAGTGCCTGACGGGACATCGATACGACATCTTCGTCGTCCACGTAAATTTTTCCGGAAGTGGGTTCTATCAGGCGGTTGATATGACGAATCAGGGTTGATTTACCAGAACCTGATAGGCCCATGATGACTGAAATCTGCCGCTCGGGCAGGGTCAAATTGATATTATTCAGACCGATAACGTGATTGTGCTTTTCAACCAGCTCCTGCTTGGTAATTCCTGCTTTAACCCGCTGTAGCGCACTGTCCGGTTGGCGGCCAAATATCTTATACAGCCTTTTGATTTTAATATCGCCTTTCAGGGTCAGTGCTCCTCAGCGCGATAGCTTTGTAATCGCTTACCAAATTTTTGCGTGATTCGATCAAAAATGATCGCCAACGCAACAATGGCTAGGCCGTTGATTAAGCCTAACGCCAGATATTGATTAGAAATAGATTTCAGTACCGGTACGCCCAGGCCTGCGACCCCGATCATCGAGGCAATTACCACCATCGCGAGAGCCATCATGATGGTTTGATTAATGCCCGCAAATAATGTCGGCAGGGCCAGCGGAATTTGTACACCAAACAGGCGCTGCATCGGGCTGGCACCAAATGAATCTGCCGCTTCCAGCGCCTCTTTATCCACCAGTCGAATGCCCAAATTGGTTAGACGGATGATCGGCGGAAGCGCGTAAATACAAACTGCGATCAGTCCGGGAACCTTACCAATACCCAGCAACATGACCACCGGCACCAGGTAGACAAATGCAGGAATGGTTTGCATGATATCGAGTACGGGTGAAATGACGCTTTGTGCGAAATTCGATTTGGACATCACGATTCCCAAGGGAATACCCAAACCAATGCAGACAAAAGTCGCGACGGAGATGATTGCCAGCGTGGACATAGTGTCTTCCCACATCCCCAGATAACCAATTAAAAAAAGTGAAGCGACGGTTCCTAGCACGATTTTCCAGCTACGCGTTCCCAGCCAGGCAATGGCGGCAAAAATCAGGATGATTATTGGCCAGGGTGTCGCCAGCAGTAGTTTTTCAAACCAGACTAAAAAACGTAGCAGTGGATCGAAAAATGCTTCCAGCGATTCGCCATACTCGCGCGAAAAATCCCGGAAGGTGCTGTCGATGGCTTGCTTGAAATCGCGCAGCTGGTTGCGCTCCATCGCGGGAAATTTGTCAAAATCCATCATTTATTTTCCAGTGACACAGTTGTCAGCTTGGCAAGCTGCAGAACCGACTGCTTCCTTAACTAGGGTTGCTGGTTTTGGAAAGAGCCGTATCGCTGGTGCCTGTTTTTATAGCGTATCCTTGACTTTCTGCGCGACGTCCTCAGGAACCCATGACGTCCAGACCGATTCTTGCTGCGTCAGAAACTCAATTGCGGCATCTGCACCATCAGCTTGTTCTTCATTCATAAAAACCAGCATCTCATTCATGATTTCACCTGGGAAAATCCGGCTCTCAAAGTATTTCTGCGCTTCTTCACCCATGGTTTTCTGGGCATCGTCCGTGATTAAAGTATGTACCTCAGAGTTGGTCCACGTGGTTGGCTGCGGGTTCTCGCATTCTCCAGCGGGTTTGACGATACAGTTGTTCCAATTGTCATCTCCCGCAAAGGGTACGCCAAAATCCAGTTTAACCATTTTATTCTTGCCGATCATGGCGGTGGGTGACCAATAGTAGCCAAACCAGTTTTCACCGCGTTCCACCGCCTTAGTCATCGAACCATCCAGCCCTGCGGCAGAGCCCGGGTCAATCAATTTCCAACCCGCTTCTTCCATTTTAAACGCGCGAAATAAATTGATGTTTGGGTCCTGACAACCCCAGCCAGAAGGACAGCCTACAAAAGCGCCTTTGGAAGGATCTTCTTTGTCTGGAAACAAATCTGGGCGTTTTAAGACTGCTTGTACGGTCGTTAGCTCTGGGTACATCTCTGCCGTTTTGGGCGAAATCCACCATCCTTCTCCCAGGTCAGAAATAGGACCCCCATTGACTGAAATAAGCGAGCCTTCTGCTATCGCTTTTTCCAACGGCACGCGCACCGAGTTGACCCACATTTCTGGCGCCACATCCGGTTGGCCTTTTTCATTCATGGAAGCAAAGGTGGTGGCCGAAGCACCGGGAACAAGTTCAACATCGCAACCATAGCCGGCTTCCAGGATGAACTTGTCAACATTGGCCATTAACTCCGCCGAGGCCCAATCCATCTCCGCGAGTTGAAAGCTGCCACAGTCGCTCGCGAACCCAGTTGGTGACGCGAACAGGCTATGCGTTAATAGACATAAAATAGCTGTTTTTTGAATAGTTTTCATTTTGTGTATCCAGTGGGGTGTTGGAATGAACATACTATCTTATGGCTATATTGGCAACAGTGATTGGCGTGTCTAAACCCTTCATACTGTAACCTACAATCAAAATTTACCACTATTATTCCAGGTTTCCTTTGGACCTATTTTTTCCTGCACATCCCAATGTTCGACAATTTCTCCATCTTTTACGCGGAAAATATCAAAAATGGCCCAGTAATCATCAGCCATACGTACTTGGCTATAAATCACCACGAAATTACCTTGGCCGATCAAGTGGTGAACTTTGACATATTCGGGAGCTGTACCCGAAGCCATAGCCTCCTGAAGATACTTGCCAAACCCTTCCAGGCCGTCCTCGACTTCGGGGTTATGCTGGTCATATTGTTCAGTTGAGATATAGTTGGTGACTTTATCTATATCGCCCCCTATCAGCACATCATCGACAAAGTTTTGGACAATGGCCTTATTTTCATTTGTCTTGCTGATATCCTCAATTTGAGTTGGTCCATCTACCATACTTCTGCCTGAGACGGTATCCTCGACATATTCGGCAATCACATCCCAATGCTCAATTAAGCGGTCATTATCATCGGTATCAAATAAATCTGCGGTGACCCATTTTGCTTCACCATTATTAAGGTTTTGATAAACGTGGCAAAATACATAACGCCCATCTTCGATCGTACGAACCACCTGAATATCACGGATAGGATTACGTTCTAGGAATGGTCCAAAAAACGCCATGAAACCTTCCTTGCCGTCCGCTACCCCAGTGGAGTGCTGGGTGTAGCGATCACCAGTGTATTTATCCAGCGCCTTTTTCATATTGCCGTCACGAATACCTTCCAGATAGAGACCTTTTGCATTTGCTATTTTCTGACTATCAGCCATTGGTAATTCCTCTTAGAGTGATATGTGTGTTTTAAAGTGAGTCATTTTGGTGCATACTAATAATCGGATCAACAGGGTAATAATCATAATATTTATGAAAAAAATCGATTATTTATCTCTAGATGGAAAGAACTTTCTGGTTTTTATAGCGGTATTAGAGGAGTTATCTGTTACTAAAGCGGCTGAGCGTCTTGGAGTAACGCAATCTTCGGTAAGCCATACTCTGGATAAACTGCGTGCAGGTCTTGGTGACCCACTTTTTGTTCGATCCGGCAGGGGTATTGCGCCTACAGAACGGGCACTTAGTTTACATGAGCCCGTGCTTAAGTTGTTGGATCAATTAAAAATGCTTACTGACAGCAGACGATTTGACCCTACCGATAGTGAAATGGTGTTTAAGGTGGCCGCCAATGACTTTCAGCGTTCTCTGATTTTTCCTCCGATTTCTAAATTGCTCTACAAAAAATCAATCAATGTACAATTCACGTTCTTGCCGTCCAAAATTCCAGATTTAGCCATGTTACGCGCCGGTCATTGCGATTTGATGATTACTCCGTTTCCTCCCGATGGTTCGGATATTTTTCAAGTGAGGCTTTTCTCTGACGACCTGAAATGCTTTTTTGATGGAAGTATCCGTGAAGCACCTGCTACTAGAAGAGAACTACTAAACTCAAACTATATAGATGTCGTGTTTGAACATCACCAATCGGTGATGCAAGCCCTATCGACTGGTTATGATAAAACTTATTTACCCAAACCAAGTATTACCGTCCCTAACTTCGATGCCTTAGCAGAATTTATACTGGGTACAGACTTAATTACTGTACAGACAGGAAAAATGATTCAAACGAGTTTGAAAGATCTGGATTGTACCCATCTACCCTTTAAGACACAAAAGCTTCATATTTACATGGCGTGGCATCGTCGCTTTAAATGTGATCCGGCGCATATCTGGTTAAGGGAGCTTATAGTGGATACTTGTCGACAGTTAAAGTAACAAAACTATTCTTGTCGCTTATGCAATTGCTATATTTGGTTATTTTTTGGCAAATCTATCCTGCTATTTACCTTATGACAATTCGGGAATAAGCATTTGAGGAGTAATTATTGTTAGCATCATGTTTCGTGGTGTTTTCCGTGGCTCGTTATACGAAACTTCACATTCTGGCTTAGGTTAGCGCATCTCAGTAATGTTAGTTTTTACCAGAGAGTTTATCGATTGATTTGCGCAAATCGGCAAAGTGTTCGTCCCAACCCTTATCCAGTGCAGTGAGTAACGGTATCACCGTGTCTCCAGCGGCTGTCGCAATGCCTTCATGGGTAAGGGTAAGCCGGGTGCCACCTTCTGCTGTTTCTAATACCCATGTCACGGTTGTTTCCCGACCCCGAAACGGCTCAACAATAAAAGTGGTGACAAGTTTGGAAGGTCGATTCATTTCGAGTACCCGGCCAGTGATGATTGTCGTTTTATTGTCACGCTCATCCGTTTTGTAGAGGGCGTAGACTTCGCCTGCAGTCAAGTTTACTTCTGATGGATGATACCATTCACCTAATTTGTCCTTGTCGGTTAAGTAGGCCCACACCACCTCGCGGGATGCCCGGAAAAAAATAGTTTTGGTGATAGTAGTGGTTGACATGGTTTTCCTCCGATGGGTTGTTTGCGGGTCTATTGGTTTCCGGATATTTTTTTGTGCTCGATGACATCCTGCAATTTACTGAGACGTTCATCCCAGAAACGGCCGAAGTAGAGAATCCACTCGTTGGCTGGTTTTAGCCCCTGCGGTTCGAGGTGATTAATACGCTCTCGTCCTCTGGTATGTACTGAAATCAATGCGCTTTCTTCCAGAATATTTAAGTGTTTTTTAACCGCTGCTCGGGTCATATCAAAGTGCCCACAGACTTCACCGATGGTCATATCTTGTTCACTTAGGTGCAACAAAATACTGCGTCGGGTAGGGTCAGCAAGGGCGCGAAACGTGTCCTGAATATGGGATGGTCGTGAGTTATCAATCATGGTTTTAGCGATACTTTTACTCGTAATACTCGGCGTAGGCCATCAGGGGTATTAAAAATAGTACTGATTGGTACCATATAATATGATACCAAATGGTATTATGTCAAATTATGCCTACGCTGATGAATGAACAAGTAAGGGTTTTATGACAATTAAAATTGCTGGCTCGGTTGGAGTTTTAATTCGCTTTGCGCATGACAGCCAGCGTGCGCAGGTAATCAATGCTGTAAATAATTGAATATACATTCAATTAAATATTGCTAGAATCGCGCTTTGTGTATTTCGTACCCTGTCGTATTAATCACCGTGCCGAATAAAAAACTATTTATATTCTCCGCGCCGTCTGGTTGCGGTAAAACCAGTCTGGCGCGCGCTTTGATAAACTCGCGTGATGATGTTGCGGTCGCGGTTTCACACACCACGCGCGCCTTGCGCAACGGTGAGCAAGATGGCGTGGATTATTTTTTCACCGATACTCAAACGTTTGAGCAGATGATCAAAGCAGATGCGTTTTTGGAATATGCACGGGTATTCGATAACCTATATGGCACCTCCGTTGCAGCGGCCGAGAATTTGATGGAACAGGGTAAGCACGTTATATTGGATATTGATTGGCAGGGTGCACGACAGGTGCGTGAGCATTACCCAGAGGTGGTTACCGTATTTATTGTGCCGCCCTCGATTGAAGAGCTAGAAAAGCGATTATGTAGACGGGGGCGAGATGATGCTAAGACGATCGCGCGACGCATGCAAGGTGCCAAAGATGAGCTCAGTCACCAGGGCGAATATGATCATATTGTAGTCAATGACGATTTTGACGCAGCGTTAAGTGCTTTGCATAAAATATTAGACCTTAATGAGGGTGACAAATAACCTTCCAGTGCTGGAAAATTGCACAAATAACCCCATTTTAAAGCTGTATTCGCGCGTGTTAGCGCATAAAATCAACTTAATTCGAAATTTTGAGGAATAATTTATGGCACGTGTTACCGTAACAGACTGTCTTGAACACGTAGATAACCGTTTTCAATTGGTGTTGATCGCATCCAAGCGTGCTCGACAGTTATCAATGGGCGCCAAGCCATTGGTCGATGATGATGATAAGCCTACGGTCATCGCGCTACGCGAAATTGCCGAGGGTTTGGTTGATGCCAGCATTCTCGATTCAAATAACATTGGCTTTTTTAACGAAGAAGACGAAGAAATTGAAGAGATTGATGACGCGGAAGCAGAGCGCTTAATCGCCGAAGCGCTGGCAGAAACTATGGGTAACGATGAGCCCGTTGAAGAAATTGCAACCGAAGCAGTGCTTGCCTCCAGTATGATGATCGAGGGCGATGAGCAAGTACCGGACATAAGTGATGTTGAAAAAAGCGAAAGCGAGGATTAAGGACAAGAATAACCTATTGGGCTGTCGCAATTACTGTGCAGTCTGAGCCGCTCGTGGCGGACCTGACCCCAAATGTTGATGTTCCGCAAGAACGCGTCCTGATTAGCCAGTTGCTGGAAGCGACTGATAAATATCTTAAAAAGGAAACCCAGAAAACCATTTACGACGCGTATTTGTTCGGTGCCGAGGCGCATCAAGAGCAAATACGCAAAAGTGGTGAAGCTTATATTCATCACCCGCTGGCGGTGGCGCTTATATTGGCCAATATGCAGATTGATAGCCGAACCTTAATTGCGGCTATTTTGCACGACGTGCTAGAAGACACTAAGGTCACCCGCAAAATGTTGGTAGAGCGTTTCGGGGAAGATATCGCGCATCTGGTCGATGGTGTAAGCAAAATTTCCCAAGTAACGCATGATCGGCCCGAACATGCTGAAGCGGCTTCTTTTAGGAAGATGCTATTGGCAATGGCCAAAGACGTGCGAGTGATTCTGATTAAACTGGCAGATCGTCTGCACAATATGCATACGCTTGAGCATCTTCCGGTGGACAAGCAAAAAAGAATTGCGCAACAGACTTTAGAGATTTACGCACCCATTGCCAATCGACTGGGCATGCGTGAACTGACTGCAGACCTGGAAGAGCTGTGTTTCAAAACGCTCTACCCCAAACGCTATAAAGCGATTTATGATCGTATTCAGGCTGATACGCGCGGGCGCAGGCCAATTGAACAGATGGTGCGTGAACGCTTGAAGGCGCGGTTTAAAGCTGTAGGTATTGAAAATGCCAAGGTGGTTGCACGCAAAAAACGGGTATATAGCGTTTACCAGAAAGTTAAGATTCGCGGGGTATCAGTAAAATCACAAAAGGACATTCATGGTATCCGCATCATCGTACAATCGCGGGATGATTGTTATCGGGCCCTGGGTGTCGTGCATCAGGAGTACACCCCGATGCTACATACCGTAAAGGATTATATTGGCATGCCAAAAACCAATGGCTACCAATCCCTGCACACCGTTGTGATTGGCCCACACGGTCTCCCGGTTGAGGTGCAAATCCGCACACTCGAGATGGATCGTATTGCAGAATCTGGCGTGGCTTCGCACTGGATGTATAAGTCCAACGATAAAAACCGTGAGCAGCCCCAGCAGATAGTGAAGAAATGGCTGGATAGCTTTCTTGATATGCAGGGCAAGGTGGGTGATGCCGGGCATTTCATGGAACATCTGCGGGCGGAGATGTATCCGGACAAGCTGTTCGTGTTTACCCCGAAAGGGGATATTAAGCGTCTACCCGTGGGGGCAACGGCGATTGATTTTGCGTATGCGGTACATTCCGATATTGGGAATAGTTGTGTGGGTTGTAAAGTAAATGGGGAAGTTTCGCCACTGAACACGGTACTTGATTCAGGTAATCGCGTTGAAGTGATTACTTCAAGAACCGGTCGGCCGCTTCCTTCATGGCTTAATTTTGTGGTGACGTCCAAAGCCCGTACTGCCATTCGGTCGTATCTGAGCCATCAGAAAGAGAAAGACGCGATAAGTATTGGTCGACGTTTGTTAACCAAAGCCCTACGAGACAGTGGGTACACTCGTAACCGGATAGACAGTGAGCATAAGGTGCAATTGCTCAAATCTTTCAAACTAGAAGATTGGAATACGCTACTCGCAGATATTGGTTTTGGCAAACGCTTACCCCTTATGGTTGCGCAACAGCTCATTTCAATGACGGCACTTAACGTGGACGAGAAAAAAGCCGTGTCTACTTCCAGTTTATCAATTCGTGGCGCAGAAAACCTGTTGATCAATTATGCTAATTGTTGTTACCCACTACCGGGAGATAATATTATCGGTGTTTTTGCTGCAGATCGTGGCATGGTGGTGCATCGTGATAGCTGTCCCAACACCAAGCGTTATCGTAAACATATAGATCGATGGTTACATTTGGATTGGGGTAACAAACCGGGTAAAGTTTTTAAAAGCAAACTCAGCATTGTCGTTAACAATGAACCGGGTGTGCTGGCGCAAATTGCTCATTTAATTGCGGAACAGGACTCCAATATCACCAAAATCGAAATGCCCAATGAAGAGCAGAATCTAGCAAATATGGAGTTTGAAATTGAGGTGCATCACCTCGACCACCTAAACGATATAATACGCTCACTCAACAATAGCCAATACGTGTTTGAATTGGTGCGGGTGGGTGACCAGACCCAGCGGTATTGATTGATAGTAATGCAAAAAGTAGCGGTACTATTTGTATGCCTGGGGAATATTTGTCGTTCGCCTACTGCAGAAGGTATTTTTCGGAAACTGGTTGAGATGCAAGGGCTGTCAGATCACATTCAAATTGATTCGGCCGGCACCAGTGATTGGCATATTGGGCAGCGTCCTGATTCACGCGCCATAGAAGCGGCCCGGGCGAGGGGCATCGATTTGAGTGGATTGCGGGGCCGCCAAGCAACGGCGGAAGATTTTAAGCGTTTCGATTATGTCATCGCCATGGATCATGAAAACTACAACAATCTTTCTTATCTGGCGAGGCCAGAGCAGCAACATAAGCTGCATCTACTGCTCGAATTTGCTGAAAATATTTCAGAAGTTGAGGTGCCAGACCCGTACTACGGGGGTGGGTTTCCACAAGTATTTGATTTGATCGAAAATGCTTCGCAGGGTTTGTTGGCCCATATCCAGGCGAATCATCGACTATGAGGATTAAAGTTGATGTGACAGATCAGTCAATGCGTGTGCTGGATAACAATGGTTTGCGCAGAACTTATTTGGTTTCGACTGGTGCCAACGGTGTTGGAGAGAAAAATGGTAGTGAGTGTACGCCGCGTGGAAAACACCTCATTCGAGCGAAAATTGGTCGTGATGCTAAGGTCAATAGTGTGTTTGTGAGTAGGCGTCAAACGGGTGAAATTTATACCCCCGGCTTGCGCGAGCAGTTTCCTGGGCGCGACTGGATTCTGACTCGTATTTTATGGCTAAGTGGAAAAGAACTGGGTAAAAACAGGCTGGGTTCGTGTGATTCAATGCGCCGCTACATTTATATTCATGGCTCACCGGATGATGTTGAAATGGGGCGACCCGGGTCCAGGGGCTGCATTCGGATGCGTAACCAGGACATTATTGAGTTGTTTGAATGGGTGAAAATAGGTACCGAAGTCGAAATTCTGTGTGCGCAAAATGAAGGCTAAGCAACCGCTCGGTTTGCTAATGCTCGACATTGAGGGACTAACCCTAAACGCTGCAGATAGGCGACGGTTGCTGCACCCAAGTGTAGGAGGGGTGATTTTGTTTAGCAGAAACTATGAAAACCGCGCGCAACTAAAGGCGCTAACCGCCAGCATTCGATCTTTACGTAAGCCTGCATTATTGATAGCAGTTGATCAGGAGGGTGGGCGCGTGCAGCGCTTCCAAGAAGAGTTTACGCGGTTACCCAGTATGGCTATTTTTGGTTGCATGCTGGATGAAGCGGGCACCGCACTGTCTGAGGTGTTAAGTTTGGCGAAAGATACGGCCCACCTCATGGCAGATGAGCTCATTAGCTGTGGGGTTGATTTTAGTTTCGCGCCCGTGCTGGATTTAGGATTGCATCAGCAGACGGTAATCGGAGATCGAGCTTTTCATCTAGCGCCTGAAAAATTAATACCGATTGCCAGGGCGTTTATCCAGGGCATGAACGCAGCAGGCATGCAGGCAACGGGTAAGCATTTTCCGGGTCATGGTCATGTTTTGGCCGACTCTCATTTGGAAACGCCCGTTGATCAACGTTCGTTTGCTGAAATCGAGTCGTTAGATCTGCGCCCATTTATGGCGTTAAACAAGATTCTTGGCGCGGTGATGACCGCACATATTGATTTTTGTAACGTGGATAGCGCACTACCCACTTTTTCCTCATTTTGGTTGCAAAAAATCTTGCGTCAGCAGATCGGTTTTGAAGGCGTGATATTTAGCGACGATTTGAGCATGCGCGGGGCGTGCATTGGGGATGATATTACCGAACGAGTTGAAAAAGCCCTATCTGCAGGTTGTGATATGGCGCTGATATGCAATGACCAGGATGCGGTGGATACGGTGCTGCAAAAGATGCCTGTTTTAACCACCGCTGCCAGCCACAAGCGGCTAATGAAGATGAAAGCGATGCCAGCAATACCTTTGTTAGCCGAAAAATCAATACGTATTCAACAACAACTGAGCGCGTTAACTTAAATATCAATCTAATAAGTATTGCAATCGATCTTAAAGTCGTTGCGCCGCTCAACAGCTTGGTTATAATCGCCTGCCTGAAAGTTGTGCTGGATTGCGCTGCGAGGTCAACAGCGCAATACAACCAATAATTTGCGCAACTGGATACTTGATACTGGAGAGCTGGCAGAGTGGTCGAATGCGGCGGTCTTGAAAACCGTTGACTGTAACAGGTCCGGGGGTTCGAATCCCTCGCTCTCCGCCATTATTTGCATTTAACTTATTGTTATAAAAAACTTTTTCGTTATTTATAACTAACCCGCTAATTAACCCACTAATAGAGCAAAGGTCTAATGACAGGACGGCGCATGAGTGTCACGTACGTAGAAAGTGAGAAGTTTATACTGTCAACTTTCCTTTCTGTGAGACGGTTGTAAATTAGAGTTCCGCACTATTTCTCAGCTATACCGATGTAATTAGTAGCTGCTAAATACCTCAACCGTGCCATCTTCGCTAAATTGCAACACATCGTAATCTTTAGGAATCAAACTATTCATACCAGGTGATAAATTGGGCATGCCAGGGGCTGAGAGCCCAGCGATGGAGGGTTTTTCTGCCAATAGTCGTTTTATATCATTTACTGGCACATGACCTTCAATGACATAATTATCAATGATCGCAGTATGGCACGATTGTAGCTCAGAGGTAACACCATGCTCTCGCTTAATGTCATGCAAGCTGGGTAAATCATGCGTTTTAACTTCAAACCCATGATTTCGCAAATAATCGACCCAACCATTACAACAGCCGCAGGTCGGGCTTTTATAAACGGTTATTTCCTGAGTTGCGTAACTGTATGAGCTCACGAAAAGAAATGTGGCGGCGATAACTGCGGCTAGGTTAGATAGTTTCAATGCTTGCTTCTCTTTTGTAGAGTTCTGGTTCGGTGATTTTTGTTGCCCATAAAACTAAATGATACCTTACTAATAGAAATTGCGCCATTTTTTGCTATCACAAATGGGTCAGTTCCCTTGTCATGTGTATTTTACTTCCAGCAAATGGGCGCCTGTTCACTATTTCATTTACTTTACCTACTGCTAAAAGCCGCATACACTCAATTTACAGTCTTTATGAATTAAACCCATATGGATGCTTGTCAGGATAGATTGCTTGCGATTAAGGCTCGTCTGGAGAACGCTCATCTGGACGGCCTACTATTAACCAGCCCAGATTCAATTGCCTATTTTGCGGGTTTTACGGGCTACTTAGGCATTGAGTTCGGACGGCCAACTTTGGTTTACATTCCCACTGTAGGCGAACCAGCGATCATTACACCGCTGATGGAGTCGGACATGGTATACCGACAAACCAGCATCCGTAATATTCACCCTTGGGAAGATGGTGCTGACGGGGAATGGAAGCCTGTTCTATCTGCATTTTTCCACGAGGAAGTAAAGCGTATTGGGGTCGAGGCTCGGACGTTGCCAGCGTTGATTTCATCTTATCTTGAAGACACTCATCCAAATCTTGACCGAGTTGACGCGGCCCCGATCGTCGGCGCGTTACGTATGATTAAATCGGTGGATGAAATTGAAATTATGCGTCAGGCGGGTCAGGTTGGCATTGCCATGGTGGAGGCAGCTCGATCGGTGATCGCTGTAGGCGTGCCCGAATACGAAGTCGCGCTAGCCGTCATCGACGGAGGTAGCCGCAAAGCAGCAACGTTTTTGGGCACTGAAGAGCAGGACTTGTTTGTGTCGCCCATGATTCACAATCTGCAAATCCTGCAGTCAGGGGAGCATACCTGCATGGTGCACCGGCGCGCTTCGGTGCGCCGCCTGCAAAAGGGTGATCCGGTCTATCTTTGCTTTTGCGGTATGATCGATTTTAGGCACTATCGTCTGGGGTTTGATCGCGAATTTTTTGTCGAAACAGCTACCGACCAACAACTGAAAACCTACGAGGTTTGTTTGGCTGCGCAGGGAGCGGCGCTGGCGGCCATCAAGCCAGGCACGATTGCAGAGGAAGTGCATTTCGCCGCCAACGAGGTCTATCAGCAGGCCGGTTATTCGCCGGGGTATAGAACCGGACGCGGTATAGGCTATGCTTATATAGAAAATCCCGAGTTTAAAGCTGGTGATCAAACCGTGTTACGGCCGGGTATGACATTCGCGGTGGATGGCGGGATTACCGTTGAGGGCGAATTTGGTGCGCGGGTGGGAGATTCTGTTGTGGTGACGGAGGACGGATATGAGATGCTCACACCCTATCCTAAATCAGACCCGATTATCTAGGTATATTAGCATGATGCGAGAACAAAACTATGACGCGATTATTATCGGAGCAGGTATTATCGGCAATTGTATCGCCCTGGAGCTGGCCAAACGCGGATGGAAAACCCTGAGTGTGGATAAATTTGCGACTGCGGGTTACGGTTCAACCAGCTATTCCTGCGCGATTATTCGAACGCACTACTCCACTTTGACGGGTACAGCGATGGCTTATGAGGGTTATCATCGCTGGCGGCAATGGCAAGCCTACCTTGAGGTACAGGATGAAAGAGGTCTGGCAGAATTTCGTCAATCAGGGTGTCTGGTATTAAAAACCCGGGGCAATGACAATCTGAAATCTGTATTGGGCCATACCCAGGCACTAGGTATTCCCTGGGAAGAATGGGGGGAGGCGCAGATTCTCAAGCGCTTACCATTTCTGGATTTGAATTGTTATGCACCACCAAAGCAACCTGATGAGGTGGGTTTTGGTGAGCCTACTGGAGGTCGGATAGAAGGGGGAATATATTTTCCTATATCAGGATATATCAATGATCCGCAGTTGGCTGCGCACAATGCACAGATTGCGGCAGAACATCACGGCGCGACATTCAGATTTAATTCGGAAGTGATTTCAGTAAATACCACCGGAGTACGAGTTAACGGCGTGACGCTTAAAAGTGGGGAGAGTATCAACGCGCCGGTGGTGATAAATGTAGGTGGCCCTTTTTCGGCAAAGCTTAATCTACTGGCTGGTATCGATAAAAAAATGAACCTTTCTACCCGTGCGTTGCGCCAGGAAGTGGCGCATGTTGAGTTTCTTCCCGAATTCGATTTTGAACATGCAGCCCCGATTTTTTCTGATAACGATGTGGGGTGTTACGCTCGACCAGACGTTGGTAATCGCTTATTGGTCGGTAGCGAAAATCCAGCCTGTGACCCAATGGAATGGGTCGACCCAGACAAAATGAATGAAAATCTCACTGAGCAGGCCTCATCCCAGGTGATGAGGCTGGCGCAACGAATACCCGATCTAGCTATTCCAGGGCAGCAAGCTGGGATAGCAGCCTGTTACGATGTTACCCCTGACTGGATACCGATTTATGATCGTAGTGAGCTGGATGGTTTTTACCTGGCAATAGGGACCAGCGGTAATCAGTTTAAGAATGCGCCGGTTGTCGGTCAGATGATGGCAGAAATGATCATCGCTTGTGAAAATGGGCTGGATCAGGATCAAGCGCCTATGCCGTTCCTGCTCGAAAACCTAGGGCATTCGATTGATACCAGTTTTTTCTCGCGCAATCGGACTGTCAACGATGAAAGTAGCTTTTCGGTGCTTGGTTGATGCCAGTTCCTTGGGTTGCTTTATCGCTCAATATGATAATTTTAGATCGAAATCTTGTATTGTTGATAAAGGGCTTACCCTGCCATCGGAAACTTCAAGGGCTAAGGGAATTTTAGGCTGATCAATCAAATGGAGAATGGGTAGATTACAAAATGGTTTTAGCCCTGGATTACAATTACAATTAATCTTTTGAATATATATCCAAACAGCACGGTAAGTATCATTAAATATCTATTCACTTTCTTTCTGCTATCGGTTGTACTGAATGCTGCTGGCTCAGTATTTGCCCAAACGGTTACTGTTGATCTAGAGACAGAGTATCAGGTGATCGAAGGTTTCGGTGGCTTTGGCCCAAAAAAAGTGTGGTGGAGTCAAGGGCCATGGCATGATGAAGAATATCTGGATTTGATTGTTGACGATCTTGGCAGCACGATAGTGAGAACGGTAGTCTACTGGGATGCAGAAAAACAAAATGACAATGACGACCCTCTAGCAATCAATTGGGGCGGGTTTGACTACGGACCTGAATCCAATAACGGAAAACAGTTCGCATTTATTCGCGATTTGCAGGCGAAGGACTCAGTAAAATTAATTGCCAGCGTGTGGTCTCCACCTTTATGGATGAAGCAAAATACCGATAACAGTCTTGCTAAAAACTGTATTGGTCAATGTGGCGGTAATTTGAACCCTGATTTGCGTGAAGAGTTTGCAGAATACCTGCTGGCGTACGTATTAAAGCTCAAACAGGAGACTGGCGTTGATCTGTACGCCCTGAGTTTGCAAAATGAGCCAATATTTGCCAACCCCTTCAGCTCGTGTGTCTACACCGCGGAAGAGTATGCTGAATTATTTAAGGTAGTGGGGGCGCGGTTCGCGGATGCCGGTTTGGCCACCAAGTTTTTTGGGCCTGAACACATGGGTGACCATGGCTGGAACCAGAGAACAGAGCTTTACGCCAAAATTTTGGATGATCCAGAAGTTGCCAAATATCTTTACGCCTATGCGGTTCATGGTTACAAGAACGGGATAGACCCAGATTACTCAAATGCACTGGGATGGGTTCAAATGTATCAGCGCGCGCGAGATGCCGGCAAGTTGTTGTGGATGTCAGAGACTTCAATGCGTCAGAAAAGGGATGCCACGTGGGAGGGTGCCTGGGAAATGGCACTCAATCTGCATTTGGCCCTCAAATACGGGAAAATAAACGCCTGGATATACTGGTATTTCGCTGGCAGGATGATTGAGGATAACCAACCTTTACCACTGTTTCATCTGGTCAAAGGTTGGTATAAGTATGTACGCCCCGGGTTCGTACAAGTAGAAAGTTGGTCGGATAATAAAAATATACTGACAACGGCATTCAAGCAGGACGAAAAGCTGACGGTGGTGATGATTAATGTAGATGATGATAATCAAACAATCAATCTAGACGTGGTCGGCAAACCTGCAGCTAAAGCGTTTAACATTTATCGGGCGTCAGAGGCAATGGGAGGGTTCGCAGAAATAGCATCTACTAGCGATACTTCATTTATACTACCTGGCAAAAGCATTACCACTTTAGTTAGGTAGTAATTGCCAGTAACGCTAGATGCCTAGCTTAATACTAAGCATTTGATCAAACCTGGATGGGGTCAATATCAATGAAACAACATATCGTATCGCTAGTTTCTGCCGCACTGGAAGAAGATATTGGCAGCGGCGATATCACTGCCGCACTGATACCCTCACAGGCGCAGGCCCGGGCAAAACTTATTTGTCGCGAGCAGGCGGTACTTTGTGGCAGGGCTTGGTTTGATGCAACCTTTTCGGCGGTAGATGATCGAGTTGAAATCAGCTGGCAAGCAAAAGAGGGTGAGATGCTTGTGCCTGATCAGATCGCGTGCGAAATCCAGGGCAATGCACGCAGCATTCTTACCGCGGAGAGGACGGCAATTAATTTACTACAAAGCCTGTCAGGTACCGCCAGCATTGCGCGTCGTTATGCCGATAAACTAACCGGTCTACATACCAAAGTTTTAGATACGCGTAAGACCATACCGGGTATGCGGTTAGCGCAAAAGTATGCAGCCAAAATTGGTGGTGCAGAGAATCACCGAATTGGATTATATGACGGCATATTAATTAAAGAGAATCATATTCGAGCGGCGGGTTCGGTAGCCAAAGCGGTTAAAAAGGCCGTTGCTACCACGCCGCCAGGCACCCTACTTGAGGTCGAGGTTGAGAATTTAGAGGAATTGGTTCAGGCACTAGATGCGGGTGCAAAGCGCATATTATTGGATAATTTCAGCCTTGAGCAGCTGCGCGAAGCGGTTCAATTGTGTCCCGAAGAGGTGGATCTGGAGGCCTCGGGTAATGTGACTTTCGAAACACTGCGTGCAATTGCGCAAACCGGAGTAGACTATATCTCGGTCGGTGCTTTAACCAAGCATTTACATGCGATCGATTTTTCGCTGGAATTTACGCTCGATTTGTAATCGCCTAGGCGTTCGCCAGTGGGGCGGGTAAAAGTTTAAAATCACCTGTATCTGCGCTACACTCCTTCTAAATCGAGTGCGCCACCCCCGTGGACTGTGTAATCGAGATCACTATAGTGCAAAGGCTGGGCTGGGTGTCCGGGTTTCCTTAAATTATCAAAAAACCACATGACAAAGAATATTGTTCAACGAAAATTTCCCGCGACGCGCATGCGCCGCTTACGCGCACATCCATTTAGTCGCCGCTTGGTCAGAGAAAACCAGCTTTCGGTAAATGATTTAATTCTGCCCGTGTTTATCATAGACGGTAAAGGGAAGACTGAAGCCGTGCCTTCCATGCCAGGCGTTGAACGAATGAGTGTGGATGTTTTAATAAAAGCTGCAAAGCGCTGGCATACGCTTGGGATACCGGCCATCGCATTGTTTCCAGTAACGCCAGCGGAGGTTAAAACTGAGCGGGCGGAGCAGGCCTACGACCCCAATGGCCTTGCACAAAAAGCTGTAAAAACACTAAAAGATGCAGTGCCGGATCTCGGTGTAATGACCGATGTCGCCCTAGATCCTTTTACTATTCATGGTCAAGATGGTCTGTTGGATGAATCTGGCTATGTGGTCAACGAGCAGACCGTCGACGTGCTCGTAAAACAGGCTTTGTCGCACGCCGATGCAGGCGCAGATATTGTCGCTCCATCGGATATGATGGATGGACGCATTGGCTCGATTCGTCAAGCACTGGAACAAGCGGGACATATCAACACCCAGATCATGGCGTATGCAGCCAAGTATGCCTCCAGTTATTATGGCCCGTTTCGAGACGCAGTGGGCGCGGCTGAGAACCTTGCGGGCGGGAATAAATACAGTTATCAGATGGACCCGGCCAATGGTGATGAGGCCTTGCAGGAAATCGCACTCGATATCAGTGAAGGTGCAGATATGGTGATGGTTAAACCGGGCATGCCCTATCTGGATGTTATCTGGCGCACCAAAGAGGCGTTTGGCGTGCCGACGTTCGCATATCAGGTAAGTGGAGAATATGCCATGTTAAAGGCGGCAAGCCAAAATGGCTGGTTGGATGAACAATCAGTTGTCATGGAAGCAATGCTTGGTTTTAAGCGTGCAGGATGCGATGGTATTCTCACCTATTACGCTGAAGATGTTGCCAACTGGTTGTTGGCGTAAGCCAGCTAATCGACAACCCCGCCGCAAGCAGCGGGGTGGGTATGAAGAGCTGATAAAACTGCGTCCCGTGGGGCGGAAATAGACCCGCTAGCAGGATTAAAGAGCATCACCCAGGCGACAAAACTTTCTGATACAATCTAAACAATAACTAGAATATACTAATAAACGTGAACTCAGTCGGAGGAATAGTGTGATGTCCGAGCGCACCAACGGTACCGTAAAGTGGTTTGACCACCGCAAAGGCTTTGGTTTTATTGAATTGCCTGATAATGATAAAGAAGTATTCGTGCATTATCGGGAAATCCAGGGTGAAGGTTTTCGTACTTTGTATGAAGGCCAAAAAGTTGAATTTGAATTAATTGAACGGGATCGCGGGCTGGCGGCTGAAAATGTCGTTGCCGAACCACGCGACTGATGTTCCCCGTATCTGGGATTTATTGACTTTCCTGGTTGCGCCTTAACGCGCGTATCATAAATCTTGCAGGGTGCAATGAATGCAAGATTTGTTTGGATGCGGGCGGGTTCAACCCTAAGATCGTATGGCTGAGCAAGTTTGCGCAATACGCCGCGCTGGTCAGACCACGTGACCCTAGACCTGATAGAACGTAGACCCCCTCCACATATTTTGCTTTAGGGTAGCTTTTATATTGTTTACCCTGTGCAATATCAGCGTATTGCGTTTGATAAAAGTAGATATCAGGCAAGGGACCAACTATTGGCCAACGATCCGGTGTCGTGGCACGTATACCTGCATGGCTGCTTTTAATACTCGTCAAGCTGGCAGCTAAGCTGGGTGCATGCTGGCGCAATTCAGACAGATTGTTATTGGTGTCCGCCTGTTTTAACGCTGAATCAGCTGAACCACGAATATAGCTTGCGCCAAATACAATTTGGCTTTGGTCTACCGGATGCTGCACCACGTAGCCTTGGTGGCCCAGCGTAAGAGGTAAGCCTTGTTGGTTGTCTAGAGTGGCCACCGAACTTTGACCACGAGCCGCGATGATAGGTAATTTATTTTCGAAATCAACCGTTTGGTAACCGTTGGCAATGACGACTGCGTCTGCGTCAAAGGTTTCACCGTTATCTAGATGCAAACTAGGTTTATCTTCAGTATACGTAATTCGGTCTATATTAGTGGCACATTGGACCGCTATATTACGATGGGAAAGCAGTGCTTTGCATAGGCAGCGAGGAGATAGTGAACCTGCATTTTCAATTATCATGGCAGTTTGCTCAATCGGCTCGCCTAGAATGTCTGATGCCTGCGTTGCATTAACTATTTCTAGCAGTGCTTTGGGTAGATCATCTCGCTGAGCCAATTGGGTGAAGCGTGACACAGCGGTTTCGTTATGTGCTAGTTGTAAAAGTCCATTCTGGATAAATCCAACATTATGCCCAGCTTCTTGCAAGCTGCTTAGTTGATTCAGCTGATATAAGAATGCTGCAATGTAAAAGCGCTCTCCTAGGCTGGTTTGTGCGGTGAGCCGAGGTGCGAGTACGCCTGCCTGATTACCACTCGCCCCAGTAGCAACTTGCTCTGCGGATTCAAATACGTGTACTTTAAGACCCTGCTGTGCCAGGTGATAAGCGATCTGTGCGCCTGCAATGCCTGCACCGATGACGGCAACATGATTGGCATCTGTATTGGGTTGCGGCGGAGCAAACCAGGGTGCATGTTTAGGATGGGTGTTTTCTGGCGCGAGTTGAATTTTACGCGCGCAGAGCATTTCCCGTTTACGGCCAAAACCTTTGCGTTTCTTAACCTCAAAACCGGCTGCTACTAGATTACGCCTTACCTCACCCGCCGCCGTGAATGTAGCCAGACGAGTGCCTTTTTGGGATAGCTTTCCAATTGTATTCAGCACTGCATGATCCCACATTTTGGGGTTCTTAGCAGGCGCAAACCCATCCAAATACCAACAATCTGGTCTGAGTGAGTAATTGGATAACGCGTTTTTAATGCCGTCTAGAATTAGATGTAGCTGGATTCTACCCCGAGCAAAAACAAGCGTGTGACAGCCTGAGGTGGCCGTGGGGTATTGTGCAATCAAAGCGCTGGATAGGGCTCGGTACGCTTTCCACTGTGCCTGAATTTTTCTTAGGTGCTTGAGCTTTAAGGGGAATGCTTCAATAGAGTAAAAGTCGAGTCGTTCGCCACGGTGAGGGTCGTCTAACCAAGCGCGCGCTGTGACTAAAAAATTTAAACCCGACCCAAATCCAGTCTCTGCAATGCAATAATTTTTCTTGTATTGCCAATGCTCGGGTAAACCATTGCGCTCTAGAAAAACGTAGTGACTTTCGGCAATGGCGTCCTCTTCACTAAAATATATATCCTCAAACTGGTTTGAATATATCCGGCCGGATTTGATGGTAACGTCAGCGAAATGGGCCATATACTGGTATATGTTTAAAAGCCAAAGTGGCGACTATATCTTTAGGGGGAATGTGTATATAAATCTACCGTTCCTAATCTTCATTGGGGTCTGTATCCGTTTTTAATAATCCATCTTACGATTGCTCAGGCTCAACGGCAAATTGAATTTTATTGATCCCAAGTTTGGAAATCGCATCCATCAGTTGTACAACACGACCGTGGCTCGCTCGTTTATCCGCTTCTATAACGATGGTGGGCGTTTTGGTAGATGCGTCAGGATTTTGATGTTTGTGCTGCTTTATAGCTTGCTGGATTTTATTAGCGAGCGCATCCCGAGTTTCATCTCCCGAAATCTGGGCAAACTGGGTTTGACCATTTTTAAGAATGATTTCATCGCGGTCGTTAATACTGATTTTTAGGGTTAAATATTGAGGTTGGATTTTTTCCGGGTTCGCCTCTGGCAGGGTTAAATCAATCGCGCTATTTTGCTTAAACGAAGCGGTTACCATGAAAAATATAAGTAACAGAAAAACCACATCAATTAACGGCGCCAGATTGAGACTAATCTCTTCGTGTTCTGGTCGGCTAAATTTCATACTAATCTAGGTTTTTGATTTACCTTGATTAAGCTCAAGGGCCTTGGTGCGATCAATGAGGCTAAAAAGTCGCAGCACTTCGCGCTCCATATCCACCGCGTACGCTTCAATACGACTTTTAAAATAGCGATAAAACAGCAGTGAAGGAATAGCAACGGTAAGCCCCGCCGCGGTGGTAACTAACGCCTGCGAGATACCTTCGGCCAATTCCTGGGGTTGACCAATACCGACTGCGGTAATTGCGGCAAATACCTTGATCATGCCTACTACAGTACCGAGCAAGCCAAGCAAGGGGGTAACGGCTGCAATCGAGCCCAAGGTGCTGAGATATTTTTCCAATTCGTGCACCTGATGTCGGCCGCTATCTTCAACGGTTGCTTTGAGTTCTGATTTACTCATATGCGCATGGCTGATGGTTGTCGCGAATACTTTACCCAGAACGGACTGTTCAGCAAGCATATTCAAATGGGCGTTGGTCAACTGCTTGTTGTGTACCAAATCTTCGATAGTTGCGTATAAATCTGGAGGTACAACGCGTGCGGTTTTGAGCGAACGAAACTTATCAAAAATAATCGCCAGGGCAACTATGGAACACAATATGATGGGCCAAATGAGCCATCCACCGGCAGTGAGCAGTTCAAGCACGTTTACATTTCAGGGGTTGATAAAGCGTGCTTATTTTAGTCGATCACGAGCATGATGAATAACCTTTTACCAATTGAGTTTAAGGGGCATTGATAAGTTATGGAAAGCCTCAGCTCTGATAGGAGTTAGCCTAATATACTGTGTAATTTGTCAACATTAGGCAATCCGATAAACCAGAATGAATATAGGGCGAGCCCAAATAAAGCGATGCTCAGCCATTCAATTACATGTGGAACGGTAAACTGCCGTACGTGATAATAATAAATTGTCAGCATCGGGAAGATAGGAAGCATATAGCGCCCCTGGGCTTGAAAGGCCGCACTCCAGGAATACCATATGGATGAAAGGATTAAACCGAGTGCGCACACCCCGACAAAAGCAAGTAAAGCGAGATGGTTGTATCGTTTTCCATTTAACGAACCCAGCAGTAATACTAAGATAAGCAAAATACCTGTAAAGCGCACAAAATCGAAGAAAGCGAGACTGGCAGAAAACTGATTGAATCCAAAAACCCCAAACGCACTTTGAAATGTTTTCTCAAACCACCTGTCTGTTATTACAATTTTACCCAGGCTCTCCCCTCGCTCCTTAAGGTTCAACATGGGGCCTTTCTGGTCTAGTGTGGTGCTGGCTTTATAAGGCAGTTTGGCAAATTTTTCCTGCATTTGGGCAGCCATGTCGGCACGATCCCAGCCATTGGCGGATATGTCCAGGGCAAATCGAGTGCCATACAGCGAGGTGGCAATAACCAAGATTAAACCAAGGCGTGACCAAAGTCTTTTTTTGACAGGGAAATGTTCTTGTGAAATACGCCAGATTAAATACAAGCCGAGAAATACGACAAAAAAATAATAATTTATTTTACTCAACAGGAGCATTCCGAACAGTAAACCTAGGCCAAGCAGCTTTAACCAAAAGTATTTTGGGTTGGTCTGGGTGAGAAACTGATTTAGCATACTGTTTTGGTATGCCACTTGGTAGCTCATGATCGTCGCAATTACCAAGCCAAACGCATCAGAATTGGTATAGGCAAATAGATACCAAATTTGTGCGCTAACCAGAAAAGGTAAGGCAAAAGGCCTAAAATCTTTGTTTACAATACTTATTAGTAGCAGCAAGCTAAATAAGCCCAGATTAAACAGACGCGCAGTAAATAGTGTAGGCTCATTTCCCGACTTGACTACCCGTTGAAAATACCCAGCCAACTGATAGAAAATTTCGTAATTACTGAGCCGACTGTGCCCATAAATACTATAAGTAGGTGCTGCAAGCTCACTATCCAGTGCAGGCGGTAGTAAGTGATGCGCATAGTAATTAATGGCAGATACATGTACCGCTTCGTCTGGATGGATAGGGGTTTCAGAACGCAGCGCCATGATCAACGCAAGCAAAAAGGCGACAGCGAGTAGATAGGGTACGAAGCGCAAGTCGGTTAGCAAAGGTCTAAGATATACGGTAATCAGGGCCAGTATGCAGAACAATGCGAGTAAAGTGGCGATGTGTCTAGCAGGAAACGCTAACTGCCGCACAGGGTTTATTTTGATTTCCAGCTGACCATCATTCCCCGTGGTTTGAAATACGACGCCGTCAGGTTTTTTATATGCAACTGCTTCGGCTTGTTGTACCGCACTCAAAATTCCAAGGGCTTGTTTTCCGCTCAATATGATTGGCATAAAGCCAAACTGAGAAATACTGATTTCACGAATAAGGACTTTGGCAGGATACTCCACCGGATCAATTCTGAGACGCTCAATGTCACCCAGATCGGCAATACTTAGTTGATACGCTTGCTGCTGATTGTTAACCAATACTCGCGCCATCCGCCTTTCACTATATGTCTGTTCCTTGTCAGCCCAGTAAATTTTGAAATAAGTGTTCAGTGGGGAGTTCGTCTGTATGTTGATTTTTACCTGTGCTTCAAATACAAAAAAACTCAGATATATACAAACCAGGGCGGTACCCAAGATTAAAAAAGTGAGATTTTTAGTGATAAAACTCAGTAGCTTATGCTGGGCTTGGCTCATTGATTAATACTGATAACCAGCTTGCTGGGTTACTTCCTTGTAGTTACGGCGCGGGCGACTAGCAGTTGGCATGCTCTTGTATTTACTGTCTTCTGTCAGAATGGATTCGTAAGTAGATAGTTGATACCTTTTAATTTCTCGGGGTTCGACGCGGAAGGTAGCGCTCAAGAATGGCTTTAAGCCGATATTGTTGCTGATACCAGGCGTGTAGCCTGAATATCGGTTTCCCCAGATAATGATAGACCAGCATGACGAGTAAATTACGCAGGCCAGGGCCACCACCATAATACCCCATAATCGAGTGTTGCATTCTTCGCCAGTGATTAAACTGCCGTAGTAGGCTATTCCCACCCAACTCGTAGTTATTGGTTAATAGTTTATGCTTGTCGTTATTCATCGATGGGTGCCCGATTAGCGTAGCGCTTAAGATGTTGACGAAAAGTATATCCGGTAAAGTAGGTACTTAACCATAGGCGCCAGCCATCCATCAGCCAGGGGTTGCGTAAAAAGTTCAATGGCTTTTTGCGCTTGCCTGGGTCGCCAGTACCGTGAAAATCATCCAAGTGATGTTTGTAACGAATTTGGCTGACTTCGCTACTTTTCGGAAAAGCCAATTTACTTACCAATAGGTAGTTGATCCAGGGTATATAGTCTGTTGCGTGATCCAGCATGATAGCCGCGGCAGGCCCATATCTATCTGCTGCGTCCAATATGCCGCGTTGTAAGTCTGCGTAATAGTCATCCTGTGCTTTTTCGGCCTGGCCTATATGATCCGACATTTCTCGGAATACCAACTCGTAGCCGTTTTTATCCTTGAGCTGATAACCATTTAGCGTGGGGTGGGGCGCGCGGCAGGCTTCTTCAAACAAGTCTTGCGCATAAAGGATAGCGCTACTGGGAAAATCACCACCAAGCGGATCGAATATTAAGCCTTTAAGCTTGCTATTATCTTGGGTATCAAAGGGAATACCTCGGCTAGCGCCAAATAGCAGTCCATGACAGGTGGGGCGATCCTCGCGGTGCGCAACCGACGCATATAAATAGCGTTGGATGGTACCTAACCAGCCAATATCAACCAGTGCCACATTGTCATGGGAGAAGAACTCCATCTCTTCCAAATAACGCTGTAGTGCTTGGTTACTTGCCGACGTTTGTTTTTTGATTTCTGCCTGAAAATCATCATCTTTGAGCAGATCATTAAACTTTTTGGTGTATTTCGGTTTATGACCCGGATAGTTGGGGCTGAGAAGGGTGTCTTTATTCAGCCCATAGCGCGCCAAGTGGGGTTCAAGTTCTTCAATCGTAAGGCCGAATACGCGGCAAACATCGGTAAAATCTTTATTCCCAACCGGTAAAAATACGATATCTGCGTTTTTACGGCTCAATCCGGCATGCGCGCAACTTGCTCCCGCTAGCGCCATGCGGCTGACATACAAATACTCGATTTCGGGAAGCGTCTGACCGGGGTACAAGGTTGGCGTGACCTTTTCCCAGACCTGTTTAAACATCCAGCCTTCGCGCGACAAAAAGAAAATTTTGCTGATGCCGTTCCGCTCGCAGTACTCGGCAATTCGTTGAATAAATACACCCATTAACGGGCCAAAAAAGTTATAGCCTTCCATATACATATTGGATTGCGGCTGGTTCTCTGCTTCCAACGGCGCCATAAACTGCTGCACGGTGCGCCCTTTCCAGAAGGAGCGAAAAATACCGTAGTGGTAATAGTGACGTGCGATCGATTTGCGTCGACGTTCTTCTGGATCTTGCAGCACTAGTGCCTGAATACCTGCTTCTGCAGCGCGCAATCCATCTGAAATCGGATGATCACCAACGTGCATCCAGCGTTCGGGGTTTAAATCGTACTGCTCGATCAGCATTTCATAGGCCTTACCTGAAGCCTTGCATAAAAAGCTATCGGCAGAAGAGATGGTGACATCGATGTAATCCGCTAAACCTGCATGTGCTAACAATGCTTCGATCTCAGCGGCGGTCAGATACATATCTGAAATGGCGAAAATACGTTTATTTTGCTGGTGTAGTGTCTTTAGCCATTGGGTAAACGCTTGGCGAGGCACCAGCATGGCATTTTCAATCTCTAGCTCATAAGTGCGCACCTTTGTATATATTTGTTCAATGTCACCACCGAAAATCTCTGTCAGCATGCTCCGCATGAAGGTTGGGTAATCTGCTTCTTGATCAACAAAGCGTTTACCTGTTTGCTTACGCAGCGCCTTTTCATGCGTATCACGGCTAGCCTGCGCTTCCTCCCAGCTCAACGCCTTGCCAGCCTGTTTGGCCAATGTTGCAATATAGCTTGCAACCGGAATCTTGACTAAATCTGGGTCATGTATGCGACGAATCAACAAAGTATCAAATACGTCAAAACTAACCACGTCGTATTGCGCGACCTGTTGATTACCGTATTCAACCAATTGGTCGATACGGTGAAAAGTCCTGGGGTTCATGAATATAAATGTCGCCGAATTTTGGCCGCCACGCGCTTGGTAATGCTAACGGGATGTACTTGTTTTAATTGTGCCAACTCAGCTTTAACCTGGTTTATTTCCTGTTCAAGTGTGCGTAGACGGTTAGTGCCGGTTTGAACAATTTGGTGGTATTCCTCGGGTAGGCGCGCAAGCATGTATTTTTCGATTACCTGTAAATCCTGCTCCCGCCCGGTTATGGCCGCTTCGGATAGGGTATTGTGCCCGTGAATTCGATAATACATCAGTTTTTGGTCATCCAAATAGCTTACGCCGCCTGGGAACGCCAGCATTAACCTGAAGATATAATCGTAGTCATGTAAATAACGCAGACTGGTGAAGTTTCCCGTCTTTTCAACCGCTTCTTTGTGCATAAATAAGTTTGACGTGGTGACCATATAATTTCCGTTTAGAAAGCCAATATATACGTCATTGTTGTGTTGAAAATAATAATCCCGGTTGTTTTGGTGCCAAATATTCCAACCAAAATCCGGATCAGTGAGCGCTTCACCTGTATCTGAAATCGGCACTACGTCGGTAAACACCACTTTGGCAGAAGATTGTTCAGCGTGTGCAAGACATTTCTCAAGTCTATCGGTGGTATAGATATCGTCGGAATTGAGAATCGATATGTATTCTCCCTGTGCCATACTCATGCCCCGATTAATGGTATTGTATGCATCCTGGTTTTCTTGCCAGGTGTAGGAAAGTCTCGGGTCGTCGAATGACTTAATGACTTCAGCGGTTTTATCCGTAGAGCCATCATCGACAATGATGAGCTCTAAATCTTCCAGCGTTTGTTTTAGCACAGACTCAATCGCAGGCCCGATGAATTTCTCATGGTTATAAGCAGGTATAACAACAGATATTAGTGGTTTTGACATGCGGCGATTATACCAATCTGAGGATTTGTGAGTCCGGGTCTAACAGGTGATATTGAGTAATCTAACAGTGAATAACCGAAATGAGTGTATACACTAGTCTGCTTTTGCTGCTCGGTCGCGCGCCCAAATACGCAGCGCGGCAAATTCCTTGGACATGGTTTTGGATAGCGGCACGATGCTATAAATACTTCTTACGATATCATCGTAATTAAATTCTCGCCCAGCGGTGAACGCGTCAATTTGGGCTGATTTAATCATTTGTTCGATTTCGGCGGCGGTCCACCCATCCACCATTCCAGCAATACTGCTGATATCAAACTGTTCCGGATCGCGTTTTTGATTGCGAATATGGATACGTATTACTTCCTCGCGTGCGGGTTTTAAGGGTAAATCAAGGAAAAACAGTTGATCAAAGCGACCTTTACGTACCATTTCAGGTGGCAGTATTTCAATACGGTTGGCGGTTGCGGCTACAAATACATTTTCTGGCTTTTCCTGCATCCAGGTTAAAAAGGAAGAAAATATGGTGAGATTGCCACTGGTACTGGTGTCGTGCAAAAAGCCAAAACTGTTCTCAAATTCGTCAATCCACAACACCACGGGTGCCGCATTTTCAATCGCGCGCAATGCCCGCTCCCAAGCTACCTCTGGCGTGCCCCAACCACCCGACATAATCAAATTCATATCTAAACGAATCAGAGGTAGCCCCCAAACCGCTGGAATGGTTTTGGCCGCGAGAGATTTGCCGCAACCACTGACCCCCATGATCAAGATACCTGAAGGCGCTTTTATATTGGCCTCTCTGGCTTCTTTGGTAAATAGCTTGCGCCGATTTAGCATCCATTTTTTGAGTTTTTTCAGCCCACCAATCTGGTCAATACTGGTTTGTTCGGTGATGACCTCCAGGCAATTTTCCTTCATTAGCATCTGAGCCTTGGACTGGCGCACCCCTTCTAGTGCTTGTTTGACATCTAACATTGATTCACTTAGCAGATGTCGAAATAAATCACGTGCTTCGTTGGTCGATAAACCTTTCATTGCATGCGCGACTTTTTCCAGCCAGTCTTCTGAAGGTTGTTCAGACTCAGGGTATTCCTTATTTAAGGTGTGTAATTCTGTCAATAATTCACCGGTCGTCGGCAAGGGTAACCTGGTTAGATACACCTCCTTACTGAGCATTGGGGGGATGATGGTATCTGGGTACGCAAGAATCACTGCGCCAGGGCGCGACGAAAGCGCGTCATAAATATCGCGCATGGCACGCACCAGCGCTGGATTAGTATCAAATTCAGCCGGCAGATCCTTCATCAGCACAAACGCATCTTCTTCCTGGCGAGCAATGTAGGCGAGCGCTTCTACGGGGTCGTATAGTGCCAAATCTGTGGCGGGGCCAGTGGTAAATCCATGCGCTGCAGACCATTGCCAGACGGGACGATCATCTTTAAAAATAGACTTTGATGCCTCGCTTAAAATCTTTTCGAGGCGTTCTTCTTCCCAGGTAACGACATATATAATGGGATGCCTGGCTGCAATTGCGTGTGCAACCGGGTTGCTAGTGGTGTTCATATTGGGTTTTCTCTGCTTATTTACGATCCAGCAAGCGTAATGTAATTGATTCTAAGTCTATGTGCGTGTTTTAAAACAACAATCAACGGATTGGTAATGATGTAAATGTAAAATTATTTAGATGCCGCGATTATGCTTTGTGTGCCAAGCGCATTGCAATATATTAAACAGAGCGGTAACATCGCGTCCCTTTTTTATTGCAGCCGCACAATGCGCTGTTGTACCCAACATAAGATTGAGGCAAGCCCATGCGAACACCCCTTGTAGCAGGTAACTGGAAAATGAATGGTACCCAAGCCATGACGAAACAATTGTGTCAGGGTATTGATGAAGGATTATCGTCAGTGGGCGAGGTTGATATTTTGGTATGCCCACCGGCCATTTTGATCTCAACCGCTGCAGATGCCTTATCTAGCACTAAAGTAGCGGTAGGTGGCCAAGATCTCGATGTAAACGAGGGCGGCGCGTTTACCGGCCAGACTTCAGCAGCGATGTTACTTGATGCGGGATGTCAGTACGTTATCGTCGGGCATTCTGAGCGACGTCAGTTTTATGGCGATACCGACGAATTGGTAGCGGACAAAACACAAGTTGCTTTGACAGCAGGCTTAACCCCGATTATTTGTTTGGGCGAATCGCAGCAAGAGCGCGAAACCGGGGTGACTGAAACCGTGGTTGGCACCCAGCTCAAGGCCGTGCTGGATAAAATTGGTATTGATAGTTTTAGCAAATGTGTGATCGCGTATGAACCGGTTTGGGCTATCGGAACCGGGTTAACCGCCACTCCTGAACAGGCACAAGAAGTACATGCATTTATTCGTGGAATGCTTGCGGAGCGTGACGAAAACATCGCCCAGCAGTGTCGCATTTTATATGGCGGCAGCATGAAGCCTTCCAATGCAGCGGAATTGATTGGTAAACCTGATATTGATGGTGGCCTGATTGGCGGAGCGGCCTTAACTGCAGAAGATTTCTTGGGTATTTGCGCCGCAGCCTAACAAGACGAAGTATCTATAAACGAGACGAAACTATGATAGAGAACTTATTGTTAATCGTGCACCTGGTGATGGCCGTGGCGCTGGTTGTTCTGGTTTTACTCCAGCAAGGTAAGGGCGCGCAAGCAGGAGCGGCATTTGGTGGCGGAGGCTCTTCTCAGTCTTTATTTGGCGCGCGTGGGTCAGCCAATTTTTTAACCCGCACAACCGCGATTGTCGCAACCATATTTTTCTTAACCACGCTGACACTGGCTTATCTGTATGCCACACGTGGGGGTAGTAGCACCAGCGTTATATCGGACAGTGTGGTCGATCAGGTGGAACCCGTGGAACAGTCTGCGCCAGAGTCTGATGTGCCCGCAGCACCGACAGAGCAAGCAGATAGTGAAGCAGCGGACCAATCAGAAGGCCAGGTTGATGTGCCTCAAGTTGATGTACCTAAAGTGCCTGAATAGCTAAGAGAAGCGAATAAAGCCGATGTGGTGAAATTGGTAGACACGCACGCTTGAGGGGCGTGTAGCGCAAGCTGTGCCGGTTCGACTCCGGCCATCGGCACCATTCTTTCGTTTTATTAGTTTTGGTAGCGCCCTATATTTAAAAAAATAAAATAATTCGGGTAAGCAAGACTACAACGAATCTTATCGTTAATACTGAGTAGAGTGTATTAATGACAAAGAATCTGATAATGTGTTATTTGGTGAATAGCAAAAAAGCATGTTTTTAAGTTTCCGGTCAGTCAGGGTACCCTTGTCAGAGATTCTTGAATTATTTCCAACAGTGAGAAATGTAATTGTTTGACAACAGCGTCAGAATATTTATTTTTAAAATTATTGTAACGGCAATTATAACTATTTCGACTGTTCTTTCGATAAGTGGGTACGCCGGTAACGACAAAACCCTGAGCGCTCAACCTAAAAATACCTTACCTATAATCACATTGTTTTTGTTGGATGATGAGGCATCTATTCCACCTGATTGTAACGATACCGGGGATAACGATTTTGATCGTTTATTAAATTGTGTGGAAACCAATACAAGTATCTTTGTTGACGCGGGCGATACAGGTACTGATCCAAATAATCCAGATACGGATGGAGACAGTATCAACGATGGTGATGAGGTTCTTGGTACTACAGCAGGTTTGAACTTGCCCGGCATGGGAGCAAATCCTTTAAAAAAGAATATTTTTATTGAATATGACTGGTTTGATGATGATTTAGGCGGTTCTGATCACACACATAGGCCTTCGATAATTGCTATTAACAAAGTAAGAGCCGTTTTCAAAAATGCTCCCGTTGTGAATCCAGATGGGACTATGGGTGTTGACGTTATTCAGGATTATGGACAAGGCGGAATATTCTCCGGTGGTAATTATATTTTCGATTCAAATGGGTTTATTAATGGGTATTTAGGAGGGGAATTTTTAGAACATAAATCCATCAATTTTTCTGCTAATCGTCACGGATATTTCCACTATGTAATAATGCCGCATCAATACGCCAATGGGACAACGGCCAGCTCTGGATTGGCCGAGATTAATGGCGATGATTTTATTGTTTCTTCAGTTTGGTGGTATGGTAATGATCAATGGGTTGCGAACACGATCGTGCATGAGCTCGGGCACAATCTTAATTTGCGGCATGGTGGATTTGAAAACTGCAACCGCAAACCAAATTATAATTCGGTTATGAATTATGATTATCAATTTCCAGGGGTAGATAGCGACTGTTTGCTAGGTGGGGATGATATATTAAATTATTCCACTGGCGTACGCCAAGATTTGAATGAATTAGTACTTAATGAATTCCAAGGTATGTGTAACAACGTACCCATCGATTGGAATAGCAACAGCGTCTTAGAAAGCAGCGTTACTTATAATATTAACCCAAATCAAGGTTGTAGCTCAGAATTCTCCACGCTTCAAGATTATAATGATTGGATGTTCATCAGTTACACGGGAATAAATGACGCTGATGGAGCTACGCCGGATGGTAAGCTGTCTATAGAAACCGTTCTATGCGATAACTATCCCACCAAATAAACAAACCGATTATCTTGCTTATGATTATTTTCCGTCGTCTTTGCGTGAAACCAATAATCGCAGCAAATTATATTTATGGAAAATAATCAAGAATGAAAAGGAGTAAGATATAGGGGCTCTTACATAGGTCAGAGGCTTTGACATGTTGCTATCATAGAATGATTTCTACCGCTCACTGATTTTCTTTGCTCGATCTGCGTGTTTCGTAATTAATCTGTTTAATTTCAATATAATAACGTTATGACTGAATCGGAACTAATCCAGTGCAATACGCTCACTCAGCTCGAAAGTGGTGTATGGGTTAAGACGGATGAATCCGATCGTACCTATATTGAATACACCGATGGAGATGAGACGGAGGCTGCGTTATACGAACGCGTAACAGCGGCTCAGGATCGTTCAGTATTCTCCGAAGAATTGGACCAGGCTTGGGATGACTGGGCTTTGGAGTATCACCTAGGTTCCAAGCGATCTAATATTTATCGTGGGCTGAACCTGGAAGGGGTGAAAACGGTACTGGAAGTCGGATGTGGTTGTGGTGCGATTACCCGATTCCTAGGAGAACAGGGATATCAGGTGGATGCGATTGAAGGTGCTTTACCACGCGCGCAGATTGCACGCCTGCGCTGTGCTGAGTTGGATAATGTACACATTGTCAGTTCCAATTATCATGCACTTGAGTTGGTTGCGCAGCATTACGATTTAATCGTTTTTACCGGGGTGTTGGAATACTCGGGTGCTTACGCGACGGAAAAGACCGATCCGGAAGCTCAGTTAAAACAAACTCTGCGACAAGCCTATGCTGCTTTGAGCGACTATGGGCAGATACTTATCGCGATAGAAAACCGCACCGGATTTAAGTATCTTGCGGGTGCGAGCGAAGATCATCTCAATGTACCCAATATCGGGTTGCTGGGCTATCCCGAGCCGCTTAGTGGAGCGCTAACCCGTGGGATTCGTACCTGGAGCAAGCAGCAATGGTGCGATATTTTTAGCGAGCTGGGGTTACAAGATTATGTTTTTTGTTATCCTTTTCCAGATTACAAAGTGCCTGATGCAATACTATCCGATCAGTTTCTAACCAACAGCAAGCACCCCGAACAAGTGCTCGGCGGCATTTATTCACGCGACTATTTTGCCATGTGGCAACCCCAGCTTTCGGAGGCACAATTTTGGTACACAGCGAGTCAAACCAGTTGCCTGGATGAATTTGCCAACTCGTTTTTAATTGTGTTGGGTAAATCAGCCGATCAAGTCAAACAAACCGTCGATTTTGATTTTGTGCGTTTTGCCAGCGTAAGGCGAAATTTAGCGTATCGCCTACAAGTCACGAAAAAATCGGAAAAAAGTACTGTAGAGCGTGTGCCTTTGTCTCACGCAGCGCCGCCAGAAAGCATAGTAGTGAAGCAACAGCGCATAACAGATGAACCGTTCATCGACGGACAGGTTTTAGAACAAATTTGGTATCGAGCACTTAGCGTGGTGTCAAGTTACGAGGAGCTATCTTTGCATATCCAGAAATATAGCCAGTTTCTGGATGAGGTCTTGGCATCAGATACCGCACCATATGTTGATGCGTTGCCGCAGAATATTATTGTTGATGATGAGAACAACTGGCATTTGATAGATCAGGAATGGCACGCGGTTAAAGCTGTCAACAAAGAAATTATCATGTTCCGCGCGCTATTTCATTTTGCCTTGAATGCGCGCGATATCTTAGCTGATATGGAACTCAATGCTTTTCACACAGCATGCGGCATGGCATCCCTAGACAGGGAATTCCCCTTGATTCTAACTATTGAAGATTTTGTCAGCTGGGGATTTGAGCAATTAGGTTTGGACTATAAACAGCATCGTGATGATTGTTTGCAATTCGAAACCCAGATGTATGGCCAGGTTTCAAGACCACAATTCAACCAGCAGCTTGAGCCGATGTTGGCGACGCCTATATATCAATGGCACAAGAGCCAATCATTCGAGCAGCCAAATATGCCAATGGAGGTCAGAGCATATTGGTCCCAGGTTGAAGATATATGGCATTTGGATCATTCCGTGAGTGTGGAAATAGATTTTGAGTTTGGCGTAAATGTTAAACTAATGTTGCCAGAAATGCTGACAACGCATCGGTATTTAAGGCTTGATCCCCCAGCCGAAGTGCTACATGTTTTTCGCGGTTGGCTGGAATTTAGAGGTTTAAGTCTAACGGTAACCCGAATTAATCAAGACCGCGAGCAGGTTTACACGATTGATTCTGCACAAGAATTGTTTGCTCGCGCAAAGCTTAAAGGGATGCGGAAAATAGCTGGTGACAGGTTCATGTTAACTTCTTCGGAGGCCAACTTGATACTGGATTTACAAGCGGTCGATTGGGGAGAAAACATAGATTCAATCGAGCTCAAATTACTATTTGATCACGCGTCGGACAAAAATATGCTATCTGCACGTAGCATGCTCAGAGATGAGGCCGTTCGCGCAGCCTATCGAGTTAGGTTACGTCAACATATTCTTGATAGATATCAAGAGCGAATCACCGATTTGAGTGATACACTTAAAGATCTCGAGAAAAAAATTGATTGGGCGCAGCAAGCCGTTGTCGCAGGAGGCCGGTTTGATCGTTTACTACGTAAATTTGGCCTAATGCGAACGCCACCAGAATCTTAACGAGTGTAGTTATCACATTTTTTAGCGCTCATATTAGTTTTTGCAAATGTATGGGTAGAACTTAGTATCGCCGAGGCACTATAATCGCGCTGTGTTAGCAAATTACCTCCCCATTTTAATATTTATTGGCATTGGCCTGTTTATCGGTGCAGCGGCGATCGGCATTGGTCTGCTATTGTCGCCAAATCGACCGGATGATCAAAAATTATCGCCCTACGAGTGCGGGTTTGAGGCCTTTGATGATGCGCGTTCTCAGTTCGATGTACGTTTTTATCTGGTGGCGATTTTATTTATTATTTTTGACTTGGAAATCGCCTTTTTGTTCCCGTGGGCAGTGGTGTTAGACGAGGTCGGATTATTTGGTTTCTGGGCAATGGTCATATTTCTAGTGGTACTGATCATTGGCTTTATTTATGAGTGGAAAAACGGCGCACTCGAGTGGGATTAATCAACAAACTATTATGTCAATAGAAGGTCAATTCAAAGAAGGTTTTGCGACCGCGCGTCTGGATGATCTAATCAACTGGGCGCGAACCGGCTCGATGTGGCCAATGACATTTGGTTTGGCTTGCTGCGCGGTCGAGATGATGCAAGCCGGCGCGGCGCGCTATGATCTGGATCGTTTTGGTATGTTGTTTCGCCCTAGCCCACGTCAATCTGACGTCATGATTATTGCAGGGACCTTAACTAATAAAATGGCGCCCGCTTTACGTAAAGTGTACGACCAAATGGCTGAGCCACGTTGGGTAATATCAATGGGCTCCTGCGCCAATGGGGGAGGTTATTATCATTATTCGTATTCAGTGGTACGCGGGGCGGATCGCATCGTACCAGTGGATATATACGTGCCGGGTTGCCCACCTACTGCAGAAGCACTGATTTATGGTGTGTTGCAGCTGCACAAAAAAGTGCGCACCAATACCATTGCCAGAACCGCGTAGTTTTCCATGAGCAAGCTTACCTCATTACGGTCTGCGATCGACGCTTGCTTAGGCGAACAGCTGCTCGACACCAAGCTGGCATTTGACGAACTCACTATAGAGGTTGCACCCGAAAATATTAAATCCGCACTACAAGTAATGCGAGATGATAGGGCCACCCAGTTTGACCAGCTTATTGATTTGTGTGGAGTCGATTACTCGAAATTCACCGATCATTTAGACAGAGCGTGGGAAAAGCCTAGATTTGCTGTGGTCTATCACTTGCAGTCGATAGCGCTTAACTGGCGGGTAAGGGTGAAAACTTTTCTCGACGGAGAGCCACCCATGATTGATTCGGTTATCGAAATTTGGCCGGTGGCAGACTGGTTCGAGCGCGAAGCGTTTGATGTCATGGGTATTGCATTTTCCGGACACCCCGATCTACGCAGAATTCTGACCGATTACGGATTTATTGGTCACCCATTTCGCAAAGATTTCCCTTTATCCGGGCATGTCGAAATGCGCTATGACGAAGAAAAAGGGCGCGTTATTTACGAGCCCGTCACAGTTGTGCCACGTATTTTGACACCGCGCGTAAATCGAACTGAGCTGGAAGTTGAATAAGATGGCTGAGATTCATAACTACACCATGAATTTTGGCCCGCAGCATCCGGCGGCGCATGGCGTGTTGCGAGTAGTCATGGAAATGGACGGCGAAGTGATTGATCGCGTCGACCCGCATATTGGTTTATTGCACCGCGGTACTGAAAAACTGGCTGAATCCAAGCCATATAATCAAAGCATCGGTTATATGGATCGGCTTGATTACGTCTCGATGATGTGCAATGAGCATGCATACGTGATGACCATCGAAAAATTGTATGGCGTCACGCCACCAATTCGAGCGCAGTATATACGCGTGATGTTCGATGAAATTACGCGAATCCTCAATCACCTGCTCTGGATCGGCGCGCATGGTTTGGATGTGGGTGCCATGACCATGTTTTTATATGCCTTTCGCGAACGCGAAGATTTAATGGATGCGTATGAGGCAGTGAGTGGCGCGCGGATGCATGCGACCTATTATCGCCCGGGTGGTGTTTATCGGGATTTGCCGGATGAAATGCCACAATACGAGCCCAATAAGCGCTTCAACGACAAACAAACCGAAAAGCGTAACGAGGATCGCTCGGGCAGCTTGCTGGATTTTCTGGAGGCTTTTACCGAGCGCTTCCCCGGGTATGTGGATGAATATGAAACCTTATTGTCGGACAACCGCATCTGGAAGCAGCGTACCGTAGATGTTGGTATCGTGACCCCCGAGCGTGCGATTGCACTGGGATTTAGTGGTCCAATGTTGCGCGGTTCAGGGGTGGAGTGGGATTTACGCCGCAAACAACCCTATGAAGTATATGATCAACTTGAGTTCGATATTCCGTTGGGTACCAACGGCGATAGCTATGATCGCTACTTGCTGCGCATGGAGGAGATGCGTCAATCCAATCGAATTATCAAACAGTGTGTCGACTGGCTGCGCGTCAACCCTGGCCCAGTCATGGCACAAGATAGCAAACTTGCTCCACCCGCTCGTCCTCGCGTGAAACAGGAAATGGAATCCTTGATTCAGCATTTTAAATTATTCACCGAGGGTTACTCGTTGCCAGAAGGTGAAGCCTATTGCGCGATAGAGCATCCCAAAGGAGAGTTTGGAACCTATATTATTTCCGATGGGACCAATAAACCGTATCGCCTGAAAATTCGCGCGCCGGGATTTGCGCATATCTCGGCGTTGGACGAAATGTCGCGCGGGCATATGCTGGCTGATATGGTGGCCATTATTGGTACTCAGGATTTGGTTTTTGGAGAGGTAGATCGCTGATGTTAAGCCAGGCTGCACTTGACCAGATCGAGCAAGAAGCACTCAAATACCCGGCGGATAAACGTGCGTCGGTCATTATGGCCGCGTTGACCATCGCGCAAGAAGAAAAAGGTCACCTGACCAGTGGCTTGATCGAATATATTGCGCAGATTGTCGGTGTACCATCAATGCGCGCGTATGAAGTCGCGACATTTTACTCGATGTATGAACATCAGGCGTGTGGTGCCACCCAAATCAAGGTTTGCACTAATATTTCCTGTATGTTGCGTGGCTCGGACGATATCGTTGCGCGGCTTGAGCAGCGATTGGGCGTGAAATTAGGCGAAGTGACGCCCGACGGCAAAGTTGGTCTGAAAGAAGTGGAGTGCCTCGGGGCCTGTGTGGGGGCCCCCATGTTGCAGCTGAACAAGGATTACATCGAGCACCTGACCCCAGAGAAAATTGATGAGTTGCTGGAGTCGATTGCCGATTCCACGCTTGTTCAAGCGGAGGCAGGTACATGACAGAACAGATTTTCGTTTGTCTGCCCCTACCTGGTATAGAAAAGCCCTGGACGCTTGACGCATACAAAAACCAGCAGGGTTATTTTGCGATTGAAAAAATACTCAAAGAACAAACCGATCCGGGTGAGATTCTCGAAACGCTTAAAACCTCTAACTTAAGAGGACGGGGTGGAGCTGGCTTTCCTCCTGGCATCAAGTGGAGTTTTATGCCGCGTGATTGTGAGGGCCCAAGCTATATTGTATGTAATTCGGACGAAGGTGAGCCTGGTACCTGCAAAGACAGAGATATATTGCGATTCAACCCGCATGCGGTGATTGAAGGAATGATCATCGCGGGCTATACCATGGGGTGCTCTGGGGGTTACAACTATATTCGTGGAGAATTCACCGAACCGATTGCGCGATTTGAGCAAGCATTGGCAGAGGCACGCGAAGCGGGATATCTGGGTAAGGATATTCTTGGAAGCGGGATGGATTTCGACATCCAGGTGCATCTCGGTGCAGGTGCGTACATATGCGGCGAAGAGACCGCCTTGCTGGAATCCATCGAAGGCAAAAAAGGTCAGCCGCGCTATAAGCCACCATTTCCGGCAAACTACGGCTTATATGGTTGCCCAACGACGATTAACAACACCGAAACCCTGGCATCGGTACCCACAATCATGCGTCGCGGAGGGAAATGGTTTCATGATCTGGGGGTAAAAAACTCCGGCGGGACGAAAATATTTTCGGTCTCCGGTCATGTTGAAAAGCCGGGAAATTTCGAGGTGCCGATGGGCATTCCATTTAAAGAATTGCTCGATATGGCGGGTGGCGTTTGGAAGGGGCGCAAGCTAAAAGCGGTTATTCCTGGCGGCTCGTCGGTGCCCGTTGTGCCGGCCGACATCATGCTAGAGGCCAATATGGATTATGATTCACTAGCGGGCATCGGTTCGGCGGTGGGTGCAGGTTCTGTGATTGTGATGGACGAAACCACTTGCATGGTGTCCGCGCTTGAGCGACTAGCGTATTTTTACCATGAAGAATCCTGTGGGCAATGTACACCCTGCCGAGAGGGTACGGGCTGGTTGTATCGAATTATCAAGCGTATTAACAGCGGGAAAGGCGAAGCAGAGGATCTGGATACTTTATTGGATGTGGCTAACCGTATTGAAGGACGCACTATCTGCGCCTTGGGTGATGCCGCAGCATGGCCGGTGCAAAGCTTTTTAAAACACTATCGACATGAGTTTGAAGCCAAAATACCGGCACTCAAATCACAGGCGGCCTGAGCATGAGCGATACGATTCACATTGAGGTTGACGGCCAAAAGCTTGCAGCTAAGCCCGGGCAGATGTTGATCGAAGTGACCGATCAGGCGGGCATCCATATTCCGCGTTTTTGTTATCATCCCAAGCTCTCGGTGGCCGCTAATTGCCGGATGTGTCTGGTCGAGGTTGAAAAAGCACCGAAACCGCTACCGGCTTGTGCAACCCCAGTAAATGATGGCATGGTGGTACAAACCCAGTCAGAAGTGGCTCGGACTGCGCAAAATGGCACTATGGAGTTTTTACTCATCAATCATCCACTGGATTGCCCGATCTGTGACCAGGGGGGGGAATGCCCGTTGCAGGAACAATCACTTGATTACGGTGCCAATGCGTCACGGTATCGCGAATCCAAGCGACAGGTAAATAACCCGGATATCGGGCCCTTGATCGCTACCTGGATGACCCGCTGCATTCACTGTACGCGTTGCGTGCGCTTTGGTGAGGAGATTGCTGGGGTGATGGAGCTGGGCATGATGGGGCGTGGTGAAGATTCCAAGATTCGCACCTTCCCAGACGAGCAATCCACGGATAACCCGGCGGCAGAGGTCGGTGCATTTTTGAACGATTCAGTTAATTCAGAAATATCCGGCAATGTGATCGAATTGTGTCCGGTTGGCGCGCTGACCGCAAAGCCATCAAAATACGCGGCGCGGGTTTGGGAAATGCAAAATCACTCGATGATCAGCCCCCATGACTGTGTGGGCACGAATTTGAGTGTTCAAACCTTACGCGGTGAAATAAAGCGTACCGTGGTACGTGAAAACGATGAGGTTAACGCCTGTTGGCTCGCAGACCGAGATCGCTTTAGCTATGAAGCCGTCCATGCAGATACGCGCTTGACGCGCCCCATGATCAAAGATCAACACGGCTGGCAGGAAGTTGAATGGGATACCGCGCTAAGACATGCTGCGACGGGCTTAAACACAGTGAAAAAACGTTATGGTGCCGAGAAAATGGGCGCTTTAGGTTGTGCATCGGCAAGTGTGGAGGAGTTATTTTTACTCCAAAAATTGATGCGTACGTTGGGCTCGAGTAATATTGATCATCGCCTGCGTCAGGAAGATTTTCGGGATGATTTTGTAGCACCACTTTATCCTGGCAGTGAGCTGCCGATTGCCCAATTTGAATCACTTGATGCGGCATTGTTGCTCGGTTCGAATATTCGTAAGGAACAACCCTTGTTGGGTTTGTACCTGCGCCAGGCAGTGGTAAAAAACGGTGCACAAATCAGCGCAATCAATCTGCTGGATTATGATTTTAACTTCCCGTTAGTGACGAATAAGCAAGTTACAGCAAAAGATTTAGCCCAAAGTATCGCGAATGTTGCCAGCGAGATTGCAGCGCAAGCGGGTGTGAGCTTGGATGCGGCAATTAACGCACGCGCATCTAACCCGGACGACGCAGAGCGTGCGATCGCCAAGTCATTGCTCCGGGGTGATGATGCAAATAAAGCCGTGATCATTGGCCAGGGTGCGATTAATCATTTCGAGGCGAGTACCGTCGCCGCCATTGCTGACTGGATATGTCAGCAAACCGGAGCCAAGCTGGTCAAATTGCCCGAAGCGAATGCAGCGGGGGCCTGGATTGCGGGATGCATTCCGCATCGTGCTGAACACGCCGAAACCGTGGCAGAGACCGGTCTGAACGCCAAACGTATGTTATCAGATACCCTCAATGCTTATTTATTGTATGGGGTTGAGCCGGGGCTAGATGCGCATCGTTCTGGTGAGGCCTTACAATCACTGGAGGCGGCAGATTTTGTGGTGCAATGTGCGGCTTTTGTCAGTGATGAGGCAATGAATTATGCAGATGTATTGCTGCCCATTGCGACCTATGCCGAAAATAGCGGAACCTATATCAACTGCGAAGGCCGGGTGCAATTGAGCAGAGCGGCAGCCAAGCCTAAAGGCGAAGCACGCCCTGGTTGGAAAGTTTTGCGTGTGCTGGCGAATTATCTAGAACTTGACGGATTTGAGCACGTTGATCTGGCGGATGTGCGCGATGATTTTGTATTGGGCGATGAGCAAATCGTCTCGCAACGTGGTGCACTGGTAAATGATATTCCAGTACAGCTGGACGATGCCGCAGTATATCGTCATGTTGAAACGCCGATGTATCGGCTGGATGCCACATTACGGCATGCAAATGCTTTGCAGCAAACCGCAGATAACCCCGCACCGGTGGTGGGTCTTAACGCAAAGACCATGAGTCGTTTGGGTTTGCAGGCCGGTCAAAACGTTCGGGTACAGCAGGGAAAACGCAAAATCAAATTACCGTTGGCGCTGGATGATAGATTGGCTGATAACCAGGCTTTCATTCCCGCCGGGTTTCATGAAACTTCCGCATTGAGTGGGCTTGATGCGATTACGATTGAGGCTCGCTGATGGTTGATTGGTTGCATAACTGGTTGTATAGCACTTTCGATTTTCTGCCCGAATGGTTGCTCGCGACCACCTGGATTTTGTGGAAAATCATTGCAATATTGGTTCCGTTGATGCTCTGTGTGGCCTATTTCACCTATGCCGAGCGCAAGTTGATCGGCTATATGCAGGTGCGCGTTGGGCCGAACCGGGTTGGGCCGAAAGGTTGGCTGCAGCCAATCGCCGATGCGGTCAAGTTGATGTTCAAAGAGATCATCATCCCGAGCCAATCGAATAAATATCTGTTCCTCGGCGCGCCACTTTTATCTATTGGCCCGGCACTGGCTGCCTGGGCGGTTATGCCCTTCACCGATGAGTTGGTATTGGCCGATATTGATGCCAGTTTGTTGTATGTTTTGGCGCTGACATCGATGGGCGTATACGGCATTATCATCGCGGGTTGGGCTTCTAACTCCAAATATGCATTTTTAGGTGCGATGCGCTCGGCGGCACAAATTGTTGCTTATGAAATCGCCATGGGTTTTGCGTTGGTTGGGGTGCTGATGTGCGCGGGTTCATTAAACTTGAGAGAGATCGTGCTGGCGCAGTCGGGTGGATTTTGGCAGTGGTACTGGCTGCCGTTATTACCCTTGTTTTTGGTGTATTTTATCTCCGGTGTGGCCGAAACCAATCGTGCACCATTTGATGTAGCCGAAGGTGAATCAGAAATTGTGGCGGGTTTTCACGTTGAATATTCGGGAATGACCTTCGCGGTCTTTTTCCTGGCCGAATACGCCAATATGATTTTAATCGCAACCCTGACAGCCCTGCTATTCTTGGGTGGCTGGCACCCACCTGTGGATGCAGCGCCTTTTACTTACATACCGGGTTTTGCCTGGTTTTTTGCGAAGGCCGCCTTTGTCGCATTTTTCTTTTTATGGTTTCGCGCAACTTTTCCGCGCTATCGCTACGATCAGATCATGCGGTTGGGTTGGAAAGTATTAATCCCGGTAACCCTGGTCTGGATCGCGGTAATCGGCGTAGCCCGGTTTTACACCCCATTTGATTTTATTTTCAGGTAGGAGGGAGAGAATATGAGCATTATGCAATTTATAAAATCCTTCACCTTGTATGAGTTGTGTCAAGGTTTAAGCGTGACTGGTCGGCATATGTTTACTAAAAAACTGACCATCATGTATCCGGAGGAGAAGACACCTAAATCGGTGCGCTTTCGTGGCTTGCACGCGCAACGTCGCTATGAAGATGGATCAGAACGTTGTATTGCCTGTAAATTGTGCGAAGCCGTTTGTCCGGCCCTGGCGATTACCATCGAGTCGAAAGAACTACCCAATGGTGAACGGCGGACCGAGCGTTACGATATAGACTTGTTTAAATGCATCTACTGTGGGTTTTGTGAAGAGGCCTGCCCGGTCGATGCTATCGTGATGACCGATATTCATGAGTTTCATATGGAAGACCCGTCAACCGAGCGGGTGATCGATAAACAACAGTTGTTGGCCATCGGTGATAAGCGCGAAGCGTCGATTGCCGCTAATCGTAAGCAGGATATTCAATATCACCGATAAATAGCCTGCATAAAATGACTTTCTACCAACTCACATTTTACTTTTTTGCCGCCATTGTGGTGCTGGCGGCGGGTACGGTGGTCACGATTAAGAACCCGGTGAAAGCCGCGTTATCTTTGGTGTTGGCTTTTGTCGGTGCGGCCGGGGTATGGCTGACCCTGCAGGCAGAATTTCTCGCCATTGTATTGGTGCTGGTCTATGTCGGTGCGGTGATGGTGTTGTTTTTGTTTGTCGTAATGATGCTGGATATTGATATGGCGGTAATGCGTGCAGGTTTCACACGCTATTTGCCCATCGGTGCGTTGATCGCGCTGGTATTGGTAGCGCAAATCGCTTTTGTCATGAACGGAACTTTCAGCGGCGAACAGTTTGCAGGGGTACAAAAAATTGGTGCAGATTATTCAAACACTAAAGCGCTGGGTCAGGTTTTGTATACTGACTATGTACTGGTGTTCGAATTAGCCGCGCTGATACTGCTGGTGGCCATGATTGCCGCGATTGCCCTGACACATCGTAAACGCACCGAGAAAAACAAGGCCGTGAACCCGGCTACGCAGGTGGTGGTGCGCAAACAAGATCGGCTGAAAGTAGTTGATTTGAAATCAGAACCGCGGGCGAGCGAGGAAGGGTCATGATTCCTCTGGCGCACTATTTAACCCTGAGCGCAATTTTGTTTGCGATTTCGATTGTGGGGATATTTCTAAATCGGAAAAATCTGTTGATTATTTTGATGTCGATTGAGTTGTTGCTACTGGCGGTCAATATAAATTTTGTAGCATTTTCAGCATTTCTAAATGATTTGAGTGGGCAGGTGTTCGTATTTTTTATTTTAACCGTTGCTGCTGCGGAAGCCGCGATTGGTCTGGCCATCTTGATTGTCCTGTTTCGTAATCGGGCCACGATTAATGTGACCGATCTTGATTCGTTAAAAGGATGATGTGATCGATATGACGAATTTATCTCCCACCATTTACCTGATTATTCCGCTGATCTGCTTGCTGGGCGCTATTATTGCGGGCTTTGCGGGGCATATTATCGGGCGTAAAGGCGCGCATTGGGTCACCATTATTGGCGTCGCCATTGCGTTCGTTCTATCCGTTGTGGTCTATTTGGATGTGCAGGCGGGCAATCATTATAACGGCGCAGTCTATACCTGGGCACTAAGCGGCGGTATATCATTTGATATTGGCTTTTTGATTGATCCGCTCACCGCCACCATGATGGTTGTGGTGAGCTTTGTCTCGTTTATGGTGCATATTTACACCATCGGCTATATGCATGATGACCCGGGTTATCAACGCTTTTTTGCCTATATTTCCCTGTTCACTTTTTCCATGCTGATGCTGGTGATGTCGAACAACTTCCTGCAGTTATTTTTTGGCTGGGAAGCGGTGGGTCTGGTGTCGTATCTGCTCATCGGTTTCTGGCATCAACGAGAGACCGCAGTGTTCGCCAATATGAAGGCATTTTTAGTTAACCGGATAGGCGATTTTGGATTCTTACTTGGGATCGCTGGGGTTTTGTATGTTTTCGGCTCGGTGGATTATGCAGCGGTATTTGGTCAGGCCGAATCCGTCAAGGACGCCTCCCTTGCGACGCCTTTTGGAAATATGCACTGGCTCACACTGATTTGCCTGTTACTGTTCGTTGGTGCCATGGGAAAATCCGCGCAGGTACCCTTGCATGTTTGGTTGCCTGATTCGATGGAGGGTCCGACACCCATATCGGCATTGATCCACGCAGCGACGATGGTGACCGCGGGCATTTTCATGGTCGCTCGCATGTCCCCGTTGTTCGAATGGTCTGAAACGGCCTTGTCAGTGGTGCTGGTAATTGGTGCAACCACGGCCATCTTCATGGCGCTCATTGGCTTGGTGCAAAATGATATTAAACGCGTGGTCGCGTATTCAACGCTGTCGCAACTGGGTTATATGACGGTTGCACTGGGTGCATCGGCATATCAAGTCGCGATTTTTCATTTAGGTACCCACGCCTTTTTTAAAGCCTTACTGTTTTTGGGCGCGGGGTCGGTCATCATCGCGATGCATCACGAGCAGGATATGCGCAAAATGGGCGGGCTCAAATCGATCATGCCGATCACTTATATTACCATGGTGATTGGCTCACTGGCCTTGGCCGGGATTCCACCGTTCGCTGGTTTTTTCTCGAAGGACTCAATTATTGAAGCAGTGCACGCCAGCAATATTACCGGTTCAGGCTACGCGTATTGGGCAGTATTACTGGGTGTGTTCGTGACTGCATTTTATTCATTCCGTCTGATATTCATGACATTTCACGGTAAAACGCGCGCGGACGAACATACGCGTCATGGCCTGAAAGAGTCGCCGGGTGTGGTGATCTGGCCACTGGTGGCGCTGGCCATTCCCTCTATTATTGCTGGCGCGATGTATATCGAGCCGATGGTATTTGGCGACTTTTTTGGTAATTCCATTTTCGTCGCACATGGGCATAACGCCATCGAAGAACTTAGGCACAATGCCCATGGTGCGCACGGTATGGCATTGGTGATGTCAAATATGATGCACGGAATCAGCGCACCACCATTCTGGCTGGCGCTTGCGGGTATTATTTTTGCTTGGGTGTGCTACATCGCGGTGCCAAGTTTACCCGGTAAAATCGCAAACGCTTTTGGGCCGATCACGCGGCTCTTGCAGAATAAATATTATATCGACGAGTTTAATCAAGCAGTTTTTGCCGACGGAGTGGTTGGCATTGGCAAGCGTTTGTGGAAGTACATTGATGCAGGTTTGATTGACAATGGTATGGTCAACGGAAGCGCCAGAGTGGTTGACGCGATTTCGGGTCAATTGCGCCGCATGCAAACCGGTTATATTTATCACTACGCCTTTTCAATGATTATTGGTCTGGTTGTGCTTATCGCGCTTGCGATTTGGGTATAGGCATGGGTAGCACTTTGTTAAGCATTCTCATTTGGTTGCCTATTTTTGGTGGCTTGGCACTGCTATGGTTTTCCAGGGACGAGCAAGCGCAAACGGTACGGGTGATTAGCCTGGTTATATCGATTGTCGTGTTTGTTCTGAGCATTCCGCTCTGGACGGGTTTTGATCGAACCACCGCGGCCATGCAGTTTGTTGAGCGCGCTGATTGGATCCGCTATTTTAATATCCAGTATTATCTCGGTATTGATGGTATTTCGATGCCCTTGATTCTGCTCACTACACTGCTTACGCTGGTGGTGGTTATCGCGGGTTGGGAAGTGATCCAGCAACGCGTCGCGCAATACTATGCCGCATTTTTGATCATGGAAGGGGTGATGATCGGGGTGTTTGCCGCGCAGGATGCGATGCTGTTTTATTTATTCTGGGAAGTAATGTTGATCCCGATGTTTTTAATCATCGGTATTTGGGGTGGGCCGAACCGAATCTACGCAACGATTAAGTTTTTCCTATACACCTTGCTGGGTTCCTTGCTGATGCTGGTGGCATTTTTATACCTGTACAACAAGGCTGGCGGTTCTTTTGTAATCGCCGATTACCATCAGCTCGCGCTGCCTATGGGCCCACAAAAATGGATATTCCTGGCGTTTTTCATGGCTTTCGCGGTTAAGGTGCCGATGGTTCCTGTACATACCTGGCTGCCAGATGCTCACGTAGAGGCCCCCACCGGCGGGTCGGTTATTTTGGCAGCCATCATGTTGAAAATGGGTGGTTACGGCTTTCTGCGCTTTAACTTGCCCATTGTGCCAGATGCCAGCCATGCGCTGGCGTCGGTCGTGATTACCCTGTCCATCATCGCGATTATCTATATCGCCTTCGTGGCCCTGGTGCAACATGATATGAAAAAGCTAATCGCTTATTCGTCTATTTCGCATATGGGGTTTGCCACCCTGGGCTTTTTCCTGTTTAACCAGATGGCGTTGGAAGGCGCGATGGTGCAAATGATTTCGCACGGCTTTATTTCAGGTGCGATGTTCCTGGCGGTCGGTGTTCTTTATGATCGGCTGCATTCACGTGAAATCGCGGCTTATGGGGGGGTTGCTTCGGTGATGCCCAAGTTTGCTTTTTTTGCTGTTTTGTTCGCGATGGCGAACGCGGGCCTACCCGGTACGTCCGGCTTTGTGGGTGAGTTTTTGGTCATTTTGGGTGCCTATGAGGTTAGCGGCTGGTTGGCGGCTTTGGCCGCGCTTACCCTGATTTTAGGTGCCGCCTATACCTTGTGGATGGTCAAGCGGGTGATGTTTGGCGCAGTCACCAAACAAAGCGTTGAAGGTTTGCTGGATTTAAATAATCGCGAGATGGTGTTTATGGGGATTCTCGCTGCCTTTACTTTACTGGTCGGTATCTGGCCCAACCCGTTGTTGGATGTGATGCGGGTTACGCTGGAGAATCTGCTAGAACACGTTGCGGTGTCGAAACTATGATGACACAAATGCTTAATATTGGCGCTGCACTTCCCGAAATATTTATTGGGACGCTTGCCTGTTTGATTTTGATGTTTCGCCTATTTGATAAGAGCGATTGCCCCAACTTGAAACCCTTTATTTTAAGCGTGGTCACGCTGGTCATTGCGGGTGGCCTGGCGTTGATAGGCGTGCCCGACAGTGCACAGTTGGCGTTTAGCGGGGCTTTTGTCAACGATCCAATGTCTGCTGTGTTAAAGGTGTTTATCGCCTTTATCACCACCGCGGTGTTTACCTATGGTGCGCGTTACAATGCCGAACGGGGTTATTTTAAGGTTGAGTTTTACGTGCTCGGCCTGTTCGGTGTAACCGGCATGATGGTCATGGCCTCAGCCGCGCACTTGCTGACCTTATACGTCGGTTTGGAGTTGTTCTCTCTAAGCCTGTATGCCATGGTGGCCTTTTTTCGTAATTCGCGGGTGGCCTCAGAAGCAGCGATTAAATACTTTATTTTGGGCGGGCTGGCTTCTGCCATCTTATTGTACGGCATGTCGATCCTATACGGCTTAACCGGCTCGCTCCAAATTTCAGATGTTGCCAACAACCTGGCTACGTTGGAAGCGGGTAATTTGGGCTTAAGCCTAGCGATTGTGCTCATTGTGGTGGGTTTGGCATTTAAGCTCGGCGCGGTGCCTTTTCATATGTGGGTACCGGATGTTTATCAGGGTTCGCCCACATCGGTGACGGCCTATCTGGCGGCGGCACCAAAAATAGCCGCCTTTGCTATCGTTATTCGGCTGCTGGTCGACACCATACAAGTTGGTCATGATCAGTGGCAGATGATGCTGGTGATTCTGGCGCTGTTATCCGTCGCGGTGGGCAATATCGTCGCGATTGCGCAGAGCAATATCAAACGCATGCTGGCCTACTCGACCATTTCGCATATGGGCTTCTTCCTGTTTGGTATTCTTAGCGGGGTGGCCGAAGGTTATGGCGCGGCCCTGTTTTATGTGCTGGTCTATGCGGTGATGAGCGCGGGCGCGTTCGGGGTTATTTTATTATTGTCGGATAAGCAAACCGAATCCGAGCGGATCGCTGATTTTCAAGGCTTATCCAAACGCAGCCCGATGATGGCCGCACTAATGATGTTGCTGATGTTTTCCATGGCCGGTATTCCCCCGTTTGCGGGCTTTTTCGCCAAGATGTCGGTCATCATGAGTTTGGTCAAGGCGGAGTTAGTATGGGTGGCGATTGTTGCCGTGTTACTTGCCGTGGTCGGTGCGTTTTATTATTTGCGCATTATCAAAACCATGTATTTTGATGAGCCTGAGACCGAAGTTGCTGTTGCAAAAAACCATCCCGCAATTTCTGCACTATTGGCCGTGAATGTGCTGGTGCTTCTGTTGATATTGCCATGGATAGGAAGGGTGATTGATATGGCGCAGGGATTGATGGTCGGAGTTTAGGTCCGGGAGCGGTCTGGTGGCCCCAGGATTCAAATTATAACGCTACGCAGGACCAGTTTACTGACTTTTGGGGTAATATCTTGAGTTGTGAATAATAAAGTATTAAGTCCCCCGAATCCCCCCGAACCCTTACGCGGGAGGTTCTGAATATTTACGAGCTAGGACACGTACTTTCTGTGGGTGCGATCGAAGAAACAACTTTGTCGCTACTCGATAAGTGTCCCAATTTTCAGATCTACCCTCTCCAGATTGCAAAATTCCAGCGCCTTCTCCTCCAGATGTAGCGTCTTCGCTCACTAAGTTAGGGGAAAAATTACAAACCTGATTACTATCATTCCAAATCCCGCGAATCACCTTATCTGATAGAAACCTAAATGATTCTTCAGTAGCTAGCTTTTCATAAAAGCTGGCGTACAAACGGAATGAGTTACAATCATAAACATTGTTTGGAATCCGACCGTATCGGTTCAAACCATTTGTGCTTGGTAGGTTGAATGGATCGGCGTGCAATAGTACATCAGGATAAGTGCATTGCCCAGGCCCTTCACAGTCACGATTCGACTTGTTGTTAAACAAAACATCAACAACGTATCTATCACAAGGGCGATCGAATATGTGTGAAGGTGTTTTGTACCAATAGTGATCCATCGACGATACTCTATAGATCGCCCCTGTGGGTGGGAAATTTTGATGCTCAGGCACTTCAAATACATTGTCTGGAGCAACTAAAGTGCACGAATGTACGATGTTATCGCTCGGTTCTTGCTGTTCGTCTGGAGGTTGTGGGCCTCCTATTCGGAGCACGCAACCAGTGGTGATGGCCGTACTGACTGCTAATATTAAATATGTTACTAAGTTAGTTTTTTTCATCAATTCTTCCTAGAGGATTGCTTCAAATAATAATTGTTTAGAGTTTGTTTAATTTACGTTTGAATTTATCGCAGGTATGTGAGAAACCTCACATAAACAATAACTCCTAAAATGTTGTAGTAGGTTAAAGCAATATAAGCCAAAAGCTGTGAGTATTGGCTATCGGCAATGAAAGCCAACTCGTTGTTTATGGCTTAGATAAATATTGTTGATTTATCTACCAAGGAATTCAGGGGATATTATACCTAATTGATTAAAAACTAAGCAAAACCCCACATCTAATCATTTATTCATTACTCCCCTAGAGTAATTCTGGTCGAATCATCCACTGTAAGCTCGGGGAACCTCACATGACTTAATTATTGTCAGGTGGTTTATTATCAGGTGGTTTCTTTGGGTTGCACCGAGTAATTTTTCGTCAGAGATGGCCGCTCTTTACATAGTATTTCGCTTTGTCGGCGACACTCTTTCTTTTGCGCCGCCAAAAGAAAGAGTGGAAAGAAAAGGCGGCCCCGGGTTACGCTTTTTTCCTGCGTTTCTCGGTTCCAGTGGGTCGTGCGCACAGCGCTTCCACGCGCTGGGCTTACCCAAATTTCATCCCTGAAATTTAACCCACTTTCACCTGCAATACTCGGCGCTTCACACGGTTTTTTTAAGTTTTACACACACCGCTAGATAGCGCACTAGACGGATACTCGATAGGGACATGTCACTTCATTGCGTGCCAAGGAAATAGTAGCGCTATTTTTTATACTATAAATACTCAACCAACTAAGCCGGACAATTGAATTGAATCTAATGGTTTGACCGCTCATACCTAAAGTAAATTAGGCCGCAGCATCCACTCAATCTGCCAGTTATTACCCTCATCAGATGCCAGGCAAACAATGCTGCCGGGCTGGAATGCTGTGATTGCCTTTTCGTGCCCGGTCGTTAGGGCTGCAACCAGTTTTGCCATGTAAGGCAAGTGTCCAACGATCAATAGATCCTGCTCCGATTGATTCACTTGGTTCACCATCGACTCGACCGGATCATTCGGATTAATTCCACCTATGGCTTCGGGTTCGAGACCAGGCGCAAGCGTAGCAGCAAGAATTTCCGCGCTTTGACGCGCGCGGGTTTTACCGCTGTGCCACACTTTTTGTAGCTCGACCTTACGTTTTAAAAAAGCAGCAATTCGTTTTAAATCCTCATGGCCAGTCGGGCTGAGTGCGCGATCAGGATCAATCTCCTTACTTAGTGCATCTCCGTGTTGAACCAGATAAATTTTCATGTCAATTCATCGAGCGCGATTTAGGTATCAAACTCAATATCGTTATGACTGCCATCACAATATGGTTTGTTTTTTGAAGCGCCACAGCGGCACAGTGCGGTGATACCTTCTTTTTCAATCTGATCACCATTGGAGAGCGTAAGATTTATTTTGCCGTCAACGAGCAATGGCCCTTTATCTGCGACGGTTATTTTGGTTTCAGATGCTTTCATGGTATTTGTTTCCTGTTGGGTTTCTAAAGATAGCGCGCCGGAAGGGCAGGCTTTGACTTGCTCAATGATTTCTTCGTTATCGGCGTGATCAAGCTGAATCCAAGGTCTATTATTCGGGTTGAATACCTTGGGAAGGCCTTCGGCGCATTTCTTTGCGTGGATGCACTTAGCGGGCTGCCACACGACGGTTACCTCATCATTGGTATAACGTTTTATAATTTCTTTCATATCTTTTCCTCCTGATACAAAGAGTTTAGCGCAAATCACAGTCCAACTGTAAACTGCGTCTTCAGCTTATTCGAGTGCTAGACAGAATACAGCAGAGCGCATAATTTTTACGTTTACACTCGCGTAAAATGGGTACAATGCCATCTCGAAAATCATTAGCTTGGATAGATTTATGCGTCAGTCGCGCGCGCAGCAAATAATTGATACCAGCCTGGTACTAATGGAGCAGGGCATGAATCAAGGGTGCGCCGGGAATGTCAGTCTACGTCATGAATCAGGGTTTCTCATCACTCCGTCGGGCGTTGCGTATAACCAATTGCGCCCAAAAGATGTTGTTTTTGTCGATGCCACCGGGGAGGTAAACGGCGATCTGGAACCCTCAAGCGAATGGCGGATGCACCGGGATATTTATGTGCAAAGACCGGAAGCGGGCGCAGTTGTGCATGCGCATTCGATCTTCGCAACCGCGCTTTCCTGTCAGCGCAAACCCATTCCTGCCTTTCACTATATGGTTGCGGTCGCTGGTGGCAAAGATATCCGTTGTTCAGATTACGCTCTGTTTGGTTCCCAGGCATTGTCGGATACTATGCTTGTGGCGTTGGAAGATCGACGTGCTTGCTTGCTCGGAACCCACGGGATGATTTGTTTTCATGATGATCTGGAAAAAGCCTTGCAGTTGGCGATTGAAGTAGAAACCCTGGCAAAACAATACTGGTACGCTTGTCAGGCGGGTGAACCGGTTTTGTTAACCGAATCACAGATGGCGGATGTGTTGGAAAAATTTAAAACCTACGGCAATTGGAGTAAGTCACAAGCAAAATGAAAGTTGACGGAAAGTACTTTCGAACCATTTGGGTGAGTTCGGATGGCTGGTCCATAGATGTGATTGATCAGACCAAATTGCCACATGCATTTGAGGTCAAACATCTTAAGAACTTATCTGATGCCTGCACCGCGATAGCGCAAATGGTGGTGCGTGGCGCTCCGTTGATCGGTGTTACAGCAGCCTATGGGTTTTATCTCGCGATGCGTGAAGATGCGAGCGAAGCGGGTATGCAAAACGCGTATCAACGCTTGTATCAAACACGCCCAACCGCGGTCAATTTGTGCTGGGCGTTGGATCAAATGCGCCAGGCACTGTTGCCATTACCTGAATCCCAGCGAGTTGAACGAGCTTTCCAACTGGCGGGTACCATTGCTGCTGAAGATGTCGAAATCAGCAAAGGAATTGGGCGTGCTGGCCTACCCATCATTCAGAAAATTGCGGATAGCAAGCCGTCGGGTGAGCCAGTGAATATCCTAACGCACTGTAATGCGGGCTGGTTGGCAACGGTTGATTGGGGTACCGCTACCGCGCCAATCTATATGGCACATGATGCAGGTATTCAACTAAATGTATGGGTCGACGAAACGCGGCCACGTAATCAGGGCGCTGGCCTGACGACATGGGAATTAGGACAGCACGGGGTTGCGCATAAACTGGTTGTGGATAATGTGGGTGGCCATTTAATGCAGCATGGTTTGGTGGATGTATGTATTGTCGGCACTGATCGCACCAGTCGCTGTGGCGACGTTTGCAATAAGATCGGAACCTATCTCAAGGCACTGGCGGCGTACGACAATAATGTTCCGTTTTATGTTTGCCTGCCCAATACCACCATTGATTGGACCATTCAAGACGGCGTGAAAGATATCCCTATCGAGCAACGTGATGCGGCTGAAGTTAAGCAGGTGATTGGGCGATTATCGAATGATGAAGTGAGCCAGGTGAGCATTGCGCCTGAAGCAACTGAGGCCGTCAATTATGCGTTTGATGTCACCCCAGCCAGGTTGGTTACTGGGCTGATTACTGAAAGAGGTGTAATCGCTCCCAATGAAGCTGCTTTGACGGCGGCGTTTTCTGATTTGACCGGGGATAGATAAGGCATAAAACTCTCGATTGGTAAGTTTTGGGCCGTACTTGGGAGCAGTAATATTTAATATTTTAGGATAGTGCTTGAGATATTTTATATTTCGATAAAGCTTATCATTATAGATCATTGAAAAATATGGGTTTAAAATACGCTGTTTACCGTCTAGAATAGGCTGAGTATTAACTGAATTAACAGGTTTTCGAGTTTGCAGGCTGCGGCTCACTGTGCTCGGACTGACATTACCAATTTATACAATGGCTATGGATATATTTAAGTATTTTAAGAAAGTGGTTGATCTCGGGGGGTCTGATTTATACGTTTCTGCTGGTATTGCTCCGTCGGTCAGGGTGGAAGGAAGCACGCGTGCGCTCTCGGATGAAATTGTTACGGCTGAGATGGCCTATGAAATTATTAAATCAATTTTGAATGAAGAGCAGTTAGAAGAGTTTAAAAACAACCTGGAATTAAACACTGCGGTGCACGTGCCTGATGTGGGGCGGTTTCGCGTCAACGTATTCCAGCAAAGAGGTGCGCATGCGCTGGTAGCGCGTCACGTAAAAACTGATATTCCCTCGATGGAAGAATTGGGCCTGCCGGATCAGCTCAGACAGCTGATAGAAGAAAAGCGCGGGTTGATACTCGTTGTGGGTGGTACGGGTGTCGGCAAGTCCACCACTTTGGCCTCGATGATAAGTTATCGTGCGCGCCGGGAAGCTGGACATATTTTGACCATCGAAGACCCAATCGAATTTATTCACAGTCACAGCAAATCGATTATCAACCAGCGTGAGGTAGGGGTAGACACGCATACTTACGAAGCAGCATTGGCCAATGCGCTGCGTGAAGCGCCAGATGTCATTATGATCGGTGAGGTACGGAGCGCCGATAATATGCGTCATGCACTAAGTTATGCGGAGACCGGGCACCTTTGTGTCGCCACTTTACACGCCAATAATGCAAGTCAGGCGCTGGATCGCGTTATCAACTTTTTTACCCATGAAGCGCATAACCAGATCAGGACAGATATTTCTTTGTTCTTAAAAGCGATCGTAGCGCAAAACTTAGTTGTTGGTGTGGATGGTAAGCAAATCGCTATTTTCGAGATTATGATGAATACCCCACACGTGGCTGATCTGATCCATTCTGGCAGAATCATAGAGATTAAAGAGGCGATGGATCGATCAAAAGACGCGGGCCATAAGACTTTTGATGATGATTTATTTCAGTTGCATCTCAATGGTAGGATCACCAAGCAAGAAGCGCTACGCTATGCGGTTAGTAAAAATAATTTGGCCGCTCGTTTTCGCTCACACTCTCGACTACTCCCAACCGGCGAAAAGGAAGTCGAAAAAAAGGCCTCTTACGATAAACAGGCAGATTTTAGTCAGTATCGAAAATTTAGAATCAAGCCAGCCAAGATTTCCAATATTACCGAAAGAAACCAGGTCAAAGCACTCAATACTGCGCTATTGGCCGCGTTTGAGATGAAAGGGTTAAAGTATGAAAAGGATGCCCCGGATATAGATGTTCATTATAAGTTTGAGTTGGTTGATGATGATGGGTTACGGCTGGAAGAAACCAAAAGTACCAGTTATCAGAAAACAGATTCTGCTGCCGAGGCTAAGAAGCAACTCGCGTTAAACATTGTTATAAAAGACACCCAAAATAAAAAAGATGTATGGCGAGTACAGAGCTCAGAACTTACCGTTGGAGCGGTTGCCAATCAGACGACCTGTAACCATACGATCGCTGCAATGCTAGATAGCTACCCGACACTCTAAGTTTACGCATTTAGTAGCGTTGTGAGTGGGTCTTTTTATATCTAGGCTTGTTTGCGTCCACAGATAACACGGCGTAACAGGTGTCGGCATTGTTGTGCCCACGACGATCAGCCAATTGGCTCTATGCCAACCCCACGGTCTGGATATAATATTCTGACCACTCAAGCCATACAGCTGGGTACAACGAGGAGAACTCTGATGAGCAAAACCAGTGAGCTATTAAAACGGCGCGAACAGGCAGTGACCACTGCGGTGGGGCATGTGCATCCTATGTTTGCTGAGCGTGCAGAAAATGCTGAAATTTGGGATGTAGATGGCGAGCGCTATATAGATTTTTCTTCAGGCATCGCGGTAGTCAATACCGGGCACCTCCACCCCAAAATCAAAGCCGCCGCCGCAACACAGTTAGAAAAGTTCTCGCATACCTGTATTCATGTGGCGATGTATGAGCAGTACATTGAACTGGCTGAGCGTCTTAATAAATTAGTACCGGGAGACAGCAAGAAAAAAACGCTGTTAATCAATTCTGGTGCGGAGGCCATTGAAAATGCAATAAAGGTTGCGCGTAAATACACCGGACGTACCGGGGTCATTGCGTTTACTGGCGCGTTTCATGGTCGTACATTACTCACCATGAGCCTAACCGGCAGGGTAATTCCATATAAGGCGGGTTTTGGTCCGTTTGCACCGGAGATATTTCATGCTCCTTTTCCTAATAAATTACATGGTGTCAGCGTTGAAGGCGCACTGGTCGGTCTTGAGCAATTATTTAGAACGGATATCGAGCGAGATCGTGTGGCTGCCTTTATTATTGAGCCATTGCAGGGGGAAGGAGGCTTTTATACTGCACCACCAGCGTTCTTACAGCAACTACGCAAAATCGCGGATGAAAATGGTATCGTCCTGATCGCAGATGAGATTCAGACTGGTTTTGGGCGCTCGGGTAAGCTATTTGCCTGTGAACATGCGGGGATTGAACCAGATTTAATGACGCTCGCGAAAGGGCTTGCGGGTGGCTTTCCCCTTGCGGCACTTGTCGGTAAGGCTGACATTCTGGATGCTTCTCCGGTTGCCTCGCTCGGGGGGACGTACGGCGGTAATCCTGTCGCTTGTGCCGCAGCATTGGCGGTTATAGAGACAATGGAGGAAGAAAAACTAGCGGACAAAGCAGCGCTAATGGGCGAACACATGATCGAACGCCTGAAAGGGATGGCTGAGAATTATGACTTGATCGGTGATGTCAGAGGGCTGGGTAGCCTGGTCGCAATTGAACTGTTTGAAGGGGGTGTTCGAACCCAGCCCGCGCCAGAAAAGACAGCTGCATTATTGAGCTGCGCTCGTAGTAAGGGCTTGATATTGTTATCTTGCGGCCCGAACGCAAATATCATTCGGTTTCTGCCACCATTGACCATCCAGCCAGAAGTGTTAGATGAGGGACTGGATATATTAAACGCTTGCTTTAGTGAAATTTGTTAATCAGTAGGCGCTGCCGTTTGGTAGCGTGCAGCACCTACTGTGGTTTCGTCATAACACTTTATTGCGGAAGTTCTATTTTGATACCTGCGGTGACACGTTGAATATCGGTATCAACATTATCGTTGTCAAATTTGGTGATGGTGTATTCGGTAAACAAATTAAATGATCCCATATCCAACTCAGCACCACCCCCGAAAAACAGGTTGGTATCATCTTCATCGGCGATGGAATTTCCATTTATTGTTAATTCACCGTTGATTCTATTGGCGCCCAGCTTTCCGTATAAGTCAAAATTGTTAAGCGGAATGTTCGCTACCAACGCGGCCGAATAGGCATCCAGATCTAGCTCGGCATTGCCTTCTGAAAAATTCCCCAAATCCTGATAACCGATTTCTAGCCCCAGGCTATTGGTAAACATGTAGCCAACGCGAATATCGGCCGTGGCATCAGAGTCATCGAAATCAAGTTCCGCTTCATCGATATCAACCAGGCTTGCGCCTAAGCCAACATATAAAGCGCTGCCATCATCGGTATCTGCTAGAGACGTTATGGGTGCAAGGCTCAGCGCTGGAACGGTCAATGCGGCAATCAGGAGTCGTTTTTTCATCGTATTGTTTGGTTGAAAGGGTTTAATTAATTGATTGACGCGGATGCTATCAGCCAGTGCTGAATCAGTACTTAATGCCAAGCCACCCTAATACTCAGGAATGTTGACTTGGCTATTTAACATGATTTATGTGGGCAATCTCACAGACCACATTCGGTTTACTGTATTTAATACACTAGTCATACAGTCTGCCAACATCCGGAGGTAATAATGATGACTTCACGAAAAAGATTTTTGTTAGGAGGATTGGGTGCCTTAATGCCGGTTCTGCTGTCTTTTCTGGCTTTAGATATCAGTGCTGCACTAAATGGTAGTGTTGAATGGACCCCCGGTATGGTGATGGGTGCAGCGTTACGTTATTTGGTCCTATTTGTGGTTGGTGGCGTAGTTGCTTATTTACATTCCGAGGAATCTAAACCTTTCAAGTTATTTGAATTGGGTATTGTTGCCCCCGCATTGGTGACTTCCTTGGTAACCGCTCAAGGTGTAAACGCAGCGTCTACCCCCCTAGAGAATAAATATGGTATGCAAATAGATTTTGTCCTGATAAGCACTGCCTACGCAACAGAAGATCAGGAAAAACTGGGTACCGATAAGCCTGTTAGTAAATTTTTCCAAGATGTCGTCAGTGGGTTAACTGGGAAGGTATATCAGGATATTAAAAAGCCCGCGGAGGACACTAAGGCCAAAACGGACAAGCCTAAGGAATAATTACTTGGGTTAACCTGGATGGTCAATTCTTGGGAAGCAAATACATGAAAGCTCCCTTATCACCTGTTTCGATGGCGCGCTTAAATAAGTCTGAATGACTATGGGTTCACTGGTTTGATTGGCGGGCTATTTCGCCTTAATTGAGGTGCGCAGAGTGCGCTTAGTTAATTATAATCGAGCTTAGCGTATCAATAATAAAACGTATTTAAATGAGCCTGGCCAAACCCTTTTTGATTCTACAGTTGCGCCCGGAAGACGAGACTTCTGATAGTGAGTTTCAGGCGATCTTAAAATATGGAGGTCTGGTAGAACCAGATGTGCATAGAATTCGGATTGAACAAAAAGGTATTCCCGATTTGGATTTGAATGATTATTCAGCCATCATTGTAGGCGGTAGTCCATTTGATATCAGTACACCAGAGGCGGATAAATCGCCAATTCAAAAAAAAATTGAAAGTGGTTTTGTTGATTTGTTTGATGAGGTGGTAAGCAGAGATTTTCCGTTTCTCGGCGCATGTTCAGGCAATGGTTTATTAGGTTCCTATCTAGGCGCGCCTATTTCCACTCGTTTTCCTGAGCCTGTGGGAGGCGCAACCGTGCGTATTACAGATGAAGGTAAAAAAGATAAATTGCTAGTTGGGTTTCCTGATCAAATCCGGGTATTGCTGGGGCACAAAGAGGCTTGTGATGAACTACCAGACGGGGCAGTTTTGTTGATAGAAGGCGAAGCCTGTCCCGTTCAAATGTTTCGTGTTGGGCAGAATGTGTATGCAACCCAATTTCATCCGGAAGGTGATACCGAGGGTTTTATCGTGCGTATCCACGCGTACAAACATCATGGATATTTCGCACCAGAGCAGGCCAAACATTTAATTGAGAAGCTAGAAAATGAAGATGCACCTTATGCGCAAAAAATTCTGAGTCGTTTTGTTAAGTGTTACGCGGTGTACAACTAACCCAATGTGCGCAAGTCGTCGCTGCAAGCAATTGAGCTCCAGATGATAGACATTTTCTTAGCTAAATCTTTAATCTAACGCCCGGTCAATGAGAGATTTCTACCTAGCCCCGTCCCAGCGTTAAGGCCATTGTCCAGGCAGTTGTTATTACCAGAATACTTATTAACCCGAGTATGAGTTGTTGATGCCTGGCGATAAGCTGGGGTTTACCGACGCCGATCCAGATGAGACCGCTGGCAATACCACATAGATAGCCTGATAGATGAGCGAGCACGTCGGTTTTTTCACCTGCCGTTCCGGTCAGCGCGAGCAGGGCGGCAGTACTGATAAAGGGTAACCAACGGCGAAACGTATTTGATTGATAAGTGGTTTTGCTATTTAGCGCGAATACACCCAGTATGCCAAGTGCTGCAAAGACCATCGTGGAGGCGCCGAGCGATAAATGCAAGGATTGATAAAAGTAGGCGTTCAGTGCATTCCCTGCGGCGCCCGACAAAACGATGGTTAACCAGGCCGCACCGCTGCCAATATGTTGCGATACCAGCAGGCCAAATAGCACACCAAAGCCGATATTACCCGCCAGATGCGCACTATCAGCATGGAGGGTGAGCGCAGTAATACAACGCCACCACTGTCCGTACTCAATTTTCAGCGAATCTGCCAAGCCATGCTGATGCCAATCCAGACCAAAGGCTTGCGTGTTTTGTAGCAACCCGATGAGCAATAAAACTAATGCGTAGAGGTAGGCACCGACATATCCTTTAGCGAAGGGTAACAACGGTTTGGTAATGACCGTCCGTGGTGCGTTTTCGTCGACATAAAGTTTAAGTTGGGTATACGCTTTTTCTGCAAGACGTTCGTCGACCAGCAAATAGTATTGATCTTCATATGCAGTAACTTGGTTATCAATCATCGTCGCTTGTAATACCAAGCTAAACTCTTCGCATTTTTGTCGATGCGGAGAATGAAATAGTGCGAATAAACCCATATTTAGTTGATATGACCGCTATGGTCTAAACCAATAGCGATCACCAATTTATTTTGTATTTTAAACAGAAATAAATTCAAAATCGGGTGAGAATTTTAATTGGCGCGATACACTATAGATTGCTGAGCACAAAATGTGAAAGGATTAACCCAAGCCATTTTTTGCGCTGTTGGTTAATATCCAGTAGGATGCTCCTAACCCTAGAATAAGAGTGGTGTTTTAATCATAGTGTATACGCTTTCACCCTCTTTAAACCATAACGAGGAGAAAACAATGAAACTGATACCAAGCACAATTAAAAGCCTATTACTTTTCGTACTACTAAGTTGTGCTGTACGCGCTGAAATTACAGAAATGGTCATATTCGGTGATAGCCTGTCTGATACGGGTAACCTTGCGAGTGTGAATAATGGGTTTCCAGATCCACCTTTTTACCAGGGGAGTCGGGTTAGCAACGGCCCCGTTGCGGTCGAAGGCTTGGCCGAAAAAATGGGTTTAAGTGCGAACGCATCCATGCATTTAGTGGCGGGTTCCGGTGGGCTTAATTTTGCGGTTGCAGGGGCGCGTGCTGCGGGCACTGAACCCATAGATCTGGCTACGCAGGTAGGTGCCTATTTATTGCAAGTGGGGGGCATTGCGTCAGCGGAAACAGTGTATGTTATGTTTATCGGTGGTAATGATGTAAGAGATACGCGCGATGCGTCACATGCTAATGCTAAACAAATTCTGAGTGAAGCGAGTGAATCTATCGGCCAGCAATTGCGCTTGTTAATTGATTCAGGCGCTAAGCATATCTTGGTTGTGAACGTGCCTGATATCGGTCTCATTCCAGAGACCAGTTTACTTTCAGCGCAAACAAATAATAAGCACCTGGTACGGCAGATGAGCAGGCGTAGCGAGATATTTAATAGAAAATTGAAACGAGTCGTGCGTCAAATCGAGCGTGATTCAGGGCTAGACCTTATTCTGTTTGATTTGTATACCCATTTACACAAAATTCTGGAAAACGCGCGCGCATATGGTTTTAGGAATACCCAAGATGCTTGCTTTAGTACGCAAACTTTTTCATTTAACCCTGATTGTGAATTTGGCCAGCGCTTTGATCAGTTTTTATTCTTTGATGAGATTCATCCAAGTGGACGTAGCCATGAACGCTTATCTCGTGCCTTATACGCAGAGGTACCGCAAGGCGACTAAAACAAGGTGATTGGGCGCTTTTAAAAGAGCTGTAAAGACTTCTTTGATAGGCTACACGACGTTCACCATCGAACCTATTTATGCGATAATCCAAGTGTTATTTGAGCCAATCCTGTTAATTACCCAAAACTAGAAATTTACCATGAGTCACTCTATAGATTTAAGTGTCTACGGCATTCTTGATGCTGCAGAAATCGTATACAACCCTTCGTACGAGATGCTGTTCGAGGAAGAAACTCGTTCAGATTTAAGCGGTTATGAAAAAGGGGTGCTCACGAATAGTGGAGCGGTTGCAGTGGATACCGGGATTTTTACCGGGCGATCCCCAAAAGATAAGTATCTGGTTCGTGATGATCTGACACGTAATACGGTTTGGTGGGCAGACCAGGCCAAGAATGATAACAAGCCGCTTTCAGAGGAGGCTTGGGCACATTTGAAAAAACTGGTTACCACGCAGCTTTCCAATAAACGATTATTCGTTATTGATGCTTTTTGCGGTGCTAATCAAGATTCTCGGTTAGCGGTTCGGTTTGTGATGGAGGTCGCCTGGCAAGCGCATTTTGTGAAAAATATGTTTATTAGACCGAGCGAAGCGGAGTTGGTGGATTTTGAACCTGATTTTGTGGTGCTAAATGGATCAAAAACCACCAATGAACAGTGGGAATCTATGGGTTTGAATTCAGAGAATTTTGCTGCATTCAATCTCACGGAGAAAATGCAGCTTATTGGTGGTACTTGGTATGGCGGTGAGATGAAAAAAGGCATGTTCTCGATGATGAACTATTTTCTACCCCTTAGTGGCATAGCCTCAATGCACTGCTCAGCAAATGTTGGTGAAAAAGGTGAAACGGCGATCTTTTTCGGGCTTTCTGGAACAGGTAAAACCACCTTATCAACCGACCCTAAGCGAAAATTAATTGGTGATGATGAGCATGGTTGGGATGATGATGGCGTTTTTAATTTCGAGGGTGGGTGCTACGCCAAAACCATTAAGCTGAGCAAAGAAGCGGAGCCCGATATTTACCACGCTATTAAACGAGACGCGCTGCTTGAAAATGTAACGGTACGTGATGACGGCAGTATTGACTATGATGATGGTTCTAAAACCGAAAACACCCGTGTTTCCTATCCGATTTATCATATCGAGAACATCGTTAAGCCCATATCCAAAGGGGGGCATGCTGACCGGATTATTTTTCTATCAGCAGACGCTTTTGGGGTTTTGCCACCTGTTGCCAGCCTCGATTTTGAACAAACTCAGTATCACTTTCTATCTGGATTTACCGCAAAACTTGCGGGTACAGAGCGCGGTGTAACCGAACCTACACCAACTTTCTCTGCGTGTTTTGGCGCAGCTTTTTTAACTCTGCATCCAACCAAATATGCAGAAGAACTGGTGAAGCGAATGAAGGCCGCAAATGCCAGAGCCTACCTGGTGAATACGGGTTGGAATGGTACCGGTAAACGTATTTCCATCCAGAATACCCGAGCGATTATCGATTCGATTTTGGATGGCTCGATTGATCAGGCTGAAACCAGTTCGGTTCCCTATTTTAATCTGTCAGTTCCGACGGCATTGCCAGGTGTAGATAGTACAATTCTGGATCCACGTAATACCTATGAGGATCCGAATGAGTGGGATAAAAAGGCACGGAACCTAGCAGGGCTATTTATTGAGAATTTTGAGAAATATACTGATAATGACCAAGGTAAAGCATTACTGAAAGCGGGGCCGGTTCTACCTAGTTGAGGGTTAAAATCAAGCTCTCCGCACGAAGAATAGTAAAAAGGCGCGTATTTACGCGCCTTTTTTTATCAACTAAAGGACGACCATGTGGATCGCTGAATACTCACTAATATACTAATTAGTAGTCGTATTACATTGTATTTATGATAAATAGGCCTTATATTCAGAAGAACGAAAAATATATAGGATGAAAGGTACTTTATGCATAAGGGAAAGCAGTGTAGATACTGCAAACGTGCTCAGCGTCAAATTGCGGCCAAGGGTGGAATAAATACCAAAGTCGTTTGGGTTTGTCTGGAAAGAGGCAAAAGAATTTTGGATGCGAGTAAAAATGACTGCGATGGATTGCTCTATGAGGCTAAACCCGGCGATCACGAAGACTTGTCAATTCGTGATTAGCGTAGATTAGTCAATCTTCTTTAGCTTAATATATATCGAGTTACCTACCCGGACGCTAGTTTAGGCGATTAATCAGGCCTAAGGTGTAGGTAGATCGCGATGGACCTGAAACCAATCGTGCTCTGTGTTTTGCTCAAATCAAATTATTCAACCTGGCAGGCCATATCCTGACCGCAACATTGTGGTGATTTGATTTTCCCATGACCATTGGGGCATTCGGAAATCTGGACTTTACTGCCATCCTCGAGCTTCAGGCTACCATTTACCAGGGGAGCATCGCATTTGCCGCAGTTTGCATTTACGCTCATTCCGCAGATATCACATTCATACGTTGCCATTGTTTTTTCCTCTTGGTTGGTGAAGTATTTTTAGAATTATACATTAAGAAATCAAGTGGTGTTTAAATCCAATTCACGGATAAAGTGGAAACAACCTCAACTCCATTGTTGTTGCTATTGTCGACTGCAGGGTAGATAGTTCCGCAGTAATACCGTGACGTGAAACTTATACTCCGACAAAGCATGCCCTTCTGCACACAGCAGTTTAAAGACTTTATTGTCGCTACAGCAGCTTTTTAACACCGGATTCGCTAAATGGGTTGAGACGGAAAATATCAGCGATTAGGTCCGGTTACGCTCCCGTCGGTGCCAGGCATTTCCTTGATATAAACATCCTGTTTACTGAAGGGTATTTCGATACCTTCCGCCATAAAGCGCTGATAGACATCACTGTTTAGCCTATCTATAACACGTCCACGCAGTTCTGGGTTTTCAATCCAGCAAAGTAGCTCGAAATCCAGCGCGGAAGGCCCGAAGCGTCGAAAACGCACCCGCGGCACCGGATAGGTGCAAATCTGGGATGAATTTTCGGCGACGGACTGTAACACAGCATTAACTTTGTCGATATCAGAACCATATCCTACGCCAACAGCGACGCTAATGCGGCTTTTGGTGTTCGGCCCGCCTGATTCGTTAATGACCTTGGAATTTCCCATAATTGAGTTAGGAATAGTCACTTCAATATCATCGCGGGTGAGGACTCGGGTGCTTCGAATGCCAATATGAGTCACCTTACCCCGTAATCCGGTACCATCATCAATGACGATGAAATCTCCGATTTTATAGGGGGAATCTGCCATGATGAAGACTCCGGAAAAAAGATTAGCAAGCGTATCTTTGGCGGCAAAACCAATAGCGATTCCAGCAATACCCGCTGAAGCCAGCCAGGCAGTCATATCAATATGCCAAACCTGAAAAATAAAGTAGATAGCAAGGATAATGATTGTGATATTGGCGAGATTAGTAAATAGGGGCAGGGTCTGAGGGCGGACCAAGGAACGCTTTTGGGCATGGTCACTGGCGACAGAAATCAATAGTTTCGCGATGCGCAATCCAAACAGCATCCACAGAAAAATCAAAATTGATAGCGCCACCGAAGTCAGGATGTTTTGGGCGTTTTCTGACACCCCGGAAAGTGATGCTGCTACCAGTAAACCCAATAGCGTAAATGTCCAGAATAAGGGCCTGCTAAGATTTGAAGCGATTAAATCATCTACTTTTGAAGAAGTATGGAGCGCGATTCGCGCTACAAATCGCTTGACAATCCAAGTTACGATCCAAGCCACGATTACAAACAAGCATAAGACCACGACGCCCTTTAACCAGGGATACTGAGTTAGATAGGCGAGCACTGGTTCCAATTGAGTTGGAACCTCAATGGAGGCATCAATTTTCTCCACCATTTTATCAACGCCCTCAGTCAATTTTGAATCAACCGGGTCTGTTTTGATGTCAGTAGCTTCTTTCGTTTTCTCAGTGTTCACTATGCTGATGAATAAATATAATATTTGCTATTTGCTATTTGCTATTTGCTATTTGCTATTTGCTATTTGCTATTTGCTATTTGCTATTCGCGACGTATTGTAAGTACTCATGAATTGGTTTTCGACCATATTTTGTGATTATCCAAATGAAGAGTTCAGCAGTCTTTTCGAAACCTAGAAGACCAATAGGGAGATCAGACCGAATACGTATACAACAGAACCATAGTTTTTAGATCAGTATGTCAATATAGCCCAACGCATAGAAATGGTAATGGGAGGGAATACCGCTAAATTCGCAGGCTCTTAAATACTAAATCTTGAAGTTATGACAGTTTTGTTTGTGCCAAACAGATCGACAGGTCAGGCCCTATTTTCACCATATTCTCATTAAATACCGAGCATTAGATGTTGTTCGAGACCAGGCTGCAATAGGTTTTTGGGCAAGCACGGTATAATTGTCATGGGCGCGTTATAATTCATTGCATCTATTGTATCGTGGAATAAAATGCGTTCGAAAAGAGACTACCTTAAATTGCGCCAAACCTGGGCGCCAGAAAATATTCGTCTGATTATCATCGCAGAATCCCCACCTGCTGATGGTCGTTATTTTTATGATGTAAACGGAAGTTGGCGTGAAAGTTTGTTCGTAGAATTGATCATCCAGCTTTTTGGGGTGGTGCCAAAAAGTAAAGAAGCGGGGTTACGCGCACTACGCCATTGGGGGGTGCTTTTACTCGATGCAACCTATACGCCTTTGCATGATCTTAAGTTAACCGCGCGTAACCAGGAGGTAAAAGCGGCTATACCAGTCCTCATTCAGGAGCTGGAATCGATAAAAAATGTACGCCAAATACCGATTATCCTTATCAAGAAAAACGTCTGCGAACTTCTTGAGGGCCCGTTGGTAGATGCAAACTTTAGAGTAGTCAACGAGGGTAAAATGGTCGCGTTTCCAGGCAGTGGCCAGCAGGCGAACTTCAGAAAAGTATTCGCAAAAATACTGACGGAAAATTTGTATGCACCCGACCAAAAATTGGTTAACCAGGCGCTTAAAAATCGTTTAGCCCGTCCCCGCAAGTTGGTAAAGTAATTACCTGTTTCGACTACAACTAAAAGTGTGTTGCTAGCGGTAAATTGCTGTGCTGCCTATCTATCCCAACTATTTGGTGCACTTAGTATTGTGGCTGAACAAGGCAAAGACTGGATTTGAAAATTGATCATGAAACTATTGTTGTTAATAATTTTGAGAATCCTGCAGCAGCAAATCATAAATAATTTTCCAAGATACAACACGGTTTTGCAGCTATCTCACAACATTGGCGAGGCATTATCGCAACGTTAATTGCGACTTTGTTGTTTTCCGTACAGGATGCGATTACCAAACATTTAATGAGTCAGCTCCATGTTACGCGAATATTGTTTGTGCGCTATTTGGCCTATAGCATATTTACGCTTAATTTTTACGCACGGCATGGGGATATTCGTTTGGTGATCCAAACCAGGCGGCCATGGCTACAATTTAGTAGAGGATGAATCATTGTCGCTGAGATGGCGGTGTTTGCCTACGCGCCCCACTTTCTCAGGATTGCTCCTACGCATGCCTTAATCGCGACTTTTCCGCTCATGGCGACAGCACTTTCAGCCCCAATATTGAATGAAGGGCGGGTTGACGGTGATGGACTGTGGTAATTATTGGGTTTCTGGGAACACTCATTATTCTCAAGCCAGGGCTGGGCGTATTTCATCCTAGCGCCTTGATTGCCATGCTGGTCGCCTTTATGTTTGCCGTTTATAGTCTATTGAAGCGAATCGCGGGTTGTAGGGACAGCTTCAATTCGTCATTGTTGTATTTTGGACTTGTCGGTTTAGGGGTGAGCAGCTTGCTTGTACCGTTTTACTAGCAACCCATAACATTAAGCGATAAGTTAGGGTTATTGGTCATTTCTTGTACCGAAATAGACGGTCACTACCTGTTTATCAAGGCGCTGGAGCTCACACCGGTGGTGATTTTGCAGCCATTTAATTACTTTATTCTGATGTGGGCGATTGTCGTCGGCTATCTGGTTTATGCAGAAGTGTTATTTGCTTCAAGTTTATTTGGCGCGCTGTTGGTTATTACCGGGGGCTTAATGGTTGCCCGACGAGAATATGTTCAGAGTAAACATTAGTCAGCGCGGGGTTTCAAGAATCAGAACTTAGGGGCTGTGCTTAATTTGCCCGGAAGTAATTCATTCTGCTTATTTAGCAACTGTAAACCGCACTACGTAGGTGGTTGCGTTTGCATCAGATAATCAATCAATACTTGTGATTGATATCGTTTTTCGGGATTAAGTTGGGTAATGTGAAACCCTTCCGGGGCATCAAATTCAGTATGATTATCAAGACGTCGCAAGCTGCCTTTTTCAAGATAGGGATTGAGCAAACAACTTCTGCCAAGTGCAATGCCTAGGCCTTGTTCTGCAATGGAGTAGGCACTCGCTGAATTATCTACTCGCCAGGTGGCGCGTTGCAGATTATGCGAATTTGTATGGAGTTGTATCCATTGGCGGGTAAATTGAGGCGATGAAGTAAGGGTTTTAGCAAGGTCTAACCACCATGACCATTGCCGGTAATAACCGAGTATTTGAATCAGAGGTAGTTCTAATATCTCTTTATCGCTCAAATGAGCTGCTACGACCGGATAGAGTTTATCTTGATGTAGTAGCTTCCAATCAGGATGGGCGGGTTGGGTTGGCCGATAGCTTATTTCAATATCTGCATTTTGTTTTTTACGATCTGAATTCCAGACCGTATGGGTTACTTCAAAGCTGAATTGTGGAAATTCATCACGAAACCGGGCCAGTATTGGTGACAAAGCCAACAGGCTATAAGAAATGTTGCTGCGAATCCTTAGGTGATTATTTCGTTGTGTATTGAATAGCTGTTCTGTGACGCTGTCTAACTGATAGATAGAATCACGAATATCATGCCAGTAGCGCTGACCATATTCAGTTAAGCTGATGCTGTGTGCCGAGCGGTTAAATAACTGATGTTGAAGCTGTTGTTCGAGCGCCTTAATCCGTTTGCTGACGGCTGCCTGGCTAATATTGAGTTCTTGCGCGGCCTTAGTGAAGCTTTGGTGTCTGGCTGCGACTTCAAAATTTCGTAACCAATTTAAGGGTAATTTGGCAGGCATAGGCATTAGGATAACTTATTTTTCCACTAGACTAACAAAATGTTGTTCTCAGGCAAAACTAATTTCGTTTGCAAGGTGTTTTCAGTAACAGCAAATTATGCGCATGTCGAGTTAACTTAACTGAATTAAATATGCCAGCTAGACCTATTCTAACGGTTTCTAATCGACTTCGATCAACGCCCTATACTTCCCGTAACGAGGCGCTAGGGGTAAAAGCCTACACGGTCTACAACAATATGTTATTGCCGACCTGTTTTCGTAGTGATGATGAAGATTATTGGCACTTATGTGAGCATGTGCAGGTTTGGGATGTTTCCTGTGAAAGACAGATTCAAATAGCAGGCGCAGATGCCGCTAAGCTGGTTCAGTGGATGACGCCAAGAGATATTTCCAATGCGCAAACAGATCAGTGTTTTTACCTTCCGCTCTGTGATGAACAGGGCAAAATGATTAATGACCCGATTGCGATTAAAGTCAGATCAGATCGCTGGTGGTTAAGTATCGCAGACTCCAACGTATTGTTGTGGGCCAAAGGACTGGCGCAAGGGGGCGATTTCGAGGTGAACGTCAACGAACTCGATGTTTGGCCCGTTGCCGTTCAAGGCCCGAAGGCAGAGACTTTGATGGCGCGGGTATTTGGAGATCAAGTGAAGGATATTCGCTTTTTCCGCTATAAATGGCTAAGCTTTATGGGTCGTCCTTTCATCGTGGCGCGCTCGGGTTGGTCCAAGCAAGGAGGGTTTGAAATTTACGTAGATGATGCAGTTCTCGGGCAACAGCTTTGGGATGTGCTTTTTGAGCAAGGCGCAGATCTAAACGTGGGACCGGGTTGCCCAAATTTAATTGAACGTGTCGAAAGTGGGCTCTTGTCATTTGGTAATGATATGTACTTTAACCACACACCATTGCAATGTGGGCTGGAAAAGTTTTGTGATCTAAATACTGAAATTGAGAGTATGAGTGTTGATGCCCTGCGCGCGCACAAAGCACAAGGGGTTTCCCCTCGGTTAATGGGTATTGTGGGTAGAGGATTAAGCGCCCTGCCGGACGAGCAAGGCGTGTATCTCGACGACAAGCAAGTTGGGCAAATCACCTCACAGTGCCTTTCTGCAAGATATGATGCGTATCTTGGTTTCGCGATGTTGCAAAAGGTGCCTATAATGCCGCTTAACGATAAACTAGGTGAGGCATTGACGGTTATAGTAGGAGCGCAGCCGGCTGCTGTAAGCTGTCACGCCATACCATTTGATTTCAAAACACTGGATTTAGACTTGCGACCGCGCGAGTCTTGCTAGTCAATACAGGTAGAAACTTTATGAGTGATTCATCTTTTTTTGCCCCCGAAACGATCGCTTTACATAGCGGTTATCAACCAGAACCAACCCATGGTAGTCGTGCGGTGCCGATTTACCAAACCACGAGTTATGCCTTTAAAGATGTCGCACATGGCGCAGCATTGTTCAATATCGAGCAAGGTGGACATATATACAGTCGCATGACGAACCCGACGGTTGCGGTACTGGAACAACGTTTAGCGGCGCTCGAAAGTGGCGTGGCGTGTGTGTGCACCAGCTCGGGTATGAGCGCTTTGTTTACGACTTTTGCAACTCTGTGCTCAGCGGGCGATCACATTGTCGCAGCTTCGCAAATTTATGGTTCAACCGCAACCTTGCTACGCCATACCCTTAAACGCCTGGGTATCGAAACTACATTTGTTTCGGTCAATGATCACGAACAAATCAGCACCGCAGTGCGTGACAATACCAAATTGTTTTTTTGTGAATCTATTGGTAATCCAGGGTTGGACATCGCTGACATCCCCCGCCTGTCGAAGCTTGCCAAGCGGCACGGTATCCCATTGGTGGTCGATGCTACTTTTGCGACGCCTGCCTTATGTAATCCGATTCGTCATGGTGCGCATATCGTTGTGCACTCGTTGACCAAATGGATTGGTGGTAGTGGTAATGCAATTGGGGGAGCGATTGTGGATGGGGGTAATTTCGATTGGAGCGTACGGTTGCGTGACGATAAGCGTAAATTTCCTACCCTTGCAGAACCTTATGAACCCTTCCATGGGATTAATTTCTGGGAGGAATTTGGCCCAAGTAGCTTGTCGATGCGTATCCGTGCGGAATCCATGCGAGATTTTGGGGCTACCCTGAGCCCGCATAATGCCTTTTTGCTGATGCAAGGCCTGGAAAGTTTGAGCTTGCGTATGCGGCAGCATATCGACAATACCCATGCCTTACTCGATTGGTTATCCCAACATGAAATGGTGGCATGGGTTAACCATCCTTCGGTACATGATGAAAGTGAGGAATTGATCGAATCGTTATTCCCGCATGGGGCAGGCTCTATTTTTTCTTTTGGAATTAAGGGTGGTCGGAAAGCCGGCGCCGCGTTCATGGACGCCTTACAGCTTTCAACCAATCTTGCCAATGTGGGTGATTCGCGTACCTTGGTGTTGCATCCTGGCTCAACAACACATTCCAGGTTAGATGCACAGGCCTTGAAGGATGCGGGAATTTCTGCAGATTTAATACGTGTTTCAGTGGGTATCGAGGCAATCTCTGATATTAAGGCAGATTTTGCGCTTGGGTTAAAAGCCGCCGAGCGACTCAGTCGGGTGTAAGACGAATATGTATTTAACCCTAAATAAAGCAAAAACCTATGTCGCTACTGGCGGTAAGGAATTTGACAGCGCACTGCCCACGGTGATGTTTTTGCATGGTAGTGGGCTGGATCATCGTTGTTGGGCTTTGCAATCCAGATGGTTTGCATTTCATGGATTTTCAGTGTTAGCGCCGGATCTTCCTGGGCATAGTCTGTCAGCAGGTAAGCCTATAGAGAGTATTGAGGGCATGGCACAGTGGTTGTCGCAACTGATTGATCAAATGGGAGTTGAACAGACCAGCGTAGTTGGGCATTCGCAAGGTGCGTTAGTCGCGATGGAAATGGCAGCGCGACAGCCCAAAAGGGTGCGCTCGCTCAGCGTCATTGCGAGTGCTGCAGCCATTCCCGTCAACGAACAGCTCCTTTCACTGGCCGCGTCAGATCAAAATAAAGCGGTAGCGGCAATGCTCAACTGGGGTTTTGGGCAAGATTACCAGTTTGGCCTATCTGCCGTACCTGGGCAAGCACCTATTGGGATCGGTACCCGCATTATGCAAAACAACCCGTTGTATACTGATTTAGTGGCTTGCAATGCGTATAGGAGAGGCGAACAGATTGCTGCTAAGCTCACAATGCCAGTGCAACTCGTTCTCGCTGAGCAAGATAAAATGACGCCTGCCAAGGCAGGGCACGCGCTGGCTGATTCATTAGCGAATGTGCAATCCATGGTGAGCCTGGGAAAAGTGGGTCATATGCTTCCCATTGAAGCACCGGATGATTGTTTGCACGCGTTACGAGCGTTTATCAGTGGCCTCTGAGTAAAAAGGGGGCGTAAGTATTTTTATGTATTAAATGAATCATATGAACGTGTTTCGGGTAAAAACCTATGTTTAATAAAGTGGTCGTTATCGGTTCTGGTACCATGGGCTCGGGTATTGCGGGTCAGGTTGCCAATGCGGGTATCGATGTGTGGATGCTTGATCTTCCAAGTGAAGGGGATGATGTAAACGCCTTCGCGCGCAAAGGTCTGGAGCGTTTGCAAAACCCTAATCAACCGGGCCTAATGAATGACGAGGCAGCGCACAGAATTCAGCTGGGTAACATCAGAGATGATCTCGCGCAGGTAGCAGATTGTGATTGGGTTGCTGAAGCGGTGGTCGAACGATTGGAAGTTAAGCACCAATTATACGATCAGCTCGCCCAACATTTACCACCCGAAGCGATATTAACCTCGAATACCTCTACTATTCCGATCAGCTTGTTGACTGAAGGCATGACTGATTCACTCCGCCAGCGATTTGCGATTACCCATTTTTTCAATCCCGTGCGTTACATGCAATTACTGGAGCTGGTGCGTGGAGAGCATACTCAGGAACTCGTGATGCAAAAACTGACGAAGTTTTGCGAAGAAAATCTGGGTAAAGGGGTGGTGGCATGTAAAGATACCCCCGGGTTCTTGGCCAATCGGGTTGGCGTGTTTGCGATTCAATGTGCTTTACACGAAGCCTTTAAAGCAAGTTTGGCACCGCCAGTGGCAGATGCTATTTTTGGGCGACCAATGGGGATACCTAAAACCGGGGTGTTTGGTTTATATGATCTGATCGGAATCGACCTGATGTCGGATGTGGTGAAAAGTTTGGTCAGTATTCTTCCTCAAGACGATCCATTTCACGCGGTCGCGGCGCCGATTGATTGCATGACCAGAATGATCGAAAATGGTCAGACTGGGAATAAACAGGGTAAAGGGTTTTACTTTCAGCCCGACGCAGAGAGCGCAAAACGGGTCCTAGATTTTGCGACAGGTGATTATATTAATTTTGATCGTCCCGACATCGACATTGTTAACCAGGCGGAGCAACAGGGGATACGTCGTTTGCTCGAAGATGAGAGCGAAGTTGGACAATACGCGTGGCGAGTACTCTCTGAAACCCTCTGTTACGCTGCGTCGCTCATACCTGAAGTGGGTAATGACCCCAGCGCAATCGATGAAGCGATGAAGCTTGGGTATAACTGGGTGGCGGGCCCGTTTGAGATGTTAGACAACATTGGGCTTGGCTATGCGGTGCAGCGCTTGCAATTGGAAGGGCGCACGGTGCCACCCTTGTTGATGCAAATCTATAAAGAACCCAATCCTGTATTTTATCGTGTCGCCAATGGTGCGTTACAAATACGACTATGGGATGATGCGCAGAAAAAAAGCAACTGGCAGCCCATCAAGCGCGCACCCGGAGTGATTCGATTTAACGAAATTAGACGAACTTTAACCCCACAATACTCGAATGCAGTTGCCAGCTGGTATGAGTATGAAGGTGCTGCACTGGTAGAGTTTCACAGTAAAGCGAATGCGCTGGATGGCAATTCGATGGCGATTCTCGATGATGCCTTAAATAAAGTCGAAGCGTTTGGTTTAAACGGTTTGATCGTACACAATGATGCCCAGCATTTTTCTTGTGGGGTGAATCTTGCAGCCATTCGTGAGTTTGTTCAACAAGAGGATTACGTAGGCCTGGATACATTTCTAAATCATTTTCAACAAACCGTACATAAAATGGCAGTTGCCGATTTCCCGGTCATTGCAGCGCCTTCTGGGCTGTCTATAGGCGGTGGCTTTGAAGTGGTATTGCATGCTCAGCATGTAATCTGCCACGCTAATTCGGTTATGGGTTTGGTTGAGAGTTTGGTGGGCTTGGTTCCTGGTGGTGGCGGCTGTAAAGAGATTCTGTATCGCTGGCGTGAGAAGCTTGCCTTACCCATTGATCAAATTGAACAGGCATCATGGAAGGCGTTTAAGAATCTGGGATATGGCGTGACTGCCTCGTCCCCGTCAATGGCACTGGATCTGGCGATGATCATCTCAGCGGATGGTTACTTGATGAATCGAGATCGCTTGCTTGGACACGCCTTACAGAAAATAAAAGATATGTCAGAAGCGGTTCATCGGCATCGGCCCGCTTTACGTATGCCGGGTGCGCCAGTGTATCAGGCGATGGTAGAGTGGCTAGATCAGGCACACAAAAAGGGCGCGTTAATGCCGCACGATACAGTGGTTGGTCGCGCAATGGCGAGTATCGTTAGTGGTGGGGAGATTGATGCAGGAACGTTGTGGTCTGAGCAAGATTTATACGATGCAGAGCGCCGTGCGTTTCTTTGCCTGGTTAAAACACCTGAGACCCGCGCTCGGATTGAAAGTATGTTGGATTTAGGTCAGAACCTGCGCAATTAGGCATGCTCAACAGCAACGGGTTATCGACAGAGGATTGTTCATTTACGCATAGAGCATGCATCCATTTTATATTTGAGCACTAAAACCGATATGAGTACAGACTACCCCTTACCCAGCATGTATGACTCGTTGAAGCAGTTCAGAGGTAATCGCGCAAACTTTACGCCATTAACACCGCTTGCTTACCTGGCACGCACCGCAGATGTTTTCCCGGATCACACCAGCCTGATCTACCATGAGCAACAATATACCTGGTCACAAATACACCATCGTTGCCAGCAGATGGCAGCCGCGCTGCAGGGTTTAGGTATTCAGCCATTTGATACGGTTTCAGTGCTGGCTTTCAATACCCCCCACACCTTTGAAGCACATTTTTTCATTCCACTGGCTGGCGCGGTGATCAACACGATTAACACCCGCCTGGACGCTGAAACCATTCGTTATATTCTTTCATTTGCAGAATCTAAAGCCTTGATCGTAGACCGCGAATTATTGCCACAGGTAATTGAAGGCATTATCTACCTCAAGCATCATCATCGAGATATTCCGGTGATTCTAATTGACGATCCTCACGCGCTCAAAAAACCAGCGCTGCCAAAAGGCATTAATATTATCGATTACGATAGCCTGTTAACCGCACAGGATATCACCACAAAAGCGTATATCGGGTGCCAGGTGAAAGATGAGCTTAGTCCATTGGCGATAAATTTCACTTCGGGAACATCAGGCTTACCCAAAGCCGTGGTCTATCATCATCGCGGTTCTTACCTGATGACCATGGGCACCATCGCTGGCTGGGCTATACCCCAACATCCCGTGTATCTTTATACAGTCCCATTGTTTCATTGTAATGGCTGGGGGCATGCCTGGACGATGACCGCGATGGCAGCGACTGTGGTGTGCGTTCGTAATATCGTCCCGAAGGAAATATTTTCTGCCATGCAAGCCTATGGTGTGACCCATTTTGGCGGTGCGCCGATTGTATTGAATATGCTGGCAAATGCAGAAGCATGTCCAGACAAGGTCGCTCACGATCGTACTGTATATTGCATGACAGCGGGCGCGCCACCCCCGGCCGCCGTACTGGAGAAAATGGAGGGAATGGGATTTGAAATCATGCATGTCTATGGCTTAACTGAAAGTTATGGTCATATTCTCCAGGCAGCTCCTCAGCAGTGCTGGGATGAGCTAGCCCAATCTGAAGTCGCTGAGGTTAAGGCTCGTCAGGGAGTGCGCTTTCCCATGACCGAAGCAGTATGCGTTTTGGATATTGAAAGTGGTGAGGAAGTCCCGCATGATGGCCAAACCCTGGGAGAGATTGTCATTCGTGGTAATACACTGATGGTGGGTTATTTGAAAGATCCAGAAGCGACGGCAGACGCGTTTCAAAACGGTTGGTTTCATAGCGGTGATTTGGCGGTGGTGCATGCAGATGGGTACATTCAGATTAAAGATCGTGCTAAGGACATCATTATTTCAGGGGGTGAGAATATTTCTTCGGTTGAGATCGAAAATGCTTTGTACAAACATCCAGCGGTGGGTGATGCCGCGGTGGTCGCCATGCCGGATAAAAAGTGGGGTGAAGTGCCTTGTGCCTTTGTGGAGTTAAAAAGCAGCTATACAGATAGTGAAGAAGTCACTGAGCAAACGCTGATTGATCATTGCGCTACGCATATTGCACGTTTTAAAAAACCTAAAAAGGTTGTATTTGGCGCGATACCCAAAACCGCAACCGGTAAAGTCCAAAAATTCGAGTTGCGTAAACGTTTGAAGGAAGATTAATTTTTACCTTAAGGCGACGTTTTAATTAAACACTTACAAAATAACAAACTGCGCGGGGAACGACCCAATGCAGCAACAAACCTGAAATTAGGAATCACCATTTAAGCTGGTAGATTTATGCCAGGCGCGCACCATTTGGCACGACATCATCTGGCGTTGCGAGGACAACCGAGCCGTCTTCTCGGTGAAAACCAGTCACCAAACACTCAGACATGATGGGCCCGATTTGCTTAGGTGGAAAATTCACCACCGCTATCACCTGCTTACCAATCAGGTCTGCTTTGCTATATAGATCAGTAATCTGTGCGCTGGATTTTTTAATGCCCAGCGGTTTACCAAAATCTAGTTTTAATATATAGGCTGGGTGCCTGGCTTCAGGAAAATTGTTCACCGCGAGAATCGTGCCAACCCGCAGTTCTACTTGTGTAAAATCTTGCCAATCAATCTGTTTCATATTTGTTTTATCTCATAACAACCAAAATCATTGGGCTTCAAATTACTCTTATTAAGACAGCATTAAAACCCTATTCACCTAAGAAAGTGGATAATATAAATATTCCGATTACTTCTATAACCAAAGTTTTAATATCAGCGAGGGTGAAACCATGAAAGAGTTTCGAACAAATCTAATGTCTGTGGTTATCTGTATTGCACTTGTCTTGGGCATTCAGGTACCTGTAGATGCAGCTATGGTGAGTACACCAGATTTGCTACCAACGCATCACTCAACACAAGATCTAAGCCAGGCTCGAAAAGATTTAGAGCAACAATTGGTCGATTTAGGTGTGATGCGACAGCACGCCAAAGCGCGTGTCGCCCAATTAACTGATGACCAAATCAGTCAAATTTCACATAAGTTGAGTAATTTGCCAGCTGGTGCCGGCGCGGGAAGTATATTACTTACTTTGTTCATTGTATTTGTCATCACCGATGTGATTGGGGCCACCGATATTTTCACCTTTATCCACCCCATTAGATAATGCGGCAACACAAACACGGCTTGCGTCTGGCAGCCGTGTTAGGCATCTTGATGCTTTTCACCGCTTGCATCACACCCAGGCAGACGCGTCAAATTCAAGCAAAACCAGCCGATATTCCACCGCTGGTGGAATTAGAATCTGTTCCTTTTTATCCGCAACGAGCGTACCAATGCGGCCCTGCGGCACTTGCAATGGTCCTAAACAACTATCAAGAACTAATTAGCCCAGCACAGCTCATGCCGCTGGTTTATGTTCCAGCACTCAAAGGGAGTTTGCGGGCGGAGATGTTGGCAGTAGCAAGACGTTTTAACTATCTCGCTATTGTGCAAGATGGAAAATTGACATCTGTTTTGCGAGAAGTTGCGGTGGGTCATCCAGTATTGGTGATGCAAAACCTTGGGTTAGCCGCTTATCCCTATTGGCACTATGCAGTCGTGATTGGGTATGACCTACACAACCAAGTAATCATTCTGCGCTCAGGAAGGACCAAGCGGCTCGTTCGCTCATTTAGCGTGTTTGAGCGAACCTGGCAGCGAGCAGAAAATTGGTCAGTGGTGATGGTGCCGATAGGGTTTATGCCAATCTCTGCCAACGAAATCACATATCGCGAAGCGGCAATCGAACTGGAAAATTCCGCAACCCCTGAAAACATGGTCAAGGCCTACCAAACAGGGCTAGCCCGTTGGCCACGCAGTTTTATTCTGCAAATGGGGCTGGGCAATGCGGCCTTTGCCATAGCAGATTATGTGGGGGCAGAAGTTGCTTTTCGCGCGGCAACCCAAGTACACCCAAAGAAACCGCAGGCCTGGAACAATCTTGCCTATGCATTGGCAAAACTCAATAAAAAGCAAGCAGCACTTAGGGCAATCGATCAGGCGATGGTTCTGGCTCCTGAGCAACAGCAATATATTGACAGTAAAAAAGAAATTTTAGCGAATCGCGTATTAACCAGTGACCACTAATTTAAGTATGGCGGTGGTTGGCCAGCGGTGGTTTATCTTGTGTTTTTTAACGGTGAAACGAAATTAAAATTACATAGCCCGCTAAACCAGTCAGCCGATCTTACCTTGGAATGGATTTCAGCGTAACGCAGATAAATTAGCCACCAACGAATCGCGTTTTTCTTTTATTTCTTCCGTAATCTTCTCCGCGAGTTTAGAATCTTTGCCGACGTGTGCGCGAACGATTTTGTTATATTCTTTGGTGTTTTTTTCTGCAATTTCAGCAAGCAAATCAACTAAAACTTCAGAAACCTTTTCAACATTTTTATTGGATGTGTTTGCTCCCAAGAGATCGCATAATTCAGTTGAAAGAGCATGAATTTTGTCGTGAGCCATAATGTTTCGAGCTAATAGTTGAGTTACCGGTTCAGATTATCAGTAAACCATCGTTATCGCAATCAGCGTTTTAATAATATTTTGGTCGCTGGGTTTTAAGTAGCGCAGAGGAAACATTGTCAGCTTCCGACCAATGGGATCAGATAATCATAGCTGTCAGTGACTTTAAGCGCAAATTAGTCGACTAATGCGAGCAATGCCCCAACATCAATATAGGGTTTCTTCAGCTTACCGATACGCACGTTAGTGACTTGTTCTTTTTCTCCAAGTTGATCTAGTATGATAGTGGCACCAGTAAAATCATGATCTTTGGTGTATTCATTGGTTGTTATGATTGTTTTTAAACCTGCACCCAGAGAAGCATGCAACCCATTTTCAGAATCCTCAAATGCCAGGCAGTCGTGGGGTGGTAAACCAAGTTGTTTGAGCACCAGCTGATAAATATCGGGTGCAGGTTTTTTCGCGGGTACCACGTCGCCCGCACCAATAAAGGCGAACCAACTGAACGCCTCAGAACCGAGGGTATTGTTGATTAGGGCGCGCACATTTTCTGGTGTCGTGGTGGTGGCGATCGCCAGGATTAACCCCGCTGTGCGGGCTTCGTTGAGCAACCGTTCAACTCCCGGTCGCAGTGGAATTTTACCTGCATTCAACAACGCTAAGTAGTGCGCTGTTTTATTGGCATGGAGTTGTTTGATTATTACGTCTGTACCCGGTTGCGCAGCAAAATCGGTATCATAATGCTCGGCATAGAAGCGCATACGCTCTTTACCACCGGTAACCGCCAAGAGTTCACCATAAAGGTCGGCGTCCCAATGCCAGTCCAATCCTGCGGCCTCAAAGGCAAGGTTAAACGCAACCCGGTGGCCGTCTCGTTCGGTATCGGCCAAGGTCCCGTCTACATCAAAAATCAGTGCTTTTAACATATTAAGAAGCTTATAAAATAAGGTATGTGTTTGAAATACCGATTATTGCAAGTAGCATCTGACCAAAAAGGACAGGTTCGAGGCCGTTACGCACCTAGCCCAAGCGGGGTTCAGCATTTAGGCAATATTCGTACGGCTATTGTGGCGTGGTTGCAAACGCGGTTGGCAGACGGTGAATTTGCCCTGCGCATGGATGATATCGATACGCCGCGCGTGAAACCTGGCAGCGCAGCGCAGATCGTCGATGATTTACGCTGGTTGGGCCTGGATTGGGATCAATTTGAAGATGTTCTTTACCTACCTGATGAGCAAAATATCTATACTGAAAGCCATTTTATTCGCCATTACCAAACGGCTTTCAGCAAACCTAAACAGCTGAGCTTACTCTACCCTTGCACCTGTTCACGCCAGGACATACGACACAAAGTCGTCAAGCCCAATGAGGCAGGACACTATGTTTACCCCGGTACGTGTCGCGGCAAGCAGCTGGAGGATATCTTTCCGGGACAGCAATTTGTATGGCGCTGTAAAGTTCCTGATGAAACGATTCTGTTTAGCGATCAGGTTGCTGGAGATCAGGCGCAAAATGTCGCTGCTGCCTGGGGTGACATCATCGTAAAACGCTTCAATGGTTTATTCGCTTACCAGCTCGTGAGTGTGGTCGATGATATTCAAATGGGTATTACCGATGTGGTGCGTGGTGCGGATCTGCTGGACTCAACACCTGGACAAATCGCATTATTTAATGCCTTGGGTGCAGCGCCGCCGAGATTTTGGCATTTGCCGCTCAAGACCAATGAGCTGGGAGACAAACTGGCTAAACGCGATGGTGCAGATTCTCTGCAGATGCTACGTGAAATTGGGCAATCGCCGGAGCAGGTAGTGGGACAACTGGCCCATGAGCTTGAATTGATTGACGTTGAAAAACCGCTTAGTCTGGCCGAACTGTTAGCCCATCTTTCGCCGTTTTAACGATCATCTGTTTCATCGACATCATACTGTCCGCTGAACCGACGCCGCACATGCGACCATGACATGCCGATCGCCAATACCGCACTCAGCGCAAAGATAATCACCCAGCTTAAGGTACTGCTTTTATCCAGCGATAACCAACCCTGATCGATCAGCAGCCAAATCAGCATAGTGAAAAACGCGCTGGCCAGCATAATGCCAACAAAGCCCAACGAGCGAGAGGTAGCACGCAGGAAAATCACCCATCCGATTAACAACACGATACCGACAAAACCATGCAGCACACTTAAATGGGTAAAATCTTTGAGCGCAGGTTCAATAGCCCAAGCATAAAACGAATAAGGTGCGATAGGGTTATACGTTGCACAAACCAATATCAGCGCAGCCAGCAGCCGAATCAGATAATGTTGAAAACTAAATTTAGTGGCCATGGGGGTTACAAACGGATTTATTGAAAATAGCTACGAGCGTTATAAAAAAGCTGCATCCAGGGGCTTATTTTACCCCATTCACTGGGTGCCCAGGAGTGGTTGACCGTGCGCGTAGTGCGCTCTGGATGGGGCATCATCAGGGTCACAAGACCTGAATCACTGGTAATACCGGTAATGCCCTGCAGAGAGCCATTCGGGTTGCTCGGATATTGTTCGGTGACGTTGCCATGATTATCCACATAACGCAGGCTGGTTCTATTTGATGCCAGAAATGCCTCGGCCGATTTTTTCGAACTAAATTCAACCCGACCTTCACCATGTGCAACCGCAATGGGTAGTTGACTACCTGCCATCCCACGGAAAAAAAGCGAGGGACTGTCGACGATCTCCGCCATGACATAGCGCGCTTCAAATTGTTCCGAACGATTGCGAACAAAATGTGGCCAATCAAGTGTGCCTGGAATAATATCCGATAATGATGCCAACATTTGACAGCCATTACAGATGCCAAGTACAAGATGGTTTTCGGAAGAAAAATACGCTTCAAATTGATTCCGCAGTTGCTGGTTGAATAAAATCGATTTTGCCCAACCTTCACCCGCACCCAATACATCGCCAAAGGAAAAGCCGCCGCAGGCAACAAACCCCTGAAATTCGTTCAGTACATGCCGGCCATCCACCAGATCACTCATGGTAACGTCTATCGCCTCAAAGCCAGCAAGATCAAACGCCGCCGCCATTTCAATTTGTCCATTTACCCCTTGTTCGCGTAGTATGGCCATTTTCGGTGCCGCACCCAACCCAATTTCTGGGGTATGTAACTCAAACGAAATATCCGCACTCAAACCCGGATCTTGGTTGTCTAGGATGCGATCATATTCTTGTTGCGCGCACGCGGGATGGTCCCGCAAAGATTGCATATGGTAGGTGGTCTCTGACCAAGCACGATGCAGCTTAATTCGCGAACTGTCGAGGGCGGTTGTACCCTGATGCAAAATGCTGATTTGTTCGTCATTAGTATGGTGGCCGATGCGCATTAGTATTGTTTCGATGCCATGTTTTAGGGCCAGCGCTTCTAGCTCCTGCTGGTCGGCGTTACGCACCTGAACGACGGCGCCCAATTCTTCATTGAATAGAATGGCCTCACTCGAGGCTGGGTCATCACCCAAGTTGATTTCAAGACCACAGCGTCCAGCAAATGCCATTTCACAAAGGGTCGTGATCAGACCACCATCCGAGCGATCATGATAAGCCAGTAGCAGACCTTGCAGATTAGCGGCTTGCATGAAACTGAAAAACCCTTTAAGTACCCCAGCATCATCAACATCTGCGGGCGTGTCACCCAGTTGCTGTTGGGTTTGGGCGAAAATGGAACCGCCCAGGCGATGTTGGCCACCTCCTAGATCAAGCAGCCATAGGCTGGTGTTCGGTTGATGCTGTATTTCCGGAGTTAAGGTTTGTCGTGCATCAGTAACCGGCGCAAATGCAGAAATAATCAGCGAAAGTGGCGCAACTACTTTATGCTCGTGGGTGTCTGACCATACGGTCCGCATCGACATCGAATCTTTACCCACCGGGATAGAAATACCGAGGTCAGGACAAAGCTCCATTGCAATCGCCTTACAGGTGTCGTACAAATTGGCGTTTTCACCCGGCTCACCCGCGGGTACCATCCAATTGGCGGAAAGTTTAATATCCTGAATATCCATAATCGGTGCGGCGGCAATATTAGTCAAAGCTTCGCCAATCGCCATGCGACCGCTGCTGGGTGCATCTAATAACGCGAGTGGTGTGCGCTCACCCATCGCCATGGCCTCGCCCGCGTAGCTATTAAAACCTGACAATGTTACCGCCAAATCTGCCACTGGAACCTGCCAGGGTCCGACCATTTGATCTCGCGCAATCAAGCCAGTAATACTTCTATCACCAATGCTGATTAAAAAGGTTTTATCGGCCACGCTGGGGTGGCGTAACACTTCGAGTAAGCTGTCCTCGATACCGCGCGGTTCAATACGCAATGGCGATAACGTGGGAGCATGGCGCTCTGTATTAATTTCCATTTTGGGGGGTAAGCCAAATAAAACTTCCATGGGTAAATCAATCGGATGGGGTTTATCCGCGCCATTGGTCTCGAAGTGATGATCGCTTAAAGTCAGTTTACCGTCATTGGTGGCCCTGCCCACGATGGCATACAACGCGCGCTCTCGTTGGCAGATAGCTTCAAATAGCTTTTGTTTTTCCGGGGCAATGGCGAGCACATAGCGTTCCTGCGATTCATTACACCAGATTTGCATGGGTGACATGCCTGGGTCGTCGTTTAATACTCTGCGCAACTCAAAATAGCCCGAACGTCCTGAATCCTGAACCAATTCAGGTAGCGCGTTGGACAGCCCGCCTGCACCCACATCATGAATCCATAAAATTGGGTTTTCCGCATCCATTGCCCAGCAACGATCAATGACTTCCTGGCAGCGGCGTTGCATTTCAGGGTTACCGCGTTGCACTGAAGCGTAATCTAGATCTTCGCTGCTGATCCCGCTGGCCATACTCGAGGCCGCCCCTCCACCCAAGCCAATTAACATGGCCGGACCACCCAACACGATCAATACTGCACCTGCGTCAAAGCGTTGCTTTTCGATATGCTGTTCGCGAATATTACCCAGACCCCCCGCCAGCATAATCGGTTTGTGATAACCACGTCGTGAGGTATTATCCCCGTCATCCACATTACTGTGCTCAAAGGTACGAAAATAACCGCATAAATTGGGGCGGCCGAATTCGTTGTTAAACGCAGCTGCACCAATCGGACCTTCCAGCATGATTTGCAAAGGGCTGGCAATGCGCTTAGGAGAGGAAGCAGCCTGCTCCCAGCTGCGCGGTGCATCTGGCAGGCGCAGATGAGAGACGCTAAAGCCTGTTAGGCCCGCCTTGGGTTTGCCACCACGTCCAGTCGCCCCTTCATCACGAATTTCACCACCTGAACCGGTTGCCGCACCAGGAAAAGGCGAGATCGCGGTGGGGTGGTTATGGGTTTCGACTTTAATCGCAATATGAATGGGTTCTTCAGTGTACTGGTATTGCCCGCTTTGCGCATCGGGGAAAAATCGTCCGGCGGTTGCGCCCTTTATCACTGCAGCATTATCGTGATACGCGACCAGCGTATTTCTACTATTTTGCGCATGCGTATGACGGATCATTTTAAACGGTGAAAGGGTTTGTGGTTCACTATCAATCGTCCAGTCAGCATTGAATATTTTATGTCGACAATGCTCGGAATTAACCTGCGCAAACATCATGAGCTCGGCATCAGTCGGGTTGCGCTCCAGTTGGGTAAATTGATTGAGTAGGTAATCCTGATCCTCTGTGGTTAGTGCGAAGCCAAACTCGCGATTGGCTTGCTGTAATGCAGGCAAACCACCTCCCAGAATATCGATGGTGTTAAACGGGGTTGGTGCGGCATGTGCGAAAATACGATCAGCAACATCCGGATCAGATAATAAGGCTTCCGTCATCGGGTCGATCAGCACACCTTCTATCTGATCATATACGGTTTGTTTGTTGCTCGAACCGCCCGTATCAATTTGCCATAGAATACCGCGTTCGATGCGCTCGATTTTATGCAGTCCGCAGTGTAAGGCGATATCCGTTGCTTTGGTAGACCAAGGGGTTATAGTGCCGACGCGCGGAATACTTAAAAACTGATGTGCGCCTTTTAGCTTAACGTGTTCTCGGTGCGGACCATACTCCAGCAGTTTGCCAAGCGTGGTCATCTCTTTAGTGTTTAGCTCGGCATTAAGCTCGATAAAGTGAAAGTAATCCGCTGCAATATCGATACAGTCCGCGCAATGCGCTTGTACTTGTTTGAGGACTTTTTGTTGACGAAAAGTGGATAGCGCAGATGCGCCTTTAATACTCAGCATAGCGTAAAAATGCGTTTTTTAACAACCATTTAACGACAGGTATTGTTCTAGTTGTCCTGAATCTGCGTAAAAATCGATTTCTTGATGCGCGATCTTTGTGGCTTCGGCCTGGTAGTTGTCAGCTTGCCCATTTTCCAGCACGAACCGCTTGATGAAGTTAAATTTGTTTCCTTGAATCGCAAGAAATCGAGGATCGACGTCTGGCGTTTGTGGATAGTGATTGGTTTCTTGGCCTTCCTGCAGGATACTAAGGAAGGTTCGATGGGTGGCCGAGGCCTGGTTTTTGGCATCATTGATCGCCGCATACCAGTCCGCATGCATGATTTTGTAGTAATCACGCATGGACTGTTTATTAAAGTGAACAAAACTGCGGTGATTTTGGTAGTCCAGTTTTAAGGTCGCGCGCACGGAGTCGGTATCAATGGTATCGACAAACACCAATTTATCGGCCTGTTTGGCTAATTCCCATTTTAAGTCCCACAGGTAAAGCCCCATTTGTTGAAATAAATGTTGTACCACAAAAGAAGCCAATTGCGTGAGTATGATGGACTCTACGAATTGCTCACCACTTACACTGGATATTAGTGCGGCTTCTTGTTTTGAGACACTTCGATCGCTGGGTTCATACTTGGTGGTGAAATCGCTGATAAGCGTCTCAAATTTGGACCATGCCTTAAGTGGTTTGGTTTGGCCTAGCTCGCTAAGATATTGTGATTTGGCTTTACCCTGTAGCGAGTGGTAGATATTCAGGATAGAAGACCCACTGGTCACACCGAACCTGACGATATACTCAAGCGGGATGACAAAACTGTTTAATTGCCGATAGGAAGCGTAGTCAAAAAAATGGGTATTGGCGTAGGCTACAGGCTGTGGTTTATTAATATGAAAGTTCCTGATTAACGTCAGGTTGCTGAGCGTATCGGGGAAGTCTGTGTTTTTAACATCCCATGTATTTGAATCCAGCATGCCGGCGTGATGGGTATGGGCTCCCTGTTCACACAATCGATCCAATAATGCGTTAACCCTGTTGCCGTTAATATAGCTGTGCTCCTTTAAGTGTGTACGGAGCTGTTGCCAGGTTTTAGGGTTAGCCAATTTCGTGAATACATAATGTCGAAAAGCGGCGCGTGCGATATCGCTACCTGGAATGTGATAAATCGTACCGATATCGAAAACCGATCCACCAGATGTGGTTTCGCTTATGAGGTATCCATCCTTACCCGGCGCCGCATGTAAATTCTGCACCGATCCTTTATAAATAGGTGTGTCTAGCGAGGGCTTATGGTCACGAAAGCTTATAGATGGCATAAGGAGCTAGATAATTTAGATCAATCTTAAAAAAGTTTTCAATGGCAGCCAACGAATCTCGTTCGGCTAGTATTGGGTTATACTAAATGGTAATTCCTGCTGTCTGGATAGCACGTTCAACAGCTGCCTGGTGCTCACTTGCGAGATGGGTAAGGGGCAGGCGCAGGTTGTTCTGTATCAAGCCCATGTGTGACAGCGCATATTTAGCCGGAATGGGGTTCGCTTCGATAAATAGGTTTTCATGTAATGCAATGAGGGCCTGGTTTAAATTACCAGCGAGATCATAATCACCGGTAAGGGCGGCTGCGCACATTTGGTGCATTTGCTTTGGAGCAATGTTGGCAGTCACCGAAATACAGCCCTTGCCTCCCAGCTGCATGAGTTCGAGTGTTGTCCCATCGTCACCCGACCAGATACTAAAGCCATCCGGTGCTTGCTGGCATAGCGCCGCCCCAGATTGCATATCCGCAGTCGCATCCTTAATGCCAACAATATTGGATATCTGGGCCAACTTAAGTGTTGTTTCGTTCTCCATATTGCGTGCAGTACGCCCAGGTACGTTATATAAAATCTGGGGAATGCTGACCGCCTCCGCAATTGCTTTAAAATGTAAATACAGGCCCTGTTGCTCGGGCTTATTGTAATAAGGTACGACCAATAATACTGCGTCCGCACCTGCTTGGTGCGCTCGTGTGGTCATTTCTATCGCTTCGGCGGTGCTGTTTGAGCCGGTTCCTGCAATAATGGGTACGCGCCCCGCAGCGAAGCGAATAGTTTGCTTAACGACGTCAATGTTTTCGTCATGGGTAAGGGTGGCCGATTCGCCGGAAGTTCCGACCGAAACGATTGCATCGGTCTGGTTTTCGATATGAAATTCAACCAGTTTTTCCAATGCGGTGTAATCTACGCTTCCGTCGTCTTGCATTGGCGTGACCAGGGCGACCATACTGCCTGTAAACATGATTCAAATTGCGGGTAATTGGGAGAGCACAAATACTACCGCCGCACCGCACAAACCTCAATAGGTGTCGTCCGAATTTGGCATGATAAAGCATAAAAATTAGGGCGAGACTGTTTTGTTGGTGATGGGAATGAGTTTTTACCTAGGCAAATCACGATCAAGCGGGATTTACATTTACGCTCGGCTTGAGAATGAGTAGTATTGCCTGCGTTTTGATTGGATTAAGCAGATGGTATTTGGAACACAGATATGATCGATTGGCAGAAAGTAAGCACGGTATTTTTAGATATGGATGGAACGCTACTCGATCTGCGTTTTGATAACTATTTCTGGCTTGAGCATGTACCGATGCGCTACGCTGAACGCCACGCGGTGGATCTTGAACAGGCGAAAGCACATTTGTTTCCGAGGATGACTGAACTAAGGGGCAGGCTGGATTGGTATTGTACGGATTTCTGGTCGCAGGAATTGGCGCTACCCATTATCGAATTAAAGCGCGAAGTTGCGCATTTGATCAAGCCTCGACCCCTGGTAAAACAATTTCTGGAAGCATTGCGTGGCGCGGGTAAGCAAATTATTTTATTTACCAATGCGCATCAAGATACGATTGCACTTAAGATGGAGATGACTGGTTTGGCGAGTGCGTTTGATCAAGTGATTAGCTCACACGTGCTCGGCCTGGCAAAGGAAAGTGAGGGTATTTGGGAGCAGGTGCACCAAAAGTTAGAATTTGATCCTGAACAAACTTTATTTATAGACGATAATTTTAGCGTGCTCGATTGCGCCCATGCGTATGGTATTGCTCATCTGTTTGGTATTGTGCGGCCTGATTCTACTGGGGCTGACTTATGTCACGAGCAATACACGTTGTTGCAAGATTTCTCTCAAATCATGCCCGGTCGGGCAATCCCCAATGAAAGCAGGGCTTGACTCCGATGGGATTTAAAGCGCTTATTCAAAAACACATCGATTCGGGCGAGGTGCTCGAAGATCCCTCACAGCGACTACTGGTAAGTGAGTTATCTCGCTTATACAACGAAATGTTGGCCCAAGTAGACAAGCCTTCTGGTAGCCGGGGAAATGGTTTAAGAAAATGGTTTTTATCAAATCAAGTGGATAGCGCTCCCAAAGGCGTTTACATTTGGGGCGGGGTGGGGCGGGGTAAAACCTATTTGATGAATCTGTTTTTTGAAAACGCCCCAACCGAATATAAATGGCGTATTCATTTTCACCGTTTTATGTTGTGGGTGCACACACGAAAAGGCCAGCAAGAGGATAAACAGGATCCACTCAAATTTGTCGCACAACAAGTGGCGGAAAAATACAGATTGCTATGTCTGGATGAATTTATGGTGACGGATATTGCCGATGCCATGATTTTGCATCGTTTGCTCAAGCACCTGACTGAGCAAGGGGTGATTATTGTTACAACCTCAAATATACACCCGGATGATTTATACCATAATGGTATTCAGCGGGATTCGTTTCTGCCAGCCATCGCGTTGATAAAACAATATTGTGCTTTGGTGCATGTTGACGGACAGCGAGATTTTCGCCGGCACGCCTGGATATGCGTCGAGATCTATTTCTCACCCCTCGGTCAGGTAGCTGACGCGGGCATCGCCCTTTGTCACACGCAGCTTACTGGTTTAGCGGAACCGCAGCCCAGGCAGATTTCGATCGCGGGTCGCGCAATTAAGGCGCTAAGCGTAGTAGATGATGTAGCCTGGTTTGATTTTGAAAACTTGTGTCAGACTTATCGTTCGCAAAAAGACTATGTTCAACTTTCCAATCAGTTTAGTACCATTATTGTGTCAGACGTGCCAGAACTTGGGTCAGACGATGATTCTGCAACGCGTCGATTTATCAACTTGATTGACACAGCCTACGATCATGATGTGAATTTGGTGGTCTCAGCCGCGCAGCCACCAGATCAACTTTATACTGGAACCGAGCTAGCTGAACCGTTCAAACGTACCGCCAGTCGATTATGGGAAATGGCAACGCCGACGTATCTTACGCGTCAAAAGAAGGCCAACTAAGCTAAGGCCCCAGTGTTATGCGAATTTGCCCGCTTGCAGCTACAAGGTGTGCAAACCATTAAAAGTCAATGAGCCTATTTAGTTTGTTGTTGTAGTAAGCATAAATAATGGTTTTAACTCGTTCATCCTGATAAAAATCTTCATGCTGCATGTGTTGTAAAACTTTTGATTGTTTAAGCTGGTGCTTCCCCCAGGTGTGATAAACAATGTTATCGGGGATTAGTTTCTCGATGTAGGTTTTTACAAACGGATATAAATCCAATCTAAATGAAATGGCGGCCAGATTTTGTGCTTCTACCAGCGCATGTATTCTGCTCGCTTCCTGTTGAAGGGTTGTAATGTCCTGATCTAACAAGTTTTGAAGTAGTGATTTTGGCACATAGTAGGAAGTATGGTATCCGGCATCACTGATCTGCTTTAGCTTGGGGGTGGTAGCGTCTGATTCAAATATCAAAATGTCTTTGACGTTAAACTTTTTCTCTAGATAATTCAGCCTCGCCAAGATACCGGAAATATTACTTTCATCGGCGTTTTTTACATCCATCCATACTTTCTTGAGCGGTTTATCTTTGTTGAGGTTGAGATAATCCTCAAAAGAAACGCCATTGACTTCATCCTCATCATGTCCAATCTCAAAAAAAGGTGTGGGAGCGTCGCTATTGAAAAGCGTATCAAACTCAAATGAACGTAATCCATCTTTGAATATATTTTTGAGCTTGGAAGTATAGTTTGCTTTGTGGGGGATCAGTCTGCCATCGAGTTCTTGCGATATAACCTGCTCGATATTCTTATTTTGCTGGTAGTTTGAAAGGGTAATGACCAGAATGATTATCGTCAATGCTAACGCAGCAATGGGTAACACAACTTTTTTATGCATACAAAAATTATAGCGTACCGCGGTTTAAAAAATAGGCAGCAAGCCTTGGTATTTATCGGCTTAATCGATCTGCTCGACGCAATTTGAATAAACGCTTAGAGGCGGGACACCAAGAGTAATTTATGCTTGGATCAGGGCGACACGGCTGGGATGAGTTTGAGTGCTAAAACTACGCGCTTATGCTTTATACTCGCCGCGATATCAATCGCATTACGTCTATCACCACAGTGTTCATCAGAAACTATTTTCTCATCTTTGCGGTAGCATGGTTACTTCTAATAGTGGGTAAAATGCTGTTTTTATGGTCTTTTGGGGCGCAGTTTGTCGAGTTCTCACTGCAGGAACGAGTCTATGCGATTGCTTGGGGATATCGATTCGACTTGGCAGTGAGTGCAATGGCCGCATTACTCGCAACCTTGTTTGATTGGCACGCAAAAACCATGAGGATTGCGGCTGGTTTGTTGCTTACCAGTATGATCGTACTGGTGCTAGCGGATATGTTGTATTTCCAAAATTCTGGTCGGCATGTTGGGTATGAAATTCTGGATACCTTCAATGATGCACATAGCTTGTTTCTCAATGCCTGGGGTCAACAAAAACTGATTACCCTGTTGATGCTCATTGGGTTTCCGCTATTGGTGCTTGGCTTTTATAAGTTGCCTGGTGGATGGTTAGAACCGATTGATCTTAACCGCTTTTATTTACCCAAAAAAATCCTGTTGGTTTTAATGTCGGCATTTTTTATTCGAGGCTTGCTTGCGCCCATCCCGTTGACTCCCTGGCAGGCCATTGACATCGGTGATGAAAAATTAGCCGCTATCGCGATGAATGGGAGTTACAGTGCGCTGTATTCGCTACTAAATGGAGGTGGTAAGCTCCACCAGCGCTTTTTCAGTGAACAAGATAACCATAAGACCGCACAAGCATTGGTCGCACTTTATGCTGATAAGCCACAACGGGTAGTGGCACAAGGCGATGTGAATATCGTATTTCTACTACTGGAAAGCTGGAACGCCAATAACATGCAGCCTTATGGCTACACTGCGCAAACCACCCCATATTTTGATTCGCTTTTGCAGCGTTCGCTTCGACCCAAGGCGGGCATTGCCGATGGTATTCGGACAACAGAAGGTATGTTTGCCATTTTAACTTCTTTCCAAAATCCACTGGGTGCTTCGGTGGCAAAATCTCAACTACAGGATCAATCCTATCAGACCATTATAAATGTGCTGACCGAACGGGGTTATAGCAGTGCTTTTTTTCAGGGCACAGCAAAGGAAACGTCGGGTACTGGGGCATTTGCGTTGAAACTCGGTTTTGCACAGAGTTACGGGAAAGACGATGTTATTGAGCGCCAGTATGAGACCAACGATTGGGGCGTATACGATCAGGATTTATATCGTTTCGTGCTTTCCAAGGTTAAGCAACTTAAACCACCATTTGTGGTTGGCATCAACGGGGCCACTACGCATGATGACAAACTACCAGCGGGCCTGTTAATGCAGCGGTTTTCAGAAAATGAGGCGCGCAATAAACGGCTTAACGCTTTACACTTTTCCGACCAGGCGCTGGAATCTTTTGTTGGTGAGATGCAGAAGAATTACCCCAATACCATATTTGTACTGATGGCCGATCATAGCAACTGGGTGGTTGGCTCGCGCTTTGAGCATTTTTTAATCCCATTTGCGATTTATGGTAGCGGCATTAAGCCCCAGTATATAGACGCCTTTGTTTCACAACGAGATGTGGCGCCGACGATAGCGGATATCGTTTTTGGCCAATACGAACAGTTACTGCCAAATGCATCGGGAAAATCGCTGTTTAGTAATCAGCGATTTTTTGCAGATTACTATCATAATGGTGTGTTGGGTTGGGTCGAAGATCAGGCTGCGATCGAGTATATCCCGCAGACTGATCACCTTGCTTGTTATGATGTCTCAAACTATACCCCTAAAAATGTAAGCTGTGAGGCCGTGCATGAGCAGCTTAAAAATCATGCTATTTCGTTTGCCGGCGTATCACAGGATTTGTTATTTCAAGGTAAAGTTTCAGAATTTCATCTATATCGAGGACAGCGATAGGGTTTCGGGTTAAAAGCTTCGTTTCCGATAAATGCATTATTTGGTTTGGGTTTGCGTTGAAGTGATACCTGGATATTCCTTATTCTGGCGTGAAAACACATCATAAGTTCGGAGAAATAGGGTAAAACCAGAAAAAATGTAAGTTAAAAGCAACGAATCTGACAATTTAATGATAAAACACTAGACAAGCCCGATTTGCCTCAGTATTATCCGCCGGAAGTCTAAAGAACACCTTCTATCAGGCTTTAGTTTCTAACTCGCGCACCACGCCTGTGGCTCTTGCGCACAGAAAACCAACATATATTTTCATAATCACCCTGCCGTGCAATATTGCACTTTTAAGGAATAATTTTTCATAATGTCTTCATCACTTAGTTTATCTGAACTTAAGCTCAAGACGCCGGCTGACCTATTGGATTTAGCGCGTGAACTTGGGCTTGAAAATATTGGCCGTAGCCGTAAACAGGAACAAATATTCAAAATATTAAAATCACAAGCCAGAAAAGGGGTTGATATTCAAGGCGATGGCGTCGTTGAAATTCTTCAAGATGGTTTTGGATTTCTGCGTTCGCCCAGCAGCTCATATATTGCGGGGCCAGACGATATTTACGTTTCGCCCAGCCAAATCCGTCGTTTCGGTCTACGCACCGGCGATACGATCGAGGGCCTGGTTAGGCCACCGAAAGATTCCGAACGTTATTTTGCGCTGCTCAAGGTTAAATCCATTAATGGGCAAGATCCTGAAGAAGCGAAGCGCAAAATACTATTTGAAAACGCGACACCGCTGCATCCAGAGAAGCGCTATCGCCTGGAACGCGAGACCGGTTCCACCGAAGACATTACTGGGCGTGTCATCGATTTGATCGCGCCGATCGGTAAAGGCCAGCGTGGGTTGATCGTTTCTGCGCCTAAAACGGGTAAAACCGTAATGTTGCAGCAAATCGCGCAATCGATTACCAGCAACTATCCAGAAGCAGAGTTAATTGTATTGTTGATTGATGAGCGGCCGGAAGAAGTAACTGAAATGTCGCGTATGGTTCGTGGTGAGGTAATTGCGTCAACTTTCGACGAGCCGGCAACGCGTCATGTACAAGTCGCAGAAATGGTCATCGCCAAAGCCAAACGCTTGGTTGAGCATAAAAAAGATGTGGTGATATTGCTCGATTCCATTACCCGCCTGGCGCGTGCCTATAATACGGTTGCACCTTCTTCAGGGAAAGTCTTAACGGGTGGGGTAGATGCCAATGCGCTACAACGACCTAAACGATTTTTTGGCGCAGCGCGTAATCTGCAGGAAGGCGGTAGCCTAACTATTTTGGCAACCGCATTGGTCGACACTGGCTCTAAAATGGATGAAGTTATCTACGAAGAATTTAAAGGTACCGGTAATATGGAAGTACATCTGGACCGCCGCATCGCTGAAAAACGGGTTTATCCTGCGACTATCATCAATAAATCCGGTACGCGTCGTGAAGAATTGCTGATGGAGCCAGACGAGCTGCAGAAAGTGTGGTTGCTACGTAAATTATTACATCCAATGGATGATTTACAAGCGATAGAATTCTTGCTCGATAAATTAAAAGCGACTAAAAATAACGCAGAATTTTTCCAATCTATGAATCGTTAGTATCACTTGCGTTTGGGCGCTATTTTGCCTATATTCACCGCCCCCAATTTTGGGGTAGCTAAAATTCAATCTCCAGTGGTGCTGGACAAGTAATAAGAGGGTTTACATCATGAAAGCTGATACACATCCACAATACAGCCAGGTCAAAGTCACGTGCACCTGCGGTAATAGCTTTGAGACCGGCTCAACAGAAGGCAATGATATCAATGTTGAAGTCTGTTCTGAATGCCATCCTTTTTATACCGGTCAACAAAAAATTGTTGATACGGCGGGTCGTGTAGGCAAATTCCAGGCTCGTTATGGTCGCAAAGGTTAGAATCAGATAGAGGTTTGCAAGATTGGAATAAGTGATGTGCTTGACTTCCTTTAAAAAGGCGCCCTTAGGTGGCGCCTTTTTTGTGGGCTTGACATTGTTGGTCGCTTGCGCCAACAGTGGAAATGAGGCAGAAACAGACCTGGTAGAGGTTAAAAAAGTAATCGATGGAGATACCCTCATATTGCAAAATGAAGATACCGTCCGGCTGGTCGGGGTGAACACCCCCGAGATGGGGCATGGCAAGTTTCCCGATGAACCGCTCGCACGAGATGCCTACCGGTATCTTAAACAACAACTCGAGGGTAAGGCGGTTCGAATAGACTACGCCCAGCAAGCCAAGGACAGACATGGCCGTTGGCTGGCGCATCTATACACCAAAAACGGGGAGAATATTCAGATTAAAGCGCTCGAACAAGGCTTGGGTTTTGCGATCGCAGTGGGGACTAATCTGGATTTTCTGGATCAATATCTGGCAGCAGAAAGCAGGGCAAAGAGCGCAAATAAAGGGGTGTGGGGAGAGCGATTCTTTGCCCCCGTGAGTGCGTCAGAGGTCACGCGTGGGCAAACTCGTGGTTATCGTCAGGTGCTTGGAAAAGTAGAGCGAGTGAGCCAATCGAGAAAAAACCAGACCCTGCACCTAGAAGGTGATTTTCGCGTACTTGTGCCACGCGAAAACTGGAGAAAATACTTCGATAAACGACCTAAATACTATGCCGGTAAAAATATACTGGCGCGCGGTTGGGTGTTTAAAACCCATGATATAGTTGGGATGAAGGTTTATCACCCCGCCATGCTCAGAATTCAATAGTGCTGCCAGCGAACAAACCCCTTTATCAAGTAGTGGATGAAGTTGAGGCTGAACTAGAGGCACATGATTTGTTTTTCGGCCACAGCACTGCTAATGCCTGGGACGAAGCGGCCTGGATGGGTTTATACGCGACGGGTCAGGACATGGCGGCGAGCGAGTTCGATTGGGATCGGGTACCCAGTACCCAACAACTTGCCACCCTTGATACTTTATTAAGTCAGCGCATTAAGACTCAAAAACCATTCGCCTATCTTATTAATGAAGCCTGGTTTTGCGGGTTGCGTTTTTATGTTGACGAGCGAGTGATCGTGCCGCGATCTTATTTTGGTGAATGGATTCCAGAGCAGTTTGCGCCCTGGATTGAAGCCGGTAAAGTCAGGCGTGCACTGGATCTATGCACGGGTAGTGGTTGTATTGCCATCGCATTGGCTGATGCTTTCCCTGATGCGCAGGTCGATGCGACTGAATTATCGGCGGACGCGATCGACGTCGCGCGAGTAAATATTGAGCAACATGATTTACAGGAAAGGGTGCGGCTTTATCAGGGAGATTTGTTCGCCGGCGTGAGGGGCAAGTACGATCTAATTTGCTCAAACCCGCCGTATATTTCTAATCAGCGGATGCAGAGATTGCCGGCGGAGTATTTACACGAACCGGATATGGCTTTTAGAGGTGGCGCATTGGGTCTGGATTTAGTGGACAGAATATTAGCGCAGGCGGCTGATTATCTGCACGACGAGGGGGTATTAGTCGTTGAAGTCGGTACCTCAGCGCTCGATCTGGAGGCTAAATATCCAAAGCTTCCATTTACCTGGTTGAGCACTGACGATGAAGCGATGGCGCTTTTTATGTTGACGAAAAGCCAGCTATTAGCAGATTTTAGCTAGTTGTCACATTAGGATATTGAAAGGCAACAATAATCATTTTTATCTTACGAAAATATTCGTTATTGTCATAGATCAATATTACCTTTAGTATTTTACGGTAGCGTCAATCGTTTATTTGTTAGTGTGGATTAAGGATGAAAACTTTAAAAATAATTTTGGGCTTGTGTTTGCTCACAAACAGTTCTCTTGGTCAGGTTGCCGACGACGATTTGTTGTTAATGGTTGTGCCGTCAATTGCTGCTGTAAGCAAAAATCGCATAGGGCTTGAAAAAGTTAGTTTTTTGCATGGTCAGTGGAAATTTTATTACATTGGGTCATACGAATTCGAGGATTTTTACCGGTTTGATAAAGCAACTGCTAGAGCGTCAACCGACCCGTCTATCTACCTGATTGATGGACAGGGTAGTTTGTATTCGGATTTTTCCGTGAACTGGTGCACAGGCGGGATGATTGGAAGTTTTTCCACTAAGCTAAATGAATATTTAGTTTTATGTGATTGGGGTTTTCCGGAATATGATGCAGGTAGTGCTTACTTTTTAACGAATGCACACAATTCTTTCTATTTGATACATCACTTTTATATTCCCTCAACTGGTGCAATTCAACCTGATCCTAGTTATGGTCATTGGCAACGAATATCAAGTTCCTATTTGCAGATCAACTCGGAAGCTTTATCGAATAGCAGACTCAAGAATCAAAATATCGCAGACCAAAAACAGGTACGTTATAAAGATTTTATCAAACAGTCTACTCGACAGGCTGACAGCGCAAAAGCACTAAGTGAGGGCGATCACTCATCAAGTGCCGAGGCCCAGATTAAAGCGGTTTCCCAGCTGATTAATAGGGATCCACAATGAGCTATAGTCAGGCTTTCTTCATTTGCTTAATTCTATAGATTGTTCACTTATAGGTAACTCAAATTTAATTCGGTGCTGATTTAATTCTTCTCATTAAATTATTCGTAGACTGATGACTTATGAAGAGCCAGCATTTAGCGTCATCGCGCTTTCAATAATTTTTAACGAAATGCCATCTTCATCAAAGCGTTTTTTAACGCCTTCAGGAATGGCCCATTTAGCCTCGTCGATGTCTTCGGTAGAAATCCAGAACCGTGCGAGGTATTTAACCTCTCGTTTGCCTAGCTGATAATTACGTACTTCCTTTTCCTTATCATCAATAACAAGCGGGCTATCGTCGATTGCTTTTGAAATTGCGGTAAGAACGGTCTCAGAATCCGCGGTAAAGGGTGCCTCAAAGTAAAGGTCAAGCCGGTGCAAGGCGACAGATGTAATATTATGAATAATATCTTCCCAGATTTTATTATTGGGGATGGTCAGTTCATGGTTTTCTGAGGTATAGATAGTTGAGTTGACCAGGTTCATTTTATTGATCCTTCCCTCTATGCCGGCAACCCTGATTTTGTCGCCTACGTCGTAAGGCCGGTAAATTAAGATCATCAGGCCGGACGCAACTTTATTTATCAAATACATCGGTGCTAATACTGCCACTGGATTGGACGACGGTTTTTTCATAGTGTGAAGCGTCAACTTCCATGCCTGCTAGCAACTCTGCCATGGTTTTTAGACGTTTGGCATCATCCTGAATACGTAAGTTTTTACTGCCAATACCTGCCAGGAGCTTTCTGCCGCTATCGGATTCGTTTCTGACGACCCGCAATTTCTTTTCCAACCGCAGACCTTCATCTTTATTCACACCAATGAGCCCTGATAACATATCTGCTTGTCTGCTCACCAGGGTAGTCGCTAAGCCTAAATCCTGGGTTGCATCTCCGCCGGTTTGGTTGATTTTCTGTGCATTTTTAACCAAATCTGCGTATAGCGTATCGAGCTCTCTGCCTTTTTTATACAACTTCCATTGCAGATCAGCCAGCCTGGCCTTGCCCGCATCACGCCCGACCATATAGATATTTTTCTTGCCTGCAATAATGGTTTCTTCCAACACATCAGCATCTTTCTGTGCTTTTTCTATCTGCTTCTTGATGATTGCAGACTCAGCATTAAGGTGCGAAGTGACGAGTTGCGCATATTGATCTTGCAGGGTTTTATCGTCGAGCTGTTCCAGGTCATCGACGAATTTCCATAATACGCCACGGTAATTTCCTTGGGTTGACCGTAGCTATTTTTTAAGTGCGCGTGCTTCTATGCCCTTTGCCAACTTAATTTCGCCCGTTATTTGCTCGACCAGTCGGGTGTAGCCAGTGAGTTCTTCGGCGGTGAGATTTAAGGCATCCTCATCCAGCTCGGTTTGAGCAAACCCCATTAGTGGAAATACCAATAAGCATAAAATCAACAAAGCTCGGTCAATAAATACATTTGAGCACATTATTGCTCCTATGGTTTTAATTAAAAATAAGGCCAGTGATGCCAGGGTTGAATAGATTCAGTCTGATCTATAAAGTAACTTATGTACCACCCGATGGTAACGGCTGGTTCAAGGTGTTCTAATCGTGACACCAAAATAAGGGGCTATCCATCGCGCAACACCCAAAATAACTGTTACAAACCAACGGCATGTAGTCAAGATCATTCGCAGCCTGGTGAAGCCATACTAGATACAAGTCAAGCTGCAGGATTATTCTGCGACGCAATTTTAGTGGTCGGCACTTAAACTCGAGAAGTTTAATGGATCTAATACTATGATAGCTGGTCATTACTGCTTATGGTTTACTGCGAACCGATTTTAAGTGCTGGTTGGGCCTACAACGCTCTAACCAAGAAGTAATTGAATGAGCAGTTCTATGAATCCTGAACTCTAAATACCAAGCGCTTTGAGGATATATCAGAGCGTGGCTTGAGTTATGTTCATGTGATTCGGGGAACCGAATCTGTCGTTCGGGCAATAACTGTCAAACTCAGATTGTTTGTGTATAGGTAATAGTTACTTCTCCGGCGCTTCCATCGTTACCATTAGTACCTGGACTAGATGGACTATTTACTTGTCCGGTTCCACCTGTGCCCGGCCCACTTCCTGTTCCGGTAGCACCGGTTCCACCGTTACCTCCATAGTTACCATTATTACCTGACCCACCAGCACCGCCTGAATCACCAGGACTGCCATTGCCTCCAAGTACCGCTCCAGGCCCTTCTCCGGCACCACCGCCACCGCCACCCGTGCCACCCGTTGCACTGATTGAGACACTGCCTCCAGTTACCGATGTCGTTCCACCAGCGCCGCCGCCGCCACCACCCCCTGCTCTGACTGAGGTCGCGCCCGCGCTACCGTTAGAGAAATTGGGAGCGCCTCCAGAACCACCGGCACCTGCTTGACCGGAGCCTGATGAGCCTCCAATACCTGCTATGCCACCTATTCCACCTTGACCAATGGTGATATTTAAAGTGAGTCCAGCACTTACAGAAAATGATTGTGAGTTAGTTTGACCATTGGCACCAACACCGCCGTTGCCGCCTACGTCTCTGAAGGCTGCACCGCCGCCGCCGCCGCCGCCGCCCGAACCTCCTATTGCGGTAATTTCTATAGACGATACACCTGTTGGAACCGTCCAGGCACTATCGGAATTAAATACCACCGTTTCAGTTGTGGTAGTTGGTGGGGGTGTGGTTGGAGGGGGGGGTGTTGGCGTTTCCGATGTTTGAGCATGTAAAGGTAAAACCACACTATCTACTATAGGTTTAACCCACCTGTTCGGATGGGAAGACAACGTTGCTACAACGCTGCCACTGCCAATTAGCCTAAGAAGTTGTCGCCTGTCTTTCATAGTAGATACTAAATCATTATAAAACAAAGATATTTTATTTTAATTTCAGCTGAATTTCAATGAAAATTACCCTTCAACCTTTAATAATCAAAGCAGAGCGTTTTTGTCATTGTGAACGTAATTGTTCATCTAAATGTTATCTGGTATACAAGAGCTCAACCGATCACCGGTTTAAACTATATTTGTGATCAACCACAGAATCAGGGGAATACTCAGCATGGAAATAACCACTTGTAAGGATGCGGTAGCAGCATACAACTCGGCATCACCTCCCATTTGCCGAGCCAATACGTAACCGTTCATGGCAGTCGCAACAGAGGCGGATAACATGGCAATTTGTAGCGCCAGTCCATTTACCCCAAACAGCATACAACCTAAAAATACCAATGCAGGGAAGACAAATAGTTTGGCGACAATACCGATCATGACCGTTGCGTGGGCATAGAGCATGGCATGGGCACGTAAGCCCGCACCAACGGTCAATAATCCAACACCAAGACCAGCTCGTCCGACAATATCCAGGCTGACTATTAGTGGCTCGTATACTGGTATTTGTGCAAGATTGATCACCAGGCCCAGTATCGCCCCCCAAATCAAGGGTACTTTAAGCGTGTTGATGGCAGTGGTCTTGAACGTTGGTGTGCTATCCGAGCAGCACACAGTCAGCATCACAATATTAACGAAATTGAGCAAGGGTACGGTAATCGCCATGATCAGTGCGACAATTGCTAAGCCCTGATCGCCCGCCAGTTTATTGGCAATTGCCAGCGCGATAAACCCGTTCCAACGTGTGGCGGTCTGAAAAATTGAACTGTATGTGCGGTCATTAATCTTCAGATGTCGATTGAGCGGCTTTCTGAGCAACCAAACCACAACTAATTGAATGATTACGGCAAATAAATAAGCCTTGGTGATTGAACCTAAGTCTAGATTGCTTAGGTTCATATTTATCAGCGACACCAGTACCAGCGCTGGAAACAATATCCAGTAGCCTAATAGCTCGATACCCCGCCATTGTGACTCCGGCACAATGGAAGACTTACGCAAACCAAAGCCCATTGCGATAACAAGAAAAACAGGTAACAAACTTTCAAAAACAATGGCGCCCACTGGGTTTCCTCAAATATAGATGGCGCGAGTAGATTAACAAAATCGCGTATGATCTGGTTACTATTCTTGGTTAAGAGATCAGGGAGGGCGACGATCCATTTATTAGGTATGCTATTACAATGAATAGCATCGCGCTAGGCCAAGCTGATTTTGAGTACATATGTAAGTAGGCGGTATTTTAAATATGCGTTTTCCCTGTATAATGGTATTTATAATTAATTAAAATCAGGATACTCGGATCGATGCATTGCCCCAGATGCAGTCAGGTCGTGCCGGAGGATACCCATACTTGCCCTTACTGTGCGTCGGGGCAGCTATCACGCTGTCCCCAGTGTGAAGCTACATTACTCGCCGACGCAAAGTTCTGCTCACAGTGTGGTTCGCCTGTTACGCTTCATTTGGGCAGTTCACCCACTCGTCAGGCTGATAACTCTGCGCCGAAAAATCCACTCAGTAGCGAGCGACGTCAACTGACGGTTATGTTTTGTGATCTGGTTGGTTCCACCGCGCTTTCTGAAAGATTGGATCCAGAGGAACTGAGTCAGCTATTGGTCGGTTTTCGTGAAACCTGTATGCAAGCAGCTAAAACCTGGGAGGGTTACGTGGCGAATTATCTGGGAGACGGTGTGCTCGTGTATTTTGGCTATCCACAGGCGCATGAAGATGATCCGCAACGGGCAATATATGCGGCTCAGGACATTGTTAGTAGTGTGCAAAGATTTGATACTGAGGAGCTCGGTATTTTTTCTGATTTAACGGTTCGTATCGGGATTGCTACCGGGCTGGTTGTCATTGGAGATATTGGCACGGGCGAAGTGACAGAAAAGCTAGGCGTGGTTGGGGAAACTCCCAATATTGCGGCCAAATTGCAAGCTCAGGCTGCGAACAACAGCATTGTCATTAATCAGGCGACCAAAAACAGAGTTGAGGGTTTGTTCGCTGTGTACTATCTAGGCGAGCTCAGCATCAAAGGGATGACGAATAAAGTGAAAACCTATGAAGTTTTACATCGTAAAACAGACACCGATCGTTTTCAGGTCAAACGTGATCAGGGCTTAACCAGGCTAAGCGGTCGCCAGGCCGAAATAAAGCAGCTGGTTCGACGTTGGCGTCGCGCTCAGGCAGGGTTGTTGGAAACGGTAATGATCTCCGGTGAGGCAGGAATCGGCAAATCGCGTTTGATTTGGTCTCTCCGCAAGTGGCTGAAAGGTGTCCCCCATCAGCGAATATCCTTTTACTGTTCACCTTATCATCAACGCAGTGCGTTGTTCCCGGTAATCGACTTTATTAATCGAGAGCTCAACAAACAAAAAACCGATGACAACGCGCGTAAGTTAGACATTGTTTTAATGCGACTCAAGGTATTTAGTGAGAAAGAAGTAGCCCAACATAGGCGCTTGATACTCAGCCTAATCGATAAAGATGCAAGCGACGATATTCCAGAAGATTACCAGCACCGCATCTTTAACACCTTAATAGCGCTTTTTCACGCGTACAGTAAAAATAACCCGCTTCTAATTGTGGTAGAAGACCTTCACTGGATTGATCCTACCAGCAGGGCTTTGCTCGAGCAGTTATTGAGTAGTGGCACATTGACCCATACTTTATTGATTAGCACCTCAAGAGAAACCGAGGACTTGGGGGGTAGTGAAATCATGGCACTGAATCTGCGACCTCTGGATGAGCAAGACAGTGTACGCTTAATACAAAATGTAGCGAGTGGTCAGAAGCTGTCAGAAAGCCTGCTTAAGCATCTCGTTGCTGCCTCCGATGGTAATCCGCTATTTCTGGAGGAATTGACTAAAAACATCATTGAAACAGCTATGTTAACTAGCGCTTCCGATGATGTTGTCAATACAAGTATCGTAACGAATTTGAAGGTGCCGGAATCCTTACAGGATCTATTAATGTCGCGTCTTGATCGGCTTTCTACCGAAAAGAAAATCTCGCAGCTTGCCGCGGCCATTGGGCGCCAATTTGACTTGCACTTGCTCCAGGGTATCTCGGAGATGGAACCAGCAATGCTCGACACCGCATTACAAAAACTGGTCGATGCCGAGATTTGTTAATTTGCATCCAAAATTGACCCGGGATTTGCACTGAATTTTGACCCGTCTATTTGGTCTGATTATGACCTAAGTTGAGTTTCTTTTTTTAGCTTTCACCTCCTTCATTTTTGCTGTTGAATGCCTGAACCGGTAACTGTCATTACCCGTTTCAATGATATGGCAGTGATGGGTTAATCTGTCCAACAATGCCGTTGTTAATTTCGGATCACTGAACACACTAGACCATTCTGCAAAATCCAGATTAGTGGTAATGATGATACTAGTCTTCTCATAGAGCCTGCTGATCAGATGGAATAATAATGCCCCACCGCTTTGACTGAACGGCAGATAGCCCAATTCATCCAGGATCACCAGATCGGTATGCAATAAACGATTCGCCAGGCGCCCTGGTTTTCCCAATTGTTTCTCCTGCTCAAGCTGGTTGACCAGTTCAATTACGGACAGACAACGCACCCTGAGATGGCGATGCTGTATGGCCTGTACACCAATGGCTGTTGCCAGATGTGTTTTGCCCGTACCCGGGCCGCCCACGAAGACGATATTCTGCGCGTCTTCCAGAAACTCACAGCGATGCAAGGCCCGGATAAGTGCTTCATCGGCCTCGCTCTCGCTAAAATCAAAGCCAGCCAGATCTCGATAGGCCGGGAACCTGGCTACCTTCATCTGGTAGTTGATGGAACGGACTTCCCGTTCAGCCACCTCAGCCTTAAGCAAGACCTCCAGGATCGGTATCGCCTGCTGATAAGCAGGTGCAGACTGAGTGGACATGGTCGCAATGGTCTCAGCCATACCAAACAGCTTGAGAGACTTCAACGTAGTAATCATGGCTTGCGCTTTCATTGCTTGCCTCCACGAAGACGATCATAGCGCCGGGTGTTGGCCACAGGCTCATTCACCAGCTTCAGCGCTGCAGGTGTTCGAAGCGACTTGGGACGAGGGGGGTCACTGAGCCTGCTCAGGCAATTGAGTACATGCTCCCGGGACGGGTGTTCAACCTTCAGAGCTTCGTTAACTGCCCGTTCAACCAATTGCTCATCGTGCAACAGCACCAGGGCCAGTACATCAACCATCTCACGATCACCACCAGGGTGCTTTAACAATCGGGTTTGCAGTTGTTGGAAACTCTCCGGCAGTTCCTTGAAGGGGGCACCATTACGTAACGCCCCAGGCTTACGCTGTACCACTGACAGATAGTGGCGCCAGTCATATATTGTCCTGCCGCTGCTGCCATGATCGCGGGTAAAGACCCGTTCATGAACGGCCACCTGGCGGGCTTCAGCCACAATCACCAACCGTTCGGCATACACGCGCAGGCTCACCACCCGGTTGGCAAAGCTCGCCGGGACACTGTATCGATTATGTTCAAAGGTGATCAGACAGGTCGAGGTAACACGTTTGCTGTGTTCAACAAAGCCGTCAAAGGCAGCGGGCACCTCCATCAGATTTGCTTGCTCCTGTTGCCAGTAATCGTAGATCGTCTTTAGTTTGTCCTGGGGATGGGCCGATTCTTGCCACAGATCAATACAGCGCTTAAGCAACCAGCGGTTCAGTTCAGCGAGCGATTTGAATCGGGGGGCATCCTGCCATATCCGGTACCGCGCATCGCGTACCCCTTTCTCCACCTGACCTTTCTCCCAGCCCGCTGCAGGGTTGCAGAACTCCGCTTCGAATAGATAGTGGCTAGCCATCGCTTGAAAGCGCCGGTTGATGGTCCGTTGCTTGCCGCGACCTACTTTATCCACCGCTGTCTTCATGTTGTCATATATCCCCCGTTCTGGAACACCACCGAAGATGCCGAAGGCATGGTAGTGCGCATCAAACAGCATCTCGTGGCTCTGCAACAGGTAGGCCCGCAGGTAGAAGGCCCGACTGTGGCTGAGCTTGAAGTGCGCAATCTGCAACTTGGTGTTCACGCCATTGATCACCGCATAGTCTTCGCTCCAGTCGAACTGGAAGGCTTCTCCTGGCGCAAAGGATAAGGGAACATAGGTGTGTTTGCCCGCACCTCGCTTTGCCTCCTGCTGTTCCTGCCTCCAGGCGCGAGCAAAGGCAGCCACTCGATCATACGAACCTGTAAACCCAAGCTTAACCAAATCACTGTGCAGTCGCCGCATCGTGCGTCGCTGCTTGCGGTGTCTTCTTGATTCCCTAAACAGCCAATTGGTCAGTGTCTGCTCATAATCATCAAGCTTGGATGGACTCTTCCTGCTGGGGTAGCTCGGCTCCACCACGCCACTAGCGAGGTACTTGCGAACTGTATTACGGGACAGCCCGGTTCGCCTTGCTATCTCTCGAATCGGCATCCCCTGGCGGAAATGCCATCGTCTTATTACACTTAATAACGCCACGTCTATCACTCCGATTATCTCCTGCATTAGTTCTTCGCAGGAGGGGTTGTACGTGGGTCAAAATTCGATGCAAATACCTAGCCTTAGTGGGTCAATTTTGGATGCAAATTAACAGAGATTCTTTATGTGCGAAAGGGTGCGCAGCAGGAAGTGCTATTTGAGTTCAAACATGCCTTGTTGCGTGACGCAGCATACAATACCTTATTGAAAAGTGAGCGCCACCCGGTTCATTTGAAAATTGCCCAATTGCTGCTTAAGGATGACCCCAATATTATTGATACCCAACCTGAACTTATGGCTTACCATCTCACGGAAGGTAAAGATAGCCAGGGCGCGATAAAGGCCTGGAAAAGTGCCGGTCGCAAGGCGGTAAGGCTTTCTGCCCATGTTGAGGCCATCGGGCACTTTCGTCAGGCGCTTGCCTTGCTCGATCAACTACCCGAGAACCAATCATATGATCGGCGTCGCTTGCAACTTTTAACCGAGCTCGGGCCACCATTGATTGCGGTTGAAAGCTGGTCAGCCCAAAGTGTAGAGACATTGTATTCTGAGTGCTTATCGCTGAGCACCAAACTATCAGACGATAAGCAGTTGTTTTCGAGTTTGAGAGGGGCATGGGGCAACGCTAGTTTTCGTGGTGATCTGGATAAAGCCAGATATTACGCTAGGCAATTACTGGAACTGGCCAATCGCACCGGGCATGCTTCATTAATGATTGAGGCAGAATTATCTTCTGCCTTTAATCATTATTGGGCTGGCGATTATGAATCTTCTTTAAATTTAGTTTCACATGTGAACGAGCAGTATGATCCTACACGACACAGTGATAACGCCTATATTTTTGCGGTTGATCCTGGTGTTTCTGCGCTATTTTATACCGCTCGAAATCTTTGGCACTTGGGTTATCCTGACCGCTCCCTAAAGAAGATCAAGCAATCCATTGAGCTTGCGGAAAAACTTAAACATTATCCTAGCCTAACATGGGGGCTTGGGTTTTATGCTTCCATTCACTACTATCGGCGCGAATACAAACAAGCCAAAAAGCAGGCGAAACGCGCGATCAAGCTTTGCAAGGAAAGAAATTTTCCCATTTGGTTAGCCTGGGGCCAGGTCTTGACGGGTAGTGCGCAATCTATGCTCGGAGATGAAAAAGGGTTGGCGCTCATGGAAGTGGGCATCAAATCTTATGCTGCTCGTCAAGCAGGGATAGCGCTGCCTTTTTTTTATTTTCTACAAGCAGAAGCCTGTCATCGTCATCAACAAATTGAGGTGGGCTTACAATCAATTGAAAACGCGATGCGGGTATTACAAAAAGGGGGGATCTATTCTTCACTGCCTGATGTGCTACGAATCCAGGCGCAACTGATGCTAGCCGCAGGGGCTGATAATCATGCTAGGGTGTTAAATTTGCTCCAACAGTCGGCTGACCTTGCGCGTGGCCAACAGGCGCAATCATCAGTGCTAAAAACACTGCTCGTTCTCATTGAGGCGCAAACTGATGCCACCAAGCGTGTTGCGTTACTCGAACAGTTGTCCGCGCTATACCAGCAGTTCACCGAAGGGTTTGACACCGAGGACTTACGCCAGGCTAAAAAATTGATTCTTCAGGAGTCAGTTGAGTAGCTGTAACCAGGTTTTAGAATTGCCGGTGAGTCAAGGTAAAGCGCTGCTACCCAAAGTGTAAACGGGCGCGTTGCTGGTCACCCAGATTGTTCGCGTTGACAATACACGTGCATGGTCTGTTAACTGGGACAACGCGCCCTCAAGTGGGGTACATATTTAGGTAGGCAGTTCTTTCTTCAAGCTACTGACCTACCACCTGATCAGCCCTGGAGTGTAGCCACCAGCTCTGTAGTTTTAGTTTCATGGTGACCCCATGCCGATCAAGCAATGATGCCAGTACAATCGTGCTGATACCAATGACTGCCAGGACCACCCAATTATTAACAAACAGCAGTTCGATCAGGTGTTCAAGCTGAATATATAAACTACAGATTAGGGTAAGTACGCCAGTTATCATGACAAAGGGTTCGCGTTTTTTCCAGGCGTAGCCAATCTGCACCAGGGCCGCCATTAGACTGAGCACGGTGGGCACCAGACCCGACGGTCCGAAAGCGACGATGATAAATGCACCGGCGAACACAATACTGCTCAGGTGCACGATCAATCGGTTGAGCCAACGGTGGTGCACTCTAGCCAAAATATCAAAACTAAGCGCGGCCATAACGCAAGCATAAGCTGTATAGGCAAAGTCATAGTTGAGCAACTGATCAATTAACTCCCAAGTTGAAGCGGCCACACAAAACGTAATGACATAGCTTAGCAAGTTGAGAGTATCGACGCCTTTGATGTTTGACGCAAACCGAACGGCGGTTATACGCAGCATAAAATAGATCGCACCGAACGCTGTCAGCGAGAGTATCGCATCCGGTGAATATAAATACAGAGAACGCACCACTATAACTAAAACGGGTGCGTATAGCAGGGCTCGCGCAAAATAACCCTCGGGCGTTTTGAGCGTGTGATGCTCTCCCAGTACTTTGCTGGATAAAAAATACACGCCGAGTAAGCCAGTAATAATGCTGAACGAAACAAAAACTGAGCCTCTAAAAGGCAATAACAATAAACTATTTGCAGCCAGAAAGATGCTGGTTAGTTTCCAAGCAGAGGGCCGCGCCAAAACCATAAAGGCAAACCGGGCTACGGGGATTATCACAGCAAAAGCGGCGGTAATCGTCAGCATCAGGGTTTGCGGAGAGTCGGCTATCCAATGCGCAAATTTAGGGTAATTCACAAATCCGGTATCCCATTGCACCAGCGAATATATCAACGCGCCCAATATGGTGAAATTGGCAACGATTGAAATCAGGGCGAGCGCAAAAGATAGGCGCGCACCCTTGTTTTCTTTTAGGCCAAAGCTCAAAGTCAGGCCACCCGCTGTCAGCAAGCCGGTTTGCATCAGCAACAAAAAATACCGCTGGATATCGGTGCCGTTGCCCCAATCCTGCAGCATAAAGCTGGACATTGAGGCAATCACAATTGCCGCACCACTAAAGCGCAATACTTCAGATAAAGTAGCAATATTCTTCAGGCTGCGCGCGATCTTCTGAGAAACAGTAAACTCTTTGTCATGGTCAGCCCGGCTGTGTGCATCCTGAATTACTTCATCTTTCCAAACAGCTATTTCATTATTCATGGTTTTCACCTCGTGGCTGGTCAGCGTCATTTAGCATATCCGCGAGCTGTGCCTCCAGCGCTGCTTGTTCTTCCTCGGCAATAAACTCGGCTTCCAGGCTGTCGCTCGGCTCGATATCGGCAAATTGCATCTCAGCCTGGGTTATTTTGGTATCCCAGCGATCAAAAATTTCATCCAGCTGATTTTCCTTACCGCAAGTTATCTCGCCCGCGACGCGCTCAATATCGGCATTCATGCTACGCGCACGCATGCGCTGATGTTCCATTTTTACCTGTTCTATTCGAGTTTGCATTTTATCCAGCTGCGTACTGATATCGCGCTCAAGCGCTTTTTGCGCAACAATCAATTCGCTTATTTGGTCTTCGCGCGATTCCAGGCTATTACTGCGCTTTAGGCAGGCAAGTGCTTTTTCTTTATCCGTATTCGCTAAGCTTTCAGCGCGTTCGATCCATTTTTGTTTATCATGATTGAGCTGTGCCAGGCTTTTCTCATAACGATGAATTTCCTTTTGCTTGCGCGCCAGGCGGACCTTAAGCTGTGCCAGTCCATGCTGGGATTCCTTAATATTCGCTTCAATGAGCGCATCATGATTTTCAATTTGGCTAACGGCCCGATCAACGCTTGCGGTAATCGTGCCAGTAATTCGTCTAAATATATTCATTATATTTCCCTTCAGGTTAGTGGAAGTCTGAATATGCATTAAGATGTCGTTATACGATACTAATAGTAAACAAGTTCCAATATAATAGACTAAAAGTACAAAAAAATTATACTAATGATTCATTCTAAGCATCTGGTCACGGCGCTCAAACAGGAGTTACGACATCGTAAAATCAGCTATCTTAGGCTGGCAGGTTTGTTGAGTTTGTCCGAATCAGCGGTTAAAAAAATGTTTGCCAGCAGCAATATGTCTCTGAAAAGGGTTGATGAGATTTGTGCACAGCTCAACCTGGATTTTGCTGATTTGGTCGAGCTGGTGCAAAACAGCGAGCCGCGTGTCGAGCAGCTTGATTATCAATCAGAGAAAATGTTGGTAAGCGATATCCGTCTGTTGCTGGTGACGTATTGTTTGTTCAATTATTGGAATATTGACGATATCACCCAGCGTTATCAACTGAGTAAGACCGAGGTGATCCGTTATCTTGCGCAACTCGACCGCATGAAACTGATCGAGTTGCTCCCAGAAAACCGAGTTAGATTACTTATTAGCGCGAGCTTTCAGTGGATTGACAATGGCCCGATTGAACGATTTTTTCGCTCTCAGGTTCAATCAGAGTTCTTTGCGGATCACTTTTTGGATGCAGACTGCGCGCGTATTGTCTGCAACGCAGATTTATCAACCCATGCGCGCATGCAGCTGATCGAGCGTATGAAAATGCTCAACCGTCTGTTCGACGATTACAGCCAGCAGGATCGACCCCTTGGCAGCGCAGAAAAACAAGGTACTACCATGGTCCTGGCCATTCGGCCCTGGCAATTTACCGCGTTTACAGCGCTGGAGCGAGAGTAGCTTTTTATAAATCATACAACCTGCAAGGGTGGCTTAGTTTCAAAACAGCAACTAAATACTCATAGACTTTACTAACGAGTGATTTTATGCTGTCAGCGTAATGTCTCAAAATAATCCATTGTCGGTTTCATCGCTACAGAACTATCTACGGCGCATGGTCAACATGCAAGCGGGCGAAGGTCGCGCCGTTTTCTGGTCGTTTGTTTATTTCTTTTCACTGCTCAGTAGTTATTACATTCTGCGGCCCATACGCGATGAAATGGGCGTCACCGCAGGGATTGATCAGATGCACTGGCTGTTTACCGGTACCTTTATCGCCATGCTTATGGTGGTGCCCCTTTTCGGCTGGATCACTTCGCGTTATCAACGAAAGCAATTTTTGCCCTATACCTATTATTTTTTTATTTTCAATATTTTACTGTTTTATTTTCTGTTTAAATCAGAAATATCAATGGTTTATGTGGCGCCAGCTTTCTTTATCTGGCTGAGCGTGTTCAATCTGTTTATCGTCTCCGTATTCTGGAGTTTCATGACGGATTTGTTTCACAACCAGCAGGCAAAACGCTTATTTGGATTTATCGCAGCGGGCGGCACCATTGGTGCAATCGTGGGTCCGTTTCTAACTGCGATGCTGGTCCGCCAACTAGGCACCAGCCATATGCTGCTGATATCCGCGGGGTTGCTAGGGTTGTCCGTGTGGTGCATTCAGCGACTCATTGTTTGGCAACGAGCGCACAACACGCCCGAAATTCAAGGTGCAGCACAGCGCGAACAGGAAAAGCCTTTGGGGGGTGGAATTTTGGATGGCATTTTACTGGTGATGCGCTCGCCTTACTTGCTGGGCATTTGTTTATTGATTCTTTTTTATACCTCGCTGGCAACCTTTTTATATTTCCAACAGGCGCAAATCGTGAAAGAGGCGTTTGATGATTCTGAGACACGCACCGCAGTTTTTGCGGGCATCGATTTGGCGGTCAATAGCCTTACATTATTGATTCAGGCTTTTTTCACTGCGCGTATGGTGAAATGGTTTGGGCTAGGTGCAACCCTGGCCTTGATTCCGTTATTGCTCAGTGTGGGCTTTCTGGCGCTGGCGCTGCTACCTGTTTTGTCGGTATTGATAGTCGTGCAAGTGATTAGACGTGCGGGTAATTACGCCATCATGCGCCCGGCCAGAGAGATGCTTTATGTGGTCGTGAGTCGTGAGGAAAAATATAAAGCAAAGAATTTTATTGATACCGTGGTGTACCGCGGTGGTGATGCCGTGAGCGCTTGGGTTTATGCCGGGTTCCGTAGCCTCGGTCTAAGTATTTCGAGTATCGCGCTCATCGCTGTGCCTCTTTCCTTGTTATGGGCCTGGATCGCATTCAGGCTTGGTCAAAAGCAAGGTACCATAGCGGCAAGTAAATTGACGCAACCAGCAGGTGAATGATATGCATGAAATGAATGATCACATTGGTAGAAGGCGAATCTTGAAGTTACTCGGTGGGCTTGCTGGATACGGTTGTCTGCCGACATACACGCTGTCTGCCAGCGATTTGGCACCGATTGTAAAGCGCATACCTTCAACAGATGAACAACTACCGGTGATCGGAATGGGTACTTCTCGAACTTTTGATGCCATCGGTGACCCGGAGATGATGCTTAATCTGGGTAAGGTCTTAATGGCATTTTTCGAAAATGGTGGTACCTTAATCGATTCCTCACCGATGTATGGCTCATCAGAGCAGGTAATCGGTAAACTGCTCAGAACGGCCCAACCAAAGTCGATGTTCGCTGCTACCAAAGTCTGGACGAATGGTAAAAATTCCGGCATCGAACAAATGGAAACCTCCAGGCAACTATGGGGAATAAAACATTTCGATCTGATGCAAATACATAATTTAAGAGACTGGAAGGTTCATCTTAAAACGCTAAAACGGATGAAAGCAGCGAAACAGATTCGTTATATTGGAATGACCACTTCCCACGGGCGTGATCATGACGCGTTGTATTCAGCAATTGCCAAACAGCCGTTTGACTTCGTTCAGTTGAGTTACAATATTGCCAATCACGAGGCTGAAAAGAAGTTATTACCGTTAGCACGTGATCGAGGTATTGCTGTAATCGTCAATAGACCTTTTGCACGTGGCGCGCTGTTTAGAAAAATCAAAGGCAAAGCCTTACCCGAGTGGGCAGCGGAATTTGACTGTGCTAGTTGGGGGCAATTCTTTTTAAAATATGTCGTCTCACACCCTGCCGTAAGTTGCGCGATCCCGGCTACTTCCAAAGTGCATCACATGGTCGATAATATGGGGGCCGGTTTTGGTAAGCTACCTGACAACGCGATGCGGACGAAAATGCAACATTATTTCGCAAGCTTGTAATTAGTGCGGGTTCTATTACGAGTAAACGCTTCAGTTGACTAATTTACTGATTGTTGGGTGAGTTGATGCTTACAGAAGCGGTAAAGCCGCTTATTCGCCACGCATAATAAAGCAGTATAAAATGACATTGCATCAAGAGGGCGACGATCCATTCGATACGATTCTCAGTAGCGTCGGCATTTGCAAGAATAGATTTTAGCACCAGGTTCAGCACGCCGAACGCATATTGACCCAGCGATAACAGCAGCATGGCGATTATCACGCCTTTGACGTTGAACCACTGAAGGTTTTTGTGGATGCGAAATAGCGCAATGGAAAGCATTAATTGCGCCACACCTGTGCCTAAGAAACCAAAATAGATGCCAGTGCGTCGCATGAATTTATAGAACGGCTCGTTCGTGCCCAGAAAAGTGACGTAAATAATCAACGCAAGCGCGCCCATTACCCCAAAAAACAAAATGACTGCTGATGTGATTCGCGAAAGGGCTGGATTCAGTTGACGTAACCACAAAACCGAAAAATACCAGACCATCATATACAAGACGCCCAGCGGTAGCATAATTGCTCTAAATAAAAAACTGCCGGGAGGTGTGCGACCGGTCGCGCTGATCGATACGCAACCATCTAGAAATGGGTTACAAGCAGGCAGCGCTTCATTCATTAAACCGATTAAATACGCGCCACACATAGCAATGAAGGGTAGCAAGCCTGCGAATAAGGGAAGCAATCTAACGAGCATAATGATCGCAAAGCATACTACAGCTACGTAGTTAGGCCCAAATGATGCACGCAGGTAAACCTTATCTTGCCACACTAGGGGCTTATCCTGGAGATGCGTAACCGGGTTAGATATCCGCTGTTATGTAGATTCGGGAGCCCTAAGCCGATTAATCCAGCGAAATAAGCACTTTTGGGGGTATAACTGCGCCACCCTAAAACTAGACGAAAGGATAGTATAGCCGATAAAAGGCATAAAAATACGATAAAAGGTTGACTTTCTCGAGATAAAAGGTTTAAATGTCGATATTGGATAAATAACGAGCATCAATACAAACTTTGGTCAACCCAAAATTAAACCGGTTGGCAGTAAATAAAGGATACGAATTATGAACGCTACGAGTCTTTCAAAATCACAGCAAGCTGTTTTCAGTCTTGAATGTCGATATTGGATAAATAACGAGCATCAATACAAACTTTGGTCAACCCAAAATTAAACCGGTTGGCAGTAAATAAAGGATACGAATTATGAACGCTACGAGTCTTTCAAAATCACAGCAAGCTGTTTTCAGTAACCATTGATTCTTCTTTTGATGATATTGAACGCCCTAGCTGGGTGTCTGAATACAATTGGTTGAAAACCATCACGTGGTCAGCGAGCGCACTTTTTTGCGTCAGCAGCTGGTATTTATTACTTAAGTTTCTTTTTTAGGCTTTTACCATTTAGGTAGGTCTATTCAAGAATAAGCGACGAGCACTGCGTTTCGCCAAGCGTAACAAGCACATGCTTTTCCCAGGGCTCATCAATTTGGAGGCCTGTGGATAATCACTTTCTGGGAATGATGATTCCCGAATTTCTCCTTCCCGAATCCCGGGCCCATACGAGTATCTTGCTGCAAATGCGCATTTGCTGAGATTAGGCGCTTAAAGCTCCACCCGGCTGTTCAATCCTAATTTCCTCATTTTTTATCTGATAACCGCTGTCTACCGGGTTGGCAGGCTAACGCCCCGTATGGTAGTTGCGCTTGTCATCCAACCCTGATCTAGAGCGGTTGAAAAATCCTTTAGTTAGCGAAGCGATAAAATTTATTTGATGTTTCTCTCCAAAAGTGAGGGCAGTTTCTAACATTGAATTATATTTTTTCGAGTGTATACTGATTCTCCCTTGTTATCCGACTCGCGCGGGTAACTTGCAGAAAAACCGAAACAAGCGCATCGATTAAGATGCATAGGAGGAGCTATGAAAAAGACACTCATCGGCGCACTCGCCGTTACCTGCACGATGCTGACACCGATTACGGCGATGGCACAAACAGAAATTCAATTCTGGCACGCATTTACTGGGCGCCTTGGCGAATTGGTGGCAGGTCAGGTGGCAGATTTCAATAAAAGTCAGAGTGATTACGTCGTGGTTGAAAGCCACAAAGGCAACTATTCCGAAACGCTTAACGCAGGTATCGCTGCGTTCCGCGCGAACGAGCAACCGCATATCCTGATGGTGTTCGAAGTGGGCACGGCCACCATGATGTCAGCGAAAGGTGCAATCAAACCGGTCTATGAGGTGATGGAGAAAAGTGGTGCCACCTTTGACCCTGATGCTTATATCGGTTCGGTGAAGGGCTATTACACGACCACTGATGGCAAGATGTTGTCGCTGCCCTTTAACTCGTCTACTCCGGTGCTTTGGGTAAATCGTGATGCGATGAAGGCGGCTGGCGTGGATCCGGATACCGATCTTTCGACTTGGCAGAAGGTGGGTGAGGTGCTCGACCAGCTCAAAGCTGGTGGGGAGGAATGTCCACTGGTGACCGCATGGCAAAGTTGGATTCATCTTGAGAATTTATCTGCTTATCATGACATACCCTTTGCCTCGAAGGACAATGGTTTTGCCGGTCTCGATACCGAGTTGATGCTCAATGGAGAGGCACAAGTCAAGCACCTGGAGGCCATGGGTCAATGGGCAAAAGACGGCAAATTTATTTATACGGGGCGTCGCAATGAAGGCGGTGCCAATTTCCGCGCCGGTGAATGTGCACTCTTTACCGAAAGTTCGGCGGGTTATGCTGGCATTAGTTCAGAGGCCGAATTCGAATTTGAGGTTCGCCCGCTACCCTACTGGGAAGGTGTGGGTAATGCTCCACAAAACACCATTATCGGTGGTGCGTCACTTTGGGTGATGGCAGGGCATGAGGACGAAGAATACAAAGGCGTCGGTGAGTTCTTAAGTTATCTCTCAACATCTGATGTTCAAGCGGCCTGGCACCAAAATACCGGTTACCTGCCCATCACGGCAGAAGCGGGTGAAGCAACGCGTACCGCGGGTTTTTATGACGAAAATCCAGGCACCGATATTGCCGTTGTCCAGATGACCGCCAAGCAGCCCACCGCTAATTCGAAAGGTTTGCGACTCGGCTCATTTGACCAGATCCGTGGGATCATAGACGAAGAACTGGAGGCTATCTGGTCGGGTGATAAAACCGCGCAAGAGGCAATGGACAGCGCCAAAGAACGCGGCGATGCCTTGCTAAGGCGTTTTGAACAGGCTAATCGCTAAGCGCTGATACCATTGGCAGGCCGTTTGGCCTGCTAATCTTCTTCGGGGAAAACCCATGGAAAAGCGAGTCACGTTTAAGGGTGGATTGTTACCGCTCTTGTTGATCGCACCGCAGGTCATCATCTCGGCAGTATTCTTTTTCTATCCGGCTGGGCAAGCGATCTGGCAATCGCTGTTCATCCCCGACCCATTCGGCCTATCCTCGCAGTTTGTCGGGCTGGGAAATTTCGAATTCCTGCTAAGTGACAAGTTCTATCGTGCCTCTTTCGCCACGACAGCGATATTCTCGATCCTTGTCACCTTATGTTCGATGATCCCCGCGCTTTTTCTCGCAGTCCTTGCAGATCGCTTGATTAAAGGTTCAGGAGTATATCGAACCATGCTGATTTGGCCCTATGCGGTAGCGCCCGCGGTTGCCGGTGTGCTGTGGTTGTTCATGTTCAACACGCGCGTGGGTGTGGTGTCATGGTATCTCGGTCAGCTGGGTTATGACTGGAACCATGTCCTGAACGGGGGCGAAGCGATGGGCCTAGTGGTGGTGGCTTCCGCCTGGGGACGGATCAGCTATAACTTCCTGTTTTTCTTTGCTGCGCTTCAGTCGGTACCACGTTCGGTGATTGAAGCGGCTGCCATCGATGGTGCACATTTCTGGCGGCGATTCTTTACTATTATTCTGCCGCTATTATCACCCACCACATTTTTTCTGCTGGTGGTCAATATTGTCTACGCCTTTTTTGAGACCTTCGGTGTTATCCACACGATTACCGCGGGTGGGCCGCAACAGACCACGACGATCCTGGTGTATAAGGTGTTTTCCGATGGCTTTGTGGGGCAAGATCTAGGTTCTTCATCCGCCCAATCCGTCATCCTTTTAATCGTGGTTGGGTTGTTGACCGTCATTCAGTTTAAATTTATCGAAAAACGGGTACATTACTGATGGCAAACGAAATACATGGCATGGTGGAAAAGCGCGGCGCTAGTCTATGGCTGACGCATGTTTTCATGGTGCTCGGTGTGCTAGTGATCTTTTTTCCGATCTGGCTGGCGTTCGTCGCCTCAACTGTCACCCAACCCGAGATCATCCGCCCCCCAATGCCTGTCTGGCCGGGTGATCAGTTCTTGATCAACTACAAGAACGCGCTGTTTTCTGGTGTCAACGTGCCGGTGGCAAAGATGCTGTTTAACAGCCTGGTCATGGCCATCGGTATTGCGGTCGGTAAGATTATTATTTCACTGCTTTCAGCCTTTGCCATCGTCTATTTCAAGTTCCCCGGCCGGTCGATGTTCTTCTGGATGATTTTTCTGACACTGATGCTGCCAGTAGAAGTGCGGATTGTGCCAACATTCGAAGTGGTGGCCGGGTTTGGTATGCTCAACAGTTATTCGGGTTTAATATTCCCACTCATCGCATCGGCCACCGCAACGTTCCTGTTCCGTCAATTCTTTTTGACCATTCCCGATGAATTGGCCGAGGCTGCACGAGTAGACGGCGCGCGACCGATGCGGTTCTTCTTCGATATCGTCGTACCGATGAGCCGCACCAATGTGGCAGCTCTGTTCGTGATTCTTTTTATCTATGGCTGGAATCAGTATCTTTGGCCGCTGCTGATCACCACCGACCCCGAGATGAACACCATTGTCATGGGTATCAAACAGATGTTCCCCACCGGGGACGACTTCGCTCATTGGCCGACGATCATGGCGACATCCATCCTGGCAATGATCCCGCCGGTGATTATTGTGATTTCAATGCAAAAACTGTTTATCCGTGGTCTAGTGGATAGTGAGAAATAGATTATGGCAACGGTCACCCTGAACAATATCAAGAAAAGCTTCGGTAAAACCGATGTCATCCATGGTATCGATGCCGAGATCGCGGATGGTGAGTTTATTGTTATCGTCGGCCCTTCGGGTTGCGGTAAGTCCACATTGTTGCGGATGGTGGCGGGTTTGGAAAGTGTGACATCGGGTGACGTGATGATCGACGGAGTGCGTGCGAATGACAAAGAGCCGATGGACCGTGACATCGCTATGGTGTTCCAAAATTACGCGCTTTATCCGCATATGTCAGTGCGCCAGAACATGGGCTACGGCTTGAAGATTGCGGGTTTGCCCAAAGACCAAATCAAGGCCAAGGTGGAGGATGCTGCGCGGCTTTTACAGCTCGAACCATTGTTGGAACGCAAGCCAAGGCAGCTCTCGGGCGGTCAACGCCAACGGGTTGCCATGGGCCGGGCAATTGTGCGCGAACCGGCGGTGTTTCTGTTCGACGAGCCCTTGTCTAACCTGGATGCCAAACTGCGCGTTCAGATGCGGCTTGAAATCAAAGAACTGCAGGCAAAGCTTGGGATTACCGCGCTCTATGTGACCCACGACCAGGTGGAAGCGATGACCATGGCGGATCGGATGATTGTGATGAACGCCGGTGTTGCTGAGCAGATCGGCACACCGCTGGAAGTCTACGAGACCCCGAGCAGTCTTTTTGCCGCGCAATTCATTGGTAGCCCGGCGATGAACATATTTGATGCACGGCTCGAAAATGAGTCAGTGAAGATCGGCGAAGTTGCAGTTACTCAGGCGCAGGGCCAGGATGGGCCGGTCAAGCTTGGTATTCGCCCCGAGCATTTGGTGCTTGACGAGGCAGGGCCGATTAAAGTCACCGTACAGATCGCCGAGGCGCTGGGCGCCAATACATTATTGCACGGTCAACTCACCGAGACCGGAGATAACATCACGGTGAGCCTGGCAGGCGTGCATGCCATTACGGATGCGCATCCGACCATGCGATTTTCAATCGAGCCTGGACAGCAGCATTTGTTCGACGCAGATAGTGGGAAACGGCTGGATGGTTGATGCGGGTTCTACAAGCTCAAGTCGTAATGCATAGTGCTTCGATCTGCTTACCAGTGCGCATACCTGCTACGGTAGTGCTGACATAACCGGCTTTACCGTCGCGAGGTGGGCGAATACCAGCTCCATCGTGTAAATGCTGAATTTCTAAAACGGTATATTTTCTCTGATATAACCACTCTCTATTTTCAACCGCATGTAGGTCGGAAGAGGGCGGAACGTCTGCGGTATATGCGAAGAAATACAGCGTAAACCCGTGGCTTTCAACGGGTTCAATAGCGAGCAACTTCATACCCCAATCCAGGCAAGAACGCGTAATGTCTTCGATATCGATGCTTCGCAGGGTTAACAAATTTAAATGCGCACCGCCGCCAAGTAGATTGGTATCGAATGGTTCGTCCGGGCGATTGCCCTGGAACCAATGATCAATTAACTCAATGGTAAAGCCCGCTGGGTCAGAAAAATGCGCGATATAACCAATATCGCGAAATTGTCTGGGCGTGCCCACCTCAATGCCTAACTCAGTGAGTTGTTGGTAAGCCAATTCAATGTTCGGGACAGCCAGGACAATTTTCCAATACAGATCGTTTGGTGCGGGTATGTAGTCGCGTTCGCTTTGTTGAAAAAATAGCCTTGCTTCTTCACCACCATATCCGACAGAACCATCTTCAAACTCATCCATACGCAGAACGTCACAATAAAAACTGCGCTGCGCTTTAAGGTTAGCGCAACGAAGGGTTATAGTGTCTATTTTGGGCATGGTCTTCTTATGTCTTTATCGAGTACGACCTCAAGTTTACGGGAGTCGGCTTGCAATTAATCGAGTTCTTTATTGAATAGGTCAGTCTACGGTTTCCTCGCTTCACAATAGGGTATGGGGATTTGAGCACCAATACTTAGTTAAACCGCAACACATCGCAATGATCGTAAAAATAAGTACAGCGCATCCCGAACTTTAAGATTAAGAAGATAAAAGGTAATATATACAGATAAAAGGTTGTATATACCGTATATATGTATTATAATGCCGAAATAAGGTAAATTATACGCGTTAATCACTTATAACAGTGGCATGGATTAGCGACCAAGGGCGCTAAATGATGAAGACATTAGCAGTTTCACAACCCGAATTTTCACCAGAAAACGTTGAAAATCATAAGTGGTTTTCTAAGCCGGATTGGGTGAAGGTCGCAGCCTGGTCAGTGGGTATGTTGCTCAATTTACTTGGCTGGTATATAGTGCTTCAGGAGCTTTTTTAGTTATTTATGCTTGATGAGGCAAAAGCCTCCTTTACTACGCGTTCATCCGTTCGTAGGCTGATCCTTAATATTTTCCTCTAATTAATGTTGATGCCCCTCGTACTTTAGCGTACATGCTATTCCTGATGCGCATCTGACAGTGCGATTTTCAATCGAGCCTGAAAATCAGCATTTATTCGACACAGATACTGGGAAATGTCTGTATAGATGATGTGGTTTCCCTGGGTCGTAACGTTCAGCTAGTAAGGCAATTAAGTATTGTGTCCCTCGATTTCCTAAAAGGTGTTGGTAGCATTGTGTCACTTGATTAGTACTCGAACTCATACTTGCGAATTTCTGAAGTTTTGACAGGAACAAGGCCCTCCGTTTCCGGAATAGCAATCTCCATCGTTATCGTACGAGTTGATTCCTCTTCATAAACTAGCATAGTTTTTGGATCTATTATCCGTATGACATTACCTTGAATTGTCGCTGTATTTTCTTGTGAGCTAGGGTTATTAACTTCTACGCCTGTTGCTTCTGCCAAATTAGACACAACGTCACCAGTCATTTTTGCCATATTATCCGCCTGACTATCATAGAATTGCTCGATACGGACACATTTATTATCTCCACATGGAACGAGCGCAGCAATATTAGTTTGGACGCTATAATTAATAGTTGTGCCATTTGGTAGTTGGTAAGGAACATCAGCCATAAAGCTATCTCCTATTTCTACTTCTACTCCTGCAAAGTCACCAATACGCCCATTCCATTCAACTATTTCCTTTGACTCCAGTGCCTCAGTATTTAGTATTGGTGCAAGCTGCTTAAAAACCTCGGGAGCGATCTGCTCAGATATTCCTTTGATGAAGGGTTCGTAACCTTCGACGTTTATTATGGTTCCGTCAGAATCAAGTTTATATGTTAATACTGCGCTCGAAAGTAAGCTGACAATAGGATTGTTAATTTCCTCGCCATTACGCTTCATAGAAATGCTTCTGGGTTCTGAAAGTACGTCCCACCCTGATTCAGTTTTTGTTATGGTTATCTTTGTTGTCGATACGGACTCATCTAGCTGTTTCCCCTTTTCACCCATATCCTTTTCTTTAATAGTTGTCAGTTCTTGAATGAAGCTTATATTTTCACCTGGGCCAAATAAAAACTTTATTTTTTCTAATTCTTTTGGTATCGCACTACTGAAACATGTCAGTAGAATAATTGTGACCGTCCAATTTGATACTTTAATTAAGTTAACTTTCATGTTTCATTTCTCCTCTTATAATTTTATCTACCCAGAATTCTTGGTTTTGATGCGTTAATAACCACTTGCGCTAACCACTCGAACACTTACTTCTGCATATTCCGGAACCGAGTTATCACCACAACCGCACTTGATTTGATAGTTCTCGATATCGCCAGGCATCAAATCTCGATCAATATACTCAGAGCATTCGTACACAAACGTGCCGTCTTTATCCATTAGTTCTGCTTCGAGTTGAATCGAGCTGGCCTTTTTATCACCGGTATTTTGGATCGAGCCCAGTATTAGCAGCTGATCACCACTAGCTTGTTCTCGTTGATCACGGATCTCAATCTGATCAGCCCGGTCGAAATCAGCCCCAAAGTTAGATGTAAAGTTTTCATCATCAAAATCCATTGACGCCTCCATCATCGAGGGCATCGCAAAAATGCTTATTGCAGTACTCGAGGCCATGACAAACAGCTCCGGAATGATAAAGCCGATACCGAGAAAAAATCCAATTTTGATTAATTTCCATTTACCCCAGTTTTCCATCTTTTTCTCCCAAAGAACAATGCCTTATATACAATTAAGCCAATTCATTCGGCCACGCAAACCCTAGCTGCTGAGTCGATTATTGTAAACGTGATTAAAGCAAATAACCACACTACTATTGTATAAATTTTATTAGCAACAGCGCCCATGAAAAACTGTCGCACTTACGAATCAGTTTAGATACTCCCTCAGACAATTAAATACCTCGGACAAACTATTAAAATTCACCCGGAAATAATTATTGTTACTCGCGGTTGGCCTTTTACTCGCACTCCTCACAGGCCTACTATGCCCCTGGGTGCAACAATACTCCTCTTAGCTGTAACCGAATAAACCTATGTATCACCAAGATACGATCAATCCATCTGAATGACATTTTATTTGGTTAATGTCATGGGTGGCTAATTGATAAATTGTGACATGAGCCTTAGCGATGGCGAACGATGCTTAAGTGCTTTGCCATCTACTTTTTATTGTATTCGGGACTGGCTTTATAAAAGGCATCGTGGTCCAAGCAGAAGTTATTGATTGACTGAATCAGTGGGTATTCCTCCATATAGACACCAACATGGCTGGCGCTATACACCTGCGGTATTAGACAGACGTCAGCCATGGTAAAGGTTTCGCCGAAACAAGTCTTTCCGTCTGAAAAGCTAGAAAGTCGAGATTCTAATGCGCTGAACCCTTCGCAAATCCAATGATGATACCAATTTAGTTTTTGGTCTTCACTGGTGTCAAATGCAGCAGTTAAATATTCCAGTACGCGTAAATTGTTAAGGGGGTGGATATCAGCTACAACCATCAGCGCCATGCCGCGCACAATAGCTCGATCAATTCGTTTCGTTGGCAATAATGCTGGCGTGGGAAAGCGTTCTTCTAGATATTCCAGGATGCCCAGTGATTGGTGCAATGTAGTGTCTTCTGTGTGTAAACTTGGGACTAATCCTTGTGGATTAACGCTATGATATTTATCCGACGACTGCTCCTGTTTGAGTAAATTGATATGGGTAACCTCGTGGCTTACTTCCTTGTAATTTAAGGCAATTCGGGTTCTGTAGGAGGCAGTGGAACGAAAATAATCGTAAAGCTTCATGGGTAAAGAATTGATATAAAATGAGCCTGCCGCATTGTCCTCCGGTGGTGATTATTTTGCAATATGAGCGACGAACATTCTGGGATTTATAAATCTACGATTAGTCATTTCAAGCAACACCACGGTTGACTCTGTGGGTCGAATTCACCCAAGTCTCCCAAACTCTATAAATAAACTGCGCTCTGCGGCGGCCGAACGAAACGGTAACGCGGGAAGGGGCGGTCATGCCCCATATTTATTGATTTGCCGGATTGAGGTTATGGGTAAAACGATGCTGTGACGATGGGATCAGATTCAAGTAAATCCCATCGTTTCTTGCTACAGAAGATACAATAGTGCATTAACCCCCTGTCATGCAGTCTCAGGTCGACGAAGCAGCAACAATCGAATTGATGGAATCAGAAAGCATGGCAGTGAACGCTTCATCGGTTTGTTGAGCCGACAATCCTTCCGTGAGCGCGCGCGAGAAGCTGGCGATCATACCGTTGTTTTGCGTAAGGCGCTGATTGGCGACTTCTCGACTGTAACCACCTGATAAAGCGACGACTTTTAGGCAATTCGGGTGGTTGATACAGTCCATATATAAATTGGGCGTTTCCGGTAAAGTCAGTTTTAGCATTACAAGCTCGTTCTCACCCAGCGCATCAAGGCGGTTCATTATCTGATCCTTTAGCATCGCTTCGGCCGCTGCTTTTTCGGGGGAGTTGATGTCTATTTCGGGTTCAATAATTGGCACCAGCCCGTGATCAATAATGCGTTTACCGATCTCAAATTGTTGATCGACATTGGATTTTATCCCTTCCTCATTGGCTAGTTTGATGACCGAACGCATCTTGGTGCCGAACACGCTATTGGCTTTGGCTCGTTCTAATAGTGCGTCTAAATCCGGGATGGGTTGCATGAGCTGTACGCCATTTGCTTCATCCGCAAGGCCTTTATCCACCTTCAGAATGGGAAGGATATTCTTTTCTTCCCATAAATATAGCGCGGTGGGCTTACCTTCGACTGTCTCGATCCATGGTGTTCTCAAACAAAATGGCTGCCAGAATTTTATCGCCGGTGAACGCCGGGTTGGTCATGATCCGGGTACGCATTTCATGCATTTTGGTGAACATTTCGTCGTCGTTGGCGTACTCGCTTTCTTCGATGCCATACAAACGCAGCGCTTTGGGGGTGCTGCCGCCACTTTGATCCAACGCGGCGATAAAACCGGGACCAGATTTGGCTTTTTCAAGTTGTTGATTCTTTGTTGTCATGGTCTTTCTCCTTCAGTGATAATAAAAACACGGTGGAAATTGATAGCCGTTCGATTAGGCTAGCGCAACCGCGATTGCAGGATGTGTAAGCTATGGTCGGGTTTTTTACTTTCACATCTTTTGGATTGAGTGCTGAAAAAAGCGATAAAACTTATTTCAAGCCCGTTATATCGTTATCATATCAAATAAGCATAAATCAGGTATTGAGATTTTTCTTGAAAAGTAGGCTTATAAAAAATCATTGCACTTGCGAATCAGTCTCGATACACTCTCGCGTAATGAAGTTCACCAGCCAGACAATTCAAATTCACCAAGCAACTGCATTGTTGTTACCCGCGGCTGGGCTTTTACTCGCGCTCCTCTTAGGTCTACTGCGCCCGTTGGCGCAATAAAACTCCCCTTAGCTGTACCCGAATAAACCTGCGTATCACCAAGATATGCAAAATCCATTTGAACGACATTTTATAAGGTTAATACCATGAGTAGCCAATTGATTATTTTTGACACCACTCTGCGCGATGGCGAACAAAGCCCGGGCGCTTCGATGACGCTTGAAGAGAAGATGCAAGTTGCGCTACTACTCGAAAAAATGCGCGTCGATGTGATTGAGGCAGGGTTTCCAGCGGCCAGCCCAGGGGATTTTGAATCGGTTAATGCGATTGCCCAGCGGGTTAAAGACAGCGTCGTGTGCGGTCTGGCGCGTGCTATGAGCGGCGATATAGAACGAACGGGTGAAGCCCTAAAGCCAGCGGCCCAATCGCGCATCCATACATTTATCGCCACCTCACCGATTCATATGCAAACCAAATTGTGTATGACGCCTGGCGAGGTGGTAGAACGCGCGGTAAAAGCAGTAAAGCAGGCGCGGCAATATACCGATAACGTTGAATTTTCGCCTGAAGATGCCGGGCGTTCTGAACCTGAATTTTTGTGTCGAATTATAGAAGCGGTGATCGATGCAGGTGCGACCACGGTCAATATTCCTGATACGGTGGGTTATGCCATGCCACAAATCTTCGGCAAATTGATCGGTAACTTGATTGAACGCGTGCCCAATTCAGATAAGGCGGTGTTTTCGGTGCACTGCCATAATGATCTGGGTTTGGCGGTCGCCAATTCGCTTGCAGCAGTCGCACATGGCGCACGTCAGATAGAGTGCACCATCAACGGCCTGGGTGAACGTGCGGGGAACTGCTCGCTCGAAGAAGTTGTGATGGCGGTGAAAACCCGCCCGGATTTTTTCGATTGCGATACGCGTATCAATACCAAACAATTGCTGCCTGCCAGCCGGCTGGTTTCAAGCATCACCGGTTTTCCAGTGCAGCCAAATAAGGCGATTGTGGGCGCCAATGCGTTTGCGCACGAAGCCGGCATTCATCAGGATGGCGTGCTGAAAAACCGCGAAACCTACGAAATCATGAAAGCAGAGGATGTGGGTTGGTCGAACAATCGTATGGTGTTGGGCAAGCATTCCGGTCGCAATGCCTTTAGCGAGCATTTAAAAGAGCTGGGAGTGGTGTTTGCCAGTGATGATGATTTGAATGAAGCCTTTGCGCGTTTTAAGAAAATGGCGGATAAAAAACACGATATATATGATGATGATTTATTGTCCATCGTTTCGGAAACCGCGATTGATAAGGATGATGAAAAGTTTCATTTGCTAAGTGTCTCCGCCAGTGTTTTACCAGATGATTTATCTGAAGCCACTATTGAAATGCAGATTGACGGTGAAAAGATGTCCCATACCGCCAATGGCAATGGGGTGGTGGATGCGGCCTATCAGGCGATTAAAGCGATGGTCGGCTCCGATAGCCACTTATTGCTGTATTCGGTCAACGCGATTACCACTGGTACCGATGCACAGGGTGAAGTGGGGGTGCGGCTGGAAAAAGACGGGCGCGTGGTCAACGGTCACGGCACCGATCTAGATATCGTCAAAGCTTCGGCAAAGGCGTATATCAACGCTTTGAATAAACTGTATACCATGGATCAAAAGGCGCATCCGCAGTATTCCAAGGCGGTGTAATTAACGGCGAATGGTGCATTAAGATATGCCGACGGATAAGCAAAGCGCTATCTTAAAGGAAATGGGGATCACGCAATGGGTGTTGCGTGATCCGCCTGATACTGCCCCAGCAACGGAACCCAGCCAGCCGCAAAAAGCACCAGAAGCCGATACTGATAACAGCCCCGCTGAGACTCTTACTGAAAATGTAGAAACCACATCCACACCTGTAGCCTCCACGCCGGTGGATACTAAAGGTGCGAGTCTTGCCCAGCTGCGCGAACAGGTGGCAGCCTGTACGGCATGTGGCCTGGCAAAAACCAGAACCAATACGGTGTTTGGGGAAGGGCCGGACCAGGCCGATTGGTTATGGGTCGGCGAGGCGCCCGGTCAGCAGGAAGATCGGCAAGGCAGACCATTTGTCGGGCGTGCCGGGCAATTACTAACCCAAATGATTCGAGCGCTGGATGAGACCCGTGAGCATATGTTTATCGCCAATACGCTTAAATGTCGGCCGCCAAATAATCGCGATCCTTTACCAGAAGAACTGAAGGCCTGTGAGCCGTTTCTGCTGCAGCAAATAGAGTGTATTCAACCCAAGGTGATGGTAGCGCTTGGACGTTTTAGCGCACAAGCACTGTTGCAAAGTGATCAGTCTTTAGGGCGGCTTCGTGGTCAGGTTTACCACTATGGTCCGCGCAAAACGCCGCTGATTGTGACTTACCACCCGGCCTATTTATTGCGCAACCCGGCGGATAAAGTCAAGGTATGGGAAGATTTGTTGCTGGCACATCAACAAATCAAAGCATGATTTTCTCGCCCATTGAGGCCGATCAAGTGGATTCTCTTATCGCGCAGGAGTGCAACGCCGGCCTACATCCCTGGACGATTTCCAAGCTGATGGGGAGTCTGGCTGCTGCCGCTGCAGATTGCTACGCAATACATCATGAAGCGAGGGTGATCGGTTATTGGGTGGTGCAACGCGTGGTGGATGAGGCCGAATTGCTCAATTTTGTGATTTTTAAACCGTATCAGGCGAAAGGATATGGTCAGCGCGTACTTAAAAAACTATGTGCCATGTTGCAAAAGCAAGGCATTAAGCGGGTTTTTCTGGAAGTCAGAGAAACCAACACAAACGCGCAAGCGCTTTATCGAAAAGCAGGCTTTAGCCTAATCGCAAATCGCCTGAATTACTATCCAGTGGGAGACTCAAACTCAGGGCGCAAACAAGGCGCGCGGGTTATGCGTCGTAAGCTATGAGCTAGTATATATAGTAAGCCTTTGTCCCAGACGTAACGTTCTGGATTGGCTGATCTGATTCCACTTTGAGATTTGCGCAACTTTAACCCCGTAGCGCTGCGCAATGGCCCATAGCGTGTCACCGCTGCGTACTTTATGGGTGAGTTTGTTATCAACCTTTGGCACGGGTTTAGCTGTTGCGACTTTGGTTGGTGCTTGCGTCGATGCCGTTTTAGCAATGACGCTTGCCGAAGAACCGGTTGTACGCGCAATCGCATTTTTCACCGCACTCGCAGGAAGCATTAATGCTTTACCAGGGCGGACGGTATTAGATTTTAGTTTGTTACTTTGTCTGATGCCCGCTACGCTGACTTCATATCGTTCGGCAATACCCTCCAGCGTATCACCTGGCTTGACCACGTATTGGGCCCAGCGCAGGCGATCCGTAACCGAAAGCCCGGCAAGTCGAGTTTTAGCAAGCTCATAATGGCTGGTCGGTACATGCAAAATATGCGGCCCATTTGGTGGTGTTACATTCTTATAGTAGGCGCTGTTGAGAAACTTGAAGGTTTTGCGATCCACCCCGGACAAGCTCAAAAACAGGTTCAAGTCGATTTGCGAACCCGCATCCAGCGTCGCAAATTGCTGGCTCATGTCAAGCTTGGGAAGCTGCAAGCCATATTTTTCCGGGTTGAGAAAAATATTGCGAAAGGCGATGAGCTTGGGCACGTAATCTTTGGTTTCGGGCCGGACATCCAGATGAATAAAATCAGTCGGTTTGCCCCTACGCGCACGGTTATTAATCTCTCGCTCGATGGTGCTGCCGCCCGCATTATACGCGGCGATGGAATGAAACCAATTACCACCAAACCGTTCATCCAGTTGTGCCAAGAAATCAAGCGCGGCTTGCGTCGATTTCACCGGATCGCGGCGGCCATCGTACCATTTGTTCTGCTCTAGCTTGAACAGCTTCCCGGTGCTGGGAATGAACTGCCATAACCCAGACGCCGCAGAGCGAGACTTTGCGGTGGTGACAAAGGCACTTTCGACCGCAGGTAAAAGGGCAATCTCCGTTGGGAAATTGCGTTTTTCAACTTCGGTCAAAATATACGGTAGAAACCATTCAGCCCGATCAAGCATGGTATAAAAATTTTCAGATCGTCGGGTGAAATAACGCTCGTAATGGCGAACGCGATCACTTTGTAATTCAGGCAATGCAAACCCTTGGCGCAGGCGTGCCCAAAGATCATTTTGATCAACGGGTGTAGACGCTTTTTGCTCTTCAGCCATGGCAGGCGTTGGTTTTTGATTAACGGTCGCGATTGGGGCGGGGTTGGCGATATCAGCAGGGATTTTTTTCCGCGCCACCTTGGCTTTCTTTTTCTTTATATATCCAGTCACTTTCTGCACTTTTCGTGCAATAAGACTGCTGGTTTCATTAGTGGAAGCGACGACATTATCTTTGCTCAGCGGTTTGTCTTTATTGCCAAAAGATGAACAGGCAGACAGCACCAAAAGCAAACCTAGGGATAGGACCAATCGAGTCATTTTTGTTATTCTTTTTCTGGTTAAACGTATGGGCTATATCAGCCCGTCTTGACGAAACATCTGGCGAATTCCACGAATTGCCTGACGCGTGCGATGTTCATTTTCAATCAAACCAAAACGCACCGAATCGTCACCATAATGCCCAAAACCGATGCCAGGTGAAACCGCCACTTTCGCATCGTTGATCAATTTTTTGCTAAATTCAAGCGAGCCCATGGCTTGATATGGCTCAGGAATTTTTGCCCAGGCGAACATGGTCGCCTTGGGTGGGGTTATATTCCACTCAATTGATTGTAGGCCGTCGACCAATACATCTCGTCTGCTTTTATACGTATCACGAATATCGGCAACGCATTGTTGTTCGTCTTCAAGCGCCGTTATAGAGGCCACTTGAATAGGGGTGAAGGTACCATAATCCAGATAAGATTTCATGCGCGCAAGTGCAGAAACTAACTTTAGATTGCCGCACATAAAACCGACCCGCCAACCCGGCATATTATAGCTTTTGGAAAGCGAGAAAAATTCAACGGCGATGTCTTTTGCACCCTTTGCTTGCAGGATCGAGGGTGCCTCGTAACCGTCATATACAATATCGGCGTAGGCCAGATCATGCACCACCCAGATATCGTTTTCGGTGGCGATATCAATAACGTGCTGGAAAAAATCCAGGTCAACGCACTCCGCAGTGGGGTTGGAAGGAAAGTTAAGTACCAGCATTTTTGGCGAAGGCCAGGTTTCAATAATGGCCTTTTCCAACTCTTCCAGAAAATTACTGTCCGGCGTGATGCGTACATGGCGTATATCCGCACCCGCGATCACAAAGCCATAAGGATGAATCGGATACGATGGATTGGGCACTAAAATGGTATCGCCCGGGCCGGTAGTGGCGAGCGCGAGATGCGCTAACCCTTCCTTGGAGCCAATTGTGACAATGGCTTCGCTTTCCGGATCGAGTTCAATCTGATAGCGCCGAGCGTACCAATCACAAATCGCCTTACGCAAGCGGGGAATCCCTTTGGATTGCGAGTAACGATGGGTGTCACCACGCTGCGCGGTTTCTGTCAGCTTATCTACGATGTGCTGCGGCGTCGGCTGATCCGGGTTGCCCATGCCAAAGTCGACAATATCTTCACCGCGTTTACGCGCATCCATTTTAAGCTCATTGACGATGTTAAAGACATACGGGGGTAAGCGACCAATACGTTGAAATTCGTTTACTTTGGGCATGTGCATGGCGTGAGTTGAAGACCCGTGCATTATAAGCAATTATGCAGCGGACTCGTCTACCCATGTGGGCTACAATCTTACTTAGTTATTAAAAAAGCCTTATGGCGCTGAATAAAGTATGAACGATCCTATTGACGTCGCCCAGATGCGACAACATTATGCCGATGAAGGCGTCTCGCGTGCAGATTTACCTGCCGAGCCGCTGTCCTTATTCGAAAAATGGTTTGCGCAATATACGGAGTTAGACTTATTTGAGCCCAACGCGATGGTGGTCGCAACCGCAACTAAAACCGGTGCGCCGTCACAGCGCACCGTATTGATGAAGGCGTATGATACCGATGGCTTTGTGTTTTATACCAATTACGGTAGCCGCAAAGCCCAGCAGATCGAGCAGAACGATCAAGTCAGTTTGATTTTTGCCTGGATACCGCTGCATCGTCAGGTGATTGTCGAAGGCGTGGCGAGTAAGGTTTCGACCGCCCAATCACTTAAATATTTCTTGAGCAGGCCTCGGGGAAGTCAAATTGGCGCTTGGGCCTCATCACAGAGCAGTGTGATTAGCGCGCGTAGTGTGCTGGAAACGAAATTCACCGAGCTCAAGCAGCAATTCAAAACAGGGGACGTCAGTCTACCGAAATTTTGGGGTGGCTATCGCGTCAAGCCTCACCGTGTCGAGTTCTGGCAGGGGCGCTCGCATCGCTTGCATGATCGCTTTTTATACACCTTGCAAGATGATCAGTGGCGGATCAGTCGTTTGTCTCCTTAATAAATATGGGTACCTCATAATGCATTAATACCCCCGTTTGAAGTGCCGAGTATCGCTGGTGGAGGTGGGTCAAATTTCAGGGATGAAATTTAATTAAGCCCAGCGTATAGAGGCGCTGTGCGCACGACCCACTGGAGCCGAGAGGCGCAGGAATCAAGCGTAACCCGGGGCCGCCTTTTTTTTCCACGTTTTCTTTTGGCGGTGCAATAGAAAGCGTGTCGCCGACAGGGCGAAATACGATGTAACGAGTGTCCACCTCTGAATTCGGTGGACATATACCTTAATTATCACAAACTGGGCTAATCACCCGATTTAGTATCCACCTTTACGCGTACTTTTCGGTAAACCAGCGATCTTGCGACCTTGTTTGCTTGGTGCGCCGGGGAACAGCTGATACATATCCTTGCTGCTGGGCTTGGTACCCCACACGTTTTTCATGTCTTTCATGATGGTGCGCTCATTGGGTTCGTTGCCTGCGTTATCAACGTGCTCGGAACGTAGATAGCGAACCACATCCATATGTTTATCGCTGAGCTCAAGTCCGTCTATCGCCGCAATCGCATGGGCGACATCTTCGCTCCAATCACCAATTTCCATCAAATAACCTTCTTCGGTCGTTTCTATCGTTTTACCGCTTATTTCAATTGCCATAGCAGGCCTCATATGTAGAAAATTCCGCCCAAATTATCCACAGGATCAAACCGCTGTCACTTCCCCCTTCGGTTAGCGTGGGATATCCCAGAGTGGTATCCAGCCTACCAAAAGGCCATAATCATGCTTTATGAAAGACGATCTGAATATGGCCACGCGAGTTTGGCGGCACTTTTGTTCGCTGGTGGTCAAGGTATTCTATCGCCAATTTGAAATAGTGGGTGCAGATCGCGTACCAGAAGACAAAGGTGTTATTCTGTGCGCGAACCACGTCAATGCGCTGGCTGACCCGGTGATAGTGCAAGCTTCTACCCCCAAACTGGTCCGACCGCTAGCGCGTAGTGGTTTGTTTGACAAACCTTTGTTGGGTCACTGGTTGCGCATGATTGGCGCGGTGCCGATTTATCGTCCAGGAGATAAAGGCAGCAGCGTGTTAAAAAACAAAGATTCTTTCGCGCGGTGTTATGCTTTGTTGGCGGAAAACCAAACAATCATCATATTTCCTGAAGGACAGAGCCACTCCGATTCGCATTTACATCGCCTGAAATCAGGCGCAGCTCGTTTAACCCTGGGTGCGCTGGAGGCCAATGATATGTTGCCGGCAGTGGTACCAGTGGGCTTGAATTTCACCAGGAAGGGACATTTCCGTGGCGACGTGCTGGTCAACTATGGTGCACCGATCGATTTGGAACTGCCTGCGGGTTTAAGTCCACGGCAGACGGTCAGGGAGGTCAATAAGCGCATTACTGAAGGGTTGCAGGCAGTGACTTTGAATGCAGATACCTGGGAAGAGGTCGATTTAGTGCGCCGGCTCGAGAAATTCTTCGCCCTGCGCCAAGGCAAGCTCAGAAAAGCCAGTTTGAGTCAGCGTTTTTCAGCCCTACAGCGCTTGATTGATGGTCAGCAACTATTGCGCGAACATGAGCCGGAGCAGGTCCGCAATGTAATTCAGAAGTTACACGCATATGAGCGTCTATGTCAGCGGTTGGGGATTAAGGATTATCATTTAACCCTTAAGTACCGGCCGTGGTTTTTGTTTGTGCATAGTATGCGGATACTAATAACGGTTATCATTGGCTTGCCGATGGTGATTTTTGCGGTGCTTAATAGCGGACTACCGTATTATCTGACCGGGTTCTTAGTCCCCCGAGTCGCCAAAGGTCAAGACCAGTTTGATACCAGCAAAATTGTTATAGGCGGTCTATTATTTACGTTTTTTTGGGGGATACAAACATTTGGTATCTATCATTGGTTGGGGTTGCGTTGGATGCTAATTTATATCGCTGCCCTGTTGGTGAGTGCAGCTTTTGCCATCAGAACGCAGCATCGTTATACCCAAATACTAGAAGATATCCGCGTGTTTATCATGTTGGTGAGAAAAACCAAATTGAAAGACTATTTATTGGAAAAACGCCGCGAAATAGAAGTGACATTGGCTAAATTGGTCAGAATGGCAAAGAAGTTGGCGAATCAAAAATCATGAAAATCTATTTTAGATTATTGTTTTTGCTAGTCGTGTTGTTTGCAAATCTCACCCTAATAGCGTCCCATGCAGAAGAATGCGTCGTGGTGCTCCATGGGATGGGGCGAACCGCTTATTCAATGCATAAAATTGAGGACAGATTATTCGAAGAAGGCTATTCCGTGTGGAATGAATCGTATCCTTCGACGGATGAAAGTATTGCCAAACTGGCCCAAAGTGCAGTGGGGGACGGCATTCAATTTTGTGCGGAGCAACAAGCACAGAATATACACTTTGTGACCCATTCACTGGGCGGGATATTGGTGCGGACTTACTTGCAAGACAATACCGTTGAACGATTGGGCCGAATCGTGATGCTGGCGCCGCCCAATCAAGGTAGTGAAATAGCAGAAATTCTGAAACCATACAGTCTATACGAAATGGCGATGGGGCCAGCAGGACAAGCGCTGGGAACGTCGCAAGACAGCCTACCCAATCAACTTAAACCCATCGCGGGAGAGATTGGTATCATTGCCGGCAATGTGAGCTCCGATCCCTGGTTCTCCCCACTGATTCCTGGTGACGATGATGGCAAGGTATCGGTCGAGCGCACCAAGCTTCCTGAGATGCGCGATTTTTTGGAAACCGAATCTGGACACACTTTCATCATGCGTAGTGATCAGGTAATTGAACAGGTCGTATTATTTTTACGTGATGGACGGTTCAGTCCTGATCCACAGCAGTAATCAAGCCCAGCAGCAGCGTAACCAAATTGTCCTGTTGTTCTTGGTCAAGCGCTTGTGCTTTTCTGAACTGGGTAAAGATTTTTTCAAAAGGTAGGCGATCCTTTAACTCCTGATTTTTCAGCATCGCGGGTGAGATTTCAATGGCAGTATTCGATCTGTCTGCATGTGAATGCGTTTCGGTAAGATTTTGATACAACAGTGCACGGCTTAATAAAACATAGGGGAAATTGCGGTTTTTAACCGGTCCCAGGGTCAATTCTAATCCACCAATCGAATTACCCAGCACATTGATTTTTGCGATCTGATTGGACGCAAACCAGGTCGCAAGGCCGGCCGCTGCCGCACCAATACTCGCGCCTAGAAAAAATGAGTGCCCTGCAACCGCGAGATCGATCAAGCCGCCAGCGGCAGCCCCGCCAGCCACACTGGTGGTCAGCAGTTGTTGCTGGTCGAGGCCAAAAATTTTCCATGATTCTTCAGAAAATAAATCGGTATTCAGTAATTTGTGTTCTTCCACTGAGGCAATCTGCGTATGATGGTGTTGATATAGGGTCTGTATGCGCTGATGTGCATCTGCTTCCATTGCAGTAATAGCTTGCTGAAAACGTGATTCCAGTTCGGTTTCAGCGCTCAATTTGCTTGATTCGTTGGCTTCAGGTTCGAGCTGGGTTGTTTCTGTATGACTTAATGCGGCGCTTAATAAGCCAGCAATAATGTGGGCACATTGTGTGCGCACGTTCTGGCGTTGCGCTTGTAATGCGTCCGCTGCTTGCGTCAACGGCTTGGACCAACGTTCATCCAGGTGTGAAAAACCACGTAACAAACCAATGCGTTCATCAAAACTTGCCTTGAGCGGGTTAAACACGCGTACGATTTTGAAATACTGATTGAGGACTTTACGCCATTGCTCGACATAGTCACGTTCTCCGATCAGGTTGATCAGCGCCATACTGGGTTGACCAGTCCAGCGTAGAATCTCCATTTCAACTTCATACTCCGGGCCGTAAGGACGCGAACCATCGACGACATAAATAATGCCGGCACCGTCGACAATAGGAGCGAGTAATTGAGTCTCTGCGTCAAAGCGTTCGTCGTGTTTAAACAGATCGATAAACCGAGCAATGTTATCGCGTCGATCTGCCGTTTTATCGGTATGCGAATTCAGCCACTCATACAGCTCACGTGCGCGTTGAAAGCCCGGTGTGTCGACCAGGGTATATAGCGTGTTACCATCGATTTTGAGCGGAAAATGTTGGTTGCTTTTGGTGGTGCCTGATTGGGGCGCTATGAGTACGCTATCGTCTTGTGCCAGGGTGGCAACCAAGGAGCTTTTGCCTTTATTGGGATGACCTACCACCGCAATTTTCAATGATTCGCTCATACAGGTAACCCCTGCACATACAAAGCTTGATCCGCTAGCTGGTGCAAGTCGGTGCGCCACATGGAAAGATCCGCTGCTTGCGGTTGCTGATTGTCCGGATCAACCAGCAATACGATAATTGAACCACTGATAACCTCACGCAAATGCCCCAACCAGTCACGAAATTCAAGCAAGGGAGGTTCCCAGGCTTTAACCAGAATAACAACACCTTGTGCTTGAGATTTTTGTAATCGATTGATGACGTCCCTATCTTGCTGGCGGCTGTTACGCCCACCTGCCGAGAAATGTTCTTGTGCGCTGAGCCCCATTTTTGCAAGTGCCGGTTCGAGTCTATCAGGCGCAATGTCAATCGCGCCCCAATTGACTATGGGTGCGGTAAGTGCAAACTGAATGGTCTCTTCTGCAGACTTGGGTGCGCTGATTTTTTCATTCGATTGGACATGCTGTTGAGTGGTGGTCACCAGGGGTGCGTTCATTCTCGCGATTAAACCTGCGTAATCGGGTAAATTATGTATTTCATTTAATATGCGCCGTTTGAGTCGGCGCAGCGCGATGAACAGGGTGAAAATACGGGGTAATACGGTATAAAAGCCGATAGAGGCAATTAAAAATGGCCACCATCGCGTTAGTTGGTCGGCCGCATTTTCTTGTCTGAACTGTTGGTTTGCGGCCTCCTCTAGACGAAAATAATGGCTGTTTTCGATTAATTCGATGCTGGGAACGGCGACTTCAAACAAGCCCGCAAAGGGCGCTGAAAGCACGCCCGTAAAAGCATGTAACTGGCTCGCCTCGATGCCAAAAGAAGTACTCCAGGCAAAGGCCAAATCTGAACTGGCGAGTAAATACAAGGCACTGCCCAACGCGCCTAGGCCCACACCCAGTGCAAACCATTGCATCAGCGCATTCGACATCGCAAACAGCAAATTACGACTGGGCGTAAAACCCAACGTGTTTCGTTGTGAGTTTATTTGAGGTTTATTCAGACGACGCAGCAACCATTGGCTGATGGGCTGGAATAGGGTTCTTTGGATGACTTCAGAAAGCAAAGAAATAACGGGGAACTTAAACGGTAATAATGTCAATAACCAGAGGCACATTAATGCGAAAGGTAGGCCGACCAGTACAATAGTTGCCGCAATAATGTTAATCGGTTGGCTGCCATCATAGTGCAGTACGAGTGAACTCAAACCCGCACCTGAGACTAAGCCTAAAATAAACAATATGAGCTGAACCAGCTGCCAGGAAAATAGCCAATGCTCAGCCAAGTTTCGCGTGGTGTCGTTTGCTTGATCTGCAAGCCAGGCATCCACTTGTTCAGCGGGTGAATACACTTGAGCTTGGATCGCTATATTTCGATCTCGTTGCTGTTTTTGTTCGTAAGAAACAGAGTCTGTTGGTAGGGTGTGGTTCAGCGCGATGAGTTTGGCAAGCGGGTGGCGAAATGACATGTTACTGACCAACTGGCTTATCTAGCTCACCGATTACCTTGCCTGGATTCATTATATTTTCCGGGTCAAGTGCGCGCTTGATGCTACGCATAGCTGCTAACGCAACTTCGCCTTTGTAGCGTGGCATGATGTCGGTTCTTAACATGCCAATACCGTGCTCAGCACTAAACGAACCCTCCATTTGGTGCACCAACTCAAATATGGCGGTGTTAATTGCAGCTCGTTTATCCATAAAGCGCTGGGCATCTTGATCCTCGGGTTGGCTAATATTGTAATGAATATTACCGTCACCCAAATGGCCAAAAGGGTACGGTCTGGCGCCCGGGACGATGTTTTCGATCGTTTGAGCGGCCTGCTCGATAAACCTTGGAATGGCCGAAATAGGCACGGAAATATCGTGCTTGATACTCGCTCCTTCGAATTTCTGTACTTCCACTAATTTCTCGCGTACCGCCAGCAACCGATCAGCTTGACCTATATTTTGTGCCACCAGCGCATCACTGATCAGATAATCATCATAGGCGCGCTCCAGCGCGTCTTCAAAATCCTTGCTCAAGTGCGGCTCCTCACGTGTACTGTGAATCACCACCAGCATATACCAGGGGTACGCCTTATTGAATAGGGTGGGTGGTTCTGCAATATGTTTTGTAATGAATTCAGTGGCGATATGCGGAATCAATTCAAATGTGGTCACCCGGTCACTACTGATTTGACGTATAACATTATATAAAGCGATGGCATTATCCAGATTTGGCAGGGCGATTAGGGTGGTAATGGTTTCTTTTGGCGCAGGGAACAGCTTAAGTGTGGCTGCGGTAATAATACCCAACGTACCCTCAGCACCAATAAACAAATGTTTGAGCGCGTAACCGGTGTTATCTTTGCGCAGGCCGTTCAAATCAGAATAGACATCACCATTTGCCAGCACCACTTCTATTCCAAGACACAGATCGCGCGCGTTACCATAATGCAACACATTAATCCCGCCCGCGTTAGTGGCCAGATTGCCCCCGATCTGGCAGCTGCCCTGCGCGCCTAGGCTAAGCGGAAATAATCGATCCTCAAGCTTGGCTGCTTGTTGGATATTCTCCAGAATACAACCACTTTCGACGGTTATGGAATAATTCTCGGTATCTATGTAGCGGATACTATTTAGTCGCTCGGTAGATAGAATAATCTGTTTAGCATGGGCGACCGCACCCCCACATAAGCCAGTATTTCCACCCATCGGTACGATACTGGTTTTATGTTGATGACATAGCGAGACACATTCACTGATTTGCGTGGTGCTTGCGGGTTTAATCACCGCCAGACACTGGCTTACAAACAAACCGCGCCTTTCGGTCAGATAGGGCTCCGTCTGCTTGCTTTGTGTCAGCACATTTTTTGCGCCCACGATCTGCGTGAGCGCGTTCAGCAAGCTTGTCGCGTCAGACATTACTCTGCGTTTAACTGCGCCTTGTATTCTGCAAACCGGGAGGTATCGGCCTCAGGATAAGCCAAATTCAGGCTCATCAATTTATCCACGATTATGCAGGCGATCTGGGTACGCATCCAAGGTTTGTTATCTGCAGGAATAGCATACCAGGGTGCGAAATCGCTGGAGGTGGCGTTGATCATCGCTTCATAAGCCTGCATATAATCATCCCAGAGTGCGCGTTCTTTTAAATCCCCGCCGGAAAATTTCCAGTATTTTTTAGGATCGTTCAAACGACTTAAAAAGCGTTTTTTTTGCTCATCTCGCGAGACGTTCAACCAAAATTTTAAAATCACTGTGCCATTTCTGGCTAGATGACGTTCGTGTTCGATAATAGATTGGTAGCGCTCGCTCCATAAAGTATCCAAATCAGGTTGATCGGGTAGTTTTTGCGCATCCAAAAACTCAGGATGTACGCGTACCACCAGGGTTTCCTCGTAGTAGCTGCGATTGAAAATACCAATGCGTCCGCGTTCAGGCAGACGTACTGCGCTGCGCCATAAAAAATCATGATCCAGTTCCAGGCGGGAAGGTTGTTTGAAAGAAGATACTTGAAAACCAGCTGGGTTCACGCCTTTGGTCACCGCGCGTATAGTGCTGTCTTTGCCGGCCGCATCCATCGCCTGAAAGATCAATAATAGCGAGTATTTATCATGCGCATAGAACTTGCGTTGCAAGCTGGCAAACTGCTTGGTAAGCGCCTCCAGTTGTTGCTTAAGATCTTCATCGCTCGGTCGACCACTAATGATCGTGGGCATTTCATCGACACGAAAAGGGGTATTAGGATCAACCCAATAAGAAAATAATTTAGTCATGGGAATGATTGTAACGTGCCCTATAGGGTTCGTCTAGCGTAGGGGTAGGTGCCAGCTAAGTTTCAATTGCAAGGCTGAACCTGGCTATCGAGCTTGCTGGGTTTATTCCAACGCAATCTTAATGCTGGATACCTGAGGTGCAGTAGGGTCAAACCACTTTAGCTGATCTCGCAGGCCAACCACTTCACCGATGATCACCAGGGTAGGTGCCACCACATTTTCCGCTTTGACTTTTTCAGCTAGACTGCCAAGGGTGGCTGAAATCACCCGCTGATTTGAAGTGGTGCCTTGCTGCACTAGGGCCGCTGGCATCTTGTCACTTACGCCTCGCTTGATCAGCTCCTGGCTGATCGATTCTAGCCCGGTCAAGCCCATGTAGATCACCACGGTATGCTTGGGTTGGCTGAGTAAATCCCAGTTCAGATTGAACGAGCCGTCTTTCAAGTGCCCGGTAACGAAAGAAACGGACTGAGAAAAATCACGATGCGTCAGCGGAATCCCTGCGTAGGCGGCACATCCCGCTGCGGCGGTGACGCCAGGGACGACCTGGAAAGAAATACCTTCGTGGAATAAATCTTTTATTTCCTCACCACCGCGTCCAAAGATGAAAGGGTCACCTCCTTTAAGGCGCAATACTCGTTTCCCCTGCTTGGCCAGCTTGACTAACAGGCGATTGATATCTCGTTGCGGTACGGCGTGATTCGCCTTTTCCTTACCCACGTATATTTTCTCTGCATCACGCCGCACCATGGCCACAATCTCGGGCGATACCAGGCGATCATACAAGACCACATCGGCGCGCTGCATTAGGCGCAGTGCGCGAAAGGTGAGTAAATCGGGGTCGCCTGGGCCGGCACCGACCAAATAGACTTCGCCCGTTTGGTCTATCGCAGATTCGTTAGGGTCGTCAAGCGCGGCTTGTAATATACGCTCTGCTTCTATATCACGGCCTGAAAAAACCAGATCCGAGAGGTTTCCTTCAAGCGTGTTTTCCCAAAATTTTCTCCGATTTTCAACATTATTGATTTTAGCCTGCGAAGTGGTGCGATATTTTTGCGCTAGGGCTGCCAGGCGCCCATATGCGGCAGGAATCAACGCCTCTAAACGTGTGCGAATCATGCGCGCCAGAACGGGTGAACTGCCCCCGGTGGAAACCGCAATCACCACTGGTGAGCGATCGACAATCGAGGGGGTGATGAAACTGCATAGGGCAGGGTGATCCACCACGTTGACTGGAATATTGCGCGCTCTCGCGTGCTTTGATACTGCTTCATTCACTTCTGCCTGATTCGTTGCAGCAATGACCAGCTGAAAATCTTTCACCATATCGTCTTGATACGGTTGGGCAAGATGCGTCAGCAACTCTTGCTGCTTGAGTTTTTCCAATGATGCGCAAAGTTCGGGAGAGACAATCGTGACTTGCGCGCCGGCCTGGCGCAATAAATCAACTTTACGCGCAGCGACTTCTCCACCTCCTACCACCAGGGCGGGTTGATCTTGCAGGCGCAGAAATATAGGTAAGAAATCCATGAAAAAGTAATCAGCAGAAATTTAAGTTAGGAAAGCTCGGCGACTTTGTCGTCAAATCCTGCCTTAGCATACCAGTATTTTGCTAATTCGATATCTTGTGGGATGATGTTTCCTTGTTCATACATCATGGCCAGGGTGGTGGCTGAGCCGGTCATGCCTTGTTCGGCTGATTTGCTAAACCATTCCACTGCTTTGGCCCCATTTTGTTCAACAAATTCTCCTTCAAAGTACATAAAGCCAAGGCCGTGTTGGGCTAGCGCATGCCCATTTTCCGCCGCCGCTTTCATCAACTTGTAGCCTTGTAACTCATTGGGTACGACGCCTAAACCATATTGCAACATGGTGGCAACACGGTATTGTGCTTCAGCATCACCTGCTTCTGCAAACGGATGTAGTAAGCGCATCGCTTTGGTAAATTCGCGTGATTCGAACGCAGAAATGCCACTGGCAATACTCATTGAGTCATCGTCTGAAAAATCTGTCATTTTTAGATCGGAAGATATTTTGGAATGGGGCAATAATACCTTTGTATTGCAAAGTGCGCCATAGACCTATGGAGAAGCATTATGTAGATATAGCTGTTGCTAAAGGAATGTTTAGGAGAATACCTTTTTCCAAAATCAATAATTTCGGAATACAGTTTAAGTTGTACAGTATACTCAATATAAGATATTGCGGTACCAATGAAAATGTAGGCAGGGCGTAGTTGTTCTTACGATATGCTCAAATAAATCTGATCTAGATATTATGATAGTAAATACATAAACGACCCAGACAAACTACAACGCCATAAAACACGTAGGCGTCGAAAAATGAAGTGGTTGAGTTAGAAACAGAAAAAGGGGTAACCCCTTTTTCTGTTTTTTATTAGAGTAAATTTTTGATTTATAGCGTATTAAATTGAAGAAGTTCGAGTCTCTCACCCGTATCTGGTTTAACTTCGACTATCATTCCTACACCTGGTGCGTAGTATTTATTTTCATTTGCATCGGGCTCTAAGGGGGTAAAGTCACGGGTCACCAGACAATTGTTAGAGCAAGAATATCCTGCCTCAGTCATTTCCGTTCCGGTGACACTAAGAATTTCAATCACATCTTCAGCTTCTCCCCATGCTACCTCCTGACGGATGAAGTCACCTACCACAGGCATGCCGCTGATTGAAATACCCGCCTTAGCGCCATCACGTCCGGCCTTCCAGGATCCATCGATATCTACCAATTCCGCTTCTTCGGGTTCGTCGCCTTCAAATATCTCGAAATTTTCAGATATTTCGCCACAATACCAAACATTGCCCTGGAGATCTTGAGCATACCAGTCATCGGTGTCTTCAACGAGTTCGCCATCTTCTTCGACAATATCTTTAACCACAATACAAGTAATGCCTTGAATTAGTTTGGTCTTTTCAGTCACCTCAACCGTTATCGTTTCGGTTACTTCTTCACCTTCATCGTCAACAAAAGTTGCTTCATAAATCCATTGATTACCCGGCACTAGCGGGAAATAGGTATTGGGTGTTACGCTGTTACCAATTTCTAGTGGATCGACAAAATTGTCTGCGTAGTCTTCACCGAATGGCGGGTCATAGGCAGCTTCACCAATATCATCGCATAGATCGAGCCTTGCTTCATGAATCGCTCCACATTCAGCACGTGATTCTCGATAGCCAGCGATGTTTTCGGAAATACACTCACGGCGTTCGGATCTTTCAGTGAGATTAAGACAATTTGCATAGCCCTCAAAATAATCGTCTACGCTATCGTATTTGCAGGCATAGCGAAGGGAACTGGCGGTATTCGTACAAATATTTTCACGGGTTCCGTACCCGCCATCGCCAAAAGCAGGCCCTGAAAATATACCCGTCAGACTTAGTGCCATGGTACTTAACAGCAGGTAAGCTATAAAGGGCTTGTAACCGTTAGCCGAACAAATTATAGAAATATAGCGTGAATAGAGTTTATTAGATGTATACATGGGTTTCTCCTGTTGGTTGTGGATGTCCGAAACAGGATAGGGCGTAAATCTAATCACAAGCTGATTGAGAAGTTACCTTTTGGTAAGGTTGTATACTAGTCTCCGCGATTTCTAATCAAACCGAGCGGGGAGGTAGACTGTAAAAGTTGTAAATAGGCCAGGTTCGCTCTCTACAGTGATATCCCCTTTATGTGCCTGCGCGATGGCTCGAGCGAAACTTAGGCCCATGCCACAGCCTTCCTGGCTTCGACTCTGATCACCTCTAAAGAATCGCTCGAAAACTCGCTCCTTTTCCTCCATTGTGATTCCAACTCCAGTATCTGTAATGGTAATTGTGGCGCCTTTTACGTCAGACCACATCTCAATCGCAACCCTGCCACCAGCGCGAGTATATTTAAGCGCATTGTCGAGTAAATTAGCGAGCATGCGTTGTAAGTAAGGAATATTACCGTATATTGTACAATTCCTATCTAAGCTACTGGTTAGTTGAATACCGTTTTGCTCGGCCAGTGGCTCGAAAAGTTCACAAGCATCCTCGACCAAGTTGGTAAGGTTGACATCCTGTCGGTCCTTATCAGTCATACCTGTTTCTGCTTCTGCCATATCAAGCGTGGCATTGATCATTTGCAACAATCGATCACATTCCACTATTGTGTCGTATGCAACGTTGTTCCGTTCTTCTAGAGTGGTTTGGTTTGATAACGATCCTTCGGCAAGTGCCCGGATTCGGGCCAAAGGGCTGCGTAAATCATGCGCAACGTGATCGGTCATCTCTCGCATTTCGACGATAAGATCACCGATACGATCTAGCATGGCATTGAAAGTATCAGCCAGGGTTTGGATCTCCACCTCTTTTGCATTAACTGACACGCGTTTGTCTAATTGTCCGCTTTGAATCAACGCGGCAGTATGGCTAACCTCTTCTATGCCTCTAGTAGCGCGTCTGGCCATGAGCCAACCGATAAATCCCGCCAACGGAATGACAGCAAGAGACATGGTTGTAAAAATAAACAGTAACAACTCCATCAATTCTTCTTTTTCTTCCATTGATTCACCCAAATGCAAAATGGTCTGTGGTCCAATTTTGCTGTAGATCGTTCGGGTGTCGTATTGCTGCTTTGGTATCGATATTGAAACTAACACTGGATCAGAGGTTGGCGTAAGTAGCGCGATTGCGCGCTCATCATCGGTACCAATATTTGGCCATGCGGTCAAATCAGAGCTGAACATTGATTGTCCCTGATGGTTAAGTAAGCGTATAAACACCGAGTCTTGGTCATCTGCACCAATTTCCCGTTGAATTTCACCTTTCACTTTTTCGATGCCGTCGGACTCCAGCAGCAAAGAAAACTCTTCAATATCTTCGACTAAATCTTCGTCGATACGACGATCAAGAATCGTGTTTATCGACCAATAAAGGACGATCAATAACAAAACCAGAAAAATAGCAAAAGTGGAGACGTACCATAGCGTTAATCGAGAAGATAGCTTACTTGGATAATTAATCATCACTGGCCTTGAAAACGTATCCCATACCACGGACGGTGTGTATCAGAGGAATGTCAAAATCCTTATCAATTTTTTCTCTTAGCTTGCTGATTCTTGCTTCGACAATGTTGGTTTGTGGGTCGAAGTTGTAATTCCATACTCGCTCTGTAATCATGGTTTTCGAGACAACATGGCCTGCGTTGCGCATTAGATATTCAAGTAAGGCAAACTCTTTGGGCTGGAGATTGATCCTTTTGCCTGCACGCACAACTTTTCGGGCTAATAAATCTACTGAAATATTGTGCACCGATAAGCTGGTTGATTCCACAACTTGGGCGGATCTTCTTAGTAAGGCCTGTAAACGCGCGAGCAATTCGCTAAAGGAAAATGGCTTGGTGAGATAGTCATCGCCACCGTGCTGCAGTCCTTTGATGCGGTCATCGATTGAACGTTTGGCACTTAGGATGATAACCGGCATGTTATTTTTACGCTCACGCATACGTTCGATGATCGACAGACCATCAAGTTTGGGTAGCATTAGGTCGATAATGCCAGCATCGTACTGATCGTTTATCGCTCGATCTAGCCCTTCTATACCGTCACCCACGTGTTCGACGGTATAGCCTGCCTCCTTTAACCCTTTATGGATAAAGTTGGCGAGGGTTTGATCGTCTTCGATTAGTAGTATTCTCATTTTACTCAAGTCAGTACCAACGCAAATTATACCTACCGCAAAAAAGTATCATCCTTATCTTAAAGCCAATTGTGTATGGTGTAGGCTATTTATGGTCAAAGGTTACCAAATGGTAAAGTTAAGAATAATGCTTTGATTTATTATTTGGTCACCAAAAATTGCGTTATTTGATAATTAGACGCCACAAATGAGATTATTTAATACACTGTTTTGCTTGGCATGGGTGGTTGTTTGTATGGAATACGTTTATGCTGAATCTGGCTTGTTTAATTCTGAGCAATCAGTCGTTACCTCAGACAAATTCTATAGCAGCCCAGAAGAAAGACGTGAAGTGGGTTTCGGTACCCAAGTCACTGAATGGCTGTCAATTTCAGGACAGTTTGAAGCTGAACGTAACACCATTTCTACTCGCTTCATTGATGGGCTGAAGGAGAGTGAGAGTGATCAACCCACATTGAATTTACAACTTGGTTTATCATTGACTCCCGTTGAATGGCTGGAGGCGGATTTCATTTTTGAATCCGAGTATGATCTGGAGGCGCAATCGGGCGAACGTAGTTACTCGGAAATGGATGAAGGGTATGTCAGTGTTGAATTGGATGACTGGCGTTTTAAAGTTGGCCGACAGTATTTGCCATTTGGTCAGTACTATGCTCACTTCATAGAAGGGCCGTTATTGGAGTTTGGAGAGACACGTAAAACTTCATTATTGGTTGGCTACTCTTTTTCTGACACAATTGATGCCGAAGCTTTTATGTTCGAGGGTGATGTCGATAATGTGCAGCATACAGAATCATATGATTGGGGTGTAAATATCGAAACGAGCCTACGAAATCAGTCAATTATACTTGGAGTGGGCTATCTCTCAGATTTGGCTGAATCGGATGAACATTTATTGGATGAAGCACGTGATTTTGGAAAACAAGTGTCTGCATGGAACACCTATGCACGGATAGGATTAGCACCTCTTGAGTTAACAGCAGAATGGGTGGGAGCGAATCGTGATTTTGCTGAGCTGGATACCCGAAGTAATAAACCCTCAGCTTACAATATAGAATTAGCATACTTCCTATCTGATACGCTAAAATTCGCGACCCGCTTTGAGCGATCCAAGAAACTTGAGGGCAAACCAGAAAAACGTTACGGTCTGGCCGCTACTTGGTACATTGGTGAGCATCTTAGTTTGTCGTTTGATTACTTACATGGGCGTTACCAACCGGAATTCGCGTTCGATGACAACAATAATGCACTCCAGCACGAAACACAGTATGGTGTTAGCTTGAGCGTCGAGTACTGAGGTACGCTACTGGTCAAATTTATTGCGCGTAACTTTCACAGTTGAGGGTAGTTTGTTCGCAGACATTAATACCTAATTTGGCCATTTGAATTAACTTATTACAACCATCTTATCTATGGTATTCGCATGAGCAACACAGACAAACAGCGACGGCACAAAACGCGTATGCAGCGTAAAAAAGCGCACATCGATTCAGCGATTAAAAAGGCGGATCGGGATCAGGGCTTATTGTTGGTATTAACGGGCAACGGCAAAGGTAAATCCAGTTCTGCTTTTGGCATGCTGGCGCGCGCGTTGGGGCATGGCATGCGCTGTGGGGTGGCGCAGTTCATTAAAGGCCGTACCGATACGGGTGAAGAGGCTTTTTTTCGGCGGCAAGATAACGTGCAATGGCGTGTGTTGGGAGAGGGATTTACCTGGGATACCCAAAACCTCGAACGGGATATCAAAACCGCCAATCAAGGCTGGGAGGTGGTGAGAAAAATGCTTACCGACGCAAGCTATGAATTGATTGTGTTGGACGAGCTAACTTACCCACTAACATATGGGTGGTTGGATACCGAAATGGTGTTGGCTGATCTGGCAGCCCGACCTGAAATGCAACATGTAGTCATCACCGGGCGTGCTGCCCCCAAAGCCTTACTGGAAGCGGCCGATACCGTAAGCGAAATTAGTGACGTCAAGCATGCATTCCGCGACGGGGTGCAAGCGCAAAAAGGAGTGGATTTATAATCGGGCCTGATTCAGGCTTCTAGCGTTCGAAGACCGCGCATAAATTTAAAGGCATCGTCTCAGTGAAGAGCAATTGCATTTAGGGTAAAAGTCGGTATTGGCGCATCAAATTTTGTCCCGTCTTCAGCGCGCATTTGATAGCTGCCGCTCATCGTTCCAACTGGTGTTTTGAGCACCGAACCGCTGGTGTATTGAAAGCTCTGGCCCGGTTTAAGGTGCGGGAACTCGCCCACGACCCCTTCACCTCTGACTTCTTCTTTATCGCCATCACCATTGGTAATAATCCAGTGGCGAGTTAGTAAACTGGCCGCCGCTTGTCCGGTGTTTGACATGGTTACCGTATAAGCAAATACATACTTTGCATTTTCAGGCTCAGATTGTTCCGGTAAATAAGTCGGTTCAACGCTAATATCAATTTGGTGGTTTTTCATTGGTACTCCTCAGTTAACTCGGTTGAGTCCATTAAGCGCAGCCACGCGGTAGGCTTCCGCCATGGTGGGATAATTGAAGGTGGTTTCAGTAAAATAACGCAGTGTATTGGCTTCTCCTTTTTGGCGCATGATTGCCTGGCCGATATGAATAATTTCGGCGGCGTTATCACCAAAGCAGTGGATACCTAGAATCTGTAGGGTTTCGCGGTGAAACAATATCTTTAGTACCCCGGTTTTACGTCCGGTAATTTGGGCTCTGGCAATGGTCTTGAATAGAGTATGGGCAACATCATAAGGGACTTTCTGCTCGGTCAGTTCCTTTTCGGTCGCGCCGATAGAGCTGATTTCCGGGCTGGTATAAATACCGTTAGGCACATCTTCGATCAAGTCCCAATCGCTTTCGCCTTGTGCGATTAGCATGCCCACGAAGCGCCCCTGATCATAACTGGCGCTAGCAAGCGCGGGTGGGCCAACCACATCACCCACCGCATAAATGTGCGGCTGGCTGGTTTGAAAGCTTTTGTTGACTACGATTTGCTCACGATGGTTGATTTCTACATCTAGTGCCCCAAGGTTTAATTTCGCTGCGTTTCCTGAGCGTCCGTTGGCCCATAGTAGAATATTGCTGGAAAATTGTTTGCCGGATTCGCAGTGCAGTGTTACTTCATTTTTACTCGTTTCGACATTACTGTAGGTTTCGTTATGCCGGATAACCACACCTTGCTCACGTAAGTGGTAACTGAGCGCATCGGTGATTTCATCATCCAGATAAGAAAGCAATTTGTTTCGTGTATTGACCAGGTTTACCTTCAACCCGAGGTTGATAAAAATCGACGCGTATTCACACCCAATCACACCTGCTCCGTAAATCGTGATAGAACGTGGGGTGTGATCGAGTTTTAAAATACTATCAGCATCCACAATACAGGGATGACTAAAATCAACGTTTTCTGGATGATATGGGCGTGAGCCGGTGGCGATGACGGCTTGATCAAAACCAAGTTGGATGGGGTGGTTATCGTCCTGTGAAATTTCCACATGGTGGTGGTCAATAAAGTGGGCGGTTCCTTCATAAACAGGGACCTGATTGCGTTGATAATGACGCACTCGTAGGGCGACCTGATCTTTAATGACATTATTCGCATGACTTAACAATTGCTGATAGGAAACGTGCGTTTTCATTGCTGCACTGGCAAATAATGGCGAGCTTCTAAACGCCATGACCGAGCGAATACTGTGACGTAGTGCCTTGCTGGGTATCGTACCCTGATGCGTGCAGCTGCCGCCCAATTTATCTGCTCTTTCAATAATTGCGACATGTTGTCCTGCTTTCGCAAGACGCATCGCTGCCCCTTCCCCCCCAGGTCCGCTGCCAATGACAACGGTGTCAAAATGCTCTATTTTCATTGTTTATTATTACCACACAATAGGCAGTTTGGGTTTGGTTTTAACGTAATGTTGTGCCAGTCCAAGGCCATGGCATCGTAGAGTAGAACTTTACCCACCAAGGAGTCATGCCCCAGCAACAGGTTGATCGTGGCCTGTGCTTGCATGGTGCCGATCACACCCACCAAGGGTGCGACCACGCCTTCCATTGCACAACTGGCATCTTGCAAATCTTCCTTGGGATAAAGACAATGATAACAAGGGCTGTCTGGGTTGCGCGGGTCAAAGGCAGTGACCTGGCCCTCCCAGCGAATCGCTGCGCCTGAGACTAAGGGAGTTAAGGTGTTGCGTGATATCCGATTTAAACCAAAGCGGCTCTCAAAGTTGTCGGTACAATCAAGAATAACATCGGCACTTTTGGCAAGGCTTGTAAGCTCCATATCATCGGCAAAGTAATCGATATTTTGAAGCTCAACATCTGGGTTAATCGCTTTCAGACTGGCCGTGGCAGATTCGGTTTTTAATAGGCCAATATCAGCCGTGGTGTGCAGTACCTGGCGTTGTAGATTGGATATATCGACCTGATCGTAATCACATATGGTTAACTTGCCGACGCCCGCTGCCGTCAGGTATAAAGCCGCGGGAGAGCCAAGGCCGCCCATACCAACAATTAAAGCATGCGCATCAAGTAGTGCTTGTTGTCCAGTTTCACCAATTTGTGGCAAGCCAATATGTCTGGCGTATCGTTGTCGTGTTTTCTCCTCCATACTGCTATTATCGTTTCTAGGGAGATGCACTGCAATTAATTAACAATAAATAAGCCGGAAAATGGCCGATAACGAAATTCAAATAGAAGACGACTATACTCTGGATTATCCACGAGACGTGATTTGGGCAAAACTCAATGATCCACAGATATTAGCTGCTTGTATCAAAGGTTGTACGCATGTAGAGCGCGAATCGCCGCAAAAATTCAAAGCGGTGATACGTGCTCATTTGGGTGATCTAAAGAAAGATTTCAGCATAGACCTTGACGTTGAGGATAGCTGTGCACCAGCGCAATATGAACTTTGCAGCCAAGTCAGTGCGGGGTTGCTCGGTAAGGCCAAAGGGGTAGCGGATGTGACCCTCACGGAGCTGGGAGAAAATAAAACCAAATTGCGTTATATCGCCACGATATCGGCTGGTGGCGTATTGAACAAGACTTTACCGCTGATTAAAGGTGCAGCAACACGGCGGGTTAGAGCATTCTTCGACGCCTTTGTAGAGCATCTGTAAATCATGCTCAAGTTTAAAAATGTCACACTACGCCGTGGCCCCAAGGTATTGTTTGAAAATGCTAGTTTTAGTTTCGACCACAAGCATAAGGTTGGTCTGACAGGCGCGAATGGGTGTGGTAAGTCAAGTCTGTTGGAAGTGATTTTAGGCGAATTGGAGCCGGATCGGGGTGAATGCTATCTAGCAGATGATTGGGTCATCGCGCACGTTGCCCAGGAAACTCCAGCGGGGCAAATCACCGCTCAGGAATACGTATTACAGGGCGATACCCAGCTAATCGAACTTAAAACAAGAATCCAGGAAGCCAGCCATAACGCAAATGGCGCTTTGCTTGGCCAATTGCATGAGCAGTTTGAATTAATAGATGGTTACGCCGCCGATAGTCGAGCCGCGGCTTTACTCGATGGTTTGGGTTTTACTCCATCAGAAATAGAACAGCCGGTGAGTTCGTTTTCTGGGGGCTGGCGGATGCGTCTTAATCTAGCGCAGGCCTTGATGTGTCGTTCTGATTTGCTATTGCTTGATGAGCCAACCAATCACTTGGATCTTGATGCGGTTATCTGGTTGCAAAGCTGGTTGGAAAGATATCGCGGAACCTTGGTATTGATTTCTCATGACCGTACTTTTCTGGATGCTGTGGTGAATCATATTGCGCATATTGAGCATGGTGAGTTGAAGGTATTTGCGGGTAATTACAGCGCGTTTGAGGTGCAGCGCGCGGCTAAACTCGCACAGCAGCAAGCGGCCTATGAAAAACAACAACGGGAAATTGCACACATGCAGGATTTTGTGCGTCGCTTTAAAGCCAAGGCAACCAAGGCCAAGCAAGCGCAAAGCAGGGTAAAGATGCTCCAGCGGATGCAAAAAATTGCCCCTGCTCACGTAGATTCGCCATTTAATTTTCGTTTTCAAAAGCCGGATAAGTTGCCGGGCAGCCTGCTGACATTGGAACATGCTAGTGTTTCCTATAGTGAGACACCAGTATTTTCTGGGGTCGATATGACATTGCTCGCGGGTGATCGACTGGCCTTAATTGGCCCCAATGGCGCGGGTAAATCAACCCTGATCAAACTACTTGCAGGCGAGTTAAATCTTGAGGAGGGTGAGCTTAGTTGCGCTAAAAATCTGCGAATAGGCTATTTCGCGCAGCACCAGCTTGACCAACTGCATACCGCGAGTACACCTTATCAGCATCTGGATGCGCTAAACATCGGGTTAAGTGAGCAACAAATCTACGACTATCTGGGTGGTTTTGGGTTTGCTCATGAACGGGTAGACGAGACAATTACTCATTTTTCAGGGGGGGAGAAGTCTCGCCTGGTGTTGGCTTTATTGGTTGCGCAAAAACCCAATTTATTGTTGCTTGATGAGCCCACTAATCACCTTGATTTACAAATGCGGCATGCGTTGGTGCTTGCATTACAAGGGTTTTCTGGGGCGCTGGTTACGGTTTCGCATGATCGTTTCCTGCTCGAGGCGGTAACCGATCGGTTTTATTTAGTCGCCGATCAACAAGTCGCAGAATTTGATGGCAATCTGGAAGATTATCGGCTCTGGTTGGATGCGCGAAGAAAGCGGATTGAACCGCGCAGAGAAGCGGATAATGGGCGCTCAAAAAAAGATCAGCGCCGTTCCCGAGCTATGGCGCGTGAACAACAAAAGCCATTGCGACAAAAAATACGCAAATTAGAGCAACAATTAGACAAGCTTAGCGAGCAAAGTGCAGTACTGGATGAGCAGCTCGCCGATAGTTCATTGTATGAATCTGCGAGTAAGCAACGTCTGACTGAATTGCTCAAGCAAAAGGGCCAAATCGATCATGAACTAGAAGCAGTTGAGTTGGCCTGGATGGAAGCAGGTGAAGCACTTGAAACGTGCTAGTCGATTTATAGGTGATTATTGTGCATGCGTCAGACTCAGAAACGGCTCGACGATTGCATTGATATCCCGCAATAAAAATGGGTGTGCTTCAAAGCGGCTTTGGAATTCCTGATAGCACCTAAGGCGCATCCCCTCGCTGTGGGTGCTGCTGAGGTCTAAAGAAAATAAATTAAATACGTTTTCTTCATCCAGAAAGCCTATAAAAGAAAAATTGAAAAAAGCGGGTTGCTGCACTAGATCATCTCGGACCACGCGCTGGTAAATCTTGCTGGCGGTATAATTATACGCCTGGATCTTTTTCTCACCTTCTAGTGGTGCTTTTACGTCCAGACGGCAATATGGCTGATAACGACTACCTTTACCCAGTGTGCCTCCGCTAAATAACAAGTGCGTTGCGCCTGAGGGAATGGTTATTGGCTGCGGGATGTTAACCACAATATTTTGTGGTGGGATGTGTGGAGCAGATGTGCAGCCAGCGAGTAGCACGATAAAGATGAGGAACAGCTTTGCTATTTTTTCGTTAATCATCATAAAGACTCATTTTACGCGTTTTTATCTGATTGTGGGTGAGAAAGTTTATTGCCTAAAGGTCGGTAGCAGATCATGGAGAAGTGACTTCCAATGATTAATGACGGGCTTCGCTATGTTCATAATTAGCAGTGAGAAGTCTTACCTAACCAAGCTGTCATATAGACCTTAAAGGATACTATTCATAACGTAATGCTTCCACAGGGTGCAGTCGGGCAGCACGACGCGCGGGTAAAAACCCTGATAATATGCCGGCGAGTACCGATACAAAAAGTGCGATCAGAATAGTAAGGGGAGAAGGAACCACGGGCAGATGAGTAAGCCAGGCAAGCACCAGACTTGCGCCACCTCCCAAGGCGAGCCCGGCGATACCTCCAATGGTTGAGATAATGATCGCTTCGAGAAGAAATTGCCAAAGGATATCTCTTCGGCGCGCACCCAAGGCTTTGCGCATACCGATTTCACGGGTGCGTTCAAGCACGGCTGTGCTCATAATGTTAGTAATACCCATTCCGCCAACCAACAGAGAGATAGAGGCGGCAACGATACCAATAACGGCAACACCGCCCAGTATTCGGTCAGTGGTGCTAAGATAGCTTGCCATGGTCTCTTTAACATAATCGAAATGGTGGTTATGTCTTCGCTCTAACAGGTTGATTACTTGTTCACTCGCTTGATTAGCCAGCGTAAGCTCTGTGGCTTGGCCATGTATATAACTGATATGGTTGTTATTATTGATTTTTTGCGCAGTAGTGTAGGGGATAAATATTCGGTTATTTGCATCCCGTCCTCCTGCTGAACCGATACTGCTTAGAAAATCACGACTCTTGTGTTTCAAAACGCCGATAACCGTGAATTTTCGTAATCCAATTCGAAATTCTTTACCAATTGGCGAGAGCTTGCCAAACAGGTCAGTTTTGACGGTTGGGCCGATAATAGCGACAGGTCGTTTTCCAGAGATTTCTTTGCTACGAAAGGGACGTCCTTCCGTCAAAACATCATTGTTGATCTTTAATACGTTGATCCCCGCACCTTGTACTCTTGCATTGCTATATTGATTGACGGTTTGCACAATCGGTTCGTTGCGGATTCGAACCATCGGGCTGAAACTATCCAAGGCAGGGCAGCAATTGTTTAGCGCGTTAATATCGTTGTTGTCTATTCCGGTTCCAGCTCGCAAGCGACGATGTGGATCTTTGTCTGAAAAATCACGATAGATCCAAATAGATTTTAGGCCAAAAGTCTCAAGCTCAGAGTAAACCAGGTGATTTCCGCCCTTACTAACGGTGCCGACAGCGATAACCGCAGCAATTCCGATGGCGATTCCTAAAATACTTAAAATGGTACGCAGCCGGTTGTCGCCGAGTGCAATCATCGCCTGGGTAAGTCGATCGAATCCTATAGTTAACCAGTTCATACAATAACACCATCTTTCAAGCGAACGATACGTTTGGCATGTCTGGCAATCTCGCCTTCATGGGTCACCATGACAATTGTCATACCACTTTTATTTAAACGTTTAAACAGTGACATAATTTCCTTGCCAGTTTTACTGTCGAGACTGCCTGTGGGTTCATCAGCGACAAGGATGTGAGGGTCGTTAACCAATGCTCTGGCGATCGCTACACGTTGTTGTTGTCCGCCAGAGAGTTGCGAGGGAAAGTGTGTTGCGCGATCTGCAATCCCCATCCTTTCAAGTGCTTGCATCGCTTTTCCGCGACGTAACTTTGGCGCAATGTTTGAATACAGCATGGGCAGCTCGACGTTGCGCAACGCGTCAATTCTGGGTAGTAGATTAAACAACTGAAAGACAAAGCCAATATATTCAGACCGAAGCCGTGCCAGTCTGTTTTCTTCAGCAGTTTCAACCGTTTTATCACCAAGTTGATAGTGCCCCTGATCGATTTGATCCAGGCAACCAATAACGTTGAGCAGGGTAGTTTTACCGGAGCCCGATGCACCCATAATAGCGACAAAATCGCCAGAATCGATCGCTAAAGACACACCACGCAAAACCGGAACACTCACTTCTCCCAAGATATATTGTTTGCTGACGTTCTGCAGCTTGATCATGCGCTAGTTAACAACACCTGTTGGCTTGGAAACACTTACCTGTTTGCCTTCAATCAATTCTACCCCTTGGGGTTTAATTACCCGATCCTGCTCGGATAAACCCTCGACGACTTCTATGCGGCTAAAATCCTCCAATCCAGTCTTGATGTTTTTATAAATGACGCGCTGGTTTTCTACTACTGCAACGCTTGGTCCAGTTTCAGATTCAATGATCACATCAAATGGCAGGGTGAGTACATCGTTACGCTCGTCGGTATGTATTTTTGCATCGACTTGTTGGCCAAGCAATAAGGGTGGCGCGTCTTCTCCCAGAGTGATGCGTACGGCAAAGGTATTGAGTGCTTCATTGCTTGACTGTGCGATTGCCGGTGAAACTCGTGCAATAGATTCCTGCCATTGAATATCGGGCCAGGCGTCAGAGCTGAGGCTTACCTTTTGACCGATTCGTACCACGCCGCTATCACCGGCGTCCACATTCACCTCAATTTCGCGCCCCTGATGCGCGACCAGCGTAAATAGTTCTGTGCCCGCTTCGACCCATTGACCGACTTCAGTGGTTTTTTCCGTGATGATGCCCGCAAATGGCGCGGTTACATTGATTTTTTCGCGATGTATTTGCTCAATGCTCAAGGTCGCTTGAGCAACCTGAAGTCTTGCTTGCGCTGTTAAGTAAAGGCTTTCAGCATCATCTACAGATTGTGGGCTAACGCCTCCTGATTGAATTAGCTTACGTAGGCGAGTGAGTGATTTTAAGGCCTCTGCAACGGTTTGTTTTTCCCGGGCCAGCTCAGCGCGCGCTTTTTCAAGGCGAGCATTAGCTTCACGCTGATCAAGTACTATCAGCACTTGTCCCGCTTCAACAGAATCACCTTTGCGAGCGGACATTTCAGTAATTTGGCCATCTACCAGCGCAGTCATCTTAACCGTCTTATCGTTTACAACCTTGCCTGTTACCCGAACGATAGATTGGATATTGCCTCGTTCTGGTGATATCACGGTGACCCTTATTGGCTTCTCTTGCTGAATCGTTATATAGCCCACCCCCACAGCAATACTCAGCAGAAAAAGCAGGAATAGCAGTTTTCGCATCGGAAATTCGATCCCTCGTCAGATAAAATCAATGTCTAAGGCGAAAATTGTACCAATAATCTAGCTTATTTTTGGGGAAATGATTGTTGCGGGTGCCCTAAGTGCACGCCGCCAATTGGGTCATATAAGCCGCATTACTTATATAGCGTAACTAGGTGAACGCTGTTCGGATCAAACAATGAGATACTGATGAAAAAGCAGAGCAACTGCGCAACTCAGCATCGGGAAGTGGCGTAATTAAGATCTATTACGTAGTTTTATCTCGTGAGACCATTGCGTAGGCAGAGTGATTGTGAATTGATTCAAAATTTTCAGCCTCGACGGTGTAAGCGACAATTTTTTCGGTATTATTTAAGCGCGCAGCCACATCACGCACTAAATCTTCAACAAATTTGGGGTTGTCGTAAGCGTTTTCAGTAATCACTTTCTCATCCGTGCGCTTCAAAAGACTATACAGCTCTGAGCTGGCTTCGGCCTCAGCGATATCGATGAGCTCTTCTATCCACAGCGCCTGGTTCGCTCTGGCGGTGATGGTGATATGCGAGCGTTGATTGTGTGCACCATAATCTGAGATTTTCTTTGAACAAGGGCACAGGCTAGTTGCAGCGACTACCACGCGGGTTTGAGTGCACAGCTCGCCCTGATCGATCTGGCCGATCAACGTGACATCATAGTCCATCAGGCTTTCTACGCCGGAGGCGGGTGCGGTTTTGTTAATAAAAAACGGAAAGTTCATTTCGATATACCCGGTTTCCGCTTCCAGGCGCTCGCGCATTTCGGCCAGCATATCCTTAAACGAATTGACCGAAATCTCTCGCTCATGGCTGTTTAAAATATCCACAAAGCGAGACATGTGCGTACCCTTAAAATGATGGGGCAGCTCCACATACATGTTAAAGCTGGCAACGGTATGCTGCTCTTCTCCATTACGCGCGGCAATTCGCACGGGGTGGCGAATATCTTTAATACCGACCTTATCTATGGCGATATTACGCGTATCCTGGCTGGATTGAACGTCAGCGATGGCGTGGCTTTTTGGGGACATGAAGCGATAATGGCAGCAAAAGCTTAGTTTTCAAGGCAGAATCTGCGAATCGATTGACTAATGCCCGCTGCATCCAATCCCAATTGGGCGTATAGCTCTGCTTGGGTGCCATGTTCGATAAATTGGTCTGGAATACCAAGGTTTAGAGTGGGCTGTTGGTAGCGATGTGATGCCATGAATTCGTTTACCGCAGAGCCTGCGCCTCCACCGATAACGTGGTCTTCCACCGTAATGAAATAATCATGAGAGCTGGCCAGTTGATGTAACAAGGTTTCATCCAGCGGCTTGGCAAAGCGCATATTAATCAGGGTGCAATCCTGTTCATCAGCAGCTGTTTCGCAATGCGCGACAAAATTACCCCAGGCAAGAATCGCGATTTTAGCTGTGGCTTTGCGACTTGCTTCTCGAAGCACTTCGGCCTCTCCAATTTTGATTATCTGCAATTCGCTGTGTTCTTTTGCGCCCGTTCCTGCCCCACGTGGATAGCGCACTGCTGCCGGGCCGTCGTATTGATAAGCGGTGGTAAGCATATCACGGCATTCCGCCTCATCTTTTGGGCAAAGAATGAGCATATTGGGCACGCAACGAATAAAACTGATATCAAAAACACCCGCGTGCGTTGCCCCATCGGCACCGACCAGGCCAGCTCGGTCGATGGCCAGCGTAATATCCAAATCTTGTAAGGCGACGTCATGAATTAGCTGATCGTATGCGCGTTGTAGAAAGGTTGAATATATCGCCACCACCGGTTTGAGCCCTTCACACGCCATCCCGGCGGCAAAGGTGAGCGAGTGCTGTTCGGCGATACCGACGTCAAAATACCGGTCTGGATATTGCTCGGAGAATTTCACCAGGCCCGATCCTTCGCGCATGGCTGGGGTAATGCCCACAAGATTTTGATCCTTGGCAGCCATATCACATAACCAGTCGCCAAACACATGGGTATAAGTACGTGCCCCACTGTGAGTGGTTATTTTACCTGTGTCTGGATCAAAAGGAGATACGCCGTGGAAGGTGCAAGGATTGCCTTCAGCGGGTTTATAGCCCTTGCCTTTTTGGGTGACGATATGCAAAAAACGCGGGCCATCCAGCTTGACCATGTTCTGCAAAACGGAAATTAGCAAGGGTAAATCGTGGCCATCTACCGGGCCGATGTAATTAAAACCCATTTCTTCGAACAAGGTACCTGGCATTACCATGCCTTTCATATGTTCTTCCCAGCGTTTGGCTAGGTTCTTTACGGGTGGTGGTAGGGTACTGAGCACAGTTTTGCTGCCTTCGCGCACGCTGGAATAGGCGCGTCCCGACAATATTCGGGATAAGTAGTTAGACATCGCGCCGACATTGGGCGAGATCGACATATCATTGTCATTCAGGATCACCAATAAATCGGCGTCCAAATCACCTGCATTATTAAGCGCTTCATAGGCCATGCCTGCAGTTAAGGCACCGTCACCAATAATCGCTGCGACCTCACGTTTTTCACCCTGTTGTTTTGCTGCCACCGCCATTCCCAGTGCAGCGCTTATAGAAGTGGAGGAATGACCCGCGCCAAAAGTGTCATATTGGCTCTCGGACCGACTCAGGAAGCCTGATATACCGCCCAGTTGACGCAAGGTGTGAAATGCTTGTCTACGGCCGGTTAAGACTTTATGCGGGTAGGCCTGATGGCCGATATCCCACACCAGGCGGTCATTCGGGGTGTTAAGTACATAATGCAGCGCGATGGTCAGTTCAATCGTCCCCAGCCCAGGTGCTAAATGTCCACCCGTAATAGCGGTCGATTCAATTAGAAAATGCCGCAGTTCTTTAGCCAGCTGAATTAAAGCCTCAGAATCAAACTCGCGTATATCCGCTGGATCGTCGATACCGGCGAGCAAGCTTGTAGGAGTAGGTTCAGTTTTCACAGGGCTAAGCGCAATTCAAACGGTTTGATATGACGGCGATTATTTAGTATTGACGACTCTGGGTGAAATCAGCAAGTTGGTGTAAAAATGCAGTATTGTGCTTAAGTTTACCTAAACTTTGTTGTGCTGTATGGGTTAATTGTGTGGCGTACTGACGTGCCGCATCCAATCCCATAAGTGAAGGGTAAGTGTTTTTATTTAACGCAACATCGGCGCCACTTTGTTTTCCCAACTGCGCACTACTCTGGGTAACGTCGAGGATATCATCCATCACCTGAAACGCAAGACCAATATTCCTGCCATAGGTATCAATAATATCGATCTCTTCGGCTTTAATTTCGGTTGAAGCAAGCGCACCCATGACGAGTGCTGCGCGTATCAGCGCGCCAGTTTTGCGTGAATGGATGGCCTTTAGTGATGTCTGATCAAGCGTCTTGCCAGTGGCAATCATATCAAGTGATTGCCCACCTGCCATGCCGTTTATCCCAGCGGCTTTCGCTAGTTCACGCGTCATATTTATTTGTTGTGCGCTGGACAATCTCTGGTTGGTTGCTGCAAGGACGGTAAACGCGAGTGTCTGTAGCGCGTCGCCAGCAAGAATCGCCGTAGCTTCATCAAATTGTACATGACAACTGGGTTTGCCACGGCGCAAATCATCATCGTCCATTGCGGGTAAATCATCGTGTACCAGCGAGTAGGCATGCATGAGTTCGAGGGCAACGGCTGGCGCGTCTAACGAATCCTGTTTAACCGCGAAGCATTCGCCGCTTGCGTATACCAACATTGCGCGAAAACGTTTGCCCCCATTTTGGGTGCTGTAGCGCATTGCTTCGGCAAGCCGCTCACCACTAACATCCAAATATTGAGTAAAAACCTGATCTAATTGCTGATTGGCACGATCTTGAAAGTGTGCCCATCGAGCATCAAAATCGGCGTTTTGTTGAGCCATCTGAAGTGCGATTATGCGTCGTGGTTATCTTGTAGGGCTTCGAAGCGATGCCCATTTTTGGTTTTGACCAATTTATCTACTTTTAACTGTGCATTATCAAGATGGCGCTGACATATGCTCGCTAGAGCGGTGCCTTTTTCATAGTCTGCAATGGATGCATCCAGACTTTGCTGGTCGTTTTCCATGCGCGTGACTATTTTTTGCAGCTCCGCCAGCGCGGTTTCAAAATCCATCTCATGAGTTTTATTGTCATTTTGTTTTTTAGGCATGTTTACAAGCGAAATGGGTAATTAATTGGTGCGCAACGCTGCTTTAAGGATGCGTATTTTACCGCTATCCGTTACCATTCAGTAGGGCTTTGTCCGACATATTATTTGCAGTCATTCAAGCAGGCATTGGTGAAATTCACTTTGTCATGTATAGGCTTTATTTAGACCTTCTGCAATGATGAAAATCAATTTAGTTAGCTGATTAATGAGTAAAACGAACTATAACGCGCAATCCATAGAGGTGTTGTCTGGCCTTGATCCGGTTCGCAAACGCCCGGGCATGTACACTGAAACTGATCGCCCAAATCACTTAATACAGGAAGTGGTGGACAATAGCGTCGACGAAGCGATGTCAGGTTATGCCGATAAAATTTCAGTGACGTTACACTCAGATGGTTCGGTCAGCGTCAGAGATAATGGTCGTGGTATGCCCGTGGACAAGCATAAAGAACAAGGGGTAAGTGGGGTTGAGGTAATCCTCACTCGGCTACACGCGGGGGCTAAATTTACTGATAACAACTATAATTTTTCCGGCGGTTTACACGGTGTCGGCGTTTCGGTTGTCAATGCGCTTTCAACCAACCTGCAAGTTTGGGTTAAACGCGATGGTAAGGAATATCACATCACGTTTGAAGGAGGTGAGACGGCTAGCCAATTAAACGTGGTGGGCACCGTGGGTAAAAAAAATACTGGTACGTTAATTCGTTTTACACCGGATCCACAGTTTTTCGATACCACGCGGATTAGTGTCAGCCGACTCAAGAAAGTGTTGCGCGCCAAGGCGGTGTTATGCAGTGGTTTACAAATCGAATTTATTGATGAAAAGACACCAGAAAATGATGAAACCTGGCAGTTTGATGCTGGTTTGGGTGCGTATTTATCGATGCAGCAAGCGACCGGCGAAGTTATTCCAGATGAACCATTTAGCGGCTCGCATCAATTAGAGGGCGGTGAAGTAGATTGGGCCTTGTTTTGGGTGGTCAATGCGCTGGATTTCACGACAGAAAGTTACGTTAATTTAATCCCAACCTCACAGGGGGGTACCCACGTAGCCGGATTGCGCCTGGCAGCCGCAGAGGCGGTGCGCGAGTTTTGCGAATTTCGTGAGTTATTACCCCGCAACCTTAAACTATCGCCAGATGATATCTGGGGGCAATGTGCGTATGTTTTGTCGGTGCGGGTGAAGGAGCCCCAATTTAGTGGTCAGACCAAGGAACGCCTATCCGGGCGTGAAGTCACTCAACTGGTACAGGTGCCGACCAAAGATGCGATTAGTTTGTGGTTAAATCAGCATATTGAACAAGCCGAAAAAATTGCGCAGCTGGCAATCAACAGCGCGCAGAAGCGCCTTAAAAGAACCAAAACAGTTAAGCGTAAAAAGATCACCACAGGTCCGGCCCTTCCCGGAAAGTTGGCCGACTGCACCAGCCAAAATCTAGAAGAAACCGAGCTATTTTTGGTGGAAGGGGATTCTGCCGGGGGCTCAGCCAAGCAAGCGCGCGACCGAATTAGCCAGGCGATCATGCCATTGCGTGGTAAAATTTTAAATACTTGGGAGGTCGATTCCGCTGAGGTGCTGGGTTCACAGGAGGTGCACGATATCGCAGTTGCGCTAGGGGTTGATCCCGGGGTGGACGATCTAAGTGGGTTGCGCTATGGCCGAGTGTGTATTTTAGCGGATGCAGACTCTGATGGATTGCACATTGCAACTTTACTTTGCGCTTTGTTTTATCGCCATTTTCCAGCTTTAGTTGGGGAGGGCAGAATTTGTGTAGCGATGCCACCTTTGTATCGAATTGATGTGGGAAAACATGTTTTTTACGCGTTGGATGAGGAAGAAAAGCAAAGCGTACTAGAGCAGATAGAAAAAGATAAACTGCGTGGTAATGTGAACGTGCAGCGGTTTAAAGGTCTGGGAGAAATGAACCCAAGCCAGCTACGCGAAAGTACGATGGACCCTACCACGCGTCGCCTGGTGCAATTGGATGCACAAGATACTGCGGGGGCAAGCGCGGTGATGGATATGCTTTTGGCGAAAAAACGCTCACCGGATAGGAAGATCTGGTTGGTAGAACGGGGTGACGAAGCTGAAGTCGCATAAGGTGAGGGTTATCTAGGGTTTAAAGCTAGTCTGAAACCTTAAACTGATGGCGATTCATACCTAAAACGAATAATCCGTGATCCAATCTGAGAAAAACCGTATAGCTGCCCTGAGTGAACGCCTGTATCGCGTGTCCAAAAAGGTACGTATTTTGCGTCATTTGAGTTGGGCACCGAGCGTAAGGGAGGAGTTTTTTCGCGCGCAGGGGCAGAAAAATCCACAAGTAAGTTATCCACAATTTGACCCTACACCGGTATTGAGGCAGATTGATGAGATTCTGGGTGAGCTGGGTGATTCTCCGGTAGATCAATGGTTTGCCCGACAAGGGCGGGTAATCGCCAGCAGTGCGCGAATGTTGAGCCAGTGCGGTCAACCCACGTTTTTTAATCACGCCAAAACGCTATATGGTGCGCCGAAAGACCCGTTGACAGATGGCATGTCGACCTCGCTGGCACTGGCGCAACAGTTTGATGCGTTGATTGAGTCTTTTTCGAATATTGATCTTGGCGTGCCCGAAAAAGCCTGTCATTTTGCCCAAACGGTTGCGGATAAAATGGCGGGTGTTGTGAATGAAGCCTTTGCTGATCAGGCGCCTGCAATCCTGATCGAAGATGATCTCTCTGCCAATGCATTGGCGAGCTCCAAGCGTATCCGAATTCGCAAGGGGGCTTGTTTTACGGATCGTGATATTTTGCAGCTTATTAATCATGAAGCGTATATTCATGTCGGAACATCGCTTAATGGTCGAGGGCAGACGTATTTACCGCTGCTGGCAGCAAGCCATCCAGGCACCACACGTACACAGGAAGGTCTGGCAGTGTTTGCAGAATTCATAACCGGGAGTATGGATATAGACCGTATGCGGCGTTTGTCAGATCGCGTTCTGGGTATACAAATGGCGATCGACGGTGCGGATTTTGTAGAGGTTTATCACTACTTTCTTGCTCGAGTAGGTGATAAAGAACAATCGTTCGAAAATACCCGTCGCGTGTTTCGTGGTGGCGTGATTACTGGAGGTGCGCCCTTTACCAAAGATAATGTGTATTTGGACGGCTTATTGCGGGTACACAATTTTTTTCGGGCGATTGTTGCAACTAAACGGGTAGATTGCCTGCCGCTATTGTTTTGTGGCAAGTTAGATTTGGAAGATATTCCTATTTTGTGTAAGCTAAGTAATGATGGCTTATGTAAGCCCCCTAAGTATTTACCCCCTTGGGCGCAAGATAAACGTTTTTTATTGAGCTATTTGGCTTACTCCAGCTTTCTCAACCGTATTGATATGCAGCGAGTGAAGGCACATTACAACCACCTATTGCAAGATGCACCAGTCATATTGCACGCCGCAACTTAGTGTTTCCTGTTCATCAAGAGAAATTAGGTTTAATAAGGAAAGCGATGCTGAAATCTTTAACCCACCGCATGTACTTTCGTAAAGCTCAACGTTGATCTAATGTCTCCGCAAGCTGAGTAAGTAGCGTTTCAGTTTGTTCAAAGCTCATACAAGCGTCGGTGATACTTTGGCCATATTCAAGTGGTTTGTCTTGCCGCAGATCTTGGCGCCCGGCTTTTAAGTGGCTTTCGAGCATAATGCCAAAAATCTGCTGATTTCCCACAGCTAATTGTTTTGCCAGTGATAGGGCAACATCGGCTTGTTTGTGATGATCTTTTTCGCTGTTGGCATGACTACAGTCTATCATTACCCGGCTTAGTAACCCGGATTGCTCGAGTAAGTAACAGGCTTTGGCAACAGATTTGGCGTCGTAATTGGTGCCACTGTGATTGCCGCCGCGCAGTACTAGGTGGGTTTGTCTATTACCCGTGGTTTCGAGAATCGCGGGCGCGCCGTCATGGGTCAATGAAGGAAACCAGTGCGAATGCCGTGCTGAGCGAATGGCATCAATCGCTACCTGGATATCCCCATCAGTGCGGTTCTTAAAGCCGACCGGCATCGATAAGCCAGATGCTAATTCGCGATGCACCTGACTTTCAACTGTGCGTGCGCCAATTGCCCCCCAGCTGATTAAATCCGCGTAGTACTGTCCCAACGTCGTGTCGAGAAACTCACTTGCCGCCGGTAATCCCAATTGATTAACGTCCAGTAGCAGTTTACGCGCTAGACGCAAACCGAGATTAATATTAAAGTTGCCGTTCAAATCGGGGTCATTAATCAAACCTTTCCAACCCACTACGGTACGAGGTTTTTCAAAATATACTCGTAATACAATAAAAAGTTGTTGCTGGAGCTGGTTGGCGAGTGATTTCAGACGTTGGGCGTATTCGAGTGCAGCCTCAGGATCATGGATGGAGCAAGGGCCCACGACGACAAGCAAACGCTTGTCTTGGCCATCCAGTATGTTGGTGATGGTCTGACGGCTGGCGGCGACAAAGTCTACAATGGATTCATTGCTCGGCAGCTCGTCGGCTAAAACCGATGGTGATACCAAAGGTCGAACATTGCGTATTCGCGTGTCGGTGGTTGACGCTATTTTCGCATCTACTGGGGCTTGAGACATGGAGCGTAATCAAAAATATTTGGTTGGCGAATACTACGGCAGCTATGACAGGCATGCAAAGTAAATCGCCTGTTTTGCGAAAAATTAGGCCAGTGGGAACATTTGAACAGAAAACTGCGGTTTTCAATCAAAGCCTATAAGCGAAAACTCGTGATCATTTTAGAGGGTCATATTGGGCGATTTGATCTTCAAGATGCGCGCAGGGAAACCGTATTTTCCTACAGCTAGCATTTATCACCCTTGTGATTTCGTACAGCTATCCAAAAACATAGTTGTATCCAGTCTAAGTATAAAAAATTGTAATCTAACCGAAAGAGCTACGACAAGTTCATCTGCGATCCTTTTCGCATCTTATAACCGGTATGTTATGCGATTGATTGCACAGGCAATTGTCTAATTATTATTTTTCTGTGCTTTCCTAATATAGGAGTAAAAAATGAAAAACTTAATTTTTGGTGTTGTCGTATTGATTGCCTCTAGCGCTTTGAGTATTGCGATTTATGCGGCAGAGAATTCTAAATTCATCAGCAAAAAAGATGCGATTCAAACCGCACTCATCGAGGTGGGAGTAGAAATTCTTGGCATCCGTTTTGATGAACCAGACACACAGTGGGATGTATTCATTAGGTCAGGTAACCAAGCTTATGAAGTCGAAGTTAACGCTGAAAGTGGTGAAATCGTTGCGGTTGAAAAGGAAAGTCTTGAGGAAATACAAGCTGAGCTTTCTGGTGACCTCTTGCATGAGGGGGTTGACGGTGACGTTGACAAGCAATGAATCTGTGAAAGCATAAGTGGTAAATCAATCCCTACCTAAATTTCATCCCTAGCCAATGTTCAACTCTGGTGTATAACGAAGCAGGTGCAGAGGCGCATCCTTTTGCCCTAGGCGGTGGTGATGGCTCTCATCGTGCAAGCCCTATCAGATAACCCGCGAACAAATGCATAAGCAGTCATGTTGAGTCAATTCCAGCAGTTTTTTAGTATTTTACCTTTCGGTCCACAATGGTCAGCCACTACTGCGCTAGTTTCATTGGCAACGCTTTTACTGTCTTTTGTATTGGTTCCGTGGGTTGTTTCTCGACTACCAGCAGACTATTTTTGTATGAAAAACGCTCTATTTCCAATGCCCAAAAACGACACCCAGGATTGTATCTTTCTTTGAAGGTTCTCAGAAATGTTACAGCAGGGCTTTTAATAGTTGCGGGTGTGTTGATGTTAGTGCTGCCAGGCCAAGGGGTATTAACAATACTATTAGGCGTGGGCATCTCTGATTTCACAAGAAAATCAAGGTTATTGTGTAGACTTGCACGACAGTCATCGGTGTTCCAAACAATGAACTGGATACGTCAAAAGGCAAAGGTTTGTCCAATAAAATACCCTGATTGATATCAAAAAGATCTCAAACGTTTAGCGTTTCCTGGGGTTGGCCATTAGCCAGCCTTTGGCAAATAAGCTGTACGAGTTTCTGCAGCTGAAGCCGTCTTAACCCAAGTTATTAGTGTTAACCCGTGGTGCATATTAATTAACAGCAATCTTAATGTGATTCAGGGGCCGTCCATTGCGCTGATTTAGCCACTGAATAATGGTTAATGCTGTTACTTTGGAGAGCACTCTGGTGGCCAGTCCGTTAAATGATTTAGCGTAGTTTCTGCGAATCATAAACTGATCACATAACTGAGAAAACAAAGTTTCAATTCGTTTTCTGGCTTTTCTGAGCACAGGACTAAATGGCTTGAAATTAGTTTGGTTTCGACGCAATGGTGTTTCCAGTTTGATCTGATTGTGAGCAAATAAATCCGTTTGATATTGTTGGCTAACATAGCCCTTATCTCCTATCAACACACAGTTGCTAAACTGTTCTTTAACGTGTTCCAGATAATGGATATCGTGTGCCGAAGCCTTTGATATATCAACAGATTTGATCACACCTTGTAAGGTACATACCGCATGTAACTTATAGCCATAGTAGGGCATATTTTGAGCCGCACAATAACCATAATCGGGGCTGCTTATTTCCGCCTCTTGGCAGATTGAGCTGCGTCTGGCTCGAGCAAACTTGCACAGCTCTATGGGCATGCTATCGATCAGGTGATAATCTTCATAAGCAGTGATTTTGTCTGTAAGCGCAAGACGTATCTCATTGAGATTAGGGGCGAGCTTTCTACGTCTACGGTTATAGACCGAACGCTCAATTAAAGGGCTCAGTTCAATGGGGAGCAGTTTGAACAAATAACGTTCTGAGTCGATACCCAGAGATTCAGCAGCTAAGCTCAGTGCGATGAGTTTTTTATCGGAAAGTTTGGGTTTACGGCGATATAGGTAAAAATTATGTTCTGACACGACTTCGTGCAACAAAGATAGAATTCTGGTATAACTGTTTAATAAGTTACTCATATCATTACATTTTTTGCTGAAAACACAATGATACTCCTTTAGTGGAAATGAGCAACTTCTTCTCAATTTATAATGCACCACGGGTTAGTGTTAGTGATTATTGGCCTGATATCGCATCCGGTATTTGCTTTTCAGTCATGTCAGATAGCAATAAAATCAACCGAAATCCGCAGCATTATTTTCAAATACTCCCGCTGGCCCGAACAAAAAAGCTCGCCGTAGCGAGCTTTTTAGATGGCTTTTGAAATAACGGATTATTGTGGGCAGGTCTGGGTATCCGCCTCAACTTCACCAGTCAATAGTAAAAATGCACCAAAAGGCCCCATATTACTCATGGCCTCCATTTTAGGGCCTTTAAATTTCAAACGCCCCAAGCTCATGGCTTTCATCGGACCATCTTGTCCGGCCCCCATACGTTGCCAGTTTTTGGTTTTGGCATACATGATGTAATCCACTTTTTTATCAAGCTCGCTGGTTTTGACTGGGCCACCGTAGGTGCACATCGCTTTTCCATCCTGATTTGAGATTTGTAATTCAACGGTGGGCGCATCACTGCAATCCATCCGATAAACCTGCATGGCTTTGTATCCTTTGCCGCCATCATTGGCCACCCATTCTCCCAATTCACTGGTTAAAGTGACGTTAGCATTCCAGGCATCGCAGGCGCTGCTTCCCCACTCTGCGGACATCATTGGGGTGGCGGCGTGCGCTGAGGTTGCAAACCCGAATAGGCCAAACAGACTGGTGATTAATAGTCTTTTCGTAGTTGTCTTTGTATGCATGCGTCTAAATCTTATAATTAATATTGCACTTATTACCTTAGCGTAAAACCACGTTGCGTGGGTTAAAAATTATTAATGGGGGTAGTGCGCTATTTGGGCGCGGAGCCAACCCTCTGGGGAGCGTTACTTGTGCTGCGCGGATTCAGCCAGCACAAAATCCCAAAATGCCTTTGCGGTGGCTGATAGTTGTTTGCCACTACGATGACCAATATGCCATTTTTTCACAATCGGGAAATGCTCTACATCCAACGTGGTTAAGCGATTTGCTTTGAGTTCCAAATCTACCGTATGAAAAGAAACCAGACCCAAACCCAAACCGGCCTCGACCGCTTGTTTGATCGATTCATTACCAGATAACTGGGTGCCCACCTTCGGTTTGATATCGTATTCTTCAAACATGGCTTCCATGGCTGCGCGTGTGCCGGAGCCCTTTTCCCGTAACACGAAGGTTTCGTCGGATAATCGTTTAATCGGAATCTTGGATTTGTTAGCCAGCGGATGATGCGGGTTGGCAATAATGACCAGTGGGTTATCCATAAACGCGGTTGAAATCAAATCCGCACTTTCGGGTGGACGCCCCATCAGGACCAAGTCTGGTTCGTTGGTTTCCAGGCGTTTTAAGAGTTCGTGTCGGTTCGTGACATCCAGGCTTATTTGCACGCTGGGGTAAGCCTGACTAAAGCGCGAGATCAACCGTGTTGCGAAGTAGTTCACGGTTGATGCAATACACACGGTTAAGCGACCCCCTTCGATGCCTTTTAACTGCTCTAAGTCATTCTCGATCGCATTAAGTTTGAGATTGATTGAGAGTGCATGTTCCAGTACCACGCTGCCGGCTTCGGTAAGGTATATTTTCTTGCCGATTTGTTCAAACAGCTTGAGACCAATCGACTTCTCCAGCTGCTTAATCTGCATGGATACGGCAGGTTGGGTCAGATGCAATTCTTCAGCCGCACGGGTATAGCTTAAATTTTTTGCGACCGAGGCAAATACCTGTAATTGTCGAATGGTTATATGCATTTAGGGAGGCGAAGGCTGTTTAACAAACTTTGTGATATGATTTTGCATTCAAGCATAAATAAAAGCTTATGTAAACATTTGCGTCAACCGCTGCGGGCCGTACTTAATGTCGAGTTGAGCCTCGGTATGAATGATTAATTAGCTTGGTTTTCGAGTGGCTAATTCACAGATGAGTGCATCAAGTTCTTCAGCGACCTCAGGATAAAGCCCATTCCAATATTGCGTATGGCCACCGGCTCCGACACAACGCTCGCGCGTATTGGGATAGCTGGGGCTGCTTGCACTCGCTGTGTTCCATTGATTTTGCCAAATGTTATTGTGGTGCTCGTCATACCACAAATATCGCCCGATATAATCACCGCTGCAATACAGATTCGACCAATGTGATAAACCCAGTGCTGCTGGGTCAGGACCATGCAGCGGATACCTTCCGTGTTGACCGGTAAAGGAGCCTGCCCAGGCATATTGCAGGGGAAACCGCCGGTTATATAATTGGCGTAGTGGGCTACCAAAGGTCATCAAGTAGATTGGAATGGAGGGGTTTTCGGTAAAACACTGCGCTAACGGCTCTTCTTCTGAGCGAATCCACTTAGAGCGATATTCTCGATTGAGGAAACGCAATAGATCCGCCGTAATCACCGTTCCTTGGCTATGGCTGACGATCACGATGCCATCGTAGCCCTGACCCGTTTGTGGGTCTTTCCATTGGACGATATGGCGTAAAAGTGAGACATAGCGCCTGCATATTGCCGCCCTTGGGTTGCGCTCACGTGGGCGTAGGCGTAGCCAATTAAGGACATCCAGCGCAATATCTAAAGCTGAGCGAAACCCGACGGAGAGAAAAGATAAAAATCCTTTTGACCCAAACATCATCATTAGAATCGCGAGCCCACCGTATAGGATGATACGCTGATTAAGCTGTAAATAGGTTTGTGGTGCGTCTTTAAGCAACAATATAAGCTCTATTGGTGCACCGACTAAAAGCAGTAATCGGAGTAATTCACCCACCCAGCGTAATCGATTGATTGCCTGGCTGAGTATGTCTCCCACCCAGCTAGCCGATACTGTTTTACCTTGTCGCATACGTAGTTCGGCGAGTGGCGCGGGTATTACTAGCCAGATTGCAAACAGCAATCCAAGCCCAAACAGCAGTAAGCCCGCCCAAAGATGCGGGTATATCCAGTCATTAATGAGTAATTGTAACGGCTTGAAGACGCCCTCCCCAATATACTTGTCGCTCAGAGAAAGCTGTGCCTGCCAAAGCATGAAAGTAATAATCATAATCAATACGCCAGGTAATACCAGGCTGAGCGCTTCGGTCCAAGCGGTTCTTTTCGCATTGGTTTTGTGTTCCGTATCGCTTTGCATAATCGCGATAAAGCCCGTAATGGAGGCGATCGGAGTAAAATTTGCAAATACAATCCAAGCGGCAATATTCATCCAAACGAGGCTTTTTGTGGCTAACACGCCTTCATGAAAGACAGATTGTATAGAGCTACCGTCGGCGCTTACGACATACACCAAATAGCTCAGGCCGGTAATGGGTAACACGATGCAAGCCACTATAAAAGCGCCTGGGCGCCGGCTGTTATAGATATAGCAAAGCCAAAGCATCGCTGCGGCGAGTATTAACCAGATGAGCATTACCAGTGCCCGGTAATCGTTGGCAATGGATTGGGTGATAATCAGAAAATACGCGGAGATGAGTAACACTCCGAAATAAAGCCATGACCAGGCTTGTACGTATAATGTTTTGCAGCAATGCCGGTAAACGAAATAGGCGGTGATGGCAAAGCTGATGGAGGCAACTAGCAACTTGAATATTATGGGTGCAGCTGAAGCACCAAATAGTTTATCGATTAAAAAGGGTGCGCCACTTGCTGCAAGTGTCAGCAGGGCAAGATGCGTGATGGGTACCGCAACGACGAGTGCGAACTCAGCAAAACGATGAAATTTATATAACCACTTCCAGGCGGTAAGCTGTGGTTGATACGCAATCGCCCGCTCGACCGCACTACCGCCCAATCTCGAAAAGAAGAACAAAAATAAGTAGAACTCGAAAAATAAAGTAAAGAAGCCATTTTTCATGCGTGACAAATCAGCCCAGTAGTTTTCATAGATATCAACTATGGGTTCTGGTTGTCCGTTCTCGTTTGCAAGGCGTTTGCCTTCCAACACGATACTTTGATAGCGGGTATCTGATGCGTCTGCTACATAACCTTGCAACTGCTCCCGCATCGATTCGTGCTCGATATCCTGTTTGGCTATTTTGAGTGAGGTGAGGCGATCGGGCAGATCATGCATGATGGTTTTGTCATGCGCGATACAGTGGCCAACAGATCCGGTTTGTTCAGGCCATCTAAACAAGGGTTCTTCTTGCAGGCGGATGGTTTTTTCCAAGTGAACGGGTTCGAGCCCAATATGGATTTTCTTTTCTCTGAAGGCGGTGTAATTCGCTGTCAGGTTCTCGCTGAGTAGCAAGCCAGCCCCCTTATACGCAGTATCATATTCGCGTTGGTCAGCCACACCATGAACGGCGATCACGGCGATACGAGATGGGTTTTGATTGACCAAATTGGCCTCCTTCTTATTGTTTTAACTGCCCGCTACGCTGCTGCGAGGGAAATATTGATTGTTGAGGTTTGCTTGCTTGGGTTCGCTTCACTTGTATAGCCTATCATAGCTTGGGTGTATGAAAAAGTCATGAACCAGTCACTCACGCTACTTGTGTTTAGGCTGGCTTTTTCCTACTCTTCTTGACATGAAAAATATTTATCTGGCGAGTGATATTGCGCAAGCACAGTTAATCGTTAATATGCTGGCTCAGCAATTCATCCCTGCGCATATTGAGCATGCCCATCAGGCAGGTGGCTTGGGAGAACTGGCGGTAACCTATCCTCAGGTGTGGGTGCAGCGCGAGCAAGATGTTGCGCGCGCGCGCAGTTTAATCGAGGCGTTTGAAGGCGCCAATGGGCCACCCCAGGGTGAATTGTGTTGCCCACAATGCGGAGAGCTGAACCCCGCGACGTTTGATTTATGCTGGGCCTGCCACGCCGATTTGGATTAATGGCAAGCACGCGGAAAAAGAAAGCCGTCAAGCGCAAGGTTGGGCCGAAGTCCAGATCACGCACAGCGGTTAAGCCTCGACGTAAAGCAGCCAGTAAAAAGGCCAAGCGATTTTCGTTAGCCCGATTGATATTAAAACTAACTATCAGCTTGTGTTTATTTTGTATCGCAATACTCGGCGTCTGGATTTGGTATTTGGATGGGCGAATTCAAACCAGTTTTAATACACCGTTTAAGAGTATTCCGGCGCATCTTTATGCCAGACCGTATACCCTAAAAGTCGGTGACACGGTGAATATGCGAGACCTCGTGGCCGTGTTGTCAGCCAAGAGCTATCACCACGTCCAACGTATTGCCAAACCTGGTGATTTTGCTTATACCGATCAAGCTATCGATATCTATCTTCAGCCCACTTCGACGAGTTCTACTCCCGATGCGGTTAGAATCATACTCGCAGCCGATCGAATTCAGCAAATCAGTAATCACCGGGATGCAAAAACACGCCAGCAATTCGAGCTTGGTGCAAACCTGATCGGAAATCTGATGACGGGTCCGATTGAAGATCGGATTTTGTTGGATTTACATGAAGTGCCCGAGCTGGTGCTCGATGCCTTGATCACCATGGAAGACAAGCGGTTTGCCTCGCACCGTGGGGTGGATCCGATGGGTATTTTGCGCGCTTTGCTTCAAAATGTGCGTGAAGGCCAGGTAACCCAAGGTGGGAGCACCTTAACCCAACAGCTCGTAAAGAACTTGTATCTGGATCATTCGCGCACCCTGAAACGCAAAGTAAATGAAGCGATGATGGCGTTAATTATCGAATGGCGCTATAGCAAAACAGAAATACTGCAGCGGTATATCAATACCATATTTCTGGGTCAATCCGGTAACCGCGCGATACATGGCTTTGGACTGGCTTCCCAGTATTACTATAATCGAAGACTGCAGGATTTGAATCCTGCGCAAATTGCAATGCTGGTAGGCATGATTCCAGCACCGTCTGCGTACAATCCATTGCGTAATCCCGAGCGCGCTAAAAAGCGGCGTAATTTGGTGCTTGAGACATTACATAAAAATGGATTTATTAGCGCCGGAGAAGTTGAACTGTATATGAAAACCAATCTGGATTTGGCCGAATCCGCGAGTACCGGAACGAATCGCTACGCTGCATTTTCTGATTTACTTAATCGCCAGTTAGCCGAAAGTTTTGAGCTGAGTTATCTGCAAGAAGGAGGTTTAGATGTTTATTCAACCCTGGATGAACAAATACAACAAACCGCGCAGTTAGAATTTGACCAAGCACTTTCGGAAATTGAACAACAGCACCAAATTGAGACTGGCAGTTTGCAGGGGGCGATGCTTATCGTAAAACCTGAAACGGGCGAAGTGGTCACTTTAATTGGTGATCGGTTTGGTAAAGCGGGTGGGTTTAACCGTGCGCTGGACGCCAAACGGCCGATTGGCTCATTGGTCAAGCCTGCGGTTTATTTAACTGCATTATTGAACCCGGCACGTTATTCAACCGCTTCATTCATTGAGGATGAGCCGTTTAGTATTGATCTGGTTACAGGCGAAACCTGGGAGCCAGGGAACTACGACAATATTCATCATGGGAGGGTCAGCGTACACGATGCCTTAATTCATTCATATAATATACCGGCTGTTAAAGTAGGGATGGAGGTTGGTTTGGAGGCCGTAGCGACTACTTTGAATCGGCTTGGGGTGGATGACCGGTTACCCTTATACCCCTCGATGTTACTGGGTGCAATTGATTTGAGTCTTTATGATGTAGCACAAATTTATCAAACCATTGCCAATGGCGGTAAACTATTACCGCTTACCAGCTTGCGTATGGTTGCCAACACTCAACAGCAGGTGTTGACGCATTATCGTTCCAAAGGGGAGCAAATGGTTAATGAAAAGGCCAACTTTATCTTATTAAGCTTACTAAATGATGTGACGGAGCAGGGCACTGCAAGAGCGCTCACCCAGCTGATGCCCGAAGTGCGGCTAGCAGGTAAAACCGGGACAACCAATGACTATCGAGATAGCTGGTTCGCAGGTTTTGGCCGGGATTATCTAGGGGTCGTTTGGGTAGGTAAAGATGATAATAGCCCGACTGGTTTGACCGGCGCGAGTGGGGCGCTTAGAGCGTGGGCTAAGGTGATGTCCGCGATTAAACTGCAGAGTCTCGAGCTGAAACCACCCGTAGGGGTTACGCAGGTGGAGATTGATTTATTTAATGGTGAATTAGCCGTGTCGGGCTGCACCGAGCAAAGCGCAACGCGGTATTTTGTATCCGGCTACGAGCCAATCTCAAACAGTGAGTGTACTTTTCTAGTTGACCGGGTTGGCAATTGGTTGGAAAAGTGGTTTGGTTCAGGGCGAACCCTACCAGCAGAAAAACCAAGGCAGCGAAATATTCCAGTGATTGATCCGCTTGCGCCTGTACATGATAACCGGTAATTAAAAATGAATAAGACAGCGCACTATGGCGTCATGCTAGATGAGGCGAGTTTCACCCTGGGCGATCTGGATTTAAGCGCGTTGCTGACGCAGATTGAGCATTGGGATCGCTACCCCCAAACCGATCATACGCAACGGTATACACGGCTTAAAGACGCCTCTATTGTGGTCATAAACAAGATAAAGTTGGATGCCGATTTAATTGCTGCCTTGCCCCAATTAAAACTGGTATTGCTAACTGCTACGGGCACAGACAATGTCGACCTTGAGGCATGTAAAGCGAAAAATGTTACGGTCTGCAATGTTGGCGACTATGGCACAGCGAGTGTGGCGCAACACGTATTTGCATTAATACTAGCTTTAACCACCAATTTGCGATCGTATGCGGATGAAACAGCGGGTGGCGAATGGTCAAAGGCCACCCATTTTTCAACCCTGAGCTATCCAATCAACGAACTTGATGGTAAAACTCTCGGGATCATAGGTTACGGCACCTTGGCTAAGGGGGTTGAAAAACTGGCCCGCACCTTTGGGATGAATATGCTTATTGCACAGCGCCCAGGCGGCACTCCACAATCGGGCAGGCTCGAATTGGATGCCCTTTTACCCCAAGTGGATGTTTTGAGTTTGCACTGCCCCCTGGTGCCCGCAACCCATCAGTTGATCAATGCAGCGGCCCTAGCGGAAATGCGTTCTGATGCCCTGTTAATCAATACCGCTCGAGGCGGAGTAGTGGATAATGCTGCGTTGGCAAATGCCTTGCGTCAAGGAGTGATTAAGGGTGCGGGTATCGATGTATTGGAGCAGGAACCACCCCCTGCAGACCATCCTTTACTGCAACCGGGTATTCCAAACCTAATTGTAACCCCGCATATTGCGTGGGCAGCCATTGAATCGCGTCAACGGTTAATGGATAAGGTCGCTCAGAACCTGGCGGCTTGGTTATCTGGCGCTCCTACCAATGTGGTTAATCCGTGATTTGAGTGGCCAGATACAAAGTTAGGAAGCGATAATGCTCGATTAGGTACAACCTTTTTGGCACTCTTCTGCGCTATGTTGCGCGATTTATAAAGCGTATCAATCTAGACTAAACGTAATCGGCTTTAGGCAGGTTTTACAACGATAGCATGGCTGCCCAGTTATGGCTCCACGGTGATAAATGTCGTCTGCTTGGCAATGAGGGCAAATCACTGCGTCTTCGGTTGGTTGTTCTATCAGACGCAAGCCGCCGCATTTGCTACACATGGTCGATACCCTTTCTGATAGTGATTCGCGCTGTTTTACAGTTGAGCTTTCTAATCTGGCAACTCGGGATTGATGTTCATCATTGTTATGCTATTCTATAACTCGTTGTTAAGGCTTGATTATTTTTCTTATTTAACATCTACTCCGAATAGAGCGTCTATTTGAAATACGAAACACTTTCAAGAAAATAGCAATTTAGCAATAAATCTGCTTTCATATCGCGATTGATTCTTGTTATTAAAATTAGCGTAATACTATAGAATAGGCCCAATTTTTATGACCGAAATACGCGTAAGATAAAAGATTGCTAGATGTCTAGATCGAAAATAGATTCCCGTTATAATTTTTTATCCAGTGCCTACCATCATGGCTGGCCGCTCGTTATCACCGCAGCCATTCTATGGTTATTGCTCTCTGGGATGTTCAAACCTCTGCTCCTGATATTTGGCGTAATATCGGTCGCCGTGGTTAGTTATTTATCTATCCAGCTCGGTGTATTGGCGCATCATGGAAAGACAATGCACATCCGCCCCTTTCGTTTATTAAAATATTGGAGCTGGCTATTTGTGGAAATTTTAAAATCGAATATTGATGTCACTCGCCGTGTGTTTCATCCGGCACTGCCTATCAAACCCCTTCTCAAAGCCGTGCCGGCCAAACAAAAATCTGAACTTGGTCGGGTAATATATGCCAACTCCATCACTCTAACCCCGGGGACTATCGCTATTGATGTCGCGCGGGACGATAGCAGTATAATTGTCCATGCACTGCACGAGGATGGGATCACCAGCCTCGAGCAGGGCCATATGGGAGATCGAGTCTGCACACTGGAAAACCTTCTGGATGAGGACTCCCCTCAATGACATCCGCTATTACTGGTGCTGCCATCGTCGCCTTGTTGATTTCAATGATTCTCATTTTGGTGCGAGCATTCGCGGGCCCCACCCTTTTCGATAGGTTGTTAGCGGTTAACTCCTTTGGCACCAAAATTATATTGTTAATTGCGATCTATGGCTTTTTTACTGGTCGCCCGGATTTTCTTGATCTGGCGCTGATTTACTCTTTAATTAATTTCGTGGGCACCATCGCGGCGCTAAAGTTTTTTGAACCGGAGGAACGTCGCCCAGTGGTATATCAGGAGGATGATATCTGATGCTCGTGGTGCATATCTTAGCAGCGGTATTTATTTTTATCGGTTGCCTATTTGTATTTGGTGGTGCACTGGGATTAATTAGAATGCCTGATCTCTACACCCGCCTTCACGCCGCCAGCCTGACCGACACTGGCGGGGCTATTTTTATCGTCATGGGGCTTTTGCTTATGGCTATTTTCGAGTTTTCAAATAGCATGGCTGCCATAAAACTGTTACTCGTGCTCGCGTTTATCGCGTTCACCGGCCCAACAGCAGCGCACGCCATTGCTAAAATGGCTTTGCTACAAAAACAGATTCCTGAGTGTCAGAATGGACAATCTGTGATACATCATTCGTTGCGCGATGAAGAAATATTGAAACCCCATGATTGAGCAGCTGACTATTTTTGTATTACTGGCGTTCCTGGTGGCAATCATCATCGCAATCATTTTGCTTAGAGATTTATTGGTCGCCGTTATTTTGCTCGCTATCTACAGCCTTACCGCCTCAATGATTTTCATCGTTATGGACGCAGTTGATGTAGCTTTTACAGAGGCGGCAGTGGGGGCAGGCGTATCGACCATCTTCCTTTTGGGGGCACTTAAATTTACCGAACGCGAACAGAAACCACAAAAGCATAGTAATTATTTTGCGCTGATTGCTGTCTTGCTTCTGGGCGTTTTGTTGATTTACGGAACGCTGGATATGCCTAACTACGGAGATGCTAACGCTCCGGCCTATCAACACCCTGATCTAGCTCGTTATTTTCTCGAAGAATCTGCAAAAGACACGGGTGTGCCCAATGTGGTGACATCTGTACTGGCGAGTTATCGGGGTTACGACACCCTCGGCGAGACCGTGGTGGTTTTTACTGCAGCAGTAGGCGTGATGAGCTTGTTGGGACTCAGGCGTCGCAACCGAAAAAACAAAAATTAAAACAGAATTTATCCGTGATGATTAAAAACTTAGCTTCCCAACGTCATACCGTGGCGCAGGTGATCGGCAATTTGTTTATTCCGCTGATTCTTGTGTTTGCCTTTTACGTTCAGTTTCATGGTGATTTCGGCCCAGGCGGTGGTTTTCAGGCAGGGGTTATTTTCGCCTCGGCCTTCATCCTGCATGGCCTTTTGTTCGGCGAGGAGAATACGCGACGAGTGCTTTCGCCTGGCACATTAAGGGTCTTGATGTCGCTCGGCGTACTGCTCTATGCTGGTACGGGTGTCGCAGGCATAATACTGGGGGGACACTTCCTCGACTACAATGTATTGGCAGATGACCCAAAACACGGCCAACACTGGGGTATTCTGATCATCGAATTGGGCGTAGGAATAACCGTTGCCTCAGTGATGGTCTCTTTGTTCTATCACTTTTCAAGTAGTCGAGAGGCTCCAGAGGCGTGAAGTTCCTGGCTCTGTATAATTACTGGATTGTAATCGTACTCATGATGGCCGGGGTGTATATCATGATTGCTCGGCACAATCTTATAAAGAAATTAATCGGACTGAGCATTTTTCAAACGGGTATTTTTTATTTTTATATCAGCCTTGGCAAGGTTAAAGGGGGTACGGCTCCCATTCTAATCGAGGGTTCGGGCGCTGAGGACGCACTTTATTCAAACCCTGTTCCTCATGTTCTAATTCTCACCGCTATTGTCGTAGGCGTTGCCACTATGGCAGTAGGGCTTGCCCTGGTCGTAAAAATATATGAGAAATTTGGCTCCATGGAAGAGGATGAAATCAAGAAGCTCGAACTTGAAGATGTCGAAAATTCGAGCTAACAGCGTTAATTGTTGATGCTGACTGAAAATCTCCCTGCGCTGATCATTATCTTGCCGATGATGGCAGCACCCGTGTGCCTGATTGTACATAAAACCAACGCAGCATGGTTAATCGCGACCACCGCTAATCTGCTGACCGTTATTTTTTCGGTGCAACTATTTCTGCAAACCAGTGATGGCAGCGTTATCCACTATGAACTGGGCAGCTGGGCCGCGCCTACTGACATTGAATATTATGTTGATACGCTCAACGCCGCCCTGCTGGCACTGGTGAGCTTTATCAGCCTGATGGCATTGATCTACTCCTTACCCACCCTGAAAAAGGAGATCGCCGAGGAAAGACGCTATCTCTACTACACTGGTTGGCTTTTATGCTTAACCGGATTACTAGGGATTTTAATCACCGGTGATGCTTTCAATGTATTCGTTTTTCTGGAGATATCATCTCTTTCAATGTACATGCTGATCGCGCTAGGCCGAGAGCGAAAAAGTGCCCTGATGGCGGCATTTCGCTATCTGATACTAGGGAGTATAGGCGCATCCTTCATCCTGATAGGGATCGGATTTTTGTATGCGGCTACTGGCACATTAAACATGGTTGATCTAGCTGAACGTATCCCCGGCGCAAACAGTTCAAGAACCATACTCGTAGCATTTACATTTATTACGTTGGGCTTGCTGATCAAGGCGGCTGTTTTTCCAGTCTATTCCTGGTTGCCCAATGCCTATCAATTCGCGCCAAGCGCCGTTACAGCATTTCTGGCAGGAACAGCAACTAAAGTCTCTATATATGTCTTCCTACGCTTTTTCTTTCAGGTATTTAATCCAGAATATAGCTTTGGACAACTACTTTTAGGATATGTGCTATTACCGCTATCGATCGTGGGATTTTTATTGATGTCGGTGGTGGCTGTTTTTCAAACAGATCTACGTCGAATGTTAGCGTATTCAAGTATTGCCCAAATCGGCTATATCGTCGCTTCTATTAGTATGGCAACCCAGGCGGGGCTTACAGCGGGTATCATTCACATCATCAACCATGCCTTTATAAAAGCTGCCCTGTTCATGTCAGTTGGGTGCATTATTTATTCCATTGGGAATGCACGCGCCTCATCAGTGGGTGGTTTAATACGGAATATGCCGTGGACAACGTCCGGGTTTATTGTTGCGGGCATCAGCATGATTGGTGTTCCCCTAACCGCGGGCTTTGTCAGCAAATGGAATATAGTAAGTGCAGCAATGGATGCCGATTGGTGGCCCATCGCGATCATGATACTCGTCAGCTCATTGTTGGCTATCGTTTACATTGGTAAAACTGTAGAGGCGTTCTTATTCAAGCCGGCGAGCTCAACTTTATTGTCTGACGAAGTCAGGGAAGCCCCCATGATGATGCTGATTCCAATGTGGATTCTGATTGGCATTAGCTTGTTTACCGGAATCAGTGGTGATACGGTTGTTGATATTGCAGACGCATCTGCAACCTTACTGTTGAGTGGTTTCGTTCCCATAGAGGCGGTGCAATGAGCCTCACCTGGGTGTTATTTCCTCCTCTGATAGCCATTCCTTTTATCATTGGCTTCGGAGAGCGTTTACGTAATTTACGTGAAGCGAGTATTTTCATTGCTGCTGGCATTTTATTTTGGTTCAATCTTCTTGTTTATCAGGCATTTATGGCGGGAGAAGTGCTTGAAACAGAATCTTTTGAAATTTTTCAGGGCATAGGATTAAAACTCTCAGCAGAACCCGTCGGTGTGTTATTTGCATTGCTGGCGAGCTTTTTGTGGATCGTTACTACGCTGTACAGTATCGGCTACATGCGAGGTCACGATGAGAAAAATCAAACCCGTTTTTACGTTTGCTTTGCAATAGCCATTGCCTCAGTTATGGCTGCTGCCTATGCAGACAACCTACTAACGCTATTTATCGCTTACGAAGCCATTACGCTCTCAACCTACCCATTGGTTACCCACGCAGGAACATCTGAAGCCAAACGAGCAGGCAGAATCTATCTAGGGTTGTTGATGGGAGGATCAATAGCATTATTAATGCCGGCGATTATCTTTATCTGGTGGAAGACGGGCAGTTTGACCTTCACCCCAGGAGGCATTGTCCCCCCGGACATACTCAGTTCAGGCTGGATGGCTGTGCTGCTGGCGTTGATCATTTTCGGTACTGGCAAAGCCGCATTGATGCCTTTTCACAGCTGGTTACCCAACGCCATGGTGGCTCCAACTCCCGTGAGCGCGTTATTACATGCGGTTGCGGTGGTAAAAACCGGGGTCTTTTTAATTCTGAAAGTCGTCGTATACATATTTGGGTTTGAAACGCTGCAAAAAACCGGTGCAGCTCAGGGGTTGATTGTGATAGCCGCAGCGACCATTTTGATCGCATCGCTGATCGCAATGACCAAAGATAATCTGAAGGCCCGACTCGCCTATTCCACCATCAGCCAGTTGGCCTATATTGTCCTCGCGGCGCTATTGGCCAACGAGTTTGCTGCCCGCGGTGCGGGCTTACACATTGTGAGTCACGCATTCGGTAAAATCACACTGTTCTTTTGTGCGGGTGCCATTATGGTTGCACTGCATAAAAAAGCAATTAGCGATATGGATGGAATTGGTAAACAAATGCCCTGGACAATGACAGCCTTTTTCATCGCAGCGCTTAGTATTATTGGTCTTCCGCCACTAGCGGGGGTGTGGAGTAAACTTGCTATTTCACAAGGCGCGCTGGCAAATGGTCAAGTCTGGCTGGTAGCTGTCTTAATGCTGAGCTCGTTGCTGAATATCGCTTATCTATTGCCGATACCGATACGAGCGTTTTTCGCGCGCACGCAACCCAATTCCAATGACATCAAAGAGGCGCCGATGCCTTGTTTACTCGCCATTGGCGTAACGACATTGGGTTGTCTCATTTTTTTCTTTTATTCCAATGGCGTGATGGACCTGCTATCGATGATCGGACGCTGAGGAGGCACAAGCATGGCGCATTCAAATAAAAAACCTGAAGGCTTTTTCTATCAACCAGAGAACATTAAACGCATATTACGCGTGTTTTATGTGAGTTGTGTGTGCCTGGTAATCGCGGATTTTGTGATTCACCGTCACATTCTGATTGGTGTTGAAAAAGTGCCCGCTTTTTACGCTTTCTATGGCTTTATCGCATGTGTTCTATTGGTCTTACTTGCGACCCAGATGCGTAAAATAGTGATGCGGAGAGAAGATTACTACACACAGCACGAAGAACCGATTCACCCGGAGGAAAATGAACATGGCTGATTGGCTGCCGCCTTTTGCTTGGTTCTTCATTGGCGCTGCGCTGATTATAGTCAGCCGTGGTGGTATCGCGCGCGCCTTTACCTTGCTAACGCCAATTGTTAGCTTAGTCGTATTGCTTCAGTGGCAACACGGACTGTATTTTAGTTACAGTCTGGCAGGCCAGGAATTCACACTGGTTCGGGTAGACAAGCTCAGCTTGTTATTTGCCTATTTGTTCCATCTAGCCGCCCTGATTGGCGGAATCTTTGCGCTACACGTCAAAGATAAAACCCAGCAAGTTGCCTCATTGACGTACGCCGGTAGCGCCATCGGTGCAGTGCTTGCGGGGGACTGGATTTCGCTGTTCATTTTCTGGGAGTTATTGGCACTTACCTCTGTTTTTCTGATTTGGGCCAGGCGCACGTCGCGCAGCTATCACAGTGGAATGCGCTATCTAATTATTCAAGTGTTATCTGGCGTCTTGTTATTTTCGGGCGCACTCATTTTGATCCCGCAAAACGGCTCAGCAGCGTTCGATGCTGTCGAATTAAACGGTATTGGTTCCTGGTTAATCTTCATTGCATTCGGCATCAAATGCGGCTTTCCGTTTTTGCACAACTGGATAACAGATGCCTATCCTGAGGCCACCCCAACAGGCACCATCTTCTTAAGCGCGATGACCACCAAAGTCGCAGTCTATGCTTTGGCGCGCAGTTTTGCTGGGGAGGAGTTGCTGATTACAATTGGCCTGGTAATGGCCTGCTTTCCTATTTTCTACGCTGTGATCGAAAATGATCTGCGTCGCGTTCTGACTTACAGCATGATCAACCAGATCGGATTTATGGTCGTTGGCATAGGTCTGGGTACAGAATGGGCGATCAATGGAGCCGTCGCCCACGCCTTTAATGATGTTATTTTTAAAGGTCTGTTGATGATGAGCATGGGTGCTGTGTTGTTCCGTGTTGGCCACGTCAATGGTTCTGATTTGGGTGGGCTATACAAAAGCATGCCTAAAACCACTGTATTTTGTATCGTCGGAGCAGCTTCGATTTCTGCTTTTCCGTTGTTCAGCGGCTTCGTAAGCAAATCGATCATCATGCTGGAAATGCTACATGCAGACCGAACTATCGGCTGGCTGTTACTATTGTTCGCTGCGGCGGGCGTGTTCCACCATGCGGGCATCAAGATTCCATTCTTTGCCTTTTTCGCTCACGATTCAGGCTTAAAGGTTAAAGAGGCACCTAGTAATATGTTACTCGCGATGAGTATTTCTGCAGTATTGTGTATCTTTATTGGTAGTTACCCGAAAGCACTCTACGCTCTGCTTCCCTTCGAAATGGATTATTTCCCCTACGATGCAACACACGTGCTTACGCAACTTCAGTTATTGTTCTTCTCAGCGCTCGCCTTTGTCTGGCTCAACCTCAAGGGCCTGTATCCGCCCGAATTGCATTCCACCAATCTCGATGCCGAATGGCTTTATCGTAAAGTCGCACCCAATGCAATTGTAAGCTTCAGAGCTGCTATCGTTTCCTTATACCAGATGCTCATAAGCAACCTAGGAACGGGCATCTTAAACAGCGTTCGATGGTTTGCCAGAATCAGCGCACCCGAAGCAGCACTGGCGCGCGGCTGGGGTATAAACAGTATGTTACTCGCACTGCTACTACTGATGATTGTGGTACTGATATTCAACTATTTTTAATTAAGCGAAATACACGCACAAGTTTTTCTATGGTGTACCCAGACAAAACTATAAAAATCTCGACTTTAGGTAGTATTGATCGGGAGCATTTTGACGCCTTGGCACCAGCCATTTGCCTGGGTTATATGTGCATGGTTTATATGGCCTTGCCTTATACCATCGTACTCACGATCATTGGTTACTTGTCTCAGTGGTCCGCGTTTACAGCCAGCGCCTCACTTGGCGCTGGTAATTCAGGTAGGATTGACCAAACTTCTGGGTTAAAGCGTGTTCTTCGGGTATGATCTGCATTCGATTGATTAAAGCCACGAAAATAGGCAAGCAGATAAAGCCAGCTGCATTACCCAGATAAAGCGCCCACCCGGCAAGTGTTATAAGCAAACCGAGATACATCGGATTGCGACTAAATCGGTATAAGCCGGAGATAACCATGGTTTTAGCGTTGTTAGGTTTAAGTGGGTTGGGTGTGGTTTTTTCGACTAGAAATTGGCCAAGCGCGAGCAGGTCAATACTTATACCCAGTACGATCAGCGTGATCCCTAAATATCTTAGTAGCTGATTTGAGAAGTCTAGCGCAGGAAAGGTTTGCGCTAACCACCAGATTATAGCGGCGGTTATGGCACCATAGACAGGTGGTGGGATTTTGGTTTCTAGCATAAGCTTGAACCTTTTCTAAAAATAAGTGGTGAAGTAGATGGGAGCGCCTTATCTTATCAAATAGTTCATTCTTAAAACGTGTATAGTGGATTCATGTCTTGGCAGAAATTTAAACGACCGGAAATATTGCTAATGCTGATGGCCGCAGCGGTGCCACTCAGTTTTTCAGTGTGGATGACTTTGATCGATAATTTTTCGATACATCGCGCACAGTTTACGGGCAGAGAAATTGGAATTTTACAAAGTTTGCGTGAAGTCCCGGGGTTTATGGCGTTTGCGGCCGTTTTTTTGTTGTTGGTTATAAAAGAACAGCGTTTGGCCTACGTATCGTTAATCTTGTTGGGAGCAGGGACCATGTTGACCGGCTGGTTTCCTTCGACCTGGGGCTTGTACATCACCACGGTATTGATGTCGATTGGATTTCACTATTACGAAACCATGCAAACGGCTTTATCTTTACAGTGGCTCGACAAGCGACGCGCACCCCAAATTATGGGGCGAATCATCGCAGCAGGTTCATTTACTTCGATCGTCGTATACGGCTTGTTGGCACTTGCAACTCGCGTCTGGCAACTCGATTACGTGCTGATCTATGCGGTAGGGGGTGGCATGACAGTATTCATTGCGGTGTATTGCTGGTGGGCATTTCCAAATTATCCAGAGAAAGTGGTTCAGCATAAAAAAATCGTATTGCGTAAGCGCTATTGGCTTTACTATGCCCTGGTGTTTATGTCAGGCGCACGGCGCCAGATATTTGTGGTGTTTGCCGGTTTTATGATGGTAGAGAAATTCGGGTACAGTGTCGCCCAAATATCCACGTTGTTTTTGGTCAACGCTGGCTTGAATATTTTCCTGGCACCCAAAATAGGTCAACTGATAGGAAAAATTGGCGAACATCGTGCATTACTCCTAGAGTATTGCGGCCTGATATTTATTTTTAGCACTTATGCGTTTGTCACTGATCACAGGGTAGCTGCCAGTTTATATATTCTGGATCACCTGTTTTTCGCTATGGCGATTGCGATCAAAACTTACTTTCAGAAAATAGCAGATCCAAAAGACATTAGTGCTACTGCGGCAGTTGGATTTACCATAAACCATATCGCAGCAGTGGGGTTGCCCGCCGTGCTCGGTTTAGTGTGGATTCAATCTCATTCTGCAGTATTTCTGGTTGGCGCCGCGATGGCGTTTATTTCCCTGCTTTTATCGATGCTGGTGCCGTACAGCCCAGCACCAGGACGAGAGGTCATGAATCGATTTCGGCTGGTGTACAATCCTGGTAAGGCTAGTAATTAAGTAAAGATGTGATTAAGTTAGCGAAAGCTCAGTTATTGGGGTCGGTTGGACAGAAAGGGCTAATTCAGTTCGTTTTATCACTAATTATTATAGTAACGCTGGCGTTTTCAATATCGTCAGTGCGCGCTGATGTCTCGCATACCCTGGATCTGCATACGCTCGCCTACACCATCACTTATTTGGAAGACAAAGATAGTCAGCTTCAGTTCTATGATCTTTTTTACTCACCTTGGAAATACAGCTTTAGAAGTTTGCCTGAGCAAACCAATATTGGGGTTACCAATGCGACCTTGTGGTTTAAGGTTTTTGTGCCCGCACAAGGCGAGTCGACACACGCCATATTAGAAATCAGTGATCCCAAACTGGATTATGTGTCGTTCTTTACGTTGGAAGGCGATGACTGGAAAGAAACTAAAACCGGTGACAGGCTGCCTTATTCACAGCGGGAAATCAAACATCCGAAATTTCTCAAAAGAATAGAGTTAGTCAAGGACGAACCGCAAATAATATATTTAAAAATAGCGAGTAATAGCCCGATTAGTATTTTAACCGAGTTATGGAGCCTAAATGGCTTTCATCATGTTGATAGCATGAAAATGGCGCTTGCAGGTGTATTATTCGGTGCTCTATTAGCGTTGATTATTTTCAATTTATTTATTTTTTTATTTATTGGTGGCCGCAGCTACGGGTATTATTTTGGTTACCTGCTGTTTATGGCTTTATTTATCCTATGTTTGCGTGGGCTGGCCTCAGCCTATCTATTTCCCGAATTTCCGGAAATTGCCAATAAAATTAGTTTCCCAGCCTTATATCTTGCGATGATATTTTGGTTGTTATTTGTTGGAGAAGTGATAACCCCTTCTCATTTATCGCAAAGATTACTTAAGGTTCTTAATGGGGCATGTGTGGTACTAGTTGGAATTGGATTGGCGGGAACAATTTTCGGGAATCGCTTTTTTTCCCTGGTAACCCCGTCTGTAGGTGTAGTCGTTATTGCGTTAGCCTTATATGTGGTGCTCAAAGGAATAAAAGCAAAATATAAGCCCTCCTATTACGTAGGTTTTGCCTTTCTATCGCATACGCCTGCGGCCGTTGTTTTTGCGCTCAGTGCTATGGGTATCGTCAGGGGGGGTGCATGGGCAGCGACTTTATTTGAAATGGGTGTCGTCATTGGCGCATTATTGCTGTCTTTAGCATTGGCTTACCGAATACGCCATACCGAAAATACATTGGCCCGGGTGCGTGAGGAAGTTGGAGAAAGAAGAGGCGTTTTTTCAAGGCAGCTTATCGAATCTCGGGATGAGGAGCGCCAACTGTTGGCGAGTGAATTACACGATGGCTTAGGCCAAAATTTGTTGGCAATTAAAAATAAACTTAGCAGGGTGATCGATTCAAGCAAGCCAACTAACAAGAATATTGAAGATGCGCATAGCATTATTAAAGCAACGATAGATGATGTGCGGCGACTCTCGCATAAGTTACATCCGCATATACTGGATCGCTTAGGCTTGAAAGAGGCGGTTATTGCGGTGGTTCGAGATGCCTTTGACACAAAGGAAGTTAAGGTAAAACTATCGGTTGATGAAACTGAAGTACCGAGAAGGAGCCAAGTTGCACTGCATCTGTATCGTATTGTGCAAGAAGGTGTAAAAAATATTCTAACTCATGCACAATCGAAGTATGTCAATGTTGAAATGTTCCAATTAGCGAATACGATCACCTTGCGCATTGAGAATTTGTCGGAAATATCACCCACTCATTGGGTGCCAGCAACCGATATGGAACAAGGTTTTGGGCTTAGTAGTATTCGTGAAAGGGTAGACCTACTTGATGGTCAGTGTATATTCTTACGTGACAATACTGGTGGATTTAGAATGGAAGTAACCGTGCCGTTTTTACAATGAACGAAATTAAGTCAATCGTTTTAGTCGATGACCATCCTATATTTAGAAGAGGTTTGGCTGAGGTGATCGCTGAATATCCGCAATATAAGGTGGTCTCGGAAGCGGGTGATGGTAAAGAAGCACTAGACGCAATACAACTGCATCATCCCGAATTCGTTATACTGGATATATCTATGCCGCGTATGGATGGTTTTGAAGTATTGATTAAGGCAGGTAATTGGGCTGATCCGCCCACATTTATCATGTTGACCATGTACGATGATGAGGCCTATTTAAAGAAATCTTTAGAGTACGGCGCGATGGGCTATTTGCTCAAAGATAACGCTGAACAGGAAATTATCAACTGTTTGGAGCGCGTAGGTAAAGGCAAGCCTTATATTTCAGCAAGTGTATCCTGGCAGCTGACCAAGCCTGCGGAAGCCTTAGCGGTATCTGACCTGGATAAGCTCTCGCCCGCAGAGCACAAGGTGTTTTCCTTAGTCTCAGATTTCAAAACCAGTGGGGAGATTGCCGACCTGTTGTCAGTGAGTATTCGCACGGTGGAGAATCATCGAGCACATATATGTAAAAAATTGGGGCTGAAAGGGTCACATGCGTTAACTCAATACGTTGCGAAAATTAAATCGGCTGAGAGCACTAATCAAACCATGCGCCGATCTGACTTCAATGAGGAGTTATAATAGGGCGGTGTAAAGGTTGCCTGGCGGCCGCTTCAATTGCTTAAAACAACACGCCAGACAAGCGCTATACTAGGCGAAGACGGGGGGTGTCTTAATTTATTTAAAGTACTACCGGATAATGGCCGCTTCATTCATCGGTCTCTCTACACGCCTAAGATAGTTCAATCGATGAGCCATATCCTGATTCATATCATATTCAGGTAAGCTCTTTTTTGCAATATGTGGGACTACTCAAAAGTATATGAGTATATCTACTCATAACCGGATAATTGGTCGTTTTTTCCCTGTCGGGCGCACGTACTTTTCTGATGATAAAGTATGCCAAAAACAACCTATCTGGTGAGTATTCCAATAGCGCTAAATGCTCGCCAGATAGGCTAAAATTAGGCGAAGACAGGGTGGTGTCTTGATTAGCAATCATAGTTGGTTCCTTCCTGGTTCTCTTTAACTACTCGTTTTACCCGCCTACAGTAAAACTGAACCTTAATTCCTAACCATAAGTATAAATAAAATGAATCTACTTTGGCAATATGTATGGCTACTCAAATTCCATGAGTAATATCACCTATTAAACTGGGTACGCCTTACCCCTCTCGGCCTTAAACTAGATTCTAACGCAATACAAGCTAATCCAAATGAAAATAGCCAATCAGCGACATTTATTTGATATTCCAAAAAAGGTTCATTATTTTAATTGTGCATATATGTCGCCCTTGCTTCGTTCTGCTGTGAAAGCGGGTAAAGCCGGTGTGAACAGCAAGGCGCACCCCTGGAACATAAGCCCGGATGATTTTTTCGTTCATTCGGGTAAAGCTCGCAAGCTCTTCGCCGCTTTGATTAATGCACAGGCAGGAGATATTGCGATTGCACCATCGGTTTCTTATGGTACGGCCATTGCAGCACGGAATTTAACCCTACATCCGGGTGAAAAAGTGTTGGTGTTGTCAGAAGAGTTTCCCTCAAACTTATACGCCTGGCGGGTAAAAGCCAACACAAATGGTGCAAAGGTCAAGGTACTTGAGCGCCCGTCTGATAACGATTGGACCAGTGCGGTACTGCGTGCACTGCAAGATCAGGCTATAAGAGTCGCAGTGTTACCGCAGACACATTGGATTGACGGAGGTCTGCTGGATTTAAAACGTATCTCTGCAGCCAGACAAAACACTGAATTTGCATTGGTCATTGATGTCACCCAATCATTGGGTGTCGTTGCATTTGACGTTGACACCATTCAACCAGACTTTTTAATTTGTGCGAGCTATAAATGGCTGTTAGGGCCTTACAGTTTTGCTTTCATTTACGCGCATCCAAAGCACCACCACGGCGTGCCATTAGAATATGGCTGGATTAACCGCCCAGGCGCAGATGACTTTAGCCGCCTGATTGATTACACCGACGAAGTCAATTGTGATGCGAGCCGCTATGATATGGGCGAACGTTCCAATTTTCACTTAACCCCGATTGCGATTGCCGGTCTCGAGCAAATACACCGATGGGGACAGCCCAATATTGAGGCTTCCTTACGGGCCTACACCCAGGATCTACGCGTACAGCTTGAGATATTGGGTTTTGTCGCCTGTGATGAAACTTTTCGATCACCGCACTATCTGGGGGTGCATCACCCCAAAGGCTTACCGGACAATCTACTTAGTTTGCTGGCAACGGAGCGCGTATTTGTTTCCAAGCGTGCAAATACCATTCGTATTTCACCGCATCTATATAATAATACTGAGGATGCAGAACGCTTGATTGGGTTACTTAAAAAGAGCGTGACGCCAAGCTAAATAGACTGATGAGACGATACACGAGCAAATCAAGGTTAATGCTCGCTGGAGCGATTTTGGCAATCATAGTCGCGCTTGTTTGGTTTAAAACACGCGTTCCAGATGTACCCATATTGCCAGTTCAAGAACAAGTATTATTGCCAGCCCTCACCCAGTCTAATTTTCAGCTGCGCAATTTAACTTTGGGTGGTCAGGGCGCTGTTTACGGAGCGCGTAGAAATTCGCTTTTTCGGATTAAAAATAACGGTCACGATGCGCAATTGCTTTTTACTTTTGAGCACGCCATTTCTGCCATCCACGAGCGCTCGGATGGATTGTTACTTGTCGCTACTGACAATGACCATTGGAATCCGGACGAGCCCTGCCATGTATATCGCTCTTTGGATGGGGGCAAGCAATTTAAACGGGTAAAAACCATACAGGCGGGGTCGCTCCTCTGGTGGTCAATTGATTCCGATCAACGGGGTTACATCTATCTTGCCGAGTATGGCCCGCAACGCGTGGGTATGTCGAAAACGCTCTGGCGTTCTATGGATGATGGCCAACATTGGCAGGCCATATATCAAGCACCTGATAAGGAAAAAACCCACTTACACCGGATTGCAGTCGATCCTTATACCAATGATTTATGGTTGACCCAGGGCGATGGTAAAAACAGGTTGATGCTGCACTCTATTGATAGGGGTGAAAGCTGGCGGCAAATTGAGCGTCTGCAAGCGACTGCAGTCGCCTTTGGCCCAAAGGCAATTTACTGGGGAAAAGATAAAAAAGACCAACCAGGAATACTGCGGTTTGATCGAAAAAGTGAGCGTTTTGGCAACTATTTTGAACCGGATGATTATGGCAACTATGGGGGCAGTATTTACGATATGATGCGTTTGCCTGATGGGAGACTTGTTATTCCATTTATGAAATATCCGGATCAAACGCACGTTGCGTCGGTTTGGCTGGGTCGAGACAAAGCATGGCAGCCGATATTGCATTTAAAGAGTGAGAAAGATAAGGGTGCCGGGATGGAGACCATCGCTGGTCCTGATCAGGATGGATGGGTTTATCTGCCGGGTTATCAGTTTAAAGTTTCAGATTTATCGCTGCCTGATTAGAGACAATCCAGCGCATCTAATGCCATATGCGTTACCAGGCCAATCCCGATAATTCGGGTTTTTGCGGGTAAGACTAAACCTATGTATATGCCAATAGGGAGAAACCCGTGTAAGGGATGAAAACCAATGCTACATCGATTCGGGTCGTAAATTGGAGTGGCGAACAAATGGTCAAGATCCACCAGCATGGTCGATAGCATAATCCAATAGACGCGTTTCGGGTTCTGTCGGTAAAACAATAAAACGATTAAAGCCGGTACCAGAAAGTGTAATGCGATATGGGTGATAGTGAGATACCTCGTAAATAAACTAACAAATCCAGCCTGGATTACAGTTTAATAAATTGAGCGCCTTTTATATTTGCAGTGATATTGTGCCAATCTCGATTATCTAACGCACCAGCAATTGTGTATAGAAAATTGAGTGAGGTGGCTTGCGGGAATCTGGCTTTTAGGGTGAGACAGGTCTCGAAAGCACCTAATATGTGTGCGTCACCCACTGCATCAATCCCAATAACGTTAGGCGGCGTTTCGAATTTGAGGCCAGGGTTTCCTAGCGCGTTCAATTGCATGACTTAAGCGTTTATCGCCTTTTTCATGGTGTGTGCAATTTGTTTGAATTCTTCTGAGCGCGTACTGCCTTCGCGCCAGGCCAGCGCGATTGTGCGGTAATATTTTTTTGCCAGCGATTTGGTAATCACATTGATTTTATCCAGACCCAGGTAGCTAATCGCCATATTGGGCAGAATGGTTACGCCCAAATCACTATTGACCATTTGAACCAAGGTTTGCAGGGTATTTGCACTGTATTGGCTGACATTATTTTGATCTTTCAGATTACATGATGCGAGCGCATGTTCGCGCAGGCAATGGCCATCTTCCAGTAACAAAAGTGATTCCGGGTCGAGCGCGTCAAAATTTATATTCCCCCGCTTACAAGCCTGTTCGGCGCCGACGGCTTTATCACTATATGCAAAATGAAAAAAATCCTTGCTCAGCGCAGTTGCCTCGACGTGCGGCATGGCAAACGGCTGGGCATATAACACCAAATCCAACTCGCCCATAATCAATTGCTCATAAATACTACTGGATTGTCCTTCGCGAATATACAAATCAAGATTTGGGTAACGCTGCTTAAGCGCGGGTAATAGTTTTGGCAGCAAATAAGGCGCAATAGTCGGTATGATGCCTAAACGTATAATACCAGAGAAGGGTTCGCTTACCGATTTAGCTAAATCGACCAACTCTTCCATGATCGCTAACGCCTGCCGGCCCTGTGCTTCAATTAACTTTCCAGCGGGGGTAAACACCACGCTGCGGTTGGTGCGATCAACCAGCGAAATATCCAGCTGGGTTTCGAGTTCTTTAATCGCGGTACTAAACGCAGACTGGGAAACGAAGCAACTTTTAGCAGCGCGCCCAAAATGGTTGAATTTGCGCAACGCTGAAAGATACTGTAACTGGCGAACGGTGGGTAATCTGGCCATAGTAATATTGTTTTAGTGCGCCTCTTTCCAATTATTGCCGCTACCTGTATCCACTACCAGCGGGACGCGTAAATCTGCTACGCCGCTCATCAGTTCGACTAATTTCTGCTCGCAATACGCTAATTTTTCTTCCGGTACTTCTAACACCAGTTCATCATGTACCTGCAACAGCATACGCGCGTCTGGTGCTGCTTCAAGCAGCCATTGATCGACCGCAATCATCGCCAGCTTGATTAGATCAGCGGCGGATCCTTGCATGGGTGCATTGATCGCGGTGCGTTCAGCGTATTGTCGTCGATTATAGTTGCGTGAATTGATTTCAGGCAAATACAGGCGCCGGCCGTGCAGAGTTTCTACGTAGCCCTGATCGGCAGCAATTCTGCGCATTTCATCCATGTATTTTTTAACGCCGGGATAGCGATTGAAATACAGCGATATATATTCTTCTGCTTCATCTCGCCCAATGCTAAGCTGACGCCCCAGGCCAAAGGCTGACATACCATAAATCAGGCCAAAATTGATGGCTTTGGCACGTCGGCGCTGTTCACTATTGACATCTTCTAGTTCCACCCCAAATACTTCGGCAGCGGTGGCGCTGTGCACATCTTTACCCTGTTTAAACGCGTTCACAAGACGCTTGTCCTGCGACAAATGGGCCATTAAGCGTAATTCAATTTGGGAGTAATCTGCAGCCAGCAGTTGATACCCTGGGGCGGCAATAAAGGCTTCCCGAATACGTCGGCCCTCTTCGGTGCGGATTGGGATATTTTGCAGGTTTGGGTCGCTAGAAGACAGGCGACCGGTTGCGGCAACCGCTTGATGGTAGGAAGTATGGACGCGGCCGGTTTTCGGATTGATCAGCTTAGGGAGTTTGTCGGTATAGGTGGATTTAAGTTTCGCCAGACTGCGATGCTCAAGTATGAGTTGGGGTAAGGAGTGGCCTTCGGCCGCTAGATCGACCAGCACGCTTTCTGCGGTGGATGGTTGACCTTTTGGGGTTTTCTTTAATACTGGCAATCCAAGCTTATCGTATAAAATTGTTTGAATCTGTTTGGGGGAAGCGATGTTAAAGACCTCGTCAGCAGCCTTGTGACACGCTTTTTCGATATCTACGAGCTGGTTCGAGAGCTCAGTACTCTGCTGTCCCAGTAGATTGGCATCCAGCAATACGCCGTTGGTTTCGGTGCGTGCCAATACGGGTAGCAAAGGCATTTCGATGTTGGACAATAATTTATCCAGTGCGGGTATTTTTTCAATTTCCGGTATCAATGCCTGGTGTAGGCGCAAGGTGATATCAGCATCTTCTGCGGCGTAGGGTGCCGCCTGTTCAAGGTCTATTTGATCAAAGGTAAGCTGTTTTTGGCCCGTCCCCGCAATATCTTTAAACGCAATGGTTTGGATGTCCAGATGGCGCATCGCCAGCGTGTCCATATCGTGTCGTGTGCTACCCGCCTCAAGGACGTAGGATTCGAGCATGGTATCAAAAGCCATGCCCCGTAAATCAATGCCATGATGTTGTAGCACAATCAGGTCATATTTTAAGTTCTGACCAATCTTCTTGAGCTTGGGGTTCTCTAAAATAGGCTTCAGCTTGGCCAAGGTTTGCTCGAAGGGAAGTTGGTCAGGCACGCCCGCATAGCTATGCCGCAGGGGCAAATAGGCGGCTTTACCCGCCTCCACACAAAAGGACAGACCAACCAACTCTGCTTGCTGTGCATCCAATGAGGTGGTTTCCGTATCCAGGGCGAAATACGCGCTATCAGCGAGTATGGCCAGCCATTTATCCAGCTCATCCTCATCCAATATCGTGGTGTAATCCGTTTTGATATCTGCGGTTGCTTGTTCTGCTTTCTCAACCTCATCTGACCAGTGGGATTCATCCAGTGCTAACTCGTGTGCCCAGGTATTAAAATCAAGTTCTTTATATAACGTTGCGAGTTGTTCGCGATCGGGTTCGCTGTAGTGTAAGGCATCACAATCGTAATCCAGCTCAACGTCTAACTTGATCGTGGTCAGTTCACGCGCGAGGGGGAGCTGATCAATATGTTCACGCAGGCTTTCGCCGACCTTGCCGCCGATTTCATCGGCATTTTCGATTAATCCGTCTATATTTTCGTAACTGGCCAGCCACTTGGCCGCGGTTTTTGGTCCGACTTTAGGTATACCTGGAATGTTGTCTGAAGTATCGCCTACTAGCGAGAGGTAATCGATTATTTGATCGGGACGTACACCAAACTTGCCTATCACACCTTGCGTATCCAGGGTTTCATTCTTCATGGTATCAATCAGGGTGACATGCTCATTGACCAATTGCGCCATATCTTTGTCACCCGTGACAACCAATACATCAAGTTTTTGTTTTGTTGCCTGGGCCGCGAGTGTGCCGATGACATCATCCGCTTCGACTTCCGGTACGCACAGCAAAGGTAAACCCATGGCGCGAGTGATGTCATGCACATACTGAATTTGGGTGACCAATTCAGGCGGTGCGGGCGGCCGGTTTGCCTTGTACTGATCATAGATTTGGTGGCGAAAGGTTTTACCTTTCGCATCGTAAACAATCGCGATCAACTCCGGTTGGCATTCTTTGACCAGTTTGCGCAGCATGTTGGTTACCCCGTATACCGCCCCGGTTAGCTGACCACTGCGTGATTGCAGATTGGGCATCGCATGGTAGGCGCGGAATAAGAACGATGATCCGTCGACCAGAATGAGCGGTTTTTGATGAGACATGGGGTATTTGGTCAGATGATTTCTTGCACCAGCTTGCTGATGGCATACAATAGGGCGATCTTACCGCAGAATGATTGGCTTGCGGCAAATGGACCTTAATTAGCAGAATACAATATGTATAAACCCAATGGTGACAAAACCTTTGAAAACTGGCCTGGCTCGCCTTCGGCTGAGTTAAATCAAGAATCCTGGAAGATTTTCCAGGTAATGGGCGAGTTTGTCGAGGGTTTTGACAAAATGGCGCATGCGCATCCGGCGGTGAGTATTTTTGGTTCGGCGCGCACCCAGCCTGATCATCCCTGGTACAAACTGACCGAGAAAATCGCCGCCGAACTCTCAAATAGCGGGTTTTCCATTATTAGTGGCGGTGGCCCGGGCATTATGGAAGCGGCCAATAAAGGTGCGCAAAGGGGCCGTTCGCCCAGCATTGGTTTGAACATCATTTTACCCGGTAAGCAAGAAACCCCCAACGAGTACCAGGATGTCAGCGTTAATTTCCATCATTTTTTTGTACGTAAAATGATGTTCGTCAAGTATTCTGCAGCGTATATCGTGATGCCCGGCGGGTTTGGTACCTTGGATGAGGTGATTGAATGCTTAACCCTAATTCAAACCGATAAAACCCCCGCGATACCGGTCATTTTGGTTCAGTCTGAATTTTGGCAGGGCATGCTAGACTTTTTCAAAAACACATTGGTTGCAGAGGGGACGATTAATGCATCTGACATGGATCTTATTCAGGTGCTTGATACGCCTAAAGAAATTTGTCAGGCAGTTTTTGATTTTTATGCTGAGCGAGGTTTTCATCGCACACAGGCCCACACTGATTTGGGCCTAACTATATAGCCAGCTTTATCTGGAGCTTAATATGAAAAAAAGTAAATTGAATTTGATTGCCGGAGTGGTTTTCTTGTTGGCCGTACCGCTTGTATACGCACAAACCACACCCTCATCCACGGTTGATGAGGATACGCAAAGTGCAGCGCCAGCGGAAGGCCAGTCGGCAGATTCCACCGGCCTGACAGTGGAAGAAGTACGCATTCGCGATCGCCTGGATCGAGTTGTCATTCAGCATGGTGACGATGGTCTAAGCGAATACTACGAGTTCAATGATCGTGATGATATCTATCAGGATGGTAGCCTCACCGAGCGTGGGGTGATGCGTCAGTGGCGTATTGGGGGCAAGCCTTGAGGCTTCTCCGTTGGCTGATTCCAGTTATGGTATTGGCGTTGGCATGGCCAGTGGCCGCCCAAGCTGATGGCAAGGTGAGGATGTATAAACTAAATAAGCAGGAGCAACAACGACGCCTAAGTCTGGGCCGGGCCGCCGAAAAACCTGGCTGTCATAATTTATTAACGGGCAAAAAGGTTTATCGGGTTGCCCAGGCTGGATTTGCTTGGTGTAGCGTATATGCAAAAGATGATTGTGCGCCGGAATCAATCGTTAGCGCGCTATGGACAGGACGTGAGTATCGGAAATATCAAATTGATGGTACACAACCACAAAAAAAGCTGTACCCCGGTTCGAACTGGATGCTGCAATTGGATGATGGGAACATTCAGTCCTGGTATTGCGAAGCTGAATAATTTACGGCTAAAAAGCAAATTGTGCAGACGCTAAAAGCGCTGTGGAACGCGGCTGCGAGTCGCAACTCGCAGAACAAGGCATCAGACAAAATTACGGTAGATGGTCTAGAGGTTTTGTGGCGTAAATCCGCCCGACGTAAGCAAAGCCTTGCGCTAAAGCTGGATAAAAACGGGCAGCTGATCGCCATGACACCGATGCGCACGCCTAAAAAGCAAGTTCAAGATTTCGTCAATAGCCGGCGCGTCTGGATCGATAAACAGCTGCAGCAGTTTGCCTCTTTGCAAACCGCGAAAGATGCGGCACACGGGGTGCTGATTTGGTTTGAAGGAGCGTGTTTAACGATTGAAGCAAAAATCGGTCGACCAAACCAAATACTGCGTGAAGCAGATAAACTTATCATTCAAAGTCGGCAAGCACTGACGCTGGAAGCACTCGATAAACGAGCTAAAAAGTGGTTGCGCAAGCAAGCCGAACAATTGCTGCCGGAATATCTCGATGCAATATCAAAGCGAACGGGTATGCATGGATCGAGCCACCAAATAAAAAGCTATACTGCACGTTGGGGTAGCTGCCGCCATGATGGCTTGATTCAGCTAAACTGGAAACTCATCATGGCACCGCGCGAAGTTATTGAGTATGTCATTATCCATGAGCTATGCCATCTAGAAGATTTCAATCACTCCAGTGCATTTTGGGCGCGGGTGGCACGGCATTGCCCAAGCTATAACACGCAACGTCAATGGCTGAAGCAGCACGGACGTCTGCTCATAACCGAGCTATGAACTTTTACCTGATCTTATCTGTATTGCATGCAGACGTTGGATTTATAATCGGCTTGACCCTCCTATGAATTCATCTACACTTGGACACAATATGCGTCCATTGTCACGGTTTTGAATGACTGAGTACCTTACGACCAAAGAACTTGCCGAATTGCTGCGTGTCAAGGAGCGCAAGGTATACGCATTGGTGGCGTCCAACAGTGTTCCTTATTCGAAGGCAACGGGTAAATTATTGTTTCCCAGGGCTGCGATTACAGCTTGGGTCAATGAGGGCTGGCTAAAATCCGTCGCTACTTCTAATGAGCCCTTGCCCAGTGTGTTTTTTGGGAGTCATGACCCATTGCTCGATTGGGCGCTGCGCGAGTCCCAATGTGGGATTGCGACCTATTTCGACGGCAGTATTGATGGGGTTGAGCGGTTCATAAAACGTGAAGGAATGGCCACCGGTATGCATATATATGATGCTTCGAGGGATGATTGGAACACCCACTATATGGCACAGAATTGTAAGGAGATGCCGGTTGTTTTAGTGCATTGGACCAAGCGTATGCGCGGGTTGATACTGCGTGAGGGGCTTGAGCGAACAGTAAAGTCAATCGCTGATATAACCGGCCTGCGTTTTGTGCCCAGGCAGCAAAAAGCGGGTGCCCAGGTATTATTTCTGCAGCTTATCGCGCAGGCAAAACTAAAGTTGGATAGCTTTGAGTCTCTCCCCGCAGAGCGCACCGAAGTTGATGCGGCAAGTAGCGTACTTGAAGGCAAGGCTGATGTTACCTTTGGACTTGAATCGGTTGCAGCGCAGTATCATTTGCAATTTGTGCCGTTAATACAAGAGCAATTTGATCTGTTGGTTGATCGACGCGCCTGGTTTGAACCGGGATGGCAAAAGTTTCACACTTTTTGTGGTGGCGCCGCCTTTCAGCAACGTGCCGAAGCACTCAAGGGCTATGATATATCCGCGTTTGGTACGGTTAAATTTAATGGCCCCTAAGCGGTACGCGCAGCCTGAAGTTCGTATCTGGTGTTGCGTATTTAATCCGCGTTTGGAAAAAACAACTGTTGTCCATCAACCTGATACTCACCAATGGCGGTTTGACCCTCAGCGGATAACAACCAATCAATAAATTGGTGTCCTAAATCAGCCCTTACGTTTGGACATTTTTTGGGATTGACCAAAGTGACACCATATTGGTTGAACAAGGCCTTATCGCCTTTAACCATTATTTTAAAATCCTGTTTATTCTTAAAGCTGATCCAGGTCGCGCGATCGGTCATCACATAAGCGCCCATGCCCACGCCAACATTGAGCGTGGCGCCCATGCCAGAACCGGTTTCACGGTACCAGCTTCCTGAGGCCTGCGTAGGATCAATACTAGCTGCCTTCCACAATGCCTGTTCTTTTTTGTGTGTTCCAGAATCATCGCCGCGCGAGGCAAATAATGCTTTTGATTCCGCGATAGTTGTTAACGCAATGCGCGCATTCTGGTTTCCGTCAATGCTGGCCGGATCGGTTGCTGGGCCAACAATGATGAAATCGTTATACATCAAATCAAAGCGCTTAACGCCGTAGCCTTCGGCGACGAATTTTTCTTCCGACGCTTTGGCGTGAACCAGCAGTACATCCCCGTCACAGTTTTGGGCGTTTTTAATTGCCTGGCCGGTACCCACTGCAACTACATTGGCGGTAATGCCGCTTATTGCCTTAAATATGGGGAGTAGGTGATCATACAGCCCCGAATTAGCGGTTGAAGTGGTTGATTGAACGATAATAGCGTTATCGTCAGCTGTGCAGACAATTGGAGCGAAAGCGATGCCTAGTATTAAGTTAGCGTGCATTAGGCGAGTTAATAGTTTCATTGAGATGCCTTGATGAAATTAAATTAAATGTTTTGTTGCAGCAATATTCGGTCGTCTAGATAGGCTTGTGCTGCTTGTGAATCAGGGTTTTGAAAAAAATCTTTGGCATGGGTATGTTCGGCTAACCGGCCACCATGTATAAAAATAATCTCGTCGGCTAAACGTTTCGCCTGGCCGATATCATGCGTAACAAATACAATTTTGATGCCACGGTAATGCGCAGCGGAAACCACATTTTCTATGTTCTGGGTTGAAGCTGGGTCTAGACTCGCGGTGGGTTCATCCAAAAAGATCACTTCAGGGTCGGTTGCCAACGCCCTGGCCAAAGCCAGGCGCTGTTGCTCACCGCCGGATAATAGTCGTGCGGGCTGCTTGGCTCGATCAAGCAGATCTATCTGGTCAAGCAATTCATCTCGTCTGACCGCATCCGTTCGTCCTGCAAGAGAAAACACAAAATCTATATTCGCAGCGACTGAGCGTCTTAGTAACACTGGTTTTTGAAAGACCATGGCCTGGCGTTTTCTGATGTCGGTGTTTATCGGGATGTCTCCCCATAATATTTTTCCGCTCGTGGGTTCCAGAAGGCCATGCAGCAAGCGCAACAACACCGATTTACCCGCACCATTTGGCCCCATGACCACACTAAATTGATTTTTATCAAGTGTTAAAGAAAGGTTTTCAATCAGCTTATTTTTACCGACATGTAACGAAATATCTGTCGCTTGAAGCGGGAATATAGCCTCATTTGCCTTCTTTACAAGCGTAGGACGACTAACCATTTCTGATTTGTTTGTTGGATTACTGATGGGTAGCGTGATTACGTTTTAGTTTCACGTTAAGCATATGAAAAACGTTGAGCGCTCATTCGGGTTGCCATAACCAGGGCGTTTAGTACCAGTGCGATGACTAAAAGTACCATGCCCAGTGCTAGCGCCAGGGATAACTCCCCTTTGGAAGTTTCCAGGGCGATGGCAGTTGTCATCACGCGCGTCAGGTGATCGATGTTACCCCCGACTATAATCACCGCACCGACTTCAGCAATAGCACGACCCAGGCCAGCCAAGGCAATGGTAAGTAGCGAATAGCGTGTATCCCAGATCAGTGTAGAAATCGACGCGCGTTTGGTCAGGTTGAGTGAACGAAAAAGATCAATGTATTCAAGGTGCGAATCTTCAATCACCTGCCGCGATAGGGCTAATACAATCGGCGTAATTAATATGGTTTGCGCAATAATCATGGCTGTGGGGGTGTACAGCAACCCGAGCCAACCAAATGGGCCTGCTCTGGATAAACTAAGGTAGACCATCAACCCGACAACAACGGGAGGTAGACCCATCAGTGCATTGACGATGACCAACAGTCCATTACGTCCAGGAAAGCGGCTAATGGCGACCAGGGCACCTAAAGGCAGCCCAATGAGACAGGCAATGGCTGTTGCGGTAAGGCTGACGCGTAACGATAAACCGATAATTTCCAGTAGGTCTGGATCAGCCGATAACACCAGTGAAAAAGCCGTGCTAAAGGCCGTACTAAAATCTTGCATGGGTTATATTATGCATATATATGTTTTATTTACATTAATATGCATTATTTACCATCTAATCACAAGTGAGATTTACGTGGTAATACGAGTTTCCACTATGCTTGTGGGTACGACCGATTAGTTATCTTGCATTAAATACACTTATAAAATTGACCCTAGGATCGATTTGATTATTGATCGGGCGTCGCCTTTTAGGCTAACAGCGCGATTGGCAAGTTGCTCTGGAACACTCGCGTCGGTTAAATTGATGCGCACCAGCTTCCACTTAGGAGCCAACTCGACTAATCTTTCACCCGGCCAGCGAATAACAGACGGAGTATTAAAACCAGCACCTACTTCGATGACCACGCCTTTGCCTGTTTGTGCCTTTGCAGTCCAACTCTGTAAGCGTCGCGCAGCAGGCTCAAAGTGATCGTGGATAAATGAGTGATCGATTCTGACATTTGGGAATACCGTTTCACCACAGTTTGGGCAATGAGGAATCAGCTCAGGGTCGGTTAATCGTTGAGTTTCAGGATCCGTTGCGGCACGAATTTGGTCGATTTTTTCTTTCCATGGCCAAATTGCTCGTGTACATGGCGTAGTACATTGTAGAAGTGCGTAGTCTCCCTGGGGCGTGTAAATTTGTTTTGAATCAAAGCCATTTCTCTCAAACATCGCATCCACATTTGAGGTCATGATGAAGATGTTGTCGGCACCAACACGCTTTGCCAGATTGTTTAGATCTTGGTAGACCCGCGATTTGGGCCATCGAAAGCGGACCAGGTCTACGTGAGCGGCCCAATAGCCCCATTGCAAATCAGGTTCCCAACCATCAAAGCCAATGAATTGATATTGCGCGGTAAATCCATATTGCAGCATGGCTGGGAATTCACGCGCGAACAATTTAGTGTCAGCATAATTTACGCCCGCTGCAGCGGTTAGCCCCGCACCCGCGGTCAATAGTATGAAATCAGTTTTGGCGATCCAATCCTTGGCATGCGCGATTGAATCTTCGCTGGGGTGTTTAACCGCCATTGAGCAGTTCCTCATAGATGCGTGCATCTGCTTGCGAGTACAGATTAAAAATAACGCGCCGGAAGCGCTTTGGGTGCTTGCTCAACCAATCTGCTACGCTGGTTAAGGCGACTTCGGCCGCATTTGGTTTAGGGTAGCCAAAAACTCCAGTTGAGATGGCGCAAAAGGCAATTGATTCGATGACGTCCAGACTCGCCGCGACGTCAAGGCAGGCAAGGTAGGCGTTCTCCAGTTGATTACGCTGGCTCATATTAGGCTGTGCGCCGGGTGGCAGCTGTGGGCCTACGGTGTGTAATATGTAATTTGTGGGTAGAGCATACGCCCGGGTAATTTTTGCGCAACCTACGGGTTCAAGTTTTTGCTGATGCGCAATGATGGTTGCACAATCGTCACGTAGCCGTGGACCCGCACCGGAATGAATGGCGTTGTCGATGCACGCATGGTTGGGAATACGACAACCCAGTAGATAGGTATTGGCAGCATTTACGATGGCGTCCACCCGTAACTGGGTAATATCACCTACCCAAATACTGGTTTGTTCGGCTGCAGGGTAGGTGCTCAGGTATTGCTCGGCAATGGTTGGCAACGCGAGTGCTTCAACAATCTCACGTTGATGATTGACACCTACTGCAATCGTTTCTATTTGGCTTACTAGATCGTCGGGTAGTGTATAGGGTTCAACCAGCGCTAACTCACCATGTAAAAGTCGAATAGATTCCTCTACTGAGGTGTTTTCTGTAACCTTAACGCCAAGTGCATTTAGAACCGGGGTTAACAACGCTTGCCAGTTCGTGTCCGTTCTAATGTATGGCGGTTCGTCTAGATTGATTCCCTTTCGGTAAGCAGCAATATTTTTGATTACCATAAATAGATACTCGCCATTTTTCCAGAAATGGGCACTTGTTGATAGGCAGCACAAGCCGTATTTGCAACACCATAGCAAACGTGCAGGGGCAGTAAATGTTCTTCTCTTGGATGGCAATACCTGGCCCAGGGTGCTTGCTCCCAATTGATCAGGTTTTGCTGGCGTTGTGTTTCTGTGATTAATTGGCTCGAGCATGCTTCAATCAACCATTGTTCAAATTGAAGATTCTTTTCGTCGATATCTTCTAAGCCTGGTTGTATTAATGCTTGTATATTGTGAAACGAAAACCCGGAGCCCACGATTAAAATATTGTCTTGGTTAAATTGACCCAGGATTTCACCTATTTGGATATGATCTTCGGGGTCTAAGGAAGACAGCATTGATACCTGAATACAAGGAATATCCGCGTCGGGATACATTAATTTGAGCGGGATATACAGGCCGTGATCAAATCCGCGTTGATCATCAAGTTTAGCCTGTACGTTATTTCGGATAAACAACTCATACAAATGTTGGGCTAAATCAGGGTGACCTGGCGCGAGATATTCGATCTCGTAAGCTTCAGAAGGAAAACCGTAATAGTCGTAAATGATAGGCGGTGATGCGTGGCCCGTAATGGTCACGACTGGCGCTTCCCAATGGGCGCTGACCACAACAATGGCAGTGGGTTTGGGTATTTTCCTCCCCAGTGTTTGCAGACTTTCGACCATAAATTGATGACCAGGGTCACCTAATAATGGTAGTGGTCCCCCGCCATGTGAAAGATATAACGATTTGATCTGTTTTGGCAGATCACCGATCAGATTGCCCATGGTTAGCATAAGATTTTCCTGGAGAATTGTTGAAAAAGCCAGTATTGGTTCTTAAATTAGCAAGCGTTACTGGCATTTGTCCTATCGCTTATTGTACGCCTTATCAAGCGCATAACTGTCTTCGAACCAGTTCCAGCTTTTGACTTTTCCATTTTCAACATGCACCCGGACTGCCCAGGAGAATTCGCCGGTATCTACGCCAGAGTGCGTTGTAATCGCGCTCATGGTACCGATGAATACCGCCTGATTACCGTTAGCAAAACTAAAGTCGGTAGTCCAGCTGGTGACCTGGAGTCCGTTGGCGAACGCTGGTAAAAATTGATTCAATACCGTTTCTTTACCGGACCAGTTGCCAATCCAGGGAATATCAGTATTCCCCTCGTTATGCCAGACAAAGTCATCGGTCATCAGCTTGCTTAATTTGTCTGTATTACCGCTACCTGCTGCCTCGAGGAAGGACTGAGCAACTGCCAGTGTTTCATCAGACTGCTCATCTGCGTGTAAACTATTTGATGTACTTATCATAATTAAACCCGTTATTAATAGTGAATAGATTGCTTTCATAATTTCTCCGAATCAATCGGTTATGGTTAGCGGTCGCCGACTAGTGCAACTACCGCTAACCATCAAACCGTATTACAAACCGCCGAATTTACCGTTAGTGTTCTGCCACTGATCTTGTGGGATGATGGTTTCAATGACATCCCAGTGCTCAACAATCTTGCCGTTTTCAACTCGAAAGAGGTCATAAAATGAGGTGGGTGTATCTGCGAACGAACCTTCGCTGATCGTCAGTACGAAATTACCCTGACCGAGTACTTTATGCACCGTGGTGTACACCATAGAAATGCCTTGTGCGGCCATTGCTTCCAAGGCGGCTCCCAAGCCAGATAAGCCGTCAGCTATGTCCGTATTATGTTGCGTGTAGTTGTCTCCATCAATAAACTGGCCCAATTTGTCCATTTGTCCATTTACCAATATAGATTTAACGAAATCGGCTACCAGCGCCTTATTTTTTGCGGTTTTGTCTAGATTTTCGGCTTGTGTTGGACCATCCAACTGCGTGTGGCCTGAAGGATTAGGATTCGGTGCCTTTTCAGCAAGATTATCCCAATGTTCTACAATCAAGCCATCTTCAAATCGAAACACATCAAAACCTACTTTGGGGCCAAAAAAGTTGTAGTCAGTATGCGTGAATACAAAATCACCATCCTCATAAGCACGCACAACATTGACTTTGGCACTGCCCTTTGGAAGCGCCTGTAACACCGCTCCAAAGCCAGCCAAACCGTCACCTACTGCGAGATTATGCTGAATATATTTTGTGGGATTAACATAGCTAACAGCGGTCTGGTCTCCTGTTTCTATGCTATTTAATAGGGCGACGGCTTTATCTACGTTACTGGGTGTCATGTCATTCTCCAAATTAGTTTGCTTAGTGGTGCAGGCTGAAATCATCAGTACAGCCATGCTGAGAAAAATCAAAATTTGCTTCTTCATGGGTTAATTCCTAACTGATTAAAAGTAGAAGCATTGTGCCCGTTACCTAAAATGGGGCATAGGTGAGGTCTGTCCTAAAAATGGTAAAAACCTAACCTTTTTGAATTTTCTTGAACTGATGGGGCGTTATTAGCGCTTTGCTTTTGAAGTATTTAATGAAGTTGCTGGGTTCCTCAAAGCCCAGCTCGTAGGCCAGCCGTGAAATGGCGGTATCGTCGATAGCGAGCCTTCTTTTTGCTTCCAAAATAGTATGCGCGTCAATCAATTGTTTGGGGGTTTTATTGGTTGCCAACTTACAGATTTGATTTAGGGATTTATAGGTAATCCCCATCATTTCTGCGTAGGCTGTCGCGCTTTTGGTGGTGACAAAGTGTTCCTCAACCATTGACAAAAAGCGAGTGAATTTCCTGGCACGTATTTCGCCAAGTTGGTTTACGTACTGGGTAGGCTTTTCGCGATAAAGCTTTATGAGCAAGGTGGTAAATAAGAGCTGTAAAACCATGTCGTCAAAGGCCTGGTCGCCCTTGATTTTTTTCATTTCCAAAAGCAGGGATTCACAGCTTTGTCGCAATGGGCCAATCGTGTTGATAACAGGCGAGCTGAAAAAGCTTGAAAAGCTGGGGAATAAAAATGGCACCCTGATATTACTTTGAACCGAATCCAGCCATTGTTTGGTAAACAGTATGATGTCGCCCTTGGGTTGGTTGACAAAGTCAAATGACTGGATTTGGTGCCGTCCAACCGAGATAAAGCTACCCGCCTGGTATGGAAAATCTTCGAAATCGATAAAATGGCTTCCTCGTCCCTGCTCAATGTAGATTAGGCAATGGAACTGGACGCGATGTGGTTTCGAAGGGTCGTGATCCATTTGACCCTTTCTTTTGTAAATGGAATCGAGCCTAAAAACTTCGATGCTATCATTTACCAGGTCACGTGCATGAAACCTGACCAGAGGGATGTTCGTAGTAGGGGTGCTCATGAGCTTCCTATTTTACGCGTAGCTGGTGTTCGTTTGTCTACTTCTGAATTATAGCTGCTGACAACCCCAGCCTCCTTTCCTGGGTGGGGGTCCGCAGACCACGCCATGTTTAAAACGCGCACCTTCAAACTGGGTGCCAATAATTTCGATATATTCAAATACCTGATCAATATCGATATCGGATAAATCAGCATTTCTTAAGTCTGCACCGGAAAGCGCAGTATCAGATAACTTTACACCCAATAGAGTCGCATTTTTCAGATTCGCACCGCGCAGGTTAGTACGAGTCAAGTCTGCACCACTTAAATCAGCGCCGGTAAGATTCGCCCCTTGTAGATTCTGGCCAGAAAAATCCGCGTTGCTCAGATCACAGCCTGGACATTCCAGCGTGTCCAGCAGTTGTTTGATAGCGTTTGGATTTGTGGGTTCAGCAGCATGAACATTAATGGTGAAGTTGCTGAGTAGGGCGAGGGCTAGAAAGGCTTTCATGGTGTGGGTCCTGAATGATTCAGACCGCCACACAACACAAGAGTTCCCGATCACAAGGTGACTAGTCCAACTTGCTGGACAGTGTTTTCTGGCCAGTGGGGGTATTGATGCGTGCTTCAATGTACTGGGTTTGTTGGCCCGCAAGTGGATAGATCTTCACCAGGTGTTGTGCACCTATGGAAGCCAGAATGGCTTCCAGCCAGATAGCGTTAGTATGGTATAGCGATAGACCGGCGAGCGTGCAATCACTATTGGCCATACTGTTTGCTGGGTGAGCATTGCATTGCCACTCGATCACATAGGGCAGGATTCCGGCTGCTAATAACCGACCGTCCTCAGGCAAACCAAAAAACCAGCTAAGCACTCCGCGACTAATGCGTGTGGGTGTGCCTATCGGTACGCTTGCCTGTTGCAATAATTGTTGGATATTGTCAGTGTTGATGACCCAGCCGAGTAGGCGGGGTTGTTGTGTAAGCCGGTGTCTGATGTATGGGTCATCCAAGCCATACCATCTGGGTTGATCAGGGGGGTTGCCCTCAGGGTTCACCGCGATGACTTCCAAAAAGCAGTCAGTACCGAGCTGCATTAAATGATTGTGCGTGCCCATTTTTTCGTGTATCCCGCCAAATGGAATCGCGACCCCAAGTTTGTCCTTAACGAACCGCGCACCTTGTTCCAGCGTGGCGGCACCGATGACAATGTGATCAATTGCAGGTTTCATTTATTTCTCAACCTTATAGTCTCGCAGACCAAATCTTTAGAGTGTAGAGCTTGATAGCTAGTCGTACTAAAGACAAGCCCATCTTATAATTTGGTTACTGTTGTTTACTCATCCGAATTATTGGGCTTGCAGGGCGTCTGCTGATTGCGCCAGACGTACCAGGGTCATAAATTCGGCGCGATATCCAAATGGATCCTCTCCTCTGGCGTTCTGTGCCAATTGAATGAGCTTCTCATAACCGTAATCGGCGGTATATTGACCACCGCGCAACAGCTGTCCAAATGCAGCCACCGCAACCGCGAAGCGCACATCATCGTCAGTTGCATCAACGCTATCAAAGCTTTCGGAAATCAGGACGGGTTGCTCAATGAGTTGGCTGGTATCGCTCTCAGGTAGCTTATAACGCATTTTTAGAAAACCGTATTCGGTTTGAGTGCCCGTCTTCTCAACTTTTTTCTGAGTCTGATAACGCAAATCATCCACGCGTTTTACAGCCGAATCAGTTGGGGTGATCTCGTAAATCGCGGTCACCGAATGCCCCGCACCAATATCACCCGCGTCTACCTTATCATTATTAAAATCTTCACGCTTGAGTTGGCGGGTTTCGTAACCAATCAGACGATATTCGCTGACCACCTCAGGGTTGAATTCCATCTGAATTTTGACATCTTTGGCGATGGTAAACAGGGTGGAGGATGCTTCGTCCACCAAGACTTTTCGTGCTTCGGATAGGCTATCAATATAAGCCGCATTCCCATTGCCGTTTTGTGCCAGGGTTTGCATCAATGCGTCGTTGTAATTGCCCATGCCAAAACCCAATACCGATAACAACACTCCGGATTGGCGCTTACGTTCGACAAAGCCTTTTAATTCTTCCTGATTGCGAATACCGACATTAAAATCACCATCGGTCGCCAGAATCACGCGGTTAACACCGTTCGGGTCAAAATTCGTTTCGGCTAATTGATATGCCAGGCGAATACCTTCTCCCCCGGCCGTGGAACCCCCTGCTCGCAAGCGCGAAAGCGCGCTGAGGATCGCAGCTTTATCTTTCACTTTAGTGGGTTCAAGCACTGTACCTGCGCTGCCGGCGTAAGCCACAATCGACACCGTATCTTCAGCAGATAAGGTCGAGAGTAGTAATTTAAACGAGTTTTTAAGTAGGGGTAGCTTGTTCGGCTGATTCATCGAGCCGGAGGTGTCCAGTAAAAACACCAAATTTGCGCTTGGTCGCTTGGTTACAGGCAATTCATAGCCCTTGATGCCAATATGTAATAGTTTAGTGTGTGCATTCCAGGGGCTGGGCAGGACCGTGGTGGCAACACTGAATGGTGTTTCCTGGGTTTTGGGCGGTGCATAGTTATACGGGAAATAATTGATTAGTTCTTCCACGCGCACCGCATCTTTAGGCGGCAAAACGTTTTGATTTAGGCTGGCGCGCACAAAACTGTATGACGCGGTATCCACATCGATAGAAAAAGTGGATACCGGCTCCTGTTGCGTGAGCTTTAGGGGGTTGGTTTCAATAACTTCAAAATTATCCCGGCCTCGTTCGCGATACTGCTGGATAGGCAAGTGTTCGGGTTGCGGTGCTATGGCGCTGGCAACACTGGGGGCATAGGTTTCTTGTTTTGCCATGCGCATCTGGCCAGATTCTGCTGTAGCCATTGATTTGACCAGCGACTGAGTACTTACTTCTGCTTCTCCTAGGCTCCGCTTCTGTTCCTTAAGCGCAGGGGTTGCTTGGTCCGGGCTATCTCTATCGACCAATACTTTACCCCGCTCGGCTTGTTTCAATTTGCCAGACTGCCGATTTGCATCATCTACAACATTCGTGGTCGGTTTAGCGTCTTGATTACGCACTACTTCAGGTGCTTCAAGGATAGCTGGAGTCGAATCCTTTTTAATCACACGGGTGGTTTCTTCCATCCCCGTGACGGTTTCATTGGAAAACAGGCTACGGAATTGGTGGGTGTTGACCGCCACCAGGGCCAGCGCTGCCAGTCCTGCTGCGCCGGGTAATAGGTAATTCAGTTTCATCGATTTTCTCCATTTCGAAAGGGTTAACAGATCAACTATTTTGTTGTCTTGTCCTTTCAGACGGTTGTCGATGGAATTTCCTTGGTGGTTTTTCACATTTTCTTGTTCAAAAGCCGACATAGCCGCATTGATCGCCGCTTTTTTTGCTTCTTTTGAAGGCTTGATATCGGGATCTTCAGCGAAAGCTTTTTTCAGTTTATCCAGTTCGTCATTCATATCATGCTTGCCTCGCGCTGGGTCAGCGCGCTTAAATTCTCCCTGACTTTGAGCATACGCCAGGAGACAGTGGATTCTTTAATATCGAGTATTTCGGCCACTTCAGCGTGGTTCAGCCCTTCGGCGACCACGAGTAAAGCGGTTTCGCGCAAACTCTCTTCCAGGGTGTCTATCATCTGGTAGGCTAATGCCGCGCGCTCCCTGCGTTGTGCTTGGGTGTCCTTGTGCATTTCGTCGATTTGCGCGAAATCATGATGGGTTCTTTGTGCGGTCACATTGCGCCGGATGAAATCGCGACAGGTATTCACCGTTACCTGATACAACCAGGTGGTGAGTTTGGCGTGGCCCTTGAACTTGCGCAGTTTTTGCGGCAATGCGACGCACACATCCTGGGTAATGTCTTCAGCGTCTTGCTGATTGCCCAGCATGCGGTAGGCCAGCCGATAGATCAAATCATAGTGGCGTTCCAATAGCGTTGAAAATGCAGCGGAATCGCCCCCGTTGGCTTTTTCTACCAGCGCGTGATCGCTTATTGTCATCATGTCATCAGTTTAGACGCAGGCTGCGACAAAATCCTTGGCGTTAAATTAAATTTAAGCGCTCCACTGTCCAAAAAACACCGATTAAGGCGATGACTAATGAAGCGGGAATGACGATAAACTGGCGATAGTGCGCTGCGTTCGAAACCCAGCTAAAAACCAGCCAGGCGACGGCGATAATGGCCAGCTGGCCTATTTCAACGCCAATATTAAAGCTGAACAGGGAGGTAAAAAACGCATCTTTGGGCAGCTCAAATCCTGATAACACCGAGGCAAACCCCAGGCCATGTAAAAGCCCAAAAGCAAAAACCAGTATCAGGCGGTAATTATGTAATTTATTTGAGAAAACGTTTTCAAAGCCAATATAAGCAATCGACAAAGCGATCAGCGGTTCCACAATCCGCGCAGGAAGCTCAATATAGCCTGCGGTAGCCAAGCCCAGCGTTACCGTATGCGCCAGAGTAAACATGGTGACCTGCCAAATCAGCGGGCGTAAGTGACGACTGAACAGAAACAGGCCCAAAATAAACAAAATATGATCCAATCCGCGCGGCAGGATATGTAAAAACCCCAGTGGGATAAATTCACGGATGGTTTGGAGCTTGCTTTTTTGGGCGTAAATCTCGGTAAGTGAGAACGACTCGCTGGGCCGTTCGGATTTCACCCAATCCCAGCTGGACCAGTGCCATTTTTCATTGTCCAAATCCACCTGGCGCACACGCACCGCATAATCGCTGAATCGATCGGGATACATCAGGCTGATACTGGTTGCATCGCGCGGTAATTCACCCGACAGCCATATCGTGCTAATGCGCGGTACTTTGGTATAACCCGGTTCTGGAATATCGGCTTTGCTTAGTGAAAGCGGTACAGTTTGCTGACTAGCAGGTTTTTGCGCATTGAGTTGTATGGCGGATAAAAACTGGGCTTCAAATTCGCTAAATTTCTGTTTGAGTTCAGCAGCGGGCAGCACCCTTAGTTCATCATAAGCCTCCGCCATGGGCGAATCCTGGGTGTTTTGATATTGCGAGTTGATGCCCGTTAGCAAGGCTTCGATACTGGCATGAATTTCAAGTTCTACCTTACCGGATTTATACGCTGATATTTCAATCAAGGCAGGTTTGACTATGTCTGCTAGGGCAGAAGGGATGTTTAACATTGTCAAAACCCAGAAGCAGATTAGGGTTCTGAGCAATAATACGCGCATATAGTTAAGACTAATCGGAGAAGGGCGTGATTGTAGCGAAACCTAGCAGTTTCGATCAATTTATCTGCTAATTTTCAAGCTCTATCTAATACTGTTTTTGCGGTTCGACCAAGGTCCACAGTAACTACAGAAGTTTCAAATCGGTTATCTGGTTAAGACAAGTCTAATCAGCTGATCAAAATCCAATTGGTGGAATGTCTCACGAACCAACAAGCGACCTGCCCCTAGGGTTTTCGCGATCAAAGTCCGAAAATAAGTTGAACGTCAGTATGGTAATCCTTATTACATGATTTTCATCAGATGGAAACCCATTCGCATATCGTTTCTAACGATATGTTCTGTCAGCCAATTTGACAAATATTCAATATCTTCACTCGTTAAAAGTTTACTTCCTTGGCGGAATTTTTTCTGCAACTCTCTAACGCTATGAATTAGGTCATGATGCTCAGCTTTGTGGTCCTCAATGGCATCGTATTGATAGTTCAGCATAAGCCGTTCTTCGTGCCTAAAGTGCCAAATGGTACAACAGATAAGCTCCTCTAATAATGCGTCAACATAGTCTGGCGATGCTTTTTCCATCACAGCATGGTTTAGAATATTATAGAGTTTAACGAGTCTAAGGTGGTCTTCGTCGATCTCGTCAACACCGACACTTAGTGATTCATCCCAAACTATATCTTCCATATTTGCACCTATAAGATCTTTTTTGATGAATAATGGATAGCATGTTAACAAAAAACAGGCAACAGCGGTTATATCACTTCCGCCACGGATTCAAATTAGGATAACCGAAGGTGTTTTATTAACAACCACCATCAACAGAATGGGGAGATAGCGGCCGGGCACCATACGATCGTGAAGTTGCGGCTATGAGACTCATTGTGCTTCAACGTAATCTGATATGACAAAAGAATAAAGCTGGCTGACACCATGAGTTTTCTATCTACATTCAGACTTGATTTGGTATGGTTGATATTAACTTTCGACCCTAACTAACTAATGACTGTAGAATACTCGAAGTTGCCTTTTTTCGGATGTCAGGCATACCCAGTCAACTCAAACCCTCTTTATTTTTGGGGGCCTATAAAGCGGTCAGTCAATTAACTGTTAAGCACAAGGAGCAAGCATATGGATGCCAAAACCAAGGAAACAACATTATTCTTTTTAGATGGTTGGCTGAAAGAGGCTGTTTTTGTTGGCAAGCAATTTTTAGTGAATGTAAACAAGCCATTTTCGTTCGAGGATAATTGGCATAAACGCCGTATGTTCGATGAACACTATGTTTTAACTGCTACCGTTATGAGCATCCGGTTTGCTAAACAATTAGTCCATCATGCGCCAAGAGAGATGAAGCTAGGTCTGGAATTATTCATCGAGAATACAAAGGATGCTGTGGATGTGCGAGACATGAGAGAGCACTCAGATGAGTACTTTCTTGGTAAAGGTAAAAAGAAAAATGAATTTTATAAAGGAAGTGGAAATGGTATCAAGTGTGATATGTCGTCATCCATTCAAAATGAGCATGGCTATATGCTTGGTAACTTAATAGCGGTGGAAGTAATTATTGATGAATGTGATCAATTGCTTAATGTATTGAGAGACCATGCTTGACAATCACGCCAAAGACAACACTCGTTCCTCGGGCGCTTTATGTGGACGTTGATCTGTGTCCTTTTTCAGTAGCTACCAAAGAAGATTAAAACCGGCCGCTTCCCTTCTGTGGTTTTCTCCGAACGACCGATAAGGGCAACAAGAGACGGTCGATAACCCTTAACGTGGTTTTCCGTTCCGTTGCACCCTAGGCCCCATTTGAAGCCTAATTTTTACTGAATTCAGAGCTGTCTATAAAAACGTTCCTTACATTTGTTCGTAATACCCTAATTTAGTAGACCAAAAACGCGAACTGGGAGATTACAATATCCATACTGTCGTTAGGAAGGGTTTAGGTAAATGAAAAAAGCATTAATCATATGTAGCTTGTTATTAGGTGGGTGTACGGTCACATCAGACAGAATAGAGATGGCTAAAGTAGTTTGTAAGCCTAATGGCGGTTTACAGTCTATAAGTAATTACGTTGGATTGGTGAAAGCAAAGTGCAAAAATGGTGCGCTTTTTTCTGTACAGGAGAACTTGGTTGATACCATTCTAGCTGAGCATGAGGAGCTGGAGAAATAAACGAAGCATGCCCCCGCACTGACCTAGCAAACTCAACAGTTTTCGACAAAAAAGGGAGCGGGAGGATTATTACCTGCAATGCGACAAATGCAACACTTTCGGGCAACACAGAGCCAAATTGGAATTGTGCGACTGCCTCTGGCATACTCTTATCGGGCATTCGAAAGTTTTTTGCAGCCAACCCGTCTAATTATCTTCCGTCACCAAATGCTTTACCCAAAACCGTGCATTTACCAATGAATAATGTCACGAAATTATCTGAATGTAAAATACAGCAGGATTTACGTGAGCTTATGGAAACACTAGATAGTGAAGTAAAATCCTTATATGCCCAAAATACAGCAAAAGGAATTCTGAAGTCCGGCGCTACATTCAAACAGGTCATGAATTTAATGAAGGAGTCCTATACTAGCCTTGGTGAAACAATGTCAGCACAATACACCTGGGCAATTAATGAGTCATTGATTAAAAATAATGAATTAATAGACACTTTAAAAAGCCAGGCTCAGTTTTATCTTAAGCAATTAAGTAAACACACGAAATCACATTTACAACATACAGCTAAATTAGTGGGAAGGCCTGATCTATTTGAAAGTTACTTGCCAGAAACCAATCAAGCATTAGCAGAAACAATTGAATCCGTTTATTTGACTATAGATTCAATTAATTTACAAAGCACAAACCGTGGTATTAAAGCGTTTATAAAAAAAATATTTGGCTGGGTTTAAAAATGTTTGGTTCCACATAATACCTAACAATCCGGTCAAAACTACCGCCAAATGCCGGAGCCTTTAATAAAATATAGTATATGTCGGCTCTGGGCAAATAACAGACAGTAACCATATAATAATATCTTTGACTAGCGCATCGGTACTATCAAATCCAGATCTGTATGATTTATCGACTACATAGGGTGGAAGCTTTCTGGGCAAAGCCCAGCCTGAAACCAATTGACCAAGGTGTAAATGCTGTAAATCGGGATTTTTAGATCTGCATATAAATCCGCCGCAAACGGCACCATATTGGTGCATTCCAGCACGATTGCGCCGGTATCGGGTTGTTTTTGTAGTAATTCTTGTCCGGCATCAATTAAATCCGCACGCGCCTTGTCCACGTCTATATTGACCTCATCGCCTAGTATTACACGGCTAAATTCCTGCCCGCCATCCGTGCCGACAATGGCGGTGTCCAGTGGTACGCCTGCTTTTTCCAGGTGCTCGTTAGTTAAAGTCGCCTTCGATATGGTCAATATACCGACTTTCTCATCCGGGGGTAGCAAGGTTTGTACAAAGGGCACTTGTTGCAGAGATGACGTTGCTACCGGCACCTTGAGCGCCGCGCTGAGTTTATCCTGAAATAGGGATAAAAAGCCGCAATTGGTGGTAATGCCATCCGCGCCCATCGCTACCAGCTCCTGAGCGGCATCAATAAACGCGTCCAACAATCCCGGCGCGCCTTTTCTAACGACTTTATCCGGCGTGGCGCCACGCACCACTTTATATAAAACCGGGAATGGCCAGGTGCCGGCGTGGCCGATATCACCCGGCAAGCGAGGGAATTGGGTCTCCAGCATCAGTATGCCCACTGACGCACCATAAATGGTTTTGCCGCCCGTTACGATTGACGATGATTTTTTCATCAGGTTTCTTCCATCGCGCTGGCCAGATAAATGCGCGAGTAGCTTTCTTTGACCGCCGCCGTGATTTGATCCAGGCGACGGTTGATATGTTCATTCATTTTTTTCGCGGCGAGATTAGCATCGCGTGACATCATCGCGTTCACAATTTCCTGATGTTCGTTTTGCGTCGTTGCGCGTTTCGCATCCATATCCACCCAGCGAAAATAGCGAATTCTGGCATTAATATTGTCTAGCGTACGTTGCATCTCAGTATTGCGAGCAAGCTGCATAATCTGGCGATGAAAGTATTCATCCAGTTCAACCAGCTCTTCACTGCTCCGGCCGTTTTCTCCCGGGCCAGTCTCGGCAAGGAATGCCGCAAGTGTTTCGACCTCTTGTTCCGTCGCTTGCTCGCAAGCAAGCCTTACCGCAGCGGTTTCCAGAACAGCACGCAGTTGATACAACTCAAATATTTCCCGCGGTTTGAGATCGCGACAAAAAAAACCACGGCCACGCTTTGAGGTTAAAAAGCCTTCTGAGACCAGCCGATTTAGCGCTTCACGAAGCGGGGTTCGACTAGCATCAAGGCGCGATGCCAGCGCCACCTCATTGATACGTTCGCCGGGTTTGAAGCTAAACGTGATGGCCATATCTTTCACCACTTGATATAGGTGTTCGGCTCGATTGGTTTTTTTGTTTACCGCTTCGTCCATATTCTTGTCTGGGCATCTTGACTAATTTTCAGTGCATTATACTGTATACTATTACGCTAAAACATCATAATTACCCGCCCGACTACAAGGGAAGACGATTTTCGCATTATATTTATTATAGATGGTAAAGGCTTGAATGCACTGATATTGCTTTAAATACAGTTGCGCATTCCATTTCGTCTTGCATCAAAAAAACCAATCGTATATATTTCTGCATACTGATCTGTATACAATTATAAAAATATGGGTGTTATGCCAGCACCACTAAACCAAACATAACTGCTCGGAAATACTTAAATATGAAACTGAACGGCGCACAAGTCATTCTAAAAATGCTGGAACTGCATGGCATCAAGCACGTTTTTGGCTTACCGGGTGAGACAACCATCGGCTGGTACAAGGAATGGCAAGCGCATTCGAATATTGAGTATGTTCTGGTGCGAGACGAGAGAACGGCTGCATACGCAGCAGAAGCGTACGCCAAAACTGCTGGAACGCCTTGTGTTCTGGAAGCACCTAGCCCAGGGGTAACCCATTGTACGCCCGGCATCACCGAGGCGTTTCTAAGTTCCGTGCCCATCATTTATTTTAGTTCTGATATTCCGATCAATCAGGATAAAAAACATGGATTGACGGGGGTTGACCAAACCGCGATGTATGAGAGCATCTGCAAAGAGTCTTTTCTCTTGACCAATGTTAAAGAGATTCCTTTCATGTTGCGTCGGGCGTTTCGCGTCGCAACATCGGGTCGCCCAGCCCCGGTACACATTCGTGTGCCAATCAATATTTTTCATGCAGAAGATGAAATCAGCGATCTCTACGCAGAAGAAGACTATTGCGTTTATCCCGCGCATCGGCCAGTTGCCGATCATCGCAAGATTTCTATAGCGATCGAGTTGTTACTGAATGCGAAAAAACCCGTGATGGTGTGCGGTCAGGGCGGACTGATATCGGGGGTGTCGTCGGTTTTACTCGAATTGGCGGAAACTTTGCAAATTCCAGTCGGCACAACGACCCCTGGGAAAGGGGTTATACCTGAGAATCATCCACTGGCGTTACGCGTTATCGGTGCCCGTGGCGGGATGGAATACGCCAACGATTATGTATGCGATGCAGATACTGTTTTCTTGATCGGCACCAATACAGATTCGTGTTCAACCGATGGCTGGAAGCTTTATGATGATCCGCTTGAGAAAACATTTATCCATCTGGATATTACAGAGGCACATATTGGTAATAATTTTCCGGCAAAAGTAGGGCTGGCGGGGGATGCCCGGGCCACGCTGGAGTATATGCTGGCGGTGCTTAGATCTGATTTTCCTGCGCTAGCAAGGCAGACGCTAAATCTTAACCCAATGAAACAAACAGCGCTGGATGCGGTTTTTAATTCTACGATTAAAATGCCTGAGGGCACGGTTTCACCCGTCAAGCTTTCTCAGGTGCTGGATAAAGTCTTACCGAATAACGCAATTGTGACAGCAGAGCCGGGTGTCGCTGCGATTTATCCTTCTGCCTTACTCACCATTAAAGAGTCGGGTAGACGATATCTAACCAACTATTCGATGGGTGCGCTGGGGTATTCGGTGCCAGCAGGATTGGGGGCGTCGTATGCGACGGAGGGCCCGATCATATCATTCACAGGTGATGGTTCTTTGGCCTTTGTGATCGGCGATCTGGAGACCATCAAGCGCAGTAATAAAAACCTCACCATTATTTTGACCCGAAACGATAATTTTGGCTGGATTCGAGGTGAGGCAATTTTACTTGAAGATGCCGATGTGCCCTTTGCGACCGATTTCGGGCCGGTTGATTATTGCAAAGTCGCAGAAGCGTTTGGCTTTAAAACTGCGCGGATTGAACATGAAGATGAGATTGAATCCGTGCTCACCGAGGCGATCCATTTTGATGGGGCTAGTTTTATTGAAGTATGGGTGCCGTCACAAGATAAGATCGTGCCGTTTGTGCCTGATTGGGTTGCGGCCGCGCGAAAAATGAAATTACCTTATTATTATTGAGTGCAGCCAATTGATCATCAATTCGATTGAACAAAAAATAGTTGCGATGGATGTATGGCATTTGGCCATACCGGTTAACTCGCGTCGTGATCATGGTATTGGTACCGTCGAGGATAAGGTCGAAGTTGTCATCGTCAGATTAATCGCTGAAGATGGCTTGGTTGGCTATGGTGAAGCATCGCCCTGGTCAGTCTTTACCGGCACGCCCGAAGCAAATTTCGCGGCATTGGATCGTTATCTCAGGCCCATGGTCGTCGGTTCGCGCGTGGGTGATCTGGAAAACACCATGGAAAGCGTGCAACGCCGGGTTGTGCATTGCAGCGAAGCAAAAGCGGCATTGGAAACCGCGCTGCTAGATCTCGCTGGTCAAATTACCGGCAAGCCGATTTGGGCTTTACTGGGTGAGCGCTGCCGAAAAGAGATTCCACTTTCGGTATCGCTGGCCAACCCGGATTTTGCGCAAGACCTCGCACTGGTGGAGCGCTTACAAAATGACGGGGTTAATATTGTCAAAATTAAAACCGGATTCAAGGATCATGCCTTTGATTTAATTCGCCTGCAAAGGCTGCGGTCAGAATACCCCAATCTGACCATTCGAATAGATTACAACCAGGGGCTCAAACGTGAAGATGCTTTAAGCTACGTAGGTGAAATCGACCAGTTTAACCCTTCTTTTATCGAACAGCCCGTTGTCGCCCACGATTTTGAAATGATGGCCCGCCTTAGAAAGGCAACGTCTGCGCCGTTACTTGCTGATGAAAGCGTGTTTGGCCCAGAAGACATGCAGCGCGCCATTAATGAAGGGATATGCGATGGCGTGTCAGTCAAGATCATGAAATCGGGTGGGTTGAAGCGTGGTATTGAAGTTGCTCGCATGGCCGCGGAGCATAAGCTTCCGGCGTACGGTGGAGATATGTTTGAAACCGGTATCGCGCACTTGGCGGGTGTGCATATGATCGCGGTCAGCCCTAATATTTCATTGGGCTGTGAGTTCTACCACGCGACGTATTATTTATTGGAAGATTTACTTGCTGAGCCTTTTCCGATTATTAGTGGTAAAGTTCAGGTGCCGGACACGCCGGGCCTGGGCATCAGCGTAGATTCGGACAGGCTGGAAAAATACTCCCTCAACCATGCCACTGGGAATCACTGAAATGAGCAAGCAGACAGTTGCAATCATCGGAATGGGCATCGTAGGCGTATCCGCTGCTCTGTGGTTGCAAAGGATGGGGCACAAGGTCATATTAATTGATAAAGAAGGTCCGGCGGCGGGCACCTCCAGCGGTAATGGGGGTGTGTTGGCCTCATGTGGCGTGGTGCCGGTCAATGCGCCCGGTATTATTAAAAACGCACCGGGTATGTTGCTTGATTCAGACAGCCCGCTTTTTCTGCGTTGGCACTATCTGCCGAAAATGCTTCCCTGGCTGTTACGTTATTTACGCCATGCTAATAAACGAGACACGTTACAAACCATACAAGCACTGACTGAACTACTGCATGACAGCCTAGAACAACACCAGGCTTTGAGCGACGGAACCGCTGCTGATAAATGGCTGGTGCCTTCGGATTATGTATTTGTCTATCAGAACAAAGAAGCTTTCAAAAAAGATGCTTACGGTTGGTCGATGCGCCGGGAAATGGGCTTTCAATGGGATGAGCTGGAGGGTAAGGCTTTCCATGACTATGAGCCTGCATTTGAAGGAACCCGGCATTTTGCACTAAGGTTTGCTAATCACGGACATCTCTTGGACCCGGCGCAATATGTTGCCGATTTGGTGAAACATGTCGAGAGCGAAGGGGGTGAGTGCAAGGTCGCGGAAGTCACCGATATTACGACACAAACAGGAACGGCGGCGCATTCAGTGCGGACCACGCAAGGCCCTATCGAGTGTGATGCCGTGGTATTGGCCGCTGGTGTGTGGTCAAAGTCTTTGGCAGAAAAACTGGGCGTTAAGGTGTCGATGGAAACCGAACGCGGTTATCACATCGAATTAATAAATCCCTCGGTGATGCCCAAAGTGCCTTATATGCTCACTTCAGGTAAGTTTGTTGTGACCCCTATGCAGGGGCGAATTCGGTGTGCGGGTATCGTTGAATTCGGTGGCCTGGACACACCACAAAGCAAGGCACCCATCGAGTTATTGAAAAGACAAATCGGGGAGGCGATGCCTGGGTTAACGTACGACCATGTTGCAGAGTGGATGGGGCATCGACCAGCGCCTTCCGACTCAATCCCATTTATCGGCCCCGTAGAGAATCATCCCGGTATTTACGCGGCATTTGGTCACCATCACATTGGCCTAACTGCTGGCCCTAAAACTGGTCGTTTAATTGCAGAGATGATTTCTGGACAACAAAGTAGTATAAACATGAAACCCTATAACGTGATGCGATTTACAACATGAATTAGCCACGCTGGCCCAGCTGTTGTGCTGCCACACCACACAACTGGCGCATTTATATATTGTGAGGCAGAGGAGAAAAATATGAACATAATTAAAAATACCCTAATAGCAACCATCGCTACGGCGATTTCTACCGGTGCAGCGGTCGCGGGAGAAAAGTGGGATATGCCCATGGCCTACGCTGCGACCAACTTTCATTCTGCAACCGGCGCTGAATTCGCCAAGTGCGTGACCACAGGTACGGGGAGTGACATAGAAATTGTGACCCATGCATCTGGTTCGTTGTTCAAAGGCGCGGAGATCAAGCGCGCGGTTCAAACCGGGCAGGCACCCATTGGCGAAAGATTGCTTTCGGGGCACCAAAACGAAAATGCGGTATTCGCGTTTGATTCAGTCCCGTTTCTGGCCACCTCGTTTGACGATGCTGCAAAACTATGGGAAGCTGCTAAACCTGAGTTGGGCAAAGTCCTCAATGAGCAAGGGCTGGTGATGCTTTATTCGGTACCTTGGCCACCACAAGGGCTGTACTTTAAAAAGGAAGTGAATTCTGTTGCTGATATGAAGGGCATTAAATTCCGTTCCTACAATAACGCCACGGCAAGACTCGCCGAACTAACCGGCATGTTACCGGTACAAATTGAAGCCGCTGAAATCTCGCAGGCGTTTGCCACCGGGGTGGCGGAATCGATGATTTCATCTGGCTCAACCGGATATGACCGTAAAGTATGGGAAAGTTTGACCCACTTTTATGAGGTCGATGCCTGGCTACCGCGCAATACGGTCATGGTCAATAAAGGTATCTGGGAAAAAGTCAGTGATGCCAATAAAAACATTATTCGAGGCTGTGCTGAATTGGCGGAATATGCCGGAACTTGGCGTGCCAAGGAGTATACTGGTTTTACCCTCGCGGGGCTGGCAGAAGGCGGTATGCAGGTTGGCCCAGCGAGTGATGCATTGGTTGCCGAGCTTAAAGAAATCGGTGAAACCATGACGGCTGAATGGCTAGAGCAAGCTGGCGATGTTGGCAAGACGATTGTTGATAACTTTCAGGCTATGCAGTAATTACTACTCGTGTTGACGAATACCCTGAGTGACAACTTATTCGGGGTGTCTCGTCGGCTCACAAGTAATTTTTACATCAGATAGAAAATTAAATTGAACGCATAGTTGCAACCATTCGCTGCCAATTGTGCTTTTGCCCGGAGGCTAATATGGAAAACACCAATAAACCGTCTTCATTTTATGCGCGTGTTAGAAGGGCGCTAGACACGCTGTATCGCCTGGGTGGTTTTTTCGCCGCACTGTGTCTCATAGCGATATTAGTGCTAATACTGTTGCAAATGGTCGCCAGATGGACTGGCGAGGTTTTTGTCGGCGCGCCTGACTATGCCGGTTATTGTATGGCGGCCGCCTCATTTTTTGCCTTTGCCTATGCACTCAATCACGGAGCGCACATTCGTGTCAGTATCGTACTGCATTCCCTCGGGCGCTTTCGCTACATTGGGGAGATTTGGTGTTTTGCCATTGGTACCGCTATTTCGACTTATTTTTGCTGGTATGCGATTAAAAACAACTACTGGTCCTGGAAATTGAATGATATTAGCCAGGGACAGGATGCGTTGCCCATGTGGATTCCACAGCTTCCCATGTCGATCGGCGCCATACTGCTCGCCATCTGCTTTTGGGACAATTTACTCAAGCTCATTTTTGCAGGTGATCACAATATTACCAGCGAAGCCATTAAAAGTGCTGACGTAACCTAGGGGCAAAGATATGGAGCAACTAGCACCCATCGCAATCTTTTTATTTGTCCTATTTTTACTGCTCGGTTCAGGAGTATGGGTTGGGCTTTCCCTTATGGGCGTGGCCTTTGTGGGGATGGAACTGTTTACGTCGCGTCCCCCTGGTGACGTGATGATTACCACCATCTGGACGTCTTCCTCCTCTTGGACACTCACCGCACTGCCTTTATTTATCTGGATGGGTGAAATTCTGTATCGCACACGCCTGTCAGAAGATATGTTCAAAGGATTGTCACCCTGGATGGCACCACTGCCTGGGGGTTTGCTTCACTGTAACATCGTTGCATCGACGGTTTTTGCGGCAGTGTCGGGTTCGTCAGCCGCTACCCTGACGACCGTGGGTAAAATGTCCATTCCCGAGCTGCGTAATCGAGAATATCCTGAGAGAATGATAATCGGTACGCTTGCAGGCGCTGCTACGCTAGGCTTGATGATACCTCCGTCATTGACCTTGATTGTTTACGGAGTAACCATAAACGAATCAATATCCAAACTATTTATGGCAGGCGTACTACCTGGAATCGTACTCGCCGGTATGTTTATGGGGTATGTGGCGATCATGTCTAGAGTCTCTTCATCATTCTCGCCACAAAAAGAACCCAAAAGGTCTATCGCGGAAAAAATTAAAAACTCCCGTTTTCTGATACCGGTGATTATACTGATTACAGTTGTTATTGGTTCAATGTATACAGGGATTGCGACCGCAACGGAAGCAGCCGCATTCGGTGTGGTCGGATCATTGATCCTGGCAGGTAGTCAGGGTTCGCTCAGTTTTACTAATTTCATTGACAGCTTAATGGGGGCGACGCGAACCTCTGCCATGATCGCGCTGATCCTGGCGGGTGCCGCATTCCTATCCCTTTCCATGGGTTTTACGGGCTTACCCAGAAGCCTGGCGAATTTTATTGCCGAACTCGATTTATCCAAGTTTGAATTGCTGATGGCTTTATTATTGTTTTATATAGTGCTGGGTATGTTCCTGGATGGTATTTCCTCGGTGGTGTTGACCATGGCCGTGGTCGAACCGATGATTCGCCAGGCTGGGATTGATCTAATCTGGTTCGGTATTTTTATTGTGGTGGTGATAGAGATGGCGCAAATTACCCCACCCATCGGGTTTAATCTGTTTGTGCTTCAAGGTATGACCGATCATCAAATGAATTTTATCGCGCGTGCCGCACTGCCTATGTTTGGCATTATGGTGCTGATGATTTTTGTACTGATCGCTTTGCCCGATTTGGCCACCTGGCTTCCCGAAAACATGCGTACTCGACCTGGTGGATAAAGGCTAATCATTCCAGATTAGGCATCCATAAACCATTTGATTTGCTAACAACAGCGCAAATAAACTAATATTCAGGCGGACAACACCTTCATTGGGTGACTCGCTCAATCCACTATAAAAGATTAAAAAATAACGAAATGAATAAATTAAGTCGCCGTGATTTTATTAAATACCTGACGGCTGGTTCTGCCTTGGGCGCAGCTGGTTTCGGCTTACCCAGTTTGATGGGGCGGGATCGTATTGCGCAGGCGGCAGAAGAATACTACAACCTACCGATGCAGGGTGATGCGCGTATTTTGCACATTACTGATGTACATGGTCAGTTGTTTCCGGTTTATTTTCGCGAGCCAAATGTGAACTTGGGTTTGGGTGAAGCCTTTGGTCGACCGCCACATATTGTTGGCAAGAAATTGCTGGCCGAAATGGGTTTGCAGGAGAATAGCCGCGAGGCCTATGCCTTCACCTATCTGAATTATGATGAGGCGCTCAAAGAACACGGCCGAATGGGTGGCTTTGCGCATGTTAAGACCCTGCTCGATCAGTTACGCGAGCAAGCCGGTGGCAGGCAGAATACTCTAACGCTGGACGGTGGTGATTTATGGCAGGGTTCGGCGACCGCCCTATGGACGCGTGGGGTGGATATGGTTGAAGCCTCTAATATTCTGGGGCTGGACGTGATGGTTGGTCACTGGGAGTTCACCTACAAGGAAAACGAAGTCCTCAACAACGTGGCTTTATTTAAAGGCGATTTCATCGGTCAGAATGTAAAAGTGAAGGATGAATCACTATTCGAAGATGCGTACCCGGCTTTGGTTGAACAATACGATGGCCGGGGTCTGTATGATGAGTCCACCGGACACGCATTTCAACCTTATGTCATCAAAGAAATCAACGGCGCGCGTATTTGTATCGTGGGGCAGGCTTTTCCACGAACCGCCAACGCCAATCCGCAGGAGTTCTTTCCCGATTGGTCTTTTGGTTTGCGTGAAGATGAAATGATCGCCCTGGTTGAAGATATCAATGCCAACGAAAACCCGGATGCAGTCGTCCTACTATCGCACAATGGTATGGATGTCGATATCAAAATGGCCGAACGCATTCCAGGCTTAAACGCGGTATTCGGTGGGCATACGCATGATGGCATGCCCAAGCCGGTTGAAGTGAAAAATGTCAGTGGGAATACCTGTTTGGTGACGAATGCTGGCTCGCATGGAAAGTTCGTGGGGGTGATGGATTTTGGTTTCGCTGATGGCAAAATTGATATGCAGTACAAAATGCTACCGGTGTTTGAAAACCTGCTTGAGCCAGATAAAGAGATGAATGCTTATTTGGCGCAAATGATGAACACGACTTACGATGAAAATATCGTAGAAAGTCGTCGTAGCGAGTTTTATTTCAATCCTACTCGTGTAGGCAAATCGTACCAGGAAATTCTGGATGAAAAGCTCGCGATTGCCGGCACAACTTTGTATCGGCGCGGTAATTTTATGGGGACCTGGGACCAGGTCTTGTGTGATGCTTTAAACGCCGAATATAAATCGGATATGTCTTTATCTGCCGGCGTACGTTGGGGTACGACCGTACCCAAAGGTGAATGGATTACCATGGGCGACATGATGACCCAGTGCGCAATCACCTACGGTGAAACTTATGTGCGGCCGATGAAAGGCGCGGATATCGTTACCATGCTCGAAGGTATCGCCGATAATCTATTTACCAAGGATCCTTATCTCCAATCGGGTGGTGATATGGTGCGCATTGGTGGGCTGGATTACACCATTGATCCAACTAAAGATGAAAACCGCTTGAGTGATTTTGTGTTTAACAACACGGGGGAAGCGCTGGACCCGGAAAAAGAGTATCAGGTCTCTGGTTGGGCCACCGTAGGCGCGGCACCGGAAGGGCGTTTGATCTGGGATATCGTGCGCGATTATATCCTGGCGGTGCGCGATGAAAACAATGTGCTTAACCTGGAGAAGATTAATACACCCAAATTAGTAGGGGTGAGTGATAACCCTGGGCTGGCAGATTATATGGGTGAGACCGCCTAGCTGGTAGGTGAATACAAATGGCGGGTTCAAATAGCGATATTGAGTTTTATCTTGATTTTACCTCTCCGTATACCTATTTAGCGGCAACTCAAATAGATGCATTGGCAGCACGCCACCAGCGCACGGTAATCTGGCGCCCATTTCTCATCGGTGCAACTTTTAAGGTCACCGGTCGTAAGGCGCTGGTGCAACATCCCCTGGTGTGGGAATACAGCCTGAATGACGTCCAGCGTTACGCGCGCCTGCTCGAACAGCCGATTAACTTTCCAGTTAAATTTCCGGTTTTGACGGTTAAACCGAGCCGCCTATTTTATTTTTTAGAAACGCGTGATGGTAACCAACAGGCCGCGATCGAGTTTGCCAAAGCGGTGTTTCAAGCATATTTTGTTGATCGTCAGAATATCACCAGCAACAGGGTTTTAAGTGAATTGATCGCCCCTTATGGTGTGGCCGACAAAGAGGTTGACGAAATCGTTAATTCCGCGGAAGTGAAGGCACACTTTAAGGCAGTGGTCGATGAAGCAATAGAGCGCGGTGTATTTGGTGCGCCAACTTTTATTGTAGATGGTGAGATGTTTTGGGGCGTAGATCGCATGTCGATGTTGGATAAATGGCTGCAAAGCGGGGGCTTCTAAACCGTTATTATTCAGCAAGTTTTGTTGTCTATCTGCTAGACTAAGTGTTTTCAAATTTCAAAATTCTGATGCATCAAAAGTACTCTATATCATACGCCATTAAGCGACTGGCTTTGTTATTGGGCATTCTTGTGCTAGGCGCATGTACGGGTATTGGCCATAGCCCACATTATGTGGTGAGCCCGCCAGGTGATTGTTGTCAATCGTTTGAGCAGATGACATTCAAGGCCTTGCCAGTGGGCAAGAAAGTGCGCTTGTTGGTCGATGGCGAAGACCCAGGTTTCAAATTTGAAGGGGGCTATAGCCGCTATGAGGCCTTGATGCTACCAACTATTGATAGGCCCTATATATTACAATTAGAAAGTGAGGTGGTGCGCAGCGCGGAAGATATGCGCGGCACGCTGTTTTTTCCCGTGCTGACCTTTCTGGACGGGGATAAAAAACACATTCGAACCTTTGATGCCTTGCCCTACACCTTGCAAACGCCTTTTTATGGGCGCAATCATATCCGCGCTTCAGTACGGATTTCAGGAGATTTAGCCAACGCGCGCTACGTTCTTGTACATACCCAGGATGACAAACTGGATCAGGCAATCGCCACCAGTGATGGAGAGAGTATCTTACGCGCAGGGGGGTTTGACACCATGTTATATGCACCGATTACCGAAGCTCGCTATCGGATTAATTTTACGCGCAAGGGTTGGGTGCGAGTGTTGGCTTACGCTGGGGAGGGTTAGTTAGTCCATTACGCCTCTTCATAACGTGGTGGCCCGAAGAAGTAGGGTGTTTATTAATTGTTGATACCGCTCTGTATGTAAACAGAAACAGGGGAGATTCATGGGTTGGTTGATTCTGTTAGCGCTATTGCTTGTTTTAGCTCCCTTTATATTAAAGGGTAAAGCGAAAGTTCAACCCGATTTTCCATACGAAAGGTCGAACGCGCTGTTCTCCGCTGCAGAAAGGTCGTTCTATGGGGTCTTATGTAAAGCAGTTGAAGATAAGGCGATTGTTTTTGCGAAGGTTCGTGTTGCTGATGTTCTGCAAACAAAAAACGGGCTCAGCGCAAGCGAAAGACAAACAAGTTTTAATCGAATTTCAGCAAAGCACTTTGATTTTCTGCTGTGTAAATCTGATAATTTGTCAATCATTGCTGCGGTGGAACTCGACGATTCATCTCATAGTGAAAAAAAAGCTGTTGAGCGCGATAAATTTCTCGAGGGTGCTTGTCAATCCGCTCAACTGCCACTGCACCGTTTCAAAGCGAAAAATAATTATAAAATTGCGGACCTACGTGCAGAAATTTTTCAGGCTAATCAATCCAAGGGAAATTTGTCTTCACCAGAGCTAAAGATAGAGCCTAATTTACACGCCCAGCATATTGATGCTGGGTTAAGTTCGAAAAAGCCAAAGTGTCCAAAGTGCGCTTCAGCGCTAGTTCTTAAAGTCGCTAAAAAAGGTAAGCACAAAGGACGTAAGTTATTGGCTTGTAGCGCATTTCCCAAGTGCCGGTATATTAAAAAGGGAAGTGCGTAGACAGCGTAGTTGGGGTTAGGTGAATGAAACCAAGCCCTAAGTGAACTCAAGTCTGGCTCAGATTATTCACGAAAGACAGTTCCACTTTAGAACCGGGAAGGTGTAGCCCTACAAACAGTAATAGGTCTTTCGATGTGCTATTAAAGCCACTATTGTCGCTACAGCCTCAGAGATATTGGGCCTTATCCAGATAAGGGATATTGCCAACGAGGGCGCTATGTAAGCGCCCTCTGGGGCAACATATAACCCTACCTACGATTAGTTGCCAACAGGCGGCAGGCCGGACAAGGCCATCGTGATTTCTTCATCCGGGTACTCGTAATCAATCAGCTTGCCTGCGGCGAAATCCATATAGGATTGCATGTCAAAATAACCGTGGCCACTTAAGTTGAACAGGATCGTTTTGCCCACACCGGTCTCTTTACATTTCAGCGCCTCAACAATTGTGCTCTTAACCGCATGCGTGGATTCGGGCGCGGGAATTATACCTTCGGCTTTGGCAAATTGTACGCCAGCTTTGAAGCACTCGACCTGGTCATAGGACGTTGCGGTGGCCAGTCCTTCGCTTACAACCTGGCTGACCAGTGGGGCCATGCCATGATAGCGTAGACCACCCGCATGAAAGCCCGGCGGCACGAAAGTTGAGCCCAGGGTGTGCATTTTCACCAATGGGGTGAGATGCCCGGTGTCGCCAAAATCATAGGCGTATTTCCCCTTGGTCAAGGTCGGGCAAGCGGCGGGTTCGACTGCAATCACCTCCACATCCTGTTTGCCCTGTAACTTTCTGCCCAGAAATGGAAAAACCAGCCCAGCAAAGTTAGAACCGCCCCCGGTACAACCAATTACGATATCCGGGTAATCATTCGCCATGTCCATTTGTTTAATCGCCTCTTCACCAATAATGGTTTGATGCAGCAGCACATGGTTTAGCACGCTGCCCAACGCGTATTTGGTGTCATCACTTTGCGCAGCCAGCTCAACAGCTTCAGAAATAGCCATTCCCAGGCTACCGTTGCTGTCAGGGTCTTCGGCCAGAATGGCTCTGCCGGTTTCGGTGCGATCACTCGGGCTGGCGGTGCATTGCGCGCCGAAGGTTTCCATAAACGCACGTCGGTAGGGTTTTTGGTCATACGAGATGCGTACCATAAATACATCAACATCAAGCCCAAACAGCGAGCCAGCCAACGCTAGAGATGAGCCCCATTGCCCCGCGCCGGTTTCAGTTGTAATGCGTTTGACCCCTTCTTCCTTGTTATAAAAAGCCTGGGCAATGGCAGTATTAGGCTTGTGGCTGCCCGCTGGGCTGACGGCTTCATTTTTATAATAGATTTTCGCCGGTGTATCGAGGGCTTTTTCCAGGCGCCGGGCGCGATACAGCGGTGAAGGGCGCCACTGCCTGAGAATGTTGCGAACCGGTTTCGGGATTTTAATTTCCCGTTCGGTGCTGACTTCCTGCATGATCACAGCCATCGGAAATAATGGTGACAAATCATCGGGTCCGAGAGGCTGACCAGTGCCGGGATGTAGGGGCGGTGCGGGTGGGTTTTTAAGATCGGCGGCGATGTTATACCAGTATTTTGGCATCTCCGATTCCGGCAGCAGATATTTTATTTGTTTGGACATTGGTTTTTGTGTCTCCTCGGCTCTAGGGAATAAAAGGCAGGAATTATAGGGGAATTCTCAAGCCTCTGAAACCTGCTTATACAATAGCAATCACGGCAATATTCGGATGGTCATTCACACAAAATCGACAACCTACAGGTGTCAAATTAGTTGATACAATAACGTACCAACGGGAACGATAAATTAATCAAAGACCCGTTGGGAGACTTATAAACACTCACCCACAGAGCCTTCAGCGCAGATGCGTCCGTCTGTCCAGATGGCGCCACTCAATTTTGCCTGGATTAGAATCGTCTTTTGCAGGTTTGCGCCCTGTAGGTTAGCGCCGGTTAAATCAGCGTCTAGCAGGCTGGCACCCGATAAGTTCGCTAGCATCAGATTGCTATCACGTAAGTTAACCGCGTGTAGATGCGCGCGTTCTAAATTCGCCAGCATCAGATTTGCACCCTTTAGGTTGCTCAAATCAAGTATGGATTGGGTAAAGTTACCCCCGCGCAGGTTAGCGCCGTCCAGCCGCATCTGCGCCAATGATGAATTGCGCCAATCAACGCCTGGTGCCTGCAAGCCGATGCGTACGGCTTGGGTGCACTGCGCTTCGGGTTCGGGTTTGCACAGCGTATTGGCATCGGAAAGCGTCTCGACTTTATCCGTCCAGGCAATCGCGACGCTGGAAAGGGCCACGCATGTCGTCACGACTATAACACGCATGATTCCGACATTGAGGTTTAGGTGTAGCATACGAATTAATTTCCTCCGGTTTATTTTAAATAGCCCCGTTCCGGGGCCAGCTAATGCTGGTTTGGCTTTCGTTTGGGTTGTAGAGCTTTAGCATATAATAAAATTCGATTTAAATATATTCAGAAAATCATTTTTTATCCATCCGGGTCGTAATAATCAAGCTCTCGTTTGGTCATGGGTGAGTTGTAGTAATTTGATTGTGCCTTATAAACACGGTTATCTGCGCCTTACTAACAATTGCAGCGTTTTCTGGGCATAATCAGGTCTATAGTGCGAAGCAGAATTCCAGACGCACTGTTAACCATTTTAAAATGCCATGCCAACGCTCAATTTAGCCGATATTGATATTTACTACGAAATAGCGGGTAAGGGCGCGCCCTTATTGTTTATTCACGGATTAGGTTCTAGTACCCGTGATTGGGAACACCAGGTTGAGTTTTTCGCTGATCGATATCGGGTAATCACTTTTGATGTTCGCGGACACGGCAGAACCGGCAAGCCACCCGGTCCATATAGTGTTCCCTTGTTTGCCGACGATACAGCCAATTTACTAGATGTACTTGGAATCGGCCCTGTGCATGTCGTGGGCTTATCAATGGGGGGCATGATTGCTTTTCAGCTGGCTGTCAGCTATCCAGAAAAAGTAAAAAGCATGACGGTCGTCAATAGCGGCCCTGCGTTTTTAGTGAATACGTTCAAAATTCGCATGATGGTGTGGCAACGATTCCTGATGTTACGTTTGTTCGGCATGCGTAAAATCGGCCAGGTACTAAGCGAGCGGCTGTTCCCCATAGCAGAACATGCGGCACAACGGGCACAGTTTGTAGAACGTTGGGCAGAAAATGATGTAAAGCCCTATCGGGAGTCAATGCGTGCCATTGTCGGTTGGAGCGTGTTGGATCACATCGAGGACGTTCAGTGTCCAACGCTCGCCCTGGCTTCGGACGAAGATTATACACCAGTGGCGGCCAAACAGGCTTATGTTGAGCGCATGCCCAACGCTGAACTGGTCGTGGTCAAAAACGCTAGACATGTATTGCCAATAGAGCGACCGGAGGAATTTAATTCAGCCCTGATGACGTTTTTAAATGCGCAGGATTGAGTCAAGTTCAAATATAAAATACTTGGTGCATTGGCTTAATATTCTAAATGGCCTTCGCTTAGTCGAAATAGATCTGCCTGCATTTTCCTATTATAAGTTGACCAAACTGTGTTGCTCGTTCTTGCGTCAACGCTGAAATCTTCTGTTTACTTGCACGGTGAGTCGCCTCCCTACAAATGTCAGAACAGGGTATTTACAAGGTTGTCTCAACGCTAAAACAGCAGTGTTTACGCTCAGATAGAGACGCGTAACACTACTGGCAGTTCGAGTTACTTTTATGGAGCTTTACTTGAACTAGTTTGACTCCGTGTAAGGTTCCACCTGATTTACCTCCATGGTGTAACCCGTTTCGATCTCGAGTGTCAGGCTTACCCCAGTTTCGCCGAGTGTTGCTTGCGATTGAATGGTATTGAGCCTGCCTGATATCCAAACTGGCTCGAACAATTCTGTTACCATGATTTCCTCTTTTAATTTCGCATGAATGACCTGATTCGATGGCGGTGGGGGTGTATGCACACATGCGCCAAAATAGGGTACGAGTAAAAACTCCTTGATTTCGGTACCATCAAATTCCAACGGCAGCATAAACCCGGGAATTTTGACTTGTTTGCCGTCCAGCTCTTTTACCGTTGGCGCTGCGTCGAAGATCGCTTGTGCCTTTGCTTCGAGTACGCCAAATTGCTCGGCGGTCATTTCTATGAGCTCAGTGTCAGTGTACTCGTTGAATACACTGTTAGGGTCCCATCCTTCGGGTACCAGTTCTTCCCATTCTAGTTCTTTGGGTTGTTCTGCGTATGTTTTTACCGGCAGTAGGAGTAAACCCGCACACAGCAGCGTATATGAAAGCAATTTTAATGAATATTTTGGCATTTTTTACCCGCTAATTAATTTCGTTTTGTCATTCTGAACCTTTCCAATCTTACCATTAGGTTTTGGCAGTCAAGCCATCTACCAACGTATTTCGATACGCAGTAAACGCCGGCACGATTCCAGAAAGCACACCTATCCCCAGCAAACCCATCAATAATGTAAATTCTGTGGTGGTTGGAAGCCCAATTGGAATATAAAGACCAAAATTTGCTTCTATCAGAGGCCTTAGAATCCATAGACCAAGGTACAAAATGGCTATGCCTAGGATCAACCCTGATACAGTCAAAATGATGGTCTCTACAATCAGTAAGGCACAAATATACCCGACGCTTGCCCCCACCGCCCTGAACACAGCTATTTCACGACGTCGTTCATTGAGGCCTGCGAGAGACACTGCGATCATGCCAAGAAATGCCGCTACTGCAACAAATAAAGAAATCACCCACATCGCTTGCTCGGCAACAAACATAAAACTCCAAAGTTCTTGAAGTGCTACGCCGGGTAAAATAGCTAACAAAGGCTCTTCTCGGTACTCATTAACCAAGCGTTGTAACTTAAAAACGCCGACTCTGCTATGGAGCCCAACCATAAACGCGGTAATGGCTGTAGGCTGCAGTTCTGGATTAAGTCTTGATTCAAGGGATGCTGATCCACCCGGAATTTGAACGCCTTGCTCCCAACCAATATGGATCGCTTCGATAGCTGCAAGGCTTACATGGACAGTGCGGTCCACTGGGGTACCCGTTGGGTCCAGGATACCACTGATAGTAAAAGGCTTATCGTCGTGTGTTGCAAAACTCGTGTTGCCGATGCCATGGGCAATGATAATCTTATCACCAAGCTTATAACCGAGGGATTTCGCTACTTCCGCGCCCACTACAACGTCAAATAGGTTAGAAAACGGTGCGCCAAGGCTAAAGGTTAACCTGCGCTGCTGGCCCACGCGATAATGTTCAAAATAGGCCTGACTGGTTCCCATCACCCGATAGCCACGATGTGAATCGCCTAAAGAAATCGGTATGGTCCACTTTACACCAGGCTGGGTGGCAATATGTTGATAACTTTCCATGGTGATGTTATTGGTGGCGCTTCCTATACGGAAGACAGAATAAAGTAGCAGTGGGATCGTCCCACTGCGCGCGCCAACAATCAGATCAACACCGGACACGGTGTTAGCAAAGCTAGTTCTAGCATTGTGCCGCACCTTTTCGACACCAATTAGCAAAGCGGCGCTAATCGCAATGGTCAGAATAGTCAGTCCCGCTGTATACCGTCGGTTCCACAGGCTTAGTAAACCTATAGACACGAATTTCATGGTGACCCGACCTGGTTAATGTCTCGTAATTGAATCGATGTATGAAAGTGCGTAGACAAGGTGGGGTCGTGGCTGACAAATAAAAGTGTTGAGTTGTGTCTATTTGCCTCGCTAAGTAAAAGCTCCATGAAACTCTTTTTTGCTGTGTGGTCAAGCGCCGATGTGGGTTCGTCAGCAATCACCAAAGGTGGGGTCCCCATTAATGCTCTTGCTGCAGCAACCCGTTGTTGTTGCCCAACACTTAGGGCTGATACCTGTTTATTAAAATCGGGAAGATCGCTATTAAAAACACGCCCGAGTAAGGTTTGTGCCGCGTGTTCCACACTGCCATATTGTTTTTCAGCATTTATTCTGCGCACGGCTGAAAACTGGCAGGGGAGCGATACATTTTGAGTCAGGTTCAGATACGGAATCAGATTGAACTGCTGAAATATAAAACCCACACAGTCCGCGCGTATACGATCTCGTTGCGCTCCAGGCACTTTGCTTAAATCATGGTCGGCTAATTTGACAGCACCATGTTGTGGCTGAATGACGCCTCCAACGATGTTGAGCAAGGTGGATTTGCCACTTCCAGATGGCCCCATCAGAAAAGCATGTTCACCTCGGTTAATAAGCAAACGGTCGATATTGATGACATCTTTTTGGTCGGACTGCCATCGATACCGAACGTCAACTAGCGACAATATCGACACTTACAAACTACTAAATAGATTTGATTGGGTAAGAGGTCTCTATTTTAAAGAAATAGTATTTGAGGTGGGGGTTAATTTCATAGCCGTTTGACCCATTGGCAATATTGCTTGCAAAGCAATCTCTTCAAGGCCCTGATATTGATCAAATAGTGCCACCGATATCGACTGAATGTTATCTATGTTTTTACATTCTAGTACGTACTCAGCCTCAAATTCAGAATGGGTGCCTGATGTTTCATGTTCGTCGTGTTTGTCATGCTCTTCTTCATCATGCTTGTCTTCATCATGCTTGTCTTCATCATGCTTGTCTTCATCATGTTTGTCTTCGTCATGTTTGTCTTCGTCATGTTTGTCTTCGTCATGTTTGTCTTCGTCATGTTTGTCTTCGTCATGTTTGTCTTCGTCATGCTTGTCTTCGTCATGCTTGTCTTCGTCATGCTTGTCTTCGTCATGCTTGTCTTCGTCATGCTTGTCTTCGTCATGCTCGCTACTTTCCATAATCCACTCTACCGAATTCTGCGCGAGCACGCATTCGGCTTGATCCGGGAGCTCAATGACGCCGGACAGTGTTCCGAGAGATTGTTTGGCATTTTCTACTAATGCGTGTTGCGTCGGATTTTCAGGGGCATGTTCGAATCCGACTATATTCATCGCGGGTGACACAAAATGGATATTGATGGTTTGGCCTTCGACCACTAAATCCATTTTTGCGACGCCGTGTTGGTGTGCGTCAAGTTGCCGGGTTTCATCCGCTAAAGCTAAACTGGTAACCAAGCTTAATACGGTGCAAAGCATTGTATTTGCAGTCAATTTGTTCATAGTCAGTTAAATAGAAATTTTAAATATGTATGTAATGTTATAATATAACATGTTTTTTAATAATTAATAAAATTTATTGGGCTAGGGCGCAATTTTGACAGTCTGGCAAATAGGGCATCAGTATTGTTGGACTAATCAGCGTTTAATTACCAGCCTTACTACATAATGGGTAAACTGGTTCATCGTTAAAATAATAGCGTTCTTTAAGTGAACCTAATTAGGTTTCATTAAGCCGGATTTTTCTTGAATACGCATGCAGCAAATAGTGCTGGATGGATTCACTACTTCCCCATAACGATTGAGAAGATTTATAAATTGGAGGTGCGCGAATTAATAAGCGCAAGTTTTATATTTATTTCAATCGCAATGTACGGAGCATTATCAACAAGCGTTTAAAGTTACGACTGTCGTAATTGATTTGCACAATCAGCCCACTAATGATCAATCGCCAAGCAAGTACAATACCTGACAAAACCAGATGCTATGCTAACCGTTAATGTTAGAGGATTTTGACGCGTATAGTATTGCCTAATTAGAAAGTGGTTACACCCTGTTGTTGGTTTTCGCGCCAGCGCTGGAAGGTTGGGGTGGTCTCATAGCCTTTTTCAAGTATGTACTCAAGCACACCTTGCAAACGATAGAGACGCACCACTGAATCAATGCGAAATACCTCTTTTCCCTGCTCGTTAAAAAACACCAGCGTCGGGGTGCTAAAAATGCCTAGATCTCGCGCCCATTCTTTTACGGTTAAACGTTCACCGGCAGGTGTTAGCACGGGTTGGTCTGACCACATGTCAAGCTGTACTGCTTCAAATTGATGTATCAATCTGCGTGTGTTTTGATTGTCTAGGGGTTCAGAATGCAGAATATCGCAAGCATGGCAGGCGCGGCGTTCAAAAAAAACGACGAGTGGTCGGTCTGCAGCAAAATGGCTTCGATCAAGTGCATAGGGGGGTGGGCTGAAAAACGCCTGCTCGTTAAGATCTTCCATATCGAATTTAGGTGGTGGGTCGGCGCGTGCCATGTATTCCGGATAGGTTTCATTTTTGTAGTAGTCCTCCGTTACATATTTAAGCGCACCTCGAAATTTATAAGGTGGGTGGTAGCCGCGAAGTCGCAATGCCTCGCGACCATTTTCGGTATAAAAAACCATCGAAGGGGTAAAATCGGTTTTCTCCAGTTCGGCCAGATCCTTTTCCGCAATTTCATTGCCGGAAAAATCAGTCACCGTGCGATCACCCCAAATATCCAACGCCACAACGTCAAAGTGTCGCTGAGTATAATCAACGATATCCTGCTCTTTTTCAAAATTCACCTCTAATAGTGCTTCACAATAGGCGCAGTGTTTTTGCCCGAAATACACAATCAAACCTTTTTTACCATTAGCCTGTGCGTCTGCCAGATCCTCAGGGAGGTTTAAAAAAGTATGCGCAAACCAGTCGGGATGTTGCGTATCGATTGCGCGTGGTGTGTCGTCGATTATGGGCGTATCGAAATCATCATCATCAAATGCAGGTGATTGGATTGCAGTTGCAACTGCGAGCTGTACATAGCAAACCAGCAACAGGATAAAACTGCAGATTTTTCTAATGCAGATCATTGCGCGCCTTTGTTGAGCTATCAAGAATGGGAACGATATTTACGATGAATTATTATGCACAGTTCCAATCAATTGCGCAAAAAAAAGCTCCGCGTTGCGGAGCTTTTGAGTAAGTGAATTCTAGCTATTCATCCATTATACCGAGGATATGCAGCAAGCTGGTGAATAAGTTAAATATAGACACGAACAGGGTGACGGTTGCATTAATATAATTGGTCTCACCGCCATGAATAATCTGGCTGGTTTCAAACATAATCAGCCCAGACATCAATAAAATAAACATACCTGATACCGCCAGCGATAACATCGGCATTTGGAATAAGATGGCCGACAGTCCTAAGATAAATGCGACCAGAATACCCGTCATCAGCATACCGCCCATAAATGAGAAATCTTTGCGCGTCAGGACGACATAGGCAGATAGGGCAACAAAAATAGCGCCGGTTCCACCCATGGCCGTCATGATAACACTGCTGCCATTCGGTAGGGCGGTTAAATAGGTACTGATAATGGGGCCAAGGCTAGCACCCATAAAGCCTGTCAGGGCAAATACAAATACCAACCCCAGGGCAGAATTGCTGAATTTTGAAGTGAGAAACAGCAAGCCAAAATAGCCAATTAGGGTAGGAATGATGCCAAAATAGGGCAGTTGCATTGCCATGGACAAGCCCGCCATTGCTGCGCTGAACAGCAAGGTCATGGCGAGTAATAAATACGTGTTTTTAAGTGTGGAATTGATGACCAGTTCACGTGATTGAACTGAGCCACTGGAATCAATAATACGAGCCATACATTCTCCTGAAATGTTGATGATTGGGTCTAGTTTAACCCCATTAATACCAAATTGTGTACTTAACAATTGTTAATTTATTAATACCTTTAACCACATTTTTCAAGGTTTAACACCATAAAAATGTGTCTTGGTAATAAGCAAAGGGCAACAATTGTCTCCCCAAATTGGTATAGTTTTTATTTATATGGTATATAAAATCTCTCGTTGCACAAAATAATCTTAAAAGAGGCATTCCATTGGCTGATCGGCGATTACAAGTTTTCACCACCGTAGCGCGTCTGCTGAGCTTTACCAAGGCGGCAGAAACCTTACATATGACTCAACCGGCGGTCACCTTTCAGATTCGTCAGCTTGAAGAGTTTTTTAATGCACGACTATTTGATCGCACCCATAATCGAATTACCCTGACCGAAACAGGTGTTCTGGTGCAAAAATACGCAGATCAGATCATCGAAAAATATAAAGAAATGGATAACGCGGTGCGTACCATGACAGGCGTGGTCCAGGGACCGCTGATTATCGGTGCGAGTACCACTATTGGTGATTATGTGATTCCAGAGCTGCTAGGTGAGTATCAGGGTAACTTCCCCGAAGTGACCGTGCGTCTGAATATTTCCAATACCCAGGGCATTATTCACATGGTCGAGAATAATGAAATCGATATCGGTATTGTTGAGGGTCCGGTAGACAATAAAAACTTGACAACTGAAATTTGCTGGTACGATGAATTAGTGCTTGCCTGTCCACCTGATCATGAACTCGCGAAGAAGGATTCTGTCAAGATAGAAGATATGCTGCCCTATCCATTTATTGGTCGTGAGGAAGGCTCGGGTACCCGCGGTGTATTTGAACAGTATGCTGAATCGCGTGGTAATAACTGCGCCGATCTCAATCGTATCCTCGAGTTTACCAGCCCTGAATCGATTAAGGCAGCAGTATGCGCAGGCTTGGGTATTACAGTTCAGTCCATTGCTGCCTTACAAAAAGAAGTAAAACTGGGTCTGTTATCCATTGTTCCACTTGATCCAGTTTTAAACCGGCCATTTTCACTGGTCTACCAACGCCAGAAGTTTCGCGTTCAAGCGATGGAAGAGTTTCTTGAATTCGCCCAGGAGCATTGCGAAAAGCGTAAATCGGGTAGCTAATCAGCGGTTTTTTACATGTCGCGAAAGCGTAAGGAGAATCTGGCAACGCTCGCAACAATCTATCCCAGGTTGCCTGATGAGGCACTGAAGACATTATGTGAGTTCGCAGAGTTTTTAGCCCAAAAGTATCCCGCTGCCGAACAAGCCACGCAAAACAAGCAGCCCATTGCGCGCCCCAAAGAAGAAAGTGTGATCGCTGCGATTAAACGCTTGAGCAAAACTTACCCCATGCTGGATAAGAAGGTTTTGTTCGATCAAACATCTGCGGCGATGAGCGCACATGTGTTGCAGGAGGTGTCGAGCAAAGAATCGATTGACCGTCTGGAGGAAGTGTTTAGCAAGGCCTATCAGACCTATTTAGGAAAATAGCATTCACCTTTAACTTGCCAAATTTAAGCAGTCGTTTTAGGATAAAGGCATGGCTTACCTTGGGAGAAAACGCAAAAAATCTGGCTTGGACCGTGATGGTTATCGACCAAATGTCGGGATTATTGTGTGCAATGCTCAAGCGCAAGTACTGTGGGCCCGGCGCGTTAGACACGACGGTTGGCAGTTTCCACAGGGGGGTGTTGAACATAAAGAATCCCCCCGTGAAGCGGCGTACAGAGAGCTGTATGAAGAAGTCGGGTTGTATCCACATCAAGTTCGTTTACTCGGTACTACGGATAAATGGTATCGCTATGATGTGCCTGGTTGTTCACGCTTCGATGATCGATTTCGCGGGCAGAAACAGCGTTGGTTTTTATTCCATTTAACCGGGCAGGAAGAAGACATTCGTCTGGATCGCAGCAGTAAGCCTGAATTTGACGGTTGGTGCTGGGTGGATTACTGGCATCCACTGAATAATATCATTGCGTTCAAAAAGGATGTGTATCGAGAGGCGCTATCGGAACTCGAGCCGTTGGTACAATCATTGATGGGTAAAACGGGCTAGTCAGCTTGTATCGGTTTTATCCTAGCGGAAAAGCTTGGGTGAACTTTCCGAAATTTCGTGGGTCAGATGATCACACTTCAAACCACTAAAAAACGCAAATGAAAACCTGGCACTCCTCTATTCGATATTTATTGCTCGTTGTATTGATTATGGGCTTATTTACCCCAATTTCACGTGCCGGCGGCGTATTTCAGGATATGCAGGGCAATGCGGCAACGGTAGAACAGCAAAAAGAACCAGGTAAATGGACGGTGGTGATGATATGGGCTTCTTCCTGCCATGTATGCAATGAAGAGGCCGGGCAATACTCGGCATTTCACACCGAGCACAAGAATAAAGATGCCAAAATTATTGGATTGTCGATAGATGGGCAAGCAGGTAAAGCAGACGCCGAAGCATTTATTGAGCGCAATGAGGTGATTTATCCTAATTTAATCGGTGATGTTCACGCGGTGGCAGAATGGTATTTGGTGCAAACCGGCGAAGCATTCAGAGCGACCCCAACTTTTGTGGTTTTTGGCCCGGATGGCGAGGTTCAGGCTGCCCAGGCAGGTGCGGTGGCACCTTCAAAGGTCGAAGAATTTATTGCGCAAAATAGCTAAATTCACTTGTAAAGGATCGCGCTGGCGTTAGGCCAACGCTGCTCATTGCATTGGGTAAGCGAAATCGCTCATACGTCATACCGGGTGCTAGAAATGTTTCCTCCGCTGCCTGTCCAGTTAGTGTGGAAAAATTCACCTTCAGGTCGGTCGAGTCTTTCATAGGTATGCGCACCAAAGTAATCACGTTGTGCCTGCAGCAAATTTGCGGGTAATTTGGCGCTGCGATAACCGTCGTAAAAAGCCAGTGCTGCACTCATCGCAGGTATGGGAATGCCAGCCTGAAAGGCACGTGCAATAGTGTCGCGCCAGGCTTGCTGTGCACGCTGCAACTTATCATTGAAGTAGCTATCCAGAAGCAGGTTTTTCAATTCGGCATTGCTGTCATACGCGCGTTTGATGTCATCTAAAAATACAGATCGAATGATACAACCCTGACGCCATAATTGACCAATGGCACCATATTGCAAGCCCCAGCAGTTATGTTCCGACGCCTCTCGCATGAGCATAAAGCCTTGTGCGTAAGATACAATTTTAGAAGCCAATAAAGCTTGTTCGAGCGCGTCAACCCAGGATGTCACATCATTAACTTCGTTTGTTTTAGAAATCCCGGGACCTTTAAGTATGTCTGCAGCATGACAACGCTCAGCTTTTAATGCAGACAGAGTGCGGGCGAATACCGCCTCCCCAATAAGGGTAAGCGGAATACCCAGCTCCAAGGCACTGATGGCTGTCCATTTTCCTGTCCCTTTTTGACCGGCTTTGTCCAGAATCGAGTCTAAAACATACTGACCATCTTCCTGATAGCCAAGAATATCGGCGGTAATTTCGATCAGATAACTACCCAGATCGCCCTTATTCCAACGCGCGAAGGTGGCTTGCATCGCTTTATTGTCCATACCCAGGTAATCTTTCATAAAATGGTAGGTTTCCCCGATCAATTGCATATCGCCATACTCAATACCGTTATGTACCATTTTTACGAAATGCCCAGCACCATGACTCCCTACCCAGTCACAGCAGGGTGTGCCATCATCAGTTTTAGCTGCAATCGCCTGCAGTATATCTTTAACCAATGGCCAGGCTTTGGGATGCCCTCCAGGCATAATCGATGGGCCATGTCTGGCGCCGTCTTCACCGCCGGAAATACCCGCACCAACAAACAAAATATTGGCAGCCTCCAGTTCATCAGTCCTTCTTTGAGTATCGACAGAGTTAGAGTTGCCTCCATCAATAATGACATCTCCCGGTTCGAGTAAAGGTAAAAGTTGATCAATCACGCTATCGACGGTATTGCCTGCTCTGACCATTAACATGATTTTTCGGGGTGCTGATAATGTCGCCACCAGCGCTTCCAGAGAATGCGTGCCTACAACGGCTGTATTTTTGGCTGATCCGGCGATAAATGCATCGACCGTGGAGGTGGTCCGGTTGTAAACCGCTACTTTATAGCCATGGTCATTCATGTTTAAGACCAGATTTTGGCCCATTACCGCAAGGCCAATAAGGCCAATGTCACAAGTGTTTGTCATCTAATTTGATACCGTGTTTGATAGGTATGAAGCGTATCTCGGGAATATAATTTTAATAAATAAGCACTATTTATCGTCTCGCCATGATTCAAGCCAGCGTAGCCCGTCGACCAGGCTGCCACGAGGCGTGTATTCTGCGCCAAAATAACCATCGTAGCCCATGGAAACCACTTCCGGGAGCAATGATTGGTAATCAATGTCCCCAATATCCGGTTCGCCTCGGTCAGGAAAGGCTGAAATTTGTATGTGTCCAATATAAGGCAGGAATTGTTGGAACATATTGAGCAAATTACCCTCCATGGTTTGGGTGTGAAAACAATCGAGCATAATTTTCAGATTGTCCATACCAACCGCATGAATGGTCGTTAAGCCCTGCTCAACTTTGGTCAGATGGTAATCTGCCGCTACATTCGTATTTAGCGGTTCAATCAGGATCGTTTTATTGTGTTCTTGCGCAAGGCCGGTGGCAAAGCGCAGGTTTTCCCGATAGACCACTTCAGCAGCAGGCGTCCGTCCGGAGCGACCAGCGACCACGCTAACATTCGGACAACCAATTGCTACTGCATATGCGATGGCTTCTTTGATATAAGTGCGTGCTTCAGCTTCTCTACCGGGTAAGGCGGCCACCCCTATGTCATTGTCATTTTCGCCAATGCGCGTATTCAGGCTGATCATCGGCAGGCCGGTTTCTTCCAATGCTGAACTCACGACGGTGGGGACATATTTGTACGGCATGTGGCATTCCACTGCGTCAAATCCGGTAGTTTTTGCTGCACGGATGGCATCGGGCAGTGACAATTTTTTCCAGAGGAAGCCAAGATTTGCGGAAAACTTAATCATTTTAAGACGCGTTTAGACGTCAATAAATCGAATATAGTTGGGCGCCGGGATGTCGAAGATTTCGTCTGTCTGGGTAAGTGTGCCGTGCTCAATATCACGAGAAAATACGCGAATTTGCCCGGAATCCTGATTGGCCACAATAACCGCCTTACCATCGGGTGTGAGTGCAAAATGACGCGGGAATTTTCCAGCGGTGGGGATTAAACTAATTCGCTCAAGGGCACCATTTTCAAGCACCTTGAAAATCGCCAGCGAGTTATCACCTCGATTGGAAACGTATAAAAACCGGGCATCTGGGGAAAGTTTAATTTCTGACACGTAGCTAATGTTTTCGCGGCTTTCAATCGTAGACTCGTATTGGAAGGGAATCAGGCGCGGCTTGATTTTTTCTGGCTCAGAGCTATCCAGATGAGCGGCGCAGACGGTGTTAAATAATTCGTTGGACACATAACAAATATCCAGTGTCGGATGCATCACCATATGGCGCGGGCCGGAACCGGCTTCAAATTCAATCCAGGTTTCGCGCTCGAGTTGCCTGCTGTTTGCATTCCAACGGTATTGAAATACCGCATTTTCGCCCAGATCTGGAATGAATACCCAGTCGTGCCAAAAATGCGCGCAATGCGCATGCGGGCCGACCTGTCGATTACCCCAATGATCTTCTCTATCGGTTACTTGTCTCCACTCGTTCTCAGGACGGTAATATTGTTTGAAACTCTGGATAACTTTACCCAGGCTGCCTGTTTGGTTGACACTGGCAACATCGATTATCGCATCCCAGTAATTGATGATAATGGCGGCGTCCTTTTGCGGAGACAGGCTAAGATAGCAAGTGGATTTTCCTGATGCGCTAAAGGTTTCTTGTTCAACAAGACTTCCGTCATCATTGATTTTATAGCGAACTATCTGGCCGTTATTTTGGATCGTCTCCAAAATGGCGTAAATAGATTTTCCATCGCTATGCGGGATAAGTACCGCTGGATTCAGCACCTTGGTCGTTTTGTTCAGTTTTAATTTACCATTACGACTCAGACTCATCTGGTAAATACCCTCGCCAGGCGTCGGCGCGTATGGTTGATGGGCAAGTACATCCAGATCACTATAACTGCCGACGAGCAGCGCATATTCTTGTTCTAAATTCATATAGGGTCTTTATTTGTCTCGTTAGGCATTTGCCCATTAAGGGCAGAGGCGTATAGCAATAGAATCTTATGTTTCCATGTTACAAAAGATGCGGATTAGACCGATTAACCTTTCACCGCACCTGCCGTCATACCAGTAATAATTTGTTTTGACGCAACAAAGGTAAAAATAATCGGAGGAACTGCAAGCAGCATCCCCGTCGCCATGATGACGCCCCAGTCGATGTCATATTCAGTCAAAGAATTAACAATGGTCACCGGTACGGTGCGGGTGCCTCTGTCCAGCAAAGCATTGGCTAATAGAAACTCATTCCAGGCAATGCGAAAAGTAAAAATGGCGGCTGCCGCCAGGCCGGGCTTGATAATCGGCAAAACCACCAGAAAGAAAATTTGCAATGGATTAGCCCCATCCATTTTGGCTGCTTCTTCTAGCTGGATTGGTACCTGTACGATAAAACTCTGCAATATCCAGATAACGAAGGGTAAGTTCATCGCGACATAAACCAGAATAATGCCCGAATAGGTGCCATCCAGACCGTAGTTGAACGTCCATATACCAAAGACAGGAACCAGCAATACTGCCGGTGGTACCATCCGCATCATCAGCGTGGTAAGCGATACCGTGCCACGCCCCATAAACTTAAATCTTACCAACGCATAAGCGGCCATACATCCCAGTATCAGGGTAATTATGGTAGAGACCAGTGCGATAAATAATGAATTACCCAGTGCCCGGGTAAAAGTTGGGCTGCAATACTCTACATGGCTGGGTTGATACCACAGTACATCGCACAATACGGTTTCATAGTTTTTTAGTGTAGGCGAAAAAAACAAGCTGCTGGTATCCCCCATGATATCCACATTGAGCTTCAATGAAGTTGTTAGCATCAAGATAATGGGCCCTAGTGACAGAAATATCAGGGTGGCAATAAGGGCGTAAAAGGCTGGGTTTTGTTGATTTTTTACCGATGTGCTCATGGCTCAACCCTCTTCTGCGGCTGCAATGAGTTTTTCTTTTCGCGTTTCCGCGACTTTGTTGTAGACAAACATGATGATGGTTAGCGCTAACAGTAACAACAACAAAAAGTTAGACATGGCTGCAGCAACCCCCAACTCTCTAAATTCTGAGGCGGTTCTAGAAATACGTAACGCCATAATTTCGGTAGATAGCCCAGGCCCCCCATTGGTCATAACCAATATGACTTCAAGCACTTTAAACGCATCAATCAGGCGCAGTAGTAAGGTGACGATTAGTACCGGCATCATCAACGGTATTTTGATATACATGATTTGTTGCCATCCTGATGCGCCATCGATTCTAGCTGCCTCGAGGGTGGATTTTGGTAGAGACTGTAAGGCGGCCAGTGACAGAATAAAGATGAAGGGAGTCCATTGCCAAACGTCTGCAATAATCACCGACACCAGAGCCCAGTTTGAATCCGATAACCAGGGAATCGATTCAAGGCCAATGTCTTTTAGGAATTTGTTGAATATCCCGACAGTTGGGTGATACATGTACCGCCACATCAAGCCAACAACGATTGGCGCAATCATCATGGGGAGGATAAAAATGGTGCGTAATACCGACATACCTCTGATGTTGCGGTCTAACAACAAGGCCAGGCCCACACCGATCAGCATTTCCAGCACCACAACGATAAAAGCAAATTTCAAGGTAACCCACAATGATTCCTGAAAGGCATCGTCGGCGAGCAAATTAGTATAGTTTCGCAGCCCCACCCACTCTGCCTCACCGATAAGCTGGCTCGGATTCCAGTCAAGAAAACTGGCGTACACCATGTAGCCGATTGGGTAAAGTAATCCCAGGATCAATACAATACCCGCGGGGGCCAAAAACATGTACGGGGTGAGATAATTTAGTCTGGCGGCCTTCATGGGGATCGTATTATTGAGTTACTCTCTTACGGCCTGAGCTGCCAGTATTGTCGCGTAAGCGCTCAAACCGAAGTGAGAACCCAACACGCTACGATGAAATTGGCGAGTAATGCGCATTCGGCCTATTTCCAGGTGTAATAACCCGCATCTTCCATAATTGCTTTGGTCCGCTCGGCAACTCCGTCAAGCGATGTCTGAATATCCGCGTCCTCGGTCAATACTTTGGATAAGGTCGTGCCCAAATCGGCATTAATTTTTCCCCAGACAGGAATGATGGGTCGCCAATCAGGATCGGCGTGCTTGAGTGCTTCCCCAAAGGTTTTCATGTGCGGAAATTTCTCGTTTACCTCGGCATCTTCATGCGTCGAGTAGCGCGAGGGGTTACCTCCTGCCAGCGCAATCAGCTTATCGGCTTTTTTCGAAGTCAGCCATTGCATTAATAAAAATGCGGCTTCCTTGTTTTCTGCGTTCTTGGGAATGCCAATACCAAATCCACCTGTTTGCGAACCCTTACGCGTGCCCATTGGGTGGGGTGCCCAACCAATTTTTCCGACTACTTTCGATTTTTCTGGATCGTTAACCTGGCCAGCGAAAACCGTTGAGTCTAAAAACATAGCTGATTGACCTTGTAGAAAAGAGGCACCCGCTTCAGCAAAACCAAATGTTTGTGCGCCTTCTGCACCACAATCGACAAAGGTTTTTAACGCTTGGGCTGCTTTTACCCCGGCTTCATTGTTGACAATTGGATTCCACGCATCATCAAAAATACGCCCACCCAGGGGTGCTAAATGTAGCAAAAATGCATGCGATGCATGGTGGCCCGAAGCTGCTCGCGACGCTAGTCCACCCATGCCTGGTTCTAATTCAGGAATTTTACAGGCAAGATCTAGCAGTTCATCGTAGGTGGTGGGCACGGCTAAGCCATGCTTCTCAAAAATATCTTTGCGGTACCCGAATATTGAGGTTTCTGAGCCAAAAGGCAGGCCAAATAGAGAACCAGTAGGCCCTGGTAGATAGCCCTTTTCACCCCCTGCAATACCGATATTACCAACGTAACCATCGATTAAATCGCTTGCATCATAGCGAGGATCGGCTAATTTGGGGTTCATAAAGTAACGCGCTAGGTTTTCCAACTGATCAGCGTAAACGTAATCGGCTTTTGAAAAAACCACATAGGCGATCAAATCATAATCGCCTTTACGTTTGGTTAGTTCAAGGGTCTGCTTTTCCCGCATTTTCAGATACTGGAGCTGATCTACTTCAACCGTAATACCCGTTTCCTTGGTAAATTCAGGTAGTACTTTCATGACCGCGTTGTAATGTGGATGGGCCGGAAAATTGACCACAAGATTGGTGTTTTTATAATCATCATACGGACCAGCGGCAGCCAGATTACTGGCAGCGACGAAAGTCAGGGCGCACGCTGAAATAAAAGCGTTTTGTACTTTAGGGTTTATGACTGACATATATTTCTCCTCGAAAACAGTGGTTAGTGTGTTCAGCAAAACCGCCAGGATTTGCTGTTTAATCTAGTAAATGGCAAGTTGAGTATCCCTGTCAAACAGGTAAACATCGCTGGGGTTAACCGAAAATTTGACGGTATCTCCAACTTGACTATCATTGCTCGAATCGACTTCAACTGCGACTCGGCTACCTCTGATGTCGGAAATCAGAATGGTCTGTGTGCCGATGTATTCTCGAACTTTAATCGGCAATGCCAGGGTATTGGTCGTCGCGTCTTCGGTCGTGAGGCTTAATGCTGCAGGCCTAACGCCGACCGTGATTTCTCTGGAGGCCGGTAGCTGATCCGGATGGTTGATATCAGGGAGCTTAAATTCAAACCCATCACCTGTTGCTTTCAGCTCATCGGATTCCTGTTGCAGTTCTGCATCCATGAAATTCATCGGTGGCATGCCCATAAAACCAGCGACAAATTTATTGCTGGGATACTGAAATAATTCTTGCGGGCTGCCGTGTTGCTGAATATAGCCATCTTGCATCACGACTATTCGATCACCCAGGGTCATCGCCTCAACCTGGTCATGGGTAACATAAATAATGTTCTTCTGAATCTTTTCCCGCATCATCGCCAGCTCTGCGCGCATTTGGCCGCGCAACTTAGCATCTAGATTCGATAGCGGTTCATCCATTAATAAAGTGGACGAGTCGCGCACCAGAGCACGTCCCATTGCAACCCGCTGGCGCTGCCCACCGGATAATTGTCCAGGTTTACGGTGCAGGAGTGGTGTGAGGCCGAGCATTTCCGCTACATCGTTGATACGGCTCTGAATTTCCGCTTTTGGATATTTCGCTAGTCGCAGTCCGAAGGACATATTTTTTGCCACGTCCATATGGGGATATAGCGCGTAGTCTTGAAAAACCATCGCAATATCGCGTTCAATGGGCTCCAGGTTAGAGATATCCCTGTCATCCATCAAAATTTGACCCCCGGTAATACTCTCCAGCCCGGCAACCATTCTCAGCGTGGTTGATTTTCCGCAGCCAGACGGTCCCACAAAAACCGTGAATTCGTTATCCTCCATTACCAGGTCAATATCATGAATGACTTCTGTTGAGCCAAACGTTTTTTTCAGTTTATTGAAGGTGATGGTTGGCATTTTTACGATTCGGAGTACTGAAAATAGTTGGGTTGTGAGGCCAGGGCGTTTATAAGCTTGGGTTATTTGGCAGTTTGTGGATCAGCCTTTTCCATCATCATGACAGTCGATTTAAAAATGCTATCGACATGTGCGTTAATGGCTCTTTCAGCGGCATCTGAGTCATGTTTTTCCAAGGCGCGATAGATGGCCTGATGCTCGCGCAGACTGCGCTCAGTCGCCAGCTCGTTTTTTAACGCCATATTGCGAAACTCAAGCGCATACGAATAGACATCGACCGCGATATTGGCTAATAATTCGTTCTTTCCCGCGTAGTAAATAACGTTGTGGAACTCTCTGTCAGATATCTGAAATGCAACCGGATCGTTGAGTACCTTGGCCTGTGTTTCCATCATGGCGGCGAGCTTGTCCAGGTCTTCATTTGTTATATTGATAGCGGCTGAGCGCAAAATGGCCGCCTCCACGACTTGTCTAGCTTCCGCGACGGTAACCACGTCAAAGCCTTGCAGTCCTGCAACCCTTGGGAGCAATTCCTGAACGACCTGGTTATTGGGTTGTTTTAGTACCTTTGTGCGTGAGCCGTGCACAACCTCGATAAAGCCTTTGTCGGAAAGAATTTGTAGCGCGCCACGTACGGTCTCTCGACTAACATCGAAGGTGGCAGACAAATCGCGTTCTGATGGCAGCAAATCGCCTTCTGCGATTAAAGCAGTGGAAATCATATAGGCCAGTTTTTCAGCGATTTGCGTTTTTAACGTGTTTCGATGCACCTTCCCGTTTTCCGCTAAAAGGTGTGTAACGGGGGCGCCTGAATGACTAAAGCTGGTCTTGTTATTAAATATATTGCTATCTAACATGATTAAATGGTATTGTATACATACCAGTTGTGCAGATGCAAGTTCTATTTAGATAAGTAAATAAGTAAATGAAAAATAAGCAAATATATTTAATGTTTTGTCTGATAGACTGGTTTATAGCTAAAAATGCGCAATAAATTATACTTAATAAGTGCGAAAATGACGAAAAGTGGTATGGTGTATATACCACTTTACTATCCGATCAGTTGGATGATCCAATAGACAAGCTAGGCGAGGTTTTGGAGCGTAAATTGAATAATTCGAAAAACATTTTTAATTTAACTGGCAAACGTGCCCTGGTGACGGGCTCTACCCAGGGAATTGGCTATAGCCTTGCAAAAGGGCTGGCAGATGCGGGTGCTGAAATCATTATCAATGGCCGCAATAATGAAAAGGTTAAAGGGATTGTCGAAAAACTCACCGTATCTGATGTAACTGCCCACGCGCTTGGTTTTGACGTTACCGAAAGGACACAAGTTCAGCAAGCGGTGGATCGATTCGAAGCCAATGAAGGACCTATTGATATCCTGGTCAACAATGCCGGAATCCAGCATCGTGGCCCTTTAGAAGCATTTGAAGCGGACGCATTTGAACATTTAATGCGTACCAATGTGAGCAGCGTCTTTAATGTGAGTCAGGCAGTTGCACGACATATGATCAAACGCGGTGAGGGAAAGATCGTGAATATCGCATCGGTGCAGTCATTGCTGGCCCGACCAGGCATTGCACCCTATACCGCTTCCAAAGGTGCGGTGAGCAACTTGACCAAAGGTATGACCACAGACTGGGCACGCTACGGATTGCAGATCAACGCGCTGGCGCCTGGTTACTTCGATACGCCAATGAACGCTGCGTTGGTAAGCGACCCTGAGTTTAGTAATTGGTTATGCAAGCGTACACCGGCGGGTCGCTGGGGTAATTTGGAAGAATTGACGGGCGCTTGTGTGTTTCTATCCTCTCAAGCATCCAGCTTTGTTAATGGACAAACGATATATGTCGACGGTGGAATTACCGCCTGTATCTAGGCTCAATATTCGAATTAAGGTCGTGATGGGCGTATCAGGCTCAGGAAAATCGACGATAGCAGAAAAACTAGCGACTGTCTTAGGTGCTACCTATCTAGATGCAGATGATTTTCATCCATCAGAAAATGTTGTGAAAATGGCTCACGGTGAGGCTTTGACAGACAAGGACCGGTGGCCTTGGCTGAAAAGCTTTGCCCAGACGATGGCGCAACAAGAAGGGATGGTAATTGGTGCGTGTTCTGCATTGAAAAGGAGTTACCGAGAGTGCATTAACCAGGCGGCGGGTGAATCGGTGTTGTTTATTTATCTGGATGGCGATAAGCAACTCATCCGACGGCGCATGGCCGAACGAGAGAATCACTTTATGCCAGAAAGCCTGCTGGAGAGCCAATTTGCGGCGCTAGAGCGGCCAACACCAACTGAACGCGCGTTGATGGTTGACATACAAGGCTCAGTAGATCAAGTTGTCGACTTGATTTTAGCTAAATTAGGAGGTGCCGATACTTAATGGGTTTTACCATTTACCCGATGCCAGTGATGAAACCAGCTTGTTTGCCAGCTACGAACTATAAACGCCTTAATGGAGAAAACCATGCGTGCACTCGTCATTCATAAAGCCAAAGATATGCGCCTTGAAGAGCGCCAGGTTTCAAATCCTGGCAAAGGGCAAATTAAAATTAAAGTTGCCGCAGGAGGTATCTGTGGTTCAGATTTACATTATTATCACCACGGTGGCTTTGGCTCCATTCGTTTAAAAGAACCGATGGTGCCGGGCCATGAGTTCTCAGGTTATGTTGAGCAGTTGGGAGAAGGTGTTACTGATTTTAAGGTGGGTGAGTTGGTTGCCGTATCTCCCTCCAGACCATGCGGTAATTGCGAATACTGCAACAAAGCTTTGCATAACCATTGTTTACATATGCGCTTTTATGGCTCGGCGATGCCCTTTCCGCATATTCAAGGGGGATTTCAGGAAGCGCTTATTGTTGACGCGAGCCAATGTGTCAATGCCGCCGGCTTGACCGCAGGTGAAGCTGCTATGGCCGAGCCATTTGCTGTTGGTCTGCATGCTACACGTCGAGCGGGTCAATTGCTGGGTAAAAGCGTGCTGATTACAGGTTGTGGGCCGATTGGTGTATTGGCCGCAGTCGCAGCGCGTCGCGCTGGGGCCGCTGAAGTGGTTATTACTGACTTGGTCTCCAATACCCTGAAATTTGCAAAACTGGCCGGAGTTGACCAAGCGATCAATATGGTAGAAAACCCGGAAGGTCTAAAACCTTATACAGCAGGCAAAGGGATGTTCGATGTGTTGTATGAATGTACAGGTTCACCCCAGGCATTGGCAGATGCCATCGCAACATTGGCACCCCGCGGTATTATTATGCAGCTCGGTTTAGGAGGGGATGTGCCAGTTCCAATGATGCAGATAACCGCGAAAGAGTTAGAAATACGTGGCTCGTTTCGATTCCACGAGGAATTCCAACTAGCGGTAAAACTAATGCAATCGGGCCTGGTTGATCTGAAGCCTTTTATATCGCATGTTTTTCCAGTAGAACGAGCAGTGGAAGCCTTTGAGTTGGCTGCGGATCGAAGCCAGTCCATGAAAACGCAAATTCAGTTTTCCACTTCGGCATGAATGAATCGAATTAGTCATGCTTCATCCGGATATAACTTGGGCCACAATATGAAAATTGCTTTTTTGGGTATTGGCTTAATGGGTACGCCGATGGTGCGTAATCTGGCTGCGGCTGGACATGAAATGCACATCTGGAATCGTAGCCGAGATAAAGCAGAAATCTTATCTGATATCGCAACGGTGCATTTGTCGCCCACTGACGCGGTGCAAAATGTACAAATCATTATTTCCATGTTAGCCGACGGGCCCGTTACTACAGAAGTCCTGTTCAAGCAGGGTGTGATTGAGGTTGCGGCCGAGGGAAGCTTGATTATCGATATGGGCTCGGTTGAACCAGAAGTGGATCTGAAATTAGCCACCTTTGCCAAATCAATCAATAAGCGCTTTCTGGATGCACCTGTATCTGGGGGAGTACAGGGTGCTGAGGCGGCAACCCTGACTATTTTGATTGGCGGAGATAACCGAGATGTGGAATTTGCACGGCCCGTCTTTGAAGCGCTGGGTCGACCCAATCTAATCGGAAAAAATGGTGCGGGTCAAACCGCTAAATTAGCCAACCAGCTCATCGTTGCTATCACCATCGGTGCCGTTGCAGAGGCTTTTAAATTTGCGGAAAGTGCTGGTTGTGATGCGGGTAAACTGCGAGAAGCGCTGATGGGAGGGTTTGCGGATAGTAAAATTCTAGAACTACATGGTGCGCGCATGGTAAGGAAAGATTTTGAACCCGGCGGACGCTCATGGTCCCAGTTGAAAGATATCACCAATGCGCTGACACTGGCGCAGCAAGCTCAACTTGATCTGCCGCTGGCGCAATGTGTTGAGCATGGGTTTCGAAGCCTGGTGGATGATTTCCAAGGGGGGGAGTTGGACCATTCCGCGTATTATTTATGGCTTGAAAAGAGAGGTAACCCAAAATAAAGCGGGTTATTTAATTGATCGCTTTACATTGCGCGGTAATCGCTGCCGTGCGCGCGCGCTCAATCGCTGCTGCGATTTTCTTGGGATTGGTTTGTGTCGCCGCAATCGCGCCAGTGTCGACCGCATTCGCGGCAGCAAAATATTGCTGAATTTGATCAGCCTGAGGAAATGCACGTTTGGCATATTCACCGCCCCGGCCTTGTGAATCAGCCTGGCAGGCCAGCGCAAATTTTCTAACCCGTTCAGGCTTTCTAAAAGCATCCAGTTTTTTCAGCATTTTCAAAATGGTTTGTGGGCGTAGCTCCGCCAGCCGATGCATATTTAGATGTTGATCACTCACGATTTCCGCCAGTTTGGCGGTTTCCTTGGGTACTCGTAGTCGTTTTGACAATTCGCGTACCAGCGGCACTCCAGCCGCTTCATGGCCATGATGCGAAGGCCATTTATGTTTGGGTGTGATGCCTTTGCCTAAATCATGGGTCAGCGCACAATATAACACCTCCAGGTCGTCGGTGAGCTCACGCGCGCGGTCGATTACCATCATGACATGCACACCCGTATCAATTTCCGGGTGGTATTGTTGCGTTTGCGGCACGCCAAACAGTGCATCCAGCTCGGGAAAAATACGTTTCAGTGCGCCACAGGTGCGCAGCGTGATAAAGAATACCGAAGGGGTGGAAGTGGATAAAGCGTTTTTTAGCTCTTGCCAAACCCGTTCAGCAACCAGTGTATCCACCTCACCATTGTCAACCATGGTCTGCATGAGTATTAAAGTTTGATGTTGCAGCTTGAACCCATATTCATGAAAGCGTGCTGCAAAACGCGCGGCACGTAGAATTCTGACCGGATCCTCACTAAAGGCATCGGAAACGTGGCGCAGTGTTTTATTGCGTAAATCGGTATAACCGTTAAACGGGTCAATCAGCTTGCCGTTGGCATCTTGTGCCATCGCATTGATGGTTAAATCTCGGCGCAACAAATCTTGTTCCAGCGTAACATCAGGGCTTGCATACACGGTGAAGCCTTTATATCCTTTACCTGATTTTCGTTCGGTGCGGGCCAGCGCGTATTCTTGCTTGCTATGCGGGTGTAGAAAAACCGGGAAATCTTTGCCCACGGGCGTAAAACCAAGGTCAAGCATTTGTTCAGGGGTGGCACCGATTACTACCCAGTCTTTCTCTTTGACCGGCAAACCCAATAATTGATCACGCACGGCTCCGCCAACCAAATAGCATTCGAGGTGTTTTTCTGGCTGTGAAGCAGACATATAGGGCCGTTTTCAGGTTGGGTGTAGCGCTGATCTTAACAGCGCTGCTGGCGGGCTGCCAAACAATTGCCTATTATGCCCAAGCTGTGGGCGGGCATATGCGCATCTTGAACCAGCAACGCCCTATTGAAGCGGTATTAGAGGATGAAAGTGTAGCGCCTGAGACCCGCAAGCAACTGCGCAAGATAGTTGCGGTTCGTCAGTTTGCGAGCGATAAATTACAGCTACCGGATAACAAAAGTTATACACGCTTTGCTGATCTGGATCGCGAATACGTGGTCTGGAATGTGGTTGCGACTCCACCTTATTCGGTTGAGCCGGTGGAATCGTGTTTTGTGGTGGTGGGATGTATAAGCTATCGCGGGTTTTATGCGAAACAAGCTGCAATACGCCATGCTAAAAAATTAAAGGCAAAAGGCCTGGATGTCTATGTCGGGGGAGTCAGCGCATACTCAACACTCGGCTGGTTATCCGATCCTGTCTTAAGTACCATGCTGGCCCGCTCAGATGCGGCCATGGCGGGCTTGATATTTCACGAATTGGCTCACCAACGGCTTTATCTTAAGGGCGATACCAAGTTTAGTGAATCATTTGCCACCGCAGTTGAAACCCTGGGCCTGCGGCAATGGGCAAATGAACAGGCATCGACTTTCGCGTTGGATACGTATTTCATCGAAAAAGCCAGGCGCGCTGAGGTGATTGCGCTCATACTCAAAGCCAGGGAGCGCATGCAAGACGCTTACCAGGCCGAACCGGATGAGTATAAGCTCGCACAAATCAAAACCGCTCAGTTTGCGCTTTTAGAACAGGAATACCAGCAGCTCAAGCAACAAGGCGGTGGCACAAAAGGCTTTGATCGCTTTTTTCAGTCTGAGATTAATCATGCTGCATTAGCCTTGTTTGGGGAGTATCACGGCTGGCTCGGCGCGTTTGAACATCTTTTTGCGCAAAACCAGCAAGATTGGAACCGGTTTTATCAGGCTGCAGAGGCCTTATCAAAGCTACCGACGAGCGAACGGGAACGAGCGTTGCGAGATTTGTTGTGATACGCAATTATTCGATGCACTTTTTGTCTCAGACAATATACAAATTTGTTCAACGGCGAGGATAGTACTGAATCTGTTCGGTGTGGGGCTGGGCCGGGGAAATAGAGATAAACGGGCAGAAATCATCAATATTTTGAAAAATATTCAGACAAACGGTTGCATTTAGCCGATTAATGTGTATAATACGCCGTATATCAGATTATATAAACGGTTAATCATGATAAGTTTGTTTCATGATGACTTAATTTTGAAAACGGAGTTAACGATGAGCCACAAGACAAAGAAAACTTTATTAAAAACATTGGTAGCCACTGGACTGATACTGCTCGGTAGCATTCTCCCAGTCAGTACTGCGTACGCTATACTGGTATTCTAAAACGTTAAACCACGCACGCGAATATACCCACGTATATAGCCAGCGAATATTTGATTAATAGTTGCCCCATGGGGGTCAGACCAACTATAAAAGTTTGAGCACAAGGGGATTGCGTGCAGACCAGAAGGCGCAATCTACTTCGTTTTTCAATGGCCTTTTTTCTGAAACCAGGCAGTTTGAACTAAAGATTGCCCGGCTGATGTAACCGCTTTCACGCGTTTAGACACAAACGTATCCTTCTTCTTCGTTCAGACGGTCGCGTCGGTTCATCACCGTCCACCAGCCATATTTGATTTCTCAACAAAGTGCACAAATGGCACAACGCTGTTACGTTGCTCTTTGATGACCAGCTTTGTAGACATGTTTATCGCCTCCGTAATTGTTTGTACAATCGAATAATCACGAGTAAGCGAACAAAATCTGTTCCTTAAAGATCAATCTGGAAGCATTCCAAACACGCCGAGCTATGCTAGCGTTCGTTAGTCAGTGTCCAGGAGAATTCCATGAAAATCTTATTGACTGGCGCGACCGGCTTTATTGGCTCGCATTTAAAAGCTGCGCTTGAAGAGTTAAAACATGCCGTCACTGCCTGTTCTCGAGGCACGGGTGTCGATTACACGCGCATGCGGACCCCGGAAGCATGGAAGGAGCTAGTTGAGGGCGTGGAAGTAGTGATCAATGCCGTCGGGATCATTGCAGAAAGTAAAAAGCAATCATTTGAGGTTCTACACAAGCGAGCGCCAATCGCCTTATTTCAGGCCTGCGAGCAAGCAAAAGTAGAGCGGATCATACAAATTTCAGCGCTAGGGGTTGATGGAAATGCGTTTACCCCGTATCAGCTAAGCAAAAAAGCAGCCGATGACGCCCTGCGGGCGCTGAACATACCGAGCGTGATATTGCGACCGTCGCTGGTCTACGGTAAGGGTGGAGCGAGTATGGCGATGTTCCAGCATTTAGCTTCATTGCCCATTATTCCACTCGTAGGAGACGGGCAATACCAGGTGTAACCAGTGCATATTAGTGATGTTGTGGCGACGGTATTGGCGTGTTTGGATAAACCGCCTGCTCAGCAAACGTTCGATGTGGTTGGTCCTAAGCCCATTACTTTTATTGATTGGTTGCAAGCGATTCGCCGAGCACAAGGTAAGCCCGCAGCTAAAACCATTGGTTCACCTTTTTCCCTGATACTATTTATTGCGCACTTTGGCCGGTTTGTTTTTCCCATGCTTAGCCCGGATAATTTACGTATGTTGCAACGTGGAAATACGGCCGATGTTAAACCCCTGGAGCAATATTTTGGCCGCTTACCGCTTGCGCCTGTAGAAGGCTTGCGTCTGTCCTGACACATGCTTACGGCACAAGAAAAATACATGCCGGATTGTTTGCCTTGGGTTGATGCTTGATTGTTAGGGCGGGCGGCGTAGATAATAGATGTTCTTTTCATCTGCGCTCAGTACATTATGGCAAAGACCGCTTATTCAAGCACAGCCACTTCAGCTAAACCCGATGCTGACCATTTAATTGATCTGCGCAGCGATACGGTTACGAAGCCTACCGCTGCGATGCTTGATGCTATGCTTCAAGCGCCGTTGGGCGATGACGTTTATGGGGAAGACCCTAGCATTAACACACTTGAGCAACAAGTTGCCGAGTTGCTGGGCAAAGAGGCAGGTTTGTTCGTTTCCAGTGGCACCCAGAGTAATCTATTGGGCGTCATGGCGCATTGTCAGCGGGGTGAGGAAGTCATTGTGGGTAACTGCTTTCATGTCTACCAGCACGAAGCCTGTGGTGCACCGGTACTGGGCTCGGTAGCAATGTGCCCGTTACCGACGGACGAAAACGCGCGTATTAGTCTAAGCGGTTTTAAAGCGGCAATAAAAGATAGGGCCGATCCGCATTATCCTGTCAGCAAGCTACTTTCTTTGGAAAATACCGTTTCTGGAATGGTGCAAGATCAAGTGCATATCGGTGCATTGTGTGATTTCGCGCATCAACAAGGAATGCACACCCATCTGGACGGCGCTAGATTGATGAATGCGGCGGTGGCGCAAGGTGTTTCTGCAAACGAACTTGCCACGCCGTTTGACAGCGTTTCCTTATGTTTATCAAAGGGTTTGGGTGCGCCGGTAGGCTCGGTTTTGACCGGCTCGCACGCGGTTATTGGGCGTGCGCGCAGATTGCGCAAAATGCTCGGTGGTGGAATGCGTCAGGTGGGTATGCTGGCTGCAGCGGGAACGTACGCGCTAACCCACCATGTTGAACGCCTGCAGCAAGACCATGCACGAGCGGCCAGGCTGGCAGCTGGAATTAACGCCATAGATGGTTTAAGTGCTGAGTACCATACCAATATGGTATTTATGCAGGCGCCAGAGAATAATCTCGCGGCGTTGCAAACCGCAATGTTAAAACAGGGCATTTGTATTACGGCACACCACCCGAAGACGCGCCTGGTCGTGCATCTGGGTGTGTCGACTGATGATATCGAGCAGGTATTATCAGCGCTACAAAATCATCAAATTTGAGGCACACGTAAGATGAATCCGGTTTTGGTTGATGTGATAAGAGGTGGAATGGTGGAATCAGCGCATCGGGGAAGCGCAATTTCGGTCGACAACCAAGGTCGGGTTTTATACGCTCTGGGACGTCCGGAAGCGCTGACCTATCCGCGTTCAGCCTTGAAGCTATTTCAGGCGCTGCCGTTGATGGAAAGTGGAGCGGCAGCGGCTTATGAGCTTAATAATAAGGAAATTGCGCTCGCTTGTGCGTCCCATAATGGTGAACCCATGCATGTTGAGTTAATTGTGCATTGGTTGGATCAACTGGAAATGGATGACGATCTGCTTGCCTGTGGTTGCGCTTATCCGCGATTGCGTGCAGATCAATATGAGCTTATTCGGGAAGGGGGTGTCGCCACGCGCGCTCATCACAACTGCTCGGGTAAACATATCGGCATGCTGACACTCGCCCAATACATGGAGGTTTCCACACAAGATTATTTCGACTATATGCACCCGACACAGCTTGCTTGGAGACAGCGTTTCGGCAAGCTAATCGATGCCGATGTAAGCCATTTTTTATGGGAGCGAGATGGTTGCGGTCTGCCTGCGCTATGCATGTCCTTACAGAATCTGGCGCTGGGTTTTGCCAAATATGCATCCGCCAAAACCCAAAAGCCCAAATCCAGGCAAGCGATCAATAGCATATTAGATGCGATTACTGAGTACCCGGAAATGCTGGCAGGCAGCGCGCGGTGCTGTACGGATGTTATTCAGGTCACCGGCGGACGCATCATTGTGAAAACTGGGGCCGAAGGTGTGTATGCGGGTTTGGCGCGGGATACCGGTACTGGCTTTGCCTTGAAAATTGATGATGGCGCAACCCGCGGTAGTGAGGTTGCGCTAGGTGCCTTGTTGCGCGCGCAGCGCCTGATTAGTGATGCGGAATACGACGAATTGAGTGATTGGTTTCAGCCCCCCGTCACTAATTCGCAGGGCTATACCACGGGTAGTATTGTACCCAGTTCAAGTTGGCTTAAACCATGAGTAATATATTGCTTCTTTAAATTAATAATGCAGCGGAGCGCTGGGCTTAATTACAAATAATTACGGTCTATAAGGTGGGATGAACTATACTTTTCGGGTAATATTTGGATAAACCAAAATTAATTTACCGGAGGAAAAATCAATGTCGAAACTTATCAACGGAAAAGGCCACTGTCTTTGTGGCGAGGTACACTTTAGTACCAGTGAATTGGCCGAAAACGTTGGAGCCTGCCATTGCAGTATGTGTCGCAAATGGGGTGGAGGCCCACTGCTTGCAGTTGACTGTGGGACACAGGTTCGTTTTAGCGGTGAACAAAATATCCAAACTTTCAGTTCTTCAGATTGGGCGGAACGCGGATTTTGCAAAAACTGTGGAACACACTTGTTTTACCGGCTAAAACAATCGCAACAGTACATTATGCCGGTGGGTTTGTTAGATGATGATGGCCAGTTCGCATTTGACCATCAGGTATTTATTGATGAAAAACCCGCTTATTACTGTTTTTCCAACCAAACCAAAAATATGACTGGTGAGGAGGTGTTTGCTAAATATGCAACGCCATCGGAGTAACCCTAACCAAACCAAATGACGCAACCCCAATAGCTGGGTTGATGAACATTAGCCCGCTCGACTTAGGATTTAATCACTCGCTTTGGCATTAAATTCAACCATACGCGTGATGGATCTTGCCGCTTGATTAAGAACGTCTTCATCGAGTGTAATTTCGTTTTCGCCTGTTTTGAGCACCTTCTCAAGGCGTTGTAAATCATTCATTTTCATCCAGGGGCATTCGGCGCAGCTTTCGCAAGTTGCCCCTTCACCCGCAGTTGGGGCCGCGACGAATTTTTTATTGGGCGCGGCTTCTTTCATTTTGTGGAAAATGCCGCGTTCGGTGGCCACGATAAAGGTATCCGCATCCAGATCTTGCGCTGCATTAATAATTTGCGTGGTGGAGCCGACCACATCCGCAAGCTCAATCACCGGCCCGGGAGATTCAGGGTGTACCAGAACCTTGGCATCAGGTATATGCTTCATTAGCTCTTCCAGTGCAGTTGCCTTGAAGTCCTCGTGTACTATACATGAGCCTTGCCAAAGCACCATATCTGCGCCCGTTTCTTTTTGCACATAAGAACCAAGAAATTTATCCGGCGCCCAGAGTATTTTTTTACCTTGATCGGCAAGGTGTTTTACTAGACTCAACGCGATTGAAGATGTCACCACCCAGTCTGCGCGAGCTTTTACAGCAGCGCTGGTATTAGCATAAACCACGACTTCGCGATCAGGGTGTTGATCACAAAACTGGTTGAACTCGTCGATTGGGCAAGCAAGATCAAGTGAGCATTCTGCCTCTGTTTCTATCATCAGGATACGTTTTTCGGGGCTTAGAATTTTGGCGGTTTCGCCCATAAACCGAACGCCCGCAACGATCACAGTTTCGGCATCGCTACTCAAGCCAAATCGCGCCATTTCCAGCGAATCACCGACAAAGCCGCCGGTTGCTTCAGCCAGATCCTGGAGCTCTGGTTCAACATAGTAATGCGCGACGAGCACCGCGTTTTGTTCTTTCAGCAAGGCCTTAATGGTTTTTATATGCGCTTGTTGATCTTTTGCGGTTAACGGCGCGTGCCGGGATTTTTCCGCGCTGAGGGCCAGCGTGCGAATGTAATCCTGAAGGTCGTTCGGAGCAGATATATTAAGATTCATGCGGGTGTCTCAGAAATGTTTAAGCATAAAAATGGGTCCAAAATCGAATTTTACAATCTCTCTGGTGGGCTGAAGGTGAAGCTCAGCTTGGGTTGTTGTTTTAATCCTTATAGCTGCTTGCTGATATCAATCTTGCTTTCAGTGCCAGCGAGCAATCGTTCAATATTTTCGTGATGCCGCCAGACCAGAAAGCCTGCAATGACCGCGGCGAGTAGAATATTCGGCATACTCGGTGCAAGCAATAGCAGTAATAGGGGGGCCGCAATCGCAGCGACCAGTGCGGCAAGCGAGGAATATTGCGTGACAAGGACGACTGCCAGCCAAATACACACCAGAAAAAAAGCGACTAGTGAATCAATCGCCAAAAACACACCCGCCGCGGTGGCAACGCCTTTCCCGCCCTTATAATTGTAATAATAAGGAAATACATGGCCTAAAAATGCAGCCAAGCCAACCAGCGCGATTAATATCGGGCCACCGCCCATTATTTTAGCGATCATTACCGGGAGGAAGCCTTTAAAAACATCGCCTACCAGGGTCAATGCCGCGGCTGTTTTATCGCCTGAACGCAGCACATTGGTGGCCCCAGGGTTGCCGGAACCGACTTTACGTGGGTCCTCGAGCCCTTTTAGCTTGGATATCACGATGGCGCTTGAGATTGAGCCAATGAAATAAGCGACGATGGGGAGAAGAAATTTCAACATACTTTTTGGTTTAGGCCTGCTGGCGAGAATTATTGGTGTGTATCGACTAAACTAACGGTCAACCCGAATATTTTACCGATAACGATGGACATAATCTATCTTCATGATTTAGCGATCGACTGTGTGATTGGCGCTTGGGATTGGGAGCGCGAAATCACCCAAACCGTCTATGTTGATTTGGATATGGCCTGGAACATCTCCAAAGCGAGCGCAAGTGATGATTTAGATGATACTTTGAGCTACAAGGATATATCGAAAGCTGTTTCTAAAATGGTGATTGAACGCAAATTTAAGCTAGTCGAAGCGATGGCCGAAGAGATCGCAGAATTGCTCATGCAAGATTTTGATGTGCCGTGGTGTCGTGTCAGAATCAACAAGCAAGGCGCGGTTCGGGGCGCGCAAGATGTAGGCGTTATTATTGAACGGGGCACAAAATGACCCAGTTGGTGTTAAGCCTGGGAAGTAATATTGAGCGCGAAAAACATATTCGGTACGCCATCCAGCAATTGAAATTACTATTGGGTGAGCTAAGCTTATCTCCGGTTTATGAAACCAAGGCAGTCGGTTTTAATGGCCCTGATTTTTATAATTTGGTGGTGGTTGCACAGACCGAATTAGCACTGGAGAAAATAATAAAGGGTGTACAGAATATAGAACAGGGTGCGGGTCGTATCCTAGGTAAGAAAAGCTGTGAAAGTCGGACCTTGGATATAGATGTGTTGCTCTATGGAGAGGCAGATTATCGTGATCAGGGTTTCAACATTCCGCGTGATGAGATTTATCACGCTGCATATGTGCTCAAGCCCCTGGTGGATGTGTTACCCAAGGCATGTCACCCAGTGTCGGGTGAGCGTTTTCAGGCAATGTGGGTAGCCCTGGCTAAGGATCAGGTAGCGCTCCAGGAAATAGCGTTCGAGATGGAATCCTAAATAGCAAACCCAGAAAAATGTGTGCAAGGATTAGTAAAGCGCAGACAAATTTACTGCGCGGTGGTCTACAGCAAATAGGGTTAGCTATCCCAGATGGCGCCATGCTCAAACTGGAAAAGCATCTGGCATTGATCGATAAATGGCGCTCGAGAATAAACCTTATCTCAATTTCTGATGAACGAGAGTTGATCACGCATCATGCGCTTGATAGTTTGGTAATCGCACCTTTGCTTACGTCCAGCAAACACATATTGGATATTGGTACCGGGGCGGGGTTTCCCGGCTTGCCTCTAGCCAGTGTTTTTGGCGAAAAAAATTTCACCTTGCTCGATAGCCGACAGCGGCGTATCGAGTTCCTGCGCCTGGTCATCACACAAATTGGTTTTAGTAACGTAACACTAGTTGCCACAAGAATTGAAGATTTTCCAGAGTTGAAACAGCGCGCAGCGGAATCGGCGCGCATTGATACTATAGTGGTACGCGCAGTTGCGCCGCTAGCACAGCTACTCAGTTGGACTAAACAGCTGCGTTGTCCAGGGCAACGACTAATTGCAATGAAAGGAGTATATCCGCGCGAAGAGCTTGAGCACGTGCACGAGCAGCACGCAGATGCAATTGAAAATATCAGCGTTGAGCGGCTTAGCGTGCCTTATTTGGTGGCGGAGCGTCATGCGGTGATCGTGCAGTTCTAAAGAATTAACTCGTTATACAGAAAATTAAAACATGGCCTTACCCGTATTTTTAGTACCCGTTATCAAGTTTTTAGGTCCGATTATTCCGTTTATAAAAATTGCGGCGCTGGGGATGGTCAAGTTGGTATTTTTGTTTATCGGCAGCCTTATCGCGCCGGTGTACACCTTCATGTTGCTGAATATCATGACGGTTCCAACGGTCATTAAAATCATTAAACATCTGCTCATGCGCGATAAGCTTTTGCAACAAGAAGCGATCGAGGCGGTAGCAGTTTTGAATAAGGTCTTACTCAGTGCTAAAAGCAAGGAATTATCGCGCAGTGAAGCGCGAGCCGTGTTGATTAAGATGCAAAAGGAGATTGTCGCCGGTATCAAACTGGCCTTTATTCAATCTCTGCGCTGGATAAAAGATACTCCTCAGCGGCTGCGCCGTTGGGATGCCGGAAAAACCTGGCACAAGACGCGTGCACGACTACGGGATAATGCGGCACCCGCCGATGCTGACGAGCGCGCTCAGGCAAAGACCGATGAACCAGATGGTGCAAAACCCAAAGACGGCTAATGTCTGCATTTATGACCCCACTGCGGTGGTTAATCGCGTCTGCCTATTTGTGTGTCGGGGTGGCAAGTTTTATTTATTGGCAAGAAATAGGGACCTTTGTTGAATTTTTTGCAGGCAATTCTATCCGTTTTTTAAAGGCGGTCACCGGGCTGCTTGTTGCGTTACTGACGCTCAAGCTTGGCATTGTTTTTACCACCATTTTTACTGCGCTGGTGATTGTGCTCAAGGTGGCATTGGGTATATTAATCACCGCACTTTTGCCTGGTACCCTCAAAGCCATCGTGCTGCCATTGGTGTTCGATTTTTTGTCGTTTATACATCGCAAAAGCCATAGATTGCAGCAATTTGTATCTTGGTTACTGGATTGGTCAAAGGGGCAATATGCGGGGGTTAGTGCCTGGTGGCGGGACCAGTATTGGATCGATAAGTGGCTGATAGCCAGCCTGGCTTTTTTACTAGTGCCTATTTTAGGCTTGGTGTTTTTTTATAAGCGATTTATATTGCCCTTTTTGGTGACCAAGCTGGGAGAGAACTTTGTGCAACGGGGTGTGCGCTTTTTATGGGTAAGCTTGAAGCGAAGCACGCTGATGAAGCCGGTGTTTTATACCCTGCGCTGCTATTTTGTATTATCAAAACGTGCTGTCCGCAGGCAAAATAGGCGTTTGACCATGCTGCGTCAGCGCATTGTGAAAAAACCAGCTACGCGATAAATATCCGCTACAATCGGGCGTTGGTTAGTTCAACCTAGTAATTCAAAACAATACCCAAACTTAAAATGACCGCTCGTATAATCGCCGTAACCAACCAAAAGGGCGGCGTGGCCAAGACCACCACAGCAGTGAATCTGCTGGCAGCATTTACTCAATCCGGCTTTAATTGTCTGTTGGTTGATATTGATCCACAGGGTAATGCGAGTGTTTCCAGTGGGGTCAATATTAATACGCTGGAGCAGGGCGTTTACCAGGTGTTACTCGGCGAGGCGCCTATCCAGGAAGCGATTATTCAATCCGATAACCGCTATGACGTGCTTCCTGCAGGGCCTGAGCTGGCCGGTGCACAGGTTGAGTTGCTGGGTTTTGAAGACAAAGATTACCGTCTGCGTAATTTTCTGCAGGCGGTAGAGCGTAACTACGATATTATACTGATCGATACCCCGCCCTCGCTAAACATTCTGACGATTAACGCACTGGTGGCAGCAACCCATGTATTGATTCCGGTTCAATGTGAGTATTTCGCGCTGGAAGGTTTAAGCGGCTTAATCACGACCATGGCCAGGGTGCGTAAAGCCTTAAACCCAAGATTGAATATTTTGGGCGTCGTAAGAACGATGTATGACGGGCGTAACTCACTTACGCTCGAAGTATCTCGACAATTAAACAAGTACTTCAGCGAAAAAGTGTTTAAAACGCTGATTCCAAGGAACGTTCGCCTGGCAGAAGCCCCCAGTCACGGTTTAACCGCGCTGGAATATGATGCCGACTGCAAAGGTTCCTTAGCGTATGTCGATTTGGCCAAGGAGATCCTGGCCAAACAAGGTATCGGATAAAATATATCGATGTCGTCTACTTTCAGAAACAATCATGACAAAAGATAAAAAAGCCAGATTAGGTCGCGGTTTGGACGCGTTGTTAGGCGGTGCAGCGCCGCTAGAAGATACGCAACTTTCGGGTTCGCAGGACGAATCAGCAGACCAATTTAAAATGCTGCCGGTGGAGTGGTTGCAGCGCGGCGCTTATCAACCGCGCACGAATATGGATGCCGATGCTTTGGAGGAGCTGGCGGCCTCAATAAATGCGCAAGGTATCGTACAACCGATCCTGGTTCGCGCCTTATCGGCCAATCAATACGAAATCCTGGCAGGGGAGCGACGCTGGCGTGCTGCACAATTGGCGGGGTTGACCGAAGTCCCTGCCATTGTGCGACAAGTCGCGGATGAGGCAGCCATCGCCGTGGCGCTGATTGAGAATATTCAGCGTGAAGATTTAAGTGCATTGGAAGAGGCGCGGGGTATCTCTCGCTTGCTCGATGAATTTGGTATGACGCATCAACAGGCCGCAGACAGTATAGGGCGCTCGCGCACTGCGGTGAGTAATTTGCTGCGTTTATTGAGTCTGCAACCCGAAGTTCAGGCCTTGCTGGAGAAAAAATTATTTGATATGGGCCACGCGCGGGCCTTGCTCGCCGTACCCGAAGTGGATCAGTTACGTGCTGCCAAGGTGATTGTTAAAGGCAAAATGTCGGTACGCCAGGCAGAGCAATGGGTCAAGAAGTTCCTAGAACAAAAAGAAATGCCCATAAAACCTGATACGCAAGATAATAAAGACATTCAACGGCTTGAAGAATCACTGGCAAATATTTTAGGCGCAAAAATCAATATTCAGGATGCTGGTGGGAAAGGTAAGCTGATGATTTATTATCATTCTCTGGACGAATTGGATGGAATCATCGCAAAGATAAAAACACCTTAGAACGCTAAGCATAGAGCTCGTTTTTTACCAATCAGGATTTTCCAAACGTGTTTTTCGTATTACATTGTTAAATACTTATATAAACACGTTGACCACCTTACATAGTTTTTTTTATAATCCCGCCCCCTAAAGCGCCGATGCCAGACCGACTATCCCTATGTTTTAAGCAGGTTGTAGCGGCACAGGTGCTCATTTTGGGAGTGAGTTTCGCAATCACACTGATTTTTTATAGCTTGGAAAACGGCATCTCGGTGGCGTTTGGCGCAGGTTTGGCTTTGCTCAACACCTTGCTTTCCAAGAGAAGCATACAGCGAGCGAGTAGGCTTGCATACGAGCAACCAGATAAGAGTATGGTGCCAATTTTTTCTGGGTTGGTGCAGAGGTTGTTTATTTTTGCGGCAGGGTTTGCAGGTGGCGTGGGTTTAATGAACCTGGCACCGTTAACCATGCTAATTGGTTTTGGACTCGCTCAACTTGGGTATCTTGCTTGCAAGATGCGCTAAATTAAGAGCTTAATTTTGTTTGACAGAGTAGGTTATGGCTTCTGAAGCAGCACTGACACCAGCGGGTTATATAAAGCATCACTTGACGAATTTGACTTTTGGTCGTCATGCAGATGGCCATTGGGGTATCGCGCATGGTGCCGAAGAGGCCAAAGAAATGGGTTTCTGGGCAATTCATCTCGATACCATGTTCTGGTCATGGGCAATGGGTGCGGTATTTCTCGTTATCTTTACCAAAGTCGCTAAAAATATTCAGGCCGGCGTACCCGGTGGGTTACAAAATTTTGTTGAATGGATTATTGATTTCATTGACGACAACGTGCGCGGCTCATTTACCGGGAAAAATGATTTAGTGGCACCCCTGGCGTTAACCTTATTTTGCTGGATTTTTCTAATGAATCTGATGGATTTGGTGCCGGTAGATGTCATTCCATGGATATCAGAACATATTTTGCATATACCTTATATGAAGGTCGTACCCAGCACGGATCCCAACGCAACCTTTGCGTTGGCTATCGGGGTCTTTTTGCTGGTCATCTATTACAGTATAAAAATAAAGGGTTTCAGCGGTTTCGCGGCCGAACTGACTATGCAGCCATTCGAGTCCAAAAACCCCATTATTAAATTGCTGTTTATCCCGGTCAATTTCGTGTTGGAATTTGTTTCACTCGTCGCGAAACCGATTTCTCATTCCTTGCGTTTATTTGGCAATATGTATGCGGGTGAGATGATATTTATTTTGATCGCTATTATGTACTCTGGTGGTCTGTCTTTTCTGGCGCTCGCAGGGGGCGGTTTGCAGTTAGTGTGGGCTATTTTTCATATTCTGATTATCACGCTACAAGCATTTATTTTCATGGTGCTGACCATCGTCTATCTTGATATGGCGCATCAGCATCACTAGGCGTAACGTTTTATTTTTTTAACTTTTATATAATTTTCAATTCCGGAGACAACAATGGAAAACGCATTACTTTATATCGCAGGCGCAATCATGATGGGCTTAGGCGCGTTGGGCGCAGCTGTCGGTATCGGCATTTTAGGCGGTCGCTTTCTTGAAGGCGCGGCGCGTCAACCAGAGCTGATCCCAATGCTTCGGACACAGTTTTTTATCGTTATGGGTCTGGTTGATGCGGTGCCCATGATCGCGGTGGGTATTGCGATGTATGTTCTGTTTGCGGTGGCAGGCTAATTCTGCTGGTGCCTGAAATATGAATATCAGGCTTAATGTAATAAACAGGTACAAACATGAATATTAATCTTACACTGTTTGGCCAGCTAATCACGTTCATCGTATTTGTCTGGTTCACCAAAACATATGTCTGGACTCCGATCATCAACGCGTTGGCTGAGCGCCGAACCACCATTGCAGACGGTTTGGCTGCGGCGGACAAAGGTCAGGCAGCACAGGCAGAAGGCGAGTTACAAGCCGGGAAGTTGATCGAAGAAGCGAAAGGCCAGGCGGCTGAAATTTTGAATAAAGCAGAAAAACGCGGTTCAGAAATTGTCTCAGAAGCAAAAGATTCAGCGGGTGAAGAGGGCGAACGTATATTGGTCGCAGCGCGTGCGGAAATAGAAACCGAGCTGAGCAAGGCTAAAGAGAGTTTACGTACCCAGGTAAGTGAACTAGCCGTAGCAGGCGCACAGCAAATTTTAAAGCGCGAAGTCGATGCAAAATCACACGCAGATCTACTGGACGATCTGGCGGCTAAACTTTAACCCAAGCGACTTGATCAATGTCTGAGCAAAGTAATCTGGCCCGACCTTACGCTAAGGCGCTGTTTGAGCTGGCGCAAGATACGGGTGATTTCGCCAAATGGTCTGAGCAATTAAGCTTTTTATCTGCCGTCTCGGAAGATAAGCATATTCTGGAAGCGATTCAGAATCCTGGCATTTCCAAGCAACAAATAACAGATTTACTCCTCGATATCAGCAAGGACCAGCTGGATGAACAAGGCCAGAACCTGATCAAACTATTGATTCGTAACGAGCGCATGGCGGCTTTAGCTGATATTAACGAACAGTTTCTCATGCTCCGTGATGAGGCCGAGCAAGTGATTGAAGCGCAATTGATTACAGCTGCTGAAGTAGATGATGCGCAGAAGCAAAAAATTGAAGGCGCACTGTCCAAGCGTCTGGGTAAAACCATCAACCTCGAAACCTTGGTTGACGAAAGCCTTATTGGCGGCGCGGTCGTGCGCGCGGGTGACTGGGTGGTTGATGGCTCAGTTAAAGCACAATTACAAGATCTCGTTGGTGCGATTGGGTCATAAAACGAGAAATTAAGCGAAAAATTACTTTTTAGGAAACACAAGCGATGTCCATTCAATTAAATCCATCTGAAATCAGTGATCTGATTAAAGACCGAATTAAGAATTTCGAGAGCAGTGCCGAGGCGAAAACCGAAGGTACTATCGTACTGCTGACAGACGGTATTGTCCGCATTCACGGCCTATCCGAAGCGATGCAGGGTGAAATGCTTGAATTCCCCGGCGACACCTTTGGTTTAGCCCTAAACCTTGAGCAGGATTCGGTCGGTGCGGTCATCCTGGGCGATTACAAGCATTTGTCCGAAGGCGATACGGTGAAATGCACGGGACGTATACTTGAGGTACCTGTGGGTGATGCGCTGTTAGGTCGAGTGGTTAATGCATTGGGTCAACCCATTGATGGTAAAGGTCCAATCGAAGCGGAAGGCAGCTCGCCCGTGGAAAAAGTTGCGCCAGGCGTAATTGAACGTCAATCGGTAGATCAACCCGTGCAAACCGGTTTGAAATCAGTCGATTCGATGGTGCCGATTGGTCGGGGTCAGCGTGAATTGATCATCGGTGACCGACAAACTGGTAAAACTGCGGTGGCGATTGATGCGATTATCAACCAGGCTAACTCTGGGATAAAAAGTATTTACGTTGCCGTAGGTCAAAAGGCGTCGAGTATTGCCGGTGTGGTGCGCAAGCTGGAAGAGCACGGCGCGATGGATAACACCATCGTCGTAGCAGCATCCGCTGCAGACTCTGCCGCAGAGCAATATATTGCGCCTTATGCCGGCTGCTCAATGGGCGAATTTTTCCGTGATCGCGGGGATGATGCGCTCATCGTGTACGATGATTTAACCAAACAGGCCTGGGCTTATCGCCAGGTTTCCTTGTTGCTACGCCGACCTCCAGGTCGTGAAGCGTATCCGGGTGATGTATTCTATTTGCATTCACGTCTACTCGAGCGCGCAGCCCGTGTGAACGCGGATTTCGTCGAAAAGGCAACGGATGGTAAAGTAACTGGCAAGACCGGTTCATTAACCGCTCTGCCCATTATTGAAACCCAGGCGGGTGACGTGTCCGCATTTGTGCCCACCAACGTAATTTCGATTACCGACGGCCAGATATTCCTGGAAACTGATCTGTTTAACGCGGGTGTGCGTCCCGCGATTGATGCCGGTTTATCGGTTTCTCGTGTGGGTGGCGCAGCACAAACCAAAATCATCAAGAAATTGGGTGGCGGTATTCGATTGGCGCTGGCTCAGTATCGCGAACTGGCGGCGTTTTCGCAATTTGCTTCTGATCTGGATGACGCAACTCGCGCCCAGTTATCGCGTGGTGAACGCGTGGTCGAGCTAATGAAACAGGCTCAGTATGCACCAATGTCTATCGCAGAAATGGGCTTATCCCTGTACGCGATGAATGAGGGTTATTTTGACGACGTCGACGTGAAAGACGTGGTGAAATGGGAAGCTGCGATGCAGTCCTATGTGAAATCGAATTTTGCCGATATGATTGATTCGATCAATCAAGACGGTGATTACAATGACGACGTCGCGGCAAGCCTTGCTGCTGCCTTGGATGATTTCAAAAAGAACGGTAGCGTTTAATCTCAATTTCTAACCTTATACGAGATCAAAAATGGCTGGTGCGAAAGAAATACGGACTCAAATAAAGAGTATCCAGAACACGCGTAAGATTACCAAGGCGATGGAAATGGTCGCCGCAAGTAAAATGCGCCGTGCCCAGGATCGTATGCTGGCAGCGCGTCCGTATGCCGAAAAAATCAGAACCGTGGTCGAGCATATGGCTCAGGCAAATTCTGAATACCATCACCCTTATCTGAGCGAACGAGAAGTAAAACGCGTCGGTTACATCATTGTTTCCAGCGATCGCGGCTTATGCGGTGGACTAAACATTAATGTGTTTCGTAAGGCGCTGGCCGAGATGAATGACTGGCATGAAAAAGGTGTCGAAGTTGATGTCTCTATTATTGGCAAAAAAGCGTTGTCATTTTTTAAGCGGTTTAGTGCCAATATCGTGTCTGAAGCGATCGATTTAGGCGATACGCCTCAATTAGAAGAAATCATCGGCGCGATTAAAGTAATGATGGATAGCTATATGGAGGGCAATATTGATCGTTTGATCGTAGTGAGCAATGAATTTGTTAACACCATGACCCAAAGCCCACAATCATTACAGTTAATTCCGGCTGAAAATGTAGAAGAAGAAGAGCGCAAACACTATTGGGACTACATTTACGAACCCGAAGCAAAAGAAGTCGTGGACGCGACCATGAATCGTTATATCGAATCACTGGTTTACAAAGCTGTAGCAGAAAATGCTGCTTGCGAGCAGTCCGCGCGCATGGTCGCGATGAAGGCCGCAACCGATAATGCGGGTAACCTGATCAGTGACCTAGAACTGGTTTACAACAAAGCAAGACAGGCTGCGATTACGCAGGAGTTGTCAGAAATAGTAGCGGGTGCAGCGGCGGTTTAGCTTGCACCTTAAATAGATACGAGCAAATTTAATTTAAGACAGAGGATTTTTTCGAGCTATGAGTTCCGGAAATATTGTTGAAATCATTGGCGCGGTCGTGGACGTACAATTTCCACGAGACGCGATTCCTAAAGTTTACGATGCCTTGACAGTCAGTGATAAAGGGCTGACGCTTGAAGTTCAGCAGCAAATGGGCGACGGCGTGGTACGGTGTATCGCAATGGGTGCATCTGAGGGCTTGCAACGCGGGCTGGACGTCACCAATACCGGTATGCCGATTCAGGTTCCGGTAGGTCAGGCGACGCTCGGGCGCATCATGGACGTGCTGGGTAACCCGGTTGATGAAGCCGGCGATGTGGGTGCTGAAGAACTTCTGCCTATTCATCGCCCGGCGCCGACTTACGAAGAGCAGGCCGCGAGTGTTGAGTTATTGGAAACTGGTGTAAAGGTTATCGATCTGATCATGCCGATCGCCAAAGGCGGAAAAATTGGTCTATTCGGGGGTGCCGGGGTAGGAAAGACCGTAACCCTGATGGAGTTAATTAATAATATCGCGACTGCACACAGCGGTTTATCCGTGTTTGCTGGTGTCGGTGAGCGGACGCGTGAAGGTAACGATTTTTACCACGAAATGACCGAAGCGGGCGTTATCGATAAAGTGGCGCTGGTATACGGCCAAATGAATGAGCCACCCGGAAACAGATTGCGGGTTGCGTTGACGGGCCTGACCATGGCGGAGTATTTCCGTGATGAAGGGCGTGACGTACTGTTGTTTATCGATAATATCTACCGCTACACGCTAGCCGGGGTAGAGGTATCGGCACTGTTAGGACGGATGCCTTCTGCGGTGGGTTATCAACCTACGCTAGCGGCGGAAATGGGCGCTTTGCAGGAACGAATCACATCAACCAATAAAGGTTCTATCACCTCATTCCAGGCGGTATATGTACCAGCAGATGACTTGACTGACCCTTCTCCCGCGACCACTTTCGCGCACTTGGATGCAACCCTGGTTTTATCACGCCAGATCGCAGAATTGGGTATTTATCCTGCGGTGGATCCACTGGATTCGACTTCTCGGATTCTCGATCCTCTCGTCATTGGTGAAGAGCATTACAATACCGCACGTGCGGTACAGGGTATTTTGCAACGCTACAAAGAGCTGCAGGATATTATCGCCATACTTGGTATGGATGAATTGTCAGAGGAAGATAAGCTGGATGTGGGTCGCGCGCGTAAAATTCAACGGTTTTTATCCCAACCGTTTACCGTTGCGGAAACCTTTACCGGAGCACCCGGTAAATACGTATCTTTGAAAGATACGCTGACTGGTTTTAAAGCCATCGTAGAGGGTGAATATGACGATATTCCCGAGCAAGCTTTTTATATGGTCGGTGGCATTGAAGAAGTACTCGAAAACGCCAAGGAAATGCAATAACTGGGCCGCATTATGTCAACCATAAAAGTTGAAATCGTTAGCGCAGAAGAGCAGGTTTGGTCGGGAGAAGGCACCATGGTGTTTGCGCCTGGCGAAATGGGGGAATTGGGTATTGCGCCACGCCATACCCCGTTAATCACCCCGCTCAAGCCAGGTGATGTGCGCGTGCAAACTGAAGATGGAAATGAAGAGTTCTTTTTTATCTCAGGGGGCATACTTGAAATTCAACCCGATGTGGTAACGGTGTTGTCGGATACCGCCATTCGCGCCCATGATCTGGATGAAGCCAAAGCGATCGAAGCACAAAAACGTGCGGAAGAGGCCATGTCGGATCAAGCTTCGGAAATGGATTACGCACGAGCGAAAGCGGAACTTGCGCAAATCGCCGCTCAATTGCGTTCCATCGAGAAAATTAAGGAGATGAAAAAGCGTTAATGTTGCAATTGAGCACTGCACCGATGCAGTGCTATTGCTTTCCACCTAGAAAATCACGCCTTATTCGCCACCTTCTTTCAATAGACCCAGCGCGAATCCGCCTTATATTGCTTTTCGCAATTTCCTTAAGAACTATTCAAGCCCATAGGCCATGAAAATCCACTTACGTCAATATAATGACGCGGATTGGCCCGATCTCTGGAAGACCATCAAACCTGTTTTTCGCGCTGGGGAAACCTATGCCTACGCACCGGATATTTCTAAAGCGGAGGCTCAACAAGTTTGGGTTGATGGGGTAACCACAACTTATGTCGCAGTTAGTCAGGCTGGCGATATACTGGGAACGTACTATCTAAAACCGAACCAACCGGAATTAGGAAGCCATGTGTGTAACGCGGGGTATATCGTTTCAACCGACGCCCAGGGCAAAGGTGTTGCATCGAAAATGTGCGTGCATTCGCAGCAGACCGCGGTTGAATTAGGTTTTCGTGCCATGCAATACAATCTGGTGGCGGTCAGTAATCAGGCGGCGATTCATCTCTGGCAAAAGCATGGTTTTGAAATAGTGGGGACTTTACCCGGCGCCTTTCGGAACGCGCGTTTGGGGTTTATCGATGCGCTGGTGATGTATAAGCAGCTTAAAACACCCGAAAATAGTAAGTAAAGTGATTACTTTATTTATTTAAGGGATGCGCGCGGTTGGGGTTTACTGCGAAGGGTAAGCGCTTGAATAATGTCTTACTTGGTTGCAGAGGCGTTCATTTCCCGGTTGAGATACGATACGCCACCACAATATCACTGACATATTCAATTTGGGCTAATCGTTTTTGCAATGCAGTTTGTGATTCCGACACTGCTTGCGGCATATGATCGGCTGGAAATTCTTGCCATAGTTCCAGTTGAATGGCGCCACCAACGTAATGCAGCTTGATTTCAATAAAGTCTTCGAGGCTGATATTGCCTAATTCCACCTTATGCCGCTCCAGCATATCCAAAATATCAGAGAATACTTGCCCGCGCAGAGGTAAATGATAGCTAGGCCGTTCAACATCATCATCTTCATGGTCGATATGGATCGTGATATCACCCACTTCGGGGAAATTCTGATGCAAGGCGCGTTCTACCGCATCACCAATACGGTGGCCTTCGGAAACCGAAATCATCGGGTTAACCGTGATATGGCTGTCCATTACAATTTTTCCTGCCATCTTGCGAGTGCGCGCCTGATGTACATCCACTACGCCTTCAATACTGCGTATGGTAGCTGTAATTTCGTTGAGCAATTCAGGCTCGATACTGGTATCGATTAATTCATCGATACCTGTACGCCCCAGCGTCCAACCAATCCACCCAATCATGCAGGATACGCCAATCGAAGCCAGCGCGTCGGCGTATTCAAACCCCAACATGACACCTAACACCCCCAACAATACGATGACAGATGAAGCCGCATCGGTACGAGAATGCCAGGCATTGGCGCGTAATAAGTCTGAATTAATCTGGTTTGCAGCGCGCACGGTATAGTGATAGATCCATTCTTTCGCCAGCATGGAAATTGCCGCAGCAATCAAGGCTAGCCAACCGGGGTGTTGTAAATTGGTGCCGTCGATGATCCGCGTAATGGCGTCATAGGCAAACCCCAATGCGACCACGAGTAAAGCCACCGATAGCGCCATGGTGGCCAAGGTTTCGATCCGTTCGTGGCCATAGGGGTGTTCCTCGTCCGGTTCAGCCTGCGCGTGTTTGGCTGCCCAAATAACCAACACGTCAGTTGCCAAATCAGAAAGTGAATGGACCCCGTCCGCGACCAGCGCTTGAGATTGGCCTATCAGGCCCGCGCTTATTTTTAATACACTCAACAAGCCATCGATTACGCTGCCGACCAGCGTGACTTTGCGCGTTATTTGGTAGTTTTCAGACGATGAATTCTGTTGATGACCGTGATGCGTCATGCGATCTCTGGATATTTTAGGTATTGGCTTTGAGTAATTATGATGATGACAAGCGCCAGATAGCAAACATACGATCAATAATATGCGGCAAGCATTTGTTAAACTATCTGCGGTACAGCAAAGCTCGGCTTGTGTTAGCTGAGCTGATCAACATCGCGTACCCCGCCAGTTGCGGCGCTGGTCGCCAGTGCAGCATAGGCTTGCAACGCTTTACTTACCGTCCGCTCGCGTTTGGGTTTCCAGGCTTGTTTACCACGTGCATTCATCTCTTCACGACGCTTTTTCAAGGTCGTATCATCCACCGCCAAATGGATACTGCGTTTGGGGATGTCAATTTCGATAACATCGCCTTCCTCAATCAAGCCCATATTGCCACCGGTTGCGGCTTCAGGTGAGGCATGGCCAATCGCCAGGCCGGATGTGCCTCCGGAAAAACGGCCATCGGTGACCAGTGCACAATCTTTACCCAGGCCTTTGGATTTAAGATACGCGGTGGGATAGAGCATTTCCTGCATGCCCGGACCACCTTTGGGGCCTTCATAGCGTACAATCACAACATCACCTTTGTGAATCTCGTTACCCAAAATGGCCATGACAGCGGCGTCCTGGCTTTCATAAACGCGTGCCGGGCCAGAAAACACCAGACAACTTTCATCTACCCCAGCGGTTTTTACGATGCAGCCTTGTTCTGCCAGATTCCCATATAGAACCGCCAGGCCGCCATCCTGGCTGTAGGCGTTTGCTTGATCGCGAATACAGCCGTTTTCCCGATCTATATCCAGCGACGGATAGCGCCTGGACTGAGAAAACGGGGTTTGGGTCGGCACACCACCGGGCGCAGCCTGATAAAATTCATGTCGTTTTTGATCTGTGGTCAAACGCACATCCCATTGCGCTAAGGCTTGTTTCATACTGGCTGAGTGCACGGTTTTGCAATCACGATTGATAAGCCCAGCGCGATCCAGCTCACCTAAAATCGCCATCACACCTCCAGCACGATGCACATCCTCGATGTGATAATCCTGGGTGGCAGGCGCGACTTTGCACAAGTTGGGGACCTTACGACTCAATCGATCAATGTCCGCCATGGTGAATTCGATTTCGCCTTCTTGGGCTGCCGCTAATAAATGTAGCACGGTATTGGTTGAGCCACCCATAGCGATGTCCAGGCACATGGCGTTTTCAAATGCATCAAAGTTGGCGATGGAACGGGGCAATATGCTTTCGTCATCTTGCTCATAGTAGCGCTTCGCCAAACCGACGATGACACCGCCGGCTTCACGAAATAGGCGCTCTCGATCCGCATGCGTAGCGAGTACGGTTCCATTACCGGGTAAAGACAATCCCAGCGCTTCAGTCAAGCAATTCATGGAATTTGCGGTGAACATACCCGAGCATGAGCCACAGGTAGGGCAAGCCGAACGTTCCATTTGTTCGACTGCTTCGTTGCTGACCCGATCATCTGCGGAGACAATCATGGCATCGATTAAATCTACGTGGCGCTCTTGATCATCCCATTTGATTTTCCCCGCTTCCATGGGCCCACCGGAAACAAAGATGGTTGGTATATTCAGGCGCAGAGCAGCCATTAACATGCCCGGCGTAATTTTATCGCAATTGGAAATACATACCAGGGCATCGGCACAATGCGCGTTGACCATATATTCAACCGAATCGGCAATCAATTCACGCGAAGGCAGCGAATACAACATCCCTCCGTGCCCCATCGCGATACCATCGTCGACTGCAATGCTGTTAAACTCTTTGGAAACCCCACCCGCCTTGGCGATTTCACCCGCGACCAGGTCCCCCATATTTTTTAAATGTACGTGGCCGGGTACAAACTGGGTATAGGAATTGGCGATTGCGATGATGGGCTTATTGAAATCTTCATCGGTCATACCAGTTGCTCGCCATAAAGAGCGGGCGCCAGCCATGGTGCGTCCGCGCGTGCTGGTCCAGGATCGATAATCAGGCATGGTTATTTTCTTTGAGATCTAAATTTTGGATTGAGGTAAGGTTTGGGTGTTTAGGTACTTTGTTCTATCAACGATTGAAGTTCAATATCCATTTTGTCGAGCACCTCATCGTAGCGAAACGCACCGAGTTTTTCCCCGCGACGGCTTAAATTGACATAATTTGGGCCGCACCATAGGCCGAGATCAGCGTCGTCTGTTTCTCCTGGGCCATTTACGCGACAGCCCATGACGGCGATGCTGAGCGCGTGATCCGTCGCGTAGGCAGTGCGGGCTTTGACTTGCTGTGCCAAATCAATAAATGCTTCGTTTTCAACCCGCGAGCAACTCGGGCAGGAGATGATATTCAGTGTTTCAAGATCAAACGCATTTTGTTCTTCGCTGATCCCTGCTTGTGCATCCGCGATAATTTGTCTGCCAACTTCTATTTCCTGCTGTTTTAGCTCATATGGTAGGGTTAAAGAGACGCGGATGGTATCGCCAATACCTTGCGCCAAAAGTGGCAGAAAAGCCATGCGGGTTTTACTAACGCCATCTGGAGGCATACCTGCTTCGGTGACGCCTAAATGCAGGGGAATATCGGGGCGTTGTTGGGAAAACTGCTCATAGGCTTGTTGTGCTTTACGGGGATCAGAATCTTTCAGTGAAACGCAATAGCGCATAAAACCGATGCGATCCAATAGTTCGCAATGGTCTAGTGCACTGGTGATCATCGGACTGATTGAATCATCTACAGGAAACTGATCCAGTTTGTCTGGATCCATCGAGCCGGCATTGACCCCCACGCGCATGGCACAATCATTTTGTGCGGCAATGTCGGCTAGATATTTAACCTTATCCTGCCAAGGTTTGCTTTTCTCGTGGTGATACAGGTGCCCAGGGTTGTAACGGATTTTCTCAACATGGGGTGCGAGTACCGCCGCCAATCGGTAGTTTTCCTGAAGATCAACGCTTAGATTCGCCTCTGTTTGCTGCCGGATTTCGATCAGGGCTTTGGCGTCGCGCTGATTATCAGCCGCGATGCGAATTATGTCCGCCTTGGCGGCTTCCAGATTGCGAATTTGTAGCAAGGTTTCGTCTATTTGTCGTGTTGGGGTTGCACACATGCTTTGCACCGCAATGGGGTGATTTGCGCCGATGACAATACTGCCAATCCTAACCGCCCGGGTAGGATTACGCTGAATGGGTTGGCTGGATGTCATGAGCATACGGGCTTAAGAAGAAACAGCAAATGATGGTATAGTCCACGTTGGTTTTAATCAATGGCTTGTAAGGGGTATGGTACGTCTTTCTGATAACAATGTTTGATGTTTCACAGATTCGATTGGCTTTACTGGAAAATGATATTCGCTGGATTAAAACCGTCGAGTATTTTGACAACATTGATTCGACCAACGCTTACTTGATGCGCGCAGATAAATTGGTTCATGGGCATCTATGCATCACCGATTATCAAACGCAGGGCAAAGGCCGACACGGTAAAAAGTGGGTCAGTAGTGCGGGTGCCAGCCTAATGTTCTCACTGGGTTGGGCGCCAAATATGCAGGTTGGTGCTGAGGTCAGTCTCGCGGTGGGTGTGGCCGTCGCAGATACCTTAAAGCAAATGGGGCTAGAGCATGTTGCTCTGAAATGGCCCAACGATGTGTTAGTAGATGGCGCGAAACTAGCGGGGATTTTACTTGAATCACGTGTACGTAGTACCCGTACCGAGCTGGTGATCGGGATGGGTTTGAATATACATCTTCAAAAGGCGCCGCTGGATATGTCCGGCAGTACTTGGACTGATCTTTCGCAACATGGATGGGTGGAGGTTAATCGACAAGTATTGCTGATTGCCCTTTTGGGACATATTTCAGCGCGGTTGCAACAAATGGAAAAAAATGGTTTTGCGCCGATACGCGATGATTGGTTGGCCTACCACGCCTTTGCAGGCTCGACACTGCGGTATGAGCTGAACGGTCAATCACTGACAGGAAAGGTGGTCGGCCTGGATAACAGCGGAGCTTTGATGCTCGAAACCCAGGGTAAAATTCATACTGTAACTTCAGGTGAAGTGAATATGCTGAGGGAAGCTTCTTGAATTTATATCTTGATGCAGGCAACTCACGCCTTAAATGGCTGCTTGACGGGGATAAAAAAGCGCAAGTTGCCACGTCAATCGAAACGCTTGTAGATCAATGGAAAGCGATTAAACCGGCGCAAAAACCTGCGCGAGTCATCGGTAGTAGCGTGCTTGGTGAAGCAATAGAAACTAAATTGGCAAGTGCTGTAAATGCACTTTTCAAAACTGATATAGAGTGGCAGGTCTCATCGGCTAAAGCGTGTGGTGTGGTCAATGCCTATGCACAGCCCGACCATCTGGGGGTTGATCGTTGGGCTGCCCTTATCGCCGGACGCGCGCTGTTTCCTGATTCAGCGTGCATCGTGGTTGACGCAGGAACCGCAACCACGGTTGATTTGCTGGATAAATCCGGTCAGCATCTCGGTGGGGTGATAATGCCCGGTATTGAACTGATGCTCAAAGCGTTGGGTACGACTGCACAGCTTTCTCCTGATTTTTCAGATAGGCTTGGACAAGTCAAGGCCTTGGCGCAATCGACTCAGGATGCCATTGCCTCAGGTGTATATTTCTCCATGCTGGGTGGAGTCAGAGCGGTAATTGAGCAGCAAGTTGCGCAAATAAACGCTAAAATTAACGCGGTACCGATAATCATTACGGGTGGAAGCGCAGATATGTTGCAGTTAACTCCTATGCAAGTTCATCATCAGCCAAATTTGGTGTTAGATGGTTTGCGCTTGATGGCTGGGTCTAAGCAATGAAGTGGATTGCGGTCATTTTAGTGCTACTGAATGTGGTGGCTTATTTACTCGGGATGAGAGCACCGGTCGACAGTATGCAATCGGTGCAATCAGGTGAATATGAGCAGATCAATGTGGCGGCCATGTCAGTGATTCGCCCGGATGAAGCACGCGATCAACAAAACACGCAAACTGCATCCGATGCGGCAACGGTAGAGGAAGATTCGCTGGCAAAGCTGAAAGTAGATCAGCAGGGCGAGGTGCTGATGGCTAAAAATGAGCAATCTGAAGATAGTCAAGCAAAGGCGCAAGCTACAAAGTCGCCCAAAAATACCAGTGCGCCTCAGAAAAAGCCTGAAACACAGGCTGAAATAAATAAGCAAGCCGAGGTGCCGGTAGCTGAAGAATTAACCAAAATAGTGCGAGTTGAGAATCCAGCCACAAAACCAGTTACTGTAGAACAAACTTTATCGTGCTATCGTCTAGGCCCGTTTAAGAACCCCAAACGATTGGCGAGTCTACGCCAAAAGTTGGATAGCCAGGGTATTGTTTATAAGCTAGATGAGCGTGAGGCGAGCCGTCGAATCAAGGCGGTGCGCGTCTATATCGGCCCGTATGGAAACGATAATGCGCTTGCAGCCCAGAAGCAGCAATTGGAGCAATTAAATATTGATCATTTCTTGATACGTCTAAAAGGCGATCGTTTGTTGCAATTGGGCTATTTTTCCGAGCCAGCACGCGCGACAAATTACCAGAAGCAAATGCAAGCCAAGGGCTTACCAGTGAAAACTGAAACGATTTACCTGGATGGAACCATTAATAATGCAATTGAGCTTGCGCAAATATCTAAAGCGGCGATCAAAGCATTGGATATTTCAAAAGGGGTCAGTATTAAGGCTCAACCTTGCCAGTAAAGCCACGTAGTATTCATGGTGAACGGGAATAATATGAGTTCTTTGGTTTTAATGCACTGAAAATACTTGCAAAAAGTGCCTGATTTGCATTGCGATTCCCCTTCGCTTTGCATAAAATCGCGCTCCCATTTTTTACACTGGAAATGTTACAAGCAATTTGCCCGCATAGCTCAGCTGGCAGAGCAGCTGATTTGTAATCAGCAGGTCGTGGGTTCAAATCCCTCTGCGGGCTCCATTTTAGTTTAATGCTGGGTATGAGAACCCTCCGTTGGAGGTTTTGCACAATATTTGAGCCCTATGGGTTAAATGTTGACAGCGTGCAGTGTTTGATAGAGAATCGCGCGTTGGTTTTTTGGAGGGGTTCCCGAGCGGCCAAAGGGGGCAGACTGTAAATCTGCTGGCTCAGCCTTCGGAGGTTCGAATCCTCCCCCCTCCACCATTAGTGCACGGTAAAGCGCTGATAAGATGCGTATTTTTTGAATAAATACGCGAAACTGAGTAAGAATTTTAAGCAGTTGGTCGAATCGAAATAGCCAAGCGTGAATTTCGATGCAGCATTTAAGCTGACCATTTGCTTGACAACATGAATAAGGTAGCGCCTTTAGTCTAATTCTAGAGGTGCGAAGAGTCATTGCGGGTGTAGTTCAATGGTAGAACTTCAGCCTTCCAAGCTGACTATGTGGGTTCGATTCCCATCACCCGCTCCAGTTTGAAGGTCGGTTGAACGCCTGATCGTGATCGGGCTTTAAGTGGTCTGCAGAGGTTTGGCCCACATGGCTCAGGTGGTAGAGCACTCCCTTGGTAAGGGAGAGGTCACCGGTTCAAATCCGGTTGTGGGCACCATTATTGTTGTGTGCTGTATAAAGTTGTTTGGTTATTAATAGAAAAGAGGTTATTGATCGTGTCAAAAGAAAAATTTGAAAGAAACAAACCGCACGTTAACGTTGGCACGATTGGTCACGTTGACCACGGTAAGACGACGCTGACGGCGGCGTTGACGGCGGTATTGGGTGCAGAATATGGTGGTGAAGCCAAGGCTTTTGCGGATATCGATAATGCGCCAGAAGAGCGCGAGCGCGGTATTACCATCTCAACTGCACACGTTGAGTATGAGACTGAGAATCGTCACTACGCGCACGTGGACTGCCCTGGGCACGCTGATTATGTCAAGAATATGATCACCGGTGCGGCGCAGATGGATGGTGCGATTTTGGTGGTATCTGCTGCAGATGGTCCGATGCCGCAAACGCGTGAGCACATTCTGCTTTCTCGTCAGGTGGGTGTTCCTTATATCATCGTGTATATGAACAAAGCGGACATGGTGGACGATGAAGAGTTACTGGAGCTGGTAGAGATGGAAGTGCGCGAGCTTCTGGATAGCTACGAGTTTCCAGGAGATGACACGCCGATTATAGTTGGTTCTGCCCTGAAAGCCCTGGAGGGAGATGATTCTGATATGGGTAAGGGTTCTATCATCAAGTTGGCGGAAGCGTTGGATAGTTATATCCCCGAGCCTGAGCGTGCGGTAGATGGAGATTTTCTGATGCCGGTAGAAGATGTATTTTCGATCTCAGGTCGTGGTACGGTGGTAACGGGCCGTGTTGAGCGCGGGATCATCCACGTGGGCGATGAGATAGAGATTGTAGGTATCAAGGCGACTGAGAAGACGACTTGTACGGGTGTTGAGATGTTTCGCAAGCTGCTGGACGAAGGTCAGGCGGGTGATAACGTGGGTATATTACTGCGTGGTACCAAGCGCGAAGATGTTGAGCGTGGTCAGGTACTGGCCAAGGCTGGATCGATAACACCGCACACCAAGTTTGAGGCTGAGGTATATATTCTGGGTAAAGAAGAGGGTGGACGACATACGCCCTTCTTCAAGGGCTATCGTCCGCAGTTTTACTTCCGCACGACGGACGTAACGGGCGAATGTATTTTACCTGATGATGTTGAGATGGTAATGCCTGGAGACAACATCAACATGAATGTTGAGTTGATTGCGCCGATAGCGATGGATGAAGGCTTACGCTTTGCGATACGTGAAGGTGGTCGCACAGTGGGTGCGGGTGTAGTGGCTAAAATCATCGAGTAATAAGTTAGGGCCAAGGTTCGCTTAGGCTCTTACGATTATTAACACTAAAATAGGGTAACCGGCAGGCGTACATTTAGGCCAGTAGCTCAATTGGCAGAGCAGCGGTCTCCAAAACCGCAGGTTGGGGGTTCGATTCCCTCCTGGCCTGCCATTTACTTAGACAAAAGGCAAATATAGTGGCAGATAAACTTAAATTACTGATTGCGATACTGATTATCGTGGCGGGTATTTTTGCTTTTTACTATTTTGATCAGTGGCTACAAGTGGCGCGGGTGGGCCTGGTAGTGGGCGCGATTGTGCTCGCTGCTTTGGTTGCAGCAACCTCTGCACAGGGTAAGAATGCGCTCGGTTTTGCATCAAAGGCGAGAAGTGAAGGTGCAAAGGTGGTATGGCCTGGTCGTCCTGAAGCAACTCAGATTACTGGGATCGTGATTGCAGGCGCGGTGATTGCTGCCCTGTTTATCTGGTTGGCGGATACTATATTGTTCAAAGTGGTCTATGACCTGATTTTGGGTACACAAGGCTAAGCGTACAGCGGCAAGATTAATCATGACAGATTCCAACGACAAGCAGCAAGAAACGACGCAAACTGGAGACGGTAAGAAGTGGTATGTCGTACAGACCTACTCAACGTTCGAAAAACGCGTGCAACAATCGATCAAAGAAAAAGCCGAGCGTGAAGGTTTGTCAGATTTGATCGGTGAAGTGCTGATTCCGGTCGAAGAAGTGGTTGAAATGCGTGCCGGGCAAAAGCGCACCAGTGAGCGCAAGTTTTTCCCGGGCTATGTGTTAGTCCATATGGAGATTAATGACGATACCTGGCATATGATCAATTCTTTACCTAAGGTCTCTGGTTTTATTGGTGGAAAGCGTGGTGAGCCCGTGCCATTGAGTGATAAAGAAGCGGATTCCATCTTGCAACGCATGACCGATAGCCTGGATGCACCTAAGCCAAAATTTACTTTTGCGCCGGGTGAGGTGGTGCGCGTTATCGATGGGCCGTTTGCCGATTTTACCGGCATGGTTGAGGATGTGAATTTTGAGAAATCGAGGCTGCATGTATCGGTTTCTATTTTTGGAAGATCAACCCCAGTTGAGCTGGGATTTGATCAAGTAGAAAAGGGTTAATCCTCCTTTTCATTGTATAACCGGGGAGCTGCGAAGCAGCGTTTGCACCCATTGAGGATAAAACATGGCTAAGAAAATAGACGCCTACATTAAGTTGCAGGTACCCGCAGGTGACGCTAAGCCTGCCCCGCCCGTTGGGCCAGCGCTAGGCCAGCATGGCTTGAATATCATGGATTTTTGCAAAGCATTCAACGCAGAAACCCAGGATATGGAAAAAGGCATGCCTGTCCCTGTGATCATTACGGTCTACTCAGATAAGAGTTTTACCTATGTTAAGAAATCACCCCCGGCTTCCATCATGCTGAAAAAGGCAGCGGGTATTCAAAGTGGGAGTGGCGAGCCCAATCGCGACAAAGTGGGCAAAGTGACGCGTGCGCAACTTGAAGAAATCGTAAAAGTTAAAGACCCCGATCTCAATGCATACGATATGGATGCAGCGGTCAAAATTATTGCCGGTACTGCGCGCAGTATGGGTATCGAGGTGAAGGGGTAGATCATGGCGAAGTTAAGTAAAAGAATGAAGGCATTTGCGGATAAAGTCGATCACGAGAAACATTATCCGCTGGAAGAAGCGTTTGCTTTGGTGAAAGAAACCGCTACTGCCAAATTCGACGAAAGTGTCGAAGTGGCTGTGAACTTGGGTATTAATGCACGTAAATCCGATCAAAACGTACGTGGCGCGACGGTCATGCCTAAAGGTACAGGCAAATCCGTACGCGTAGCGGTGTTCGCCGATGGCGAACTGGCTGAGCAGGCGACGGAGGCGGGTGCTGATTTGGTCGGTATGGATGATCTGGCTACCAAAGTAAAGGGCGGCGAGATGGATTTTGATTTGTGTATTGCTGCGCCAGATGCGATGCGCATCGTCGGCCAGCTGGGTCAAATCTTGGGGCCGAGAGGCTTAATGCCAAATCCAAAAGTAGGAACCGTCACCAAAGACATTGCCACTGCAGTGAGTAATGCGAAATCAGGCCAGGTCCAGTTTCGTAATGAGAAGGGCGGTATCGTGCATTGCGCGATCGGCAAGGCGTCATTCTCGGTGGAAGATTTAAGTGAAAATCTTACCGCATTGATCGCAGATCTGGAAAAGGCTAAACCTTCAAGTGCGAAAGGGCAATACATTAAACGTGTATCGCTTTCCAGTACCATGGGGCCAGGCATAAAAGTTGAGCGAAGTTCGCTTCCGCTTAAATAATTTGGTGTTTGAGCCATTGTTGTGATGGCTTGAGCGAACGATTTGGGAGCTTCGGTAATGAGGCCGGAGTTTGTCAAAGACCGTAGGTGAATTTATTTTTAATTCTTTTTACTCCTCGGAGTTAAAAAGGGCCTACGTAGACGGTGACCCGAAGTCAGGATTCTCCTGATCTAGGTGCACCATCAACATTAGGAGATTGCTTATATGAGTACAGCGCTTCAAAAGAAAAAAGCGATTGTCAGTGAAGTGACAGACACTTTGTCGTCTGCGCAAGCTGCCGTGGTTGCTGAGTATCGAGGGCTAACTGTCTCGCAATTAACTAAGCTGCGTAAGGATGCGCATGAGGCCGGGGTGTTCATGAAAGTGGTAAAGAACACGCTGGCAAAACGCGCTATCAAAGATACTGATTTTGATAGTTTGGATGAGCATTTGGTCGGTCCGGTCATTTTCTCTGCTGCTGATGACCCAGTCGCGGTAGCAAAGGTAATGTCGAATTTTTCCAAGGATAACGATACTTTAAAGATCACTGCTGGCGTCATGAATGGCCAGTCAATGGATGTTGAAGGTATTAAAGCCTTGTCAAAATTACCGGGACGCGAAGAATTGTTGGCAACTCTAGTTGTCACCATGCAGGCGCCAATCACCAAGCTGGTTCGAACTATGAATGAAGTTCCCACTAAAGCGGTTCGCGCTTTGGCGGCAGTGCGCGATAGCCGGGAGGCGGCTTAAGTTTATTGTTGGCTTGTTAGTTTTTATTGTTAATGGTTTTTCCTTAAATATTCTAGGAGTTTAAAATGGCTTTATCTAAAGAAGATATTCTTGACGGGATCGCGGAAATGTCAGTACTTGACTTATCTGAACTGATCTCTGCGATGGAAGAAAAGTTTGGTGTGTCTGCAGCAGCAGCCGTCGCAGTCGCAGCACCTGGTGCGGCAGCGGGTGGCGATGCGGGTGGTGATGCAGCTAAAGATGAGTTTGATGTCGTATTGACCAGCTTTGGTGACAAGAAAGTAGGCGTCATTAAAGCAGTACGTGCAATTACTGGCTTGGGTCTAAAAGAAGCAAAAGATTTGGTTGAAAGTGCACCTGCACCAATCAAAGAAGGTGCGACGAAAGACGAAGCAGAAGAAGCACAAAAAGCGCTAGAAGAAGCAGGCGGCAGCGTCGAGCTGAAGTAATTAGTGCTACGCAAAAATACAGCCAGATTATTTCTGGCTGTCGAAATCGCTCATGCTGGTCATTGAAAAATGACCAGTACGGGCGTTTTTGCCGTTTGAATTAGGTAAATATGTAGAAACAAAAAGCCGTCAAAATTAAATAGATTTAGTCGAATTTGCATTGATTAAATCTATCTGATTTTGCCGCGTACGATTAACGAGAGAGGTCGAGCTATGGGATATTCTTATACAGAAAAAAGACGAATTCGGAAGAATTTTAGTAAGCGAACGGGTGACGTTAAAGTGCCTTATCTTCTGGAAACCCAGAAGGCATCTTATCGCAAATTTCTGCAGGAGGGCATTGCCAAAGAAGATCGACCAAACACGGGCCTGCAAGCAGCGTTTACCTCCGTTTTCCCGATTGAAAGCTATAACGGCAGCGTGATGCTCGATTTTGTTGAGTATCGTCTGGATACTCCGCGTTTTGATGTTAAGGAGTGCATGCAGCGTGGTATGGTGTATTGCGCGCCCATTTATGCCACTTTGCGGTTGGTTATTTTTGAGAAAAATCGTAAGAAGAAAAAGATCAAGGATGCCATCGAGCAAGAAGTATTTTTAGGCGATATTCCGTTGATGACGGACAACGGAACCTTTGTCATTAATGGTACTGAGCGCGTTATTGTCTCTCAATTACATCGTTCTCCAGGGGTTTTATTTGACCATGATAGCGGCAACACCCACGCCTCTGGCAAGCTGCTGTTTAATGCACGCATTATTCCTTATCGAGGCTCATGGTTGGACATGGAGTTTGATCACAAGGATCTGTTCTACGTTCGAATTGATCGTCGCCGCAAGTTACCTGCCTCGGTGTTGCTGCGGGCAATGGGGCTCAATACGCAGGAAATACTCGAAGCTTTCTTTGAAAATGATGTATTCAAGCTTAAAAAAGATAGCATCGATATGGAATTGGTGCCGAGTCGTTTGCGTGGTCAGTTATTCGAATTCGATATTTTGGGAAGAGGTAAAAAAGTAGTTGTTGAAGCGGGCAAACGCATTACTGCGCGCCACATCAAGCAACTTGAAAAGGCGGGTATTAAATTTATAGAAGTACCCGAAGAATTTATCTACGGTCGTCGCATCGCGCAGGACATAATCGATCAATCAACAGGAGAATTACTGGCAGAAGCGAATCAGGAAGTTACTGCGGAATTGTTTGAAGCGATAAAGGGCCAAAATATTAAACAGCTGGAAGTCATTTATACCAATGATATCGATTGTGGCTCTTTTATCTCGGATACCCTGGATATCGATTCTACGCGTACCGAAGAGGAAGCGCAGCAAGAAATATACCGCATGATGCGCCCGGGTGAGCCGCCCACCCCAGAGGCGTCTAAAAACCTGTTTGGTAATTTGTTCTTTTCAAGCGAGCGCTATGATTTATCTGCGGTAGGCCGCATGAAACTTAATCGTCGTCTGGGTCGTGATAGCGATATCGGCGAAGGCGTGCTAGACCAAAATGACATTATAGATGTGATGAAGGTCATCGTCGATCTTAAAAATGGTAAGGGCGATATCGATGATATCGATAGCCTGGGCAATCGTCGTATTCGCGCGGTGGGTGAATTGGTTGAAAACCAATTCCGAATCGGCCTTGTGCGGGTTGAGCGCGCGGTTAAAGAGCGCTTAAACCAAGTTGAAAGTGACGGTTTAACACCCACGGATTTGATCAATGCCAAGCCAGTATCTGCTGTGGTACGCGAGTTTTTTGGTTCCAGTCAGCTGTCTCAGTTTATGGATCAGGTGAATCCATTGTCAGAAGTTACGCATAAACGACGTGTTTCCGCATTGGGTCCGGGTGGTCTTACACGTGAGCGTGCTGGCTTTGAAGTGCGCGATGTGCATCCTTCACATTACGGTCGGGTTTGTCCGATTGAAACACCGGAAGGTCCGAATATTGGTTTAATCAATTCGTTGGCATCCTATGCGCGTACCAATGACCATGGATTCCTAGAAACACCTTATAAAAAAGTGGTGAAAGGTAAGGTCACCGATGAGGTACAGTATTTATCAGCGATTGAAGAGCATAAGTTTTCTATTGCGCAGGCCAATGCAGAATTGACCAAAGCGGGTAGATTTGTGAACGAACTGGTGTCTTGCCGCCATCGCAACGAATTTACCCTGGTGCCAGCAAACGAAGTCGATTTTATTGATGTGGGCCCATCTCAAATTGTGTCAGTTGCCGCTTCAATCGTGCCTTTTCTAGAGCATGATGATGCCAACCGAGCTTTAATGGGTTCGAATATGCAACGCCAAGCGGTCCCCACGCTACAGGCAGAAAAGCCGTTGGTCGGAACCGGCATGGAACGCATTGTCGCAATTGATTCCGGGGTGACCGTGGTTGCGAAGCGGGGCGGCTCGATCGAAATGGTCGACGCATCGCGTATTGTGGTGCGTGTCAATGACGATGAGCGAGTTAAGGGCCAGCCCGACGTTGATATCTATAACCTGATTAAGTTTACCCGTTCAAACCAGAATACCACGGTGAACCAGAAAACTCTGGTTAAAGCAGGTGACGCAGTGGTTAAGGGTGATGTTATGGCCGACGGGCCGTCAACCGATATGGGTGAATTGGCACTGGGGCGTAATGCCTTGATCGCGTTTATGCCGTGGAACGGTTATAACTTTGAAGATTCTATCCTCATTTCCGAGCGGCTGGTAAAAGACGATGTCTACACTTCGGTGCATATCGTTGAGTTAAGCTGTGTCGCACGTGATACTAAATTAGGTTCGGAAGAAATTACGCGCGATATTCCGAATGTGGGTGAAGCTGCGTTATCGAAACTAGATGAGTCTGGTATTGTTTATATCGGTGCGAAAGTAAATCCGGGTGATATTCTGGTCGGCAAAGTCACGCCTAAGGGTGAGTCACAACTCACGCCGGAAGAAAAACTGCTACGCGTCATTTTTGGCGAAAAAGCTACAGACGTTAAAGACAGTTCTTTGAAAATGAGTTCTAGCCTGACGGGCACGGTTATCGACGTACAAGTTTTTACCCGTGATGGTATGGAGAAAGACGCGCGTGCTTTATCTAATGATAAAGAAGAGATCAGCGGTATTCGTAAAGACTTGGATGATCAAATGCGCATCATTGAAGAAGATGGGCATACGCGTATTCGCGAAATGGTACTTAACAAGGTGGCCGAAGGTGGGCCAAACGGCCTAAAAGCGGGCAACAAGGTTACCGAGGCGTACTTGGAAACATTGTCTGACGCACAACTTTTCGAATTGCGGATGAAAGTATCTGAGATCAATGATGCGATCGAAACCATTCGTAAGCAGCTTAATAAACAGAAAAATGCCTTCGATGAGTTATTTGCAGAAAAGAAAGGCAAAATTGAAGCCGGTGATGATTTAGCGCCAGGCGTGTTGAAGACGGTCAAGGTCTATGTCGCGATCAAGCGCCGCTTGCAGCCGGGGGATAAAATGGCGGGTCGTCATGGGAATAAAGGGGTCATCTCAAAAATTATTCCAGAAGAAGATATGCCTTATATGGAAGATGGCACACCGGTGGATATCGTATTGAATCCCTTGGGGGTGCCTTCGCGTATGAATGTTGGGCAAATACTGGAAACCCACTTGGGTTGGGCAGCGAAAGGCTTGGGTAATAAAATTGATGCCATGCTGAAAAGCGAGCGCAAAGCCTCCCAGATAAGAACCTTTCTGAACAAGATCTATAACGCCAGCGGTAAACAGGAAGATTTAAAGTCGTTTAACGATGATGAGCTCATGGAGCTGGCAGGTAACCTGCGTAAAGGCGTGCCCATGGCGACACCGGTGTTTGATGGCGCGGACGAAAACGAAGTACGTCAAATGCTGGAACTGGCCGATTTACCAACCAGCGGACAAGCCACATTATATGATGGCCGTACGGGCGAACCCTTTGAGCGTGAGGTGACGGTGGGTTATATGTATGTCCTCAAGCTCAATCATTTGGTAGACGACAAGATGCACGCACGCTCAACGGGCCCGTATAGTTTGATTACCCAACAGCCATTAGGGGGTAAAGCCCAGTTTGGTGGGCAACGCTTCGGGGAGATGGAGGTTTGGGCGCTGGAAGCGTACGGCGCATCTTATACCTTACAGGAAATGTTGACGGTGAAATCTGATGACGTGATCGGCCGTGCCAAGATGTATGAAAATATCGTCAGGGGAGATCAATATATGGATCCGGGCATGCCCGAGTCTTTTAACGTATTGGTTAAAGAAATTCGTGGTCTGGGGCTCAATGTCGAGCTTGAACAGGATAACGGCTAATCCAATAGCCAATTTCACCCCAGAGACAAACTATAGAGGCAAGTATTATGAAAGACATATTTAACCTGTTTAAACACGAAGACAAATCCGAAGATTTTGATGCGATTCGCGTTGAGATTGCATCGCCTGCGAAAATCCGTTCTTGGTCATATGGCGAAGTCAAAAAGCCCGAAACGATTAACTATCGCACCTTCCGGCCTGAGCGCGATGGTTTATTTTGTGCCAAGTTATTTGGCCCGATGAGTGATTATGAGTGCTTATGCGGTAAATATAAGCGCTTAAAACACCGTGGCGTGGTATGCGAAAAATGCGGCGTTGAAGTGACCAAAGCGGAAGTGCGTCGCGAACGTATGGGGCATATCGAACTGGCCGCGCCGTGTGCGCATATCTGGTTCTTAAAATCGCTGCCCTCGCGTTTGGGATTATTACTGGATATGACGGTTCGCGAAATTGAACGGGTTTTATATTTTGAGGCCTATGTGGTCACCGAATCAGGTTATTCTGATTTTGAACAAGGTGCCTTGTTGACCGAAGAGAAGTATATTGATGCGGTTGAAGAGTGGGGTGATCAGTTCGCGGCAAGCATGGGTGCTGAGGCCATTAAAGAATTGCTTCAGTCTATTGATCTGAAGGAAGAAGCTGAGAAGCTCTATGCCGAGCTTGAAGCGACTAAATCGGTTACCAAGATCAAGAAATTTTCCAAGCGGCTTAAAGTCATTGAGGCTTTTATTAAGTCGGGCAACAAGCCTGAATGGATGATTCTCGATGTGTTGCCAGTACTGCCACCTGATCTGCGCCCCTTAGTGCCGCTTGAAGGCGGGCGATTTGCGACCTCTGATTTGAATGATTTATATCGTCGCGTAATCAACCGTAATAACCGGCTGGCTCGTCTATTGGAGCTAAGCGCGCCGGATATCATTATCGCCAACGAAAAACGAATGCTCCAAGAGGCGGTGGATGCGCTGATTGATAACGGCCGACGCGGTAAAGCCATTCTGGGTTCCAACAAGCGTCAGCTCAAATCACTGGCAGACATGATCAAGGGCAAGCAGGGTCGTTTTCGTCAAAACCTGCTGGGCAAGCGCGTGGATTATTCCGGACGTTCGGTCATCGTAGTCGGGCCCACGCTCAAGCTGCACCAGTGTGGTTTGCCCAAAAAAATGGCGTTGGAGCTGTTCAAACCGTTTATTTTCTCAAAACTGATTACCGGCGAGCATGCTTCTAACATCAAGCAGGCGAAAAAACTGGTCGAACAGGAATTACCATTAGTATGGGATATTCTGGATGATGTCATTCGCGAGCATCCGGTGTTGCTCAATCGCGCACCCACCCTGCATCGATTGGGTATTCAGGCGTTTGAGCCCGTTTTAATCGAAGGTAAGGCAATCCAGTTGCATCCTTTGGTCTGTACGCCGTATAACGCCGATTTTGATGGCGACCAAATGGCGGTGCATGTGCCTTTATCGCTTGAAGCACAGCTTGAGGCGAGAACGCTGATGATGTCCTCCAATAATGTACTGTCACCGGCAAATGGTGATCCGATTATTGTACCTTCTCAGGATATTGTATTAGGTCTTTACTATGTTACGCGGGCAAGCGTTGGTGCAAAAGGGGAGGGAACGTATTACGGCAACACCAAAGAGGTTCGCCGAGCGGTAGAGATGGGCGAGCTGTCCTATCATGCAAGAATCAAGGTTCGCTTGCCTGAACTTAAGGGGCAAACTGACCGCGATAAGATTACGCTGCACGATACCACGGCTGGGCGCGCACTGCTGACGGATATATTGCCCGATGGCATGCCAACATCATTGCTGGAAAAGCCACTGAAGAAAAAAGAAATTTCAGGGCTGATTAATTACGCCTATCGTGAAATCGGTTTAAAAGAGGCGGTTATTTTTGCCGATCAGTTGATGTATGCGGGATTCGAGATGGCTGCTAAATCTGGTGTTTCGATTTGCCTGGACGATATGGAAATCCCTGACGAGAAAGAAAAAATTCTGAATGCCGCCTTAGAAGAAGTGAAAGATATTCAAGCGCAGTATTCCAATGGTTTACTAACTGATGGGGAGCGTTACAACAAAGTGGTGGATATCTGGACACGTACTTCAGAACAAGTGGCCACTGCGATGATGGATCACTTAGGGGTTGAAGATGTAACCGATGCGGAAGGTAAGCAAGTTGAACAAGAATCGTTTAACTCCATCTACATGATGGCGGATTCAGGCGCGCGGGGTTCGCATGCACAAATCAGGCAGCTTGCCGGGATGCGTGGACTGATGGCGAAACCAGATGGTTCAATTATAGAAACGCCTATTCGGGCGAATTTCCGTGAGGGGCTGAACGTCAGTGAATACTTCATCTCAACCCATGGTGCGCGTAAAGGGCTAGCGGATACAGCGTTAAAAACGGCAAACTCTGGTTATCTCACGCGTCGCTTGGTAGACGTATGCCAGGATTTGGTAGTCACAGAAGAAGATTGTGAAACCGAAATTGGTATGACCAAGGAAGCCCTGGTTCAGGGTGGGGAAGTGGTTATTCCGCTGAGTGATCGAATTTTAGGGCGCTTTCCCGCCAAAGATGTAATTGATGGTTCGACCGGCGAAGTCATCGTATCGCGTGATCAAATGATTGATGAAGCGGCGCTGGCAGCGATTGAAAAGGCCAATGTGCACTCAATTGACGTGCGCTCTGCGGTCAAGTGTGAAACACGCTATGGCGTTTGCTCTAAGTGCTATGGTCGAGATTTAGGTCGTGGCCACCAGATTAATAAAGGTGAAGCGGTGGGGGTAATCGCAGCGCAGTCGATTGGTGAGCCGGGCACCCAATTGACCATGCGTACTTTCCATATTGGGGGTGCGGCCTCTGCTGGAACGGTGGTCAGCAATATTGACGTTAAGACCAGCGGTAATGCCGTACTGCGTGATGTGAAGTCTGTGACCAATTCAGACGGCAAAGCGGTGGTGACCACGCGTGCGGGTGAGCTGATTGTGCGGGACGACAACGGGGTTGAACGTGAGCGGCATAAACTCCCATACGGGGCCGTATTATCCGTAGCCGAAGGCGACAAAATTGAGATTGGTGATATTGTCGCTACCTGGGACCCGCATACCACACCAATTGTAGCTGAGGTAGCAGGTAAGGTCGATTTCTTCGATTTTATCGAGGGTGTGACGGTCAACAAGCAAACTGACGAACTGACGGGTGTTTCTAACTACGTGGTGCGTGATCCTTCGGAGCGGCGAGGTAGTGCGCAAGATGTTAAACCTACTATCGAATTAAAAGATGAAAACGGTAAGCCCATCAATATTCCAGGAACTGATCTACCCGCGCGTTATCAATTGCCGCCAGGCGCGATTGTTGAGCTTGACGCGGGTGGGCAATTGAATGTGGGTGATACGGTGGCGCGAATTCCACAGGCATCAACCCAAACACGTGATATCACGGGTGGTTTGCCGCGGGTTGCTGAGTTGTTTGAAGCACGTAAACCCAAAGACCCTGCCATGTTGGCGACTGCTTCAGGTATTGTATCGTTTGGTCGCGAGACCAAAACCAAAAATCGTTTGGTGATTACCAACGATGTCGGTGAAAGTGTTGAAACCCTCATTGCTAAAACCCGCCCCATCAACGTATTTGAAGGCGAGCATATAGAACGCGGTGATGTGGTGGTAGAAGGCTTGCCTGTCGCTGCCGATATCCTTGAATTCAGGGGCGTTGAAGCGTTGGCTGCTTATATCGTTGACGAGGTTCAGGATGTTTATCGTCTGCAAGGGGTAAAAATTGATGACAAACACATCGAAGTGATTGTGCGTCAGATGTTGCGCAAGGCACGAATTACTGATCCGGGTGATTCGGGTTATTTGCCAGATGAGCAAGTTGAAAAAGCGCATATGCTGGACGCGAATGAAATTTTAGTATCCAAGGATAAACAGCCCGCCGAGTGGGCACCGGTATTGCTGGGTATTACCAAGGCTTCATTGTTGACAGATTCGTTTATTTCCGCAGCATCATTCCAGGAGACAACACGCGTACTGACTGAAGCGTCTATCAATGGCAAAGTAGATCATTTGCGCGGGCTTAAAGAAAATGTCATTGTCGGGCGATTGATTCCAGCCGGAACAGGTTTGGCTTATCATCAGGAACGCGCTCGGTTGCGTGCTGAACGTTTGGCGGCAGGCGAAATGGACTTAGATCAGCTCATCGCGCAGGAGTTGGCGAGTAGTGAAGTAGGTGACGACGAAGCTCAGGCTGTAGCAGATGAAAATGTCGTGAATGACTAGGCATTTTGTTAACAAAATAGGCACTTTACCAAGTTTGTTAAACAACTGTAAATTAACCTTGACAGTTTTGGTGTAAGTGCCTAGAATTCGCCGCCCTTTTGTCGCACAGTGCAACAAAAGAAAGTGGTATTTTTTAACGGTTTACATTTAATTTTTCCATGCCAACAATTAACCAGCTGGTTAGAAAGCCTAGAAAAAAGCAGGTACAAAAATCGAAAGTACCAGCGCTAGAAGCGTGCCCGCAAAAACGCGGTGTATGCACGCGTGTGTATACCACCACGCCCAAAAAGCCTAACTCGGCATTACGAAAGGTTGCGCGTGTGCGTTTAACCAACAAATTCGAGGTTAGTTCTTATATCGGGGGCGAGGGCCACAATTTACAGGAACACTCTGTCGTGTTGATTCGCGGCGGTCGTGTGAAAGATTTACCGGGTGTGCGTTATCACATTGTACGAGGCGCGCTGGATACCTCCGGTGTTTCAGATCGCCGTCAAGGCCGGTCTAAATACGGAGCGAAACGACCCAAGTCATAATTATTTCGGTAATTTGACAAGACAACAAATCGCGCCCAAGCAGTACAGGCGCAGAGCATAAACTCCTAGCAATAGCGAACCACCGCATTAGGAGTTGCCTTCAGCCGAGGATGGTGAGGGTCAATAGGGTGGTTTGATTTAAAATTTAATTTTTAACGACATAGGGTCGATGGTCGACGCTGTGTCAAGTATCAGTATGCTGTAGAGCACATTATGCCTAGAAGACGCGAAGTACCGAAACGAGAGATATTGCCTGATCCTAAATATAAGGATCAGACAGTTGCCAAGTTTATAAATACCATCATGTCGCATGGTAAGAAATCTGTTGCCGAGCGCATCATGTACGGTGCGCTGGATACGATTGAAGAGCGTGGTAAGGGCGATCCAGTAGAGGTCTTTAATATTGCGCTCGAGAAAGTCAGCCCATCGGTTGAGGTGAAAAGCCGCCGTGTGGGGGGTGCGACTTATCAAGTACCGACTGAAGTGCGGCCGTCACGCCAAATTGCGCTTGCCATGCGCTGGTTGGTTGAAGCAGCGCGACGTCGTGGTGAGAAAACCATGATGCTGCGTTTAGCGGGCGAGCTAATCGATGCTTCTGAAGAGCGTGGTGCAGCGGTTAAAAAACGTGAAGATACGCATAAAATGGCGGAAGCCAATAAGGCATTTTCGCATTTTCGCTTTTAACATATTTTTATTGACGAGATATTATCGTGGCCAGGAAAACACCTTTAGAGCGTTACCGTAATGTGGGGATAATGGCGCATATTGATGCGGGTAAAACCACTACGACGGAGCGCATTTTGTTCTATACCGGCTTATCTCACAAAATAGGTGAGGTGCATGACGGTAATGCCGTAATGGACTGGATGGAACAAGAGCAGGAGCGTGGTATTACGATCACTTCGGCTGCAACCACCTGTTTTTGGTCCGGAATGGACAAAAACTATAAAGAACACCGTGTGAATATTATTGATACCCCAGGGCACGTTGACTTCACCATTGAAGTTGAGCGTAGCTTGCGCGTGCTAGATGGCGCTTGCGCGGTGTTCTGTGCGGTTGGCGGGGTCGAACCCCAGTCTGAGACCGTATGGCGTCAAGCCAATAAATACGAAGTGCCACGAATGGCCTTTGTCAATAAGATGGATCGCGTGGGCGCAGATTATTTCCGCGTTTTGGGCCAGATTGAGAGTCGTTTGGGTGCAAACCCGGTTTCAATGCAAGTGCCGATTGGTGCAGAAGAAGATTTCGAAGGCGTGGTTGACCTGGTAAAAATGAAGGCGATTTACTGGGATAAAGACAATATGGGTGCGACCTTTGTAGAAAAAGATATCCCGGATGATCTGGCTGATACTTGCCAGGAATATCGCGAAAAATTGGTTGAAGCAGCGGCTGAATCTAACGAAGAACTGATGGAGAAGTATTTCGAAGAGGGTGAGCTGTCAGCAGATGAAATTAGAGCGGGTATTCGAGCACAAACCCTGGCGAACGAGATCATCCCTGTATTCTGCGGAACGGCTTTTAAAAACAAGGGCGTACAAGCGATGCTAGATGGCATTATCGATTTTATGCCAAGCCCACTTGACGTAAAGGCGATTGAAGGCGAGAGCGAGTCGGGTGAATCGGTCACCCGCGCAGCAGATGACGAACTGCCTTTCGCAGCACTTGGTTTTAAGATCATGACCGATCCATTTGTGGGTCAACTGGTGTTTTTCCGAGTTTATTCCGGCGTCTTAAATGCTGGTGATACGGTCTATAACTCGGTTAAAGAGAAAAAGGAACGCATTGGCCGAATTTTACAAATGCACTCCAATGATCGCAAAGAAATTAAAGAGGTACGGGCTGGAGACATTGCGGCAGCCGTTGGGTTAAAAACCATTACGACGGGTGACACGCTGTGTGATCCGCAGAGTGTCGTGGTGTTGGAACGTATGGAATTCCCAGAGCCGGTTATTTCTCAATCAGTCGAGCCAAAAACCAAGGTTGACCAGGAAAAAATGGGTATCGCGCTGGGTAAATTAGCGCAAGAGGACCCTTCATTCCGCGTGCGAACTGACGAAGAATCTGGTCAGACGATAATCTCTGGTATGGGCGAGTTGCACCTGGATATCCTGATTGATCGCATGAAGCGTGAATTTGGGGTAGAAGCGAATGTCGGCAAGCCACAAGTCGCTTACCGTGAAACCATCACTCAATCCGTTGAGCAAGAGTCAAAATACGCCAAACAAACGGGCGGTCGGGGCCAGTATGGTCACGTCTACGTGCGGTTTGAGCCTTTACCAAAGAGCGACGATCCGGATGCACCCAACTTTGAATTTGTTGATGAAATTAAAGGTGGTGCGGTTCCTCGAGAGTATATTCCTTCGGTGCAAAAAGGCATAGAAGAGGCGATGGAAGCGGGTGTAGTAGCGGGCTATCCAATGCTGAACATTCGAGCTACTTTGTATGATGGGTCATACCATGATGTGGATTCGTCAGAGCATTCTTTTAAAGCTGCTGCAATGCAGGCTTTTCGTGAAGGCGCAAGGGCGGCTAAGCCCCAATTGCTGGAGCCGATTATGGCGGTAGAGGTCATTACTCCAGAAGAGTATATGGGCGGTGTCAATGGAGACATTAACTCTCGTCGAGGCGTGATTCTGGGTATGGAAGATACCCCATCAGGCAAACAGGTACAAGCACATGTGCCTTTAGCTGAAATGTTTGGTTATTCCACTTCCTTGCGTAGCGCTACCCAGGGGCGGGCTAACTACACCATGCAATTTGAGAAGTACGAGCCTGTGCCCGCCAGTATTGCAAAAGAAATTGCTGAAGGTTAGTGCGCAGTTGAGTTGCCAGATTTGAGTAAACAATTAAATTAAGATTTTTGCGAGGTAGATATTATGTCTAAGGAAAAATTTGAAAGAAACAAACCGCACGTTAACGTTGGCACGATTGGTCACGTTGACCACGGTAAGACGACGCTGACGGCGGCGTTGACGGCGGTATTGGGTGCAGAATATGGTGGTGAAGCCAAGGCTTTTGCGGATATCGATAATGCGCCAGAAGAGCGCGAGCGCGGTATTACCATCTCAACTGCACACGTTGAGTATGAGACTGAGAATCGTCACTACGCGCACGTGGACTGCCCTGGGCACGCTGATTATGTCAAGAACATGATCACTGGTGCGGCGCAGATGGACGGTGCGATATTGGTGGTATCGGCTGCAGATGGTCCGATGCCGCAAACGCGTGAGCACATTCTGCTTTCTCGTCAGGTAGGTGTTCCTTATATCATCGTGTATATGAACAAAGCGGACATGGTGGACGATGAAGAGTTACTGGAGCTGGTAGAGATGGAAGTGCGCGAGCTTCTGGATAGCTACGAGTTTCCAGGAGATGATACGCCGATTATAGTTGGTTCTGCCCTGAAAGCCCTGGAGGGAGATGATTCTGATATGGGTAAGGGTTCTATCATCAAGTTGGCGGAAGCGTTGGATAGTTATATCCCCGAGCCTGAGCGTGCGGTAGATGGAGATTTTCTGATGCCGGTAGAAGATGTATTTTCGATCTCAGGTCGTGGTACGGTGGTAACGGGCCGTGTTGAGCGCGGGATCATCCACGTGGGCGATGAGATAGAGATTGTGGGTATCAAGGCGACTGAGAAGACGACTTGTACGGGTGTTGAGATGTTCCGCAAGCTGCTGGACGAGGGTCAGGCGGGTGATAACGTGGGTATATTACTGCGTGGTACCAAGCGCGAAGACGTTGAGCGTGGTCAGGTATTGGCCAAGGCGGGATCGATTACGCCGCATACCAAGTTTGAGGCTGAGGTATATATTCTGGGTAAAGAAGAAGGTGGACGACACACGCCCTTCTTCAAGGGCTATCGCCCACAGTTTTACTTCCGCACGACGGACGTAACGGGCGAATGTATATTACCTGATGATGTTGAGATGGTGATGCCTGGAGACAACATCAACATGAATGTTGAGTTGATTGCGCCGATAGCGATGGATGAAGGCTTACGCTTTGCGATACGTGAAGGTGGTCGCACGGTGGGTGCGGGTGTAGTGGCTAAAATCATCGAGTAATTATTGTAATTTATCTAATTAAGTACTTTTTTAGGGGCTAAACGTGAAGGTTGAGAGTCAAAAAATTCGCATCAGTTTAAAAGCATACGATCACAAAATGATTGATCGTTCAGCGTTGGAAATTGTTGATACCGCGCGGCGAACCGGTGCATTGGTGAAAGGCCCGATTCCTTTACCAACTAAGAAAGAACGTTTTGATATTTTGCGTTCACCACATGTCAATAAGAAATCACGAGATCAGTTAGAAATTCGTACGCATAAGCGTATTTTGGACATCATCGAACCAACCGATAAAACTGTTGATGCACTGATGAAGTTAGATTTATCTGCTGGTGTCGGGGTTGAGATTAAGCTGAACTAACATACTACGTAAGCGTATTTGAGCGAATTAATATAGGTAAAAAAATGGCTTTAGGTTTAGTAGGTAAAAAAATAGGTATGACGCGTGTCTTCACCGAAGATGGCGATTCTCATCCTGTTACCGTGATTGAAGTGACGGCAAACCGCATTACGCAAGTTCGCACGGTTGAAACCGATGGTTACGATGGTGTACAGGTTACCACTGGAACACGCAACCCAAACCGGGTCAATAAGGCCATGAAAGGGCACTTTGCCAAAGCAAAAGTTGAGGTCGGCCGCGGTGTTTGGGAGTTTCGAGTTGAGGGTGAGCACGAGTACGCACCCGGTGGCGAAATCACGGTTGAACTATACGAGCAAGGCCAGTTTGTTGATGTGCAGGGTACCAGCAAGGGTAAAGGTTTTGCGGGTGCCATGAAACGCCATGGTTTTGGAGGCGGACGTGCCACCCACGGTGTATCAAAAGCACATCGTCTGCCTGGTTCGATAGGGCAGAACCAAACACCGGGACGTGTTTTTAAGGGCAAAAAGATGGCGGGCCACATGGGCTCAGAGAAAATTACCCAGTCCGGGCTTGAGCTAATACGGGTGGATAAAGAGAGAAATTTGCTGCTGGTTAAGGGGTCAATACCTGGCTCAAAGGGTTCGGATGTGATTGTGACTCCATCGATCAAACACAAAGCAGCACAAGCAAGCGCTTAAGGCGAATGGTTTATTAAAGAGAGATTAAAATGAGTGTTCAACTAAACATTGCCGGCAGCAAAGGTTCGCTTGAATTAAGCGATGCAAATTTTGGCGCTGCGTTCAAAGAGACACTTGTTCACCAAGTGGTAACCGCTTATCTCGCTGGCGGGCGCTCAGGTACGGCTGCGCAGAAAAATCGCTCTTCGGTACGTGGTGGGGGTAAAAAGCCCTGGCGTCAGAAAGGGACGGGTCGTGCGCGCGCAGGTACCATACGTAGTCCGATTTTCACTGGTGGCGGACAGACATTTGCCCGTTCTGCACGCGATTATTCGCAAAAGGTAAACCGAAAAATGTACCGTGGTGCCTTGCGCTCGATACTATCAGAATTAGCACGCCAGGATCGTTTGCTGGTTACCAAAGAGCTGAAACTTAAAGCACCAAAGACCAAAGAAATGGTGGCGAAGCTTAAAAAACTGGACGTTAATCAAGGTTTGATTGTGTTGGCCGAGGAAGATGAGAGCCTGATGTTATCAGCGCGTAATATTCCTAATATCGAGGTTATCACAGTACAGCAAGTCGACCCAGTGAGCCTAGTCGCACACGACAAGGTTTTGATGACCGAAGCGGCCGCTAAAATGTTAGACGAGCAATTATCATGAGTACCGAAAGCGTATATCAAATCATTCGTCGTCCGCATATCTCTGAAAAGACGGCGGGCATGGCAGATTCAGATCGTCAAATCACTTTTGAAGTGCTTAAGACAGCAACCAAACCCCAAATTAAAGCGGCGGTAGAACAGCTTTTCAAGGTCGAAGTTGAAGACGTTAAAACGGTCATGATGAAGGGTAAAACCAAACGATTCGGGCGCAATCTGGGCAAGCGTAAAGACTGGAAAAAGGCTTACGTTAAATTGAAAGAAGGCCATGATATCGATTTTATCGGTATGGCGAGCTAAGCGATTCAGACATAAATAGTATTTAAGGTAAATAGTCAAATGGCACTATTAAAATTAAAACCGACTACACCCGGTCAACGCGGCACGGTTCGCGTGGTCAACCGGTCCTTGCATAAAGGCCAATCTTTTGCTGGCTTAACAGTACCGAAAAAATCTATCAATGGCCGTAATAACGATGGTCAGATTACGGTGCGCCATCGCGGTGGTGGGCATAAAAAGCATTACCGGATTATCGATTTCAAGCGCAATAAAGATGGTATTCCGGCAAAGGTTGAGCGGCTTGAATATGATCCGAATAGAAGCGCGAACATCGCATTGTTATTGTACGCTGATGGCGAACGTCGCTATATAATCGCACCGCGGCACCTTGAAGTAGGTATGGAAGTGCGCTCTGGAATTGAGGCGGGTATCAAACCTGGGAATGCCATGCCACTTAAAACCATTCCAATCGGAACGGTCGTCCATTGTGTAGAGTTAAAACCTGGTAAGGGCGCTCAATTGGCACGCTCAGCAGGGGCATCAGTGCAATATATCGGACGTGAGGGAAAATATGCGCAGCTCAGGCTTCGTTCCGGCGAAATGCGTAAAGTATTAATTGATTGCCGCGCAACCATCGGCAGTGTTGGCAATTCTGAGCACAATTTGCGCAAGTTGGGTAAGGCTGGTGCAAAACGCTGGCGGGGTGTTCGTCCTACCGTTCGAGGGGTTGCGATGAACCCAGTAGACCATCCACATGGAGGTGGTGAGGGCAGGACGTCGGGTGGCCGACATCCTTGTTCTCCGTGGGGGGTGCCAACCAAAGGGTACCGCACCCGGGTAAATAAGCGCTCCAATAACATGATAATCCGTAGACGGAAGAAATAAACAGGTATTACTGATATGGCTCGTTCGATACGAAAAGGTCCGTTTGTTGATCACCATTTGTGGTCCAAAGTATTAACCGCGAAAGAAGAGAATAATCGTCGGCCGATTGTGACTTGGTCACGGCGCTCAATGATTATGCCAGAGTTCGTTGGGCTGACGATTGCGGTACATAATGGGCGCCAGCATATTCCCGTTTTAATTAATGAAAATATGGTCGGACATAAATTGGGTGAATTTGCACCAACGCGCACATTTCGTGGGCACTTAGCAGATAAGAAGGCATAAAATGCAAGTTAGAGCACTGACAAAATACAATAATATTTCCGCGCAGAAAGTGCGTCTGGTGGCGGATCAAATTCGATCCAAGCCAGTTGATGAGGCGCTTGAGATTTTGCAATTCAGCTCAAAGAAAGCGGCTGGATTGATTGCCAAGACCTTAAACTCTGCGATCGCCAATGCGGAGCATAATGAAGGGGCGGATATTGACGAATTATGGGTCAGTAAGGCCATGGTAGACGAAGGCCCGACATTAAAAAGATTTCGCGCACGGGCCAAAGGCCGCGGCACGCGTATCCTAAAACGGACATCTCACATTACGATTGCCGTGAGTGACGATCCCAAAACAGCGAAAAAGAAATAGGTCAGCAGCATGGGTCAAAAAGTACATCCTAACGGAATCCGTCTTGGCATTATCCGAGATTGGGATTCCAAGTGGTACGCGACTGGGCGTGAATACAGCAATCAGCTTATTGAAGATCAAAAAATACGTGAATTTCTCAAAGGTCGGTTGGCGAATGCAGCGGTCAGTAAAATCCGGATTGAGCGTAACGCCGAAAATGTGAATGTTCGTATTCATACCGCTCGTCCAGGTATTGTGATTGGCAAGAAAGGCCAGGACATTGAAAAACTACGTACGCAGTTAGGTCAACTCGTGGGTGGGGTTATTACGGTTTCGGTTGAAGAAATGCGTAAGCCAGAAATTGATGCGCAACTGGTTGCGGATAGCATCGCGCAACAACTGGTAGGGCGGGTAGCATACCGTCGCGCGACCAAGCGTGCATTACAAAATGCGATGCGCCTGGGGGCAGAAGGCATCAAGATTATGGTGTCTGGACGCTTAAACGGTGTCGAAATCGCGCGAAAAGAATGGTACCGGGAAGGCCGAGTGCCTTTGCATACTTTACGTGCAGATGTGGATTATGCAACCGCAGAAGCGCTGACGACCTACGGAATTTTGGGTATTAAGGTGTGGATTTATAAGGGCGAAATTTTCGCTGACGATATGGTTGCGCCAGCAACAGAAGAGCAAAAGGCAGCCAAAGTATAGTTGCGGGTAAAACACTAATTTGATCAGTCATGTTACAACCTAAACGAACTAAATTTAGAAAAATGCACAAAGGCCGCAATCGCGGACTGGCGCAAAGTGGTAATAAGATAAGCTTCGGTGAATTTGGCCTAAAAGCAACCGGTCGTGGTCGGCTGACTGCGCGCCAGATAGAGGCTGCACGGCGTGCGATGACGCGTCACCTAAAACGTGGCGGGCGGACTTGGATTCGGGTTTTTCCGGATAAGCCGATAACCAAAAAACCACTGGAAGTACGCCAGGGAAAGGGTAAAGGGTCGGTTGACCACTACGTCGCGCTGATTCAGCCTGGACGCGTTATTTATGAGGTTGAGGGCGTTTCTGAAGAGCTGGCGCGTGAAGCTTTTAAGTTGGCGGCTGCCAAATTGCCGTTTAAGACTAACTTCGTTTCTCGTAGCGGTGGATAAAATGAATGCCAGTGAATTACGCAAAAAATCGACTAAAGAGCTTGATAAGGCACTGATCGAATTGCGCCAAGAACAATTTAATTTACGCATGCAGCGATCTAGTGGACAGTTGTCCAATCCTGCACGTTTTAAAGCTGTCCAAAAGGATATCGCGCGGATTAAAACCGTGATGACTGAGATGGCAACAACCGCTGGGGCAGAGTAATGGCTGAGAAAGCAAACAATAAAGTACAACGCTCGGTACAAGGTAGTGTACTCAGCGCTAAGGCAGACAAGAGTATCACCGTTTTAATCAAGCGACAGGTAAAACACCCCTTGTATAAAAAGATGATTCGGCGTTCTACCAAATTGCATGCGCATGATGAACAAAACGAATGTAAGGAAGGTGACACGGTCATTATAGAAGAGTGTCGGCCAATCTCAAAAACCAAAAGCTGGCGCTTAGTTGAAGTCGTCAGTCATGCTAATTAAATCGAATATTGCAGAGTAGCCTGATACAGGTTTATTCGTGAGGATTATAAAATGATTCAAATGCAATCCAGAATGAAGGTGGCCGATAACAGCGGCGCGAAGGAAGTCATGTGCATTAAGGTGCTGGGTGGCTCAAAGCGACGTTATGCTGGAATTGGCGATATCGTCAAGATCAGCATAAAAGAAGCCCTACCCAACGCAAAAGTGAAGAAGGGCGATGTGTATGATGCGGTGATTGTGCGGACCAAAAAAGGCGTGCGGCGTCGCGATGGTTCCACCATTCGCTTCGATTCAAACGCTGCCGTGTTACTCAACGCGAATTTACAGCCAATCGGTACGCGTATTTTTGGCCCGGTTACACGCGAGTTACGTTCAGAACGTTTCATGCGAATTATTTCATTAGCGCCCGAGGTTTTATAGATTGCACCGAGTGTAATTATTAGTAGACATTATCAGATGAACAAGATTAAAAAAGGCGACGAAGTTATCGTACTTGCCGGTAAAGACAAGGGCAAACGTGGAACCGTGTTAAAAGTGTTGGGCAACGGTAAAGCGATGGTAAACGATATCAATATTGTTAAAAAGCACGTGCGTGGTAACCCACAAGCGGGTGAAACGGGCGGTATCGTGGAGCGAGAAGCGGCGATTCAGTTGTCCAATATTGGCTTGTACAATCCGGCGACCGGCAAGGCAGATCGCGTTGGATTTAAAACGCTGGATGATGGCCAGAAAGTGCGCTATTACAAATCAAGCGGCGAAACCGTTGATATCACCTAAGCAGACTAGATAAATACTTAGCAACATGGCTAGATTACAAGATAAATACCAAAACGAGATTGCTCCCGCGCTCCAAAAAGAGCTGGATTTGGACAATCCCATGCGTATCCCACAGATTAAAAAGATTACGCTGAACATGGGATTGGGCGAAGCGGTAGGCAATAAGAAAGTACTGGAAAGTGCGACTGATGATTTGCGCAAAATCAGTGGGCAGCAACCCATTATTCGCAATGCGCGCAAGTCGGAAGCGGCCTTTAAAATTCGTGAGGGTTGGCCGATAGGTGCAAAAGTTACTCTACGCCGTGAGCGTATGTATGAGTTTTTGGATCGCCTGATTTCTATCGCGATCCCGCGTATTCGAGATTTTCGTGGCTTAAGCCCGAAATCTTTTGATGGACGTGGTAATTACGCTTTTGGTATTTCCGAGCAAATTGTATTCCCCGAAATTGACTTTGATAAAGTTGACGCAATCAGGGGAATGGATGTGTGTATTACGATCAATGCAGAGTCAGATGAGCACGCGAAAGCGCTTCTGAGTGCATTTAATTTTCCTTTGAAGGCATAGGTCTTATGGCAAAAACGTCAATGATTTTACGCGATATTAAGCGTAAAAAACTAGAAAAAAAGTTTGAGCAAAAACGTGCTGAATTGCGTGCCCAATGTAAAGATGAAGGTCTTGATTACGAGACAAAGTGGGAAGCGATGATAGCATTACAAAAGCTGCCACGCGATTCGAGCAAATCGCGTCAGCGCAATCGATGTGCACTGACTGGTCGACCGCATGGTTATTTTCGTAAGTTTGGCCTATCGCGTAATCGACTGCGTGAAATCGCCATGCGGGGTGAAGCGCCCGGCGTGACCAAGGCGAGTTGGTAAGGAGTTAATGATATGAGCATGCAAGATCCCATCGCAGATATGTTAACTCGCTTACGCAATGCGGGTAAGGCAGCCAAGCAATCTGTACAGATGCCGAGTGCCAAATTGAAAGTAGCCATTGCTAAAGTATTGAAAAAAGAAGGTTATATCAGCGACTATGAAGTTAAGGGCGATGGCGCCATTAAAACCTTGGTGATTACGCTTAAGTACTTCCAAGGTGCGCCAGTAATCGAGTCTATTAAACGTATCAGCACACCTGGGCTGCGCGTTTATGCTGATAAAGATAAGCTACCGAGTGTTAATGGTGGTTTGGGTGTTGCGCTTATTTCAACATCCAAAGGGGTGATGACAGATAAAGCCGCGCGTGAAGCAGGTGTGGGCGGCGAAGTTATTTGTTCCGTATTTTGATTTTATTGATAGAAATAACAGAGGATTTATTATGTCACGTATAGGTAAAGCACCCATTGCGATTCCTGCTGGCGTGGAGATTAATTCTAAAGATGGCGTGGTGAAGGTCAAAGGCCCAAAAGGTGAATTATCACTAAACTTAGTGCCTGGGATTGAGCTTAAAAATGAAGAGGGCGAGTTGTCCGTTGATGTTGGTGAAAATGAAAACCTCGGGCCAATGTCGGGTACCACACGCTCGTTAATCAATAATATGGTTATTGGTGTGACTGAAGGGTTTGAGAAAAAGCTCGCTATCGTTGGGGTAGGCTATCGCGCAAAAGCACAAGGCAAAAGTCTGAATTTGCAGTTAGGTTTTTCGCATGATGTGAACTATGAGTTGCCCGAAGGGGTGACAGCAGAAACGCCTAGCCAGACAGAAATTATTGTCAAGGGCTCAGACAAGCAGAAAGTAGGTCAGGCGGCGGCTAATATTCGTGCATTTCGACCACCCGAGCCATATAAGGGCAAAGGTATTCGTTATGTCGATGAGTACGTCGCTCGCAAGCAAGCTAAGAAAGCTTAGAACAAGGTTTTACAAATGAACGACAAAAGAAAAGCACGGTTGCGACGCGCAAGAAAAACCCGCGCCAACATCCGTAGACAAGATGTTACCCGGTTAAGCGTATACCGTACGCCACGCCATTTCTATGCACAAGTGATGAGTAGTGACGGCGCAAAAGTACTCACCAGTGCTTCGACCTTGGACCCGGAAGTACGCAAAGAAATTAAAAATGGTGGAAATGCAGAAGCGGCCAAGGCAGTTGGTAAAAAGATTGCTGAGCGGGCCAATGATGCAGGCGTTGACACAGTTGCGTTTGACCGTTCGGGCTTTAAATATCATGGTCGTATTTCTGCCTTTGCGGATGCGGCGCGTGAAGCGGGTTTAAAGTTTTAATCGATTACCCTTTATAAAAGTTTACGAGAAGATTAATCATGGCGAAGCAACAAAAGCAGAATCGCGATAATACCGAACAGGAATTTAATGAGCATTTAATCAATATTCGCCGAGTGGCGAAAGTGGTTAAAGGTGGTCGCGTTTTTGGATTCTCCGCATTAACAGTAGTGGGAGATGGAAATGGGCGCGTGGGTATGGGCCGTGGTAACGCGCGTGAAGTCCCTAATGCAGTACAAAAAGCGATGGAAAATGCGCGTCAAAGTATGTTCAAAGTAAAGCTTAATGGCGATACTTTGCAATACCCAGTGATCGGACGGCATGGTTCTGCTCAAGTCGTTATTCGACCTGCTTCGGAAGGTACTGGGATCATCGCTGGTGGCACCATGCGTGCGGTATTCGAAGCAGTTGGGGTTGAGAATGTATTGGCAAAAGTCATTGGTACGACGAACCCGGTGAATGTAACACGTGCTACTTTGGATGCATTAAAAAATATGCGGAGCCCCGACCAAATCGCGGCAAAACGCGGTATTAGCGTAGAAGATTTGTAAGAGAGATTTAGCATGGCAAAAACGAAAAAAGTACGCGTTAAACTGGTTCGTAGCCTGAATGGTCGTTTGGCGAAACACCAAGCTTGCGCGCGTGGGTTGGGCTTACGCAGAATGCATCACACAGTAGAAGTGATGGATACGCCTGAGAATCGGGGCATGATAAACAAAATTTCTTACATGCTCGAATGCGAAGAAGCTTAATAGAGAATAGATATGCGTTTGAATAAATTGAAATCAGCGGATCACTCCCGTCCTGCAGCGAAACGCGTTGGGCGTGGTGCAGGCTCGGGTGTTGGAAAGACGGGTGGCCGCGGTATGAAAGGCCAAAAATCACGCAGTGGTGGCTATCATAAGGTCGGTTTTGAAGGCGGTCAAATGCCTTTGCAGCGTCGTTTACCCAAGCGTGGGTTCAATGCGCGCGTAAATACCCACAGCGTGGAGATTCGCTTAAACGAACTGAATAAGATTGAAGCAGATGTAATTGATTTAGACGTGCTCAAGGCGGCCAGCGTGGTTACCCAGGCGGCTAAGAAGGCAAAAGTGATTTTGTCAGGCGAGGTCAGCAAAGCGGTCAAGTTAAAGGGTATTGCTGCTACCAAGGGCGCGCGTGAGGCCATTGAAAAAGCAGGAGGCTCCGTAGAGGCGTAAAGCCCAAGCAGGTCATGGCAAAAAGAGGCGCAAAAAAATCAGCCAATACTACCGGGATGGGTGGCCTGGGCGACCTATGGCAGCGTATTGGATTTTTAGTCGGGGCGATTGTGGTTTATCGTTTGGGCACGCACTTGCCTGTACCGGGGGTTGACCCTGTCGCACTTGCGGCCATGTTCGAGTCCATGCGTGGCTCAATTTTAGATATGTTCAACATGTTCTCGGGTGGCGCACTCAGCCGCCTGTCCATATTTGCGCTCGGTGTCATGCCTTATATCTCGGCTTCCATCATTATTCAGATGATGACAGCGGTGATCCCTTATTTTGAGCAATTGAAAAAAGAAGGCGAAGCGGGGCGTCGGAAAATCACGCAGTACACGCGCTATTTCACTGCCGTGTTAGCGACTTTTCAGGCGCTGGGAATTTCAGTTGCGGTGGAATCACAGCAGGTGAATGGACAGGCAGTGGTCATGATACCAGGCATCGGGTTTAAAGTAATCATGGTCGCGACCTTGGTTAGTGGTACCATGTTTTTGGTTTGGTTGGGTGAGCAGATCACCGAACGCGGAATCGGCAATGGTATTTCATTTATTATTTTCGCCTCCATTGTATCTGGGTTGCCTGCGGCAATAGGTGGCACCATTGAGCTGGCCAGAAATGGGCAGTTTTCGTACATTTTCGTGTTGTTGTTGTTTATTGGTGTATTGGCGATTACCTACTTTGTGGTTTTTGTTGAGCGTGCGCAACGACGCATACCGATCCATTACGCCAAACGAATGCAAGGCCGAAAGATGGTGCAGGCACAACAAAGCTTTTTGCCATTAAAACTCAACATGGCCGGTGTTATTCCCCCGATTTTTGCATCCAGTATCATATTGTTTCCGGCGAGTCTAGGAAGCTGGTTGAGTCAGAGTAGTGAGGGTATGGGATGGTTGCGCAATATTTCTACTACCCTGCAACCTGGTGAACCGGTGTATACCTTGCTTTACGCAGGCATGATCATCTTCTTTTGCTTTTTCTATACCGCTTTGATCTTCAATCCGAAGGAAATTGCGGATAATTTGAAGCAGGGCGGTGCGTTTGTCCCCGGTATTCGCCCGGGTGCGCAAACCACTAATTATATTGACGGGGTGGTGACACGCTTGACGCTGATTGGCGCAATGTACATCACCTTTGTTTGTTTGATTCCCGAGTTTTTAATCGTTAAATACAGCGTGCCCTTTTATTTTGGTGGGACATCGCTATTGATTATTGTTGTTGTGTTGATGGATTTTATTAATCAGGTCCAGTCACATTTAATGTCGCGGCAATACGACAGTATTTTAAAGAAATCGAGCGTCATTGGTGGCGCAGGTATGCCTCGTTAGGGTCGGAGTTTTCTAATGAAAGTAAGAGCATCAGTTAAAAAGATTTGTCGAAATTGTAAAGTGGTCAAACGCAATGGCGTGGTTCGCGTTATTTGTAAAGACCCAAAACACAAGCAGCGACAAGGGTGAACGTTATTCCAAGAATATCGAGTCGGCAGTATTGTCCACAGATCGGTTTTTTGGTAACATCGCGCGCCCTTTATCGGTGGGCGATCTTATAGTCAAAAATTTGGCTTAATATTTAAAGAAGAGTAATTAAGTGGCACGTATTGCAGGCATCAATTTACCCGGTTATAAGCACGTAGAAATTGGCTTAACCCATATCTATGGTATTGGACGACCAACCGCGCAACGTCTTTGTGACGCAGCGGGTGTTGCACGAGAAACCAAAGTTCAGGATTTGTCTGAAGAACAGGCGGAATTACTGCGACAGAAAGTTAGTGAATTGACGGTTGAAGGTGATCTTCGACGTGAAACTTCGATGAACATAAAGCGGTTAATGGATATGGCGAGCTATCGTGGTATTCGGCATCGACGAGGTTTACCCTTGCGCGGTCAGCGGACCAAAACCAATGCGCGTACCCGCAAAGGTCCACGCCGTCCGATTAAAAAATAAGGTAATTTCATCATGGCACAAACGAGCGGCAAGGCAAAAAAGACCGTTAACGAAGGGGTGGCGCATATACACGCGACTTTCAATAACACTATTATTACGATCAGTGATCGTCATGGGAATACCTTATGTTGGTCTTCAGCAGGCCATGCCGGGTTTAAAGGCTCGCGTAAAAGCACACCTTTTGCAGCGCAGGTTGCGGCTGAGCAGTGTGGTGAAAAGGCCAAGCAATTTGGCGTGAAGATATTAGACGTTTTATTTAATGGGCCGGGGCCTGGTCGTGAATCAGCAACGCGCGCACTACAGGCGGCGGGTTTTGAGATCCAAAATTTAATTGATGTGACACCACTGCCGCATAACGGCTGCCGTCCATCCAAGCGCCGCCGCGTTTAGAAGAGGTTATAAGAGATGGCAAGATATATTGGTCCTAAATGTAAACTGGCGCGCCGTGAAGGCACAGATTTATTCCTAAAAAGCCCTGCGCGGTCCATAGAATCAAAATGCAAGTTTGATCGAGCGCCGGGCGCATCAGCAGGCGCGCGCAGACCACGTGAGACTGTTTATGGTACCCAGCTACGCGAGAAACAAAAGCTGCGTCGCATGTACGGCATTATGGAAAAGCAATTTTTGGGTTATTACAAAAAAGCCGCTGGAATGAAAGGTTCTACCGGGGTAAATTTATTGCAATTACTCGAAGCACGTCTGGATAACGTTGTGTACCGAATGGGCTTTGGTGTAACCCGCGCTGAATCGCGCCAGCTAGTAAGCCATAAGAGCATCATGGTCAATGGTACAGTGGTTAATATCCCCTCTTATCAGGTGCAACCGGGTGATGTTGTAGAAGTGCGCGAGAAAAGCAAAAAGCAGCTGCGTGTGACCGCCGCACTTGAGCTCGCTGAACAAATTGGTATTGTTGATTGGGTCGATGTGAATGTATCGAAAGTCCAAGGAACTTACAAAGCCGCCCCCGAACGAGATCAACTACCACCGGATATCGAAGAAGCACTTGTTGTCGCGTTGTACTCCAAGTAATTTTTCTGCCAACATTTTAATACAGGTTTAATCATGCAAGATACTGCTTCGCTTGAATTCTTGAGACCCCGCGTTGTCGAGGTGAAAAACGACAACAACGAGTGTCGCGTTGTTATTGAGCCCTTAGAGCGCGGATTTGGCCATACTCTGGGTAATGCTATGCGACGTATACTGATGTCGTCAATTCCTGGTGCCGCTGTTGTATCGGTAAAAATAGATGGTGTATTACATGAATATTCCACCATCAAGGGGGTACAAGAAGACGTCATCGATATTTTGCTCAATCTTAAGGATTTACCCGTTCGGTTGAACGATCGTAGTGAAGCAGAACTCAAAATTAAGAAAAAAGGCCCATGTACGGTAACGGCTGCTGATATCGAAACCGAACATGACGCTGAAATTATCGATCCCAATCATTTTATTGCGACCATCTCTAAGGAAGGTAGCTTGGATATGACGCTTACGGTTCGCCAAGGTCGCGGTTATGAAACGGCGGTTGCGCGTAAATCTGAGGAAGAATCAGAGGAAGTTGGGGTAATGCATCTGGATGCAATTTACAGCCCCATCGGACGGGTAGCATACAATGTAGAGGACGCGCGTGTAGAACAGCGCACCGACCTGGATCGTTTGATTATCAATATGCAAACCAACGGAACGGTTGATCCTGAAGATGCGATCACGCGAGCGGCGACCGTTTTACACGAGCAAATTGAAACCTTTGTAAATCTGGAAGAGTCTACCATTCAAGCGCCAGAAGAAATTGAACCAGAAATTGATCCAGGCTTGTTAAATCCGGTGGATGATCTGGAATTGACCGTTCGCTCAGCCAATTGCTTGAAAGCGGAAAATATTTATTATGTAGGAGATTTAGTTCAACGTACGGAAACAGATTTACTCAAGACACCCAATCTAGGTAAAAAATCATTGACTGAAATAAAAGACGTGCTTGCTGAGCGTGGCTTTACCTTAGGGACCAAGTTGGAAAATTGGCCACCGTCGTCTATTGTTACAAGCTAATAAACAGGTTTAAAAAATGCGTCATCGTCATTCTGGTCGACAACTGAATCGAAATGCCTCGCATCGCAAAGCGATGTTCAAAAATATGGCAGCCTCATTGCTGCGCCATGAGCAAATCAAAACGACTCTACCCAAAGCGAAAGAGCTACGTAAAGTAGTTGAACCGCTGATTACCTTGGGTAAAAAGGCGAGTGTTGCTAATCGCCGCTTGGCGTTTGCACGTTTGCGCGATCGAGAAATGGTCAGTAAATTATTTGACGAGCTTGGGCCCCATTTCGCAGATCGTCCTGGTGGATATACGCGCATTCTAAAATGTGGATATCGGGTTAGTGATAATGCGCCAATGGCTTATATTCAGTTGGTTGATCGTGACATTGTGGCAGCCAAAGGCCTTGACCTGGATGACGAAGAAGACTTCGAAGAGATTGAGGAATAATTAGATTTTCTATATTAAGGCTTGGGAGAATATGTATTCAAGCCCAAGAATATAAGGCGCTGAATGCGCCTTTTTTTGTGACTGGGGCAATAGGAAGAAAGGTGCGCTACAGTTCGCTTTTGTATCGTTGCCAGTCAAAAAACGGGCCGGGGTCAGTTTTACGCACGGGTGCTATTTTGCTATGTCCAACGATTCGATCCATGCGAATTGCTGGATAGACATTTAGCAAGCATTTACTCAGCGCGATCAGGCGGTCATATTGGGCCTCACAAAAAGGTTGCTCGTCGCATCCTGCTAACTCGATACCAATCGCAAAGTCATTTACCACATTCAGCCCATACAAGTTTGAATCTCCTGCATGCCAGGCACGCGCGTGGGTGGCGACAAACTGGACGAGTTGACCGTCTCGTTTAATATAAAAGTGGCTTGACACTTTCATTTGAGCGATGCTTTCGAAATACGGATGGTGCCGGTGCTCAAGCTTGTTACAGAAAAAATCTTCGACGTGCTGACCGCCATATTGACCCGGCGGTAAGCTAATCGCGTGAATGATCAAGGCATTTACAAATTGTGGATGAGGTCGCGTATCGTAATTTGGGGAAGGGTGCCAGATCGCTTCTTCAATTCGGCCGGTTTGTAGGTTATGGTTCAGCATAGACATGTAGGAAAATCTATCTACTCCGCGTTATTCGTTGACTGTTCTTTTGCAGAAATACTGCTATAGTTCGACGAGCTGTATGGGTATCCACAAAAGTAAACGTCGTAATAAAGATAGGCCTACGTGACCGCCCAAATCTTACCTAGCGAGCGAGTATACCCTCGATTAGCTGTGGTATCGGGTATAAGACTAACATATTTAGCCTTGGTTTCTCTGCTTGCCACGAACTTTTACGACCGATCATTAATATCATCTATGTGAGGAAAAAATGACAAAAAAAAGTAAAGTTGTGAATGCGTCTGGTCAGTGTCTTTGTGGCGACATTTCTATCGCGCTAGAAGGTGAGCCGTTGCGTATGGCGCAATGCCATTGTAGAGATTGTCAAAAATCATCCGGTACCGGCCATATGTCAATGGTGTTTGTTACGGAAGAAAGTGTCAACATTACGGGTGAGGCGGCTGGCTATGCGGTGACAACGGACTCAGGGAATACCTATACGCGAAATTTTTGTGCGACTTGTGGAAGTCGGGTATACGGACGAAATACACTGCGCCCCGGTGTAGTGGCAATACCTATCGGTATATTTGATGATCGTAGCTGGTTTCAGCCCGATGCGGTAGTCTATTGCAGGAATCGTGATGACTGGGATACGACCAGCCGTTCGATACCCAATTTCGATGCCATGCCCCCGGGTTAGTGCTTTGAGTTTATGAGTGTTTCGCTGATCTCATTGCCGCACCTGTTGTTGGCATTTATTCCGGTTGTGATGGTGGCTGTGATTTATGTGCGGTGGGAGCTCAATACCAACGAAGTCGCCATTGCAGTGTTGCGTATGACCGTGCAGTTGCTACTCATCGGTTACATATTAAACTGGATATTTGCGCAGAAACACAATGGTGTGTTGTTCGCGGTATTATTGATCATGGCGCTGGTTTCAACCTGGATCGCGCTACGTAAAGTGGCGCGCGGTAAGACGGCTATCTTCATAAAAACCTTGGTAATCATTTCACTGAGCAGCCTGTTTATATTGGGACTGGTGGTAGCGGGTGTATTATCGCTCATACCCGCTGAGAACTTTCGTATTGTCATACCATTGGCAGGGATGATATTTTCCAGTGCAATGACGGCAGTGGGTTTGGCAGCAGAACGTTATTTCGCAGATAAAACGCATGGAATTAGCCATGTCCAGGCGCGAAATGCCGCATTTAGTGCGTCGCTTATCCCCATCACGAATTCAATGTTAGCGGTAGGTCTGGTAGCGTTGCCTGGTATGATGACAGGGCAAATCCTGTCAGGGGTTTCACCCCTGGTTGCGGTGCGCTATCAGATCGTGGTGATGTGTATGATATTTGGTGTGGCTGGCTTATCTTCTGCCGGTTTTTTAAGCTGGGTGGTCAAACCACGAGTAGAAAATGAGTAATGCTACGACGCATCGAATAAGGCTTCAAGTCGCGCAATTCGCTTTTCCAGATTTTCAATTCTGGTATGCAAATCTGTGAACGAGTCGTTATCGCTAGGTGTTAGAACGTCAGATGCGGGGGCTGCTTTCTCGATATCAACCGGACCGCAAAGCAAATGGGTGTAGCGGTCTTCACGTTGTCCAGGTCCTTTAGGGATATGTTGTACCAAAGGTTGGTCTCGATCATTCAAGCGTTCGAGCGTTAGTAAGATATCATCAATATCCGTAAATTCTGCCATTCTTTTGCTACGCGTCCTTAAATCATTTAAGGTCTGCGGTGCGCGTAGCATCATTATTGTTAGCAATGCTTGCTGGCGTCGATCCAGGTTCAGTAGTTTACGCGCGGTATGCTCAAATTTGTGTGCACGCTCCCCATACTCTATGCGAATCAAGCCCCGAGCTTCCAGTGCCTTCGCGATATGTCCAACCTCACCTTCAGGAAGCTGCATCCGCGGTTCTCGATTACTTTTTTGATTACAAGCCAGTGTAAGTGTATTTAAGGTCAGTGGGTAGCTATCTGGCACCGTTAATTGTTTTTCCATAAGGCACGCCAGCACGCGTGCTTCGCGGGGGGTCAATATTGTACCGGTCTCCGGTTTGCTTGCTGCCATGGCGGTGTAATTAAAATAATTCGCTGAACTGAATAATATCGACTTGTTCCCCAGCTTTAATATCACTGGAATCTAGTGGCAACACGACAAAGCAATTACCCTTCGCCATAGAACTTAAAACACCAGAGCCCTGATACTTTTGTGCATTAACTAGCAGTTTACCCTCTTGATTGCGGTATGCCGTAGCGCGCTGGTATTCGCTCCTTCCTGGGCGTTTGCGTAAATCAGTGACGGTGGTGGCGCGTACTTTTAAGGGTTCAATCTCGGTTTGGCCGCTTAGTTTTTCCAGCGACGGTTTTACGCATAGTGCGCAAGTCAGCATCACTGACACCGGATTACCCGGTAGGCCAAAAAAAACACTCTCGCTGAGCTCACCAAACGCCAATGGCCGCCCCGGTTTAATGGCCAGTTTCCATAGGTTCATTTGACCTAATTCGCAGATAATATCGTAAATATAATCCGCCTCACCCACCGAAGCCCCCGCGGAAGTGACTACCATATCGGCTTTTAGGTTGCCGCGATTTATGATGTCTTTGATTGCATCATAGTCGTCACCCACCACGCCAAGATCGATTGCCTTCACGCACATGCTTTCGAACATGGCATATAGCGTATGCCGATTAGAATCGTAGACTTCGCCATGGTCAAGGGGTTCGCCGACTTTACGCACTTCATCACCGTTGGAGAAAAACGCAACTCGAGGTTTTTTAAACACGGTTACCTTTTCTAGCCCCATAGATGCAATTAGGCCAAGCTCGGCAGCACCGATACGTGTACCTTTGCTAAGTACGGTTTCACCCTCGCGAATGTCTTCGCCCGCATTACGTACGTTTTGTTTAGCCCGAGCGGCCTTGGTAATGGTAATTTTTTGATGATCTTCAAGTTTCTCAACGTATTCTTGCATCACGACCGTATCTGTGCCTTCTGGCATGATCGCTCCAGTCATGATTTTAATGGCCTGACCTGCTTGGACGCTACCCACATAAGGTTTGCCCGCGTAAGCAGTACCGATCACCGTGAGCTGGGCAAATCCCTGCTCATCTAAATCGAGACCATTAAAGGCAAATCCATCCATGGCTGAATTGGTATGATTGGGCACATCCATGGTGGAATGAATATCCTGAGCAAGCACCCGACCCAGCGACTTTCTTAGTTTGATGCGCCTGGTTTGGGTTGGCTTCGGAATCGTGGAGAGTATTTTCTCCAGCGCTTTTTCATAAGGCAGACTACCCGGATCGAATACGTCGCAACCGGGTCCTTGCGGTTTCTGGCTTTTAGTTTGGCTCATGCGGCGGGCTCCTTTGGTCTTTCCCAATCACCAGATTTGCCACCGGCTTTTTTCAATATGTGGACATTATTGATCTCCATGCCACGATCCACTGCTTTGCACATATCGTATACCGTCAGCAAGCCCGCATTGACTGCCATGAGTGCCTCCATTTCAATGCCAGTTCGCTCCCGGGTATGGGTTGTGACCTCGCAACATACCGCACTATTTTTTTCATCAATTTGAAAATCTACATTTACTTTAGTGAGTGCAATAGGATGACAAAGTGGGATTAGTTCAGCGGTTTTTTTTGCCGCCATGATTGCTGCCACCCGCGCTATGGTTAGCACATCGCCTTTTTTATGATCACCCGCTTTAATTTTCTCAAGCGTTGAATTGTGCATATTGATATGCCCTCGGGCGATAGCAACGCGATGGGTGACATCTTTTTCGCTTATGTCGACCATGTGTACCTGCCCTTCTGCATTAAAATGCGTGAGTTCAATGTTTTTTTTAAGTGGCATATTACATGACTTGGATTAACAAAGATTACGTCAATTATAACCAAGCTCGAGCGAGAAGAAGCTATTTTACACAAGCGTCGCGCTGGGAGTAATACAAACTACAGCGAAGGCAAACGACTTATGTGGGGCGGTTATACGTCGATCGTTCTGCTAATGATCCCGAGTAACTGAGTAGGATTAAAAGGTTTGGCAAGAACTGTGGTTGCGCCATAGTCGGTGTAGGTTTCTGCGTCGTAACTCGTAATTGCAATAATGGGTATATTGCTTAAATAGTGTTGTAGTTCTTCGCGGATATATTGAATGGTTTTACCATCTTCGTTTTCAAGTTGCCCAACATTTAGTAATATTAGGTCAGCGTCATTATTCTCAAAATATTCAACCACTTGTTTGTGGCTGCTAGCTGTTTCGCAATCTATTTTGCACGCGGTTAATACCTCACAGATATATTCGCTGTCGAGTTTGTCATCATCGATTACAAGAACTTGTAAACTTTTTAACGAATCACATATCGATTCGGTGTTAACATGGCCCTTCACCATTTCAGCACGCGTGTGTTTTATTCCGGCGTGGTCTGAAATCTCGTTGAAAAAGCCGTTCAGATTCCTACCGGCGGTTGAAATTTTGTCCACATAAGTACGTTGCTTATTATCCAGCTTGGATTGCCCCAATAGTTCAGAAAATCCTAAAATTGCATTAAGAGAATTTTTAATTTTAATACTAATATTGGTAAACAAATCAGCGTCTTCTTGATTACTAGCTAAAAGTTGTTTTTTGGAGCGGCTTATCAACTCTTTCTCGGCGGTTTTTCGTGATTCTATTTCTATTTCAATGCTGTCTATCATCGAATTGATGCTGTTTTGCAAAACGCTGATCTCGTCATTCCCGGTTACCTGAAAGCGTTTGTCGTAGCGACCGGTTTTATACATTTCAAGATGATTCATTATTATCCGGGTTTTTCGCCGCAACTGTTTGGTCATCAAGATATATAGGCTGATGACAAATAACAGCACAAACAGGCTGATGGTCATTACGTAAATTAGGTAGTCGCGAGAATCTCGATAAACTTCTTGCTCGGACATACTGGAGAGCAAATGCCAGCCCCAAGGATCATGCTTTTGGGCGGTCAGTAACCAGGTGCGCGCACCGACAGAAAACTGCATACTATTGCCATCTCGTTGTTCCAGTTTGCTGATAAGTTCAGCCGTTATCGGCATTGGAAAGCTGCCGTTACTCTCGAACAGAATCTTGCCATCATCGTCCAAAATATATTGGTTTACCCTTGGGTCAGCGGGTGCGGTTTGGTAATCATTTATTAGTTTCTCTTGACTTTCGATAACATACGATTCGATATCGGCCACACCCGCGTTTTCCAGAATATCAACGCTTTGTTTTACTTCGTTTTTCATCCGGATACTTCTTTCCAGTGCGTATTCCGTGGCTTCTTTGAGCTCTAATTCACGAAGTTTCAAATAACCGGGAATAATGATCCCAACCCCCATCAGAAGTGACAGGAAAAGCAGCATCAGGAAGAACTTGGTGCGCAGGGTCATTTAGTAGTTACAAATGAAACAGTTTTGCAATGTATAAGCTTTATTTTTTAATCAAGGTGGCGGTTTGCAGGATTTCAATGGCGAATGTAACGCCTAGTTTGTTCGCTATGATCATATTTGCGAACAGTTTTCCTTCCTTGTTTTCGCTAATTGGGATGGCTGTGGGTGGCTTACCGCCCAATATCTGCATGGCTTGCTCGGCTGCCCACCAGCCTTGTTCCTCTGGCTTTTTGGCAATCGTAATTAACGATAAAGGGGCCAGCCAAGTTTGGCTTGAACCTACAGGTATACGTGTTTCTTGTTGCACAAATTTAAGTGCCCGGTCATTATCCCAGTTTTCAATGCCTTCGGGGTTTTCCAAAATCATCATGTCCACTTCGTTTTGCAGGCGCAGAAATTGTGTCTCCCATTCCTGCATTGTATTGACGAAATAGGTCTCATCTATACTTCGATCGAGCACTTGGTTGTAATATTCGAGTGAGCGTTTCTCAGAATAAGTATCAATCGACAATAATCCAATCCGTTTACCCGCTGCGTATTGTGATAATAAATCAACTATTGATTTGATAAAACTCGTTTCCAGCATGCCCGTCGCATTTTGGTACGGCAAACCGTATATAGAAGCATCCCAGTTTACGCCACAAAACACAAATGGTATGGAAGCGTTCTTATAGTATGATTCTAAAACATATCTTACTGCAATATCATCTGCAACGATCACCGCATCGGGTTGAGTAGAATCAATCAGGTTTTTAATCTGAGCGCTGACTCGTTCTATATGGATTGGTGAACGGTTTCGTTGTGCGTCCATATAGTAAGTCTCTAGATCCACATCTTCAACCAATAAACGGCTTTCAATACCGCGCGTGATGCCGTCACTCCATTGAGAGCCCTGATGGTAAGAGCTGATATTGAGAACTTTCTTATTTGGCTCTGCAAACCCATTTTCAAGTGGTGCGAATATCATCATCGCTGCCATCAGGCTGAGCGTCCTGGGAAGGGCGTTTGCGATGTGCCGTAGAGTTGTGGTGAACGCTAACACCTTAGTTTGTTTTAGCGGTATTGGTTGAATTTGACGAGTTGAGGACGATAAATTCAACCCGACGATTGACGCTTCGACCCTTGGGATTATCAGCGCCATTGCTTAAGCGATTGGGGACTAAAGGGCGGGTTTCGCCATACCAGGCCTGGCCTAAACGCTCTGCCTCAACGCCATATTCTTTTAGCAAGTTAGCGACAGCGTTAGCCCGTTTTCGGGAGAGCTCCATATTATATTCTTCAGGTCCAGCAGAATCTGCGTGCCCTTCAATTAGAATATTTCTATCCTGCAGTACGTTTTTATTAAAAATCGCCGCGATGTATCGCAGCTTTTTCTTGGTGCTGTCTGATAATTTCGCGCTTTCAAAGTCAAAATTGACGGCGGGGAGATAAATAACCACACCGCGATCAGTTTCCTTGGCGGTTAAGCCCACTTCTTCTATTTCGGCCACCAGCACTTCATTTGGTGTAAGACTGGGTGCTTGGATGGTGACGCAGTTACTCAGAAAAAGTCCGCACCATAGATAAAATACAGGTCTGTATCGTCCAAAGAGTTTGCTGTACTTGATATCCATATTAATTTGGTGCTTTGTTCTGGGTTTACATTTGTTAGAATTATTTATATCAATGTTTTATTCGAATAAGCCTAATCAGTCTTTTTACATCTTTTCATTGAGCAGAATAAATTCTACTCGACGATTGGTGGTACGCGCTTTAGGGTTATCTCTGCCATCGCTAAACTGGTTAGGGACCAAAGGTCGGGTTTCTCCAAACCAGGCTGTCCCCACCCTTTCGGCTTCCAGCTGATGGTGGATGAGAAATTCTAGTACTGACTTGGTACGTTTTTCAGAAAGTATCATATTGTATTCTTCGCTTCCCACGGAGTCGGTATGCCCCTCTATCAGTATTTTTCGACCCTTTGCCGGATTATTATTACATATTTTAGCGATAAAGCGTACTTTATCTTTTGCGGCCTCAGAAATCTCAGCGCTTCCGACGACGAACATCACGTTGGGTAGGTAGACAACAACACCCCGATCTGTCTCTTTTGCGACCAGGCCACCTTGGGTGAATTTTGAAACCAATACCTGATTATCACTGGGTGGTGGGGGGTGTTTAGCAGTCGCGCAGCCACTGATCAATACCATATAGCTAAAACAAAAGACTATTACGAATGCTTGCGCAACACGGTGAGGTAAAACTTTTTCTAGAGTTTTCATTGCGAAGGTGTTTTTGTACAAATTAACCGTTAATCCTGCTTGGCAATCCCTGTATCACTTGATTTGAGAGGAACTTCAGCTCAGATTAGTTAAGGATATTATTTCTCAATTCGATAGAATAAGCCTATTATAACGACCAAGCCCAAAAGATTATACATGTCAGCCACCGAATCTACGATGTTAGCGCTGGGTACTTCTGCCCCGGATTTCACCTTAGAAAATACCAACCCGATTTATCCGCAGGAGATAGTTAGTTTGGCAGATTTTAATCAGGCCAAGGCCTTACTGGTTATGTTTGTTTGTAATCACTGCCCTTATGTCATTCATCTGCGTAGCGCCTTGATTGCGCTGGCCAACGATTATCAAGCGCAAGGTTTACAAGTCGTAGCAATAAGTTCAAATAGCGTCGATAGCCATCCACAGGATGGTTCCGATAAAATGCGCGAAGAAGCGTTGACGCATGCATTTCCTTACCCTTATTTATTCGATGCTAGCCAAGAGGTCGCCAAAGCGTATAAAGCCGCCTGTACGCCGGATTTCTTTTTATTTGATGCGGCGCATAAATTGCAATACCGGGGACGTTTCGATGCTTCACGCCCCAATAATGGGGTTCCTGTTAGTGGTGAGGATATGCGTTTAGCAGTCGATAATGTTCTAGCTGGTAATCGGGTTGACGCAGTCCAACTGCCAAGTATGGGTTGTAATATCAAGTGGATTCCTGGTAATGAGCCAGCATATTATTAATACCGTCTGATGGTTTATTTGTATCTGGCAATTGCGATTGTAGCTGAAGTGATCGCGACCAGCGCCCTCAAGGCATCAGCAGAATTTACCAAACTACTCCCGAGCGCGATTGTTATTCTTGGGTATGGTACGTCTTTTTATTTTTTAACCCTGGTATTGCGCACGTTGTCTGTGGGTATAACCTACGCGGTATGGTCAGGCATCGGTATTGTTCTGGTTGCATTTGCGGCAGCACTGATTTACAAACAAATTCCTAACACCGCAGAAATGATTGGAATGGGGTTTATTATACTGGGCGTGGTGATTATTCGTTTGTATTCACCGGATTTAAACGCCTAGGTATTTTTAAGTTGATCTGAGTTCGCCTGTGCGCCAACCTGAATAATTTTCTCGCAAAGTTGATCTGCGTCTTCTTGCTGATGGGTCGCGAGTAACAGTGTCATATTCTTTTCCTTTATCATACGCTTAATCAGCTCACGCATGGTTTGCTGGCGTGATTGATCCAGTCCGACAAATGGCTCATCAAGTAGCAATAATGGTTTATTCCTCGCCAAGCATCTGGCTAGAGCGACGCGTTGTTTTTGTCCTCCCGATAACGTAGTGGGCAGCCTATCTTGCAGGCCCTCAAGACCTACCCAAGTTAAAGCATCTTCAATCAAAGCTTGCTGTTGCTGATCTGTTTTCAGCTTATTGTTGAGCCCGATCGCGATGTTTTTCCAGACGTTCAAGTGGGAAAACAAATTGTGTTCTTGAAACAGAATCGTGAGTGGTCGCTCTGCAGGCTTGAGTAAATCGAGTGCCTTTCCATCAAAACTGACCTGATTTTTTTGAGGTTGATAGAAACCCGCAATAACGTTCAGAATACTGGATTTTCCCGAACCGCTTGGCCCCATCAAAGCGGCCCCCGTTCCAGTGGGTATGGCGAATGCAGAATCAATACGCAAGGAATCGTATTCAATGCGGATATCAACCTCAAGCATTTTTATCCTGACCCCCAAGTAAGCGTTCAATACTCCAAAATATAGCAAAACATAGAATACACAAAAACAAGGCCACCACCGCAGCTTCGTCCATTCGGTAAGCGCCAAATAAGCGGTAGATCAGAAGTGGTAGGGTGCTTAAATCCTGGGTGCCAAATAAGGCAATGACACCCATATCACCCAGCGAGAGAGTGGCAGCAATTGCCAGCGCAAACGCAACTGGTTTGCGGATCAATGGCCAATAGACAATTTTAAACAAGCTCCAGCCTTTAACACCTAAGCTTATGCTGAGGCGATCAACTTGGTATGCGCTTGCTCGAATCGGCGGTTGTAAGATACGAACTAAAAATGGTACTGCGAGGATAGCGTTGATTAATATGACCAAATAAATCCCGAGCTGGAACAAGTTGGCAAAGGAGCGCAATACGAGAAATAATCCCATGCCAAGGGTTAAAGGGGGCACGACCAAAATCAAAGCGCTGCCCATATCCAATAGATTTGCACTTCGTTTGGCGCCGCGAAAGGCCAGGTTTTTATATAAAAATGAAATAGGTAGGCTTAAAGCCAATGCCAACAATGCAGCGCTTAGGCTGATGACAAGGGAGCTGAACAAAGCCCGAGTAAAGGCTGTATTGGTTAAAACGCTAAAAATATGGGGTGAGATCGCGCGCGCGATCACCGCGATCAATGGGGATAACAAAAACAAGCCTGCGATGATAATAACGCAAAAATCTATGGTACTAGTCAGTTTGTTTTGTGCATCGGGTCGGTGATATTCAGTATGTGCGCCAATTTGAAAGCTGAAGTTTTGACGGCTAAGGTTAAAACCGATAACCAATGCCAGACAAACCGCGATCTGGATGAATGCAAGCACCACCCCACGCCCAATATCGTAGTCAAAACGAATAGCCTGGTAGATAGCGACTTCCAGGGTGGAAGTAGCCGGTCCACCCCCGAGCGCCAGCACGATGGCGAAAGAGGTAAAGCACAGCATGAAGATCAGCCCCGCAATGCCTGGAATCACCGAGCGGATCAATGGCCATTCTATGTATTTGAATATAGAAACAGGTGGAAGCCCTAACTGACTCGCAAGTCGCCAGGTTTGGCTGGGGAGTGATTCGATAGCATTAAGCAAAACGCGGGTTGCTAAGGGTAAGTTAAAGAATATATGGGCTAGCAGAATACCGTTTAATCCGTACAAGGAATAACCATGCTCAAGCCCAATCATTGCTAATAGTTGATTCAACCAGCCATTGCGGCCATGGACTGCTGCAATGCCAAAAACGGCGACCATGGTTGGGATTACCAGGGATAAACTGCTGAGTTGGATCAACAGCTTGCGCCCCCAAAAATGGCGCCGTCTGGCCAATGCGCGCGCAAAAGGGATGGCCAGTGTAATGCTCAGCAAGCAAGAAAGAAAAGCTTGCCACAGCGTGAAACGTACAATGCGCCAGATTTCAGCTTCGGCTAAAATTTGGCCGAGCGAAAGCGAGGGTGCCTCGTAGACTAAGCCACCCAAGGCCAGCCCAATTGTGCTCAGTATACCGGCAAAAGCAATCCAGCCAAGCAATTTAATTGCCCCGTAGATCGATTATTATTTAGCTAGGCCTTGGGTAAAATGGGTTAGCCATTGCTTTTTGTTTTGCTGTAACTCGTCAGCGTCAACAGTCAGGTTTTCGGTGGGCTGCACCAAATTAGAGAATGCTTCCGGTAGCGCGACGTTAGTGACTGGATACATCCAGTTCCCTGTGGGAATGAGCGATTGAAAAGCATCGCTTAAAATAAACGCCATGAATTGATCCGCCAGTTTAGGTTGCGCAGAGGTTTTAAGCTTGGCGGCCACTTCCATTTGTATGGCATGACCGTCGCTGAAAGCCGCGGCTTTAAACTGATTTTTCTGTTCAGATATCTGATGGTACGCAGGCGAAGTGGTGTAACTCAATACCATGTCTGATTCTCCTTCAAGAAACAATCCGTATGCTTCAGACCAGCCTTTGGTGACCGTGACGACATTGTCCGAGAGCGCTTGCCAGTAATCCGCTGCTTCTGTACCTTTGCTCGCCTGAATCCAGATTAGTAAACCCAAGCCAGGGGTGCTACTACGTGGGTCTTGGACAATAACTTTGAGCTCCGAAGCCGCTAGCTCGTCCAGACTAGTAGGCGGGGTTGCAAGCTTTGTTTCATCATAAATAAAGGCAAAATAGCCGTAGTCATAAGGCAGGAAGATATTATCATTCCACTCAATGGGCAGCTTGAGTGCTTGCATATTGACGCCATGCTCTGCTAGCAGGCCGGTTGCTTTAGCCTGGCTAAGTTGGGTTGCGTCCAGGCCCAGCACGATATCAGCAGGGCTTTTTTCTCCTTCGAGTAAAACGCGGCTTAAAATACCAGTCGAGCTGTCGGTAGCAATAAATTTCAGTTCACAATCGCATTGGGCTTCAAATGCGGTTTTGATTTTCGGCCCTGGTCCCCAATCAGATGAGAACGAATCGTAGGTATAAACAGTGAGGACTGGCTTATCCTGCGCAAAAGCGCTGAAAGTTAAAACAGTGAATAATAGGCCTGTAGCTAGTGTAGATTTTTTCATTGGTCAGCATCATATTATGAGATTATGAGTCTCAGTGGATAACGCCGAGTGTGGACTAAGCAAAGGGGTGAAAGGACTCAATTCCTCCGCCGGCACAACCCGGATCAGGTTCGACGGGTGTTTCTCAGCCAATGGCACCCCGTTGAGCTGCAGCAACTATAACCATCATTTAGGCGAGGATCAAGCCAGATAGTTAAGCAGCAGGCCGATAAAAACAAAGGCACCAAACCAGTTATTGGTTAAAAATGCGGTAAATTGCAGTGCGTTGACCTGATCTTTTATGAGCCATTGTTGATAAAGCAAATTACATAAGGCCAATAGTAAACCACCATAGTAATAAGTATTAAACTGTTGAGTTTGGCCGATAAATGCCAAAACCAGCAAGCTCGCACCCCCCAATCCAAGCACAATCGCTTTATCGAAACGGCCAAACAGTATCGCGGTGGACTTAATACCGATTTTCAGATCGTCGTCACGATCCACCATGGCATAGATGGTGTCGTAAGCGACTACCCATAATAGATTAGCAACAAGCAACCACCACGCCACTGACGGAATGGTGTTCAATTGTGCGGTAAATGCCATGGGTATACCCATGGAAAATGCAATCCCTAGCACGAATTGGGGTAGATAGGTGAAACGCTTGGTGAAAGGGTAAAAGGCAGCAATGGCCAGCGCAAATACGGCAACATATAGACTCATTCGATTTAGTTGCAGCACTAATAAGATTGCCAGTATAAGCAAAAGTGCGAATGCGATGGCAGCATCGCGAACCTGCAACTCACCGTTTGCAAGCGGTCGGGCTTTAGTGCGAGCTACATTACCATCAAAATTTCTATCGGCGTAATCATTTACTACGCATCCAGCAGCGCGCATGACAAACACACCCAGTACAAATATGAGGACAATGTGCGCAGGCGGCTGGCCGCTGCCCGCTATCCAAAGCGCCCATAAGGTTGGCCACAACAGCAAAAATGCACCGATCGGGCGATCTAGACGCATTAAACGCAAGTAAGCTGACAGTTTTTTCAATTTTATTAATCGCTTCGGATTGACATCACTTGGGATGAAGGTAAAGTCGCAGCTTCATGCCGATGCCGACCTCTTCAAACCCAAGACCCCCATATTCTACCAGTCCGATGCTAAATCAGCTCGATTGCATTCGGCATGGATTTTATGGCGCACAAGGGGGCATATCTAAAGGAATATACTCGAGTTTAAATTGCGGGCATTCTTCACTCGACCAGACAGCCAATGTAAACGAAAACCGACGTCGCGTAGCGGCCCAAATTGGGGTGCAGCCGCACCGCTTGTTCAGCCTAAAACAGGCGCATACCACACAAGTTGTGCATATCACGGCTGCAAGCGAACCACAATTCAATATTCAGGCAGATGGCATGGTGAGTGCAGATCACGGAGTTGCGTTGGGTTCGTTGGGTGCAGATTGCGCGCCGGTTTTATTTGTGGATCCGTTGCGCAAGGTGATTGGTGCGGCGCATTCAGGCTGGAAAGGTGCTTTAGATGGGATAAATGAAGCCGTGATCGAGCACATGCTTATACTGGGCGCTCAACGTGATCATATACATGCCTCAATTGGGCCTGCCATGCAGTGGGAACACTATGAAGTTCAGGCTGATTTTCAAGCAATGTTCGCGCAGCACTCCAGTATCGACGCATCGCCTTTTTTTCATACCAAGGGGGAAAAGCTGTATTTTGATACCCCAGCGTACATTTGTGTACGATTGCAAAAAGTCGGCATTCGACATCTTGATCGAAGCAAGGAAGATACCTTTAGTCAGCCAGATAAATATTTTAGTTATCGGCGCAGCTGTCAGCAGGGAGAAACGGATTACGGTCGTCAAATCGCTGCGATTGCGTTGACCGCTACCTAGGATTGAGCATGTTTAGTAGGCAGACTCGGGCCATGGGCTTTGCGGCTATGACAATCGTGTTCTGGTCAACTGCGGCCACTGCTTTTAAACTTACCCTTGCGCATATCGATTTTATGCTATTGGTATTTTACGCCGCGTTAACATCGATGATTGTATTGGCCTTGTTGTGCATTTTTACCGGAAGGATTGGTGCTTTACGCGAATGGCAAAGCGTTGATTACAGACGATCTGGCTTATTGGGTCTACTCAATCCGGGTTTATATTATATGCTGTTGTTTCAAGCTTATACATTACTGCCCGCGCAGGAGGCGCAGGTATTGAATTTCACCTGGCCAATCGTGTTAACCCTGCTCGGCGTTATCTTTCTGGGGCAGCGCTTGGGTGTCGCCAGTGTTATCGCTATTGCAGTGAGTTTTTTTGGGGTGGCAATGGTGGCTACTCGGGGAGATGTTTTTAGCATGCAGTTTTCCAATACAACCGGGGTCATTTTGGCTTTAAGCAGCACCCTGGCCTGGGGCGCATACTGGCTAGTCAATCAGACGGATAAACAGGATCCGTTATTGCGTTTGTTGGTTAATTTTATCGCCGGTACCCTATGGATAGCGGTGTTGATAAGTCTGCTGGGAGCATGGGCTTTACCGAGTGTCAAAGCAGTATTCGGCGCAATCTATATTGGTATGTTCGAGATGTCGTTGGCATTTTTCTGCTGGTTTCAGGCTCTGCGCCTCGCCAAGCATGTCAGCATGTTGAATAATATGATATTTCTTACCCCGTTTGGTGCATTGCTAGTGATCTGGTTAGTGTTGCGTGAGCCCATTTTCCCTTCCACCATTATTGGTTTATTAATAATTAGCGGTTCCATTATTTTTCAAAGATGGGCGCTGAAAGGGACAGCCCACAGCGCAGAAGAATAGTCAAGCGTGCTATACTTTTGTTTTTAACCGATCCACCATTATTGGTTTATTAATAATTATTAGCGGTTCCATTGCATTTCAAAGCTAGGTGCTGAAAGGAACAGCCTACAGCGCAGAAGAATAGTTAAGCGTGCTATACTTTTGTTTTCAACTGATCAATTGATGGACTGGACAAATGACAAAACGAATTATTCTGATCACAATGCTAATCGGGCTCGCCGGGTGTAGTGATGAGGAGACACCTACTACAAACATAACCGAACCCAATACATTAATAACAGCACAGACCGATAGCAAGGTTGTAGAAAAACTGCAAAGTGCGGTTGAAAATGCCGTGAATAAAACCGCAGAACTGGCTGATAAAAGCAAGGAAACGAGTAAACAGGCGTTGGAAAAAGGCAAAGAAATGGGCGCAGCGGCGGCCGATGCCGCAGAACGACTCACTGCTGATGCCAAACTAGCTGGTAAGCAAGCGCTGGAAGATAGCAAGAAGATCGGTGCCGAGGTAATGGCAAAAACTAGCGAAGTAAGTGCAGATATAAAGGCGGCCAGTCAGGATATGATTGAGAGAAGCAAAGCATTGGGTTCGGCCGTGATGGACAGAACCAAAGCGATGTTGCAAAATGATAGCGCCGCGACCAGCAGTGTGCTCCAACGGCAGCAATCGTTGTATCGAGAGCAAATGGGCGAAATACAGACCCAGGATATCAATGATCAGGCGTCTACGGCGATTAGCAAACAGTCTCTGTATGCGCTGGTTGCGCAATTGGAAAGCGCACTGGAGACGCTAGAAAAAGCCGCTGCAGAAGCACGAATTGCAGCCGATGCCTTAAAACAGGGGGTTCAGGAATAGCATTGTTAAAGCTGGCAAGCGGTAGAAAATATGCTCCAAGATGAAAGGGTAAGAGATCATTATTCGCATGGTGATTTACTCAACGCAATAAAAATAGCACTTGAGCAACTTGGAAAAACGACCGAGACTGTCAGTATCGAGGAATTATCCGCGGTTGACGAGTTTCATATCGGTGGCCGACTAGCAACGGATCATTTAGTTGACCAGCTTGACCTGTTCTCACAATGTCAGGTTTTGGATTTAGGTTGCGGATTGGGTGGCGCAGCGCGTTATGTGGCCCATCAGTACCATAGTTATGTTACAGGGGTAGATTTAACCCCAGAATACATTGAAACGGGCTTGGCGCTAACGGGGTGGGTAAAATTAGAGGAGTTGGTTACGCTAGTACAAGCCAGCGTGTTGTCAATGCCTTTTGAATCTGATTATTTCGATGCTGCTTATACGTTGCATGTTGGAATGAATATTGAAGATAAAGCCACATTCTTTACCGAGGTTTTTAGAGTACTCAAGCCGGGTGCATTTTTTGGTATCTATGATGTAATGCGCCAAAACGAGGGCAACCTCACTTACCCGATGCCGTTGGCAAGTGAACCAGAAAGCAGTAAATTAGCATCTGCTCTGCAATATCATCAGGTGCTAAGTAGCGTAGGGTTTGACGTTTTAAGACAAAACAATCGGCGCGATTTCGCACTGGCTTTTTTTAGCCAGCTACGGGAAAAAGCGCAACAAAAAAACGAGCCGCCTCAGTTGAGCTTGTATACCTTAATACGCAAAAACGCCAGCGCTAAATTCAAAAACATGATTGATGGAATTGTTGATAACCTAATTGTGCCAATAGAGCTGGTTGCCCGTAAACCATTTTAATACTGGGGCTGGTTTGATAGTGGCCGCATTCAGGCGGGATGCCCCTAGGCGGAGTGGGTACATTATTTTGCTAATCCGTATGTCATTTGCTAGTATGAATCAGTGCGGTCCAGCTATCCGATTGTATAGATTAACGCAATACCAAGAACCTGACAAACATACTGATTAAAAAAGCTTAATTATGAGTCAATTGTCCAAACAGACCTGTGAGGCTTGCAGCATTGATGCCAGCACGCTTTGTCAGAGTGAAATCGAAGCGTTGATGCGAGAAGTGCAGAGTTGGAAGCTGGTTACCGAGGACAATATTCAAAAATTAGAGCGCGTGTTTCAAACTGGCAATTACACGAAATCCATACAATTTACTAACGCTGTGGCTGAGTTGGCTGAAAGCGCGGACCACCATCCATTGATGATCGTGGAATACTCATCGGTTACAGTCGTCTGGTGGAGCCATAAAATAAAAGGCTTACACAAGAATGATTTCATCATGGCTGCTAAAACGTCCGCATTGGTTTGAAGTGACATGCGCGCGAGTATTACCCTCACACAGGCGAAATATCTTACTTTTTTAACCAAAAACTACGGATAAGCGATGATTGATTTATACACTTATGGTACGCCGAATGGGCGCAAAGCTTCTATTATGTTGGAAGAGGTTGGCTTACCGTACACTGTACATCTGATAGATATTATGGACAATCAGCAATTTGAAGAAGGTTTTCTTAAAATCAGCCCGAACAATAAAATCCCAGCGATCGTGGACAACGACACTGACATTAAGCTGATGGAATCGGGCGCTATTTTGATGTACCTGGCCGAAAAAACTGGCCGGCTATTGCCAACCGAAACTGGCGCGCGTTGGGATGTTATTCAGTGGTTAATGTTTCAAATGGGTGGCGTTGGTCCGATGATGGGTCAGGCACACCACTTTCTGAAGTTTAATCCGGGTGTTTGCGAGTACGCCGAAAAACGCTATGCAGATGAAGTCCAGCGTTTGGTTGGGGTAATGGACCGGCAGTTAACGAAAAATGAATACCTGGCGGGTGATTATTCAATTGCCGATATCGCGACCTGGCCCTGGGTGTCTCGATTTGAATGGCAACGGGTTGATCTCAATGATTTTCCCAATGTAAAACGCTGGTATCTAGCGATTGCAGGACGGAAAGCAGTGCAAAGGGGTTACAAAATCCCTACCGACGCGGGTGAAATACCTATGCCATAGCGGCTCGACGAACGAGGGATTATTATTCAGCGCATTTAACAGGTAGCCAACAAATACCAATTAAAAAGCCGATAATTGTATTTTGAACCCTCGCCAAGCGCCGACAGTAGCTGCGTACGTTTCATTGGCGAGTATTCATAACGACTCATGATAGATAAAGACAGAATTCCGGCAGAGTTACTGCCTATGCTGGAAAGTAAGCTGGCGGGTCGAGAAGACCAATTTGAGATTCCACCACCCGTGTTTGATGCCATGCAGGCTGAGATGGTGGATTATGACTTGGCAGAAGCAAGCTTAACCGTTAAGTTTCCGGTGTTAGACGAACAGCTGAACCCGTACGGTAATATGCAGGGTGGTATGATCGCTGCAGCGATCGATAATACTATCGGGCCACTCAGTATGTTGGTTGCACCTCCCAACTTTACTCGTCACATGGAAGTTAAATACCGAAAGGTTATTTCGCCTGATTTAGGCCATTTTTATGTTACAGCCAGATTTGTTGAGCAAAAGAAACGCCAGTTGATTTTTGATGTAGTGGTCAAAGATAAAGAGGGCAATAATTTAGCAACCGCAAACTCAACGAATTGGGTGGTGGAATAGTACATCGCAGAACTAGAAGGACTGCTGTGGTTCTTTGATCAGCAAATCGGAATAGGGATTTTTCTAAGTTTCCGCGCTAATAAGGCGGGTTAGGAACTTTAGTTTTTTCTGATTTAGGCCCGGTAGCCTACTCTATTTCCTCTTTCAGCTGAAGTATGTATAGATTAGTCAAAATTCTAGTTGACTAAGGCTATACTTTAGTATGATAATCTCACCAAACTATACTTTAGTATGATAATCTCACCAAACTATACTTTAGTATGATAATCGGCCTAGCTGGAGGCCAAATATGTATAAAGAAAAAAGGGGCAATAACATGGATAGAACGTTCTATAAAACTAAGTTTTCACCTGTCGTAGTTAGGTTTCTAACGCTCTTGGTTGCGGCATTTATCTTCTTACCAATAGGCAATAGCGCATTCGCTCAGCAGGTCGATAATCCAGATCTGGAATGGTCCTGCGGCATGGATGTAACTTTGGTTCTTGATGAATCCGGGTCCATCCAGCTCGCAGGCGCTATAGACCAGGTCAGGGACGCAGCGAGAGCATTTATTCTTGCGGTTCGAGATACGGGTGCAAGAGTGCGGATCGTTGAGTTTAACAGGGATGCACGCACTGGATTCCCATTAACGGAAGTGACCAGCGATAATATTAGTGATTTTGAGGATTATATCTATGACGTCGCCAACAACCCCGACACAGGATATGATCCCTCTAACTACCGAGGGCATGAGCGCGGTACTAACTGGGAGGCAGCGCTTCGTGAAATAGTAACAGACCCAACCCCGTTGGCAGTATTTTTTACTGATGGTGATCCAACATATTATTTGGTTGATCCAGACAATACAACCGTCGGTGGAACAGGTTCCAGCGCCAATACAGGAAATATACTGACATCGTATAACCAGGCGCTACCTGCTGCTGATGAAGTCAAATTAGCCGGTATACATATTCTAGCGATTGGTGCGGGCCCTAATATAGACAGTCAAAGTCAACTAGATCGATTAATCGGGATTTCTGGCCCAGATTTGATTGACGACGTCGACGATTATCATCCCGCGCTGACCGATGTAATTACCGTTGAAGAATTTGAAGATTTGGCGATTGCATTGCGCGACGTGGCCTTATCTGCGTGCACGCCTGCGGTGACATTTACGAAATTCACCAAAGATTATGATGAAACTGAGTTTACCCCAGAGCAGAACTGGGAGTTTACCTCAACGGTCGAGCCAAGCCAATTTGGTACTGAAGTGATATGGAGATTACCTAATCTTGGCAGCACCAACCCGACACAATCAGCGGTGACCAACGCAGACGGGAGCGTTCATTTTCAATGGACATTGGGCGACCTGATTAATCCATTGCAAGTAGATTCAATCTTTACCTGGGATGAAACATTACTTGATTATTCATTCGTTGACGCGAATTGCATACGTAGAACTTTTAACCCAGACGGTATTGTTGAACAGAGCTTTCAAATGTTGTTACTGGAAAGTGTGATTGTCGGGGCCAATGAACTCGTGACCTGCGACGTACGAAATGAGCAGATTGCATCACTTGCGGTGGTTAAAGATTTAGCCAGTAACGCGGATGAAGACGGTTCACAAGATGTAAGCGTAGGTGATACGCTTATGTACACAATTACGGCCACCAATGACGGAACGATTAGTTTAAGCAACGTAGTGGTGAGTGATGACCTAACTGGCGATAGCACGACATGCGCGTTGGTGACAGTTGGAGATACTTGCGTATTGGAAACCAGCTATGTGGTGCAGGTAGGTGAGTTAGGTACCACTATTCATAATGTGGGTACAGCGGATAGCGATGAGACTGATCCTGTGTCTGATCCTGAAGATGTTCCGGTGCCCATACCCAGCTTGATAATTGTGAAAGATTTGACAGGCAATGCGGATGAAGATGGTTCAGGGGATGTAAGCGTGGGCGATACATTGATGTACACGCTTACTGCGACTAACAATGGTACGGCTAATTTAACCAACGTTGTGGTTGACGATGATTTAACTGGAGCAAGCACGAGTTGTACACTGGTCGCGCCAGGTGATACCTGCGTATTAGAGACCAGTTATGTAGTACAGCCTGAGGATGCGGGCACGACCATTCACAATGTAGGTACAGCGGATAGTGATCAGACTCCACCCGTCATTGATCCTGAGGATGTTCCGGTAGCGTTACGGGCCCAGATCAACGGACACTTATATATCGACACCAATGGTAATGGTAGTCAGGATGCGGGTGAGCCTGATCTGGCGAATGTAGATGTAGTGATCACCGATAGTAATGGTGATGTACAGACGGTGAGTACGGATGGTAATGGTAATTACACGGCCACGGTTCCGCCGGGAGATACGATTACGGATATAGATGAGTCTGATCCGGATTATCCTGCGGGTGCGACACAGACTGAGGGTACGGACCCGACCACGACGACTGCGGTAGCGGGTGGTGATACTTTTACAGAGAACGATGGTTTTTATGTTCCGGCCCAGATCAACGGACATTTATATATCGACACCAATGGTAATGGTAGTCAGGATGCGGGTGAGCCTGATCTGGCGAATGTAGATGTAGTGATCACCGATAGTAATGGTGATGTACAGACGGTGAGTACGGATGGTAATGGTAATTACACGGCCACGGTTCCGCCGGGAGATACGATTACGGATATAGATGAGTCTGATCCGGATTATCCTGCGGGTGCGACACAGACCGAGGGTACGGACCCGACCACGACGACGAGCTGCGGTAGAGAATGATGGGTTCTATGTACTGGTTCCCGATCCGGGTTTGATGGTCGTTAAGGAATTAACCAACAATGCTGATGAAGATGGATCGGGTGATGTGAGTGTAGGTGATACGCTGATGTACACAATCACAGCGACCAACACAGGCAATATTGATCTTAATAATGTTGTAGTGAGTGATGACTTGACGGGAGATAGTACGACTTGTGGATTGGTAGTGCCAAATGACACCTGTGTGCTGGAGACTAGCTATGTGGTACAGGCGAGTGATCTGGGCACGACGATCCATAATGTGGGTACAGCGGATAGTGATGAGACCCCACCGACAACGGATGATGAAGATGTGCCGGTACCTGATCCGAGCCTGACGGTCGTCAAGGAATTAACCAACAATGCTGATGAAGATGGATCGGGTGATGTGAGTGTAGGTGATACGCTGATGTATACGATCACTGCGACCAACAATGGTACAGCTAATTTAACCAATGTTGTGGTGAGTGATGACTTGACGGGAGATAGTACGACTTGTGGATTGGTAGTGCCAAATGACACCTGTGTGCTGGAGACTAGCTATGTGGTACAGGCGAGTGATCTGGGCACGACGATCCATAATGTGGGTACAGCGGATAGTGATGAGACCCCACCGACAACGGATGATGAAGATGTGCCGGTACCTGATCCGAGCCTGACGGTCGTCAAGGAATTAACCAACAATGCTGATGAAGATGGATCGGGTGATGTGAGTGTAGGTGATACGCTGATGTATACGATCACTGCGACCAACAATGGTACAGCTAATTTAACCAATGTTGTGGTGAGTGATGACTTGACGGGAGATAGTACGACTTGTGGATTGGTAGTGCCAAATGACACCTGTGTGCTGGAGACTAGCTATGTGGTACAGGCGAGTGATCTGGGCACGACGATCCATAATGTGGGTACAGCGGATAGTGATGAGACCCCACCGACAACGGATGATGATGAAGATGTGCCGGTACCTGATCCGAGCCTGACGGTCGTCAAGGAATTAACCAACAATGCTGATGAAGATGGATCGGGTGATGTGAGTGTAGGTGATACGCTGATGTATACGATCACTGCGACCAACAATGGTACAGCTAATTTAACCAATGTTGTGGTGAGTGATGACTTGACGGGAGATAGTACGACTTGTGGATTGGTAGTGCCAAATGACACCTGTGTGCTGGAGACTAGCTATGTGGTACAGGCGAGTGATCTGGGCACGACGATCCATAATGTGGGTACAGCGGATAGTGATGAGACCCCACCGACAACGGATGATGAAGATGTGCCGGTACCTGATCCGAGCCTGACGGTCGTCAAGGAATTAACCAACAATGCTGATGAAGATGGATCGGGTGATGTGAGTGTAGGTGATACGCTGATGTATACGATCACTGCGACCAACAATGGTACAGCTAATTTAACCAATGTTGTGGTGAGTGATGACTTGACGGGAGATAGTACGACTTGTGGATTGGTAGTGCCAAATGACACCTGTGTGCTGGAGACTAGCTATGTGGTACAGGCGAGTGATCTGGGCACGACGATCCATAATGTGGGTACAGCGGATAGTGATGAGACCCCACCGACAACGGATGATGAAGATGTGCCGGTACCTGATCCGAGCCTGACGGTCGTCAAGGAATTAACCAACAATGCTGATGAAGATGGATCGGGTGATGTGAGTGTAGGTGATACGCTGATGTATACGATCACTGCGACCAACAATGGTACAGCTAATTTAACCAATGTTGTGGTGAGTGATGACTTGACGGGAGATAGTACGACTTGTGGATTGGTAGTGCCAAATGACACCTGTGTGCTGGAGACTAGCTATGTGGTACAGGCGAGTGATCTGGGCACGACGATCCATAATGTGGGTACAGCGGATAGTGATGAGACCCCACCGACAACGGATGATGAAGATGTGCCGGTACCTGATCCGAGCCTGACGGTCGTCAAGGAATTAACCAACAATGCTGATGAAGATGGATCGGGTGATGTGAGTGTAGGTGATACGCTGATGTATACGATTACTGCGACCAACAATGGTACAGCTAATTTAACCAATGTTGTGGTGAGTGATGACTTGACGGGAGATAGTACGACTTGTGGATTGGTAGTGCCAAATGACACCTGTGTGCTGGAGACTAGCTATGTGGTACAGGCGAGTGATCTGGGCACGACGATCCATAATGTGGGTACAGCGGATAGTGATGAGACCCCACCGACAACGGATGATGAAGATGTGCCGGTACCTGATCCGAGCCTGACGGTCGTCAAGGAATTAACCAACAATGCTGATGAAGATGGATCGGGTGATGTGAGTGTAGGTGATACGCTGATGTATACGATCACTGCGACCAACAATGGTACAGCTAATTTAACCAATGTTGTGGTGAGTGATGACTTGACGGGAGATAGTACGACTTGTGGATTGGTAGTGCCAAATGACACCTGTGTGCTGGAGACCAGCTATGTGGTACAGGCGAGTGATCTGGGCACGACGATCCATAATGTGGGTACAGCGGATAGTGATGAGACCCCACCGACAACGGATGATGAAGATGTGCCGGTACCAGGAAAGCCGAGTATTGACATTCGTAAGCAAATAGAAGGGCCGGATAGTCGTGAATTCTTACCAGGGTCAGTTGTCGATTTTGAAATTGTGGTTACCAATAATGGCATGGTTAATTTAACCAATGTTGTGGTCAATGACCCATTAGTTCCGGCTTGTAACCGTACGATTGGCTCAATGGAGGTCGGTGAAAGTGTTAGCTATATTTGTACGACCACACTAACGCCCGACGAGCCGATCACGAAACTGTGGAAAGACGATTTTAATCCCGCTTATTCCTACCTAGGAAATGACGGTACAGAACAGTTTAGTGGTCCATGGATAGAAGATGATCCACAGGGTGGGGGTGCTTACAGCGGGCGAGTATTGGTCGGTAGTAATCAGAAATTGTGGTTGAACAATTATAATTATCCGGGTGGAACCAGCTACAAGCCAAGTGTTCGTCGGTCTCTGGATTTGTCTGGAATGGATATAGCGGAACTGAGTTTCGATTGGATTACCCATTCAGGAGTGGATTCCAACGACGGTGTTACGCTTGAGATATCAAGCGATGGTGGTTCGAGCTACACTGCCATCAAAACTCTCTATGGGGCGAACACTTCAGGTAAGTCCGAGCTCTTCAATATCACACCTTATATCTCTTCTAACACAGTGGTTCGATTTCGGGTGACACATAACTATGGTGGGAGCAATGAAACACTCAAAATTGATAATTTCAAAGTTACAGCTAATAGCACGTCTGGTGTCGAAGGCTTTATCAACGTGGCAACCGCAACCGGTTCCAGCAATGGTCAGACAGTAAGTGACACAGATACCTCAACTGTAACGGTAGGCAGTCCGAACTGTGTACCTTGTGCCGAAGGGGTTACCAGTATGAGTCTGCGATTGAATTGGCGTACATCATATGCTGATACTAACGAACGAATCCGAGTTCGAGCAGGTGGATTGGGTGGCCAAGTTTTGTATGATACCTGGCACGATTCAAGGAGCGGTAATGGGTTACCTGTTGGAGCAGTGTTCAGTTTTAATGTACCGGCCTGGGCAACAGAGATAGTCGTCACGGTGCAGGGCAATCAGCATCCATATGAATATATAAAGGCTCGGTTCTCAACGGATTGTGATTTGAACATCGGCACAATCAGTGGTAATAACTATATTAGTTTTGAGGTAACGGATGTCGAGTTTGATGGTCCTCAGTGGTGCCCCGATGGACCCACGCCACCAGCTGAATTATCCACGACCACTATTAAGGGCGCCTACGCTGGAAACTGTTTGGATAACCTCGGTTCAGATGTGAATTTTTCTGTATATAAACGAGCGTGTACGGGTGCGCTAAATCAAGAGTGGGAAATAAGGCAATTAGGTAATTACTATGAGATCGTTAATGCAGATAGTCTGAAATGTCTGGATGTAAATAGTGGTAGTACTTCTGTAAATAGTGAGATCGGTCAGTGGGCGTGTCATCAAGGTGATAATCAACTATGGGAAATCCAGGACTATGGAAGTAATTATTTAATCAAATCCAAATCTAGTGGTCTTTGCCTAGAAGTTATCAGTACTGGCCATGCCTACCAATACACTTGCGATGGTTATATTGGTCAGCAATGGGTATTAACAAAACCGTAGATGAATATCTTGACAGCCATAATACCGGGGTTTCAGACCTGTTGTATCAATTGTAATAGCTTAGACTAGATCTGAAATTGTTTAAATCAAGTGAGGCATAGCCGAACTTGATATAGCGAGGGTTACCCGCTTCGATAGAAGTGATTCATTTCAACATCAAAGCAAAAGAGGTAACCCTCAGGATTCATACTACAGATAAAATTATTAAACACAAGGTCGGATTGCTTTATCTGGCAGAAGAATTGGGCAATGTTGCTCCAGCCTGCAAAATGATGGGCGTGTCACGTGACACCTTTTATCGCTACAAACAAGCTGTTGATGGCGGTAGTGGATTTACTCAACGGCAGGGTATTGTCGTTCTTCATAGAGCATAAATTGCCCATGCTGCGTATTTTGACTGACCGAGGCACAGAATATTGCGGTAAAGTGGAGCAGCATGATTATCAGCTGCATCTGATAGTGAATGATATTGATCATACCAAAACCAGGGCTAAATCACCGTAAACCAATGGCATCTGCGAGCGTTTTCATCACACCATCTTGAATGATTTTTATCAGGTGACATTTCGTAAAATGATCTACAAAAGCATTGATCAGCTACAGGCAGATTTAAATACGTGGCTGATCGAGTATAATAAGCGTAGAACGCACCAGGGCAATATGTGCTGTGGGCGAACGCTGATGGAGACACGCATCGACGGCAAACAGATTTGGGAGGACAAGTTCGTGAACCGAATTTGACCTGACATCCACCGCTTCTGAAAAGCGGGTGGTTGTCACGCCAGTCATATATTGTCCTGCCGCTGCTGCCATGATCGATCAGGTATGAACTTTTACATATCAATTCACTATAGAGAATTAACTAATGACTTTAAAACGCAAAAACTCACCACGTAATTTATACCGCAGGAAGGCGTTTAAAGCGCTGACAGGCGGCTTGTTATTTGGCTCGGCAGGGAGCTTAATACCCAATAAGTGGACCAAGCCAGTCATTAATGCTGTAATGTTACCTGTACACGCACAAACCACCATTTGTGCACCCGACGCGGTGACAATTACAGACCCTGGTACGCCTTCTCTTAGATTTGAAGTGGATACTTACGATTATACGGTTACGGCAGCCGGAGCAGCACCGTTTATATTTTTACTCCTTCAGTCTCCTGCCTCAGCAACAATTAGTTCAAGTGGACAGATTTTATGGGATCCTGAAAATGACTATGATTTCACTGATTTCATTGGTGTCAATGCGATTAATGTCCCTTTTGAAGTTGAGGTTACTGATGTGAATGGTTGTGTGTCTAGTCTTGCTTGGACGGTTGAACTTACTCCTTTTGTGTGATCCCGATTCAACAGATAATGACGTGCGAAAGTGCTGGGGTTTGTGGTTACGGTGTTATTACTCCTGAATAAATGCGGCGCCGCAGCCGCCCCGCTACCTCGCCCATTCAAATCAATACTCTACGCAATTCACTGCGATGGTTTATAGCAGTCTTTTTAATGACACAGCCAGCGTATAATACGACAGTTTTCTCCACTGCCTGCTGACTGACAGTTTTTAAGTGCTGCGTATTGTGCTGCGTTCTGATCTACCCCCTGTGCACTACCATAGGAATTAACACCCACTGCCAATGCGGCGCAACCTTTATTAGTTGTCACAACGCTCAGGCAATCACCGCTATGTGAGTACTTTTCACATTCGCTTATGGCGACTTGTTCTGCTGATTCTACTGAGGCAAGCCCGAAGGCGTAACCATTACCGCCAGTTGACGGGGAAAACGCGATGGTACCGTAACTACCTGCGGCAAGTGCGTTACCAGTACATATTGAGAGTACTGTCACAAAGATCACTGCATGTGATAAAGTGTGCCTAACTATAATCTGCTTTGACATGATTTCATCCTCAATTAGAGCCTTCATTCTTTATACGGTATTGTTTGCCCCAACACAACAGAGCCTGTTAGATGAAGCTGATGAAATTTTTATATTAACAACAGGCTTGAACAGACTTTGACGTACAATGCACAATATGGGTGCTGGCATCGCAAATTTAAAACATCTTGGCTACAACAGTTGGTTTAAGGTGGATCTTGATGATTTGAGTCTTCTCGGTCATGAGCTTGCAAGGGTGGTTTCGGTGCACAAGGAAAGTTATCAAATTAGCAAGGGAGAGGGTGCTGTTTTCGCACAACTCGCGGGCAAATTATTGTATGCGTGCGAGTCACCATTGATGCTGCCAACCACTGGAGATTGGGTGCTTGCCAGTTTCTACGATGATGATAGTCGTGCGATCGTGCATGATATAGTAACTAGAAAATCGCTTATAAAGCGCAAAACTGCTAGTAAAAGAATTGAATTTCAGCTAATTGCGGCTAACGTTGATGCCGCGTTTATTATTCAGTCGCTTGATCATAACTTTAACCCAAGGCGCCTAGAGCGTTATTTAGTGATGATCAACGAAAGTGGCATTTTACCTGTTATTCTATTGAGTAAAAGCGATCTTCTCTCTACAGCCCAGATAGCACATCATATGGACGTCATTAGACAGGTAATAACAGATGTTCAGCTTATTCCGTTTAGTAATAAAAGCAGAGTTAATCTGGATAAAATCAAAAGCCTGTTTCGTCCGACCAAAACGTATTGTCTATTAGGTTCTTCCGGAGTGGGTAAAACAACGTTATTAAACCGCATTGAGCCTGGTGCGGATTTTGCGACCAGGCCGGTAAGAGGCAAGGATAGCAAAGGGCGGCATACCACCACCCGCCGTCAACTAACTCAACTTAGCAATGGTGCGATGATTATTGATACGCCGGGTATGCGTGAACTAGGTAATATGTCAGTAGATTCGGGCCTTGACCAAACTTTCTCTGAAATCACTGCCTTATCTCAACAGTGTAAGTTCAACGATTGTACCCATGTCCATGAGTTGGGTTGCGCAATATTGGCAGCAGTCAGCGATGGACGGTTATCTGACAAACGGGTGAATAATTACCTACGTATGCAAAAGGAATCGAGATATAACGAAATGTCTTATCTTGAAAAAAGGCAAAAAGATAAGCGATTTGGTAAGCTGGTGAAATCAATTATGCAGCAGAAAAAGCGCGCTTAGCGTTAGCGTATCGTTAGGTAGTATAAGATGATAGGGTATTTGTTGAGTAGGATTTAGGTCTTAAACGGGTAGGGCAGATTGATGAAATTGTATGGTCATCCAGATTCAGGCCATGTTTTTAAGGTCAAATTTTGTTTGCAAGCAGCCGATATCGTACACCAGTACGAAGTAATTGACATATTCTCAGATCGGTCTGAACGCAATCCTGAATTTGTCAGTAAATCAAGGTTTTGTGAAGTCCCTTTACTGGTTGACGGGGAGAAAAGCCTGATTCAATCCAACGCTATTTTGGTTTACATAGCAAGTAAATATCAAATATACGGTGGTGAATCTTCCGCAAAATTGCAAGCCTGTCTGGAATGGCTGATTTGGGAGGCCAATAAAATTGGCATGTGTTTGCCGCAACTTCGCGCGGATAAGAAGTTCAAAGGGTTTGAATTAGCCGATGGCGCCAGCGCCTGGCTTTATGATCGGTATGTGCATGATGTTGGCGTCATAGAAGACCAACTCAATGATGGGCGACAATTTATACTTGGCAAGGAAGTTACTATTGCTGACTTTTCTCTTTGTGGTTATCTGATGTACGCCGAGGAAGCACAAGTACGGGTACCAATAAATGTAAGTAGTTGGATTAACCGACTTAAAGCCCTAAATGGATGGGCCAATCCCTACGATATGCTGCGTGATCCACAAACCAGGTTCTCAAAAAGTAAGCTGACAAGTTGATGTAGACTAATACGCTGGAAAGTTGAATGTGCTTGAATAGTTGGAAAATCAGATGACAAAGTGGCTAATTTTTACATTCGCTTGCGTATTGGTGCTGGGTATATTTGGCTGGCTCAAGTATAAAAAAGACGAAAAAACTGTTACGCAAGTATTGCGGTGGTTTGATCATCAAGGTGGCGATCGTTTTATTTCTACCCAAGCGATCTCATCGGCGACTCAATTGAGTGAGCAGCGTGTCAGGAAAGTTTGTCGTAAAAGTGCTTTAATCAAGCATCATCATGAGGACAATGAGTCCTGGAAGATAGCCGAATAATTTCAGCCCCATTCATTGACCTAGATCACACCGAAACTGAGTAAGCTCAGTTATGCTAACGGCACTCCCATTGCCAGGTGAAAACGGTGTGCCTCTATGCCTAATTCAAACCCTGTAAATACTTGGTCCGTCGCCATCGCTGGTTCTGGCGGTTCGGGTGCGGTTACTGCTGGAATGATATTATTAGAAGCATTGGCCAAACAAGGTTTTTATGTTTTTATGAGTCGTTCTTACGGCCCGCAAATTCGCGGGGGTGAATCTGCGGTGATGATTCGATTTGCCAGCCATGAAATTCATTCTCAGGGTGATTATTTCGATACGTTTCTAGCACTTGACTGGCTTGGCGTGGAGCGTTTTGCTGATGAAATTCCACTGGCTGAAGACAGCGTCATTATTTGCGATGGTGACGAAGCGGCGATACCCGCCCTCATTCGCACGTCCAATCAGCCGGTACTGTTAGCGCCTTTTAAGGAGACCATCCAGTCGCTAGAAAATGGTCGAGCCAATATGGTTGGACTTGGCGTTTTGGCAGAGTGGATTGGTATTGGTGGTGAGGAAATGGACGCCGCTTTGCAGATAAAACTGGGTGACAAAGGTCAGCAAGTGGTGGATGAAAGCCGCGCTTCGATCAAGGCCGGCCGCGTGTTGTTTAAATCCCCTTTAACGTTAATCAAACAACCGCTACTGGATGCCCGTCATCCACGTTGGAGTATCAGTGGAAATGAAGCCAGTGGATATGGTGCACTCAAAGGCGGTATACGTTTTGTTGCAGCCTACCCCATTACCCCGGCCAGTGAGATGCTTGAATATCTAGCGCCACGATTGGAAAAAATGGGTGGTGTGTTGCTGCAGGCGGAAGATGAGCTGGCATCCATAAACATGATCATCGGCGGAGCGTTCGGCGGTCTGCCTTCGTTGACCGCAACCTCAGGGCCAGGGTTGAGTTTGATGATCGAGGCCATTGGTCTTGCAATAACCAGTGAAACCCCGGTTGTCATTGCTTGTGTTACGCGCGGTGGTCCCTCTACGGGTATTCCGACCAAAACGGAACAAAGTGACATCAATATCGCGGTTTACGGTACGCACGGTGATGCACCGCATGTGGTATTGGCACCGACTTCGATTAAAGATACCGTTGTCACCACCGAGTGGGCGGTTTATTTGGCGGAGTATCTACAAACTGCGGTGATTGTCTTAACGGATCAGCTGTTAGGACAGTCGCAAACAGTCATTGATGTGCCAGATAGTGATGTCTTAGTGCCATTAAAGCGACTCCAGGCTAACCCGGATGAAGCTTCGAACTTTCAACGATATGCACTGACTGAAAACCATGTTTCGCCGATGAGTCGCCCTGGTCAATCGGGCGGTCAATATACCGCAGACGGGCTTGAACATAATCAAAAAGGAACTCCTTCTAGTCTCGCCAGCGATCATGCATCACAAAGCAGTAAGCGGCTGCGTAAAATTGTTGATTTTAACTATGGGCCGCACTGGGCGGATATTTCGGGCGCACCATCCGCTGAGTGGGTACTGATCACCTGGGGTTCCACCACTGATGCGGTGCAACAAGCGGCAGCCCGGCTTCGGCAACAGGGTAAAAGTGTCAAGCTTATTGCCATTCGCTTGATTTCGCCCTTGCAAAGAGATGCGCTCAAGCAGGAAATAGCCAGCGCGAGACAAGTCGTTGTCATTGAACTTAATCAATCCGGACAACTGGCGCATTTGCTTCAGTCCGAACAGGTTCTACCTCACGATACTGCCGTTTTGTGTCGTACTGGTCCCTTGTTTTTTAGGCCAAGAGAGATTGTTGCGTTCATAAAAGAACTAGAGGAGGAACAGCACCATGCCGCATAAAGCCAAGGATTATAAATCGGGTGTTAAACCAATATGGTGCCCGGGGTGCGGTGATTTTGCGGTGGTGGCGGCGATCACGCGTGCATTCGCCTGGTTGGAGCTTGACAAAGCCAATGCGGCGATTGTTTCGGGTATCGGGTGTTCCTCACGCATTCCCGCGTACATCGATACATATGGTTTTCATGGTGTGCATGGACGGCCATTGGCGGTTGCCTCTGGCTTAAAAGCAGCACGTCCAGATTTGACCGTATTGGTAGCGGGTGGTGATGGGGATGGGTATTCGATTGGTGGTAACCATTTCATCCATTCATGCCGGCGCAATATGGATTTAACCTATATTGTCATGGACAACCGAGTTTATGGTATGACCAAAGGCCAGTCTTCACCGACCACCGCGCCGGATTGGGAAAATAAACTGGCACCCCATGGAACCGGGGTACGGCCATTTAACCCGCTGGCCATTGCGCTTGCTTCAGGTGCGAGTTTTATCGCGCGAGGGTTTTCGGGTGATCCATCGGGGTTGACCAAGCTGATTACCGAGGCGATAGTGCATCGCGGCTTTTCATTTATCGAGGTGCTCAGCCCTTGCGTAACTTTCCGTCCGGAACAAAAAGAATGGAAAAAGCAAGTACAGGCGGGTGAGTTTGAATCAACTGACAATGTAGCTGAAGCCTCGAGGCGAATTTATACTTTGGGCGATTTAATAACCGGGGTCATATTCAAAGCAGAATTACCTGTGTGGCAGCCCGAGTTGATCGCACAAGCTGAATTGCAGGATATTGCTGCGGAATTCAGGGTATGAGCGGCGCGCAAAAATTGCCCGATAGCATCGCGGATTTTTATGCCCACGCGCTCGGTTTAGAGCACGAATACGCGCATCGCTGGCTGGATTTGTGGCAAACTTTGGAAGCGCATCATAATCATGAGGCCGCCGCAGTTTTCGCGAAAGTGGAGGAAATGCGCGCGGACAATATTGTTATGCTTAAAGCGCGTTGTAAAGCAATCGAACTGCCACGGGTTGCCCCGTGGGAATATCATTGGCATCAATACGTTAATATTGAAAGTGCGATTATCGATTCTGCGCACTATATGATTAGCGCGCGCGAGTCGATTGAGCTGGTGTTGCTTAAATTTGAGGCGGCTTGCGAGTACTATAGAGATATTCAAACACAAAGTCTGGATAAGGAAATCCAACAAGCTGCCGAAGATATGATTGGTCTGCTAAAAACAGAAATGCAAACCATTCACAAATGGAAACAGCGATATTCTAATACCCCCACACTGTCTGATCTGGACCCCCCTAACCAGCCTGAGTAACCATTCGTTTTAATCGGCTGAGATCTTGCCACCTTGCCGGATAGTTTGGAAAATCCAAAACTGGGTCATTCCTCCTGACATAATGATGTCAGGATGCTTGGGGTATAGTCTCAACTAACACTTAATGATGAGTGGAACAATGAGGGCAAATCAATGAGTAATCCAATGAAACAACATGGCACGTTTAGCTGGAACGAGTTAATGACGACTGACGTGGATGCGGCAAAATCATTTTATGGTAAATTATTCGACTGGCAATTTGAGCTAGCACCAGGAGACATACCCTATACAATGGCAAAAGTGAATGGACAGGATCAAGAGCTCGCAGGCTTGATGACGATTCCGCCAGAGGCAGCGGGCATGCCACCGATGTGGGGTGGGTATGTAACCGTTGATGACGTTCAGGCGAGCGCAGAACTTGCTAAGGAGCTCGGGGGCAAGGTATTGCTTGAACCACGCGATATTCCGAAAGTTGGACGTTTTTGTGTGGTGAGTGATCCACAAGGCGCTTGCCTAAACTTGATTACCTATTTCGACCAAACATAGGCAATGCGGCGTGCAGACAGGCTGTTTCAGATTATCCAGTTTCTACGTACCCGTCGGGTAACCACAGCACAATGGTTGGCAGAACGTTTGGAGGTATCTGAACGAACCATCTATCGAGATATCAAGGATCTCATATTGTCTGGTGTAAATATTGAAGGTGAGGCTGGAGTGGGATACGTGGTTCGCTACGGGTTCGATCTGCCGCCTTTAATGTTTAGTAATGAAGAAATCAGCGCCTTAACATTAGGCGCTCGTATCGTAGATAGTTGGGCGGATCCAGCATTGGCAACGGCCGCGCAATCCGCGCTTAGCAAAATCCAAACCGTGTTGCCCGATAAATTACAGGATAATCTATCCGAAACCCGTTTGTTTGCGCCGCTCAAACGTCTTCCAACGGAGCTTGCATCCAGGCTGGCAGAAGTACGTTTGGCGATTGAAGCCAGTAAAAAATTACGGCTCGAGTATGCCGATGCAAAGTATCAGCTCTCTGAGCGTATCATCTGGCCTTTGGGGCTGTTTTTCTGGGGCACGGTTTGGACAATCGGCGCCTGGTGTGAGTTGCGCCAGAATTTTAGAATATTCAGGCTTGATCGAATCCAGAGCCTGGAGACGCTCAATGAAAGCTATCCGAATGTGCCTGGTCGAACCCTTATCAATTTAATCGAATACCAAAAACAGGGCTGCCCGCACTAGGCGCGTGCGGCCAGCCCAACTTCACCACTACAAGAAGTGAATGTATTCGTATGCCGCAGTAAGTGTCATTCGGTGGCTGATCTATTGCGCCATCTTTTTCATGCTTCCATGATCCATCTCACCGTGGTTCATTTGCTTGTTTTGCATGCCATCTTGCATTTTCATGCCAGCCATTACACTTTTAACTTCTGCCTGGATCACTTCGTTTGAGCCATCATCAAAGTTTACTTTGATGTTAACCATTTGGCCGAGTGAAAGAGGTGCTTTTAGGCCAATTAGCATCACGTGCAAGCCGCCGGGTTTAAGTTCGGTCTGGCCATTTGCTGGGATATCAATTTTCTCGACCTGGCGCATACGCATAACCCCGTTATCGTTAGTGTGCGTGTGTAGCTCAACTTTTTCAGCGACATCACTCTCAGCACTTACAGCTGCCCGATCTGCATCCCCACTGTTAACAAATAACATAAATGCGCCGGTGTTGGGTTGTGTTGGAGGCATGTGGCGCACATAAGCATCTTCGATACTGATCGGCCCCGCGTAACTGTTGGATACAAGGGCAAATAAGCCTGCAAATAGAATTTTTTTCATGAGTGATAGTTGGTTTGTATTGGGTGGAAACTGGATTGCGGGAAGTGTAGCCTAGTCAGATGCTTGGGTTGGTGTGGTAAATTGTCGCAGCCCCGTAGATTGGGCTCTAGTTAATTATTCGCCTACCGTTCCTGAGGTGCGTGTTTTTTAAGTTTGCGCTGCAAGGTGCGTCGATGCATCCCTAATTGCTTAGCGGTTTGCGATATATTGCCTTGATTTTCTTCCAGTACACGCTGAATGTGTTCCCACTCCATCCGTTTCAGGCTTGGGCGTTGTGCGGGAATACTGGTCGGCTTAGAAGCATGGCTAACCGCTTCGTTGATGCCATCGTCGAGGCTATCTCGAATGATCTTATGCACGCTTTCGACGTCTATTGGTTTAGCGATGTAGTTGCTTACACCCCTTTTTACAGCATCAACAGCCGTTGCCAAGCTGGCATAGCCTGTTACCACAATAATTTTTGCGTTTTGGTATTTTTCGATAAGAGGTTCAATTAAACCCAGGCCTGACTCGTTGCCCAGGCGCATATCCAGCAAGATAATGTCGACAGGCCCCGCTGCAGATAGTGCTTGAAAAGCGTTGTGCGCACTGCTCGTTGAATAGCCCAAACGCTTCAGACCTTTTTCAAGCAATTGACAGAATACCGTGTCGTCATCAATGATCAGCACATGAGTGGATTTGCTCATACTTAAGCCTCTGATATTAAGGGTAAAGTGATTTCTGCGCGCGCGCCGGATGGCTCCTTGTCACGGTTAAACAGAGCGAGTTCGCCTCCCAGTCGTTGTATATTTGCCTGCGCAAGCAATAAACCGATGCCCACCCCGCCTTGTTTGGTTGAAAAGGGAACTTCACCCAACATGCTTTGATGTTCGGGTTTCAGGCCAACACCAAAATCATCGATATAGATCACTAAGTTGTTATCTATCGTCGCATGGTTGATGTTTATATCATAGTAGCCATTTTCAACCGATGAGTCAGCAGCATTGTTAAGCAAATTTAGCAGGGTTTGGTTTAAGCTGATATCGTAAATGAGCGATTGTGCGGGTTCAAAAGGGCGATCAAGGGTCACACTAATGTCAGATCGCATGGCTTTAAATTGTTCGAGGATATCGGCCATCACCTCAGCCACCTTACCCTGCATTGCTTCTGGGTGTTGCGCCAGATTGGCCTGATTGCGCAGTAAACGAATCTGGGCCTGGCAAAGTGACACCTGGGTTTTGAGTGAGGTTGCAAGGTCTGACCTAACTCGCGAGTTATTTTGGGGCGCATCCATTTCATCCGCTAGCATGCCGATATTGGAAAGCGGGGTGGCCAGCTCGTGGGCCGCACCTGCTGCCAGTGATCCTAATGCGATTAAATGTTGGCTATTGAGGCTATTTTGCTCTGCTTTTTTAAGCGCGATTTCTCTTTCGCGCGCCAGACGGGCCAGGCTATACACAAAAGCAATGGTGATGAGTGCACTTAGAATGAAATTCAGCCACATACCAAAAATATGCAAAGAAAAATCGCCCCCAAAGCGCCCGTTCATTGGGGGTAGAGGAATGTAACGCAGCATTAAAAAAGAATATAAGGCAACACCGACCAATCCGAGTGCCAGGGCGTGGCGTAAATAGCCAAACGCAGCAGCCAGTGCGATGGGTACCAAATAAGCAGAAACAAATGGATTTGCCGATCCACCTGTCCAGTAAAGCAGATAGGTAAACACCAGCATATCAAACACTAAATGCAGGCTGATTTCCAGCACCGTGGCAGTATGACCTTGTTCCAATCGCCAATAAACCAATAAATTGAATATCAGTAACAACAATGGAGCAGCGCCCAATGGCCAAATTGGCAGGGGAATTTGCATGAAGTGTACGGCGGCTAGAATCGCGGCCAGTTGTGCCAGAATCATGAAATTCCGCAGCCAGAACAGCCATTCCATCACCTTGAACTGCGACAGCTCACTAAAACGAGGGTGATGATTGGAACGAGCGATTTTGGTTAAGCGCATATTTCGATGTTAGCATTTGCTGGTAAACCAGGGGGTGCGACACTATGCCACACTAGGTAGTGAGCAACGCTTCAACCAATCGGTGCTAGAGTACGCCTATGAAAAGAAATGTAATTGTATTTAGTGCACTGTTTATTGTTGCCTTGCTGGCAGGCTATCTGATCGCCCAAAACAAATCAATGCTACAACTCGATCAATATGCGCCAATGCCACCTGGCGGAGATTTCAGCCTACAGTCTGCCAAAGGTGAGGTTGCGCTGAAAGATTTAACCGGCAAAATCATACTTATCTATTTTGGCTATAGTTATTGTCCGGATATCTGTCCGACATCTCTGGCACTGACCAGCGCGGCGTTAAGCGAATTGACCGACGAGGAGCGGGCGCAGGTTCAAGCTATTTTCATTAGTGTTGATCCAGCGCGCGATACGGTTGAGCGGTTGGCGGAATATACCGCTTTTTTTCATCCAGATATGCTCGGCTTGACGGGCAGCAAGACTCAAATAGACGATATCGTCAAACGCTATGGCGCGTTTTACCGCATTGTCGATAAAGATGAAGATATTCCGCAAGATCATAATCAGGCAGTGATTCAGTCGGGCAAGAATAAGGGATTCAAATCAGGGTATGTGGTGGATCACAGCTCGCAAACGGTGGTGGTGGGAAAAAACGGTAAGGTCCAAGCAGTCCTGCCGCATGGCGCCTTACCTGACTCGATCAACCAGGTGATTCGTGCACATCTTTAGCTAAAAGTAGAATGAGTGTCTTGTGGGATAAAGCAAACGCCTTAAGGTTTGACGACGCTAAATATATAAGGGACTTTGACCAAGCCTTTTTGTTTGGTCTCCAGCCAAATGTCTGCCTGCCATAACATTTGTCCGCGAACACAGACGGGCAGGTTGCCGTTCGCAGCGTACAAATTATCCCCCTTTGGTTTAAATTCGAAGCGATAGCTTCCCATATTCATATCGATGCCGGATAGGTCTATCACCGCCTGCTTTATCTCCAAATTTGGCGCGGAAATAGAAAAGACCAGCGGAGAAATGCCCTGGATCGGGCGCGGCTCGATTTTGAATTCAAGCGCGCTATCATCCGTTAGAGTGGTTACGCAGCTGGCCTCATTCAACGTACAATCGGGGTCAATCGAGAGGGCCAAATCCGGGTTTACAAAGTCGTTTTTCGGTGAATGACTCAGTGTGTAGCCAGCAGCCAGCCCAAGCAGTAGAATCAGCCCGCCAAGGGCCATTGATTTATTGTCGATGGGCATAATTGGTAGCTTATTAAACGGCTGGTGATAATAGCATTGATTTGCATCAATGAACCGGTATCGAATGCTGCGCACACTCGCAAGCATCTGACGTATTCGAGCATTACGCGCGCAATAGTTTATATAATAGATACATGGCCAAAGAGAAAAAGCCCCGTTACTACAGCTATCAAAAAGGCCTGCTATTTATTTTGCTCGGTGTGATTTTATGGGGTGGGTTTAATACTGGCATGGAAGCGACCAATACGCTTGAGTTTTGTATTTCCTGTCACGAAATGGAAAGTACGGTATATCAGGAATATAAGCATTCGGTACACGCAAGCAATCCTTCGGGCGTCCGCGCGGTTTGTTCTGATTGTCACGTTCCCAAGCAATGGGTGCCAAAACTTGTGCGTAAAATCAAGGCTTCCGCAGAGGTTTATCACTGGCTGGTCGGGACCATTGCTACCCCCGAGAAATTTGAAGCCAGGCGCGCTTATCTGGCAGAGCGGGTCTGGCTTTCCATGCGGGAATCTGATTCCAGAGAATGTCGAAATTGTCATCTTTTTTCGAGCATGGATATGGCTGGGCAGGCCCGGTTTGCAGCGCGTATTCATGATGACGGCGCAAGCCAAGGAAAAACTTGTATTGATTGCCACCAGGGCATTGCACATCAACTTCCCGAGCGCGAGACTTTGGCCCTAGAGCTGGTTTCAGAAGAAGATATGGAATACGGGGAAGAGATTAATCAAACCTGTGCGGGGTGTCATGGCGAGAATGCGGAAGGTAGCATCGATGGTGAATACCCACGCTTGGCAGGAATGAGTACGCAATACCTAATCAAACAGCTCAACCATTTCAAAGCCAGAGAGCGGCTGAATATTCCGATGGTACCCTACACCAATGACCGCGAATTACCCGAAGAAGACATTCACGCTATCGCCGCTTATATCTCCAGTATTGAACTACCCACCAAATTGGAAGCGATTGAAGAGACCGAAACACAGGATAATACCTTTGATGCGCTAGGTCGATTGGAGGAGAGTAGGGCAGTCATGAACATTGCTCGGTTTTCAGGCAATCTTGCTGCAGGGACACTTGCTTATCAAAAGGAATGCGCGACCTGCCATGGCGAGCGGGGCGAAGGCAGTCAAGATGGTAAGATTCCACTTCTAACTGGGCAACACAGTCTCTACTTGAAGCGCCAAATTGATGGGTTTCGTAAAGCAGAGCGCGTCCATGACGACCCTAAAGATGCGCAAATTTTTCAGCAATTTGGTGATCAGGAAATTGACGACATCTTGACTTTTTTGTCGGTACAAGATGATTGATCGCACGTTTTCGTTACGAGAATTTAGTGCTGACCTAGGCCCTTGTCGGGAACGTACCGCGCGCAATAGAGGCCATTATATTGCGCCTTTATTCTCACTTTGATCTGCATCAATGCGTTTATCATGAAACCCTGATTTAATTGTCATTAGTTAACTAATGTTTCAATAGAAAAATCAATTCATAGCGTGGCACTAAGGTTGTTCAGGGCAGGCACATCAAATGAAAGCTCGGTCAGTCGAGCGCAGTTTCTGCGCGGAAACTGGCGCGGGGTTGCAGATATCGTTAAGCCTCCCTGGGCGCTGGCAGGGGATGCATTTTTCAAAGCCTGCGACCAATGCAGCAAGTGTGTTACCGCCTGTCCCGAAAACATTTTACGCGTGGGCGAAAAGGGCTACCCTGAAGTTAATTTTCAACGCGGGGAGTGTACTTTTTGTGGCGAATGCGAGGCAGTATGTGAGCCACAGGCACTGTATTACGAGCAGCAAGAACCTTGGCAATATTATGCTCAAATCAATAGCCAATGTCTTGCCTATAAAGGGGTGATGTGCCGTACGTGTGCAGATTGCTGCGACGCAAAAGCGATCAGCTTTCAGCTGATGGTGGGTGGGTTTTCAAACCCCGAACTCGACCCTGAAAGCTGCACGGGTTGCGGTGCATGTATCGCACCTTGTCCAAGCGGCGCCATTGAAATGAATAATCGCAGTATAGAGAACTAAACCATGTCAATTTGCAGCCTGATTGTGCATTCACGACCGGAAAACCTAGACCCAGTTCAACAATCTCTTGACGAGATGGAGGGCGTAGAAGTGCGCGCCCGCGATGAGTTGGGAAAATTAGTGGTATTGATTGATCACCCTGAAAGACAGGTGGTTGCCGATATCATGATGAGCATGAACCAGATCGATGGGGTGCTGAATACCTCCTTGATCTATGAGTATTTTGAAGATGATGATCAACCCAAAGACACGCTAGTGATGGATAGCTAATTCGCCATTCATAGCCCAACCTTTCGAATCCTACGGAGGATATTCAATGAAGTTAAGTAGACGAGAATTTATTAAAACCCAGGCTACCGCTGCAGCGGCGGCCGCAGCAGGTGTCAGCTTACCCGTCCAGGTAATGGCAGCTGAGGAAGACAAAGACATACGCTGGGATAAAACAGCCTGCCGTTTCTGTGGTACGGGCTGTTCTGTATTAGTGGGTGTGAAAGAAGGCAAAGTGGTGGCAACTCAGGGTGATCCTGATGCCCCGGTAAATAAAGGCCTGAATTGTATCAAAGGATATTTTCTGACCAAGGTCATGTACGGTAAAGACCGCTTAACCAAGCCTTTACTGCGTAAAACAGGGGGTAAGTACGATAAAAACGGTGAGTTTACTGAAGTTTCCTGGGACGAAGCGTTTAAGACCATGGCAGAAAAGTGGGTGGCAGCACGCAAAGCCAAGGGCCCAAAAGGCGTTGGGATGTTTGGATCTGGCCAGTGGACGGTTTGGGAAGGCTATGCCGCTCAGAAATTGCTCAAAGCGGGATTTCGTTCTAATAGCTTAGAGCCAAATGCACGCCACTGTATGGCCTCTGCGGTGGGCGCATTTATGCGTACTTTCGGGATCGACGAGCCAATGGGCTGCTATGACGATATGGAACATGCCGATGCTTTCGTATTGTGGGGCTCAAATATGGCGGAAATGCACCCCATCTTGTGGTCACGCATTACCGATACCCGGCTGACCAAACCAGGTTGCGAAGTGCATGTATTGTCAACGTTTGAGCATCGCAGCTTTGAACTAGCGGATAACCCAATTGTGTTTCATCCGCAAACTGATCTGGTTATTGGTAACTACATTGCAAACTACATTATCCAAAATAAAGCGTACAACCAAGAATTCATTGACGCACACTGTAACTTCAAGAAAACGCCAACCGATATTGGCTATGGGCTGCGCGATAGTGATCCACGCCAACAAGCTGCCAAGAACCCAAATAAAGGCAAGCTAAGCCCGATCACCTTCGAAGAATATGCCGAATCCGTTGCGCCGTATACGCTGGATAAAGCAGTAGAAATGACCGGTGTACCAAAAGAAAATCTGGAAAGATTGGCCAAGTTGTATGCGGATCCAGAGAAGAAGATATCTTCCTACTGGACTATGGGCTTTAACCAACATACGCGTGGCGTCTGGATGAACTCGCTGGTCTACAACATTCACTTGCTGATGGGTAAAATCTCCGAACCAGGAAACGGTCCGTTTTCGCTGACTGGTCAACCGTCTGCTTGTGGTACGGCACGTGAAGTCGGTACATTTACCCACAGACTGCCAGCAGACTTGGTTACCAAGAGTGACGCGCATTGCAAATTTGCTGAGAAAATCTGGAAACTGCCTGCAGGTACTATCCCACGAGCCAACGGCAAAATGGACGATGCGGATCAAACCGATATTACCGGTAAGCCAATGGGCCCAACCCTGATTCATGCAGTCGCCATGCACCGTGCGCTCAAAGACAGCAAGATGAATACTTTCTGGGTCATGTGTAATAATAATCTGCAAGCAGCGGCAAACTTTAACGATGAATCCTGGCCGGGCTGGCGTAACCCAGATAACTTTATCACCGTTTCTGACCCATACCCAACCGTCTCTGCCATGGGCGCGGATCTGGTTTTACCCACCGCGATGTGGGCAGAGAAAGAAGGTGCGTATGGTAATTCAGAACGACGCACCCAATTCTGGCGCCAGCAAGTCAAGGCACCGGGTGAGGCGAAATCAGATGTTTGGCAGATCATGGAGTTTTCCAAGTACGTTAAAGTTGCCGACGTCTGGGATGAAGCGCTGATTGCAGCGATGCCAGAGTACGCAGATAAAACGCTGTACGATGTTCTGTATGCCAACGGTCAGATCGATCAGTTCCCGAAAATTCAAGTGACGGATGATCGGGGCAACCAGTATGACAACGATGAGTCGGAAGAATTTGGCTTTTACGTACAAAAAGGCCTATTCGAAGAATATCGACGTTTTCAATATGAAGGCCCCAAAAAAGGTCATGAAATGGCCCCGTTTGAGGATTATCATAAAACCCGCGGTCTGCGTTGGCCGGTTATTGATGGCAAGGAAACCTTGTGGCGTTTCCGTGGCGGCTACGATCCGCATGTAAAAGGGGATGAAAAAACCGTTGAGTTCTATGGCAAAAAAGATGGTAAAGCGAATATCATCACCGCACCTTATGAGCCAGCGGCTGAACCGCCTGATGCAGAATATGATCTGTGGTTATGTACTGGCCGAGTACTAGAGCACTGGCATTCGGGCTCAATGACACGCCGTGTCCCTGAACTTTACCGTGCGGTGCCTGATGCCTTGTTGTATATGCATCCAGATGATGCCAAAGCGCGACGTTTGCGCAATGGGGCTGAGATTAAAATACAGACGCGTCGTGGTGAGGTGCTATCGAGGGTTGAAACCCGAGGTCGTAATAAACCACCTAAAGGCCTGGTATTCTTCCCGTGGTTTGATGCGGGTCGCTTAACCAACAAGTTGACCTTAGACCAGACGGATCCTTTATCCAAGGAAACTGACTACAAAAAATGCGCCTGTAAAGTGGTAAAAGCGTAAGCAATGGGTATAACCGGGCGATATCCAATGGGTATTGCCCGGATGCCTGGTTGCTGCGGATTGCAAGCAAATGTCTACCGTACAAGATAAATCGTCAGGGCCGGAAAACCCAACGTCACCATCTCGGCGAAGGTTTATCGCGGATATCGCCAAAACTGCGTGTAGCGTGAGTTTGGTGGGTCTAGCGATTGGCGTGCATTCCAAAAGTGCCAATGGGCTACCGGCTGCTGCCATTCGACCTCCAGGCGCGTTGGCGGAGGAAGATTTTCTGGCGGCCTGCACTCGCTGTGGTATTTGTGTCGAAGATTGTCCGTATGACATCCTCAAATTAGCCCGACCAGGTGAGGATGTGCCGCTTGGTACGCCTTATTTTACCGCGCGCAGCGGACCTTGTGAGATGTGTGAAGATATTCCCTGTGTGCCCAATTGCCCAACCGGTGCGCTGGATCATGCACTGACCAATATCAACGATGCCAGAATGGGTTTGGCGGTCGTCATCGATCAGGAAACCTGCATCGCGTTTCATGGCTTGCGTTGTGAGGTGTGCTTTAATGTTTGCCCGCTTCGTGGTGACGCGATTTCATTGGAATACCGACACAACCAGCGATCTGGCAAGCATGCTTTGTTTATTCCGGTAGTGCATTCGGATGCTTGTACAGGCTGTGGATTATGCGAACGCGCGTGTATTACCGATGAAGCGGCGATTAAGATATTTCCGCTCAAATTGGCCAAGGGTCAGATAGGGAAGCATTATCGTCTTGGTTGGGAGCAAAAGGAACAAGCAGGCAAGAGCCTGGTATCACCGGATACGCCGCACCAATATAATTTACCCGAAGGGGTGCGATATGAGATACAGGGCGAAGGCCTGATTATCGAGGAATCACAAAAGGCAGAGGCACCTTTTTCGGCCAACCCGCTTGATACCTTAAATAAAGGTTTACAGGGGGTGAAGTAGATGTCCCAATATACGGTACTTGGCCGGGATGCAATTCACCAAAAAGGCTGGTGGCAGGCGCATCGTTGGCTGGTGCTTCGTCGTTTCAGCCAGATCACGATATTATTATTGTTCTTGCTGGGGCCTTGGGCGGGCATTTGGATATTAAAAGGAAATCTAACATCCAGTTTATTGTTCAATACCATTCCTTTGACCGATCCGATGACGTTTGTCCAGCTGCTCGCAGCGGGCTTTTGGGGTGTAGCGAGTGCTGCAGCATTGGGGGCCGCCATTGTACTGGGGTTTTATATGTTGGTCGGTGGGCGGGTGTTTTGCTCCTGGGTGTGCCCGGTCAATTTGGTGACAGACTTGTCTTTCTGGTTGCGACGTAAACTGGGCATTAAAGGTGGGCTGGTATTTCCGCGTAATACACGCTACTGGATACTCGCGGTTGTGATGCTGGTAGCGGCGGCGACGGGTAACCTGGCTTATGAGCTAGTCAACCCTGTCTCCTTACTGCATCGAGGCATTTTCTTCGGGATGGGAGCAGGCTGGGTGCTAATTATAGGCTTGTTGATGTTCGATTTTGCCGCCAGCAAGCGTGGTTGGTGTGGGCATCTATGCCCGGTGGGGGCGTTTTACGCGGCGGTATCCCAGTTTAGTTTGATTCGAGTACGGGCAGATGCGCGGGACAAATGTGATGATTGCGGTGAGTGTTTTGTCGTGTGCCCTGAACCACAGATCCTGCCACCCGTGCTTAAAGGTAGCGCACCTGCAACACCGCCCATGGTGCTAGATAATGTTTGCACCAATTGTGGTCGATGTATTGATATTTGCCCTGAGGCAGTATTCGAATTTGGTACGCGTTTTGAGAAAAAATTAGCTGATGAGAAAGTTTCTCATCGTTTAGTAAATTAATTATTGAAATAGTCTAACGGAGGCTCCGATGAAAAAAATACTATTAACAACCCTAATGGCCGCTGCGCTATTTTCGCAAGGCATTTTTGCGCAGGCAGAGGTGGCTTCGCTGAGAGGTGCACATGATCTAGATGCACCAGCGCAGGCGATAGAAAAAAAGGAACAGATTAAAATGGATGGCGGGTTTGAACGGTCTTGGGAATTGCAGCCCCCTAGCATTCCTCATTCAATTGAAAAAGACCGCATTACCTTAAAAGAAAATACCTGTATGAAATGTCACAGCAAGGAAAATTTCGAAAAGGAAAAGGCACCCGAAATTGGTCAGAGCCATTATGTTGCACGTGATGGGAGCCAACTTGAAAAAATTTCGTCCAGACGCCATTTTTGCAATCTATGTCATACACCACAGGCCGATGCTAAGCCGCTGGTTGAGAACGAGTTTTAAATTTTAATCAAAACGCATTAGCGCGTTTGTGACGTTGGGTAAGCTAGAAATAATCTGGCGTTGAATAGCGTGTTGGCACGCACATTTAGAATTAACGTTTTGGCGTATCCGTGAGGCAGGCCGCCCCGCATTTATTTACTATTAATAAATTATATTGACACCAGGAAAACAGATGACAAATAAAACCAAAAAGACACTCGGTCTTTCCACTCTTTTTATTGGCGTGCTGCTCGGAATTGTATTATGGGGTGGGTTTAACTGGGCGCTGGAAATTACCAATACTGAAAAGTTCTGTATATCCTGTCACGAAATGGAAGAAAATCCATACACTGATTTGCAGGAAACGGTCCACTATCTAAATCGAACAGGCGTGCGTGCGACCTGCCCGGATTGCCACGTACCAAAAGAGTGGATTCATAAAATAGTACGTAAAATCAAGGCGAGTAACGAGCTGTATCACAAATTTATGGGGACTATCGATACACCCGAAAAATACGAAGAACATCGCTTGGAGATGGCAATGCGTGAATGGAAGCGCATGAAAGAAACCGATTCCAGAGAATGCCGTAATTGCCATAACTACGGTTCAATGGATCTGGACAAGCAGGATACGCGTAGTGCTGATCGCCACGACCCGCATGTATGGGAAGTACTGGATGGTGAACAACCGAGCCAGACCTGTATTGATTGCCATAAGGGGATTGCGCACCACCTACCAGAGAACTGGGAAGAAGCGGCCAAGGCGGCGGGTTTACAGGAGTAATTATTCTGCACGGGCTGATGATGGATTCGAGTGGTCAATCATCAGTTGCTTGTCTGCGTATCGTGAATGAGTATCCAAATAAGTATAGCCCAGCACAATAGCGAATTTTAAGTCAGTAACCGGCGCACACGCTTTAACGTGAAAACCAAACTGGTCATTATGCTTTCGTAAGCGCCTGGCCTGATAAGCTCGTTTTTTCATTAATCTCAGTTTTTACGTTTAAGTGTAAATATGAGATGATTTGAGAAGGTTAGATTATCGACTCGTATCAGGAAATGATTGATTATTCAGTGAATCCCTTTAATTTGGAACAAGATGGAGCTTATCAAACATGGCGTGAGCGAAAACTCAGCAATGTACCTGTAGACTTAGGCTCTTTAACCGTCGAAGTAGATGACCTGGGCCAACTGCGCCCTGCAGAAAAAGCGGAAATTTCAGCCCATCTTAAAAACTGCAATATGGTCATTTATGCCAGCAAGCAGTTAGATGTGGGTAACAAAAATACATTGCGTGCATTTGGTCGTCAGTTTGGGCTTGAGCGTCTTGATCATAATATCGGTGCAGATGAAGAGGGGATTACCGAGCTGGAGGTCAAGGCAGATGTCATGCATCGTCGTTATATCCCTTATTCTAATCGTGCGATTCACTGGCATACGGATGGTTACTACAATACACCAGAGCACACCATCCGAAGTTTTTTGCTGCATTGCGTCGCACCCGCTGCCCAGGGCGGCGAAAATGCACTACTGGATCATGAGCTGGCCTATATCCATCTTAGGGATCTTAATCCTGCGTATATACGTTCGTTAATGCAGTCAGACGCCATGACCATTCCACCTAACATCGTAGAGGGTAAACAATTACGCCCGGCAATTAGCGGCCCAGTATTTAGTTTGGATACCGCGGGCGGTTTACACATGCGTTTTACCGAGCGGGCGCGGAATATTCTGTGGAAGGACGATGAGGCAACTCGCCAGGCGGTGGCAGCACTTACGGCCTTACTACACTCGGATACGCCATCTATCTACCGGGGAACCTTACAAGCGGGACAGGGCTTATTGTGTCGCAACGTGCTGCACAGCCGTAGCGGGTTTGAAAATAGTGAAGTGCAGAAGCGATTGCTGTATCGTCTGCGTTATTATGATCAAATTACGCTCTGATATTTATAGGTAACGCGTGTGCAGTCGTCGGAGTTGCACCATCCAGACAAGAGCTATTTGATGTAAAACCCGCGGTCAGATTCGAATCCAAAGAGCAAAATTTCGTTCGGATCGACCTTTATTTTCTGCGAAAACGCATGATTAAAACCCTCGCTACGAACGCTGTCATCCATCTTAATTTCAAAGTGGTGGCTACCTGCGGGAATCTTATGGCTGTAGAAAATATTCACCCCCCCGTCATTAAACAAACCTGGTGGTGCCAGCGTTTTATCGTAGACCAATTCATTATCCATTCGAACCTCAATTTTGACAGGTGACCGTTCGCGCGGACATTCCTCTGGAGCACGCATATTAGCTGCCAATTTAGCCAATTCCTCACTGCTCATTTTACGGCACGGCTCTAGGGTTTCGCCGGCATGTCCAAAGGCAATGGTAAACATAGCCTCATCCTGTGCAATCACCCGGACGGATGGCGAGGTCGCAAAATACCAGATAATGGCCATAAACACGGTGTAATTCACCCCTTGTAGCAGATACCGCACGACTTTATTGTTGCTCGCGGTCATCGTGCGCTGTGCTCGCTTGTAGTGGATTGTTGTGCCTGGCGCAATTCGAGCAGCTTTTGGCGGAAAATATTTAACTGGTGTTCTATTTTCCGTTTATCAGTTTGCGCTCCACCGTGGATTAAAATCCGTTCGCGGTCTGCTCTGCCGCGAAGTTTTGGTTTACGCTCTCCATCGAAACGCAAATTCATCCAGCGATTACCGAAGCGATAAAAGCAATCATTCTCACGACAGCCAGTTACCATAACCCCATCCGCACCGTGTTTAAGTGCGTACTCCACCAGTGTTGGAGGCAACATACCGCTACAAATTAGGGGGATACAGCGGGTATCGTCACGTTCGAGTCGGCTAACATCCAATCCGTGGTCGCAGCCATAAACCAGTATTTTTAGATCGCTGGATAAATCAGCAATAGCACTTTTAGTATCGGTGCGCATTTGATCTGCCGTCATCTGAGGCATGTCAATACCGCTTTTCAGCGTTTCTCTGGCCTGCCTGAACGGGTTCGCAGTGGGGCAGGATCCAACGCATATACCGCAGGCTGCGCATAAGGCCGGATTGACCACCACTTCTTTATCGTATTTTGCGCCATCCGTGCGTGCCTGCACGCTAATCGCGTCAAATGGGCAATCTTCGAAGCACAGTTCGCAACCCGAGCAGTTATCCAGATCAACCAAGGCCTTGGCCCCATCTTTTTTAGGCGGTAACCAGGGTAAAAGCATAATGACGAAGGTCAGTGCCGTGGTTAACATCCAGGTTTGTCGTTCGGTCCAAATATCGAGTAGCGGGTAGACATTCAGATAAAACCAATCCAGATGAATGACTTGAGGTACCGTGCTTAGATTCGCCGGGCCATGGCTGACCGCGGGTTTGAGCAACGATAAGGCCAGTAATGCGATGAACGTACCAATGGCGAGACCACGCGGTGGATTAATGTTCACGTTGGATAAGCGCTTAACGTGTATCCATAACATAAAAACCAGAATCAGGGGTTGCCCCAGCAGGTGTAAAAATTCGATTAAAATGAAAAAGCGATCGGTCATTTCACCGGCGACAAAATTGCGGGTCATTGTCCCAGCAAACAATGGTATTGCGTCCATTAAGCGCGCCGAACCAATCGCGATATATTGGGCCAATTCGTCCCAAACCAGCCAGTAGCCTGTAATCCCGATGGTTACAATCGCCCACAAGGTCGGTACGCCCGTCACCCAGGAGAACCAGCGGAAGCCACGATAACGGCCAGAGGCAAATTCTTTGAACATATGTAACAGTACAGTGACCACCACCGCATCTGAGGCATAGCGATGCAGGCTGCGCATAATACCCGCGACATACCACTGATCGTGAGTCATATATTCTACTGAAGCGTAGGCGCCATTGATGCTGCCATGGAACGGAATAAACAAGTAAATACCGCTGACCAGAATCACCCAGAAGAGAAAAAATGATAATGTACCCAAGTGGTACAAGGGGTTCCATTCGGTTCCGAACGAGAGATTGAACCAGGATTCAAGCGCGAGATAGGCACGTTTTATCGGATTAACTAGCACAAAAAGCTTCTATTTAAGGGTGGGTTTGGAGATTCAGTATTTTATCATGAGCTAATATTCAACTGCCCATGACCTAAGTCAAGCTGAGCGCTAGGATTGGCAATCGGTATCTGCTTATCAACCAAGTTATTTGCGCCATCTGCCTGTTTCTTTACCCATTGCAAAGGCGGTTACCAAAATGATTGACGCGCCGATTAAGATACCCAGAAACAAAGAATAGTCGAAATAATATCCGTCGGTGACGGGGTCATAGGTGGTGCAAAATAATTTAATTTTATCTGATAGCCCGGAGAGCATGGATTGGGCAGGTTTTGGTCGCCCGTAGACGAGATCAATCAGTGGGTCAACCAACAGTGGCGTATCAAATACCTGACCGTATACCTGTCGATAGACTTTCCCATCGGGGTCAATGATTGTGGTCTGAATAATATGATCGAAACCGTTAGAAGAAGGGAAATAAATAAACCCGATATCCTCAGACAAAGCCTGAATTGTTTGTGGATCGGCACTCAATAAGCTCCAGCCGAACTCACTAATGCCTTGTTTGTTGGCAAAATACTGCATTGCGTCGGGCGTATCGACTGGCGTATCAAAGCCCACGATGACAACAGAAAAGCTGTCATCCCCTAAGGTTTCACGTGCTTTTCCCACTATTTTGGCCAGATGCTGAATGGTCATAGGACATATCTGGTAGCAACTGGTATACACCATGCTCAGCAGGAGGGGTTTACCCTGAAACGTTTTAAGCTGCTGTTGCTGGCCGCGCGTGTTGATAAATGTGTGATTCCTGAGCTGGTTGCCAAGCGCCCCCTGGCTTAACTTTAGCGCCTGGTCATAGTCAAATTGAGGTTGGAGTACATTGCTAACATCGCCGGTGGCTGGTGATGTTTGGGCTGATGCAAACAGAGGGTAAAAGCTGGCAACAAGTAATAACAGGCTAACCGTGGATATTGAGATTCGCATAGCAGAAGGAATGCGAGATATTGCTTATTGAGCCCGTAGATATACGTCCAGAACAGCGCCCAGCAGGAGCAAGGTCAGTTGTAACAGGGAGGCGAAAAAACTTTGCATTGCCGTCTTTGGTGTCGGATTTAGCAGCATCAAATAGTTTCGATAGATAAAATAACCACCACCTGAAACCGCTCCGGCGAGATAGAGCCATCCCATGCCGTAAAAAATTGGTGCGATAGAGATGGCAACCAGTGTGAGCGTGTTGATTAATACAGCCACTGCTGTGTGTTTATCACCATAAATGACGGGCAGCATCGGGATACCCGCTTTGGCGTAATCATCGTGTTTGGCAATGGCCAGACTCCAGAAATGTGAAGGCGTCCAAAAAAACAGGACCAGCGCCAGTAAAATCGGGATTGGGCTGAGAGAGGGGTCGACGGCAGCGCCCCCGGCTAACACTGCAAAGCTACCCGCCGCGCCACCGATAACAATATTCATCCAGGTGCGCCGTTTTAGCCAGACCGTGTATACAATGGCATAGAAGAACGCGCCGAGAAAAATGTATAAAGATGTAATCCCGTTTAACACCAGCGCAGATGAGGCAACGCCCGCAATTAGAAGCAACAGAATAAACGCCAGCCATTGCGGGCTTTTTTGGAATTGTCCTGTCACAAAAGGCCGGTTACGCGTACGCTTCATCAAGCCATCAATATCATCCTCGTAATACTGGTTGAACGCACCCGCGCTGCCCGCAGCGGTGAGGACGGCAAATGCCAGCACCAGAATCTGCATGCCCGTCAGGGCTTGTCCTGGGGTTGCGACCATTGCCGCGAGCGCGGTAAACATCATAATGACGCCGATGCGCAGCTTTAATAAATTAATTACCTGCTTGAGCATGTCAACTTGCTGGAAGTGATATTGATAATTGGCACGTTATCGTATGGTGAGCTAATTATACGTAATAACGGCAGAGCAAGGTACGTCACCCTGCTGGAAATACGGGGCTAAAGTTAGCCCCGTATAATCAACCCGGCGGCCTAGCCTAGCTAAGTGGCCAGACAGAAGCGAGATAATCCCAGTTGATGAAGTAGTAGACAACAAACGAGACGAGCAACGCCATCGCAAGCACGAAAGTGCCGGGTGCTTCGAACCAGACATTGTGCGCATGGTCTTCATCTTTGAGCTTTTCTGCCATGGGTAAACGTTCTGGCTGCTCAACATTATAGACATCTTGTTTCAGTGGCATACCGAAGCTTTGCAGCAGACCCGCCGAAGCCTCCAATTTCTTACCAAATATGAGCGAGCCGACCGTGACCAAAAGATACATCACGCCGCCGACGACACCGAGTACACCGCCGATGGCACCAATCGCCATCATCAAATAAGCCGTTCCGGGGTATTCGAAACTGAGCGCCGCACCGGTAAAATCCATATCCCAATGGCGCCGTGATACACCCAGTGTGCCTGCGCCAAGCATAAACAAGACCATGAGCGTCATCCCGGCAGAAAATACATAGGGTTGTAATTTAGCCATCGTTGGCAGGAATAACTCGCGTCTGAACAATACCGGAATCAGCAAGTAGGTAATCGCCATAAACGCCAGGGTCGTGCCTACCGCTACCGTTGCGTGGAAGTGTGCAGGAACGTAAATCGTGTTGTGAATAATCAGGTTAATTTGCTCGGTTCCCATGACCACCCCAGTGATTCCGCCGAGAAAGCCAAAAATGACCAACGAGAAAAAGAACCCGGAAAATACTGGGTTGCCCCACGGCGCTTTACGCAGCCACTCAAACATGCCTTTGGTCAGCCCCTTACTGCGCTGCGCGACCTCCATTGAGCCGGGGACGGTTAGGCCGTGAATCATACTCGCCAGTACCGCTAAATACATCGCGTAACTGGTGTTAAATACTTTCCACTCCGAGCTGATACCTGGGTCCACCAAAATATGGTGCGCACTCGCCAATTGTAAAAACAAAATATAGAGTAAAAATGCGGTACGGCTGACTTTTTCTGACATCGGTCGGGCGCCAAATAGTACGCCAACAATCAAGTACCAAATTGAGACGTGTGCGGCGACATTAATTTGTTGTGACGAGTGTCCCAGGCCCCACCACAATACGCGATACATGGCCGCGTCGATATGATTGATATAGCCGATTGACCAAAGAAAGGTCGGCACCAGAATGATTGCACCTGATGCGATAGTGAAAATTGCGATGATACAGGCGGTTAAGGCACCAAAGGTGACCAACGGAATTGATCCGTCGTAGGTTCTGTCATCCCTGGCGATAACCAAAGTGCCCAAAAACACGAAGCAGCCAATTAATGCACCTACCGCAAACAGGATAATGCCCAGATAAAAATGCGGGGCAGCTTGCATGGGTGCGTATGAGGTCATCATTACGCTTGAATTACCTTGATAGACTGCAACATTATTCATCACCGCACCAATAATCATCAGGATAAATCCTGTCCAGGCCCATTTAGGCGCCGCCAGGCGGGTGCGAAGCAGCGTTGACGAGGCGAAATACAAAACCGCCATTTCGAAGAAAATAATCCAGAAAATCAATGCATTGATACCGTGTGCGGTCAGCACTTGGTAAAACAGGTTCGCTGGTAAAAGGTGAACTTCTTGCCAACGCGTCAATACCACGCCTAGCGCCATGATGCCAGCAACGAGGAGAGAAACCGCTGCGGCAACCGCGTTTACCTTCATCAGGCTTTCAGCTGACTTGTCGAAATAGAACCCCGAATCCGGGCATACTCTAAATTTTGCCATTTTAATTCTCCTTCACGATAATTTTGCCAAGCATGGTGTGATGGCCAACGCCGCAGTATTCATTACAAACAATACCAAAATCGCCTGCTTGGTCCGGCGTGACGGTTAACACCATTTCATAACCCGGAAGAATTTGCAGGTTAATATTCGTCGGTTGTAGAGAAAAACCATGATTCCAGTCCATGGAGGAAAGGTGCAATCGATAGGATTGATCTTTTTCCAGCTCAAAGATCGGATACCATTGCCATAACCTACCTAGCATATAGATATCACTGCCGGCAGGTGGGGTAACGATGGGGATACCGCCTTCTTCACCCGTTTTGTATTGAGCGACCATGTCATCAACGCGTTGCTGGAATTTAGCAGGCGTGGTTTGATAGGCCTCATTCGACAGATTTTGTTTTCCGTAGATGTGCCAGTAAGGCATCATAAAGAACATGATAAGACACCACACCAGGGCAATACCGATCCACAATATCTCTTGTTTTCCGATCGGTACATTCCACCATACGCGGTGCGCGGGGGGTAAAAATGAAGTCATTGCTTGTTTTCCTCAGATCAAGATTATTATGGGGCGACCGGTAAAGTGGCGATTTCCATCACACCCCACAGGATATAAAAAACCGTGGGCATGACGACGCCCAAAAACAGTAGTAAAAACGGGTTATCCAGCAATCTTTGAAAAAAAGGAAGGCGTTCTGGTTTGGGAATATTGTCATCTTGCGACATGCTGAAATCTCCTCGGATTACGTTGGTTAAAATCATTTATTTCCGGTTGGTACAGCTTTGCGTTAATACCAATCCGTGTTTAGCTTAAGATAAGTTTTTTGCTGAGATAAGTCGGCCTCTCAGGTATCTATCCGCCAGCGTATCGGAGTATATACGGCGACCCTTGTTGCGGGCGTTGATGTATGTCAAGAGGCGAAATGCCGCACCCACTGTGCGCTGTTGATGTATATCAAGTGAACCGATCATGGCTTCTGCCAAAATCCATTTGTCGTGTGAGGGGCTACAAATTAGTTCCCTCGCTTTTTCGAACTGGTTTACACTACTCCTGCTAGCGTAGAAAGCTTTACAATGACGAGAATCAATATCAATGGCATTAATTAAGTGGCGTGATGAGTTTTGTACTGGTATCGCGGGTGTAGATCATGAACATCAGCAACTGATCGAGCAGATCAATGCTATTTTTACCTCGATAGACGACAACACAGCCCCCGTGATCATTGTCGATAAGCTGGGCGAAATCTATGGCAATATTTCTGCGCATTTTGCGCTCGAAGAGCAAATGATGGAAAAGTATGCTTATCCACACTATGAAGAGCATCGCACAGATCACGAACGCTTGCTGGATGACATTGTAGATCTCACCGATGAGTTTGAGCACACCAGCGAAGTGAATGAGGAAAAATTTAAACAGCGTTTGAATGACTGGTTCCAGGGTCATTTCAAAGACCATGATGCTCGCTTGCACCGCCTGGCCAATTTAATGCAGCATGATCCGGTGGATGAAGGTACGTTGCAGCGGATGATCCAAAGTGCTAAAAACCTGTTTCTGCGAAAGTCGGGTTAAAGCAGTGCTGGCGTAATAGGCAAGGGTTGAATGGCAAAATTCAACCCACAACTGGCGTTGATTAGAGAACAGACTTTACCTGACTTTATGCAATTAAAACTCTTATAATCATATATTTACGTAATTCTTGTTTTGACTAATACCAATCAAAAACCGATTGCCATTTGGCTGCTCATTTGCTGTTTGACCATTTTTGGCATGATTGTGCTTGGTGGCGTTACCCGATTGACGGGCTCGGGTCTGTCAATGGTGCAGTGGCAGCCTATTATGGGTATTCTGCCGCCACTAAACCAAGCGGAATGGCAGGAAACCTTTTTACTGTACCAGCAATTTCCGGAATATAAGATTAAGAATTACGCCATGTCATTGAGCGAGTTTAAATCTATTTTTTGGTTTGAGTATTTGCATCGCCTGTTGGGCCGCTCGATTGGGCTGATATTTTTTATTCCATTTGTGTATTTTTGGTTTAAACAGCAATTAAGTAAGTCGTTGACACCTAAATTAATCGCAATGTTTGTCTTGGGTGGTCTGCAGGGCTTGATGGGGTGGTATATGGTTAAAAGTGGTCTGGTAGATGACCCACACGTCAGCCAATATCGGCTAACCGCGCATCTCGCCCTGGCGGTGATTATTTTCTCTTATATGTTCTGGGTGGCGCTTGATCTGCTGTACCCCGCTGATGACGAGAAGATGAGATATGTTCAGCCCGCTTTAGGTCGTTGGTCGCTGGTGATTAGTAGCCTTATATTTATTACCATCATTACTGGCGGATTCGTGGCGGGCACGCGTGCAGGGTTTGCTTTTAACACGTTTCCGTTAATGAATGGCCAGTGGGTGCCGGATGGATTGTTGTCAATGAGCCCCGTTTGGCGTAATTTTTTCGAGAATATTGCGACCGTCCAATTTGATCATCGCTTGATGGCGACATTGTTATTCATCTTTATTCCAATGTTCTGGTGGGTTTCGCGAAAAGCGCCCTTACCAGCCGCAACGAACGTCGGCATACATTTGCTCTTATTGGCTTTATGGTTACAAATCCTGCTGGGGATTAGTACCTTGCTGTATATTGTGCCTGTGACACTGGCGGCGACGCATCAGGCGGGTGCAATTGTATTATTGAGCGTATCAATTTTCGTCAGTCATCAATTGCGTAGCCGTCAATCCTACGCGACGCACTAAACACCATACCGGAAAACCGAACAAAGTAATGAAAAAAGTGTTTCTCAATAAAATGTTGTTTCCTATGTTAAGTATGCTTGTCATCTTGCCGCAAAGCCTATATGCGCAAGCTACTGAAGAAAAAATAGATATATTTGTCGGGTATTTTGCCCGAGAGGGCAATAATGAAAGCCCAGCCGAAACGACCAAGCATAATATTTATATGAAATTCTTTGAAGATCAGTGGGTGGTCACTTTGCATGTGCCCTTAACGGATGATTCAAATAAAAATCCTGAAGCTGTAGGCAAGGCGCTGCAGCAAGCGAAGCAACAGACTACAAGCCCAGCGTACATCAGAGATACTTTTGGCCAATTGCAAGAGCGTGCTATCGCTACGATTGAAAAATTTGGATACGTGGAAGATCGCATCCTTTTCGAGTGTAACTCATTGTCGCCCTGTTCGGCTAAGCTTAAAGAAGATTACCTGGAACTTACCAAGCCGGGCATGCTCAACGAGCATATTATTAAATATTATCAGATTGTCACGAATGACATCCAGCATTGATCCTGAGCATAAGCGTTCAAAGAGTGTTTTATCTCTATTAGGGTTATCACTCCTGCTGGTTGGCATTTTGGTATTTTTTAGTTCAAGACAAGTGGCTGTGACACCACCAGATTCGCTGGTGGGTGTGCTTCGCCATGATTTTAAAACCTTGCAACCATTTGAATTAAGCGACCACAACGATGGGCTGTTTAATGAAATAAGTTTTAACGATAAATGGAGTTTTGTTTTCTTTGGCTACACGTCTTGCCCAGATATCTGCCCGATTACGTTATCGGTGCTCAATTCGATGTTAGGTATGCTAGAAGCTGACTCGGAGAATGTGTTGGATGATATTCAGGTGATGTTGGTCTCGGTTGATCCAGCGCGCGACGATTCTGAATCATTGGCTAAATATGTTTCCCATTTTAACCGTGATTTTATTGGCCTGACTGGGAGCAAGCAACAAATCGATCTGTTCGCCCAACAGTTTGGTGCAGGGTATGTATTTGAGGAAGAAACAACACCAGGCCACTATACCATTGCCCATACGAGCGCTATATTTCTGGTGGACCCTGCTGGCAGATTGGTTTCTACCTTCTCTCAACCACATTACGCACAAACCATCGCTAAGCAATTTAAGCAGATTCGCACCTACTTGCTTTAGACCTTTTTATCCCGACTTTTATTGTTCCAATTTTTATAAGCCCAGATGAAGTACGCAATGATCATAACAATGTTAACCACTGCGCCTACCACAAAAAACCCCAGGGTGGCATCACCGCCATCTTGATGCGTAGCCGTAACAGATTCATTTGTGCCAACTTCAGCAGAATAGCCGCTTGAAGTGTTAGTCGATTGAGCTAGGTATGGGGTTTTATCAATGGTCTTCATTGTGCCAGCTTGTGCTTCATGGCGTTGAGAGGCAAATACACTATTTCGACTGTTTGGTTGCGTACGGCATTATACTTCCGCTTACAAAAAATTAACTAGATTTTGTAAATACTCAATGCGTGAGACTGAAAACAAGTTTTTTAAACCGATAATCGGTGCGATCATGATTATCGCGTTGTTTGGGTCCGTGTTGCTGCTCAAACCAACCCCAGCGATAAAGATACCAAGCGATTTACAGCAGGTACTATGGCCGGAGCCACAGCCACTCACTGCTTTTAACTTATCAATGCATAATAATCAGGCTTTCAACCTGGAGTCATTACAAAACAAATGGACGTTGCTTTTTTTTGGCTATACTCATTGTCCAGATGTATGCCCGTTGGCGTTAACCGTGATGAAGGCCGTTTATAAGAGTTTAGCCCAGTATCCCAAGGTTCAGCGTAATACGCAGATGGTTTTCGTGTCAGTAGACCCGGCACGTGATACACCTGAGCATATTAGTCAATATGTTGCACATTTCGATTCGAGTTTTATCGGCGTCACTGGGGAGGTGGCCCAAATTGATCAATTAGCCAAATCACTTAATGCAGGGTACGTGTCTGGTAAAGTCGATGAATTTGGGCGTTATGATATAGACCATACCAGCTCAATCTATCTGATTGGGCCACAGCGGCAGGTCCATGGCGCGTTTATTCCACCGCATTTCCCCGAAACCATCTCGAATCAATTGCTTGCGGTAATGAAACTGCGCGAACCGGGGTTACGTATTGCTTCGTTTTCTCCTAATTGAGTTTATAGGCTTATCGTGAAAGAAATTATCCCCTTTTTGCCCCATTTTCAGGCAGTTCTTAATTTCACCACGGTTTGCGTGCTCGTCGTAGCCTATCAGCATATCCGGCGTAAGAATAAACTAATGCATCGTAAATACATGATGATAGCAATCACGATTTCCGGCATATTTATGCTTTCGTATTTGTATTATCATAGTCAGGTCGGGTACGCCAAATTTATGGGAGAGGGGCTGATTCGCCCCATATATTTCTCCATCTTAGCTTCGCATATTATTTTGGCGGCTTTGATTGTGCCGCTGGTATTAACTACCGTGTATCTTGCCTGGCGCGCACGGTTCATGAATCATCGTCGTTGGGCTCGCTGGACTTTCCCTTTGTGGGTTTACGTTTCTGTCAGTGGCATTATTGTTTACCTGTTGGGGTTTCATATTTACGCGCCAACAATGAGATGAGCCACAAGTGCTAGCAATCATTACAATTTATACGACCCATAGGTCATAATCTGTCGTTATGCAAATACTACTTTACACCGTTACCGCGATATTACTTTACGTTGTTTCAGACTGGATTTTAGTGAAATTAGAGCAAGCCCGCGGTGCCCGTTTTGAATCTCGTAGCCTGATTTTTTTCGGTATTATTTTGGTGTTATCAATTGTTGTTTTTGAAGGAATTCAACGGGTACTGGTCAGTAGCACACCTCCTCAAGAAAGCGCTTCAACCATGCCGGATTCAGTGGAAAAACCCGCGCCTTCGATACCTGAATAGCCCCTCCACGACTCAACTAAGGTTTAAAAATTCTCTTATGAGTGAAGATTACTATCTAGTCGTGCCAGAAAACGACACGTTGCGCCGGCAAAGTATAGGCTGGCTCTTGCTGGCGTTGGCCTCGTTGGTAATCGGGGGCTTATTTGTCGTATTGTTGGTATTGTCTCGGACACCTGCTATCCAGAATATTATTCCATGGGTCGATTTTTTCAAAACCGCCCTGGTTGTGCATGTCGACATGACCGTCCTGGTTTGGTTTTTGGCATTCGCTGGAACTTTATGGAGCCTTGGTAGCAAACAAACTTGTAAAGCCTGTGGTTGGCTCCCCATATTACTTGCGGTTATTGGTATGTTTGGGATGACGATCTCTCCCTTTCTAGGGGCAGGTAACCCGCTTATGAACAACTATGTTCCGGTTCTGCAAGCCCCCATCTTTTTGATCAGTCTGGCGATTTTTGGAGTGGGGTTTACGGTGCAAATACTGAACGGTTTGTTTTCCTCGCGTTCAGTAGGTAAGTATATGAGCGGCCCAGCGGCACTTCGTTTTGGGCTGATTACCTCGTTGGTGGCCGGGCTCTTTTCAGTACTGGCTCTGGCATGGTCGTTTAGCATGATTCCAGAGAATATCGAGGGTGAGCGCTACTATGAACTGCTATTTTGGGGAGGAGGGCACGTTCTACAGTTTACCCATACCCAATTAATGATGGTTGTATGGCTATGGCTGGCTTCTGTTTCTGGGGCAACTATATTAGCTACGTCCAGGGTGATTATTATTCTGTTTTTAATCGGTATAGCGCCGGTTTTACTCACGCCTGTGATCTATTTAGCTTACCCAGTTGAATCACCATACCATCTTATTAGTTTTACCTGGTTAATGATGTATGGAGGTGGACTCGCTGTTCTGCCACTAGGCATAATACTCCTTGTCTCACTAAAAAGTGCTGGCAAAGCCGAAGAAGAATACAAAGCAGAGCGTTCGGCTTTATTTTTTTCCATCCTATTGTTCGGAATAGGGGGCGTTATTGGGTTCATGATTCGTGGCAGTGACGTCAGTATTCCAGCCCATTATCATGGTGAAATTGTGGGAGTGACCATTGCATTTATGGGTATAACTTACCATTTGTTACCTAAACTCGGTTTCAGCAAACCTACTGGGAAATGGGCCAGACGCCAGCCTGCTATTTATGGAGTCGGTCAGGTCATCTGGGTACTCGCCATGGCTTATACCGGTGGGCATGGTGTGCAACGTAAAATAGCTGGTTCAGAGCAAGGCCTGGATAGTATAGGAGAGCAAATTGCCATGGGAATAATGGGCGTCGGTGGAATCATTGCAATCACCGGTGGGGTTATCTATTTGGTGGCGGTATATAAAGCGATATTTGGCAGGCAACCCTAAAGTTTGCTTAATTTGGCGCTTTTTATTGTTCTTCGTCCATCACAATAAAAGCAGGCAACTGACTCACCAATCCAGTGTTAATACCAGCTAGGCACAAAACCCCAAGGAATAACCTTAATGCAATCCCCGAATGCTCTGTAAGAGGCCAAGAACCATAAAAATGCTTAGTTGCAATTGGTTAACGAAATAATCAGCAGGTTTTAAAGATGTCGGGTTGTGTAAATTGTACTCCCTAAGGCATACCATTGTTTCGACCAGATACGAATTGTCTTCGCGTATAACCATCTACCGGGCATATCGCTCCCCTTTTTAATGCGCGCCAACATTCAGACTGCCAACACCGGTGCATATCACTCAGGGTGGTTTATTGATAGTAAAAATAGATCAAAATAATAATAATAAACAATTTTACTAATCATAAAAAACATTCGATACTATCCTCGTGGTGCGATATTAGATCGTGCTGACGAAACCTTTACACACAACTGGAGATTAACCAATGTCTGAAAATAAATGCCCTGTGATGCACGGTGGTGCCACAGAAAGCGGTATGTCAAATATAGAGTGGTGGCCTAAGGCTCTGAATCTGGACATTCTGCACCAACATGATAGCAAAACCAACCCAATGGGAGCGGGGTTTAATTACCAGGAAGAGGTCAAGAATCTTGACGTGGCCGCGCTCAAGCAAGATCTGCAGGCGCTGATGACCGATAGCCAGGCGTGGTGGCCGGCCGATTGGGGCCATTATGGTGGTCTTATGATCCGTATGTCGTGGCATGCAGCTGGGACGTATCGTATTGCTGACGGGCGCGGTGGCGCAGGTACCGGTAACCAGCGTTTTGCACCAATCAATTCCTGGCCGGACAATGCGAATCTGGACAAGGCGCGTCGCCTGCTTTGGCCGATCAAGAAAAAATATGGTAACCAACTGAGCTGGGCGGATTTGATTGCTTATGCAGGCACCATCGCTTATGAATCGATGGGGTTAAAAACCTTTGGTTTCGCCTTCGGGCGAGAAGATATCTGGCATCCAGAAAAGGATACCTACTGGGGTGCTGAGAAAGAATGGCTTGCGCCTAGCGGTGGTGAAGGTAGCCGTTACTCGGGCGAACGTGATTTGGAGAATCCGCTGGCTGCGGTGATGATGGGGCTGATTTATGTCAATCCTGAAGGAGTGGATGGTAAGCCGGACCCCCTAAAGACAGCTCATGATGTGCGCGTAACCTTTGAGCGCATGGCGATGAATGACGAGGAGACAGTCGCACTTACTGCCGGTGGCCATACCGTGGGAAAAGCGCATGGAAATGGTGATGCGGGCTTGCTTGGTTCAGAGCCCGAAGCCGCTGAGATTGAAGAGCAGGGCTTGGGTTGGAACAACCAAACAAAACGCGGAATTGGTAGCGATAGTGTGACGAGTGGGTTAGAAGGCGCGTGGACGACACACCCAACCCGATGGGACAACGGCTATTTTGAGTTACTGCTTAAATACGAATGGGAGCTAAAGAAAAGCCCCGCAGGTGCCTGGCAATGGGAGCCAATTGATGTAAAAGACGAAGACAAGCCGGTTGACGCTGAAGACCCAACGGTGCGCCAAAACCCGATCATGACGGACGCTGATATGGCCATGAAGATGGATCCTGAGTATCGTAAGATCTCCGAGCGTTTCTATAAAGATCCCGAGTACTTTTCTGACGTTTTTGCGCGTGCATGGTTCAAATTGACGCATCGTGATATGGGCCCAAAAGCACGTTACATCGGACCTGATGTACCGATCGAAGAGCTGATCTGGCAGGATCCCATTCCTACGGGAACTAGTGAATACGATGTTCAAGCTATAAAGGATAAAATTACTGCCAGTGGGTTGAGTATTAGCGATATGGTGGCCACTGCTTGGGATAGCGCGAGAACCTTTCGCGGGTCGGATAAACGCGGGGGTGCCAATGGAGCGCGTATACGTCTGGCGCCGCAGAAGGATTGGGAGGGTAATGAACCTCAGCGCTTGCGCAAGGTACTATCCGTGCTTGAATCGCTTGCTACCGAGAGCGGCGCGAGCATCGCTGACGTCATTGTGTTGGCAGGTAATGTTGGTGTCGAGCAGGCAGCGAAATCTGCTGGGTATGATATTGTCGTTCCTTTTGCGGCTGGTCGTGGCGACGCAAATGACGAGTTGACCGATGCGGATAGCTTTGCAGTGCTGGAGCCGCTGCATGATGGGTATCGGAACTGGCTCAAGCAGGACTATGTCGTTAGCGCGGAAGAGATGTTACTCGACCGCACACAATTAATGGGGTTGACCGCTCCCGAGATGACAGTGTTAGTAGGCGGCATGCGTGTACTCGGGACCAACCATGGCGGAACCAAGCACGGCGTGTTCACAGATCAGGAAGGCGTACTGACGAATGACTTTTTTGTGAACCTGACAGACATGAATTATACGTGGCGACCAGCTGGTGATAATCTGTATGAAATTCGTGATCGCAATACAAATAAGATCAAGTGGACGGCAACCAGGGTTGATCTGATTTTTGGATCTAACTCTATCCTTCGTTCCTATGCTGAAGTTTATGCCCAGGATGACAATAAAGAGAAATTTGTGCAGGACTTCGTGGCAGCCTGGACCAAGGTGATGAACGCTGACCGTTTCGACCTTATCTGAATGATGGATTTCCTCGCGCCATCTCATGTTGGTATTGGCGTGGGGAAAATTCAGCTGTGGTGTATCGGAGATAGATTACGAAACAATGAGATGCGCTCTTGCGTAGATTGTCTATTTGTAGGAACAGCTTTACCGCTAAGCTTGGCGCTACTCTGCCAATTCTAGCACCGGTGCCCGGATATCAATTCGACCCGCGTTTTCAAACTCGAACCATAGGTTTACTTGGCTTCCGGGTTGTATTTTCGCGGAGAGATCGACGAGCATGACGTGGTAAGACATCGGTTTTAGGATAAGCTTTGCACCAGGTTGGATATCGATATTGGGTATGTGTTCCATGCCCCAAAAACCGGATGGCATTTGCTTGGTTTCATGTAGTTCAGTAATTAATGCAATATCACTTCCCACGCCAATCAGGGTATCTTTTGTCGCGCCATTATTTGAAATATTACCATATGCAGCAGCGTTTTTAGCGATTTCAGGTACCGAGGGAAGCCAGAAATTGTCGATGGTTATACCTTGTTTGCTCGTTCTTTGATCGGTGACCACCTCTTTTTCCGCGCGCAATTTGGCGTTCATTAGGCTGTTCTCTCCAGTGCCGGTAAAGCGTAGGCTGTAATAAACTGTAACCGCCAACATGACAAGAAATATCAGGGCAAAAAGTTTGGATAGCATGGGTGTCGCTTTTTAGTTAGCGTAGTTTGTTAGTGAGTTTGGTTGATGAAACGATGTCCATATTTACAGCACCAAAAGCTGGCACAGCGAATTTTGCATCAATAGTTATCTGATAAATATAGCTTTTGGTTGATATGTGTCAAGGTTCTATTTATTGAACATGATTTAATACCGCGCGTTATCATGTTTTAAGGTGCTAGTTATCCTTAGTTAATGGATTCATGATATATCTATTTTCCTCCTACTTGGCTAAATAGTGTTGTCCAAACATAAGCCAGGTGTTTTAAGGGGAGCATTATTGCTCCCCTTTTTTTCTCAGATAACGGTGTTTAGAGCAATTCCTGGCTATCTGCGCAAGAGCTAAGGTGAAAGTAACGCAAGTTACATACAATGCATCGCTTCTATGCGGTACTATAGCGCTATATTGATTGTAACTGGAGGCAAAAACATGAAAAAAAATGTAGGCGGAGTAGACCGTACCGTTCGTATTGTTCTGGGCTTGGCACTAATTATCAGCGCACTCACTGGCCTGTTTTCACCCTGGGGCTGGATAGGCGTGGTGCTAGTAGCAACAGGCTTGATTGGTTGGTGTCCTCCATACTCAATATTCGGCATTAACACTTGCAAGGCAGGCGAATAGAAGGCTAAGACGATATAGCCGTATCAATCGGCTTGTGCGCTCATATCAAATTGGTTTAACCGGTTAAAGGGTTAAAATTAGTATGCATGCCGGTTAGGTCGCCGCGCAGAAATGGGGTGAGTAGTCATTTCTTCTTTTCAAATGCGTAAACTGATCCATTAGATCAAATTCATCCAAAGTTTTCCTAACCAAAAAGCGGCTGTTTCCCATCCTAGGTCGCGTCTTCACAGGAATTCGCTGGGTTTGGGTCAGATATATATATTTTTACAGCGTAGCGTTATACTGTGTTGAAAGTATACGAGGAGAACCACGATGACCACATTAACCGATCAAGATTTTATCAATGCACCCCATGGCTGGACCATGGAGAGCGCTGTGCAGTTAGCCGAGGCGCATCAGCTGGAGTTGACCGATGATCATTGGGAGGCTATTAGAGGATTGCAGGAGTATTTTTCCAAACACGAATTTGGTAAGCGCCGTGAATTAGTTGATGCCTTGGAAGAGAAGTTCTACGCCAAAGGCGGGATGAAATATTTATATCGCCTGTTCCCAGCCGGGCCGGTTGCACAAGGTTGCGTAATCGCTGGTCTGCAGCCCCCAGCTGGCAGCGTCGACAATTCCTTTGGTAGCGTGGTGTAGGTTGTAATACTGCCCTCAAACAGGGGTGTAAATCGGCAGCTGTTGATTTCTATTTTTGGGTGGACAAGCGAATCAAGCGGTAGCAGATACCTAGAACAATTTGTTCAAAAGGCATAATCCAAGTCTACAGTGTAACCCGTATCAAACAGGCTGCAATTAACCGGATCTAACGATCTCGGTTTTTCTTTACGCTGTTTATTTAAAATCATTAATCAGACAAAGGTTGACATATATCAATACATGACTTCATTATTTATTATATGGTTATATGCTTATTAAACCAACAGCAGAACGCGTATTTATTAAATAAACTTTATTAATCAATGAGGTAACGCTCCATGAAAACAATTTTCAATCTACTCGCCCTGATCGGCATATTGATGCTCCCGTCAACCACATTTGCTGATTTTGATATGCCATTTGGCGACAGCGATGACTGGGATATACCATTTTTCGACGACGATGATGACGAAGATGATTTCTATCGATGGTATTACTACAACTCACAACGCCCCGCTCCTCGCGCGCGTGCACCCCGCGCAGAAAGGCTGGTTGCGGATACACAAACACAAAGTGAGGATGCTGAAGCACCTGGCGAGATGACAGAAGCAGCTGAGGCAACCGAAGACGCAGCGCCAGCCCCCGCTGCCAAGGCAGAAGCAGGTGAAGAAGTCGCTGCGGATGCAAAAGCTGCGGTCGAATGTGTGAGCCCAGAACAAGCAGCGCCAGCGCCCCGTCTAAGGGCACGAGATCGAGCGCGTGCGCCTCGCTCCTACGCGCGACGCACCTACAATGATCGGCCGCGATATCGTAGAGATTATTACCGGGGTGATCGTTTTCGTGGAGATGGCCGCGGACGTGGCCGTGGTAGCGGTAATTTCGGCTTTAACATGGATATGGATACCGATTGGGACAGCGATTGGGATACTGATTGGGATGGAGATGGCGACATAGATGATGACGATTATTTTTATAGTCGAAGCCGTGGACGGGGCCGTGGGCGCGGCAGTGGCGGCTTTGGATTCAATATGGACATGGACGCTGATACCGATACCGATTGGGATTTTGATGATGTCTTTGACTGGGATGATGACGATGATGATTATTATCGTTGGTACTACTACCAAAATCGTCGTTAATAATCTTTGCGTACAAAGCGATACCGATATGGATTTCGGTATCGCGTGTAATGTAAATTTTAATTTGGGGTATTAATCGCTGCTACTCAACGATATTAACGCTGTTTAAAGCAAAGTAAAATTGGGTGGCAGTTTAATATGATTTGTTAAACTGGAGGGCCTCCCTATGAAAAATTTCGCTTATTTTTGTTTGAGCGTCGCGGCCATATCCGTGACGGTATTTTTCGTTTTAGGTAGTTACTACCTCATCATCCAGGTGCCAAAGTATGAGCAGGTGTGGTATCAGGCTTCCGAGGGCTGGGAGCTGATTTCGCATAGTATCAAAGAACTTACCGGGCCAATGCAGGTTATGTCGCAGGACATACACGAATTAAGGAAAATCTCTGACGAAGTTTTAGTTTCCATGGATGACATCAATCATAGTATGCATATCATGAACCGTTCGGTTGAACAAATACCAGAGCAACTCGATATGCTTTCCTACGATATTCACGAAATGCAGCGCAATACGGATATACATCCCGATAACGTCTTTAGACGGATGATGCCATAGTCATCAAGCCTGCTTATATTCATCTTTAAGGTTGCGCATCGGCGCGCATAAAGCCTAATCACCCACAACTGTTCACTCGATTTTCTAAACTAACCATTTTCTTAGGGCGAGAATTTATGCCCACTCTATAGGTAATTGCTGCTTTGATTATGCGGGCTTTAGGGAGGCGCGCACTATTACGGTGCAATCTTATACTCGCTGGTTGCCTAACCTTGGTTAGCGGCATAACAATCCTAGGCGTCTTTTAAGTCACACTAATGATTCGTATTTTGGGCGTTATAGACACTATTTTGATTGAAAGAGAAATGGCATATGAAAAAGCCCGTCACTTTAACCTGTATTTACGCGATGCGCGGGTGAAAGCATGCTCTTCACACCCGATGTGCTGGGCCCAAAATACGACTAACCATTTATTTTAAGAGGAAAAAATGGAAAACAATATATTTGAGTTGCAGTATGCAATCGACACATTTTATTTTCTGGTCTGTGGTGCGCTGGTCATGTGGATGGCGGCAGGGTTCTCGATGCTGGAGGCGGGTCTGGTGCGTACTAAAAACACCACAGAAATCCTGACTAAGAATATCGTTCTGTTCGCAATTGCCTGTATTGCTTATCTCGTGGTTGGTTATGATCTGATGTATGATGGCGGGGTTTTCCTTGCAGGTATAGCCTTAGATGGTGCTGAAAATGCCGATGCGATGGTGAGTGCGGTGTTAGCAGAGTCTGCTGAAGCGGGCTTCGATGGAGGTTCCGTTTATTCGAATGCAGCCGATTTCTTTTTTCAGGTGGTATTTGTTGCGACGGCAATGTCGATCGTATCCGGTGCTGTGGCAGAGCGAATGAAACTCTGGTCTTTTTTCCTGTTTGCGATTATCTTGACGGCATTTATTTACCCAATGGAAGGCGCTTGGACCTGGGGCGGGAAATCAGTTTTTGGTATGTACAATCTAGGAGACCTTGGATTTTCTGATTTTGCGGGCTCGGGTATTGTGCACATGGCAGGTGCCGCAGCTGCCTTGGCAGGGGTGTTGTTGCTGGGTGCACGTAAAGGCAAGTTCAATGCCGATGGCTCAGTCAATGCGATTCCTGGTGCGAACTTACCGTTAGCAACCCTAGGTACTTTTATCTTATGGATGGGTTGGTTCGGGTTTAACGGCGGCTCGGTATTAAAGCTTGGGGATATCGCGAATGCGAATGCTGTCGCGATGGTGTTCTTAAACACCAATACTGCCGCAGCAGGGGGTGCAATTGCGGCGATGATTGTGGCGAGAATTCTGTTTGGCAAGGCGGATTTAACCATGATCCTCAACGGCGCGTTGGCGGGTCTGGTAGCGATAACTGCTGAGCCTTCAACACCTACGCCCCTGGCGGCAACCTTAATCGGTGCAGTAGGTGGGGTGATTGTGGTGTTTTCTATCATCACGATGGATAAGCTGAAAATAGATGACCCAGTCGGTGCGATATCTGTACATGGGGTAGTGGGTGCATGGGGTTTGTTGGCGGTTCCGCTTACCAACAACGAAGCGAGCTTATTCGGCCAATTGGTCGGTATGGTGACTATATTTGTTTGGGTGTTTGTGATGAGCCTGATTGTATGGGGCGTGATCAAGGCGATCATGGGTATCCGCGTGGATGAACAAGAAGAATATGAAGGGCTTGATATTGGTGAATGTGGTATGGAAGCGTACCCAGAATTCACCAAATAGGGCAAGGTTGCGATGTGTGCTGGTGAGCGTTACGCCAGCACACTATTCTCGATCACTTACTTGAATAATCTTTACGCAAGGTTCTTTTTAAAGTTTTGCCGGCGGCATTACGCGGAAAATCAGCTAGGATCATCACGTCACTTAGTCGCTGGTATTTGGCTTGGACGCGTTGATTAACCCATTTTATCAGTTCCGTTTTATCGGGTTGTGATTCACCCCTTAAAATAACCGCCGCAACGGGTGACTCACCCCATTTATCCGAAGGTGCGCCGAAAACTGCCGTTTCGACGACCGCCGGATGGCCAACAATAATGTCTTCTATATCTCGTGGGAAAACGTTAACCCCGCCCGAGATAATCATGTCTTTTTTACGATCTACCAGGTACAAATAGCCGTCCTCGTCGATATGGCCGAGATCTCCGGTAAATATCCAGCCATCACGCACGGTCTCTTGCGTCAAATCCGGGCGTTGATAATACCCTGACATAATAATGGGCCCCTTGCCGACGATCTCACCGACCTCTCCAGGCGGCAAGTCTTCACCGTTTTCATTTACGATACGCATGTCAAACCCAGGAGGCGGGCACCCCACAGAGCCTGATTTGTGCGCGACATCGTATTTATCCAGGATGGTCACAAAGCCTTCGGTCAAACCATACAGCTCATACAAACGCTCAGGTAACAGCTGGTTAAATTGGTCTTTATGCTGCTGGTGCAGGGGTGCGCCCAGACTGAGTACCATTTCCAGTGAACTCAAATCTGCGGGGTTTAGATCGGGATATTCCAGCAATGCGATAATTTGTGCTGGCACCATCATGGCGTGTGTGACTTTTTCATCGCGAATGGAAGCGATCATGTGTGCTACATCGAAGGCTTTGTGCAGAACGTATTTTGCACCCAGAAAAAAGCTGGGCATCAGCGTGCAGAACGCGCCATTGAATACAATTGAACCGGTATGAATAACCACGCTTTCTGGCGTCATACGTAACGCTGCTGCAAAATGGGCCCCATATTGGGAGCGCACCAAATGACTATGCTCAATTCCTTTAGGCTCACCGGTGGTACCGCTGGAATAGACGATATTAAACAAGTCTTCGGGCAAGACTGATGTCGCTTCTACCGCCGTTGTTGCGGCACCGGCTATGAATTGTTCAAAGCTGTTTTCAAGCTTTTTATCTCCAACCACAACAATAACGCTGTCAAGGTGGTGCGCATGAATCAATTCGGCTAAATCTGATTCATGCGTCGGACTAACGATTACCAGCTTTGCCTTGCAGGCCTGAATAAGATTGACAATTCCAATTGGATTTAACAGTGGACTTAGCGGTACCACGACCGCGCCAATTGAAGTAACCGCCCAATACAGTGATAGCAATTCCAAATTATTGGGCAATACTGTCGCAACTTTATCGCCTTTGTTCACTCCCGCTGCTTGCAGGGCATGCGCGATTTGATTGCAGTAGGCGTGAAACTCGCGCCAGTTCAGTCGTTTATCCTCAAATACGACTGCGGTATGTTCGCCACGATATCGTGCATGCCGGGCAACTAAATGGTTTAGGGTCATGGTCATATAATGATCCTCTTAAACCTTAAAATTCTAACCGAAAATACAATTGTTGCTTACACCAAAAGCTGAAAAAGAACACCGGAAATAACCGCCCCAACCAGGCCTAAGGACAAATACGCAGCGAACACGTTACGATGAACCAATGACCACACCGCTGCCATTGCGGGAATTGAGCTCACAGCACCGGCGACCATAAATGCCATGGCTGCACCCAAGCTCATTCCTTGCTCCACAAATCCAGACAACAGCGGTGGTGCGACATAACCATTGAGATAGGCAGGCATACCGACGAGTGCGGCGGTCACAATGGGAATGAGTCCGTCACCCCCCACTAGACCGGCCACTAAGGAGGCGGGGACATAGCTGACGAGCAGGGCTTCAATAGTATAAGCAAAGGCCAGCCATTTTATGAGAAATAAGGCATTTTCAATAAATTCAAAGCGAAATATCTCGCGACGGGATGCTTCTCTCCAAAATGACCAAAGCGTTTTATCACTGGTATTGGATGCGCAGCAGGAACGCGTGAGGCGCTCGCGCAACGGGCTGGTGAACAAACCAGTTCTTAACAGCGCACTCATCACAAACCCGCCCATAATACCGAGTAACACGGCAGCAATTGCTTTGCCAATCGCAAATGGCCAACCCAGCGCGGCCGCGGTAATTAATAATGTGGGTGGGTCAATCAAGGGTGAGGATAACCAAAAAGCCATGACCGCCGATAAAGGTGCGCCCACTGCGAGCAAGCCAGCGATAAAAGGGATGACTTCACATGAACAAAAGGGTGCGAGGCCACCGAATATTGCGGCTAACAATATCATTCTGGTTTCCTTTCCTTCGAATGCATTGGCGATCATGGTTTCTGCACCTGCCGCTTTGAGCCAGGCAAGCATCAACACGGCCACAACGATATAGGGCAAGGTGTTAACGAATGCTTTGAGCGCAAATTCAACTATAGGCAGTGTGTTGCCTCGGTCGAACAGGTAGACCAGCAATGGTACGAGTAGGACAATACTCCATAGATTGAGTAGTTTTGATCTTAACGACTTTAGAGCCGGGGCTGTTGTTAGTGTCAGTTCATTCATTTGCAGTTTGTAAGGTCGTTGTTTTCATCTGTACAGCACTCTTTAAGTAAATAGGCTGCCAATTCCTCCAGGTTTGGATACGCCGCTCGATTGATGATAGAGCGCCCTGATTTTTCCTGTTCAATGAGTCCGGCGGCTTGTAAAAAACGCAGATGGTGTGCCAAAGTGGAGGCAGGCATATCAGTGCGCTCTTGGATTTCACCAACTGTTAACCCAGTGTCGCCTGCTTTAACCAGCGTTAACATCACATGCAACCTCGCTTCTGAACCAATTGCGGCAAAGCCTTGTGCAGCTTGTTGAATTGTTAAATCTAAAGAAACCATAAAACTAGTTATATAGTAATTAATAGCTGATGTCAATTTAGATTATTTAATCAGTTGTGATACCCCCATCGTTTTTGCTCCGGTATTTGTCCGGGGCCGTAAAAATATCCGCTTTTAATCTCAATCATAGCATCCAATCCAGGTGCATTTGTTATCATACGCCCTTTATTGAATGCGGCATATCGTATTGAAATTTAAACTGAAAAACTTTATTGGCGTCTTGATCGATAGTTTTCGAGATTTATTGCCAATTATTTTAGTGATTGCATTTTTCGAGCTCGTCGTATTACAGGTATCACCACCGGGTTTGGCAAATATATTGTTTGGCACATTATTGGTGGTCTTAGGTTTGACGTTTTTTGTTTTTGGTCTGCAAATGGGGTTGTTCCCGCTGGGTGAGGCATTAGCCCACGCTTTTGCGCGCAAGGGGAATGTTTTTGCATTGCTGGTATTTGCCTTTGCTTTAGGGTTTGGTACCACCATTGCTGAACCGGCGTTAATTGCGGTCTCTGGGGAGGCTGCGGTGATCGCAGCGGATGGAAAAATTATTCAGAATAACGAAGATGCGCAAAATGATTACGCATTTGGTCTGCGCATTACGGTTGCGATATCGGTAGGATTCGCAATTGTCATCGGTGTGATTCGCACCATCAAGGGTTGGCCACTCCAATACATGATCGCGGGTGGCTATCTCATCGTCGTGGTAATGACTGCGTTGGCGCCAGATTTTATTATCGGAATCGCCTATGACTCTGGCGGTGTGACGACCTCTACAGTGACCGTGCCATTGGTGACGGCGTTGGGTGTAGGGTTGTCGACCAGTATTAAGGGCCGCAATCCCGTTATTGACGGTTTTGGGTTAATTGCATTCGCATCGTTAACGCCAATTATTTTTGTGCTGGCTTACGGGATGACAGTATGATGGAGTGGTTAACGAACTTCGCGTCGGTGCTGTTATCGACCACACGCGATCTGCTGCCGGTGGTCGCAATTATTTTCGGTTTTCAGTTATTGGTGATTCGTAAGCCTATTACCAATCTACGTAAAGTGTTGATTGGTTTGGTCTATGTGCTCATTGGTCTGACATTATTTTTGCAGGGTCTAGAGCAGGCCTTGTTTCCACTGGGACGCCTGATGGCCATGCAGCTGACTCACAATGACTTTATCTCTGCCGATTTAAGTAGTGGGGTGCAATGGGCAGATTATATGTGGGTTTATTTGTTTGCTTTTTTAATTGGTTTTAGCACCACGATTGCCGAACCTTCATTGCTCGCGGTCGCGATCAAGGCTAATCAGGTGTCTTCTGGTAGTATTAGTGCCAATGGTCTGCGAATTGCAGTTGCGCTGGGCGTTGCGATTGGTATTACCCTGGGAAGCTGGCGCATCGTGACGGGTTACCCACTGCATTATTTTATTATCATTGGCTATTTGGTGGTCGTGGTACAAACCTTTTTTACCCCGAAAATGATCGTACCGCTGGCCTATGATTCTGGTGGGGTAACTACATCGACTGTTACCGTGCCTTTGGTTGCTGCGCTCGGACTTGGTCTGGCTGAATCGGTGCCCGGACGCAGCCCATTAATCGATGGCTTTGGCTTAATTGCCTTTGCTAGTTTGTTTCCTATCATGAGTGTGATGGCTTATGCTCAAATATCTCATATTGCTGGAATCCGACAAAAAGTAGTAGAAACCGCTCGCCGAGCCGATGCGGTGCCTGAATCTGAAACTTCTGAGGAGGAGTAAACATGCATTTTAAACTATTGGTGGCATTTGTGGGTGATACCAAGACAGATGAAGTGATTGATAAAGTGAAAGAAGCAGGGGTAACCGGAGCGACGATTCTTCCCGGTGCGCGGGGAGAAGGCCCAACTAAAAGTCGATCCTTTTTTGGGTTATCCTTGGATGAACAGCGCGATATGTTATTGTTTCTGGTGGAAGAGCATCAAAGTCGGCAAATCCTTGAATTAATTGGAGAAGTCGGCGAACTGGATACCGAAAGTGGTGCCGGTGTTGCTTTTCAGCTTGATGTTGAAGATGCGGTTGGTCTGGCGCACCAAGCGGCCTTACTGGTTGATCGTGTGGAGCAGTCATTATGAAAAAGCGAGAAATTATCCGGGTTGAAGATGTGATGTTACGCGAGTTCGATATTGTCAAGCGGCTGGATACGATACGCGAGGCCCTGGAAAGCATGCGTTATTTTGCAGCCCGTACCTTGATCGTGGATAAACGGGATGAGAACGATGAATATGGCATTGTAGATTTCGGCTCGATTGCCCGTCAGGTATTGGCAAAAGACCGCTCTCCTGATCGCGTAAATATCTACGAAATTATGACCAAACCAACGCTAAACGCCCCAGCAAATATGGATATACGCTACTGTGCGCGTATGTTTGAGCGTTTTAGCATTCATCGAGCACCGGTTGTTAAGGACGGAAAAATTGTCGGTATTATTAGCTATGAGCAAATGCTTCAGCATTGGCTAAAGCCAGAACAAAAGCTCGATAAAGAGCAAGAACAAGCTGAAGTAGATACCGAAAAAGTAGACTCCAAAACGGATGTGGTTGATGATCATGACGAAGATCATGGAGCCAAAGAGCAAGATGCAGAAGAAGCTAAATAGACACTAGATAAGCGAGTCCAAATAGCAAGAAAAAGCGCCCTGAGAGCGGCGTAAGTTGTTGCCGGTCGTCGGCTTGCAAGTGGCGCGCCAAAACAGGGAGCATGGGTATTGGGATAAGCAGTAACCAGAGCTTTAAGGGTATTATCCAATACCAGACCGCCACCGCAGCGACATAAGCCGCGATAATGAGCCCCCAGTAAAGTCGCCGTGCAGATTCCAGCCCAATCTGTACACTCAGGGTTTGTACGCCGTGTGCTTTGTCATATTGGTAATCTCTAATTTCATTGCTTAGCAATAAAAGCGATATCAGCAAACTTACCGGAATAGATACCCAGAGTACTTGCAAGTTGAATTGCCCGCTCATCACGTAATAACTCGCATGAATCATAACCAGACCCATTAGTATAAATACTTGTAAAGCGGCCAAACCACGGTGTTTGAAGTTAAGTGGCCCACTGTTATAGTTTAATGCGAGCAGCGCAGACACTACGATTACGAGCAGTAATGACCAACCTCGCAGATAGATTAATACCAAGCTAACCAACGCCGCCAGGCCAAAGGCCAACCAGCCCAGGCGATAATTACGAATAATATGGTTTTTATCTGACTCGCTTATCTGGATCTGCGATGATTGGTTTAAGTCTTCAATATCGTTAATTAAATTCATGCCCGCTTGCGCCAACAACCCGCCGAGCAATATTAGTATTGCCAGCAAATATTGCGGCGTAGCAGAATCCCAGGCTAAACGGATACCTAAGGTGCAGCTGATCAGTGCGACTGCAAGCGAGAATACGCGAAGTGCCGCCCAGAACTGGTACTTTTTAACGTTGGGCATAGTGGCTGTACAGTGTGATGGGCAGCAGCATGAGTAATCCATAAACGACCGGGACGATAGATAGCGTCGTGCTTTGCAATACACCCTGGGTGACCACTAATGCCATCCCGCCATTTTGCATGCCAACTTCAATGGTAAGGGTTTTCTTGTCGCTTGATGAAAGCCCTAAATACTTTGCAATCAAGGTGCCACTCAGCATGCCCATTAGAATCATTGCCAGGCTGGCGGTACCACTTAGGGCGAGAAAGTTGGGTAACTTGGCCCATTGCTGCATGATCATTACCGCAATTACCAGCATAAATAATAGTGTGGCGAAGCGATAAATCGCGGGTTGCCAGCGTCGTGCGAAAGCGCTAAAACGGGATAAAATAAGCATTCCCAAGGTGACTGGGATCACGCTAATAATGAATAACCTGGTCATGGTCAACCCGAGCGGAATATGAACTGTTCGCTCGTCAGCCAAAAGAACTTGCAGGGCGTACTCCGACAGCAAAGGTATGGTGAATGGAGTGATCAGGCTGGCCAAGACGGTTAGACTGATGGACAACGGGACATTGGCTTTTGCGATATGAGAAAACCAGTTACTGGTGACGCCACCCGGACAAAAGCTCAAGATCATCAAGCCAACCGCAATCGCGGGCGGTAGTTGCAACAGCTTAACCACCGTAAGCGCCAATAGGGGCACCGCGAGCAACTGGGTGAGTAGTCCGATGACGGTTGCGCGTGGCATCGCCAATTGTTGCCGAAAAGCATCCACGCGGAGGGTTAAACCCAGGCTAAACATAATGAATGCGAGTGATACCGGTAGGCCGACCTGAATGAATTGACTAGCTTCCATCGTTAAATTACTAAACAGATTGGGGTTAGTCTATATCCAACGCAATTCTAAAACCGGTATCGTCGCTACGCCTGGATGGAAAATCACGCCAGCGGTTGGCAGAGCGAATTTCATGTGCAGGAAAGCTCCAGGCACCTCCACGAATAACACGTTTACCGCACCCTTCTTTATCCGCAGGCGCCCCATCTTTGGGAGCATCTACAAATGTCGCATGGAAACAATCAGCCACCCACTCGAAAACATTGCCCGCGGTATCATACAAGCCGAACTCATTTGGCTCAAAACGGCCCACGGGCGCGGTTTGATCCCCATCCCACAAAGAGCCACAGCCTTCGCAATTGGCGCGAGAAACCCCCAGCTCGTCTCCCCACCAATAACGCGCGTGTTGATGGCTACGGGCGGCATATTCCCATTCAGCATCTGAAGGGAGGCGATAAGGTTTCCCGGTTTTTTCGGCCAGCCATTCAACATAAGCTTGTGCGTCCTGCCATGAAACGTTGATAACAGGTCGTGAGCCGCGTCCCCATTGTTGGTCATCCGGTTTTTCGCGCCCAGTTTGCTCACAGAACAGATCATACTCATCGAAGGTGACCTCAAAGCGACCTAAAGCGAAAGGCTGAATGCTAATAATACTCAACGGCTGTTCATCCGCGTCCCCATCACCTTGATGATCGCCCCGCAAAAAACTACCGCCCGCGATTGGTATCATCTGGGGTGCGGTTCCGAGGTTATACATTTTATGGGAAATGATGGATTGAGGTGTATCCAACAAAGCAGGTTTCAAGCTTAACCGGGAAAGCAGTTGTACCGGAAAACCCATTCGTTCTGCATAGCGAGAGGCAATTTGCAAGTTATCGGTTAACATTTGTCCTTGATGAACTTTGCCATTTGTTAAGGTGGCCTGTACTAACAGCCGATCTTCATCGTGACGATAACTCGCATCTAAGAAGCGTAGCTGATTTGTCGCAAGTTTAATCGTTTCATTTTCAGTCGCTAGTTGAATTTCGGGGTTGAGCAGTAAAACCTTAAAGTAACCATGATCGCTCGTTTCTATCTGAGAAGGAAATGTAATCTGATTCGCTGGTTGTTGTGCACCAAAATCTATCCGAGCGACATTTTTTAATTGGATGGGGAGAGTCGGGCTTTGTAAACGTGATATACGAACTGCTTGCGTTTTAAGCTTGCCGCTAAGTTGTTCCTGGTATTGCGTAATAAGCTGGGCATCCAGGTTATCTGAGGTAAAGATCAGAGTTTTTAGCGAAGGATAATCCAATCGTAAGGTGCCGAACTTTGTTTCAAATTCAAAGGTATCCTGCCTAACCGTACCGACATGGATATTACCGTTGCGCATGGTAACGACGTCAGCAGCAGTTTCCTGCGCCTGCACAGTCGACACAAGGCAATACAAGATGGCCAGCAAAGCGCTTAATGTAATCCTAAGGCAAATCACTCTTTCTGAAGTATAAATAGCCAAGCAGTGCACAAAAGCTACCCAGCGCTATGGGGTAAAGCAAGGCATATAGAAGGTAAGCTGATTCACTGAAATGATCCAATATGACGTAAGCGGAAGGGCCAAGTAAAACCAATTGTGGATCAAACAACAGCATCGATGCTGTTCTGAAAACCTGTAGTGGATTGATCAGCGCGAGTGCGACTGCGTTCTGCGCTTGCATACCTTCTTGCACTAGCAAACCGAGTAAGATTAGATCCAGGAACAGCAATAGCGCCAGCCAAGTGATAAATGCAATGCCTTGGGCGACATCAGATGAGCGCGCTAGGGAAGAAATCAACATACCAATGCCCAAAAAACACCAAGCTAGGGATAAGAGCAGGCCGGTATAAAAAACCACCGACCTCCATGGGATGTCACTACCTTTAAATGCTGCCCAGGCCATGGCCAACAGCATTGCGCCCAAGACTGGAATAAACACCACAAACAGACGACCAATAAATTTCCCCCAAAACCAGGCCGACAAGCTAACCGGTAGGGATAACATATATTCAAATACCCCAGCTTCCCGGTCACCTGCGACCGAACGCACCGTCGTGAGCAAAATGAATACGGGTAAAATAGCCATGGTGATTTGCAAATAGGTCACCAGCAATCGTGATAAGCCGGTAAACCCCATTACTCTGGATTCGGTTAGGCCGGTCACGAACAAGGCGACAACAATACCACCAAAGACCAACGCATAAATTGTGAACCAGCGCGCGCGCAACGATTCTGAAATATCAGCAATAGCGGTGAGTTTTAGATGGCCTAACATTATTGCTTCGCGGCTGGGGTGGAAGAAGGTGCCGGGCTTGCTTGGTGAATCGTACCACCATGCAGATTAAGCGCTTGCTCTATTTTGTAAATATGTTCTTTAGCTTGCGCAAAAGTCAAGGCACCGGGTGATGTTTCCTGCTGAGCACCTAGACCATAATTCATCGGGCTGAGTTGGTTCTTCACGAAGTGTGCCTGTTCGGCATCGATCCATTCTCCGGTTTGATAATGACCTACCCATATTTGATTGTCTGGATTATCTTTCCAGTCCTGTTGGTCAAGCCAAATAACCGCACAGCCCAGATCATCAAATTTGTATAGCTTTTGCTTTTCCCCGGGCATTCCCCCACGTATTTGCGCGGCAAAATTAGGCTCGCTCACCACCATCACACAACGCTGACAGCTATCCCGGTCCCAGCGAACCTTTCCTGGCCCGGAATCGGGTGTATTTTCGCACCCGATCAGCAAAACACTAAATACCAACGCGGGGGATAGCAAATCACGTCGATTCATTGACTTGCCTTCATTTCGATATCAGTTAGTACGCCAGCATAGCGCGATAATACGCCTAAAAATCGCAATCGATCTGGGCTCGCGACCTGGCCTTGCCAGACCAATTTATCGGGGCCGCTACTAAAACCCCATTCCTGCATAACCTGACTAAAGGAAGGCTCAGCATGATTCAGCTTTAGCTGGCAGTCGAGTAAGGTATCGATTGACAAGTTATCCGCGACCGAATCATCCAACACAATTTTACCTCGATCCATCTCAACCACTCGGTTAACCAGCGTCGCGACTTCATCGAGTCGATGGCTAGAGATAATCATGGCGACTTGATCGACCCGTTCCGCAAGTGCCTGAAATAAAACATTGCGCGCATCCGGGTCAAGGTTCGCAGCCGGTTCATCCATGACCAACAATGAGGTGGGTCTGCCCAACGCGACGCTAATCAGCAATTTTTGTTTTTGTCCGCCCGACAGTTTATTGAAGGGGCGTTTGGCAATTTGCTCATATTCCAGGCCCAAAGATTTAGCAACTTCAATCATATCGTCGGGATCACTATGACTGACATCAGCGGCAAAACGCATCAGTTGGGCGACTGGCATTTTAAGTGGCGGCGGTAGTTGCGGAACAAAGCCAATTTTATTGAGTACTTTCTGGCGATGATCGCGCGGCACTAGGCCATCAAATAAAACCTCACCTTGATGTTGATACTCTCCTAGCAGACAACGAAACAGGGTTGTCTTACCTGCTCCATTTGAACCCACCAATGCAATTCGATCGTGTGCATGGATATTCAAAGAGATATCTCGCAATATTTCGTTGCGACCGAAGGCCTTGTTAAGGTGCTGTATTTGCAATAGCAGGAGTGGCAAGGGTCTGCCATTTGACCCATCGGATAAGGAACTATCTACTGTGATTGTGCGACGCATATCCACCGTTTATAGATATTCTCCAATTCCTTTAAATTTAAAAGTCAGCGATTTTGTTGGGCAAGCATCCACACAGCGGCCACAGCGGGTGCAGTCTGCACCGATGCCGATATCTAATTTTTTCGCGCGGCCTTTTATCACCGGGTCTAGCACGTGGGGTACCAGACAAACTTTTTTGCACTCGCCTTCATGAAAGCATTTTTCTAAATTATAATTAATTTTAAATGGTGAAATTGCCCCAACAAGCCCATACGTTAGCCCAATAGGGCAGGCGTATCGACACCAGGCACGGCGCGACCAAAATACTTCGAAAAGCAATAAGGCTGCTACCCACGCTAGGGCGATACCTGGGCCGTAGATGAGCGCTCTACTCAGGATGCCAGTCGGTGAGATCGTTTCGTAGACAGTGTAGCCGGTAATAAAGGCTAGTACTGCGAAGATCAGCCAGAACCAGGTTCTGGCCCGGCGGTCGAGAGGATGATCTTTGACCCAACCCTTTTTAACTAATTTCAGGTGAATCATTTCTGCCCACTCGGCAAGCAAATGATACGGACACACCCAGGAACAAAATGTTCGGCCACCCAATAACCACCATAAAACAAATACGGTCACTGTGCCGATGACCAGGTTGATTACAATATGCTTGAAAGCGAGCATGACCTGCAATGCTGAATTCAAGTCCGCCATATGAAAACCGGCAAATCGTGATGCGGTCAATGCACCCTCCAGTAGTTGAATATCCAACCAATAAGAGATCACAAACAATAGATTGACAAATATTAAAACCAACCAGCGAAACGGACGAATAATTTCTGTGCGCGGGTTTTTCGCTAGATCTGCGATTTCCTGATGAATTTTAGCGATGCGTGATTTGTCTTTTCTCTGGGCAAGATGGACGGCTGCAGCCTCAGGAGAAATCTCTGATTTGTCCGGTTTTTTAGGGTCTGCGCCGAATAGTTCAGCGTACGAAGCTCGTAATTTCATACCCGCATACCGGTACGTTGATCATTACTTTCAATCACGATGGCTGCTGGATCGGTCGGACAGATCATTTCGCATACTCCGCAGCCTACACAGCCATCTAGTACCTCGGGCTGCATTTTCTGAGCGTTACCATCGCTTGCCATCTCGACCAGTGAAATGGCGCGTTTTGGCGGGCATTGCCGTTCATCGCCCGAGGGTGGTTCGCCTATCTCACATTGATTGGCGCGAATTTCTATTGGACATGTGCGCACGCATAAATCGCACAGTTCAAGGTCATAGGGGTAATCCGCAATTGGTATCGGGTTCCAGCGATCAATATCCTCATAGCGCATCAAGCCTTTGAATTCTGGGCCACGTGCTACCCCCTTAAACCCTTTGCCCTGTATTGCCAGGCACTTGTCTGGCCTTAATAATTTGGCAACGCCAATATCAACTTGATGTGAAAAATTAATTTCGTGGGTTAATGCTCCAGTGGGGCATGCCAGTACGCATTGCAAGCCATCGCAGGAAAAATCACAAGCCTGTGCGCGCGCGTCAATGTAGGGTACGCCCACGCCCACGCCTTCATCGAGCTCAGCCAATTCAATTGCGTTGACGGGGCATACCTGTACACACTGACCACACTTTATACAAGCTGATAAAAATTTCTTTTCTACCAGCGCCCCGGGAGGGCGCAATCGCTTGGCCCAGCCCTTGAGTGATGGCACGATACCAGCCAGTGCCGCCAGCGTCATCGCGCTCATGATTCCCATCGTGCGGATAAAGGTGCGCCGCTTTTTTTGCGCACGCGTGAGTCGTTTGGCCGTCATGTTAGCAATCTTCAACCGAAATGACGATAGTGGAAGATATGCTTGTGGGCTGGATATTCATCATGATCATCCACTTTGTGCATCCAACAGCTGCTGTAAGGCGTTTTTTTCCGGTTTGGGAATCGCGCGTTTGGTATGCGCGTTTAGTTGCGGAGACGCATCTTCCACCAAAATCCTGGGCTCACTAAATGGCGCCAAGCGTTCCAGAAAATCCAGCACTTCTAGCAATGGTGAGCCTTTAAAAAACTGCGCATAGGGAACATCTTGCCAAATTCGGTCAGCATAAGCCGTGAGCGTGTATGGAGTATCACCAACATTATCGCGGTTTTTATCAAACCCTTCGTAATCGCTCCAATAGTTATCTTTCCAGATATTTCGCATCGCGTCGCCACGCCCGCCCACTGCGACCTGGGTCAAATTCCCCGCAAAATTATTTTGGGTAAATTCATTGCCATGCCATGGGTTTAAAAAGCGGATACCAATGCCGTTGTAAGCAATAAGATTATTAGAGTAAAGATTGGTGGTATCCGGTTGATAGGGCGATACATCAATATAGATACCCGTTGCGCAATACAATATTTGATTATCCTCTATGGTTAAATCTGAGCTTTCCTTAAACCCAATACCCACACCGGTAGGCCCAGATGCGTGACGAATCTTATTACGTTTGACGCGAACACCATCGCTATACATTAAAAAGATGCCCACCGTGTTATTGTAATACTCATTGTCTTCAACTAGGTTGTAGCGTGAATACATAAAATGTAGAGAATAGCGCGAGTTACTCCCTTTATTACGTGCAATGGTGTTATCCGCGGAATACCAGACCACCATATCGCGCACCTGATCGGTGATGTTGTCGGTGATTTTATTGTTAAAGCTATACCACAGGCGCACTGAATCCCCTTTTTGCCCTAATGGTATATCGCTTTTCGAGCTTATGTGATTGCGTCGAACGATGTTATTGCTCGATTCTTGTAAGTCCACCCCAAATAGCACTTCATCCATGCGGTTGTCTTTAATAACATTGAAATCTCCGCGTACTTGAACCCCGGCATCCAGATCATTCGCTGAGGCGCCTGAATTAGTCAGATGCAAACCCTTGATCGTCGCTCCATCCGTGTCTACCAGAATGACCGTCCCTTCGCCACCATTGTCAACGGTTACTTCGCCACGGCCATCAATGGTAATTGGGTCAGATAGGACCACTGGGCCTGCGTAGATGCCGGCTGGTGGTCTTAAAACCCCGCCTTCTTCGGTTGCATCTACCAGTGCCTGAAAAGGCGGATAGGCAGTGGTATTTGCCCAAGCCGCGACACTGATTCCAAACAAGCCAATGAGTACGGCGATGAATAGACGCCTCATTGTGAATTACTCCACTACTGCCTGCTTGCGGCGAATTAAGAATGCCAACGCCAGTAGCACGCTACTTGCCAGCATTAGGCCGAAGCCGATATTGGGATAAGAATGGGTGGTAAATTGCGCCACTTTTCCCTGGCCGAACACGGTTGGCATAAATGGTTTGACCGTGAAGGCACCCATCTCGTTTAGGCTGTGACCATACCACCAAAGCCATGCGGAGTATTCAATGATAAAGAATAAGGGTAAGGCCATCGGTACGATGATCAATAGCCAATATAGGGGTCCCTGATTTTTGCGTGCACCCCACAATAACAGTAGCATAGCAGCAAGTATACCCCAGAAAACGACATGTCCTGCGAGGCTCATGGTTTTCACCATGGGTAGAATCTCTTTTGGGTTGTTAAAATACCGGCCCAGACTGGCTTTGTAATGCCAAGCCAGCATTTGCGCACCACTGCCTGACCATTCTTGTTTGTGCTCGTCGCTCTGGCGCAGCATATAATTTTCAAACGTGGCTTTCAAATGACGAATATGATCAGCCTTACCTGAATCGCCTAGTTCGTTGGTGTTACTCGTTTCGGTCGTCGCGCCCGAGTAGCCCTCAATGACGACACCACTTTCTTCAAGCGATTCTTTGAGACGTTCAACCATACCAAACCCAATCTGGATATCACTTTCTGAAGACTCTGCCTCAGTGTCCTGGTCAAGTGCTGCTACCAGTGCGTGGATGTACCCTGAACTCTGGTATTTAAGCCCATTGCTGCCGTACCATGAGATGCCCATCCATACGGCAATCGCCCCGAAACCAATAGCCATCACCAGTAGTCGTAACTTGGCGCGTGAGACCATAAAGCCGACTAGCATCATGACTAACAAGGCGACTAAGAAAGGAGAGAACGCCCGTTCAACCACACCACCGGCGGCAATCGGGTACATGCCTACATAGTGGTTAATCGTATCCATTTCATGCACGCAATCGAGAGCTTCGCTTTCGGCAAGCTCAGCTTTTTCGATTTTTTTACAGCCGTTAAAAACGCCATTCATATGAAAGTTGATACGCACGCCATCTGGAAAAGCCTCTTCTGGATAATTGGGTGCGGTCAGGGAAACCCACCAAATAGGTAAAAAATATATCGCTACCAGTAGTGCCACGGAAATGGCAATGAGTACGTTAGAAATCAGGGTGCGATTAGGCGTTTGGGGCATAGTATTAAGTCAATTAGACCCGGCTATACAACCGGGTCGGAAACACAAATTGAGTATAGAACGTGAAATTAAATCACGTTTAACTCGGGCGCGTTTTAGTCAAAATCCGGATTCAACCAATCTGCAGATGGTGCTAGGTCTGCCGGGTTGACCGGGATGCGCGAAACGTAATTAATCACCATTTGCATATCTTTATCGGTGAAATTTTTAATTTGCTCCACCATTTCCGGGTTGGCATTGCGACGCTTGCCATCACGAATCCATTCAAATTGACGTAACATATATAAATAATGTTGGCCTTCTATGCGCGGGTAATATTCTTCAATTTTGCCCTCGCCACGTTCACCATGGCATTCCACGCAGTTATCTGCATATAGTTTCTTGCCTTGCTCGTATTCAGGTGTACCTTCTTCCCATTCACCTTTACCGTTGTCTGGGTTCATTTTCAGGCGGGCCATATATTCTGCTACGTCTGCCAGTGCCTGCGCATCGCCGATGGATTCAGGCAGCGCAAATGGATACATGGTCGGATTATCACGATTGCCTTCACGAATATCCGCCATTTGTTTGATAATGACATTTTTATGCTGACCCGCAATTTGTGGGAAAGTACCATCTTTGGTGCCCCAGCCCTCAGGTAAATGACAAGCTGAACAGACTTCATACACGTCCAGTCCGTCTTCAGCGTTACCTTCCAATTCGAGAGCAAGATTACGCTCACCGCCTTCCGTCATCCAAACATGCTTCTTTTCTTCGGCGGCGTTCGCTATTCCGAGTAGGAGAGCAACCATTACGACTGCGCTAGCTAACCCTTTATTAGTAAATTCTCTTGATTTTTTCATGGTATATTAGTCTTTAATGGATAACTTATCTACTATTCTAAGTATCGATGGGGACAAAGCATTGAGGTAGATCAAGCCGTTTTAGGTTTATGCTTATGGGTCGGTATTTAGGTAAAGAATTCAAGGAGATAGCAAACTTAAATACCATCTCCTATATGCCGATAGACCTATTGGCCTAAACCCGCTAAATAATCAGCAATCGCTTCAATTTCATCGTCGGAAACTAAATGCATTACGCCTTTCATGGCAGCTGATTGGCCGTTGGAGCGCGCGCCTGATTTGATATCCTTCATTTGCGCGATAAGGTAGTCTCGACTTTGACCGGCTATCTTTGGATAGATTGGTAAAATTGGTGTGTTAGCGTCTTTACCGTGACAAGAAAAACAGGTTTTGGTGTTATATAGTTCTTCACCATCAGCAGCCATTGTATTGCTTAAGGGTAGCGCTGCGAGCAATACCGTTATGTAAGTGAGTTTTAATTTCATTATGGGTAATCTCCAATAAGAAGGGAATAAAAAAGGGGGGAATAGCTTACGCTACTCCCCCAGGGTTTTAAAGCTAGATTTGCCTATTGTGAGACTTCAACTGCCCCGTTTTCTTCTAAGAAAGTTTTCGCTCGTAGGCCGAGATCGGCAGTCTTAACCTGGTACTGCCACCACTGGTTGGCCCAGCCAGTCGCTTTGTTCCAGTCACCCGCAGTGGCAAAGTCAGCCGCTTTTTTCTTGGCCTCTTCTGCAAACCCGAGTTGGTCGGTTGCGTCTTCAACCAGTGCGACCACCACAGGAAAATCTTTATAGTTTCTACTGGTAATAAACTTCACTACCGAATCAATGACTGCTTGTGTGTCAATGTTGGTTTTTACCTGCTTGTCATAATCTGCCTGGGTATATTGTTGTCCTTCCACCAGGGCAACATCTTCGGCTTCGTAGCCTTTGGGTGCCACCATCAGGATGCCTTGCATCTCTAGGTGTAAGGCAGAGCAGAATTCCGTACAGTAATAGGGGTATACTCCAGCTTTATCCGCGATAAAAGTAGTCGACGCAGTTTTTCCTGGTTCAATCGAAAGCTGTACATTCTGCCCATACATCGCGAAGCCGTGAACTTCGTCTTCCGCGCGCTCAAGATTGGTTAAGTGAATAATAACCTTATCCCCTTCCTGTGCATTAATAATTTCTGGTGTGATGTGTGAACGGATGGTAGTACCGAATACTTCGACTGTGCATTGTCCTGAATCGTCACACGTGCGTTCAGTTTTTTCCCGTCCAGCACGCGTTTTAAATTCTGAACGCTTGTCTTCGCGTGAGTTCCAGCCAGACTTGTATCGAATCGCTGGCTTGAGTTTATCTGCTTTAATCGCCACCACATAGTGTGGTTCACCCAAAGGCAATGGCATATCGTAAAGCAGCTCCATTTTTTCACCGCTGATATCGATGAGTTGGTGATTTTGCGGATGTAAAGGACCCACTGGGTTGAAGCGGTCGATTGACAGCTTGTTCAGGGCCACCAGGTATTTACCGTCAGGGCTGACGCTATCGCCTTCCATCGAGACCAAGTGACCAACATTATAGTGAATAGGTAGTTGATCCAGTACTTTACCCTCACAATAATCCCATTTGGTGATCATTGAATCAACATAAATTGAGGTATACACCACACACGGCTTGGAATCATATTGCGTATGCAGTGGGCCCAAACCGATACTAACGGATTTGTCCAAAGCGGCTTCCAAGCTAATAATCGGAATACCATACGGATCTTTACTCTCAAAATTCTGCTCTTCGATTGCCTTTTGAATTTTCTCCCAGCTGTATACCCAGGCATGGCTATCGAGTTTACCGCTAACGATAATATGGGTCCCATCAGGAGATACATCCACACCATGTGGACTTTTGGGTTCAGGAATGAGGTATAGCAGACCATTTTCGACGGCTTGCTCCATGGTAATGAGGGTCATCCCATTAACTTTTTCAAACTTGCCGGCCGCGGCGAGTTCCGCCGCTTTTTTCCAGTTGGTCACGTGCAGAAAGTCGGTATCTTTGGATGAGCAGCCCGCTTCAAATGGAGGGCGGCCTTGTTCGATCCCACCTACGTAACGCTCGGAACAAAATGAGTTGGTAAATCCCCAGCCATTACTAGGGCCCTTACCGGCGTCACTTAAATCCTGGCTGTAGGGAGGTAGCTCAAAGTTGAAAGAACCGTCCATTTCCAGGCGGCCGATTTCGCCATTGAATTTCCAGTAGGTTAAACCGCCCCGAAATTTATCGTTAAATTCAGAAAGGGGTACGAAATCATGGATGCCATTGTACGGTGCGGGGTACTGCGATGCTTCCATGACGTATTCTGAGTTAGGGGTGACAAAAGCACCGCCGTGATCAGAGCGAAAGAATGGGTTAACCACAATTTGTTTGGTTTCGAAATCATGTAGATCAATAACCGCCAGGCGTGGATTTGCCTTGTCGTTGATAAATAGATAGCGGCCATCATATTCGCCTTCGGTTTCGGTGAAAGCGGGGTGATGGGTGTCTCCATAAGTAATGTCTTTGCCTTGAATTCTGCCCTGGGCCAGCACGGCTTTTGACTCATCGTCAAAACCATAGCCTTGCCAAGGCTCAGGCGTGAATACGCCGATGTATTTCAGAATACGCATCGATGGGATGCCGTATACGATAACTTGCCCACTTTGACCACCCGAGCTAAAAGCCAAATATTCATCGCGACCACCCGTCGGTGTATACGTTTTAGCTGCAGCCAAAATGTCTTTTTCGGTCAAGCCGCGTTTTTCCATTACATCTTGTAAGGAGTCCTGTGAAAAAGCAGGACTTGAGCCAACGCTAAGCATAACCGCCAATAAGGAGGAAGCCAGCGGTTTAATTGATAGTTTCATGAGCACGGTACCTTTTAGTTACACAAATTAGTTATTCAAATTTAATGCGGCAGTATGTCGCATCTAATGGCTTGCTGGCATTGATTTAGGTCAAAATGATGAATAAGTAAGCTTTGCAATAGGTGGGTATAAATGGAGCGGGCATGCTAAGCTCTTTTCTCATGCACAGCGGTTTTTGTATAATCCAATTAAAATCAGTGAGATAGCCCATATCTGTATGTGGGATTACTAAATAGAGCCTATCCAAAGTCTGTTTTGTTAGCCGTAGGCAGCAAATTTAATTAAGGTTTAAAACAGTGAATAAGTTATTGCATCAAGTTCCAAGGGCTGACAAAATGTCGGCTTTTTCCACCCAAACTAAGCTGTATGGATAAACCGACCTCGATTAACGAGCATAATCTGAGAGAAGCTGCTGGTGCCTGTGTGCTATTTAGCAAGCTACCCGCTGCACAACAAGAAGAGTTGTTGGAACACTCGCGGATTATATATTTACGAGAAGGCGAGTATCTGTTCCAGCAAGGCGACCAAGCAACTGAGTTTTTTCTCTTACTTGGGGGAGAGTTGAAGTTAGCAGCGGGCTCCCCGTCGGGGCAGGAAAAAATCTTGCATATCGTGAGCCCTCGGCAGACTTTTGGCGAAGCACTGATGTTTTTGCAAGCACCAGCCTACCCGGTTAATGCGATGGCTTTGACCGCCAGCCAGGTAGCGGCTTTTCCGAATAAGCAATACAAGAACATGCTGCGAGGCTCGGTTGAAGCGTGTTTTGGTGTAATGGGTAGTTATTCCCTGCGGATTCGTCACTTAGTGGATGAAATTGAGGTACTGACCCTGCATAACGCGACCTTTCGTGTCATCCATTACCTGCTCAAAGAAATCCCTGGTCATCAACAAAAACCAGTTTCGGTAAAATTAAGCGCTCCCAAAAACGCCATCGCCTCTCGTTTAGCGATTACACCTGAAACCTTATCCAGAATATTAGCAAAATTAAAACGCGACAAGATTATTGACGTATCTGATAAGAAAATACACTTACTCAATATAGGCTGGATGCGAGAGTTTATTGCCTCTTCCTGATGGCTATGCTCCCGCTAAACCAAAATAACCAGTGATTAGTGACTTGTTCCTTCAGAACGGGTGATTTTGTTGTGCACGTTATATTTGCCAACAGGTTTGCTCATCGGTAGGCGCTTAACTTCCGTAAGGGTATTGGCATCATAAACCACCAGTTCGCCTTCTAGATCCCAGATGCTGAGTAGCGCATGGCCGCCATCACGGGTAAATTCTATATGAGCAGAGGTCTTGCCCGGGGCAGGTTTGAGCGTTTTGATGATCTCTAGTTTTTGTTTGTCGATAACGTGCATCAAATCATGGTTTTCGCCAAAAAATACATCAACCCAGGCATAAGGAGAGTTTTCATGGCTGCGCATAAAGAATCCAGCACCCTGTGTCGGGATACGTTTTATGATCTTCCAGCTTTGCATATCAATAATATCGACTTCACCTTTGCGTATATTTGGTGTTGCTAACACGGTGGTGTCTTTAAAGGGCCAGGTAATGCCGGAAGCGAGGTGTGGCATACCTTGTAAATCAAGCTGATGCGTGATGCGACCCAGATCCAGATCAAATACACGGGTACCGCCCGCTCTCGACGAGCCGATCACCCGGACGTATTCCTGATCAAAAAAGAAATCGTCAAAATAGCCATCTACGGTAAGGCGTTTTATGGGGAAGGGCGTATCAATAGTATCGCCCGAGTCCGCTCGATAATCATGATTCCAGTTGGCGCTAAATCCCAAAGGTGGGGTATCGGAATAATTTAACTCCCAGAGCTCCTCTATATCTTTCAGCGCAATAATGAAACTGTTTCGGGGTGGGGCGGTATAGACCGCGCTCACGCGTGAGCTTTGGCCATTTGCGCCGATTACAGGGATCACCTTGATCAAGCTCAGATCATTGGCATCGAGCAACACGAGCTCATGCGGGAGGTAATTACCCACCAGTAAATAACGATCATCGGCAGATACTGCGGCATTACGCGTGTTGATTCCAGCACGCACTTCAGCCACGACCTTTAGGCGGTACATATCAAACTTAGTAATCCAACCATCGCGCGAGGCGAAATAAACGTAACGGCCGGTTGACGAATATTTGGGTCCACCGTGTAGCGCAAAGCGCGATTTAAACCGATGAATGGGCTCAAACTTGTCACCGTCTAGCACCGTCACGTGATGACTGCCCGCTTCAACCACCAGAAATAGATTAAGCGGATCTGCCGTATACCCAGGTTTTGTATTTTCGTGTAAACCATCGACTGCCTCTTGGTCATATATAATCTGGCTGGCTCGAATATCTTGTGCTGTCCATTTAGGTGCAATTGTTGGTGGGGTGTAAATGTACTCCGTGATACTGTCGATCTGTGCATCCGATAGTTTTTCGCCAAAGGCGGGCATTTGGGTCGCAATACGTCCCTGTTTAATGATTTCTATTGCTTTGGTTTTTTTAAGCCGGTGCAGATTTTCTGGTAGTAAGGCTGGACCGATGCTTCCCAAGCGATTCGCGCCATGACATTCACCACAGTGCTGGGTATAAAGCGTAAGCGTGTTATCCTTATCCGCAGCATACACAATGTGGGCCACAACTAAACTCCCCAATATAAGCAGCATCGCCTGCAATTTGGCGCTTGGAAAAATCATAAGATGCCTGGTTTGCAGGTGAGTTCGTGATTTATGAAGCACGTCGTATAACGCGTCTTTGTAATTGATCACCTTGCGGCTCATCATCACGATATTGGGCGTATTCAATGCCCAATTCTTCATCACTAAGATAACAGCCCGGGTCTTGCCACCATGGGTCATCGGTCATCTGAAACGCGCGGGTACGGGTATTACCGCCACAAATATTTCGATAATTACATACTCTACAGCGTCCCTTTAATGGTCTGGGTGATAGCTTTAAGCCCGCCATCAGTGGGTCTGACGTGTCCTGCCAAATTTCCGAAAATGGGCGCTCTTTGACGTTGCCGAGGTTGTAATTCCACCACATGGTATCGGGGTGTACATTACCCAGATTATCAATATTGGAAATATTGACCCCTGACGAGTTGCCTCCCCAGGCGATCAATTTCTGATGAATAAAATCTGCTTTTTCTGGAAATCGCGCGCGCACCCATTGTAGAAAATACACACCATCGGCATCATTGTTTCCGGTAACAAATTCCTGCTCAGTTTGATTGATTTGTGCATGCCAGGCGGTATCAAACAACCGATCCATGACGCTGCGGGTCATTTTAACTGCGGTATCATCCCGACGATTTTTGTCTCCTCTGCCCGCGTAGTTAAGATGCGAGAGATAGAATTTATCGATTTGTTCGGTCTCCATCAGCTTAAGCAAATCCGGGAATTCATCCGCGTTATCCTGGGTGACGGTAAAACGCAACCCTACCTTAATACCTTTATCACGACAGAGCCGAATTCCACGCATGGCTTCATCAAAAGCGCCAATTTTTCGACGAAATTTATCATGCGTTGCGCGTAGGCCGTCGATGCTAATGCCCAAGTAATCATAACCAATTGAGGCAATTTCATCGATATTGCTATCATCAATCAAAGTGCCATTGCTCGATAGCGCGGTGTAAAATCCCATGGCCTTGGCGCGCCGTGATATATCGAAAATATCTGGTCGCATTAAGGGTTCACCGCCGGATAGAATCAATACCGGTACGCCAAATTGCTGAAGGTCGTCCATCACACCGAACACCTGTTCAGTACTCAATTCACCGGGGAAATCGGTATCCGCTGAAATCGCATAACAATGCTTACACGTCAGATTGCAGCGGCGCACCAAATTCCAGATAACCACAGGTCCTTTGGGTTTTCCGGCGCGCATTTTATGTTCGGGGTTGGCGAGCAATTGCATAAATTGGGAAACTCTAAACATTAGCTTATCCTGAGGCCGGTTTTTTTGAGGATGCGCGTACTAAAAAGGACATCGTGTGAGACAGCTTTATCACCCAGCAATTGTGCGATGTGATCGACTTTTTGCATAACTTCCTCTTTGTGATGACCATGTACCATAGCAAATAGATTATAAGGCCAATCGGGCAGGGCGCGCGGGCGAAGGTAGCAATGACTGACCATTTCAAGCTGGCCAACCATATCGCCGACTTCGTCTGCGTGTGCGTCTGGTACATCCCAGACCGACATGCCATTGGCGGTATAACCCAGGCGATAATGGTTGGGCACCACGCCAATACGCCGGATGCGGCCATCATCTAGCATAGCCAGTATACGCTTTTTGACCAATTCAACTTCTGCGTTCACTTCCTTTGCGATAAGCGCGTAGGGTTGTTCGTGAACCGGGAGCCCATTTTGGGTCGCCAACACGATTTGCCGATCAAGTTCGGTTAGCACGTCACTGGTCATGGGCTCAGGCGCTAAGCTGGAGGTTGACATAAAATTCTTTCTGTTTCGGAAAATTATAAACTTTAAGACCCGTAGCCTGCTCGATGCTTTGAATCGTGTTATTCAGTTTGGCCTGAGATTGTGCGGCAATCACAAACCACATATTCAGATGATGTGCCCGCGCATAATTGTGCGCGACCTCGGGAAACGCATTGACGATATCTGCGATTTTATCAAACTTATCCTGCGGCGCATGCAGGGCGCATAAGCTAAAAATGCCACCCATTTTATCGATATTAAACATGGGGCCAAAACGGGTGAGTAGACCATCATCCAGCATCGATTGAATCCGGGCCATGATTTCGCTTTCTGAAGCGTCTAGCTGCCCCGCAATCTGCTGGAAAGGGCGATCACATACTGGAAAGCCACCTTGTAGCTGATTAATGATATTTTTATCCAGCCGATCCACTAGTGAGCGCGTAGGTTATCGGCTGAAGTTGGTTGGTGATAATGTGCGCCGCGCTGTTTGAATCTTTTACCACTGAATAAGACTTGGTATTTGATATCAGTAAGTTGGTGTTTGACGCGTAGTTGCGCTATGCAGCTGCTTACTTCATCCCGGTCTTTACCATGGATCATGCAGAACAGGTTGTATGGCCAGCGGGGCAGTACACGCGGTCGCTGATAACAAAGCGTTACACAGTCTTCGCTACCAAGACTGTGGCCAATGTGGTCAATTTGATCATCTGTCACATCCCAAACCACCATGGCGTTGGCACAATATCCGATTTCATGATGGCGTACCACCACGCCAAAACGCTTGATCGCGCCGGTTTGAATGAGAATTTTCAGGCCATCGATGATATCTGTTTCCTGACAACCCAGTTGACTGGCGAGTGCCTGATAAGGTTTTTCAACCAGTGGCAGGCCGCCCTGAATAGCGGCGATCAGTTCCTGGGCATCTTCTAGCTCAGTTGATTTTAGCGGTTTGGTTGAACGCAGTTTATTCAATAGTGCCTGGTCACTAAAATTTTGTCCTTTGTTTAGGTGATGCAGGCTAAAACCCAGATCGATGTGGTATTCCTTGAGTAAAGGAAGTACTAAAACGGCATGACCGGTTTGTTTTTCGATCGCGCGAATTGTCGTGTCCAACGCCAGCTGATTTTCCGCAGTCAATACAAACCAGAGATTGATTTCATGCTCACGCTCGTAATTGTGATTGACCTCACCAAAGCGGTTAATAATATGGGCGTGATGATCCAGTTCTTCAGGCGGTACCGATATTGCAGCAAGCGTACTGACCCCGACCGTATTGGGCTTAAACACAGGGCCAATGCGGCTAATTGTGCCGCTTTTACTAAGCGACTTAATACGTTTAATAACGCTCTGCGTATCGGTGTTTAAACGTTGTGCCACATAATGAAATGGCTCGGATACCAGGGGGAAACAATGCTGGAAATCGTTGAGCAGGCTTTTACTGAGTGTATCCAAGGCGTTTATAAACCTATTTCGTGCGCGCGGGCGCTGAAGAAAATACCAGAGGGTTTCTCTGCGGGTAGGCGTTGTAGTACTTCAAAGGTTTGGGTATCGACAATATCCACCCGATCCATATCCCGTATGGACATCCACACCTGTTCACCGCGGGGTGTAAACTCCATATGCAACACGCCCTTGCCGGGCTTTAGAGATTTAACGATCTTTTGTGTTTCAGCATCGATTACCTGAACAGTATCGTTATTGGGAAAAGCAAAATTGACCCAGACCTGGCGATTATCCGGTTGTGCCATGACGAATACCGGTTGTCCGTGGGTAGGGATTTCAGCCAATTTCTGCCAGTTCTGCGTATCGATCACCAGCACGCTGTGGCGACCGACCGCCGGGACAAACGCGCGGTTACCAGCCATCGCCCAGCCTTCGAGATGCGGCATTTTAAATACGGGCAGTTTTTGTTCGCCCTTACCGTAGCCATCTAATATTCTTTTAACGCCTTGTTCTGGGTGCCATAAATCCAGCAATACCATCCCATCTTCCCCAAACAAACCCGCGATATAGTATCGTCCATCGGGGCTAATCAGGGCATCATAGGGTAGCTGGCCCACGCTGGTAAACTTTTGGATCTTGGGTGAATCCGGGTTTTGCATATCTGCAATCCATATTTCACCTGCATCATAAAGTGAAAAAACGAATCGATGTTGTGGCGCGTCGACCAATCCGATGACTTTTGAGCGCAGCCCATTTTCACTCATCGCCGGAATATCGGCGAGCAGTGCTAGTGTATCGGCAGAGAAGATTTTAACGCCGCCCGGTTCGTAATTGGACACGGCAATCAGTTTGCCATCTTGGGAAATTGCACCGCCGATACTATTTCCCGATTGCAATACGCGTTTAACCGTTTTGTGCTTGAGTATGTCGATTTTACTCAAACCCCCGTCTCGGCCAAAAATATACGCGTAGCGCGCGTCCCGTGAGAACACCACGGATGCATGCGATAGATCTCCTAATTCAGAGATTTGTCCCAGCGAAGTCTGCTGGCTGTGTTCAACGAGCTGAATACTTCCCGAGGCGCGTTCGATGATCACCCCCAAGTCACCGGTACCACGCAATGCCTGGGTTTGGATACAGGCATGTTGAGTCGCAATCAAAGCAAGCAGGGCAATTAGTTTGTCCGCTGTAAAAGCAGAAAAGTATTTGCGCGGCCCGTTTTGTGTTTTTGGTTCGTGGTGACTCGGGTTTCTGGTCATTAACTCATGAAGGGTTTGTCTGGGTCAGTAACAACTCTACCAAATAATCTATTTCATTGGGTGAGAGAACGCTTTTCCATGGGGGCATGGGAGTGCCGGCATGTCCCTCGCTAATCGTGAACTCAAGGTAAGGTTTGGGTTTTGTCGCGAGCGCGTCAGCGGTGAGGGGAGGGCCCAATCCGCCTTGCAGTGTCATACCGTGGCAGGAACCACAATCGTGGCGCAGTAAATGTTCGAGCTCGGCTTTGCGCTTATCGCCTAGCTCTTCAGCAAGGGTAGCAAAGCTGAATACGCACAACAAAAAAGCGATGCTACGGCACAACATGCACGATGCCCTTCATATCGTAATCTTCAATGTGCGGACCACAGATATAAGGAAAATCGCCCACCGTATCGAATGTTTTTTCGTAGGTTTCGTCAGGGTAGTATTCTATGCTTTCTTTTTCGCCCGCGTCTTTGAACCAGATCGTATGATACTGACGCCGTTCGGTATTTAACCATTTAACGGTGTCGCCTACTTTGATGGTGATTTCATCGGGAATAAATTTAAATTTTTGCATTTCCACGATGTGTACTTCAGCTTGCGCAAATTGTGTACTTCCCGCCAATAATATGGCACCACCTATAATATTTAATAAATGATTATTGTTTAACTGCATTGAGATCTACCTCCGTATTGTCAAAGCCAAGTCGGTATCCGAGAGATACATGATGATAGCGTGCATCACTGAAATCATCATGAATGGCAAAGCCAAAATTATAACTTTTTGACGTATCAAAGCTGATATCGCCGGTTTGGTCCGAAGCGAGTTTACGCTTCATTTGTACGACCCAGTGCCCCGCATTGTTGCTGCTGGATACTTCAAACCCTTGCCCACCTTGCATATGACGCTCAGCATAGATGTAACCATCTTCGGTCGAACCGTCGCCTGATCGATAGCGGAGTAAATCCATTATCTGGCCATTTTCAACCGCGGCTGCGTTTTCCTCAGCTGGTTTAAGTAGATCCCAGCCGCCGCGTTTTTTCCCGCGCTTGCCGCGTATTTCTATATTGGTACGGCTTTCTTTCACGTATTTGGTAATACCGTTTTCGAGCGAAAGACGTGCTGCGGCTTCGTTGCCCGCCAAGGCATCTGCGTCTGGCGTATCTGGCATGGTGCGTGCATCATGATGACAAGTTCCCCAACAACCCGCCTTATCCGCATATTCAAGTTCATCCGTGGCGAACATCAGCGCGATTTTCATGGGATGGTCCGGGTCCATTTTGCCTCCCTCTACGAAAGGCACATCCACATGTTCACCGTCATCCCATTCGAACTTAAAATACAGATTTTCAGCATCGTATGTAGATTGAACGTTGACGGGGATACTGCCACGCTTGCCGGGAATGGGCGTGGGTTCCGCTTTTTCACCCGTCACCATCTTTTCTCCCATCACCGCTGTTTCTTTATCGTGGCAGCTAACGCAGGTGTCACCGGATTTGATAAATGCACGCGCGCCCCCATGGTCACGACCATTGAGCGCCCATTCCATCGAGGTCTGGCCAGGATAGAAAAGGGTGATATCGCGTGACCCTGCCTTGCCCCAATCAACTTCAAATCCAGTTGAGCCCTTGGTCGCATCGGTATTGCTAGCAGCAGGGGTGTCCGTAGAAGTGGCGGTAGGACCAGCAGCCGAGGTCGTCATTGCGGTTGCTTCGCGTTTGACCACATTAATATCAACTTGATCGTTATCAAAGCCCATTCTGTAACCAAGCGATACATGGTGAAATCGTGCGTCACTGAAGTCGTCATGGATAGCAAAGCCAAAATTGTATACTTGATCTAATGCCAGCGAGAGATCGCCAGGCTGGTCTGAGCCCAGCGCGCGTTTCATCTCGACTATCCAACGACCGTCTTCTAGCTTGCTTACCACTTCAAACCCTTGGCCGCCCTGCATTACGCGCTGGTCAAAGACAAAGCCGTCTTCAATAGCACCGCTGCCTGATGAATAGCGCAACAGATCCATCACTTGCCCAGCGTCAACAGCCGCTTGATTCTCTTCCGTAGTTTTCAATTTATCCCAACCGCCTCGCTTTTTGCCACGTTTACCACGAACTTCAATTTCAGTTCGGCTTTCATTGAGATACTTTGTTACGCCTTTGCTTAAGTCAAGCGCTGTCACTGCCGCCATTGCCTCCGCTTCCGGTGTATCAGGCATGGTACGTGCATCATGATGGCAGGTGCCCCAGCAACCCGCGCGATCAGCATATTCTAGTTCGTCTGTCGCCAACATGACCGCAATCTTCATCGGATTTTCCGCATCCATTTTACCGCCTTCAACGAAAGGAACGGCGACATGATCCGTATCATCCCAGGCAAAGCGCAGGTAAAGGTTGCTGTCGTCATGTGCGGCCTGCACCGCCACGGGAATACTCCCGCGTTTTCCCGGAATGGGCGTGGGCTCGGCTTTTTCGCCAGCGACCATTTTCTCACCCATGGCTGCGGCTTCCTTATCATGACAACTTGCGCAGGTATCACCGGATTTCAAAAAGGCGCGTGAGCCGCCGTGATCGCGACCATTTAGCACCCATTCCATCGAGGTCTGGCCAGGATAGAAAATGGTAATTTCTCTCAATGGCACATCTGACCAATCGATTCCGGTTCCGGCAGGACCTGTACTCGTACTTGCCTCTGCAGGAGTTTTTGTTTCGGCATTACTATTGTCGCTTTTCGCCGCCGCAGCGAGGGCAGCGGCAACTGCTTGTTTAACCCGCTCCTCTTCTGCTGCTTTCGCCGCAACGCGAGCGTCTTGTTCTCGTTGCTTTTCCTGTTTCTCTTTCTCAGCCTGTTCGGCCTCTGCCATTTCAACTTCTTTCAGCCCATCGATAAATAATTGCGGCACTTCCCGTACGAACTTAGGGTTGGGCGCCTCAAGTTCCTCCAATTCTTCATCGCTGAGTGCATCTCTTACGTCTTTATGCGCAATCCCTTTATGGCAATCAATACAGGTTTGGCCAGTCTCAAAGGCGTTCAGGTGTTGCTTGCGTGCGCGTGGTTGCTGAAATTTAGGGTTCATCGACTCAAGATTATGGCAGTTTCGACATTCTCTAGAATCGGTTTCTTTCATCGCCGTCCATACACGTTTTGCCATGGTTAAACGATGTTCATTAAATTTCTCTGGTGTGCTGACCGTCCCCAATATTTTATGGAAAACTTCATTACTGGCTTTGATCTTACGTACCATTTTATGGCCCCAGGATTTCGGCACGTGGCAATCTGAACAAGTGGCGCGTACCCCTGTACGGTTGGAGTGATGAATCGTCGGCTTGTATTCTTGATATACATTCTCCTCCATTTCATGGCAGCCAATGCAAAATTCCAGCTCATTGGTTGCTTCCATTGCGGTATTAAAACCGCCCCAAAAGATAATACCGGCAATAAAAAAAACGAGTGCACTGCCTATGGTTGCGCCCCATAGTACACGTCGGGAGAAAAAACTTTTCTGAGGGATAGGTTGATTCATTAGTGAAACTGGTTTGGTGTGTAATTATTTTGGTTTAGACCGCTTGGCTGTGACCCAAACCAAAAGAATCAGGGGCTGATAAAAAAATAGCGGGCATATGCACAGCACATGCCCGCGTTTTGCTGACGTACTTTAAGTTACGTGGTTCACACGGTTGTGTACGTTGAATTTCCCAGTTGGTGCGTAAAAGCCAGGGATACGGGCTTTTTCTTCCAGGGTTTTAGCATCAAAAATGATGATTTCCCCATTGGGTTCCAAGCTATCAGCGCGGTTCCAGACAGAAGCCCAGACTTCGCTACCATCATTGTTAAACTCAAAATGTACCGCAGCATAGCCTTCTGTTTCAGTCAGGCGAATGGTCTTAACGATTTCGCGGGTCTCTTTGGAGATAACCTGAATAGACTGCTGAATTTCTGGCTCTGGGTGTTTGGTCTGATCCGCCCAGACATAATCTGAGTTAGGATGGGTACGAATAAACAAGCCTGCGCCATCAGTTTCAACTTCATAGCAGATTTTCCATGCATTATCAGGGTGACCCGCTGGATCATTACCCCAAACTGTCACGGTACCTATACCTAAGTGAGTAGTACCACCAACAGGGCCACACTCTGCATCAATCCAGTTTGCGCCCGGGCCAGGATGTGGCTTAACGGCAACGTCGATCATCGCTTCGAGTTTTTGGGTTTCACTATCGACTACTACCATTTTATCGGACGCATTTGCTGCGATCTGGAAGTAACGGCCCGTTGGATCAAAAAAGCCATCATGCAAGAATTTAGCTGAATTGATTTTAGTGGTCTTCAGATTATCCAGATCGGAGTAATCTACTTGCCACATTTGGCCCAGCTCTTTTGCTGCCACCAGCCAAGTGGGTGCGTTTGGCGTGTCGTAAATCGCAGCAACACGTGATTCGTTAACATATTCACCATCAACATTGGTACCACGCGTAGATACCACCTTAAGGGGTTCCATACTCGCTGCGTCGACAATGACAAAATGAGGTGGCCAGTAGCCCCCGCCAATGATGTATTTACCGTCGCCTGAGACCGCAACATCACGTGCGTCATAAGCAACTTGAACTTCAGCTACACGCATTTTATCTGGCGTTTGCCATAAATCGATTTTAGTTAACTTGCCGTCTCGACCCATGGTGTACCAAAAACGCCCAGCATTTTCAGCTTCAAGGACGTTGGAATGCTCAGTGGTCTTCAATACGTGAACCGCATAACCAGTATCAACATGCGTGACAATTTCTTTGGTGTCCCCATCAACGATGGCAACTTTACCCGCATCACGTTCGATCACGAGGAAAAAGTTCTCCCAGTTACGGCCATGTACTGGCTCGGTTGGGTAATCCGCTTCTTCGACATATATCTTGCGGCGCTCTTTCATTAATGCGAGTGACATTTCAGGTGGGATCGGGGGCTCATGCTGAATGTAGCGAGCCAGCAAGTTGAGCTGTGACTCATCTAAAATATCATCGAAGTTGTTCATGCCACCTTCAGTACCGAAGGTAATAATCTTTTGTAGGCGTTCGGTGCCTTTTTCCAGCGTGCCTCCTTCGCCTTCAGGCAGCAGTGCTTTACCTGTCGCACCCGTACGTAGTACGCCGTGGCAACCCGCGCAGCGCTGGAAATAAAGTGACTTAGCGGTTTCGAATTCTTCTTCAGTAATTGGGGGTGCTTCGGCGAATACCGAGGTCGAGCCGACCGCGATGGCGAGCATTGCCGACAGGCGAATCACCGTTTTAGAGATAATAGAGTGTTTCATAGAGTTTGTTTCTCCAGTTGTAGTGGTAAAGATTTATGCCTGACTTAGGCATTAAAAGAGAGTATCCTTGTTAGCACTATATATGTCTTTGATCTTTATCAAGGCGGACGATGCCGTTATTATTAATAAATAGACCCCAATAAATTAAGACTATAATTACATCACTATTAGGACAACCACATGGTCATCACCTCGCTTCTCATCGGCGTATTGCTTATAGCCAGTATACTAACTTTCATCGCACTTGGTTTTACTAACCCCGTACCTTGGTTGTTTCTGATTGCCATCGCGGGTGTTGTTTTTATGGTGCGTCGGCGGGAGAAATCTCAATATGTGACTTGGAAAGATGTCTACAGTGTTGGAATAGAGGCGATTGATGCCGATCATCAAAAACTGCTGCATTTGGTTAATCAATTTCAAACTGCAGTGTACTACCGAACGGGGGAGGAATTCGAGCAGGAAGCGCTAGACGAGCTGGTAAACTACACTAAAACACATTTTAAACGTGAAGAGCAACTCCTGATCGAGCATGATTATCCGGAGCTGGAAGCCCATATTGTGGAGCATCAAAGTATGCTAAAGCAGGTAGACGACTTGATGAGTTCTTATAGTGAAGATCGGCGTAAAACTATGCAACAGGGCGCAGACTTTCTACGCAATTGGTTAATAAATCACATCAACGGGACAGACCAGGAGTACAGTCAGTTTTTACTCGATAAAGGCGTGCGTTGAAAGCAAAGGCAATTATTGCGCTGTTAGTGCTTTCCTGGGTACTAACGGTTGCTCTCGTATTGATGCACAAAGGGCGTGTACAGCTGGTCAAGCTCCCACCCGCGTCCCTCGCCAAATGGTATAAGCCGCAAAGTGAAAGACATGTTTGGCTGCACAATATGTTCAATTTGCGCCGGGAAATGCAAGCTGTGAGCTACTATGCAAATAATCATCAGGCAACCCAACTAGCAGAGTGGACGAGCAGCCTGCAGAAACACTATCAGAAAATTGCCGAGATGGTGCCCGAGTGGGAACGATGGCTGGATTTTACTGTAATGGACGCGTTAAGAGATGCCCAACAAGCCAATCAATTCGAGGTAGTCGCTGAACAGCTAGAAAAACTGCAAATAAGCTGTGATAGCTGTCATGAACAGTATCGAGCGGTAACAGCAGCACTGTATCGCGCGCCTGATTTTAGCGATATTTCATTAGACACCAGCCGTAGTTTACACGAATCAATGATCGAGTTGAACGAGCAAGTCAACCACATAAAAATAGCCATCCATGCGCAAGACCATGAACGCGCAACAGGTGCGCTTGAAGAACTAAAGACAGGCATCACAGATTTGGGCAAAATGTGTGTTTCCTGTCACGAATATTTACCCAAGGACTACCCCGACGCGGCCATTATTGCTGCGATGGATGATCTTGAGGTTTCGCTAGAATCAGGTACCAAAAAACAACAAAGCCGAGCCTTGGGAATGCTTGCGGTGACGGCGTGCGCACAATGTCACGGGACCCATCGCATTGCGTACGATACCCGCAATTTACTGGGTAAAGAAAGGGGGTTGATAGAGTTGCTAAAGCACTAAACAGCGACTGTTAGGGTATTACGGGAATGCTCAACGGTAAAACATATCTTTATACATACTCTCTGCCCAAGCCAAGGCGGCTTGCCCTGAACGTGCGCTCCAGTCCTCAATAGCATGGACCCGCTTAAAATCAAATCGTTGTCCAGATTCGTCAAAATAGTATGAAGATATAATACTCATTGCTTGAACAGGGTCGATGCTGACCCCGGAAAAGCACATGGTTTGTGGACTACGCCAATCAATTTCCTGCCCATTTGCGTGTGCGGCAATGACCTCAGCAACGTATTTTGCTTCAGAGTTGGAAGTATTACCGCTTTTAGAAAAAGGCTGTGAGCGGGAATCCCCGGTGATGTAGACATGTTCGTCACCCATCAGGTGATATTTGAAAGGATGAATATCAGCTTCTTTTTGTGGGCTGGTTTCTATGGCAAGGCCGAAAGTCTCTATCAAGCGGGAAGCGCGAATGGGTGGGTATATGATGGCGTCGTCAAACTCGTATTCATCAAAATCCGTTTCCAGACGCCGGTTAAAAGGGTCAACCGCGCTAATTTCAACACTACTTTCATAGGCGATGATATCGCTGTAATAGGTTTCCCATGCACGTTGGAAGCCTGCACTTTTAATCCGAATATCGGGATTCATATCCAACAATTTAATGCTCGCTTTGACATTATTTTTTTTGAAAATTGCTGCAGCCATGCAAGCGCGTTCGTAGGGTGCAGCCATACAGCGGTAATTCCCGGAAGGCACGGTCATGACAAACGTCCCCCCTGTAAATTCTTGTAGTTTGCGTTTTATGGATAACATCTCCGAAAAGCCCTTAAACCCTCCCGGATATTGATGACTTAACGCATTTTGATTCTGTGGATCTTCCACCCCCATCTTGGCGTAGTCATAGTCAATGCCGGGCGCCAGGACCAAGTAGTCATAATCAATGATACCCTGATCAGTGTATAGCTTACGGGAGGTTCGATCTAGGTCGATTGCCGTAGCCTGTAGATAGAGATAATCATGGTTCTTAGCCGCGTCATAATAGCTGTGTGTGAGAAACTCAAGCTTAATTTGGTCAGCTAACCAAAGATTACTAAGTGGACAAGATATAAACGCCGCATTTTTTTCCACCAAAACGACATCAAATAGTTGATTATTGCGTTTTAGGTATTTTGCTATCGTCAGGCCGGACCAGCCACCCCCAACAACGACGACGCGTGGACCGGTAGGTTTGGGTAGCGACGCGGATTGGCTTATTTGGCTGGCAATTGATGGGCCGGAAGATTGAATGGTTTGTGCGTGCACACGCTTAGTCATTGCAGTGCCCAGCGTTACAGCGCCAGTTAATTTAAGGAATTGTCGGCGATGGTTGGAATGACTCATTGTGCAGGTTCCGCCATATCGGATGGGGGGACCGGGATATGAGAAATAAAATTCAGAATTTTCTCGATATCAGCTTGGCTCAATGATTCGATTACAGTCATCATGTTAGGGTGCGTTTTACGTTGCTGAATAGCAATCAGCTTAATTTGTTGTTGTAAATAGGCATAGTGTTGTCCCTGCAGTCTTGGGATTTTGGCCTCATTACTACCACGTGCATCTTTACCATGACAGCTGGCGCAGTTTTCCACGTAGAGCGACCCACCCCTTTCATGTTCTTGCGTTGTGGCATCCCATTTCCCTTTGCCATGATGCGGGGTCATTGCTAAAGTGGAGATATAAGCGACTACATCGGCTAGATTTTGATAGCCCCCGATAGTGCGTTCCTGTACAAAAGGGTACATAGCAGGGTTGTCTCGTTTGCCATCGCGAATGTCTAGTAACTGCTGCATCAGTACACTAGGATGTTGACCGGCAAGTTGTGGGTAAACCCCATCGTCATTCCCCCACCCATCGGGTAAATGACAGCTTTCACATATCTCATACACGCGCGCACCATTTTCCAGATCGGGGGTAAATCGCAGCTCAACTGAAATCGTCTCGGGCAAGCCATGATCGGCAAAACTTGATGAACTAAGCACGAAAACGAAAAATGGGGTCAGCCAGGAGGTTTTGCATGAATGGTGTATTCTGTACATAATTACGAATATAAACCAATTGCTATCATCTTGAAATGTTTACGCATACCAAAAGTGGGCTAACGCACGACCTATGTGCGTGTCTAATCATTCCCGAGAGGAGGTATTGACAGTTTGCGCATGCAGCTCACTAAGCGTATTCGTTTGTGATACAAGCTGCGCCGATTACCGCCTGACCAAGCGCAAGACCGCTATCATTGGTCGATAGCTGGGTTGGGTAGAATACCTGAAGCCCCTGATCGAGTAGATTATTGCTGACGGCTTCTAACAACAGTTTATTCTGAAAGACGCCGCCGCTGAGGACCACCGTATCCATCTGGTTGTTAGCGCACAATACACTGGTAGTTTGTACCACTGCGCGGGCTAGGCCGTGGTGAAATCGCGAGGCGATTTTGGCCGAGGCGATTCCCTTATGTATATCATCTAGCAAGGCTTCCCAGAGGGGATACCAATTTAGGATTCCTTTTTCACCTTCAATAAATGCATAAGGATAAGCATTCTCCATCTCAGCAGCAAGCTCGCTGGTTGCCAGTGATTCAAGTTCAATCGCGGCTTGGCCTTCGTAGTGGGCATGCTCCCGGCATATGCCGATGGCTGCTGCGACCGCATCAAATAGGCGCCCACAGGAGGAAGTCATTGGGCTATTCAAGCCTTTTTCGGCCATGGTAGTGAGTGTTGTTAACGGTTTGTTGTTGAGATATTGAATAATTTCAAGATCGGCATAATTAGCACAAATTTGTTGCCAACCAATCGTACTGTGTAATTGCGCAAAGGTATTGCGCCAGGGTTCATATATCGCCTGAGCTCCACCCAGCATTGGAACTGGTTGAAAACGCGCTAAGCGCTCAAATTGGTGATAATCTACCTGCAAAAACTCTCCCCCCCAAAGGCTGCCGTCCGTACCCATGCCCAAGCCATCTAAAGCAATGCCGAGTACTTTCTTTTGATGCGGGGCTAAGCCATGTTCGGCCATGCAGGTGGTAATATGGGCATGATGATGCTGCACCTCGATAAGTGGAACGTTTTGCGCTTCGGCCATCGTTCTGCCGAGTTGGGTTGAAAGATAATCTGGATGGCTATCAACCACGATGGCTTTTGGTTGATGATCAAACAAGTGCTGATAAAGTGACAGATTATGCCGGTAATCCGTAAAGGTGGCCGTGTTCTCCAGATCTCCAATATACTGAGAGAGGGTAGCTTTGCCGCTTTTTAGTAGACAGAAGGTGTTCTTCAGCTCTCCGCCCATGGCGAGAATACTTGCCGATGGATAAAAATCTTGGGGTAGTAAAATGGGTTGTGGTGCGTAACCACGAGCCCGACGCAGAAATAGCGCTTGATTGTTGACCACCCGTTGGACTGAATCATCCAGCCGATTGACTATTTCTCGATCATGCAACAGTAGGTAATCAGCGATTTCAGTGAGTCGCTCGCGGGCGGCTTGGTTATCTATGACTTGTGGTTCTTTGCTTAGGTTACCCGAAGTCATGACGACTGGTTCAGTAAGTTCTTGCATTAATAAGTGATGCAACGGCGTATAGGGCAACATAAAGCCGAGAGTTATCTGACCAGGGGCAAGTTCATTGGTGAGTGATTCACCTTGTGCGGTGAGCAAAACGATAGGTGCTGATCGCTGTTGGAGCAATTTTGCTTCTTGAGGCCCGACTTTTGCGAAGCGTTTAACCATTTCGATATTGCGTGCCATTAGCGCCAGCGCTTTATGAAATCGGTGTTTACGCTGTCGTAATTGCGTAACCGCCTCTGTATTACTAGCATCACAACATAAATGCATGCCACCAATCCCTTTGATGGCGATAATCTGCCCTCGTCTGATAAGCCTCGCCGCTAGCTGGATTTCATCATGGTTTTTATCCGGCACTTGCCGATTTCCATCGCAATCTTCCAGCCAAATTTGCGGACCGCAATCACGACAGGCATTGGGTTGCGCGTGAAAGCGGCGATCTTTAGGATTATCGTATTCAGCCTGACAGCGAGCGCACATTTTAAATGTTGCCATGCTGGTATGCGCGCGATCATATGGAATCGCTTTTATGATCGATAACCGGGGACCACAATGGGTACAATTGGTGAACGGATAGCGATAACGGCGATTATCAGGATCCAGCACCTCGGTTAAACATGCCGGGCAGGTTGCTGCGTCCGCTGTGACCCCGGTCAGTATTTCTCCCTTTTTACTAGTAATAATTTCAAAACTGGTTGGGGCTACCAGAGTGGCATCTATAGGTTCATGTTCGATTTTATCTATCCGTGCCAGTGGGGGCTTGTGCTGCTGGATTTGAGCGATAAATAAATCCAGTTTAGTGGGCTTGCCCCAGGCGTGAATCATTACGCCCTCTGCATCATTCCAAACTTGCCCTTTGATATCATGCTCATTTGCCATTCGCCATACGGTAGGGCGAAATCCCACACCTTGTACAACGCCCGAAATTCGAATGCGTTCTCCAGCTTTCAATGCACCGTACAAACCATGCAAGGATCAAACGAACGCACAATATGCTGCACCGAGACGGGCTCTTTTTCACCCGAGCGTACCGGTGCGCCAATTAATGCCTGTTCTAATGGTCCCGGTGTAGCATGTGCATCACGCGGTGAGAAGTTCCAGGTTGTTGGTGCGATGATTTGGTAATTTAGAATGCGTCCATTTTTGATTTTCAACCAGTGGCCAAGGCTACCACGCGCAGCTTCAACCATCCCGTAGCCTCGTGCTTCGTCGGGCATCTTGGTATGCAAGCAAAAAGGTTCTTTTGGCGTTAGCATGCTCGCCCATTGTTCCATTTGAACGACAACTTGAGCAATCTCTAACAGGCGTGCAATTATCCGGCTACGCACATTTCCTCCGTATTGGGATACCTGACCACGGATTAAAGGATGCCCCTGAATAACTTGCCGAGCCAGCGCACCGACTTCCATGACTTTACCATCCAGACGAGGCGCCTTACACCAACTGTACCCATCTTCCTCCCCAGACGAAGGTAGCGTCACGCCATTAAAGGGATGTTTGGGTTGGTTCTGGTTGCGCATCCAACTATGACTGATATCTTCACTGATCAAGCGCTGATCCAAACCGGAGGAGGTACCATCCCAAGTACCGCTTGCGAATAAATGTTGACCTTCTTGCGAATAGGCACCATAACTCATAAAACGATCAGTGGCGCGACCAAGTGTTTCAAGTTTCAATGACTCCGCAATCGTCAAAAAATGGCAAAAATCGCTGTGAGTTGAGCGGGTTTGTTCTTTCCATGCTTGCAGCGCGGTCTCTGATTCAAGCGCAATCACGTTTTCCAAAGTATCGCCAAATAATACGTTTTCCAGAAATTGGCGAAACCCAAACAAGATAGCCGCTATTCTGGTTTTCTCTTGAATTTCAATGGAGCGGGTTGTTCCACCCGGCTGTAAGGCAAGGCTATGTGGCCACTTGCCGGCAAGTAAACCCATGAGATGCATAAATTCTGCACGCGCGGGTAACATCGCTTTAGCCGCTTCGCCTTCTATTGCCTTGAAACGCGTTCGCGTTGGTTCGAACCAATGCTCACCAGCATAGATATCACGGGCAAAGTCAGGCATGAAAAACAAATAAAAATGGGTTAAGTGGTCCGCCACGTTTTCGCAAGCCAAGATCAGATTGGTGGCGAGTTCGCCGTTACGTGGCATGTGTAAGCCCTGGATATGGCGTAACGCACTGGCTGCAGCGATCGATTGTGCAACCGAACAGATTCCGCATATTCGAGGAACGTATACCAGCGCATCACTTGGATTTTTGCCGTGTAGAATTTGTTCGAATCCGCGAAATAACGAAGAGTTTACCCATGCATCCCGTACGCGCTCATAATCGACCTCTATTTGTACCTCCAAATCCCCTTCTACCCGATTAAATGGGCCAATGATTCGACGGCTCATTGTTTGTCCCGACGTTGATGCCCAGGGGCAGTGATAATGTGATCCGAATGTGCGTTATTTTTCAGGCGTTCGGGCGTTGCCGCTTTGGATAAGGAGGCCAGCGCAATAAACCAAGCTTTTGGCATGTCGGTAGGCAAACCCACGGGAATACCTGCTATTTTAGCCGTTTTATTGAAGCTGGTTTGCGGCGCTTCAAAACGTGCAGCGGTGCAGTTAATACAGGCGTATCCGCCCTTTAAGCATGAGCCCTCTCCGTTCCATGATCGTGTGTTGCAATCGGCGTGTGCTTGCGTACCAAGACAACCCAGGTGTTCCATCATGCAGCCCAAATCGGACGCTTTTTTTGCGCTGGCTTTATATTCGTAATACTCATTTCGGGGGCATCCATGGTGAACGAGATGATCTGTATAACTGCGAGGGCGGTTAAGTTCGTCAAGATGTTGCTGCGTCATGTCATCCAGTGCGACTTGAAAAAGCGTTTCGCTGATCCAGTTCGGATGGGGTGGGCAACCTGCAATATTAATTACCGGCATGTCCGCTTGACTCGCAAATACGGTGCCCAGCAGTCCACCTGATTTCTCACCGGAGAACTGTAAACCACAGGCTTCACTCGGGTTATCTCCCGCGCTGGTGATGCCGCCAAATGCAGCACAATTACCGATGGCAACGACGTGATCAGCGCGTTGTGCCATTGCATCTATCCAATCTTTCATTGGTGTATTGCTGCCAGATAATCGATGGAAATTTCCTGTACCGTTTGGGCCCAGAACAACCGACCCTTCCAGACATAAAATATCTAGATGCAAGTCGCCTTCCACTATTTGGTTAAGCAAACTATGTAATTCTTCACCACATTGTTCACTGAGTGAGGGGTGCCAAAGCAAGTTAATCCCCGCCGCCTTTAAACCGGTAAGCAGGTCTGGTGATTCAGCATTAAACAATGATAGCGTACATCCACCGCACCCCCCGGATTGCAGCCAGAGTAGATTTCGTTGCTTCGATTTCCCAGGCATTTTCTACTTTACGGACGGAGTATCGATCGGCTTACCATCACCAGGCGTGTCGCTTTTACCCTCGGGAAACGTCAGTTTAAAGACGGCACCGCCATGGGGATGGTTTTTAGCTTCTAGATTGCCACCCATATCATTAGCAAGCCCGTAGCTAATGTACAGACCAAGGCCAGTACCTTGTCCGACTGGTTTGCTGGTATAAAAGGGATCGAATATGTGTGCAAGATAGGGTTCTGGTATGCCTGGTCCTGCGTCCTTAATACTTGTTATGATCTTACCCGAGACCTTTTTGCAACTAATGGTCAGCTTGGGCTGTGCTTGATCGGACATGGCATCGGATGCGTTCTGAATTAAATTGACCAATATCTGATGTATCTGGCCTTTTCTCGCCAAGACTTCCAGCGAGGCCGGCATATCATATTTCACAGTTAGCTTTTTTCGACTGGCGTTAATGACCCACTGTACAGATTTTCTAATGGTGGAAATCAGGTCAAAGCAGCTGTATTGTTCCTTTTGGCCACCGGAATAACGGCGCAGGTCTTGTACGATATCGCTAACCCGTTCAGCACCCTCCAGGGTTCCATCAATGAGGGGATCCATATCCTTGATGATATGTTCTATTTTATACTGCTCGCGCAATTGCTTAGCTTCAGCAAGCTCGGCGGAATGAGAGTTTATTGCAGAAAGGTATTCCGTGATGCGCGAGCCGTTACGGCGCATGGCGTGCATATTTCCCAGTACGAAACTAATCGGGTTGTTCAGTTCGTGTGCAACCCCTGCAACCAAGCGGCCCAATGCGGCCATTTTTTCTGAATGTACCAGCCTTTGCTGGGTTTGTTTCAGTTCAATATGGGTTTGATTCAATTCATCATAGGCGCGGCGCAATTCACCAATAGGGCGGCCGATTAAAACCATACCAACAAGGCCACCGTCGTGATCATAACGTGAAGAACAATTCATCGCCAAAGGCGAGGTTGATCCGTCTACGCAGAGTACACTTACTTCGCAATCAACAATAGATTCTTGACCCAATTTTTCCGGAAACTGATCGACCATTTCAGTTGAATCTTTACTCAGTATCTCATTTAAGGGTTGATCTACAAAGTCTGAAGAAGGTTTCCCCGTGAGTTTTTCTAAAGCGGCATTGACCTGAACAACCCGTCCTTGGGTATCACAGACAATCAGCACGTCGGTCATGGCTGAAAGCACACTAACGATAAATTGCTGCGCTTCTTCAAGTTCGGAGTTTTTTTGCTCCAGCTCAACCTGATAATGCACTAAATCGGCGTATACCGAGTCCATTTTATGGATAACATCAATCCATGCATTTTCGGTTGAAGGAGGCAACTGGATAGACTGGGTCACGCCTGCTTGGTCAATCAGGCTGGTTGTGCTTTTGTCCATTTTACCGATCACTTACGGTGCCTCTGGCGAGTCCAGCTGACTAGAATGCGCGTCAATTAACCGGTCTATTTGCTGTAGACCGTAGCGTTCCAGTTTGCTCCGCAAACCCACCCTGGAAAGTCCCAGTTCCTCGGCAGAACGGCTTTTATTCCAGTTATGTCTAATCAGCGTTTCACGCAGGATACGGGTTTCAAGTGCGGCAACCCTGTCTTTTAAATCGCCTTGTAGGTTGGCATAGTTTTCTAATTCGGGCGTCTCATCCTGCGGAACCGCGCGCAAAATGCGTGGCGATAATAGCGACGCAACGAGCTGGTGATTATCTGCCATGACCAGCATATGCTGAATTTCATTCTTTAATTCACGCACATTACCGGGCCAGTGGTAAGCCTGCATACATGCAATTGCTTCAGTACTAAAACCGTTTATGGATTTGCCAAAATTGCTAATCGCTGCCTGTAGTATGCTGTTAGCAATAATGGGGATATCATCCTTGCGTTCGCGTAACGGGGGTAGTTGAATGGTCAGCGTAGCCAGGCGATAGTATAAATCTTCGCGAAAGCGACCCGCCCGAACTTCCGACTCGAGGTCTTTATTTGTCGCAGCAATGATACGCACGTTGACTTTACGGGTACGCCCACTACCCAATGGGCGAATTTCGCCTTCCTGCAGTACCCGTAGCAGCTTTACTTGGAATGCAGCCGAGACTTCGCCAATTTCGTCCAAGAAGACGGTGCCACCGTTTGCACGTTCAAATATTCCAGTTCTGTCTTCCACCGCGCCAGTGAAAGCGCCACGCTTATAGCCAAAAAGCTCACTTTCGAGCAATTCGTCAGGTAAAGCCCCACAGTTTTCAACTACAAAAGGTTGATCCCATCGCGTACTATTATGATGCAGTGCACGGGCAGCGAGTTCTTTTCCCGTACCCGATTCGCCTGCGAGTAGTACCGACAAATCGTAAGGTGCCACTTTAATAATTTTTTCGCATATCTGGTTCATACAGCTGTTAGATGCGCGAACGATACCATCATCACTCGGGTGGTTTTCACGCAAATTTTGGCGTTTTTTTGCTAACTGCTGATCGAGATGCTCGGGTGTCATTTTGAGTTCAACGGATAAACTTTCGTTTTGGCGCTGTAAATCAAATAACTGATTCGCGTTATTGAGGGTCAATATGAGTCTATCAGGATGCCAGGGCTTGGTAATATACTGATAAATACCTGCCTCATTAATTGCGCTGATAATATCTTCTGAATCGGTATAGCCCGAAATAATCATCCGAATTACATTCGGCCACAGGTCTCGTACTTGTTTTAAAAATTCGACGCCGGTGATTTCAGGCATACGTTGATCGCATAGGATGATCCTAACCCATTCTCGCTCAAGAATCTGTTTTGCCTCTTCCACCGTTTGCGCAGTATGGACATCGAAATCGTCTTCGAGTATTCGTTTCAAGGTATCCAAACCAAGTACCTCGTCATCAACGATTAATACGGTTGGTAGATTGCTCATAATACCTCTTTCATAATGGGTTCCTTACGACGATGCTGTGCAATCGTCAAAGGGGTCCTTGATTTGGCAACTTTATACACAAAATCATATCTTGCAACATGATAACTCGGATCAAAGCCATAAAAATTCAGACGCATGCGTTCCAGCTCCTGATCTCGATAAGCCTGAAGTGGCTTTTGGGCAAAGTCTTTCATCCTATGCCTGTTTTTCTGCTCAAGTTGTTGTGACAAGGCTGGGTCTTCAGCCAGGGCTGTAGCGCTTTTTTCAACTTGCGCAATAAATGCTTCGCCAGCACCTTGGAATATCCGGTCGATTAGCCCCAGGGCGCGAGATTGGCGCGCTCCCATGGGGAGTCGTGCCCGCACGATGCGTTCAGCATTTTCCGCGCCAGCATAGCGTGGCAACAAATAAGTCCAATACTCAGATCCATACAAATTACCCATGTCTTTGTAGTGAGGATTAAGAATGACACCCTGGCGTGACCATACTTGATCTGTAGCCCGAGCGAGAAATACCCCTCCAGCGCCGGCATTTCCTTGCAGCGCAGCAATGGTCAAGTGCGAGTCGGTATTGATAATCTCTAGTGCCAGATCATCTATCGCGTTGATGTTACGCCATGATTCATCGGCTGCGCTCTCAGCTGCTTCAATCATATTTAAGTGCATTCCATTGGACCAGAAATCTGGCCCGCCCATTAACACGATGACTTTGGTTTCTTGTTCGCGCGCCAGAATGTAAGCTTCGCGTAATCGCTCGCACTGCTCAGTGCTCATTGCGCCGTTATAAAATGGAAAATGTAAATAGCCGACAGCCCCTTTTTGCGTGTACCAGATATCCAGATAGCCACTTTGGGGGGTCGGTGTAATTTCGGGTAAATGTGCGGCTTCTTTCGCCAACACCTTCATGGCTGGAAGTTTGAAGGGTAGGCTAGAATGCTTGTCACGCAAGTGACCGATCCAGATCGCCCCATCCACCGTCGCACGACAGATCGCATTCCCACAACGCGCGATGAATTCACCCGTTTTCCCGCTTAATTGCCTCTCTTCCTGAGCATCGTAAAGATATACGGGTCGATTAAAAATGCTGTCAGCAAGGCCAGGAAAACCGTCAGCGCTGCGTATTTTGCGCAGCACGGTTTGGGTGTCATCCTGCTGCCAGTCTATAGCTCTATCGGCTTGTTTTGCCATGGGGCGTCGCTTTCCTCTGGCTTTTTCCGCGGTATCTTTCAATGGGAGTGGGGAATACTGACCAGATTGATATCGTTTAATGGCGAGTAAGGTGGCGTCGGTTGCCGCCTGGGTCACTTCATTTCGATATAAGCTGGCTTTACTTGCATTGCGCATTTTGAACTCACAGCTGGCCCAGATATCGCCTGCATCCATTTCTGCATTCGCTTGAAGGACGGTGACGCCCCAATATTTTTCTTGATTAAGAATAGCCCAATCCAGCGCAGAAGGACCCCGATCCCCGACGATTCCAGGGTGTACGACCAGGCAGACATGGTAACGCCAGACGGCCGTGGGTATTGCTCGTTTGAGAAAGGGTGCAATTATTAGCTCGGGTTGGTGAAGCTGAACCGCCTCTATTGTCACCGTATCATTAATATCAAACTCAACCGATACCTCGTGGTGACGCTCTTTAAGCTCTACAAATAGGCGCTGCGTTAGACTATTGAACGCGTGAGTAAGGAGCAGGATCCGCATACTTTAACAAATCCGTGGCAATTGCTCACCTGCGAGCCAATCCACCATACGGCTACCGCCGAATCGAGTTTGCATGGTGACAAAACCGTGCGGGTCCTTTATGACTTCCCCAATAATGGCCGCTTGTTTTCCGTATTTATGGGCGCGCATTACCTCTAGTAGTGTCTGCGCATTTTCCTTTGCGCAAATACAAATTAACTTGCCTTCATTAGCGATGTACAGCGGATCCAGCCCCAATAATTCACAGGCTGCTTCAACTGCAGGGTCAACCGGGATATTGGCCTCGGATAACTTAATGCCCACCCCTGATTGTTGGGCCAGTTCGTTTAAGGTGGTTGCCAACCCACCGCGGGTAGGGTCTCGCAAGCAGTGGATGTGGGGCACAGCTGCTACCATTTCAGCAACCAATTGATGCAAGGCAGCTGAGTCTGATTCAATTGCAGTTTCGAATTCTAGATTTTCTCGACTCGACATAATCGCTACACCATGATCCCCTACGGTACCGCTGACCAATATCGCATCGCCTGGGCAAGCCTGATCACCCGATATGTTTACGCCGCGCGGTACCATGCCGACGCCGGTCGTGGTGATAAATACGCCGTCACCTTTGCCTTTTTCCACGACTTTGGTATCACCCGTGACGACGGGAACACCCGCCTTAGTCGCCGCTTTTGCCATGCTGGCGACAATTTTATCAAGCTGATTCAGCTTAAAACCTTCTTCAAGAATAAAACCCACCGCCAGATACAGGGGTTTAGCGCCCGCCATGGCGACATCGTTAATCGTACCGTGGACGGCGAGCGAGCCAATATCCCCACCCGGGAAAAAAAGTGGCGAAATAACGTGCCCGTCGGTACTCATCACCATGCGCCCTGAGGGTATTTCAAACGCAGCCTGATCATTGGCCTGACGTAGCATCTCATTATCAAGGTGTTTGACGAATAGCGCTTCTATTAAATGCGCCATACTGCGGCCCCCGCTACCATGCGACATATCGATCGCACCGTCGCGTAAATTCAGGCGTTGTGAGGCGCGGGTCAACTCGGTCATATCGCAGCCACCTTTTCTACGCCTGATTGACGAAATCGCCCATAACTCCAATAAGCAGCGCATGCACCTTCAGAGGACACCATGCAAGATCCCATCGGGTTTTCCGGCGTACAAACGGTTCCGAAAAGTTTGCAGTCTATTGGCTTTTTAGTACCACGCAGGATACGCGGGCATTCACAACCTTTGACGTCAGTACCCTGCGTTGCAGGTACCTTGAAGCGATTTTCTGCATCAAACTGTTCGTATGACTTTTTTATTTTAAGCGCACTATACGGCACCATGCCTAGCCCGCGCCATTCAAAACTGCGGCGTAGCTCCATGGTTTCAGCGATCAGAGCTTTGGCTTTTACATTACCTTCGCGGCTTACCACGCGGGTGTATTCGTTTTCTACCTCATGACGTCCTTCATTGAGTTGACGCACCAGCATGAGGGTAGATTGCATGACGTCCAGCGGTTCAAATCCGGCAATCACGACCGGTTTTTGAAACTCTTCGGCAAAAAACTCATAGGGTTGACTACCGATGATTGCACTGACATGGGAAGGGCCGAAAAAACCATCTATGGAGACCGCGCCCATTTCACGTACTTCTGGCGAGGACAAAATATTCTGAATAGCAGCTGGCGTAAGCACATGATTACAAAACACACTGAAGTTTGGTAACGATTCGCTCTGCGCCACCTTAATCGCAACCGCAGTCGGTGGAGTGGTTGTTTCAAAACCAATCGCAAAGAACACGACTTCGCGCTCAGGATTGTCTCTTGCAATTTTTAAGGCATCCTGGGTTGAATACACCATGCGTACATCACCGCCTTCGGCCTTTAATTTAAGCAAAGTTCTGCGACCGCTGGCGGGTACGCGCATCATGTCCCCATAGGTACACAGAATCACATCGTGATCTTGAACCAGACCGATGGCGTTGTCCAAACGGCCGATGGGTAGCACACATACTGGACAACCAGGGCCATGCACAAACTTGATATTCCTGGGCATCAAATCCTGCACCCCGTAGCGGAAAATGGCATGGGTATGACCGCCGCAAAACTCCATGAGATTGTACTGTTGATCAGGCTTTGCTTCGGCAGCGATTGCTGCCGCCAGATTTTGTGCAAGATCGTTACGGCGAAAATCGTCTACGTATTTCATAAAAGTGTAGATTCGGTTAAGCCTGCTTCGGCAAACATCTGCAAGGTTTTTTCGGCTTCTTCTGGGCTGACCGTATTCAGGGCGTAGCCAACATGAATGAGGACAAAATCTCCGGGCTTGACATGCTCCACCAGCGCCAGCGAGACCTCCTTTTTTACTTCTCCAAGCGCTACTACAGCGCTATCTTTTTGTTCGTCGATGGTGATAATTTTTGCAGGTAGAGCCAGACACATATTTAATTTTCAATTAGACAAATTTGACGCGTTGCGCGCAGCCATTGATACCAGGATTCCATATTCTCTCCAGTAGTCGCGGACACCTGCAGCACTTTGATACCAGGGTTTATTCTTCGCGCGTAGTCGATGCATAGATCTACATCAAACTGTAGATGCGGGAGTAAATCAATTTTGTTTAACAACATCAAATCCGCTGCGTGAAACATGTCGGGGTATTTCAAGGGCTTATCTTCGCCTTCGGTGACAGACAGAATCACAACTTTATGTGCTTCGCCGAGATCAAATGCAGCAGGGCAAACTAAATTACCGACGTTTTCAATAAATACCACACCTTTTGGTTCGGGGCTAAGGCTTTCAAGGCCATGCCCAACCATGTGGGCGTCTAAGTGGCAACCTTTACCCGTATTGATTTGGATGGCTTTTACCCCGGTTTTACGGATTCGTTCGGCGTCATTAGCGCTTTGCTGATCACCTTCAATAACCGATAGTTCCAGTTCAGATTTAAGGTCATCGATCGTCCGCGTCAGGAGCGTGGTCTTACCAGATCCAGGGCTTGAAACCAGGTTCAATGCCAGGATATTGTGTTTTTCAAACCAAGTGCGGTTAGCCGCAGCATATTGATTATTTTTTCCAAGAATGTCCTGTTCGATTTGTACCATCCGCGCCTGACTTATTCCGGGCGCATGGGCGTGCGCCGGGCCTTGACCATAGTCATGGGTACCATCGGCTTGATGGTGGTGATCTCCATGGTCATGATGATGGTGGTGCGCATGGTCGCGATCATGCTCATGAGGATGATCGTGTGAATGGCCCTCGATGGTTTTGTCGCTATTACCACATCCGCATACCGTACACATTATTCAACCTCCAATTCTTTAATTCGCATTTGATCACCAGCAACCACCTGAAGCTGGTAACTCTCACAATTTGGACACTGGTCAAAACGTTGATTGACCTGCACCGTTTCTGCGCATTTCATACACCAAGCCCGCCCGGGTATCTCTATAATTTCGAGTTTGGCCTGATCTGCCAGACTGCCCTTGGTTACTACATCGAAACCAAAGCGCATGGCCTCTAGCTCTACACCAGCTAACGCGCCAATTTCCAGCCAGACGGTTTTTACCCGCGTAAAATTTTGATTTTGGGCGCTGTCTTCCAATATTTGTAGGACACCTTCGCATAATGATATCTCATGCATCAGTTTACACTCAATTGATACGCAACGCAGGGATCTATTGCACTAATGATTAATCGAGCTTGCTGTTTAATTTTAGCGGTATCGCCAGCCAGTGTCGCCAAGCTTGTTGCAACCACACTTTGTGGGTGAAAGTTCCACTCGGTGGGCGCAACAATTTGATATAAGATCACTTTTTGGTTATCCAGTTGAACACGGTGCAGCAGTTGACCTCTTGCAGCCGCCGCCTGGCCTATTCCAGGGTTATGGTGCTTTGCGATAATATCATTCCTTGCAGCCACTTTGCCAAAATTGGAGTTGGCAGCATAACGGGTGGAAAGCTGGGCAGTTTCGGTCAATCGCGCAACCAATCTACTGAGAAGGCCATTGCCATACATGCTTTGAAGTTGTTGCATTAATGGGCTGGTGACCCGAGTGTAACAACTTGTTTCATAACAGTTATTTTTCCATTGAGGTTGCGATACAAACTGTTTGTTCTGCATCATATCATGCAATTGAATTACCTCAAGCGTCGGTAATGGGTCTATCTCGCAGCGACCTACAGATTGCCAGTTTTGCTGAATTACATGATGAATGAGCCGAGCGGCGACGCTGTTTTCTAAGGCCGCCCAAGCATTTAATTCCTCTAGGCTATTAGTTTCTAACCAATTAAGGGGTGGGCGGTTGAAGACTAACCGCTGTAGCTGAGTATTGATTTCTTTACGTGCTTTGGCCAGCGCGTCGGGATTAACGTCTTTAGGATCAAAATGCTCACCCCGGATAAAAGGGTCGTGACCGCCAGTTAAGGCCTCGCGATACGCTTTTTGCAGGGCAACAATCTTCGCCAACTCTTTTTTTTCGGGTATTTCACCGAGAAAGTCAGACCAATTCAGCATGATCTGCCAAAGGTGTTCTCGAATTGTTTCCATATTTACGAGCAGGTCACGAACGGATTCCCGTTGCGCGTTGATCTGTGCGCCCATCGCTTGTTCACATGCACGAGCACCCGCGCAGGCTTGCGCTGTGCCACAAATGGAAAATAACATCGGCAGCATTTTTTGAACACTATCTAGTGTTTTGTCATGAAATACCCTGGAAGCATGCACAGGTCGGCTTGATTCAATCCTCACTTGCGCTACCTGCTTAGCATCAGTAATTAAGCTGATATTGATTTCGCCCTCAATGTTCATTTACAGCGCGTGGCAATTAAAGTGCGGAGCAGATGCAAACTCGATATCGCGGCTAATTACCCAATGCTTCAGACGGGGTGCTCGGTTACCTGGGTGCGGGGTAAAACACAATAACCTGCCGACAAAGTTGAACGACAAGGTAGGAGAGTTGCAACAACTAAATGCTTGGGTCACTTGGTTTAAAAGGAATTTGAGAACGATTTTAGCTGGAAACTATGTATTCAGATTATAACAAATATGTAATGGTAAGTTACATTTCTGGGGTTTTATGAAAGGGTTGCGGGTTTGTTTCGAAACGAGCTTGTATTTTTTAAATGCTTGTTACAAAAGTATAATCGCACTGCCTTGATAGACTATAAAGATGCCCAGGCCAAGTGAAATTGCCCCAGCAGCAACTTGAAAGCCATTATGGGCCCACGTTAATCGTTTTGCTGTCAGGCGCAGCGGAATGGATATAGCGAACGATAATATGGCCATGCCAATGATTGAACCTACGCCATAGATTAATATATACAGTAAACCTTGTTGTACCGAACTTGCAGTTCCCAGCGCAAGGATGATGACCGCTGCTGAACCTGCCATGCCATGCATCAGACCGATGAAAAGGGCGCGTAAACCAATTGCTTCTCCGTGTTGATGATCATGTGCGGATTGTTGATGCTGTTCAGATATTTCACCCTGATGCGAATGGGCATGAAAATGGCGATTACCATTTTCATGTTGGTGGCTATGAAAATGCACCTTATCCCGGATTAAGCGCCTAATTACATCACCGCCAAGTAACATCAACATCACGCCAACCGCGATTTCTAGCCCTTGTGCTAAGTGCGTCGGTATAACCGTATCCATGGTTAAGACAATCAAACCAAATAGACATAAGGTAATGGTATGGCCTAAACCCCACATGCTTCCTAACCTTACTGACTGGGTTAGTGAGTGCTTTCCATTAACGATTGAAGCAACCGCAGCAACATGATCTGCTTCCAGTGCGTGGCGCATGCCAAGGAATAAACCGATTAGGAGTATGCTGCTCATATTCCCGTGTTTAGCCTGACTTTAAACCGTGCTCTGAAATTTACCGCGCAGCAGGTCTCGGCGCGACAATTTTTCAGTACTGGATTGGTTGTTTTCTGCAGCGTTATGATCCGCAGGAAAATCTGCAAAGTTTGTTTCCGGTTCGACTTCACCCCGCATAATTTTCCCGAGCAATTCTTCGTCCACTAAATCATCTTCATTGGGCTCTCGTTCAACCATGAGTTCTGCAAGAAATTTATTTGCTGCTGCTAGCGCTTGCTCATGGCTGGCAAATGCGCGCATGGGAGAATGCAAGGAATGCGTTTGGCAGACGCCGATACCGTCGATATCATTCACCATGAATTTATATATTTTAGAGGGAAATTTATGCGCTTGTTTTTTCCCCAACTCGAACTGTGACCAATCCTCATCATCTCGTGGCAACATAACGACATTCATTAACCAGGGCGTAATGATGATGCCTACCACCCTGCCGTTGATCAGCTGAAACCCAACCGCTTGGATGCGAATGGCGGGATTGAGGATGGGTATATCCTGCATCTGCTCCCGATGAATACGCGTAAAAACGGTCTCCAGAGTGCTGGAAATAGTTTGTGGGTCATTCATTGCTTAGGTGCTAGATCCGGAAAATAATGATCAATATCGATATCCGTTTCGCCTTGCATGATAGCCGCTAGCCCATCCAGCGCTTTATTGATATTGCCGGCTTCATGTTCACTCAATACCTCTCGCGCGGAACCCAGAAAATTCAATACCCAAGTGCCTTCTGGTTGGGGGCCGATTAACATCATATTCACCATTTCATTGCCATTGCGGCCATGGCATCGCGCCATGTAGTCATCAGATTCGATGATCTGAACAGGAATACCTATGCACATGTAGAAAGCTTTTCCAGTTCGGCTTCTTTACACCAATGACCAACGCGGGGCCGGTCGCGTTTAGATAAAACCATACCAAGTGAGGCGAGTTCTTCTACTATTTTAAGCACCATGGTATCCAAGCCAATAGTCGCGATGTCTGATAGACCGAGTTTGTTTTCAAGCGAGTGGGGCACCATGCCGATAATTGCAATATGCTCAGGTGTCTCTGCTTTTAATTGTAGAAGCGCGAGCAGGTCTGATAAGCCCAACTGGTGATTAGAAATTTTAGTTTGGAAAAAGGCGGGTATTTCATCGTTCGCTATGCGTACCACGGTTCCGTCGGGAGCATTCGTATTGATTGCATCAGCCACAATCAGTTGATCACAGTGCCGGATGGGTTCGAATAACTCCATGCCCGTCGTGCCGCCATCCATAATCTGCACCTGCGCGGGTATCAGGTAGCGATTTTCAAGTTCTTCGACAGCGCGAACACCAATGCCCTCATCTTGCATCAACACGTTGCCCATACCGATGACTAACACTTTGTTTTCTGAACTGTCCATAAAAATAACCTTAGGTTAGCGGTTCGCGACTCAACGGGTATCCAATTCGATCATGCGTTAGAGCGCTTTAACCCGAACAATTTCTTTTTGCTCAGTATCAACCATATGAATTGCGCAGGCAATGCACGGATCGAACGAATGCACGGTACGCAGAACTTCCAGCGGTTTTTCGGGATCGGCAATAGGATTATTCATTAGCGAAGATTCATAAGGGCCTATCTCACCATTGGCATCACGCGGGCCAGCGTTCCAGGTGCTGGGCACCACCGCCTGATAGTTCTTGATTTTGCCATCTTCGATGACAACCCAATGCGATAGTGTGCCGCGTGGGGCAGCATGAAAGCCGACTCCTTTAATCTCACCCTTGGGGAACTCAGGTGCATTAAACGTGTCCAAATCGCCTGTGCCGATATTGTCGACCAGTCTCTGCCACTGATCTTTTAGGGTATCGACCATCACACCGCAGCGTATTGCGCGGGCAGCGTGTCGACCAATGGTTGAATGCACGGCGGTTAAGGGTATGTTTGGATTACCGGAAACCGTCTTTAAAATATTCATGGCCTGCTCAAGATAAGCGGTATAACCCTTGTGTCCACTGGCGACACCGACCAGCACATCCGCGAGTGGGCCTACCTCAGCACGCTTCCCGTAGAATGTGGGTGCTTTAACCCAGGAATATTTTCCGTCATCCTCAAAGTCGGTGTATTGTGGCTCGGTTTCGCCTTCCCACGGATGGAGCGCATCACCGCCTTCATACCAGGCATGTTTGGAGCTCTCCGCAACACCATCGCGGAAGTACGGGTCGTCAAAGGTGGTAATTGGTTTGAGGGAGCCAAGATCAGCGTTTTCGATATAACCGCCCGGCAGATCAAACACAGTACCCTTCGTATCTTGTGGGCAATCCGGCACGGTAAGGTAATTATTCACTCCGCCGCCAATACCCGCCCAATCAAGATAAAACGCACCGATCGCAGGGACGTCGGTCATATAGGTCGATTTTACGAAATGTTCCAGTTTGTCGACAAAGCCCTTGATGAGCATTAAACGTTCAATATTGAGCACCGAAGGTGCTTCATGACTGATGGAGTTACTTACGCCGCCTACCGCGACGTTTTGTATATGTGGGCTCTTACCGCCTAGAATCGCGACAATCTTATTCGCATGGTTCTGCACATCCAGTGCCTGCATATAATGCGCGACCGCCAGCAAGTTGACTTCGGGCGGTAGTTTCATCCCGGGGTGCCCCCAGTAGCCACTGGCGAATGGCCCGAGCTGGCCACTACCGACAAATGTTTTTAAGCGCTCCTGCACGGCTTTCATTTCGTGGGGCCCATTTAAGTGCCAATCTGATAACGATTCTGCCAATTTAGCAGTCGCGACCGGGTCTGCATCCAACGCTGAGACCACATCCACCCAATCCACTGCGGAGAGATGATAAAAATGTACGATATGATCCTGGATGGCGTGTGCTGCTTGAATAATATTCCGCACCAGTTGCGCATTGACAGGCACTTCCAACTGTAAGGCATTTTCGACCGCCCTGACTGAGGTAATGGCGTGAACCGTCGTGCAGACGCCGCAGAATCGCTGGGTGTAAGTCCAAGCTTCGCGCGGATCACGACCGACTAGAATTTTTTCAATCCCGCGCCACATTTGCCCGGAGGACCATGCTTTGCTCACTTTGCCATCGTCAACTTCTACATCAATACGAAGATGGCCTTCGATTCGGGTAATGGGATCAACCGTAATACGGGTAGTCATAACAATATTTCCTCTATATAAATCTTACTTATGCCTGCTCGTGGCGATGCAGTATAGGTAGGGTTTTGACCAACACGATGAAGGCCATAATTTCAAATGCGATCACGCCCAGTGTTACCATGATTTCTGGTATCGATGGGAAGTAGCTGTATCCGGGACCGGGGTTAAAGGTAAACAAGAAGGCATTGAAGCGGTATAACGACCCTGCGGCCAGCATGGAAATAGCCGCCATCAATAATTTACCGCCATTATTTCTATTGCTCGGTGACAACAGCACCACCAAAGGAATAATAAATAAGGTCATTTCGAGCAGGTACAGTAAGCTCGCACTATTGAGCGCGAACAAGTGGCTAAGATTGCCCTGTACCACCAGCAAAATTAACCGTATTGCCAGAAACGCAATTAGTAATCCCACGATGGCTTTAGATAATCCAGAAAGCATCGGCGTTTCAGATGGGCCTTTGGTGTGAAGCGTGGTGAACGAAGCTTCAAAAATAACGATTGAAAAGCCCATGGTTAAAGCGGTTAATAACGCAAGCAAGGGCTGGAAGTGCCAGGTCTGCCATAGTGGATGCACTTTGTGTCCCATTGCAATTAACAGCGAGCCAAGCGAAGACTGGTGCATAGTCGGGAGTAGAATCCCAAGCGCGATAAACAGAAACAGGATTTTATTGAGCGCTTTTCTAAGCGTTTCCGCGCCAATTCTTTCTAGAAAAGTGGGCGCGAATTCAACAATAAGCACCAGAATATATATCGCAACACATAATCCGACTTCCAACATCACTGAATTAAAGTTCCAGTTCCCCGGCAGAAATATTTCGTAAAACTGCCAGAATCTGCCCATATCGAAAAACGCACCGAAGCCACCCAGAGCATACCCCAGCAAACTGGTGACGATAGCGGGTCGGACCAGGGGATGGTATTGACCTTTATTAAACACGTATACCACGAACGCGAGCGCGTAACCGCCGCAGGCAAAAGCCGTACCGATCACCACATCGTAAACCACCCATATTCCCCAGGCAAAGCCGCCGTTGAGATTGCTGACCGCCCCCATCCCTTCGGTAAACCGCTGTACCATGAAATACACGCCAATCAGGAAAATGGCCAGAAAAAACATAAAGGGCAAATTGAAGATACGGCCTCCCAGCGGCTTATAGCTGCTCACGATTCACCTCCTTCGTCGTCATCATCTGTGTTGCGCCGAACAACGTAGGTAAGCCCGGCGAGTGCAATGGCGGGTAGGGCGAGGTAACTATATAGTGTGTGCTGGACGCCTTCAGAGATTGATGCAGACGAGCGATCCTTGAGTGGAGGCATGCCTAATTTATCAAATGACACCGCTGAAATATGCATTACGTTGGTGCCCCCGGCTTCCGTTTCACCCCAAATATGTTGTTTATAAGTAGGTACTTCTTTTTCGTGGTGGCTATCAGGTTTGGCAATATCGCCCACTGGGTAGTTGTAGGTTTCGCCGGGCTTAAGCGCCATACGTTTTTTTGCTTCTTCCAACAATAACTTGCGGCTACCGAATAGGGTAGCGCCTGTGGGGCAGGCTTCGGCACAACCTGTCACTTGACCATTGTCTATGCGTTCGACGCCAGGCTGGTTACACATTTGGCATTTTTGAATTTGTCCGAACAGTTCGTTGTACTCAAATTGTGGCACATTGTATGGACAGCCCACCATACAATTGCGGCAACCAATGCAAACATCTGGATGGTGTGTGACGATACCGGTAATGGGATCATGACGCATCGCGGTACACGGGCATACTGAGACACATCCCGGGTCAACACAGTGCATACAGCTGCGTTTCTCAAAACAGAATCCATCCGTTTCGGAGTCTTTCACTTCGCCGCTGCCGTTTTTGTACACCTTGATGACGTTCAGGGTTTCTCCGGTGAGATCACGCGCAGAATCCCAGGATTGGTTATCGCCCTCGATGGTAGGCGGCATATCATTGACTTCCTTGCACTTGCTTACACAAGCTTTACACCCTACACATAAGGTGGAGTCAAACAACATACCGACCGCTTCTGGCGCGGGTTCAAGATTAGGGCGTGCTTCTGTACTAGTACTTACCGCAGCCGCCGCACTTCCAATCGCAGTGGTGAGAAATTCTCTACGCTTCATATGGTCACCTCAGTTCTGATCAGTATCTTTCTCGCTCAGCTTTTTCGCCCCCATTGCTGCAGCACCTGCTACCGCACCGACGACTGCCCCGGCGATTGCAGCGGCACCTGAGGACATGCCACTACTGGTTTCCCGATCTTCAATTTCCGGAAACATATTAGGTGGCGTATGGGTGATGACGTCAGCGAGACTAAATAAAGGTTTGTTAAAACCGACTCCGTCTTCCGAGCAGCCAAAACAGGGGTGCCCCACGCCGATGGGCCAAACATTTCCCCCAACATTGTTGTATTCTAAGCTAGGGCAGTTGTTATAGGTCTCCGGGCCTTTACAGCCCATTTTGTACAAGCACCAGCCTTTGCGATGCCCTTCATCACCAAATTCTGTGGCGAAACGCCCCGCATCAAAGTGCGGGCGGCGATAACAGTTTTCGTGGACCAACCGGCCGTACGCCCATTTCGGCCGGCCTTTTTCGTCAATCGGTGGTAGTTTTCCGTAAGTAACGAAGTATAACACCGTACCAATAAAGTTAGCTGGATTAGGGGGACAGCCAGGAATAGTCAGAACGGTTTTACCTTCAAGCACTTGTGGTGCACCCTTTGCGCCAGTGGGGTTCGGCGCAGCAGCTTGTACCCCTCCCCAACTCGCACAAGAGCCGTAAGCGACAATTGCGGCTGCATGCTCAGCCGCTTCATGGGTAAGATCCAACATGGTTTCGCCAGCAATCTTGCAATAGATGCCGTTATCTTTTACGGGGATGGCACCCTCGATGACTAATAAATATTTGCCCTTGTTTTCCTGCATGGATTGTTTCTTGATTTCTTCAACTTGATGACCCGCACCGGTATCCAAGGTTTGATGATAATCAAGTGAGATAAGGTCAAGAATCAGATGCTCCAGGCTGGGCTGCTCTGAGCGTAATAAGGCCTCGGTGGGTCCCGTGCATTCCTGGCCATGCAGCCAGATGACCGGAGGACGTTTTTTGGGATCGGCCACGGCGGCAGCCATTGCAATAGCCGCACTATCGGGTAGGCCTAAAGAGGCCGCAACACCGGTGCAGAATTTAAGAAAAGTCCGACGAGAGACACCAAGTCGTTTTTCGAGTTCGGAAAACGCGATTTCTTTTTCTACCATTCAAAATCCTCCGGTTGGCAAAATGGACGTGATTACGGGTTTATTAACTAAATCAATACAAGCATTGGGAGCAAATAGCGTGCCAATATAAATTTTCTGGCGTTGGAGTGAGTACTGGTGCCCACAATCAAGCGCATGTTGATGGGATGGGGAAAAATAGAGTGTAAATTAATATTCCGAAGTGGAAATATATTTACCATTATTTTTATTCGAGGTGCTTTATGCTCTGCAGGCCTACGCGTACTTTCTTTCGGTCATATTAGAGACAACGTCTTCAAATTGGTAACGCTGGCAGCTTGTTATGACTTTGCTCACGATAATCAACGCGGGTGGTTTGATATTATGGCGCTCAATGGCGTGCGGTAAATCTGCCAAGTTGGTGAGGATCACGCGCTGCGCTGGCGAAGCAATACGCTCTAGAACCGCGACGGGTGTATCAGGTTTGCGACCGGCATTAATGAGTTGATCACTCAAACTTTGGGCAGTGGATACCCCCATGTAGATTACCAGCGTTTGATTGGAATCTACCAATTCTGATTCATCTAGCTGAAACGGTTTATTTTCCAAGCGATGCCCGCTAATGAGTGTCAGCTTTGGTGCATAGTCTCGATGCGTTAGCGCGATGCCAAGTTCAGCCGCTGCAGCCTGGGCAGTGGTAATCCCGGGAACAATTTCATAAGAGATGCCGTGCTTGGCCAAGGCTTCGGCTTCTTCACCGACCCGTCCAAATATGCCTGGATCGCCCCCTTTAAGTCTTACGACACGTTGACCATTCTGTGCCATATTGACCAGTAGCTGATTTATTTCATCTTGGGGTAAAGTATGGCGGCCAGTCGATTTGCCGACATATACCTGGTGACAGCTTTGCGGCACCAATTGCAATATATCTTTAGACACCAAACGGTCAAACACGATGTAATTAGCTTGCTCGATTAAGCGACGCGCTTTTACTGTGAGCAAGTCCGGATCGCCAGGGCCAGCGCCAACAAGAGAAATTAAAGGTGGATTCATGCCTATTTTAGTCATTATAGTCGGCTAAATTATGGTCGACGCATAGCTGGTCAGGCATTGACATGGGTCAAGCTGTGATATGAAGAAATATCTTGATGCTAAAGTAGCCCGCTAATTAAGTCTTTGTATCGTAGGTGCGTAAAAAAGCCTTCCGTAGAAGGCTTTTAGATGTGTGGCACTATAACGCGTTAATCGACAAGTAACTTATTGATGCGCTTAACATAGGCCCCTGGGTCTTTAAGCATCGCGCCTTCTGCCAGGGCTGCCTGATCAAACAAAATATGTGCCCAATCTTCAATGTTGTCTTTGTCTTTTTGGAGCTTTTTAATCAGTTTATGATCAGGGTTAATCTCCAAAATTGGCTTTTCGTCGGGCATATCCTGGCCCATGGCTTTCATGATGCGCTCCATATTGCCGCCCATGCTGTGTTGGTCAGCAACCAGACAAGATGGGGAGTCCACTAACCGATTGGATACCTTAACTTCTTTGACTTCATCTCCCAGCGCGTCTTTGATTTTCTTCAATAAAGGTTTGATCTCCTTTTCTTTTTTCTTGTGTTTCTTTTTATCATCTTTGGCATCGTCAAAATCCACATCGCCCTTGGCAATCGATTGCAATGATTTACCTTCAACTTCTGGTAATTGATTGACCACCCACTCGTCAATCGGATCAGATAGCAGCAATACTTCTTTGCCTTTTTGCTTGAAAATCTCTAGATGCGGTGACGCCTTTGCAGCAGCATGACTTTCCGCGGTGATGTAGAAAATCTCTTTTTGCTTTTTACCCATACGACTGATGTAATCTTCGAAAGATACATTTTGGGTGTCGTCATCATTATGGGTTGAGGCGAAGCGCAGTAGTGGCGTGATACGGGCATGGTTGGTGTGATCCTCGGCAATGCCCTCTTTAATGACTTTGCCAAACTCATTCCAGATATTCTGGTATTTATCACCATCTTTTTTCGCAAGCTTCTTTAGTTCGGAAAGTACTTTAACCACCGAGGCATTGCGAATTTTGGTCAGCTGCGGATCATCCTGCAGGAATTCGCGAGAAATATTCAGGGGTAAGTCCTGGGCGTCGACCAGGCCACGAATAAAACGCAGATAATTGGGCATGAGATTCTTAGCGTCGTCAGAGATAAACACGCGTTTGACGTAGAGTTTTACCCCATGACGTTGTTCCCGATCCCATAAATCAAAAGGTGCTTTGGCAGGAATAAAGAATAAGGAGTTATATTCCAGGTTACCCTCGACCCGATTGTGTAGCACCATTGCAGGTGGTTCAGGATCATAGGTAAGTGCGGTATAAAAGGTGTTGTATTCTTCTTGTTTCACCTTGTTTTTGGGTTGTGCCCAGATGGGGGTGCCACCATTGACTTGCTCCCACTCGGGCACCTCAACTATATTTTTTTCCTTGTCGTCGTCGCTAGGCATTGCTACCTTTTGCATCATGATCGGTATGGAAATGTGGTTGGAGTACTTTTTAACGATTTCCTGCAGGCGATAGTGACTGGCAAATTCTTTTGCCGCATCGCGCAAGTGTAGGGTAATTTCTGTTCCACGAGATGCTTTTGGTGCATTTTCCAAGGTATATTCACCGTCACCTTTGGAAGCCCACTTAATGCCCGTTTTAGAGCCCGCACGACGGGTGTGCAGAACCACGTTATCAGCAACCAAAAAAGCGGAGTAAAAACCAACCCCAAACTGGCCGATCATGCTGGCTTTTTCATCTTCTTTGGCTTTGCCCATTTTCTCGACGAATTTAGCCGTACCGGATTGGGCAATGGTGCCTATATTGGCAATCACTTCTCTTTTGTTCATGCCAATTCCATTATCACGAATGACGACGGTTTGGGTGTCTTCGTCGAATTCAATTTCAACCTGAAGCAAGTCTTCCTCTTCATATAAGTCTTTGTTGGTCAGTGCTTCAAAGCGCAGTTTGTCACAGGCATCCGAGGCATTAGAAATTAATTCACGCAGGAAAATCTCCTTGTTGGTATACAGCGAATTAATCATCAGATGAAGCAACTGTTTTACTTCTGTCTGAAATGCATGTTTTTCGATATTTTTTGTGTTTGCCATAGTCAATATAAAGATGGTTAAAAGATTTACCTCACTAATTTTGGGGCTGCCAAATAAAATTCAAGCATTTTTAAGCAGAAAATAGGCTTGGCAAAACTACAACATGCTCTGGGTCACTTTACTAAGTAATTAGGTAGAATCTATTGTTGATCATACCGGTTCTAAACGCTATTCTCGCGCGCTGCTAAATTGCAACTATATTTGATGGTTGATCCGCATTGTAATAACATCTAAGCTTTCCATTAGCTGCACAAATTAACCGAGGCTCAATCATGGCTGACTATCCCGCGCTAACCGAAATGGGTATTACTGACCCAGAGCATATAGAGCGTTATTCTCTAGAGACCAATAATAACGTCGATATCTTGCGTATAATCTACAAGCGCAAAAAAGGCTCTTTATTACACGCGAGTAAAAAGTTTCGGTTCGGGCGTGCGAAAAAGATGGTGGTGACAGATGGTGGATCTCAGACAACTGAATTAATTTATGAAATCTCCCCATTTGTGATTAAGGTTACCAATGAATTGCGCCAGATAGTGAAAGCTAAGCATTCCAGGCAAGAATACAAAAAAATTATCGCGCAAGAACTGCATCGGCTTGAAGAGGAAACCAACACGCGGATTGCTTATCTGACAAGATTACTTGAAAAACTCGATTGACAAAGACCAGATCAATTTATTTGTTCTCGAAAGCCAGCATGATCAGTGCTGGCTTTTTACTTTGTGATGAGGCCTGCACTTTAAGCTTGGATAGCGATTTATCACAATCATAATATGGCGATCTGAAAGAAAATCACCTACAGGCCCGACGCCATTGCAGCTTTTCTTTGAGAAAAAGACAATTATCTGCCCAGTCATTTACACTACGATCAAGTTTGTTAGGCATAAACAGGTTCTCGAAGGGGGTATGTGGGTGATGTTGACCAAAATTTTCTGGTAATTTCCCATTAGTGTAAATTAAAAAGTACAACACCAGGTTCAAATTGTCGGTGGTGTATTGCTTTCAACACATGTCAGTAGCTTACGGTAACCGGAGAAAGCTGATAAACAAAATAGGTAAATGATTTGGGCTACGCAGCTCGACAATATGACTAAAAAATAATCTGCCCAGGTGCACCAATTATGTGCAAGCCTTCTACTATTTGGTCAGAAGACTTTTTATTTGGTGGCGAGTAGGCTATTTTCCGAGTAAGTAAAACGACATTTGATATTAAAGAGGATTTAAATATGAAAATGGTTACAGCTATTATTAAGCCGTTTCGCCTAGATGATGTGCGTAACGCGCTAGCGGAGGTTGGTGTCAGTGGGATGACGGTGATCGAAGTAAAAGGTTTCGGCCGCCAAAAAGGTCATACTGAACACTATCGAGGCGCAGAATATACGGTTGATTTTCAGCCCAAAGTTAAGGTGGAAATCGCGGTTGACGGGGATCGAGTAGAAGCGGTGATTGAGGCAATTACTGAATCAGCGCGCACGGGAAAAGTGGGCGATGGCAAAATATTCGTCCACAATATCGAGACAGTTGTGCGCATAAGGACGAGTGAGATGGATCAAGATGCGCTCTAATTTGCAGCGTGTTGGTGTACTTGTCGCTTCAATGTCCATACCTGGATGGACAATGGCAGACGTTATCAATGGTGCTGATACGGCTTGGATAATGTCGTCCACTGCGTTGGTATTGTTCATGACACTGCCTGGTTTAGCCTTGTTTTACGGCGGATTGGTTCGTAGCCGTAATGTGTTGTCCATCCTTATGCAGTGTTTTTCGATTAGTGCGCTGGCTACCTTGGTTTGGTTAATTTGTGGTTACAGCCTCGCATTTACTGATGGTGGTGTGGTGAATGGGTTCATCGGTGGGCTGGGTAAAGTATTGTTTGCTGGTGTGAGTGAAGATGCGGTTGTGGGTACTATCCCAGAGTCATCTTTTGCCTTATTTCAAATGACTTTCGCCATTATAACGCCTGCTTTAGTGATTGGTGGTTTTGCAGAACGTATAAAATTTTCGGCAGTTTTGTTATTTAGTCTGTTTTGGTTACTGCTGGTATATATTCCTATAACGCATTGGGTCTGGGGTGGTGGCTGGCTGGCACAACTTGGTCTGTTAGATTTTGCCGGAGGGACAGTAGTGCATATTACTGCGGGGGTTGCCGCATTGGTTGCAGCGCTAGTGGTCGGCCCGAGATCCGGGTTTGGTAAAACACCCATGCCGCCTCATAATATGACGCTCACCGTTACCGGCGCGGGTATGCTATGGGTGGGTTGGTTTGGCTTTAATGGTGGCAGTGCTTTAGCCTCGAATGGTGATGCAGCGATGGCCATGCTTGTCACTCATATTTCTGCGGCAACCGGAGCGTTTTCCTGGATGATTATTGAGTGGAGAAAATTTGGCCACCCAACTGCATTGGGTGCGGTAACTGGGTTGATAGCTGGTCTAGGAACAATTACCCCGGCTTCAGGTTATGTTGGGCCTGGTGGTGCGCTGATAATTGGTCTATTGGCGGGTACGATCTGTTTTAATGCGACAATGTTGCTCAAAAATAGGCTGAAAATAGATGATTCATTAGATGTATTTCCAGTACACGGTATAGGCGGTGTTGTTGGTACGTTACTGGCAGCCCTGTTTGCGGCACCTACTTTGGGAATTTTCGCAGGACAGGGGTTTGCAGACGGAGTTGACAGTATTGCCCAACAGCTGGGTATTCAGTTCGTGGGCGTAATCGCAACCCTAGTGTATACCACTATTGTCACTTATATTATTTTCAATTTAGTTGCTATTCTAACGAGTGGTTTGCGCGTCACCCAGGACCAGGAAGCCCAAGGGCTTGATATTGTTGATCATGAAGAGCGAGGTTACGATATATAATTAACTTTACAGCCATTTATTCGAACAAACTTTAAGCGGGTTTATTGCTGGTTTGCTGTAAATGAATATCGCGTTGCGGGAACGGAATGGAGATACCTTCTTCGTCAAAACGCTTTTTGACTTGTTCAGTGAGATCCCAGTATACACTCCAGTAATCATCACTGGGCACCCACGGCCGGACGATAAAATTGACCGATGAGTCGGCAAGCTCGTGAACTCGGATCATCGCTTCGGGTGATTTAAGCACTTTGTCGTGCTGATCCAGTACAGATCGGAGCACCTTTTTGACGCGTTCTATATCTTGTTCGTAACCTACTCCGAACATGAGGTCGACTCGGCGCACCCTCTGCGAGGTGACGTTACGAATAATATCTCCCCATACTTTGTTATTTGGCAGCATCAAGCGATGGTTTTCTACCGTATAGACGGTGGTGGCGACCAGGCTCATTTTTCTCACTTCGCCTTCTACTCCAGCTGCATGGATGTAATCGCCAACATCAAATGGACGGTATATCAAAATCATAATCCCCGAGGCAAAATTTGATAGGGTGTCCTGCAGCGCAAAACCGATAATAATACCCAGCACGCCTACCCCTGCCAGAAGATGACCAACCTGAACACCGATACTTCCTAGCGCGATGATGATGCCGATCAGCATAACTATTTTGGAAGAAATTGAGACGATAAAATCGCGTGCTAATGTGCCAATTCCAGTCTCAGCATTGGCGAGTGCCCGCCGTAATAGTTGTTGGATGAGGCGTGCGACGAGCCAAGCTAATACTAAAATAATGATAAAAGTGGCAATATTGGCGAGAATTTCCGGTCCGCGTACTAATACCCATTGCTTAAAGTTTTCTCCCCACTGAGTAAACAAGCGACGCACGACTTTAACATCTAGAACATCTTCTGAAAGTTTGCCGGTCGCCCGGATGACCGCCTCTTGATAAACAGAGGCATCTTTCCCTAACCGCTCAATCAAACCGGCCGTTTGACTCAAGCCCTGGGCGACGAAATCCAAACGAAGTTCTTGACCTTTAATTTTTGTTTGTAGCGATTGGTATTCTGAGGATTCCGGTTGGTAAATGCCAAGTTGTCCTTTGTAGACTTTGATGCGCTCTTTCACTAATTCGGCTCTGCCGACCAGCAGGTCTGCTTCATCCTGTATCCATTGGTTCGCCAATTGGGTGTCCTCCTCTACATCCATATCAAGCGCGTCTTTGGCATTGATATTATCCAGCATCGAACCATAAGAACTAACCAAAAGCGTAAAGTGCCGGATGGCATCGGCGATGAGATTGTCAGGAGGAGGGGTATCGATATAAGAAGACAGCTTTATTTGTTCTGTGCTAAGAGCTTCTTTGATAGAGAGAATTTGCTTTTGCAAAAATGCAGATTCTTTTTCGAGTAGCGTTCTAACCTCTGGTGTAAAGATTTCTTCGCCCGAAGACTCACTGATATCTGCGGCGAGTTTCCACAAATCTTTTTGGTAATTCGCGCGTGCGTGCTGGAGTTGCTCTTCGATGACGACGATATCATCTCCCACAGCAGAACTTAGTTTAAATTTAATCTCCTCAACCCGATCACGCTGTGCTTCCACCTTTGTGTATAGGTCAGATAGCTCGGTATTGGTATTTTGTTGGGCCAGGGCAGGAAAGGTCCAAAGGCTAATGGCGAGAAGCAATATACGTACTGCATTCGCGTTGATAAAAAGTTGCATATGAGACTGTCAGTAGATAAGGAGAAGCTCGATGAATGTAGTTTGTAGTTTAATCTGCTTGCTAAAATTAAGGTAGTATCACGTCCATTGTAAATACCGGAAGCGAATACCAAATGAAGCTGTTTATATTGCTGATTTTAGCCTTTTTACCCAGCGCTCTCTGGGCATTTGAAGTATTCCGTTTTGATACCCAATATTTTAATTTGCAACAGCATGATGAGCACCTACTGGGTGTAAATGAAAACGGCGCTGCTCATATCCTTAGATTTCATCAAGGGAACTTGCAAACAGAAGGTTTTAGTGTAAACCCTTTGCCTGAACGCCCAGCGGATATACTCGCAGATGGCCGAGTCGTGGGGAGTAACGGCAAAATTCGTCAGGCCTGGTTAGGTGGGCCAAGTGATCGATACCGCCACGGCGTAATGGCGGATGATATTGAGGCGACGCGTTTGTACGCTGAGCTTGTAACGCAACAAACCGTTTTTCTGGAGTTGCCTGCGCATATGGTGTTTGAGGACCGATTTCCGCGTTTGGTTGATTTGGACAACGATAATGAGATGGAGTTGGTCGTGATCCGAACGGATGTGGATAGGGGTGCAGGTATTGCGGTGTATGGCCTTCGGGGGGATGAGTTGGTGCTCGAGGCTGCCAGTAATACAATTGGTACACCGAATCGCTGGTTGAATATAGTCGGCATCGAAGATTTTAACGGCGATCATGTTCGAGAAATCGCCGCGGTCATTACCCCCCATATTGGTGGGAAACTAACCCTGTTTCAACAGCAAGGTGAAAAGCTAGTGCCAATCGCTATGCAAGCTGGTTATTCCAATCATGCATATGGATCACGTGAACTTGGGATGTCTGCCGCTTTGGATATTAATGCTGATGGCATAATGGATTTAGCGGTCCCAGATGCCCAGCGCGAAGATTTAATCTTTTTGACAGCGCGCGATGATCAATTTGATCAAGTGAGAAAAATCAGCAACCACACCGTCATAAAAAGTGGAATTTACCCGGTGCAGCTCGATTCAGACGAGCCACTGGAGGTGGTCTATTTACTCGAGGACAATACGCTAAAAGTGGTAGATTTAGAATAACCATTTTATTGTAGAGGATATTAAGCGAATTAAGCATTGAGTCAGGTATACCGCAATTGTTGCATTTACTCGCCTACAATGACCATAAAATCAGCTAGAATCCAACTCATGTAAGCAATCACTTACAACAAAATCATAACCATTTTCCGAGAGAGGACTAAGCAATGAAGAAATACGTACAATTTTCCATGCTGGCTGCGATTGCAACAAGCAGCAGTATCGCCATGGCTGAGGGCCCTAAAATGGCCTTTTTAGGCGGGTTTACCGGACCACTAGAAAGTTTGACCCCACCGATTTATGCTGGAGCAAAGCTGGCAGTTGATCAAATTAATGGCCAAGGTGGCGTGAGCGGATTGGGTAATATCGAGTTACTGAAAGGTGATAGCACCTGCGCGGATGCAACTGCTGCGACCAACGTTGCTGATCGTATGGTCAATTCCGAGCAAGTGTCAGCAATCGTAGGGCCAATGTGTTCTGGCGCGACCATTGCGGCTGCAAACAATGCAGCCATTCCAGGCGGCGTACCGCTAATTTCGCCTTCTGCAACATCCCCCGCTCTAACCGATCTAGACGATAACGATTTGGTTTTCCGTACTGCGCCATCTGACGCGTTTCAAGGCCAAATGTTGGCAAAATTGTTAAAAGCCAAAGGCATCGATGAAGTGGCGATTAGTTATGTCAATAATGACTATGGCAAAGGATTTGCTGAATCATTGGCGGCGGCATTCGAAGGTGTCGGAGGCAACGTAGCCGCGAATGAAGCGCACGAAGATGGAAAGGCGGACTATCGAGCCGAGCTCGGTTCGCTATCTTCTTCGGGTGCTGAAACGCTGGTGGTGCTGGCTTATGCAGATGGTTCTGGTCAGACAATTATTCGTCAAGCCATGGAAAGTGGAGATTTCGCCAAATTCGTAGGCGGCGATGGCATGGTTGGCGATAAGCTTATCGGTGCGCTAGGTGGTGACGTGGACATGATCGCAACCAAACCTGGTACCCCTGAGCTAGCGGGCAAGGCGCCTTTTGTAGAAGCCGCTAAGGCAGCCGAGATGGATCCGGATGCTGTGTTTTCAGCGCAGGCTTATGACGCCGCATTTATTCTCGCACTGGCGATGGAAAAAGCGAAAAGTGGTGACCGAGCCGCGGTGGCCGCAGCAGTTCGGAATGTGGCAAGCGCACCCGGCGAAGAGATTCTTCCCGGCGAATGGGAAAAGGCGGTTGCTGCCCTCCAAGCGGGCAATGACGTGAATTATCAAGGTGCTTCTGGCGACCATGAATTTGATGAAGCGGGTGATGTACCCGGTGTCATTGTAGAAATGGCCGTTAAAGATGGTGCCTTTGTTGAGGTGGGCGCGATCGAGTAAAACTTGATACCAGGTGATAAGAAAAACCCGGGCGTTTCGCCCGGGTTTTTTGCTTTTATTAGGCGTGGATAATAGATTGCAGAATTATATTAGTGCGTTCTGTTGAGCAATCTATCTTTGACTTGCGGCAAACCATCCTTCAAACCTGCGTTCTGGTGCATCAGCGACCCAAATATCCCAACCATCTTGGTGCCATCCGTGCGAAATAGGTTCATTCTCTGAAGACTTCATAATTTCGTCAGCTTTACCAAATAAAATAGTCATCCTCTCAATTGATTCCTTGGAGTTTTTAATTGGTCGAATGATGGAGTCTACATAACCATTCTTTACACGGACAAAAGTATTCTGTGGATACTTCCACTCGTTAATGTGTTCGCGATGAATAACTTTTTCAGGTTTGGGGAGTAAATCCTTTGAGCCACCCAGACAAAATTGATCGTAAATAACGGTTAGGCATTTCGCGCTAAGGTTAATGGGGATCATTAATAACAGGATCGCCAGAATTTTTATCAGTGTAAATAGAGGCGTTCTCAAGGTGTATAAAAAATAAACTCGGTAGGGGATTGGTTTAGTTCTTTCTAATTTTCTCCGGTAACAACCCTTTAGGTGCAAAGCGCAGTACCAGGGTGATCGTCAATCCGATTAGGAAAACCCGCATTTGGAGTGCGCGACTATCAAAATCATTGGGTGCCTGCCAATCAAACCATTGCAGGCCAAGTTCTTTGATCGTTTCAAATACGATCAGTGTGGCCGGTTCTGACATCACCCACACAATGTAGACGATGATCGTGCCGATCAACGTACCGAGGTTGTTACCCGCCCCGCCCAGAATGACCATAACCCAAATCAGGAAGGTATGATGCAGGGGTAAAAACCCAGAAGGGTCAAAAATACGATTAAAGCCCACCAGCGCTGCACCACCAATTCCCATCAGAATTGAGCCGATGATAAACACTTCAAGGCGTCTTCCGTTGACATCTTTGCCCATGGCGGCTGATGAAAGCTCGTTGTCGCGGATGGCGCGAATCATTCTACCCCACGGCGCATTGTAAGCACGCTGTAACAACCAGAAAATGATTGCAATCAAAACCATCATCACGCTCAGATACAACGCTCTTGATGCAACAAAACCAATATCTCCTGGTGTGGGTACGGGCCAGGGTAGGGGGGAGACTGTAAGGGTTCCGCGGGTAAGCCAATCAGCATTTTTTAATATGGCTTTAATGATTTCTGCGATACCAAGTGTCGCAATAGCGAGATAATCGCTGCGCAACCCCAGGCAAATATGGCCAACAAACCAGGCGAGTAAACCCGCAACCACACCACCGGCCAGCCAGCCAAGCCAAACGGGTAAACCAAAGCCTCCAACAAAGCCAACATTTCTTTCAATACTCGTGGCCACCGGTGCTAGGCTCTGCATGAATACTAAATAAGTGGTTACGCCGACCAGCAACAGCAATGCGCGACGTAATGGAGTGCGACTTTTCAACCAAGGCAATTTGCTTATCACCCAAATAAGTCCGATACCAATCGCCAAGCGCGTAAATACCCAGGCGAGTTCGCTCGCTTGCGCTGATTGCCAGAAAGCCGTATTAACAGGGTAAGAAATGAGCATGCTAGTGAAGGCAGCAAGCGCGATGAAGCCCATGATGCCTGCATTAAATAGCCCTGCATATCCCCATTGGATGGTGAGCCCCAAGGCGATGACCGTAAAGCATGCTATTTCTGCCAGCATGCGTAGTCCAAAAGCGGCGCCTAGGTTGGCGAAAACCAGCGCAACCAACCCCAGCGACAGGGTAATAAGAATAGCTTCTTTACGGTAGGTCATATTACTTTGCCTTTGAATATGCCGGTTGGGCGCCAGATCAGTATCACCACCAGAATAAAAAACGGTACGGTAATTTTGTATTCTGTTGGAACCAGGGCTAATTTAGACGGAAGTTCGAGCCAATTCGGTAAGGAATCTCGAAAAGGTCGCAGAAAAATAGCCCAGTTAAAGATCGATAAAGTCTCGGCAAAACCGACCACAAAACCACCCACCACCGCCCCATAAGGATGGCCCACCCCGCCGACAATAGCTGCCGCAAATATGGGCAGCAGTAGATTGAAGCTCAAATCTGGTTTGAGGCTTACATCCAGTGAGAGCAAGGTACCCGCTGCCGCAGCAAGACTGCCTGCAATCAGCCAAGTGACGATGATAACCTTTTGGGTATTAATGCCAGATACGCGAGCCAGGTCAGCGTTATCCGATACCGCGCGCATAGCCTTGCCTATTTTGGTACGGTTTAACAAAGTGTGAAGTGCGAATACTGCGAACAGGGTAAAAATGAAAAGCAAGATTTGGGGCTCCGTGATGGTGATTTTTCGGCTAGCCGACTCAAAGGGTAGCGCGATTCGGAATATATCTTTTTGTTCGGAAAAGAAAAAATGTTTTGCCTCAATGCCACCAAACAAGCGAATTAAACCCTGCAGCATTAAAGTAACCCCAATGGAAGCCATCACCATCCCCACCGGGCTAATATTGTGCTCCCGTAGCGGCTGATAAAAGGTTTTATCCAGCAATACGGCGATGATTGCGGTGAGCACCATCGCGAAAGGTAGCATGATAAACCCGGTTGGCAGGCCAAATAGCTGGCCTGTGTTGGGAAATAAGGCGGTCAGGGCAAATGCAAAAAAAGCCCCCATGGTCATCATGTCGCCGTGTGCAAAATGCGCAAAACGCAGAATACTGAATACTAAGGTAACGCCTATCGCACCCATGGCATATACCGAACCGATGGCGGCACCGGAGATCAGGACTTTATTAATAAAGAAAATAAATTCGTTCACGCTTAGGCTCCCAGAAAAGCCTTGGCAACTTCTTTATCCGCCAATAAAGCGCTACCCGTGTCGGTATAGGCATTGCGTCCGGTGACCAACACAAAACCCTGATCGGCAATCTCAAGCGCCTGTTTGGCATGTTGCTCAACCATTAATACGGTTACCCCCGCGTCATTGACGGCGCGTATGCGCTCAAATATTTTTTCCATAAACAAGGGCGATAAACCTGCAGTTGGTTCATCCAGCAGTAGCACTTCGGGTTTTGACATTAATGCCCGACCCATGGCGACCATCTGTCTTTGCCCGCCGGAAAGTTCTCCTGCATCTTGTTTGCGCTTATCTCTAAGCGGTGGGAAGTAACCATAGACCTTCTCCATCATACCGCTGATATTATCACTGCGCACGAACGCACCCATCTCAAGATTCTCTTCAACCGTCATTGATTGGAAGACATTAAACTCTTGGGGGACAAATGCCAGACCCTTCTCAACGAGCTGGTCAGCGCGCAGGCCCGAGATGCTTTGGCCTTGCAGCGTAATATCGCCGCTATGGATATTCAAAAGCCCAAAGATCGATTTAAGCAAAGTCGATTTTCCCGCGCCGTTGGGGCCGATAATCACCCCAATTTCACCTTCTTTCAGGGACATATCCACTTCTTGCAAAATAGGCGCGTTGTCTCCATAGCCAGCAAACAAATTAGTCACTTCGATTAAACTCATTAGGCGACGCCTCCACCAAAATAAGCCGCCACCACTTCCGGGTTTGCGCGAATTTCGTCGATCGATCCTTCCATCATTTTACGCCCCTCCGCCATGACAATCACTGGAGAGCAGATTTGTGCGATCATATCCATATCATGTTCAATAACAAAAAAGGTGTAACCCAGTTCGCGATTTAAACGCAGGATATTATCCAGTAAATCGTTTAATAGCGTTCGGTTCACACCTGCAGCAACTTCATCCAATAGGACCAACTTCGCATCCACCATCATGGTGCGGCCGAGTTCAAGCAGCTTTTTCTGTCCGCCCGACAAGTTCCCTGCCAGTTCGTTCTTAATGTGATCAAGTTTTAGAAAGTCGATGACATCATTGGCTTTTTGTCGTACCTCGGTTTCAAATGCCTTAACTTTGCCTGAGCGCAACCAGACATTGGCTATTTTCTCACCGGGTTGATCGGACGGAACCATCATCAGATTTTCCAGTGCGGTAAGGCGAGAAAATTCCTGCGCGATCTGAAAAGTCCGCAGCAGCCCTAGCTTGAAAAGGGCATCCGGAGCAAGCGGAGTGATGTTTTGATCCGCATAGAATATCTGGCCCGTATCGGCATCAATCGATCCAGAAATCAGATTAAACAAAGTAGTTTTTCCAGCCCCGTTGGGTCCGATCAGACCAGTAATACTGCCCTTTGCGACCTCAAGACTGCAATCGTCAATAACGCTTAGCGCCCCAAACGATTTATTTAGGTCATTTATTTTCAGGATGGCGCTCAAATAATTGTTCTCGTTATATTCTAAAAGCGAAAGTTTTACCTGCTGGTGGTTTGATTTTAACCATATTGAACCTAGAATCTATCCACAAACCCACATTTTTTCTGTTATGTCCATCAAATATCGCTGCGTTGCCTACTTTTGCCTCTGCATGTTGACTGCTTGCGCGGGCAAGCCATTCGAGCCGCCTATGAATAGCGCCATTGGTTCCCAGGTTGATTTGAATCAAGCTTTCGCTGGTTCAGTCCCAGAACTGGACGATGACCTATTGTTGATGGCAAGTTTCTCGGGCGGGGGAACACGCGCAGCCGCGCTGGCTTATGGGGTGCTCGAAATGCTCAATGAGCACACGATTAAGCCTGATTCAGCGGGTAGTATGCTCGATGAACTGGATTACATCTCGGCGGTGTCTGGCGGTAGTTTTACCGCTGCTTATTATGCGCTGTTTGGCAAGCGTCTATTTTCAGACTACCGAACAAAATTGCTGGAAAAAGATTTACACGCAGAAATCCGCCATCAGTTTATCAGTAGCAATGCTCTAAGACGTATTAGTTCAGAGCAGTATGGCATCAGTGATTTATTAGCGGATTATTATGATCATGAAATATTTGAACAAAAAACTTTGGCTGATCTATTGGCTAACGAGGATCTGGTCGTCGATATCAACGCAGTTGATATCAGTCGAGGCACTCGGTTTAGCTTTAATAAAAGTCAGTTGCGTACGATTTGTACCGATCCTGATTCTATTTCGGTAGGACGAGCGGTAGCCGCCTCATCAGCCGTTCCAGTTTTGTTCTCGGCTATCACGCTGCGTAATTATGCAGATCAATGTCAAGATACGGTACCTGATTGGATACTCCAAGCATTGGAAAAGCCTAATCAAAATAGCCGCCGGATGGATGAGGCAAGGCGCATCCTGTCTTACATGAAACCAGGGAAAAGGAAGTACATTCATCTATTGGACGGTGGCTTGGCCGACAATTTGGGTGTAAGGGCATCGATTGCCCGTACCTTGACCGCCGGAAGCCTAAAGCAAGCGCTAGATAGTCGTGGGCTTGGACACACCTCAACTATCGTCTATATTGTGGTGGATGCGGCAAATTGGCCACCAGTCACCATGGATGAAACCGCCAATCACCCTCCGCTGGAAAGTATTATCTCAGCAGCCACTTCTGCACCCATCGTTCAGTACAATATAGAAACCTTGAATTTACTGCGTCAGCAGTTCGCGCAGTGGTCAGCGGAGACGGGTGGTAAGGCCTATGTTATTCACCTATCCTTTGAGCAGTTACCCACCGAGCAAAGAGATAAAATGCTGGCCATGCCAACCACTTTGGCGCTTGCTCCTGAACAGGTCGAAGATGTCATACAATCTGGCCGAACCTTGCTACAAACGCATCCGGAGTTTGCGCTTTGGGTTTCAAATATTTCTAACTATGCCAATTGATGTAATGAAATTAGTGTTTGGCTAAACGCTTTTCAGATCAAGCAACAGGCGTTATTGACCATCGAACAACAAAAATATCTATTTTTTAGGGGAATAGTTCTATGCCTGCCACAGCATTAAAATCTCTAATGCACTTTGATAATTATGCCTCGCTACACTATTATTAAGCTCGGTATATTTGCGGTGGCCTAATGATAAAAAAGAGTTCGGTCTGGGTATTGGTGGTGGTGTTAATAATGTCAACTGCGCCCGTAATTGCCAGTGGAGGAGACTGGAAAATGGGGCCGTTTGGACCGTATTGGGATGACAATGACTGGCCGGAGTTCACACCCATGTACTGGATGGAAGAATTCATGAATCGTCTGGACGACGATGACGACGATATTCGTGATTGGATGCGTATGCAACAGTATTCTAACCAGTTTAGCCCTGGTGCTAATTATCCCTGGCAGCCTTATGGTGATTGGGGTGTGCCCTATACAGCCGATCGTTTTTGGGATGCCCCAATATATCGGCGTTACCCAAACTACCCAGCGAGTCGTGGCTGGCGCGACCAAGTGCGCAGAGATTCACTCTATATACCTTACCGTCGAGCTGATCGCTTGCCAGAATTGACCCCCGAAGAATACCGGCGCTTGCCTCGCCAATTACAGCGTGATTATGAAAGAGCGTTTATACAAAGATACTTACCTGAAATTTATCTCGAACGCGAATTGAGAGGGCGCCGACCAGAACCTTATCGTCGCTATCGTCCGCGACGTCGCTAAACAAACTCAACTGACTCTTTATAGCTCAATTATATTGTGGAAACAATGGCTTAAGCCGGGTTGGATGGGGCGTCGTCTGTGCTCGTCAGATTTTTAAGCGTTGGCGGTTTCTTCATTTCTCAGTGCTTTCACTGTATCCATGTAGGCATTAATTAAATCCGCTTCGTAAATTACCCCCATCAACTTGTTATTCTCATCAATAATCGGTACACGTTCACCTACAAATCCTTTTATATCTCGCATACCTTCCCAAATAGAGGTCGTCGTTTTGAATCGCAAACAGTGTGGATTAATAATTTCTTCGATGTCTGAGATGGGTTTATCTTCGTACCGAATGTATTTGACCAGCCTGGATAGTTGAATACAGCCAAGAAAATCTTTTTGTTTGCCCAAAACAAATGCTTGGTTGTGGTTGTTATCGACCAGTAATGCAATGGCTTTTTGAATTGGGGTGTCGGGGGTAAGTGAGGTATAGTTCTGCCTCGCGAGCACGCCGATCAGTTTGGTTTCGAGGATCAGTGGGTCGCGCCCGTGGCTGAGATCATATCCGCGGCTTTTGAGTTGAAAATCGAATAAAGAGCGACCAAAAAGGCGATAGGCGATGACATTGGAAAATACGACGCTGATCATCACTGCGGTAGTCAGTTCATAACTATGAGTGAGCTCAAAAATAACTAAAATAGTCGTCAAAGGTGCACCAATGATCGGGCTGGTCACCGCAGCCATACCACACACTGCATATATGGAGATATTTGCATAGGGAAAAAGCTGCTCAACACCCATTCCAAATAAAGTACCAAATAAGATGCCAATTAAAAGTGATGGGCTAAATACACCGCCGGCAAACCCGAAGCCGAGACAAATAGCGGTTGCCATAAATTTAGCGACCAATACAGCGGCGATATAAAAAACCGATTCAGGGGTAGAATAAAGTGTCAGCTTTAGTACCGCATCACCTATACCCAGTATTTCTGGAACTTGTAGCGCAACAAGCCCAATCAATAAGCCGGCAATCATGGGCTTGTATTTTTGCTGCAAGGGAATACGATTACTGAGCAATCTTGCATATAAAACAGAATGTAAAAATGCCACCGCTACTAGGCCGGAAACAATACCGACCAGCGTAAAACCTAAAAATTCTCCCAGAAATAATATCTGTATATCTTCAATTTCAAATAAAGGTTCTGAGAAAAATACAAATTTGGATAGGTAAAAGCCAACGGAAGAGGCGATCGTAATAGGCGCAAAAGCACGTAATGAATAATGACGCAGTATGACTTCATGCGCAAAAATAACCCCTGCGATAGGGGCACTAAACGCGCTCGAAATGGCGGCAGCCACTCCGCAGCCGATCAATACGGTATGGTCTGTTCGTGTCATTCTGTACAGATTTGCACTCAGGGTCGCACCCATATTGACGATGGGACCGTATTGCCCTAAAGATGCCCCACTGGCAAGGCTGATAATGCTGGCGAGATAATTTAGGACACCATCTTTTTTCTCCAGACCTGCGAGTTTTAAATTTGATTGTACAGCCAGGATTACATCCGCCGGATTATGTGGGCGTGCATCGGTCATGTGCTGCACAATATGGCCTACCATAAGGCCCCCTAGCATCGGGACGCAGATGGTCAACAGTATAGCAATCCATCCGGGTGCAGTATTTTTCGTGACCAATATCCAGTGGCTTGCAGAGTTGATAAGCCACACCATTGCCAAGGCAGCCAGGGACGTACAGATACCGACGATTAGCCCCACTAGCAATACCCGAACCACGCGTGTAACAAGGTCGCCGATGGTTTGGGTTGGGCGAAATACTCGCATCAGGGTTGGTTGCGCGGTTATTTTTTGCGCGATTTATACCAGCCAATAAGTACCGACAAAGCACTCGTAAAATACAGCAATTTGCTATAAATGTCGGCTTGATGGGTATCATTGGTACCGATAAACCAGCCTGCGGCGAGCAGAATTGCGCCTAATAGTAGACTATTTTGGCGTAATGCATTACGCGCCAACTGATCTTGCAACGCTTGGAGTTGCTCAGATTGCGTATTGAGAATGAGTTTTTCATCGCGTGCACGCCGCATGATCTCGTGCGTCATTGCCGGTATCTCAGGTACCAGGGTAAACAATTTGGGCATTTCCTGCTTGATGGTACGAACCGCCGCTTTTGGCCCGATTTGGTCGCGCATCCAGCGTTCCAGAAAGGGTTTGGCGGTGGTCCATAAATCCAGCTCAGGGTACAAAGTTCGGCCCAAGCCTTCTATATTCAGCAGGGTTTTCTGCAGCAGCACCAACTGAGGTTGCAATGGCATATTAAAGCGCTGAGCGGTGCGAAATAAAGACATCAGAAATTTGCCGAAAGAAATCTCTTTAATGGGGCGCGCAAATATGGGTTCACATACCGTACGAATTGCGGCTTCAAATTCGGTAGATTTGGTGTCGGGTGGTACCCAGCCCGCGCGTATGTGGGAGTCCGCTACCAATTTGTAATCACGATTGAAAAAGGCCAGTAGGTTCTCCGCAAGGTAGCGTTTGTCGGTATCGGACAAACTTCCCATGATCCCAAAATCAACCGCTCGATACCTTCCATCCTGACCAACAAAAATATTTCCGGGATGCATATCTGCGTGGAAAAAGCCGTCCCGAAAAGCTTGGGTGAAAAAAATCTCAACACCGGCATGACCAAGTTTTTTCAAATCAATGCCTGCCTCGACAATGGCATCAACGTCTCGAATCGGGATGCCATATATGCGTTCCATCGCCATGACATTGGTTTGGCAGTGATCCCAGTAGACCTCGGGCACGTAAATCAGGTCAGAATCCGTAAAATTAATTCGCAACTGGCTTGCATTGGCCGCTTCACGCATTAAATCCAGTTCGTCATGTATGGTGTTGTCGTAATCGTGCACGACTTCATCTAACCGCAAGCGCCTGGCTTCTGGCCAGAATTGGTTGACGATATCCGCGAGTCGGTACAGCAGCGCAAGGTCGCGCTCAATAATGGGTTTGATATCCGGGCGTAGCACTTTGACAACAATCTCTTCCCCGGTTTTTAAAGTGGCGTAATGTACTTGCGCAACCGAAGCAGACGCGATGGGTTCTGGATCAAAACTGGCAAAACGTTGGTCTACTGATTCACCATAAGCCGCTTCGATAAGATTAACTGACTGTTGCGCGTTAAACGGCGGTACCTGGTCTTGTAATTTGGCCAACTCTTCAGCGATATCGGGCGGCAGCATATCCGGCCGGGTGGATAAGGCCTGACCGAACTTGATAAAAACGGGGCCAAGTTCTTCAAGGGCCAGGCGAAACCGTTTGCCACGCGGTAGGTCCTTGACGTTTTTACGATTGACCGGTAGTAGCTTGAACAATTGGGCATAGGGTTTGAGTGATGCGACCTTGCCCAACACCTCATCCAGGCCAAAACGGCGCATAACGCGCGCGATGCGTAATAAGTGGCGTATATTACGCATCGGATTTTTCGTTGTTTTGATCTAGCGCTTTGCGCAATTTAGCCAGCCGCACTTCCAGCCGCGCAACATCTGCGCGCAGGCTTTCGACGCTTTTCGTCATGTGGTCAACCTCCGCTTTAGTCGGGGCCATCTTAAGTTCATACTGAATGAGTTCGCCGGTATCTTGTTTAAATTGCTGCGTGGATTCTGCAAACCATGATCTAAACTCGTCGAACATCGAATGTACATTGCGCGCTGCCATATCCCCGACAAACTTAGCCGTAAGCGTTTCCCAATCAATGTCTACCCCCGCTAATACGCCTCTAAAGGATTGTCCCAACTCTGCGTCACCGCGCATCGTAATCCGGCCCTGATCAAACACCTCGCTGTGCTCCCCTTCTCGCGCGAGTTGCACGAAAGCCCACAGTGAGCCACGCAAGCATACGGCCGGTTCGGATTCGCCTGCAGGTTCGAGTATGAAACCATCTGGGCAGGAGCGCAGATCAATCGAATAGCTTGGTTCGATGATTTCAATGCGAAAAGTCTTACCATAATAAGGGGTAAGTCGTTCAAGAAACTGTGGATCGAGTGCGAGCAGGTGATTACCTGTCGCTTCAACAAACTTTAACCAGCTCATCGGTGCAAACGTTAGTATTTATAGCCGATATGCAGTGCAACGATACCGCCATGCATATTTTGTATCCGTACGTCATCAAACCCTGCTTCGAGCATCATATTCTTCAAGGTTTCTTGGTCGGGGTGTTTGCGAATTGATTCGACTAAATACTGATAACTATCGCGGTCTTTGGTGACGAGCTCGCCGATTCTGGGTATGATATTGAATGAGTAGGCGTCGTAAACTTTACTCAGTAGTGGATTCTTAGCATGCGAAAACTCAAGTATCAGTAAACGTCCACCCGGTTTGGTTACGCGATACATCGAAGCTAATGCATCAGCGATACGGGTTACATTACGCAGGCCGAAAGAAATTGATACACAATCAAAACGATTGTCTTCGAAACTTAAGTTTTCCGCGTCTTCGATGCCAAATTCAATATTGCCTATCAGGCCAGCGTCAATCATGCGCTTTTTCCCTTCGGCAAGCATCGCAGGGTTGATATCTGTCATAACCACTTTACCTTCGGGCCCTACTTGCTCGGCAAATTTGCGCGATAAATCACCCGTGCCTGCCGCAATATCCAGGGCCTGATCGCCTGCTTTTAACCCGCTTTGGCGCACGGTTAAGGCTTTCCACAGTCGATGGCTACCCAAAGACATCAAATCGTTCATGATGTCATACTTGCTGGCTACCGAATTGAACACGTCACTGACCAGGTCAGCCTTTTCGTGCTCATCAACATCACGATAACCAAAATGAGTTTGCTTGCTTTCAGCCATAATTATGCTCTTCTGCAGGTATTTTTGTAATCGCTTAACTGGTTTCTAGGTGGGATACAAAAAGTGGGTTAGGCATTTAGTTTTCTTTCATGTCCGGCTTGTTTAAGCCGGTCTAGGTAATCTGCCCAAAATGTATCTTGATTTTTACCTAATTCATAGAGGGTATCCCAAGCGTAAATACCGGTATCATGGTCGTCACTAAATCGGATTTGCACCGCGTAATTACCGATGGGTTCAATCGCTTCGATGCTTACCGCTTCTTTGCCTGTTTGTAACACGGCCTGTCCCGGGCCGTGCCCCTGAACCTCTGCCGAAGGAGAATGGACGCGTAAAAACTCTGCGCTCATTTCAAAGGTTGAGCCTTCGTCAAAGGTCACTTCCAGCATTCGGGATTGTTGATGATAAGTGATATTTGTGGGTTTTGCGGCACTCATGATAATGTAAAACAATAAGATCCATAGATTATAACGATTTGCCACTATGCTTGTGCGCATGATTAAGGGGTCCAATATAAGGTTTTCTTATAGGAATGTTAACGCAATATGGTAGACTTTGGCGGTTGTTGCCCATTCAGTGGGTAGGAGCGAAATATATTTAATTTAGGAATAGAAAATGGCGAATGCAATTGATACAGTAAAAATTCTAGGTAGCTTGTTGGGTAATGGAGCCCTTTCAAAAGGCTCTGCCGGCGGCGCACTGGGTAATATTTTGGGGGCTGCATTGGGCGGCGCACAAAAGCAACAGACCCAAGGTGGTGGAGGTCTTGGAGACGTGCTAGGCGGGCTATTGGGGGGCGGTCAGCAATCTGGTGGTGGTGCCTTAGGTAATGTCCTGGGCAGCGTGCTGGGCGGGGCCAGTGGCAATAAATCAGGCGGTGGCTTGGGCGATATACTGGGTAGCGTGTTGGCAGGTGGTCAGCCCAAACGATCCAGCGGCGGTGCAGATATACTGGGTGAATTACTCGGTGGTGGCTCAAAAAAAGGCGGTGGCCTAGGTGGTGCCGGTGGTTTGGGTGGTTTGCTCGGCGCCGCAGTCGCGAAACATGCACAAGCAGAAAATCCAAATGCACCTGATCCTGATGCGCATCAATGTGAACACCTACCCCGTGGTGTTGATCAAGCACAGGCGGTAGATCATGCAACCCTGATCATTCGAGCGATGATTAATGCGGCAAAATCTGATGGGAGTATCAATCAGGCTGAGCAAGATGAAATCGTGGAAAAATTGGGTAAAGTCTCGCAAGAAGAAATACAGTTTTTGCGCAAAGAGTTTGCCGCACCTCTGGATGTACAAGGTTTTGCGCGCAGTATTCCAAGGGGAATGGAACAGCAAATATATGCAGTTTCTTTGATGGCGATTGATCTTGATACCAATAAAGAAGCCAGATATCTGCATGAATTGGCACAAGCAATTGGCATCCAACCACAAATGGCGAATCAGCTTCATGAGCAATTAGGCGTGCAAAAAATATACGCCTAGCCTTTCCAATTTCCGGAATGGGAAAGGAGTAAAATGCGGCTTGTGGGCCGCATTTTTTATTCTTCCAGGTTTGCTCGAAGCGGCTTATCGACAAGCTTTATACCCAGCCAGATACTGTATGACAGAAAAACGCGCCATCCCTACAGCATTGGGTATCGTAATTGGTCCCGCGGTTGCTTATCTCAGTCTGTTGATATTCAAAAACGAAATAAGTGAATTTGCGCAATGTCTGTGTTTTGTTTTATTGGTTGTAGTTGGATATGATCTTGCGAGATGTCGGCTTTCGCCAACCGGTATACTGGCGGTATTGTTCATACCCGCACTGCCCGTTGCGATGTACCTTGCACAAAGCGAAATCCGTGATGGCAATCATCTGAGCGCAAAAATCATCATATTTATCTGGGTGGCGAGCACCTTGCTGGGCGCTTTGTACGCGGGCACAAAGGGTGCGTATGATAATGCCAGTAGCGTAAAACGACTTGCGATTCTGGCGAGCGGTTTATTGCTGGTGGTTTCAGGGAGCTATTTTTTGTGAATAGACCTGGTTCTGGGCATTGGTTTAGATGTGTGCTTGTGCCCAGCTGACGATATCACTCGCTGACATAGCGCCTGCTTGGCGCGCTATTTCCTGACCCTTCTTAAATACGGCAAGTGTCGGAATGCTTCGAATACCATATTGCGCACCGAGCGCCTGTTCATCTTCCGTATTTACTTTAACAAGCCGCATACTCGGCTCCAGACTTTGCGCAGCCTGCGTATAAGCGGGTGCCATCATCTTGCAGGGACCGCACCATGGTGCCCAGAAATCAACCAATACGGGTATATCGTTACGCGCAATATGCTTGTTGAAATTGGTGGTATTCAGTTCAACCGGCTGCGCACTAAACAGCGGCTGATGACATTTTCCACACTTGGGAGCATTTTGGATGCGCGATTTGGGAATACGGTTTACCGCATCACATTGTGGAATACGGTTTACCGCATCACATTGTGGGCAGACGATATGCAGGTTTTCACTCATGAGTAATACACAATTCTGGGTTTCCTTTCTAAATATGTCTTGTTTAGGGAAATTACAAGACCCAAAGCAACTATCTTATATATGATCTTACTGTATGTTTTGGCTTAAGCTGAGCTATACGTGTGTAACCACAAGCATATTGCCGAAGGGGGTTGTCCTAAGTGTGGGGTCGGCTTATCGCAATGTAAAACCCGTTAATTTTAATGTAAGGTCAGACCAGCTGGGTGTGGTCAATCTCTTTATTAACAACATACACTTCCTAGCGGGGTGCGTTAATTGCTCGCGTATAGTGATTATGCTAGAATTGCCTTATTCCTTAAAAGAACCTTGAGCGAGATATGAACGATCGTCGCCGAGTTATCAAAATGCTTGGTAGTGGTAGCCTATTGGTTACTACCTCGTCACTATCAGAGGGCTGGGTCAAGCCCGTCGTCAACAGCGTTATACTGCCAGCACATGCACAGGTATCACCACCTCCAACAACACCTCCACCCCCTCCTACTACAACCACGATAACGCTCAGATTTGGCTCTAGCGGCTCGTGGGTAGTACCCGTAGGCGTTTCAGCTTTACAAATTACCGCAGTAGGTGGATCCGGAGGCGGTGGCGGCGGCGGTGGTGGTCATGGTGGTGATACTGGCGGGATGGGTGGAATCGGAGCTAATGGCCAAACCAGCACGCAAACTTTTCCAGTAAGCCCAGGTGTTGCATTGGTCATAACCATCGGCCAGGGCGGCATGGGTGGGTTACCAGGAACAGCTCGGGTGCGAGGAGGACCTTTTGCCTCCGCGGGTACTGGAGGTGCAGGGGGCAACGGTGACCCTGATGGTGCAGTTGGAAGCACTGGGTCTGCGACAAATGGAGTGGGTGGCGGTGGCGGTGGCGGCGCAGGCGGCACCACAACAGTTTTTGGCGGTGGCGTTTCAATCAGTGCGGCTGGCGGTACCGGCGGTGGCGGCGGTGGTGGTGTTCAGGGGCGTGGAATACTAATGGGGGGCGATGGCGGCTCGGGTAGCTCAGGCGGCGCTGCCGGACTTGGCATAGGCAGAAATGGGCCCGTATCAAGTAGAAATGGTGGCGCCGGTGGCAGTGGCGCAACGGGTACCGGAGACGGCTCAGGTATAGGTGGAACTGGTGGGATCAACAGAGAACGTCCACCGGGTACAGCCGGTGGCAATGGTAGCGCTGGAGAAGTTGTTATTACCTATACGCAGACAGTGTAAGGCAGACCATATTTAATCGAGTTATTAAGCAGTTTGCTTTACAGTCTTTAGTTATGACTTAATGTGACATTGGCACCCTAAAAGATAACCAAAGGCAGCGACGGGAAAATCAGGCTGGGCTAAATCTGTATTAGGTTGATCCAGAGAACCCCTTATCGCAGATACCTAAACGGTTGTTAATTATTGCATTTGATTTGCCAATTGACGTAAAAGTAAAGATGTGTCATACGGCAATGCTCACCTCCTGGTCACTTTCTAAAAGCAATATTCAATACGATGGAAATTTTGTAGGGTTTGGCATGGCTGATTCAATGACGCGAACTGGGGTATTTCTAAGGCTTGGTCCAACATTTTCCGATGGTTAAATATTAAAAAGTACTCAATAAACTACGACGGTCGTGGACTGCTACGCGATATACAATGCGCGCAAACGCTGGTGGAGGTTTTTGCGGAAATAATTTCCGGCACGCCCCGTCGGGCTCCTGTGATATAGAGTTAAGATAATTAGTGTTCAGGGGGGGCGGGAGACGCGAAAATAAACCCATGTCAAAGTCCCCAGGAACTACTCGGTGGAGAGTCCTGATTACCTAAGCACGACGCTTAGTATGCTTTTTGAGTTCACCTCCTTTTTCGATTCCAGCTAGCTTGGCGAGTGAAAATGGCACAATATACTCACTCACCAAAATATTTTTTGTGGAACAGACACTCACAATTGGCTAAATCTTTTAGAATCAACAGTTCTGCAATCTGTACAACGTCAAAATGCCCTTTCTAAAACCCGTTGCCGCACTGATCGGTTTTGCCTACTTTGGTCTGCTCGGTGCGATTGGAGGTTGGTTTGTTGCTGGTCTGGTATCGCGACTCATTACCGATGGGCCGCGCGGCTTATCGCCGGGCGGACGCAGAGAAATTCAGGCACAACGGCAACAAGTATTTCTGCAAACGTTATTTTTGTTGATGGGAAAATTGGCCAAGGCTGATTCCCATGTGTCGCAGGCGGAGATAGATCATGTGGAGCAGTTTATGGCGCAGATGGGCATGACTGGCGAGCACCGCAAGCAGGCAATAAGTTTCTTTCAGGAGGGCGCTAAACCTGAATTTCAATTGGAGCCCACTTTGGCACATTTTATGCAGGTATGCGGTGCGTCAATCCAAATGAAACACTTATTGTTGGTCTATTTAGTCAGTGTTGCCTTGGCAGATGGTAAGCTACATCAGGCAGAAAACGAGATGTTGGCCCAGGTTGCTGTTAGATTTGGTTATAGCAAGAGCGCTTTTGAGCAATTAATGCGCATGATCCAAGGGCAGAATCGATTTAGAGATGCGGCAGGGCGGCAATATCAACAGGGCGCTGGACCACGACCAACGCGGGCTAAAAATACGCTGGAAGAGGCTTATCAGGCGCTCGGTGTTTCTGCATCCGCTAGCGATAAAGAAATCAAACGTGCTTATCGTAAACTGATTAGCCAATATCATCCTGATAAACTGATTGGGCAAGGCGTGCCGGAAGACATGATTCAAAAAGCAACGGAGCGCTCAAAGGAAATTCACGCTGCATATGAATTAATCGAGGCCCATCGCAAGGCGCAATAAATATCACCTTGAAAGGGACGAGCCATAAAAAAAGCCGGGGAGAGGCCCCGGCTACGAAGAATTCCCCTGAGTTTATTCCAGTAGTTGATTGAGCTTTTCCATTAAGCTATCGGTTGTGGGCTGAATGATTTCGCCAACACCCGGTATTTCAAGGGTTTTACCAAGAACTGGCTCGAGCTCGCTGAATGCGTCTTTTGCCAGTGTAATGACTGGCGCACGTACCTCTTCACCAAGGCCAACAAAGGTACCAGAAAATTCATCAACACTATTGACCATGTTCTTTAAATTGGGCAGCTCAGCATTGGCGGTTTCTATATCCTTGATGCGCGTTAAGCTGCCGGTTGTGTCCTTAAATATAGAGCCTATTTGCGCACCGTAGTCTGGCATTTTTTCCGACATATTGGTTTGCGAAGTGGTTTGGCTGGGTTCGCCGCCACCGCCAAACATTTTCAGCGCAAACCACACGATTGCCGCCAAGATGATCAGAGGAATCAGTTTACGCATCATTGACGACCCTTCACTTGCCGCTTCTGTCACCTGAGCCTGGACTTCCTGGACCGCCTCTTTACCACTATCGACCACATCTGCGCTGATGCGATCAAAAAAACCAGAGGTATCCAGTTGATCGACCATGCCTTTAGGCATGGCATTACTAATATTATCTTTCTGATCTGTAAACAAAGATGTGAGTGCACCAATAGTACCTCCGCCACTACCGCCAAATATTTTACGTTTGACGATGCCTAAAACGATGGGTGCGAGCAGTCCGATTAGCGAGCTGCTTGATTTTTTACCCATGCCACTAAACCCTGCCAATGCGCCAACCAGACTGCCAAGACCTTTATTACCCATAAGCCCGCCCAATAAACTAGTACCCATTTCAATCATTGAGCCACTATTATCGCCACCTAACAGATCGCCCAGGTTATCTAGTAAACTGTCATCGTGGTCGTTTACCGCATTGAAAACGGATTCGGCACCACGATTATTACCCGCGACACTTGCTAAACCACTCAATATAGCGGGAATCGCACCACCTACTGCCGATTGCGTTGTTTCAGCGCTTTCACCGAGCAATCCGCCAATTTGGTCCACGATTGCATCAGTAACCTGTTCTTTTACCAAGTCCATAATATTAAATGCCATGTTTGTCTCCTGAGGTGTTTATTAAAACGCTAAATAATATAGACAAATTAGCCTATATGCCAGCGCTAATAAATAGAGTTTATGCCACTATGCATCTTGCGTTATTGCGATTCAGCGGTTATCCGTACTGCCGTTCTCGCCATTTTCCCAGCGCTGGGAAATATAGCCCCATGCGAATCTCGCGTTTGGGTTCTAAAGCGCGAAGTAGTGCAGTGTATTGCTCAAGTTGCGGGGCATAACGACTTTCTTCTTCATCCAGAAAATGCTCAATGTCGCCTCCCTCGTGAGAGCCCGTTTTAAAATCAATAATCCAGCGTGTACCATTTTCGTCGACAAAACTACGATCAATAATATACGTATTGACTTTCCCATTCTGTTGGCAACTCAACGACCACTCGCTACTAATTTGTGAGTGTTGGGGAGAAAAGATCCAATGTGCGCGATCGTCTTGCGCCAATAGTTGCAGCATATTGGCGACGTGCTTGGTCGCGTCCACCATTCGCGCAGCAATCAATCCTGCTTTTTGTAAGCTCGCCTGAATGATGTCTGGGTCTACAGATTGTTGCCAGCTTTTTAGCTGGTCTATATCTGCGTATTGCAATAGCTGGTGTACGGCCAGACCAATAATCCGGGTATCTTCCTGCGCCCAGCTAAACTCGGGTTGTTCTTGTTGTTGGGTAATCGGTTCGGGCGTAAATTGAACGGGTGGGGGTAGCGCAAGTCCCGGCAGATTGGTGGGTAAACTTAAAAGCGGTATGCTGGGTCGCTCATTATTATCTTCTGTCTCTTTAGCATCTTGTTGTACATATTCAACCAGGTGCTCGCTATTTTCAAAATCTGCTTTGCATGCCGGCCACAAAAGATGCAATAAACTACCGTGTTGCGGATTTAGCTCTCCTTTACTGCTTCGCTTTAGCGTTCCGAACAAATAAAGCTGTTTTTTAGCACGGGTGACTGCAACGTATAGTAATCTAGCCGCCTCCTCATCTTCTACGGATTGTTGGTGCTGCTTAATAAAGCCCGCTTTGGTTGGCGGTATTGCGCCTGCCTGGGCGCTTGGTGAAACTATCAAGTTGTCATTAATTTGGGTACTGTAAAGTAATGTTGCATATCGATTATCTCCACCAGATTTGCTCGCCAAGCCAGTGAGGATAACCTGATCAAATTCCAAACCTTTGGCTTTATGAAACGTCATTAATTTGATGTTACCCGTTGCTGATGAAGTTTTATGTTGCTGGCAGGCGGTGATTATATTAGCTCGACTCAAGGCCTCGGGTCTGGTTTCCAATGTTTCCAGCAACGCAAAGAAACGTTCGGCATGAACCAAATCATGGTTTTGGTAACAGGCTGGCCCCCGTAACCGCAACCAAGCACGATAAACTCGTTCACTTAAAGGTAATTCCGCGTCGGCGAAGTTCAGGGGCGCAATTGCGGCGGCCAAGCGGCTGATGTTTCGCTGGCCTGCGTCGCTTAAACCCTTTATCGTTTTAAGTTCATCAAGAGATTCGAGGATGGATTTACCATTTTCACATAATACTGTTAGATCTTTTAAGCAGGCTCCGCACCAGGGCGCTCTTAATATGGAGAGCCAGCTGAGTCTCTCCATCGGCTGCAAAAATACACCACTCAGACAAATCAAATCTTGCACAATACTTTGATCTGCAAGGGTCTCGAGTTCGACAGCCTCAAAAGGCAGTTCCACTTCCCGTAGGCCTTGTGCGATAAGTGCCAAGGGTGCGCGTTTACGCGCCAATACTGCGATTTCTGCACCCGGTTTTTCGGCGTAAATCGTCAGAATTAAACAGAGAACTTCACTTGCCTCACAGTAATTGTCATTTGCCACACACAGACGCATGTGTACTTCGCCAGAAAATCTTTGTTGTGCGATGGCAGGGCTGTATTTAACTTTGCCAATCTCAGGGTTATCTTTTTCGGGAAACACCGATGGCATGACTTGATTTACCCAGTTGATTACATTTGGAGATGAGCGAAAGTTAACCCCCAGGGTTAGTGATTTGGGTTGAATGTCGTTAATGCCCTGATCACGTACTCGTAAAAATACGCGTACATCTGCTTTGCGAAAAGCGTAGATAGACTGCATTGGGTCGCCGACAAAAAACAAGCTGCGACCGTCGTCAATTTGCCAGCCAGCAGTAAGGCGTTCGAGTAATTCCAATTGGGTTGGGGAAGTATCTTGGAACTCATCCATCAGGAGATGCTTGAGTTGGTAATCTTGAATCAAGGCGAGATCGGTTGGTTGGTCATTCGTTCCCAATGCAGTGATTGCGCGTTGTGCTAACTCGTCATAGTCAGCGCAATTTTGCTCGTTCATAAGCACGTAAAGTTCTTGTGCCAGTGCAGGTAGAACGGTTCTCAGTGCGCTTAGATTTTGCCATTCCTGATCGCTTATCGTTGGCTCGGGGAATTGTTGGAACTGATTTATAGCGGCGTAAGCTTTGTAATCATCTTTAAGCTCACTGAGTATTTGTATTAATCGAGCTTTATGCCTATCTCTGTTTGGGAAGCCAATTTTTTTACTAATGCTTTGGGGGGAGGGAGCACGAAATTTGCCGGTTGTGCAAATCATCTCACTAATGGCGCGCCATTGAATAGATTGAGTTCGCCAATCAGGATTTCGAGGTGGATCTAATAAGGCAGACAATATATCTGTAGAATTTTGCGCATTGTTTTCAGGCATATGCTGTTGCGCATATGCCGCCAGCGCCATTAATTCACGTGATAAATGCTCGCCAAAGGTATGTTCCAAGTCCGAGATGATTGCTTGGTAGACGTTCTGCCATTGTTTAGAGAGCCTGCTTCGGCTGGCCATTATTTGCTGGTCGAAAATAAGTCGCAGCCACTCTTCTCGCTGATTGAGCATATTCGCCAGCTGGTGTTTTAAAGCTTGAATATCCCCATTGGCATGCAGCAATAAAACGCTCAACGCTTCTTGATAGGCTTCACTATCGATTTTTTCCAGTAGATTTTGCGCGGCTTGTTGATATAGTTTATCGGGCTCTGCTTCTATTTGAGGAACGTTACCAAAGCGTGCAGACCAGGGCATTTTCCTGACCAGTTCGGCACAAAGTGAATCAATGGTTTGAATTCTAAGACGTTGAGGTTGCTTAATTAGCTGCCAGTTTCTTGCTTGATCGCGTTGTAATACGCGTTCGATAAGCGGGGCCATATCTTCTTCATGTTGCGCAAAAACCTCATCTTTATCGGCTTTGCTTAGCACCTCAATGACGCGGGTGCGCATTTCTGCGGTGGCTTTGCGCGTAAAAGTAATAGCGAGAATTTCTTCAGGCTTTTCAACGATGCATAATAATGCAAGTAGTCTTCTGACCAGTAGGCCGGTTTTGCCCGACCCTGCGGGCGCCTGAACAATAAATGATTGCCCAGGGTCGAGTGCTTGTTCGCGCGCGGCTTGATCAACTAAGCTCAATTTCTTCCTCCCTCTTGGGCGCGGAGTGGATGCGGCACAAAGGCGAGAATTCACAATAATTGCAACTCGCGGCGCTCTTTGGGTCAACATGCGCGAGTCCTTGTTGGAATTCTTTTGCCAAGGCTTGCAGACGAGTGCTCCATTTTGGTCTAAGCGCGCCCCATTCCTCCATGTCACGCTTGAACGACGTATTACCTCTCAGCTTTGCTAAGCTGTTGACCGCGGGGAGGACCGATTCTTCACGACTCACACCTACAAACTGGCAGTCATCCGGTTTAACTTGGGCGAATGCAAGCGCGGTTACCGAGTTATTTAAAGATTGCGCTTCAACAGCGAGGAAGTACAAGGGAATTTGGGGTTGATCCGGGCGATCGCCTGCCCAGTCCTTAATTTCGCACTTACCACTTTTGTAGTCCATAACAAGCATGGGTGTTGGGTTTTTGGTGTCACTTTGTGATGCTGATAACTTATCCACTCGATCAAGGGTAAAATTAAGGTTAAGCTCCGCGAGTTGGAATTTACGTTTTTGCTCGCACTCAATTACTTCGAAAGCGGGACGGGTGGCTTCGAGTAACAACCATTCTTTTATTAGCTTCTGTAGGCGCTGAATTTGTGCCTGTTCAAAACCCTGTTTTAATCCACTCAATTGGGTAAAACGCGAAACTAAACTGCGAGTATGGCGACTGATTAACCCATCAAGCCTATTTTGGTCAATGTATGTCTGTAAGACGTGTGAGTTACCCAAATCAGTCCAGATGTTTGCCAACAGTTGATGTAATAATTGGCCACGTTTAAGCGCGTCTATGCCTATTTCAGGTTCGGCTTGCTCGCCTGCCGATAATCTGTATTTAGCATAGGCTTGGAAGGGGCAAGCGGACTGAGCCTGGATTAACCCCGTGCCTCCCGCCGCGTAACCCGCGTCTAGCGTATACCCAATATTATCCAGACTGCTCAGCGGCTTAGGTGTGGCTTCGCGAATGGCTTTATGTATAGATATGGGTTCGGTTAACGGGCCAGATACTTCGGTTGAAATGTGTGCCAGTAAAGGGCTGATGGCCAAAGTGATGTCGTCTTGAATCTGTGCATGGCTAACATTTACTTCATCGCAGAGGGTGCACAATTGTGCGGTTTTCAATTCGGCGTATTTGGCATGCAAGGTATTTGAGGCGGTCGGAATACCGGCATCTTTTTGCAGCGCGACAGGAATAAATGGGTTGCTTGCCTCGGTAACAGGCCAAGCCTGCTCATCAAAGCCCGCTAACCAGACAGCGTCAAAATCCAATTCCGCTGCCTCTAATACGCCCATTACTTGCAATGGCGCGTTTAGTTCTGCTTGGGCCTGAAACTGGGATTGTTGACAATGTTGGTTTAGGCTTCGCAGCGCGCCTCCTAAGCGTACTGGTGGGCAGAAGGAATCTAGTTTGAGCCAATTAGTGAGACACCCATCCCAAGCTTGGTATGCCTGAAATTCAGTGCTGTTTAGATTTGGAACAGGCCACCCTACAGTGCTCAGGCATTGTTTAAAAATATCCCGCCACTGCCCGATAGAGTAAGCGCCTTGATGTTCTTTTTTAATCTGTTGCAGCTGCTTAAGTTGGGCTAGTAAATTTAATTGTGACGGGATTTTTTGTTGTTCGCTTTCCAATCTTGATATCGCGTTAATTAGTTGAAACAAATCAAACTGGTAAGGTAGCTTGGGTTGCAGCAAAGACACTAGGCGGGCGCGCTCATTCACTGGAAAATTCATGCCCCAGTAGGGTGAAAGGAAAACCGGTGTCAGTTGCTGAAATTCGATCTGGTCGAGCAAGCCCAGCAAAGCGAGTGCGGAATGGATCGCTGGCACCTGTGATAATGACTGACCTTGGGAGAAATGGAACGGATCAGGGATGGGCTGCTGGAAATACTGAGGGATTAGTTGCTCACGCAGACTGCGTGTGGCAACAGCACGAATTTTTTCAATATTCGGCGTGATAACGCCGAGTCTATACTGCGGGTTATCATGTAATTTACTGCGTGCCCAGGCTCCAATATGTTGCCATTCCTGCAGCGTGTTTTCAAACGCATAACGCTGTATGTGCTTTGCTTTGGTTGGGGTAGCGCTACTTTGGATAAGTCTGACATTGTTAAAATGCTCAATAACACGATGTTGCTGTGGATTTAGATAATCAAACCCAAATAGCACTGTGGCCTGTTCTGGTGATGCGTTTTCGGTGATTAAAATATCGGCAATTTGTGAGGTGCAAACCCAGTTATTTTCCTTTAATTTGGCATACAGTTGGGTGGCCCAACGTCCAAAGCTGGCGTGATCAGCGTGCGTAGCATCTTGCAGCGTGCTGAAAGAGATATGCCACTGATTGCATAGCTGCCATGCTTCAAATGCGGTTTTGGCGGTTAATGGGATATTCCATAAAACGACTAAGGCTTGCTCCGTGTCTGTTTGGCGATGAATATCCGCTTCAATAATCTGTACAAATAGCTGTTGTAACTGTTCTGCGGATAAACAAAGTTGACTGCTATGCGCGCTGTGTGCTAACCAAAGCGATTGCATCCAGCCATCCCAAGTGGTGACCAGCGGACTTGGCCATACCGTCTTTCCCTTGGCCAGCTGGTACGCGCTATACGCTGATTTCACTTCATAAGCAAGCCGCCGCGTAGCGGTGGCCACGCAAACACCTTGCTCCAGGGCCTGCAATACCCGTGGGTTCATCGATTACTGAAGTGCCTCAATGGCTTCATCCATTTGCTGTACTAGTGTCTGGCTTAGGGTGTGATCGAGTTGTTGATCAAGCAGCGGATATAAATATTCCATTTCCCGCTGGTCATGATGCGCCAATACGTTACGCATCTTAATAAAGCCGTCAAGATTGGTGACCAGTACAGAGCGTTGCTCATTGGCTGCGTTAATTTCTGACAAGGTCTGTTCAAGCCTGGGGATGAGTCGTTCGAGAATTAAATGATCCGCTTTAATTAACTTGAGAGTGTTGCTCTCCCAAGTTTCGGCCAATGGCTCAATGTGAGTGTGTTCAAAATCGATATGTTGGATCAACGCGTGTTTAAAAACTGTCCATTGTTGTTGCGCTAGTGGGAGATCCAATGCGGTCAGGGTTTCCAGAAAATGCTGGTAACGCCTATCCAATAGGTCATGCCAGCGTTGGTTCGCCTCAGACAACATCTAGATCGGTGCCAATTGGCGTAAATGTTGCTGTACGGTAAATTTCGCCGACAGCCAACCAAGCAAGCCACTCGTCACTAAAACTACAGCGATGATATCTGCTCTCGCCGGTGGCAGGTTAATGGTAAAGCTATATAGTTCAGCCAGGCGCAGCAAAGGCTCACTCAGTAATTTGATAATGATTGCTGAAATAATGATGGCCATCACTCCACCGAACAACCCCTCCAGGAAGCCCATATAAAGAAAAGGTCGCGAAATAAACGCTGAAGATCCGCCGAGTTGATCAATAATATCAATTTCATCTCTACGATTACTAATTTCCAGCCGGATGGTATTAGCGATGAGCAGTAATATACCAATGCTAATTATGCTCGCCAGTAATAAAACAGCGCGTTTCAAGAAAGTGGTTAACGCACTTAGCTTCTGTAACCATTCGAAATCATACTGCGCGCTCGCAACATACTCGAGTTTGCCCATTTCTTCCGCAAGTCGTGGAATCGCGTCCGCGTTTGCCATTTTGGCCGGATAGACCACAAAAACATCGGGCAATGGGTTTTCATTCAGTAGAGAGATCGCTTTGTCAAACTGGTGTTGCGACCCAAATTGCTTCAAGCCATCCTCGGCCGAAATGAACTGTATTTCACTCAGTCGCGCATCTTCTGCTAGGCTGGTTTTAATTTTTTGTATTTGCTCATCGGTCACTTTTTTATCTAGGTATAAAGTGATCTGTGGACGTTCTTGCCACTGACTGCCAATATTGGAGAACCCGTCAACCACACTATATAAGATTATTGGGATGCTAAAACCAATTCCTAATGCGAGTAGAGTCATGACGATACTCAGCCGATTTTGGCTGAATTGACCCAGCGTGTAGAAAAAAACCTGGAGATGTCGCTTAAACCAAGCTTTCATGGATAATATCGCCTATTCTTCATGTGTGGTGCCACCTGCGATGAGTCTACCTTTGTCGAGCTGGAGAATATGGGTGTTTTGGTCTCTCAGGTAGCGCGGGTCATGTGTTGCAACCAACACGGTGACGTCATGCTGATTAAAGTCATAGAATAAATGCATGATGTCATCGGACATTTTGGTATCCAGGTTGCCGGTCGGTTCATCTGCCAATAGGATTGTGGGAGAATTAACTACTGCGCGGGCGATGCCCACGCGTTGTTGTTGGCCACCCGAAAGCGTAATTGGCATTGCTTTTTCTTTATCCAAGAGCCCCACTTTATCCAGCGCGGCTCGTACTCGACGGCCCGTTTCGTGGTGTGTTGCACCGCAAATGATCAACGGTAGCGCGACGTTGTCGAATACACTGCGGTCATACAAAAGCTTGTGATCCTGAAAGACACAACCTAATTTGCGTCGATATTTGGGCACCTGGCGTTTTTTGAGCCGGGAGATATTTTGATTGTCAACCATGATTTCTCCACGCGTGGCGAGGATGCTGTGTGTAATCAGTTTGAGCAGACTGCTTTTGCCTGCACCGGAGTGACCGGTTAAAAAGTTCATCGAACTGGGTTCTAGATGAAACGAAACAGATTTCAGCGCATCGTTGCCGCCGGGGTAGCGTTTGCTGACGTGGCTAAAACGAATCATCTCCTTGCGCTTATGGCGGCGTCCTGATCAGTGCCTATTTTCCCAGGTAAAAGCGCTTCAACAAAATCCTGGGCAACGAACGGACGCAGGTCATCCATGCCTTCACCTAACCCGACAAAACGAATGGGTAAACCATATTTTTCAGCAATGGCAACAATGATCCCACCTTTGGCGGTACCATCCAATTTACTAACGCTTAAACTATTGACGTTAACCGTGCTGCTAAAATGCTCGATTTGGGATAAGACATTTTGGCCTGTTGTGGCATCAACGGTTAACATGACTTCATGCGGTAATGCGGGATTGGCTTTTTGCAATACCCGCGTCATCTTAGCGAGCTGATCCATTAAATCGCCATGCGTGTGCTGTCGACCCGCGGTATCGATTAGCAGAACATCAATGTCTCGACTGAGCGCTGCTTGATAAGCGTCAAACGCAACCGCTGCGGCATCTGATCCATGTTTTTGCGCGATAACCGGGATGGACAAACGCTGTCCCCAATTTTGGAGTTGCTCAATCGCCGCAGCGCGGAAGGTGTCTCCAGCGGCAAGCATAACGCTTTTACCTTCTTTTTTAAGGCGATGTGCCAATTTTGCGATGGTGGTGGTTTTACCCACACCATTCACCCCAACCATTAAGATAACATAAGGATGGTGCGCACCAGTGTCTAAGGTCTGTTCGGCTTTTAGTAAACGATCACGAATGAGATTTGACAATAAGGTTAGTAGCGCATCGGCGCTTTGCAACTTGTTGGTTTTGGCCTGCTCACGTAGTGCCTGGATGATGTTGAATGCGGGTTCCACGCCGATATCAGCCATGATGAGCTGATCTTCTAGCTCTTCATATAAGCCGTCATCCAGCTTTACACCGCGAATAAATATGCTACTTAAGCCACTACTCAAGTTCTCACGACTGCGTCTCAAGCGGCCAAATAACCCGCCTTTGGGTTTGTCACTCATTAAGGTAAAATTCGTCTGATCTTGAAGGCGCATATCCTACCATTGCAGACGTCGCAAAACTATTGCAAAGGATTCACAATTATTTATTCAGAGGTATTTTGAAAGCGGGTAAAGTTAGAATTATTGGTGGCAAGTGGCGTAGTCGTAAACTGCTATTTCCAGGCGTGAGTGGTCTGCGGCCAACACCGGATGCGGTGCGAGAAACACTGTTTAACTGGCTGGCACCGGTTATCACTGGAAGCAGCTGCCTGGATTTATATGCCGGTAGTGGCGCATTGGGATTTGAGGCTGTCTCACGCGGTGCAACCCGGGCAGTATTGGTCGAAAAAAATCCAAAAGTAGTCAAGGCGCTTAAAAAAAATCAGCAAATGATCGATACTAATGAACAACTTAGCATTACTTGCTGCGCAGCTTTGGCTTACCTGTCGAGCGTAAATCAGGTGTTTGATATCGCCTTTGTGGACCCACCTTTTGCGACTGATGAGCTCGAAAAAGCATGTCATCAATTGCAAAAGCATGATTTAATCGCCCCTCGAGGATTGATTTATCTAGAGTACGCACAAAACCGAGAATTACGTTATTTACCGGAAAACTGGAGACTGCTAAAGCAAGCCCAGCGCGGTGGCGTGGTTTATGAATTGTATCAAGTATAGCTAACCCTTAAAGACTAAAATTTGGCCATGACAACGCTTCCTGAAAGAGCAATTTACGCTGGCACCTTTGACCCACTCACCAACGGACATATTGATCTAATCGAACGAGGCCTAAAAATGTTTCCGGAAGTGCTGGTTGCGATTGCTGATAATCCAGGTAAGTCCCCTTTGTTTACCTTGGAAGAACGAATCGCCTTAGCCAAGGAGGTATTGGAAGGGCTTGAACACGCCCATGTCATTGGGTTCTCATCCTTGCTGGTAGATTTTGCTCAGGAAATGAATGCAGCCGTTATATTGCGCGGATTGCGCGCAGTTTCAGATTTTGAGTTTGAGTTTCAACTAGCCTCAATGAATCGTCGCCTGAACAGTTCAATTGAAACGGTGTTTCTGACCCCGGCGGAAAATCATACCTTTGTATCCGCTTCGTTGGTTAAAGAAATCGGTCTTTTAGGTGGGGACGTGGCTCAATTTGTTCACCCAGTGGTTTATAATGCGCTGCAGGATAAGTTTCGTAAAACTTAAGTTCAATTATTCGTGTTTTCTAACCCATAGAGTATCTAGCAATGGCGCTTATAATAGATGAAGATTGCATCAATTGTGATGTATGTGAACCCGAATGCCCCAACGAGGCCATTTACATGGGTGAAGAAATTTATGAGATTGATTGGACTAAGTGCACCGAATGTGTAGGACACTATGACGAGCCCCAATGCGTTGAGGTTTGCCCGGTAGATTGTATTCCCAAAGATCCGGACCACATGGAAACGCCGGAACAACTACAGGAGAAATTTGATAAGATGTATCCTGATGGGGTGGTATAAAGTAATAAAATTAAATAGATTAGGGAGTTAATTTGCTATGAAAGCAATGATATTGGCCGCAGGAAAAGGCACGCGCGTACAACCTCTGACCCACAGATTGCCCAAGCCCATGATACCGGTCGTGGGCAAGCCGGTGATGGAGTATTTGATCGAAGAACTGGCTAAACATGGTTTTAACGAAATCATGATTAATGTCAGCCATCAGGCGCATCGTATCGAAGAGTATTTTGGTGACGGACGGCGTTGGGGTGTGGATATTGGCTATTCTTTTGAAGGCCATATCGATAATGGCGAAGTTGTCGCGGAGCCTATTGGTTCTGCGGGCGGGATTAAGCGTATTCAAGAGTTTGGTCAGTTTTTCGACGATACGACCCTGGTGGTATGTGGCGATGCGATCATTGATCTCGATTTGACCGCGGCAGTGCGCAAACACTGGCAATCAGGTGCCAAAGCATCCATCGTAACTTATGACGTAGAGCGCAGTCGAGTATCAGATTATGGAGTGGTGGTCTGTGACGAAGAAGGGCAGATCAGCTCGTTCCAGGAAAAACCAAGCGTTGAAGAGGCCCAATCAACTTTGGTAAATACCGGGATTTACTTTTTTGAACCTGAGATTATTGAGCTGATTCCAAGTGGTGTAGCTTATGATATTGGGGGTGAATTATTACCAAAAGTGGTTGAATTAGGTTTGCCCTTTAAAGCGATCCAGCTACCCTTTGTTTGGATTGATATCGGTCAGTTGGATGATTATTGGTCAACCAATCAGCGCTTAATGCGTGGTGAGATGCGGTCATTCCCCATGCCGGGTAAGGAAGTGCAACCGCAGGTTTGGGAAGGGTTGAATGTCAACGTAGATTGGGATGAGGTGCGAGTCGAGGGCCCTGTCTATGTGGGTTCAAATACCCGGATAGAACCAGGTTGCGAAATCATTGGGCCAGTGTGGATATCGCACGGTTGTACTATCTGCTCAGGTGCAAGAATTCGTCATAGTCTGATTTTTGAACATACCCATTTAGGCCCAACCGCCAACGTTGATGAGGCGATGGTGTTTGGGCATCGACTGGTGGATAGACAAGGCCAACGTCAGGATGACGCGAGCGAAGATATTACCTGGGTGGGGGATGCGCGAGATATACAACATAGTAATGGCGGTTAACTGCGCAGCGGTGCTTATCCAGGCTGTGGCAACTCTGACTTGATTGTCAGCACTCAGCTGAAAAATTCGTTTATAATTCGCGCGTTTTTGCTCTAGGCAAGATTAATTAGGGAACAAATTGTCGATAAAAATTGCTTGGATAGCTCGAATCTGCCCCGATATAGTTCAGTTGATGCCAAGGTAATACATATTAATAACAGCTTATGCCAATATACGAATACCAATGTTATGCTTGTGGGCACGAACTCGAAGCCCTGCAAAAGATTTCTGATGATGCGTTAGTGCATTGTCCCGAGTGTAATGACGATAGTTTGAAGAAAAAAATATCGGCTGCCGGATTTCAGCTAAAAGGCACAGGCTGGTATGAAACAGATTTTAAAAACGCCGCTGCCAAGCCCAAAGATAGTCAGTCTGATGCGCCCAAATCTTCTGGAGACGATAAGGCAAGCAAGCAGCATAGTTGCGGTGCGGCTTGCAACCATACGAGCTGATTACATTGATCAGATAAAAAGATAGAGGTAATCCTTGTGCGAACACACTATTGTGGCGAAGTAAATCAGTCCCATATTGATGAGAAGTTAAGCGTCAGTGGTTGGGTGCAAAACCGTCGAGATCATGGTGGGGTTATCTTTATCGATTTGCGTGATAAAAGCGGCATATTGCAAATTGTCATTGATCCTGATACCCCCGAAGCGTTTAAATTGGCGGACGCGGCGCGCAATGAATTTGTGATTCGAGCCACAGGCGTTGTGCGTGACCGACCAGAGGGAACCACCAATCCAAATATGCCAACGGGCATGGTTGAAATGCTGGTTAAAGACCTAAAAATACTCAATCGGTCGTTACCCCTACCGTTTCAACTGGACGATAAAGACATAAGTGAGTCGGTGCGATTGAAATACCGGTTTTTGGATTTACGCCGCCCCCAAATGCAGCACGCCATACGCACCCGCCATATGGTGGTCAAATCCTTGCGTCGATTTTTGGAAGATCAGGATTTTGTGGAAGTCGAAACCCCCATTTTGACGCGTTCAACCCCTGAAGGGGCGCGCGATTATTTGGTGCCCAGTCGAACCTATCCAGGCGCGTTTTTTGCCCTACCGCAATCTCCGCAGCTGTTCAAGCAATTGCTGATGGTCTCAGGTTTCGAGCGTTATTACCAAATTGCGCGTTGCTTTCGGGATGAAGACTTGCGTGCAGACCGTCAACCCGAATTTACCCAACTTGATATTGAAATGTCCTTCATTGAGGAAGAAGACATTATTAATACCATGACGACCATGATCAGAAATCTGTTCTCTGAAGTGTTGAAAGTGGCGTTACCCCAAAGCTTCCCGCGCATCACCTATGCGGATGCAATGAATCGTTTTGGTACGGACCGGCCGGATATGCGTATCAAGCTGGAGCTGACTGAAGTGTCTGATCTGTTGGCAGAGGTTGAATTTAAGGTGTTTTCTGGCCCGGCTAATGATCCTAAAGGCCGGGTAGCAGCGTTAGCAGTGCCCGGGGGCGCTAGCTTAAGTCGTAAGCAAATTGATGATTACACCGAGTATGTTGCGATCTATGGTGCTAAAGGTTTGGCGTATATTAAAGTCAATGATATAGAGGCAGGGATTGAAGGGCTCCAATCGCCGATCCTCAAGTTTTTACCTGATAACGTGGTGATGCAAATCATGCAGCGCAGCGGTGCGAAGACTGGCGACGTAGTATTCTTTGGTGCCGATACCGCCAGCGTGGTCAACGATGCGCTGGGCGCTTTGCGGGTTAAAATCGCCCAGGATTTGGATCGAGTTGAAGCAGGTTGGGCGCCGATCTGGGTAGTGGATTTCCCGCTGGTCGAATGGGATAGCACGGAGAAACGTTGGCAGGCGTTACACCATCCGTTTACCGCACCGCAAGAGCAAGATATCGATAAACTGGGGGCCGATGATGCCGATCAGGTTTTGTCTCGTGCTTATGATCTGGTGCTTAATGGCTCGGAAATAGGGGGCGGATCGATTCGTATCCACGATACCAATGTGCAACAAAAGGTATTGGATGTGCTCGGTATAGATGCTGAAGAAGCTAAGAATAAGTTCGGCTTTTTACTCGAAGCGCTCAAATACGGTGCACCACCACACGGCGGGATTGCATTTGGTGTTGACCGCATCGTTGCGATGATGGCGGGTGTGGAGTCGATTCGCGATGTGATCGCCTTTCCGAAAACCCAAAAAGCGTCTTGTTTGCTCACCCAAGCGCCCAATGATGTTGATGACATGCAACTGCGTGAGCTGGGTATCAGGTTGAGAAAACCGCGTGAAGTAAGTAACTAAAATCTACAAAGACCTTTGTTTTCTTTTACGTATCTGAGAAAGAGGTGATTATATCCAGCTAAACGCTGGGGTCTGACAAAGGGTTGGAATCGCGATGTTGTTTCGCTTCCCAGAAAATTCCTATGCTTAAAGCGCACCGGTTCTGCCGGTTATTACGGGTCTATTGAGATAATTTAATATTACTGGTCAACGGATTAGAAATCAGCATCTTCCAAAGCAGTCAGATCGTCTATAATTATGGCGTTTTGAATCCTTGCAGAAATCTACATGGCCGGACACAGTAAATGGGCGAATATCAAGCACCGCAAGGCCGCCCAGGATGCGAAGCGGGGTAAGATATTTACCAAGCTGATTCGCGAAATCACGGTCGCCGCACGCGTTGGAGGCGGGGATGCTGATGCCAATCCTCGTTTGCGCAGCGCATTGGACAAGGCGCTGGGCGCCAATATGACCAAAGACACCATTGAACGCGCGATTCAACGCGGTACGGGTGAAGGTGAAGGTGCAGCGATAGAAGAAGTGACCTACGAAGGCTACGGTACCAATGGCGTGGCCATTTTGGTCGAATGTGCAACCGATAATAAAAACCGAACCGTCGCTGAAGTACGCCACGCGTTTACCAAAGCAGGGGGTAATCTGGGAACAGATGGCTCAGTTGCCTATTTATTCAACAAGCAGGGATCGATCGTATTTTCTGATGTTGATGAAGAACAAATCATGGACGCTGCTTTAGAGGCAGGCGCCGAAGATATCGAAACCGAAGACGGGATGACCGAAGTCATCACCTCATTCGAAGACTATTTTTCTGTGTTACAGGCACTTAAAGAAGCGGGTTTTAAACCCGAGATGGATGAAATCGTGCAGCGCGCTTCGATCGAGGTCGAACTGGATGCAGAAGCTTCAGAGAAAACTATGAAGCTGGTGGATGCGCTGGAAGATTTAGATGACGTACAGAATGTATTTACCAACGCCGCCTTTGCGGAACCAGCTGAGATAGCGGGATAGAACGTGCGTGTACTTGGCATCGACCCTGGTTCCCGTATTACCGGTTTGGGCGTGGTCGAACTCGTCAATGGAAAATTGGTAGGGGTGGCGAGTCAGTCTCTGCGCCTTGGAGGCGGGGCATTATCCGGCAGGCTAGCGCATATCTACACCGCAGTGAGTGAGCTGATTGTGCAAACACAGCCGGATGTGGTCGCGATAGAACAGGTGTTTGTGGCAAACAACGCTAAAGCTGCGCTTACACTGGGGCACGCGCGTGGCAGCGCGATGTGCTCGGCGGTTAATTCGGGTATGGAAGTGTATGAATACAGCGCCAAACAGATCAAGCAGTCGGTGGTGGGAACCGGTGGCGCACAAAAAGACCAAGTGCAGCATATGGTGCGTGTTTTACTGAATTTGAATAAAAACCCGCAGTCGGACGCAGCTGATGCACTGGCCTGCGCGATTTGCCATATTCATTCCGCCGACCTGGTCAACAAACTCGGTTTGGCAGCACGTACAGCATGATTGGTTATCTGCGCGGTAAGCTCATTGATAAAGAACCCCCTTTGTTGATGTTGGACGTCAACGGTGTGGGTTATCAGCTAGAGGCATCGATGAATACTTTTTATGCCCTATCAAGTAATTCAAGTGAAGATGATGGACAGATCGCCTTGCATGTACATACCGTGGTACGCGAGGATGCGTTTTTATTATATGGCTTTGCCAGCAAAGACGAGCGTGCCTTATTTCAGGCTTTGCTGAAAGTGAATGGAGTCGGGCCGCGCGTTGCGTTGGCAATACTCTCTACACTGACGGCGCAGGAATTTACCCAATGCGTTCAACATGCGGATACGGCTACTTTAGTACGCGTGCCCGGCATTGGTGCCAAAACTGCCGAGCGGCTGCTGGTTGAAATGCGCGATCGTGTTCCCAGCATTGGAACAGACGAAGCCACTGCTGAGGTTGCAGCAACTGTAAATGGCGCTAACGCCATTAACGATGCAACCAGCGCGCTAATCGCACTCGGTTTTCGGGCAGCAGACGCGAGCCGTGCAGTGCGTGCAGTACCGGACGCCACAGCGGTAAATAGTGAAACCTTGATACGCTTGGCATTAAAGGCATTATCAGCATAGCGATATGGAGCATTCCCCGATTATTTCTGCGACGACTGAGCATGATGATTTAAACGAGCAGGCGATTGATCGTAGTTTGCGCCCTTTACGTCTACAGGAGTTTACCGGCCAGCCCAAACTTAAAACGCAACTGGAAATCTTTATCGAAGCGGCGCGCCAACGCCAGGATGCACTGGATCATGTTTTGTTATTTGGCCCACCGGGCTTGGGGAAAACCACGCTTGCCCATATTTTGGCCACTGAAATGGGTTCTACACTACGCCAGACCTCCGGGCCGGTAATCGAAAAAGCAGGCGATCTGGCTGCCATGTTGACCAACTTGGAACAAAATGATGTGCTGTTTGTTGATGAGATCCATCGTCTCAGCCCGGCGATCGAAGAAATTTTATACCCTGCGATGGAAGATTATCGTCTGGACATTATGATAGGCGAAGGCCCAGCAGCGCGCTCTATTCAACTGAATCTACCGCCTTTTACGCTGATTGGTGCGACCACACGCGCGGGCTTACTCACGTCACCGCTGCGTGATCGCTTTGGCATTGTGCAGCGGCTTGAATTTTACTCGATGGATGACTTGGCGATTATTGTGGGCCGTTCAGCATTCATCCTCGACTTGGAGACCACACCAGAAGGCATTAAAGAAATTGCCAGACGTTCACGTGGCACGCCGAGGATTGCCAATCGTCTGCTGCGGCGCGTGCGCGATTATGCGCAGGTTAAAGGCGATGGCGTCATTACTGAGCCACTTGCGAAGCAAGCGCTAGAAATGCTGGAGGTGGATGAAGCAGGCATGGATTTACTGGATCGAGGTTTGCTGGGTGCGCTGATTCATAAGTTTGATGGTGGGCCGGTGGGCGTCGATAGCCTCGCAGCAGCTGTGAGTGAAGAACGGGGTACAATTGAAGACGTGATTGAACCGTTTTTAATTCAGCAAGGCTACGTGATGCGTACCCCTAGAGGTCGTGTCGCGACGCGTTTAGCCTGGCAACATCTAGGTCTTGAGATGCCTAAGCAGGAACAAACCGCACAGGCATCAATGTTTGCCGGTGAAAAAAAATGACTGGCCCGTATTTGGGAAAATTAATCACGGGTTCAGATCACATCGGCGAAACTCGCCCTGTTTGGGAGTGAAACAAGCATTTTGTTTTCCGGTACGCGTATACTACGAAGATACCGATGCGGGTGGGGTGGTCTATCATGCTAATTATTTGCGCTTTATGGAGCGCGCGCGCAATGAATGGATGCGCGATTTGGGTTGGCCGGTTGATCAATTAGTTGAGCGAGAAAAATGCTTGTTTGTGGTGCGTGCATTGAATATGAAATTTATCAAACCAGCTCGACTCGGAGATGCCTTGATGGTGAGCACAAATATTCTTACGACTAAAAAGGCTTCTATGCAAATTGCGCAGGAAGTTCGGCGCGATATACATGGCGAGAACCAATTATTAGTCAAAGCACAAGTGGAATTGGCAGTTGTGTCCAGTGAGACATTTCGGCCGACCAGGTTACCGGCGTTTTTAGTATCGTAAACAACAAAATTCAAACTTAATAAATCTTTCTAATGGAAACAGATCAATCCATCCTGGACCTTATCCTGAACGCAAGTTTCATTGTACAGCTGGTGATGCTGATATTACTGCTGGCGTCATTTATGTCGTGGTTTTTTATCTTCAAAAAATCCGCTCAGATTAAACGTCTGGAAAAAAGTGCGGCGGATTTCGAGGACGATTTCTGGTCGGTGGGTGATATGAACCGACTACATTATGACTGGGGGGGCAGCAACGAGCGAACCGAAGGCATGGCAGCGATTTTTGTGGCCGGGTATCGAGAGTATACGCGTCTTGCTAAAAAGGGCGATGTCGCCCGTAGCGAGATTATTGATGGGGTGCATCGCGCCATGCGGGTGGTGGTGAATCGAGAAATGGATGAACTTGAAACCCATCTTCCTTTTCTGGCTACGGTGGGCTCTACCGCACCCTATGTGGGTTTATTCGGTACGGTCTGGGGCATTATGAATTCATTTCGTTCGTTGGGTGCAATGAAGCAGGTGACGATTGCAACGGTTGCTCCGGGGATTTCTGAAGCTTTAGTTGCTACTGCGATGGGTCTGTTTGCTGCGATTCCGGCGGTAATTGCCTATAACCGCCTAGCAACCAGTGCTGAGCGACTCGGCTCCAAATACGAAATATTTGTAGAAGAATTTTTAAGTATTGTAAATCGTCAAATCGTCAGCAAGCGAGATAAGTAGATGCAGACGAATATTCGACCACGTCGCAAGGCACGCCTGATGGGTGAGATTAACGTGGTGCCCTATATTGATGTGATGCTGGTATTGTTGGTGATCTTTATGGTGACCGCACCGCTATTGAGCACCGGCGTGGATGTCGAGTTGCCGTCGGCAGATGCTCAACCCCTGGAAGATGAAGACAACGAACCGTTCGTGCTGACGGTAGATAAAGACGGACAGTATTATTTGAATGATTTGGAGAAACCCCTGGATTCATTGGACGAAATCCAACGGCAAGCCAAAATCATACTGGAAAAAAGCCCTAAAACACCTTTTTTAGTGCGTGGCGACGGTGCAGTACCCTACGCAGAAGTGATTCGCGGTATGGTGTTATTGCAAAAAGCAGGGGTAGAGAAAGTTGGTTTGGCAACTGATGCCTTGGAACAATAAAGCAGCGTATGGCTACCTATTCCAAGGCTGTTATTGGTCAGGCTTTCTTATAGTGGTTTATGTCTAAGTGGTACGCCCAATTTACAGATAACCTGCGTGCTAGTGTCCTAGCACTGTTGGTACATATTCTATTATTTGCTTTGATGGGGGTCAGCCTGAGTTGGCATCGCACCATAAAGCCCTCAGCCGTGCAACCTATTCAGGCGGTTGCGATTATTGAGCCACAACCCATTGAGAAACCGCCCGAGCCTGAACCCGAACCAATTCCCGAGCCTGAGCCCATTCCAGAACCGCCTAAACCGAAACCCAAACCGGTAAAATCTGTATTTGCTTATCGTTGTGGCGATCAACAGTTGGAAACGGATAGCGAAGAAAAAGCGCAAGCCTTGCAGGCTGAATGCGAGGAAGAAGAGCGCAAGAAAAAAGAACTGGCAGAGCAAAAACGTAAAGAGGAAGAGCGTAAAAAGAAAGAGCTGGAAGAAAAGCAAAAACGTGAAGAATTGGTTGAGAAAAAGCGTAAAGAAGAAGAACGCAAAAAGAAAGAATTGGCGGAGAAAAAGCGCCTAGAAGAAGAGCAAAAGAAAAAGGAATTAGCCGAGAAAAAGCGTAAAGAGGAGGAACAAAAGAAAAAAGAGCTTGCCGAAAAGAAACGTAAGGAAGAAGAGGCTCGGAAAAAGGAGCTAGCGGAGCAAAAAAAACGTGAAGAAGTGGCTCGCCAAAAAGCGGCAGATGATGCACGGCGCAAGCGAGAGGCCGCATTGGCAGCGAAAATAGAGGGAGAGCGCATCGCAGGTGAAGCTGCGACCGCATTGGGCCTAGCCGTGGGTCGAATTGCGGCAGCGGTTGATTCAAACTGGATTCAGCCGCAAACCTCTACACTCGGTCTTGAAGCAGTGGTGCGCGTAAATGTAAGACCAACGGGTGAGGTAATGAATGCGAGAGTGGTTCGAAGTTCAGGTAATGCCTTATTCGATAGATCAGCAGAAATTGCGGTATTAAAGGCGAGTCCGCTACCGATTCCAACCGATCCGCGTTATTATCCGCATATTAAAGAATTTGATTTTAGATTTAAACCCAATGGTTAGATATTTTTCTCGCCGCGTCTGGTCGCGGATGCTCGTTTTGTTTGCCTTGTTTACCAGTTTGCAAGCGCACGCGGTGCTTACTATTGATATTACCAAAGGAGTCAAGGCCGCGATTCCGATCGCAATTGTGCCCTTTCGCGTGACGCCCAATCAGACCCTGCCCGAATCAATTTGGGATGTGGTCGCTTCAGATTTAGCGCGCAGCGGGCGCTTTGAACCGCTGCCCGAAGCGGATTTTCTGAGTAAGCCAACGACGGTTGCTGAGATTCAGTATAAGGACTGGCGTTTGCTCAAACAAAATGCAATTGTGATTGGGCAAGTTCGCCAACTAGGCGCAGATGAATACGAAGTCTCCTTCCGTTTAATGGACGTGTTTAACGAAAGCCAGTTAGTCGGCAATAAATACGTGGTTAAATCATCATTGCTGCGCAAAGTGGCGCATAAAATAGCCGATCTTGTGTATGAGAAACTCACCGGTATTCCCGGTGCATTCGATACCAAAATCGCTTATGTGATGCAGCAGGGAGAAAAGAAGAACAAGAAATATATGTTGCAGGTTTCGGATGCGGATGGTTATCGTCCGGTGACAATACTGGAGTCGAGGCAACCCATTATGTCACCGGCTTGGTCTCCCCAAGCGGACAAATTGGCTTATGTATCCTTTGAAAAGCGCCGCGCCCAAATTTATGTACAAAACTTGCGCACGGGTGAACGTAGCCTGGTATCAGATCACCCACGTATTAATTCCTCTCCCGCCTGGTCACCCGATGGGAACCGTCTGGCAATGAGCCTGTCAAAAGATGGCAACGCCGAAATCTATGTGAAAGACATGGGCAGCGGTGCCTTAACGCGGATAACCCGAAATGGGGCAATCGATACCGAACCCGAATGGACACCGGATGGGCAGAGTATTGTGTTTAGTTCCGGGCGCGCGGGCAAACCGCAGATTTATCAGGTAAGCGCACAAGGTGGACAGGCACGACGTATTACTTTTCAGGGAGGCTATAATGCGGGCGCTGCTTTTTCACCCGATGGCAGTAAAATGGTCTTGATTACAGATGTTAACGGCGGGTTCAAGGTTGGTATTTATGATCAAGCAAGCAGATCCATACAAACCCTGACAACCACGCAGTTAGATGAATCGCCTTCATTTGCGCCGAATGGTGAAATGATTTTGTATTCTACTGTTCAGGGTGGTAAAAACGTATTGTCCGCCGTGTCGAGCGACGGTAGCGTGCAGCAAGTGTTAAGATTTAGCGGTGGCTCCGTAAAAGCACCGGCATGGTCACCGCGCTTGTAAAGATTAAAATTAAATTAAATACAATCCAGGAGTTAATATGAAATCGATCTCAATTCAGAAAATACTGTTGATTAGCTTTACCAGTTTGTTTTTGGCAGCGTGTGCGGGTAAAAAAGCTCAGGAAACCGATCTTGATGTCGGCGGTGCTGGCGGTAGTGTGACCGATGATACCATTGTGTCAGGTACCACCGACGGTGACTTCATGGGTGAAGGATTAACCGGCCCACAGGGTGTAGATGCCAATGATCCCTTGGGTAAACGGGTAATCTATTTCGATTATAATTCAGCCGCGTTGACCTTCGAAGGTGATGCAATCGCACAGGCGCATGGCCAATATCTAGCAGATCATCCCAATGTATTTGTCACGTTGGAAGGGCATGCGGATGAGCGGGGCACAGCAGAATACAATTTAGCGCTAGCGGAAGATCGCGCCAAAGTGGTTTCCCAGATTTTTGGCATTTATGGCGTAACCGGAGATCGTATCCAGCTGGTCTCATATGGCGAAGAGCGACCGGTCGCATTGGGCCATGATGAAGCCTCATATAGCCTAAACCGACGTGTTGAACTGGTTTATCAATAGCCTATAATAAGCGCTCATTTTAACTACTGTGGATATGGCTCATGATGCCTGCTAATTCGTTTACTTTTGCTCGTCGTCTCGTAATTTACGTGCCACTGGCAGTACTCCTGGGTGCTTGCGCGGCTGTGAATGAGCGTATCCCTGTACAAGATGGCACTGCTGCTTCTTCCAGTGCCACAGTTGCGTCAGGTCCTCCACCGCAGGCAGTGGAACAATTGAACCGTATGAATGAGCTTCAAGCAGAGGTAAGAGAGCTCAGAAACCAGCTTGAAGAACAGCAGTTTGAACTTGAAAATCTAAAACAGCGACAACAAGATTTGTTTCAGGGCCTGGATCAGCGCTTGCGAGTGGCCGAAAACACCCAACAAAATGGTCCGCTAGCAGTGGTTGATCTGTCGCAAACCGATGCGGCTACAGCAGAAAGCTCTAATGTACCTGTAGAACCACAGGATCAGATGACGCCGGATGGGATGAGCAATACCACACCGCCAGACACGACAGTGGCGAATGTGGCTGAACCGGATCCATCACCAGTTGCTGGTACGGATCAACAAACGCTGTATGATCAGGGCTTTGATCACTTAAAAGAATCTCGTTACACCGAAGCGATCAATATTTTCACCCAGCTGGTGAACCAGTATCCCGATGGCGGCCTGGCGGACGATGCCAGTTACTGGATTGGAGAGGCCAACTATGTCAATCGCCAATATGAAGCGGCGATTCGTGCCTTTCGCAGCGTGGTTGCCCAGTATCCAAGTAGTGATCGCGTACCCGAAGCCTTGTTAAAGGTGGGTTATGTACAGTATGACATAGGCGATTATCAAAATGCAGAGGCCACCTTTAATGATGTATTACGTCGGTATGCGGATCATCCGGTCGCGATATCCGCAAAGTCTCGTTTGGAGCGCATCGAACGCGGCATTTCAAATTAACGCTTGGCAGAAATGGCAGGAAAGCTAATTACGATCTGAAGGGGATAAGATTTTGGGTATTTTAGAATCAATTATGAAAGAAGCGGGTGGCGCCCTGGTGGGCCA
>OZ245025.1:0-1425000 GCA_965223465.1 Candidatus Poriferihabitaceae bacterium | reverse complement strand
CACCTCCTTAAAAGATAAAGATTCCGCTACTCAGAAGCGTCCACACAATCTGCTTGGAACTAGTTAGTATTTGGACCGAATGCGAGCCTACAGCGGATGAATACTCCTCAATAGGCTAAGAGTAAACATTGGGTCTGTAGCGGGGTGCGATAGCACAAGGTTCGAGCGCCACGATGCCTAGCATCGTCGTGTTAACTTGGCTCGCAGTCGCTAACGACTTGAAAGCATTGGGTCTGTAGCTCAGTTGGTTAGAGCGCACCCCTGATAAGGGTGAGGTCGGAAGTTCAAATCTTCCCAGACCCACCACTTTTACGAATCTCGAATTTTCTATTCTTGCTCATTTGCACTTGCAAACTACGCAAGGCAGAAAACCCAAGTTTCAAAAAGTCGAGCAAAGGGGCCATAGCTCAGCTGGGAGAGCGCCTGCCTTGCACGCAGGAGGTCGGCGGTTCGATCCCGCCTGGCTCCACCATTTTTACTAACTAAAGTTGTAAATCTCAATCTTAGCCGCATCAAGTTAGGCAGGATTGATATTTACAACTTGAGAGAACGATTTATCGTTTTCTGGATCTTTTACAATTAGGGTAGTCAAAGGCACACGCATAGTGTGAGATAGACGAAGATAGAGATATATCAGTGTTATATATAAATCGATATCGGTGTTTTTCTACAGTATGCGGGTACCGTGAATATTTAGCATCGCGCCAATTTATTGGCGTTTGAATATTCACAGTGGATAGAAAACAAACTGAATTATTCAGGATGTTGGACTATTCACATGTCTTTATATTTTGAGTTTAATTAAAACTTCAGATAGTTGTTATAATTGTTTGAAATAGCAGTCTATTTGGGGTTATATGATCAAGTTATTAAGTGCATACGGTGGATGCCTTGGCGGTAAGAGGCGATGAAAGACGTTGTAACATGCGATAAGCCTCGGGGAGCTTGTAAACTAGCTTTGATCCGGGGATTTCTGAATGGGGAAACCCACTGATTTATCAGTATCTTTAAGTGAATACATAGCTTAAAGAAGCGAACCTGGGGAACTGAAACATCTAAGTACCCAGAGGAAAAGATATCAACCGATATTCCCCTAGTAGCGGCGAGCGAACGGGGATTAGCCCAAAAGTTTTTTACGTTTTAGCAGAACGCTCTGGAAAGTGCGACCATAGTAGGTGATAGTCCTGTATGCGAAAAGGCGTATTAAATGAATCTGAGTAGGGCGGGGCACGTGAAACCCTGTCTGAACATGGGGGGACCATCCTCCAAGGCTAAATACTACTTACCGACCGATAGTGAACCAGTACCGTGAGGGAAAGGCGAAAAGAACCCCTGTTAGGGGAGTGAAATAGAACCTGAAACCGTATGCATACAAGCAGTAGGAGCATCCTTGTGATGTGACTGCGTACCTTTTGTATAATGGGTCAGCGACTTAATTTTAGTAGCAAGGTTAACCGTTTAGGGGAGCCGTAGGGAAACCGAGTCTTAATAGGGCGCTTAGTTGCTAGGATTAGACCCGAAACCGGACGATCTAGCCATGGCCAGGTTGAAGGTGCAGTAACATGCACTGGAGGACCGAACCAACTTATGTTGAAAAATGAGTGGATGAGCTGTGGCTAGGAGTGAAAGGCTAAACAAGTCCGGAGATAGCTGGTTCTCCTCGAAATCTATTTAGGTAGAGCCTCATGTTTAACTCTCGGGGGTAGAGCACTGTTTTGGCTAGGGGTCCATCCCGGATTACCAAACCAATGCAAACTCCGAATACCGAGAAGTTCAATCATGGGAGACACACGGCGGGTGATAAGGTCCGTCGTGGAAAGGGCAACAGCCCAGACCATCAGCTAAGGTCCCTAAATTACAGCTCAGTGGAAAACGATGTGGAAAGGCCCAGACAGCCAGGAGGTTGGCTTAGAAGCAGCCATCCTTTAAAGAAAGCGTAATAGCTCACTGGTCGAGTCGGTCTGCGCGGAAGATTTACCGGGGCTAAGCTGTATACCGAAGCTATGGATGCATATTTATATGCATGGTAGAGGAGCGTTCTGTAAGCCGTTGAAGGTATTCTGTAAGGAATGCTGGAGGTATCAGAAGTGCGAATGCTGACATAAGTAACGATAAAGGGGGTGAAAGGCCCCCTCGCCGAAAGCCCAAGGTTTCCTGTTCAATGTTAATCAGAACAGGGTTAGTCGGCCCCTAAGATGAGGCAGAAATGCGTAATCGATGGGAAACAGGTTAATATTCCTGTACTACTTGCAACTGCGATGGAGAGACGGAGAAGGCTAAACGAGCCAACTGTTGGATATGTTGGTTTAAGCGCGTAGGCGGATATCTTAGGTAAATCCGGGATTTCATTAACGCTGAGACGTGATGACGAGCACCTTATTAGGAGCGAAGTCGTTGATGCCATGCTTCCAGGAAATACCTTCTAAGCTTCAGGTTGTAAGAACCGTACCCCAAACCGACACAGGTGGGCGGGATGAGTATTCTAAGGCGCTTGAGAGAACTCGGGTGAAGGAACTCGGCAAAATAACACCGTAACTTCGGGAGAAGGTGTACCCCTTGTACGTGAACGTATTTACTATTCTAGCGGAAGGGGGTTGCAACAAAGAGATGGCTGCGACTGTTTACTAAAAACATAGCGCTCTGCAAACTCGCAAGAGGAAGTATAGGGCGTGACGCCTGCCCGGTGCCGGAAGGTTAATTGATGGGGTTAGGTCTTCGGACCGAAGCTCTTGATCGAAGCCCCGGTGAACGGCGGCCGTAACTATAACGGTCCTAAGGTAGCGAAATTCCTTGTCGGGTAAGTTCCGACCTGCACGAATGGCGTAACGATGGCCATACTGTCTCCACCCGGGACTCAGTGAAATTGAACTCGCTGTGAAGATGCAGTGTACCCGCGGCTAGACGGAAAGACCCCGTGCACCTTGACTACAGCTTTACATTGGACTTTGAGCACGCATGTGCAGCATAGGTGGTAGGCTTTGAAGTGGAAACGCCAGTTTCTGTGGAGCCACCCTTGAGATCCCACCCTTGTTTGTTTGGGGTTCTAACCCAGATCCGTTATCCGGTTCGGGGACAATGTATGGTGGGTAGTTTGACTGGGGCGGTCTCCTCCCAAAGAGTAACGGAGGAGCGCGAAGGTACTCTAAATACGGTCGGAAATCGTATGGTTAGTGCAAAGGCATAAGAGTGCTTGACTGCGAGACAGACACGTCGAGCAGGAGCGAAAGCTGGTCTTAGTGATCCGGTGGTTCTGTATGGAAGGGCCATCGCTCAACGGATAAAAGGTACGCCGGGGATAACAGGCTGATACCCCCCAAGAGTTCACATCGACGGGGGTGTTTGGCACCTCGATGTCGGCTCATCTCATCCTGGGGCTGTAGCCGGTCCCAAGGGTATGGCTGTTCGCCATTTAAAGAGGTACGCGAGCTGGGTTTAGAACGTCGTGAGACAGTTTGGTCCCTATCTGCCGTGGGCGTTTGAGATTTGAGGGAAGCTGCTCCTAGTACGAGAGGACCGGAGTGGACGTACCCCTGGTGTTCCGGTTGTCATGCCAATGGCATTGCCGGGTAGCTATGTACGGACGGGATAACCGCTGAAAGCATCTAAGCGGGAAGCCTCTCCCAAGATAAGATCTCACTGGAGACTTGATCTCCCTGAAGGGTCGTTGAAGACTACAACGTTGATAGGCTGGGTGTGGAAGTATAGTAATGTATGAAGCTAACCAGTACTAATTGCCCGTGAGGCTTGATCATATAACACCCAAGTGGTCTGCTTGGAGTTAAATGAGAAAAGCTCAAAATAAAGCATATGTCGAATGACATGGCCAATGACTACCCTATTTGTTTTCCTTGTGGCAACCCTGCAGTTTTAGCAGGAGTGCATCCGGGAAAACTAGGCAGCAGCGCTGTCTGACCAGTATGCCTGGTGACCATAGAGAATAGGTACCACCTGATCCCATTTCGAACTCAGAAGTGAAACTGTTCATCGCCGATGGTAGTGCAGGGCCTCCCTGTGTGAGAGTAGGTCATTGCCAGGCTTTTATATTAAAACCCCCGTGCATATACGTACGGGGGTTTTTTGTTAAGCCAAGGTAAGGTTAAGAAAACACAAAATACAGTTTGAACTTAAAAACGTCAGTAAAACGATACTTAGAACGTATCTAGCCTGTGAATAAAGTGGCGCTAACGATATAATGACCGTCTTACCCGGAATACATAGTTGGTGTTGACGATATTTGGCGCTGAAAACAAGCAATTTTAATAAGTGATGACGGATTAAACCCAGATAATGATGATTTTTTTTCAAAGGCTTCAGTTTTCACTGCCTATCTTGCTTACCACGTTAATGTTTGCTTCCAGCCCGGTTAGGGCAGAAACCATGTACGTAAGTGACGAGTTGGAAATAACATTACGTAATGGCCCTGGAATTAAAAATAAAATAAACAAAATGCTCAAAAGTGGTGAGCCTTTGGAGATAATTGGGCGAAATGATCAGGGGTATGCGCAAGTGACTACGCAAGAAGGGGTAAAAGGTTGGGTATTGACTCGGTTTTTGATGGCGGAACCCAGCGCGAAAAGTCGCATGAATGAGTTGATACAAAGAGAGGCAGATCTCAACTCACAGCAACAAGAGATTGAAAAACTGCGGACTACGGTTCAGATAATCGAGCAGAATGCAAATGCGTTAAAAATAGCAAATGCGGAATTAGAGACAGAGCTTAGTAACGTAAAACAAATTGCGTCAGATACAATTGCGATAAATGACAAGAATATTGAATTGGCTACTGCGCTGAAAAAATCACAAGCCAAACAAGATTCGTTGCAAGCAGAAAATGAGCGATTAAAAAATAATTCAGAACAAGCTTGGTTTATAAGAGGGGCGGGTGTTATCTTGCTGGGAATGGTATTAGGCCTATTGATTCCCAAACTTCGTTTTAGGAAAAAGCGCAAATGGGGAGATTTTTCTTCTTATCCATAAATTATTTTTTATGGAGACATAATTTTCTACTGATATCAAGGCATTGTTAAGGTTTATCAATCTATAATAACGCTTCAATCGAGCAAAAATACGTGCATAATACATCATTAATTTGTTAGGACTGGTATTCCGCAAGCATTTAGACACTTGGCGTATAAAGGGTTTGATACCAGTGTTTTCAGTTTAAATAAGAAACAGGGATAATAAATCTTTAAAAGGTACACGGTTCGTGAACTATAGTATTTGTTACGCTGATTTATTACGGAAGGTAGCATACTTGTATATAAGGATATTGTTCAATGAGTTTTTCTAAGCCCACTTTTCTAAAAGAACGCCTCATGCTGATTCATCAGCATATGCCAATTCTAACTTTAGGTAATCTGATTGCTGTTGCAATCATATATGTAAGTCTGGAGCACTCAAACCATGAACATTTAGGGACTTGGGCAATTTTGATATCAGGGCTCACGCTAATACGCGGCGCAGTCTGGTATTATTATCATTTGCACCCATATAACCACACCAATGCTCAAACACGCTGGTTCGTTCTGCTAATTTTTATGACCTTGTCGGGTGTTTTCTGGGGTATGGCAGGAATCTCGTTTATTAATATAAGTTCCTCATATGAAAGTATGATATTGATGCTGGTTATTGCCGGCCTCGTATCGGGTGCCTTAGTATCATTGGCCAGTGTATTAGCGGTTTACATCATATACGCAAATTTATTGCTTTTACCACTCGGGCTGAATTTAATTCTGCAAGATAACCTGACGTTAATTACACTGGGTGCCAGCGTATACATATTTTTGCTGGCCAATATCTTGATGAGTTTTAATGTAGAGCGCGCAATTGTTAATACAATCATATTAAGGGACGATAATCGGAAATTGATCGCCCAGCTGACAGAGCAGAAAGATATAGCCGAAAAATCCAATCTTGATAAGAGCAAATTTTTAGCCGCTATCAGTCACGATCTTAGACAGCCTATGCACGCAATGGGGTTGTTTATAGATGGACTGCAGCCTTATGTTAACGAGTCAGGCAAGAAAGTACTAGAAAAGGTCAAAGATTCATCTAAGGCCTTGAAGGGTTTGTTTAACGGCTTGCTAGATCTTTCCAGGTTGGATGCAGGTGTGGTTACGCCTCATGTTGATACATTTTCTCTGGCGCCATTTTTGCAAAAAATAGCGGATGGGTTTTCCAGTCAAGCGCAAGAAAAAGGCCTGCAATTGGATACTGAAATAACGGAAGCAGGGGTTCGATCAGACCCAGTTTTACTGGAGCGGGTAATTCGTAACTTGCTCGCGAACGCAGTACAATATACTGATACGGGTCGAATACTTCTGAAAAGCTCGGTTCGCGGTTCGTCGATTACCATAACAATCCAAGATGAAGGACGCGGGATTCCCGAAGCGGAGTTAGATAATATATTTTCTTCTTATCACCAACTGGGCAATAAAGAGCGGGATCGAAATAAAGGCGTGGGTTTGGGGTTATCTATTGTGCGTCATATTTGCACGCTATTATCTATACCGATCCAGGTGAATTCGCAACTAGGACAGGGATCAAGTTTTAAAATCAAGGTTCCTGTAGCGGCGCTAGAGGAGGTGAAGCAACAAAAGGCTAAACCGCTAAAGTGGGATTTACAAGGTCAGTTTATGATTGTTATTGATGACGATCAGGATATTAGAGCGGGCACGCAGCGCATGCTTAATTCGTGGGGATGCGATACAATAGCGGTTAAGTCTAGTCAGGAAGCGCTTGAGAAGCTTGCTAAACAAAGCTCAATACCGACGGTTATAATCGCGGATTATCGCTTAATCGAGGAAAATGGTATTCAAGTAATTACTGGAATTAGAAACTATTATGGGCATAATATTGCTGCTATGATTACTACCGGAGACACGACAGCAGATCTGACCAACGAAGCTAATCGGCATGGTTTATTAATTTTACACAAGCCGTTTTCGCCGGCTGAATTGCGTACAGCAATTTACCAACTTATCAGCAGTAGCGACTAAATACTTTGAACGCAAAATTGAAAATTTTATTAGTAGATGACCACCCGATGTTTCTTGACGGGTTGGATTTAGTGCTCAAACAACAAAATATATCGGTCGTTACCGCTGAAAACGCGACCAGTGCATTGGCTGAAGTCGATAAACAAGAGCATTTTGATATTATCTTTGTTGATTTGCAAATGCCGGGATTAGATGGCTATGCCTTGATTACGGCGTTACGTGAGCGACAGGTGTTTACTCCAGTGATTGTTATTTCGGCATCTGAGGATGCTGATAGCGTTTCTCGAGCATTGGAACTTGGTGCGCTTGGTTATTTACCAAAAAGCATGCATTCTGATCAATTGTCTAAAGCCATTGAGGAGGTTCTGGCTGGGAATGTGTATATTGCTCCAGAGCTGTCATTTGATCAAACCATCGACAGAAGGTCTGCCAGAAAGCGCAAAAAATCTAGATTCAAGAATTTTACCGATCGTCAGCTCGATATTCTTAACTTAACAGCGGAAGGTTATAGTAATAAGGAGATTGCCCTGGCTGTCAATATTGCTGAGGTCACGGTGAAATATCACTTACAAGCGATTTTTAAAAGTCTGCAAGTAAGTAACCGAACGGCGTGCGTCAAACGCGCGAAAGAGCTCGGCATTCTATAGCTGGTTGGGCTAGAAAATACCCATTGTTAGCGCGTTGCTTACCGTGATATGGCGCCGTATTACTCAAGCGCACATTTAAGATTTCTGTCAAAAGCGCTGTATAACACTTCTCGCGCGCCGTTTTATGTAATTAACTGCAATCTTCAGGGCGCGGCAGCCTGGTAATTTTATTGGCGCATTTAACCAATCCAGTTGGAAACAGTGAGTAGAAATATTTTTTGGCTACTACGATCTCTACCGCGATTGTTTTCAATAATTTAGTGCATATTATCGGTAAAAAATAGCACACCATATTTATGGATAATAAATTTGCTATATAAGTATAAAGTAATGATGTGAAATTTTGTTCATACTTCTGTCAAAATTATGGTTTTTCGTGTATTATCGCGGCCAATCTTAAACCTTAATGGATTATTAACGCGATATTATGCTTAAGCAACGAACGCTAAGTAACGTCATCAGAGCGACGGGTGTCGGCCTTCACACTGGGGAAAAAGTATTTCTTACACTTAAACCAGCTCCCGTGGATAAGGGGATTGTATTCTATCGTGTCGATATGGATGAACCGGTCGAAATAAAAGCGACACCAGAGAGCGTGACTGAGACCGTCATGTCGACGACAATCGAATCAAAAGGTGTCAAAATATCAACGGTCGAACATTTAATGTCGGCATTTGCGGGCATGGGTGTGGATAATGCTTATGTTGAATTAAGTACGCATGAAGTGCCAATTATGGATGGTAGTGCAGCGCCTTTCGTATTTTTACTCCAATCTGCGGGCATTGCGGAGCAGAATAAGGCGAAGCAATTTATTCGGATCAAAAAACCCCTCGAGGTTCGTGATGGAGATAAGTGGGTTAGGTTTGAGCCATTTAATGGTTTCAAAGTGACTTTTACCATTGATTTTGATCACCCTATTTTTAAGAATTCGGTACAAAATGCAACGGTAGATTTTTCAACGACGTCATTCATTAAGGAAGTCAGCCGCGCGCGTACCTTTGGTTTTATGGATGATTTAGAAACTTTGCGCAATGCAGGGCTGGCAAGAGGCGGCAGTTTTGACAATGCCATCGTAATGGATTCGTACAATATTTTGAACGACGATGGGCTGCGTTACAAAGACGAGTTTGTTAAGCACAAGATTTTGGATGCGGTGGGCGATCTGTATTTGTTAGGTCACCCATTGATTGGTGCATTTAGTGCGCATAAATCTGGTCATGCACTGAACAATCAAGTACTGCGTCAACTGCTGTCCCAGCAAGATGCATGGGAATTAACTACGCTTAAAGATTCGCCCGACACTCCGATTCATTTTGTGCCCGCAGTCGCTGCTGCGTAAATAAATATTCAATCAGGGGGATGACCCTATCTTATAAGCAGGATTAATCTTCGCTATGATGGTTTTCCTTTATTCGTTTGGATAAGCGCCGAACCGTATCTTTAAGGGGATCCTCTGGTAGCTGATTAGCCAGTCGCTCCAGGTGCAAATTTGCCTTGTCGGCATCGTAAGTTGCCCGACGTGGTGATTGTTGAGAAGTCATTTGTACCAAGTCAGGCGAGATTTTCACCTTTATATCGTTAACATGCAGGTCGGCTGCTCGGCAGTGCTGCAACAGGCGATCGTGTCGATGTTGGATGTGTTGGCCCCACACCGCAGCTTGAGCATAAATCACTAAGCGACCCGAGCGAAATAAAACGGGTTGAATAAAGTTAGCACTTTGTCCCAATATTTCTCTAAAAATATCGCGAATTGAGTTTTGCTTGGCGATGGTCGCAGGTGGATCGTCAACTCGATCGGCAAAGTTGGGAATCAGGTGCGCAATTGTTTGGAAATCTTGCATTGGAAAGTGGATAATACGCACCATAAGGAAATAATACGATTTCATTATCGCCATATGGTAATGGGTTTGCAATGGCAAACCCCATAGTCAATGGCTATTCTTTCTTTACGACTCACGATTAATTATTGATGAGCGATAAGCTAAACCAATTAAAGCTATATTATGTTCGGTAACGCACTGACCAAAGTATTCGGCAGCCGCAATCAGCGGCTGTTGAAAAAAATGAATAAAACTGTTGATCAAATCAACGCCCTGGAAGAGGACTTCGAAGCGTTGGATGATCAAACGCTGATGGCCAAAACGGAAGAATTTAAACAGCGTGTTGAGCAGGGAGAAACACTGGAAAGTATTATACCGGAAGCCTTTGCGGCGGTTCGCGAGGCTTCCAAGCGTTCTCTTGGCCTGCGTCATTTTGACGTTCAGTTAATTGGGGGCATGGTATTGCATGAAGGGAAAATTGCAGAAATGCGCACTGGTGAGGGTAAAACCTTAGTCGCGACGCTTGCAGCTTATTTAAATACGCTGAATGGATCACCCGTACATGTGGTGACGGTGAACGATTATCTTGCTCGTCGTGATGCAGAGTGGATGGGGCAGGTCTATACCAAGCTTGGTTTAAGCGTTGGGGTCATTCAGTCTGGTCAGGATCATGAAGAAAAGCAGGCTGCCTACCAGGCCGATATCGTCTACGGAACCAACAATGAATATGGGTTTGATTATCTGCGCGATAATATGGCATTTAGCGCTTCACAGCGTGTGCAGCGCGGCTTGGGATTTGCCATTGTGGATGAGGTCGATTCTATTTTGATTGATGAGGCAAGAACGCCTCTGATTATTTCAGGCCCGGCCGAAGATAATGTGGCGGTGTATCAGGCGATCAACCAGCTCGTGCCACAGCTTCAGTTGGAAACTGACGAGAATGACCCAAAAGATTTTACTATCGACGAAAAAAGTAAACGCGTGACCATGACAGAGGCGGGCCATGAACATGCAGAAGCATTGCTCTTGGGCGCCGGTTTATTGCAAGAAGGTGAGAGTTTGTACGATGTAAACAACATCTCTTTGCTCCACCATATAGATGCCGCTTTGCGCGCTCATCATATCTTCAAGCGTGATGTTGAATATGTGGTCCAGAATAATGAGGTGGTGATTGTAGATGAGTTTACTGGGCGAATGATGACGGGTCGACGATGGTCGGATGGATTGCATCAAGCAGTGGAAGCGAAAGAAGGTGTCCATATTCAGCAGGAGAACCAAACGCTTGCCTCTATCACCTTTCAGAATTATTTCAGGTTGTATAGTAATCTTTCGGGTATGACAGGTACCGCCGATACCGAGGCACCAGAGTTTGAACAGATTTACGGGCTTGAAGTGGTCGTGATACCGACTAACCAGCCGGGTATGCGGGTGGATAATCCAGATCAGGTCTACCGAACCATGGCGGAGAAATTTGTCGCGATTCGCGATGAAATTAAAGACAGTATTACCAAGGGTCAACCCGTGCTGGTGGGTACCGCCTCGATTGAATCGTCAGAACTGCTCTCTCAAATGCTCCAAAAAGAGGGTATACAGCATGAGTTGCTAAACGCCAAGCAGCACGAGCGCGAAGCAGATATCGTTGCCGAAGCAGGACGGCCGGGTGCGGTTACTATTGCAACCAACATGGCCGGTCGTGGAACCGATATTGTGCTAGGAGGCAACCTCGAGGCGCAATTGGAGAAAGCAGATGAGGGGGCAGATGTTGATGTAATCAAACAAGATTGGGAGCAAAGACATCAGCAGGTTATTGAGGCCGGCGGTTTGTATGTGATTGGTACCGAACGTAATGAATCTAGACGAGTTGATAATCAACTTCGTGGTCGTTGCGGGCGCCAGGGTGATCCAGGGGAGAGTCGCTTTTATTTGTCTTTGGAAGATAACCTGATGCGGATTTTTGGCTCTGATCGCATCGCGAGTATGATGCAAAAGTTGGGGATGGAAGAAGGCGAGGCGATAGAGCATCCTTGGGTTAACAAGGCGATCGAAAACGCGCAGCGCAAAGTAGAAGGGCATAACTTTGACATCCGAAAACAACTTTTGGAGTATGATGACGTTGCCAATGAACAACGTAAAGTTATATATCAGCAGCGTAATACACTGATTGGGTTTGAGGATGTATCAGATAATTTCTCCGTTATGATCGAAGAAGTTACCGAAGATGTCATGGCGATGCATATCCCACCTCAATCGCAGGAATCGCAGTGGGATGTGAAGGGTCTTGAAGAGACGATAATGAGCGAATACGGTCTACAGATGCCGATTGGCGAGTGGCTCGAAGCTGATGATGACCTGCATGAAGAAACGTTGCGCGAGAAAATCGAGGCAGAATATCGTCTGGCATATCAAAATAAGGAAGCTGCAGCGGGGAGTGAAGCGATGCGCCACCTTGAAAAATCGGTGATGTTGCAAGTATTGGATGAGCGCTGGAAAGAGCATCTTGCCAATATGGACCATCTTCGCCAGGGAATCGGATTGCGTGGTTATGCACAGAAAGACCCGAAACAGGAATACAAGAGAGAAGCTTTTGCACTATTTGAGAATTTGCTGGAAACCATTAAGTTTGAAATTGTTGGTTTGTTGTCAAAGGTACAATTTCGATCGGAAGAGGAGCTTGCACGAATGGAGGCAGAGCGGGCCCGTCAGGAAATGCAATTTAATCATCCTACTTTGGATGCTGCCAGTGCTGCAGAGACAGCTAGCCAATATACTCCACCTCAACCAACAACAGATGCCCAGCCTGCCGAAGCCGTTGTGAAGGGGGGTGATGAGACTTATGTCCGTCAGGGAGAGAAAATCGGCAGAAATGCACCTTGTCCATGTGGCTCTGGTAAGAAATATAAGAAATGTCATGGCCGGTTATAGTTTTTCTGGTATCACGATTACATCATCGTGTTGAAAAAATCACCGCTCGCGCCAACGATATTTCCAAAAATAGGCCAGGTAGCAGGTCTCGGCTTCTCGGTATTACGCTCAGAGGAACGTTATAAAGGGCGTAATGATGTGTTGTTAGCAGTGCTAACTGAGGGGACGACCTGCGCAGGTGTGTTCACGCAATCTTTGACACCAGGAGCCCCCATTATTTGGTCGCGCCAGGTTCATGCTGCCGGTAATGGGCGCGCTTTGATTGTCTCAGCTGGCAACGCTAACGTGTGCACCGGAAAACAGGGTTTAGCCAATACTCAAGCCATGGCAAACGCCGTGGCACAGCTTGCCGGGTTACAAGCCGAGCAAGTATACGTCTCTTCAACCGGTGTGATTGGTGAGCAAGTGAAAATTGAGCGTATACTTGCTGCAATCCCTACCACTATGGAAAACCGCAACGCACAAAATTGGCATGATGCAGCGTCGGCCATTATGACTACAGATACTTATCCAAAGGCTGCCAGTACTCGAATAAAATTGGGTGAGAAACAAGTCACTATTTCGGGGATTGCTAAAGGATCCGGTATGGTCGAGCCTAATATGGCGACCATGCTGAGCTATATTTTTACCGATGCAGCAATTAAGGCCTCACTACTTCAGGCCATGCTAAATGAGGTGGTGGATACAACCTTTAACTGCATTACGGTGGATTCGGATACCTCAACCAGCGATACCTGTTTAATATTTGCCAGTGGTCAGGCTAAAAATGAGCGGATAGATCGTATCGATTCGCCTGATGCTAACCTGCTTAAACAAGCGCTGGAACAGGTTATGCTTGATCTGGCGCAGCAAATAGTTAAGGACGGTGAAGGCGCGAGTAAATTTATTACTGTTCGTGTTACTGGCGCAGATTCTGATCAATCGGCCAGAATCATCGCTAAAAGTATTGCTAATTCACCTTTGGTGAAAACCGCAATTGCGGGAGAGGACGCAAACTGGGGACGGATTGTAATGGCGGTCGGTAAAACAAGTGAGCCGATCGATTTTGACAAGCTTTCCGTTTCTATTGGAGGCATTGTGATTGCAGAGGGCGATGGTCCACTCGCTGGCTATGATGAGTGTCTGGTGCAGGCACACATAGAAGGCCAGGAAGTGAACATTGATGTAGATGTGGGTTTAGGTACGGCAAGTTCAGCAGTAGTATGGACTTGCGACCTTACGCATGGGTATATCGATATTAACGCGGATTATCGAAGCTAACTGATAAATAAGTGATGCGTATACAAGTTGCGGTAGGAATTCTCGTTAGTGGAGACAGGCTACTGATTCAACAACGCAAGGCAGGGAGTATTTGTGCGCATCAATGGGAGTTCCCGGGTGGAAAAATTGAACCGGGTGAATCCCCCGAGCAAGCGTTAAAAAGAGAACTTAAAGAGGAGCTAAGTATTTCCATCGAGCAGTTGACCAAGTTGATGCTTTTGCACCACGAGTATGAGCACGCAGCGGTTGCATTACATACCTATATTGTCAATCGCTGGCAAGGGGATGTGGTTGGCTTTGAGGGGCAGTTGATTCGTTGGGTAACCCCTCAGCAAGCCAACCAATACGATTTGCTCAAAGCGGCTTACCCTCTGCTCAATAAGGCTGCTCCATATCTAGCAGTTGTGTGATTTAGCAAGATCTAGGTATTGTTGATGGAGCTTTTTAACCTGAGGCTTTAGGGCTTCAATGGTATGGTTATTGTCTATCAGGTCATCTGCCTCTATTATTAGCACTTGTTCAGACGGCTGGTCGGCCATAACGGACTTGATTTTTTCATTTGACCAATCACTTCTTTTTCTAATTCGCTTGATGCGAGTTTTTTGCGCGCATTTGACCACCAAAATCCGGTCGACATTATCCTGTTCGGCTGTGTTGATAAGCAAGGGAATATCGAATATGCAATAAGGAAATGTAGCTGCCTCGGCCCGTTGATGCATAGTATGTAGGATCAATGGGTGGAGTATGGCTTCGAGCTTGGTTTTTAGTCCTTTATTATTAAATACAATATCTCCCAGAGCCTTGCGATCTATTTCACCGTTGGTGAGTAGAATGTCTGCCCCAAAGGTTTCGGTAATGGCGCGATAACCCTCGGCGTGTTTTTGACTCAATTCGTGGCCAATTTGATCAGCATTGTATATTGGGACGCCTAACTCGTTAAAACAGTTTGCAACGGTAGATTTGCCGCTCCCAATACCGCCAGTCAAGCCCACTTTGTAGATCAAATATCCACTCCAAAGAAGCTTAAATAACGTTGTACCAACGGCTGCCCCCAGAACAAAACGATTATAAACCCGATTGCCAAATAGGGGCCAAATGGCACAGCGCGATTTTTATCGTGATCACGAAACAGGATCAACGCGATAGTAATCAGCAAACCAGCACCCGCCGCAATTAACAGCACAAAAGGTAGTTTTTGCCAGCCCAGCCATGCTCCTGCAGCGGCGAGTAATTTAAAATCGCCGTAGCCCATCCCTTCGCGTTTGGTTATGAAGTAATGTATTTGGAAAATAAACCATAACACCATATAACCGCCAGCGGCGCCGATAATGGCATCAGTAGGAGAAACAAAGCTATACGGTGCAGTACTAAAGAGTAAGCCTAGCCACATTAATGGGAGTGTCAGAATATCTGGTAGGAGATGCGTGTCTAAATCGATGAGTGACATCGCCACCAATAACCATACCACCAATAATATCCAAGGCAGAATCTTGGTTTCAGGGAAGATCATGCCAGCCAGCAAAGTGAGCCCTGCTGTGAGCATTTCGGTTAAAGGGTAGCGAATAGAAATAGCTTGCTTACACGCATGACATTTCCCCTTTAGTAGTATGTAACTCAATACGGGTATGTTTTGCCACCACTTAAGTGGTGTTTTACATTGGGGGCAATGTGAAGGCGGAAATGCAATATTCGGGGGTGCTGCTGCCTGGGGATCAGTTTTGGTATCGTCAGTACCAATATCTGATTCATTGTGCAACAACTCACGGCACTGTGTTTTCCACTGGTATTCAAGTGACTTGGGTAGGCGCAGAATAATGACATTCAAAAAGCTGCCTACCAGGAGGCCTATGATGAGTAGCAGCGCGCTCCACGCAAATGGGAACTGAGACAGTTGTTCAACCAGCACAGATTTTAGTCAGTGTTCTTTTCTAGAATACAGAGGCGAGATTGAATATGGGTAGATACATGGCGATGACGACAACACCAATGATTGCACCCAGAAATACAACTAGTATGGGTTCAACCAGGCTACTTATCGCTGAGACCATATTATCTACTTCATCTTCATAAAAATCGGCAGCTCTATCCAGCATTGCATCCAGCTCACCCGTTTCCTCACCCGTTTTTACCATTTGCAATATCATTGATGGAAAGACCTTAGCATCTCGAAGTGAGGATTCCAGCGGTTGGCCGGTAGAGACATCAGTTCTGACCTTGGCGATGGATTGCACATATACCTGATTACCAGAGGCGGGCCCTACCGTGGCCAGGGTTTCCACCATGGGAATGCCCGCGCGAAACATAATAGCGATGGTACGTGCAATTTTCGCCAAGATTCCTTTTCGGATCAGTTCACCGAAAACGGGGATTTTAAGGATCGCTCTATCGGTGTAGGTTTCCACTTTTAAGCTTTTTCGGTACATGGCTCGGTGTATATGAAAATATATGATGATTACGCCCAGAATAATCCACCAATTCGCCTGCATAAATTCAGAGGCTTTTATGACAGCCTTGGTGAGTGCAGGTAGCTCCGCACCAAAATTATTAAACAACTCCTGAAACTGCGGGATGATAAAGATAAGCAGTCCCGATGCAATGAGTGTGCCTAAAATAGTTACAATCACTGGGTAAGTTAAGGCAGACTTTACTTTTCCCTTCAAGGCTTCCGCCTTTTCAAGGTAAGTCGCTATTCTGGCCATCATTGGCCCGAGCGTACCGGAATCCTCACCCACGCCGACTAAGCCTATATAGAGCGGGTTAAAATGTTCTTTGTGCGCGCGCAGTGCGCTGGTCAGGTTGTCACCTGTCTCTACGCGTTCGCGGATTTTCCTGAGTAACTTTCGCACCGCCGCATTATCGCTACTGTTACCCACCGCTGTGAGTGATTCAGCGACGGGGATACCCCCTTCAATTAAAGTGGCTAGTTGCCGAGTTAATACCACAATATCACGGTTTTTGACCTTTTGCCCGCCAAACAGTGGTTTTGCTTCTTTCTTAAGTTTGGTGACTTTGATCCGCCGTTGGCGCAACATCATACGTGCCATGCGCGCCGAAGCAGCCTCTATTTCCCCATTTTCCTTTATGCCTTTAACGTTGACTCCACGCCAATTGAAGGTATGGAGTTTCTCTTTCTTTATCTGTGTAGCCATAATCTAAGATTTAGTTACGCGTTCAACTTCCGCTAGACTGGTTATACCTGCGGTGACTTTCTTCAAGCCTTCCTGCTTTAAAGTGAGCGTTCCTTCTTCGCGTATCTGCCGCGCGAGTTCGGCCTCTGTTGCTTTATTCATGATCAACTCAGCGGTCTGTTCGGATATTGGCATCATCTCATAAATACCTGTACGCCCACTATAACCATTAGTACAGCCGCTGCAGCCGACGGGTTCATAAAGGGTGAGTTCTTCAATCTGATCCTCAGTAAATCCGGTATCAAGCAAAACCGCGGTGGATAAAGTGGTTTCTTTTTTACATGCATTGCACAAGCGTCTGACCAGTCGTTGGGCGATGACTAGGTTCACGGTCGACGCTATGTTAAAAGGGGCGACCCCCATGTTGATCATTCGCGTGATCGCACTGGGTGCATCGTTGGTGTGCAGGGTAGATAATACCAGGTGTCCCGTTTGCGCGGCTTTGATTGCAATATCTGCGGTTTCCAAGTCACGTATCTCACCCACCATGAGCACATCCGGATCTTGTCGTAAAAATGCACGCAATACCCGGGCGAACGTAAGATCATATTTTTCATTGACCGATACTTGGTTGATTCCTTCAGCATAGATTTCAACCGGATCTTCCGCTGAGCTGATATTCCGGTCCGGTGTGTTCAGCACGTCCAGGGCTGAATATAGAGTAACGGTTTTGCCGCTTCCTGTTGGTCCCGTTACCAAAATCATGCCATGTGGTTGGTGCGTTGCTTTACTATATAACTCGAGTTGTTCTGGTCCCATTCCTAGAGTGTCAAGGGTTAAGCTGTTACCACTCTGATCCAGAATCCGAAGCACGACTTTCTCACCGAATATGGTCGGCATGGTGCTGACTCGAAAATCGATGGTGCGAGAACGGGAAAATTGAATTTTAATACGACCGTCCTGCGGTAGCCTTCTTTCAGCGATATCCAGACGCGCCATTACCTTAATACGCGAAGCAATATTTTGCACGAGTCTAAGTGGTGGGCTACCTCCATCCGTCAGTACGCCGTCAATACGGTATCGGATTCTGGCTTTGTGTTCATACGGTTCGATATGTATGTCTGAAACGCTTAAATTGATGGCATCGCGCAGTATCTTGTTAACATATTGGACCACCGGGCTGTTGTCGTCCAGATCAACTCCACCCGTGTCTTCGTCTTCGCCCTCATCAACGATAGAGACTTCGTCGAAATTAATTTCATCCGGAATCGCCCCGAAGGAACCTACTCCTGTGCTGGCGCCAATTTTCTTGGTGATATTGGCCAGAACCTCTGCGTTACATATTATAGGGGTGATGGTCAGGTTGGTATGAAAACGGGCCTGAGTAAGCGATTGCGCTAGCGATACTTTATTTTCGGGGTTGCCAATGGCAACAATCAGGCGGTTCCCTCGTTTACTCAGTGGCAAAATCTGATATTCCTCAATCATGCGGCCCGGTAAAGCATCCAGCGGCAAGCTATCAACGTTAACCCTTTCGAGGTCAACCAGCACCATTTTCTCCATCTCGGCGACGGTTTGTAATATATGTCCGGTGGGCACATCTTCTTCCTTTAAAGCTTGTTCAAGAAACGAACGCTGGTTTTTTTCCGCCTCGTCTTCGATGCGCTTGATTTCCTGTTTGGTCAGGGTGTCGTTTTTATAGAGTTGTTTTGCAAGTGCTGATGGCATAGCGGTGATACAGGTTTAATATATTGTGTTGGCCGAAGTATAGGCGATTTGACACCTATGTGTCATTCAACTGCGCCGTTGAATGGCAAATTATACGATGTTCTCACCTTTTATGACACGATAAGAACCGAAAATATACAAAAATAAACCGAATAATTAAAAAAAAGTGCAAAATATGCTTGCATTGTGAAGTTGGATGGATATAATGCATAAAAAATAGATAAACGGTAAAAAAACAAAGATCATCGGTTTTAATAAAACAATTGATCGGTTTCTAGCCCGAAATCTTTTTTAAACGAATGGCCCGTCTTAAATATTTTTAGATGCGCTAATTTAAATTATTTTTAATTTTATTATTTGGAGTGTTAAAAAATGAAAACATTGATGCAAAATGTAAAAGTTCAGGGTCAAAAAGGTTTTACTTTGATCGAATTAATGATTACGGTGGCGATTGTCGCCATCCTGGCAGCCATCGCCTTACCGGCGTATCAGAACTACACCATCCGTACCCAGATTTCTGAAGGTTATGTATTGGCGTCAGCAGCCAAGACTGCCGTTGCAGAAACCGTCGCCAACCGAAATACAGGTGCGATTGCAGCGTATACTGGTGTAGGTGCGCCTCCTTTGGGTAGCTATGGGTATCAGTTTACTGCAACTGACAAGGTCGCGCAGATCGCAATTGCTGAAGTTGGTGACGTTCAGGCTCCTGCAGCAGGTGATGGCCAGATCGATGTTTTGTATGTCGGTAATCTGAATACTGCATTGAATGGCCAGACAGTTCAATTGCAACCGGGTAGTGGTGCAGTAGACCCAACAGACGGTCTTCCTGCAGACGTTATGATTCCAGGTGCACCGCTCGTGTGGGGTTGTAAGCTGAGCGCTAGTGATGCCACCACATTTAAATTTGTACCATCAAATTGCCGGTACTAATTGATTGAATGAGTTGGGCAGAAAATGCCTAATGTATATAGCATAATAGAAGGGCCGCAACTGCGGCCCTTTTTTTTACCAGATATTTTATACGCGAATCAGAAAATGAAAGACCGCTTGATTGCCTTTTCGATTCATCTTCTTATATCTGGCGTAGTGGCGTTACTGGTCATGCTGCTGGTGTTCAAGCTCTGGTATCCAGCGCCTATGCACCAGCTAATTGGTGTGGAAAAAATCTTTTTCCTCATCATTGGGATAGACGTGATCATCGGCCCAGTGTTGACATTCATTGTGTTCAAACGTGATAAGCCTTCACTAAAATTTGATCTTAGTGTGATTGCCCTGCTGCAAATCAGCGCATTTGTTTACGGTATCTGGACAGTATCTGTGGGTAGGCCGGCATGGGTGGTGTTCAACATTGACAGATTTGATTTAGTCCAGGTGCTCGAATTAGACACTAAATCACGAGAGAATACGCCACCCGCATACCAAAAAGCACCGTGGTTTGGGCCAAAGTGGGTTTATGCAAAGGCGCCAGAAGACGTTGAGGAGCGCAATACGCTTACACTAGAGTCGGTATTTGCCGGGGTTGATTTGCCGCAGCGTCCGGATTTATATCAACCGTTCAGTAATGCGACAGATCAAATTCGCGAGCATGCGATTGGCCTAGAAGAACTGGAACGATTTAACCCAGCAGCTGAAGTGGAGCAACTCAAACAACGCTGGCCGGAAGCAGATGCCTATCTACCTCTCATGCACCGGGTTAGCTCCGCAACAGTATTGATAGAGCGTGAAACGGCTGAGATTATTGGCATTTCACCGTTACAGCCGTGGTAATGATTTGGGCTTACTAATGAAAATTTCTGGATTGAACTTTAGTCGGGTTAGTGAACATAGTTATCACTGTCAATATTTGGCTATCAGCTCATTTTATTGAAGATATATAAGAAACGTATAAACCATTATTATTGGAAAATTAAACAATTGGAGTGTTGGACATGAAAAGACGTAGAAATATTAAAACCGCAGGTCAGAGAGGATTTACCCTGATCGAATTAATGATTACGGTGGCGATTATCGCTATCCTGGCGGCGATCGCGGTGCCTGCCTATCAGAACTACACTATTCGTACGCAAATTGCAGAAGGTTACGCGCTTTCTTCGGCGGCTAAAGGCGCTGTGGTTGAAACCCTTGCTGATAAAAGCACGGGTGCAATCGTCGCGTACCCCGGGACGGGTGTCCCACCTCCTGGAAGCTACGGCTACCAGTATCAGTTTACCGCGACAGACAAGGTGGCGTCCATCGGTATAGCGGGTGTGGGCGATGTGACAGCGCCGGTACTGGGTGATGCCGTTATTACACTTACCTATGCGGGTAACCTTGGGACTGCTTTGGGTGATACGCTTGATTTATATCCGGGAAGTGGTGCATTGAATCCTGCAACAGGCATTCCAACCGCACCTTTAGTCCCTGATTCTCCGATTGTGTGGGGTTGTCGGACCAGCAATACTACTACCGCGGCGTTTAAGTATTTGCCGACGAGTTGCAGGTTTTAACTTTTATACTATGTAAGTAAACTTACCAAAGTTGAGGAAAATGAAGGGTTTTTGCGCAAAACTTAAAGGTTAATGTGAATCCGAAGCTTCGTTATTATTACTTCTTATCCACAGGTGATACATTATCTTGTTGAGTTTTTGCAATCGCGAATACGCTTATTTTGCTGGGCCCAGAACGGTTTAGAACCTTCGCCGCTTCGCGCACTGTGGCACCTGTGGTGATGACATCATCCACGATGGCGATATGCTTGTCTTTTAGGGCTGCAATGTTTACAGCGCCTGACTGCCCAAGTTGAAAAGCACCTTGGATATTGCGTTGGCGCGCCTTGCGGCTCAAACCAGATTGCTGGGGCGTGGCGCGCTTTCGTATCAAGCTATCTTTGTACACAGCAATATCAAGCTGTTTACCGATGTACTTGGCCAGTTCAAGCGATTGGTTAAATCCGCGTTGCTTGAGTCGTTCTAGGTGTAACGGGATGGGAATAAGGGCATCTGGTCGTTCCAGGTTATTGCTTTGTGCTAGGACTTGATCGCTAACCCGCTCCGCAAGAAAGTGGCAAAGGGCCAAATCTTCCCTGAATTTAAACTGCTGAACGAGCCTGGCAGCCTTTCCTTCGTACGTGAAAGCAAATATTGTTTGGGAATAGGCCGGCGGCTGATGAATGCACGCACCACAGAGATTGATGCTGTCTTGTGTGAGTATCCGTCTCGCTACCATACTCTCGCCACATCGACGGCAAACATTTTTGGGCAAATATAACTTTACCTGGCACTGGTTACAAACCAATTCACGGCTGGTTTGGTTGCACAGTTTGCAGACGCAGGGAAATAGTCGTTGGCTAACGATTCGCCAACTTTTTGAAGAGAAAATACGTTTAAGATCTTCCATGTTACCTGCTGGCTTAAACAGTAAAATCCATTGTTTCTCGTAAATAATAGATTATTGAGTGGAACATTGTATTAAAACCCGTATTGAACGCAAGTTGCAAAAACATACGATTTTGAGGGCGCAGCAACCTAAGATCGATTTTATTGCGCAATCAGCACAAAAATCATTACTCGAGCAGTTGGATAATTATATTCAACTTAACCAAGGGCAAGACGCTGAGCCTACCTCCCAAAGGTTTGCTGCTATACGAACAATCTCCATCTTTTATACTGAACTTACCCAAAGAGATCGAGTTCGATCAACTACCATTTGCGGCCTGTATACCGCCAGCGGCGTTGCAGAACGACATCATTTTAAATAGCCACTATCAGGTTTTGCTCAGTAATTTAGCCTTTGACTGGCTGGATGCGGCCGCGTTTATCCAGACCGTGCAGCGCATGTTAGCACCTGAAGGGCGCTGTTGGTTCAGTGCGTATGGTGAACAGACAGCTGTGCGGTCAAAATCATTGCTCGCAGAGGTGGACAGCTATCCTCACTTTAATGCATTTTATAGTCTGCAGGAGATCGGGGATGCTCTACTGGGGAATGGCTTCAAAGAAGTCGTGGTCGAATCAAATATTATTAAATTGGAATACACCAGCGCGAAGGTTTTGGCCGCAGACGCCAATAAAATTTTTGGGGTGAATATGCATCCAGAGCAGCGAATGACGCTCAGTGGAAAAGAGTTATATAAGACATTTTGTAAGCACGTTGAGCAAATTATTCAGGCGGAAGGAAAGTATGTGGAAACAGTAGAGATAATGCTAGTGCATGCAAAAATGCCCATTATTGAAAACGTTATACCGGTTGCGGTAACGTAAAAAAACCTGGTACGAAGACCAGGTTTTTTCCAAGCTAGAGGATTTTATGAAATCTATTGTCGTTGGCTTGGTACGCTCAGCGGAACGCCCGTATTCATAATTGCTTCATAGGCCTCTAAAGCAAGATACTCTTCGCCACCTGGCTTGAAAGGCTCTGCGCGAATATTTTGATTACAGCCTTTATAGCGGCGGTGTAGAGTGCCCATAGGTTTCTTACTATTGGCGACCGCCCATTTTGTTCGATAGACCGGAAAGCCAGTACCGTGTCCAAGCCCTGCGCTTAAGACGTCGCCACGCATTTTATTACTGGAATTATGCACGTGGCAATCTGCGCAAGAGAGATTGAGCTGTCCCCGCTTAGCCCAGTAAAACTGACGCCCTTTTTCATACCAGGCGCGCATTGCGTCACTGGAATAATCCACATTCATGGGCTCGCCATTGGCGCGTGATTTATAGGCAACCGTAAGACGTGCCATTTTCTGTCCGGTATATTTTTCCTTTTCTGCCCCGTTGGCGGTAAGACAGGCGTTAATATCCGTTTCGATACTGTGTATCTTTCCATCAGCATCCACGTAAGGGTATTCATTGCCGGGTGGCTTTCCTTCAAAGCACGCATCCAGCGTTGTACCATTAGGGAGTGGGGTGGCCCATTCTTCTAGGCCCTTTTCCACATGCTCTTCGAAAGGTGGGAACTCCATCAACATTTCCCAGTTTGCCCGGCGTTCCGCGTATTGTGGCAGCGCGTTAATGCCATCTTTATACGCTTCGAGTGTAACGTCTGGGAACTTCTTTTTGAAATACCCCTGAAACTCCTCTATGTCACTGGTGACTTCTTCTACAGTAGGAACCGCAAAAGTTAGGCCAGTAGCCGCAAGCAGGCCTAGTGCGGTTACGCTTTTAATTAGTTTTTTCATTATGAATAATTATCCTCCGGTTTGGCTTAGAGCAAGACCAGCGCAGCTGGTCTTGCCTTTTACGCTGGTTTTTATTTAACGACTGCTTCCGCAGATTCACTGCCATCTTTGTTATCAACCCAGCTGACAGAAACGGTGTCCCCCGCTTTAAGTCCGGCAAGGTTAGCACCGATCAGTGGGTTTTTTGATACACCTTGACTGAGCGAGGCTTCAACCACATTGGTGCCATTTACCGCAAAGTTCATGGTTGTGATGTAGTGAGCAGGAATTAATTCGCCGGTTTTTTGGTCTTTACGGTTGCCGGTTTCCATTGGATGCTTGGCCAGTACGAGCACGTCGTGACCATTGGCTTGTTGCTTAATTTTAATCTTGGTTGTCATGATCTAATACCTAAAATATGTTCTAAAATCTATTCTGTTGAAGCAAATTTAACCGCCACAACCACCGACCGTAACCTTCACCTCTTGGCCGGCTTTAATGATACCGTTTGCTGTTTTAGCATACGCGACTACATTAGAGGTTTGTCCCATTTTAATACGTCCGCTTAAATAGCCATTGCCGCCTTCGCCAATATTGGCAGCTAATACCAATGGTCTTGGGTTACCTTCAACCACCAACGCAATAGACTCGGTAGGTACGCTGGTGGTGACTTTAATCGGCACAACTGCGCCATTTTCTGCTTGAACGGGCGCTTTTAAAACAATATCGCCACTATCTGCAGCTTCAGAAGAGCCCAATACAGCCGCAACTGCATCCATTGCGCCTTCGGCATCAAATGCAGCCGCAGGGTAATCTGCGAGTACGGTGCCGGGTTGGAGTAATCCAGCACCTGCAGCAATAGATAGTGTACTGGTAGCTAAAGAGCCTTTTAGAAAGCTTCTACGTTTCATTTTATACCTCGGGAAATCGTGTTTAAATATTTAAAGTGTGTATAGGAAATCAACAATATTGTTGATTTGTTCTTGGTTTAGAATACCGTGCGCCGCGAACGGGGGCATTAGGGAATGCTCATTTGCTTCTCGAGAATCGCTTATTTGCGCAACGAGTTTATCTCTGTCTGGAAAACGCTGTTTCATGCCTACCAGCGGTGGCGCGGTATTACCTCCTTCAGGAAAGCCTTCGGGCCATTTGGGGGTAATCATTATGTGGCACGCTAGGCAGTTGCCCACAAAACGATCAACTGCAGCGCACCAACCACTTATCTCTGCGCTTTTATTTTCTAATTTTTTACATTCTTGTTCTGTCGGTAGTGACTCTGCAAACGCTGTTGAAAAAGTAATGCTGGCGCATAAAAGTAGCGTGGTGCTAAGTAGTGAGACAATGCGGTTTGTTCGCATGCACATATCCTCCATCATTTATTAATTAAAATTATTAGTGTGCTTAAAGCACTGTTATCTATCTTTCTATCGTGTTACTGATTAGTGATTTTTCGCTGATATTGCAAATAACCACTAAACCAAGTTTATCACCAAATTTAGTGCCGTTTTGATCTACGTCAACTAACACTATTTGGTATTATCTATGATATATATGCGGTAGTTTGCACTAAACCAACGCATAACCCATATTCGCGCAAGCTTATATAAAAATTCCAATTTGCGCAAATAAATATAATTAATCCAGCTTAGTGTAATTTGAATGAATCGTCGAAAACCAATCTTGGAATACGTAGGGTTGGTGTCAGGGCAAAACATAACTTAGTCGGCAGCCAAGTGACTAAAGCTTAAAATTATCCAAGCGCAGTCTGGCTTGTTCAATTTGCCTGGTTAAATCCTTAATACTAGCTAATAGATAATCTGACTGGTCAGTATGTACGCTGGTTTCTTGTTGTTTGAGTATGTCTAACGCTTGAGTATATTGGCCAGTAAGTTTTAGTTTTTGTGCCTGATTAATCAGTGCATGCAGCGTTTTACCCTGACCGCCATAGGCTTGTGCCAGCAGTTCGTAGGCCCATATTTGGGTGGGTGCGCGCCGTAGTGTTTTGCGCAAAATACGAACGACAGTAGGGTAATCTTTGATTTGTAACAAGGCGCGCGCATATCCTTGAACATTGACCGGATTGTCGGGCGCAGCAGAATATAATTGCGCGTAAGTGTTGACTGCTTGCTGTATATCGCCCGAATTCAGTGCCAAATCTGCTTGGTTTAACTGGTTGAGTGGGTGGTCTGGTTGGATTTCAACCAAGCGGGCCAGGCTACTTTTTGCTTTGTTGTATTCTTTTTTGCGCATGTATGCAATAAATTGACCATATAGCGCCTCGGCCGCTAATGTTGGGTTGTTTTGGTGTTTGGCAATGCGGGTTTTAAATTCATTGAGGATGTGGTCAACCGGCTCAGAATACAGTGCCTGAATGCGTATTTTTGCATAGGCATAACTCAGCGGGCTGAGTGGGGGTGGATGCGGCGCACTGCTTAGCCGTTCAGCACGGCTGAGGCTATCTGCGATCCGGTCACTGGAAACTGGGTGGGTACGTAAAAAAGCGGGCAATTGCCCCCCTAACAAGCGATTTTGTTTTTCTAGTGCGCCAAAGAATGCGGGCATGGCCTTGGTGGCATAACCTGCTGCAGCCAGGATTTTCATGCCGGTTGCATCTGCTTCTCCTTCAAATATTTTGCTATACGTAAGCTGGTCTGCGCCTAACATTGCCTGAGTAGAAACCACGGCTGCAGTACCCACCTGACCGCCAATTAATATGCCCCCAATGATGGCGGCGGCAGCAGGGACAGACAGCTGCTTGCTGCGTTCAAGGGATCGTGAGATGTGGCGCTGGCTATGGTGGCCAATTTCGTGCGCAATCACAGCGGCAAGCTCATCTTCACTATTGGTGTTCTCAATGAGCCCGGTATTGAGGGTAATATAACCACCGGGTACCGCAAAGGCATTGATGGCGGAATCGATTGCCAGGTAAGACTTAATTTTACCCACTGAGCGAGGGCTATGGCTAGCCAGCTTCCTGCTTAACTGATCTAGATAATTTAACAACAAGCTGTCATTGCTAAACGGGGTTTTTCGGCGCACATTAAGCATCACTTGTTGGCCCAGCATTTGCTCTTGTTCGGTATTTAATACCAGTGCAGCACTATCACTTAATTCAGGTAATGATTGTGCAAAGGTGGGTAGAGTGGATAACCAGAAGAACGGCAAAAAAAGTAATCGAATCAATATCTTCATGAGTAAATTTTCGGTATTCGTATCAGCCTGAGCACAAGTGTTTTACTATTTGTTTAATTTCTAATATACTATAGGCGAAAGGCAGATATGTAGCATTGACTCAATCTTGTCAAAAATAGGGGTAAACCCCATTGTTTTATCAAGCCGTACTGCATAGGTTTAATTCGACCACTCAACCAAGAGCTTAGTTCGAATCTTATGAATCTCGGCTTAAACATTCTACTGGAGAATATACTATGTCAGAATTTGATCAAGAACTAGATGCACGTGGATTGAATTGCCCACTGCCTATCTTGCGCGCAAAAAAAACCTTAAATGGTATGGCGGCAGGCGAGACCTTGAAAATCGTCTCTACCGATCCGGGATCTGTTAAAGATTTTGAAGCGTTTGCGTCTCAAACCGGCAATGAATTACTTGATTCTACTGAGGAAGGCGGGGAATTTCATTTTTTAATGAAAAAAGCTTAAGTCCTGGGGTGACGTTGTACCAGAAATTCGTTAATTAATACCAGGAGGCATGAATCATGTCTGATAAGAAACTTTGCATAATTGCAACCAAAGGTACGTTAGATTGGGCGTATCCGCCCTTTATTCTGTCATCCACCGCTGCTGCGTTGGGCTATGACACTACCATATTCTTCACATTTTACGGTTTGCAGCTGCTCAAGAAAAACCTGTCATTGAAAGTGAGTCCACTCGGTAACCCTGGAATGCCTATGCCGATGGGTATGGATAAGTGGTTCCCAGTGGTTGGAACCGCGATTCCAGGGATGGAGGCGATGATGACTTCGATGATGAAAAGTAAAATGAAAAGCAAGGGAGTGGCATCAGTTGAAGATTTGCGAGAATTGTGCCTGGAAGCTGAAGTTCGTTTGATTGGTTGCCAGATGACGATTGACTTGTTTGATATGCAAGCGAGTGATTTCATAGATGAAATTGAACTCGGTGGTGCAGCGACTTATTTTGAGTACGCTGGGGACGCAGATATCAATTTATTTATCTAAATATTCCGTAATCCGGGCCACTGAAACGCTGCTTCGGCAGCGTTTTTGCTTTCTGACTACGCGATAGCCTCACCGGGATCAATTGGTATTAATGGGGATTTTTGCGCTATATCAATTCCGTAGCCCGATGATTTGGCTATACTAAGCCCCTTATCGCCTCACCAGCGACGGCGAAATGTTTACCATTTGGGCGCATGCTAGATACTTCCATAGAATTTGATCGAGAGACGATCCGCCGCTATAACCATAGCGGGCCGCGTTACACTTCTTACCCAACAGCGGTTACATTTCATCAAGATTTTGACAGTAAAGATTACGATCAGGCTTGCCGGCGAGGCAACAACGATCTGGTTCCCGCGCCGCTATCGCTATATTTCCACGTGCCATTTTGCGATACCGTCTGTTTTTATTGCGCCTGCAATAAAATAGTAACCAAGCATAAGTCACGCGCTACGCCATATCTAGAGTCACTTGAGCGAGAAATTCAGTTGGTTGGTGCGAAATTTGCCTCCGACAGGGAGGTACAACAATTACATTTCGGCGGAGGAACCCCGACTTTTCTAAGTGAGGCAGAAATCTCACATATCATGTGGCAGATTCAGTCAAACTTTAAAGCCCTGCCATCTTCAAAAAAAGACTTTTCTATTGAAATTGATCCGCGAGCCGTAACGCCTCATTACATCGAAGTGCTCGGCACACTCGGATTTAATCGCTATAGCCTAGGGGTACAAGACGTAGACCCAAAAGTACAAAAAGCGGTCAATCGAATACAGCCAATCGAGCTGACCAAAGAAGTGCTGGCAGCATGTCGTGAAGCAGGCGGAAAATCAATTAATCTGGATTTAATCTATGGTTTGCCTTTTCAGACCGCGGAACGGTTTCGCAAAACGGTAGATACCGTGGTCGAAATGAATCCGGATCGATTGTCTGTATTCAATTATGCGCATTTACCGGAAATGTTTAAGCCTCAGCGGCGCATCAATGCAGAGGATTTGCCCGGGCCAGACGAAAAATTACAAATACTTCAAAATACCATTGAGCAGCTAACCGATGCCGGTTATGTATATATTGGCATGGATCATTTTGCCAAGCCAGACGATGAATTAGTGATCGCACGCTATACCGGCGAATTACATCGAAATTTTCAAGGCTACACCACGCATGGGAAGTGTGATTTGGTTGCAATGGGGGTAAGCTCGATTAGTAAGATACGCGATGTCTTCAGTCAGAATGCCAAAGACGAGCTTAGTTACAGCGCTTTATTGGATCAAGGACGCCTGCCCATTCTAAAAGGTTATGTGATGGGCGCTGAAGACCGTCTGCGCGCATACGTCATCCAGCGATTGAGTTGTTATGGTGAACTCAATAAGCAGCAGGTTGAGCAAAAGTATGCACTTGATTTTGATACGCACTTTGCCGAAGCGCTTGAGCGCTTGCAACCGATGCGAGAAGATGGTTTGGTAGAAATTACCGAAGAAAGTATCGAGGTAACACCAAAAGGACGGTTATTGGTGCGCAACATTTGTATGTCGTTTGACCAGTATACCAACCAATCAAATCCTACTCGGTTTTCTAAAGCAATATAGCCATTTTCCCTAGGGTCATCACCGCTCGCACAAGCGGTTAAGCGTTTGCTTGTTGATTATCATGGCCGCAGGAGCGATGTGACAGCTCTTCCATGTTATTGATATGAACTTCGCGTCGGTCAAAAGCGACAATACCTTCGTCTTGTAATTGGGCGAGCAAGCGACTAATGGTTTCCGGGGCCATACCGAGGAAATTTGCAATGTCTCCACGTGGCATGCTTAAAGTGAAGTCAGTACCCGAAAACCCGCGTTTTCGATAACGCTCTGAAATATTCTTCAAAAAGCATACAATTCTCTGTTCGGCGGTCTTTTGTGCGATTAAAAGTAAAATTGAATTATGTGCCTGAATATCATTGGCAACCATTTTATGCACGTGCTTGGCAACGCCTTTAACATTGGCGCACAAATAGTCAAGATGACTGGTGGGCACTTTACAGACCATGGATTTTTCCAATGCAACCACAGAAGAGGTGTGCTTGGATTCATACCCATCAAACCCAATGAGCTCTCCTGGGGTGTGAAAGCCGACAATTTGCGCATCGCCATCACTGCTAGATAGAATCGACTTTAAGCTACCTGATTTGACCGCATATAGGCCACTAAAGTTTGCTCCAGCAGGGTAGAGTGTTTCACCTTTTTTTACTTTAACGCTCGCAACGACGTTTTTTTCCAGTAGCGCTATTTCATCATTCTTCAAACCGGCTGGTAAGCAGATGTTCGATAGGGCGCATGCTTCGCATGACAGGGTCATTATTTTTTCCTCCGCGACAGATTATACGAAAAACCTGCGATAAAGGCTTGGGTGTTTTATTTTATTGCGGTAGAAGGCGTTTTTTTCGGTGCCTAATTTTACCCAATTCGGAAAACCAATCTAATTAGGTCCAAGAAAGCGCGTTTCTTCTAGCGTTGATAAGGCTCCATTTTCGGTCGTTAACCTAATTCCAAACTCGGTACTACGTTCGCCATTGAGTGCAGTAGGGTCTATCTTGATGCGAACCACATGGTCATGAATTGCACCTGATTCCACACTCGGAATAGGCGTATCCATTTCTAATATTGCGCCTTCTAAACCTTCGATATTTATCTTGTAGACATGTGCTGACTGGTCTTTATTGATTATGCGTAAGCGATACAGGTTCTCAATATTGCCATCCCCCGAATCTCGATACAGGGTGCTACGATCACGCAGAATATCGAGCGCGATTGCATCTCGACTGGCTATTCCCCACCCCAGCGCTACGAGCATCGCGATGATTAAGCCCGCGTAGATAAAAACACGCGGTCTCAATATATGCGTTTGTTTCCCCAAGAGCCGGTTTTCGGTGGTGTAGCGAATGAGGTTTTTAGGAGAGTTCACCTTCTCCATGATATTGTTGCATGCGTCGATACATAGCGCACAACCCGTGCACTGATACTGCAGACCATCACGAATATCAATTCCCATCGGGCAGACTTGCACACAGACCGAACAATCTACGCAGTCACCTTTGGGCGTATCAGATTCTTTGCGGCGTTTACCTTTGGCGCGCGGCTCACCACGGGTTTCATCATAGGCGATCAGAAGTGTATCCGGGTCGTACATAACGCTTTGGAAGCGTGCGTAGGGACACATATAGATGCATACCTGTTCACGCATAACCGCGCCGAGCAACCAGATCAGCAGAGCATAAAAGTAAATCCAGAAGGTCTCTGCAGGGCCGGTCTCAAATGCGAAAAAACGGGGCGTGAGGTCGCGAATCGGGGAAAAGTACCCAACAAAAGTAAACCCAGTCCAGATGGAAAAAGCGATCCATAAAAAGTATTTCAGGCTTTTTTTGCTGATTTTGTTGGCATTCCAAGGACTTTTATCCAGCTTCACCCGGGCATTTCGATTACCCTCTACGATCTCTTCTAGCCACAAAAGTGCGCGCGCCCATACGGTTTGCGGGCAGGCGTATCCACACCATAAACGGCCCGCAACCGTGGTAAAAAAGAACAGTGCCAGTGCCGCGATAATCAATAAAGCAGTTAGATAAAAGAAATCCTGCGGCCAGATTACCAAGTCAAAAATATAAAATTTTCGATTGGGTAAATCCCATAAAACCGCCTGTCGTCCATGCAGATTGATCCACGGAAACACATAAAAAATAGCGAGCAAAATAAATACTGCGCTATTGCGTAGATTGTTGAATAAGCCTTTGTCTTTACGCGGGTGAATTTTCTCGCGTTTGGCGTAAAGCTCAACTTCTGTGGTAGCTGGTGGGTTTTGCGTGGACATCCTGCTAAGCGTTTAATAAAAAAACCGGAGGCAGTGTACACTGTCTCCGGTAGGTAACATACTACGATTAAGAGGTAGTTTTCGCCTGTTTTTGAGGCTAAATGGTGATACCCGTTTTAGGTCGTAGGATTACTGCGATAGGCTATAAACATAGGCTGAGAGTAGGTGAACTTTTTCTTCGCCCAGGAATTCGCCGTGTGCGGGCATGATACCTTGACGCCCAGTTTTAATGGACTCCACGATGGAGGCTTTATCTGATCCATATAGCCATACGGTGTCAGTTAAGTTAGGCGCGCCCAAGGCTTGATTTCCAGTACCGGTTGGCAGGTGACAAGCTAGGCAAATCTTGCCATAAACCTGCTGTCCGAGTTCAGCTGCGGTCGCATCCACATCGCGCCCGGATAAAGACATGACATAAGTCGCGACATTTTCGACCTCTTCGTCGGTCAAGGGTAGACCTCCGCCTGCAGGCATAGTGGCAACGCGGCCAGTCAAGATACTGGCTTTAATCGCTTCAGGTGTACCACCCCATAACCAATCGGTATCTGCAAGGTTTGGAAAACCTGGGCCCCCGCGTGCATCTGAACCATGACACACCGCACAGTAAGAGGCGTAGATGCGTTCGCCTGTTTTCATTGCTTCTTCGTTTTTCGCTAGTTCCGCGATTGGCGTATTGGCATAGCCTGCGTACAACGCGCTATACTTTTCATCATATGCCTGGCTTTCAGCCTCGTACTGGTTGATTTGGGTCCAGCCCCGCAGGCCTTTGAAATCGCCCAACCCGGGGTAAAGGACTAAATAAACCAGCCCAAACACCAGCGTAATGATGAACATGAAAAACCACCAACGCGGCAGTGGATTGTCAAATTCCTCCAGGGTTTCATCCCAGACGTGTCCGGTGGGCTTTACTTCGCCTTCTGATTTTTTAATGTTGTTGGCAAATATCAGCCAGAAACAACCTAAGATACTTAATACGGTAGTGATTGCAATGAACCAACTAAAAAATGGGTGGGTAAAATCAGCCATGATTATTTTCTCTGTTCAGGTTTTCGTCTAGGGGTAAGCGTGCTGCTTCATCGAAGTCTTTTTTGCGCTTACCACTCCATGCCCAAATCACAATCGCAATGAAAGTGATCATGACCATAATGGTGGAAACGGTTGCAATGATCGAAAGCATTATCTTGTCTCCTTGAGCTCAATGCCCAGACCTTGCAAATAAGCAACCATGGCGTCCATTTCGGTGATTTCTTCGAGTGAAGCTTTACCGGATTCCGTCAGCATGGATTGTTCAGCGTTGGCAATATCTTCATCCGTATACGGAATCCCGATCATCTGCAATCTGCTCATTTTCGTTTTAATGGAGGCTGAATCAGCAATATTACTGGCTAACCAGGGGTAAGCTGGCATAACAGATTCAGGCACCACGTCGCGTGGTTGATAAAGATGTACACGGTGCCATTTGTCGCTGTAGCGTCCACCTACTCGGTGTAGATCTGGTCCGGTACGCTTGGAACCCCATAAAAATGGTTTGTCGTAGACAAATTCACCGGCAACTGAATAGTGCCCGTAACGATCGGTCTCCGCGCGGAACGGGCGAATCATTTGTGAATGGCAGGTATTACAGCCTTCACGGATATAAACGTCACGTCCGGTTAAGCGCAGCGGACTATATGGTTTCAGACCCTTGATAGGCTCAGTTGTAGAGTGCTGAAAGAACAAGGGGGTGATTTGCACTAGCCCACCCACGCTCACCAGCAACAAGGTTAGAACAATTAGGTAGGCGATGTTGGTTTCTGTTTTGATTTGTAAACTCATTTTTATCTCCTATTGCGATTAGTGAGCTGGCGCCAGAACAGGAGCGTCTACCGCCTCACCCTGTGCAATGGTTTTATAGATGTTGTAAGCCATCAGCAGCATACCAAACAGGAATACCGTGCCCCCTACACCACGAATGATATAGAATGGTTGCATCGCCTGGACGCTCTCAACAAAACTGTAGGTAAGCGTGCCGTCGTTATTTACCGCGCGCCACATCAAGCCTTGCATAATGCCGGAAATCCACATCGCAGTAATGTAAAGCACCACGCCAATTGTCGCGGTCCAGAAGTGCCATTCGATGAGCTTAATGCTGTAAATTTTGGTATTAAATAGCCGTGGGATCAGGTAGTACATGGCACCCATAGATACCATTCCGACCCAACCTAATGCGCCGGAGTGAACGTGGCCAATGGTCCAGTCTGTGTAATGTGAAAGTGCATTGACAGACTTGATTGCCATCATTGGGCCTTCGAAGGTTGACATTCCGTAGAATGAAACCGAGACCACCAGAAATTTTAGGATAGGGTCATCGCGCAATTTTTCCCAAGCACCGGAAAGCGTCATGATGCCATTGATCATACCGCCCCATGAAGGCGCCAGCAGGATCAGTGACAATAACATGCCGAGCGACTGCGTCCAGTCAGGTAAAGCGGTGTATAAAAGATGGTGTGGGCCTGCCCAGATATAGGTGAATACCAGCGCCCAAAAGTGCACGACGGATAAACGATAAGAATACACCGGCCGATTTGCCTGCTTGGGGATAAAGTAGTACATCATGCCGAGGAATGCAGCTGTCAGGAAGAAACCAACCGCATTATGGCCATACCACCATTGAATCATCGCATCCTGTACCCCTGCGTAAATGGAGTATGATTTTGTCAAGGAAACAGGAATTTCGAGGTTATTGACAATATGCAGCATCGCCACGGTGAGGATAAAGGCGCCGAAAAACCAGTTTGCTACATATATATGTTTTACTTTACGGGTCGCGAGTGTGCCAAAAAATACGATTGCGTAAGCGACCCATACGAGGGTAATCAAGATATCAATAGGCCATTCAAGCTCTGCGTATTCTTTTGAGGAAGTGATGCCCAAAGGTAAAGTGATCGCTGCAAGCACGATAATCAACTGCCAGCCCCAGAATGTAAAAGCCGCCAATTTAGGCGCAAATAATGTCGTGTGGCAGGTGCGCTGCGCAATGTAATAAGAGGTAGCAAATAAAACGCTACCGCCAAACGCGAAAATAACCGCATTGGTGTGCAGAGGGCGTAGGCGACCGAATGAAAAGTAGGGAATACCTTCGAACATATCTGGAAAGACCAGTAAAAAGGCAATGATAACGCCGACAAGCATGCCGACGATGCCCCAAACGATCGACATCACGGCAAACTTCCGCACGACGTCGTAGTTATACGTTTGTGCTGTATTCATGTATGAATCCTCAGTTTTCTAAAATTTTTGGTTTACGCGTTATTTTTGGCTATTAATGGCACGTAAAGAATGCACCCATGGTGCGGTGCACCATAAAGAACGATTTGCTAGCCGGAATATAACGATTGCTTATTATCTCAAACTTGACCTAAGTCAAATCATGCTTACCTAGGCGCATTAGAGATATTAGAATCTATCTCTAAATAGCAGTTAACCATAAGTTTGGACGAAACGCATCAATTTTATTGTTGTGTTTGGTCCCATTGCTGCATGGCGCGCAACACGTTGGAATGAAACTCACGTCGATAGATCACTAAAACAACCAAAGTTGTTGCACCGATAAATAATAGGGGGTGAATAAACCATCCCAAATACGCCAAACCAAACTCATAGCCGCGCATGCCCTCGTTAAAATGTATGCCACCTCGGTCTATTACCACACCCATTTTTTCAGCAAAGCGCGTTTTTTCGTCTTGATCATCAAATTCGATGCAGGCTCCACCCATCATCACGACGGCAAAGTTGTATTGCCGGAGTGACCAAACCAGTTTGAAAAATACGTATACAAATAGACCGATAAGCAGTAAGAACTTGATTTTTACCGTGAGTAAATTGGTTTCAACCGCAAACGGGATTTGTGCTGTCATTTCGAGTACGTCTTGAGCGGCACTTAGCGCGGCGAATAAACCAGCGATCAGTAGAATGGTTCCTGAGGTAAAAAACGAGACACTTTGAATCAGGGTACTCAGCAAGGTGGTGTCTACTATGCGAAACTCACGATCAAGCATATTTAGCATCCATGCTTTTCGATAATTTCGAGATAGCTTGGTTAAAGTTGCTTCTCCACCAGAAGAATAGCGTCGCTTACTGATGGCGCTATAGCCTATCCAGGCAACAAGAAACCAAGAAATAGCGATAGCATCCAGTATATCAAAAGAATAGGGCATGAAATCGGGTAAGCAAAAATTAGCGTGTGAAGACGGGTAAACAATATCAATATCACCGGGAACGGTTCAAGTATATAATGTGTGATGCAAACAAGTGGTGCGTATTTCGACCTTGCCTGGCAAAGGAATTACGATTACTACTGCTTCACGCCAACGAAGAATAAAATGGGCCCGATTACGCTTGGAATTATGTAAAAAGCAAGTATATTATTAAAAATTAATAATATTAATTAACGCTTATTTGATCTAGCTTATATTCTATGTCGTAAAGTGTTCTATATACTCCGCTTCGTTAATTGTATGTTACTGAAAAGGATGAAAAATAAACTGACCCAAGCATTTGTATTTAGCGTATTCAGCTTCGTGTTTTCGAGTACGGTTGGTGCGCAGGACAGCGCAATGTTTGCAATGGACTTGCCCAGCGGTGAGCGTGTTGATATCAGACAATATAAAGCCGAGGGTGCAAAGTTGTTGCTAGGCTTTGCCTGCGACCAAGGTACAGGGAAGGCTGAAATGAATACGGCCTCTTTGTTGTCCGCAAATAAAATGGAAATATGGATGCCGGATTTGTTAACGGCTTATTTTCTGCCCAAGCAGAAAAGCGCGATTGAACAAATCCCAACCGAGGATGTCGTTGCCATTATCGACGCTGCCATTCAGGCACCAGACAAACAGGTATACTTAATTTCCAGCGGGCGTGGTAGTGCGGTGTTATTGCGTGGCTTGGCGCGCTGGGAACAGCTGCATCCGAATCAGCTGGACGCGTTAAAGGGGGTAGTGTTACTTTATCCTCGTTTGAATGCCAAACCGCCAGAGCCCGGCAAAGATCCAGTTTATATTGACGCAGTGGGCAAGACCAAAACCCCCATTGCGGTGCTGGAAGGTGAAAAAACGCCCCATCGTTGGGCCTTACCCGCTTTAGCACAGCAACTTGGAGCTAGCGGGAGCCTGGTGACAACGGCGTTGATACCCGGCGTGCGCGGGTTTTTCTACGAACGCGAAAAACAAAATCTGGCTGAACAGACGGTTACGTCACAATTGGCGGGCCTGGTACGCGCAAGCGTGACCACATTGGACAGACTAAACCAGCAACAAAGGCTTAATTAGCTGACGGCAGGAGATTAAACTATGAACCGAGTTATTTGGTTGATTGCAATTAAAGTGATTGCCTTATTTGCGGTAGTGGGGTTGGTGGTTTTCTTGATGCTGCCGGCTAAAGCAGCAGAACTAAAACCTTATGAAGGGGGCACCCCAAGCCTGGTATTAAGCTCGTTTGAAGGCAAATCAGTGACGCTGGCACAGTTTAAGGGTAAATTAACGCTGGTGCAGTTTTGGGCGACTTATTGCACGCCATGTCGGGTAGAAATGCCGTCGATGAATCGCTTGCAAGCCAAAATGGGAGATGATCTCAAAATTCTGGCAGTCAATATGGGCGAAAGCAAGGAAGAAGTGCGACAATTTATCGAAGAAGTGAAGCCAGAATTTACGATTTTGATGGATGAAGCAGGTGGCACGTTGGCGGAATGGAAAGTGTTTGCAGCCCCAGCGACCTTCGTGATCGACCCTGCGGGGAGAATTCGCTATACCCTATTCGGCGCAACCGAATGGGATTCAAACGAAATGGTAGAAAAGCTCAAGAGTTTGATTTAAATAGAGAGAGTTGACCTTCGGTAAAAATCTTGAACAACAAGGACAGCGCAATGAATAATAATACCCAGCGCATGGCTGCTCGCCAGCGTGATTGATCCAACCGTTTACCCAGCCATTGACCCAACAGTACTCCTACAACAGCGATCAACATCAACAAAAAACCGCTTAGCTGCCACTCGGTATTGAGCTCCCCCAAGCTGCCAAACAACACAAACTGGGTTATTTTGCCCATTAAAAAGCAACTGTTAAATAGCACGATGCTTTGGCCGCGCCCCAGTTGATTGTAGAGCGCAAAGATGATCAAAGCAGGTACGCCGGCATTAACCACACCAACCAACAAACCTGTAATCAGGCCGATGACTATTACACCACGCGGTTTTGCGCTCGGATTGGTGATGCCTATGCGCTTTTTATGATCCAGCCAGAGGAAAACCAGGATCAACAAGGCCAGCAGGATACGGAAAACATCCGCATTGAAATAAACGATCAGCATGCTACCCGCGATGGTGCCTATAACCACTGCCGGTAAAATAAAGATCAATGGTCGTATCGCCTGCCATGGCTGGGATTGACTGATAATCATCAATATATTGACACCCACGGTGGGAAATAGCGTCAATTGAATCGCGCGCATCAGATTACCTTGCCAGGCAAGCAAGGGTGTGACTGTCATCGGAAAGCCCAACCCCAAAGCACCGTGTACGGTTGCGGCAAAAAATACAATGAGCGATTCAGTCAGCAAGAGATAGGCTTAGTTTGATTTATCTACGAGCGAATATAAGCTACTGTACCGTGCATTAGAAGGACATCGCATAGTTTGCTTTAATGCTGACATGCAAAGAGTTGTCACCAATGATTGTCAGGTTTATACTGCCGGTTGGAAAATAGGGAGGTTGGGCAAAGCGTGTACAAAAGTCTGACTGTATGTTCCGTATGTTCGCCAGAATTCAATTACACCGTTCGCACAAAGGATTAGGGCACAATAGATATGTATCTTCGTTTTTCTACTAAAATTTGGGATTTAGATTCAACTCGAAATCTAGGTATTTTGGTCGCAGCGCATGAGCTAAGGGAGACTGGTGACCTATCAAAACTAGAACATGAGCATTTAAGAAACACGTTAAAGTGGTTTAACCAAAGGCTAGTCGTACCAAAAATACTAGAAAATGACGAACATAGACACGCGATATCATGGTTTAAACCCGAAGCAGAATAAGCTATTAGGCGCATGTTGGGTCAGTCGGAAATACTTAAATATCATGGCATAGAAATAGAGGTGTACAAATCTAAGGACTCGGGCATAGTTATTTACGAAGATGCGTGGCAAATTGTAGCCAAGCCTCGTAAAGGAGAGAAAGCGCCATGGTAAGTATATTCGGAAAAGATAGCTTTTAAGAGTGTGGTTTGTCAATGAAACCAAGACCTGGTACTTACGCACTTGTACTTAAATCGGAAACTGGCACGCTCGCAGAAATAGGTCGCTGGGGCCAGCTTAATGTTCAACCCGGTTACTACATCTATGTGGGCAGCGCATTTGGGCCTGGGGGTGTATTGGCCCGTGTATCCAGGCATTGTCGTAAAGCGAAATCGAAACATTGGCACATAGATTACTTACGTGAGTTCGCGGATCCTACAGTAGTATGGTATAGCCATGCTGCTGAACGATTGGAGCATGAATGGGCAAAATCCCTAGCAGAAATGAAAAACATTGTACCGATCCAGGGGTTCGGTTGCAGTGATTGTAAGTGTGAGGCGCACCTTTTTTTCTCCGCTGAACAACCCAAATTCGCCATGTTTAAAAATGCAGTAGGGAGTCCCGTAGAATCATCGTTGTGTGAAGGTCTAGGCTAGCGCATTGATGAAAATCAGATTCAGATCAGGAAATCTAATTAGCGTAATTGTTGTATTTTTTGTATGTATGTTTGTGTTCGTTGCACCGTTGCTCATTTTGTCTGATGTTGGATTTAACGAATCAACGATTACAGGTCTCTTGCTATTGATAGTTGTATTGTATATTCAAGTTTCCGCCTTTCTAAAATCTGAAAATGGCAAAGACAAATATAAAAACATAATTCAGTTTACAGTTCTTCCTGGTTTATCGGGATTCTGTGGCTTAATTCTTTATCATTTTAATAACCCGGGGTGAGTCTTTATCGAAACCAGGTGCAATGAACTCAAACTACCGATTAATAACGAAGTCAGCTTTCTCCGTAGGGTGAATTCGTTAACGTAGATGGAAAAGATGCCTAAAAAATGAACGGATTAATCGAAAAAACGATAGGTTGCCCCTATTGCGGAGAAATGATTGACGTAATGATCGATTCTAAAGATGTATCCCAGGAATATATCGAAGACTGCCAGGTTTGTTGCAGGCCAATCACATTCATTGTGACATATAAAGAAAATCAAGCGCTATCCGTCAAGGTATTCAGCGAAAACGAAACCTATTAGCACATTACACATAAAATGTAGGATCGTTACTGGGTGGACACATGACCCGAGTGTTGAAAGAATTGTTCAGTGCTTTAGGTAAACTTTAGATTCTCAGGTAAGCTACTGCGTTGTTATCGGTTTTTAGCTAGGATAATTATTACGATTTATTTGGCATGCGGAAAAAGTTACAACGCCATTTGTTCATTATTTTGGGGTGGCTTTGCGTCGGTTTGGGGCTGCTGGGCGCTATATTACCGATTCTACCGACCACACCTTTTTTGATCGGCGCGTTAGTTTTGTTTTCAAATAGCTCACCCAGGTTTCATCAAATGCTACTCAATAATCCCTGGTTTGGCCCAAGCTTAAAGCAGTGGGAGGACAGTAAAACGCTGTCACGTCAAACCAAATACAAGGCGTCGTTGTTGATTGTGATTAGCTTCATCATCACCATCGCGATTTTTAATGGCGAGACCCGTATGCAGGTTTTGTTGATTACAATGGCGTTGGTGCTATTGTTTTTTGTTTGGCGAATCAAAGAAAACCCCGCAACAACCAAAAATACAGATAGTTTTAAGCGCTGATTTTTAGAATAGTTAACTGGAGAGACCACGATTATGATCAAAGCACTTTGCCAGCAATACCTGGCAGCCCTGAACGCGGCGAGTTTAGAAAAAGTGTTATCCCTTTTTGCCGCCGATGCGATTGTAAGTTCGCCGCTCTATGGGGAAATGCCGGTGCGCCGTTTTTACCAGGATTTGTTTGCAGATACTGCGCAATCGCAAACCAAGCTGCTTAATATCTTTGATTCCAGCGATAATAAGGCGGTTGTTGCTTTGCATTTTAATTATACCTGGACGCTGCAAAGTGGAAAAATCGTGGATTTTGAGTGCGTGGATGTTTTCGAGTTAGCGCAAGATGGAACGCGATTTACCAAGCTAACTATCATCTATGATACTCATCTGATTCGAGATACGCATGCGCATAGTCAGCAGTTGAGCGTAAATGGTTGAGCCCTTATTTACGTGTATTCTGAGTAGCCCGGTATTGCGTGCTATACTGGTGGTATATGCAGGTGAAACTGCGCTTATGATTAGCCAACATAGGAGAAAACATGCCTCAATACCTGATTACTTATCTCGGTGGTGATCAGCCCGCTACCCCAGAAGAAGGTAAGCAGCACTTTGCTAAATATATGGATTGGTTGAATACACTAGGTGACTTAGTGGTCAGCCCAATGAACCCATTAAAAAATACGCATACCATCGGCCCTGATGGGTCTGTTGCCGCGGGTGGATCGACATCAATGTCTGGCTATACCATTATTCAGGCCGATGACATGGATGCAGCGCTAACCATGACAAAAGCGTGCCCGTTTCTTGAGATTAACGGCACGCTGGAGGTGTCCGAGCTGATCCAAATGTCGGATAAAAAATAAATCTCATTGGTGTTGGCAGGCTGGATTCGACTTGGTGGCGCATTCAATCTGGCGTACTATATTTGATCTCAATAATTTGCGGCAAGCTTAATATCATCAAGTGCCAGGCGTAAGTCGGTAATCGCGCCGCCATTGACGCTTGCCTCGCTACCCAGGTTCGCAGCTGCGCATTGGCGGATGTTGATACCAATTACAACTCAGGATAGGCTACCAGAATTGTGAGTAAACCTATACATTTGGTCGCTGATATAGGCGGTACCAACGCCCGTTTTGCGTTGCTGTCTTCAACACAGGAGCTATCACAGCAATACACGCTACCCTGCGCGGACTATGCTGATATTGTTTCCGTGGTAAAAGCCTATTTGCAAAGGGTCGGATCTCCTCCCGTCCAGGCAGCGGCTTTTGCGATTGCGAATCCGGTTTCAGGGGATCGGGTGAAGATGACAAATCATCATTGGGAGTTTTCAATTGAACAAACCCGTCAATCGCTTGGGCTTAACCGTCTTATCGTTAAAAATGATCTGACTGCACTGGCGATGTCCATTCCCTCTTTAGCTGACCAAGATCTGATACAACTGGGAGGCATTGCAACTGAACAAAAAGCGCCGCTGGCCGTCATTGCACCGGGTACAGGCTTGGGTGTTTCCGGGTTATTACCTATGGATGATCAGTGGGTGCCTCTGGCCGGAGAAGGTCTTCTCATAGGGGCATGTGAGTTTGAGCCCGGGTAATGAGCGTGAATGCGCTATTCTGAGGCAGTGTTGGCATCAATACGAGCACGTATCAGCTGAGCGACTAATTTCAGGAATGGGATTACAGAATTTGTATCTGGCGATTTGTCATCTTGAAGGGGCTAATTCTGAAGCGCTGTCTCCTGCGGAAATATCTTTACGCGCGCGGAAGCAAGTGGACGGATATTGTGAAGAGGCATTGGCTACTTTCTGTGGCCTGCTCGGTTCGGTCGCTGGGAATTTGGTTTTAACCCTGGGCGCATGGGGTGGTGTTTACGTGGGCGGCGGTATTGTGCCACGCCTGGGAACTTATTTTGAAACCTCATCCTTTCGACAGCGTTTTGAAGCCAAAGGTCGTTTTCAGCCGTATATGTCAAAAGTGCCCGCTTATATTATTACCGCCAAAAATCCTGCACTGTCTGGAATTGGTCAGGTGCTCAAGCAAGCCACTTGAACAATGAAGGGTGCATGGGAGAAACTAAAAGCTGCGTTATAGAGAACATTAAATTTACAAGTGCTGATTTCAGGGCCTAGTATGGGATAGCGTTAGTCGCGTATTTGGTGGCTTTGTATACTCTTAGCCATTTAATGCACAACAAATATTGATTATGGTTCTTTTTTTAATTAAATAAACTCGATAAACAAATGTTACCTCCAATAAAAATGAGTTATAGAGTGGTTACGCTGTTAAGTATGATGTCGGTGCTCATCGCAGTGCATTTCAAGGTATACGCAAGCGAGCAAATTTATGACTCACCCCAATGGAATGCCACGGAAAGGAAGTTTAATACCCACTCCAAAGGTTCTTTGATAAATTGGTTGCAGATGCGTTTTAAAGAGGGCCGTTTTCCACCCATTACCCAAGCACAGGCGGATTCTATTGTTACAAGCGTAGATAGGCGTGTTATCGATTCGCCAGCAGACCAGGCTCGTGCGACCTGGATAGGTCATGCGACAGTCTTGGTACAACATAAAGGAGTTGCATATTTAACTGATCCGCACTTAACCCAGCGCGCATCGCCGATTGATTTTTGGGCGGCTGAGCGGTTTACCCAGCCGGCCTTGTCGTTTCATGAATTGCCTGAAATTGATTTTGTTGTGATATCGCACAACCATTATGATCATTTGGATAGAAAAACGGTTGAGATGCTTGGTAATTCCGTGGTCTGGTACGTGCCATTGGGGTTAAAAAGCTGGATTGAAGACCGGGGTATTGATGCGGATAAGGTGATAGAACTGGATTGGTGGCAGTCGCATCAATATAGTCCTGAAGTTGAAATTACCCTGACACCTTCTGTGCATTGGTCAAAGCGAAGCCCATGGAATACCAACAAAAGTCTTTGGGGTTCATGGAGCGTCAAAATAGGCGATTTCAATAGCTGGTTTGCTGGCGATACGGGTTACGAAGAGGAACTATTTAAAGAAATTGGCCGCCGTATGGGCGCACACCAGCTCGCTTTTATTCCAATCGGGGCGTATTCCCCGCGTCATTTTATGGCACCCCATCATGTTGATCCGGCCGAAGCGGTTTTAATACACCAAGATGTAAGATCCGAAAAATCAATGCCGATTCATTGGGGTACTTTTCAGCTCACCAGTGAGCCATTCTTAGAACCACCCGCTTTACTGGAAGTAGCCATGCAAGAGGCGAAATTGCCCAGCAAAGAATTTGCGGTGATCAAAATCGGAGAAACCATTTTCGTGGAATAGAACAAGGAGTAGAACAATCAGGGTAGGATCGTTATACGATCTGGGTATAACGGCTATGTCAGAAAAGCGCTATCTAACGTAGTAGATTCGCGATTTCTATATACCCAGCTTGTTCCGCGAGCGCGAGTGCAGATTCACCCTCGTTGGTACGAATAGATTTATCTGCGGTCGCGTTTAGCAAAATCCGCACCGCCGTCTCATCACCATTCCAGGCAGCAAAACTCAGCGCGGTCCAGCCATCACGATTTTTTATGTTGACGTTTGCACCTGACTTTACCAACAAACTCAGAATTTCGTGATAGCGATTCCAGCTAGCCGCCATTACAGCACTTCGTCCGTCATAGCCAATTAGATTAGGATCAGCACCTGCTTCAAGTAAGACATTGACTATATCCAGTTGGCCTTTAATAGTGGCATGAAACAACGCTGTCCAACCCCAATTATCGCGCGCATTGATTTTTGCTCCCTGTTGGATCATTGTCCGAACAAGCCCAGCATCGGTATTGACCGCGGCCATCATCAACAAAGTTTGGCCTTTATCATTAACCGCGCTTAAATCCGCGCCATTTTGTAGCAAAATTTGCGCAGTTGCTATTTCCCGGTTGGTCAAGGCTGCAGCCAAGGCTTGTGTATTTTGATCACTCAAACGTATAAGCCGGATGGGAGGCGCTTGTTTGCGAGGTTTAGATATTGGTTTTAGTCTAAATGACGCGATTTCTTGCTTGGTGGGTGGCACTGTAGCTTGGGTTTCACCAGATTTTGCTGTGACACCCGGTAAATTACGCTGTGATTTATTAACGGACTTGGTTGTGTCTTTAGTCGTGAATTTTGGCGTTGGGTTGATCGTGGTGCTTGCAGTATTATTTACACTCTCGCTATTGGTCTTTGTGGCTTCATTTAGCGCTGGTTTTTCAGCTTGCGTTGCTATTTCTTGATCGCTCGTATCCAATTGTTTTGGAGCCGAGATTGAATCGACACCTTCCTGTTCCACCGATCGAAACAGTTCACCCAGCGTTATATGTTCTTCAGTGGGTGGTTGGTTTGGTTGCCCCGAAACAGGCGAGGTCGAGAACAAACTTACGGTAGCCAGTGATGTAATCAATCCGTACCATGCCGTGCGTTTTATTCCAACGCTTGATTGCTCTAGTAATGTACCTAGATACGGCATAGTGCGAACTTCACATCGTTTACCTGTAATTGTTTAATTTCTTATCTATAAAAAGCGAAGCCTCTAATCTAATGGTTATGTTCGACATATAAATAATTCGATGATTTACGGTTTGAGCAATATGATTTCGACTCGGCGATTTTTTCTTCGACCCTCTACCGTTGAATTATTTTCTATCGGTGATGTCTCACCTTTTCCAGAGGAACGCATTCGTGATTCAGCAATATTACTAAACGCCAATTCCTTCAGAACCACTTCCGCCCGTTGGGTGGATAAATTCATGTTGTAGTCTGGTTCACCGGTATTATCGGTATGACCTTCAATTTCGATATCCCGGTTTAAGGTATAGTCCTGGTTCAAGACATTTGCGATTTCTGCAATTTTCGCGCGTGATGAGGTTTTCAAATTACTGCTATCGAAGTCGAAATACACCGTGGGCAGCGAGATGACTAAGCCTCGTTCGTCTTCAGTAATGGTGACATCAAGATGTTTAAGATCCGATATGATACGTTCGTTGTTGTCTGGTAGCGTTGCGCAGCCTGAGAGATAAAGCGCGAAAATCGAGATCAATACAAACCGTAAATTACCTTTTGCTCTAGAGACAACCATTTTATATACCTCCTTTAATATAGCTTGTTCTTTAACATCGCTACTTCTAAAGGTCATTACCTAAATTAATAGCGAGTTGTTACCCTACAAATCATTATACAGATGTATAGGTCTAATTAAAGGTTAATAATTTGAGTTAAGTTTTTACCGAAAATAAACTGTATTTTAAATTAAAACTATTATTCAATTGGTTAGCTCGATATCAAAATTTACATTCTTAAGTTTTAACTTTAAATTCAGACTAATTATTTTCAATATAGATGCCCTAAATCGTGAATCTGGTATTTTTTCGTTTCTGGTAAAAATTGTAAACGCGCACTTGATGGGATACTGCAAATAACAGAAGGTGGATGGTAATGAAGGCTATTTGAATGACTATTCTGTCTGGTCTTAGCAAGGTTTAGGGTTAAATCTAGCGTCCATATTTAAGCACTAAACACTTCTTCAATAGCTTCACCTAAGGCTGATATGATGATGTCCACTTCTTCTGGCGTAATGCACAATGGTGGTGCCAGACCAACTATATCGCTCTGTGGCATTGCCCTGGCGATCACCCCGCGTTTTAGCATAGCGGCCACAATTTGTGGGCCAATGCTTCCCAAGGGATTAAAAAATCGAAGCGGAGTCTTGCTATCGACAAATTCCACCGCGCAGAGTAAACCTACTCCTCGGACCTGACCGACGTTCGGGTGGTCCGCGAATGTATCACGCATATTTTTGTTCAGATAAGCCCCCGTTTCTTTGGCGTTGGCCACTAAGTTCAATTCGTCAATTATTTCCAGGTTTGCCACGCCCGCCGCGGCACCGATTGGGTGGGCGGAGTACGTCCAACCATGACCAAACGGGCCGAGCTTATCCGTACCCGCTTCCAGCACACGCCATACTTTGTCTGAAATAATCGTGCCAGAAAGTGGCGCATACGCTGAAGTTAGTCCTTTAGCGACAGTAATGAGGTCTGGATGCATGCCATAGTGATCCGAGCCAAACATACGTCCCAGGCGGCCAAAGCCGGTTACTACCTCATCGGCAATCAGCAAAATATCATGCTTTTTTAATACGGGTTGAATGGCTTCCCAATAACCTTCAGGAGGCGGAACAATACCCCCGGTTCCGAGTACCGGTTCCCCAATAAAAGCGGCAATATTGTCTTCACCCTCAGCTTGAATCAATTTTTCCAACTCCGTTGCACAATGGGCTGAAAAGTCGAGCTCACTCATCGATGAGTCCGCTCGGTGGTAATAATAGGGGGCCTCAGTATGAATAACTTGAGGTAAGGGTAAATCAAATTGATTGTGAAACAGGTCTAATCCGGTCATGGATCCCGTGATCAAACCAGAGCCATGGTAGCCGCGCCAGCGGGAGATAATTTTCTTTTTGCTGGGGCGATCGAGTACATTATTGTAATACCAGACGATCTTGGCATTGGTTTCGTTCGCATCCGAGCCTGAAAGCCCGAAATACACTTTTGACATATTGGCGGGTGCGCGCTCAATAATCATTTTCGACAGTGTGATCGACGCCTCAGTACCATGACCAACATAAGCATGGTAGTAAGCCAGTTCCTGCGCTTGTCTGGCAATGGCATCGCTGACATGTTTGCGGCCATAGCCAATATTGACGCAATACAGTCCGGCAAAACCATCCAATAACCGGTTGCCGTTAATATCATCAATATAAACACCTTCGCCTCCAGAGATTACTCGATGCGGTACATCTCCACGTGCAAATTGGGCCAAGTGAGTGGATGGGTGCATAAAACTGCTCCGATCCCATGTGTCTAGGGGTTTTCGTTTATTTGCCATGTTTTGGTATTAAGCAAGGGTTATCTCAATTGGCTGAATGGTGCATCTAGCTATTTGATTAATCGTTGACGTGCTCGTCATTTTTCTCCTCGTCCAGCGATTCTTCTGCTTCATGCGCGACGGCTTCCATGGTTACCGTGGTTGGCCCTGGTGGGACGGGTTGATAGTGGGTTTGATGGTCTTCCAGTACAGCTGGGCGTTTAATTAAGGTGTATAGCATGCCCATTACTACTGCTAGATGGGCGACCCCAAGATGAATCAGATAACCATTTGCGCCAATATTATTAAGTAAATATCCGGCCAAAAGTGGCCCGAGCACCGACCCTATACCCAAGACTAAAATAATACTACTGCTGGCACCAATCATTTGGTCGGGTTCTAAGCGATCATTGGTATGCGCAACCGCCATTGAATATATGGGCAATGAAACTGCCCCTAGCCCGGCAAATAGGCCAATAAACACGGGCTTTTGGGGCGCAACTATCGACAATACAACACATATTAATGTCGCGAGTATACTCGCTCCAAGGATGACGTAGCGTCGATCAATCTGATCAGATAACCAACCCAGAGGCCAGTGAGCAAAGGCACCCAAGACAATAAATGAGCTCATGAACAGCGAAGTTTGAGAGACGCTCATGCCGACAGTAACCGCAAACACTGCGCCCATTCCAAATAGTGCACCGTGGGCGATAGCTGAAGCAAAAATGCTGAAAACGCCAGCTGGAGATATTTTGATCAACTTAACAACGCCCATGCTATCGGAGGTTTCAATGTCAGGCACTTCCGTTTTACGTAGCAAAATTGGCACCAAACCCAGAGAGAGGAGTACCGAGGACAGTACAAATAAACTGAACCCAGATGGGTGCGCCATGTTCAGCAGCCACTGCCCACCCGCTAAACCAAAAAACGCGACGAATAAGTAAAATGATAAGGTCTGTCCTCGACTGGCATTATCTGAACTAGCGTTAAGCCAACTCTCTGCGATGACGTAGGTGCCGGCAAAGCAAAATCCCGACATCAAGCGCATGGCAAACCAAACCGGTGGATTGATAAACACGACCTGGATCAGCACTGCGGTAGAGGCTAAGGAAGCCAATGCAGCGAAAACGCGGATATAGCCGACGTTGTTCACCAGCATGGGAGTGTATAGTGAACCCACTAAAAATCCGGCGTAGTAACCCATCATGATCCATCCAGTGGTACTCGGTGCAAAACCCTCATAGGTGGCTCGCCAGCTGACCAGCGTGCCTTGTAGGCCGTTTCCCAGCATCAAGAAGCCGATGCCAAGAAACAGGGGCCAGGTTTTTCGTAGAATTTCAGTGAGCACTATATAGCGTGTCTAGGCAAAATTATGATTTAACGATACGCGCGATCACGTTCAAACAATCGCCCATCTTGATCAGAGAGGGGACATGCCTGGCAATGATCAGACCATGGCATTGCGCGTGGTAGGCCTGCGGAACAACGGCGGTGCGTTCAGAGTTATGGATGAGTGCGATCTGATCTCCTTGTTTCACGCTGTCGCCTAAATTAACACGGGGTTCAAGTAGGCCACTGTGCTGGCAAATATGATAAGCACTTGATTCGTCCATGGCCAGACCAACAGCTTCATATTTACCGCGTTTGAGTTCACCTTCCAGTATGCCCGCATGCACCAGAAAGTTATTAACCCCATTTTTCGCGATGGCAATCGATGCAACACGTGTGCTGCCACACCCCCCTAACTCAGTCGACACAAAAACTTTACCCATCTGCTCAGCTTGGGTATCGTACATGCCAGCGGCATCGATTTCTAATAAGCTCAGGTGATAGGGCGCGCCAAACGCCAGCATGGCCTCCCAGCAACGGGTTTGCTGTGCCTTATCTTCAAGTTGGTGGCTGGCTGCAAACGGCAGAAATTCGAGTGTTTTGCCACCAGAATGCATATCCAAAACGTAATCTGCCATAGGCAATAAGACCTGGCTGAAGTAATCGGCGATGATTTGTGTTACCGACCCATCCGGCTTGCCTGGAAATGCGCGATTCAGATTGATATCGTCGATGGGAGAGACTCTACAACCTGCTTGGAAGGCAGGATAATTCATCGCTGGGATTACAATGATCCGTCCTTGAATATCCTCAAATTTTCTGCGACCAGCGAAGCCGAACAAAGCGATGGGTCCTTCGTATTCATCACCATGATTTCCGCCGGTAATCAACGCAGTGGGCCCGTTACCGTGTTTGAATTGTGTAATTGGGATCATTACCGCGCCCCAAGCCGAATCGTCGCGCGAATAGGGCAGACGCAGGAATCCGTGTTGGATACCGTCTCGTTGGAAATCGATGGTCGCTTGTATGGGGTTTTTACGCATACTATTTTACGAGCAATTGCCGAGGTACGTTCGACAAGCAAGCGCCACCGTCAGGCGTCACCTGGATGCTCTCAGTGGTTTCAAAACCCCAATCATCGAACCAAATCGCAGGCATAAAATGAAAGGTCATATTTTCTTGCAAGATGGTTGTGTCATCCTTACGCAAACTCATGGTGCGTTCGCCCCAGTCGGGTGGATACGATAACCCAATCGCATAACCACAACGATTGTCCTTCTCGTAGCCATGTTTTTTCAAGTTAGCGAAAAATGAATCTGCTACCTCACCACAGGTATTACCGGGTTTGAAAACAGGTAAAACATACTCTATGCATTCATTTATCACGATTTCGATATCGCGATACTGCTGTGGGGGCTTGCCGAAATATAGAGTGCGTGAACAAGGGCAGTGATAGCGCGCGTGTACGCCAGCAAGCTCTATAAACATACCGCAATCAGATTCGAGCACCTCACCATCCCAGGTCATATGACAGGCTGCTGCTTCATCACCCACTCCAATGAGCGGTACGATTGCTGCATAATCACCGTAATGTTCGTCCGTTCCGGTGATTTGTGCATGCAAGATTTCTGCGACTAATTCATTTTTTCGCATCCCGGGTTCAGCAACGTCCATAATACGATGGTAGGCTGTTTCGATTATGGTGCCGGCACGCTGCATGTACTCAATCTCTCTGGGTGATTTGATCGCGCGTTGCCAGTTCACTAAGGCCGTGGCGTCTATAAAATGGGCCTCTCCCAGGCTAGCGTACAAGGATTCTGCGGCGTGTGCGGAGAAATAATAATTGTCTTTTTCAAGACCGATCCTGCCTCGATGAAGCTTACGCGCCCGCAGGATATCAGCCAGATATTCCATCGGATGACATTCGTGGGATTGAACGTAGTGATCTGGGTAGCTTATTATATTCTCATCGGATAAATCAGTGGTGAGTTCAGCGCCTTTGGCATCGATACCGCGTCCAAACCAAAACAAATCCCCGGTAATGCTGAGTACGAGACATTGATGCACGTAAAACGACCATCCGTCGTAACCCGTCAACCAGCACATGTTGGACGGATCCGATACGATCAGGATATCTAGATTTTGCTCCGCCATTGACTGGCGGGTTTTATACTGACGGGTGGTGTATTCTTCGACGGTAAACCGCCGCCGGGTGGGTTTCATGGGCCAGCAAGATGTAGGCAAAGACAAGCGACGATTGTCTGGTATAAGCCTATATTAGTACAAGTAAAATTTTATCGAAGCACTATTTAACTTGGCTGCTAATTAAGTAAATAAGAGGTGCTTATCTGCTGGCATCTGGCCGACAAAAAATTAATTCCGGGGAAGGGGCACTATGCCTATTCCCCGAGTAATGTTAGATGCTATGCCCGAGGTACGTATTTGCGCTAAGACAATCGACGTTTATACTTTTTCTTTTGGGTATACCTCTGGAATCATGGTTAATTCCTCGATTGGCGATCTCACGTATTCTCCTTTAACATCGGAGCGCGGGGGAAGCTCAAACTTTTTCGGTGTTAAATCTTCGTAATCAAATAGTGATAGCAGGTGCTCCATGGTGTTGAGTCTGGCGTGTTTTTTAATATCAGCATTGACCACATACCAAGGGCTTTGCTTGGTATCCGTATAACTAAACATGGCGTCTTTCGCGCGTGAATAATCTTGCCATCTGTCACGCGATTCCAGATCCATTGGGCTTAGTTTCCAGCGTTTGGTAGGGGTGTCCATACGCGCTTGAAATCGCTTTTCCTGCTCTTCGTCGTTGACTGAAAACCAGTATTTGATTAGTTTGAGCCCGCTACGAATCAGCATTCTTTCAAAATTCGGACAGGCGCGCATAAAATCTTCGTATTCTTCGTCAGTACAAAAACCCATTACGCGTTCTACCCCGGCGCGGTTATACCAGCTACGATCAAGAATGACGATCTCACCTGCTGCGGGAAGATGTGCCACATAGCGCTGAAAATACCACTGGGTTTTCTCTCTTTCGGTGGGCGCTGGGAGCGCGACAACGCGCACATCTCTTGGGCTGAGGTGCTCGGTAATGCGTTTGATCACGCCTCCCTTGCCGGCCGCATCGCGTCCTTCAAAAATGACAACTACGCGATCTTTGGTGTGTTTAATCCACTCCTGCAGTTTTATCATCTCAATTTGCAGGCGAAGTAGCTCTCGATTGTATTCTCGTTTACCGATTTTTTTAGGTTTTGCGGGTCGTCTACTTTGCATGTTTTATCGTTCTAAGTATGGTTTTGAACAAGCTATCTTTACATAAGTTGTTATGAGGTGCAAATGGACATGCTGATATTAAGGGGCTGCGTAGGGTTCAGCGCATGGTAAAATGGGACTTCCTGCCATTCTGTCTTGTTTTTGTATTTGTTTCATATTCGATAATGCACGGTTTAATCAAATTGATGCTTTGTACCGAGAAACCACCTAGTAATATGGGCGTTCGATAGTGGGTACAATTCAAGATCTCAAACCGCTGTTTTCCTATCGCCCGTACTGGGCAATAAAGTTTGGGCCTGCGCCGGTGTTACCGATGTCGCGCCAGGAAATGGATGATCTGGGCTGGGATAGCTGCGATATTATCATCGTGACAGGGGATGCCTATGTTGACCATCCAAGTTTTGGTATGGCGCTGATTGGCCGTTTATTGGAGGCGCAAGGTTTTCGCGTTGGGATCATCGCGCAACCGGATTGGCGTTCTGCCAAAGAATTTACCAAATTGGGTAAGCCCAAACTTTTTTTTGGCATAACCGCTGGCAATATGGATTCAATGGTAAACCGTTATACTGCTGACCGTAAAGTGCGTTCAGATGATGCTTACACGCCAAACGGAGAAGGTGGTAAGCGGCCAGATCGCTCCGTATTGGTATATGCTCAGCGTGCGCGTGAAGCGTTTAAAGGGGTGCCGATCGTAATCGGTGGAATTGAGGCGAGTCTTAGGCGCATGGCGCATTACGATTATTGGTCCGACACCGTCAGGCGTTCTGTATTACCCGATTCGAAGGCGGATTTGTTGCTATATGGCAATGCTGAACGTGCCATCGTCGAATTGGCACATCGCCTGGCAGGTGGCGAATCCATTAAAGATATCACCAATATTCGGGGAACGGCGCTGATGCGCAATACGCTGCCCGCGGACTGGCAACATATCGATTCAACTGAAATTGATAAACCGGGTAAAGTGCAGGCTGATCCCGACCCGTATCAGCTAACAGCGGGTTGCGAGAAAACGCAGCCGCAAGCATCGAGTTTGGCGGTAGATCAGCTTCGAGTTGAAGCGCCTGCTATTACACCCGAATCGAATACATTTATTCGTTTACCCTCCTACCAGCAAGTTAAGCATGACAAGATTTTATATGCGCATGCCTCGCGCGTGTTTCATCTGGAAACCAACCCGGGTAATGCGCGGGTGCTGGTTCAGCGTCATGGTAACCGGGATGTCTGGATCAACCCACCACCGATCCCCTTGACGACAGCGGAACTCGACCCGCTTTACGAATTTGGTTATACCCGGCGTCCGCATCCATCTTATGGTAGTGCGAGAAATCCCGCTTGGGAAATGATTCGCTTTTCAGTCAATATTATGCGTGGATGTTTTGGTGGGTGTACGTTCTGTTCCATTACCGAACATGAAGGGCGTATTATTCAAAGTCGTTCAGAACAGTCCATTGTCAAGGAGGTTGAAAATATTCGAGATGAAGTCCCAGAATTTACAGGATTTATTTCTGATCTGGGTGGGCCGACTGCCAATATGTACCGGCTCTTATGTAAAGACAAGGCGATTGAAGAAAGTTGCCGACGTTTGTCTTGTGTGTATCCAAAAATTTGTAAAAATCTGGGCACCAATCATCAGCCGCTGATTGAATTATATCGTCGTGTACGTAAGATAAAAGGGGTCAAGAAAGTCGCGATTGCCTCAGGGTTGCGTTATGACCTTGCGGTCGAATCTCCTGAGTATGTAAAAGAGCTGGTAACTCATCATGTGGGTGGGTATCTTAAAATTGCACCCGAACATACCGAAGCAGGCCCTTTGTCGAAGATGATGAAGCCCGGAATGGATAGTTATGAGCGCTTCGAGGAATTGTTTGATCGTTATTCGAAACAGGCAGGCAAAGAGCAATACCTGATTCCCTATTTCATTGCCGCGCACCCGGGGACGACAGACAAGGATATGCTCAATCTGGCGCTCTGGCTTAAGCGTAACAAATTTCGTCTTGATCAAGTCCAAGCATTTTTACCCACGCCCATGGCGGTGGCGAGTGCGATGTATCATACCGAGTATAATCCGCTGGGCCGCATCAGAGAAAATTCTGCGCGCGTCAAGACGGTAAAGGGCTTGAATCGTCGCCGCCTACACAAAGCCTTTTTGCGGTATCATGATCCGCATAATTGGCCGATATTAAGAGCTACTTTACGGAAAATGGGGCGTACCGATTTAATTGGCCGAGGACCACGTGCGCTGGTGCCAGCCGCTTTACCTAAAAATAAAAACACGAACATGACAAATAAGTATAAGAAAGGCAAAGGCGGGTTTACGCGTGCACGCACTACCCATACCCGCACTGAAGGCAAGCACGCACAAAAAATACGTTAAGGTTTTAAATCAATATATGATTACCAGTGGTTTTACCGAAACTTATATGGTGGTGGTCGCGTCGTTGTTTGCGCTGGTGGACCCCATCGGTGTGGCCATTATCTATGCCAGCCTGACACACAATCGATCCGCCTATCGTCGTCGTCTGTACGCGCTAAAAGGGGTGTTAATTGCGACTGTGGTGCTACTGGGATTTATGTTTTTAGGTGAGTTTTTCTTACACCGCTTGGGAATTTCGCTCGCCGCTTTGCGTACCTCTGGCGGTATATTGTTGCTTATTATCGGGATTGATATGGTTTTTGCACGCCATTCCGGGGGAACCAGCGCCACCGACGAGGAAAAGCAAGAAGCCCTAAACAAAGGAGCGGAAAAAGAAGATATATCCGTATTTCCACTGGCTACCCCGCTACTCGCTGGCCCTGGTGCGATTGGTGCAATCATATTATTTCACAGCAATGCCAAAGGTGCAGCTGACCAACAAGTGGCAGTAATTGCTGCGCTGGTAAGTATCATGCTGGCGGCCTTGCTTTGCCTGTTGGCAGCCACCTATTTACAAAAGCTACTGGGAAAAACTGGGATGAACGTGATTAACCGGATCATGGGTGTTTTATTGGCTGCGCTCGCGGTTCAATTTGTATTTGATGGCTTGATAGAAAGCGGGTTATTTGGCTAAACAGTAACCTCATAAATGCTAGGTAAGCGATTTAATTGATTGACTTTTTTATCGTTTATATACAATTTTCCGGAGTTTATATGACTTGCGGGTACGGTAATGCTCATTAGCGTCCCATCTTCACCATTTGCTATATTGGTTATCTGGCCGACTGAACCATCTCGCTCGTCGATATAAATAGGTGCACCTAATTCAATTTTTTGATGTAAAGATGTGCTTACCCCAATCATCCTGGTTTTGGGTTTACCCCGATATTTAACTCGGGCGATGATTTCCTGGCCTGGAAAACAACCTTTTTTAAAGTTCACGCTACCAATAATATCCAGATTCAGCGATTGTGGAATTAGCGTTTCGTGCAATTGGATGAACACCTGTGGGATCTGTTGTTGAATATCGATAAGATTCCATTCGTCAATTTCCTTATCAGGGCGCAGTTCAGCGCCTGCGTGCAGTATAAAATACCGACTTGTGTCGATACTATGCTGCACAATTTTTGTGCTTTTGGTTATTACGTCAAGCGCATCCAGCGTCGTGCCCGGGAGTAGCTGAAGGCCAATCAAATTGGGGCTGTCCAGTGGCTCAATGTTGACCGCCGCGCGCATTACAAACAGACGCAAACGAGGGAGCACCTTGGCAAGCACAGCTTCGGGTGCAATCAGCGCATAGTTTGCCCCCAGTTTCAGGACATGAAACAAGGCTAAAATGCGACCCTTGGGATTGCAGTACGCACTTAGCTGGTGTTGCTTGTTATCTTGTAGCAACGTAATATCGTTGCTTAGCTGCCCCTGTAAAAACTCAGTAGCGTCCTCGCCGCTGACCATCGCAACGCCCAGATTAGCCAGCCCAAACAAATGCATGGGAGCAGAAGGTTTGGTATTCATAATTGGGGCCAGTTTGTGTTTAATGCTGCGGATTGCTGAGGGCTACTATATACTCTACTCGCCCAAATGCAAACCTAGAGTCGGTTTTGCGGGCACTGACATATCACCCAATTATTTTTTGAAAGGAAGTTACCCTAAGTGGTTAATAATATTAAAAAAGAAGGTTTTCGGGCCGTTGCAGATACTGATGTATTAGTTCCCTCGCGTTCGATAACCATAAGCGCTTTAACAGAGCTTGGTAAGCCCATGAGTTTTGACGAGCTCGCAGATTATTTTAAGTTAAAAACCCCGGCTGAACTTGAAGGTTATGCCGGGCGTCTTGCGCGTATGGCTCAGCGGGGTATGCTGCTCAAAGATCGGCGCAAGCGCTATTCCCTACCCAAAAAAATGGATCTTGTTGTTGGCAAGGTGTTGGGGCATGCAAAAGGTTTTGGGTTCGTGATTCCGGAAGACGGTGGGGAGGATTTATATCTGCACCCCAACCAAATGCGTCGTGTTCTACATAACGATAAAGTACTGGCGGTGGTTAGTCGAATTGATAGCCGTGGGCGTAAAGAGGGCAAGATTGTAGAGGCCATTATTGACCGGGAGCGTGAAATACTGGGTCATTACTACGAAGAAGGTGGAGTGCACTTTGTTGATCCGGATGATGCCCGTTACGGGCGTTCCATTGTGATCAACGCAAAGGCAACCAATGGTGCGCAATCGGGTGAAATCGTCGCTGTGAAGATCACCAAACATCCGATCGAACATCGCCATGTAGTTGGTCGTATTGTAGATATTCTGGGCAAGCAGTTTGAGCCGGGTATGGAAACAGATATCGCGATTCGTAAATATGATTTACCTTATCAGTGGTCAGAAGCAGTCAACCAGCAAATCAGCAGTATGCATGGGGTGCTGAGTGGAGTTAATTATGGCTCAGAGCGCGATACAGGACGTAAAGATTTGCGGCATTTGCCTTTGGTGACCATTGATGGTGCGGATGCGCGCGATTTTGATGATGCGGTATATGCCGAAAAAACCCAGGCAGGTTGGCGTTTAATCGTCGCGATTGCCGATGTCAGTTATTATGTTGAGCCAGGCAGCGCGCTGGATAAAGAAGCTTATCAGCGCGGTACATCTGTGTATTTTCCCAATCGAGTAATACCGATGCTACCGGAAGAATTATCTAATGGTATTTGTTCGCTCAATCCAGACGAAGATCGCAATTGTATGGTATGCGATATGCGCTTTGACCAGCAAGGCGAGTTGGAGTCTTACCAGTTTTATGCGGCCGTGATGTTCTCGCAAGCACGTTTAACCTATGCCGAAATGGCAAAAATTGTGGTCGAACGGGAGCAAAAAGTGCGTGATAAACGCGGTAAGTTATGCGCCCATCTAGATGATTTATATGCGTTTTATCAAACATTAATCAAGCAAAGAAAGAAGCGTCGAACGATTGATTTTGATTTTCCAGAGCCTTTGTTCATTTTTAATGAAGCGCAGAAAATAGCGCGCGTAGAGCGGCGCGAGCGCAATGATGCACACCGCATTATTGAAGAATGCATGTTAGCGGCTAATGTATGTGCTGCGCGGTTTATTGAAACTAAGTCTAAGCGAGGTGGCATTTATCGCGTGCACGAAGGGCCTGATGCTGAAAGTTTGGCCGACCTGCGCGCTTTTCTGAGCGGTTTTGGTTTGCAATTGGGGGGCGGAGCAGAACCCACCGCAGCGCACTATGCGGATGTGCTGGATGCCCTGGCAGATGAGGAAGAGCTGGCACCGCTTATTCAGATGGTGCTGCTCCGCAGTTTGCAGCAGGCAATCTACAGCGCTGACACGCTGGGCCATTTTGCGCTCAACTACGATCAATATACCCATTTTACTTCACCGATTCGCCGTTACCCCGATCTAGTCGTCCATCGGCTGATTAAGCAAATCATTGGTGCTGAAGGCTCACGGTTCATTGGCCCCAAGGGCGAGACGCTTGGTAGCATTGGCGAACATACTTCTAACACCGAAAGGCGTGCCGATGAGGCGACGCGTGATGTCGCGCAATGGCTCAAGGCAGAATTTATGCAGGCATATGTGGGCGAAGAGTTTGACGGCAAGGTGAGTGGGGTCAAAGAATTTGGCGTGTTTGTCGAGCTCACCGAGTTTTTTGTTGATGGCCTAGTACATGTCACCATGCTGGGGGACGATTATTTTCACTTCGACCCCAAGCGATTCAAAATGACGGGTGAGCGTAGTGGAATGACTTTTCAGTTGGGCGATAAATTGCGGGTGCGCGTAATTCGTTCAGATATAGAAACCGGCAAGATTGATTTCGCGCTGGTAAGCGTTGATGGTGAGTTGGTTGGTAGTAATGCCCTCAAAAACAAGGGCCCGTATAAAGGTCGGAATCCAAAGCATAAACAGGGCGTGAAACAAAACAAAGGCAAATCAGCTGGGCGAAACAAAAAGGGCACATCAAACAAGAGAACCAAGGGCCGTAGCAAAAGGAAGTAACCGCGCTTGGCGATGTCTCGAAAAAAGCACAGCAAACGGCATAAGACGACGGCTAAAACAGAATGGATTTTTGGCCTGCATAGCGCCGAATCGTGCGTTACCCGCACGCCGGAGCGTATTCTTGAGGTTTTTCTCGACGCGGGGCGTCGCGATGCCAGAATGCAAAAGATGCAAATTGCTTTACAGGATAAAAATATTGCTTTTAAAGTTGTATCCAAACGGGAACTCAACAATCTGGTAGAAGGTAACCATCAAGGCGTGGTCATCAAGGCCAGAACAGCTCAGCAGAAATCAGAAAAGGCGCTGTATCAATTACTTGCTGCGCTAAAGCACCCCCCATTTTTGCTGGTGCTGGATCAAATTACTGATCCGCATAATCTCGGGGCTTGTCTACGCACCGCCGATGGTGCCGGGGTAGAAGCGGTTATCCTGCCTAAAGATGGGGCCTGTCCAATCAATGAAACGGTGAGAAGAGTAGCCAGTGGTGCTGCCGAAAATGTTAATGTGTTTTACGTGAGCAATCTGGCGCGTTGCCTGAAAGAAATTAAAAAGCAAGGGGTTTGGGTCGTAGGGCTGGCTGATAACGCGGAACAAAATTTGAACCAAGTCGATTTGCAGCCACCCTTGGCGGTAGTCCTGGGTGCAGAAAGCAAAGGCATGCGCAAACTCACACGAGATTTATGCGATCAACTGATCTCTATTCCCATGCAGGGCGCGGTGTCCAGTCTGAATGTATCCGTAGCCACTGGGGTGGTGTTGTATGCGGTGAAAACGGATTAACCACCTTCTTACATTATTAATGTTCTACCCGGTTATGTAGAGAAATAGACGCTAACCGAGGCACTATAACTGCCAAGTTGCAGCTCATCAGTGAGTAGGCGAAGGGTTGAGATTATGCTATGATTAACACACTAAAAATATGGTTTAGATGGTTAAAAAGGAGAGAGCTTATGGTTACAAGCGATATGATCACACCTCTAGCGAAACCTATGCTGATGATGGCAGGGTTTTTATTGCCGTTGACAGCGCTAGCAGGGACCACCGAGCGCGTCAGTGAAAGTTCGGCGGGTGTTCAGGGAAATAATGGGAGCGAGCGCCCTTCAATCTCTGCTGATGGGCGTTTTGTTGCTTTTGAATCCTGGGCGGACAACCTGGTAGAGCGGGATACCAATGGTACGGTTGATATTTTTGTCAATGATCGGTTGACAGGGCGCACCGAGCGTGTCAGCGAGGATTCAACGGGTGTTCAGGGAAATTATAGGAGCGAGCGTCCTTCAATCTCTGTTGATGGGCGTTTTGTCGCCTTTGAATCCCAGGCGGACAACCTGGTGGAGAGGGATACTAATAATGAAACAGATATCTTTGTTCATGATCGGTTCACAGGGCGAACCGAACGCGTCAGTGAAGATTCAGCGGGCGTTCAAGGTAATAGCTATAGTCAGAAGTCCTCAATCTCTGGAGACGGCCGTTTTGTTACGTTTGAATCTGACGCGGACAACCTGGTAGGGCGAGATACCAATGACAGTGGGGATATCTTTGTTCATGATCGGCTGACAGGGCGTACCGAGCGCGTAAGTGAAAATTCTTCGGGCGTTCAGGGAAATAGCTATAGTCGGGAGCCCTCAATCTCTACCGATGGGCGTTTCGTCGTCTTTAGTTCCGACGCGAGCAATCTTGTATGGGGGGATAACAATGATGAATCGGATATCTTTGTAAACGACCGACTGACGGGGCGTACCGAGCGTGTCAGCGAAAATTCGGTGGGTGTTCAGGGAAATGATTGGAGTGTTGGTCCTACAATCTCTGCAGACGGTCGTTTTGTTGCCTTCATATCCGATGCAAATAACCTGGTGCCTGGGGATACTAACGGTTGGTATGATATCTTTATTAATGATCGACTGACGGGGCACACCGAGCGCGTAACTGAAGATTCGACAGGTTTTCGGGGTGGAGCAATTTCAATCTCTGCCGATGGGCATTTTGTCGCCTTTGATTCCTACGAGGACAGCTTAGTGAATGCAGATACCAATGAAGCGCTTGATATCTTTGTTAATGATCGGCTAACGGGGCTCACGGAGCGTGTTAGTATAAATTCGCTGGGCGCCCAAGGAAATGACAGGAGTTATAGTGCCTCAATCTCTGCGGATGGGCGTTTTGTTACTTTCGGTTCCGATGCAAGCAACCTGGTGAAGCGAGATACCAATGGCGAGGCTGATATCTTTGTTCATGACCGGCTGGGTGTGCCGCCACCGCCTGAACCGAAACCGCTCATTATCACGCCCTGGATTGATTTACTACTATCTGATGATTAGTGGGTAACATAGTCTGTGTAGATAAAGTATCGCGTGTGGTGGCCTATTTAAGCGACTTGCGAACCTTTCGCGGCGTGTTTCGGTGCTTGCGTAATTCGGTTATAGTTCAAGACTTAAACTTATTATTAGGTTGATAATACACTCTCCATTCTGGCCAGAAATTCACCGGATTGTTACGTATCGTGTAATTCGGGGAATCTTGACCTGCCTCAAGTAAAACGGAATTGCCTGAATGGTTAGCCATTGCGGGCAGTATAATTTAGTTTTGTCGCTGGAGTTCACGTGGCCACAGAACTGAAGCGTTGCTTGAGCCTCACCGAGATCGCGATATACGGTGTTGGTTTGATATTGGGTGCGGGCATTTACGTGCTCGTGGGATCAGCAGCGGGTATAGCAGGGAATATGCTGTGGTTGGCTTTTTTACTGGCTGCGCTGGTCGCGAGCTTTACCGCGCTGAGTTACGCAGAGCTTTCCGCAATGTACCCACGGGCAGGGGCCGAGTATATTTTTGCCAAAGAAGCTTTTGGCTGGAATAGCGTGGCTTGGGTCATCGGCTTTATCGCTATTATTATCGGGTTCACCACGGCAAGTGCGGTTGCGGTTGGGTTCGCGCAGTATTTGGCCTATTTTGTACCCCTTGACAAAACGCTGCTGGCGGCTGGCCTAATTGTCGTCATGACAGGAATTAACTACTGGGGCATCAAAGAATCTGCTCGCTTTAATGTATTGGCCAGCAGCATTGAAGTGGGCGGCTTGCTGTTGGTGATATTCGTCGGTGGCTACTACATATCAGCTGGCGAAATACCGATTGCCAACCTGTTTGAATTGCCCCGTTTGACGCATTCAGAAGGAGGTAGCTTATTACCCTTAATATCCGCCGCTGCCCTGATATTTTTTGCCTTTATGGGGTTTGAAGATATTGCCAATATTGCTGAGGAAGCCGCAAACCCTTCGCAAACCTTGCCCAAAGCCTTTATCTACGCGTTACTGATTTCTACCGTTATTTACATGCTGGTAGCGATTATTGTCGTCAGCGTCATTCCTTTTGCCGAGCTGGCCGCATCCAAGCAACCGCTATCATTGGTGATGGAGTCGCTTATCGGCGGTGTTGCGCCCGAATTGATTGCACTTATTGCCTTGTTTGCCACCGCCAATACGGTATTAATCACGCTGATTGTTTGCGCCCGTATGATGTATGGCATGGCGAGATCTGGCTCTTTACCCGCACCCCTGGCACGCGTGCAGGCAAAGCGACGTACGCCACACTTTGCAATAGGCTTAACCGCCGTGTTTTCGATTATGTTTTTGTTTTTTAAGGAAATTGAAGTGCTGGCTTCGATTGCCGACGTGGGCATATTCGTGCTGTTTTTGGTCGTGAATCTGAGTAATATCATTTTGCGTTATAAAAGAGCAGAACTAGTACGACCGTGGCGCGCACCGTTTAATATTGGGCGCATGCCTATGGCTTCTTTATTTGGGGTCATCAGCTGCCTGGTTATGCTTTTGCACATCAATCATCCAGTACACATTGGCGATAAAACGGCATCCAGCTTGTTGGTGGGCCTGGTTATCTTTGCGTTATCCGTGCCGCTGTATTTCATGGTTGGCAAAAGTAAAAACCAGGGGCCAAATACTTAAGCTCGATTTTCTAGCTGCGTCTTAGGTGTGTAGAAGGTGGTTAAACCAATAAAACTGGGAATCGAGCGGACTGGAACGCGTTGGTTTGTTTAATCCTCTCGTGCATGGCCAGCGGCATGAATACAGCAGAGCAGGGGATACTCGCGTGTGTGTCAAGCCAATGCCACGCTTCGGCAAGACTAGCAAAATCCACTGTATCATGATGATTTTGAGAGATTGTTTTATCTGAAGTTGTATGGTTTTCGGTTTCCGCACCAGATGGGTTGATGCGTAAAACGAGCAGGGGGGTGCCCATGCGTGCTGCAGCAGCCGTAGCCAGCGCGGTGCATTGTTTTCCCGCAGTGGATGCATCATCTAACGCACAAATTGGTTTTGCCAAGGTTGCGTTTTCGCCCCAGTGGCCAGCAACCCAGTAAGCAGCACGCGTTCGTTGACTCGGTTTTTTGGGTAAAGCGCGGCGCTGACAGGTGGTAAAGGAATAGCTGATTTTTGATTGTTTTGCTGCTTTCGCTAACAGTGCGGCGGCGCGCTTTTCCTGCGTGCGACTCGCTTTAGCGAACTGTTCGCTGGAGGTTGCTTTTTCAGCACCTGACCATAGCAACACTTCGGTAACAATGGGTAATTCAGCAGCGGCCATGAGCGCTCTATTTTGCAGAAATCTGGCAACGAGTTTGGTGTTGAGAAGCCGAGCCAGGTGCACGGCACTTTGCACCTGCTGCTCTATATTGGGGTGCACTTCGAACCAGACTTTTAACTGGCGGACTTCAGGATCCCTATTCATTTTCTTCTTCACTCTCGTCTCTACCATCGGCTTCTGAGGCATTATCAGACTTGGCAGGCTTATTAAGCCGCTGCTTAATTTTATGCAACTTGTTGAGCTTGTCTATCACCAGCTGATTCACGCTGCCATCCGGATAGTTGCCGTCTTTGTCTGTTTCTCCCGCTGGCATGCCGGTGAGTAATCCCAATGCCTGGTTCACCGTATCGACAGCGTGAACATGAAACTTTCCTTCGATAACAGCAACACGAACCTTATGATGTAACATCAGGTGTTTGACGTTCGCTTGAGGTATGATGACACCTTGCTTGCCTGTCAGGCCACGCGATTCGCAAATATCAAAAAACCCTTCGATTTTTTCGTTTACGCCACCGATGGCTTGAGCCTGTCCATGTTGATTCATCGAACCGGTGATGGCCCAGTTTTGCCCCAGTGGAATACCAGTAATTGCGGATACCAATACGCAAAATTCAGCGAGCGAAGCGCTGTCCCCTTCAATGCCGCCATAATTTTGCTCAAATACCAGCGTTGCCGACAGAGAAAGGGGGTGCTCCCGCGCATATCGGTGTGCCAGACAAGAGGATAGAATCATCACGGCTTTCGAATGAATGGGCCCTCCCATTTTGGTTTCCCGTTCAATATCGATCAGCTTGCCTTGCCCCAGGCGCGCTGTTGCAGTGATACGCGAAGGTTGTCCGAAGGCAAAATCTCCCATCTGCATCACTGCAAGTCCATTGACTTGGCCGACTACCGCATCTGCAGTGTCAATTAACAGGTTGCCGCGCAATATTTGTTCGTAGGATCGTTCGCGAATTTGATCGAGTCGCTGAATTTTCGCGTCTATCGCGGTGTTGACGGCTTGTGCGTCAATATGGTTTTGGTTGTTTTTAGCCGCCCAGTAATCAGATTCAACCAGGAGCTCACGTAGGCGGCCTTGATGCAGAGATAGTTTTTCCGCATCCGCGACATCTCGTGCGCAGGCTTCAATCATCCGCGATACTCCAGCCTGGTTAACCGGCAAGGTATCAGCCTCGATTGTCATCTCGGCAATAAGCTGGCTATAGTCGGCGGTTGAATCCGCATTCCGATCAAGCGTCTCGGCAAAATCTGCAGTGGTTTTGAATAACTCAACGAAATCAGGATCCATTGCTTTGAGTAAATAATATAGCCTACGACTACCAATCAAGATCACTTTCAGCTGGACAGGAATTGCCTCTGGTTCTAGCGATATGGTGGTTACCAGGCTCAGCATTTGCTCTAAAGATTCGATTTTCACCTCGCCAGCACGGAGCACCCGTTTCAGGCCTTCCCAGGCATACGGTTTGGTCAGGAGCTTTTCAGCGTCTAGTATGAGATAACCGCCGTTCGCGTGATGCAAGGCGCCCGGTTTGATTAACGAAAAATTGGTGACCAATGAGCCATATTCAGATAAATGTTCGACGCGCCCGACTAAATTATTATAGCTTGGGTTATCTTCATAGATGATGGGCGCCCCTTTTGCGTCAGACTGATCGACCAGAATATTGATTCGGTATTTCTGCATGGTGGGCGGTCGATTAACGCCGCGATCGCCCAGTGGCGTTTCGGCTTCGCTATTGGGTAGAAAATGATCGAAATGGTCGATCATATCGCTGCGCACCGTTTTCAAATATTGGGTGACGTCAGCGTTATCTTGATAGGTTTCCAGCAAGGGCAAAATGAACTGATCAATCGTGCTCTCAGCATATCCCTGATTGAGCGTTTTGATTTGCTTGATACTTTCTTTTTGTAGAACAGGCAGGTTTAGAATGATCGATTTTAATTCTCCCTTAAGATGGTCAATCGCCTTTTCGAATACCTTGCGCCGTTTTTCAGGAAGCTTATCATAGGTCTTGGGATCCATCGGTTTGTCTTTGCTATCTAGCGGCACAAGGGTGTAGCCAGATGGAGTGCGCATTAGTGCGATCTGATCTTTTTTCGCCTTTTTGTTGAGCGAAGCAAAAGTCTGTTCACGACGCTGTTCTGTAATTTCCCCTATTTCAGCCAGTTGCGCACGGTATTCCTGGCTCTCGAACGCCGTTGGGATGCCGATTAGCAGGTCTTCCACCAGCTGATCCATTGTTTTGCTTAGCTTCGCCGCTCCGCCTGCTGGTAATTGCAGCGCTTGTGGTTTGTAAAATTGCGCGAAATTATTGACGTAACACCAGTCTGATGGGGTGGGTTGTCGGTGTACCTGGCTAGTTAGAATACGATTGAGCAAAGTTCGTTTACCCAGCCCAATAGATCCCACCAAAAAAAGATTATAAAAAGGCCGCACCATACCAATCCCAAACTCAATGGCCTCTAACGCACGTGCCTGACCAATCATCGTTGGCGGGCTTGCGTCGACGTCACTGGTCAGTTTAAAAGGGACTAGTGATGGGTCGCAGCGAGTATAAAGCTGGTCAGCTTCCAATGCGGTATGTTTCATACGATTTTGTGATTCAATGCGCGGTTTGCTCGGTTATACTTGAGACTCAATAATAGAATATTGTCTAGTCTTTCGCCAAATAGTTCTGATCAGCGCGACGATAAGTACATAAAGCCAGGTAACCGGGTGCTGTCTTAGTTCGTCCGCTATTAGGTACGCTATTTTGAGAGCAACAAGCTGTTCAATTCGGCTGGTTTTTCAGCAATTCTTTTAAATTCGCAAATGGCTGATGCCTACTTGTTCCACTCGCATCCTGTGTACCCATTGAGCGTCCAGCCGCAGCAATCAGATCTTCTTGTTTTGCATGTTCGTTATCATGACAGTACACACAAAGTAATTCCCAGTTACTGCCATCTTGTGGGTTGTTGTCGTGGTCGTGGTCGCGGTGATGGACGGTGAGTTCGCTCAGATTTGCGCGCGTAAAGGTTCGTGCACAACGTCCGCACACCCACGGGTACATTTTCAGCGCTTTTTCTCGATATCCCTTGCCACGTTCTACACTTTGGCGGTGTGCGTTTGCGACGATCTTATCTAGTTTGTCGTTGTCAGGTGTATTCATATTAACCAAGATTAATTCTTAAATTAGTGGTTCACAGTTTACGCCAGTTTGTTTGCCTACGGTGCAACTTAACTAATGACAATTTTAACCACAGGCCACTTAAGGCCGTTTTGGGTCGACATATGCGAGTATTTTAAGCGATTTACGCGTAAAATCCCCGCGCTGTACAGTACGGAAACACAAATTAACGATGAATACTGAACCAAATCCAATCAATGCGTATGGTGGTGAGCTTTGCGATCTTGTTTTATCCAGTGAGAAAGCAGAAGCGCTGAAGCTAGCCGCAGCAGATTATCCTGCGGTTACGCTCAGCCAACGCCAGCTATGTGATCTGGAAATGTTGATGAATGGCGCCTACAGCCCATTAGAGGGGTTTATGAATGAGGCCGAATATACCTCAGTTGTTGAAACCATGCGTCTACCAGATGGCTTATTATGGCCGATGCCAGTCACTTTTGACGTGCCCCTGGCTTTTGTGGAAAAACAGGCGATAGAACCTGGATCCAAGATTGCCCTGCAAGATGGCGAGGGGTTTATGTTGGCAGTTTTAACGGTACAAAGTGTTTGGCAGCCAGATAAAGAAAAAGAAGCGAATGAGGTTTATGGCTCACAGTCTGGCGATCACCCCGGTGTAAATTATCTGTTTGAACGCGTGCATGATGTCTATTTGGGCGGTGTAATAGAGGGTGTACAGTTACCTGATGCGCACGTGTTTGGTGCGTATAGGCGGTCACCACGCCAGCAACGCGCAGCCTTTGCGCGTAAGGGTTGGCGCAAAGTAATTGCCTATCAGACGAGTAAAATTATTCATCGCTTGCACAGAGAATTACTGCTCAATGTGGCCAAAGCTGAGCAGGGCAATTTGTTGATTCACCCAACCGTGGGTAGCACCAAACCGGGGGATACGCATTACTACGCGCGCATACATTGCTATGAAGCGGTCTTGAAATATTTTCCTGAGCAGATCGTTATGTTGTCCATCATGCCGCTATCAATGCGCATGGCGGGTGAGCGAGAGAGCCTTTGGTACGGTATTATCCATCAAAATTATGGCTGTACGCATTTTATTGTTGGGCCAAACCACGCATCACCACCGAGTGATGAAACATCTGAGCGCTCTTACGCTTCGCAACAGCTCATCGCAGAGTATCAAGATGAGCTCAATATTCAGATGATTCCGGTTGAGGAGTATCGTTACTTGGCAAAAACAGACACTTTCCTGCCGGTATCCAAATTGGCGAAAAATGGAGAACAAGGTGTGCGGTTTTCGGAGCGAAAGATCCGCGATTATCTGCATCAGGATAAACCGATTCCAGAATGGTGCAGCTACCCTGAGGTGCTTCAGGAAATGCGCAAAAGGGCTTATCCGCCGCGGTCCAGGCAGGGTTTTACCCTGTTTTTCACAGGCCTATCCGGCTCTGGAAAGTCGACGCTGGCAAAAATCGTTAACGCGCAGCTGGTCGAGCAGGGTAGTCGAGACGTTACCTTATTGGATGGTGACATCGTGCGCTTGAACCTGTCTTCTGAATTGGGTTTTTCCAAAGCACATCGAGATTTAAATATCCAACGTATTGGTTTTGTGGCTAATGAGATTTCCAAAAATGGAGGCGTGGCAATTTGCGCCCCCATCGCCCCTTATACTAAAAGCCGACGTGCAATCAGAGCGTTGATCGAGCAACATGGCTCGTTTATCGAAATCCATGTTTCCACACCACTCGAAGTATGTGAGGCACGCGACCGCAAAGGTTTATACGCGAAAGCCAGAGCTGGTATTATTCCAGAGTTTACTGGCATCAGTGATCCCTACGAAAAACCAATAAACCCGGAGCTAGAGATTGACACCTCGACTATGTCACCATTGGAAGCTTCACAACAAGTCATTTTGTATTTATTTCAGAAAGGTTTCTTAGGCTAATTCATTCGTAGCCCAAGCATTATTTCATGGGCTATTTTGCCCGCATTTTTGTAAACTATAGACTTGAATCTCTTTAGGGTATGAATTGCGGTTTACACCTAAGCGCGGGCAGTGAAAACGATTACCAAAAAAATCCTCTATAGTTTAATTGACGCCTTTCTGGTGGTGTTGGCCGTAGCGCTTTCTCTCGCTCTTTTGGATGTCCATTTCTCCGATTACTCAAAATCCGTACAGGCTTTGATGTGGTTGTCACCGGTAATCGCGGTGGTGGTGTTTAATCTGTTTGGTTTGCACGATTCTGTTATTCGGTATTTGAGTCTGAAATCAGTTTTCACTGTGGTAAAAAGTGTCACTTTGTTTGTTTTGATTTGGGCCGCTATATTGTGGCTTGCACCCGGGCAGGTATCGTCATCCATTCCGATCCTCGTGTGGTTGTGCATGATGGTATTTGTGGTGGGTAGCCGGGTACTACGCAGTTGGCAATTTGCCTATTTTGGGGATGGCTACGGCATCAACGCAGCGCAGAAAAATGTGCTGATCTACGGTGCAGGCACGGCAGGCGTACAACTTGCCACGTTACTTTCATATGGTAACAAGCATATACCATGCGGCTTTATTGATGACGCTCCCAGTCTACAGGATCGCGTGGTGGAAGGGCATCGTGTTTATTCCAGTGAACAGATTCAAAAACTTATTGATAAATACAAAATTGACGAGATTTTGATGGCGATTCCTTCAGCGTCAAGGAGCCGTCGTAAGAAAATTCTGCGCGAGCTGGAGCCCTTCCCGGTGCACGTGCGTTCATTACCCAGTCTCGAGGAGATTGTCAATTGTGAAGTTAAAATAGATGATATCCGTGAAGTGGATATGATGGATTTACTCGGTCGTGACCCAGTACCACCGGATAAGCATTTACTGCATTCTCCGATTGAAGGTAAAGTCGTCATGGTCACAGGTGCGGCAGGATCCATCGGTGCAGAACTCTGTCGTCAGATTGTGCAGCTTGCGCCGCGTAAGGTAATCTTGTTCGAGCAGCATGAATATAGCTTATATGCATTGTCCAAAGAACTTGAATCGTCGGGTGAGAAAATAGTCTCGATTCTCGGTTCAGTGATGGATCAGCAACGCGTACTGCGCATTATAGAGCGCTACCAGGTCGAGACAATTTACCATGCCGCCGCCTATAAACATGTACCAATGGTTGAGCACAATCCGGCCATGGGCGTGCTTAATAATATCGTCGGTACCTATACTGTAGCGCGCGCTGCGTGTGAGGGTGGGGTACAAAGCTTTATGCTGATTTCCACCGATAAAGCGGTCCGACCAACCAATATTATGGGGGCGAGTAAACGGGTGGCAGAACTCGTTATCCAGGCAATGGACGCGGACTGCGAAGGGACTCTTTTCTCCGCGGTAAGATTCGGCAATGTGATTGGCTCATCTGGTTCGGTCATCCCGTTATTTCGTGAGCAAATCCGCAACGGAGGGCCGGTCACGGTAACGCATCGCGATATCACGCGCTTTTTTATGACGATCGCTGAAGCGGCACAATTAGTGATTCAGGCGAGTGCGCTCGGCAAGGGTGGGGATATATTTGTTTTAGATATGGGCAAGCCGGTGAAGATCGATAAAATGGCGCGTCACATGATTCAATTAAGCGGGCTGACAGTGGCAGATGCTGATAATCCTGACGGCGATATCGAAATTGTCTACCAAGGTTTGCGCACGGGGGAAAAACTGTACGAAGAGCTGCTCATTGATGGCGATACCCAAATGACTCAGCATTCGCGTATTATGTGTGCGCAGGAATCAAGCCTGACACGTGCGGTGCTTGATGACTATGTCGAAAGGCTTGAGGCAGCGAGTCATGCTGGAGATACGCCAACATTGACGGCCCTATTAGAGGAAATAGTTGATGGTTACCAGCCTGCGCAAGTGGTGGATGTGATGCACCAAGCCGAGCAAATTGCTGTGGCCGCGTCTTAAAGCCATGCAATTAGATTTCCCTCCGCCTTATTACGCGGTTATTTTTACCTCCGTAAGATCGCATGATCTGACGGGTTACGAGTCTATGGCGAATAAAATGCAAGCGTTATGCGAAGCCCAACCCGGGTTCTTAAAAATGGTGCACGCGACCACCGATGCGGGAGAATCGGTAACCACCTGTTACTGGAAAGATCGGCAATCCATTGCGAACTGGAAAGAAAACCTGGAACATCGGGTAGCTCAACAGCAAGGAAAGGAAAAATGGTACGACACCTATCAGGTTGAAGTCGCGCGGGTTGAACGCGCTTACCGCTGGACCAAAGAGGCGTAACGGGCCAGAGGCTAAATATAAGGTGGCCACATTATGAATTCTAGATGGTTGTTAGCATTGATACTGGTGCTAAGCAATTATGCATGGGCACAGCAAGAAGTGGATGGTGGTGCGGCGCAAAATGTAACGCCGGCCGTTATCAGTGTTACCACACGGCCAATTAGCGAGGTTCTGACCCAGCCGGAAATACGCTTGAGTGCGGAGGCGGTCAGCCTTAATCATGCTCAAATTAGCGCGCAGGCGACTGGCGAAGTGATGAGTATAGCGGTGGAAGTCGGAGATCAGGCCGAAAAAGGGCAGACATTGGCCACCTTGGATTGCAGACAATCGCAGTTGAATCAAGCAGCCGCGCACGATTCACTCAAGCTTGCTAGAAAAGAATACAAACGCGCGCAATCACTGGGTAAATCACAATCCATCGCTGAGCAGCAACTCAATCAGGCACAATCGACGCTAGATCAGGCAAATATAAGCGCCCAGCAAACCGCGATCGCGGTGGAAAACTGCTTGATAAAGGCGCCATTTTCCGGGGTTGTCACCGATCGCCAAATTCAGCTAGGGGCGCTGGCGAGCCCAGGGTTGCCAGTGCTTGTCTTGTTACAAACTGATGCCATCGAAGTGCAATTACAAGTGAACAACGAGCAGTTACACAGCTTGCAAAATGCCGATAATATACAATTTATCGCGAACAATGCTGCCTATCGGGTAAAGCTGCGTGCTGTTCTACCTCTGGTCAATTCCTTTAATAATAAACGTTTAGTACGCCTGCAGTTTGTTGATCAGTATCCTTTTGCTGGGAGCGTCGGGGATGTGGTGTGGCCGCTCAACACTCGTGTTTTACCGGTAGATTTTATCGTCCAAAGAGATAACCAGCTGGGGTTCTTTATCGTAGATGATCAAGTAGCACGATTTATCCCACTGGCGAACGCGCAAATGGGGCACCCAGCTGTTTTGGAAGAAGCACTCGCCGACCCAGATCAAACCATGCTGATTGTGCAAGGTCGCTATCGGGTCGAAGATGGTAGCCAAATCAAAATTCTAAATTAACGCAGCGGCCGATTGTATGCTGGAGCGTTTATACCAAAACCATGTTTTGACCAACTTGGTATTCGTGTTGGTGCTGATCGTTGGGATATTGTCGTATCTGCAAATGCCGCGCGAGCAAGATCCAACCATCAATTTCAACTGGATTGATATCTCGACCTTGGCACCGGGCATGGCGGCGCAGGATGTCGAGCAGCGCGTGACTGATATTCTGGAAGACGGTATACGCAAAGTCAGCGATATTAAATTTGTGCAAAGTACCAGCCGGGATAGCTTTTCCAACGTACTGGTGCGCTTTAATGACCTGAGCGAGCGCGAATTTGACAAACGGACCACAGATTTAAGGCGCGAAATACAGGATAAGCAACGCCAGCTTCCTGAAGGTGTTGAAGACCCAACCATATTCGAGGTGACCACGGCAAACGCGTTTCCAACCGCTACCATTATCGTTACAGGTGTTGCTAATGACGCTAATTTACGCAATCAGGCCGAGCTGGTGAAAAAGGATCTGGAGCGCATTAGAGGGGTCGATAAGATACTCGATACTGCGCTCCAACAGCCCGAAATGCAGGTTCTTTTCGAGCCAGATAAACTGCAGCGTTTGGGGCTCACGCCAGGACAACTCGCCGATACGATTGGTCTGCAATATCGGGATGTGTCTGCGGGTTCTAAACGGATAGGCGATGATTCATGGCTGGTGCGATTCCAAAGAATGGAAATGGACGCCGTTGCACTGGCGGATATTCCAATTTTCGGGCTGGGCAATGATATGAAACTGGGGCAGTTTGCAACCGTACAACCCGGTTGGGAAAAGCCGCAACACTACGTTTTATGGGAAGGCCAGCCAGCTGTGATGCTCGCCGTAACTAAACAAGCTGCGACCAACACACTGGATTTAGTTGCGCGTATCAAGAGCTATATCCAGACCACGCAGCAGCAACGTGAGGCCGCGGGTGTCGAACTACACTTGGCAGATGACCAAACAGAAATTACGCGCAATGCGCTTAATATCATGCAGACTAACGCGGCCATTGGTTTGCTCATGGTATTGCTAGTAGCATGGCTGTTTTTAGGCGCGCGCGTGGCCTTCCTGACCGCGATTGCCATTCCCTTTATTTTGGCGGGTACTTTCTGGGTACTGCAATCGAGTAATGAAACCCTAAATGTAATGGTTTTGCTCGGTGTGGTCATTAGTTTAGGAATGCTGGTGGATGACGCCGTGGTGGTGGTGGAAGCCATCTATTTTCGCATGCAGCGTGGAGCTGAGCCGATGCAGGCGGTCATTCGTGGGTTCAAAGAGGTGGCCGCGCCCGTGACTACGGCTGTATTTACCACGATCGCAGCGTTTTTGCCGCTGATGTTATTACCCGGGATCATCGGCAAATTTATGCGCCTCGTGCCTTTTGTGGTTACCGTTGCATTACTGATCAGCCTGGTTGAAGCATTTTGGATCCTGCCCAGCCATATGTTAAACGCCAAATTGCGGCTGGATAAGCCCGGTAAAGTTCAGCGCCTGCGGGTCAGGTTTTTGCGCAAACTGAGGCATGTTTATACGCTGGTTTTAATCAAGGTAATGCGCGTTCCTGCCTTAATTGTGATATTGGCATTGGTTCTTTTTACCGCTTCATTGTTTTCCGCATTTGCGGGACAAGTCAACCCAGGTTTGATGCAGGACCCAGTAAAATCAAGGTGGCTAGTCAAAACCGATTTCTTTGCGTCCGATCCTTTGCGCCTGTTCTACATCAGCATTGAAATGGAAAATGGTACGCCACTTGAAGTGACGCTGGATAAAATACGCGATGTACAAGCGATTGTGCGTGACAATGTGGCACCAGAGCAATTGCGCAGTGTTGTTGCTTATGCCGGGCAAATGTTCACCGAAACCGCGCCGCTGCAAGGTGCGCATTTTGGCCAGATTCTGGTGTCCTTACCACCGACGGCGCCAGGTCTGCATACAGTAGACCAAATAATCGACAGTCTGCGCCAGCCGATTGAGGCCGTTGCAGGACCCAAAAAACAGTATTTTATTCGTCTCGCAGGGGGGCCGCCGACCGCCAAAGCGATTAGCGTGAAAGTGCGCGGGGATGACATTGAATTGATTCGTAGTGGCGTCCAGTCCATTAAAGACATACTCAGTAAGGCGGGCTGGGCCAAAGATATCGCGGACGATGATAGCCCAGGTCTCAAGGAAATGGCGTTGACAGTTAACCATACGGCAGTTCAGCGTGCTGGAATCAATCTAGCCGAGTTACTGAGAACTTTGCGCTTGTTGGTTGATGGTGAGATCATAGCCGAAGTAAGAGAGCAGGGTGATACTGTTCAATTGCGTATCAAGGCAAACGATACACCCATCACCTCCATCACACAGCTGCTCGATTTTGAGCTTCAGGGGACCACAGGGGAGAGGATACCCTTATCAGACCTGCTCAATAGCGAGCTGCAAAAAGGTTTCGGTAGCGTAAAACATTATAATTTCAGAAGGACGATTACGGTGGAAGCGGACATTGATAAACAGCAAATTGACGTCCCTCAGGCAAATCAGCATATAAAAGATGAATGGACCAAAATTACCCAAGCGCATCCAAGCCTGAATCTGGATTTTACCGGCCAGTTGGATGATTTAAATGAAAGCTTAAATTCAATCAGTAAATTGATGCTTTTTGGGGTGTTGCTGATGTATGCCATTTTAGGGACGCAGTTCAAAAGCTATTTCGAACCAATGATGATCCTGATGACTGTGCCCATGGCCTTTACGGGCGTAGTGGTCGGTTTACTGGTCACGCAAAATCCGCTTAGTTTATTTACCCTTTATGGGGTGGTGGCGCTGGCAGGGATTGCAGTGAATGAGGCAATTGTATTAATATCCACAGCAAATCAAAGGTTGTCTTCGGGAATGAGTGTCGTGCATGCGTCTATATTTGCCGCACGACGCAGGGTGGTGCCAATACTCATCACGTCAATGACAACGGTTGCAGGTCTATTCTCGTTAGCGTTGGGTTTGGGTGGAAAATCACTGCTCTGGGGGCCAGTCGCCACTGCAATTGTTTGGGGGCTGGCAGTTTCAACCGTTTTAACCCTGTTGTTGGTGCCAGTGATGTATCGAATATTTATGTCAGGTAATAGAGTATGGAAAAGGAGAACAAGAGTGAGGTAAAGGTGATAAAACAAGAGACTGTTCAATTTCAGTTTAAAGCTAAGGCTAACGAGTATTTTTTAGTCTGGATTGTTAATGTCGCGCTTACTCTCTTGATGTTAGGGGAGTATTCGGCCTGAGCAAAAATGCGTACACAGCAATATTTTTATGGTAGCACCCATCCCAATGGTGCATCTTTCCGTTATTTGGTGGATCCCAAGCAAATTCTCAAAGGGCGGGCTATTGCAGTCGTACTGATTGCTGTGTATTATTTTTCCGGCTTGTTCAATGCCTTGAAAGTTGTTATCGCAGCCGTCATTATTTTCTTATTAGTACCCTATATTCTGATCGCCTCAATGGCTTTTCGTGCACGAGTGTCTAAATGGCAACGCGTGCGCTTTGGGTTTGATAAACGCTTGATAGAATCGTACAGTTTGCGGCTATACTCTTGATTTTATTTGCGGTATACACTTTTTTGCCTTTTGTGTTACTAGGTAAAGAAGAGTGGTCAAATATCCAAACTGGCGAATTCATAAGCAATGGGTTTTAAAAAATCTACGAGATACTATCCGTGCTCGTTATGCTTATTTTCCCCAGGTATAGATCATGCGATTAATCGATTTCGGATTGACTATTCCAGATTTGGTCAAAAGCAATTATCGTTTTCCAGTTGCAACTGAAAATTTTATAATCTCTATTTGATTGCAGCACTTGGTTCTGGGCTGTTGATGAGGTTGCTTATCGGCTTGGGTATAGTTACGCCGATTTTGTTAAGCCCGTGGATAATTGGTGGCTTAACGACGTTATGCTTTTTTTGGGCTGCGGCCTATGTTCAGGTGAAATGATGGAATACTGTGCTTAGCAACAAGCCTATGGGTGAGCATCGTTTTTATCCTTACTTAGGTGTACATAATATGCGGGTGTTATACACGATCAATACCCTCGCGATAGTTGTCTCGGTTGGTTTGCACATTCCTTGGGCTAAAGTACATACGGCATATCATCATGCGTCGCGCACATACCTCATCGCAATTTGAAATTTAGACAACTTCACGGTGAACCAGTATAAACAACAATCTGCGATAGGCGAGGAGATGAGTGACATGTTTGACGGGGGCCTGGGCTTTTAATCTCCAACAGTGCAGTATATAGGTATGTTTCAGGAGCAGGTATCCAAATGATCATCATAAAAGGCCAGTATTTTGATGGCAAGTCGTCCACTGCTCGAGGTACCGCTTTGGCATACGATGATCAGGGGGTAATTCGACTTGCCTATGCTCTGGACAGGAAGTACCAGATCACCGATTTGAACATTTCGCCGCGCATCGGTAGCACCACCCGATACATAACATTAGCAGATGGCGGGCAATTTAAAACCCGGGATAATGATGCGATCGATCAAATGTGCCGCGATCTTAAATACCAGAACCGACAAGGATTTGTTCATTATCTGGGAAGTCGTAAGCGTTATGTCGCGTTGACCTTGTTAGTGGTTGTGATTTTTATGTATTCATTGGTGAAATGGGGGGTGCCTGCGATGAGTCGGCAAATCGCCATGAGTTTATCCCCGGACATCTCGATTGCTTTGGGGAACGGAGTGGAGCAATATATGGAAGATACTTGGCTTGAACCAAGTGAGCTTAGTGAGCAACGTAAAAGCCAGCTGATTTCCTTGTTCATTGATAATGCTAAACGCAGTCATTCGAGTATTCCTTTGAATATTAAATTCAGAAAGGGGGGTATTATTGGTGCCAATGCTTTTGCGCTGCCCAATGGTGTCATTGTGATTACGGACGATTTGATTAAGCTGGCGCAAGAAGATGCGGAGATCGAGGCGATCATGATGCATGAAATAGGGCATGTTGTGCATCGCCATGCCCTACGTTTTGCAATACGACAGTTTGGATTAACCTTGCTCGCCATGACGCTAACAGGTGATGTGTCGTCCAGTAGTTCATTTGTGGTGGCCTTACCCGGATTATTGGCATCACAGGGCTATTCCCGGGAAATGGAACGAGAAGCGGATGACTATGCATTTGAGATGATGTTAGAAGCAGGGATCGACACCGAGCACTTTGCTGCAATGATGGAAAGGCTTGATGCGCTTTATTCGGATACTTTTTTCGAATGCATTGAAGAAGACAGGTTCAGACAACAATGCCTAGATACGGTGATCCACTCCGCTCAAGATCCCAGCAAAACTGAAAGCGTCATGGAGACGTATTTTTCCACCTACCCTGTTTCTCAAGAGAGAATAGATCGTTTTCGCAAAGCGGGTGGCTTAAAGGAAAAATGAATTCACGTGCAGATTATTCGAGTGGTGAATTTGATTGATTGTTGTCCAATACTTGCGCCTGCTGTTTCATTTTCTTGACAATAGCGTACACACCAACGTGTCGGTTCGGGCTTAGGTGTTCGAATAATTGCAGTTGCCTGAATACTTCATCGATGTCTGTATTCTGTATTTCTTCGTTGGTTTTGTTGGCAAATAAAGCAATAATGACCGCCACTACGCCTTTAATGGTAGAGGTATTGCAATCCGCGTCAAAATCTATAAGACCAGGTGCATTACCGGGTTTGGCCTTAATCCAGAGCATGCTCATGCATTCTATGACGCGCGTATTGTCATCCTGGTCTTGTTGGTCCATTGGCTCTAGCTGCATGCCAAGCTCGTCCAGAAATTGATAACGATGTTCCCAATCAGGTAGCAGCTCAAAGGTTTCCAAGATACGTTCGACAGAAACTTCTTTCGAGAGAGACATAAATCGGCAGCAATTGCGGTAATGGTAGCGTTAAGGTTATTAATATAAGGCTAACTTACTCTCCCACAAGCGGTGGGCACAAAAAAACCGGCCCATTGGCCGGCTCTTTTAAACTACGTTAATTCAGAGCTTATCGTTCTGACCCCACTTCATCATGCGCAGTTTGCATCACATCCAGCGCCATATCCTGGTATTTCTCTTTGTAACCATCTAACTCGTGGCCACTTTCGGGTGCGTAGTAATCTTGGGGATCCAGGCCGTGTTCGTGTTCATAGGCGATGAACTTTTTTTGCATGGCAATCAGCTCTTGGATTTTTTCTTGCTTGGTACTCATTATTAAAACTCCATAGAGATTTGTTTCTTAACGCTACGCATTCTTCCAAATATGGGAGGGGATAACAATATACCGCTCAGGATATGCAAGGGATACAGATCGGCTGTCAGACGATATTACCTTTATATCTCTGGTGCTACGCAGGTGGTATGGCATCGCGTAAATCTTTAACCGGGGCAATACTTTTATGGGGTAGAAAGATACCGATCCCTAATAGTTGCTTGTCTCCAATACCATGTTGTTGTAGTGCGACAGATTCTTCCTTTTCAAGATCAGATAACATCAGGCTGCGTGTCGTCAAAGGGCCTTTTGGGGTCATGATTGGGTGCTGTCTCCCGCCCATCATTTTCTTGATGGAGATACCTAAAGACAGAATTTGGGGGGCAACTTCCTGCAAGAAACTATCTTCATCCATGTCTTGCGAAGTCAGTACGTATCTCGAAAAAACCGTAGACTGGGGGACCAGCAGCTGTTGTTTGAATGGTTTGATCGTAAGCGAGTGGCCGTCTATGTCCAGCGTTTTGTCGACCAGGCGCTGGGCCTGCTCAATATTGTCGCGGTGTAAACGCAGGGTGAATCGGGCTCGCCGAGACAGATGCAGCACTGCGTGTTGCGGGTCATCAGGGCGCATCCAGCCATTTGCGGATTCAGCGCCATGCACCAGATGAATTGCGGTATGTCTGGTTTCAGTCAGCCAAGGTGCAATTTTGACCAACTCAGAGCAAAGTGACCAGGCGTGATCAAGCGGCAGCGATTTGCAGCTGATCTTAAAATTCAGATCAACTATTTCGTCGGAGACGATAAAGCTGTTGTTTGCCGGTTTATCCTGCCAGTAGTTCGGCATATCCAGACCTAGGTGGGCAGTCCAGCGCGCAACGCATCACGATCGATCCACCAATCATCCTGCGCCATGACGTCGATGATATTACGTAAGCGAACCAAAAATTTTTCTGGTTCATCCAGTTCCAGTTGTTTTACCCAGGTATCGAAATCGGCTTGATTATTCACCCCCGAGTGGCGCCGAGCAACTTCTCCCATCATTTGGGTAGCGAAAAAACTCAAATCATTATGATTTTCATCATCCGCGCGCATGTCGATGATGTAATTTGCCACGGCAGCAGCGACGCCGGCGCCATCAGAATCATCTGGGGTTTCATCGATGATATATTGCAATAAAGAAACGGTGACCTGCGGATCGATCGGAAAGGTTACCGCAAGCCAAATACCATTTGCCAGCGCAACCATGCTGTCGTCGCATTCGCTTTGTGAAAGTACGTCACAGGCTTCGGCTGCTAGCTCCCATAAATTGGATTCAACGAACAGATCAAAAATCGGGCGGACAATCTCCCAGGTTTCTGATCCGCGATCAAGGGCATTGAGCAGCTCGCCTTCATCCAGGCGTAGTTTAGCCAGCGAAATCAGATCGCTGGTTTTGCTTTGATCGATAATTTGTTTACGTACCGCATCCAGCCGTGTCTGCAACGCCTCGGTGGAATCGATCGCATCTTCACCCGATTCAGCACCAAAATCATAGGTTTGATTAATTTTCATGTGCTTAATTTTGTACTGTTCATCGATCTTGTTCCAGTGCGGCAGTGAAAACGGCCTCTAATCGATCTTCCCAGTTATCAGGTGTATCTAGGTAGGTGGGCTTCACATCCATTCTAAAAAACCGCTCTCCGGCACGCGCTTTTTCCCGAATTTTGTCTTCAAGTTCGGCAAAGGTATTTATATCATAGTGTTGCAACATTACTTCACTTAGCCAGAGCATGAAATCAATCCTGAATACGTAGATGGTGTTAACCCGTATATTGCGGCTGAGCTATTTCAGATAACGCACATTACGGCTTAAGCTTACTAGCCTGATATCGTGTTGTTGAGCAGAATTTCAAGCAGTACCGAGTTTATGTGCTTGATCGGGGTAGACGCTATCTGTCAGATTGGGTGGATGGCTCAAGCGGTATCAATATTAGTATTTACCTATATTCTAAAGCTATGCCAAGCGAAAATAATGAATGTATTTAATCATTTGTTCTATACCAATGGGGTAGGGCGTCAAAATTCATTTCCACCCCATCAGGAGAATGGGTAATACAGGCAAAACACTGCACAATCCCCTGATCATAAAATAAGTGTGATTAAGAGGTTCGTATCGCAATAATAGAAAGTATGGGAATAGGTGTTGCTACATTCAATGTGCGTATTCACTTGCACCCTTCCGAAACAGCCTACATTCGCCTTAACGACAGACAACTAATCGGAGAACAGCATGGCTGATAAGAAATACCCTACCCCGATGCTCGACGAGTTGGAGAACGGCCCTTGGCCGAGTTTCATCACTGGCATCAAGCGTTTGCGTGATGATCACCCCGATCAACGTATTAATGATGTGACCAACGGCTTGTTAGGTCAATTAGAACACTCATACGAAACACGCAAGGGTTACTGGAAGGGTGGAACATTATCCGTGTTTGGCTATGGTGGTGGTATCATTCCGCGTTTTTCGGAAGTCGGCGACGCGTTTCCGGAGTCAAAACAGTTTCACACATTGCGTGTGCAACCGCCCGCGGGCAACCACTATACAACAGACATGTTACGCCAGCTGGCTGACAGTTGGGAAAAGCATGGTTCCGGCTTGGTTACCTTTCATGGTCAAACCGGTAACATCATGTTTATCGGTGCGAACGATGACAACGTTCAACATTTCTTCGATGAAATTAATGATTACGGTTGGGATTTAGGGGGTGCTGGTCCTTGTGTGCGCACCGCGATGTCTTGTATGGGGTCCGCACGTTGCGAAATGTCTTGCGCAAACGAACACAAATTGCACCGTACACTGGTGAATAATTTTACCGACGATGTACATCGCCCAGCATTGCCTTACAAATTCAAATTCAAGATTTCCGGCTGCCCGAACGATTGTCAAAACGCCATAGAACGAGCCGATATGGCCGTGATCGGAACTTGGCGCGATCATAAAAAGATTGACCAGGAAGAATTTAAAGCCTTTGTAGAAGAAAAGGGCCGAGAATATGTAATGGACAATATCATTACGCGTTGCCCAACCAAGAGTTTAGCGCTGGGCGAAGATGGTTCGTTGATTGCAGACCATAGCAACTGCGTGCGTTCGATGCACTGTATGAACGTCGTGCCCAAAGCAATTCATCCCGGCGATGACAAAGGCGTCACCATCCTGATCGGCGGTAAGCGTGCGCTCAAGATTGGTGATTTGATGGGTACGGTGGTAGTGCCATTCATGAAATTCGAAAATGACGAAGATTATGAAAAGATCGTTGAACTGGCGGAAGAAATCATAGATTTCTGGGCGGACAACGGTCTTGAGCATGAACGCTGTGGTGAGATGATCGAACGTATTGGTCTGGTTAATTTCCTTGAAGGAATCGGCGTTGAGGTCGATCCAAATATGGTCAATGAACCGCGCCAAAGTTCTTACGTCCGTATGGATGGTTGGGACGAAGAGGCCAAGAACTGGTATCAGCGCAAACTAGAAGCTGCGAGCGCTGCTTAGCTTGGTGCCGTTTAAGTAATATATTTATTTAGTCGCTCAGTACATACCGATGAGCGCTAACCTACTCGGAGATAATTAATATGGCAGAAATGAGAGAGCCAATTGAATCAGGTTGTCCTGATGGCTTCCAGTATATGCACCCCACCAGTATTAAGAATTTTGGTCAGTGGAAATACCACACGCATCCACGGCCCGGTGTGTTAATGCACGAAGCATATAGCGGAGATCGTTTGTACACGGTTAAATGCGGCACCCAGCGTATTCTGGATGTCTACACCTTGCGGACACTGTGCGATATCGGTGATAAATATGCAGATGGTCATATTCACTTTACCATCCGCTCCTTACCCGAGTTTTTAGTTGATGACGAAGCCAAGATCGAGCCGCTGATCGAAGCGCTGGAAGACGCCGGGTTTGTGGTCGGTGGTACGCGAAACTCGGTGGCCATGATTTCACACACACAGGGTTGGCTACACTGCGATATTCCCGGTACGGACGCATCGGGTGTGGTCAAGGCCATGATGGATGAGCTGATCGATGAATTTCGTAATTGCAACATGCCCAACCGGGTTCATTTGACGACATCTTGTTGCCAGATCAACTGTGGCGGACAGGGGGACATTGCGATTAACGTCCAGCATACCAAGCCGCCGCGTATCAATCATGATCTGGTGGCAAATGTGTGTGAGCGACCTTCAGTTGTCGCGCGTTGTCCAGTCGCGGCGATACGGCCGGCGATGGTCAATGGTAAAAACTCTCTGGAAGTAGACGAGAAAAAATGTATTTGTTGCGGTGCTTGTTTTCCGCCTTGTCCGCCGATGCAAATTAACGATGCGGAATACACCAAACTCGCTATTTGGGTGGGTGGAAACCATTCAAATGCGCGCGGTAAGCCTACTTTTCATAAATTAGTGGCGTCAGGGGTGCCGAATAATCCGCCGCGCTGGCCAGAAGCGACCGCGATTGTTAAGCGTATCTTGAAAGAATACAAAGAAGGCGCACGTGATTGGGAGCGGGTCAACGAATGGATAGAGCGCATTGGCTGGCCCCGCTTTTTTGAGGTAACCAATTTACCTTTCACCAAATATCATATCGATAATTGGCGTGGGTCACGAGCGCGCTTGAATTCTTCAACGCATATTCGTTTCTAGAGCAACGCGATAAGAGGATAATATGATATTTTCACTCATGGTCAATGAAGGACCCTATAACCATCAGGCCTCCGACACGGCTTATCATTTCGCCAAAGCGGTACTCGATGCTGGGCACGAGATATTTCGGATCTTTTTTTATCACGATGGTGTCAATAATGGTACACGTTTGACCACGCCACCTCAAGATGAGCGAAATATCGTTGAACGCTGGAGCGCCTTGGCTGAAAAGCATAAAGTCGATTTGGTTGTCTGTGTGGCAGCGGCACAGCGGCGGGGTATTGCCGATGAAGATGAATCCAAGCGCAACGGTAAAGATGCAGACAATATCGCACCAGGTTTTCGCATTTCAGGCTTGGGTCAGTTGATCGAAGCGGGTATTCAGTCCGATCGTCTGGTCGAGTTTGGAGATTAAGCTATGTCAGAAACCAAGAAAATGTTGTACATCAACCGCAATGCACCGTATGGCACGGTCTATGCACTTGAAGGTCTGGAAGTTGTGTTGATTGGCGCGGCTTTTGAACAAGATGTTTCCATGGCTTTTATCGGTGATGGGGTATACCAAATTCTTAAAGGTCAGGATACCTCTGATTCAGACATGAAAAATTTTTCGCCGACGTATAACGCGCTGGGTGATTACGAAGTTACTAAGCTGTATGTTGAGCAGGAATCACTCGAAGAACGGGGTTTATCCGAAGATGATCTGATGCCTTTGGTGTATGAAGACGAAGATGATGATTGGGCAGAAAAGCCGTCGATTAGAGTAGTGCCGCGTGCAGAGCTCACTGAAGTGATCGTTGAACAAGACGTTTTATTCAATTTCTAAGGGGTCAAGCATGTTACACACAGTGAATAAATCACCTTATCAGTCAAGTAGTCTTAAGACGTGCGTGGATTATCTGCAAGCGCAGGATGTGTTACTCCTCATTGAAGATGGCGTGTATGCCGCGATGAAAGGGGGGGCGTCAGAAGCGTTAGTTAACGATGCAAGCGGCAAAGTATATGCGCTTGAGCCTGATCTGAAGGCACGTGGTATTACCAGCGAAAAATTGATCGATGGTATCGAAGTGGTTGGTTTTGATGGTTTCGTTAAGCTGGCAGCAGATAACGACAAAGTTCAAAGCTGGTTATAAAAATAAATTAGTAACTTAATTTTAATCCTTAATTACAGGAGCACAATATGGCAATTGAATTAAACGGTAAGACATACGAAACCGATGAAGAAGGCTATCTGGCTGATCTGAGTCAGTGGGATGAAGATGTCGCAAAATATATGGCAAGTGAAGACGATATTGAGTTGACTGACGCGCATTGGGAAGTCATCAATTTTTTGCGTGATTACTATGAAGAGTATCAGATCGCACCTGCGGTTCGAGTTCTGACTAAAGCCATTGGCAAAAAACTGGGTAAAGACAAAGGCAACAGCAAATATTTATATCAGCTGTTCCCTTACGGGCCTGCCAAGCAGGCGTGTAAGTTCGGTGGATTACCTAAGCCAACTGGCTGCGTATAAACATCGAGTTAGCTTGCCGCTGAGTGCAACGATCTCCACGTAAAGAGCTTTTTCCCAGAATCTCTTGGTCTGAATTGCCTATCTCAGCGGTTATCTTGCTCAGCACGATGGTCGATATTGGAAGACGAGATATATCGGTCGTCGCGACTAGTATCCCGATACACCGGGATAATGATCGTAATACTCAATTGATTAGCTACACGCTTAGAACCTGCTTTATTTGATGATGTTAACCGCAATCTATGCTATCGGATTTTATGTCGCGACATTTATTCTGATCGTAGGGGTGCTGGTGAAAATCATGCGCTATGTTCGGGTGCCTTCCCCGCTTGTCATCCCAACGACGCCTGCGCCCACAACCACGGGTGGTGCGGCGCTGCGCGTGATGCGGGAAGTCACCTTGTTTGAAAGTTTATTCAAGGGGAATAAATGGACATGGACGCTGGGGATATTGTTCCATTATGGCATGCTGGTCGCCTTGTTACGCCATCTGCGTTACTTCACCGACCCTGTATGGGGATGGGTGGGTATGATTCAGTGGTTAGGTGTATACGCCGGTTTTGCCATGTTGATTGGTCTGGCTGGTTTATTTGTGCGCCGGGTGTTTGTAGACCGCGTTCGCTATATTTCAAGCCCCTCTGATTATCTGATCTTAGCCTTGCTGATCATGATCGCATTTAGTGGTTTGATGATGAAATATGTCGCGCATACCGACATCATTGCCGTTAAAGATTTTATTCGCGGGGTCATTACATTTAACTGGTCTCCGATGCCCGCAGATATTCCTCTTATTGTTCATTTTACCTTGGTGATTATCTTAATGATTATCTTCCCGATCAGTAAGATGATCCATGCACCGGGTGTGTTTTTTAGTCCGACGCGTAATATGGCAGATAACCCTCGTGAAAAGCGTCATGTCGCTGCCTGGGCAGCGGGTCGTTCGCGTAGTTAAGCATGTCTTTGCAGCGAGGTTAATGTGGCAAAAGCGGATTACGAAATTCCAGGCTTAAGTCAATATGTTCCTATTCCGAGCATTGAGCCGGGCAAGATGGAACATAGCTCGCCTTTCATTGCCAAACCAGAACATAACGAAGATTTGGGTTTTCCCGGCGAGTTGGTCGATGACTGGCATGACCGAGCGATCGATAAAATGCGAGAGCTGCTGGGTAAGTATCGCTCTCTCCAGGTGTATATGGATATTTGCGTCAAATGCGGCGCTTGCACCGACAAATGTCACTATTTTCTAGGGACTTCCGACCCTAAAAATATGCCGGTTGCCAGACAGGACTTGTTGCGATCGGTATACCGGCGTTATTTTACCTTCGCCGGAAAGTACTTCCCTAAATTGGTTGGTGCACGTGACCTCACACGCGAAGTGCTGGATGAATGGTACGCTTACTATCATCAGTGCTCGGAATGTCGTCGTTGTTCAGTGTATTGCCCTTATGGCATAGACACCGCCGAAGTCACCATGGCAGGTCGTGAAATACTTGCCAGTGTGGGAATGGGGATGAAGTATTCCAATGAAATTATCGGCAAGGTCTACAAAATAGGCAATAATCTTGGCCTCCCTGGCCCAGCACTGGCTGATACTTTGGAAGGTTTGGCAGAAGATGTGGAAGATGAGACTGGGGTAAAAGTCGACTTTCCGGTAGATAAAGAAGGCGCGGAAGTATTGCTGATTACACCTTCTGCTGACTTTTTTGCCGAGCCACACGTGGATGGATTGATGGGTTACGGTAAGGTTTTCCACGAGGCGGGTATCGACTGGACAGTCAGCAGCTACGCGTCGGAAGCGGCCAATTTCGGTTTGTTTATCGGTAGCTACGATAATATGGAAAAGGTGGCGCTGCGCGTCCGTAAAGCAGCGCAAGATTTAAACGTAAAACGAATTGTTCATGGTGAATGCGGTCATGCCTGGCGCGTGGCCTACAGTTTTTGGAATACATTGGCTGGGCCGTTTGATTTCCTGGATTCAAATTATCCCGTCCCGCAACATGTTTGTGAACTAACTTACGACTTACTACAAGCTGGAAAAATCAAACTTGATCCTTCGCAGAACGATGACAAGGTTTTGACTTTTCATGATTCTTGCAACGTAGCGCGCGGTTCTCGCATGGGCGATACCCCGGGTGGACAATTTGATATCCCGCGCGCACTCATTAAGGCCTCGTGCAATCATTTTGTCGATATGGCTCCAGAGACCATCCATGAACACACATTTTGCTGTGGGGGTGGAGGGGGGTTACTTACCGATGATTTGATGGAAACACGGGTAAAAGGTGCGATGCCCCGAATGCAGGCGCTCAACGAAGTCGTAGAGAGTCATGAAGTTACCCATATCGCGGCAATTTGTGCAATCTGTAAAACCCAATTTGCCAAAACCTTGCCGTATTTCAATATGGGCATGGATATGATTATTAGCGTACATCATCTGGTGGGTGACGCGCTCGTGATGAGCAACACCCCCGACGAAGAGCAAAGCGAAGAAACCGAAGAAGCGGGTGATAAAGATAGTTAGAAGCGTCACCGCGTTAACAACGATAGAAAATAGAGCATATTAACCGGAGAATAAAATGGCAGCAGAGCCCGTCATCTTAGATAAAGAAACCCATACCTTCCGTCAATTTAAAGACGGTGATCATCAATACACGGATTTTGAAAAGAAAATCTTTGTGGAAGATACGTCGTATAAATGCCCAGTTTATATTCAGCGAACCCCGCCGTGTCAGGGGAGTTGCCCTTCGGGTCATGAAATTCGCGGCTGGTTGCAAGTTATGCGCGGGATTGAAGACCCAGCCACCGATATGGAGCGCGATGCCTACGCATTTTATCGCAATACCATGGCGAACCCATTTCCTTCCATTATGGGGCGTGTTTGTCCTGCGCCCTGCCAGGATGGATGTAACCGTAACGAGGTTGATGACTATGTAGGCATAAATTCGGTCGAACAATATATCGGCGATGCTGCGCTTGAAGCTGGTCTTCAATTTAACGACCTGCCCGCACTAAACGGCAAAATGGTTGGTATTATCGGAGGGGGGCCAGGCGGCATGGGAGCGGCCTACCATTTACGTCGCATGGGTTACGGTTCCACCGTTTATGATATGCAACCCGAACTCGGTGGTATGATGCGCTATGGCATTCCGAGCTACCGCGTTCCGCGAGACAAGCTCGATGGCGAAAACCAGCGGATTGTCGACATGGGCGGTATCGAGATTAAATGCAATACCAAAGTCGGCGTAGACATCACGGTTGAACAGCTTGAAAAAGAGCACGATGCGATTGTATGGGCGATTGGCTGCCAAAAAGGCCGGGGTTTACCGGCTGCAAATGCGGGTGCGCCAAACGTGATTACGGCAGTGGATTACCTGGATGCTTTTAATAAAGGAAAACTCCAAACTCTGGGGGGCACAGTATTATGCGTTGGCGGAGGGGATACCTCAATTGACGTGGTGACGGTCTCAAAACGTCTGGGTATGGTCACCGATTTGCCCGCCGAGCAGCGACCCGAAAAGGTGGCGGCTGGCGAACTTGACGCGCAAGATCCATCATTGGGTGAGCGGCGCCAACCGGTAAAAGTGATATTGAGTGCGGTGTTTCCGCGTGATGAAATGATCGCAACCGAGCAGGAAGTGATCGAAGCGCTGCACGAGGGTGTAGAAATTCAGAATGAGGTCATGCCAGTAGAAGTGATTAATAATGATGCGGGTATGGCCGTGGGTATTAAAATGGCCAAATGTACGGTAGACGAGCGGGGTATTCCGACCGCAATTGAAGGTACCGAATATGAGCTTGAAGTCGATTTAATTGTGTCGGCTATCGGTCAGACTACGGATCTCGAAGGCATAGAATCCTACGCCAACGAACACGGCCTGATGGATGCGGACCCACTATTTCGCCATCCTGATCACGAAGGGCATTTTGTAATCGGTGATATTGTTCGTCCGCATCTTTTAACCACCGCCATCGGACAGTCATCCAAGGCAGCTGAAGGCATAGATGAGTATATTCGGGGAGTAGAGCTGTCAAAACGGCCAAAAGTAGACGTGCACCATTTCAATCTGGCAGAAAAACTCGAAGAAACAGGATTGTCACCCAGCAAATACGAAGGAGGACACACCTACGCCACCTTTGAATCTGATTTCGCGGTACATAATTTCCGGGATCGCTCAGAGTACGAGATTATCGATGCGAAGGAATTATTTCTTGGGCATTTTAACAAAACCGAAGTGAATAAACGCGAACGCACTGGCCCGGACGAGAACAGTGTGTTAGGCGATGCACAGCCGCTTATGAAAGGTTTGGAAGAAGCACAGGCGGTTGAAGAAGCAGATCGCTGTATGAGTTGTGGTATGTGTTTCGAATGTGATAATTGCGTCATATATTGTCCTCAAGATGCGGTCTCTCGGGTGAAGAAAGATCAGTCAACCACAGGTCGATATGTCACCACGGACTACAATAAGTGTATTGGCTGTCATATCTGTTCGGACGTATGTCCTACAGGCTATATCGATATGGCCATGGGGCAGTAGTGTACTGAAAGCATAAATAATACTGAGAAAGATGGCTTGGCAAAAACGACTAGTGGTATTACTCGGCATGGTATTGCTTAGTGTGCCAAGTATTGGTCTGTCGCAAGCGGGCTTATCTGAGGTGGTGCCAGGTTCGCGTGCCGCTGGTCTGGATGCATGTGTTGCGCCGACAGAGGATATGCGGCGAAATCACATGGAGCATCTACTACACAAACGCGATAAAACCATGCGCCAGGGTATTCGCACGCTGGAATTTAGCCTCAATGAGTGTGTCAGTTGTCACGTAGCAAAAAATGACACGGGGCAATTCACACCAATCGCAGATGAAGGGCAGTTTTGTCAATCTTGCCATAAAAGAGTCGGGCAGAAAATTGATTGTTTTCAGTGCCATCGAACCACACCAGAATCTTGAATGACGATGAATAATCAAATTAACGTCGGCTTTCATCAGGCCAACGTCAGCAAGCGAAAACTGCTCAAAGCAGCGGCGGCAGGAAGCGCGGCGGTGATTGTTGCACCGGGTATAAAATTATTTCAGAGCGCGCAAGCCAAACCAGATGATAAGCCGGCAAGCGCTGAACACCGTTGGGGTTTGCTTATCGATGTAAATAAGTGTTCAACGGGTTGTGAAGATTGTGTGGATGCCTGTCAGATCGAAAATGGTTGGGGAAACGGCAGCAGCGACGAGCAGCATTCTCGCCCGGATCAGAAAGCCCAGTGGATTCGTAAGGTCAAGGTCAAGGATTCGCACTCCCGACGTTCGTTTGAGATGCCGGTTATGTGTCAGCATTGCGCGTATCCACCGTGTCAAGATGTCTGTCCAACCGGCGCTTCTTTTAAGCGAGCAGATGGTTTGGTGATGGTGGACCGGCACATCTGTATCGGATGTCGTTATTGCATGATGGCCTGTCCTTACAAGGCTCGATCATTTGTCCACGAAACTTTGCGTGATCAACGCGCGCACCAACCGCGCGGCAAAGGGTGCGTTGAATCCTGCACATTGTGCGCGCACCGAGTGGATAGGAATCAATCACCTGCTTGTGTTAATGCTTGCAGCCACGGCGCAATGCTGTTTGGTGATTTGAATGATCCATCCAGCGACATCAGCAAAAAGCTGGCAAGCTTGCCAAGCCGTCAATTGCGCGAGGATCTTAATTTGAATACCGGGGTACGGTATACCGGCATTTAGGCATGGAATGATGGCGAATTCTAAAAAAATCATATACCGAACCGTTACCGATCACGGTATTTCTTATTGGTTGGTGATGGTTTTACTGGCAGGGATAACGGGTATCGGATTGCTTGCTGCCTACTATATGGAGCATCATGGACACTATGTGACCGGAATGAATAATCAGGTTGTATGGGGTATGCCACATGTGTTTGCAATTTTTCTAATTGTCTCAGCCTCTGGCGCACTTAACGTGGCGTCTGTAGGGTCCGTGTTCAGCAAAGTAGAGTATAAGCCATTGGGCCGGTTATCAGGCTTGCTGGCGATGACCTTACTGGTCGGAGGATTAGGAGTATTGGTCCTTGATTTAGGTCGACCTGACCGTCTGATTACCGCCATGACGTATTTTAATTTTAAATCCATTTTTACCTGGAATGTGTTGCTCTATACCGGGTTTTTAGCGGTAGTGGGTATATATTTGATGACCATGTTTACACCGTCCTGGAATAAATATTCCCAAGTAGGTGGTACCGTCGCGTTCATCTGGCGGTTTATTCTGACTACAGGTACGGGATCAATTTTCGGTTTTTTGGTTGCGCGAGAAGCGTACGACGCTGCGATCATGGCGCCCATGTTCATCGCTGCATCATTATCATTTGGTACTGCAATTTATATACTGGTCTTGATGTGGATATTTCGCAGTACGGGGCGTGAGTTGGGCGATGCCATACTCAATCGCTTGAAGCGATTGAACGGCGTGCTAGCGATAGCCGTGTTGTTTTTTGTATTGGCGTATCACCTTACTAATCTTTATGCCACAGAGCATCATGGTGTGGAGAGTTATATGCTGGCCGGAGGATCTGTATACAGCTTGCTGTTTTGGCTGGGGCAGGTTCTGATTGGAACGGTTATCCCGGTTACCTTGTTTTGGGCGCCGCAATTTAGCTCGCGCAGTTCTATTATCGTGGGCACACTGCTGATAATCCTCGGCGGTTTTGCGATGATTTATGTGGTCGTTATAGGCGGACAAGCCTATCCCATCGATTTAATCTCTGGAATGGAGGTCAGTAGTTCATTTTACGATGGGCAGGTTGCGAGCTATATACCGTCTCTGCCAGAGATTTTACTCGGCCTGGGGGGCGTCGCATTTGCGATTCTGGCAACACTATTTGTAGTCAAAATTCTACCCTTTGTTCCGCAGACGCTTTCGGAAGAACCTGCGGGCTAAATAGGTGATCGCCATATTTTTAGGGCTTTCACTATTCACGATAAACAGGGTTAAACCAGGCTGACCATGCTGCCAGTGAATTCTCAACCACGTGGGTATTATATTTCGGCGACTAAAAAATCATCCGGTAAAACGGTGGTAAGCCTTGGTCTGGCCAAGGCTCTAAATCAGGCTGGTTTTACGGTTCAGGCTTACAAAAAAGGCCCGGATTACATCGATCCTATGTGGCACCAGGCAGCGACCGGCCGGGCTTGTTATAACCTTGATTTTTTCACCCAAAGTAAAGCAGAAATAGAGTTCACTTTTAATACGCATCGTCAGGCGGCCGACATAGTATACATAGAAGGTAACAAGGGCTTGTTCGATGGGGTGGATACGCATGGCAGTGATTGCAATGCAGCACTCGCTCTCCAACTTGGTTTGCCTGTCGTTTTGGTGGTGAACACGCAAGGCGTCACCCGTGGAATTGCGCCGTTGCTGCACGGTTATGCGCAATTTTCTGATGAAATACGTTATGCCGGGGTGATATTAAATTCAGTGGCGGGCCCACGCCATCAAGAAAAGCTTCTTGCGGCAGTCGAGACTTATACTAATTTGCGGGTGCTTGGTGTGATCCCCAAATCACCTGAATTGCATTTGGAAGAACGTCATTTGGGTTTAGTGCCAGAAAACGAAGCCAGTTTCGCCATGGACTATATTGAAAAAGCGGCGAGCGTGGTTAAGCAAAATGTAGATATCGATAACCTCCTGGAACATGTAGTGGAATTGCCGCCAGTAGAGTTGCCAGCGCAATTAAAAAACCCGCAAAAGCCGACGGTTAGCGTTGGTATTGCGAAGGACAAAGCGTTCGGGTTTTATTACCCAGATGACTTACAAGCCATGCAGGAACTAGGCGCAAAACTGGTTTATTTTGATACCTTGAACGACAAGGCTCTGCCTAAGGTAGATGCCTTATTTTTTGGGGGTGGGTTTCCAGAGACACAGCTTGCGGATCTAAGCAAAAACACACAGATGCGCGAGCAGATTCGCGACTTTGTTGAGACTGGCAAGCCAGTCTACGCAGAATGTGGTGGCTTGATGTACTTATGCAAGGACATCCATTATTTGGATGACTCTGCTGAAATGGTTGGGGTGGTTAACGCGAGTGTGCATATGTCTACTAAGCCAATTGGTAGAGGTTATGCCAAGATAATGGCAAATCAAGCGCATTTATGGGGAGAGGATATCGCTAGCAGTGATGAGATTCGCTGCCATGAGTTTCATTATTCTACCTTACACGGCAAACTCTCAGATTTAGATATGGCTTATGCGGTGAAGCGCGGTTATGGCATAGATGGACATGGGGATGGCATCATGTTGAATAATACGCTGGCGACGTATTGCCATCAACGTCATACTGAAAACAACCCCTGGGTTCGACGTTTTATCAATTTTATCCAGCGTACTATAGAGCAACGAAATGAAACTAACTGAAGCAGCAGCCAAACAAATTCTTTTACAGGCCAAAGAGACCGAAGCGCGAGAATTGGGTTTACGCATTGCAGCCAAGCGTATGGCGGACGGTGGCATAGATTACGCGATGGGGTTTGATGAAAAACAAGACGTAGATGCGACCTACAATAAATTGGGTGTAACGCTGCTCATCGCACCCACTTCTGCCGATTTACTCGATCAAGCTACCCTGGATTATGTTGAGATTGACGAGGGTGAGCGTCAGTTTGTTTTTCACAATCCGCTTGACCCTAATTATGTCGCCCCCGACCTGACGGAGTCCTAATGGCTATGACTGATTCATTGGTAAGCCCAGCGACGCCTGACGACAACATTATACGCGAAATCAGGATTGACCCTATTGTTCCATCAGAGTCGGTATTAATTGCTACAGCGCGTGGATTGCGCCCTAAACACAAAGAAAAAAAAGTCGAACGTGATTTGCGTGAACGGGTAGAAACCTGCCCTTTTTGTGTTGGTAATGAGTCGATGACGCCTGAATCGATTGCTACTTGGCCAGAAGAAGGACCTTGGCAGGTGCGCATTGTGGAAAATTTATATCCAGTACTGGGTGATGATAGTAATGATCAGGCGTATAGTTTTGGTTTACAACAAACTATAGAAGGATATGGCCGACACGAAGTCATCATCGATCACGCCAACCATGGGATCGCGCTACATGAGATGAGTGAGCCACATGTTGCGATGTTATTTCGTGCTTACCAAACGCGTATGCAGGCACTATACGGTGCGGATAACCGGCTCAAATACGTGCTTATTTTTAAAAATTACGGTTCAGCAGCGGGAAGTTCTATTCCGCATACGCATAGTCAATTAATCGCAACGCCAGTGATTCCCGAAAATGTTTTTCTCGAATTAAACAATAGCCATGATTTCTATCAGAAACGTGGCCAGTGCGTATTCTGCAGCCTGATTGACGAAGCGTTTTCTTTTGAGGCGACTATATATGATCGTCATTCTGGTAAGGTTCGCCGCAAGATTGACGTGGGGCAGTACATCGTCGAGCGTGGAGAACGATTTGTCGCGATTAAACCTTTTGCCAGCCGGTTTGAGTGGGAAGTCCATATCTTACCGATAGAGCATGAAGCTGATTTCTTAAATATGGATGCGGATGATTTAGCAGATTTTTCAGGGGTCTTAATACGAACTATGCAGAGGCTGGATGCGGTTCTGGGCAACGCACAATACAACTATTTTATTCATACAGTGCCACATGTTGCGGCCTACGCATCACATGCACCTAGCTATCACTGGCACCTTGAAATCACACCTAGAACCAGCATTCCTACTGGGTTTGAGCTTGGTTCAGGATTTTATGTAAATACGGTTAGCCCCGAAGATGCGGTTGATCAGTTGCTGGATGTGTAGTTTCTAGCCTGAAAGCGTGTATTGTGCAGCATTTTATTGAAAACTTGCCTTCAAATACCACTTACTGTGTGCCTATCGGGCTCTATAGAATCTAACGTAGGTACGTATCGAACTCGAATGCTACTGGTGACGTGCTAATCAGCAAGTCGTCGTGCAGGACGCGATTATCTTTTAATCAACCTTAATCAGCCTTATTTGATGAATATAAGGGCGCTCAACTTTTCGTTTATTAATACTTAGAGTTTGTGTTTCTCCACCTTTACCTTTCTTAAGCATGATTTCTACCGGTGAGCGATGAAAATTGTTAGGCCCGAGCCACTCAGGCTGCCAGCTCCACATATGTTTTCTAAGATAAATAGCTCCATAGCCAGCTACCGGATGGCCGGGCAGTGCCTTTTGAAGTACCCCATTAACGCCGAGAAACATGCCGTTATTGAAGTGATCGCTTGCATAGGTGTGTACCAAAAAATTGTAGCGACCATCCTCAGGAACACAGATATCATATTCAACTCGTGTGGTTTTGCTGGGGCCATCGTTAAAGCGCACTGACGGATTACCGTTTTTTGTGGTTTTATATGCACCATAAGTGCGAGAATAATCTTGGGCATTAATCAATACTTGCGTGCCTTGCCATTCTCCTACGCCTTCACAGGCGGTCGCGGCAGCTATAATGGGTGGAATGTCTAAAAGAATATCCGAACCAGTTTGCGCATAACTAGGTGAGGTACTTCCCAATAATAAAATAGTTGCTAGTACAACTGTCAATCGATTCATTCCTGCTTATCTCCTGTTTACTTTCAATGTTTACGAAAAAATGGCCATGGTGTTTGCACAAAAACCGCCGTAATATATCATTATCAATGAGGCGAGGCACGCACTAATGCCGGTGATCCAAAAATTTCTCAAGGTTAAATCTGTTTTATTAGGCGGCAGTTAGTACTGACTGGAAATGCAGCCGGAAAAGTAATTTAGTTAGATTCATAATAGGCAGTACTTATAACCCTAATAGGGTTAAGTTTATTGATACGGTGGCATAAACTATGAGCCTAATCTATGATCTGATAAACAGATCATTACTTACGATACAATCAATTGGATTGCTGTTGGGTTTGTCGCTATATTTAGTCATCGCACTATTTGGTGCGTGTCACAATATTCAGACTCACTGAGTACTAGATTAAAATTAAATGCTAGGAGAATTAATATGTCTTTAAAAGGGTCAAAGACCGAACAAAGTTTAAAAGATGCGTTTGCGGGTGAATCACAAGCGAATCGTCGTTATCTGTATTTCGCAGCTAAAGCAGATGTCGAAGGTTACAATGATATCGCGGCGGTTTTTCGCTCTACAGCGGAAGGCGAAACCGGGCATGCGCACGGCCATCTAGAATATCTGGAAGAATGTGGCGACCCAGCCACTGGCTTACCTTTTGGCGCGAGCGATCTGAATCTTAAGACGGCAATTGAGGGCGAAACGCACGAATATACCGATATGTATCCAGGTATGGCAAAGACCGCGCGTGAAGAAGGTTTTGATGAAATCGCTGACTGGTTTGAAACGCTGGCTAAGGCAGAGCGTTCTCACGCTAACCGATTCCAGAAAGCCTTGGATGATATGACTTAAATTCCTCGTTTGATGCTCAGCCTATTTTGGGGCTGAGCATTACATCCACTTATTTAGATTTTTGTAATAGCCATGAAAGAAGGCAACTTAAGCGCGCCTACCCGTCATCCATTGGATTGGCAAGCCGAGGAATTTTATAACGAACCTGCTTTGTTTGATGAGCTGGAAAGAGTTTTTGATTTATGTCATGGGTGTCGCCGCTGCGTAAGTTTGTGCCAATCCTTTCCAACTCTATTTGATCTGGTGGATGAATCGTCTACCTTTGAAGTAGACGGGGTGGATAAAAAAGACTATTGGCAGGTAGTGGATCATTGCTATTTATGCGATTTGTGTTATATGACCAAATGTCCTTATACGCCACCGCATGAATGGAATATTGATTTCCCACATTTAATGCTGCGCGCCAAAGCGGTAAAATTTAAAAAGGGAGAGGTCAAGACACGCGATAAGTTAATTACCAATACGGATGCGATCGGTAAGTTAGCGACTATTCCTGTTGTCGTCAATGCGGTGAATGCCACCAACAAGAATACTGTCAGTCGAAAGCTTATGGCAAAAACGCTCGGAATTCATCCAAATGCGAAGGTTCCAGCGTACCACACCACAACCGCTAGAAAATCGCATAAAGATTTATTGGGTCTACGTACAAGCGATGCGCAATCAGGTGAGAAAACCAAAGGTAAGGTGGCGTTATTTACGACCTGCTATGGTAACTACAATGAGCCCAATACAGCGGGCGATCTTGTCAAGGTGATGCAGCACAATAACATCACGGTGACGCTGCTTGATAAGGAACAATGCTGTGGGATGCCCAAGTTGGAGCTGGGGGATTTGCAATCGGTTAAACGTGCTAAAGAAGCCAATATTCCTCAAATGGTGAACATGGTGGATGCTGGATGGGATATTGTCGCTCCGGTTCCTTCGTGTGTGTTGATGTTCAAACAGGAATTGCCTTTGATGTTTCCCGATGATGCAGACGTGCAGAAGGTTAAAGAGGCGATATTTGATCCGTTTGAGTATCTGATGCTGCGTCATAAAGAAGGTTTATTGAATACCGAGTTTAAACAACCGCTGGGAAAGGTCATGATTCATTCTGCTTGCCACCAACGGGTACAGAATATGGGTCCAAAGACCAAAGAAGTTTTGAGTTTGATTCCGGATTCTGAAGTTTCTACAGTAGAGCGCTGTTCGGGGCATGATGGTACTTACGCACTGAAGCAGGAATTTCATGACGCTTCGGTAAAGATATGTCGACCCGTGGCAAATAAAGTAAAGCAGGGCGAAGTTAACTATTATGGCAGCGACTGCCCAATGGCAGGCAGGCATATTGAAAACGTGGTGGATATGGACTTTGAAACAGTTCATCCAATTAGCATGCTGCGCATCGCTTATGGCATTTAAAAAATACAGCGTGGATCGATAAATGCAACTTAACAGAAAAGATTTATATAGCCTTGAACAATACGCAGAATTACGTTCGGAATTTCGTGCCAAGGTCATGGCGCATAAAAAAAATCGAAAGCAACCTTTGGGGCCAAATGCCACTCTTTATTTTGAGGACAGTCTGACCATTCAGTATCAAATTCAGGAAATGTTACGGATCGAAAAAATATTTGATGCTGACGGAATCAATGAAGAGCTAGAAACTTACAATCCTTTAATACCGGATGGTGACAACTGGAAGGCGACATTCATGATCGAATTTAGTGATGAGGCAGAACGACGTAAAGCACTAGCAGCCTGGATTGGTATTGAGAAAACGGTGTGGGTGAAAATAGGCAACCACGACAAAGTATTTGCCATCTGCAATGAAGATCTGGAACGCGAGAACGAAGAAAAGACGTCTTCAGTACACTTTATGCGCTTTCAGCTCAGTGACGAATTGGTAAAAGCCGCCTGTGCAGGTGAACCGATATCGGCGGGAATTGATCTGCCATTATATACTCAACTCGAGATGCCGTTATCTGAAAATATGCAAGCAACATTGCGTGCTGATTTAAGTTGTAGCTAAATCAAGCCGAGTGCGTGCGTACGCTGCTGGCAAAGGAATTTACAGGGATGCAGATTTAGCTGATAAAAGTGTGAGTAATATCACATTAATACAACCATTTATCTATAAAAATTCCCTTACGTCGTATGTATTAAACCATGCATACGATATTAAGGCGCTTAATTTATTTTAAGCATATTTTAATTACATATAGGTAAATAGTATGAATTTTTCTTCTACAAAATTAGTAAACCAATCTGTTAAGGCCGCTATTGCGATTGTGGCTATGGCTATTTTCTCAAGCGTTTCGTTGGCAGAGAAAATCAATCTGAATACAGCGGATGTTGAAACCATCCAGTATATTCCCGGCATCGGCCCCAGCAAGGCAACTAAGTTAGTTGAGGTGCGCACGCAAAATGGCGGGTTTTCCAGCATGGAAGAGATTGACGCGATTAAGGGGTTTGGTGAACGCACCATGATCGATGTGAAAAAGCATGGTTCGCTGGACTCTGGGGTAAGCGAGCTGACTCCGGAAATGCAAGATAATCGCCCAGCGCGAAGCGTATCAGGTCTTAAGAAAACAGCCATGGAAAATGCGTCCTAAGTAGATAGCTCGACGCATACAAAAGGGGGAGCGCTTGCGCTCCCTTTTTATTGCCTCGCGGGAATGGATATCCCCTCAGAAAAGACTACAATTGGAAACCAATCAGTTAACTATTGAACTTGAGTTAGTAATCTAAAAAGTAGATCATTATTAGACTATGGCCCTTGAGGTATTTTTTCGTCCAGAAGAAATCAGCCGAACGCGTACTACGCTGACCGCGCAAATTTATAATTTAACGCGTGTATTGCTCGCACAGGCATCCAATGAATGCTTATTTGTGCCAATCAGAAGTATGCAGTTTCACGCAATTATTGACCACCAAGAAATCGTGTTTATCGATGCGTCAGGGGGACACGTCGTGCAGAACAATGAAGGTGGTAGGGTTATTCAAATAGCCTGGCAGTCGTTCAACCATCGTCAAAGAAAGCACCTTGAGCAGCCAATTGAATATGACCATGTTGAATACACGCAGTCTGCAGCCCAGCATAGGCAAAGATTGATTGGAGAATTTCATAAAGCGATGCAAATCATGGATCGTCGCAGTAAAAAAAACAGTATTCCAGCTACCGGCGCGAAAATTATCCCGTTAATAACTTAGTCTACAAGTAGATATATTAAAATAGACTATCCAAGCTATCTGCTTAAAAGTAATCTTGTCACCTAACTAAAACTTGAGAAACGCATGATGTCTAGCCAAAGAATATACGTCGGTATCGATAATGATGTTGATGGTGGAATGACACCTATTGGAAAGATTGTTCGCGATGCATGGGTGTTTGGATTAATCCCCGAAACCCAAACCTGTGAGGGTTGGAATGCGGGTCAGGTGCAGAGCCTGTATGATTCCGTGGATGCTGAATGGTCCAAGTACGGTCATCTGCCATCTAATTTACCAGACGATTTAAAAGCGAAGCATGCTGAAATATATACTCAGGCAACCAAGCAAGCCAGAAAGAAAGGCTGGAATCCTGATCAGAGTATTCAGGATGATAGGTAACTTAACTAGTCTGTACTAATAAAAACTATTAGTTAATGGGTCGGTACCATCTAACTAGGCGGTTAACGCAGCAAATACGTTTGGTAACCTTTCGGGCAAAAGCTCAACGTTATCGACGATTGAGAAGTTATTTTCTCCAAAGATCCTAGCAACGTATCGGTCCGCTTCGGGGTCCAGGGTAAGGCAATACGTATAAACGCCTTTAGTGGTCAAATCTTCAACTGCTTTTTTGGTGTCATGCCTGAGGTATTGTGGGTCGCGTTCATCGATATCTGCTGGCGCGCCGTCGGTGACCAATAACACCAGCCGTTTGCTTGCATGCTGTTCCATCAAATGGGTGCCTGCATGGCGGAGCGCTGCTCCCATTCGAGTCGATAAACCGCCTTGCATACCGGCTAATCTTGATTTGGCTTCGTCGTCATAGGGTTGCTGAAAATCTTTGAAGCGATAATATTGCACATCATGTCGGCCATCCGAGGCAAATCCGTGAACCGCGAAATTATCTCCGATCGCGTCGATTGCCCAAGACAACAAACCACTTGCTTCACGCGTCAGGCTCAAAATACTGGGTTGATCCTCAAATCCTTCATCTCCTTCGTTCAAATCACCGATTTTATCGTTGGTAGATTCGGATAAATCCATCAGCAAAACAATCGCTAAATCTCGTATATGGCGGGTGATGCGAATATTGATTCTGGGATTGGGCATGACGCCGCGTCGAATATCGATCATCGCCCGTACGGCGGCATTTAAATCCAGTTCTTCACCTTCTTCGTATCCCCGTCGCCGTACAATACCTTGTGGTTGCATAGCATCGATCAAATGCTTGATTCTTGACGCAATTGGCTTGTATTTAGTCAGAATTTCATCCATGATTTCCAGGTCGCCTTTTGGTTGGCGTCGTTCAATTACGGTTGCCCAATCTGGCCGTGCTAATTGAACATGGTAATCCCATTCGTCATAATGAAACGGTTCAGAAACCGGCTCTTTACCCCACATTTCATTGTAGCTCACGCCTTCATCTTCGTATGGGAAAAATTCTGTCGGGCAAATCCATACTTCCTGCGCGTCATCTCCGGCTAATTCACAATCGACTTCGTGCGCCATTTCTATCGCGGAAACGGTTCGCCTGAGTTGTTGTTGATATGAAGGCACATAGTCTGCACCTTGCGCAATGAACATGTTTTCACTGAAGGTCCAGATATAGCGATTGTCATCGCGATAGGGAATTGGCATGCTTTCCAGGATTCGAACCGATGGAATGGCGGCATGTTTGACGATCAGATTATAAAACTCCATACCTGCCATCCACGAAATCTGGTTGTCCTGCGGGTTTTTATTTAATTCAGCTCTAAATCGCTGCGCCAGCTCGGTAATGAAATCTAATTCGTCTGTGTAGGATTCATCCAGCAACGCCCGGGACATGCGCATCATCATATCCATGGTTTCATGGATATCGATAGCTTCGTCTTCAGGCGTCGGTGGATTGGTAAAGAAAGGTAACCACAAATTTCTAAGGCCGGGAAATGCCTGAATCGCGAGGAATTCAACGCGCGCGTCTTCAAACACGCCAATAAACTGCATTTGTGCTTGCGATAGTTGCTCGGCGCTGATTGGCGCGGTGGTATACACCATATGCGCAGCGCAATGTGCCGCTGCAGCACGATAAGTTTCTATGCCAGTGATACCATGAAATTGGTCGAATGCATCGGGTAGGTGAACCTGAAAATCTTCAATGAATGGTTTCAGCCCCGTTCTGTCTTCGTAATCCCCCGATGTGGGGCGCATGAAAAACGCGCGAGCCCAAAGCGCTCTTAAGTAAAAATTTAACTTACGCTGATTATCGACAAATAAGGTGCCGCGTCGCTCTTTTTGTAATACGGACTTGGAAGCATCGGTTTGCAATGCAAAATAAGCCATTTGACCATCCAGGTCACGTGTATGGGCCTGTGCGCCCCATAACGCCCAGCGTCTCAAGCCTCCCAGAGTGAGTTTTGATAACAATTCATCCATGTTTTCCATCATCGGCCGCAGCCCGCGTGGTGCTTTACCCGCAAGATTATGCAAGAGCTTGAGATAGCCGCGTACTACGTCCGCATCGCCCAGCCTTTTCGCGACAAGCGGCATATTGGCGAGCATCAGCGTAATCACACTGCCGGAAGTATGCGAGGCGAGTTTCATCATCGATTCGACCAAATCGGGAATAATGTCTTCGCCGATTTCCTTGACGACAACTGGTATTTCCTGGATATAGGTGAGTACCAGATCTTGACCGCGCCCCATGGTGCACATTGCGCGCATCCCCTGAAGGTAGTTATTCAGCCCATTGGGTGACATAACCCGAGCGGCTTCCTGATAAGAGGATTCTAGCGCGGCGTGATGCTCGTGGTCGTCATCATCTAAGCAGCTTACATACTCTGAAAAATCGATACTCACGTTTGAAGTTTAGTCATTCGATTCATTATAAGTTACCCCCGGCGGTATTACCCCATCGCCCAAAACTAGCTGCGTAGAGCACTTAGAAAAAAGTATTGACTGCCGCACTTAAGGTATCACGCATATCAGGGTCATCCGTCAACGGGGTGACTAAGGCCATTTGACAAGCTGCTTCAACATCTATGCCTTTGTTTATCAACTGACCTGCGTAAACCAATAATCGAGTTGACATACCTTCGTCCAGACCATGGCCTTTTAAATTACGTGAGCGATGCGCTATTTGCACTAATTTATTCGCGGTTTCGCTGTCTACACCGCCTTCATGCGCAATAATTTCTGCCTCAACTTCTGCCTCGGGGTAATCAAAATCCAGGCCACCAAAACGCTGCTTGGTAGATTGTTTTAAATCTTTCATCAATGATTGATAACCTGGGTTATAAGAAATGACAATCTGGAAATCTTCGTGTGCCTTGATCAGTTCGCCTTTCTTTTCAAGCGGTAATTCTCGACGGTGATCTGTCAGTGGGTGAATAACAACAGTAGTATCCTGGCGTGCTTCAACCACTTCATCAAGATAGCAGATTGCCCCAATCCGTGCAGCGACGGTCAGCGGGCCGTCCTGCCATTTGGTACCGTTTATGTCGAGAAGAAATCGCCCGACCAAATCTGATGCCGTCATGTCTTCATTGCAGGCAATGGTGATCAGCGGTTTTTTAAGTTTCCACGCCATATATTCTACGAAGCGTGACTTACCGCAACCGGTTGGCCCCTTCAGCATTACTGGCATACGCGCATCGTAGGCTGCGGTGTACATATCCACTTCGGCACCCACAGCACGATAGTAAGGCTCACTTTCCACCAAATATTGATCTTTTAATGTATCACTCATAAGTATTTATCAGACTGAAAAGATAATTTGCATTTAAGCTTGGAATATAAACTCACAGGAAAATTATCTCGTATAAAAACAAAACCCCCTGCCTCGCAATTTGCAAGCAGGGGGCTTGATCTACCCGTATACTGCTTGCTGTTAGACGGCTACACCACGATAAACAACCATGGCTGCACCTGCAGACTGAGCGTAGTTATCAAAACCTAATAATCGAATATGATTGTCAGGATGGGCCTGTTTGCATGCTTCCAGTTCAGCCAGAATCGTATCGATGTCGGTTTCACCGAACATGGGCAGTTTCCACATATACCAGTAGTTGCTACGCGCGTTTTCTGGTTCTGTATGCTCGATACCTGGGTTCCAGCCTTTGCTAACAATATACTGAATTTGCGCACGTGTGGACTCCTCGCTCAACGGTGGCAAATAGGAAAAAGTTTCAAACCGACGGCTAACCGAAGGGTTGCTTAAACTGGAGTTGTAATCTTGTACATCACTCATTGAAATATACCTTTTTTAAATGTGTTAGTTGGTTTGAGGGCGCACCCAGAAAGGTGCGCTAACAAAAATGGTTTACTTGTGTGAAACGTCAAGCTTATCGACCGTGTCGAACTCAAACTTGATCTCTTTCCAAGTTTCCATCGCTGCATTAAGCTCTGGGCTGTGTTTTGCCGCAGTAGTAAGAATATCCTTACCTTCTTTCTCGAGTTCACGACCCATATTGCGTGCTTCGACACAGGCTTCTACAGCAACCCGGTTGGCCGCAGCACCTGCTGCATTACCCCATGGGTGGCCTAATGTGCCACCACCGAATTGCAGGACTGAATCATCGCCAAAGATGCTGACGAGTGCAGGCATGTGCCATACGTGGATGCCGCCGGAAGCAACCGGGAATAAGCCTGGCATTGAGCCCCAATCCTGATCAAAGAATATACCGCGTGAACGATCTTCTTTAACATACGAATCACGCATCAGATCAATCCAGCCCAGTGTGGCGTCACGATCGCCTTCCAGCTTACCCACAACTGTTCCGGAGTGTAGATGATCACCACCAGACAGACGTAGAATCTTGGTGAGTACGCGGAAGTGAATGCCGTGGTGTGGGTTACGGTCAAGTACGGCGTGCATCGCGCGGTGAATATGCAGCAACATGCCATTATCCTGACACCATTGCGCCAGCTGCGTGTTTGCTGCCCAGCCACCGGTGATGTAGTCATGCATAATGATCGGTGCGCCGATTTCTTTGGCGTATTCTGCACGCCGCATCATTTCGTCAGAGGTTGGCGCGGTTACGTTAAGGTAATGCCCCTTGCGCTCACCGGTTTCAGCCTCTGCTTTCTGGATCGCTTCCATGACGAAATCAAAGCGATGCCGCCAGCGCATGAATGGCTGAGAGTTGACATTCTCATCATCCTTGGTGAAATCCAGACCACCGCGCAAGCCTTCATAGCAGGCGCGGCCATAGTTCTTCGCGGATAATCCTAGCTTAGGCTTGATTGTACAACCCAGAAGCGGGCGACCATACTTATTCAGCAGGTCGCGCTCGACTTGAATCCCCTGAGGCGGACCATTACAGGTTAATACATAAGCGACGGGGAAGCGGATGTCTTCCAGGCGCAGGGCGCGCAGTGCTTTAAAACCAAATACGTTACCGACCAGTGAGGTCATCACGTTGACGACTGAGCCTTCTTCGAACAAATCAATCGGATAAGCGATGAATGCATAAAAGCAAGTGTCATCACCCGGGACATCTTCGATCGCGTATGCGCGCCCTTTGTAGTAATCCAGATCTGTCAGCAGGTCTGTCCATACCGTTGTCCAAGTGCCGGTTGAGGATTCCGCCGCAACCGCCGCTGCAACTTCTTCGCGTGGTACACCCGGTTGGGGCGTGACCTTAAAACACGCCAGAAGGTCAGTATCCTTCGGTGTGTAATCAGGCATCCAGTAGGTTTCGCGGTATTCTTTTACACCCGCATCATAAGTCTTTGTGCTCATATTCAGCTCCCGGCCTCATTGTTATTTATTAAGTGCCCATCAGGCGTGAGCCTGAAGAGCGAGAAAAATTCGAAGCGCCAATATAACCAAGGCGATGTATAAATAAAATTAAATAATTTCTATGTAGTGCATAAGTATTTACTTATAGCAAAATATTTCAGAATAAAAACTTGTGATAAATTAATCGGTTAAACTAAATCGAGATTGCTACTGATTGAACTACCGAGGTTATTGATTATTGGGCACACCTAAATAGTCTAACCTAGATTAGAAAATGTTGAATTGATTTGGATGAACTTTGGTTAAATCGTCTACTTCTGGGTGTCTTAATTGAAGGCAAATAAAAGGGTGACAAATATAAGTTGAAGTATTTTGTTCTGTATCGCTAACTTTACCTCTCCTCGGCATGAAAGAATCTGATCTTTACCCGCCCTTAAAGCAATTTCTGCAAGCGCAGGGTTATGAGGTGAAGGGCGAAATTCAGGACTGTGATGTGATGGCGGTGCGCAACCAGGAAGCACCGGTAATTATTGAGCTGAAATTATCGCTGAATCTTAATGTTATCCTGCAGGCGGTCAACCGATTATCGCTCACTCAGAAAGTTTATATTGGCGTTCCTAAACATTGCCCAAGTTTACGTCGACAGCGAAAGCACATTATAAAACTGCTCAGAATGCTGGGTCTGGGTTTAATCGTGGTAGATAAAGATCAGCATATCGGCAGTGTGGACTTGGTGCTTGACCCTAGTGAATATAAACCACGTAAATCGAAGCATCGCCAGGAACGATTATTGCGTGAGTTCAGTCTTCGAGTCGGTGATCCAAATCTTGGTGGAAGCGAGAAACGCAAGGGTATTATGACGGCCTATCGCCAACAAGCAATCGCCATCGCTCAATTTCTACAAGTACAAGGCCCGACAAAGGCATCAAATATTGCGAGCAGTCTTGAATTACCTAAGGCCAGGGATATCCTGTATAGAAATGTTTATGGTTGGTTTGATCGGGTTTCCCTCGGCGTGTACGGGCTTTCTCCACGTGGAGAGCGTGAACTTCCTCTTTGGCAATAATAGCCAAATGACGCAATATCATGATGGTTCAAGTTGTTTATCGTGTGTAAATAGAGTGTTTGCAAGCAGATAGCGTTAACGCTAGAAATAAACTGGGGCAGTTTTGGTAGTATTACCCGATTCACTTAAGATCTACCAGATGCTATATCTTATGAAACTAAGCACCATTTACACATAAATTTGGTTTCCAAGCATACGTCCACCGGTATCAGCTACAGGATTACTATCCTGGCCTTGTTGGCATTGGTGCTCGGTGGGATTGCCTCATTAGCGGCAATTGCATTTATTGAAAGTGTGAGTTGGCTAAATGATGTATTGTTTATTTCTCCCCGCTCTAGAATACAAGTTCAATCCACCAAGCTGTTAACACTGGCAACCATTCTGGTGCCCGTGATGGGTGGTCTGGTAGTTGGGGTTCTGGTGCAACGGTTTTCCGCAGACAGACGCGCCATGGGGCCGCCTGCTGTAATAAAATCTGTGCAACTTCGCACGCCCTTGCCCGCGTTTCGTTCGGGATTTGTCTCTACATTGGCCGCCGTTGTGTCGATTGGGAGTGGCGCCTCAGTTGGTCAGTATGGTCCGATGGTCTATATGGGCGCGATGGCCGGTAATTTAGTTTCACGTTTGAAGTTAGATATCCCGAATTTACAAACCATCGCAATTTCCTGCGGTGTGGCCGCAGCGATTTCAACCGCATTTAACGCGCCGATTGCTGGGCTGGTTTTCGCACATGAAGTAATACTGCGCCACTATTCCCTGCAAGCATTCGCGCCGACGACCGTGGCCGCAGCGACAGGCTATGTAATTGCCAATATTATTTTTGAGCGGCCGCCTTTGTTTCTTGTTGAGTTCAACGGTGTATCGTTTGGCTATGAATTTGCGTTATTTGCCATATTGGGAATAGCCTGTGCCTTGCTGGCGGTAGGTTTTATGCATTTGATTGCTACGGCCAATAAACTCGAACCTACATTGCCGATGCCGCGCATATTCAGGCCCGCTTTCGCAGGCCTGATTGTAGGTTTGATCGCACTGCAATTACCAGATGTGTTGGGTGTGGGCAAGGAGGCGTTGCGCTTTGCCACGATTGAAGGTGCGTTCGATGGTCGTGAACTGGTATTGTTGGTCGCAGCCAAAATCGCACTGACGGCTGTTTGTATTGGGTTTGGTTTCGTTGGGGGGGTGTTTAGCCCATCTCTGCTCATCGGGATTCTGTTCGGCGCCTTAAGCTGGACAATGCTTGAGTTAACTGGCCTGGAAAATTCGGGTGTGGTGGTGTATGCAATTTGTGGAATGATGGCGTTGACCAGCCCCATTATCGGAGCGCCGCTGACGACCATATTGATCGTGTTTGAGCTAACTCACAATTATGACCTGACCATCGCTGCCATGGTAAGTGTTGTGTTTGCCAATTTATTGGCGTTTCGCCTATATGGCCGTTCGATGTTTGATGTGGTGCTCGCCAATGCTGGGATTGATTTATCCCTGGGGCGTGATCAGGCCTTACTCCGGCACACTAAAATCAATACCCTACCAAATAGCGATTTCACGAACATTAACCATAAAAACAGTGTTGAGCAGGCGATTAGACAACTAAAGCAGGCCAGTCGATCGGCCGGGGTGGTGACGGATAATACAGGCAAGTATATAGGGGTTGTGCGGATGGTGGATCTGGTTGCAGAAGAACCACAGAGCATTGCCAGTCTGGTCAGGCCAGATATGCCTGTTTTGAATGAAAACACCAGCCTCTGGCAGGCCATGTCCGCGCTGGAAGGATTTAGAGGTGAGGCCGTGCCCATCGTGGATTCGTCAAATGGCAAATTAATCGGTATGATTGCGGAGAGTGCGCTGATAACTGCTTATCAGGAAATTACCGGTGATATCCGGAATGAAGAGAATGAAGCGCTGTAGTGCGTTTTTATTGTGCTTTTTCGGGCTGGTTCATCAAGCTGGCGCAGAAAAGCAACTCACCATCGCCACCTGGGGCGGTAGTTATGAACGCGCACAGCAAACCACTTTATTTACACCCTTTGAAGAAAGCACCGGTATTCAAATAAACACCCAATATTACAGTGGTGAGCTTGCCATACTAAATAGTGATTTAGTGCCGGATATAATTGACATGACGCTTGATGATACACTGCTGGCTTGTGAGCAGAACACCATCAAGCATATAGACGCCACGAAGGTACTGGTAAACACGGAAAAAGGCGTTCCACCAGAAGATGATTTTGTTGCCGGAACCATACTGCCATGTGGTGTTTCACATCTCTCGTATTCCACGCTCATTGCTTACAACGAACGTGCTTTCCCCGGGGAAAAGCCACTGAGCATTCGTGATTTCTTTGATATAGAAAATTTCCCCGGCAAGCGTGCGATCCAGAAAAAGCCTTCCGAAATTCTGGAATGGGCGCTGATTGCGGAGGGTGTTCCGATCGATCAGGTGTACGATCTCTTAAGTACTGAACGCGGTCTGCGCCTTGCATTTCGTCGGCTTGACAGCATTAGAGATGAACTCATCTGGTGGGATAACCCTAAGCAACCTGCCGAGTTATTAAATTCTGGTAAAGCCGTGATGGCGTCTGGTTTCAATGGCCGTTTTTTTGATGCACAAGTGCAGGGCGCGCCGATTACTATGTTGTGGGATGCGCAAATCGTGGATTGGAATGTTTGGGTGATTCCCAATACGAAAAACCAATCCGATGAGCTGGCGCATCAGTTTATCCGGTTTGTCACCCAGGCGGATAATATGGCGCGGTTGGCAGAAAATATTCCCTACGGACCAAGCCGGAAAAGTGCCCTGAATCGCATTGGGCTGCATCCCGAAAAAGGGTTTTCTATGCGCGATCATTTACCTACCGCCGATCACCATCTAAAACGCGCACTGTTTCGCGATGCCAAATGGTATGCTCGGACATCAACATTGCGTAATGATCGATTTTGGCAATGGCTAAATTCCAAATAATGATAAAAATATGTACCAGGCAATTAATGATGATACCTGCGGCTGGAGCCACACGACTGATGCCGCACCATCTTACGCTCGTTTAGAGCAATCACAGCAAGCAAATTGGGTCATCGTCGGCGCGGGTTTTACCGGCTTGGCGGCGGCTTTTCGAATCGCTGAATTGAACCCGAATGATTCGGTGATTTTGCTGGATGCGGAAAGAGCAGGTGCTGGAGCAAGTTCGAGAAACTCAGGTTATATCGTTGATATTACGCTAAATGATGGGGGTTCTAGCCTGGCGGATGAGCGGACTCAGTTGGCAAAATCCAGCTTGAATATGGCGGGTTTGGAGCGCTTAAAAGAACAGGTGAGTCGCTATCAGATTGATTGTGATTGGGATCAATCCGGTAAATTTCATTGTGCTGCAGATCGGAGTCATATTCCAAAACTTGAAAATTTCGAAGGATTTCTAAGGCGTGCAGAACTACCGCACAAGGTTTGGTCAAAAGATCAGTTAAGCCAGCGATTAGGGACGAATTTCTATGAATATGCGGTGCAAACCTATAAAGGTGTGCTGGTCAACCCCGCCGCGCTGGTCAACGGCTTGCTCAAAAACCTACCAGAGTCGGTGCGTGTCTACGATCATTCCCCAGTATTGGATATTCGTAACGGCGAACCGAATCAGATTAGGACTGACCAAGGAACAGTCGCAGCCGATCGCGTAATTATCGCGGTCAATGCGCTAATGCCGCGGCTTGGTTTTAAACAACGCCGCGTATTCCCCCTTACACTTACTGCCAGCCTGACCCGGCCATTAAGTGATCAGGAGTTTCAAAAACTGGGAGAACCGGAACCTTGGGGAGTCTTATCCGCGAGCTCGTTTGGCGCGACGGTCAGACTAACCAACGATCGCCGAATTTTGGTGCGCAACACGGTGGAATGGTGGCCAGATATGGCCATGAATAAGCAGGATTTGGCGAAGCGACGTAGAAACAACTTGTCGGGTCTACGTAAACGGTTTCCGGGTTTACCCAAGTTGGATTTTGATTATACCTGGTCGGGAAATGTATGTATTAGCCGTAATTCAAAGCCGGTATTTGAAAAAACCAGTGATGGTTTGTATGTCGCCGGTTGTTATAACGCCGGGGGCATTGCTATGGGCACCTTATTTGGAAAACTGATTGTGGATTACGCATTGGGCCATGAGACGGAACAGCTAAGCCAAGTGCTTGCGCAGGATGCGCCAACCGTTATTCCACCTCGCCCTTGGCTTGATCTGGGGGTCAAATCTCGGCTTGCCTGGCAACGCTATCAAGGGCGTAACGAAGCCTAGCTAAATTTGCTCATCGGTGTTTAACTCGAGTCTAATGCAGTTGATGGGTAAAAATATAACCGCGCAGCAGTGAGCCATAAGTTATTGGGCTACCTGTTATTTACCGCTATAATCGCGCCCTTGTTTTTTCTGCCTAAAAGCCACCAAGCCACACACTATGCATAAAATCTCCAACCCCATTGCACATATCGGCATTATTGGTGGTGGTCAACTCGGGCGTATGATGGCGATGGCGGCGCGGCGCATGGGGTGTGCTGTTTCGGTGATTGATCCTACGCCTGATTGCCCGGCAGCAGGGCTTGTGGATCAGCACATTGTGGCCGCATTTGACGATCATAGCGCAATGCGCAAGCTGGTCAAAAACTGTGACGTAACCACCTTTGAAATCGAAACCATCGATGTCAGTGCATTAATCGAGCTAGAGAAAAAGGACCACGCGATCTTTCCATCGCCTCGATTATTGGCGCAACTTCAAGATAAGTTCATACAAAAGCAATTGTTGGCAACCGCCGATTTACCCACCGCCGAATTTATAGATGTCAGCGAACCATCTGCACAGATTTTTGCGGATTTTGGATATCCACTGGTGCAAAAAGCGCGGCGTGGTGGTTATGATGGGCGTGGCGTAGCGGTGCTTAAAGATGCGCAGGAATTTAGCAAGCATTTACCGGTTCCGTCTTATATCGAGCGATTTGTGCCCGCGCAAAAAGAGCTGTCCGTGTTGGTCGCGCGTGGCCGCGGGGGCGAACTGCGCAGTTATCCCGTGGTAGAGATGACGGTAAACGAAAAACATAATGTACTCGACACATTGCTTGCCCCCGCGCGGGTGTCTGGTGAAATAGCGGACAAAGCTATTGCCATCGCCGAACGTGCAGTAGCAGTGCTGGATGGGGTAGGGGTGTTTGGAGTTGAGTTGTTTTTAACCGAGGCCGGAGACATCCTCATTAACGAAATAGCGCCTCGCACGCACAATTCAGGCCACCATACAATTGAGGCAAACGTTACCGATCAATTCGAGCAGCATTTGCGCGCCGTAATGGGTATGCCCCTGGGTTCGGTCAAACAACTCAGCCCGGCGGTGATGGTCAATTTACTGGGTGAGGCTGGCGCCCGGGGCAGGGTGCGTGTCAACGGTTTACGCGAAGTGCTTGCGATTGCAGGGGTAAACGTGCATCTATATGGCAAGCAGCAGGTGAAACCCTTTCGTAAAATGGGGCATGTGACTATACTCGATAAAACGCTTGAGAAAGCGGTGCGGAAGGCAAAAGTTGTGCGCGATTTAATCCAAATTAACGGAGAACAAGCAGATGGCTAAACCACTGGTGGGAATTATTATGGGCAGTGACTCTGACTTGCCCGTCATGCAGGAGGCCGCAGACGTACTCGCTGAATTGCAGGTTGAATTTGAAATGACCATCGTGTCAGCCCATCGCACGCCAGAGCGTATGTATGAATACGCCAAAAAAGCGTTTGATCGCGGATTGAAGGTGATCATTGCGGGTGCAGGCGGGGCCGCGCATTTGCCGGGCATGGTGGCTTCATTATCTCCTTTACCGATTGTCGGCGTACCGGTTAAAACGGCTTCCTTAAGTGGTCAAGATTCGCTACTTTCAATCGTACAAATGCCTGCAGGGGTGCCAGTCGCAACGGTGGCGATCAATGGGGCTAAAAACGCGGGTATTTTAGCCGCACAGATTGTGGGCACTTCTATGCCAGAGGTGCAGGAAAGGGTGGTAGAACTTAAAACAGATATGCGTGAAATGGTGGAAAATAAGGCACAAAAGATGGAGCAACAGGCCTAATTCGTTTGCGTTTCCGATTTGGCAGCCTTGTAGCATAGTATCTCGGGCAGCTTAAAAAATGAAAGCACTAATTCAACGGGTAAAATACGCTCGTGTCAGCGTAGACGACACAATCATTGGCGAGATAAGCCATGGCATGTTGGTATTGATCGGTATTGATGCACAAGATACGGAGCAAAGCGTGGACGCGCTGGCGGACCGAATATTGAAATATCGCTTGTTCGCAGATAATCAGGGGCGGATGAATCTCGATATCAAACAAATTAACGGGGGCATATTATTAGTCTCGCAATTTACTTTGTCAGCTGATACACGCAAGGGCCTGCGCCCCGGATTCTCAACCGCGGCCACTCCTGATGAAGGCGAACATTTGTATAACCGTGTTGTAGAACGTATCCAGTCTCAACATTCTCCGGTTGCGACGGGCCAGTTCGGTGCGAATATGCAGGTTTCCTTACAAAATGATGGGCCGGTAACTTTTCTTCTCGAGAATAAGTAGTATGGTCCGCCCTTAAATGCTACTGTATCCGAAGCCCTATCAAAATTTATTGCATTTTTATCAATTAAGTATCATGTCCTCGAACTCTAATTCAAATAATGTTACTGCCCCCAAGACTATGTCTGAAATGAACGAGTGGCCCGGTGTGCTGGGTGTTTGTTATTATCGCAAGCGTCATTTCACTCTCAATTATCTATGCCGAATAGCCTTTCTCATTCCATAAATGCACAACGCGCCAAATTAAATGATTTACTGAACCAGCAACTGGCTGAGCTATCCACAGTACTTTTAGCACAGCTTGATAATCAGAAAGGGCTGGATCAGCAGCTCGCAAAATTATTTCAACAGCTTGAGCATTGTAAATATGTTTATGCGCTGGATACCAACGGCGTGCAATTAAGCGCTACCATTAATCGTTATGGTGCGGATGATGAACAAATAGGGCGGAATAGAAGTAATCGGCCTTATCTTTCCCATATTCACGACGAGTCGATTGATTTCAAACTATCGGAAGCTTATATCAGTCGCAATAAAAAACGTCCTTCGGTAACGGCCATTCAAACGATTCGAGATAAGCAAGGCGTCCGAAAAGGATTTCTGGGTGTGGACTTTGATTTACGTGAACTACCGCACTCAGATGTAATTTACGAAGAGCCCAGCCAGTGGCGACAAATCAAGGGAGATCCTGCAATCCGTGGTGGCCTGTTCCAGCAAAATCGGACAGAGAGCCAGATGGATGTGGCGATCGATAATGTCATCTCTGTGCACAATGCATTAATGCGTGATCAGGGCGTTTACCATTGGAAGCTCCATTTTTCCAGTAGCCGTTCGACCATCTGGCATGTAGATGACCCGTTTGTGTATCGTATTCTCACGATGGACGAACTTTCGAACACCGATATATGTCTGGCTTATCCACGGCGCCCTTATCCGGAGCGGGCCGTTGTCACACCACCGGAAATTGAAAAAGTTTTGCAGCAGTTCAAAGCCCTGCGCTTTGCTGATGAAACAATCTACCTGAGGTCGGGTTCTTTAAATATTATCAATGGCAAGGTCGGGCTGAATTTTTCCTGCGACGGAACACACTACTTGAATCACAACGAGTTTCTGGAAAAAGGTGTGGTATTCTGGCTTGGTGAAGAGCGCTTTCCACAAGAAACTGAGTCTGCAGATGAAATAGATTTAGGTGTGCTTGACCCTGTTATAGAAGAGCTGGCGGGTGAAGGGTGTATTCAGGTCAACAAGCTTCTGTACGCTATAGAGCAAAGCCAGATGCCAGACGTGCTTAAATCTTACTCTGCATCAGAGCGCGAGTATATTTACCAGTCGTTGAAATCGGTAATGGATGTCTATGAGAGTAACGATTGGGAGCTTGGGAGCAATAATGCTTGACTATTGCTTAGTCCTGTATAATCGTTCGGTTTTTTCGAAAACCACTAGCGATACAATCTTTGGCCAAATTAAACGGCTATAAATCAACTATTTCTCGCTAGTAATTGTATCCAACCCAATTGCCAGTCGTGTACCCTGATCAATCGCACGTTTGGCATCCAGTTCTGCCGCGACATCCGCGCCACCGATAAGATGCACTGGTTTAGTGATGTCATTGGCCAGTTCCCGTCTGGGAAGTTGGCCCGCACACAGCACAATATTATCCACTGCCAGCAGTTGCTTTTCTCCATCTACCGTTATGTGCAAGCCTTGATCGTCAATTTTTTCGTATGTGCAATTCCCCTGCATTATCACGCCCTTCATTTTCAGGTCAGACCGATGAATCCAGCCTGTGGTTTTACCCATGCCAGCGCCAACTTTCGAGGCTTTGCGCTGCAATAAATAGATTTGGCGGGGCGATGGCTGGATACTTTTATTTACACCGGCGATTCCCCCGCGGGCTTGTAGCGACATGTCTACGCCCCATTTTTGCATGAACGTTGGAATATCCTGGCTGCTATCCGTTTCGGTATTATCATGACTGAGAAATTCACTCACATCAAATCCGATACCGCCCGCGCCGATAATCGCAACTCGTTCACCTACCTTGGCGCCTTGAATGACATCGATATAGCTTAATACCTTGGGATGCTCGATCCCCGCTACCTCTGGTACGCGTGGAACGATGCCGGTTGCCAGGATGACTTGATCAAAATTGCTGTTGTTTAGATCATCGGCCGAAACCCGCGTATTGAGTTTAAGCTCAACATCGTTAAGCTCTAGTTGCCGTTTAAAATAGCGCAAGGTTTCGTAAAATTCGCGTTTGCCGGGAATTTTTTTGGCCAGATTAAACTGACCACCAATTTCACTCGCCGCATCATATAAAGTGACTTGGTGACCACATTGGGCCGCAGTCGTGGCAAAAGCGAGCCCGGCCGGGCCGGCGCCCACCACCGCGAGTTTTTGTGGCGTGGTGGCGGGCTCCATGCGCAATTCAGTCTCATGACAAGCGAAGGGGTTGACCAGGCAGCTGGTGAGCTTGCCTGCAAAAATATGATCCAGACAGGCCTGATTACACGCAATGCAAGTGTTGATTTCATCCGCTCTGCCTTGTTCGGCTTTTCGCATAAACTCAGGGTCGGCTAGAAAAGGGCGCGCCATAGACACCATATCAGCATCTCCTTTGCCCAATACCGATTCCGCTACTTCAGGCGTATTGATCCGATTTGAGGTGATCAAGGGAACAGATAACTCTGCACGTACCTTTGCGGTGGTCCAGGTAAAAGCCGCGCGAGGCACCTTGGTAGCAATCGTTGGTATGCGCGCCTCATGCCAACCGATACCGGTGTTGATGAGGCTGGCGCCCGCCGATTCAACCGCTTTACCAAGCGCCACGATTTCCTCGAAAGTGCTGCCTGCCTCAATCATGTCCAGCATCGACAGTCGGAAGATAATGATAAAATGTTCGCCTACTTGCGCGCGTATTTGGCGCACTACTTCTACGGGCATTTGAATGCGATTCTGATATTCACCGCCCCATTGATCGTCTCTTTGATTGGTGTGGGTGACGATAAACTGGTTCAAAAAGTATCCTTCCGAGGCCATCACTTCAATCCCGTCATAACCGGCTTGCTGGGCAAGCGCTGCACATTGCACAAAATCGTCGATTTGTTGTTGCACTTCTTCCGTACTGATTGCCCGAGGTGTAAAGGGGTTGATCGGTGCTTTGATAGCGGAGGGCGCAATGAGCTTATCATTGTACGCATAGCGCCCCGTATGCAAAATTTGCATACAAATTTTGCCGTCCGCATCATGCACCGCCTGGGTGATGAGTTGATGATCGGGCAGTTGAGATTCATCGGTCAGCGTCGCAGCACTAGCATGTACCGCACCTTCTTTATTTGGCCCGATACCGCCGGTGACGATCAAACTAACCCCGCCGCGCGCGCGTTCGGCGTAAAACGTCGCCATGCGCTCAAAACCGCCCGGCATTTCTTCTAAACCAAGATGCATTGAGCCCATTACTACCCGGTTTTTTAATTTCGTAAAGCCTAAATCTAAAGGTTGGAATAGCTTGGGGTATGGGTGTGCGTTACGAATATCGGCTGGTTGGGAGGACATAGGTCAGGTCGCTTTTAAGTATTTAGGTAAAGAAATGATGAGTCGCTTATTCCTTCTCGAGTAAAGGAGGTTCAATTGGTCGCAGGGATTCAAAAGCGGTATCTCGTTTTTGGGCTTTAGCTGCAAAACTCTCCATCATATCTACGGGTTGAAACATGCCGGACTGCCAAGTGGCCATATAATCAAGGCTATCTGCCAGGCTGTGGTCGCGCGCATAATTCAGCATCATTTTGCTGCCATTTACCGCCATGGGGGAGTGGGCGGCAATTTGGCCCGCAATTTCCATCACGCCATCGAGCATCGCATCGCTATTGGAAAAGACACGATTGACCAAACCTGCAGCCAGCGCTTCATCGGCCGGGAGTTCGCGCGCTGTATAGGCGAGCTCTTTCGCCAGACCCGGGCTGATTAGGTGAGGGAGTCGTTGCAAGGTGCCTAAATCAGCGGTCATGCCTAAAGCGGTTTCTTTAATGGTGAAAAAGGCATCGTCTGTGCAATAGCGGCTATCGCAAGCGCAAATCATATCTAAAGCACCCCCTATGCAGCCCCCTTGAACCGCAGCTAATACCGGCATACGCAGCGTTTCCAAGCGACTAAAGATTTCCTGTAAGTCGAGGACCAGGCGTCTTATAAATTCGCCGCGCCTTGCGGGTTCGCCACTAAACAGGCGTGGGTCAGGCTGGGTGAATACCTCTAAATCCATGCCGGCAGAGAAGTGTTTCCCCGTTGAGGAAACCACCAGTACTCGTACATCATGCGCATCTCGTACCTCATCGAGTGCAGCAGGGAGTTCGCGCCAAAAAGCTCGGTTCATACTGTTGTAGGCTTTTGACCTGTTCAACTGAAGATGAGCGATGTGATCGGTGACCTCTAAGGTTAGCGTTTGGTAGTTCATGCGGCGAAATAGCGGTTTTTTATTGGCGTCAAAATAAATCAAGCAGCTTGATGCTGCAAGCAATATTGTCTATTTGATTGACTTAAATTGAGGTGAAGGTTGCAAGAGGCAGGGGTTACCACCAATGTTTAGCGGTCAATAGCTTGAAAGGGTTCAGCTTGAATTTTCTGCTGTCTAAACTCTCCTGGGGTCATGCCCGTCCATCGTTTGAAGGAGCGAAAAAAAGCAGAAGGTTCATCAAAGCCCATCAACTCTGCTACGTCGTTGATGGATAATTGCGGCGAACGCATGTGCTGAATGGCTGAATTCTTTCTGCAATCATCTTTTATTTTCTGAAAGCTGGTGTTTTCAGCAAGCAAGCGTCTACGTAGCGTCGATAAAGACATATTCAGCGTTTGTGCGACTTGTTCAGCGCTGGGCGGCAGGATACTGAAATCACGGCCGATAAGCGCTACCACTTGTGTGGTTAAGCTTACGCTATCGTCCACCATGACCAACAATTGATAGGGCGCGGTTTTGAGAAAGCCACGCAGCGTCGCTTCTGTTTGCACTAGCGGAAAATCCAGGTAGCTTGCGGGAAACACGATCGCATTTTGGGAGTGACTAAATCTCACCTTGGATTGAAAGCGGGTGGCACAATTGGGTGGAGCCTGGTTTTCAAGGAAACTGAACGTCACCGCATTAAGGGCAACGCGTTCCCCAATGAGCCAGCTGATAAAATGGTGCCACATGGATAGGGAAGTACAAACCTGGGTGGGTTGTTTGGCAATTAAAGCGCTAATTTGTGCATGATCAAGTCCTGTCACGCCTGTAAAAGAGACGCTTGCCAGCTGGCCGCGTTTTTCCAGTTTGGGTTTGATTTTAGTGCCTTTGACAATATCATGAAAATCGCTGGCGCGCTGAATCGCATGACCCAAATTTTTACAATTGATGATCGCATGGCACATTATGCGAAAGGTGCCTGTCGGCAACTTGCCACCGCTTAACATGCCAAAATACTCATCCTGTGTGATGTACATGGCACGTTGATACAGTTGGCCAAATTTTTCGGCTGAAAACGTGGCATGTTGGTCGATCTCAGCGACATCGATACCCAGATCACCAAGCATTTTGTCTACCTCGTATCCTTGATCTTGGAGTTGATCAAGCAGTTGAATGACTTGGCTGGTTGGAACGGTAGTATTTCGTTTCACTTAGATAGGCACTTACTTAAAATAATGTTTAGTGGATGTAAAGGATAAGTTTAAGGAGTAAATTGGCGTTAATTGTTAGTTAAATTAGTAAGCCAGCAATATTTAACAAATCTTAATGAGTTTATAAAGCATTAAAAACAGGTAGTTATGCGTAGAGGGCGAATTTTGCCAGCAAGAGTGAACTAATTTGTCATTGAATAGCGCGTAGAAGATGGGCAGGCTTAAGGCTTAATATTAATGGCATGATATGGTTGCCATTATTTAATAGATATTAAGCGGGTTGATCCTTATGGCCGAATATAAAGTCCCTCAACGAGATATGCACTTTGTGCTTAACGAAGTGTTTGACATTGCTTCACATTATAGTGCGTTACCGGGTTGTGAAGAGGCAACCGAAGATATCATTGCAGCGATTCTGGAAGAGGGTGGCAAATTTGCCGAGCGCGTGGTCGCACCACTGAATCAAGACGGTGATCGTTTGGGTTGTCAGTTTGATGATGGTGTGGTGACCACACCAGCAGGATTTAAAGAGGCCTACGCCCAATATGTAGAGGGTGGCTGGCCTTCACTTTCACATCGCCCCGAATGGGGTGGTCAGGGCCTGCCAGAATCACTGGGTGTGGTGATCAGTGAAATGATGGGCAGCGCCAACTGGTCCTGGGCGATGTATCCCGGCCTCAGTCATGGTGCGATGAATACCCTTGAAGCGCATGGTACTGAAGCGCAGAAAGAGACTTACCTGAGCAAACTGGTAAGTGGCGAATGGACCGGTACAATGTGTCTGACCGAATCCCATTGTGGAACTGATTTAGGCATGCTGCGCACCAAGGCAGAACCCCAGGATGACGGAAGCTATGCGATCAGTGGATCGAAGATATTCATTTCTGCCGGCGAGCATGATATGGCAGAGAACATTGTGCATATCGTCCTGGCACGTTTACCCGACGCACCCGAAGGCACCAAGGGAATATCCTTATTTGTGGTCCCCAAGCGCTTGCCGGACGCGCACGGAAATGCGGGCGAAGCCAACCGCGTTCGTTGTGGTTCGATAGAGCACAAAATGGGTATTCACGGCAATGCCACTTGTGTGCTCAATTTTGACGGTGCCAAAGGCTTTTTGATTGGCCCACCCAATAAAGGCCTAAATTGCATGTTTACCTTTATGAACGCCGCGCGTCTGGGAACTGCAGTTCAGGGCCTGGCGCACGCTGAATGGGGTTTTCAGAACTCACTGGAATACGCGCGTGATCGACTGCAATCACGTTCGCTGACCGGCCCCAAAGCGCCGGATAAGCCTGCTGATCCGATTATCGTGCATCCTGAAGTACGTAAAATGCTATTGACCCAAAAAGCGATTGCTGAAGGGGCGCGTGCTCTGGTCTATTTTACCGCGATGCAGGTGGATAAAGTCAGCCGATCGGATGACGACCAAACGCGTGAACAGGCTGATACTTTATTGGCTTTTATTACCCCGATTGCCAAAGCATTTTTAACCGAGCTCGGGTTTGAGTCGGCCAATCACGGACTGCAAGTTTTTGGTGGGCACGGTTATATCGCAGAATGGGGTATGGAGCAGAACGTACGCGATAGTCGTATTTCGATGTTGTATGAGGGGACCACGCAGATACAGGCCCTGGATTTGCTGGGTCGCAAGGTGTTGATGACGCAAGGTGAATCGTTAAAACAATTTACCAAAATCATCCACTTGTTTTGTAAGGAACATGCCGAAGATGAGGCAATGCAGGCGTTTATTCAGCCACTTAACGAGCTGAATAAAGAATGGGGAGATATCACCATGAAAATCGGCATGAAAGCAATGAAAAACAGGGATGAAGTCGGGGCCGCCTCGGTGGATTATTTAATGTATTCCGGTTATGTCACGCTGGCATTTTTATGGGCGAAAATGGCGCAAACGGCACAATTGAAACTGAAGCAGGAAACCACTGAACAGGCGTTTTATCAAGCCAAAATCACCACCGCAAGGTTTTATTATGATCGCATACTACCGCGTACGCGAGGGTTGGTAGAAACCATGCAATCTGGTGCAGATAATTTAATGTCGCTGGACGAGGCAGATTTTGCCTTTTGAGGTTTATGTCGTGGTTGGTTATAGTTAACCCTAATTGGGATTGAGAAAATGAGTGATGTGAATAATTTATTAGCTGAAATGCAAGGGCGGTTTAACCAGAAAGCGGCGGCAGGTATGGATGCGGTTTTTCAGTACGATATTGAAGACGAAGGTAGCTGGCATATCGCGGTAAAAGATGACGAATGTAGTATTAGCGAGGCTGACGAGTCAGAAGCAACGGTTACGCTTACCATGAGCAAAGGTACTTTGGCATCGATTATCAGTGGCGAGGCTGATGGGATGCAGGAATTTATGTCTGGCAGTATTCAGGCTAGCGGCGATGTAATGCTGGCGATGCGCCTGAACGATCTTTTTCCAACCGGCTGAGAAAATTTATGCGATCTGAAAGACCTCCCATCGGCTGGATTCCCGACGATCTGAATCCGCACGATCTGGAAACCGGCAGTGATCTGCTGGCATATTGCAGCAAACACTACGCTTCAAAGCCGGTCTTTACCAGCTTGGGCAAAACCATCACCTATCAAGAGCTAAACGACTTATCAGCTGCATTTGCAAGCTATCTGCAAAAAGAGACCACGCTTGAGCGCGGTGATCGAATTGCGATACAGCTGCCCAATATTTTGCAATATCATATTGTGGTGTTTGGTGCCCTGCGTGCTGGCCTGGTAGTGGTGAATACCAACCCGTTGTATACCCCCAGGGAAATGCAACATCAGTTCAATGATTCGGGAGCCAAGGCATTGGTTATTTATCAATGTATGGCGCACAACGCAGAACAGATCCTGGCGGACACCGGTATCCAACACGTTTTGCTTACCCAATTAGGCGATATGCATGGTGGTGCCAAGCGCCATATCATCAATTTTGTGGTGAAGCATGTTAAAAAAATGCAACCCACTTTCAATTTACCCAAAGCGCTGTCTTTACGGGAGGTCTTGCTTAAATATGCAGGCACACAACCTGAACCGGTAAAAGTCAATGCCGATTCGGCTGCGGTTTTACAATATACCGGCGGTACCACGGGTGTTTCCAAGGGCGCAGAATTGACGCATGCCAATCTGATTTCAAATTTGTTTCAAGGGGTGTCCAGGATAGGCGAAGGCGCAGGCGACAGTTGGACCGATACGGTAATCTCCCCTTTGCCGCTGTATCATATTTATGCTTTTACCATGTCACAAGCCGTTATGTATTGCGGCGGGCATAGTGTATTGATCCCAAACCCTAGAGATATCCCGGGGTTTGTTAAGGAACTCAAAAAGTGGCAGTTCAGCACCTTTCTTGGCTTGAATACGCTTTTTGTGGCGCTGTGCCGCGCACCGGGCTTTACTGATCTCGATTTCAGCAAGTTGGTGCTGACGGTCTCTGGCGGAATGGCCTTGACTCAGGCGGCTGCCGAGGAATGGCAACGAGTCACGGGTTGTAGTGTGGTGGAGGGTTACGGTTTGACCGAAACCTCACCGCTGGTGACAATCAATACGCCCGGTAAAGCAGTGCTTGGAACGATTGGCTCAGCCATTGCGCACACTAAAATCCGGGTTATCGACGCGCTGGGTAATGACGTAGAGGTGGGTGAAGAAGGTGAGTTATGTGTCTGGGGCCCACAAGTAATGGTGGGCTACTGGCAACGTGACCAAGATACCAAAGATAATTTTACCGATGATGGTTATTTCAAAACGGGTGATATTGGGGTGGAGCGTGAAGATGGCCTGTTCAAAATTGTAGATCGCGCCAAGGATTTAATTATTGTTTCTGGTTTTAATGTTTATCCCAACGAAATTGAAGACGTGATCGCCCAGCATCCAGATGTGGTTGAGTGTGCGGTCATTGGCGTGCCGGATGAAAGCGCGGGAGAGTTGGTGAAGGTATTTGCGGTCAGATCGAATGACGCCCTAGAGGAAGACCAGATTCGTCAGTGGTGTGAGGGTAAGCTTACACCGTATAAAATACCCAAACAGGTTGCTTTTGTCGAAGACTTGCCCAAATCCAACGTGGGTAAAGTACTGCGCCGAGAATTGCGTGACGCCTATACCTAAGAATTATCTGACGATGCCTTTACCTCAAGCTCGACCACGCCAACGTATACACCGGCGATCCATTCGCTGTGATGGTTTTCTGCGCGAAGATGGTTTGTGGGACATCGAAGCGCATTTGACCGATGTTAAAAGTATTTCGGTAACCGACAGCCAGAGTACCAATGTAGCGGTGGCAGCGGGTGATGCATACCATGATATGTGGCTACGGGTCACGATTGATGAGTCGCTTAAAATCCACGAAGTGCAAGCCACCATGGAGTCTTCGCCATTTTCAGTCTGTAAAAAGGCAGTCGATACTTACAAAAAACTAGAAGGCACTCGCATAGGCCCGGGTTGGCGTAGCAAAGCGGCAGAGCTGGTCGGTGGCGTAAAAGGTTGTACCCATTTACACGAGTTACTACCCGTGATTGCTACTACCGCCTTTCAGAGCCTTTGGCCTGCCAAAGATGCCAGTGCGTTAGCGGGTGGGTTAGAGATGGTGCTGGATAGCTGCCAGGCATGGTCCAGAGATGGTGAGGTGGCTGATCGAGTGCGCTTAGCGCTGGCTTCGAATAAATCCGCGTAGCACGCGGGTTATCGCCAGCTGGATTTATCCAGCCGTTTAGCATGGCGAGTTTTAATAATTTACCCAGATAGAGGAGAACGCGACAATGTTGATGCAAGGCCAATACATTCAGGTTGAGGCGCTGGAAGATGGAATTTATGAAGTTATATTTGACCGTGAAAATGATGCTATCAACAAATTCGATCAGGCTACGCTGGAAGCGTTGCGCCAAGCTGTTAATCGTCTGGAAGAAGCAGAAAATTTACAAGGTGTGGTTTTTTCCAGTCGTAAAGAGAGCTTTATCGTGGGTGCGGATATTACCGAATTTATGCAGATGTTTTCGCATCCCGAGGAAGAAATATACCAGCACATTTTAAAATTGAACGAAATCTTCAACGCGATTGAAGATTTACCGTGTCCTACGGTAGTGGCGATTAACGGTATTGCCCTAGGTGGTGGTTTTGAGCTTTGCCTGTCTGCTGACTATCGCGTCATGGCGGATTCTGCCAAAGTGGGATTGCCAGAAGTCAAATTGGGTATCAACCCAGGTTGGGGTGGGACGGTTCGGCTGCCGCGCTTGATCGGAATTGACAATGCCAACGAATGGATATGTGCCGGTGGTGATAAGAAAGGACAAGATGCACTAAAAGAGGGTGCGGTTGATGCAGTGGTGGCAATGGAGCAAGTGCGTGTAGGTGCGATTGACTTGGTTAAAAAGTGTATTGCAGGAGAGCTCGACTATCACGCGCGTCGATCCGAAAAAACCAGTCCGGTTAAGCACAATGCAATCGAACTGATGATGGCGTTTGAATCTGCAAAAGGCGTGATTGGCGCTAAAGCCGGGCCGCATTACCCAGCGCCGATGCAAGCGCTGGCTACCATGGAAAAGGGCGTGAAGCTGGATCGTACCGGTGCCATCGAGCTGGAAGCGAAAGCATTTGCCAAGCTGGCCACCAATGATGTGACAGCAGCCTTGGTCAGCTTGTTCCTGAACGACCAATACGTCAAGAAAGTGGGCAAAAAATACAGCAAAGACGCGCCGCCTGTGGCAATGGCAGCGGTTCTGGGAGCGGGCATTATGGGGGGTGGGGTGGCCTATCAATCTGCCTCAAAAGGCACGCCTATCTTGATGAAAGATATCCATGAGAAAGCGCTACAGTTGGGCCTGGATGAGGCGATCAAGCTGCTTTCCGGGCAACTCAAACGTGGCCGAATTGATACGCAGAAATTGGCGAAAACCCTTACCCTAATTACCCCGACCTTGAGTTATGGTGATTTCAATCGGGTTGATCTGGTGGTTGAGGCAGTGGTTGAAAATATCGACGTTAAGAAAAGTGTGTTGGCCGAAGTCGAAGACGCGATGCCCGAGGGCGCGATTTTGACCTCTAATACCTCAACCATATCGATTACCGAGCTCGCTACCGCGTTAAAACGACCAGAAGATTTTTGTGGCATGCACTTTTTCAACCCCGTGCATTTGATGCCCCTGGTTGAAGTTATTCGAGGTGAGAAAACGGGCGAAGCGGCCATCGCCCGGACAGTTGCTTACGCCACAGCCATGGGGAAAACACCCATAGTGGTTAACGATTGCCCTGGATTTTTAGTTAACCGAGTGTTGTTTCCGTATTTTGGCGGTTTTTCGGCCTTGGTGAGCGACGGGGCAGATTTTCGTCAGGTGGACAAGGTGATGGAGCGTTTTGGTTGGCCCATGGGGCCGGCTTATTTGCTGGATGTGGTGGGTATTGATACAGCGCATCACGCCGATGCGGTAATGGCGCAAGGCTTTCCTGATCGGATGAGCCATAGCGGGGAAAACGTGATTGATCGGATGTTCGCGCTGGAGCGCTACGGGCAGAAAAATAATAAGGGGTTTTACCAATATGAGCCTGATAAAAAAGGCAAGCCCACCAAACTGCCGGATGATACGGTTGACGCGCTATTGAACGATGTTATCGGTGAACCACGCCAATTTGAAGAGAAGGAAATAATCGAAAGGATGATGATCCCCTTGTGTATCGAAACCGCGCGTTGCCTGGAAGAGGATATTGTCGCCAGCGCGGCAGAAGCGGATATGGCGCTCATTTACGGTATTGGCTTTCCGCCGTTTCGGGGGGGTGCATTACACTATATGAGTCACATTGGCCTGGCTGATTTCTGCAAAATGGCGGCTAAATATGAACATCTTGGCGCTTTGTATCACCCGACGGATACGATGCACAAGATGGCAGAAAGTGGTGAGCAATATGTTTTAGTACAAGGGGGTGCAAAATGAGTTTAACCATCAACGATGTGGTGATTGTCGACGGTGTGCGCACCGCCATGGGTAAATCAAAAGGCGGGACATTTCGAAATGTGCGCGCGGAAGCCTTATCTGCTGAGGTAATCAAGGCATTGTTAAAACGCAACCCTGAAGTCAAACCCGCCGAAATTGAAGACGTAATTTGGGGATGTGTCAATCAAACGCTGGAGCAAGGCTTTAATATCGCCAGAAACGCTGCTCTGTTGGCCGAGTTACCGCATACCGTATCCGGGCAAACCATTAATCGCTTGTGTGGGTCATCCATGTCTGCACTGCATATCGCTGCGCAATCCATTATTTCGGGATATGGTGATATATTTGTGGTCGGTGGCGTCGAGCATATGGGGCATATATCCATTTTGCATGGTGTGGATGTCAACCCGCAAATGTCCAAACACGCGGCGAAAGCGGCCATGATGATGGGGGTAACGGCTGAAATGCTGGCGAAAATGAATGGTATTGGGCGTGACATGCAAGATGCATTTGGTGCGCGTTCACATCGCCTGGCACATGAGGCGACTGAACAGGGCCGCTGGGACGATGAAATTATTCCAGTCGAAGGTCATGATGAAAATGGCTTCAAGTCCGTGTTGACAGTAGATGAAGTCATCCGACCCGAAACCACGATAGAAGGGTTGGCAGCGCTTAAGCCAGTATTTGTGCCCAAGGTAGGGACGGTTACTGCAGGTACTTCATCCGCATTTTCTGATGGGGCCTCGGGGCTACTGGTGATGTCTGCGCAAAAAGCGAATGATTTGGGGTTAAAGCCACGCGCGCGGATTAAATCCATGGCGGTGGCGGGTTGCGACCCTTCGATAATGGGCTATGGTCCGGTGCCAGCGACCCAAAAAGCGCTTAAACGAGCGGGCATGTCGCTTGACGATATTGACTATATTGAGCTCAATGAAGCCTTCGCAGCGCAGGGTTTATCGGTACTTAAAAACCTCAAGTTGCTGGATGTCATGGATGAAAAAGTAAATCTGAATGGGGGTGCCATTGCGCTGGGACATCCGTTGGGTTGTTCAGGTGCCCGAATTACCACCACCTTACTGAATATCATGGAACAACAAGATGGCGAGCTCGGTTTGGCCACCATGTGTATCGGCATGGGGATGGGGATATCGACCATTATTGAGCGAGTAGGGTAATTGCTTTAAAAAATTCTAGTCGGAAAAGGCGTTTGTTTTTATAGATATTCCAACGTTTAAAACACCTAGTATTCCGTCCGTCATCTGTGCCTGAGGCCAAGCCTTCAATGGATTATGAAAATGATTGGAAGCACGACACAGGGTCGTGTCCGGGCCATCATCTTCGAAGTCTGAACCTTCTTGGACCCATTCACTTACTGGTTCTTCATTGTAATACGTAATTAGTTTATCGGCTTCTACTTGTACAGAAAATGGCTCGCCAAAATTTCTTAACAGATATTGATTTCTATCAGCGAGCACTGAAGCGTTAAAAGCTGCTTTTGTTAAAGCCCTATGCGTAATAGTATTATCGTACGAATAAGCACACGGAAGAAAAAATAATTGTAGAAATATAACTACCTCTATACAAACAACGTTGCTTAATCTAATGAAATTCATATCTGATAAACTCTTGAATAATAAAATACCAATACTTACATTCCCTCTTGCCCACCCAACTCCCCTCTTAAAGCTCTTTTAAACAATCCATTGCTTGGAACCCCAGAACTATATCCGCCAGTTATAAATGAATGATGAGCATCAATAAGATCAACATTACGGCTGTGTTGAAACTTCTCCAACTCAATGGTGTAGCCATTTCGCCATTTAAAATCTGTTTTACGCTCATACCCCGGAAATGTGAAGTCGTTCCGCCAGGCGACGTAACCCCGTTTGTAAACAACTAAACGCGGCGCATTCAGCCCCATCCTAAAAGCGCCTGGAACCGCGAAAACGCCTTTTTCGTCACTTTGTACTTCTACCACTTTATAGTTAGTAGCCGCGGTGGTAAAAAACGGCCCCGGTTTGGTCCATTGCACCAATAATACCGCCCCCTCAATGGGTTGGTTGGTTTCGGCATCCACGACTTTAAAAGTTGTATCGGGATAAGCCCTGGTGTTGAGAATACTGATGCAACCACTGCTTGATAAAATAAGCAAAATCAAAGCAATAACACTTAACGCGGATTTAACTTGTTTTTTCATGTTCAAAATATTTGTGTTGGATAGAGGGCTTCTTCAAATTCCACGATTTTCCAGCCTGAGCCGTTATCGGCAAAGGAGACCGGTACGGTATAACGATGTTCGCCCCGAATAATATTTAGCTCACATATTGCCACAGGCCCTTGGGTAGCTGTTAAGTTGAGTTCGCTCAAAGTTGCTAAAAACATCTTCAATTGCTCGTTATTCATCTGGCTAAACCTTGCATGGTATTGATATTTTTGGCTATATAAACTGAAGTATGACATGGCTTTTTCAATGTCTCCGCTCGCCAAGGCCGCCAGCGTTGCATCCCACTGCTTTTTGATCGCGGCTAAAGTCTTGTCTGGTGTCGGCCCTTTGGCTAATACGCGTGCTTTGTCTGGCGCAAGCACTTCAATATTGATCGTATCTTCAAATTGATTGCCCTGATCATCGGTCATGACGATGCGCGATGTGTAGCTACCAGGTTGTTCAAAAATGTGCATAAAGTCATCGGTATTGGTGGTGGTGACATCGATAACGCCATCACCGTCATAATCCATGCTGTAGCTTTTAACCGGGTTGGGTAAGTTTCTATTGATTAAATAATCTACCCGAAGCGGGGGTGTTCCACCTTCTACATTGGTGGTTATCGATACTTCATCCACGCGACTAAAAGTAACGCTGTCTGAGGCGGTTAAGCCATCGTTATCAGTGACAGCAAGCTCAAAAACCAATACTTGACCTTTGTCAAGTCTAGGCATGGTAAAGGTATAATCTGCTGCTTTGGCTTCAGAGAATGCCATTATTCGTTCAGCTGCTATCGTCGCATCCGTTGGCTTAATGGTAACCACACCCCCTTCGGGCTGAGCTAGCGTAACTAAGGGGCCCTCAATTTGAGTGAGTGTGTATCGTTCTATCGTGCCATCAAAATCTATCGCTGTAGTACGGATGGTTGCGGTATTGCCCGTTTCAATTGGATAACCCTCGCCCGCCATCGCAACCGGTTCATATTTTTGACCCGGCTTCACGCGAGACCCGTCCCAACTCAGCGCTTGCTCCATTCTCTCTATTAGTTGGGGCGTTGCCAGACTCATGAAATCAGCAGCTGAAGTTGTGAAACTGATTAACATCAAATTTATAGTAAATAAAGCGCTTATCTTCCTGTCCATATCAATTTTTACTATCGAACTGCTTTCAAATCTTCGCGATTGTTTTCGTATCCAGGGCTAGGTCTGTGGAGGAAATGTTTTATTCCGGGATATCAATATTATCCTCTAGCGAAATGGTACTCGTGAATCATTAATTTTGATAGGGTTTATATTCATTTGGAGACGGAAATCAATAGCCGTATGTGTTCAAAGTAGTAAAACTTGTGTGAGCCCAATCAGCATTCTGTAGAAGGTCCACCAAAAAGATTTGAGTTGGAGTAGTTCAGTATTCGTTAATATATAAAAAAATGAGCAAATAAATGTTGCACTGCAACAATTTCTTTGTTATGCTGCACTGCAACAATTAACTGTTTGTATTTTTATTTACTATTTAATAGAGGTGATTACGATGGCAAAAGCAGCCCCAAAAAAGCAAATTGAAGAAGCAATCGCGCCAATGGTGGCGTACAACGCGTTGATTATTGAAGCAGCAGAAAAAGCGTTTGGTTTGCAAGTCGCGACGATGCAAAAGCTGACCAAAATAGGCTTTGATAATGTTAAAGCAGTGTGGGATATCAAATCTGCTGAAGAGTTGAAAACCTATGCAGAAAAGCAGCAAGATGTGGCCAAAGAAGTGGTTGAGGTCGTTGTTGAAGATGCCCGCAGCCTGAGTGAGTTGAACCAAAACTTGCTGGAAGATTCTCGCAAGCTGGTTGAAAAAAACATCAAATTGGCAACTGCTAAGGCAGCTTAATTCGCTTATTATGGGCCATTATCAGCATACGGTGGTATGCTGGTTGTGGCCCGGTCAGTATTATCTTACAGACATTGCTATTTTTTAATTAGCATTGGGTGATCAATCGCTTTATAGCTAATTTCCCTGTTTTTCAACACAATATATATTATTTATCAAATTTAGCTTGAATTGTGCTTTGCACCATTTTACGATCATCGTAATGATAATCTAAGCTAGTTTTGCTATAACACACAATAGTCCTTCCACACCAAATAAGGTACCTAATCATGAACAATCCATTTGATTTTAGTCAGTTTTTCCCAAAATATGACGCACAAGATATGTTGCGTCAAATGCAATCGCAGTTTCAGTCACAAATGCAGGCAGCATTTGGTGCGTTTACGCCCCCGCAGTCACAGCAGATTGATTTTTCGTCTATTACTGAAGCGCAACGTAAAAATATGGAAGCGCTGATTGCATCTAACACCAAAGCAGTTGAGTGCACGCAGAGCCTGCTACAAAAACAATCTGAGCTGTTTCAGCAAGCGATGAATGATGCCAGCAAAGCAAGCGAAGCGATTGCCAAAACGACCGATCCGGCTGAAGCGGCGACCAAGCAAACAGAGTTGATGCAAAGTGCTTTCGAGAAAGCGCTGGAATCTTCATCACAAATCAGTGAACTTATTAGTAAAACGCAAGAAGATATGACCAAAATCATTTCTGAGCGCGTTGAAGAAGGCCTGGCCGAAATAAAAAAAGCGATCAAAACCTAAATTCGTTTTTTAGCGTCGCCCTGTTGCAGGGCGATAAATTTCAATTCTCGGCCTCTTTTAAACATCAATGATACACAAAAAAATCCACGAAGATATAGACGCATTAGGTTTCGGAAAAATGGCGACCGCCCTGTCAGACAACTACAAACAATGTGAAACGATGCTGGCAGACTATTCGAAAAAAATCGAGCAGGGCGATCTCGATCCGCTCAAATTGCAAGAACCTTTTGCCAAGCTGGTGGCGTCGATGAGCCAGAACCCGGGCAAGCTGGTTGAAGCAAATATGAACTTTGTTGCCGAATCGCTGAAGCTCTATCAACAGATGTCTGCCGCTTATATGGGAATGGCGCTGCAGGGAGCCAATGGTGAGGGCGAGAACGGGGCTACACCGGCTGCCAAAGCTACAACGGATGATCGGCGTTTCAAGCATGAAGCCTGGGAGCAACATCCGGTATTCAAGCATATTAAAGACACCTATCTGCTGGCCTCAAAATGGGTTCAAACAGTGGTGGCTGAAGCCGAAGACTTGGACGAGGCGACAGCCAAAAAGGTCGAGTTTTTTACCGATCGTTATCTGGATGCGCTTTCTCCAACCAATTTTGCGGCAACCAATCCTGCGGTACTGGAACGCATGGTCGAAACCAAGGGTGCGAGTTTGATGCATGGCATGAAAAACATGCTCGAAGACATCGAAGCGGGTGAGGGCGAACTTAAGATACGGATGACGGATACAGAAGCGTTCGAACTGGGCGAGAACATCGCGACCCTGGAGGGAAAAGTGGTATTTCAGAACCGCATGCATCAACTGATCCAGTATACACCAAGTACCGAGAAAACCTTTAAGAAGCCCCTTTTAGTGGTGCCACCCTGGATCAATAAATACTACATCCTCGATCTGCAGCCCAAAAACTCATTCCTGAAATGGCTGGTTGATCAAGGCCATACCGTGTTTGTGATGTCCTGGGTAAATCCAGATGAAAGTTACAAAGACACGGGATTTGAAGAATATATTGAAGATGGCGTACTTGCAGCGCTGGATGCGGTAACCACTGCGACCGGTGAAACCAATGTAAATGCGATTGGTTACTGTTTGGGTGGTACTCTGCTGGCTACCACGTTGGCTTATATGGCAGCGCAAGGCGACACCCGTATCGATAGTGCGACTTTCTTAACCACCATGCTGGATTATTCCGAACCGGGAGACCTGGGTGTTTTCATCGGTGAAAACGAGCTAAGCAGTCTGGACGCTAAAATGGAAGAACGCGGCTATCTTGATGGCGCAGAAATGGCGGGCACGTTTAATCTGCTTCGCGCCAATGATCTGATTTGGTCGTTTTATATCAGTAATTATCTGATGGGCAATGACGCGCGTCCTTTCGATTTACTCTATTGGAACTCAGATTCAACGCGCATGCCAGCAAAAATGCACAGCTGGTATTTACGTAATCTGTATCTAAATGATTTGCTCAAGCAACCCGGCGCAATCGAGTTAAATGGTATTTCGATTGATCTGGGCAAGGTCAAAACACCGGTGTGTTTTGTCTCCGCAGAAGAGGATCATATCGCGCCGTGGAAATCCACCTATGCCGGCGTGAAGTTGTTTGGCGGCTCCAAGCGTTTTATCCTGGGTGGGTCTGGACACATCGCCGGGATCGTGAACCCGCCAGCGGCGAATAAATACGGTTATCGAATGACCAGCCGCCCGCCGGTTGACCCTGAAAACTGGGCGAAAAAGGCAGAGGTGAAAGAAGGTTCCTGGTGGCCTGCCTGGCAAAGCTGGGTGAAGGGTAAAGCGGGTAAAATGGTTGAAGCACGCATACCCGGTGAAGGGGACTTATCGATTATCGAGGATGCTCCTGGAAGCTATGTGGTTGAATAACCACCGGGCAAAACGTACAAAGATTCACTAACCATTCACCTATTTGTTAAGGTAAGCTACAATCATTCGGCGAGCAGTCATTGCTCGCTAAATGATTGATCATAGCGACATTAGAATATATTATAAATAGATATTAACAACATAAAAAAAGGTGAACCCATGAATAACCCCAAGGATAAAGTAGCCATCGTAACCGGTGGAACGCGCGGAATCGGTGAGTGTATTTCGGTAGAATTGAAAAATTGCGGCTATAAAGTCGCTGCAACCTATGCCGGGAACGATGATGCGGCCAATGCATTTAAAGACGAAACTGGTATCAATGTGTATAAATTCGATGTCAGCGACTATGATGCTTGTCAAGCCGCGGTCAAGCAGATTCAACAGGATCTTGGTGATGTCGCCATACTGGTGAATAATGCTGGGATTACGCGAGACGCCACCCTACATAATATGACGCACGAAAAGTGGCAGCAGGTAATCGATACTAACTTGAGTTCCTGTTTTAATATGTGTCATGCGGTGATTGGAGGAATGCGAGAGCGAAAGTTTGGACGCATTGTGAACGTCGGTTCGGTGAATGGGCGAGCAGGTCAATACGGTCAGGCGAATTATGCTGCGGCCAAATCGGGTATTCATGGCTTTACCAAAGCGTTAGCGCGCGAAGGGGCTTCATCAAATATTACAGTCAATGCGATTGCACCGGGTTATGTAGAAACCGACATGGTTAGAGCGGTGCCAGATGCAGTGCTGGAAAAAATAATCAAAACGATTCCGGTCGGTCGTCTCGGGCAACCCGAAGACATCGCGAGGGGCGTTATTTTTCTGATTGAAGACGAGGCAGGCTTTATCACCGGTTCGACGCTAGACGTCAACGGTGGTCAACATATGTTTTAAAACCTTATAAACTAATTTATTTATTCGAGACTCTATTGAGGCTCATCAACAATTTGGAGGCACCCGCGCTGAGAACGATTAAAAAATACCCGAATCGACGTCTTTACGACACCGAAGAAAGTAAATACATCACATTAGCCAGTGTCTCTGAATTAGCCAAGCAGCGCATTCCGTTTAGGGTAATCGACTCTGAAAGCGAAGAAGACATTACGCGCAGTATCCTGCTACAGATCATTATGGAGCAGGAAGCTTCAGATCAAGCCATATTGTCAGCCGATTCCCTATCCGAACTAATCGGTTATTATGGCAATACGGTACCCAGCCTGTTTAATGAGTATTTACAGAATAGCCTGAAATCTTTATCCGATGGTCAACGGCAGTTATGTCGTCAGTTCAACGCTGATTCCATGAAAGTCTTTGAGAAAATGGCCAAGGATAATATGGAAATGTGGCGTACTATTCAGTCCAACTTTATGGCGCTGGGCGGCTTCGGTTTTATGGCAAATAAGCCTAATTCTAAGAATCCTGAAGAGTAAATTAAAAGTTTACTTGACAAATTCTGTGGTTTTGTTATTGTGCGGCGCAGCAATTGTGCGTTGCACAATTAATTCGCCCTAACCATAATATAGAATTTGAACACATGTCAGAACAAAAAGTTGCCTTAGTCACAGGGGGTGTCGGTGGAATTGGGACTGCAATTTGCCGCGAACTCGCAAATGAGAACGTCAAGGTCTTCGCCAATTACTATCCCGCAGAAAAAGAACAAGCGGCCGACTGGCAAAAAGAACAGCGAAAAGCAGGTTATGATATTGAGATTGTTGGAGCCGATGTATCCTCGTTCGAAGATTGTGAGGAAATGGTCCGAGCGATTGAAGCACAGGCTGGTCCAGTTGATATTTTAGTCAACTCAGCCGGTATCACGCGGGACAAAACCATGCGGAATCTTGAGGTAGACGACTGGAATGCGGTTCTGCGGACCAATTTGGATAGTGTATATAACGTGTCCAAGCAAGTATTCGAAGGAATGACAACGCGTGGTTTCGGACGTATCGTTAATATATCATCGGTCAATGGACAACGCGGCCAGTTTGGTCAAACCAATTATGCAAGTGCTAAAGCCGGTATGCATGGTTTTACCATGTCATTGGCGCAAGAAGGTGCCGCGAAAGGCGTCACCGTCAATACGGTTTCACCCGGGTACATCGCAACCGCGATGACAGAAGCCATGCCACAGGAAATGTTGGATCATATCGTTTCTGGCATTCCGGCCAAAAAAATGGGTACCCCCGAAGACATCGCACAACTTATTGCTTACATTTCCAGTGATAAAGGTAACTATATAACTGGCGCAAATATTCCCGTGAATGGTGGCTTATACATGAGCTTTTAGTTCAATATATAATATTGCCATATTCAGTTAAATTCAAATAAACCCCAACCCCTTAGGAGGACATACATGACAAGTATTAAAGAAGTGGTAGTAGTAGACGGTGTTCGAACCGCAATTGGCGATTATGGCGGTTCGCTTAAAGATCAGACTCCAGGTGATTTAGCAGCAAGTGTTATTGCAGAAGCGATTAAACGTGCTGGCGTGGACGCACAAAAAGTAGGCGCATGCGTTTTGGGTAACGTGATTCATACCGAAGCGAAGGATATGTATGTATCTCGTTATGCCGCGCTTAATGGTGGTTTGTCGCACGATTCCCAAGCGATGACCTTAAACCGTCTCTGCGGCAGTGGCCTGCAGGCAATCGTCTCTGCTAGCCAGCAAATCATGCTCGGCGATGTGGATGCCGCGGTCGCAGGTGGGGTTGAAGTAATGAGCCGGGGTGGTTATCAATTGCCTGGTGGACGTTGGGGCCAATATATGGGTGATGGCAAGGTCATCGACATGATGGTAGGCGCGCTGACGGATCCGTTTGATACGGTGCACATGGGCATTACTGCTGAAAATATTGCCAGTAAGTGGGATATCAGCAGAGAAGCGCAGGACCAATTGGCGGTGGAAAGCCATCAACGTGCCGCCAAAGCTATTGAAGCGGGGCATTTTAAAGATCAAATTATGCCAGTTGAATTGAAATCGCGAAGAGGTACTACGATTTTTGATACCGATGAGCATGTGCGTGCAGATGCCAGTATGGAAGGGATGGCGAAACTAAGAACAGTGTTTAAATCCGACGGATCGGTGACCGCGGGCAACGCATCGGGTATTAACGATGGTGCGGCCGCAGTCGTATTGATGGAAAAAAGCGCAGCCGAGGCCCAGGGTCTTACGCCAATGGTGAAGTTGGTTGATTATACGCTTGCCGGCGTGGATCCAACTATTATGGGTATCGGCCCCGTGCCTGCCGTCACAAAGCTACTTGAGCGCACTGGTGTGAGCGTAGATGATGTGGACGTATTTGAGCTCAATGAAGCTTTTGCAGCACAAGCATTAGCGTGTGTGCAGGATCTTAAGCTGGATCCCGCCAAAGTCAACCCGAATGGCTCGGGGATTGGGTTGGGCCATCCTATTGGGGCCACAGGTGCGGTATTGACGGTTAAATTAATCCACGAACTCAAGCGCACGGGTGGCCGTTACGGCGTGGTCAGTATGTGTATTGGCGGCGGTCAAGGTATTGCAGCCCTGTTCGAACGTATAGGATAAAAATTATCCGGTAGCCGGGCTCTCGGCTACCATATCTTCTATTCAGTGTCAATACGATGCAGGTCGTATTGTTTGGGGGGTAGGTGCACCCTAAACTGGCGGGGTTAATGGTACATTCATGTTTTTCGCTTGTGATCAGGGCGCGCAACGAATCACGATGCACATCGCAAATACCATAATCAATGCCCATTAAATATAAAGTAATAATCATCTTGAGAGGTTAATGATATGAGTGATAGAGACGCTTACTGGAAGGAGAATATCCGACTGGTTACGATCCTACTGGTTATCTGGTTCATAGTATCTTATGTATGTGGAATATTGTTGGTTGACCAGCTTAACGCTATCCGTATAGGCGGTTACAAATTAGGATTCTGGTTTGCCCAACAAGGCTCAATGTATGTATTTGTCGCCCTGATATTTATCTACGCAGCGCGGATGCGAGCACTAGATAAAAAATACGGCGTTGACGAAGGATAGGGGGCAATCATGGAACTACAAACTTTAACTTATATTGTTGTTGGATTGACTTTCGCGCTGTATATCGGAATTGCGATCTGGGCGAAAGCGAGTACCACAGGCGAATTCTACGTCGCTGGTAAAGGTGTTCCACCTGTATTGAACGGGATGGCAACCGCGGCAGACTGGATGTCAGCGGCATCCTTTATATCAATGGCCGGTTTAATTGCCTTCTTAGGTTATGGCGGGTCGGTATTTTTAATGGGCTGGACAGGCGGATACGTACTGATGGCGATGCTGTTAGCACCGTATCTGCGTAAGTTCGGTAAATTTACCGTGCCAGAGTTTATCGGCGAACGTTATTATTCAAACGGTGCGCGCGTGGTAGCGGTTGTATGTTTGATTATCGCCTCGGTGACCTACGTAATTGGTCAGATGAAAGGGATCGGTGTGGCATTCTCACGTTTTCTGGAAGTGGATTACGGCACTGGTTTATTAGTGGGTATGGGTATCGTATTTTTCTACGCAGTACTGGGTGGAATGAAAGGGATTACCTATACGCAAATCGCGCAATACTGCGTGTTAATTTTGGCGTATACCATCCCGGCAATATTTATTTCTCTTCAATTAACCGGACATCCATTGCCGCAAATCGGTTTGGGTAGTACCTTGGCTGATGGCAGCGGGACGTACCTACTAGATAAGCTCGATCAGGTGGTGACTGAACTTGGGTTTGCCGAATACACGACGGCGAAACGGCTAAGTACGGTCAACATGTTCGTCTATACGTTCTCCTTGATGATCGGAACGGCGGGCTTACCCCACGTTATTATTCGATTCTTTACCGTGCCAAAAGTCCGTGACGCGCGTGCTTCTGCGGGTTGGGCGCTGGTGTTCATCGCGATTCTGTACACCACTGCTCCTGGTGTTGCGGCGATGGCACGTTTGAATCTGGTGCAGACTATCGAGCCTGCGCCCGGTCAAAATCTTGTTTATGACGAGCGCCCTGATTGGTTCAAGAATTGGGAGACCACGGGTCTTCTGAAGTTTGAAGACAAAAACGGTGATGGCAAGATTCAGTACGTAGCGGATAAAGAAGCCAATGAAATGGTGAAAGTTGACCGTGATATCATGGTGCTGGCAAATCCCGAGATCGCCAAGCTCCCCAACTGGGTTATCGCCCTGGTGGCGGCAGGTGGTCTAGCAGCGGCCTTGTCAACGGCGGCGGGATTACTGCTGGCGATTGCTTCATCCATTTCGCATGATTTATTGAAGAGTATCTGGATGCCCGATATTACAGAAAAAACCGAGCTGCTTGCCAGCCGGATAGCGATGGCGGGGGCGATCGCCTTGGCCGGCTATTTCGGGTTTAATCCACCCGATTTTGCCGCGGGGACGGTGGCGCTGGCCTTTGGGCTTGCGGCGTCGTCCTTATTCCCGGCGATAATGATGGGAATTTTCTCCAAGCATATCGGCAAAAAAGCAGCAATTTGGGGCATGATTGCGGGTATTTCTGTGACGATGCTATATGTATTCCAGCATAAAGGTATCATGTTTGTGCAAAGTACCGCCTTTCTGGGTGATATGTCTCCTAACTGGTTCCTGGGTATCGAACCCAACGCGTTTGGTGGCATCGGTGCACTGGTCAACTTTGCAGTAGCCTATCTGGTGCATGCGCTGATAAAAGAAGAGCCGCCCGAGCATATCCAGCATTTAGTAGAAGATATCCGCGTACCTGCTGGTGCTGGAGAAGCGACTGGACACTAATAACCTCTAAAACGTTTCACTCTTATTTAAGGCCTCCTTGCGAGGCCTTTTTTTACTATCTCAGGATTCGTATCTCTATTAAAATAGCGTTATGCTTAAAAATACACACATGATTGTGGCGATGCTGGTCGCACCCATATTGGCGATATTTGCCTGGTTTGCCACGGATATGATTGTTGGCGAGACGCCTTTTGAGCCAATACCGGGCGAAACCTATAAGCTAGTAGAAAAGCCTAATTGTCGTTGGGAAAGTGGTGTTTGTGGGCTTAAAAATGGCAATTTTGAAATTGAAATGACCACCACTTCATTGGGTGGTGAGCAACTTGAAGTCACCCTGGTATCCAGTCATCCGCTGGTGGGAGTGCAGTTTGCGGTATTTAAGTCTTCACCGGAAACGGTTGATCGCGAATCTAACCCTGTACATATGCAATCTTTGGATGAAACAAAGCAAAAATGGGGGCTTATGATTGATAGGCCGTACTCGGAACTCACCAAATTCAGGCTCGCGGTAAAAGCCGATGAATCGCTGTATTTTGGCGAAGTCGGAACTACTTTTATGCAGTCCGGGCAAGTAACAATCCCCAATTCAGAATCCTAATTCATAATTTGTAAAGTAACATGGAAATTGAGCAACTCGAAATACGAGATTTTATTCGGCAATGTAGGCCGCTAGGTTTATTGAGTGAAGATGATCTGGATGAACTGAGCGGATCGCTTGAAATTGCCTATCGACGCGACGGCGAAACCATATTGGAAGCAGGGCAGCCCAACGCGGAACTGTATATCGTTAGGTCGGGTGCGGTTGAGGTGGTTGATAAGGAAGGTAAATTGTGTGGACAGCTCGACGTGCGTAGCTGGTTTGGGTACAGTGCCGTTATGGGTGACGGGGTAATGGCGCGAAATATAAACGCGATTGAAGACTGCTTGCTGTATATCATTCCCGGGCAGGTATTTCACGATATCGTAGAGAAATATGACGGCATCGCCCAGTATTTCAGTGAACGTAAGTCAACGCGATTACGACAAGCGGTTTCAAGTTATCGTAGCGAACACCATGCGCAGATGTTCTCTTCCAAGGTGCGCGAGGTAACCAATTCACCCGCAACACTTATTGCAGGTGATACCTCGATTAAACAAGCCGCTAGAGCAATGTCTGATGAGGGAAAAACGTCGGTATTAGTCGCGGAAGATTCCGAACTTGTCGGTATTGTCACCGAGCGGGAATTTTGTAAAAGGGTGGTCGCCGTAGGATTGGATACTTCACGGCCCATCTCTGAAATCATGACCAAAAAGCCCATTACGATTCGTGGCTCTATGCCAGCCTCAGAGGCGCTGTTGTTGATGGGCCGGCACAATATTCATCATTTACCCTTTAAGCTAAATAAAAAAGAGTACGCAGTCGTGACAGGCTCGGATTTGATCCAGTTTCAGAGCCAGAACCCGCTGTATATGATCAACGATGTGTGTAAAGCCAGCAGTATTGATGAGTTGGTCACACTGAGTGAAAAACTACCGAGTATGTTGATCGATCTGGTTCGTAGTAGTTTGACCGCTTATGATATAGGTCACCTAATCAGCTCCTTCAGTTCTGCCATCAATCAACGTTTGTTGATGCTAGCAGAAGAAGAGTTCGGCGAACCGCCGGTTCCATACGCTTGGGTAGTTGCTGGTTCGATGGCGCGTGGCGAGCAAACGGCGCATTCAGATCAGGACAATGCGATGATCCTATCAGACGATTACCAGCCGGATATCCACGCAACCTATTTTGCGAGTTTAGCCAAATATGTGAGTGATGGTCTCGCGCGTTGTGGTTATGTGTATTGCCCGGGGGACGTGATGGCCACTAACCCAAAATGGCGCGTAACCCAGTCTGAGTGGCGAGCCTATTTTGATCAATGGGTGATGGCGCCAGAAAAAAAATCGCTGATGTACGTGAGCATATTTTTCGATTTGCGTTGTATTTATGGAGAGGAAAAGCTACTTAAAAGTATCATCAAAAAAGTGCTGAAAAAAACCCAGGGTAATCAGCGGTTCTTAACGAATTTAGCAGACAACGCACTGGATCGAAGGCCACCAATCGGTTTATTTAGGAATTTTGTGCTGGAAGCGGGTGGCGCTGAAGAAAAAGCGCTGAATCTGAAAAAACGAGGGGTGATCCCAGTAACCGATCTAGCGCGCGTTTATGCACTTTCCTCAGGGATCAAAGATTTACATACAGAAGACCGGCTGCGAGCAGCCAAGGCCAAAGGTGAATTGAGTAAACGCGGTACGGCGGATTTAATCGATGCCTATGAATTTATCGGTTCAGTGCGCTTACAACACCAGTGTTTACAAATAGAGCGCGGTGAAGCAGCGGATAATTTTGTGCCTCCCGAGTTATTATCTAATTTAGAGCGGCGCCATCTAAAGGATGCGTTTGAAGTTGTAAGTACGATGCAAAAAGCGCTCAAACAACGCTATAGTTAATGTTTAGCTGGCGTTTTTGGTCAGCTGAGCGTAAACGCAAACGTCTTTTGGCGCACTGCGTCGAAGGCCCGTTACAAGACTATTTGAGCGCACCCCTGGTATCTCCAGATGCGCGATTTATTGATACAGAATTTCTGGTGCTCGATTTTGAAACTACCGGACTTGATGTTACCAAAGATAAAGCATTAAGTCTGGGGTACACCATAATTAAGAGGGGGCGCATTCTGCTATCGGAAAACGCGCATTTTTATTTCGGGGTACGTGAATCTTTGCCTGAAAGTTCGGTTGTGATTCATCAAATAACCGACCAAACCGTGCAAGAGGGAGAACGGATGGAGTTTATCCTGGAAAACCTGCTGACCCAAATGCGTGGCCGAGTACTGGTCGCGCATTTTTCCCGGATCGAACGTAGTTTTATCAAGCGTCTGGTGATGGCAGCATATCAGTCGGATATACCGATGCAAATGATCGATACTTTGGATATAGAATACCGTCGTAGACAACGGCTCGCACCCGATGTGCCTGCATCTCGTTTGCGTCTGTTCAATATCCGCGCTGATTATGGTTTGCCCAGATATAAGGCGCACAATGCGCTGATCGATGCGATTTCGACCGCAGAATTGCTATTGTTGCAAGCAAGCTACATATCTCGAAAATTAGATTTTAAAATTCATCACATGCTTTAGGCGCTATTTCTTTGTGTTCCTAAAAAACCGCGAAATTGGCTATTGCTTATCGAGCATACTCATGTAGATAGGGTAAGCCCACTTTCGACTTTGGTATGCTGTACCTGCCCACTTTAACTATCTATAATAGGCTACAAATGCGGAGTAATTTCAACTTCAGCACTCGATAACAAAATCAATTATTAAGGAGACTAGCTATGAGCGAAGACATCATTCATCCTATTCAGCCGGCTTGGGAACAAAAAGCGCATATCGATAACGACAAGTATCTTGAGATGTATGAGCAATCGATCTCGGACCCCGATACTTTTTGGGCAGAACAAGCGGAAGCGTTTTTAACCTGGTCAAAAAAATGGGATACCGTCCACGATGTCAATTTTGATACCGCACATATTCGCTGGTTTGAAGGTGGCGAATTAAATGTATGTGTGAACGCGATTGATCGGCATCTGGAAACGCGCGGAGATCAAACCGCCATCATCTGGGAAAGCGATGATCCAGAGGTAGACGAGCACATTACTTATAATGATTTACATGGCCGCGTCTGTCGCTTGGCCAATGTACTCAAAGACCGTGGTGTCAAAAAAGGGGATCGCGTCTCAATCTACATGCCAATGGTAGTGGAAGCCGCCGTTGCGATGCTGGCGTGTGCGCGTATTGGTGCAGTGCATTCAATCGTGTTTGGAGGGTTCTCACCCGAAGCGCTTAAAGATCGTATTCTGGATTCAGATTGTCGGGTAGTCATTACAGCCGACGAAGGGGTTCGAGGTGGACGCCCTGTTCCACTAAAGGCTAATGCCGATATCGCCATCGCAGATTGTCCTAATGTGCATACTGTCGTGGTCATCGAACGAACCAAGAATGATGTGAATTGGGTCGATGGGCGGGATATTTGGTATCACGAAGCCGTCGCTGCGGCATCTGCTGATTGTCCCGCGGAAAACATGGGCGCTGAAGACCCTCTATTTATTTTATATACCTCTGGCTCTACCGGTAAACCCAAAGGCGTGTTGCACACTACCGCGGGTTATTTACTGTATGCTGCCATGACCCATAAGTATGTGTTTGACTATCATGATGGTGATATTTACTGGTGTACAGCGGATGTTGGCTGGGTGACGGGACATTCCTATATCGTCTACGGTCCCTTGACCAATGGCGCAACCACGCTGATGTTTGAAGGCGTGCCGACGTATCCGGATGCAGGGCGTTTCTGGCATGTATGCGAAAAACACAAAGTGAATATTTTTTACACTGCGCCAACCGCGATTCGTGCCTTGATGGGTCAGGGGGATGATTACGTTAAAAAGTACGATTTATCCTCGCTGAGGATTCTTGGTTCGGTGGGCGAGCCGATCAACCCGGAGGCTTGGGAGTGGTATTATCGCGTGGTCGGTAACGATAACTGCCCCATTGTGGACACCTGGTGGCAAACCGAAACGGGTGGCATCTTGATTACGCCGTTACCAGGTGCAACCGCGCTCAAACCAGGCTCAGCGACACGGCCGTTTTTTGGCGTCAGACCTGCCTTACTGGATGAAAATGGTAATGAGCTGGACGGCGCAACCGAAGGTAATTTGGTTATTACGCATTCATGGCCCGGGCAGATGCGTACTATTTTTGGTGATCAAGATCGTTTTCACGAAACCTATTTTTCCATGTACCCAGGGCAGTACTTCACGGGCGATGGGTGTCGCCGCGATGAAGATGGCTATTACTGGATTACAGGACGGGTTGATGACGTTATTAATGTCTCTGGTCACCGCATGGGTACAGCAGAAGTCGAAAGTGCGCTGGTATTGCACGAGCACGTTGCTGAAGCAGCCGTGGTCGGTTTTCCACATGATATCAAAGGGCAGGGTATCTTCGCTTACGTTACGCTCAACGCTGGGGTTGAAGAAAGCGATGCGTTGAAAAAAGAGCTGGTCACGCTGGTTCGATCAGAGATTGGCCCCATTGCTGCGCCGGATGCCATCCAGTGGGCACCGGGTTTACCCAAGACGCGTTCTGGAAAAATCATGCGGCGTATATTGCGCAAGATTGCCGAAAACGAATTTGAAGGATTGGGTGATACTTCTACCCTGGCGGAACCTGCAGTTGTCGACGAACTGATCGCAAATCGAGCCAAAGTATAGGATTTCATAGCGCAAAATTACTAAGGGTTGAGCACCACGAGTGATATTCACTTAGTGCACTGCCCTTGGTAGCTTTGATTAATCAACAAGATGGGTAGGGTACGCTCATCGCAGTGGTGGTTGTGAGATACTGGGCGAATTAATCGCTTGAGGCGCATTTTCACTTGTATTTACACCACACTTGCATTAGTTTCGTCTAAATAACAATAATCTATTCAGCCTAGATGGCCGACGTACCCATACTCAATGTCCAAAATATCCATAAGCGATTTGGTACGCTTGAGGTTTTGCATGGGATTTCACTCAAGGCTTATTCAGGCGATGTTATTTCTCTGATTGGCTCCTCCGGATCAGGTAAGTCAACTTTTCTACGTTGTATTAACCTGCTGGATACCCCCGATCAGGGTGAGATAGAGTTAGATGGGAGCGCCATTCGATTTACAACCAATCGCCAAGGGGAACGGGTTGCGGTGGATGCACAACAGGTACAGGATTTACGCTCGCGTATCGCCATGGTATTCCAGCAATTTAATTTGTGGGCGCATATGACAGCCTTGCAAAATGTGACCGAAGCGCCGATGCGCGTGAAAGGTTTGTCACGCACAGAAGCGAATGACCTGGGCATGGCGTTTTTAGATAAGGTCGGTATTGCGGATAAAGCAGACGTGTATCCAGGCTTTATGTCGGGGGGTCAGCAGCAAAGAACCGCCATAGCACGCGCGTTGGCGATGCAGCCAGAAGCTATATTATTTGATGAACCCACGTCGGCCCTGGATCCGGAGCTGGTGGGGGAAGTGCTCGCGGTAATGCGCCAATTGGCTGAAGAAGGGACAACCATGATCGTGGTCACGCATGAAATGAGTTTTGCTCGAGATGTATCGAATAAAGCATTGTTTTTGCATCAAGGATTGATTGAAGAACAGGGAGAACCTGGTAAAATATTTAGTTCACCAGAATCTATTCGGTTACAAGAATTTTTATCCAGCACAGCGGATTAGCCTCATCGCGCGTGTTTGGAACCTAATGACAGAGGCATAGGAGAACATGATGAAGAAACTATTATTACCACTTGCCGTAGTGGCATCTTTTGTTGCATTGCCTGCGATGTCCGAAACCGTTCGGATTGGAACAGAAGGTGCATACGCACCTTATAACTATGTGGATGACAGCGGTAAATTGGCTGGTTATGAAATAGATTTGGGCAACGCCCTTTGCGCCGAAGCGGGTTTGACCTGTGAGTTTGTTGCCAATGAGTGGGATTCAATCATCCCTAATCTGATAGCGGGTAACTATGATGCCATTATGGCGGGCATGTCGATTACCGATGAGCGCAAGGAAACGATTAATTTTAGTGAAGAATATTATCCATCAGAGCCTTCTTTATACGCGGCAGCGGCGGGTGCGGAATTTGATTTTGCTAACTTAAGTGGCAAGAAAATTGGTGTGCAGGGCGCCACGATCCAGGCTGCTTATGCCGAAGAAAATTTTGGCGCAAATAATACTATTTTATCGTTTGAGAGCTTTGACCAATCCGTTGCAGATTTATCTGCGGGAAATCTAGATATACTGTTAGCAGATGGTGACCCATTAAAGCCCGTGGTAGAAGCATCTAATGGTGCTCTAGCATTCGTTGGCGACGGTGTTCGAATCGGTGGAGGTGTGGGTATAGGGTTGCGTAAAGCAGACACTGAGTTGGCAGATAAGCTTAATGCGGCCATTGCTGCGCTCAAAGCAAACGGAACTGTTGATACACTGATAAAGGAGTATTTTAACAACGGGCCTTTTTACTCGAATTAGAGACCGAGCAAAGCCCGCGTATTACGCGGGCTTTTTTTTGCCGTGAAATTATTTCTAATAGAGCTGTTCTATGCTTGAGAGCTTGCCGGCTTGGTTATTTGAGTGGTTAGGAGAGGACGCGCGCGCGTCACTTGCCTATATTACCAATGGTAAGCATATGGCTTGGTATGCCAGTGTTCGGTTTACCCTGATTGCTGCTTTTGCCAGTGCCGCTTTTGCCGTCTTATTTGGTCTGCTTGGCGCAGGTTTAAAACAGTCCACTTTTGGCCCCTTTAGATGGATAGGGAACATTTACACCACCATGGTGCGGGGCATTCCCGATATTCTCTTTATCTTGTTTTTCCCGCTCGCGTTTGAACAAACGGTGGAGTATTTTCTGGCGCGCTCAAAGTGCGGTGCAGAGGTGCTCGCTACGGCGACGCAATGGCCGCCCTGTGAGGCAGCACAATGGTTTTTGACCACTGGTGATTACCTTTTTATGGCTTGTGTCTCTCTTGGAATTGTTTACGGCGCTTTTGCTGCAAATGTGATTCACGGTGCGATGCAGGCGGTCCCCAAAGGGCAACTAGAAGCCGCATCAGCCTATGGGTTTACGCCAAGGCAGGTTTTCTGGCGTTTTAAAGTGCGCCAGATGTGGGTATACGCGCTGCCCGGTTTATCCAATGTATGGATATTGCTGCTCAAAGCCACCTCGTTTTTATCTCTGCTGCAAATTGCCGACATTGTATTGTGGGCGGGGCGGCTGGGTGCTGCCAATTATATCCCGCGTATAGGTCTGGTACACCCGGATTGGCGCTGGAAATATTATTTGGTACTTTTTATATTTTATATTGTATTAACAATGCTTTCCGAGCGGTTATTTGAAGTATTACAAGCACGTGCCAGTCGGGGTATGGCGTTGGCGGGCAGGGAAAGCAATGTTTGAAGCCTTGCTAAATACAGGTGTGGTTCAGGACATCATTACCCTGGCGCGCCCGGCTTTATTTAATATCTATTTTGCACTTGCCTCAATTCCATTAGGGTTTCCGCTGGCAATTCTGCTGGCACTGGGTAAAGCGAGTCAGATCAAATTAATTTCCATGCTGTCTCGAGGGTACATTTACGCGTTTCGAGGCTCGCCTTTGTTTATCCAGTTTTTTATGTTCTATACTATGATGCTGGCCTTGAACCAATCGGTCTGGAAACCATTGGGGATAGATGGTGTGGTTCTGCACCCTTTGTTTCTGGGCCCTTTGGTGTTGATTCTGAATACCTCTGCGTATGCGGCTGAAATATTTTACGGCGCTTTACGTTCGGTACCTAAGGGCGAGGTTGAGGCGGCGCATGCAACTGGCATGAACAGCTGGAATGTATTTCGCCGCGTGACCTGGCCCAATATGCTGCGTTTGGCTTGGCCAGCGTATACCAACGAAATGGTGTTTTTATTTCACGCGACCTCTTTGGTGTATTTCACCCTACCGGTATTCAACGAACAAAAGGATTTGATGAACAAGGCGGGAGAGTTATTTGAAACAGATTACAACGTGTTTTTACATTTTAGTGTCGCGGCCATGTATTTTCTGGCGATCTCTATGGTGATATTTTGGTTGGCGGGTAAAATGCAAGCGCGTCTGAACCAGCATATTACCGGCGATGTACGCAAACTGTCTTTGAGACCAAATTATATGCGTTGAATCGAAAATTTTTTCCAATTGAGTGGCAAATTTTTTGCAAGTGCGATTGATAAGACTACTTTTTTGTTACTAAATTATTTAACAACATTGGGTAAATTGTTGAATTAAAGTCATTCGGTTTACCAGGCTGTCGTTTGCCAGAATTAGGTTTAATTTGCGTCTTCCCGGCTGAACGTTAAAGCTTGGTCGCGATAAGATGGGTGCTTATTGCATTAGTATATGGTTATAAATAATTGTTGCTTGACTCGTCGTTTGCGCTGGTCTACCGTGTTTGATCAACTACTAAAATAATGTGGAAAACACATGAGATGACAGGTGGTGCTGATTTATGGCGTGCTTAGAATCAGTTAAACCAAAATTATAGCCAGAGGAGAACCCCAGATGACCAGCTATGACGAATTACACGCGCAAAATCATAAAATAACTGAACTCTCAAATCTGCTGGAGCATGTTCTGCGAGAACGCTCACTTTGTGACAACGGCGAATGTTGTGACTTGTTTGCCAAATACATGAGCCAGGTGACGCAGCATATGGAAACCGTGGATAGAAATTTGTATAGCGAACTCTTATTGAGTGACGATATAAAGGTTAATAATACGGCCAAGAGTTTTATGGAAGGTGCGGTCGAGATTAGACGCATTATGAGACAATTTGTTTCAAGTTGGTGTGACCAAGACAAGCGTTTTGCTCTGGGTGGAGAAGGACGAACTTATGACCAGTTTTTGGCCGATTCACAGCAAATGTTCTCCATTATTCTTGATCGTATTCAGAAGGAAACCGAAGGGCTCTATCCGCTGGTGCGTCGCTTACAAGCAGAGCAGCAGCGCGCCGCATGAGTACACTCAAACGGGTATTTCTTGTTTAACTTAGCAACTAAGTCGTTATAATGAGGGCTTGCATTTCATGCTTCTGGGGAAGGGGGATACGCGTCAATAGATGCCTGCTCAATTGACTTTAGTTGCGCGGCAACCGCGGTGTCGTCATCTGTAATTTCAGGATGCGTAAGCACCCATACCGCAAAAGTTGTACCTGCGTTCTCGGTTGATTCTACGGTGATATTGCCCCCAAAACGGCGGATCATCGAATAGCTGAGAGACAATCCTAAGCCCGTACCCTGGCCGACTTTCTTAGTGCTATAAAATGGATTAAATATCTGATTTAATTGTTTTTCTGGAATACCTTTTCCGTTATCACTGATATGGGTGACCACACCTTTGTTTTTCCAATTGCGCGTACCAATGGACACCACGCCATTGCCCGAACGGGGTAAGGCGTGGATTGCGTTAACCAACAGGTTGACAATAACTTGCTGGAATTCCTGCGGATTGATTTCAATCGGTGTATCTGCCTTAAGATCAAGTTTAATTTCAAACGCTTTTTCTTTGCGTAAATGGCGTACCAGCTTTAGCGAATCTTCGATTAAATCATTGAGATTAACCGTGCTGAAATAGCCACCATATTCGTCCGGTCGAGCGTATTGCAATAGGTTATCTACGATATCTTTGATACGGTACACTTGCTCGATTGCAGTTTTGATTTCTTCCGTAACCGGATCGTCCACTTCACCCAATTCTGACGCAAGCACATCGAGATTACCGAGTATGACGGCGGCTGGGTTATTAATTTCATGCGCCAGGCCCGCGGTCAGGCCGCCCAATGCTGCCATTTTTTCAGCGATCACCAATTGTTGTCGGGTTTCACGCAATAGTTTGATGGTTTTTTCCAGGTCATCGTTTTTCTTTTGCAGCTCAGCGGTGCGCTGGATGACCTTGTGTTCGAGTTGATCGGCTGATTCTTGTATTTGTTGCTGTTTGGTTTCCAGTAAATCCAGCATGGTATCGAATTCTTTGGCCAATACGCCAATTTCGTCTTGAGAATCGACTTGTCCGACGCGTTCTGGCTGGCCTTTCTGGGTCGCCTGGATCACCTCGCTCATCGATTCCACCGGTTTGAAGATTGCGTTAGCACCGCGAATCGCAAACCAGGCAGATAACGCCATTAATCCCAGAAACATGGTCATCAATACACCCAGTGCTTTCCACAACTGCTGCCGGAAAGGGGCTTCCAGAAAACCAGCGTACAACATGCCTACGCTATGGTTATCGACATCTAGAATGGGTTCGTACGATGAGATGTACCAATCATTGACTACAAACGCGCGATCTATCCAAATTTCTTCATTTTCAAGCACATGCGAGCGTACTTCGTTTGAAACTCGGGTGCCGAGTGCTCTCTCCCCAATTTTAAGTGGTACGTTTGTCGTAATCCGAATATCGTCCAGAAAAACAGTCACGGTGCCGATACTACCTTCGGGTAAATTTCCTGGTGCGTATACAAGATCTCTAATCTCATCGACCAGCGTAAAATTTTGGTTAAGCAAGACACCGCCTTCCAATAAGGCAATCGTTTGCCCCAGGGTATTTTTAACGGGATACAAGGCGCGAATGACCATGCCCCGAGTTTCCCTACTTTTATTCGTGGGGCTGGCGCGTGGCGTCTCGATTAAGGGCAGCTCGACCAGGTTTGCCAGGGTGACAGATTGCTGCTTAAGATCGTCCGCGGAAAAGATCTCAATATTGACTGTCGCTAGTCCATTGAGCGCCTGCGTCAGGGCAGAGGAGCGGCGTTGTGTAGATAGAACCTCGCGATGTGGTTTGCGTGTCTTAAGTAGTTTAAGATAAGAAAATTGCGCCCTTTCTTCGACCTCAGATACCAGAGTCTGCAGATGGTTTTGGTCTTTATTTTTTAGGGCGTGTTGAAAAGTATAAGAATTTGCGAGTGATTCAAGCTGTTTGAGGTAATCCTGTTGAATACGCTCGAAGACGTCATGCGACACCGATAAATCGGTCTTAACCTTAATAAATAGTTGGTCGTAGGTGAATTGTTTGCCCCAGTTTATGGCAATCATAAGCGCAATGGGCATGATCAGCAAAATGGGAAACAGCACCAAAACCAGCAGGCGATACCGGAGTTTTCCTCTGATCTTGTCGATCAGATCTTGGAATAGATTGAGGCGACGATGCATTAGCCGTCTTTATTCCAGCGTTTGGCCTTTCTCTCGAGCGTCTTTCTGGCAATGCCCAGGCGTCGGGCAGCAGCCGATTTATTGCCATTTTCATCTGCCAGCACCCTCAGTATATGTTGCTTTTCAACCGCTTTCAGGCGGTCCTCGGCATGTGCCTGACGGGTGTTTTCTGGGCCGTTTTGCATCGAAATCGCGTCAATACACTGCATTGGGCTGCGCTTTAACAACAAACAACGTTCTATAATATTTTTTAATTCACGCACGTTACCCGGCCAGTCATAGCGGTTTAGAGCTTGCAGTTCCTGTTCAGTTATTTCGGGCGGACTTACCCCGAGCTCTGTGGCAATGCTCTTAACAAAATGGCTGACGAGGGCCGGAATATCTCCCAGCCGCTCGCGCAGTGCCGGCATTCTTATGCGCACCACGTTAAGGCGGTAATAGAGGTCTTCACGAAACTTTCCTGCGTCCACGTCTTTGGACAAACTCCGGTTGGTTGCAGCGACCACCCGGACATCAACGGGTATTTCTCGATTAGAACCCAGCGGGCGTATGGTTTTTTCTTCCAGTACCCGCAGTAGATGAACCTGCATAGATAATGGCATTTCGCCAATCTCATCTAAAAACAGGGTGCCTCGATCAGCGTAGGTGAAGAGTCCTTCTCGCGTCTGCTGGGCACCGGTAAAAGCCCCTTTGGTATGTCCAAATAACTCACTTTCCATCAATTCTGCTGAAATCGCACCGCAGTTGATGGGAACAAAGCTGCCCGTGCGTTTGCTCCACCGATGTAGGGCGCGTGCGGCGAGTTCTTTACCGGTGCCAGATTCGCCTTCAATGAGTACTGTCGTGGGCATGGCTGCGACCTGCTGCAGTATTTCGCAAATATCTTGCATTGCAGCGCACTGGCCAACCATACCGCTATCGTAGATTTGGTCTACCTGCCTTTTTAATACAACATTTTCTCGTTCTATTTTTTGTTGCGAGAATGCTTGCTGGATCGAAGCCAGGATTTGCTGCATCCGAAAGGGTTTGAGAATAAAGTCGGCAGCGCCTGCTTGTAGTGCGGCGATGGCCATTTCAATATCAGCATGCGCAGTAATAAAAATGACGGAGGTTGTGCCGCCTTGCTTGCGGATATCGCTAACCCAATCTATGCCGGAAATGCTGGGCAGTCGAATGTCCGAGATTATCAAATCAAAGTGACAACGCTGGCGCAGGGCTTCAGCAGCGTGAGCGTCTTCTGCCGTCTCAACCAAACCAAAACAATCACTCAAGCCCTTTTTAAGAAATTGCAAAATACCCGGTTCGTCATCGACAATCAGGACAGAGCTGTTTAGGTAGTTATGGTTTGACAGTGAATCTTTATTTTTTTGATGCGTCGTTATGGTCTCGTTCATCTTACATCCCGGCCTTTAATTTAGTAACTTTGTCTCATATTATAAACCTGATATGGGGCAATTTGTCTCAGATTAGGCTTATGCTACCGGTCATTCGCTAAAAGATGCAATGGATAGCAAGTCGTTATTCGGCGAAATTGGAGCAAGCTGGTTGTTGGTTGGCTGGTAATTTACTTGGGATATCAAGTGGCACGAATCTTGCTAAACTACTGTGTATGGACCCTTATCCAGTAGCAAATCAAATCACTGCAGTTATTCTTGCGGGCGGGCGGTCCAGTCGTTTTGGTGGAAAGGATAAGGGGCTGATCAAATATAGGCAGCGCCCCATCATAGAACACATTATTAACGCTATCCAAGATCAAGTTGCGGGTTTAATCATCAACGCAAATCGTAATTTGCAAGCCTATGCTGCATTCGATCATCTGGTTGTGAGTGATGAACTATCCGATTATCAAGGGCCGCTGGCCGGGTTTTCTATCGGTATGAAGCAGGCGAAAACTGCGTACATCCTAACTTTGCCCTGTGATGGTCCAATGATTCCACCCAACTATGTAAAACGCATGGCCGCAATCATGACGAACGACAAAGTTGAGTTGGTAGTAGCGCATGATGGAGAACGACTGCAACCGGTGCATACCCTGCTTGCGGTATCATTACTTGCGAACCTGAATGAATTTCTGGCTTCAGGAGAGCGTAAAATTGATCGCTGGTTTGCCCAACATCAATACGCCCTGGCTGATTTTTCCAATACACCCGAAATTTTCAGTAATATCAATACCCAAGAAGATTTGGAAAGACTACAGAACAACGATGAGTGAAATCACTGTCCCAGTTTTGGGTTTTATCGCTTGGAGCGGTACGGGTAAAACCACTTTGTTAACCCGTCTGATTCCGATATTGAAGTCGGAGGGGTTACGTCTTGCACTCATTAAACATGCCCATCATCATTTTGATATTGATCATCCCGGTAAAGACAGCCATCGGTTACGCAAGGCGGGTGCGGACCAGATTGTTATCGCGTCAAAACATAGAATGGCGACAATTCGGGAAATGCCTGAAAACCAGCAGGAACCTCAATTAGAGGAAATTCTAGCAGGTATGCGGCTAGATGCGCTTGATTTGATTTTGGTTGAAGGTTTTAAAATGGCAGATATACCAAAAATTGAATTGCATCGTCGCGATTTAAGTAAACCCTATTTGTACCCCGACGATAAACATATCATCGCGTTAGCGCAGGATGAGCTTAGCGCAACATCGCACCCGATAACCCATCTTGATTTAAATCAGCCGCGTCAAATCGCAGATTTTGTGCTGGAGTGGGTTAGCAAACAGGCTTCTAAACCAGCGGTATCACTCGTCAGGTGATTGCAAACGTACATTAAACCCATTTCCGACCAGTGGGCTCATTATTTAGTTTCTATTCAGCCCCCCAGATCAATGCACCGGTATCGGCAAAATCGTAGCCACCAAGTTGTTCAGCAGCGTGTTGTATTGGGTGAGACTTGATTTGTTTGATTAAATCTTGAAATAGGTGGCGAAACCAGATACTGCGGGGCAAGGCGAAATCAAAGGACTCCCAGCCCAGTCCGATAAACCCTTGATTGAACTCCCTGCTGACGCCCTTAGTTCCCGGGGTGATGTCTGCCTTATTCATGTGCAGTGCAGCGACCGCCTCGCGTTCCGATAATGCCTCTACCTGCGTGTTAAGGTTTGCAGCGGTTTTTCCGTATTGGCTGAGTGTTTCTTGTTGTAAGCGCAGGGTGCCCGACCCACGTTGGCGTCTGACCCAGCGAAATTTGGCATCGAACAACATACTGGGCTCGGCGGCGTGTTTGAGCAACTCCGGGCGGACGATAAGCCCATGTTCGCGTTTGAACCCGCGGATCAATACCCAGTGTTCATGTTGAGAAAAGTGTTGGAGCAGGGCGGGGTGCCGTGTATCACTTTCTTTTTCGGGCCCCCAATGCATACAACAAACGTCCAGTCGATGAGCCTGCAATAGTTCCAAACCCAGGTGAGTACTGGTAGGCGAATAACTAATCAATGCTTTATTGCCGATCTGCAGCGTGTAGGCGGCAACCACGCGCGTAAGTAAAGGGTCGTCACTCCCGGCGATGATGAGCCGATCCGATAATAAGCCGTTGTGAGATGAATTGAGCATCCAGCGATCCAATAACTCGCGTGGAAACATCCATTTCCCGGTGATTTTAGTGGCAGGAATGACGCCCTGATTAGCCAGTTGATAGATTTTCTTTTGGTTGAGCTGCAAATACTTTGCAGCCTGTTTTACGCTTAGATAAGGCGCTTCGGCGATAGCCTGTGGTGCATTCACGGTGCGCGCCTGGATGCACGTGTGGGCATCGCATCAAAATTAATTTTGTCTACGCCGTTGTAAACCAGAAAGTGCCGACCTTTGGCACGCGCTAACAGGGTAACCCCCACTTTTCGTGCAATGAGTAAACCCATATGGGTGATACCTGAGCGTGATAACAATACGGGGATACCCATTTGGGCGACTTTGATAACCATCTCTGAAGTTAGGCGCCCAGTTGTATAGAACACCTTGTCATCACCGTCGATCGCGTGCAGCCACATATCCCCGGCGATCGCATCGACCGCGTTATGTCTACCCACGTCTTCAACAAAACTTAAGATATCGGTACCTGCGCACAGCGCGCAGCCGTGCACCGCCCCAGCCTGACGATAGATTTCATTGTGCTGGTTAAGGGTTTTCAGTAATGCATAAATATATGATTGGTCCAGCGTGGGGGCTTGCAGCCTGGTTCGATTGACGCCTGCCATCATATCACCGTACATGGCGCCCTGACCACAGCCCGTGGTAACCGTCTTACGCCCGAGTTTTTCTTCTAATTCCGGGATAGCGTAATTGGTCAGAACATTGACCGAGTCTGTTTCCCAATTTACCGTAATTGAGTCAATGTGTTTAATATCTTCGATCAAGCGCTGGTTGCGTAACCAGCCGAGGGTCAGCATTTCAGGATGCGTACCCAGGGTCATCACCGTCACCACTTCTCGCCGATCTAAATAAATTGTCAACGCGCGCTCGGCCGCAATATAGGCATTTTGCTGCTGACCAAATTCGTTTATGCTGGAAACGGAAATGGTGGCATCAAGACCTTCATCAGTAAGCTCGATTGTCATAGGGTACTTGGCCAAAGATCGGTATTAGTGTTTGCAGAGCAGCAAATTTCATACCATATCTGTTTTGTTGCTTTGTCAATGCAGCGCATAGCAGCCAATAAAGCACGCTTAAAAACCGGTACATTTTATCCCTGGGTTTAGTTTGGTTGGGTTGTTTTGACCCAATCTTTCATTTATGCACGAGGGTTCAATCCAATCGTTTTAAATCGCTGCGTAAGCACAGCCCGTTCGAGGAGGCGAGTGAGAGCGGGTTCGTTCTGGCATATTATTTGCTGCTGCATTCCCTAATTAATAAAACCGAATCATTCAAATGCCCCCCTTGGATACCCACTTTCCTGTATCAGTCATTATGGAGTCCAGACCGTCAGCCAGTCCTTGGCAAGATGTGAGTTGGGATGCGGTTGGGGTGTGTAGATTGGGACAGCAACCTAATGCTGAGCGTAGCGTGCAGATCATCCAAAACGACCAAGTAGAACAGTATGTGTATCGCCATTTAACTTTAAGGCTATTTGGCGATGAATGTGAAAGCTATTATCACAACTTAATGTCGCCGAATCCAAGTTGCTTTGTCATCGCGAGAGAAAACGATCAGGGTCAACCCGTGCCCTTTTTGGTGAGCATGAGTTTTGATGAGGCGCATGCTTACCAAGAAGGAGATGACCTGGTGTATTCGGTTGCCATCCCGGTTGAGCTCTATGCGTATCTAGAAGCGTATGTGATCGAGCATTATCAACCGAACCAACGTAAAAAACGCAAGCGCGAGAATTGGAAGGATAACCAGTGAATCGCGCAAAAGACAAACAGCAGACGGAATCGTTTACCAAACGCTGGTCGCGCAATAAGGGCGTGGCTGAAGGCGGTGAGCGAACAAAGAATAAGGAACAAGAAGCGCCTATTGTGCGCACAAGCGAAAACGTACCAAAGGATATAACCTCCTCAACACAAGAAAAAGCCTTGACTGAAAAGGAAGAAAAACGGGCTATATTAAACGCGTTGAGCGATGAAGATATGCCGCCGATCGATAGCCTGGATGAAAATTCAGATTTTGCGCAATTTATGTCAACCAATGTGAGTGAACCGCTACGTAAGTTGGCACTGCGCAAGCTATTCCATGGTAAGACCTACCATATTCGCGATGGATTGGATGAATATGATGGTGATTACACGCACTTTGAAAAGCTCGACCCTTCTACTATTACGGCGGATATGCGGCATATGATAGAAGTCGAAGCCGAGAAACAAAAAGAACTTGAGGCGCAATTAGACGCTGATCAAGTTTTAGCCAGTGAGTCTACAGAACTGGCAGGAAACAAAGATCAATTGATAGAGGGGGATGAACAAACTGTGTTGGATAGCCATGAGCCAGAAGAAATAGCGGATGCAAACGCAGAACCATTGCCGACGCTAGATGAGCAAAAACCCCTTCCAGAAGACACGGAGAAAACTGATGGTGAGAAGTCGTGATGCGTGATAAGCCCTCTACTTCAACCAAAGAAGACGCACGCGCAGCGGCTTATCAGGCCGTAGAAAATTTAATAGCGCAGGCAACTTCAATTATTGAGTATCGATCCAAAGGGCGGGTGCTGGTGATCGATGAAAATCAAGCTTTAGCGGATTTGGGTAAGCTGCCTGACGGGCTAACTTACGAGTCTGTGTCGATTAAACATGGGCAGGCACAAGAGAGTATTCAAATTGAGGGCGCTTTGGGAAGATTTTTGGTTTCGGTAGGTGAGCAGGAGTTGTCTGCTGATGTGGTGCTGGATTTGTGTCCATCTCCCATATTATCCATGCCAGTGAAACCCCCCGGCTACCTTACGCTGGCGGAAAGTGAAAGCGGTGAAGCGCTGAAGGCAGCGCTGGCAGGCATGGTTGGTACTTTCAGCAAGCCTAAATATTTTAACTTTAACGAGTCGATTTGTGCGCATGGGCGGTCCGGAAACAAGGGCTGCTCGCGTTGTATCGATGCGTGTCCTGCCTCGGCGATCACCTCACAAGTAAACGTGGTAGAACTTGATCCTTTTCGTTGCCAGGGAGGCGGAATTTGTGCCACAGTTTGTCCTTCCGGCGCGATTAGCTATGCTTATCCTACGGCGCGAGATCAATTACAACACGTACGCACCTTGATCATGTCTTATGCTCAAGCTGCGGGTGATGCGCCAGATATTGCATTTGTGACCGAAGACGAAGAAATACAAATACGTAATGCGTTGCCCGATGTTTTGTTGGTTACGGTTGAAGAGGTCGCCAGCGTGGGGCCTGAGATATGGTTGTCCGCACTGGCCTGGGGTGCGAAGAAAATCTTGTTGGTTGACCTCCAGGGTATTCCCCAAATGGTCTCCGAGGCGTTAGATTTGCATATCGAAATGGTGCAATCCATCTTGGATGCATGCAAATTTCCGGTAAATACTGTATTGCGTATCAACGATGTGAACGATGTGATGGCGTCCGCGGCGATGCCCAGGATAGTGTCTGCTAAGCACGCGGTGGTTGCGGATAAACGTCAGGCTTTGTACTTAGCACTGGACCATCTAGTCGACCAAGCCACCACTGTTGAGCCAGTGGTCAGCCTACCGGTGGGGTCGATTTTTGGCGAAGTTACTTTGCGCAGTGAAGCATGTACTTTATGTATGTCCTGCGTAAGCGCCTGCCCAGGTAACGCCTTGCAAGATGGGGGAGATGTACCACAGCTCGGTTTTATTGAAGCAAATTGTCTGCAATGTGACGTATGTACCAGTACCTGTCCGGAGGACGCGATCAGTATCTTGCCGCGCATTTTACTCAACTCAACAGCGCGCAATCAGCGGCGCGTGTTAAAGGAGGAATCTGCCTTCCACTGTATTGGTTGTGGTGAGGCATTTGCGACCCAAAGTGGCATAGAAAAAATAATATCCAGCCTTAGCGGGCATTCCATGTTTGCCGACGCGCGCGCCATTAAGCGCTTGAAAATGTGCAGTGATTGCCGGGTGAAAGATATGATGGAAGACCCAAATGTTGAGTTGTAATCCGTGGTTGTCTCAGCTAGCACCGATTCATATTGGTTAATTTTAACCATGTAACCACAATAAAATAGTAATTATGTTCCTTATTTATCCTAATTTTCCCGACTTACTTGGCATGCCAATTGCTCCTATATTGGCCAATTATGCCGCCCATTCAAGCCACAATTCAGCAGCGCCCAGCGACGAACATCCTCATGGATGAGCACATTGAGCTGATGCCGGTGCTCGCAATTACCGCGGAAGAGCAACAATATCGCGCAGCAGCCTATGGTATTTTGGCGGCTTTATTGCGAGATGTTCCGGATGAGGCAACCCTGCAGCAAATCGCGACATTCGATCAAGGGGGCGTTGACGAGGATGAAATGCGCCTGGCAATGTCATCGTTAGGCTTGGCGGCGCAATCCGTAGACTCCCAAGCAATAAAAGATGAATATCATCAATTATTTATTGGCCTGGGGCGGGGTGAACTCATTCCCTATGGTTCGTGGTATATGACGGGTTACTTGATGGAACAACCCTTGAGCACGTTACGTGAAGCGCTCGCAAACCTCGGGATCGAACGAGATCCGTCAGTGAATGAACCGGAAGATCATATAGCAGCTTTATGTGAAGTGATGGTGATGTTGATCAGTGAATCGGATGACATAAGCCAGCAGTCCCATTTTTATAAAACCCATATGAGCCCATGGTGCGAGGATTTTTTTCAAGATCTGCAAACCGCCCAAGCGGCCAAATTTTATCGTTCAGTTGGTCGTTTTGGATCGGCCTTTATGGCGTTAGACAAACACTATTTGAGTATGCCCGCATAATCATGGCAGATTCAAATAAAACTCAAACAAACCCGTACTTGAACAGGAGGAGATGAAGTGAAAGACACTCAATCTAAACACGATGCAAAAGGTGTTAAAGCATCCCAACCGCGTAGAACATTTCTACGCAAAAGTGCACTGGCAGCAGGTGGTCTTGCAGGCGCTGCGACATTGCCGGGTGAGGTCCTGGCAGATGCGGATAATTTGCCAGATGAAGAAACACAGCAAGCGGGTTATCGACTGACTGAGCATATTGCTGAATACTATAAAACAGCCAAGCTTTAGGAGGATTGAATATGAAACTGACCAAAATATCCAATACGGTCGCTTCATCGGGTAAGAAAAAACCTGGGGTGGCGCAATCTCGTCGAGATTTCCTGCGTAATTCAGGCTTAATGGCAGGTGGTGCCGCCTTGGCGACGACCATTAACCCAGTAGGCATGAAAAAGGCAGCCGCCGCAAGTGCAGGCGAGAGCGAAGTAAATAGGGTCAAGACCGTGTGTACGCATTGCTCAGTTGGTTGCGGGATTATCGCGGAAGTTAAAAACGGTGTCTGGACGGGCCAGGAGCCCGCAATGGACCACCCTTTTAATAAAGGAGCGCATTGTGCAAAAGGGGCGGCCATTCGCGAACATGGGCATGGAGAACGCCGTCTAAAATACCCCACAAAGCTAGTAGGAGGTAAATGGGAAAAGGTTTCTTGGGAACAGGCGATTAACGAAATTGGAGACAAACTGCTCGAGATTCGCAATGAATCTGGTCCGGACTCAGTATACTGGTTGGGCTCGGCCAAGCACAATAACGAGCAAGCCTATTTGTTTCGTAAAATGGCGGCGATGTGGGGTACCAATAACGTAGATCATCAAGCGCGGATTTGTCACTCAACCACGGTAGCGGGTGTGGCCAATACCTGGGGCTATGGGGCCATGACCAACTCCTACAATGATATCCACAACGCACAATCCATCCTGTTGATTGGTTCAAACCCGGCCGAGGCGCATCCCGTTTCACTGCTGCACCTGATGAAGGCGAAGGAAGAGAATAACGCGCCTATTGTGGTTATTGATCCCCGGTTTACCCGTACTGCTGCACATGCCGATCATTTCCTCAAGATTCGTCCAGGAACGGATGTTGCGATTATCTGGGGCATGCTATGGCACATTTTTGAAAACGGCTGGGATGATAAATCGTTTATCCAGCAGCGTGTATATGGTATGGACGATGTTCGGGCAGAAGTGGCCAAATGGACCCCGGATGAAGTAGAACGAGTCACCAGCGTACCCGCGAATAAAGTCAGGGCAGCTGCGAAAGCGATGGCGAATAACCGCCCCGGTACGTTTATCTGGTGCATGGGTGGCACGCAACATACCATTGGTAATAATAATACGCGTGCCTATTGTGCCTTCCAGCTAGCACTTGGCAATATGGGTGTATCAGGCGGCGGCGCCAATATTTTCCGTGGCCATGATAATGTACAAGGTGCAACCGATTTGGGCGTACTGGCAAACACACTGCCGGGCTACTATGGCCTCAAGCCGGGTTCGTGGGCGCATTGGGCGCGCGTATGGGATCTCGATATCGATTGGATCAAGGGCCAGTTTGATAACGCCAGCTACGAAAAAAGCGGTGATAAAGATGTCGCGGTAATGAATACCAAGGGTATTCCGGTGTCTCGCTGGATTGATGGCGTGCTCGAAGACAAACAAAATATGGCGCAAAAAGATAATTTGCGCGCAATGATTTTCTGGGGACATGCGCCGAACAGCCAAACCCGTGGCGGTGAAATGAAAAAAGCCATGGAAAAACTGGATATGATGGTGATCGTCGATCCATACCCCACCGCTTCTTCGGTCATGAGTGATCGTAGCGATGGCGTGTATCTACTGCCCGCATCCACCCAGATGGAAACCTATGGATCGGTAACAGCTTCTAATCGGTCCTTCCAGTGGCGCTCCAAAGTCATTGAGCCCATGTTTGAATCCCTACCCGATCATACCATTATGTACAAATTGGCCAGTAAGGTGGGAATTGCAGACCAACTATTCAAAAACATTAAAGTTGAAAATGATGAGCCGCTCATTGAAGATATCCTGCGCGAAATCAATAAGGGAATGTGGACCATCGGTTATACCGGCCAGAGCCCTGAGCGTTTGAAAAAGCAACAGGAAAACTGGGGTGATTTCGACTTCACCAGCCTCAAAGCAGAAGGAGGCGCCTGTGATGGTGAGTTTTATGGCCTGCCATGGCCGTGCTGGGGAACCGCTGAGATGGGGCATCCGGGCACGCCCAATCTGTATGATGGTAGTAAATCGGTTGCTGAAGGCGGCTTGACTTTTAGAGCACGTTTCGGGGTCGAGCGTAATGGTGAGAACCTGCTCGCCGAGGGCTTTTATTCGGCCGGATCGGAAATTAAAGATGGCTATCCCGAGTTTAAAGATGAGTTGCTCAAGCAACTCGGCTGGTGGGATGACTTGACCGATGAAGAGAAACAGGCAGCAGAAGGTAAAAACTGGAAAACAGATTTATCCGGCGGTATTCAACGCGTGGCCATTGCCCACGGTTGCGCACCCTTTGGTAACGCTAAAGCCCGGGTCAATGTCTGGACCTTCCCAGATCCAGTCCCCATCCATCGCGAACCGCTGTACACCAGCAGACGGGATTTGGTCGAGAAATACCCAACGTATGAAGATCGCAAATCTTTCTGGCGTCTACCGACGCGTTATGAATCGATCCAAGCGACCGATTACTCCAAAGACTTCCCGATCATCCTTACTTCGGGCAGGTTAGTTGAATACGAAGGGGGCGGAGAAGAGTCTCGTTCCAACGCTTGGCTGGCCGAATTGCAACAGGATATGTTCGTTGAAATTCATCCGCGAGATGCCAACAATGCCGGTATTCGTGATGGAAACGAGGTCTGGGTAGAGACGCCTGAAGGTGCAAAAATCAAGGTCAAAGCCATGATAACCCGTAGGGTGGCCGCCGGAGTGGCATTTGTCCCCTTTCACTTCTCCGGGCATTTTATGGGCAAAGATCTGCGGGACAAATATCCCGAAGGGGCGGCGCCCTATGTGCTTGGCGAGGCCGCCAATACCGCCATGACCTATGGTTATGATTCCGTCACCCAGATGCAGGAAAGTAAGTGTAGCCTGTGCCGCATCACCACTGCTTAGGAGGATAAGACAATGGCAAGAATGAAATTTTATTGTGACGCAGAGCGCTGTATCGAATGTAATGGCTGTGTCACCGCTTGTAAAAATGCCAATGGGGTTCCCTGGGGTGTCAATAGGCGTCGTGTGATCACCATTAAAGATGGGGAGCCGGGTGAACGCTCATTGTCTATGGCATGTATGCATTGCTCGGACGCGCCGTGCGCTGCGGTTTGTCCGGTTGATTGCTTTTATACGACGGATGATGGTGTGGTACTGCACGATAAAGATATTTGTATCGGTTGCGGCTATTGCTCCTATGCTTGTCCGTTTGGCGCACCGCAGTTTCCCAGCGACGCAGCATTTTCGTCCCGTGGTAAGATGGATAAGTGTACTTTCTGCGCAGGTGGACCTGAAGAGTCCGGTAGTATCGATGAACAGCGTAAATATGGCGCAAATCGACTGGACGAAGGTAAGTTACCCTTATGTGCTGAAATGTGTGCCACCAAGGCGCTTTTAGCTGGGGATGCCAATGTGGTTTCTGATATTTATCGCGAGCGTGTGATCAAGCGTGGCGCGGCATCATTAGCGACCGCAACGCAGCGCCAGACGGAGAATTTGAGTAGCGCACCCAATATGAGCGGAAAAGCAACGCAATAGCGCAGCGCACCCGATTATGGGTTTAATAAGTTTGGTATTTGGTGCAGGTATATGTTTAATTCGCATGCTATGAACCTTCGCTACTTTATTTTAAAAGTGGCGATAGGTTTGATTTTTAGTTTGAGCCTCTCGATTCCTTCCGTGGCGCAAGAGGAGGCGGGCCAGAGTTTACCAAAGGAATCTTCGATAGAAGAGACCAATAATCTAGGTACCGCTTTGTGGACGGCTGTTCGTCAGAACAATCTGCCGACTAAGAGTCAGGTCGATACGAATGGGGCAGGCCCGATCTACACCGATGGGTTGTCATGGCTGCGATTTAGAGATGAGCATCTGATCCCCAAGGCGGTGTATTTGTTTGGTGGAACGGTGCTGATATTATTCCTGTTCTGGCTCATCAGGCGTTCCATCGCCATACCAGGGGGTGCATCAGGCAAGCGCATATTAAGATCGTCGACTGTTGAGCGGTTCATACACTGGGTGCTGGCAGGCAGCTTTATTCTTTTAGCGATTAGTGGCTTTTTATTAATGTACGGGCGGACATTACTCGTCCCGGTATTGGGGGCCGAGTCTAGTGCTTGGTTGGTAGGCGCGAGCAATACGGTGCATTACTGGATGGGTTTTGTGTTTCCAATTGCAATCATATTAATGTTTTTCAAATTTGTGCGCAGGAATTTGTATGAGAAGGGTGACTTGAAATGGTTGTTAAAAGGCGGCGGAATTATCACCGATGATCATATCAGTGCCGGCTTTTATAACATGGGTGAGAAGATTCTGTTTTGGCTGGTAATTATTTTTGGGGTTGCTTTATCAGCGTCAGGCCTAATCATGGAATTTCAACTTTTGGAACTGACGCGCACAGAAATGCTCATCATGAACTCAGTCCACGGTATCGTTGCAGCCATTTTTACTGCGATCATTTTTGGGCACATTTACCTAGCGACGATTGGCGTCAAAGGCACGCTTAGCGCGATGACAGACGGACGGGTAGATGAAAATTGGGCGAAAGCGCACCATGATCGGTGGTTTGATGAGGTGCAAGCTTCCCAGAAATCCTGAAGCTCAGCTTGCAAGTATTTAATCGTGTTCTGTATCGATTTTTCTGCTTTTGTAGCGCCTGCCTGCTTTTAGGAGCTAACCCTGCGAGTGCAGCTGCACTGGAAAGTGGCCACAACCTGATTGGCCACGGTGGGCCGGTAAATTCAGTTTCCATTAGTCCCGATGGAAATACTGCACTATCAGGTAGCCTGGACTACGCCGTGATGATGTGGGATTTAGTGGCGACGCCGCCTGCTCCTATCGCCCGTTTCATTAAACATGAGGGGGCGGTCAGCACAGTTGAATTCCTGCCATCTGGAAAGCACGCGCTTTCAGCGGGCGATGACGGAAATTTGTACTTATGGGATTTGCAAAATGAAACACTTGCGCACAAATTTGTTGGTCATACAGCCAAAGTTGTCGCGATTGCCGTTTCCGATGATGCAACATTGGCTGCCAGTGCGAGTTGGGATGGTACCGTCAGATTGTGGGATTTAAATGCGAAATCCGCTTTGCAAACGATTGCGGTGGACGATGCGACGATAAACGCAGTATTGATTTCGGCGGATAGACAAACCGTATATTCGGGTGGGCATGACGGAAAAATAAGGGCCTGGGAAGTGGCTACAGGAGGTTTTATACATGTTAGCCATAATCACGGTTGGCCGATCAATATCATGCGTTGGTTGCCTGATCAAGCGCATATTGCCTTTGGCACTTCAAGTGGCGATGTGCAAGTTCTCGAAGTGGCTAGCAGAAAAATTAGTAAGATACTGATTCCACATGAAAAGCCAGTATTGGGACTGGCTGTTTCTGCGCAGCATAGACTTCTGGCAACGGGCGGCAATGATGGCGTGATTCGAGTTTGGAAAACAGATGATTGGTCAGTCGTAGGAGAAACTTATGCCATTCCCGGGCCGGTTTGGGCGCTGGCTTTTTCGGATAGCGGCAAGAGTTTGTATTATGGGTCGTTAGATGATGATGTGACGCGCTGGAATATCGTCAAAGAGGAGCAGACCGTGTCCGGTAGTAATAAAAAGGTACGCCGCTTTCAAATCAGTCAGGGCAAAGAACTGGGTGAATTGCAATTCTTAAGAAAGTGTAGTGTTTGTCACACCATTAAATCAGGAGATGCCAACCGTGCCGGGCCGTCGCTCTATAAAATATTTGGTCGAAGGGCGGGTTCGCTACCAGGATACGTGTATTCTGACAGTCTATCACGCTCGGATATTGTTTGGGATGAGCATACGATAGATGCCCTGTTTACGAAAGGACCGGACAGGGTTGTTCCGGGAACCAAAATGCCGCTGCAGAAAGTAACCGACGTCACCAAGCGTAAAGCATTGATTGAATATTTAAAAAAAGCGAGTGAAAACTAGACCAATAATCTTGGGTATTCTATTTTCGGGCAGCGATTCATGACGATATTCACACCTTTTGCTTCTGCCAATGCAGCCGCATCATCGTTACGTACGCCAAGCTGCATCCAGATAACCTGGGGCAGCGGGTCAAGCGCTAATGCCTCTTCTACCACGCCGTATGCTGCGTTACTGTTTCGAAACACGTCCACCATATCAACTGTTTGCTTGATATCTGCGAGTGAGGCAACTGTTTTTGCACCTGCGATCAAATTTCCCGTCTGGCCAGGATTGACGGGGATGACTTCATAACCCACTTCTATCAGAAATTGGGTCACTCTGTGTGAGGCGCGCTCGGGTTTGGGACTGGCGCCCACTACCGCAATGGTTTTTACCTGCTCAAGGATGGATTTGAGATAGCTGTCCGGGTATTGATCGTGATTCATGGTTCTATGTTTGTTTTGCCCGCTCTCGTAAAGCGAATTTCTGAATTTTACCGGTCGAAGTGCGAATCAAGGGTTCAAAAATAAATTTTTTGGGGATTTTAAAGCCCGCGAGGTGCTCGCGGCACCATTTTTCCATGGTTTTAGCATCCGCCGTGTTGTCGTCATGCAGTTCAATAAATGCACAGGGAGTCTCGCCCCATTTTTCATGCGGTATTGCGACTACCGCTGCCGCGGCCACACTGGGATGCTTGTATAGTACGTCCTCGATCTCGATGGATGAAATGTTTTCTCCGCCTGAGATAATAATGTCCTTAGAACGATCCTTAAGCTGAATATAGCCATCAGCATGCATCACCCCTAAATCGCCTGAATGAAACCAGCCACCTGTAAATGCATCTTCAGTTGCTGCTTTGTCTTTCAGATAACCTTTCATTACCACGTTTCCACGAAACATCACTTCGCCTATCGTTTCTCCATCGCGGGGTACGGCTTGCATCGTGTTCGGGTCAATAACATCTAAGCCTTCGAGTGGTAGGTAGCGGACACCCTGGCGCGCTTTTTTTATCACTTGCTGGGCGGGCGTTAGGGCATCCCAGGATTGGTGCCAGTCATTGATAACCGCTGGCCCATAGGTCTCAGTGAGGCCATAAAGGTGCGTCACATTAAATCCTGCTGCTTGCATATCTGCGAGCACCTGTTCTGGGGGTGGGGCGGCGGCAGTCAGAAATTCAACCTGCTGCGTAAGCGCTCGTTTATCTTTTTTATCAGCGCTAAGGATGGTCGACATCACTATGGGTGCACCGCATAAATAATTGACCTGATGGTCCGCCAGCGCATCCCAAATGGGCTTTTGGCGCACTTCACGCAAGCAAATGTGGGCACCGCTAAGCACCGACATGGTCCAGGGAAAGCACCAGCCGTTGCAATGAAACATGGGCAGCGTCCAGAGATAGACCGAATGTTTGGGCATAAATGCGTTGAGAGCATTGCCCTGGGCAAGCAAGTAAGCCCCACGGTGATGATAGACCACGCCTTTTGGATTACCCGTCGTACCGGATGTGTAGTTCAGAGAGATCGCATCCCATTCGTCCTGCGGCATCAACCAGGCAAATTCTGGATCGCCTGATTGCACAAATGTCTCGTAGTCGTATTCACCCAGCGCGTCACTTATATCGGAGAGTTCAGGGTCCGCGTAGTCAATCACCAGTGGTGTAACCTGACACAACTCAAGGGCTGATTTAATCATCGGTGCGAATTGTTTATCGCTGATCAGTACTTTGGTTTCTGCATGATCCAGTTGATATGCGATTGCCGCGGCGTCCAGCCGTGTGTTGATGGTATGCAGCACTGCCTGACTCATTGGTACGCCATAATGCGCTTCCAGCATTGCGGGTGTATTGGCGAGCATGACTGAGACGGTATCGTTTCTTTTTATCTCCTGGTTCGAAAGCGCCGACGCCAGCTGACGCGCTCTTTGGTAAAACTGTTGGTAATTTAGTTTGTAATCACCGTAAATGACGGCTGGATGTAGTGGAAATACACTCGCGGCGCGTTCCAGAAAGGTCAAAGGCGTTAAAGGCTGGTAGTTAGCGGGGTTTTGATCGAGGTTGATATCGTAGGGTGAGAATGATGTCATCTTGGATTATTCGGTCTAGTGGCTTCTCCAGCAGTAGCAGCAAAATTATTCTTTTGCTACGTTGCTGGGTTTCAAATTGACTGGTCGAGCAGGGACCCCAAAAAGCGTGGAGTGAGGTGGAAAACTGCGCACTACAACCGAGTTTGAACCGATTACGCTATCATGTCCAACTGTTACATTGCCCAAAATACAAGCACCAACGCCAATATCGACACGGTCCTCAATCACCGGTTTGGCCCATTTTTCTTCTTTTTGGAGTACTCCCATCGTTGTATTCTGGCGAATGGTTACGTCATCACCTATAGATACAGCTCCTAGAAACATACCACCGTGGTGCCACAACCGTACGCGTCTTCCTAACTTTACCGAGTATTCCAGATTGATTCCAAAGAAACCACTCATAAAAGAATGCAAAATCTTATAGATCAAACTAAAGGGTAAACGAAGTAAACGGGGCTTGATGCTCATGCGAAGATTTCCAAATCTGTGAATAGCGACAGCCCAAAAGCCAGGTTCGAAAACATTGTTTTCATAAGTGTGGAAATCTTCAGCGATGAGCTGCGTAAAGCTAATATCAGTCGGATTTAAATTGCTATCACCTGGATTAGGGTCTACCTCTATTTTGTTCGAAGGGTTACCTTCTTGAGCTGAGGTGCTCGATTTTATTCTGTTATCTGATGCATGTGGAGGTTTGGGAATATTATTCATTAGGCTACTATTTATCCGTACTAATTGATGATAACCGAAAAGGGTGTAGCGCATTTATCCAAATATCGCGCACTTCTTTTTTGCGATGGTGGGGGTTTTTATTGCCTAACATTTGGCGCATGCGCGCGATTGAATGCCCCACTAGCCACATGATATTCGCAGAGATTAACCCTATCCGACCATAATGTTTGGCAAAATATCGAGCTCTCGCTTCATAGAAATAACGTGGAGCTCGAGTTTGTACTCCCTGTTTTGCAGTGAACTGTGAGCTTCCACCTAATAAGTGGATGATCTCTGCATTTGGCCAGTATAGCACTGACCAATGCGTATGTCTGACACGGTGACAATAGTCGACATCTTCGAAGTACATAAAATATCCATCATCGAGTAACCCGATTTGATCTATGACTTCGCGGCGGATCAGCACACACGCGAAGCCAACCCAATCTGGTTCTGCAGGTGACTCATTTACTTTAAACGGTACGATATATTTTTTTAGTAGTCTGGTTATAAGGCCCGTCGAAGCTCCGCGAATAAGTTCCGATACAGGATGAATGAAATGAAAGGTATTTCGGTCTTTGCCGTTATGGTGGTTTACGCACGCAGGTGCGATTAATCCGGCTTTTGGGGATATTCGCATGGCATAACGCAGCTCTTTAATGGCGTTGGGTAAAACAATCGTATCGCTGTTCAGCAATATATAGGCATCCGCTTCGACAGCCTGAATTCCAAGATTATTACCTGCAGAGAACCCCCCGTTAACTGGAGAGCTTAGTACTTCTGCCCAGCTATGCCAGTTATTCCTATCTATCTGTTCGTTTATACGTTCTACTGATCCATCTTCGGAAGCGTTATCGACCACAACTACTTTTATGTCTGGCTCTATCTGATCTACTAGCGAGCTAAGACAGTCGATCACTAAATCCGGAGTTTTATAGTTTAGTATGATGATTCCAATGTTGATACGCACTGGCTTATTCTAGTAAATATGGGCTGACTCGAAATGCGGGAGCGTGGTTGGCTCGATAAAAGTAACAGCGGGTGTTTAAACTAACTCAATCTGCAACTAACCCTTCAACTTGCTTTGTTAAATATGGTTTTGAGTGCAAATACCGAGTTGTGTTTCTTTTACTCGTAATATCCGCGTACACATGTTCTGCCTGCTCCTCGGAGATTTCCAGGTGTGCCGCTAATTCAGTGGCTGGGATGCTGTTATTAATAGACCATAGCGCAATATCCATTTTCTGATACGGAAGTGCAAAATAAAACTCATCCTGGCTTTGAGGCATGCTGTAGGTATCCGTTGTTGGCGCAGCAGAGGCTATTTCGTCCGGAATATTTAGGTATTTTGCTAAAGCGTAGACTTGTGTTTTGTACAAATGCGCGATGGGTTTGATATCTGCAGACCCATCTCCATTTTTCACAAAAAACCCCTGATCATACTCGAGTCTATTAGGGGTTCCGATCACTGCATAATTCAATCGATCAGCGTGGAAATACTCTATCGTCTTGCGGATTCTTTGCTTGTAGTTGGTCGCAGCGACGATTTGCAAATATTCCTTTAAATCCATTCGTTTTTCAAAAATTTCTCCATCCGGAGACTGTACGACAAGGTTAAAGTAGTTGAATTTACCATCGGCAGCACCCGAGATCGTAATTTTGTTTTTCCATTTCTCTGTGTAATCAGGAAACAGTACACGGATGGCGTCATCTCGCCAACGGTAGCATCCAATTGCTTCCAGCGTGGGGGCGATGTCGTGGATGATATATTTAATTCCAAGCTGTTCAGCTAATTGCTTACCCAATTTTAGACTTTGTGATGAAGAGTCTGTTTCAGGCAGCAGCAAGCCAAATACCTTTTTATTACCTAACGCTTTGACACATAACGCGGCGCAAACTGCGCTATCGACACCTCCCGAAATAGCGACCACAAGGCCGCGTTTGCGTAACTTAGTTCGCAGTAAAGTTCTTATTTCAGAAGTTATGTTGTTTACTTCTTCTGCTTCGTTCAAGCTCAGTACATTTTCAGATAGAGTTGTCATGGCTGATACTTATATAGTTTAAAATTATTATGCGCGGTCGTTTGGGTTAAACATATGCGCTAATCGCTCGTATTTGATTGTCGGAGTCGTATACTGGCGTGATTTGGTTGAATTGGTTTGTTTTATTAATCAGTTTGCTTACTGCCTCTCCCTGTCCTAAGCCAACTTCAAATATCAAACAGCCATTCTCATTTAAATATTTGGGTGCATCATTTACCAACTGTTTTAGTATCTTGATTCCAAAAGGACCGCCATCAAAGGCTAACTCTGGCTCAAACGAAGCGATTTCGTCCTCCATAGTTTTAACTTTCGCGCTCGAAATATAAGGCGGATTACAGGTGATTATGTCAACCTTATTATAATAACGTGGATGATTAAATGGCCCCAATAAGTCGCCTTGAAAGATATCAATTTTGTGCTCAAGATTACAGAATTGAACGTTTTTGTTGGCCAGACTGACTGCATTTAATGATAGATCGCTCGCCAGAACTTTAATTTGATCAAATTTGTTCGCATACACGATCGCTAAGTTGCCCGCGCCTGTACAAACGTCAATAACCAGGGGTACTTCTTTGATTTTAGCGACCTTTTCAATTTGACCGAGGGCAGCGATTGCAAGGATTTCTGTTTCCTTACGCGGGATGAGTGCGCCCGGGCCAGCGAGTAACTCAATACCTAGAAAAGTTTGCCGCTCAGTGATGTGGGCCAGTGGTTCACCAGCAATTCTCCGTTTGATATAGGACTTTAGAGTTTTTGCTTCAGCCGAAGATATATCAGGTAGTTTGTCAAAGGGTACGTCTTTAGCAGATGAAGGATTTCCGGCAGCTGTTAGCCACAATGCGCTGAGTGTTGAGCCTGGTGTTTCGTCGGGTTTATCCTCCAATATGTGAAGCCCTGTGGACAATGCTTCCAGGTGTTTTTTGTATATCTTACTTTTATCCATCTTTCTTCCATTCCTTTAATGCCAATTTATCTATTTTTCCGTTTGAAGTTTTTGGCAATTCGTCAAGGAAAATGATGTCTCTCGGTGCCATGAAGTTTTCCAAATGGGAGAGGCAGTGTTTTCTAATTTCTTTTTCGCTTAACTCAGACACGGTGTCGCGTACAACAAAGGCCTGAATAGCCTGGCCGAGTGCCTCATCATAGACACCGATAACGCCTGCCTCATCTACACCTTTGATGCTAAGTAGTACATTTTCGACTTCAACCGGGCTGACTTTTTCCCCTCTGGTTTTGATAATGTCATCGTTACGTCCGATAAAATACAGTAAGCCCTGTTCGTCGGTGCGAAAAAAATCCTGGGTGCATAAAACGTGCTCACCCGGTAGAGGCCCAGGTTTGAGCATTTTTGCACTAAGTTCCGGCTGTTTCCAATAGCCAGCCATAATATGAGGCCCTCGAACATAAAGTAGGCCTGGTTCACCAACTGGTACAGGTTGCCCCTCTGGGCTCAATATGTAGGTTTCAGTGCCAGGAATAGCGCGACCAACCGAATCAGGATGTGTATCAACCAATTCAGGTTCAAGGTAGCACACTCGTTTACACTCTGTTAGCCCATACATTTTGAAAATGAGTGCATTAGGGAAAATCTCATGTAAATAAGGTATGAAACTAGGCGTCAAAGCGGCCGCGGTATTGGTTAAGTGCGTGATCGTTGGAAAGCTGAGCGCTTTCTTTTTATGCGATGCAATCATCATCGCTACAATAGTGGGAACAGCAGGAAATACGTTAACCGAGTGCTTAGTAATGGCTTTATAAACAACGGGTGGAAACGTGAAAGACCGCTCTATCACCAGTGTTGCCCCTAAGCTGACCGCCATCAGCAATTGGTATAAACCATAGTCGAACGCAAGCGGCAGGACCAGCAGGATTTTATCGTCAGCACAAAGGCGTAAATATTCGATGAGGCTCCAGGACGCAAACACCATTGACTGATGGGTTTGCATTACGCCTTTGGGAGAGCCGGTGCTTCCCGAGGTGTAAATCAGTGCTGCCAGATCATTGGGTATTATGTCTACTGGCTCGGGTAGCTGATTTCCGCCGTGAATGATTTGCTCGAAATCAAGAACGCGATTTCGATTGATTCTCTGATTCGGATCTACATCACCAGACGATATCAATGCAATAATACTCGTTGATTCATCTAATGCTGATGTGAGTACACTGTGCAAATGACTATCACTGATTAATGCTTTTGCCTCACTATCCTGGAGTATATATCTCAGTTTATCGGATTTGGTTTGGGGGTTAATCGTAAGGAAAGTAGCCCCTGCGAGCAGTGCTCCGTAGATAGAAACAACGCAAGGCCAGGTATTGTCCATGTATATTGCCACGCGATCCCCCCGTTGAACCCCACATTTCACCAAAGCATTGGCAATGCACTTTGTGGCATTGAGCAGCTCAGAATATGAGTAAGAATTTTCGCCAACAATTATCGCTGTTTTATCTGGCGATAAATCTGCGGAGGCGAGCAAACCATCGCGTAACAAACGAGGTGGGTAGGCAGTAGCTCGCATTTTAGTGGCCATGAGTAATCAGGCGGCCTGTTGCTTTGAGGCAATAAATTTAACTAGATTTGTAACTGAATCGAGGTTTTCAGGAATCATTTCATCATCATCGACTTCAATTCCGAATTCCTCTTCCAGAAAAAATATGACTTCAAGTATTCCGGTTGAATCGATTATTCCTTGTTCTAAAAAGGAATCACTACTATCAAGTTCAGATTCATCATCAGTAAACAAATAATTTTCCAGAATAAAGCGACGTATTTTCTTTTCCGTGGACATTTCAAAGACTCCGATATTTATATTATAGATTTTGATGCGCGAAATTTGAGGTGAAATTTTCGACGAACAAGTAGTGCCAGATCTGGGTCGATAGAATCCCAACTAGCGCCATATTATCTTTGTTCCCGATTGCTCTCCCTTTCTCTATTTTTTTGCTCAATTGCGCAACTTTATTGGCGTTAAAATAATTATATTCGCTTATCTTTTCTTTTGAAAGCAATTCTCTAACGTAATCCGGTGAACAATCTCCAAAGAAAGCGGGAATATTGGGCGCCCTATAAGGCTGTTTATAGCGTGAGGTGATTTCCTTAGGTAAATCCCGTTGCATGGCTTTTTTAAGCAAGTATTTTTCGTTCAAGCCTTTCATTTTAAATTTTGGATGAAGCTGGTTGGCAAACTCGATTACCCTGTGATCTAAAAAGGGAAAACGTCCTTCGACAGAGTTTGACAACAGCATACGGTCACCTTGTGAGCACAGCAGATAACCGCCCATTAAAGATTTGGCTTCAATGTATTGGGCTTTATTAAAATAGTGCCACCAGTTTATTTGTGGAGGTAACGTCGCTAAGATATTTTCTATTGCATTACTGCTTATGCTTGCTTTGGTATCTTCAGAGAAAAAAGCTTTACACTGTGAGGTTGACGACCAGCGTGTTAGATGTGAAAACTGAGTCATGTCGGGCGTATCTATTCCCGCACCATAAAATGCTTTCAGGTAAGCACTACCTTGCGACATATCCAGATAAGGATACAGTTTTTTAAGCAGGGCAGGGCGCATAGTCGAGTCTGGAAATTTTGACCAGAAATAGCGAATTTTGGCTTCTTTGAAAATATCATAGCCACCGAGGACCTCATCAGCTCCCTCCCCCGTGAGAACGACTTTATAGCCATTTTCTCGGACCAGGCCAGATAGTCTTTTCATTGGAACCGGTGCAGTTCGAAGGATGGGAGATTCAGTATGCCAAATGGTATCGATAAAGTGCTCAGCAATATCTTGGTTCGCGCACCTCAAATAGCTATGGTCTGTATCAAGTGATTCGAGAAAAGCATTTTGATGCTTTGTTTCATCAAAACCATCTTCATCAAAACCAATCGAAAAAGTTCTTAGTTCGTTGTTTGTATGGTGATGAATCAACGAAACAATCGTTGAAGAATCCAGGCCGCCAGACAGATAAGCGCCCACCGGAACGTCAGACCGAAGACGGATTCTCGTGGCATCAATCAACAGTTCTTTAAGCTGTTCAGCAAGCTCTCCAGCACTTCTTTGTGTATACTGATTGTCTTCTGGGAAATGCCAATCCCAATAGCGACTTTTTCCAATACCATTTTCATCAATAATTAGCATCTGTCCTGGCGAGACTTCATAGATTCCGTCAAAAAGTGTTTCTGGACTAACGGCAGACCAGAAGGTAAAGATTTGGTCTAAGGCGTTGGGGTTCAGGTTGGGTGCCTGATTTCTGATGGCGAGTAATGATTTTATTTCAGACGCGAAATGGAGCCCCGATTTTTGTTCGGTGTAGAAGAGGGGAGCAATTCCAACACGGTCTCTGATTAACAATAACCGGTTGCGGTTCAGGTCATAAAGCGCGATGGCAAATTGACCGTTTAAATGGTTGACGAATGCGTCGCCGTATTCTTCATACAGGTGAACAATGACCTCTGTATCTGATTGAGTAGAAAACACATGGCCCTGACGAATGAGCTGTTCGCGCAGCTCAATGTAATTGAATATCTCGCCGTTGAAGACTGTCCACACGGTTTTATCTTCATTATGAATCGGTTGATCTCCTGTTGCCAGGTCAATAATGCTCAGGCGTGCGTGCGCGAAGCCCACATTTTTAAAAACCTTTATACCTGTTCCATCTGGTCCACGATGGTGGACCATTTTTATCATGGTTTCTAAAGTTCGGGTTTCAATTTGCTGTTCCCATGCGAAATTAAATATACCCGCTAATCCACACATGATTGCCGGGCAGATTTGTCACAATAGAAACGCCGATTGATAAGCTTATGCCTAAACATATATAAAAAAGATAACCCTAAATATCATATTGATAAGATTGTTAGGACGTTCTGGGGGCCGAATCGGTCCAATGGATATGCATGGTAGAGACTACGAAGAGTGCTATATTTATTATTAAAACAGAGTATAGATAAAAGGCGCAGCAGCACTTCCACCCAGCACAACCAGCAAACCTAATACCAATACAAAGAAAACAACCGGAATTAACCACCACTTCTTGTTGTGGCGCAGAAATTCGTAGAATTCGCGTATAAAGCCCGTCCTTTCGTCTCCGGCTTGCTTAATAAAATCTTTCGATTTCTGATCTTTGCTCAAAACATTCTCCTCTTTAGCTTAATATTGTTTGAAGTAATCAGTGTGAGGTCGAGCTGCACGTGCATCACACCAGTAACTTTCTGCGTTTGCATCATGCTTACGAGACATTGGGTCGTACCTGAATATTCTCATAAGTGTCGCTATTAAGCCAAATATACCAAAAAAGAGCAGTGCCATGATGACATAAGAAAGTACTATCCCGATGGGAAAAGTAACGATAGACAGGCCGACAAAGACGTATCGATTAGCCAGAGGATATACCAAAGCAAAAAACAGGCAATAAACACCAAGTAGCATAAATATGCTGGTTAGTGTTACGCGAGCTCCGCCTAATCCAAAAGCAAACAAGAAAGATTCTGTCCACGCCATCAAGGCGAGTAAGCCAAACCCCACAAAAGCAATAAACCCAAAATCTCGCAGCGTCTTGCGATCTGGGTGAAAATTGAGTTCAACCATTTTATTCATAATTAACTAATCCAATGCAAATTGATCCAGGTAAGCACCGCGATCTATGGAGCTGCTGGGTTGATCAGCTTTAAGCAAAACACAGTTATTCACCACCAAAACATCCATATCGGTTCCCATAAAACAATGGTAAGCGTCATCAGGTGTACAAACAACTGGCTCGCCACGTACGTTAAAACTTGTGTTGATTACCACCGGGCAGCCTGTGCGCTTTTCAAAGGCTTTAATGATTTTATAAAACCTTGGATTGCGCTCTGCATCCACCGTTTGTACACGTGCTGAATAATCCACATGGGTAACCGCGGGTATCTCTGAGCGTACTTGCTTAAGCCGGTCTAACCCCTTGGCTGCTGAGCTTCCATTTTCTTTTCGTTTTTCCTGGTTAACCGGTGCCACCAGGAGCATATACGGGCTATCCTGATCAGGTTCCATTTCAAAATACTCATGCACCCGTTCTTTTAACACCGCCGGAGCAAATGGGCGAAATGACTCTCGATATTTAATTTTTAGGTTCATCACCGATTGCATTTTGGGAGAGCGAGCATCACCTATGATTGATCGAGCGCCTAACGCACGCGGGCCAAACTCCATTGGCCCCGCAGCATGGCCTACAACATTCTCATCAGCCATTAATTGTGCAATGCGGTCACACAACTCATATTCGTCTTCGTATTGCGTATATACCGCGCCTTTTTCATCGAGTGACGCAACGACCTCACTGTCGCTGAAATCTGGCCCTAGTAAGGAGCCTTTTTGCACATCTTGCCCAGCGTTGTCACGCTGATTATCCATCAACTCATGCCAGGCAAACATGGCTGCCCCAAGTGCACCGCCTGCATCACCCGCAGCAGGTTGAATCCACAAATCATCAAACGGGCCTTCACGCAATATGCGCCCATTAGAGACGCAATTTAGCGCGACCCCACCCGCCATGACCAGATTTTTCATGCCGGTTGCTTCGTGTGCATAACGCGCGATACGCATCACGATTTCTTCGGTTACCACCTGGATCGAGGCGGCAATATCCATTTCCCGTTGGGTGATTTCCGTTTCTGCTTTTCTCGGTGGTCCGCCAAATAATTCATTCATTTTTTCAGATGTCATTACATCCTTGTAACAATAGGCGAAATAATCCATATCCAATTTAAATGAACCATCAGGTTTTAGATCCAGTAATTTGTCCAGAATGACATCACGGTAGACTGGGTCGCCGTACGGGGCAAGTCCCATGAGCTTATATTCGCCGCTATTTACGCGAAAACCAGTGAAATAGGTCATCGCAGAATATAAAAGTCCCAGTGAATGTGGGAAACGCATTTCTTTCAGTAGTTCAATTTTATTGCCTCGCCCCACACAAATACTACCAGTTGCCCATTCACCCACACCATCCAGGGTCAATATAGCCGCTTCTTCAAAGGGAGACGGGTAAAACGCGCTGGCAGCGTGCGATTCATGATGCTCTAGAAAGACGTAGCGGCCACTATACACACCCTTACCTCCTAAGCCCTGGTCAATTTCTCGCGGTGTATGCAGCTTTTGTTTGAGCCATAAGGGTAGCCCCATCAGAAAAAGCTTAAAGCCCGAAGGAGAATAGGATAGATAGGTTTCAAGCAGGCGTTCAAACTTTAATAAGGGCTTGTCATAAAAGACCACCAAATCTAAATCAGAAGCAGAAATCTGCGCATGTTGTAAACAAAACTCGACCGCGTTTACTGGAAAACTATAGTCATGCTTTTTTCTGGTAAAGCGCTCTTCCTGCGCGGCAGCCAATAGCTCGCCATCGCGCACCAAGCAAGCGGCGCTATCATGATAAAAAGCAGATATACCAAGTATGTGTGTAGTCATCCTTTTTTGATTAGATATTAGAAAAGTCAACTAAGAGATTATATTGCCTATTCAGCAATTCATCTCTATCCATTGAACCCTTTTACATTATAGTTCCAAAATTACCATTCCTTTTTGTATAAAGCTATTATTAATACATACTAATTCTGAAGTTGGCTGTGACTTATAGCTTTCCAATAAGCGTTTCAGCGGCTGAAAATCCTAGTCTAATTCTCAAGAAGCTTATATCAGTTTGCAAATAAAAGTTTTGTTAATTATTGATTTTATATAGTGGTAGTGAATTTATCGTTATTCAGAAACCTGCTGTTTAATTTTATTGGCTTTTATGAGCCCATTTTCTAGTAATAGGGTATACACGAAATTTGCCAGTATCTCGTTACCTTCATCGTTGTAGTGGCCTGTTTTTCCAAAGTAGCTTTTGATAGGTTGCTTTGCTTTGGTAGCGATGTTTAGCAAGTGAGGCCCAAAATCAGCAAAAGGGATGTCTTCACTAATATATCCATCCACAACGGGCTGATAAGGCCATTTCCCATGCTCCTGAAAGTACTTAAAATCTGACGGATGGGGGAGGATCAAAACCAGGGGTCGTTTACCGCGTTCATGTGCCAACAAGAAAAATTCACGTGATAATGCGATAACGATCTCTAGTCCCTGCAAGGGGTGGTTTGGTTGCAGGAACTGTTGCCAGTCAGGTGCGTGAGCCAATCTCGCCCGAAGGCCATAAAAATTAAATATATTTCGAACCAATGATATGGTGTAAGGAAACTCAAGTTTGATAACACCTGCAGGTCCATCTGGCTGCAGATTTTCATGATCAAGCCGAAAGATTGGGGTACGCTCGCCAATGGCTCTCAAGTATTCGTCTTCGTTGAGTTGTGGAATAGGAATTAATACCAAGTTATTGTTCTTGTCGAGTATGTAGCGCGGCTTTAATGCATACCACTTGGAATTATTTTGAAGATCGCGGATACGAGTCAGGTTTCTCAGTGTGTCGCCGGTATGAAAACCGAACAAGCTGACTGGTGCCGGATCGTTAGAGTTTTCTACAAATCGCAAATAGGCCTGGTCGGTTCCATAACCGCCTACGCCGAAATTCGCAACATAGCAGCCTAATTGTTTGGATAGCAGATTGCCCCAGTTATGTGCCAAAGAAGTAGTGTCGCCACCTTTAGTGAAAGAGTCGCCGTACAGTGAGACGCAGGGCTTGTTTCTTTTACCACCGTTTGGAAAGAAAGGGTTGTGCTGGGAACCATTTATATCCAATTTGTTTCCGAATTCTTCGGGGAATGGCCATCCGACTACAGGATCCCTTCGTTTAAAGTACTCGTCATAACTAATAAAATCTTTGCGATTTTTGGGCTCGACTGGCACTGACCACATGCCCCTTTTGGATTGAAGAATCTTGGCGCCAGCGTAAGAAACAATTTCTACCAGTGCAAGTAAAACCCCAAAAGTTATGCATATAAAGAGTAATTTCTTTGCAGTCGCCAACAATATCCTCCTGTGCGCGGCATGAAAATCTAGAAACTACTTCATCGATCCGATGATCCGAAAACACCATCCTCAAGACCGCAGTGCTTCAACTCAAAAAATTATAACAGTTTGTAAAATATATTGACGAGATTCTTGCTTTGGCTTCGACCTGGCCTGGAGCCTGTTAGCCGGGCATTTTCCAGTGTTGATACCTTATTCAAATAAAATGGTGTATATTTGGTTTTTCTCCATCGCCAAGCGGACACATAAAATGGATTTTCAACAAATGTTATGAAGAAACTGGCCTATCTTGCCCCACAAATTACTGCGCTCTCCGCTACATTTGTATATAAGGAAATTCTCGGTATGGAAGCGAGGGGATATGAAGTATTACCTGTTTCCGTTCACCCTGATAGCGCCCCTGCTAAGGAGGTAGTTGAGTTACATAACCGGTCGATTGCAATCTATTCACATTCTGTGGTTTCTTTTATTGGTGCTTTTTTTTCTGCGCTACTGATGGCGCAGAAGGATACGGCTCGAGTGGTTAACTTATACCTTCGGGATATGCTTGCACTAGGTACTCCCAAGATTCAATATGTAAAACTGGGATACCAAATGCTTGCTGGCATATGGTTAGCAAAAAAACTAACTAAGGCAGGAATTGATCACTTGCATATCCACTTTGGCGACGTACCAACCCAAATTGGCATGTATGCTGCAGCGCATGCCGGAATCCCGTTTAGTTTTACCATACATGCTAACGATCTTTTTCATCATGGTCGGCTGTTAAAAGAAAAATCTAATCGTGCCTGCGCGGTCGTAACTATTTCTGACTACAATGTGAAACAGCTTCTGGAAATAGGTATTCCTGCTTCAAAAATCCATATTGTTCGCTGTGGAATAAATCCAGAACACTTTTCATATTCACAACCGGGTAAATTGCATGTGCCCCCAACCGTGGGTGTGGTTGCACGTTTAGTCGAAAAAAAAGGCATCGACACACTGATTGAAGCTAGTGCTATCCTGGCGAAAGAAGGGTTTGCCATCAAGACACGTATTGCGGGCGATGGCCCAGAATTGTTAAAACTAAACCAGCTAACGAGAGACTTAGGTATTGAAGATCAAGTCTCTTTTGAGGGAAATATTGCCAACACAGAGGTGACAGACTGGGTGAAATCCCTGGATCTTTTCGTGTTACCTGCAAAAAAAGACGCAAACGGAGATATGGATGGGATTCCCGTTGCCTTGATGGAATCAATGGCGCTGGGTGTGCCGGTTGTATCTACTACATTGTCGGGTATTCCTGAATTAGTGGTTGACAATGTGACTGGTATTCTGGTGGCGCCAGAAGATCAAAATGGGCTTGCTAATGGGATAAAAAAATTGCTTCAAAATAAAGAGTTACGAGCTAACTTGAGTAAAAAAGGTCGACAAATGATTACAACAGAATTTAATCAAGCACTCAATCTAGATCGACTGGAGAAAATTATTAATCAATACTGCTTGGGGTCGCGTATGCCCGGAATCGGCTAGATGATTCTTCTCATCACTAAATGGATTCTTGAGATCGGATGATTTTTATATTTTTGTCTATTTGAGAGATTTAAATCAATGATGAAATTTGCGATTGTTATTCCTGCTAAAGACGAGGAAGAAATTATTAACAGTACGCTATCTTCCATTGCCGACCAAACCCTACTGCCTGTGTGTTGTTTGGTAGTAGATGATGGGTCGACTGATACAACCAGCGAAATTGTTAAATCATTTTCAAAAAAGTATCCGTTCATACATTATTACTTTAATGACAGTGAAAAAGAATATGTATTGGGTGCTCATGTCGTGCAAGTATTTGATATTGGTAAGTCTTATATAGATGAAAGTAACGTGCGGTATGATTATATTGTCAAGTTAGACGCCGATGTTTCGTTTGGTCGGCACTTTCTTGAGGAAATGAGCAAGCGGCTAGAAGAAGAGCCATTAGGAATCGCTTCAGGAACGCCATACTATATAGAAAATGGTAAGGAAATTTATGAATTCAGTCCGCTATGGCACACCCACGGTCAGTTTAAAATCTATAACAAAGATTGCCTAGATGATATACAGGGTTTAGATCTCAGTTTAGGATGGGATTGTGCCGACAATATAAAAGCAATTGATAAAGGTTGGAAAACAGCGGCATTTAGAGATCTTTTCTACCAAATGCATAGAAAAGTAGGCGGAAAATCATCGCTTAAGAAAGGCAGGATAAATCATGGAATTGGTGCGTACAGGCTTGGCTATAGTCCGTCGTACTTTATGCTTAGAGTTATACACGACCTAATTAAGCCACCGATCATAGTCGGCTCATACTACCTATTGCATGGCTATATCAAATCACTTTTCTCCAAGGACAGCAATATCATACTGAATAAAAGACAAGTAAGGTTGATGCGAAAACTCTTCTGGCAAAGTTTTACACGTCGCCTATTTAAGAAGGAGTTTATCGCATTCCAACGATAAAACTTTTCCGAAAAAACTTGAATTTTTCAATTTTGTGATTTTTATCACGTCATTTTTTCTAAGGGTTTTTAACAATAAGTGGATATTGGTAGTTAAACCCGTAATCCGTTTATTACTGGGTGTGCGTGAAGTCGTTATGCTTAGACTTTAGAGAAACTATATTCTCGGAAAGTTGTCTTCTATACGAATGGGTAACCTGGATTTCTTATAATTTATGGGTATGACTCAAATTCTGAAAAAGGCGCAAACAAATAATTTGGTAGAAAAGACCAAAGGAGCACCGTTCTGTCGCTTTACTAGAAAAGAAATACAGGATTCAATACACGGTCGTTTCGACAAAATAGCAGCGCGTTATCCTGAACAACTGGCAATTTATTCTGATCATTACCAATGGACCTATAGAGAGCTTAGTCAACTTGTTGACAGGGTTGCATCAGCGGTATTGTCCATGCATGAAGCCGTCGCTAAAAATGTTGTACTTTTGTTTGATCAGGATGCACCCATGGTTGCCGGTATGCTTGGTGTACTCAAGGCAGGCAAGGCATATGTTCCTCTCGATCCTACAAATCCTCAGAGAAGACTAGAATACATGGTCAAGGATGCTCAGGCATCCATTATTGTTGCATGCGATTCGACGAATAGTTTGGCTCTAGAATTAGCTGGAGACCAAATTAGCTTGATTAACGTAGAAGCATTACCCCAGGTTGCCGATCAAAAGTTCCCCGAAGTATCTCCGTATGACTTGGCCTACATATTATTTACCTCTGGTTCAACGGGTAAACCAAAAGGGGTTGTACAAAATCATCGCAATGTCCTCCATTTTATTCGCAACTATACGAACAGTTTGCAATTGAATAGCGATGATAAATTGACGTTACTTTCTACTTATACTTTTGATGCGGCTGTCATGGACATTTTTTCGGCCGTTTTAAATGGGGCGTGTTTGTTTCCTAAGAGTGTGACGAAAGATGGATTCGCTTCCATTACACCTTGGATAATAGAAAGTAAAATCACCATCTATCACTCGACTCCTACGGTTTACCGTTATTCCCTGAAGTCAGGCGATCATTTTCCGAGCGTAAGATTTGTTGTTCTAGGCGGTGAAACAGTCTTAAGGTCAGATGTTGAGTTTTATCGTCAAAACTTCTCAAGCGCTTGCATGTTTATGAATCTTCTCGGCTCAACCGAATCTTCATTCACATTGCAGAATATAATAGATAAGACCTCTAAACTTGAGGGAAAAACCGTACCCGTAGGAACAGCTGTTGACGATACACAGGTATATTTGATTGATAAAAGTGGCGTAATTTCACCTTCTGAAGGCGAAATTGTTTTTAAAAGTGAGCATGTGTTATTGGAATACTGGAATCAGCCTGAATTGACGCAATCGGTGCTGAAAGTAGACCCACAGAATAGTAATGAGCGGGCCTACCATACTGGGGATCTTGGCAGGTGGAAGCATGGCGGAATGCTCGAGTTTTTAGGTCGCAAAGACTTTCAAATAAAGATTCATGGTATCCGTATCGAATTAGGAGAGGTAGAAGCAGTTTTGCGCGCAATCAAGGGGATAGACCAGGCTGTTGTCATCCCCCAACCGAGCATAACAGGAGATACAGAACTGGTCGCTTATATCATTAGCGATAAAGGTCTGACGTTAGATGAGAAAAAAGTGCGAGCGCAACTGGCGGACGAACTTCCTCTGTCAATGTGCCCAAACACGTTTGTTAAGATGGATGCTTATCCGCTTACCCGTACCGGGAAGATAGACCGAAAATCATTTCCAAAGCCACGACATGCTAAATCAGGCCACCCAAAAAACATTGTCGCGCCAGAAACAAGATCGCAAGAGGATTTGTTGGCTATCTGGACGAGTCTTCTGGAGATCGAAGGTATCGGTATCGATGATGATTTTTTTGATCTCGGCGGCGATTCGCTCTTGGCACTGCGTCTTTGTGACATCATTCGCCAGCAACTGGATTATTCGATACCTTTACTCAAGGTTTTTGAGTGCCGGAGTATCAGAAAGATTGCAGGGGTAATTGACGATGGTGATAAGAATGATGATGAAAATGGCGAATTAATCCCGCTGTGTGAGTATGAGACACCCCGGGGTAGCAATCTATTTTGCATATGTGGAATTAATATCTATCAAGCATTGGCCGATGCCATCGGGAGTCCTCATTCTGTCTATGGCGTCTATCTGCCAGTGGAGCAATCTGCATTATTAGAGGGAGCCGGGCTACCTTCGGTAGAAAAAATGGCTGCTATGTATGGAGAGGTTATTAGACGCAAACAACCTTCTGGGCCGTATAACCTGGCCGGTTTATCATTTGGAGGTATTTTGGCTTACGAGCTTGCCAGACAACTACATGCGAACGGAGAAAAAGTTGAGATCTTAGCAATGTTTGACTCTACGCTACCAAATATGATGCCAATGGTTAAAAAAGCAGGTGCCCATGCCCGGTTAGCACTCAACTTAGGCTCTTCATATATTATCCCAAAAATAAAAAAACAGCTTGGCATAGAGTCGAGGACAGAACAACCAGAATGGTATGGTGAGGATATAGCGATTGAAGATCGTGCCGTGGCTGAGCTGCGCGGCAGTTTGTATAGTGAATCCGCCAAAGCTTATCGCAAGCTTATGTTGCATTATGATGGGGATGTTGTTTATTTCAGGGCACTTGATCGCAGTGAATACCAGAAGCTAGTCGATGGCAACGATTGCGGATGGTCACAGCTCGTTAACGGGAAGCTTGATGTGGTCGAAACTCCTGGGGGGCATATTACTATGCTACAGCAGCCGAATGTGGAGATTATTGCGCAAAGGCTGCGAAAAGAGTTAGATCGGACTAAAATTTTTCATTTAAACCAGTAATTTCAATTTCTTAATTCCACTATCGTATTGAGATTTGGCAGTTTTTTCCCTCCCGTTTCTGGCGTTTGCGTAAGACGCAACAAACAGAAGTTTAAGTGGTTCGTATAGCTTCATTCTTTGTACAAATGATTTTGCATCAAAAGAGGTGTCTATCTTACGATGCTCGTCCATGTAAAATGTTAAGTGCTTTTTGGTATAGTCTCGCATGAACGAAAATTCAAAAGCAGGATCTCCAATCATTGCAAACTCAAAATCGGTCAAGAACGCTTTTCCATTACTATCGATTAGTATATTTGACCAACCAATATCGCCTGCCAGAAAACAGCCGGTGCATTCAAGGATGTCGTCGTATTTATTGAAATACTGCTCGTACAAACCGGTTAGTTCAGCGTAATTTTGATCGCTGATTATATTTTTTTCTCTAAGAAAGTCGCCTTCGTTATTCACAATGAAACGAAGAAAGTCAAGCCATGTTTTTGACATGCCCTCTATTTTTCCATTAGAAGCTGGTTTATTGATAAAACCGTAACCGGGCAACTTAATACTGTGGATTGCAGATATTTCCTTCAAAGCGCGCTGCGTTAGGGTTTTTACTCGTTTATTTGATGCTACCCTGGATCTAATCCCCTTCAACGTTCCTTTTATTGTACGATGAAATGTATCTCCCTTGGGTCTGTTATTGGATAATGTGGTCGACGGGACATATTCCCTAATCAGGTAGGGTGTGCCATTCTTGTCTTCAGACGAAACAATGGTATTGACCACCGAGATATTGTTCGATCTTAAAAATTTACTTACAGCGTAATCAGCCCAATTTCGTTGTCCTCCTACGCCCAGAAAATAGTCCTTATGTTTCGCTCGCACCAGATAAACTTTTCTTTGGCAGCCGGTACTTTCAAAAGGCTCAATGCCTCTTATTTTAGTTGGTTTATCGAGCTCTTTAGCCAATGCAGCCAGGGCTTCGTCGAATTCAAACGGAGTGTTAGAACACCACAATAATACTCTACCCTTGGTGACCGAATCATCGTCAGATTGAGTGCTTAGCACCCTGACATGAGTGTATATATGCTTAACGTAATTGATTGATTCTTCTTTAAGATCCTCAGGGTAAGCGTTTGTTTCAAAAAGTAAATTATCTGAAATCTGTGCGCAAAATCTAATAATATCTTTCCAGTTTTCCACCCAAAAACATAGAGCCAGAAAAAAACAAACATCTATCTTGTCATGGGGAACAAAGTCCCATAATCTATTTATGTTCTCTTTTTCAAGATCGAATGTAAAAAATTTAAGATTATGTGAATTGTTGACGGCTGCTATGAAGTTGGCTGCGTTGATACATTTAGAATTAAAGTCTACGCCTACGCCATATTCAATATCTTCTGCAATCTCGTGTAGCATTCCTCCCATATTGCAGCCGATATCCAATACTACTTTGTCCTTAAATTCATAGTCTACAAGCGATAGCCTTTCCGCATTATCTCGTTGACCTTGGAAGGACTCATCTTTAACCTTTATCGTCTGATAACCTGAGTCAAATCTACCCCCAGCGTATCTGCCATCAGCGCTCGTTTTGGTATAGCGGGCAACTCGTAACGCTTTTTCTGTGGACAAGTCCAATTTTAATACCTCTTTCCTTGAGCACTTTGCTCAATCTTTATTTTCACAGAGCCCCAGTTGTTATAGGTACGGAGTGGTTGTTCCGTTACGTTCTCCATGGTTTAGTAACTCTCCTTCTAGCAATATAGCCTACCATTATAAATAATAGTCGATCAAGTATATTGGTTTTTTCGTCAAAATGTGAAAAGGGGTAATTCGCTGACAGGAAACCACTTATCAAATACTCAACCGCTAAGTTAACTAGAATACCGTATTCGATTGTATTTGCACGTAACAAGCGTTGAGTAATGCTAAGGAATATTTAGTTGAATAATGCTAAGAAATACTATTTGAATCCAGATTCAGATTCAGATTCAGATTCAGATTTTAGATTGGGTTTTTTCTATAAACCTTCTAATTTTCCACGCGATATTCAAAAGGAATCGTATTACTGCCGTTTTTACTTTGGTAAATAAACAAAATATATTGCAATTTATATCCTCACCTTGTTTGTGCCTACTAAGCAACGCAATTTCTAGTTTCTGTTTTTTCGAAAATCTATTCAACCCCTTGCCAATATTTTCATTATTGATTTCTCGAGCAGATTCAATATTGTGATTGTTAATATCAGTTTTATCTTTAAGGTAAGCATCTAGTATGTTTTTATCAAAATCCAAATCTAGAAATTCCATTAGCTTTTCAAATGTATCTTGCGGAGAGGTGACTAATTCTTCATACATTATTTGTGTGTATTGGCTTTCAGGCACTGTCCGGAATACGTCGCGTACATAGTTTTCCGAATAATTCCATTGCCATGCACTAATAATATGTGAGCTGATGATGTTTCGTCCTATGACTTGATCTGGCATCCAGTTTTCAATAGAGGCAATAACATCATAAGGATTTCTCGTAATATGAATGAACTGTGCGTTTGGGTACCAATTTAATAGTGTTTTAACATACTTCCAGTGTTGTGGTTTTTTATCGCCCCAACGAAAATTGACTTTTCCGTCTTCAATTCCTTTTTTGATATATAAAGAGGCAATAACATCCTTAGGATGCCATGCATTAAGTTGTACTAAAGTTGAGTGAATATCCTCCGCACTCCAATTTGACCCAAAATCGCAGCGAGTCAAGTTCGCAACTTTTGTTGATAGGTCTTCAACCGAATCAAATTTAATGGAAGGAATTTTCTGAAAATACTCAGATTCTGTTGGAATTGATATGTCAGCATGTGTATTAAGTACTTTTCTAAGTAGTGTCGTTCCAGATCTTTTGTAACCTATGATGAAAATAGGAGAGTTTTTATCAATCATGCTGAATAGTGTACGGGTTTTGTCGGGTTCTGAGCGTGAAGCTTGGCTTATGGCATTATTGACCTTTGTTTTTATAAATCAAAATGTTACTTACACAATAGTAGAACTCTCTTAAATCAACAGTGTAACTTTATCAGATTGATTGTGGTGTATCGACCATTATGCAACGCTCATTTAATTGGTGTTGACCAAGAATATCAGTAATAGTGGAAAATATATTGCTATACAAATCTTATGAATTCATCTATTTTTAGATTAATTTATTATTTCTCGTAACTAATTGAAAAATGTTAGCCTTATCTATTAACGGTATTTTATTCACTTTTTTTGGATTGGTTTTTTTGGGTAGCTCAAGTGCAGTAGCCGAAATCAATGCTCAAATAGACGTCAGTAGAGCGAAGGGTGTCGCACCGTTAGCAGTATTTTTTGACGCTACCTCCACGACAAGCACTGCGAGCAACAAACCATTTCATGAACTCCAGTATATATGGAACTTTAATGATCCTGGCGCAGGAAACTGGGGCCATGGTAATCGGTATAGCAGTGATAAAAACAAAAGTTATGGGCCGGTTGCCGCGCATGTATTCGAGCGACCTGGAACCTATATTGTAGAACTTCAAGTCCAGGAACCCGGCGGTGATACCAATGTTAGCACCGTTAAAATTATTGTCGATGACCCGGATGTTGTATTTTCCGGCAAGAAAACGGTTTGTTTTTCTACCAGTGGTGATTTTAATGGGTGTCCTTCCGGATCAAAAACCATCACCACAGGCTCGTTTCAAAAGGTCACCAGATACTTGGGGAGTAAAAAACGTTTGCTTCTGCGCAAGGGTGAAACTTGGAATACGAATCAGCAAACCAAAATATTGTCCGATGGGCCTGGCATGATCTCTTCTTATGGAAGTGGTTCTTTGCGGCCTAAAATCAACAATACCAAGCCAGTCAATACGTTTAAAGTTGATTATCGGGTGAAAGATTGGCGGATCACCGGCCTCGAGTTCGACGGAGAAGGAGGAGACAATGACGCAATATTGGAAATCTTCGGTGAGGCGCAGGATATACTATTTATGGGAAATAAAAGCGCGGATAGCTTTGGGCGAGCTGTCATTGCGAACAATGCGCTGTTTAGAAAGCGAAATTGGGATATTCCCCAAAATATATTCATTATCGATAATGACCTAAGTTTATTCAGCGCCCATATCATGTTCATAGCGGCTGGCAAGCTGGCTATTCAGGGTAACTATCTTGACGATACTGAAACCAAGGGAGGGGAACATGTTGTTCGAATTACCCATACGGAACAAGCGGTTGTACAAAATAACTATTTTGCTCATCCACTGATTAACAAAGGCGTTCTCACCATCCGTAACGCGCAGCGAGAGTTACAATGCCCTTATTGTGGTCGGGATACCAGAGATATCGTGGTATCAGATAACCATTTTTACGGTGGAGCAGATAGTACAGTGGCACTTATTGGGCGGCAAGGTAGAGACTATACCGCCCACGGAACAGATGTCATAGTAGAGAGAAACTTCTTTTCTCGTTCAGATAACAAGGCGGGTGAAGTTCAAATGGCTTTAAATATAGCCAACGTTGACGGGATTACAATACGAAACAATATTGTGCTAATGGAAAACTGGGAAACCTATAGAGGAATTGACCTTGGGCCTGTAGGGGGAGTTACAAACGTGTACGTATATAATAACTCATGCTATACGCCCGATAACCCAAGTTTGCGAGTGCGATGCATAAATAATCGCGGTGCGACTAATGTACATGCGTTTAACAATTTGCTTTACGCTCCGAATCATACAGAAGGCACTACTGTGGTGGTTGATGGTCCCGTAAATGGTACTGGCAATATCGCAGCGTTAAAAAACCCATTTATCGCTAAGGAGATAATGTCTATAGACGATTTTCGATTGGCGCCCAATAGCGTCGCTATTGATGCCGGAAAACCAGTTCCGATTTACACTGACTATACGACCAAAGGGAGGAGTAATCCGACGCAGTTGGATGTTGGCGCTTATGAGGCGGACTAACTGGATCTTACGCGTGAATATAAATGTGGAACATATTGATAGAATTATTTTTAAGCGGTTGAAATAGGGAGTGCTTGCTTTGTATAGCAATTCGTGTTCAGGATAAAGTAAGTACCAAACCGTATAATTAAAAAGGCGCGGCGAATTATTTCCTTATCATAAAAGCACGCGTTAATACTCTTTCCTGTGTTACTGGCCTCTTACGAAAATAATCTTCGATATGCACACCCCAATAAATCGCGGTTTTTCATTAGTTACTATTTGGTTTGCTCTTCTATTTGCCCAGAATGTATTCGCGGCTATCGATGCTAGAATCGAAGCGAGCAAGACTAGTGGCGTGGCGCCACTGGCAGTTTTTTTCGACGCCACAACTACAACCAGCACTGTGACCAACAAACCTTTTCATGATCTTAACTATAGCTGGGATTTTGGCGATCCGACTGCGGGAAATTGGCAGCATGGTAATGTTAATAGGCGTCAAAAAAATAAAGCATCTGGTCCGGTTGCGGCCCATGTATTCAAAACGCCAGGTACCTATACCGTTAGGCTTTGGACCAAAGGGCTCAATGGCGACACGGATACTGAAACAGTAACAATTACAGTACAGAACCCGAATTCAGTTTTTTCGGGCACCAACACGGTTTGTTTTTCCACCAGTGGTAATTATTCAGGGTGCCCGTCTGGGGCTCGGAGGATTAGGACAAGTTCATTTCAGACAGTCGCGAACTATATTGGTTCAGGCCGACGCCTACTCCTGCGCAAAGGAGAGACGTGGAATTCAACAGATCGCACAGACATTTTAGCCAATGGGCCAGGGATGATTTCCTCTTTTGGAAGTGGTTCCTCGAGGCCAAGAATTCATAATACTGGCCAATTTAGTACGTTTAGAGTGGGGTATAGAGTACGAGATTGGCGAATCGTGGGCTTGGAATTTACCGGGCAGGGGGGCGATGATTTTTCGATACTAGATGTTTATGGTGAGGCCCAAGATGTCTTATTTATGGGCAATAAAAGTGCCGACAGTTTTGGTCGAGCCGTTATGGCTAACAATGCATTGTTTAGACTGGAAAACTGGGAATTACCACAAAAATTATTTATTATAGATAATGATCTGAGACTGTTTAGCGCGCATATCATGTTTATTGCTGCTGGGAAATTAGCTATCCAGGGGAATTATCTTGATGATACTGAAACGAACGGAGGAGAGCATGTAGTTCGGATTACCCATGTCGAAGAAGCAGTCGTTCAACATAACTATTTTGCTCATCCACTGATAAATAAAGGGGTTCTTACGATTCGTAACGCGCAAAGAGAGTTGTCATGTCGATACTGCGGCAGAGATACTAGGGATATCGTGGTCTCAGATAATCATTTCTATGGTGGTGCGGATAGCACGGTGGCACTAATTGGGGCGCAAGGTAGTGGATATACAGGGCATGGAACAGACGTCATTGTTGAGAGAAATTACTTTTCGCGATCTGCGAATAAGCCGGGTGAAGTGCAAATGGCTTTAAATGTTGCCAACGTAGACGGGATAACAATTCGTAACAACGTTGTGCTTATGCAGAACTGGGAAACGTACAGAGGGATTGATTTAAGTACGGTTGGTGTAGTGAGAAACGTATATCTATATAATAATTCTTGTTACACGCCAGATAATCCATCAATGCGTGTACGATGTATTAATAATCGTGGTGCAACCAATGTCTGGGCATCTAACAATCTACTTTATGCCCCTAATCACACCAGAGGACGAACTCTGGTAATTGAAGGCACCACTACTGGTGGCAGTAATATGACAGCGTGGCGCAACCCGTTTATAAGAAACAATATAAACGGTCCCGAAGACTTCGCCCTCACGACGCAAAGCATCGCGATCGGAGCAGGGCGATTAGCCCCTGTTTATGTCGATTACACTAAAAAAACCACTTATCCTAGAAGTCTTGATGTAGGAGCCTATCGATATGGAGCAGCTGCCTCAACGCTGAATGTTTTACCACACATTCTGCATCTTCTCGCTGGGGATTAAATAGTCGAAATATCTAAGTATAATTGATTCGTTAAATTCGATTTTTCAAATAGATATCACTATAATTCTGGCAAGGTCACCATATCGGCTGTACACTACAAATTCCTGTAGCATATAGTAAAGAATTTCTCTGTAAATCTTAATGAATACTTGGTATAGCGATTAGCTTAGATAATGAATGAAGCAATAGAATCGCCTGTTTTTTTAGTAGGCCCACAGCGTTCAGGAACGACAATGCTGAGTTTAATGCTAAAATATCATCCGGAGCTTGCCTGGGCCGGAGAAATGGAGTATCTGACAAAGTTCGTATCAGCAGGTGTAGAATCCATTCAACTGGATGAATATTATGCACTGCTGGAAACGGATCGTGGTTTTCTTTCCTCGGGTTTAAGTATTGATCGTAATTTACAATACCCTGAACTCATGCACTCTTTTCTGGAGCAGCAGCATGCGAAATACGGAAAGTCACATATAGGGGCAACCGTGCATGGCAGTTTTCATCTGCTGCCACATTTTTGGCCGAAGGCAAGATTCATTTACCTTTTGCGCGATGGACGAGATGTCACTCGCTCTTGCATCCAGATGGGATGGGCAGGTAATTTCTGGATTGGCTCGACCAGGTGGTTAGAATCAGAAAAACAATATGAAACCCTGCAACAACGAATCGACCCTCAAGAATCGATGGAAGTGAAATACGAAGAACTTTTGTCGGACCCCACTGGTATTTTGTCGGATATATGCGACTTTATAGGCATCGAATATAGTTCCGAAATGTTGCAATACGACGAGCATACGACATATTCAAAGCCCGATCCATCGCTCGCTTACCAGTGGAAGCACAAATTAACCGAAAAAGAGCTGCAACAATGTGAGGCCCGTATAGGTGAGCAACTCAAAAGGCGCGGGTATCCGCTTAGCGGCCTGCCACCACTGCACATTTCACACATTGAGGATATCTGGTTAAAGATGCAAAGCAAATTAGCCCGGATACGGTTTCGTATAAAGCGTTATGGTTGGAAGCTCTACCTTATGAATAAATTTGCTAGACTATTCAGACTAAAGTCGTTGGAAAAAAGTGTGCGATTAAAAATACACGAGATTACTGTTGCGTATTTGAAATAGCGGGATATTATATTTTCAGTACTCTTTCGTTATGCGGGCGATGATACGATTTACCAGGTTTTTAGATTTTGAAACCAGCTTTTCCGTACCACTTCTCTTTTCTCTATCACTTGCTTTGTTCGCATGAGGGAACGAAACGTTGGGTATTTCCTTATCTAGGAACATACACAGCTCTTGCCAACCGTCTCCCTTTGACAGATCCATTATTAACAAATCATTCGAGCGCTTGCTAAAGTAGTTTAATACTTCCTGGTTGTGATGATTAAACCGCGCCACATAGATCGATTCATGGCCTTTAGGGCACCCAACACCGTATATCCATTTTCGCATGGGCGTTTTTTTACGACCAAAATGTCTGACTTGGCTTTTTATCCACGACTCGGGATCTCTTAATGTTAGTATAAATTTACTATCAGGATACTTTTTATCCAGTTCTTTGTAGATAATTGGCCAGGGATTATCCTGAAATGCGTCGAACTGATCGACTAATTCGTACGCCATGGAATATACGTTTTGTTCAATATTTGGGTCGCGTATTCCATTAGGCCCCGTAACTCGATATCCAAGTATCCTTAAGGCATTAGTGAGGCTAGACGTGCCAGTTTTATGAAATCCGATACAAAATATTTTTCCCGCCAACGATGATCTCTCCTGAATGATATTGATGCTAAATCTAGTGGTTAACGTAGGCTGCTAAATCCAGTAGATGTGAGCGAATATACTACAGCCGCTTTAGAAATCAATACAATTGATTTACGCCCTATCGATTTAGTCAGAACCTTGTCGAACAGATGTTTTCCAAGCTTATGTATGGTTTCAGTTTTCAGGTAGTATCCCAGCAGAAAGCGCTTCAAATACTGGCTTTGTCGATGATTTTCCAAGCACCCAATCGTAGACACTACTAATTTGTTCGGATTTTGCTGACCAGGTAAAATGGGTTAAAACGCGTTTACGCGCCGACGCCCCCATGGGTCTGATAATACTTGGGTTTTGAGTCAATTTATGCAGTACTCCATGAAAATGTTCTATTATCTGGTCTCTTTGGCCGATCGAGATACGGTACCCGGTAGTATCGGTTACGAGTTCTCCAGGGCCACCGTAGTTCAACACTATTGGTAGCAATCCAACCGCCATTGCCTCCAATACCACACCTCCACCAAATTCCCTGACACTCGGAAAAGAAAATACATCTGTTTTTACGAGCGCATTTTGAACCTGGTCATGCGCAATCCAGCCTAAAATATTGGTCCCGTTGGTAATTCCCTGTTTTTGAATTATTTTCTCTAAATGGTGTCTTTCCGGTCCATCTCCTATGATATCCAAAGTAATTTTACCTTGTCGTATTAAAGGTGCTGCCGCTTCGAGTAGCATGTCGCAACCCTTGTAGGGCACTAGACGCCCCAGGAAAGAAAGTCGTATAGGGCGCTCTATTGGGCGGTCTACAAACCTGTGAAATTTTTCTGGTGAGATCGCATTTTCGGGGATAAAGACACACTTGCTATGAAGGTGCTTTTGCATCTGAGAATAGGTGGCTTCAGACGCAACAATGATCGCACTGGCGTACTTTCTGGTGGACCTGTAAGCTGGAAGGAGTTTATATGCAGACCTTATATACGATAGCCATTCTTTTTCTTTGTGTCGCGCGTGGTTAAAACCGTGAGGCCAAGGTAGTCCCCCATTTAAAGGACCTAGTATGAAAGGCACGCCTACTTTATAGCATCTTTTCGCTATCAGGCTTGGTGTTGTCGGACTGAGAGGCGTTATGCGATGGACGATTTGATAGACTCCTGATCGGAGATCATCTGCAAATCGTTTCCACACCAGGTGTTCAAAATAGTAGTAAGAAATAGCGGCGAACGCGGTAGTGGTAGTCCAGCCCTTGCCGGCTCCACCTCTCAGGAGGCCCGAAAGTTTATGGATCTGCGCAGCAATCGCCTCAGAATCGATTGCGGTAAAATCCACCCCCTCAACCAATCCAGCACGGATAAATGCATCACGATTTCGAATCTGTGTCACGATATGAACGTCTTCCCGTTCTGCAATAGCTTGACTTAGCGACCACCCTACAAGCGGTACACTTACCCATTCGGGGTTGGCTGCTTCAGAGATCAGTAGTATTTTTCTGTTGCGCACCTGCTTAAACCTATTGTTATGCTGAGCAAAGTTTACATTCTATTGTTAAAGCACTTTACGTTTGTAAATCCGTATCATGGGAGCTCTATTTTCCGTTGATTATCATTACCATACAAAAACAGTATAGGAATTACCATGATAAATCTAACTGAGTGTCGATATTCTTATTCCGCTTTTGCTTTGCTAGCATTCTGGTAACGCAATTCTTGGCATAATGCAGCACTCTTTCGGGTGGTAGTAACTCCTGAATTAAGCGGCGAGAAAAGGCATTGACAATATCTGTATCCGGTTGCACGAATCCGTATGTCGCAACCAAATGACCAATCATTTCACCGTAGTCTTTAGTAGCCAGTTTTAGACTTGTAACTCGGCGGGCTAGCTCAAAATCGATTCGGTAAGGTAAACCGTGTTTGTCAACGATGATATTTATTAAACTGTGATCAGGATCGATAACTCTAGCGTCGATCATTTGAGTAGTTAAGTGTATTAGCGAGTTCTCAAAATCTCGGACTTCTTGATATAGTGCGTCGCGAATTAAATCACCGAAATGATGTATACCCGTATCGCTCGGATAGATATCTTCCATTACCATCGCATGGGTGTAACCGACCTTCTTCGGGTTCAGGCGACAATACCCTAAGAGCGTTGGCACCCTGACTCCTGCGTATTTCAGGTGCTGAAGAACGTTCACTTCCTTATATAACTCACTCGTTCGGATCAGCTCACGAACAAGTGCTTTTGATCCGCGTCTCGTCCAAAGTTTGAGTATGACTGTATTCGCACTATTTAGGGAAACCCGGCTTACGATTTTATTGTTTCTTTCACGAAGGGTTTGCGCGCTAATCGACTGGTCGTGAAAATTCTCAACCAATTGTTGCACTTTATTCTGAGTAAAATGGTCATCCCGGGTAATTTCAACTTTTCTGTCCATTTTGGTGGTGCTACTGTTAAGAAGGTGATGTGCAGCGAGTTTGGTTCGTGATTCTATTGGGAGACATAAAACCCAATACCTATAAGTAAAGTAGCGCCGGCGATTACCCCAAAATCAAGAACGGGCATTAAAACATTGTATCTGCGAACCAGCAGAGTAATGAATAAATAGTTTATCACCGGCGCAATAGCAGCTCCTATTATACCACCTGTTGGGCCATTAACTGCGATTCCAATCCCCATTGTGCAAACCAGGGTTATTCCGTTTAAAGCAGTGTAAAGCAAGTGCCGAAAGGAATCACCTTTTGCGAGTAATACAGGAGTAATGGTGACATTAATGATGCGCATAATCCCTCCAGCGGCAAGAATCTGCAGCATCCACCCCGCATCTTTGTATCGGGGGTCCCATAGCAACTCAATGATGTCACTACCCCAAACTGTAAGAATACACATTGGTGGTATCGTTGCCGCCAGCAATGCACCCCGAACTCGAGCAATTTTTCTTCTGAGACTTTGTGGGTCTTTTTCCGCCAGTCTGGTGTATAAGGGAAATAGAACCTTACGTCCTATTCGGCTGATCAATTTGATTAGGCTTTGCGCAAGCACGAGTGCAATGGATAACAACCCTAGTTCCGTGCCCGTCATTACCTTTCCCAGAATCAATCTGTCTCCCCTATTGGCAAAAAAACCAATTGCAGTGCTAAAGATAATCCACTTGCCGAATTTAAACAGTTCTCTTACAGCAGTGCGGTCCCAAGCAAATTTGTTAAGGGGCCCCGGCGTGATAAAATGGCTTGCAATCGCGTGGAATAAGCAACCGACAATCCCTCCCCCAATCAATGCCCAAGTTGAAGGACTTATATAGGCCCAAATGATCATAGCGCTTGTAGAAACTAGCGCCTGACCCAATCCAAGGATAGTGATTTTGCCAAGATGAAGTTGGCGATTTAGTGAAAATAGTTTGGTTGAGTTAAATCCGGATATTACCGCTGTAATTGCTGCAATTGGTATTAATTCAGCAAGTTTGGGCATGTCGTAAAGCAGTGCAAAAGGATATGCTAATGCAGTGGCGATAAGCCATAAGAACCCGCCTCGCATGACCTGTATTGTCCACGCTGTATTGAGAAACCGTTGTTCGGTACCTCGGGGGTTCTGGATAATAGAAGGACCAATTCCGACATCAGAAAATAATTGCAATCCCATCAAGATCACGTTGACCATTAGCATTAGGCCGAAATCTTCTGGTATTAACAGGCGTGTCAGAATTAAGTTAGATGCCAGTCGAATAAATTCGCTGGCGCCGTGCCCTCCAAATGACCACGCAACTCCACGAATTGATAGTTGCTTAAGCGAAGCGCGTTGATTTGGATTTACATTACCTTCTGCCACTGGTCTTTATTGTTTTTTGGAGATGAATCTCAGCGCTAATTTGATAAATTGACTGGTCTAATACGAGGCATACTTAAGCGGGCAGATTAAATTGGATTTTACGCGGAAATTTCCACCAGGACGTGCTTGCTGTTTACTCTCTTGTTTCACACCCCGCGATTTAACTATCGTTTAGGCGATAGCCGTTCAGCGACAATTTGTTCGTTTGACATGATGCGAATGTATGCGCTTCCGATGGCAATAAGTGACCAGTAGTATATAGGGATATAGCTTATTGAACTTACTGTACCGATGAACACTATTGTCGCTAAAGTTAGTGCGATCAAAACAGCGCCTATCAGGAATTCTTCTTGTTTACGCAGCTTTCGTGCTATACCTTGTTTGTTAAATAGTTTTTTGAGTAGAACCAGAAAAATTAAACTGAAAAACAGGAGACTAACCATACCAAAATACAATGCAATTTCTAAATAGGAGTTGACGATATCAATAATACCCTGACCTTGTCGCATCACTTCCAGTGCCCCGTTTCTGTTTGGATCGATTGTACCGAAGAAAAAATTATCTTTAATCACACCGATTGAGTTTTTAACAAGTTCGATACGATAATTAAATGTACCTGTTTCATCTTCATAAACCGGGGCACTGCCTGTCATCACCAGGCCAATCGCCGCTACAATACTTAGCAATACAATGCCCACTTTCATTTGTGGGTTGCGTATTTTCGTAAAATAATAAGTAGCGACTAACAGGATAGCGGTTAACCATGCTCCTCGCGAGCCGGTAAAAAATAGAACGGATGATAACAATGTTAGTGTTGCCAGGCTCGCTATTTTGCTTAGTTTGAAGTGATCTTTTAAGTAAAGATAAATGCCAATTGCAATGGCTATAAAATAGCCGAATGGAATGGAATTCATGGTTGCATCAATCCGGATAATACCCCCTCTGGAATGCAGGTACTGCCCCGTTTGAGACGGAACGAAATCGAGTAATTCACTTAAATATGCGTATAACCCCCAGCGAAATTTCACTTCGAGGAGACCAATAAATGAAAGCACCAAAGCAGAAAAAAGTATTGCTATAAAAACCTGTTTAATATCGTCTATGGTGCGAATGTATCTACTAATTACAAAATAGGGCAGGAAAATATCCAGGAACAACATAAAGTCGCCACGTAATCCGGCCGTAATGGATGGCGCTCTGAATGACAACATACAGAGTAACAGTACATAGCATACGACGAGTTTGTCCAAATGACTGCTAAATAATTTATCTCTGACACCTAATGGTTGGCGGATATATTTGAAAAAAAGAGGTAAAAATATCAGTAATGCCAGAATACGCGGGTAGGTCAGATTAAACAAATAGCGGATTCCTGGCAGGCCGGGAATTTCGTATGCGTATGCGGGTATTATTGGTAGTAATGCAAAGTAGTAGGGGAGTTTTTCGCGGCCTTTTTTGGGCAGTAAAAAAAAAGATAAGAACGCAATAAACAGAACCAATATCCATATATTTTCTGATACAAAGGCGATGCCCGTTATGCAAGCCCATAGCGCGGTCCATCTAAAGGAGTATATTTGGCGCCGAAGAAACAGGTACTGAAATACGGTAGCAACTCCTATTGCTACAAGAATGAAAATTAAGGCGCGAATGTGTGACGGAAATATATCCATATATGTTTTAGTTAATCCTGTTTAGCGCGATATTTCAAACGGTTTAAATTTGTTGAGTTTGTATTTTTTACAGATTATTGGCTGGTATCGTAACGGTGCTAATTGGCGTAGGTGTCAGAATGCAATTTCGTCAAACGAAAATTACAATTACCTATTGCGTGAGGTGCGTATTTCTGATCGTTTCATCCAAAAAGCGAGCCATCTCGATAGCAACTACGCGTTTACCCAGATCATTCAAATGTCCCCCGTCGTACGTATATTCGGGAACGAGGCTGTAAAACTCCTGTCCTTTATAGTTATGTTTTTCGCGGCTACCATCGGGCTTGGTTGATTCTACGCGGGCCAAATCAAAAATGGGTTCGTTTCGATAAGTTTCATACAGACGTTTATTAAATTCAGCGCGTTTTAAGTTTGATTCGTCACTCCAGACCATACGTCCAAGTAACCTGTTTATTCTCTGTTTTAACTTTTCCGATCGCTTCTTTAGGGGCGCGGTTACGTGCGCAAACACCACGTCTGGTCTTTCTTTCTTGAGTGCTTCAATATTGTTTCGATAGTAATCGAAAACCTGGTCAACATCGGTATGCGGATTAAAATCGACAAAACAGAATTTCATGGCGGCCATTTGTGGTTTGAAATTGTCTAGCTTTCGAATAGTTTCCGTAAATCCGTCGACCTTGGTATCGGGTTGCCCATTTTTCCCTGGTTTAGTATGCGCCAGAACGGGGCGATTATCTGTGACGCTGTTTTCAACAACTTTGATTAAATTTTCGGCGTCGAGTTCTGCTTCTTGAATAATTTCTTCTAGTCCTTCGAGTATATTCCTTCCTACAGAATGATGCGCAAACAGTACTCGGCTATTTGAAACGGTTTGGAGCGCTTGTATGGTAGCATCGTTGAGCGGTATATCTTTTGGTTCCATATTTTTTAGACTTGTATTATTTTGGTCTTGTAAATTATTACAACTCGCTATCAACAGGATACAGCTAATAGTGAATACCGGGCCTGGTATCCATTTTTGAATCACTTTTTTAAAGCTCATAATACTATTCCCGGTAACTATTGGGTGTTTGTTAGTTCAATGCACCCTATAAACTATATTCGATATCAATCAATATTCTAACGCTTTAAATTTTGGTGCGCCTATTTTACCCAAAACCCTTACTTGTGAAGTGGCAAAACTGACAAAAACGGTAGAGTTTCGGTTTCTCATCCTAGAGACGGTTTAGTGTTATAGCAAAAAACAACATATGTGTTCACTATAATGTGGACTACCCAATAATAAAAAATTCAAAGATTTGACCAACTTTTACTATTTATATTCAATAAGCGATTGTTTTTTTTGTGTTAGTTTACTGATCTGATATCGAAACTGGCCGATAAACTCGGGTATTTTAGCAAGCGAGCAATCAAGCCCATATAGTAGACGTATAGAAAATGGTTGCTGCTTTAAAGCAGGCGGAAAATTCAATGCAATTCGGAATACTTGTAAAAGAAAAGCCAGTAACAGTATGAATATCCAAGGTGAAAACAAAAATCCACCGAATACGCTAATAACAAATAGACCTCCCCAGAGCCAGTTTCGCCTGGTTTCCTTAACCCAATGTCGTTCTGGTGGCTTGCCATGCAAATTTGATCCTTCAGCGTAAGCATATCCGGTTCGTTGGTGGCGCTTCCACCATTGATTCACCCGCGTTATATTCGCATCATGCCAGGTCATATCTGCGTCGATTCGGTAAATTTTCCAGCCAGCCTGGCGTAAGCGAACGCAAATCTCAGGATCTTCGCCAGCAATAAGCCCTGCGTTGTAGCCATTTACTTGGTTTATAGCTTTGAGGCGCACAGTTACGTCCCCACCACAGTATTTTGTTTCTCCTACAGGCGTATTCCATTCCAGATCGCATAGCCTATTAAAAATGGACCGCTCGGGGTGTTTTTCACGTCGCCTGCCACAAACCATGGCAAAGTCTGGATGCTCATCTAGCCAGCGAATAGCCTGGTTCAGGTATTCCGGTATAAGCTGGCAGTCACCGTCAATGAATTGCAGATATTCAATTTCGGGGTCATCTTTTAGGGTGTTAAAACCTGCATTTCTCGCCCTGGCGGCGGTAAATGGCGTTGCAGTGTCCAGTAAAATAATTTCAGCATTATTTTGTTTTGCGATCTCTATACTTTTATCGGTAGAGCCAGAGTCAACGTAAACCTTTCGCTGGAAAAGATTTTCGACAGCCGGTAACGAAGTTTTTAGATGCTTCGCTTCATTACGGCCGATCACTACGAGCGCAGTCCCATTAACGCGCATCACTTATACCTAAGGGTAACCCAAAATAGTTCATGCATTAATAAAACGTTTAATTCTTATAAGCCTAACATGACTTTTAGTTTCAAGACCCGATTATCTTAATACAAAGATAATTTCTAGCGCGTAGAGAGAGCGAATATTATCAGGTGCGATTAATCCGATATACTATCACTAAATCATGAATCCTTTAACGAGTTGAGTAATCTCGTTTTCTAAATACATATAATAACGGTTAGGAAAGTTTAGCTAGGTTCACTGCGACCGTAATTGTCGTCTAATCGAACGATATCGTCTTCACCCAGGTAACTACCCGACTGTATTTCAATAATTTCGAGAGGAATCTTTCCTCGATTAGCAAGACGATGAACCGAGCCCAGCGGTATATAGGTAGACTGATTTTCGCTAAGCATCATTATCTTATCATCGCAGGTTACCTCGGCAGTACCTGAAACGATAACCCAGTGCTCTGCGCGATGCTGGTGCTTTTGCAGGGACAGTTCCGACCCTGGGTTAACTACTATGCGTTTTACCTGGAATCGGTCTCCCTTATCCACCGAATCATAGTTGCCCCATGGTCGGTAAATTTTACGATGCTCAATGGCTTCGTCACGGGTATTTTCCTTAAGCGTATCGACTATGGCTTTTACATCTTGGGCATTATTTTTGCTGGTAACTAAAACAGCATCTGAAGTTTCAACTATAACCAAATCGTCTACGCCTACTGCTGCAACCAGGCGATGGTCACTATATACCATGCAGTTTCGACTATTCTTGACTATGGTATCTCCATAGGTGGTGTTGTTATTGTTATCTGATTCATAGATGCTCGCAAGCGAACTCCATGAACCCACATCACTCCATCCCGCATCCAGTGGTACAACCCAGGATTTTGCGGTTTTCTCCATAATGGCGTAGTCAATAGAATCTGCAGGGCTTAAATTAAATGCCGCTTCATCCAGACGAAAGAAGTCCAGATCTTTGCGCCCCTTGTGAACAGCTTGTTTGCACGCTTCAACCATGTCAGGGTTATACTTTGTTAGCTCTTCCAGATACGTATCAGCGCGGAAGAGAAACATACCGCTATTCCAGAAATAATTGCCTGAATCTTGATAGGATTGGGCTTTCTCAAGGTCGGGTTTTTCGACAAATTTGCTTACTTTGGAAGCTTGATTACAATTAGTTTCACTTGCTTGAATGTAACCATAGCCGGTTTCTGGTCTATCCGGCACAATGCCAAAAGTCACCAATTCGCCACGATTAGCAATTGAGCTACCTTTGGTCACTGCGTCTCTAAAGGCGGTCATGTTTTTAATATTATGGTCAGCGGGCAGAACAAGCATTAACGGCGATCTTGATTTGGATTGCAACATTTTTATTGCCGCTACTGCGATAGCGGGTGCTGTGTTTTTGCCTATCGGTTCCAGGATTATGGTGGGACTATCAATACCGCTTTGGCGTAATTGTTCAGCAACCAGGAAACGATGCGAGTTATTGGTCACAACAATGGGAGATTCAGTGGTCAGATTGGTGATGCGATCAATAGTTGCCTGAAATAAAGACTGGTCAGGCAATAATGTAAGAAACTGTTTAGGATAAGTATTTCGAGAGAGTGGCCAGAGCCGCGTTCCTGAGCCACCCGATAGTATTACAGGAACGATAGCTTTAGATTTGCGCATTATTTTGTCTATCCCTAATTAGTGCAATGATACCTACTGGATAATTTAGTATATACCGTTTCCATAAACGACGGGGTTCTTTAAGAAATCGAAATAACCATTCGAGCCCGCTTTTTTGCATCCATTGCGGTGCCCTGCCTCCGTTTGAGGATAATATTTCGAACGTTCCACCTATACCCAGTAGTACTGCTTGTGGATATAAATTTCTTATTTTATTTGCCAGCTGGTCTTGTTTCGGGACCCCAAGAGCCAGAAAGATGTAACGAATATTCCGTTCCCGCAATATGGATACAAATTCATTTAGTTGTGTTTCGCTTAAATCGACCTTGCCGGTATACAGGTACTTGCAAGATTCTAATGCTCTCGGGTAACGTTTCAGCGTTTTTTCTGGATCGACCCCGCCAATGATTGCAAAATTAGGGATGACATCTCGATGCAGAAAATGTTCTACCATGTCTACTCCCGTTGTGCGACCTTTTATTGGTGTTTGATCATTGCGCCGAGATGCCCATATCAAGGGCATGCCGTCTGCAGTAAAAAAATCTGCTTTACTTAATAAGCTGGCATAGTCTTTTTCACGGCTGCATTTTGCCAGCATTTCAGTGTTTATGGTGACTACCCATCCACCTTTTCCATTTCCAGCAAAAGTATCGATTATTGCGAGATTTTCATGTAGGTCAGCGGTTGATACAGGAAATCCACAAATGGTATTGTGGGACTCGGTATCAGAACTGGCATAGGCTAGGTTCATATCCTCATAGATCCACTAATTTGGTTTTCATTAATAACGAGATAGATTGGTTCAATCGGCAGAGTATATCAAACCTCCGGTAAGCAGGCTCAGAGACCAGTTTTTGTGAGAGCTTAAGTTGAGTGAGGGTGGTAAGTGTACAATGGTTGGTGAAATACTGTGCATGTGATCTAGTTGACAGGTAGGAGAAGTTAACTATATTCTCAATCTCAGACAAAGGAACATTTATCGTAGTAGAGGATGTTGTTCAATTTTCTGGTGGTTTATACGCTACAATATAAATGTTAATTGAAGTGCAGTGGAGTAGTTTAAAACTGATTGTCTGTTGCACTTTTTCTATGAGGAACTAATGATATGACTTTAAAAAAAGAAGTATTTCGATATGTTGGCCTATTGCTAGGCATTGCTTTTGTTTGTTCCTGGCAGGCAAGAAGTGCTTTTGCACAATCCGCCTATCAGGTTCAACCTGGTGATGTACTGACCGTATCAGTTTGGAAGGAGCCCGAGTTAACCGGTGATGTTACCGTGCATCCTGATGGTACTTTTAGTGTGCCACTGATTGGCGCAATTCAGGCGAGTGGCCGTACTATAAAAGAAATTCAGAGTGATGCGAGCAACAACCTAAGACAATTTATTCCAGAACCGGTAGTAACGATCGGGTTAAGAACGTCAGTTGGGAAGCAAATATACGTGCTTGGGCAGGTGAACGTTCCAGGTGTTTTTACCGTGACCAAGCCAACAGACGTCATGCAGTCGCTAGCCTTAGCACAAGGGATGACTTCATACGCTTCGGCAAATAAAATTCGAATACTCCGAAGAGCAGATGGTAAGCAGACTGCCATTCGTTTTCATTACGGCGACGTAGAAAAAGGTGAAAACCTTGAGCAAAATATTTTATTACAAGACGGTGACACCGTTGTTGTACCTTGAGCTAACCGCAGTTCTATGAATGAGGATGAGTGATATGAAACTTACGCGAATAGTTTTACCCCTGATTTCGGTCGCATTGGTATACTCGTATTCTGCAAAAGCACGGCCTTGGTATGTTGAACCAGGCGTTGCTTTGTCAGCAGGATATGACGATAACCCAACGTTAAGATCAGATGCAGTAGCAGATTTGGTTGATGATGTAGGGCAAATAGATCTTATAGAGGATGAGAGTTTTGCGCTTGTCAGCGGTGATATTCGCCTCGGCTCAGACAGTGAATCTGATTTGATCGCATTTGATTTTGCTGCGATCGCACGCCGGTATAATGATTCTGATCTAAATTCAGAATATTTACGTACAACAGCGCTGTATCAGAAGAACGGTGAGAAACAGGATTATGAAATTGAAGTAGGGTTTTCGAGGGACACAACTTTAGAAACGGAACTGGAGGATACCGGTTTACTTGAGTTTAACGTTGATCGAGATCAGCGCTTTATACGTTCATCTTTGGTGTCTCGTTTTACTCAGTCATTGATCGGAGAATTTGATTTAGGTTATCGAGATGTTTCCTTTGACGGTGGGACAGATGATTTCACTGATTTTGAAGATTTGGCGGGTTCAGCTAAGCTTGACCGAATTATTTCAGAGCGAATGAGCCTATTTGGTCTGGCTGAGTTTCTACGTTATCAACCAACTGGGACGGTTGGTCCTGGAGAAATTGAAAGAGACGATTTTTCAAGTTTACAGTTAGGTATTAACTACAATTTAACGCAGCAGCTGGCGCTTTCGATTTCGGCTGGGCGTGGTTTTATTGATACCGAGCTGTCAAATAATACGGATGCGGGTGCAGATGGAACTTCCAGTTTTAGTGAGAACAGTACTATCTATAGCGTGGGGCTCGGTTATGAAGGCCAGAGAAATTCAATTGACGCGGTATTCTCAAGCACCTTTGATAGCTCAGCAGATGGGGGATTGTCGGAAACGGAAAGACTAACCATTGCGTTAACGAGACCGGAAACGTTGGGTGGAACTCTTAACCTGCAAGCAGCTTACGTAAATAGGGATCCTGTTCGAGGGGAAACCGAATCTAGGGATTACTATGTTATTAACCCAAATATCGTTTGGCAAATTAATCAAAATCTGTCATTATTGGCTGAAGTTCAGTATAGGGAGCAAGAGCTTACGGACACCACTACCAATGTATCGGAACAAGCAGACTCGAGTTCTGCTATAGTAGGTTTGAGGTATGATTTTGGGCGTAAAAGAATAAGTTACTAGGGAATGTAGGCAGTATACGGGAATGGAAGAAGCCGAGAATTTTGATTTACTTGACTACGCATATGTCGTTTGGCGTCGGAAATGGGTATTCTTGTTTGTACTAACGGTTGTTTTAGCAGCAGCATTGCTGTTAATTTGGAAGCAACCAGTGGTGTACCGATCTACAGGAACGATTCTGGTTGAACGTCAGGCGATTCCAGAACAGTGGGTAAACTCAACCATCACCACTTATGCTGATGAAAGAATTCAGGCAATTGGTCAACGGGTATTAACCACAGAAAACCTGGTAAGAATTATTGATAAATTCGATCTTTTCCCAGACCTGAGAGAAAAACGCACACTGAATCAGCTTACCACTTTAGCAAGAAGAAATTTCTCGGTAGACAATGTTGTAAGGTCTGGACCCAGACCACGCGAAGCAGGAACGGCGGCATTTATGGTTTCGTATGAGGACTCGTCACCGGAAAAAGCGCTTAACGTAACAAACGAACTCGTGAATTTATATCTTGATGAAAACAAAAAAGCGCGTACTCAGGCAGCAACAGATACACGACTATTCCTTGAGGCTGAAGCAGATCGTATTGAACGCCAGCTGACGGATATTGAAGAGAAAGTATCTAAGTTCAAAAAAGAAAACGTGGGTGTTTTGCCTGAACATCAGGATATTAACATCCAGGCATATGAACGGGTTGAGCAGGAGATGGATACTATCGATACAAGACTCGCCTCTCTGGAAGAACGGAAAATTGTACTAGAAGCAAGCATCGCATCCGCCAGGCGGGTGTTATCTGCTAGCAGAGCGAGTGCAATTGCTGATGGAGTGGCGATTGATCCATCACGTCAGCGACTTGACGAGCTGCGGGCGGAATATACCAGCTTGCAAACTCGTTATTCGGAATCCCATCCTGATCTGAAGAGGCTTCGGCGGGAAATCGGTATACTCGAATCTGAAATTGGATCTGGTTCAGGTGGTGTGCAGTTATCAGGAAACACGGCAGCGGCTTTATCTATTCAGGACGATGCGGCGATAATTCAACTCAACTCAGATTTGAAAACCGCTATTAATGAGCAGAGCGCTTTGCGTGCTCGAAAAATAGAGTTGGGCAAGAAACTAGATGATCTGGAGGAGCGAATTAATAAAACCCCCGGCGTTGAGTTAGAGTATAGTGCGCTGATTAGAGATTACGAAAATACTCAGAATAAATATAACGAGATTCGTGCAAAACAAAATACTGCCAGAGTTGCTCAGTCGCTCGAAGAGGAGCAGAAAGGAGAACGTTTTACGCTCATCGATCCTCCACAGCTGGCGACACGACCATATAGTCCAGATTTTATGAAGTTATACGTTATGGCATTTGGCCTCGCTTTTATTAGCGCTTTTGGTTCGGTGTTTGGTATGGAGTATTTAGATGGAACTGTTAGAAATGTAAAGTCAGTAGAGGCGGTAACCGGTGTGCCGGTATTGGCGACAGTAGGGTACATACAAAATTCTAGTGAGCGGCAACGTCAATTAATAAGTAGGGTGATCATGATTGGTTCTTTGATATTGCTGGGGCTAGGCGCGCTATATGTTTTAATGCTGTACAAATCAGAGGGTGATACTTCACAGATTGATACGCTATTAGAAATTATTAAATCGTGGGTTCCAGATTTAAAACTCCCGGGGTAATTCGAATTGGTCGAAAAGATAAAACAGGCGTTAGAGCGCGCCTATCAGGAAAGAAGAAAACCTCTAGCGTCGTTGTCTACATTACTGGTTAATGCTAAAAACCACAAAATAAATCCAAATCGTTTACTGGAAAACCGAATCATTACTTTTGATGATGCTGATAGCAACATCGAAAGCTTTAGGCTATTGAGAACCCAGCTTCTTCAAAAACTTAGAGCTGATAAACTTACGTCGTTTGGTATTACCAGTGCGAATGCAAACGAAGGTAAAAGTGTTACTGCACTGAATCTCGCAATAAGTTTGGCTAAATCGACCGATGTAAATGTGATGCTAGTCGACGGCGATATCGTGCACCCGTCTATTCATAAATTGTTAGAAATTACGCCAGAGTATGGTTTAATTGATTTGCTGCAAGGAAAAGTCACACTAGAGGAGGTGGTTATCGAGGTGAGTATTCCCAATTTATGGTTAATACCAGGACGATTTGAGAACGGAAGCCTGCTTGATCAAACGAGTTCCAGACAAATAGAGGCACTGGTTAATAATCTAACTGATAATGATCGAAACGTGGTGCTTGTTGATCTGCCACCCGTGCTCGCAAAAGATGACACTTTGGCTATTGCCGCATATCTAGATGGTACAATCTTGGTGGTGGAAGAAGGAAGTACTAAGTCTGATGAAGTTGCTCGTTCCGCTGAACTCCTCAAGCAACATAATTTACTTGGTTGCGTATTGAACAAGTATAGCCAGCACAATGTAGAGTTTTATTAGCGCTATACATGCTTTGAATTTCTAGATATGCGATAGAAAGTTAAAGCCTTGATCATCATATTAGGTCATAGATATTTATAAATTACCGTTATAGAGTAATGACTACATTCTGTTTATTAGTATAAGTATGGTGAACACTTTTTATCTAAAAGCATAAAATAATGTATCTAACCCAATTTTCTCTTACTCGTCTACCGTTCGATCTGCTTCCAGATTCAAATTTCTTATATCTGGGTAAGAATCATGAGTCAGCTCTAACCGGGTTACGTTACGGCATTGAATCTGGTGTCGGTTTTACGATAATAACGGGTGATATTGGTGCGGGTAAGACGACCCTAATTCGTGCGATTCTTCATGATGTATCCGTCTTGAATGAACACAATTCAGAGTTTGTAATTGGCTTGATATCTAATACACACCAGGAATTCGGTTCTTTGCTTGAATGGATATTGCTTTCGTTTGGCTTAGTCTACAAAGATATGAGCGAAATGGAGCGTTATGAAAAATTGACGAATTTTGTCATAGAAAATTATGCCAAGGGCTTGCGGACAGTGATCATAATTGATGAAGCACAAAATTTGGAGGTGGATGCACTGGAGAAGCTCAGAGTGATCTCAAACCTAAATGCCGATCATCATAAAATTTTGCAGATTATTCTATCGGGACAACCCGAATTCAGGGATACTTTGAGGCGGCCTGAGTTAAGACAATTTGCGCAGAGAGTAACGGTTGATTATCACCTCGGCCCGTTACCTGTGGAAGAAGTAGGTTCTTATATAAAGCACCGTATGCGTGTTGCTGGTAGTGAAGAAGAGGTGTTTTCTGATGATGCTATCAAGTTAGTTGCGAAGCACTCGAAAGGCATTCCAAGGCTTATAAACATTTTGTGCAATAATGCTTTGGTGTACGCTTACGCAGACAGCCAATATGTGGTAGATGCAGATACGATTCGATCGGTCGTTGGTGATGCAAATGAAACGGGCCTTTTATCATTTAGCTAGATGCGGTGACTAGCGGCCTAAATAAAAATTATTTTTATTCGACAATCGTGTTAGTGTTAAGTTTTATTTCGCTGGGCATAGAAAGCTGCAATGGATACCACTAGTTTCTCATCAGCGTAAACTCTCCCATAAAAATTTTGATTGATCGGAGTCTCTAGGTTAGGTATTTCTCGACTACATTGGAAATCATATTCAAAAATATTTGATTCAATCGTGGATGCAAACTGTATTGCAACATCTTTAAAATCTACGGGTTCAACTAGTACACGTTCTAAAGATTTAAATATTGCTTCTTTGCAGCTGAATACGACACGCAGTTTGGCGGTATAGTTAAGATGCCCCGGATAGCTATGTAGTTCGTCGTAGTGCGCTAAATATTTTTCGTCGTTGCGTCTAAATTCCCCTTGCTCTAAATCCAGTCCGATACCTGAAAACGTATTAGTGTTACTAATCGCGGCGATACAAATTGAGCCTGAGTGGGTAATGCTACCAATAATGCCAGCTGGCCAGTTGGGTGCACCATTATTTTTTTTATATAAATTAGTATCGGTATTGAACTGACTAATATCTAATAGCTTTTTTATTAAGAATCTACCCGTTCTATATTCAACTTCTCTTTTCGGAATAGCTCGACGAACAGCTTGAAACTCTTTTCTACTCAATGGAAACTTGGTTCTGAAATCAGCTAGCTCATTAGCTGTTATTGCATCACTAAATGCCTTTATTTCATAAGAAATACCATTTGGAATAAGTACTTTGAGCACTTCGTTTAAATTTGTTACATCGATTTCCTTCATTGGCTTTTAATATTATTGAACAAAATTGTTCGAACTATTGTGAAAGAAGATTTCGCGATTTGCCATAGCTAATCAATACTTCCGTTTTCTATCCGAGCGTTGATATGGGTTCTATTGCAATTATACAAAAGTATTGCTTGACCATAATGCGCAAGGTGGCCTAGAATAGCTAGTGGGGTGTCTGCACTGTTGAAAGGAGCAGATTAGATGTATAGAAAGTCGTATGGCATAAAAGAGCTAGAATCCGCTCGGTTCTGTGCTCTAAAAGGAAATTTGTTAGACAGTGGTTTTCTGCGCTATGCAGATATAGCAACGGACTTAGGAGAAGCAAAATGAATAACATTGGTAATTTAGTCGTATTGTTGTCGATTGCAAGTTTCGCAACCGCATTGATGATCGCCGTCTGACACAAGAAGAGTGGCTTTTCCGAAAGATTAAGCCACCTCAAACACACCCTTCGGCTCGTTTGGTTTCCGACGATCAAGGAACGGGTTTCTTCTAGAGGTATATCAGGCACACAGCAATTATGTTCGTTGCCCAACGACTTCCTGTCTGTTTTTTGTACCATCTTCCTAAGTCTACAATCTGTGTAAATAGGACGTGTTCATCTAAAGATAGTGATGCATTTCAAGTCAATCGAAATGTTCACCAAAACCATGTTCTATATATGGTTGGGGTAAAGGGACAAGAGAAATCGTCATGCGTGATTACTTGATAAATCGGCTTGATCGATATTCTCTAGGTTTCGGATTAGGTCGTGAAACTATTTGCTTTATATTAAGCTAAAATAGCGCGCTGTTGTCTTCGTCTTTCGAGTCACTGCCCCGTATGAAATTGTTGATTCTTTCTGATGTATCATTTTCTTAAGTCAGATTTGGTGTGTTATGCCCGCTAGCCATCAAGATGTAAGTAGGGGAGGGTTCCTGAAAGATAATGCTGAGTTAATCGGCATTGCGATTAGATTTATGGATTTCACCATCATTGTGGTGGGCGCGTTACTTGCGCATTATGTAAGGTTTAACACGATAGATTTGGATCTCGGTTATAAAATCGCTCTAGTGGTTGTTTTATTTGGCGCAGCGGCGCTCTTTCCATTACTCGATCTATATCAGCCATGGCGTGGAAGAAGTATATGGACCGAGGTGAGTACATTGGTATTTGGTTGGTTTTGTGTGGTTACTTTAATTCCGGCACTAGTTTATCTAACCAAAACCGGAGAGCTGTATTCTAGACTATGGTTTGGTTATTGGGTGCTCATAACCGCAGCACTATTTATTATTAGCAGGTACATTATACGGAATCTGGCGTGGTGGGCGAGGCAGAGAGGCCTTAATACTCGAAATGTATTAATTGTTGGCGCAGGTGATCTTGGACAGCAGGTTAGTGTGAAGCTCGAGGAAAATGATTGGGCTGGTCTTCACGTTGTTGGCTATCTAGATGATGATCCCGAAATTTTAGGGTCGAAAATAGGTGGAGTGCCCGTAGTGGGAACCACCGAAAAAATTAAGGAACTCGTATCTGACAACAGTTCTAGACAAGACAATGGATATAAAGCAGAGATCAATCTTAAAGAAGTTGACCAAGTATGGGTAGCGTTACCACTTGCTGCCAAAGAAAAAATCAAAGAAGTATGCAGTATCTTGGACGATAGTGCGGTATCGGTCATATTTGTCCCTGATATCTTTTTACATGATTTGTTAAACCACTCTGTGGATGACCTGGCTGGAATGCCGGTTGTGAATTTGAGAGCCTCACCAATTGAAGGGATTTCATCAACGGTGAAATTTGTGGAAGATATTATTATCTCAGTATTAGCAATTGTTTTCACCGCCCCTTTAATGGTGCTAATTGCGGTCGCCATTAAGCTGGATAGTGCTGGCCCGGTTCTATTTAAACAAAGGCGTTATGGCATTGATGGTAGAGAAATTGTGATTTGGAAATTCAGAACGATGCATGTCATGGAAGATAGCACCAAAATCACTCAGGCAAAAAAAAATGACCCACGGGTGTCCAAAATCGGCGCGTTTTTGCGTAAAACTTCATTGGATGAACTTCCTCAGTTTTTTAACGTATTGCAGGGTAGAATGTCGGTGGTAGGCCCCAGGCCTCATGCAGTCGCGCACAATGAGCAATATCGTAAAATTGTTGATAGATACATGTGGCGTTGTAAGCTCAAACCGGGGATAACGGGATGGGCGCAGGTAAATGGGTGGCGCGGTGAGACCGATGTGGTAGAAAAAATGCAAAAACGAATAGAGTATGACCTGGAATATCTCGCCAATTGGAGTCTTTGGCTCGATATTAAAATCATATTCAAAACAGTGATCAATGGCTTTACGGATAAAAATGCTTACTAATACCTTAAATAACAAAGTTAAAGGCTGATTAGTGAGCGTCTAATTTTTAACTATTTATGTATTTAAATCCCGAACCCTTGAGCATTATCATGCAGGTTTTGGGTTGGCTTGTGTTTTGTCTATTTTTGGCTTACGCCTTTTTTAGTCGCCCCTGGAGGGCGCACTTGAATACGCCTTTGCTCGCAGTGTTACCAGCATTTGTTGTAGGGCTAATGCTGTTATGGCTGGTTAAAGCGGGTGTGCATGAAGGCTTAGAAGTGCACTTGCTGGGCTTGACAGCGCTTACTTTAATGTTTGGTAGCCAGCTGTCGATACTGGCAATCACAGCGGTGTATTGCCTGCTCGCGATATTAGATAAAGCCTATTGGGGAACGTTGGGATGGAATATTGTGCTCATCGGGGTACTGCAAATCCTATTGGCGGCAAAAGTACATCGTCTGGTCTATCACAGATTACCCCATAATTTCTTTATTTTTGTATTTTTGTCCAGTTTCTTAAATGCTGCACTGGTGATGGTATTTACTTTATTCCTGCTTGCGGGTTTCTTGTGGTTAAACTCAGCGCATAGTTTAGAATTAATAAAGACTCAAGTAGTCCAGCTTATTCCTTTGCTGGCTTTTCCCGAAGCATTTGTTAATGGTGGGTTGATGGCTGTTTTGGTTATCTATCGGCCACAATGGGTATCGGGTTTTAACCAGAATCATTATCTTAGAAATTAGGAGGTACTATGAAATTCGGCTAAATAATGTCGTTGATATGATGGGTCATATCATACGCGGCACCAAAACCTGTTACAAACGCAGCCTTTTGAGGTTGTAGCTCAAATAATACAAAATCGGGAAGCGTACGTAGTAATTTGATGGTCGAACCATGTGTCTTTTGAAATTGGTCAAGTAAAGTCTGATGCTTTTTGGTGTCCTTATCAACGGAATTTACAGTACAGTCAAAAGTAAGCCGGATCCGAGCAAACAGGCTTTTGGCTTTGTCTTCATCTTCTATAAAAAACATGCTTGCATAACCATTTGATAAAGTCTCAGCGTGTTTAGCTAACCCGCTTACGTAAACAAAGTAATTTCCTCTATAGCTTATGGTGGGCGCATAGGAAGTGTGGGGCTGCCCAGTGCTATCAACAGAGCCCAAAATAACACTCGCGAAGTTAGCGAGAAATTGACGGGCTTCATCAATTTTTTCTTGATCAGGTTCAAGCAGGCGCACATTCATGATGCAAGGGTATGGTTGAGTCGTTCAAAACCTAACGCTAAATCTTTGATCAAGTCTTTGTGATGTTCAAGACCAACACTGATGCGGATAAGCTGCCCCTTATTTGCCCAAGGCGTCGCGGTACGAATAGAGGACGGATCAACCGGCAAAATCAGGCTTTCATATCCTCCCCAGCTGACCCCAATCGAGAATAGTGTTAAATGGTCTATCATCGCGGCAACTGCTGCCGGATCATTCGTTTTCAGTGAAAAAGAAAACAAGCCGCTTGCCCCATTAAATTGTTTTTTAAAGGATAAGTAGTCTGGATGTGATTTGAGTGCGGGAAAATAGACCTTATCTACCTCTTCTATATTTTCAAGCCAATGAGCAATTTTTAAGGCTGATTTACCGTGTTGTTTAAGTCGGCAGGGTAGGGTGCGTAATCCTCGTAAAGCCAGCATGGTTTCCTCAGTGCCAGGTGAGTGTCCCAGTTCGATATAAGCGCCTCTCACTTTGGCCCAATTTGTCTCATCAGTGGTAATAATGCCCATCATGATATCTGAGTGGCCGCCAATGTATTTGGTTGCGGCTTGAATAGAAACATTGATTCCCCGGGTGATCGCTGGGTAGTTTACCGATGTTGCCCAGGTGTTATCCATGATACAGACAATATCGTGTTTATCGGCTAGCGCGATAATCGCTTCTAGGTCTTGTATTTCAAATGTCAGTGAGCCGGGAGACTCAACGAAGATCACCCTGGTGTTTTTTTGAATGAAAGATTCCAGGTCTTTTCCTATATCAGCGGGATAGAAAGTGGATTCTATGCCTAGTCGTTTAAGCGTTTTATTACAAAACACACGGCTTGGTTCGTACACGGTATCGACCATCAACACGTGATCACCAGAAGAGACACAGCCTAAAATAGCCGTACTGATTGCACTGAATCCAGAAGGTGTGATCATCGCGCCATAAGCGCCATCTAATGTCGCAATCGCCTGCTCCAACGCACGCGTTGTTTGTGATCCATACCGGCCATAACCCACACCTTTTGGTTTCATATTAACACCCGTTGAGGCACGAAATTCTTCGATAGTTGGATATAGATAGGTTGAACCGCGGGTGCTAGGCGGGTTAACAAAGCCGGATTTAGGGTGCCGGCCTCGGCCTATATGCGCGCAAAGCGTTGCTGGGTGAGAGATTTTTAAGTCAGCCATTGGGCGGATTTGTTACCGATTAAATGATGAGGAAATAATGTAATACGAATTATCAGGCTTTGTTAGTATTCGCAATTAATAGTACGCAGAGGCTAATCCAAGCCAATTTAATGGTCAACCACAATAAATCTGTCGGCCGATTCGAAAAAGTGAGCTGGGTCAACGTTGGGGAGCAGCAACAGGGCCAGCGCCTCGATAATTTTTTACTTAGGTATTTAAAAGGGGTGCCGAAAAGCCGGATATATCGGATTGTGCGCAAAGGGGAGGTACGCGTTAACAAGGGACGCGTGAAAGCCGAATATAAACTGCAAAAAGGAGATCAAATAAGAATCCCCCCGATTCGAACTGCGCACGTTACACCTGGAGATATTAGTATTCCAGATTGGGTGAAGTTGGCGATTACGCAGCCGCTTTTTGAAGATGAAGCCTTGCTGGTAATCAATAAACCACCCCGGCTTGCTGTTCACGGTGGCACGGGAATTCAGTTTGGTTTGATTGAAGCGGCGCGGCAGCTTTATCCGCAGACACCATTTTTAGAATTGGTGCATCGGATTGATCGCGAAACGTCTGGTTGCATCGTGCTGGCGAAAGCGCGTAATGTACTTAATGCACTCCACGAGCAATTTCGACGCCAAGCAGGGCGCGTAGAAAAATCTTATCTGTCGATATTATATGGGCAGCTATATGAGGTAAAAAAAATTAGGTCTGCTTTGCGACAAACGCGTGATGATAAAGGTATGAAGCAGGTAGTGGTTGATTCAGCTGGGCAATCAGCCAAAAGCACGATTATGCCAATTGAGACATACCAGGACGCATGTTACGCTAGAATTGGTCTTCTTACCGGGCGTATGCATCAAGCGAGGGTGCATGCCGCCAGTATTGGTCATCCTATTCTGGGCGATAAGCTTTATGGTAACTGGGAAGCGAATCGGTGGTTAAAATCATTCGGGGGAAACCGCTGTCTGCTACACGCTGAGCGCTATCAGTTTAATCACCCACTTACGGGTAAACAAATTCAGTTGATTGCTCCGTTGCCAGAAGACTTCAAGCTGGTGCAGGAAAAACTAAAGAATAACGCGTAGGTCACTCCAGCCAAAAGCTTTTCATTCACCTTGATAATGGTAGCTTGATTAATTTAGATTAACCATGATTGCCTTAGCAGCGTTTTATGCGGTATGTATTCCGAAGAAATACATACCGCCCTGAGTAGAAGATGTCGCACCTTCTCACATGATGGACTCAAGTACGTGTTCTCCTAGTGTTAACGCGGTGTGGTTTTAGTTGGTAAATATGTAATCGCCACCTGGTGCAGCGGTATGACAAGCAATACATCCCGCTGGTTTGCCTTTCGCGACACGGCCAGCCAATTGCATACCTTTATCATTTTTATCCAGCCCACCGTCTGGTGTGTATTTGGCCCAGAACCAATCCTGGTTATCCGAGTCGTATCCGGCCTCACGTTTAAACATTACGGTGACGGCCTTTAAATATTTTGCTGGATCGCTAGCTACAGCGTCGGTTGAGACGCCTTCTCCACCGAAGTTTTTCTTAACAATAACCTGACCTTCATGCCCTCCAACGGAGACCGAACTCGTGGTAGTGGTCAGTATTGCGCCATGTGGGTGTACGCCTTTGTACGGTGCTGGGTTAGTTGAATCTGCGCCTACCAGCTTCGCTGCCCCCAGTGCTGCCCACAAATCTTGCGAATAAGCAACGCTATTGGGTCCACTGAAGGGCATTTCATCCATTTTCATTTCGCTGCCTTCAGCCATTTTCATATCATGGCCCTTGTCCATTTTTTGGTGTCCGGTTGTGCAAGCTGCCAGAGTAAGGCTCAAGCCCGCTGCGAAAATAATTGCTTTTGTTTTCATGTCTATTATTCCTCGTTTAGTGAAAGTTATTGAGGTTAGTTTGGCTCATTTTTAGGTTCGTCAATTGAGACGTGCAGAGTTGAACCTTCGGTATCGAACAAGGCGAGCAATTCGTCTTGGACAATAGGTGCCTGGGCAAATTGGTGAGCAAACTCCAAACGATTTAGGGGTTTGCCGTTATTTGCGTCCAGTATGGTCAAGGTGCCTGAGTCGGTCAGGCTATATAATGTATGTTGGTGCAGCACATTCCAGAATTGTGCATTATTGTGTACTTGTTGCTGCCATCGTAGTTGGCCAGTTTGGGCGTCAATTGCGCTTACGTTTCCCCCCATGTCTGCCACAATCAAATTATTGCCATAGCGGTAAAAGTCGAAAACCGGGTTCCCAACCATGGATTGCCAATCGGGCTTGGTTGGGCCTATGGTGTATGCTGACACTTTCGAATCGAAGGTTGCAGCGATAAATACCTCATCCAGGTGATATAGAGGGGCCACCAATTCTTGCGATAGCGGTATTTGTTCTTGAATGGCACCCGTATGGGCGTCAAGTATCCATAACATCCGATCTTGACCGGCAGTAATAAGTGATTTTCCCGTCGCAATGGGAGGATAAATCCAGCCTGATCCAATAGTCCTTGACCAGAGTAAGTTCCCAGACCGTTTGTGGCGTTTTTCCAAATTGCCATCAGTACGCGCGAGATACACATAATCAGCATCGATAACCGGCTGGAAATAGCGAGTTTCATCACCGGCATGCGCTTTCCATGCGAATTTTCCTGTGCGTGCTTCAATACTTAGCACGGTGTTGTTCTGGCTTAGATAAATATGCGAATTTCCGCTCACAATTGGCGTCGGTTCTTTAATCTGCGGGTTACCCCACAAAGTGATGCCTTGCGCAGCGCATTTTAGATAGGGTGAAAACGTGCATTGAGTTGGTACCACCTTTTCCATCGCGAACGTATTCATGCTCAGTAGCATAACCATGCCCGAGGCGAGCATCCGATACCCATACATAAACCTATGTTGCCGTATTCTCTATTTGCATAAACTTTATGAGCAGCACGTTCTGAGAAAGTTCACATTTTTTTATTTGACGTACTAATAACGATAGTCGTTATTAAATCAAAGGGCGCAGAAACCTTAGTGTAGATCGAATTTTTGCGATGCATCGGGTTTTCCAGCGGGAGCGTCCCATCAACCAAAAAAAACCTCGTCGGATGACGAGGTTTTAACCATTTGCAGCGAGATAATCGCTGCTTCGATGGAGATAAATTATTGCACTGATTTGACCATATAATCTACGATTTGTGCCAGTTGTTCGTCACTTAGAGTGGTTGCGCCCCGCGGTGGCATGGCATTAAATCCTTTGATGACATGTTCCATCATGACATCATTCCCTTGTGCGATACGTGGTTCCCAGGCGGCTTTGTCGCCTAACTTAGGCGCCTCGAGGACACCCGTGCCGTGGCAGGCAAAGCAACTGGCTTGATATAGCTGTGCTACATCATTGTTTGTATCCGCAGGTGCGGCCCCTGAAGCGACCACTGCTGCTTCCCCACTGGATTCGGCTGCAGGCGCTGCTGCGGTGCTTTGAGGAGTTGAGGTTGCTGCTGCGGTTGCAGCTGCAGGTGTTTCTGTGGCAGCTGGTGCTGCGTCCGAAGCTGGTGCTGCAGCTGGCTCGCTCACAATATTAAGTTTGCCTACTTTTTGAACCCGCAGACGAATATCATCCGCATTGTCTGCCATTACTAGACCATTCATGGTAATAAAAGACACAAAAACGAAGCAGGAAATCAGGGGCTTATGACATACGTTCATAGTGATAAAGTAAATTGAGTAAAATCCGGCGCGAATTATACAACACATTAGCACCGGCTAATGGTGAATCTAGTGATGACTTAAGGACGCGAGGTTCAAGTTCATTGCACCGGTGTATATATTCCGATCACCCTTTCCTAAACAGGTGACCGTTGCGCATCCAGGACAGGTGGGTTGAGCCATTCCTCGGCCAAATCAGCATCGATTAATTCACCGCCGGCACCGTAAATAGGATGATCTTCATCGTTTAGACCTTTTAAGCCAAGGCGCAGGGAGGTGACATTTTCAAAGCCTAGTATCTGCATACTTAAGGCGGCAAAAGCGCTACGATGTCCTGAGCGACAAATCAGCAAAATAGGGCGGTTCTTCGCGGCGGCAAGCTCTGGGACGGTTTCATTAAAATCCCAAGAACATGCACTTTCCAAAATCCCGCGCGGGACGGTAATGGCTTCTTTTATGCGCAATCGCTCAAATTCGTGTGATTCACGTACATCAACGATCAGAGCATCTGGCTTTTCTTCTAGGTATTCAGACAGGTTCCAGGGCATGATCTCATGAATTTGCGCGCAAGTTTGTTCAAGTAGCTGAGAATATTTCATATCATTGTTGTGCGTACAGACGACTATAACGATAAGCGTAATACATTATAGGTATGACGATTAGGGTTAACAATGTCGAGACCAATAAGCCAAAGATAAGTGAAATGGTCAAGCCTTTGAAGATGGGATCATCCAGGATGAAAAATGCACCCGCCATGGCCGCCAACGCGGTTAAGATTATGGGTGTGGCGTGCGTTACCGCAGATTGCATTACTGCTTCTTCCAGTCCAATGCCGGATTTAAGTTGCTGATTAACAAAATCCACCAACAAAATCGAATTTCTAACAATGATACCGGCTAATGCGATCATGGCGATCATCGAAGTAGCGGTAAACTGTGTGCTTCCCCAAACACCGCGCTGACCAGGGAATGACCAGGTAGGACGCGAATAATGGTCATCGGTATCGGAGCCATAATGATTAGTGGGACGGCGTAGGAGCGAATTTGTGCCACAACCAGCAGATAGATTAGTACCAGACCAATCGCATAGGCGATACCCATATCGTGAAAAGTCTCGTAAGTAATTCGCCACTCACCATCCCACTTCAGACTATTGGCAACGGAATTGTACGGCTGGCTAATAAAACAATAATCAATACTTTGCGCATCTTATAAGTATTCTGATCTGAGTGTATACATATCTGGGCGAGTATAATTTAAATAAATTAAAATATAAGATAAAGATTATATAGAAGCATATTCAGTAATATCAAGATAAATGATCCCTAAAGATATGTTTTATATTTCAGGGCGATGATTTATGCTCAACTGGCGCATGAGTGGCATTAGTTTTGGTAAAAAATCAAGTATCCAAGCTGATTCTAAAATGTGTGTGTATGGGCTATGGATTAGGCTTGGTTAAATGAATAATACGACTTCTTAACAGTAACTTTTTAGTCAAGATAACGTTCCAAAGATATTGATTGTAAACAACAAAACGATTAAGCTTAGTCGGTTAGAACTTTTTTATACGGAATACCAAGAGGGGAACATGCCTAAATATTTGAAACCATTTTTTGTTCTATTTATTGCAATCCTGAGTTTCTCAAGTTATGCACGAGTAGATAACCCGAATAAGCTCGGAGTAGTTACTGGTTCGTCAACTGGAACCTATATTAAGTTTGGTCAGGATATGGCTAAGGCAACCAATGGCACCGGTTTAGAATTGCTGGTTAAAGAGTCTGAGGGCTCTTTAGCCAATATACGCCGCATGGTAAGTAAGGAAAATGCAGGTGTGGGTATTGTGCAATCAGATGTGCTGGGGTTTCTGACGCGCTCAAGCGATCCTAGTATGCAGCGTATCGCGAGGCGCTTACGTCTGATTTTTCCTTTTTACGATGAAGAGGTGCATCTTTATGCGAGAACCAGTGTGAATAGCATTGCTGACCTTCAAGGAAAACGGGTGGTTGTTGGTACTAAGGGGAGTGGCAATTGGCTAACGACGACAAATCTTTTGCATATAATGGGTATCGAGCCTGGCCAGCGTCTGAATCTTGGCCCTGCTGAAGGGGCCACTGCGGTGTTAACCGATAAGGCTGATGCGATGTTTTATGTAGCGGGCAAACCCGTTGAGTTATTTAGTACGATTGAACAAGTCAAAGATAATCCAAAATATCAAGCGCTTGCTGAGAACGTTCATATGGTTCCTTTAAACGATCCCAAAATGTTGCAGGAGTACAAATCGGCTGTTCTCACGCCCGCAGACTATGCATGGCTTGAGCAGGATGTCCCAACGATTGCGGTGAAGGCTGTTTTGGTTGGTTTTGATTTTTCGCGTAAACAAACATCTTATTACCGCCGGCGTTGTAATGAATTGGGAATACTTGGTGAGGCAATCCGTTCGAATATCGGTGAACTCAGGAGTACCGGGCACCCGAAATGGAACGAAGTCAATCTGGAAGAAGATATTGGTCTGTGGAAAAGAGATAACTGCTCAGCGCCGAATGCGAGTGTCAGTGCGAATATTAACAAGGGTGGTCAGGATGATTTTTTAATTAAAGAAATGGAAAATTGTATTCAAACAGGTACTTGCCAATAAGGTCTTATATCTACACTGATTATTTAGTGTGCTCAATTAGACAAAACCTATAGTCTTTTAAGATGTATGAATCCTTTTTTGGCTTTCGGGAAAATCCTTTCTCGATTCTGCCGGATGCAAGTTTCTTATATCTATCGGAAAAGCATAAATTAGCCCTGACGGTATTGCGCTATGGTTTGGATAGTCATGCGCTGATAACTGTTATAACGGGTGATATTGGCTGTGGTAAAACCACACTGCTGCGCAAGCTCATGGACGAAGTATCGGATGATATTTCACTCGGTCTCATTACGAATACTCATAAAGCGTTCGGTGATCCACTCAGACTCGCTTTACAAGCGTTTGATCTGGATTATCGCGATAAGTCTAAGACCGAACAACATCAGATACTAGTCGATTTTATGATCGAGCAATATGCCCGGAACAGGCGTACTGTGTTGATTGTAGACGAAGCGCAAAACCTCGATAAGAGCGCATTGGAAGCACTGCGCATGTTATCCAACATCAATGTGGATCAACACCATGTGTTGCAGTTGGTCTTGGTTGGGCAGCCTGAATTACGGCGTGTACTGAAGCAGCCCGAACTCAAGCAGTTTGCCCAACGGGTTTCAGCGGACTATCACATATTACCGCTAGAGGCTGACGAAATTGCGTCCTATATCCAGCATCGATTGAGTGTAGTAGGGGGCGATCCGCAGATATTTTTGCCAGAAACCTACCCTTTGATACATGCGCACAGTGGGGGTGTACCAAGGCTTATCAATATTCTTTGCGATACTGCGCTAGTACATGCATATGGCGCGAACTTAAAAACGATAAATACGGAACTAATACAAGAAGTTATAAGTGATCGTGAAAGTGGTGTCTATTTTAATAATAGTAAGACCGATGATAAATTATCCGAGTCTATCGAGTCGCCATTCTCTTCAAATCGTTTGTCGCAGGTTTTTTCCAAGCAGGAGAAATCCACCGAGTTATCCAAATCACCCCCAACTCAGGAGGTGTTTAGTGGTCCTCAAGATTTGATCTCTGATCCCGGATGGCTAAGCACTACCAACGAACGCCTTGACAGTGATCGTCAAGCCGAGCCGGTACCTCCAGATCTAGTTGCCGAACAAACAACCATGCAGCCTGCGACTGAACCAGAACCAGCTCCAGTCGCCGAAATAAAAAATGACCGGGTACAAACACCAAAACATACTGAGGCAGAGTCGAAACCAGAGGTTACGGCGAGTAAGCGACAACAAATCGAGGAATCCACAAACTTCGATTCCTCTGAAGAATTGCCAGAACGGGAATCTACTCCATCCTGGTTTAATAAAGTTGCAATCTGGGTGTTTCTGGCAGTATTTGCGATAGGAGGGTTATATATTTATCAAAACCCAGAAATGAAGAACTTGATTCTCGCTAAGATTACGCAGACGCAGACGCAGACGCAGACGCAGACGCAATTACCTACGCCTGCGCCCAAACCCGAACAAGATCCCACTTGGCTTGCTGAGGTAGATAAACACTTAAAAGCTGGGCAATTGTTTGAGCCTGCTGAAAATAATGCATACGTAATATTGCAGCGGGTGCTTGAGCAAGAACCGGAAAATGTGTATGCGCAAGATCGAATAGCAGTATTAAAAGACCAGCTATTTAGTAATGCAAATAAGGCGCAAACTCTGGAAAATTGGGCGTTGGCGCAATCTGAGCTACAAAATCTATTGAAAATAGAACCGCAAAGCCAACAAGCCCAGGCTATGCTTGCACAGATTGTTTCAAGACAAGAAGAGGATCAGGCTAGGGCGCAGAGGGAGGCGCAAATTCAAGATGGGTTATCTGAGGCAGAAGAATATCTTAAGGCCGGCCAGTTGGTTGCACCCGAAGGACAGAATGCTTATGCGGTGTTAATAAAGGTATTGGCGCTCGCGCCTGAAAATGCAGAAGCACAGTTAAGCATTGAAGCAATTAAAAATATGTTGTTTAGCAAGGCAACGTTCGCGAGAGATCAGGGTAATTGGAATGAGGCTCGTGGTAATTTGCAAGCATTGCTCGAGATGAACCCGGGTAACAGCCATGTTCAAGAAGCGCTCAATGCAGTGGATAAAGCGGAAGAACAAGCACGCATACACGATGCGGAGCAAGCAGAGTTAGAGGCGTGGTTAGACGAGGCAGAGCAATACTCACAGGCAGATCAACTCGTTACGCCGACTGGTGCCAATGCCTATGAGAATTATGCCAAAGCGCTTGAACGAGAACCGGATAATGAGCGTGCATTGGCAGGTGTCGCGAACATCAAAGATCAGTTATTGGCCAAAGCGGAAATTGCCCAAGGACAAGCTCTGTGGGATACAGCACGCGGCCATTTGGAGGCATTGCTGCAGATAGAACCGCAGAACAAGCCCGCCGAAGCCGCAATCACTTCGCTTGAAGATGCCCAAGAACAAGCACGCATACGCGATGCGGAGCAAGCAGAGTTAGAGGCGTGGTTAGACGAGGCAGAGCAATACTCACAGGCAGATCAACTCGTTACGCCGGCTGGTGCCAATGCCTATGAGAATTATGCCAAAGCGCTTGAACGAGAACCGGATAATGAGCGTGCATTGGCAGGTATCGCAAACATCAAAGATCAGTTATTGGCCAAAGCCGAAATTGCCCAAGCGCAAGCGCAATGGGATACGGCATATGGCCACTTACAGGCCTTGTCGCGAATTGATCCTCAAAATGAACGGGCAAAGCAAGCGCGTGCAGCACTTGAGCTGGCAGAAGAAACAGCACGGATGCGTGCTGCAAAATATGCGCAATTGCAGAACTGGTTAGCACTAGCGGATAATTATTTGCAGGCAGATCAACTCGTTACGCCGGCTGGTGCCAATGCCTATGAAAATTATGCCAAAGCGCTTGAACGAGAACCGGATAATGCGCGTGCATTGGCAGGTATCGCGAACATCAAAGATCAGTTATTGGCCAAAGCCGAAATTGCCCAAGGACAAGCACAGTGGGATACGGCGCGTGGCCATTTGGAGGCATTGCAGCGGATTGAACCGCAGAATGAGCCTGCCCAAGTCGCAATCGCTTCGCTTAAAGATGCCCAAGAACAAGCACGCATACGCGATGCGGAGCAAGCAGAGTTAGAGGCGTGGTTAGACGAGGCAGACCAATACTCTCGGGCAGATCAACTCGTTACTCCGGCAGGTGCCAATGCCTATGAGAATTATGCCAAAGCGCTTGAACGAGAACCGGATAATGCGCGTGCATTGGCAGGTATCGCGAACATCAAAGAGCAGTTATTGGCCAAAGCCGAAATTGCCCAAGGACAAGCACAGTGGGATGCAGCACGCGGCTATTTGGAGGCATTGCAGCGGATTGAACCGCAGAACAAGCCCGCCCAAGCCGCAATCACTTCGCTTGAAGAAGCCCAAGAACAAGCACGCATACGCGATGCGGAGCAAGCAGAGTTAGAGGCGTGGTTAGACGAGGCAGACCAATACTCTCGGGCAGATCAACTCGTTACGCCGGCTGGCGCCAACGCCTATGAGAATTATGCCAAAGCGCTTGAACGAGAACCGGATAATGAACGCGCGTTGGCAGGTATCGCGAACATCAAAGATCAGTTATTGGCCAAAGCCGAAATTGCCCAAGGGCAAGCCCAGTGGGATGCAGCACGCGGCTATTTGGAGGCATTGCAGCGGATTGAACCGCAGAATGAGCTTGCCCAAGCAGCGATCGCTTCGCTTGAAGAAGCCCAAGAACAAGCACGCATACGCGAAGCTGAGCAAGCAGAGCTACAGGCGTGGTTAGACGAGGCAGAGCAATACTCGCAAGCAGATCAACTCGTTACGCCGGCTGGCGCCAACGCCTATGAGAATTATGCCAAAGCGCTTGAACGAGAACCGGAAAATGAACGCGCGTTGGCTGGTATCGCGAACATCAAAGATCAGTTATTGGCCAAAGCCGAAATTGCCCAAGGACAAGCCCAGTGGGATGTAGCGCGTGACCATTTGCAGGCTTTATCGAAAATCGAGCCACAGGGTCAGCGCGTGAATGAGGCGCTTGCTGCGCTGCAGTCTGCTCAGATGGGATCGACAGAAAGCGTAGTCGAACCCAACCAGTTAATGATTTGGTTGGCTGAGGCGGATCGATATTTACAGATAGGGCAATTGCTAAGACCACCAAATGCAAATGCTTATACAGTTTTACAAAACATATTGGATCAAGAGCCCAATAATGTTAAAGCACTGGAGGGGGTCGTTAAACTCAAAGATAAACTCTACGCGAAAGCTATGGACGCCAAGCAACAGGGAAATAAAGAGCTTGCACGCAGTCATTTATGGGCTTTATTGCGGGTTGACGAGAAAAGCAAGCGCGGTCGTGAGGCACTTGCTGCCATTACTGATGAAGAAATCGAGATTGAAAAAACGACCGGTAATGCGAATCAGCTTGAGTTAATTCCCCCTTCATCCGAAGAACTTGATATTCCACAAGATTTAGTTGATTTTCTCAAAGGGGGTGGGGAGAAAGCCCCTGAGTAGGTGGTGAAATAACTTGATTCTGCAATTTAACCTTAATCAAAGAGCGTAGAGGTCAAACACAACAAGATTGTGGGTTATGGTCGAAGTAATACATAAAGTGCGCCGGTTCCACCATCACACGTTTGGGCTGAACAGTAGGCCTTTACCTCGGGCAGAGTTTTAAGATAGCGAGCGGTAAATTCTTTCAGCACCGGCCCCTGAGCGGAGCGCAGCCCTTTACCATGAATAACGAGTATGCAGCTTAGCGTGTTCACAGGCAACTCAACAATGGCTTGGTTGATTGAGGCTTGCGCTTTGATCTGGGTAAGCCCATGTAAATCGACAACCGTCTCGATAACATAACGTTTGCCTCTTTTAAGATCACGTAGGACCTTTTTTTGCTGGCCTTGGCGCAGGAAAAACAAATGCTCGGCACCCGATTCGCTGGACTGACCAAGTGCGTCATCAGGCCGATAAGAGTTTATTTCTTGATCACTACTTGCAGATGAATAATTGGGTAGGGTTTGAGCGCGAGTACGTAGTTCCTTATCTTCAATAGGCTTACGGGGAACCGGGGGTGTCGTTGTCTTTTTTAAACGACGTACCCCTTGCATCGCCAGTCTAAAGTCTACGTCGTCTTCCGCCATTGAGCCTAAGCTATATGTCTATTTCAAGCTCTTCAAATAGCGTTCTGCATCTAAGGCTGCCATGCAACCCGTACCCGCTGAAGTAACTGCCTGACGATAGACGTGATCCATGACGTCACCCGCGGCAAACACGCCTGGTTTAGAGGTTTGAGTAGCGTCTCCGTCTAGCCCACCTTTAGTGATCAGATATCCGCCTACCATATCTAGTTGGTCTGCGAAAATTCCGGTATTGGGGCTATGACCGATAGCAATAAATACTCCCATTAAGGCGTGTTCTTTGGTGCTGCCATCCTTGACATTCTTTACCCGCATACCGGCGACACCCGCATCATCACCTAACACTTCATCCAGAACATGGTCCCATTCAATAGTAATATTGCCGCCATTCTCGGTGGTTTTTTCCATGATATGGTCGACCATGATCGCTTCAGCACGCAGTTCATCACGGCGGTGGACCAACACCACCTCAGAAGCGATATTGGATAGATAGAGTGCTTCTTCTACTGCGGTGTTACCACCCCCGATAACCGCCACTTTCTGGTTGCGATAGAAAAACCCGTCACAAGTCGCGCAGGCAGAAACGCCTTTACCTTTGTAGGCTTGCTCAGATTCTAGCCCGAGATATTTGGCCGAAGCGCCCGTACAAATGATCAGCGCATCGCAGGTATATTTTGCACTATCGCCTTCAAGATAATATGGCGTTTTTTCCAGATCTACACGCGTGATATGGTCGAAAATGATTTCAGTATCAAATCGTTTAGCCTGCGCAAGCATGTTCTCCATCAGTTGCGGGCCTTGAATTCCCTTTGCTTCACCTGGCCAGTTATCGACGTCCGTGGTGGTGGTAAGCTGGCCACCTTGTTCAAGCCCGGTAATCAGCACTGGCTTTAAATTCGCTCTCGCAGCATAGATCGCGGCGGTATACCCCGCAGGGCCTGAGCCTAAAATTAAAAGGCGATGATGTTGTGTTTCAGACATAAGTATTTTCTTTAATTATTTTAAACGGCGCTAATTGTACTTAGGTGCAATGATAGAAGATAGAACCTTAACAGGTAGGTCATGATAAAATTGCACCAATCAAAAATCGTATGCTTCATCAGTGGTAAAAAACATCAAATCTAGCACTAAACCAAGGGCAGGGAAAAATACTATAACAGCCAACAAATCCAATCAATCCAAGGCACCTGCGCTAGGAACCATCATAAAAGAAGGCGGTTTGTTACTACTGGCTGCGGTGGCTTTTTATTTGTTTATTAGCCTTATTTCGTACTCATCGACCGACCCGGGGCCGTTTCAAATTAGCTCGAACGGGCCGGTGGAGAATTGGGGGGGTGGGGTTGGTGCTTGGATAGCGGATTTCATGTTCAACGTATTCGGCAAGATGGCTTATTTGTTGATCGTGCTGATTGCAGCAGCTGCCTGGCATCTAATTGATGAGCGCGAGTTTAAGGCGGAAACTTTCCACGCGTCTTCTATCATTTCACCCGTCATCGGTTTCGTATTTGCCATGATCGGTGCTACCACCCTGGATAATTTGTATATTGAAGACCCGGTCGCCTTGCCCTATGTCTCAGGCGGCATGCTCGGTGATATGATGGTCAACACAATTTTGCCCAAATTTGGGGTGGTGGGATCTACCTTGATCTCCCTAGGGTTGTTTTTGTCCGGTGTGACCATGGTGACACGGCTTTCGTGGTTTCGTTTGATGGATTGGCTGGGGGAGAAAGGCTTCTCCCTATTTGATCGGCTCAAGGCAAAATTTAGCGGAATCAGCGATGAAATTAAAGGCGCTAAAGAGCGCAAACGTCGAACTGAAAGCGTGAGCACCATTCGTGAGAAGATGGTGAATAAAAAACCGCCCAAGATCGCACCCAAAATCAATGCGCCAACACCGAGTAAACGCGTAGAAAAAGAAAAGCAAATGCCTTTGTTTGTATCTGAGACCAAAGGTGATTTACCACCTTTGGCCATCTTGGATCCGGTGGTTAAGTCTGAGCATGGCTATTCCAAGCGTGAGCTCAACATGATGTCTGATTTGCTGATCAAAAAGCTCAAGGATTTCAATATTGATATTACCGTTGAGTCCGTGCAGCCCGGGCCGGTCATAACTCGATTTGAAATTGAGTTGGCCGCCGGTATCAAGGCCAGCCAAGTAGTGGGCTTATCCAGAGATCTAGCACGTGCACTATCAGTTGTCAGCATTCGCGTGGTAGAAAATATACCAGGCAAGCCGTTTATGGGTATCGAAATACCCAATCAATCGCGTGAGATTGTGTATTTAACCGAAACCTTATCTTCGGATGAGTTCGAGAAACAAAAAGGGCCTTTGCCAATCGCGCTAGGCAAGGATATAGCAGGCAAACCAGTTGTCACAGAGCTATCCAAAACGCCACATTTACTGGTTGCCGGGACCACGGGTTCGGGTAAATCAGTGTGCATCAATACCTTGATCATGAGTATTGTTTATAGTCGAACGCCGGAGCAAGTGCGATTGATTATGGTTGACCCTAAAATGTTGGAATTGTCGGTGTATGAAGATATTCCACATTTACTTACACCGGTGGTAACGGATATGAAAAAAGCAGCCAATGCGTTGCGCTGGTGTATTGGTGAGATGGACAGACGGTTCTTACTGATGTCCAAATTAGGCGTGCGTAATATTGCAGCTTATAACAAAAAAATTGAAACCGCCGCTAACAAAGGTAATGTCATCAAGGATCCTTTATTCGAACCGGATGAATCTAACCCAGAAGCACAAGCAGATGATTTAACCGTCTTTCCATATATTGTTGTCATCGTTGATGAGTTGGCTGATTTGATGATGATTACCAAGAAGAAAATCGAAGAAGTCATTATTCGTATCGCGCAACGCGCGCGCGCTGCAGGCATCCATCTTGTACTGGCGACACAGCGTCCTTCAGTTGATGTGGTAACCGGATTAATCAAAGCTAACGTGCCGAGCCGCATCGCTTTTCAGGTTTCTTCACGTGCGGATTCCAGAACCGTTTTGGATCAAATGGGCGCCGAGCAATTGCTGGGTCAGGGTGACATGTTGTTTATGCCACCGGGCACTGCCTACCCGGTGCGGGTGCATGGTGCATTTGTATCCGATGATGAAGTACGAAATGTTACTCGGCATCTGCGCCAGATGGGTGAACCAGTGTATATTGACGAGATTACCGAAGCAGATACGGGCTCAGATTTTGGCGGCGTTGGGGGTGAAGGTGGCAGCCAGGAAGAAGAAATAGATGAGCTTTATGATCGCGCGGTGTTTTTCGTGACCAAAGAACGTAAAGCGTCTATCTCTGCGGTGCAGCGATATTTGCGAGTGGGTTATAACCGCGCAGCGCGCATGATCGAAACCATGGAAGAGCAGGGTGTGGTGGGGCCTCTGGAGCATGGTAAACGGGAGATATTGGCGCCTCCGCCAGTGGAGTGAGGGGGATGATTCAGTTGATTTTGAAATTTATGTTTGATTTTTTAAAGCGAAGCACCCAAGAACAAAACTCGAGCTGCATAAATTGCCCCGTACTTTAGTGAGATTGAGCAGTCCGACTTTGGGTTTAATGATTTTATCGGTAGTATGAATCTTGGGGGTAACCTCATTTGCGTCGATGTAGAAATGAACCACATCTATCAAAGCGGGTAACCCTCACCAAATCAAGTTCGACTGCGCCTCGTTCGATTTAACCAGTCTCAGATAAAATCGGAACTATTATAAGTCGTAAGCGGTGTGTGAGCTTTTATATTATACCCAGCTCTTTAGCCTGTTTAACGCATGCTGTTCTATTGCTCACATTCAATCTTCTAAAGATCACTTGCAGATGGTATTTAACCGTTACTTCTGCAACGTTCATCGCTAGAGCGATTTCACTGTTACTATATCCTTCCGCCGTTAAGGCGAGAACATCTAGTTGACGTTTGGGTAACTCATTATTTACACAAAATGCACGCTTTCTGCCAGACCTTGTTTCCTGAGTAGCGTTAAAATTTAGTTCTGGTGCAATATATATTTTACCGGCTAACACACTTTCAATTGCTTTCTCTATCTGATCTGTGCGAATACTCTTAGGTAGGTATCCCAATGCACCAAGTTTTAGCGCTCGAGATATGCTATCTGTATTTTCCAACGCAGATACGACTATGATAGGAGTATAAATCTGGCGCTCGTGTAACGCTGTGATCAGTGCATAACCATCTAACCCCGGCATAATCAAATCCAATAAGATGATATCAAAGTGCTTTTCTCTATCGACTACAGTCAGCGCAGATAGCGTGTTCTCAGCGGTGACAACATCGATATTTTGTTGCCTCAACATCAGATTCAAGCCGTCAAGAAATAGGGGATGATCATCTACCAATAGAGCTTTCAAATTTGAAACCATAATACTAATTCACTAAACAGTATTTTTTAATATTCCTGTAAACCATGTTAGAAGCTCGTGGAGCATATGACCGAGTTTAGTAGTCTTCACTATTTAACTTTATGAGCTATTCCTTACTACATTTATTGTGAACGCCTCTTAACCACTGTTTTAGTCATCGTTATCGCCAGAGGCCCCGTCATCCCCGTCATCCCCATCATCCCCATCATCCCCATCATCCCCATTATCCCCATCATCCCCATCATCCCCATTATCCCCATCATCCCCATCATCCCCATCATCCCCATCATCCCCATCATCCCCATCATCCCCATCATCCCCATCATCCCCATCATCCCCATCATCCCCATTATCCCCATCATCCCCATTATCCCCATCAGTCGATTCGTCTATATTCTTATTTGTATCCTCTTCCTCATTCTCATCTTCTTTATCTGGTTCGTCTTTATCTGGTACTTCTGTATTAACACTATCTGGTCTGGCAGATCCTCTGCGCGTATCAATGACAATGTCTTTGACTGTTACAACAGCTCCCATATTTACTTGGCCGATTCCCATGTCGATATTTTGTCTGCCATTTACAGTGAAGGTTAGAACAAAACTCGTGCTGGGCTTAACATTCGATAGTACAAACTGGCCATTTTGATGGATCTTGACTGATTGACCACCTCCAGAAACGGTGAGGCTTGCTAATCCAGCTGTCTGAGCAAAACTAACTGGAACGATCCAATTGCCAATTTCTTTCGCAAAATAGTGATTGTTACCAATGTTACTAATTGCTACTTTTTGATTATCTACTTGGGCGACATTGCCTTTAATTCGCGTAATGCCCGTGCCTCCAATCCCTGAACCGCTAGATGATTCAGTTTCCCCACAAGAATCGAGAAGCATTGCTACTGTAAAAACAATAGGTAATATAATTAAAAAGCGCATTGAGTATTGAGTTGCAGAATATAGCTATTAGATTAATTAATGAATATTACTGTGGGAATTGATCCCACGTCAACTTTTTGTTAATCTGCAATTTACTTTTGAGTAACAACACTTACATCGTAAAGAGATAAATACATGACAGCAGCGCCTACACCGGCATTGATTCGGGCGATAAAGCAGATACTCAGGCCGTTGGTTGGATTGTTGCTGGATAATGGTTTGACCTACGGCTGGTTGACGAAAATTCTTAAGGTCATTTACGTTGATGTTGCCGAAGCAGAATTTAGATTACGAAATAAAGAACAAACCGATAGCCGCATTAGTTTGTTAACTGGGGTACATCGCAAAGATGTCCGTTGTATTCGTAGTGAAGATAAGGATAGTTTTGTGCCACCCTCCAGCATATTCTTGGGCGCGAAAATAGTTGCCATTTGGACTACAGAACCAAGGTTTTTAGACAATTTGGGTAATCCCGCACCTTTAGCACGGTTACCGGGAGTTGCTAAAAGCACTGATACGAATAGTTTTGAAGAATTGGTTAGATTGGTCAGCAAGGATATCCGGCCACGTGCCATTCTTGACGAATGGTTGCGCCTTGGCGCGGTAACCATCAATAAAGAAGACCAGGTTTGCCTAAAGGTAGACGCTTTTATTCCCGCCAAAGGCGTTGACGAAAAAATTTATTTTTTAGGTAAAAATATTCACGATCATATGGCAGCAGCGCGTGATAATGTTCAAAATGACGAGCCACCATTTTTAGAACGAAGTGTGTATTATGACCAGCTCAGTGGCGAGTCAGTTGAGCAGCTAGCTAAGCTTTCAGAAGAAAAGGCTATGGAAATGTTGAAGTACCTTAACCATGAAGCAAGAAAACTGCAATCCAGGGACAAAAAGAAAAAGTCTACTAGCCTAAGAATGAATTTTGGCGTTTATTTTTATAGTGACAAAGACGATTAGATAGTCCAGCATGCACACCCAGTTATTTATACAGATTGGTTTGTATTATCTAGCAATCTCCATCGGCTTGCCCTCTTCATCTAGTGCAACAAAAATATAAGTCCCTTGGGTGACTCGCACCTTTTCCTGATGGCGATTTCTGCGTGCCCACGCTTCGATATGCACACTGATGGATGTGCGACCAATACGTTCGATTTCAGTGTATACGCATAATACGTCGCCAACGTGTACCGGTTCGATAAAACTCATTGAGTCCACCGCTGCTGTAACGACCCTCGACTTAGCACGTTCACCGGCGCAAATTCCACCGCCAATATCCATTTGTGACATGACCCAGCCACCGAAAATATCGCCAGAAGGGTTGGTATCGCCAGGCATTGCGAGGGTGCGTAATGCAAGCTTGCCGCGAGGTTGGGTGGGTGGTTTAGATTTATTTATCATATTATTCCTTGGTTGCAGTTTGTTGTACTTTGGGTAAGGGAATGGCAGCACTGTTTTTAACCTCTTCCATCACGAAATAGGTATGGGTTTGCATAATACCAGGTAGCGCGGTCAATTCATCGCCCAGGAATGTACGGTATGCATTCATATTTGGGAAGCGTAGTTTGAGCAGGTAATCAAAACCACCGGCGACCATATGGCATTCCTGAACCTCATCGAGGTGTTTTAAGGCTGAGGTAAAACGTGCGAATATATCGGGTGTGGTTCTATCCAGCGAGACTTGTACAAAAACCAATAATCCTGCTTTTAGTTTATCCGCGCACAGCTTGGCATGATAACCCTGTATGTACCCCTTTTTCTCTAAACGTTTCACGCGTTCCAGGCAGGGCGTCGGGCTTAGGTGAACGCGTTTCGCCAAGGCTACATTCGATAGTTTGCTATGGCGCTGCAACTGACGCAGGATTTCGAGGTCAATCTTGTCGATGGCTAAGTTATTAGCATAATAATCCATAAAAATTATATTTAATAGATAATTATCTGGAGAAAAACAAATTATAGCAGAATATCCTGCTAGAGTAATGCTAGCATAACTGTACCTTGATTATGATCACGTACGCTTATGAATGCCAGCCACACTTTTTATCTTAAACCCACCGGTTCCGAAAATCCCTTACGTGCAGCGATTCGTGCTCAGTATCATGCTGATGAAATTGAATATGTTAATGCGATGTTGGGAGAATACGCCCAGTCCGGTGCGCAAGATGCGCAAATTCAGCAAACCGCGAGATCGCTGGTTGAAAGCTTGCGTAAACAAAATGAATCTGCCAGTCTGATCGATAGCTTTTTACAGGAATTTACCCTGTCGAGTGAAGAAGGCATTGTTCTGATGTGCCTGGCCGAAGCACTGCTGCGCATTCCGGATGCTGAGACGACGGACGCCCTGATTCAGGATAAGCTTACATCCGGCGATTGGGAGGCTCATTTGGGTAAAAGTGATTCCCTATTGGTTAACGCCTCTACGTGGGGCATGCTCTTGACGGGCAAATGGGTGTCAATGGATACCAATACCAAGCGCGACCCATTCGGCTTTCTCAAGCGCCTAGTGGTCAAATCCGGCGAGCCGACCATTCGGGTGGCCATCCGCCAGGCGATGAAAATCATGGGCCAGGAATTTGTCCTGGCGGAGACGATTGAAGCGGCGCTCGATAAAGCACGGAGACAGCAAGCCAAAGGTTTTAGTTATTCATACGATATGCTGGGGGAAGCCGCCCGAACCGATACCGATGCGAAGGCTTATACGCAAGCCTATCATGAGGCCATCGAGGCCCTGGCCACTTCCTCCTTGAGTGCTGATCCAATTCAGAATCCGGGTATATCGGTCAAATTGAGTGCGCTGCATAGCCGGTATGAATTTTCTCAGGTCGAACGCGTAGAAAATGCACTCTATGCGCGGTTGTTGAAACTAGCGCAGCGTGCGAAGGCAGCCCAGATTGGGTTTAATATTGATGCGGAAGAAGCAGATCGTCTTGAACTTTCCCTGTCATTACTGGAAAAACTGGCTTATGCGCCTGAACTACAAGGCTGGGATGGGCTGGGTTTTGTGGTGCAAGCATACCAAAAGCGCGCGTTGGCAGTGATTGAATGGATGGCCAGCCTCGCTGAACGGAGCGGCCACCGGTTCATGCTGCGTTTAGTCAAGGGGGCCTACTGGGATACGGAGATTAAGCACGCGCAGGTAGAAGGTTTTGCTGATTATCCCGTTTTCACGCGTAAGGAAAATACCGATTTACATTACTTGCTGTGCGCACAAAAAATGTTCGCCAAGCCTGGGGCATTTTATCCTCAGTTTGCAACGCATAATGCGCATACCGTCGCAGCGATAATGAATTATGCAGGTGAGCAAACAGATTTTGAGTTTCAATGCCTGCATGGTATGGGTGAGGCATTGTATGAGAAGGTGGTCGCCGATCAATACCGCTGCCGAATATATGCGCCGGTCGGGGAGCATAAACGCCTGCTCGCATATTTGGTGCGTCGTTTGCTCGAAAACGGTGCCAATACTTCATTCGTAAATTTGCTCGCGAATAAAGATCAGGATATCGATGTCATTATCGCTAACCCGGCAGAAAAAGTAGCACGTCAACAATTGCATCGCCATCCGGGAATTCCTTTACCGAGAAACTTATACAGCGAAGGAAGGCTAAACTCCAGTGGGGCCAATCTGGCCGATAGCGAATGGCTGGATGCGTATTATCGGTATCTGGATAAGGCCCGGCGCGCACAATGGAAAGCCACGCCTTTACTCGGCATAGAGGTGCGTAATGACAGCACGCCCTTGGCGGTTTCAAACCCAGCATATGTGGAGAACCCCGTGGGTAGCGTGCAATATGCCAATGATGCGCAAGTAGATGCGGCGCTCAGTGAAGCACAGAAAAGCTATTTTGCGTGGGATAAGTTGGGGGGTGATGCACGCGCCACCGTACTGGAAAAAGCGGCTGAATTATATGAGAGAAATACGTATGAATTGATTGCGCTGTGCCAGTTAGAGGCGGGTAAAACGCTCAAAGATGCGGTATCAGAGCTACGCGAAGCGGTTGATTTTCTGCGTTATTATGCGCAGCAAGCGCGTGCGAATTTTGGCCGGGCTAAGGAAATGGATGGTCCGACGGGTGAACGAAACGAATACAAGCTGCATGCACGAGGGGTTTTTGTCTGTATCAGCCCATGGAACTTCCCGCTGGCGATATTTACCGGTCAACTCAGTGCTGCCTTACTGGCGGGTAACGCAGTTATCGTCAAGCCTGCTGAGCAAACACCGCTTATTGCCTGGCGTGCTGTGCAGTTATTACATGAAGCAGGTGTACCGCCAGAAGTGCTGCAATATTTACCCGGAACAGGCGCAGATGTAGGGGCAAAACTGACTTCGGATTTACGCACCGATGGCGTGGCGTTTACGGGTGGAACAGATACCGCTAGATTAATCCATCACTCGCTGGCGGACCGGCCAAACGCGCCACTACCCCATCTGATCGCTGAAACGGGCGGGCTAAACGCGATGATTGTGGATTCGTCAGCACTTGCCGAACAAGTAGTGGAGGATGTGCTTGCATCTGCTTTTCAAAGCGCCGGACAACGCTGTTCCGCGTTAAGAGTGTTGTATGTGCAACAAGACATTGCTGAATCTTTAATCGACATGATTAAAGGAGCGATGGTTGAACTCAATGTGGGTGACCCAACATTGTTGCGCACGGATGTTGGGCCGATTATTGATGCTGAGGCGCTGCAAACGCTCCAAAAGCATATTGACCGTTATCAGGATAATGGCCTATTGGTGCGTGCGCCCGAGACTGCCGACAACGTAGGCCATTATCTGCCGCCAGCACTGATTGAGATTTCTGGTATTACTGAATTGGAAAAAGAAGTCTTTGGCCCGGTGCTGCACGTCGCGAGATTCAAAGCCAGCGAACTTGATCGGGTGATAGATGATATCAATGCCAGTGAGTACGGTTTAACCCTGGGCGTCCATAGCCGAATTAATGCTACCGTTGAGCGCGTTTGCTCCCGAGTAAAAGCCGGCAATATGTATGTTAATCGCAATATTATTGGTGCCGTGGTCGGGGCCCAGCCATTCGGCGGTGAAGGCTTGTCAGGTACCGGGCCAAAAGCAGGGGGGCCGAATTATTTACATGGTTTTGCGGTCGAACGGGTGGTGAGTACTGATACGACTGCAGCGGGTGGTAACGCGAGTTTACTGACTTTATCTTGATCTTGGTTTTATTCGGCGCTGCCGGGTTTTACACCCATTAATCATTGAATGCGTTCAGCCTTGTGTGTACACTTCGCGCTCTGAATATACAGGCGCGTAGCTCAGTTGGTTAGAGCACCACCTTGACATGGTGGGGGTCGTTGGTTCGAATCCAATCGCGCCTACCATTCTTTACAACGGTATCCCACCCCTCGGTCGAATATGGTTAGATTCGCGCAGTTATATGAGTGAAAAACCTAAAGTCACCAAGTCCATGGATATTTTTCGATCTAGCGTAATCTATCTGTTTACTCTGGTGCTATTTACCGGGTTGTTTATCGCATTCCACTACTTGGCCAATCAGGTGCCTCAACAGTTTGTGGTGGATAAGTTAGCGCGCGACTTTCATTACCATAATCTGTCAAAACATAACTACCCATTTTCTGTGCATGGCTCACATTCTATCGTCTCCAATATAGGGCAAAACCAATTTACTGAATGTGCAGTCTTGCTTGGTGTACTGGCAACCCCCAGCGATAAACTAATTGATGCGGTATTACCGCCAAGATTATTTAAAACAGGAAGAAAGTCTGGATGCGAGACCCTAAAAGAGACGGTAACCGAATTAAGTAATGGGGGGCAAACGGATGCTAAAACCCAGCCGATAAGAACGCGTTACTGGTGGGGCGCACGTGCGGTATATAGTTTTGCACTGCGCTATTTGAATGTATATCAGACCAGAGAGATGATTCGCAATGTGACTTCTCTAGCATACCTTGGGTTAGCGGTCGCGCTTATGTCGATAGCATCGAGTGTATTCTGGGTACTATCCCCCTTATTGCTATTTGGCGTTTTATTTTCAGGTATCTCGTACTTTAGCGAAGTTGTTCTGGGTGTGCCTTATTTATGGGCGATTGTTGCGCCCGCGCTGGTTGCTGCTTTGCATGCAAGTAAAGTACCAAAATCAGTAATTTATCTGACAGTTTTTATTGCTGGGATGGTGTCTGCTTATTTATGGTTATTAGATGGACACATACTGCTACTGGTGAGTTGGTTGTTATTGATTGGATATTTCAGTGCGGTGCAAGGCAGCAACGCGGTTCAGTCAGCGTATCACTCGATTCTTCACACGGTAATTTATGGTGTTGGATTTATTTCTAGTTACTTAAGTGGCCAATTGGCTAAAGCAATATACGTGGGAACAGAGGCGGTGACCCAATCGGTACTATCAGCAATGGCTAACCGATCCTCCTCGGTGGGGCCTGGCGAAGTAGAGCTGAATGCAGCCATAGTGATGGATAAGGTATGGAATATTGGTTATCAATGGACGGGCGTGCTTAGGCATGAGTTGCTATGGAAAGTGGTGATGGTTGGCTCAATAGGCGCTGCGATTATCGGCACGGTACTCTGCGTCATAAGAGCACTCAAAGGAGATTTGCGTACAGCCTTAGCTACCGCAGTCTGTTTTTTGGTTGTCATAACGGTATTTGCCAGGTTATTTTTATTACAAAATCATGCGGTAATTCATGCATTTTTTATTGGTCGTTATATGTTTATTCCACTCGCGATGGGTTGGACAGTTTTGCTGATTGGATTGACACCCTGGTTTAACGAGCGCAGCAGGAATCAATAAAGTATAGGTGAGCTCGAGAATTGAAGTTATCTCGCCTATTTAGCGCAACTTGGCGAGTTTTGATGGGTTAAAATGCGGCGCTTGTTTTAGCTTCTAAAGTCTGTTTATTCGATGCCAGAAATTACGCTACCCGATGGATCGGTTCGATCCTATGATAATGACGTTTCGATTATGCAAATTGCCCGGGATATTGGCCCTGGGCTGGCCAAAGCCACGCTTGCGGGTAAAGTCAACGGTGAGCTGGTAGATGCCAGCTACTCGATTACGCAGGATAGTACGCTGCAAATAATTACCACCCGAGATGAAGAAGCATTGGAATTGTTGCGCCATGATGCAGCGCACGTTATGGCGCAGGCGGTGCAGGAGTTATATCCCGGTACGCAGGTCACCATTGGTCCCGCGATTGAAAACGGCTTTTACTATGATTTTGCGCGTGAGCAGCCGTTTACAGAAGATGATCTGGTGGATATTGAAAAGCGCATGCACGAGATCGTCAAACGAGATTTACCGATTCAGCGTGAGGTGCTCGAGCGTGAAGAAGCCATTAAGGTATTCGGCGAGATCGGTGAGGTCTACAAAGTAGAGATCATTAAGGATATTATTCCCGAGGGCGAGGACGTCTCGATCTATCGGCAAGGTGAATGGTTTGATGTTTGTCGCGGACCGCATTTACCCAGTACAGGTAAATTAGGCCCCGCTTTCAAGTTGATGAAGGTGGCCGGTGCCTACTGGCGTGGAGATTCAGACAATGAAATGTTGCAACGGATATATGGCACGGCCTGGGCTGATAAAAAACAGCTAAAACAGTATTTACATCAGCTCGCTGAGGCGGAAAAGCGCGATCACCGAAAAATTGGTAAACAATTAGATTTATTTCATCTGCAAGAGCAGGCGCCGGGCATGGTGTTTTGGCATGCCAAGGGCTGGCAGGTATATAAATCGTTGCGCGATTTTATGAGCCGCGAACAAGTAAAGCGCGGTTATCAGGAAATCAATACGCCGCAAGTGGTCGATATGTCATTGTGGGAGGCGTCAGGACATGCTGATAAATTCGGTGATGATATGTTTACGGTTGAGTCAGAAAACCGCACTTTTGCGATCAAACCGATGAATTGCCCTTGCCACGTCCAGGTCTTTAGTCAGGGGCTGAAATCTTATCGTGATTTACCATTACGCCTGGCTGAATTCGGGTCTTGTCATCGAAATGAGCTTTCAGGCGCGCTGCATGGTTTGATGCGGGTTCGGGGTTTCGTCCAGGATGATGCACATATATTCTGCACCGAAGAACAGATTCAATCCGAAGTATCGGAGTTTATCGATTTTCTGCACGATATCTATCGTGCCTTGGGATTTGAAGAAGTGGTATATCGGCTATCGACACGCCCAGAAAAGCGCGTTGGCAGCGATGCGGTTTGGGATAAATCAGAAGCTGCTTTAGCGCGTGCGCTGGACGCGAAAAATCTTGACTGGGAGATGCTGCCGGGCGAGGGTGCATTTTATGGGCCGAAAATCGAGTTTTCGTTGAAAGATTGCATTGGTCGTGTATGGCAGTGTGGCACGATACAGGTAGATTTTTCTATGCCGGGTAGACTCGATGCTTCCTACATTGATGAAAATGGGGATAAACAAATCCCTGTTATGTTACATCGAGCCATATTGGGCTCATTCGAACGTTTTATCGGCATTTTAATTGAAAATTTTGAGGGCAAATTTCCATTATGGTTAGCGCCCACACAGGTCGCGGTGATGACGATTACGGATAGTCAGCGCGAATATGCACAAAAAGTCGAGAAAATGCTGCAAAATAAAGGAATACGCGCGATTTCTGACTTGAGAAACGAGAAGATCGGCTTTAAAATCCGCGAACACACGCTCAGCCGCGTGCCGTACCTGTTGGTAATTGGTGATCGTGAGCTTGAAAATGAGCAAGTGGCGGTGCGCAGTCGTGAGGGTGAAGATTTCGGAGCTATGTCGTTCGAGCAATTCATCCAACACCTAGAGCAGGTGGGGCTGACACCGCAAACCTGAGTTTTGTTATGATGCTTTTATTCATGATAACTAAATAATTGTTTTTGAGGATACCAACATCGCTAAAAAAAAGCAGGCTAAAATCAACGATCAAATACGATCGGATCCTGTCAGACTGATTGATGAAAACGGCGAGCAAACGGGCATCGTTTCGCTTGCTCAAGCGCAACAAAAAGCCAGTGAACTAGGCCTGGATTTGGTGGAAATTTCACCCAACGCCGAACCACCCGTGTGCCGCATACTAGATTACGGTAAACAGCTGTTCAACGAGCGCAAAAAGCGTCAGGAAGCGAAAAAGAAACAAAAACAAACCACGGTTAAAGAAATAAAATTTCGACCAGGAACTGACGTCGGTGACTACGCAGTTAAACTGAGAAATCTGACCCGGTTTCTGGAAGAGGGAAACAAGACCAAAGTTACGATGCGTTTTAGAGGCCGAGAAATGGCGCATCGAGAATTGGGGCTTGAAATGTTAGAAAGGATTCGTGATGACCTTGAAGATATATCAACGGTAGAGGCTAAACCGTTGCTTGAAGGACGTCAAATGGTAATGGTGCTAGCGCCGACAAAAAGGTAAAGCGTGGTTTAATCAGGCAGACCCCTGATTACATCACCGCGTATAGTATCGAATTGGGAAGTTCTACGGCTTCCTTCACTAAAAATTAGGGGTAATCATGCCTAAATTGAAGACCAACCGAGGCGCTGCTAAACGTTTTAAGAAAACGGGAACGGGCAAAATCAAGCGCTCTCAATCACACTTGCGTCATATATTGACTCACAAATCCACCAAACGTAAGCGTCACTTGCGCGAACCGAGTCTCATTAAAAAATGTGATGAAGCCGCGATTAAGAAAATGCTTCCATACGCTTAAAAATAGGAGTTAATCATGCCGAGAGTAAAACGCGGAGTGAACGCAAAACGTCGTCACAAAAAAGTACTGGCTGCAGCCAAAGGTTATCGTGGCGCGCGTAGCCGAACCTACAAAGTTGCCAAGCAGGCTGTCGCCAAAGCCGGCCAATATGCCTATCGGGATCGTAAACAACGCAAACGCCAGTTTCGTCGCTTGTGGATCGCACGCATCAATGCAGCTGCACGCATGAATGAAATGAGTTACAGCCGTTTTATGGATGGTTTGAATAAAGCGCAGATTTCGCTCGACCGAAAAGTGTTGGCTGATATTGCGGTCCATGATAAAGAAGCATTTAGCGATTTGGCTAAACGTGCACAAGATGCACTAAAAGCGGCCGCTTAAGCAATCTTATGTAGTCCAGAACCTGGCACATTGCGAGGGAAGGTGGTTTACCTTCCCTTTTTTGTTTTTTCACAGACACAATTTAAACGTGAATATTGACCCATTAACCGAACTCGAAAACACCCTGCTGGCCGAGCTTGAGCAGTTGAAAACACTGGATCAGCTTGAACAATTCAGGGTGAAAAGTTTGGGTAAAAACGGTTTAATTACCGCTCAACTGAAACAGATTGGCAGTTTGCCGCACGAGCAGCGAAAGGATTTTGGTAATAGAGTAAATATTGTACGCAAGGCGGTTGAAGAAGACATTGAGACACGCCGAATCGCTTTGGAACTCACCGCGCTGCACGATAAACTGATCACGGAAAAAATTGATATCAGCCTACCAGGACGTAACGCCGATTTCGAAGGTTCAATCCATCCGATTAGCCAGACCATTAAACGCATGGAAGATATTTTTACCCGGGTAGGGTTTACCATTGCAACCGGGCCTGAGATTGAATCAGATTACTATAATTTTGAGGCGCTGAATATTCCCGAAAGCCATCCTGCGCGCGCAATGCACGATACTTTTTATATCGATGAGGCCACGGTCTTGCGCACGCATACTTCGCCGGTGCAAATACGTTATATGCACAACACCAAGCCACCGATTCAGGTGATCGCACCGGGCAGAGTGTATCGTTGTGATTCGGATATTACGCATACCCCGATGTTTCACCAAATTGAAGGCTTGGCGGTGGATAAAGGTATTTCGTTTGCAGACCTCAAAGGCGTTCTGATTTATTTTCTACAGGCTTTTTTCGAAAAAGATCTGGGTGTGCGCTTTCGGCCGTCTTATTTTCCTTTTACGGAACCCTCTGCGGAGGTCGATATAGAATGCGTATTTTGCGAAGGCGAAGGCTGCCGTGTATGCGCTAAAAGTGGCTGGATTGAGATTCTGGGGTGCGGGGTCGTTCATCCGGAGGTGTTAAAGCACGGAGGTATTGATGCGGAAAAATACTCTGGTTATGCATTTGGTATGGGGGTTGAACGGTTGACCATGCTGCGTTATGGGGTCAATGATTTACGCCTGTTTTTTGACAACGATATAGATTTTCTCAAGCAGTTTAGAGGATGAGTATGGTATTGCTAATAAACCCTAAGCTGGCTCGAACCGAGGACGTGGCATGATTATCAGTGAATCATGGTTGCGCGAATGGGTATCACCTAAACTCTCAACGGACCAATTGGCGGAACTCCTGACCCAGGCTGGGCTGGAAGTTGAAACGGTGACTCAGCAAACTTTGCTGGGTGATAAGGTGGTCATCGGTCAGATTACGGAAATTCAAAAGCATCCCAACGCTGACAAATTAAATGTTTGTACGGTGGATATCGGTAATGCGGAAAACCTGACCATCGTATGCGGTGCACCCAATGCCACAGTAGGGCTGATCTCCCCCATTGCCCTAGTAGGCGCCGTATTACCGGGTGGTTTCAAGATTGGTGCGCGCGAAGTGCGTGGTATTGCATCTGCCGGCATGATTTGTTCCGCTGCGGAACTTGGGTTGGAAGATCAATCCAGTGGTGTGCTTGAGTTGGATAATGATGCCAAAATCGGCAGCTTGCTCGATCATCATTTAGCGCTTGAGGATGCTAGTATAGATATTGATTTGACCCCAGACCGGGGTGATTGTTTGAGTATTGCCGGGGTGGCACGCGATGTTGCAGCCTTATCTAAAGCGACGTTAACCCCAGCGGATTTATCTCCAGTAAAGTCCAGCATTGACGCAGCCAGAAGTATCACTTTGGAAGCTTCTAAAGCGTGTCCACATTACGTTGGAAGAATTATAAAAAATGTTAATATTTCAGCGCAAACACCTGATTATATGAAGGAAAAATTGCGTAAAGTAGGGCTTCGAAATATTTCGCCAATTGTAGACGTCACGAATTATGTGATGATGGAGCTGGGCCAACCCATGCACGCATTTGACCTGAACAAGCTTGATGGGGGGATCGTGGTACGCATGGCAAAGCAGGGCGAATCATTGACTTTGCTGGATGAACAAACCATCGAGCTGCAAGCGGATATGCTGATTATCGCCGACGAACGAAAACCGATCGCATTGGCGGGGATTATGGGGGGGGCAAACTCAGAAATTGATGAAAATAGCGTCGATATTTTGCTCGAATCTGCCTATTTTTCACCTTTGGTGATAGCGGGTAAAGCGCGCACATTGGGCTTGCAGACCGATGCATCGCACCGATTTGAGCGTGGCGTAGATACCAAATTACAGGTCTTGGCGATAGAGCGAGCTACCCAATTATTATTGGAAATTGTTGGTGGGGAATGTGGGCCGGTGTTTGAACAATCCGAGCCAGCCGATATGCCGCCTATTCAAACCATTGTGATGTCTCCCAAACGAATTCGCAATTTACTCGGGCTTGAGGTGGCAGATGCTGATATTAAACAGCATTTGCTCGATTTACAAATGCAGGTAGACGATAGCCGTATCCCATGGCGGGTTACCCGGCCCAGCTGGCGTTTTGATATTACTGCAGAACATGATTTGGTCGAAGAAGTTGGGCGCTTGGAAGGTCTGGATAAAATCAAGCCGAATCCACCAAGTTTGCGGGCTAAGCCGCACAGCGTGGCAGAACGTAAAGTAGGGATTTACACGTTGAAAAGCTGGCTTGCCAGTGGCGCATATCGAGAGATAGTTTCTTACAGCTTTATCGCACCAGAGGACCAGCAGGTGATAACCGGATCGGCAGACGCAGACCGCGCTGTAAATCTGGCGAACCCCATTGCCAGTAATATGTCACAAATGCGGCAAAGCCTCTTACCGGGGTTATTAAATACCGCACGGGTTAACGAACAACGTCAACATAGCCGCATTCGACTGTTTGAGATGGGGCATGTATTTAATACGGAGGACAAAAGCGATACCGGTGCAGAAGAACACAGTAGGCTTGCTCTGGTCGCGAGTGGTGATCACAGTGCTGCATTTTGGGCAGGACACGAGCGAAAAGTTGACTTTTTTGATGTAAAGGGTGATCTGGGCAGAATATTCAGCCGTATTGGTATTCAATCGCAGATTATGTACGAGGAGAATGCGAGCCACACAGCATTGCACCCTGGACAGGCAGCAGATATTTTACTGAAAGGTGAGACCATTGGTTATGTTGGTGCTCTGCATCCGCAAGTGCAAAAGCATTTTGATCTTAATCAGGCCTATGTCGTTGCCGAGCTGAACTTGTCAGCACTGATGAGTAGAACCATACCGGCGTTCACAAATCTGTCAAAATTTCCAGAAACTACCCGTGATCTCGCCCTAGTTGTAAAAAATGAGGTATCGGCAGGTGATATATTAAAAGAAATTCGTGAAAATACTGGGAAGTTATTGAAAAAATGTGAATTATTTGATATTTATAGTGGCGAGAATATAAAAAAGGGGTACAAGAGTCTGGCGTTTAGTTTATCATTGCAGTCGGAGTCAGAAAGTCTTAGTAATGAGTTTGTTGACAAAATAATCAATGAGTTACTTGTTTCTCTTAAAGCAAAGTTTGGCGCAAATTTGCGAAGCTAAAACATGCAATCATAAATAATTTAGGGTATTAATTATGACAGTTACCAAAGCACGCTTGGCAGAAGCTCTGTTTGATGAAGTAGGGTTTAACAAGCGCGAAGCTAAAGAACTAATCGATCAGTTTTTTGAAGAAATAAGATTATCTCTGGAGGCGGGCGAGGCGGTTAAAATTTCAGGTTTTGGCAGCTTTTTACTACGTGATAAAAAATCTAGACCCGGTCGTAATCCTAAAACTGGTGAGGAAGTTCCGATTTCAGCTCGGCGTGTGGTAACATTCCGTGCGAGTCAAAAATTAAAAAAGAAAATAGCAAACAACTCAAAGGCATTAGCTGAACATTTTGGTGATTAAAATTACAATACATCATTATCACAGGCACTAGCCCTCAATAAAAAGGTAACAACAGAATGACAATGCTTGATACTGGCGTAATGGAACTGCCAGAAATACCGGGGAAGCGCTATTTCACCATTGGTGAAGTCAGTAAATTATGTGATATTAAACCGCACGTGTTGCGTTATTGGGAACAGGAATTTGACCAATTAAAACCGGTCAAACGGCGTGGTAACCGGCGCTATTATCAACGCCACGAAGTGAAACTGGTTCGAGTCATACGTCAGCTACTTTATATCGATGGTTTTACCATTTCTGGTGCGCGCGCAAAACTCGATGGGCTAGATGCAAAAGCAGTTGAATCAGGTGCTACGGAATCATTAGGCACGCAATCTAAAACTATTATTACTCAAGTAATCAAAGAGTTAGACGAAGTCGTGTCGATGCTGCAATAGCAACCGATACCCTAAATTTAGCGTCTATCCGTCAGCTCTATTCAAAACCATATCCCAAACCGTATTGCGTTAAAATTATTTTCTGCACGCAAGCGCTCGTGAGCGTTTAGGCAATTTAGTAGGGGTTGTTTAAATTAAAATTAAGAATAAATAACTGCGTCCTAAAGTTAATGCCAAAGGCGTAAATTAGATAATAAGCTAAAGCCAACTCTAGATCGGAGAACTATTATCTTGGGTAATATTTACTAATGCGTTTCTCCTGAAGTACGGTGAATATCTCAATTTAATCGCCCGAAATTTTTATCTGTTGTTTCTAAGAAATCGTGTTTTGTTTTTATCCATGCGTTGATGAACCGCATCAGCGATTTTATGGTAAAGTCCGCGCCTAAATTTGGACCTAGACTACATTCGGAGATGAATATGAAATCGAGTTTGACCACTGTCGTAGCAGTTTTTATTGTGAGTACTATGTTTATCGCGGGTTGTGCAACCTCTCAAAAAGTACAGGTTGTTCAAGTTGGTGATGACGATTTAACCTGCGAGCAAATTCGCAATGAGTTGGAGAAGCTGGATAACGCGCAAAATGAAGTAGATTCTAAAAAGGGCGCAACCGGTACGAACGTGGCGTCTGCCCTATTTTGGTTACCTGGTTTGGCGTACACCTATTACGATGCAGGTCAAGCAGAACGGCTTATCACTGAACGCAAATCTCATCTAACCAATATTGCAAATCAAAAGGATTGCAAAAAAGGGCTGTAAAATAGCCAACTTATGGGTTTACAATAGCTGGGAATTTTTCCTTCCCAGCTCACCAAATAGCTGTCTACTTAATACAACCTACAGTAAAATACGCCGTCTTTGAGAGATGGCGTATTTCGGCGCAGATAACTTAATTCGGGGCGTAGCGCAGCCTGGTAGCGCACCGCAATGGGGTTGCGGTGGTCGGAGGTTCAAATCCTCTCGCCCCGACCAATTTATTTAATAAATTTATCGCTCTTCACCCAAAGCGAGTGTGGAAATTTATTAAACGAACTGGGTTGGAGCTGGAACCGATTCCAACGGTTCATAAAATCGTCGGGAACCATTATGGGCATTAGCGTATAGCGTGATAACGCCCTGAAATGCATGCAGCAAGGATGCGAAACGCAAACCCTCTCGCCCCGACCATTTTTGACAGTTTATTCAAATTTTGTCTGACAGTGCACAGTGAGGATACCCCGAAGAGTGCCGAGCAAGCGGTTTGGCGTAATTCCACATGACGATAACTTGCAAAGTTGAATGCAAATTGACGTGATCGTCAAATCTTATCATTTCTTTTTAAAAAAGAAGTGAAATCGTTTTCTAATTTCGGTCTAAACCGATTACACTTATATCCATGGCAGAGCTTCTAGATACAACCAAACTTTTCGACCTCGCTGGCGAAAATAGAGAAGCTCTTCGACCCATTATCGATAAATTCGAAAGTAATGCTAAAACATTGCTGGATATCATCATAGCGGCCCGAAATGCAAACGACCTCGAAGAACTCAGGTCTGCCGTGCATCAGCTCAAGGGTACCTCCAGTATGCTTGGAATGAATCAGCTATACGAATTAGCCTATAGCGTCGAACATCTTAAGCTGTCAGATATTACCCCGGGTTTCTTAGAAAAGATGCAAGAATTAGTTCAGCGATCTATTCAGTCCGCCAGAAAGGCGCTGGAATGAATTGGCCGTTGCGTACTTTTACCTCATTGTTGCGGTTTACACTTTATATACCCTACGCCAAACGCAGTTGCTGCCCTGTAGATAGGTTCCAGAATTACTTCACTTATCCGTCAACTTGATGTTGTCGTCCGTTCGTTGTGCTAGAAATGATTTAACTATTTTTCTAAATTCCCTGAATTCAATTGCCAATTGACCGACAAGCTCGCCTCCCTGGGTCTGTAGAGTGCCGGGCTTAACTCTAGAAGCATTGAGACAAATCTCAGATATGCGGTTAGCGCCAACGCTGGCTGCACTGCCTTTCAAGGTATGCGCATGGTCTTTGAACGCTCGTAAATCGTTATTCTTTAGGTCTTCCTCCATTAAGCGGCGCAACTTATCCCCTTCATGTAAAAATAGTTCAATAAATTCCTGTAGAGCGGTTGCATTGTCTTTTACGGCACGCAACTCTAATAGAACTTCAGGATCATACGTCAAAATATGTTGCATGCTATTGTCGGCTTCACCGCGTTGTCGCAACAAAAGGTCCCCGGTTAAGGATGCCACGTGGCGTAACAGTCGACCTGAATCTACTGGCTTGGTTAAAAAGGCATTTGCGCCGGTTTCCCTGCTCATTCTTCGCGCATCTGTAGTTGCATTCGCTGTAAGAACTATAAATGGCATCTTGTTTGCTTTTCCTGGGTGCGCCATTCGATAGAGTTTCATCGCCTCGAGGCCCCCCATGACTGGCATCTGCATATCAACGATTGCCAGGTCGAAACGGCGCTCATCAAGGATATCAAGTGCTGCAGCCCCATCATTGACTGTGGTTACATGATAACCTGCGTTTTCTAGCATCATGGTAATCACCATTCGATTAACCTCGTTGTCTTCCGCCACTAGAATTTCTGGAACAACAGATTTATCATTACTGGGCCGCACAAAGGGAATCACTTTATTGTCGGTTTTATCCCCGATCTTCTCGGGGTGTTGATACTCCTCTAATTCACAGTGCTTGAGTTTCAGGCTAAACCAAAATCGCGAACCTTTCCCGGGATAACTTTGCAGCTTGAGCTCACCTCCCATCATCCCAACCAGTTTGCGGCTGATGGTGACACCCAGCCCTGTGCCTTCGTACTTTCGGGAAAGAGAATTATCCACCTGCTGAAAGTTGTCGAAAACCCTTTCTTGGTCTTCAAAAGGGATACCGACCCCAGTATCAATCACCTCGAAACGTACCAGCATTCCGTCTTGAAGCTCATCACTTAGCGATGCGCGCACGTCTATTTCGCCTTCTTCAGTAAACTTGACCGCATTACCGATCAGGTTTATCAACACCTGACGCAGGTGTTGATCATCGCCCACCATATAGTCAGGAAGCCTGGGATCAATGTCCTCGTTGAGCATCACACCTTTGGTCTCAGCCATTGGCCTTAGCATACGCACGGTGGCGTTCACCACGCCATACAGATCAAATTCCCTGTCCGCGGTCTCTGTTTTACCCGCCTCAATTTTCGAGAAATCTAGAATATCGTTAACTAAATTTAATAAAGAATGAGCGGAGCTCTGTATGGTTTCCACCATTTCTGATTGCTCCTTATCCAGGCTGGTTTTGTCAAGCAAGTCGCTTAGGCCGATCACCCCATTGAGTGGGGTGCGGATTTCGTGACTCATATTGGCGACAAACTGGCTTTTGGCCTGGTTAGCGGATTCTGCCCGAGCGCGAGCCTCTTCAAGCCGACTGATGAGCTTGGCCGCGTACAGCGGAATCACCATCATGGTCAATAGAAAACCGGTGGTGAACATTATGTGTTCCATGAGGACTGGCGTATTCAGAGCTACCAGCAGGAAACCAGAGACGCTGCACGTCAGGGCGATAAATAGGTAAGGTAGGCCAAATCGAAAACCGTTACCAATAGTGACCCACAGGTATAGTGCAAACAAGGGTATACCCGCTTCGCCCGCCAGGTAGGCGGTCAAGGTAATCATCCCAATATCCAGGAAAATACCCAGCAATCTGCGTATACGTGCGTTAAAACTCTCCTTGATAACTAAGAACGGAAACAGGTAGATCGATACCAGATAACCAGGCATCATGTAAATCAGCTGGTTTATGTTGGTCACCTGGTGGGAAGCTAGCAAATACGTGACAGCCAGTGTTCCTAGCACGGCACGTAACACCGATTGTTCTAATTCCATGCCCAATACAGACTCGTTCCTGCTGGCAAACAGTTGTCGAAATCTCTGAATCACTTCATCTCGAACTGCAGTTGCAGTACCTCCATTAGCCTGGTTTCTTAAGCAGTAGAGCACAATTGTGCCCACCGAAGGCGAAAGAATGCGTCAAAGCTGATGAAATTTCAAGCTTTTTTCCATTTTTAAGCAAGTTTATATCTGCGATTGGATCATCAAGATTAATATTTCCATGGGTTTGCTGGTCTCTTATACTGAGTGCTACAACCTGTGCTTCGAGTGCACCGCTCGCCCCGATAGTATGCCCCACCAGAGATTTGGTTGAATTTACAACCGGGCCTGCAGAAAAAATTCGCTCAATTATTTGACATTCAGTTTCGTCATTGGCGATAGTTCCAGTGCCATGCGTATTGATATAGTCGAGTTCAGTGGGGGATAGATCCGACTGCTGCAGCGCGTTGCGGATCATTCTTTCGATCTGCTCGCCCCCAGGGTCGGGTTGCATGATGCTGGTGGCGTCAAAGCTTTCCGCGTAGGCGCTGATTTCGGCGATAATGTTTGCACCCCTCTCAAGTGCATGCTGTTTTTCTTCTAGGATCAGTATTGCAGCGGCGCCTTCGCTGAATAAGAAACCATTGCGCCGTTGATCAAACGGTCGGTTTGCTTCCTGCGGTGACGGGAAATCATGCGCCAGCGTACCCGCTACATCATATCCCCTAAACACCGCCCCGATATTATCATATTTGTACTCCACCCCACCCGAGATCACGAAATCCAGTTGATCATTTTGTATGGCGTTGTACGCACTTCCAAGTGCCGCCGTACCGGAAGCACAGGCGATGGAAATCGCCTTATTCGGTCCATTGCACTGGTAGCGTATCCCGATATTCGCGCCGATGGAATTGCTCATAATCATTGAGACCGTGAACGGGTTATAGCGCGTCGGATGCTGCATGTGGTTCAATAACTGATGGAGTTCCTGTCGAACGCCAGAGTCAAGCGTTTCAGTATCCAGAATCTGCTCAATTGCCCGACAATTACGGGAGAGCAGGTGCACCGAGTGAGATTCAAGCGTGGTGTTCAGTCCGCCAATTCCGGTTCCCAGGATGACGCCGGCTCGCTCCTGTTTAATACCTTCCAGCTCAAACATGCTATTTCTACGGTCAAGTGGTCGAGCGATGATCTTTGCATCTTTTAGTGCCTGGTGGGTTGCGGATAAGCCCAATTTACTCACTGGGTCTAGTCGCATATTGTCTATTCTGCTAATACCCAGTGCAGAATAATCTATTTCGGGCAATGGGGCCCAGTATTTCGAGGAGTAATCTGCGAACTCAAGCCATTGTTCAGGAATATGGGTTGCTGCCTGCTTTCCGGCCAAACAGGCCTGCCAGAATTTGTCTGCGGTGAGTCCCAGGGGGCAGAGAGTGCCCATACCCGTGATCACCACATTTCTATTTTTCACTATGGTTACAGAATTTGCAGGAAGTCACCCGAAATCAGGCGAATTTTTCTGCATACTTGCCTTCCACAAATTTTATCAAGTCTCCAAGGGTCAGAATGTCTTTCAACTCTTCTTCTGCAATTGATCCTGAAAATTCATCTTCCAAAGCCATCAAAAGTGTAAGACGATCCAGTGAACTGGGTGCTATTTCTTCATTGATCGAAAGTTCTGCATTCAGCTGCGAAGTTTCAATACCTGACACTTCAAACACGACGGTATAAATTTTCTGAAGAATGTCTTTAGATGTGAGATTTTGTTGATTCATCGGCACAGACGCCCCTATTACGTATTTTAATTTATGGCGAGTATAGCCTATTCTCCACTCAATGCTTTAGTTTAGGATCACAATACTATCCGAATGTATTGTTTTTACTGATTAATTAGCGGAGATTTAAGCGCAAAAGGTTCAGTTTATCGCCCGACTGCGGTAATCTAGTGCTTTAGCCAACTTTTGGCACGGGCAAACGGTCCTGTGTCTTAAATACACGAGGAGTATATATCAATGATTCAACAATCTATCGAAGCAGACCGATCCGTCATTAACCCAAGAAAAGTTTTCCCCATTAACGACTATACAGAAAAAACTTCCTTTCATCAACAATTATTTTCACCTTATCGAGAAACAAATCCCGTTGATCAGTTTTTTAACACGCGTCTCGATGCCGATTCGTCAGTTTTCTGGCTGAGTATGCGCCCAGATTGCCCGGCAAAATTCACGCCCGAACTCATTCAGGCATTTCGTGATTTTCAGATTGCTTTTACTAACCGTTATCAAGCAGATTCGCGTACTGATATCGCTTCTAGTCCACCAGAATACTTGGTGCTGACTTCCGAAATAGCTAAAACGTTCAACCTGGGTGGAGATTTACCCCACTTCTACACGCTTATTAAGAATGGTGATCGACAAGCGTTACAGGCTTATGCGCGTGCAAGTGTTGAGTTGGTATATCAAAACCATGTTGCCATGGATCTACCCATGACTACAATCGCGCTGGTTAGAGGCAATGCAATGGGTGGTGGAATGGAAGCGGCTTTATCTGCCAATGTACTGATTGCTGAAAAACAAGTTGAAATGGGTCTACCGGAAGTGTTGTTCAATATGTTTCCAGGTATGGGTGCTTACCAGTTTCTGAGCAGGAGAATATCACCGGTAGCGGCTGAAAAGATGATTTTGAGCGGCAAGACATACAACGCGGAAGAACTCTATGAAATGGGTATCGTGGATGTGCTCGCAGACGAAGGCAAGGGTGAGCAGGCGGTGCGGGAATATGTTTTACGCAACCGAAGAAATCGGCATGCAGCTCGCGCCCTACGTCGCGCAGTTCGTAGTGCCGATCCAGTTACGCGCGAATCTCTGATGTCGGTTGTGGATATTTGGGTGGATACCGCTATGACATTAAACGATAGGGATCTTGGCCACATGAACTACCTGATACGCGCCCAACAAAAGCGAGGTTTCTGAAAATACCAAGTAATAGTCAGTATCTTTTAGGTGATTTTTATTCGCTCGTCTCCGGAATTTCCGACCTTCGTGAAGTTTGCGAAGGCGACTTAGGGTCTGACTGGTATCGATACGATTTATGATGGTATGCTACTCAATCGGCTGGGTGCCAGCGGAATAACACCCGCTTTTTAGGGTAGGGCCTTAGGCCTACCGAGCATCAGAAATTGCTTTGTTTGTTAGCGATATCATAATTAGCCAAAATCTTATACCTAAACTTAGACCAAATATCGGCCATGAGCGGCTCAACTGATAAACGACAATACCATGCGCCACAAGGGGCTGAAGGTGATGTCAATTTCTCACCACGTCGTAAAATATGGCAGAAACACCATGTAGACCAGAAAGCCAGTGAGTTGTTGCGGCGTGATTCACAGGCCTTTTTACATCAGTCAGTTTCAACGCCGTGCCTCTCTGTAGTCACCAAGGCTGAAGGCATTTGGATTGAAGACAATCGGGGGCGTCATATGATGGATTTCCACGGCAATAACGTACATCATATAGGTTACGGGCATCCTCGTTTAGTCGCCGCCATTAAAAAGCAGCTCGATGACCTGCCTTTTGCGCCGAGGCGATTTACTTGTGAACCAGCGGTCGAACTGGCTGAAAAACTTGCGGAGATTAGCCCGGGTGAGTTGGGAAAAGTACTTTTTGCGACGGGAGGATCTGACGCGATTGAGATTGCATTGGCCTATGCGCGAGCTAAAACTGGAAGATTTAAAACGGTCTCATTTTGGGATGCTTTTCATGGGGCCGGGTTTGCGGCACGTTCGGTGGGTGGAGAGGAGATGTTTCGCTCAGGCCCCATCGGGCCGCTCTTATCCGGTACTGAACATGTTCCGCCTTTTGGAGATTACCGCAATGCGTGGGGCGTAACCGAAGGCTCGGGTGAGCTCTGCGCTAACACGATCCGTTACGTATTACAGAAAGAAGGCGATGTGGGCGCAGTAATTGCAGAACCAACGCGTGCTGTCCCGTATATCGCGCCGCCCGGATTCTGGCAAAAAGTTCGCCAGGCTTGTGATGAATTCGGCGCGCTGTTGATTTTTGATGAGATACCGACTGGGCTGGGTAAAACGGGCAAGATGTTCTCGTGTGAGTATGACGAAGTCGTGCCGGATATTTTAGTAATTGGGAAGAGTCTTGGTGGTGGCGTGCTCCCCATTTCTGCGACGATCTGCCACCCAGATCTAGATATTGCTGAGCAATTTGCTTACGGTCATTACACGCACGAAAAAAATCCAGTTAGTTGTCGTGCTGCGCTAACCACACTGGAAATTATTGAGGATGAGGGCTTGGTGGAAAATGCGAAGAGCGTGGGTGAATATGCGCTGGCGCGATTACAAGAAATGCAACAGCATCATGAATTGATTGGCGATGTGCGTGGGCGTGGGTTCTTGTTTGGTGCAGAGCTGGTACTGGATCGTGATAGCCGCGCGCCAGCCAATGATGCTGCTGACAGTGTGCTATACCGCGCGTTAGCAAAAGGTCTCAGTTTTAAAACGACTATGGGCAATGTATTGACCTTCACCCCGGCGTTGATAACCACAAAAGACCAAATGGATGATGCAATGAGTATTATCGACACCTGTTTGACAGAAGTTGAAAAAGAGCTGGGCTTAAATTAGTGATATTACCGGTTCTTCAGTTTGTATATCTACATCAGCTACCTTAAACCCATACACACAAGTATTAGATTTACACAAGATCGGTGCAGGGAATAGAGGATAAGAAAATCATGAAAATAGTTACTTACGAGTAATATTTAATAATATATCGACATAATGCAGGGGCTAATTCCAGAATTGGCTTGCCTAAGCCAGAGAGAAAATAAACAAATCATGTAACGTTACCAAAATAGGTTATATTCCGCGCCATGAGCGGCAACTCCTCCCAACCCAGTATTCGCAAACCCAATCACTGGGATATCAGTTTGTTGCTGAGTTTGACCGTAATATGGGCTTCTGCATTTTTAGTCATCAAAGTCGTGGTGCCTGATACCGGCCCCCTTTGGTTGGCGACTATGCGGGTGGTGATTGCATTTCTTGCCTTGTTACCCATCGTAATATACCAAGGCATTGAATGGCCCGAATCAGCAAAGGAATGGCGTTTACTGAGTGTGGTTATGGCGCTCAATGTGGTGGCGCCATTTTTCTTAATTTCCTGGGCAGAGCAAACCATTGATGCAGGTGTGGCGTCTATCTTAATGGGCGTGGGGCCTTTTTTAGCCATCCTGGGGAGTCATTTCACCACAACCGACGATCAGTTAACGCGCTTTAAAGTAGGTGGTGCTTTATTGGGCTTCAGTGGAATTCTAATCCTGGTTGGCTGGGATGCGTTACAGGGTTTGGGTGGTAATCTATTGGGTCAAGGTGCTGCCATGTTAGGTTCGGCTTGCTATGTCACGTCTGGTTTAATTGTGCGCCGAATGCGCGCTTTTTCGTCATTGCAGCTTTCCGGCTTGGTACTTGGTATGGCCAGTTTAAGCTTGTTAGTATTGTCCCTGTCGATTGAGGGCCTGCCATTGGGTAATTTCAGTCGCACTAGCTGGATCGGTTTACTTTATTTAGGTTTATTTCCAACGGCACTGGGCTATATTTTGCGCTACTACTTAATTCAAAATATTGGTATGTCGGCTTTATCTGTCGGTTTGAATTTAATTCCAGTGTTTGGGGTAATCTTGGCGGCAATTTTTCTCGCGGAACAAATTTCTCTAAATCTATTTATTTCCCTGGCATTAATAGTGACCGGCTTGTTTATCGTACGGCGTGGGCAATAGTTATATCCTAAAAAAGTGCTTCGTTTTATGCGCTCATCATCAGAAAACCGCTAAACGCGGCATTATTCGGCGAAAGACTTGGGTCTACCTCACCTTTTATTTTATTAATTAATTCACGATATTCGCGATAAAAGGCCCAACTGGGCAAAGGTTTGTACTGCATGTCGAGTGCTAATAAATTGATGATGCCCTTGGTCGTTGTTGGTTTGACGAATACTTCATGGTTCGGGCGGAAATAAAGCGGCAGAATGGTCAATAATGTCCATTTAGCGAGCTTCATAGGTTTTAGTTGTTCTACCATTGCTTCAAACCCCGCCGCCTGGTCTCCATGTAGTTGTTCATAAAGCGCTTCGGCGAGTGCTTCCTGGTCGATTACGGGCATGGATTTGATAAAGTCACGAAATTTTGGTTTTTCGAACATAGAGACCATAGATGATCGTGAGATACCGGTGCTCATCGCCGCAACAATTTTATCTGGGTAGGCAAATTGGGGTTCTGCAAAGGCCTGGTGGGCAAAATCGGTCATTTTTGCTATCGGGTGCTTTTTACCAATCGCTACCATTTCTGGGTGCTTAAAACCACCCGGGTATCGCGCCAGAAAATCGGTTTCTGCTTGTTTAAGCTTTGCTCGATTCATACGGTTGCCATTTAGTTTATGTGCTCAATATAACTACTGCCAGTTACTGGGTTTGTTTTTGTATCACACCCTCTGGTACTTCATACCAACTTTGTTTTTGCTTAAGCCAGACATGTACGCTTGGGTTTAAGATATCAGTGTTTTCAAGGCTGGTCGCAGCTTTTAGTTTAATGAGCTCTGGTTCTTCGGGGTTAATATGATAAATCCGGTTCCCGCAATTTGGGCAGAATTTGGCTACATTTCGATTGCCGCTATCGGCAGAACGTTCCCATTCACGCAATTCGCCCGAAAACTCGATATCTTCCGCATTGACCATCGCAGTAATACTGAATGCGCTGGTTGCAAGTTTTTGGCAATGTTTACAATGGCACGCGATTACTGCTTTTGGTGGAGCCAATAATTTAAAAGTGACGTTACCGCATTGGCAGGCACCAGCGATGGGGTAGTTAGCTTGTTTCATGACTAATATGCTTTATTGTACTGACCGTCCAATCTACCTGCTCGCGCAGGCAAAAGCTAGCACGCGTTTGTTGGCTAATTGATGCTAAGGCACTAAATATCAGCATGATCCATAGAAATCTTGGATAGAATCGCATAGGATAAAAAACCTGCATTAAATGCGTAAAAAAACCATTATCAAACGTGCCACTCAGCGCTTGCGCGCCTTATAATACCGCCCGTGAACGACGTGCTCATTTTAATTGTCCTGCTCATTCTGTCAGGCGTATTTTCAGGATCCGAAACCGCGCTGGTAACTTTATCGATGGCGCGTGCCGAAGGCTTGGTAAAAGAAGGTCGGCGCGGGGCGAAGGCCTTATTAGAGCTTAAGCGGGACCCTTCAAGAATGTTGATCACTATATTGATTGGAAACAATGTGGTGAATATTGCTGCATCTGCGTTGGCAACCGTTATCGCGACCGAACGTTTGGGTAAAATGGGCCCAGGGGTGGCGGTGGGCGTACTCACCATGCTGATTTTGGTGTTTGGAGAAATCACGCCTAAGAGTCTCGCAACGCGTTATTCTGAGCGAATATCACTGTTTATCGCGCCGCTGATGCTGTTATTCATGCGACTGATATACCCGCTGGTTTGGTTGTTTGGCCAGTTGACGACTTGGTTGGGCAAGAGTGTGGGTGCCGAGCAAGATCCAACGGTGACAGAAACTGAGCTGGTAAGCTTGGTTGAGCACGGCGAACGAGAAGGCACGATCGAATCCCATGAACGGCAGTTTATTGAGCGGGTGTTTGATTTTACTGATCTGAGGGTGGAAGATGTTATGACGCCGAGGCGTCAGGTTTTTGCCTTAGATGGGCGCAGTAAAATAAAGGAGATATCGTCTAAAGTATTGGGAAAACCGCATACCCGCATTCCATTGCACGGCAAGGATCCGAACGAGATATTCTACGTGCTACATCTGCGTGATTTTATCAACGCGGTGATCGGTGGAAATACCGAAATAAAAGTTAGGGAAATAGCGCATGACCCCCTATTTTGCCCGCCCAATCAACCGATTGAAGAGCTTTTTAGAACCTTAAGACGGCATAATATGCACATGGCCGTGGTGGTAGATGATCATGGGCTGATGGTCGGTGTGGTGACCCTGGAAGATTTGATGGAAGAATTAGTGGGCGAAATTTATGACGAAAGTGATAAACCGCCTACCGAATTTACTGAGTTATCCAAGAATAAAATTTCCATTGATGGCGCGACTGAATTGCGGGTATTGGAGCAATATTTCGATATTGTGCTTCCAGATAAATCAACCGACACGGTTAGTCGTTGGATACTGAATCATAGCGAACGAATTCCAGACGCTAAGGAAAAATTCTCCCTAGACGGGCTTGACGTCACCATTAAGAACGCTTCTCAGCGACGTATTCACCAAGTTATCGTCAGTAAAGCCTGAGCCTAAGGCAATCTATTGGAATGAATTTGCCTGATACACTACTTAGTCGCATCAAAATTGTGTTGGTCCATACCAGTCATCCCGGGAACATTGGTGCTACAGCAAGAGCGATGGCTAATATGGGCTTGTCAAATTTAGCGCTGGTTCGGCCTGCTGAATATCCAAGTATGCAGGCTACCGCACGCGCTGCCGGCGCAGATGACATTTTGGACAGCGCTGAGCTTTATCCCAGCCTGGCAAAGGCAGTTGCGGATTGTGGCTATGTATATGCGACCACAGCCCGATTACGATCAATTAGCTGGCCACAACTCAGTCCGCAACAACTTGCGGAACAAATACAACAGCATAATGATGCGCGAGATATCGCCATTGTGTTCGGACGAGAACGCAGTGGGCTAACCAATGAGGAACTGGATTTATGCCAAGCGCTGGTGCATATCCCGGTAGACGAAGCGCATTCCTCACTTAATCTGGCTGCTGCGGTGATGGTGTTAGCGTTCTCGATTCGCAGTGCGTTGCTTGGCCCAAAATTGAATCCAACTGCAATTGGGAAAAAAAATGAATCTCCAGTTGCCAGCTCAGAGCAGCTACAGTTTTATTTTAATAGCCTTGATAACTTATTGAAAAGAATTAAATTTTACAAGGGAAATGCGACAAAAGTAATGCGCAAAATACGCCGTTTGATGTACAAAGCAGACGCCTCTGAGGAAGATGTGCGGATATTGTTAGGTACGCTTACTGCAATCAATACGGCGCTCGATAGAAAAACCAAGTAATGCCGATAAGCTAATGCTATGCTGAAAGGCTATTGGAAAATGTGATTTAAACAGCATAATGGTTAAGATGTTGAAAAAATATTCAGACGATTGATATGGCGATTGAACTCACTAAAAGCGCGGCAGATCAGATCTCCAGTTATCTGGCGACCCAGGACGGCGCCATGGGATTACGTTTCGGCGTGAAAAATGCCGGTTGCTCGGGGTTTGCTTATACCGTAGATATGGCAGATGAAATTCGCGATACCGACGAGGTATTTGAAAGTCGTGGAATTAAAGTGATGGTTGATAAAAGCCATCTTGAACATATCGATGGAACCCAGATTGATTACGAAAGCGATGGGTTTGCTGCTGCGTTTAAATTTAGCAATCCCAAAGTAGTAGACGAATGCGGTTGTGGGGAAAGCTTTTCAGTTGAGTCTGGCTAGGCTAGCGCCATCGGCATGAAGCGCGTCGCCGTTGCAACGCTCGGTTGCAAGGTTAATACTTTTGAATCTGAACTGATTTTGCAGCGCTTGGGTAAGCGGGGCTACGAGCGTGTTACGCCTAATGAGTCAGCAGATATCTATATCATCAATAGTTGTACCGTCACCGCCGAAGCGGATCGACAAAGCCGCCAGCTCGCGCGAAAGCTAAAGCGTCAAAATGCAGACGCGACCGTGATCATGACGGGTTGTTATGCCCAGAACAACGCAGGAGCTATTTCTGAAATACAAGAAGTCGACTGGATCGTGGGTAATGCAGTAAAACTTGACCTTCCGCGGTTAATTGAAAGCCGAGCGCAGGTGCTTGAAGAGAAGTTTACTTTACACCCGGAATTTGATGAGCTGCTCGGACTCCCACAGGAATTGTTGAGCGGGTATGAAACACAATCGCGCGCATTTATGCAAATTCAGCAGGGGTGTAATCAGGCTTGCACATTTTGCATTATTCATGTGGCACGTGGCCCCAGCGTGTCTTTCCAGCAGCAAACCGTATTGGCGCAATACCAGAAGATTGTCGAACAAGGTTATAAAGAGGTGGTGGTTTGTGGCGTGGATTTGGGCGCATACGGTGAAGGCCTATCAGACAATCAATCATTGGTGGGGTTACTGGGAGCGATGCTCGCGCTAGATCTGGATTGCCGCATCAGAATCTCTTCTATTGATCCTTATCACTTATCAGATGAATTGATCGACTTGGTGGGGACGCATGCTCAAATTTGCCCGCACGTTCATTTATCCATGCAAAGCGCCAATAGCTTGATTCTAAAGCGTATGAAGCGTCGCGCGAACCGCGAGATGATTTTTCAGCGGGTGGAAAAGTTACGCAGTTTGCGACCGAATTTGGTTTTAAGCGCGGATGTGCTGGTGGGGTTTCCAACCGAAACTGAGGTACAATTTAGCGAGACTCTGGAAGCCATAGAGTTACTCGAGATTGCCTACCCGCATGTATTTCCTTATTCAAGCCGAGCCGGTACACCCGCGGCCAGAATTCCAGGGCAAGTAGACACTAAAGAAAAAAAACGCAGAGCAAAGATGGTGCGCGAAATGGGCCAAAAAGTGTGGCAAAAACAAGCCTTGCAAAGGCTATCGACCACGCAGCGCACTATTGTGGAATCGAGTGAGCGTAATGGTTTGGTTGCGCGCTGTGATGATTATTTTCCGGTTAGGCTGATTGATGGTCCGAATAAAGTGCATAAAGGCCAATGGCATGATGTGCAAATTACAGGGATAGAAGAACAAACTCTGCTGGGAAAAATAGCGTTATCAGCATAGAATAGGGCGCTTATTTTTTTGGGTGCTTCGCCCAGCAACAAACTATATTTCTTTACATTTTGGAGTAAAACAATGGCCATTGAGCGCACATTTTCTATTGTCAAACCTGATGCGGTTAAACGTAATCTGATTGGTAAAATCTATGCTCGTTTTGAACAAGCAGGTTTGAGTATCGTGGCATCGAAAATGCTGCATATGGATGCAGAGCAAGCCGGTGGTTTTTATGCCGTGCATAAAGAACGCCCTTTTTATCATGATTTGGTTGCTTATATGACCTCTGGCCCGGTTATGGTGCAGGTGTTAGAAGGTGAGAATGCGATCGCGAAAAATCGCGAGGTGATGGGTGCGACCAACCCGGCGGAAGCAGATGCGGGCACCATTCGGGCAGATTTTGCCGAGAGCCTCGAAGCGAACTCAGTACATGGTTCGGACGGGCCAGACACTGCAGCGGAAGAAATCACGTATTTTTTTAGTGAAGACGAGATTTGCCCGCGAGGGTAATCCGCTGTATTTAAAGCGATAGTCGTTACGTTAAATGTTATCTACCCCCAATTTGCTAGCGTATGATCGGGCCGAGTTAGCGCAGTATTTCGAAGCGCTTGGCGAACCTCCATTTCGTGCGCAGCAGGTGTTTAAGTGGATGCATCAGGCGTTTGTGACTGATTTTGATCAGATGAACAACCTGAGTAAGGTGCTAAGGCAGCGCCTTACCAATGAGGCTTGTATCGAGTTGCCAAAAATTGAGCAAACCCATATTGCATCTGATGGTACGCGCAAATGGTTAATGCGATTGGCAGACGGTAATGCGGTTGAAGTGGTGCTGATTCCCGAAAAAGAGCGTGCTACTTTATGTATTTCATCTCAGGTGGGTTGTAGTTTGAATTGTACTTTTTGCGCCACCGGGCGCCAGGGTTTCAATCGCAATTTGGATGCTGGAGAAATCGTCGGACAAGTTTCCCAAGCCTGGAAGGCGTTGATGAACGACAAATCTACCAACCCAACCATTCAGCGTGAAGGAAAAGACCCGCGGCCTATTACCAATATTGTATTGATGGGAATGGGTGAGCCTTTGTTGAATTATGATCAAGTCACCAAAGCGATAAGAATTTTGCTTGACGACTTCGCTTTTGGCTTGTCCAAGCGCCGCATTACGCTTAGCACTGCAGGGGTTGTGCCACAAATGCGAAAACTGGCCAATGAGCTTCCGGTTTCGTTGGCGGTCTCTTTGCATGCAAGTGACGATAAATTACGGGATGAATTAGTTCCTCTAAACCAAAAATACCCGATTGAGGTGCTACTTACCGCCTGCAAGGATTATGTTGGTGATAGAGCGCGTGCACGGGTTACATTTGAGTATTTGTTGCTCGACGGAATCAACGATTCAAATCAGCAGGCCCATGCTTTAGCCAAACGACTAAAAACTGTACCAAGCAAAGTCAATCTAATTCCCTTTAATCCAGTTGAAAATGTGCCATATAAGCGTTCGAGTCGTGAGCGCGTAGATGCATTTAGAGATATATTGATAAGCCATGGTATCATTACGATTACGCGCAAAACACGCGGTGACGACATTGATGCGGCCTGTGGTCAATTAGTCGGTAAAGTCGATGACCGTACCCAAAGATCTCAGCGGCTGAAAGATGGCGTCAGTTCGAATGCAACTTGATATGATGAATATAATTTCTCGATTGTTTATGGTGAGTTTCCTCTTGGGTTTGGGCGCGTGTGCGACGACCGAACCTGCAAGCAACGTGTGGCCCGAAAATCAGCGCGTCAAGGCCCATGTTGAATTGGGGATGAGCTATTTGCAGCGTGACCAGCTGGATGTTGCCAGAGAAGCGTTTCAAAAAGCTTTATCAATTAATCAAAGCTCGAGCCCCGCATATCATGGGTTGGGATTGGTAGAAGCCAAATCACTTAATTTTGAGCTTGCCCGAAACTACTTAAAGCGCGCAGTGCAGTTAAACCCCAATAACCGCAAGGCAAATAGTGATTACGCGATTATTTTATGTGAGACCCAGGCTGCTGTTGAAGGTATCGCCGTACTCGAGCAGCTGCTGTTAACCCAGCCTGATTTTGGCACCCAACTTGCGTTGGGTCGATGCTATGAGAAAAACCAACAGCTTGAGAAGGCGGAACAGGCCTATCAGGCGGTGCTGGCGACGCATCCCAATACTCGCCAGGCGTTGATATCTATGGCTCAGTTTAAATATAGGGCGAATAATTATTTATCCGCCAGGGGATTTTTACAGCGGTATTTTGCGACCAATACGGTCTCCGCAGACGCGCTGTTGTTAGCTGCCAAGGTGGAAAACAATCTGTCCAGTCTTGAAGAGCGGGATCGCTACACCAAACAGCTTTTGGCGCGATACCCTAAAAGTGAACAAGCAAACCAAGCCAAAGCGCTTTTTAGCCAATGAGTGAAGAAATAGAGTTGCCTGCGCAAAATTATGGCCCAGGTAATGTGTTACGTGCAAAACGTGAAGAGTATGAATGGTCGATAGAAGCAGTCGCGGAAGCCTTGCATTTATCGACGAGTAGCGTTAGAGCGATAGAAGCTGATCGTTACGAAGATTTACCCGGTGCAACTTACGTTATCGGTTACTGGAGGAGTTATGCACGCCTGTTAGGGATCGATATTGAAGATACGATCGAAGCAAATAAACGCAATTTGAGTATTGTGGTACCCGAAGCGGCGGGCATCGACGTAAATAAAGCACATCGCCAGAGCTCAGGTGGAGGATGGTTAGGGTTGGTATTGTTGATTGGTCTCATCGGCTTCGCCTACTATGCCTGGCAGCAACAGTTCTTTGGTTTACTCGATCAGGTTAAATGGTTTAGGGCAGATCAGCCCGTGGCCAGTCAGAATCTAGAGACAGAGGGTAATAATGCCCAGCAAGCACCAAATATCAACGAGACCCAAGTGTTGAGACCTGCTGACCAAGGCGAAGAACAGGTATCTGGGCCACAAATTGCAGAAGTATTGAAACCAGCGCTTAATCCTTCTATAGCGACCAAAAGTGAGGATGAGTCTTCCCAGCTAGCGAGCAACTCGATACTTAGGCCGGTTGAGAATAACGCCATGTCTTCTAACCTCTCGGAACCAGCGACACAAAATCCTCAACCAGGCGGCAGTGTACAGCAAGGCCTGGTATTGCCTCCATCGGGAAATCAAGGCCAACCAAGTTCTGCAGCAGGAAATACGAGCAACTTTTTGCAAAATCAAACCGGTAATACGTCGCTCAACAATTTAGCGCCACAGCAAAACAACGCAGGCACGTTAGCAGCTCAAGATACCCCAACCGCGGGGCTGCAAAATGCTATAAATGATGCTGCCGCGGCTGATGGTACAACCATGTTTTTAACCCTAAATAAAGACTCCTGGTTAGATATTCGGGACAAGACGAATAAGCGGCTTATCTATCGAACAGAAACCGCAGGTCAACAACTAACGGTGAAAGGTACCCCGCCATTTTATGTCTATATTGGTACGCCAAGTGGTGTAAAAATCACTTATAAAGGTCAGGATGTTCCGTTTGAAACGCATAAAAGCGGGTTGTTTGCACGTTTCAAGCTCGGCGATACCCTTGAATCTCTATAAAAAACTCAACGCTTTCCTCGATGTCGCTTAAATATACTCGTTTCGAGATAGGATTATGCTATCCGCTTGGTGACATCGTGACGGGAAAAACAAAAATGATTTCGTCATGAGTCAGAAACTGCGGTCTGTCAAAGGTATGAATGATCTATTGCCTGATCATTCAGGGTATTGGCAGTTTATCGAAGCTGAATTAAGGGCAATCGCGCAGGCATATGGGTATGCCGAAATTCGCACACCGATTCTGGAAAAAACCGCTTTATTTGTCCATTCTATTGGTGCGCAAACTGACATTGTTGAAAAGGAGATGTTTGCTTTTCAAGATGCGGGTGGGGAGCAGGTTTGCATGCGACCCGAGAACACTGCCGCACTGGTGCGCGCGGGTGTGCAACACGGTTTGTTCCATAATAAGCAGGCGCGATTGTGGTATTTAGGGCCAATGTTCCGTCGTGAGCGTCCGCAAAAAGGCCGCTATCGCCAATTTGCGCAGTTTGGTATGGAGGCCATCGGATGGGCGGGCCCAGAAGCCGATGTCGAAGTCATACTGGCGGGCGCTAGAATATGGAAAGCGTTGGGCGTAAGTGATGTGCATTTATATCTTAACAGCCTGGGTTCGGATGCGTGCCGTGCTCGATACCGCCAGGCTTTGATCGATTATTTAGGTCAACATGTGGATGCGCTCGATCAAGATAGTCAGCGCCGCCTGCAAACCAATCCGCTAAGAATTCTCGATAGTAAAAATACCGATACCCAGAAAATTGTAAAAGGTGCGCCGGTTATTCAGGATTACCTGGATTCCGCTGCTAGCGAGCATTTTTCGCGCGTGTGTAACATGCTCGATGATGTAAAAATTGAATACACAATAGATACTGGGTTGGTGCGGGGGCTGGATTACTATACTTCGACCGTGTTTGAGTGGAAAACCAGCAAACTGGGGGCGCAAGATACGGTGTGCGCTGGCGGACGTTATGATGACCTCATCGAACGCTGGGGTGGGCGGTCTACCCCAGCTTGTGGTTTTGCCATGGGAATGGAACGGTTGGTAGAACTGATGTTAGAAGAAAACAGATTTCTCGATCTAAGTACAACTGATGTCTACATCATATCGATGGGATCTGTTGCCAGCCAGCTCGCGTTGAAAATGGCCGAGTCATTGCGTGATCAAAAACTAACAATTGCTATGAACCATGGCGTTGGGAAGTTAAAATCGCAGTTGAAAAAAGCGCATACAAGTGGCGCGAAAATCGCCTTGATAGTGGGTGAAAACGAGGTAGAACAGGGTGTAGTACAGGTAAAACCGTTACGCGGACAGGGCCACAGTCAAAATGTGAAAATTAAACAGCTGGCCGAATTTATCAAGACCAATATGAACTTAATTCATGAATGACAAAATAGATATCGAACTTGCTGAAGATGAAGATATGGCTCGGGCGAAAGCCTGGTGGAAGGAAAATGGTTCTTCAATTATTGCTGGTATAGTGATCGGAACCATTATCGTGGTTGGTTATAACTATTGGAAAACGTATAAAGAGAATCATGCTCTTCAGATAGCCCAACTATATGAAGACTATACTGCCACGCCGGATGATCAGGGGGCACTGGATAAGCTGGTGCAAGCCGACACCTCTGCGGTCTACTCGCAACTTGCTCGCATGAATGCGGCAAAACAAGCACATGATGCCCAGGAGTTTGACCAGGCAGAAAAACTATTGGGTGAAGTTATGTCGGCCACTGATGATCAGGGTTTGCGAGCAGTGGCAGCATTGCGGCTTGCCTTGGTGTATCTAGCCCAGGATAAGCCGGCAGAGGCGATTGGTTTACTCGATAAACAAACGGGTTTAGCCCTTCCGTTGATGCAAGCAAGGGTGGCAGAGTTAAAGGCAGATGCGTATTTAAAACAGGGGGATTCGCAAACAGCCCAAGAGTTATATCAATCTAGTATTGATCTGTTGGGTGAGGCTGGCCAACCGGCAAATTTGGTCCAACTCAAGCTTGATAACTTATAATTATCGAGCGAGTAATTTCTAATCGGGTCAGTCTATGCAGATGCACTATGTGAAACTAATTTTCCTTATTCTGATAAGCGCAATATTGACGGGTTGCAGTGGTCGGCAAGCTGCGCTGGAAGAAAATCAAGCCGTGACCCAGATAGCGACACCTGATGTCGCAGATAATAATACGGCGGTCGTGGGTTGGCGCGCGTCATCTTCGGGCAGTAAAACCGGAGGTGCACATTTTGAACCCGTTATCGAAGGTGATTCCATTTTTGTTTCGAGCCAAAGTGGGCAGATCGCACGGTTCTCTCTCGCATCGGGAGAAAGAGCGCTAAATATTAAGCTTGATGATCGCCTCGCGAGTGGTGTTGGCGTAAATGCAGGCAGTATTTTTGCCGTTAACACTACCGGTGAGGTCATTGCACTTGACCGTAAAGACGGGAGTGAAAAATGGCGGCAGTCAATTGGGCGTTCCCTTTCAGCTGCGCCAGCGGTGAATCAGCAATTGGTGGTTATTCGCACCCTCGATGGCCAGATTATTGGCTTGAACGCTGTGACGGGTGAACAGGTTTGGGCGCTCGAAAGGCCGGTTGCTAGTCTAAGTATTGGCTTGGATGCGCCGAGTTTGCTCGCTGGTGAAGGTGCGATTAGCGGTTTTTCCAGTGGTCGAGTGTTGGCCAATAATGTTTTCAATGGTGGCGTTTTCTGGGAAAAACGCGCATTTCGCCCAGCGGGTAAAAATGAGATTGAACGGTTAATTGATATTGATGCTGCACCGGTATTAGCGGGGCAAGTGGTATTGGTTGGTGCGTACCAAGGAGGGATCGTCGCCTATCGTTTGCGCAATGGAGACGAGGTCTGGCGTAATGCAGAGGCATCAACCCGCAAGTCGATTGCGATATCGGGCGAACGATTGGCCATTACAGGGCCGCAAAGTGAGGTTAGCATGTTAGATCTGGTCAGTGGTGAGCGCCTCTGGGAGCAAAGAAAATTGCAAGGCCATGGCCTGACTGCCCCCATATTCTCGAGCGAATCGGTGGTGGTGGGCAATATTGATGGGGTTGTGTATTTTCTCGATGCGTCTGACGGCGCAATAACCAGTCAATTGAGGCTCGGGAAATCACCCATTACAGCACTAAAGGCGGTTGACCAGGGATTTATCGCCTATTCAGGTACTTCCGGTGCGCTTATACTGATTGAGTATTAACGCGTTGCGACGCACCTTCGCAGTATTACAAACTAATTCCAGAGCGCTCGGTTTAATCTCTTTATTCTGATGTTACCTGTCATCGCATTGCTCGGGCGTCCCAATGTAGGTAAATCAACTTTGTTTAATCGGCTTACCGCGAGCAGGGATGCCATTGTCGATGATCAACCCGGGGTCACACGCGATCGTTTATATGGTCGCGGGAAAATTGCTTCTAAGCCATTTTTAGTGGTGGATAGCGGTGGCGTATCATTCGATAAAGCTGGCTTCGATCCGCAAATTCTTGGTCAGGTGGAGCTACTTGTAGATGAGGCTGATGAACTTTTGATGTTGGTTGACGCGCGTCAAGGGATCCATCCCCATGATGCACAACTCGCGCAAAAACTGCGTAAATCAGGGCGCAATGTCACGGTATTGGTCAATAAAAGTGAGGGCATGGAAAAACCCATAGCGACGGCTGAGTTTCAGAGCCTGGGGCTGGGTGAACCAGTTGCAATTTCTGCTAGTCGAGGTGATGGAGTAAAACCATTGCTCGAGAAGTTGCTGTTGCCCTACCAGATTGATGATACTGAAGTAGACGACAGCATCCCGCGCGTCGCGTTGGTGGGCCGGCCGAACGCAGGTAAATCGACCCTTACTAACGCCTTGCTGGGCGAGAATCGCGTGATTGTCAGCGACATACCCGGGACTACCCGAGATAGTGTAAGCGTCGAGGTAGAGGCGCAAAAGCAGCTTTACCGGATAACGGATACCGCAGGTGTACGCCGGCGTGCTAAAGTCAGCGAGACCATCGAGAGGTTTTCGATTATCAAGACCTTGCAGTCGTTGGAGCATTGTAATGTGGCAGTGTTGTTACTCGATGCACAGGCGGGTATCAGTGCACAAGATGTGACCATTGCCAATATGATTCAGGAAATGGGGCGCGCGATTGTAATTGCAATCAATAAGTGGGATGGTTTGAGTCGACGTGAAAAATCGCAAATACAAGCGGCCTTGGAGCTGAAATTTGCCTTTATGGATAATGTGGAATTTATATATTTATCGGCAAAGTATGGTACGGGTGTGGGTAAGCTTTTGCCCATGGTTAAACGCGCATATGATGCCGCTTTTTATGCGTTTCCTACCGCGCAATTGAATCGTTTCGTGGCGCGTGCGGTTGAACATACCGCACCCCCTATGAAACGTGGGCGTAAAATAAAAATAAAGTTTGCCCATCAAGCGGGGAAGAACCCACCGGTAATCATATTACATGGTAATCAGGTAGATGCTTTGCCCAAGACCTACATCCGTTATTTGCAAAGAGCACTAGCAGATGCCTACAATTTAGTGGGGGTAACCATCCGTTTAATTCCCCGAGTGGAAAAGAATCCTTTCGAGCCCGACCCCAAGGCGCGCCCAAAACCAAAAGTAAAGTCCAAGGCAAAATCGAGTGCGCGTCGCAGAAAACGCCGAAACTAGAAATAATGAGCACATACTTAGTCAAATCGTGATGTATCGGAAACTAAAAAATAAACTGACGGAGGTGTTTTCTTCAGCGCTCACCAGCGCATTGCAGCAGGAAAAAACCCAGAATATGGTGTTTACGCTTTTTGATAACTATCTTCGGCGAGCGTCTTCTCAAGGCGCGATTGATGCGCTTTTAGATCGCTATTTTCAACGAGAAATAACCCAAGATATCTCTAATAAGTCTATGATTAAAAGACTTAATAATGAAGAGGTCAAAAAGGCTGTATGGAAAGCCAACCATGTCCGGCCGACCACCGAGGGAATGCATTGGGCAGCGATTCCGAATAGCATACGGGAACAGCGCATGATTCAAGCGACCAGAGAAGCGGGAGCATTCGTGCAGGAGCATATTCCACATCTGGAGGGCAAGCCCCATGCATTTGACACACTCAAAGCAGCACTGGATGCAGTTAGCCTGGATGGCCTGTACCTCGAGTTCGGCGTTTTTTCGGGTAAGACCATTAATTTTATCGCTGAACAAGTCGGCCCCGAGCAAATTGTTCATGGCTTTGATTCATTTGAGGGTTTACCCGAGCAATGGGGTGCCCTGGCCGAAGGTACGTTCAACAAAGATGGTCAATTTCCGAAGGTGCACGAAAATGTTAAGTTACACAAAGGCTGGTTTGACCAAACATTAGCACCTTTTGTTGAGGCTAATTCAGAACCCGTCGCATTTTTGCACGCCGATGCAGATTTGTATTCTTCTACTAAAACGATTCTGAATGGGTTGGCTAGACAAATAGTCAGTGGAACGGTAATTGTCTTTGATGAATTTATTAATTACCCCTACTGGCGGGATCACGAATACAAGGCATTCATGGAGTTTATTGAACAATCAGGGCATAAATTTGAGTATATTGCCTATACGGATCGAGGATACTCTGTTGCGGTCAGAATCCGCTAGGAATCAAGATAGGCTTCTCAGTAGCGTTGCGAGGTTTCTTTGACTAGGGTTGCTTGGGTTTTACCTCAACATCCAGCTTACCTTTTGATAGGGTGGCTTTGAGCACTTCATGTTCGCTGGTTTGCGCGGCATTTTTTACCACTAGGCCGTCTTGTTTTTGGAGTATCGAATATCCGCGTGACAGGGTTTGCCGCGGGCTTAAAGCCTGTAATTTGGCGGTTAGGCGACCAAGCTCAATTTTGGCCTCATTAATGGATTGGGTAACACCGTTATGCAAGCGTGCGCTTGTTGCCTGATAGACATAGTGCTTATTACTGAGTTGGTTTTGGGGTGATATAAATAGCAGTTTAGATTTAAATTTCTCTAGAGATTGCTGATGGCTTTTCAAGGTACTTTGTTGGGCTAAATATAGTTTAAGCCGCCAACTTTGGAGCGCATTGTTTTGCCACAAGAGCCAGTCATTTGGATGTTTGAGACGCTGATGTGTGATATCAAGCTGTTGCTGTTTTGAGGCAATCTGATTTGATGCTAATTGGTCTAATTTAGAATCAAATTGCAGCAGTTTTTCATGTAGCTCAAAAATATCAGGTGTGCACAAGGTGACTGCCGCAGTGGGCGTTGGTGCGCGCATGTCTGCGACAAAATCGCTGATCACGAAATCCGTTTCATGTCCGATTGCGCTTATGATTGGGATTGGACAGACAAAAATCGCACGCGCGAGGGCTTCATCGTTAAATACCTGTAAGTCCTCAATACTGCCACCACCACGAGCGAGAATAATGCTGTCAGGCGCATCTATTGTGGCCAGTTTTAGCGCTTGCAGCAAGGTGTCTTTTGCGATCTTACCTTGTACATTGGTCGGATATATCCTGAGCTTGACCAGTGGATAGCGACGCGCAAAGGTCGTGATCATATCGTGCAGCACCGCGCCTTCTAAGGACGTGATCAGCGCGATTATTTTGGGATACTTAGGTAAGGTCTGCTTTCGTTCTTCATCAAACAGGCCTTCTGCCTTGAGCGAGGTTTTTAGCGCTTCAAATTGACGTCGTAATTCTCCTTCGCCTGCTGCTTCAATATAGCTGCAAATCAACTGTACTTCGCCGCGCCCCGTGTACATCGAGACACGCCCTCTGATCAAAATTCGTTCACCTTCAATAGGTAAACAACTAGCTAAATACTTTTTATGCTTGAACAAAACGCATTTAAGAACGCTACTATTATCTTTGAGCGTAAAATAGGTATGGCCTGAGGGCGGGCTGGCGATACTCCCCACCTCGCCTTCGACCCATACATCTGTGTAGCTCATTTCCAACAGCTTTTTTAGCTGCGCATTTAAGGATTCAACCGAGTAAATGTTAGGGCTATTTAGTGTTTCCACGGGCATAAAAAAGCCGAGCTAATCGCCCGGCTCATAAGGAATGAGATTGAAAATGCTAATTGTTATATCTGGGGCGCGCATTTGCATATCTTTCGTGTTGCCCCAGTGCCATTTTAGACGCTTCGGAAACATGCATGGCGATGCGTTCCGCTTCCTCGGTTTCGCCAGCTGCTTCCTTTTCTTTAGCGATTTCAATTAGTTTATTAAACGAAACAGCCTTGCTACCAGCAGACTTGTCCAGAATAAGCCATTGTGCGCCAGCGTCAAGTGCCGTTTTAACATCCGCCTCTGCTTGCGCGATAACAGCGTTGCCCATTGCTGCATCAGTTGACATAGCAGCCTTATCGTTGTTATCACTCGTTGCGCAGCCCGCCAGCAAGAATGCGGTTGCTATTGCTGTGGTAAATTTATTTTTCATCTTCTCTCCAGGTGTAGGTTGTCAATTATTTTGATTTGTTAGTGCTGTATAGCTGTACAGCGCTAAAATTATTATCGAGCTATCTTACAATAAGCAGATGATAAAAGGGCAAAGAATTATTTATCTATCATAAAAATTCATCGGCAGTATGAAAATGATTACAGCATAATTCCGTTAATATATTAGTAAATACAGGCACTTTGGGGTGCACGTAAAACTTCGCTTTCTGTATAATCCGCAGATGGAAAATATACAACTTGCACTGACCTTTGACGACGTTCTGCTCGTCCCTCAAAAATCCGAGATTTTGCCTCATCAGGCAACGCTCAACACCTTATTTACGCGCGATCTTAAAATCAATATTCCGCTGGTATCCGCTGCTATGGATACCGTCACAGAAGCGCGTACCGCCATTTGTTTAGCGCAGGAAGGCGGTGTTGGTGTGATTCATAGAAATTTGTCGCCTTCTGCCCAAGCGGAACAGGTCGCAAAGGTGAAAAAGCATGAAAGTGGTGTGATTCATGACCCGATTACGGTTAAGCAAAGTGCGCGCGTGAGTGACGTACTTGAATTAATGATTACCCACCATATTTCTGGCGTGCCTGTGGTGGACGGAACCAAAGTGGTTGGGATCGTCACCAATCGTGATTTGCGTTTTGAACTAAACCACGAAGCAAAAGTGAGTGAAATCATGACCCCACAAGATCGTCTCGTGACTGTTAAAGAAGGGGCGAGCCATGGGCGCGTGAAAAAGTTATTACATGAAAATCGGATCGAAAAACTGATCGTTGTAGACGACGACTTTAATCTTAAAGGTTTGATTACAGTTAAGGATATTCAGAAATCAACCGATTTTCCCAACGCTTGCAAAGATGATCAGGGGCGTTTATTGGTGGCCGCAGCGGTTGGTACCGGTGCGGATTCTGATGAACGCGCGGAACTCCTGGTGAAAGCGGGTGTGGATGCCATTATTGTGGATACAGCGCATGGCCATTCTTCTGGGGTGCTAAGTCGAGTGCGGGAGATAAAACGCCAATATGATGTCCAGGTCGTGGGTGGCAATATCGCAACGGCTACCGCCGCGCTGGATTTGGTTGAGGTGGGTGCAGATGGCGTTAAGGTGGGCATTGGCCCGGGATCAATTTGTACCACTCGTATTGTGGCCGGTGTCGGGGTGCCGCAGATTCAAGCCGTTATGGATGTTGCTACGGCATTGAAAGGCTCCGGAATTCCATTTATCGCCGATGGGGGCTTACGATTTTCTGGCGATATCGCAAAAGCTATTGGTGCCGGGGCGCATTGCGTGATGGTCGGCAGCTTGCTTGCGGGTACCGATGAGTCTCCGGGTGAAATTGAAATTTATCAAGGACGTTCGTACAAATCTTATCGGGGCATGGGGTCAGTCGGTGCGATGGCAAAAGGATCAAAAGATCGCTATTTCCAGGAAGGCGTGAAAGCCACGGAAAAGCTGGTTCCTGAAGGGATAGAAGGGCGGGTGCCTTACAAAGGCTCAATGCTCAATATCGTGCATCAATTAATGGGTGGGTTGCGCTCTAGTATGGGCTATACCGGTAATGCCACCATCGATGAAATGCGCGAGCAAGCTAAGTTTGTGCGTATTACCAATGCGGGTATGAATGAAAGCCATGTTCATGATGTGTCCATTGTTAAAGAAGCCCCCAATTATCAGCGTCATTAGAAGTATCACTTTTATACAACCGTTATTCTTCCAATAGATTAAATGCAAGATCCGCACACCGACCGAATATTGGTCGTTGATTTTGGCTCGCAATATACCCAACTCATCGCACGCAACGTGCGTGAAGTAGGTGTATATTGCGAAATTTATCCGTTTGATGCACCAATCGACGCGATTGATAAGTTCATGCCCAAGGGGATTATTTTATCCGGTGGGCCAGAGTCCGTTACTACTGAAGCAACCCCGCGTGCGCACCCTGAACTTTTCGCGATGGGCTTGCCGATTTTGGGCATATGCTATGGCATGCAAACTATGTCAGCGCAACTGGGTGGTGGGGTAGAGGATTCGGATCACAAAGAATATGGTCACGCGCAGATTCATGTGAAAGCGCCTTGTAGACTGTTTGCCGGGATACCACATGACACCATGGATGTCTGGATGAGTCATGGTGATAGAGTAAGCGCTATACCCAAAGGCTTCAAGGTCGTGGGGGCGAGTCGCAACGCGCCGCTGGCAGCATTTGCAGATGAAGATCGTGATTTTTATGGGATTCAGTTTCATCCCGAAGTTACGCATACGCAAGACGGCAAGCAGATTATTGCAAATTTTGCGCATGAAATATGTGGTTGTGGAGACGACTGGCAGCCGGCCAATATTGCCAAGCAAAGTATCGAAAATGTGCGTACCCAGGTTGGGACAGATGAAGTGATATTGGGGCTTTCCGGCGGGGTGGATTCGTCGGTAGTAGCCGCTTTACTTCATCAAGCGATTGGAGATCAACTTACCTGTATCTTTGTGGACAATGGGCTATTACGCCTGGATGAAGGTGATCAGGTTATGCAAACTTTTGCAGATAATCTGGGTGTCAGGGTGGTTCGGGTTGATGCTGAAAACGAGTTTTTGGATGCATTGGCAGGTGAAGCAGAACCTGAGAAAAAGCGCAAAATTATTGGTAATAAATTTATTGAAATTTTCGAACGTGAAGCGGCCAAGCTAGATCATGCAAAATGGTTAGCACAAGGAACGATATACCCAGACGTGATCGAATCAGCGGGCAACAAGCTTGGTAAAGCGAAAGTAATCAAATCGCATCACAACGTAGGGGGGTTGCCTGAAGAAATGGCGCTGGGCCTGGTTGAGCCGCTGCGCGATTTGTTTAAAGATGAAGTACGTAAATTGGGTGTAGAGTTGGGCTTGCCTAAGCAGATGATTTATCGTCACCCATTTCCCGGCCCCGGTTTGGGCGTACGTATATTAGGCGAGGTTAAAAAAGAATATGCTGATATCCTGCGTCAGGCAGATGCGATTTATCTGGAAGAGTTACATCGCAATGGCTTATATGACAGCATCAGTCAGGCGTTTGCGGTGTTTTTGCCGGTCAAGTCGGTTGGCGTGGTCGGCGACAATCGCGCCTATGAATATGTTATTGCGCTGCGGGCGGTTGAAACCATTGATTTTATGACCGCAATCTGGTCGCGTATTCCTTACGAAGTGCTGGCGACAATATCGAACCGAATTATCAACGAAGTACGTGGCGTGAGTCGAGTGAGCTACGATATTTCCGGTAAACCGCCTGCGACGATTGAGTGGGAATAAGGCACATAGATATCGCTTGGCCTTTATGGAGGCAGCACTTGAGCAGGCCCAGATAGCTGCCAGCATGGGTGAAGTACCGGTGGGTGCGGTTGTTAGCCTAAAAGGAAAGATTATTGGAGTTGGTTACAACCAAAGTCGTCTGACAAAAGATCCGAGTGCGCACGCAGAGATTATTGCTTTACGCGAAGCCGCGCAGTGTATTGGGAATTACCGACTCAATGGGGCAAAGTTATACGTGACCCTGGAGCCTTGTGTCATGTGTGCAGGTGCGATATTACACGCACGGATTAGCCATGTGATCTATGCTACCCCAGATGAACGATGGGGCGCAGCGGGTAGTGTCGCGAATGTGCTGCAATCCCCTCTGCTAAATCATCAATGCACGATCACCAGCGGTATTTTGCAGCGCGAAGCGGCTACGCTCATCAGCCAGTTTTTTGCGGATAAACGTTAGTTACATAAGGTCAGGGTCGATTAACTAGCGGGCCGCTGCGGTCGCGTCAGTTTCTACGGCTTTTTCGATACAGCATTAAACTCAGTATAACAATCGTTAGTAGAGCGCCGAATACCGTCACCATGCTCAATATACCTATCCAGTTTCCGAATAGTAAATCCATCCAAAGTTCCACTTTGCTTACCTCAATAGACTAAATTAGTCGATAGTATATTGAGGCCCTTATAGCGAGTTTTTGATCCAGGTCAGAAAACGTTATTTTGAATAAGAAACGCTGATTTGATCTAACGCGCGTTGAGAATTCTAAGATTGTCCTGCGCGATTTTGTCTCCCTGTTCAGCTGCGAGCTTGAGCCAGTATATGGCGCGTTGACGATCATAGCGAACACCCACGCCGCTACCGTATAAGACGCCGAGATTGGTTTGTGCGCCGGCGTAACCTTGTTCAGCTGCTTTTTTATACCAGCTTGCGGCCATTTTGGTGTTTTTGTCCCTACCAATACCTAGTTCATAGGCTGTGCCCAGATCTGACTGCGCCCAGGCTTCGTTATTTTGCGCCGCACGTAGAACCGTGGGCAGGGCCTGTGCGATCCATTGGCGGGCTAGATCATTGTTTTCTACGACCGTTCTCCCTTGGCTATACATGATGCCCAGGCGAAATTGGGCACGCGCTACGCCTTCTTCCGCGAGCGGATGCAGTTGTTTAAAAGCATGGTCATAGTCGCCTGCATAATAGGCATCAATTCCTTTGAGTAATTGTGCATACTTATCGTCTTGTTCGAGCACAACCGATGAATTGGCACGGCGATTGATGCTCGGTGTGTTGTTAGCAGTAGCAAGGTTCGGTCTAATCGTGCCAGGTGCTGTTTGATTGCTTGGTGATCCACCGCGAACTCTATTTTGCCTGACCATTTCTCTCGCTTGTGCAGACTTAAGTGCCGCTTTTAATCTATCAGTTCTCTGATCATCTACCCCAATTTTTTGAAGGCGGTCAATTTGTTCTTGCGCTTGTAAATAATCGCCTTTTGCGATGGCGAGTTTCGCCATATCAATGCGCTTGTTATAAATTTCATCCAGACCTGCACTGGCGCGAAGATTGGTTTCATCCAACGTAAGCGCACGTTGAAATAAGTCGTACGCCGCTCGGAGTTGAGGTGGTTCGGCCTCCAAGGCCGCTTTCGCATCGCTCAGCGCGTCCTGCAGTAATTGAAAGCGTTTTTCAAGCTGTCTTTCGGCCTCAGCGGCAGCCAGTTCCTTTTTTATTTGCTCGGCGATGCGTTTGCGTAAATCATCTTGAAAAGGGTGGTTGGCGCGCACCTCATCTAGTTGAATGAGCCATCGTTCTGCCTCCTCATATTGCTGTTCTTTGACTGCATAAGAAGCATTTTCTTCAAGAATTTGAATAATTTGGGCATGACCGGATTGTGCTATTTGATTGCTCGGGTCGATTGTGAGCACCACCTGATAGCTGTGCCAAGCATTTTCCTTGGTGGGTTCGGTATATTGCCGGTCATCGAGTTGTTTCCGAGCCGCAGCAAGTAAGGGCTGAATTTGATTTTCCTGATCAATAATAGTGCGATACTTGTTTGCCCGAAGTTCATCTCCCTGTCGTGTGATCAGCATCGTTTCCTCAGATTCAGTCGGCTGGTATATTTGTGGGTTCCAGTTCCCTTTGGTGGGCGCAACTATATGCTTGTTATTCGTATGCGATTGTTCAATACTTATCGATAGCGGGCGCGCGTAATACTGTAACCATAAATAGCCCAAAAATATAAACAAGCCGGTAAATGCTGACCAGACCAGAGGATGGCCAAGAAATCGGGCCGAGGTAGTTTTGCTCAACCAGGAGCTTTGGCCTTCCAGGTGTGGTGGTAAAAAAGGTACGGTGTCAGACATAAACTTGCTTCAATTTATGATTGAATATTAACACGCCGGTTGCCGAAAGAATTATACTCAGGCGGCGAAAATCCACTCTATCCTATTCGCTAATTTATGAAAGCACTGTTTGATTTTTTACCGCTGATTTTATTTTTTGTAGCAAATAAGTTTTATGGGATTTATGTTGCGACAGCCGTACTGATTATCGTTACCTTTATACAGGTAGGCTTGTTTTATTTTAAAAACAAACGCTTGGAGAAAATGCATATTATTATGTTGGTTGCTGTAGCGATCTTTGGGGGGCTCACGATTGGATTACGTGACCCGGTTTTTCTGAAATGGAAGGTTTCCATCGTAAACTGGCTGTTCGCAGCCATTATTATTGGTTCGATACTGATTAAAAAATCCGTAATCAAAGCGTTGATGGGCAATCAGATATCGATGCCGGCAAAGGTTTGGGCACGCTTAAGCTTGGCTTGGGCGGTGTTTTTTGTGATAGTGGGTTTTATCAATATGTATATCGCGTTTTATTATCGCCTGGATTTACCCGAGGAAGTCAGATTGGAAACCTGGGTTGATTTTAAAGTGTTTGGTGTCTTAGGTCTGACCTTCATATTTGTTATTATACAGACGCTGTTTATCGCTAAATATATCGACCCTGATTCTCTGGAAAAAAACGGCGATGAAAAAGACGCATAATACCCAAATTGAAGCCATGTTTTCGTTAACGATGCGACAGGAATAAAATTTATGTTATATGTGATTTGGGCGCAAGACGTCCCGGATAGCCTAAAAAAACGTAATGAAACCCGCCCGGCGCATGTTGCAAGGTTGCAGGTTTTGTTAGATAAAGGCAAGTTAGTACTGGCTGGCCCGATGCCAGCAGTGGATAGTGCAGATCCTGGTGAAGCAGGCATGACCGGAAGTATGATCGTGGCAGAATTTAGTTCACTTGAAGCTGCTGAGGCTTGGGCAAAAGACGACCCATATATTCATGCAGGCGTCTACCAGAATGTGACTGTCAGGCCTTATATTAAAGCTTTGCCATGAATGAACGGGTTAAAAAGATTGAAGAAAAATTGCGCGCTGTTTTACAGCCTGAGTCGTTGGATATCATTGACGATAGCGCAAAACATGCGGGTCACGCAGGTGCGAAAGGAGGGGCGGGGCATTTTGATGTTACTATTGTTTCCGCACTATTTGCTGGTGAGAACACGCTGGCGCGACATCGGCTGATATACGCGGCTTTGCGCGATATGATGCCAGATGAAATCCACGCACTCAGTATTAAGGCTTACGCACCCGACGAAATATAGTTTATACGTAAAATTTGCGGGTTTTTCTCCGGCCCATGGTTTTTTGCACTACCCGTGCTCGTACCGCATCGCGGCCAGAGATAGTAATGGTAGGTAAGCCTTCTTTTAGCGCACTTAGCGTCCATTGATTGGTGTTGGCGTCAATATTCAGCTGGCGAAATATATACTCGCCGTCGTGACGCGCAATTACATAACAGCCATCGACAGCCACTGCGTTGGGTTCACCAATAATGATGCAGCCATCCGGAAACTCAGGTGCCATATCATCACCTAACACCTGCAAGGCAAAAGGCTCGCTTTCCGCACAGCCGGTATGTGATTGATCCAGAGACATATCTTTAAGGTATTAGACCGATTCAGGCATTATATCAGAAAAAGCTAATTTTCCAATAAAGACGCTGTTGTATTACTTGAGATACATTAAAATCGGCGCCTTGTATAGATCAGGCTTTTTCTGCGCCCATGAATATCATCACTCGGTTTCCTCCCAGCCCCACGGGCTATTTGCACATTGGCGGCGCGCGTACCGCATTGTTTAATTGGTTATACACGCGCAAACATCAGGGCAAAATGATATTGCGTATCGAAGATACTGATCGAGAGCGCTCGACCCAGGAAGCGGTGGAAGTTATTCTGGAAGGAATGCGTTGGTTGGGTCTGGATTGGGATGAGGGCCCCTATTATCAAACCGAGCGCTTTGATCGCTACGCACAAATCATTCGACAACTGTTGGAGCAGGGTGATGCGTACTATTGTACCTGTGGTAAGGACAGGTTGGAACAAATGCGTGCGGCGCAGATGGCGCGCGGTGATAAACCCCGTTATGATCAAACTTGTCGTGATCTAAATTTACCCGCTTCAGAAGATGCGGTAATTCGCTTTAAAAATCCGAATGAAGGTGCCGTAATCATTGACGATATGGTGCGTGGCCGGGTGGTGGTGGCTAACAAAGAGTTGGATGACCTCATCATCGCCAGGCCGGATGGTACTCCGACTTACAATCTAACCGTGGTTGTCGATGATCTTGATATGAAGATCAGCCACGTTATTCGGGGCGATGATCATATTAACAATACGCCAAGGCAAATCAATATATTACGGGCACTTGGTGCGCCATTGCCAGCGTATGCGCATGTGCCGATGATATTGGGCGAGGACGGCAAACGTTTATCCAAACGCCATGGTGCCGTTAGTGTGTTGGAATATGAAAAAATGGGGGTGTTGCCCGAAGCTTTACTAAACTATTTGGTGCGTCTGGGATGGTCGTTTGAGGATCAGGAAATTTTCTCGATCAAGGAAATGATCGCCGCGTTTGATATTAACGATGTGAACAAAGCACCTTCAACCTTTAATCCAGAGAAACTATTGTGGTTAAACCAGCACTACATCAAGCAAGCAGATATTCAGCGTTTGGCCGACAACGTGCGTCCGCGACTTGAAGCACGGGGAGCTGATTTTACTAGCGCACCGCCATTGGAAAACGTAGTCGAAATGATGCGAGATCGAGTGCAAACACTGGAAGAAATGGCGGATAAATCACTGTATCTATTTCAGGAAGAAATAGAATTTGACCCCGATGCAGCGAAGAAACATTTGCGTCCGGTTGCGCTGGAGTTAATGCAGGCCGCAAAGCGCTCTTTTAGCAATATTTCTAGCTGGGAAATCAATCAAATAGGCAAAGAAATTGAAAAGTTACTTGAAGAGAATGAAATCAAAATCGTCAAGCTGGCACAACCGCTACGAGTGGCGGTTTCGGGGACGGCTGCGACCCCCTCAATTGATATTACTTTAGCCCATGTGGGTAAATCGCGTACATTGGCAAGAATTGACAAAGCAATTGAGTTTATTCAGGCGCGAATGGAAGCTGCGTAAGCCCATTTTCCAAGGCCTAAATATATTCAAAATTGTCGATTTTTTGGCTTGACCATTGGGGCACCAAACCTTAAAGTACGCGGCCTCTTTTAGGGGGCCATAGCTCAGCTGGGAGAGCGCAACACTGGCAGTGTTGAGGTCGGCGGTTCGAACCCGCCTGGCTCCACCATTTCATATGTTGAGCTTTACTCAGCAAGAAAATGGCAATTCAAAAGAACGCGAGGACCTAGACTCGCTCACGACTGCGTCCCCATCGTCTAGTCGGCCTAGGACATCGCCCTTTCACGGCGACGACAGGGGTTCGAATCCCCTTGGGGACGCCACTTATTATTATAAGTAAATCAATAAGATAGCTCGCTTCGGCGGGCTTTTTTATTGTCTATGATTTGTCGGAATTTGGCATATAGTGGGATAATGTGCTATGGTGTGCTACACAAATGCTACACACTTTTCAATTATAAAGACATCGAAGCAGGGGAATCATGGCCTGGATAACATGGCGAAATAAGCGGGCATATCTGCGTTATCGTGACGCGACAGGGTGCGTGAAAACGAAATCGCTGGGAGTAATATCAAAGCAGGAGGCCACAGCGGCCAAAAATAGCTTTGAATTGCGTAAAAACAGGCCCGCGGCCGCTGGGGTGGTGTTTGGGGTGCTGGTTGATAAATATTTGGATTGGCGAAAGTGGGAGTATCCTGCATCAAATAAAAGGGTGCGGCAGATGCTGAATACCTACCTGGTGCCTGTTTTTGGGAGTACACCCATCGGTGCTTTGACGCTGGAAGCCGCCGAGCAGTATAAAATCGATCGATTAAAGGTGGCGGCGCCGGGGACGGTGCAAAAGGAGGTTCGAACACTAAAGGCTGTGTTAAATAAAGCAATCGAATGGGGAATGCTGAATCGCAATCCATTGGCGGCCTTAAAGGCGCCCAAGGTATTAACCAGCGCAGCGCCACCCTACTACAGCATCGACGAGTTAAACCGGCTGTATGCGGCCTGTGTGGCGCCAGATCATGCTGCAATGTGGCGGTTTTTAGCGAATACCGGGCTGCGCAGGGCGGAGCTGATTAATTTGCGGCAGGATGATCTGCGTGATAACGGGATTCATGTGGTTTCGCGCGAGCATGGGCGGACTAAGTCGGGCAAGTGGCGGCTAGTGCCATACACGGATGGATCAAAGCGGGCGATCGATGTATTAACATCGGGTCGCAGTGATACGTTTTTTGTCGATCGTTATCACAAGGATTCGATCAGCCGAGCGTGCAAGGTGAGTTTACAGCGTGCTGGTTTACCTGGTTCACTGCACTGGCTGCGGCATACGTTCGCCAGCCATTTAGTGATGCAAGGGGTTGAGCTGCGGGCGGTTCAGCAGGTGATGGGGCATTCAACGATTGCGGTGACGGAGCAATATGCACACCTGTCAGATGGGTTTGTTGATCAACGGATCGGGGGGTTAATATTGTGAGTGCAACAGTATTGGCTGCATGGTACGGAGTGGTAGGGGTAAGGTTTTGTGTACAGTTCAATGAGTAAAACGGTAATGAGCATTATTAACGCAATGTAAAGTATACTTGACATATCCGATATAAGACACATATCATGTGTTTAATATATTTTGTGGTTACTACATAACTAAGAGGGGCGAAAAAATGCCAAAAGGCGTGCAAGGCCAGAAGCATCTAGCTGATGCTAACGGTTATGCTGTAACGGTTGCTAGGATAGCTATAAGTGCAATTTCTAATAACAAAAAGTCAGGCCGTATTCAATCTGGAAAGGTTGGTGGATCAGCTAGTGTACAAGCACTTTTTGGACAAGCTGCGGTCTAATATAGTAAGTAAAACAGTAAAAAAGAGGTGGTCATGAACAATCCAGCGTTGTACGGCCTATTTAAAGATAGTGATCTAAAAAAAGATAAGGATCACCTGGGAAATTCCTGGGCTGATTTGAGCAAAGCGCTGACCGTGCATAACCATGCGTCGACTTCTGCTCAGTTTAATGAAATTAGAGAAATATCATCTGAGCTAATTCGCTTGAAAGGTGAGAACGTCTTAGATGACGAAGAATTTGCAAAAATAATAGCATTTGTTTTTTCGAACTATATTGAGGCTAGAGTAGACTTGCTATTAAACGAGAAAATAGAGCATACTTTCAATAATATGCTATTGTCTTTTTCTCATGGACGACGATAAAAAAATAGAGGAAAAGAGCGAAATAAAGGGAGACGACCTCCCCTCTGAGGCTGATGCCAGGTCAGATGGTAAAAGTGAAACTATAGAAAGTGTTATTCCAGAAGATATTTTAGAATCGTTGCCTGAGCCGGTGCGCAAAATGGTTTCGACGCAGCTTACAGTTGGTCTACAAGGGAGAATGCCAAACCCGTTGGCAGCAAAAATAACTCCAGAGCATATCGATAAAATTATTGAGTGTGATGATAAAGAATCAGATAGGCATCATGAATTAATTACTGGTGAGCGAAGGTACAACATGGCCTATACGGTATTGGCCATCATCGCTTTCTTTGTACTTTATCTTGTTGTTGGAAGAGATGATCCAGCGTTATTTAAGGAGGTTATAATTTATTTCGCAACTTTCGGTGCGGGGTTTTTAGGAGGATGGGGATTTAAGTCATTGAGGTGAGTATAAAAAGGGTGGCTGAATCGTCACACTCAATCAATCAGTCGGGCGTGTAAAGTCAGTTTACAACGCGCTGGTTTGTCCGGTTTGATGCATTGGCTGCGGCATACGTTCGCGAGCCATTTGGTGATGCAGGGGGTCGAGCTCAGGGCGGTTCAGCAGGTTATGGGGCATTCGACGATTGCGGTGACGGAGCAATATGCGCATCTGTCAGACGGGTTTGTCGATCAGCGGATTGGGGGGTTGAGGTTGTGAGTAGCCCTTAATTTGGATACGGGTATATAATAATTGCTGTTTTTCAGGACGAGTTAGATTTATTGAATGGCCATTGATGTCAAGCCGCCGAAAGGCATGAGAACAATTTTTTATAACGATAAGCCGGTAGGGTACGTCGAAAAAGTAGATGACCCAAAAAAAGAGACAAAGTTAGCGCAAGCACTCTTGAAATCGAAAGGTCTGTGGCGTGAAACCACGAAACCAGAATCAATATATCGCCAAGCCGAATCGTTTTCCCATGTGGCTTTGCGTATTTATAAAACAGATTTAGCGACGCATCCGAGGAATCCGCTGGGGATTGTCCCTTTTGTGGTGAACGCAGCATTCAGTGCTGAAATGTACCTTAAATGCCTCCAGTCGATTTATGGTGAGGTCACTCAATCACACATATTAACCGTACTGTTCAAGGCATTGGATAATAGGACGAAAGATAAAATAAATAAAACCAGCAAACAGCTGAGAGTAAATTACGATGTTGATCAAAAGATGTTATTCAGAGCACACTTGAAAGGTATCAATGATGCATTCGTAGATTGGCGCTATATCTATGAAAAGGACGCAGACTACATCGATATCCAGCAGACAATTTTTGTGCTACATGTGCTGCATGAGACGTCTGTAAGTGAGTTTAAACAATTAGCGGAGTCTGATTAGTTCTTAAAATTAAGAAACGGGCTAGATTGTGTTTGATTGCCCGTTCATATTGGGCCTTTGTCGTGCATGAAATACAAGTTTGGTGGGCGTAGGGTTGATTGGTGCGTCTGAGAAGCCCGTTTTTTCTGCGTAATTGCTGTAAACATGGCGTTCTGCAGGCTAGATGGCGATGGCTATACCACCAGGTAATAGATATCCCTGTCTATAAGCGATCGCCAGGGCTGGGTGGCCATTATAGATGGATTTGGCCATGTCAGCAGCTTGAGCTGGTATAGGCAGGTGTGGCTATGGAGTACTACTTTAGCGGATCCTATAGATAGGTTTGTCTATCGGCGCCGGTCCTCATAGACGCAAATGGCTATTTTACCGGTGATATAGATGTTTGTGGCTATGTGGTACCGGCGGATAAAATTGCGGTTAGTATTGCTTGGCGCTCGCCGGGAGGTAGTTTTTGGTATCGGCTGGCCCATCGTTCTGCCTTGCGTTTAATTCGTTGACGATCTGTGAAGTTTTTGCCGGCGTAGGTGTGATAGTGCACCTGCGATGGCTCGAAATTACACCAGACGGTTTCTGTGCGGACCCCGCCACGGGTCATGGCCTGAAAATCATGGCTAAACCAGGTGCCCAGTTGTTCCTCGTAAAGCGGGTTCCGGTATCCGGATAAAATAATCATGCACTGGAGGGATTTGAGTGTGATTAATAAGCGCTCGTGGTCGTCATCGCTTAGCTCGTGATCGTATCGTTGGTTTGATGTGCGGGTTGAGTGGACATAGGGAGGGTCGCAATAAACCAGGGTATTTTCGTCAAGGTCGGTTTGCTCTAGCCATTCGAGTGCGTCCATTTCCGCTAGTTGATAAGTGAGGGCTGGGTTATCGCTTGAAAATGCCATAATCGCGGCCCTGTTCTTATCAAGCCCGATATTAAATTCGGCAGGGGCTTTGGCTTTCATAATAGCACCAGAGCCAAGGAATGCCTCCACATAGGTTTTGTGTGGCGGCATCAGGTTGATGATCGCCTGATAAACGCCCGAACCGGATTTTGCGCCTAGATAGCCCATTCAGATCTTGCATGGTTGTTTCTAGCTATCGGCGCCACAATACTCAAACTCGATGCGGTTGATTTCTGCGCCTGGGTCGACCTTGTAGTGATCAACCAGCATTTGGACGAATTGCTCGGGGGTCCAGTCCGGGAAGCCTTCTTTTATGACGTCGTCTGGTGTGATGGCGTTGAGTGGTTCCAGGCTAACCGATGCGATGCGCAGCATGGCCAGCGGCTGGACTTTTTCGCCTTTTTTTAGGCCCATCGATTTGACTACCGCGCGCACTTGATCTCCTGGTTTAAGAAATCGCCAGCCAAAGCGGCGCGTCACGGTTTTGGTTCGTGCGCGGATTTGATCCGTGGTCATGGCAAAGCTCATGTTTCTAGGCATTATTTTTGGCGCCCTTTAGCAGTGTTTTAGATATTCTCACCAGTTTGGCTGCCTCGTGTGCGTTCATCGATTCGTCGCTTTGTGCCATTTTGGAGACGAGTTCGGCGGGCGTCGTCCCGGTGGTGATGATTTCCGGGGTATCGTTGCGCTGCAGCGCAAGATTGTTTCCCTGGTCGATGAGGTGGTATTTAGGCGTTTCACACATAAATAATGGGCCTCTGTGGTGCATGAAATAACCAAAGCAAGGGAGTAGTGGCCAAGCGTGTACGTGAGCGGGGCTTATTCATTCACTTATTCCTTTTCTACGCCAGCGATGGCCATCGCCGCTGCGTGCAGTCTTGCGTTGAAATATCTGCGGATCAGATAGGAGCGAATAAGGCTTATGATGGTGTAAATTGCGCCCAGGCCGATATTTTGGCTGGTGCTGATCTCCCACCCGAATAAGGGGAAGAATGTCATGTTGGCAATAAAGTTAATGCTAAACCCGATGATGATATTCATGATCGCCTCGATCAGTGAGCCAAGTCTAGTCTGGTTCATTTTGGCCGACTCCGGGGGGTGCGGTTCATTCGGCTCACCATCCTTGGATGGGCGTGCATGCTGCCGAGAAAACCGGCGATACCGGATGGCACCATGTACCAGAGCGAGGCCCAGCGAATTTCGATGGATAGCAGGATCATGGTGACGTAGCACAGGGAGATCGCGGCGCTGGTGAATGAGCCGAGGAGCAGGTATCGGTGGTGGACGTTTTGTTGTTGAAACACCAATAAGAACACGTTGGCGAAGGTCGCCAGGGCGAGCAATAGGCCGGTGGGTAGGGTGGTCATGACTGTTTGTCCCAGCCGCGCTCGTGGATTTCGTGCTCGGCAATATGGACTGCGAGTTGAATGCTGGTGGCGGCAAATGGTATGCCGAAGGTCTGCCCCTTTCGGTTGAGCACGTCTACTGAATATTGAGCCCCTGAGTTGCCGCACCGTCCGTAAACTATTGATACAATGAATCCATCATTGCCAAGCCTTTCAAGGCGTTTGATTGCCTGTTCTACGGTTGGGAACTTTTCATTTGGCATAGTGATCCCCGTGCTTCCGATCAATCGATTCCACCGCGGCAACGGCGAGCGCGCCTATTTTTATTAGCCGATATCGAACGTCGTCTAATGTTGGCTCATAGGTGGCCTCGTGCTGCTGGTGATCAATAAAGCGATTCCAATCCGACAGGCTATGATTATTATCATGGTCTGGGCCACCCCATTTCTTATCCTGGCGGGTGCGTTCGTTGCGGATTTCTGAATAAATTACCGAGGAGGAGCTAAGGCAGGTTTCACGGGGCTTGAATCTGTCAATGATACCGGTTCTTTCGTTGTCCGCAATCCATGCATCGCACCACGCCTGACATTCTGCCTGGCTCAGAAACTGCATGGCATCAGATTGAATGGTGGTGGAGTATCCAGTGCCTTGGGAGTTGATATAGCCATGTGTTTTGGGTGATTTCATCGCGTAATACCCGTGCCGGACGGTTGATTCTGGTATCCAAATGGTGGTTGTCATTGATAGGCTCCGAAGTCTGTATATATGTTTTCCGGCCAGTTTTTATACTGCTGGCCGTTGATTAAGTCGCCGCCTTTGTCGCGTGATGTGCCGCCCCATTGTTTGAAGAAAAAGGGGGTATTTTGTTCGTGGCATTGGCGTTGCAGCGAATACACCCAGTCTTTGTTCATGGGCCTGGCGTGTGGGCCGGATTCGCCGCCCACGATGACCCAATCAATGCCGTTAAGATCGACGGGGCCGAGGCATTCGAGCAGCGGTTCGACGGAAATAAAGCGAATATACGCGGGGATGGTTTTCAGTATTTCCAGGCGTTTGAGGCCGTGCTTGCAGTTTTCTACGGTGACGCCTAGCCAGACGTTATCGTATCCCTCGTCCCAATCGCTGGGGAGGCGCTTTTTGATATTGACTGCACGTTTGGTGAGCAGCTGCCAGTCCAGGTCAGGGGTGAGTCTGATGGTGTCCCACAGCCTTACGAGCTGCCCGGCCGGGGCGTTGTTGTCGGTCCAGTCGCACATTGAGCCGCAAAATACTTTATGCATCAAGCCTGTGGCCTGGACTTGTTGGTGCCATCGCAGTGGCTTTTGCCAGTAGGCTTCGGACATTGTTCGGGGCTGGTTTTCCCAGTGCTTGCCGCCGATGCGTTTGTCGAACGCGGCTGCATAGCAGTTATCGCAGCCCGGGGCAATTTTGGTGCAGCCCCACCACGGGTTAAAGGTGCTGTCCGTCCAGGCGATTTGGGTGCTATCGGCCATGTTGTGCCGCTGGAGACGGGTTATACATAAACCGTCTGCTTGGTTTCTTTCGCTATCTGCTCGCGGTAGTCGTTAAATTTTTGCTCGATCGCGGCATCTGCATTGATTAGCTGATAGCTAAACTCCACACGGCCGTTGGCATTTACGTGCGCGTAAATACGAGCGGTGATCTCCATGTGGGTTGACATACATTTCCACGGTTTTAATGCCAGGGTAAGCGGCTGGGGTGCATCGGTGGCGAGTTTGAGCGAGGCGTCCTGTTTGACGGAGTCGCCCTGGTTGTCTACCTTAGTGGAGGTGTCTTGTTTGGATTCTACTTTGACTTCCGCGATTTGTTGAAGAATGGTGGCGGAATCTGGCTCGGTGACGTCTTCGATATTGTCCTCGATGAATTCCTTGAATTTTCGTTGTGAAAAGCGTTCGCCGGCGGCGTTGGTCCATGTTGCCCATTGGGCGCTGTTTGACACCAATAACGCTGCTATATGCCTGCAATGGGAGGGCTGCTCCTGGGTGTGGTAATCCAATATCACGCGAAACAATTCCCCGTCTTGACGGGGTTTTCCGATAATAAAAGGCGTTTTGCCGAAACAAGCAATATATTCAATTAGTGATTCGACTGTGCCAAAAGCTTGCGCCTCGGTGATGTTCATCGGAGCGGTCATCTGGTCTGTTTTGTCCACTTCAACCATGTCCTTATGGACAAAATGCGCGGGGATCGTTTCGCCATTTGGCAGCTCTACTTCGGCAACGATTTCCGTCGCAGCAAGGGCTAGATCGCGCACGATTTCGTTGTTAGTGCTGCCTATTTGGCCTTCTAAGATTGATTCAGACATTACGAATTCTCCATGTTTTTGGTTGATGGTTTGGACGGCTCGATTACCTTGTCGCCTTTGACGGGTTCAAGGTTGGGGATATCCGGCTGGCGCGGGTTGCGCAGGGATAAATTGTGTTCGGGCGTGATGTGAAACAGGGTGGCAGTGATCTCTTTCGGCGTTTTGGTTTTAACGTCGTCGATGATCACCGCGGTGCCGGTTTTCTCGTCCGGCTTGATGGTAAGCGTGAGCGTGAGCGTGCCGTTTTTATTGGTGTAGTTGCATGCGTCTACAAGCTGGTTGAGCTTGTCGCCAAGCTCGTCTAGCAGGTCGCCTGAGCGGATATCGCGCATGGTATCGATAAAAGGTCTTGCGGGCATTTAAGATTCTCCGTTATTGGTTGATAACTCGTCGTGGTAAAACTTTTTGATCTGTAAGATCAGTTTTTCGGCTTTGGTGGGCGGATGCTTTTCCGCCTGTATTTGTGTTGGTTTCGATGGCGTGGCTGGTTCTGGCTCAAAGGCGGCCAGGCTGCTGGCTAAGAGCAGGAGCGCGGCGATGACAATGGCGCACGGGGTTGCCTCTAATCTTGTTTTGTTCATTCAATAGTCCTCGATAAAAGCGGATTCCATATAAGCCTGGCAATCCGCGCGGCGATACACGATGCGGCCGAAGCGTTTGGCGGCATAGATGCCGTAGCCATCGGCTTTGCGGCGAAATTGGGACGGGCTGCAGCAGCAATAATGCGCAGCCTCGGCCAGGCTGAAATACTCCTTGCCGCGCAGGTCAAGGTTGACCATTGCGGCAGTGGGTGGGTGATTTTGGTGTGTTTGTGCGGTAGTCATAGTTCGCAATTGATGACTTCACGCATATCGACGTATTCGATATGGGTGTCTGAGATGTTGGTAAAGGTTTCGTCGTCGGTTGATTCGGCGCAGTTCAGAATGCTCACGCTTAGCGCGAGTGCGTTAAATTGTCTGCCGAGCTCGGCGTTTGTGCCTTGTGCGGTGATGGTTCTGCCGAGCTGGTTAAGCTCAGCGGTCAGATGCCGGCGCAGCAGGTTCAGGTTGATGAGGTGATTGGTGTTCATGGTATGGCGATTAGTGCAGCATAGGGCGCTCGAAAATAATGATCACAGGAATGATGCGTCCGCCATTGGTTTGCAGGTAGAGCCGGTTTTGCGCAAACATGGGCGTGGCGCCGATGGCGCAGGCGTAGCTCTCGATATCGGTGGCGCTGGTTCCAGCCCACATAAATAGAGTGGTTGGGTTAGAGATCGGGCGCATCTTGTGTTTTGTCCCAGTCTTTGCTCGGGAAGCGTTTGTCAAAGTCTGCTAGGCATGCGTCGGCGTGTTCGGTTGCTACGCTGGGCATTATGGGGCCCCGACCGCCACTGGTGTGCACCCATGCGAGTACCCACGTTTGCATACGGAGCATTTCGAGTTCTTTTCTGTGATTAGGCATTGTTAAGCCCATTGTTTATAGCTTGGTGGGTCGATTCCGCATCGCTGCCGCCGTCAAAGATGCCGATCAGGTTGGCCGGGTTGTCGTTAATGAGTTGGGCGGTATGGGTGGTGTCGGCGAATACCGTATTTAGCGGGCGTCTGTCCGGGCCGAGGTTTTTGAATACGGCGATGCGTGACTGTGAATGCAGGATTCTGTCGACGGCTTGATTGATGGTTGATAGGCTCATATTTTGTGGTCCTGATTGGAATGGATTATTCCGCCTGTTGGGTTCGCTGATATGGCGCTTACTTTAGGGCCGTCGGCAGTATCGATGGTTCGCTCCTTATCGTGGGTCGGCGTGGCGTTCATTGATTCTGCCCGTTCGGCGACCATTTCTTTCTCCTGGACTATGGAGATATCCATGCTTTTGATCAGCTGATCTGCGTAGAAGCGAGCTTTTTCAATATCACGGCGTTGTTCGCCTTTGGTTGCGTGTTTGAAATTCACGCGTGATAGATATTTCAGGGATTGACCGAGCAGATAGCCCTCAAATTGCGCCTGGGTCAGTTTGGACTTGATAATCGCCATGGTATCAATGCCGCCTTGGTCGTAATAGGTGGCTTTGGTGTCGAGCGTTTCTTCACGGTTTGCGGGTGTCCAGCTCATTGGCAGAACCTCTTAACGAATAATTTTTCAATCTCCGCCCATTTTTGTTTTCTGGCAGCATCAGCAGCAGCATAAGCAGCATCAGCATAAGCAGCATCAGCAGCAGCAGCATAAGCAGCATAAGCAGCATAAGCAGCATAAGCAGCATAAGCAGCATCAGCATCAGCAGCAGCAGCAGCATCAGCAGCAGCATCAGCAGCAGCAGCAGCAGCAGCAGCAGCAGCATAAGCAGCATAAGCAGCATAAGCAGCATCAGCATCAGCAGCAGCAGCAGCATCAGCAGCAGCATCAGCAGCAGCAGCAGCAGCAGCAGCAGCAGCAGCAGCAGCAGCCTTTTTTCTATCATCCGGGGTGCCTGTTCGGGCGGCTTCTATCGCTTTGCGCGGGCGGTCATCATCGAGATACTTTGATTCAAATATATGCAGCACACTTTCTGCGACATCTGCCTTGAATAAGCGCTGGTCTTTTTCCGGCAGGGTGCGTAAACACCAGATGGCGTCTTGAATACCGTTTGATTTCAGAATGGTTTTGAACGCGACGCGGCGATCTTCTTTGCCTGATGCGCCCAGGTGTTTGAGTAACTTTTTCCAGCCCGAATGGCATGGGCCGAAGCTTTTGATTTTGTACAGTGTGGTGAATCTCATGGTTTCCTCGTTATTGGATGAGCAAGCCTGCGATGGCGGTGCTGACCAGCAGAACGGCGATTAGGCCGATAAAAGCGATGGTCGCGAGGATGTGATCGCGCTTTTCCCGTGGCGTAAAGCTTTGCCAGAGGGTTTTCATGGTTGGTTGTTCGCTTGGCATATCGTGGTATAGGGTTGGATATTGTTCAATGTATAGATAACTATTCGTCGAAATATAGAATACTAAACATTTTTAGTCAAGAATATTAAACAAATATTTTTTGGGCAATAAAAAACCCGCCGAGTGGCGGGTTGGGTTAACGCTTAAAGGGTTGGGCTATTTACACAGGTAGGTGAATAAATCTGCTTTGCTGGAGCCCTTTACCGGATCAAACCAATCGGTAGGCGCTATTTTGATATGCTCTGGTGAGGTGAAGCTGGCGCCGATTTCGCGCATTTGACCTGCTGCGCAATTCGTTTCGGTGGAGGAGAAAGATGGGCCGCTTGGGCCAATTCTACTGGATATGGCGTGGATCACCCCGTCAATGGTTTCCTGTTTCAACAGATAATACTTTCCCTTGTCGCCGGGCATACTGCGCGGGATTGGGTTGCTAGAGGTGTATTGAGCGAATTCTCCGTTTTTGTCTTTGTCGCTGCATGCGGATAAAGCGAACAAGATAGATATTAAGACTATGGTTGTGCGTGTATTATTGGTCATAGCGTTTTCTTTTTGAGTATGTAGGGTTCGTCCGGATAGATGGCATTTTCGTAGCTGAGGCGCGTTAGCGCGGGCTGGAATACTTCTGATCTATCGAGCGCGCTACCAGCACGGGCAACGGATATTTCACCGTTGCTATGTTCGAGTAGCGCCAATACACCTTTGATTTTTCCCGATCTCGTTGCGTGCATTAAATCTTCGCACATTTCGATTAAAGGAACTTCTATATCATTGTTTTCACTCAAGATACACCCATAATTTTCCTGGCCCCTGACTGATGATCCTATCTTTTGGCGCGCGCCTTGTTTTTGGTTTTTTGTCCTGATGTTTCGAGATCGTAGTCACCTGGCTCGTAGCCGTCATCAATGAGCTGTTGCTCCGATGGTGGTTGCTCGTGTGATCTCGGTAATGGTCGATGGATACTACTTTTTTCGTCATGCTTTGACACCCCTGTATTTATAATAAATTCTGCTGCTAATTCCTCGAATAGTTGTTGTTGTTTTGGTGAAAGTGAATAGATATTCTCCGCAAGTCTAATGAATCGCTCTGGTATTTGTGATGTTCGCTGCTGAGTTGTTTGTCCAAATACAATCAGTTCCGGTGAAACATCCAAATTAGCAGCCAGCATTAATAAGTTTTCGCCTGTAAGGCTTGGTTCGTCGCTATTCTCCCATTGGGAAATTGCACCTTTAGTCACCCCAATTAGTTTTGCTAATTTATCCTGAGTTAAGCGTTTGTCGATTCTCGCTTTCCGGATCCTGTCGCCTGCGTGGTTCATATTGTTAAGATAACTAAACAAAGGTTTAAAGTATTTGACAATTTAAGTATAGATAACTATATTTCGGGCTATGGCAGTACGAAAAATAGTAATAACCAAGGCGATGGCATTGCGCGAATACAGGTCTGCCTCTGAATTGGCAGAGGCATTAGACTTAACCAAAGGGCGCATCTCACAACTAGAGGACGATGATCCGTTACCGCAACAACACGCTTTATTGTTGAAATTTGTATTAAAGCCAGAGGCTTTTCAGCATGTCGAGGTGTCGCAATGAAAAACCCTAAGAGAGGCGGAACCTCTAGTCTGCTCCCTCCTAAGCGAGAGGGTGATTTATTCTTTGTAAGAACGAAAAAAGAAAGAGTGCTTACTCGGCGGCATTGTCGTAGGCAACTAATCGTCGAGCGCGTTCTAGAATTGCTGTGTAAATACTCAGGCTTTCGCTTGATGAAAGATTGCTGGCGCCATTTTTTTGCAGCAAATCTAAGGTCTCGTAAGGGTCCGTTGAATTCAGAGCGCTTCGGGCGGTCAGCTGGAGCAGTAGAAACTCTATCGCAGACAAATGATTCTGGATAGCGTCGATGGATAGTTCTGTCTCCTTCATAGTTTTCTCCCATGTTTAGATTGTTGAATAAGCATTTCGATCTTAACACGGGTAAACCCCTGCACGCTGGGTCAAGCGTGCGTTTCCTCCTTTGGTGCCCGGCCTTAATTGGCCGGGTTTTTTTAGTGTATTCATCATGCGGTTATTGTGGCAAACAATAATCAAAAGATACACGTTAAATCAATTACATAGTTCACATGGATAAAGTATTACGTTCGATCTACGACGTGGTGCATCGACACCCTGGCGGGGGCACTGAGATTGCCAAAACGATGGGCTGTTACCACACCAATACGATCAACAACAAGGCGGACCCATACAACGAAACACACCAGATGAGCCTGGCAGATGTTATCGCGATTACTAAAATTACCCGGGATAATGAGATTATCGAATCCCTGGCGTATGAGGTGGGGCTGGGTGTGTATGCCTTACCCGCCGGCGAAACCAAACAAGAAACCTTGTTGCGGTTGATAACCGGGCTGGGTGAAAAGCGCGGCGAAGTGGACCACGCGCTGCACGAAGCGCTGGCCGATGGGGAGATTAGCGAAAGGGAGCAAAAAATAATTCACGATAAAGCGGTGGAATCGATCACGGCTTTATTATCGCTTTTGGCGCATATTGATGATGCGGTTTGCGGTGGTGTTGAATCCCGCAACCGGGCGATTGAGACGGCGCGGGAAATTGTAAATAAACGGAGGGCTTGATGGGATATGTTGAGCCCGGCGGGCTGGGTTCCGCACACACACGAAGCCGCGGCAAGCGGGTTATTTGCGGGGATTGTTCGAGCGAGTATGTGTCTAGCACGCGCCTGGAAAACGGGGCGATGTGCCCTAGCTGTCGGGAGCTAAAGCGAGACACCGACGCGATTGAGCGGGTGCCGCTTGAGGATGTTGTGACGGTGGGGGTTATTGCCGAAAGTTATGGCGTTGATGCGCCTAAATTGCTTGGCTTGGCACGTGTTGTATGGAAAGGATTGGGGCTTAATCAACCGTTATCGCCTGGGCAGGAACGGCGCTTAAGTGACGCGGCGGAGGCGATGGCTTGTGAATATTGAGTTAGCGCTGACATTGCAGGATATCGTTGTGCTCATGCTGCTGTGGGCATTTATCCGTTGGCTGTTATCATGAAATACCAGCCCACATTTGACCAGGTTATTTGCAAGGATTTTGGCTTTAATGCGGCCGATGGGATGTTGATTGATTTGATTATCTCAGCAGCCACTTGGTGCAAGAGCATCGTGGTTGACGACCGCGAGTATTACTACCTGGCGCAGTCAAAGATAGTCGACGAATTGCCCTGCGTATTTGGATCGACGCAGGCGGTTCGCAGATCAACAAAGCGCATAAATGGCGTGCTTGATATTCACCAAGTGGGGTTGAGTTATTACTACCGGGTATCGCCCGAATTTGCCCAGCATTGGGGGCGAAAAGAGAAGGGCGAAAGCTATCAGGAATATCTGCATATTTACATGAATTCACCCGCTACCGCCGAAAATGGCGCTAAGCAACTACCGCCGAAAACGGCGGTTAATACCGCCGATAATGGCGGTAATAGGCCCAAACTACCGCCGAAAACGGCGGTTAATACCGCCGATAATGGCGGTAATAGGCCCAAACTACCGCCGAAAACGGCGCCTATAAAACAACCAATTAATAAAACAACCAATATACAACAACAACGCGCGCGCGAGGTAGGCGTGGAAATCCCTGCATCATTGAGTGATGACGTTGTTGTTGTTTGCAATCTGATTAAGAAGATTGACCCGGGGATACGTCAGACCGTGGTAAACGAATTAGGGGATAAGGTTGTTCAGGGTAAGGTGCATGGAAGCGTGGGGGCGTATCTGGCGGGCGTGATCAAGAAGATCAAGCAGAATGGATACAGCAAGCCGAAAGGCCCGCGGCCTAAATGGGCGGATATCCCCGACGACGATAACAAGCTGATGCGGTGGGCCAAGGCGCACGGCTACGATAAGCCTAAGCGCGGCGAGCTGAGTGGGCCGTATCGGCGTAGGCTGTCTGATCAGGTGGCGGCGCGATGGCGTGACCAAGCGGGCGAGGGGGCAGCGTATGCCTAAAGGGTGCACATGGACTACGCAGAACGGGGCGCATTGTCCTTTCCCGGCGACGAGTACGGGTAACACCTGGGGCCCAGGCAGGTGGCTATGCGATAACCATGTAGAGTGCCCGGACGGACGGACGGGTGACATGATCGTATTCGATGAGATCAATAGACGGAAGGCAGCGAGCAAGGCAGCGGATGAAAGCGCGGAGGATAACGAGGCGCGGGCCAACAGGTTGGCGGCCGCGGCATTGAAGCGATCAATGGATCGGGGCGAGCGGTTATACAGCGAAGGGATAGCAGAAGCTAAGGCTAAGGGAGTGGAGGAGGCAGACCATCACCGCTACGCCTGTGCGAGTATGGTTAACACCTTAAGCCGACCTGATCTATTGCCTAGGGCGGTAGCGGCAGAATGATGAACATTAAGGCCAGCCAAATAAAAAAGGTACTCCCTGGAGGCCTCCCCTTACGGGTACCCCGGCCGCGGAAATTTATTAGTGATAGGGTTGATTATTGGCGTTTCGTTTCGTCTTGTAAGTGCATGATATATATGCGGTTATTTAGACTCATGAGCGATATCAGAAAATAGCGCGGATGGGTAAGGGGTTAAAAATAATCGAAGTGGATAAGCTGGCAGAGTTGCTGGATTTGTCCGCGAGGCGAGTACAGCAGCTTGCTGCAGATGATGTGATGGTTAAGGCCGGCCGTGGTCGTTATGATTTATTTCGGTCGGTGCAGGGGTATGTCAAGTATCTAAATGCGTTGATACCGAATAAGTTGGACGGTGGAATCGATCGTGCGGCGAGGGCTGACGCGGAGAACAGTCGCGCGCATTATTTGCGTGAAAAGGCGGCGTTGACTGAGCTGCAGCGCAAGGAAAAAGAAGGGTTGATGGTGAACAAGGAAAAGGAGCGGCGGGCAGCGTATAGCCTGGCGCGCGGGCTGCGTAACACCATCATGAATATCCCCGCCCGGGTGTCTGTACGCTTTGCGGCGGTGGATGACGCAGACCAAATCTATCGAGAGCTGGAAAAGGAGTTGAATGAGTCACTTGCATTGATCGCGGACATGGCCGAGCAGGGTGATGCCGCGGTGGATGCAGAGCGGTTGAAATTGTGTGGTGGTGAAGATTGCGCGCACTGGGTGGGGATATGATTGAGCAGTGCACAAAGTGCGGAAGCGATCATCTGGATTATCACGTATTCAGGCGTTTTGGGTTTACGCGCGTCAAGTGTCTGGACTGCAAGCATGTTGTCCAGGCTAGTCATGGACCGAGAGATCGTGGCAGTATGCCAAGCAATCAAATACCGATAAAGCGGGGATCGGGTGCTCGGCGTGACGTGAGGTGTCGATGATGTTAGCCGCGAGTTTGATCACTGCATTTGCGATTGGGTTTGGCGAGGGGATACGACCCGAGCCGCCGGTCTCGTTAGTCGAATGGGCGGATGAAAAGCGCGTGTTGTCCAGCAAGGCGTCGTCCGAGCCGGGAAAGTGGCGGACATCGCGCGTGCCGTTTATGGCAGAAATTATGGAGTGTTTGTCGGTCACATCGGATGTGCAGCGGATCGCCTTGATGAAAGGCGCGCAGATCGCGGGCACTGAAATCGGCAACAATTGGGTGGCGTATACGATTGACCATGTGCCTGGCCCCATGATGGCGGTACAGCCGACTATCGACATGGGCAAGCGCTGGTCGCGGCAACGATTCCAGCCGATGATTGAGGAGATGCCGTGCTTGACTGACAAGATTGCCGATGCGCGCTCGCGCGACTCTGGCAATACGCTTTTATCGAAAGAGTTTGATGGCGGGATATTGGTGGTGTCGGGGGCGAATTCAGCATCCTCGCTGCGGTCAATGCCGGTACGTTATTTATTTTTGGATGAGATCGATGCTTACCCTGGGGATGTGGATGGGGAGGGCGACCCGGTCGACCTGGCGATTAACCGGACTAAAACATACGGACGGAAAAAGATATTTATGCCGTCGACGCCGACCACGGCAGAGGTGTCGCGTATAGAGCGGGAGTTCGATGCGGGGGATCAGTGCTATTACCACGTGCCGTGCCCGCACTGCGGTGAGAAGCAAAAACTTGAATGGAAAAATATGCGCTGGCAGAAAACCCCGGTGCATCGACCGGAAACGGCGGTCTATATGTGCGCGCACTGTGCTGCCGAGATCGAGGAATATCACAAAGAAACGATGCTGGCGCAGGGTGAATGGATCCCTGAAAACCCAGATGCACCAAAGAACCGGCGATCGTTTCATTTGTCGTCATTGTATTCGCCGCTGGGCTGGGAGTCGTGGGAGGAGATTGTGCGGAACTTCCTGGAAGCCAAAGGGAACCTGGAAAAGCTCAAGACCTGGACCAATACCACGCTGGCGGAAACCTGGAAAGAGCAGGTTAACGAAATCAAGCCGGCGATGCTGCAGGCGCGGGCGGAGCCGTATGAGATCGGGATCATACCCGAAGGAGCGCTGGTATTAACTGCGGCGGTGGATTGTCAGGACAACCGACTCGAGGGGGCGATCTATGGTTTCGGGCGTGGTGAGGAGACCTGGACTATTGCGACGCATGTGGTCTATGGCGATCCGGGCGATAAGAAAACCCGAACCGAGATGGAAAACTGGCTATGGGGTGATGGTTTTGCGACCGAGCATGGTATTCGTGTCGATGTGAGCTGTGTGGCGGTCGATACGGGCGGGCACTATACGCACGAAATGTATAACTGGGTGCGGGAAAATCAGCACCGCGGCATGATCGCGATCAAGGGATCGAGCAAGAAAGGCTCAGCGGTGATCGGGCGGCCGAGTTATGTGGATGTCAACCAGCGTGGTAAGGTGATTAAGCGCGGGGTGAAGTTGTGGCGGATCGGCACGGATACGGCAAAAATCACGATCTACAACCGCTATATGAAAGAGGAGCATGGGCCGGGATATATTCATTTTCCGGAAGGGCTGCCGCTGGATCACTATGAGCAGCTCACTGCGGAAAAATTAATCAAGCGTTATCGCAAAGGGTTTGAGGTGTACGAGTGGGTCAAGGACCCGGCGCAGCGTAATGAGCAAACCGACCTTATCGTCTACGCCTATGCGGCGGCGTTGAGCCCGGATGTGGCGATCCACCGAAACCGCGAAAGTGATTGGGCGCGACTTGAGGAGCAGATCAACCCGGCGAACCTGGATTTATTTGCGGGTACGGCGCATCAAGCGGGCGCGGTGCCGGTACCGCCGCCAGCGCAACCGAAAAACCAAGGTTTTGGGTCTGAGGAGTGGAATTTATGATGGTTACATTCACGGGTGTTGATAATCGAACGGAGATAAAGTCATTGCCAATGACTTGTGAAATGGCAGTGTTATATAGCGTCACGAGAAGCAATCAGCCGAACCAAAAAAGATACCCCTATCCTGCTGAGGCTGCCAGAATACTAAGCAATATTGGGGGACGAAAGGCGTTGCATTTGTGCGGGAAAGAAGCCCTTATGCAGGCCTGCCACGGAACTGTACCTAACAATATATTGGGAATGGTTGACAGGGTTCAAGTTAACGGAGATGTCGGGGAGCTAACATTGGAGTTCTTGTGTGAAGCGTATCCGGAAATCACGTTTATTACTCAAAACAACAAGTTTAACGAACCATTATTGGCGTCGACACTTAAAAACCATGCCATTTTGGTAGATGATTCTGGCGGTAGGGGTGTGTGTCCAGACACATGGATCAAGCCGCGTACAAGCAGGCCAGTTGGGTTTGCTGGCGGCATAGCGCCGAATAATGTTGTCGATGTATTACGGAAGATCAGGAGAGTAGCAGATGACGGATGGTGGATTGATATGGAAACGGGTGTAAGAAATAGCAACGATCGGTTCTGTTGGCTTAAAGCACGTAGTGTTATTAGGTCGATAGTTAGTAGTCAAATATAAGAGGTCAATATGCCGGTGAGTGTAGGGGTTGAAAAAGTCGAGCGAACCATGACGCGCACGTTGTGTCGGGGGTTGGGGGTGAGTGAGGTGGTTGCCGCCGCGCTGGTGGAGGAGCAGATCGACGACTTGCGTAAGTCACACGGCGGGACGACGATGTATATCCCGGTTGATCGTAATAAGACGGATGTATGTGATATGGCGCGCCAGATGTACACCGGTACCAATGCTCAGGAAGTGTGTGATCGGTTGGGTATCGGTCGGACTACATTGTATCGATACCTTGGGCGCAAAGTTTAGATATGTCGGATCATAGGTCATCAGTAAAAAGTGCATGGAAGGCATCATTGGCGCTTATTAATGACCCGGGTTTTAATGGATTTTGCGCAAGGATTAGACAGGCAACAGGGGTAAGTGCGGAGGCGTTAAAAGCCATAGGCAAAGATGGCCGCTTTACCGACAAGGATCGGGCAGCTGCTTTTGGTAAGTCAGAAAAAATTGCCAAAAAAGTGGCAAAAAACAGGGGCAAAAAATAAAAATAATCCCACGCTTTGGGAAAAAGTGGAACTGGCGGAAAAACCGGAGTTTATAAAAATCAATATCTTAGCGATTTTCGCTGCCTAAATTTTAAGCAAAATCAGTCCCACTCTTTGGGAGGAAATGGGACTGGCTTATCTCTACGATATTCACCGATGAAAAATACACAGGTGAATAGTTTGATTGCTTTGGGTGCTGCATTTGGCGCTGTGAGGGTGGCTTAGTGTCGATTACTTTGGAAGATGCGCAAGCGATTCTGGATGGTTACATTCAGGCCGAGCAAGAAGTGCTGTTGGGCCACAAGGTCGCCTGGGGTAATCGTGAATGGAGTTTGCCGGATTTGGGCGAGATACGCGCGGGTCGACGGGAGTGGCAGCGCAAGGTAGACCAGCTAAAACGCCAAGCGTCGGGCTGTGATGGCTCGCGTTCTTTTGCGTCGACGGCGACGTTCAATTCATGAACGATTTACATATGCCCACGGAAAAGACGGCGCAGGTTGTCCGGCAGGGCAATTTATTTGATCGATTAATCGCATATTTTGCCCCGATTAAGGGCGTGCAGCGCCACCAGGCACGGCAGACCATGGCGTTATTAACCGGATACGAAGCCGACCAGGCGTCACCCTATCGAAAAGTTATCAAGGAAATCCGCAGCGGAGAAGCGTTAGCGGGTCAATCGGCGCCGGCCTTGCGCGCACAAGCGCGCCATTTAGAGCGCAATCTGGATATCGCGGACAATGCGCTGAACGTCTTATCGAATACGGTAATCGGTGCGCGTGGGGTAGGGAGTTCAGCCCGTCCCGAAAAACAACGATGGCGAGATTAATCGGGACTTTCGCGCAACAGCTCAAGCGGGTGATCGATGACTGGGCGTGGCGTCCGGAAGTCACGCGCAAAATGAATTATGCCAAAGTGTCAGCGGTTGGGGTTTCGTTCCTGGGCACGCGATGGCGAGCATTTTACGCAATTACTGCCCGGCAAGATTGCAGGTTTGCGGCATAGCAGTGCGGTGCCCTTGTCGCTGGAGTTCTTGGAGGCGGATTTTGTGCCGTTTTCGGCGAATGATCCGAACAAGGGTATTGTGCACGGCATTCAGCACAACGCATGGGGTCAGGCGCGGGCGTATCAGGTGATGAAAGGCCACCCGGGTGATGCGGATAGTTTCAAGGCATTTGGCGAGACGAAAACCGTGCCAGCAGATCGCATGCTGCACGCGGCGATGATCAAGCGCTTGCATCAAGCGCGGGGTATTTCGATGTTTGCATCGTCGTTCATTCGGTTGATGGATATCAAGGATTATGAAGATTCAGAGCGCATCGCGGCCAAGGTGGCGGCGTCGATGTCGGCTTATATCAAAAAGGGATTGCCGGAAGATTACAAAGACGGCGAAAAGTGTGAGCGCGAGCTCAAGTTTCGGCCTGGCCTGGTGTTCGATGATCTGCGCCCGGGCGAGGACGTAGGCACGATCGACACGCAGCGACCAAATTCTAATGCGGAAGGCTTTCTCAGCATGCAGATGCGGCGCGCATCCGGCGGCTTGAATTTGTCGTATTCGTCATTTTCAAAGGATTACAACGGCACCTATTCGGCGCAGCGTCAGGAGCTGGTCGAGCAATGGAGCGCTTATGAAACGCTGGGCGCTGACTACGTTGACCAGATGATTCAGCCGACTATTTACCGGGTGATTGATATGGCGTTGCTGGCCGGGGTTTTGGATATCCCGGCCGATCTGGATATGAATACTCTGCATGATGTGATGTTTCAAATGCAGGCGATGCCGTGGATTGATCCAGACAAGGAGGCCAAGGGTATCGAGCGCAGCATTCAGCTGGGCTTGATGAGTACGCCGGAAGCGGTGCGCCGCCGGGGCTCAGACCCGGACGAGGTCTATCGGGAGGAGAAAACCTTCCGAGAGCAGTGCGACAAGGACGGCATGGTATTCACGGGTAACGCAGAGCACGACTTAAACGATCACCACGATAGTGAGGGTGGTCAAAGCAAGCAAACACAAACGGAGGGCGATGATGCCTAAAAAGTTTAAACAAAAAACACGCCGATTCGGGCCATACGGGCTCACGGTGGGTGGTAGCGACGACAAGCCAGCGTTGTATATCTATGGCGACATTGGCGACAGCTGGTGGAGCGATGAAAGCACGTCGGCGACGCAGATGGTCGAGGCGCTGGACGATATCGATGCCGATGAGATTGATGTGTTTATCAATTCCTATGGCGGATCGGTCAAAGACGGGCTGGCGATATTCAATGCGCTACAACGACATGATGCAGAGATTACCGTGCATATCGACGGGGTCGCGGCGTCAATGGCCTCGTACATCGCGATGGCGGGGGATGTCGTCAACATCGCAGAAAACGGCATGCTGATGATTCATGCGCCCTGGTCGTATGCGGTGGGTAACGCAGCCGAAATGCGCGAGGCTGCGGATGTGCTGGACCGTTATGCGGAATCGATGGTCGCGGGGTATGCGCGCGGACTGGAGAAAGACGAAGCACGGGATTTGCTGACCGACGGTAAAGATCACTGGTACAGCGCCGAGGAAGCGCGTGAGGCCGGTCTGGCGGACGAAGTGACCGACGAGGTCGATGCCGAGGCGTGTATCGCGCCGGATAGATTTAATAAATTTCCTGCAGCAGCCGCTGCATTCATTCAACCAAGTAAAAAGGTGAAAAATATGAAGCGAAAAACTTCAAGCAAGAAAGCCAAGCAGGCGGCTGTTAAAACAAAGCCTGTTGCGTCTAGTGTGGACGAAAACGCTATTGCGGAGCAAGCGCTGGCACAAGATAGTGTTCGTATTGATGCGATTGAGCAAGCGTTCCAGCCTTTCATGTCGGTAGACGGTATGGATGCGCTATTGAAAACGTGCAGCAAAGATAAAAAATGCACCGTCGATATGGCGCGCGAAAAAGCCATGGCCAAGCTGGGCGAGGGCGTGGAGTCTGTTGGTGGGCCGCGGGTCGAGACGGGTGAAAGTGAGCAAGAGAAGCTGGTGACTGGTGTCACCCAGGCATTATCGGTGCGCGCGGGGTTGATTGCGCGTGGTGATGATGGTTTTGATATGCAGGGCAATGAGTTTCGCTCATATAGCTTGCGCGAAGTCGCGCGGGCGTTTTTGGAGCGTCACAATATTGCGACCGGCATGATGGATCCGTTACAGATGGTAGGTGCGGCGTTCGCGCACAGCACGGATGATTTCGGTAATCTGCTGGCGAATATTGCGAACAAGGCGATGCTGAAAGGTTATGACGAAGCCGAGGAAACCTTCCAGTTATGGACCAATGACGGCGAGCTGGGTGATTTCAAAATCAGCACGCGTACCGACTTGGATATGTTTCCGTCATTGGCATCCAAACCAGAGGGTGCGGAATATAAATACGCCACCATTGGAGATCGCGGCGAGCAGGTGCAATTAGCGACCTATGGGCGCATGTTCAAGATCACGCGCGAAGCGATTATCAACGATGATTTGCGCGCGTTCACCCAAATCCCACGAAAAATGGGTCGGGCGGCGATTCGCACGGTTGGTGACCTGGTGTATGCGGTGTTGACGAGCAATCCGAATATGGCGGATGGTACGGCGCTTTTCCATGCAGACCACGGGAATCTTAAATCCGGCGCGTCAATGACCACTGAGTTTTTGGATGAGCTACAAGTGGCAATGGCCACGCAAAAGCAGGGTGATGCGAATTTGAACATTCGCATGGCGAATCTGTTGGTGCCGGTAGCGCTGCAAGGCGCGGCCAAAACGCTGCGAGACTCAAAAACAGAGGTCGTGGTAGATGACACAAAGCCGGGCAAGGTAAATGTGCCAAACAGCGTGCGCGGCACCTTCGAGGTTATTTCTGATGCGCGGCTGGATGCGGCTTCGGCAACGACCTTTTACTCCGCAGCGAGCGCTACGATGCACGACACGGTTGAAGTGTCGTATTTGAATGGCAACAAAATGCCATTCCTGGATCAGCAGGATGCATGGACGACGGATGGGTCGGAGTTCAAGGTGCGGATTGATGCAGGCGTGAAAGCGCTTGATTTCAAAACCATGCAAAAGGCCACGGCTTAATCGCCTGACTGATTGTTAATTCATTCAAGAGGATTTCAAAATGAAAAACTTTATTCAAAACGGCGAAGTATATAACCATGTCGCGGCCGCCGATATCAGTTCGGGCGATGTGGTGGTGATGGGTACGGTGGTGGGTGTTGCGGTGACGGACATCGCCAGCGATGAGACTGGGTCGGTGCAGGCCTATGGCGTGTTTGAGTTGCCGAAGGTTGCAAGCGCATTAGCGCAGGGCGCCAAAGTGTACTGGACCGGCACTAACGTAACCGCGACTGCCTCTGGGAATACCGAGATGGGTGTCGCGTTTGCGGCGGCCGCGTCCGGTGACGCCACTGTGCAAGTAAAGCTGGCTGGATAGCCTGGTTTATGCGCGCTCAAGCTGCCCTCGACGTGATGGATATTCGTGTTTTCAGCGCCTTTGCTGAGGATGTGGAGATCGATCACGTCGAGGGTGGTGTGAGTGAGTGTCAAATGGTGATTGACCGGGATTATGAGCCGATGACACTGGGGCATGATGCAGTCAAGCAAACCATGAAAGCGGTGGTTTTGGGTTCGTTGCGGTTGTCGGATGCAGCTTGCGTCAAAAATGGCGATATGGTCACGATTCTGGCGGATGATGAATGTCTTAACCGATATCGGGTAGGGGTTTCGTTTCCGGTGCGCGATGGCATTGTGACCATGGAGATGCACGAGGAGGCGCTGGCATGAGCGTAGGGCGCGTCATTGTGCAGATGGATCGGCAAGATAAGGCGCTGATCAAGGCGGCGCTTAAACCGAACGAATACCGGCGGGCGGTCAGGCGCGGGCTGAATAAGACCGCGAGAGCGGGTCGGGTGACGTTATCCAAAAGCATACGCCAGACTTTTTTCGTTAAAGCGCGGGCGGTTAAACAGGCGGTGCGGCTCAATAATGCGACCAACGCGGGCCTGGTTGCGGAGATATTGGTGCTCAAGCCACGGCATAAGGGTGTGCCGTTATCGGAGTTTTCGGCCAATCGGCGGCGCGTTGGCAGGGGTATCGGGGTGTCGGTGAAGATACGGCGCGATAAGCCGCGACACGTGGTGGATAAGCGATCCAAGTATTCTTTGTACGGGCATGGCGCGTTTAAAACGCGATCCGGGCGGGTTTTGGAAAGAAAAGGCCGGCAGCGGTTTCCGGTGGGTACGCCGGTGGGGCCGACGGTGCAGGAAATGGCGCAGGAGATTAATGCGTTGGAAAAAACCGAAAAAGTGGTGCGTCGCAAGCTCGGGGCAAATGTAGAGCGCGAGGTCGCGTTCGAGTTACGCAAAAGGCGGGCGGCATGATTGATTTAAAAATCATTGTTGATCACCTCAAGGCGGTTACCACGCTTGAAAACGTGATTTCGGCGGAAGCCAAGACAGCGCCGGATTTAACCGGCATCACCCATGCAGTGATCGTCGGGCGCGGCAAGCATGAGGGTGGTCTGGTGGCCGAAATGCCGGTGTGTCAACAAGCAATGACCAGCACGATAGTCGTATCTACTATTGCGCCGGAGAGTGTTTTGTTCGAAACGCGCAACCAGTCGTTTAATGCGCTGGTGGGCATGGAGCTGGACTATTACCGGCGCGAACTGGAGTTTGAGAGTGGTGAGATTGAGGAAGTAGAAGGAGATATAGCGAACTGGGTAGATACCTACCGGGTGGATTGGGTTTGGGACGCGCGTGGCGGCGAGGCCGGTACGGGCGGGCCGTGGGGCAATTAATTTTAACGAGGTGAAGTATGGCGAGATATGTAGTTGACGATAAGGGCAATCGGGTGGGGCGTGACTCCGACGAGGGCAAAAAAATATTGGCAGATTTTGCCAAGGCGGAAAAGGCCGCCCAGGCAAAGGCTGCTAAGGCAGCGGCGGCGAAAAAAGTCGCGGCCAGTAACAATGCCGGCAGTGAATCTGGCAACAACGGGAGTGAGTAACGATGAAACGATCAATTGTACTGATTAAACAGGAAACAACCTTCGGCGACGAAACGCTAACCCTGACTGGTGCGGATGCGGTGGTGGTAAGTGATTTCAACATGAAACGGCGTGAGGGTGAAAAGAAAGAGCGTAATCATGACCATCAAGGCATTGGCAACCAGGTCGAGATTAATGTCGACGAGCATACTATGACTGATTTTGGTATGGAGGCATCTGCTCAGGGTACGCCGGGTGATCCACCCGCGAATGGTTTCATTATCGAGGCATGTGGGTTCGACCGGGCCGATGCGCTTGGGGTTAGTGTTACTTATTCGGTACCGGACACGATTGGCGAATTGCGCACAGGGCGGAAGTCTGTTGCGATTGAAGAGCATGACCCGGATACCAACATGAAACAGAATGCTTTCGGTTGTATAGGAAACCTGGCTTTTGAGGCCGCGGCTAAAGACTATAGTAAATTTTTAGTGTCAGGAATGCGCGGCAGCTACATACAACCAGTGCCAGGGGTTGCGCCTACCGTGGCACAGTCAGTCTACGATGAATTTAAAGACCCAGTCACCCTGATTAAGGATCATATTAAAACCGCCACGCTGGATGGTTACGATATTTGCCCGCTTTCGTTCAAATACAACTGGGGTTTGAATGTGGCCGACCTTGGGACGTGTGACCAATTGTTTTACGCAGGGTTCACGCCGTCTCTAGAACTGGTGATGAAGGCGGTGGATGTCAATGCTAAAAATATCTGGGCACTGGACGGCAAGATCGTTCCGATAGCATTAGGAATTGCTGACAAGGATGATACGGCTGGGCAGCGCATAGATATTGTCGACAACGAAGTGCAGATCTATGTAGACGACAAGGCTGAGCAGGACGGTGTTCGTCTGCTGACCATAACTGGGCGGCCGATTGGCAAGACCGCAGATATCGTATTTAGCTAGTCAAGGTATCGTAATGACAAATATGGTGCAAAAAATCTTCACCTCGGTTGAGGTCGAGGTGGAGATCGAGGGGCTTGAGGAAAAGCCGGTATTTACCTGGCAGCGGGTGCCGGAAAAAACCATGCGCGAGTATCGAGAGCGTGTGTCTTTGGGTGGATTAAAGCAGCAATTAGAAGCAAAAAAACTGACCCGAAAGGAAGGCGAGCGAGCCCCCAAACTCAGCAAGATCGAAAAGCGTGCGCTTAAGGTAGAGACGTTGACGGTCAAAGAGCTGGCCGATAGCCACCTGATGGGCTGGCAGGGCGTGCCGGGGACAGATGGCCCGCTGGAGTATAGCGATGATGCACGCGCGGATTTGCTGGCTGATCCAGACTGGAGGCTGGTGCTGGATAAGAGCTTTTTTGAAGCGCAGGGGAAGGTTCCGGAGATATTGGTAAAAAACGTATTGACGCCGGGCGCTGGTGGGCGTCCGGCGGAATAGACGACAGAAAATTAATAGCGCAGCTAGAAAAAATGAATGTGCCGCAAAATGTTATTGATCGTATGACAGGGAATAGTGCATTCGAGCTGTTTCAGGATAACGCTGTTTCTTGGTTCTGGTTTCACAAGTGCAGTACGCAGTGGCGCGTATCGATGAGTGGCCCGGTTGGTCTGGATTATGTGGCGGTGCATCGGGTTTTGAAGTATGCCCGTGATGGGGTTAAGCGTATGAAGCGTAAAGCGCGAGAGCAGATATTTGCCGAGATCGGGGATTATGAGCGCGGTGTGTTGCTGGAAATAAGAAATAAGACGAAAACGGCATGAGCCTGCGCACAAAAATAATCATTTCGGCAAGCGATCAGACCGCGGCGGGGTTTGGTTCGGTCAGTAAGCGCGTCGATAAAATAGATGGGCAGCTGGACGGTGTTACCAATTCGATTAAGGCGTTTTTTGGCATTGCGGGCGCATCGACGGCGTTTGCGGGGCTGGTGAGTGCGTCCGATTCGGTCAAAACGATGGACTCTCAATTAAAGCTTGCGACGCAATCTCAACAGGAATTCGCCGCGGCCAGCGAGTTTGTGATGGCCACATCACTGGAAACCAATACATCGCTAAGCGCAAATGTTGATTTATACGCCAATCTGGCGCGTTCTAGCAAAGAACTTAAGGGCGATAGTGAGCGGTTAGAGCTGGTGCAAAGCACATTAAATCGCTCGATGCGCATCAGTAATCGCAGCGCGCAGGAAAATACGGCAGTCATTCGCCAGTTTACTCAGGCCATGGCAAGTGGCGTGCTGCGCGGGCAAGAATTCAATTCTGTGTCAGAGCAGTCGCCGCGATTGTTGCAAATACTAACTGATGGATTGGGTAAGACCGTTGGCGAATTGCGTGAAATGGCTAATCAGGGGGAGCTTACCTCGGATGTCGTGATCAATGCGATTGAAAGCCAAGCGGAGGTAGTACAGCAGGAAAACGAGCAAATCGAGCGTACTATCAAGAAAACGTGGGGCTCAGCGGTTGATGCGGCGTCTCAGTATATAGGTCGTGCGGAGGGCGTAAGCGTTGTTAGCACCGGCATTGCCGAGGCGCTGCAATATACGGCTGAAAATTTTGATGAGGTGGCGGCAAAGGCAGAGATAGCCGGTGCGATTATTGCATCGCGCTATGCCGGCAAGGGTTTAACCGCGTTGCAAACGTATGTTGCGGGGCAGCTTGCGGCGGTTAAGGCGGAGCAGGCCAAACAAGCCGCAACGGCGAAAACCATGCAGGTTGAGGCGGCTGCGGCGACGTCGAAATTAAATGCTGCTCGATTAGAGTTAAATTATTCGCGCTCTAAAGTGTGGGCAGCAAATACGGCGGGGCAGGCCGCTGCGGCGGACGCGCGTTTGCTGAAAGCGCGTGTGGCTTTGACAGCCGCAACACGACAAGCCTCTGCCGCGAATGCCGCGTATGCGGCTGCGACAGTACGCGTGTCACGCGTATCCGGTGTGCTTAGGGGTATTATGGGCCTTATGGGCGGGCCGGGCGGGGTTGTTACCTTGGGGGCGATTGCGCTGGGATCGTGGGCGCTGAATGCGCGGGACGCGGCGGACGATACCGAAAAGCTGGCCACCGCGGTGGATCGCTACGCAGGCGCATCGCGCGCGTTACAGGCGGATCAAATCAATCAGGATCTGGCCGTGATGCGGTCTGAATTAAAGTCGGTTAACGCAGAAATGGCGCCGTATATTGAGCAAGGTCGTGATGCGGGGCGAACATACGGAGAATTGAGCGGAAAGGCGCTCAAGATCGAGGAGGCAATTGCTGCGGCGAAACGTCAATTACAGCAGCTGGATAAACCGACCAAAACCGCCACTATTTCCATGAGTGGGTTAAGTGGCGAGACTGACAAGGCCAAAAAGGCCTCTGAGGACTATGTCGACAAGCTAGAGCGTGCGGCGGACCCGTTGATAGCATACAACGAAGGGATGGATAAATTATCCGATGCGATGAATCGGCGGGCATTGAGTGCAGCGGCGGCCAGCAGAGAGGAGTTGCGGCTTAAAAAGCAATATGAGGATGCGGCCGGCATCACTGAGCAGCGTGCGAAAGCACTGGAAAAAGCCAACCAGGAATTTGACGAGTTGCTTGAGCAGGTCGATGCGGTCGCGGATGCGGAATTTGAGGCAGCCAAGGCTGCGTATGAATATGACCAAGAGTTGCAGAATACGGTTGAATCACTGGACGCGAGAATCGCCGGGGGAGAGCGTGCGGCGGAGATTCAGCGCATATATAACGAGGCGCAGGAGCGTGGGGTCGCGATCAGTATCGAGCAAGTGGCGGCGGACTATGATCTGGTTCAATCGCGGCAGGAGATTATCGATAAGCAGGTCGAGCTGACCGATACTGTAGAGGGGTTAGTGGGTAATCTGGTGGACGCACAGTTCGCCGGGGAGAGCTTTGGCGATTCTTTTGTCGAGGAAATCAAGCGCATCGGTATCGAAATTGCTAAGAGCAATATCATCGAGTTTTTCCAGTGGCTGCTCAAGATTGGCGATGGTGAGTTTAATTTGCAGCTGGGGGGGCTTGATGGGTTATTCGGTGGCGGTGGTAGTAGTCCGCTAGAAAGTATTGCGAGTAATTTGCTTGGCAAAAAGGTTAAGGAATATGTCAGCGCAGAGCTGGCGACATCGCTTGGTCTGGGTGGGTTGAAGGCGGGCGCTTTATCGGGCGGCGTTGCGGGCAATGGGTTTGGCGGCGGATTAGGTGCGACAGCGCTCGGTGGGGGCGGAACTGCTGCAGGCGGTGCATCCAGTCTTGCGGCAGCAGCCGGGCCGGCAGCGATTGCGGCTGCGGTTGTGGCAGGGGTGGCGGCGATAGGGAATAGGCGTCGAGGCCGTATAGTCGAGTCGATACAAGAAAATGCGCAAGGTGCGACGGGTGGGTTTAGTACTGGAGGAGTCAATTTCCTGGGTACAAAAGGCGACAAAGCCTTTGCGCAGACCAGAAACAATCTGGACCTATATAAAGCTGCTGTGCAGGCGGTTGGTGGTGAGATTGAAAAGAGTGCCAAGGGCTGGTTACAGGTAGGTGGGAATGTTGAAAACGTGGCCGCCATATCGGCGGCATACAACGAGCAGACCGCTGCGGCGATGGATGATCGTGCGGACAAATTGGTTTATGAGCAAACCCGATTCTTAGAACGCGAGGAAGCCGCTGAGCGGGAAGTGCAGATTCGCGAGCAAGTCGCGGCCGCCTGGGCGCGTTCGGTTGACACGATTAATAGCGCGGATTTTGGTCAATACTCTGCGTCGATTACCAAGGCAACGGGTGTTGGTACTCAGGCGCTTCAATCGTTGTTTAAGCACGGCTACGCGACTGCTAAAGGTATCAATGCCGTGTTCGGCCCGGCGGCGGCAGGCATTATTGAAAAAATGGGCGGCATGGAGCGCATCACCATCCAGCAGCTAAAGTCTATTATTGAAACGGGTAAAGCGGCTGCTGGTGAGATTGGTGGCGCGTTTGGCAGCATGACCACCGGGATGGTGACATCAATGAGTGGCGCGGTATCTGGCATCAATGATGCCATTGGCGAAATTGAAAGGGACGTGCAGGTAAACGTCACAGCCAGCACCAATATCGGCGGCGGATCAATAGGCGGCCGAGCATCTGGCGGGCTGGTAAGCGCGCCAGAAATATCCTGGATCGCCGAGGAAGGCAGAGAGCTGGTTTTACCGAATCCGGTGACTGAGTTTTTCCTTAAAAATGGCGTACCGATTAATGCGGGCGGTGACAATGCTGGCGTCATCAAGTTACTGGAAAAACTGGCGCAACAAAATGAGCGCGTTATTGCTGCGACGGACAGGTCTGTCGGTGCTGTAAAAACCCTGACCCTGATCAGCTCACAAGACGCTGGCGAGATGAAGGACGAAATGGCGTCGATTAAGCAGGGGCTGAGGAATTTGCAATGATTAGTGATATTGACGCGCTGCGAATATTGCGAGACGGGACGCACCCGATCGTATTTGCGTGTGAGATCACACCCAAGGAATTTAACTGGGCCTTGCAGTCAGTGGGCGGAGTGCTGCGCATCGCGACCGAGTTTATCAATGTTGGCCCGTGGACGTATCACGGCGGGATGTCACACACCAGTATCGCAATTGGGGCGAACACCAAGCTGTACGGTGCACCGCCAACCAGCGGAAATGTCATCCGGTTTTTATCCGGCGCAGAAGATTTGCCGGACTGGATCAATGACCTACAGCCGTCCGATTTTGACGGCGCGGATATCCAGCTCAGGTGGGGGCTGCGTGGCTATGATTATTCTGCAATGCGTGTTGCGAATACCGGCATTGTCAGTGATGCACGTAAGGATCGTACAGGCATTGTGATGGAATTCACCATGCTGCAGAAAACCGACCGTCTGGATGTGGAAACCTGGGTAATCAAAGCCATTGGGAACTGTACAATCAGCGCAGCGTTTACAGTCGGCGCCGTTGGCAGGGTTCCGATTGATGCAGGTGGAATGGGGCTTAAAGCCGGTTCTAATTGGAACTATAAACCATCTACAGATACACCAGTGAAGTGGCGCACTTACCACGTCAACGGAAAGCATGTTTTTATCAATGTCTCGGGCTGGTGTAACTTAGTAGTAGCTCATGACGCAGCTTGGAATGTCACAGAGGTGGTAACAGTAGATGGTACATTTGCAGAACAGGGTATAAGCGGAACGGTTGATGTGCATGGAACTACATTATTAAAAGCCGCGCAATGCCTGGAGCACGCAGTGTCCGAGGTAGATGACTATTACAAGCCATTTGACGGGTTTAGTTGGTCAGATTTCGAGGGGGATGATGAGCTCAATCAAACTGTAAATTATCAGTGTGGTTACTACTTTATGGCCGAGGATGGCAAGACCTGGCTTTCGGCTATGAAAGATATTATAGGCGGCGCTGGCGCAAGCTGGGCTCCGACGCGTGATGACAAGATCAGACTAATTAATTATTACGGCCCAGCACTGGGCTATGATTTTGAAGTAACGCTGTATAAGAACGATTACGTGCGGATGGATCAAGAGCTATTTTCGCATGAAAACGTGACCGTGAACGGCGTTTTGTATGCATCAGTCACTGATGATGGGAAGGAGGAAAAAACAGCAGTGTATGGAGCGGCGCGCGGTACTGTAATTCAATCCGCGATATCCAATGCATCCCATTTACAGATGCTGGCTGACCGAGTGTATAACAAAACAATCGAGGCTTATTCTTTCTATGGATGCCGGATAGGGCTGATGCTCGGGCCGGGATGGCCTGTCACCATTGGCGAGGCAATGGGTAATTTATACAAAGGGCAGCGCTTGCGTGTCCTGACAGCGCCTACATCGGCCAACGAGCCGCTGGTGTTAGTACCATGAGCTGGCATCAAATAACGGGCGGACTCGGCCCACAAACGGGCGCAGAAATCACGCTAGTGTCTGCGGTAGCGGTGGGGTCGCCAACCAGCATACAGATAACCGGGGTGCGCGGTGCCAGCAAGCTGGAAATGCTGGTATTCACTGTGATCAGCACAACCACCAATACAATCAATATTGATCTCGCCGAGCATGGTTTGACCCATGCAGACATCACCACACCCACAGAGGGCGGCGCGTGGAGAGAGACGCCGCTTGAGCGATGCGATGGCAAAATGCGTGCGTTCGAGCCGATCCAGATCAACACGATCAGCTCCGGATTAACGGAAGGCGATCACATTGCCGACAATTTAAAAGTAGACCTGAATCGCGGCCTGATCTCTCGCATGATCATCGGCAACGACGACTACAGCCAGGTCAATATCACAGACAACATCACCGTATTTACTGATTTCTCATTTGCGGGGGCGGGAGGCTTAGAGGAGATATTAAAAACCGGCAGTTTCGAGCCGTACATAAATGTGCCCGCCGCGTGGGGTCAGGAAAACATGTTCCGCTTTGCCTTTTCCTCGCTCGTTTCTTTGTCTGAGATCGTCATTCAGGTAGAAATGCCCGAAAGCGGCCACCCTGAAAAACCACTATTGAATGATGCACTGGTCATCGGCAAGCGTAACGGCGCGTCAGAGATAATCTCAGACAGCTTTATTATTAATAGTCCGTCCACCACAACCATACCGATCCGCTCATCAAACACGTATGACGAAATCACCATTAAAGGGACTTCAGAATCGGGCGACGGATATGTTGTCATCGTAAAATATATTCAGTTTGTTATTGATGATGGCGTGATCAACGTGTCGTTTGATAACACCTACATTAATGTGGTCGGCCTGGCAGATGTTGTCGCAAACAAGGCAATCTGGTTAGAGATAGAGGGAGTCGACGAGAACAGCGACCCGGTGCAGGTGTTTTACCCGCTCATTGCACCGACTTATTCAGAAAACGAGATTCCCAAAGCCATCCCGCCCGGATCGATGGATGACGGGTACGACCCGAACAATGTCGTCGACGTGTTTTTGGTCTATCCGCCGCCGATGGTCGGCACAAGCATCGCATTGACGCTGCACGACGCGCCTGCTGGGGTCGTCGACGCCTCATTGCTTATGTTGGGCGCCTATCTGGAATCAGATGGATTTGAAACGGTCAACAAAGGCCAACAGACGGGGTTCAGAGACCTGGCGGAGCGCGTGCGAGCAGCGGACGGTGTGACTATTATGGCGGATGACGGCCGAGAGATTAGCAAATCGTATGTGCTGGAATTTGCCGATGATCGTGATAGTGCTATCTATTACCAGGCGCTTTCGAAAAGCAGGTTATGGGTCATGGATGTTTATCCACAGGGTGGATTTTATAAGCGCTACTCGAACATTGTCATCGGCAGACTAGAGGGCGAAATCGAGTATTTACCGTATGGCAACACGATTGGCCTGAACCTGCTGGATACCAAACCCAAACGCAAGCCGGTTGAAACGCAGGCCTTGATCTCAGGCGGCCAGATTATTATCCCGGGCGTGGGTGTGGGGTATGCGACCTGGGAAAACGCGACGAACATCACCACAGGCAACGGCACGCTGGAGAAAACTGCCGCAGACGGATGGGATTCATCCGCCACCTTTGGGGTGATTCCCCAGGGATCGGACGGGCACATCGAGTATCGCGTGGGGTTCATGGGCTCATTCTGCGCGGTTGGTTTAAACACCAGTGGCGATTTATCTGATGTTAGCTGGTCCAGCCTCGATTACGCATTACAGACTAAAGACGATGGAACCTTACAGTTTTTGAGAGGTGGCACCATTGTGGCGATGCCTGGCTCAAGCTATCAGATCGGTGACTTATTTCAAATCGAAGTATCCGGCGTGGGATCTGATCGATCGGTAATAGTCCGGCAAAACGGCCTGATTATCTGGATCGAGCCATCCGTCCCCGATGACGACTACTATTTTGATTGCTCTTTTTATAGTGCGTGCCGAATATCCAATATCCAAATGGAGGTTTTTGTTTAATGAAGCTAGTCGACGAAGTCAAGCAAGGAGATGAGCTGATTCTTGTTTGTCAATACGACGTGAAGTCAAGCGAGCCGGACCCGATCCCGGCGAATATTGCCAGCGGCATCAAACATCAAAAAACTGGTGCAAGTCTTAAGCAGGTGACGCTCGGGGCGGGGATCGAAATTATTGACACCGAGCAGCGTGTTTATCAGATTAACTATGGCGACACTGAGGCTTGGCCGTTGGGGATTATCAAGGCGGATATCAAATACAGCGTCAACGGCGTGGAAAAGACCACGGATACATTTTATTTCAAGATTATTGAGCGGGAGACAGACTGATGAACGTCGTTACCAGTGTTCAGCGCATTAGTACGGACGTTACCCGCACGACCAACAAGGTGTTGGTGACTTCGGTGGCGATTGCGGGGGTAACCGCTACCGGGGCCGCAGGACTGCGCTACGAGCACGACCAGCAATCCGCCGCAGCACAATGGGTGATCTCGCACAACCTGGGCAAATACCCGCATTCGATCCACGTGATCGACACCACCGGCGACGATGTGATCGCCGATGTTAAACATATCGACGTGAACACGTTGAATATCAATTTTTCGTCGGCGATGGCTGGCAAAGCATTTTTAGGAGCTTAAACAATGGCACAAAAAGTATTGGTAAATATAGATTTAGGCGGCAATCATCTTTTAAACGTGAGAGCTGAGGTTTTGACCGGCAATCCCACGCCGCTGGGCGCCGGGCATTTCTACTGGAATAGCGCCACCGAGGAGCTGCGGGTCTACAGCGGGGCTGCCTGGATTGCGCTGGGCGGGGGAGGTGGTGCTGGCGATATGTTGGCGGCAACGTATGATCCGGGTGGCGTTGGTGACGACGCTTTCGACATGGAGAACATGACAGAAGGCGCCACTAAGAAGATACTGACGGCAGCAGAACGCACCAAACTAACCAACATCGAAGCCAATGCTGATGTGACCGACGCAACAAATGTGGCTGCCGCTGGCGCGCAAATGACCAGCGAAAAAGGCCAGGCGAATGGATATGCTGAGCTGGATGGCACAGGCACGGTGCCAGCTTCGCAGCTGCCGAGTTACGTTGACGACGTGCTCGAGGCGGCCAATCAAGGCGCATTCCCCGGTACTGGCGAGACTGGAAAGCTATATGTTGCACTGGATACCAACAAGGTCTATCGCTGGACGGGTTCGGTGTATGTCGAGATATCCGATGCGCCGGACGCTGCGACGATCAAATCGCTGTATGAAAGCAATGCGGATACTAACGAATTCAGCGACGCAGAGAAAACCAAGCTGGCCGCTGCGACTACTAAATATACCGAAACCATTGGCGACGGTGCGGCCACCTCAATCGCAGTCACGCATAACCTGGGTACGCTGGACGTGATTGTATCCGTGCGCGAAGCGGCGGGCGGGGCGGTGGTGCTGTGTGATGTGGTGCACACATCGACGAACGTGGTGACGCTTGGGTTTGCCAGCGCGCCTGCGACGGATGCGCTAGACGTGGTGGTAATCGGTTAATGGATTATCTCGGCGCCAAATCAGAGGACCAGGACCTTTCCACTCAAGGCGACTTGAGCCAGTACAGAGGCCAGAACCTGCAGACCGGCACCAGCTACGCCCTGGTGCTGGCGGATGCGGGCAAAATGGTGGAAATGAACAATGCCGCGGCCAATACCTTAACGGTGCCGCCTAATTCCAGCGTGGCCTTTCCGATCAACACGCGTATCGATATCAATCAGCACGGAGCAGGCCTGACGACCGTTGCGGCAGGCGCGGGCGTGACCATCCGCGGCGATCTGGTCTCGCAAGGCCAATATATGGGTATGTCATTATGGAAGCGCGCGACGGATGAATGGGTGCTGTATGGAGGCACTACCTAATGCGCCTCCCCATCGGCATCATGAATCAGTACGTGGCGCCGCCGCCAGGTGGCGCGCCTTCTATCATTAATTCAGATCAGATACACACGGGTGGCACAAGAAGCACGTCATTAGGATTCCCGACCAATATCACGCCAATCGCCGGTAACGTGGTGGCGCATTTTATCGGAGATGACAACGCGCAGGGGTCCCCAAAACCATGGACAATCTCCGGCGATACGACCCGCACTTGGACGCAGTTTGTCAATGTGGGCAACTCAGTGAGCGACTGTAAACTGACGGGATGGTGGACAGTGTGGGCGAGTGACGGAACGCTACCCACGTTTGACAATGGCTCCAATACGGACAAATGGGGCGCGTTTATACAGCTGAGCGGCGCGAACACAAGCAACCCCATTCAGTCAGTTGGGGCGGCTACGATGGCAGAGAGCGCGTCACACGTTTCAGCTGCAGTTTCTGCCACCGCAAACGAAAAAGTATTGATCGCCTTGGCGTTTGATGGCGGCGATCCGGTTTACACGGCCGCGCCTGGCACAAATTTTATTCAGCAAGTCTTTGCCGGAACGGGCGGAGGGCACGCGTCCGGATTCATCGCAGAAAGCGATTCGGGTGCCAGCAAAACATTCACGACAGATATAACCGACGGTTCGGTAATTGTGCCAATCGTCTTTCAATAGCGAGTAAATATTATGAAAAAATTAATCATACCCCTTTTATTCAGCAGCGCGGTTGCCTGCGCAGACATCAACACCACAATCGAGCCCTCACGAATAGAGGGCGCCGCGCCGCTTGCGGTGTTCTTTGATGCCACAGCTACCACAAGCACCGATACCGGCCGACCTTTCCACGAGCTGCACTATGCCTGGGATTTTGGTGATCCAGGTGCCGGGCAATGGCAGTACGGGAACGAACACAATCGAGACCGGAATAAAGCATTCGGGCCAGTCGCTGCGCACGTGTTTGAAACGCCTGGCGTTTATACCGTTACGCTCAGCACGAAGGGCACGAACGGCGACACAGACGCCGAGCAGGTGACGATTACGGTAGATGATCCGGACGACACATTCGCGGGCATGCGCACAGTATGCGTGTCATCCAGCGGTAATTTTGACGGCTGCCCACTAAACGCGATTCGCGAGATTAGCAACGATGCGAGCGTGATGAATGATTACATGGACGGTAACCGCCGGTTTTTGTTTCGCGGCGGTGAAACGTTTAACACCAGCGTGCGCGTCCCGATCAATGATGACCAGGGTCAGATTGCATCGTTTGGTAGTGGTCGGGCAACGATCAATCATACCGGGGGCGAATTTACGCTGTTCAGAGTAGGCTTTAGGGTGGCGGACTGGCGCATCACAGACCTGGTGTTTACCGGCGGCGGTGGAGATGGCACCTCTATCGTTGAGCTGTACGGCGAGACGCGCGACATACTGTTCGCTAACAATGAGAACGTCGACGGCTTTGGCCGTGCCGTTTTAGCTAATAATGCGCTTTTCAGACTGTATGACCAGGACATCGGTCAGGGCTTGTTTGTGGTCAATAACAACTTGCAGCTGTTCAGCTCGCACGTGATGTTCATCGCGGCGGGCAAGCTGGCGATTATGGGCAACTATCTGGATGATGCGACCACCCGAGGTGGGGAGCACGTAGTCCGCATCACCCACCTGGAGCAAGGGGTTGTAAATCACAATTACTTTGCGCATCCGTTAATCAACAAAGGCGTACTGACCATTCGCAACGCACAGCGCGAGCTGGATTGCGTTTATTGCGGACGGGATACGCGCGAATTTGTCGTATCCGATAATCTGTTTTTTGGTGGCGCGGACAATACAGTCGCGCTCATTGGCGCTCAGGGTAGCGGTTATACTGGCAACGGTCACGACGCCATCGTGGAACGCAATTATTTTGCCCAGGGCGAAGATACACCCGGCGAGGTGCAAATGGCGTTGAATATTGCAAACTGCCAGCGCTGCACGGTGCGCAACAACATCGTTATGCAGCGAAACTGGCAGACGCATCGATCGCTGGAGGTCGGACGCGTTGGCAATAATGATGAAATCTGGCTGTATAACAATTCGTGCTATTCAGCGGATAATGCGAGCCACGAAACGCGCTGCATCAACAATACCGGTGGCGCCAACGTCGTTGCATCGAATACGTTATTGTATGCACCCAATCATACCGCCCGATTGACCGTCGTTGATGGCGAGCATACGGGGGGCGGTAATATCATTGCCGAGTCAAATCCGTTCGTGCAGGCCGACCCAGACGCGCCAGGTGATTTTGATTTGGTTGACGATATACAAGGTCAGCCCGTACCTGTTTTTATTGATTACACAGGCGCTGAGCGAAACGGGCACACGATTGGCGCCTATGCGTTTGGTGATGTCCCGCCGCCTGATGCGGACGGCGATGGGGTCGCGGATGCAGATGATAACTGCCTGCACGTGCCGAATGCAGACCAACTGGATGACGACGGGGATGGCATTGGGGACGCCTGCGACGACGATCCGATCGACACTGATATGGATGGCGTATCAGACGAGGCCGATAACTGCCCGGACGCGCCCAATGCAGACCAGGCGGATAACGATGAAAATGGCGTGGGTGATGCCTGCGAACCGGAGCAATGCCCCGATCCAGTGATCTGCCCTGATTGCCCCGCCTGTCCGGAGCCGGTGGTTTGTCCAGATTGTCCGACTTGCCCTGACCCAGTCGTTTGCCCTTCGCTGCCCGAGATCGTCGAGTGCTCATCCGTCTCGATGACCAAAGATCCCGCTTCTATTCGGTGCGTGGTTGAGGAATGAAGGTAACGCTCACAAGGTTTGCGGACTCCCCTTTCGGGGTGTTTGGCTCGTTTTCTCTTAAAGACGGTGCGACGGTATACACCGTCGAGCCGCCCTGGATGGATAACCGACCGAACGTATCTTGCATCCCTTGCGGGGACTACACATGCCGGCCGCAGCGCTATCGACGTGGCGGCTATGACGCGGTCGAGGTCACCGACGTGCCTGGCCGCTCGCATATCCTTTTCCATCGCGGCAACAGGATGAAAAACACACGCGGCTGTATTTTGGTGACGTCCGACTTGGGCTGCCTATATGGCCAATGGGCAGGCTTAAGCTCAAGAACGGCGTTTGCGGCGTTTATGGAGGATTATGGGGCCGACGAATTTAATTTAGTGATCGACTGGGCGCCGCCGATGGTGCTTGTCGAGCACGCTAGACACCAACCAATCAATCACACTTAACGAGGTAATTATGAGCTTACAAGCCAAAGCAAAGAAAATCGTCGCCCTGGCGGCCGCAGGAATCACTGCCGCCGTTGGGGTATTAAATGGCATTGATTTCCAGCCGGTCATTGATGCGGCTACCTGGGGGGACGGCCTGCTCAGCAACTTGAGCGCTGGCTGGGTTGGCATAAAAGGTGCCATTGCGACTGCTGTTTCGGGCGCGTTTTTATACCTGGGCTTGAGCGACTAAGCCCAGCAAATTTTTCAATTTTTAAATAGGTGAAGATATGAAAATCACACAATTAGTATTGATGTTAGGTGTTGCGCTGCTCCTAGGAGCTTGCGAACAGGACAATTCAATCTCGCTGACGGGGGCGAATGCTGTTTACAACCCAATAAACGTCGACAGCAAAACCGATGACGGCGAGACGAACACTAATATCGGTGATCGAGACGAATCAACCACGGACAACTCGGTCACCAATCCGGAGCCAGAAGCGGAAGAAGAGCCCGAAGCGGGTGGCGAAGGCTAAGCCGCGCCCGCAGATGGACTTCACCCAGCAGCAACGCCAGGCGGCGCACCTGGCGTATTGGATTTATATGCAATCGCCCGGTGATGACCAGGTGTTTGATTACATACACGAGCGCGACGGCGCGACCGTTGGGTTCAAGCTGGTCGAGGGTGTGATGTATATCGCGTTCCAGGGCACCCAGGCGGGCAAGACCTTTGATTTTCGCGACATCGTGGCGGATATCCGCTTCGGTCACGGGATCACGGCCTGGGGGCGCGTGCGGCTGGGATTTTTTGAGCACACGAGCAAAGTCATGGCAGCGGTGCGCAATCGCATCGATAATATGCGACCCAAGGCGGTGGTGCTGTGTGGGCATTCACTCGGCGGCGCCATGGCCACCATTGCACTGGCGCTGATCTGGCAGGATTATCGGGCGCATCGTAATACCATCGAGCTGCATACCTTCGGCAGCCCGCGCTGCGCAAGACGGGGGTTTGCATCGCGGGTTAAATATGAGCTAAACGGCCGCTGCAGTCGGTTTGTGTATGGGCGCGATCGCGTGCCGAGCGTGCCGACCTTCCTAGCGGGATGGTACCACGTGCACGGGCGGGTCTATATCAGCCGCAGCGGCGAAATCATCCAGCGCGAGGGCTGGTCGATGTGGAAAAACAAACTCATCGGCCTGGTGATGTTTCCCTTGGTACCCTGGTGGGTCAGTGATCACGCGATGGGTAGCTATCTCACAGCGGTGGGCGGCGATGTATCAACTACAAAATGACAAGCAACAATGAGCGAATATTTAACTGTATTTATGTGGGCGGTGGGGATCGTCATTTCATTGGTCAATGCATGGGCTATTTTTGCGCTACGGATCATTCGTGCAGAGCTAAAAACGCTTGGGGAGGAGGATAAAGCCTTATTGCGACGAATTGAAAACGAACGAGGTGTATTGCACAAGCGTGTGGGCGATCTCAAAGATCACGTCGAGACTGATTTCGTCAAACTGCGCGAATTCGAGCGCATGGAGGCTCGCGTCGCGGAAGATTTAAGCGAGATCAAAGCGATGGTGAAGGAAATACGCGACCGGGGACAATAACCCAGGGTTAAATTTAGAAAAGTGTGACCATTATCACAGTTTTACCCAATCGATCGCGTGATAATCACCGCGGATACTCCATATCCGCCACCCTCCGGGGTGGCTTTTTATCTGATGCATAGTTAAATCGCGCTATGTTGGCCAGCATAGTTGGGGATGACAATGCATGTAGCGTGTTGCTACATAAAAGAAAGTAATCTATTGAACTAAGGTGATAATATAAATCCTTTCACGGCGACGACAGGGGTTCGAATCCCCTTGGGGACGCCATCAAACTTAAAAGCCCAGCTCGTAGAGCTGGGCTTTTTGTTTGATATTGCTATAGATTCGAATCAACAGGGTTCGACAAAATTGCGGGGAACAATTTTGATCATCATTGCTACGTATTGATGACCCATAGGGTGGAGTGCAGGATAGCGCGAAGTAATCCCCTTAGGGGCACCACCAAATATAAAACACCCAGCCTTGTGCCGGGTTTTTATGCTTCTAGGCGGTGCTATAGAGTTTGGTGCTAACCTCCGGATTCGACCAAATCGTTAGGAATGATTTTGATCATCTGTGCGCAGCAACGTTGACCCGCAGGTCCGAGCACAAGGAAAGAGCGCAGTAATTCCTTGGAGTACTCTACTATTTGCGAATGTCGAGTCTTTATAACTGAAATTTTAGAAGATATTACCCCATCCCCGAACCAATAAGGTTTCGACATAATCGGTAAGATTTGGGAGTGCCTGGGATATAATACAAGCGGCGTTGCGTGTTTTGAATGGGAAAGCAACATTAAGCCTGTAACGAGTATCCACAGTGTGTGAAGCTGCAGTGATATAGAATTAACCCGTGGTGCATATTAATTAACAGCAATCTTAATGTGATTCAGGGGCCGTCCATTGCGCTGATTTAGCCACTGAATAATGGTTAATGCTGTTACTTTGGAGAGCACTCTGGTGGCCAGTCCGTTAAATGATTTAGCGTAGTTTCTGCGAATCATAAACTGATCACATAACTGAGAAAACAAAGTTTCAATTCGTTTTCTGGCTTTTCTGAGCACAGGACTAAATGGCTTGAAATTAGTTTGGTTTCGACGCAATGGTGTTTCCAGTTTGATCTGATTGTGAGCAAATAAATCCGTTTGATATTGTTGGCTAACATAGCCCTTATCTCCTATCAACACACAGTTGCTAAACTGTTCTTTAACGTGTTCCAGATAATGGATATCGTGTGCCGAAGCCTTTGATATATCAACAGATTTGATCACACCTTGTAAGGTACATACCGCATGTAACTTATAGCCATAGTAGGGCATATTTTGAGCCGCACAATAACCATAATCGGGGCTGCTTATTTCCGCCTCTTGGCAGATTGAGCTGCGTCTGGCTCGAGCAAACTTGCACAGCTCTATGGGCATGCTATCGATCAGGTGATAATCTTCATAAGCAGTGATTTTGTCTGTAAGCGCAAGACGTATCTCATTGAGATTAGGGGCGAGCTTTCTACGTCTACGGTTATAGACCGAACGCTCAATTAAAGGGCTCAGTTCAATGGGGAGCAGTTTGAACAAATAACGTTCTGAGTCGATACCCAGAGATTCAGCAGCTAAGCTCAGTGCGATGAGTTTTTTATCGGAAAGTTTGGGTTTACGGCGATATAGGTAAAAATTATGTTCTGACACGACTTCGTGCAACAAAGATAGAATTCTGGTATAACTGTTTAATAAGTTACTCATATCATTACATTTTTTGCTGAAAACACAATGATACTCCTTTAGTGGAAATGAGCAACTTCTTCTCAATTTATAATGCACCACGGGTATAGAATTAGTTTGGCGAGATGGTTCCTCCACTCGGTCATCAATCAATCGCGGATTTTAGAACAAACCTTTATGTATACGCTTTCCATCGCGCCAATGCTCGATATCACCGATCGGCATTGTCGCGCATTTTTTCGTTTGTTTTCGCCCAAAATACGGCTGTACACTGAAATGATTCATAGTGGAGCCGTCTTATTCGGTGATTGCCAGCGTTTCTTGAAATTTAATGAATGTGAGCATCCCGTTGCGATTCAATTAGGCGGTTCAGACCCGCAACAGTTGGCCCAAGCGGCTAAAATTGCTGAAGATTACGGTTACGACGAAGTAAACTTCAATGTGGGTTGTCCGAGCGATCGGGTGCAGGCTGGTCGGTTTGGCGCCTGCTTAATGGCGGAACCTGGCTTAGTCGCGCAATGCGTGAGCGCGATGCAGTCGGCAGTTGATATACCCGTTACGGTTAAAAACCGCTTGGGTATTGATGAGCAGGAGATTCGCACCAGCTTATGGCAGTTTGTCGATCAAGTCGCGAATGCAGGGTGTAGCGAGTTTATTATTCACGCGCGTAAAGCCTGGCTGCAGGGCTTGAGCCCCAAAGATAATAGAAGTATTCCACCACTTGATTATGAATTGGTATATGAATTGGCGGCAAGTTTTCCACAGCTTGAATTTTGTATAAATGGTGGTATTAATAGCCTGGAAGCGGCAGCGAAACAACTACAATACGTTGATGGAATCATGATGGGGCGTGCCCCAATCGATAACCCCTGGATACTATCGCAAGTACATACTTTATTAGGTGAGAATTCAGCGCCGTTTCAGTCTCGACGTGAGATAGTGAGTGCTTATCTTGACTATGTAGAACAACAACTCGCACAAGGGGTGTGGTTAAAGCATATGGTTACGCCGATAATGGGTTTGTATAAAGGCCAGCCAAATGCAAAATACTGGCGGCGACAACTGGCTGAGCAGAGTCGCAAGCCCGGTGCTGGGGTTGAGATTATCACGAGCGCTTTGATGAATATGCAGGACTGATCTGGGGTTATCAAACAGTGTGGTGGACAATTTTATTGGTATGAAAAATGAAATTAATTAAATGGTTGTTATGGTTGGTGTTGTTCCTGGTGGTCGTAGCGATCGGGGGCGCAATTTTTCTGGTAAATAAAGTTGACCCCAACAGTTTAAAACCACAAATTTCTCAACAAGTTAAGTCCACAACGGGTCGTAATCTAGAGCTCGCTGGCGATCTATCTTGGCGCTTTTATCCCTGGGTTGGGGTGACAATGAACGATTTTTCTTTGAGTAATCGTGAAGGGTTTTTGCCGGCAACCATGCTCCAGGCCGAACACGCGGATGTCCAGGTAAAACTATTACCATTGATCAGTAAACAGCTAGAAATAGGAAAAATCAAATTAATGGCGCCGAAGCTAAATCTTTCGATTAATGCGCAAGGAGAGACTAGTTGGGGAGATTTAGCTGGGGAAGCGCCAACAAAACCTGCAAACCCTGAACAAGCGGCAGGGGCGATGCTCGGCGGGTTGTTAATCCAGGGTGTGGATGTCGAAAATGGCCAAATTAGTTGGAATGATCAGCAAGCCGGGCAAAACTACCAGCTAAGCGATTTTAATCTGACGACCGGTACGATTAAACCGGGTGAGCCGGTCGTGTTTGACTTAGAGGGTAAAGTTAAAAGTGATATTTTACCGGATGTTGCAGAGGTGAAACTCAATGGCGCTTTGTGGGTGAGCGAGGCCCTGGATGAATTCACGCTGGATTCATTGCGTGGGGTATTGGGTATGAATCAGATTAATGCTGAAGCCGATATCGTCTCCCTAGGTTTTAAGCCAAATACGGGGAAATTAGTGGCAAACAATATCCAGGCCACGGCTTCCGATGAGGGAGTGAGCGGTAATTTGAAACTGACAAGTCTAAATTTTGACTTGAATTCTGGAGATGTGCTGGTTGATAAGCTGACAGGCGAAGTAGCGATGGATCAGCTTAGCGCGAACCTGGATGCTGATTCTCTTACCTATGGGTTGAACTCTGGACAAGCCAGCGTAGCCAAGCTCGTTTATAACGGTCAGTACGAGTTATTTCCTTTTCAGGGCGAGTCCAGGGATGTACGCTACGATGTAAACGCAAGCACACTCGCAGTTGCAAACCAGTCCGCTACGTCCAAATTCAACGACGTGCCCTTGGCGTTATTGGGTGAACAACTACAGGTCGACTTAAATGCACAGACCTTGAGCACGCCTAAGCTCAATATCAATCTTGATGACGCACAGATTGCAGCAGATATCAAAGCAAGTGACATACTTGGCAATTTAAGCGCGCGTGGACACTTAGCATCAAATCAGTTTAACCCCAAAGCATTGTTGGAAAATCTCGGTCTGGATGTACTGAGTGATATGCCGCCAACGGCGATGCAGTCAGTAATATTGGAAACAGATTTTAAAGGCGGACTGAATGATATTGCATTGGACAAATTAAACGCCAGGTTCGACGATTCCACCTTGACGGGACAGTTTTCTATGCGCGATTTCAGCCGGCCAGCCTATCGTTTTAATTTGAAGCTCGATCAAATCAATGTAGATCAATATTTAAGTGAAGAAAACCAGGAAGTTGCAGAGCAAACCGGGCCAGCTGCGGCAGTTGCTTTACCTTTCGCCTCATTAAAAGGGCTGGATGTTAAGGGCGAAATTGGGGTGGGCGAGTTGCGTATGCAAGAGTTAGTATCCAATGATGTCGTAGTGAAAATGGATACCGCAGCTGATCGGATTCAGGTTGCGCCACTCAAAGCACGGGTTTATGGTGGCGAGACCACTAATGATGTGATTTATGATATTTCGGGTGATACGCCCAAGGTGAATATCGCGTCGAATTTAACCAGCTTACATCTTGGGCCTTTCTTACAAGCTATGCAAATGACCGACCGGGTGGACGGTTTTGGTAATGTGAGTGCGCAGTTGGGTAGTGCCGGACTGAATGCAGACAATATGATTGCGAATCTCAATGGTGAGGTGAATATTGATCTAAACGATGGTGCGATTCGGGGTGCAAATATTCAAAAATCGATCACTCAGGCAGCCGGTTTGTACAAACAACTTAAAGGCAAAGATCTTGACCTGGAAACCGAAGTTGATGATGAAACGGCTTTTTCCAGTCTGAGCAGCCATATCAAAGTGAATCAGGGCGTGTTGAGCACGGATGATATAAATCTGAAAGCCCCGGGTCTGAGGGTCACTGGGGGCGGTAAGGTTGACTTAAACACAGAGGGATTAGATTTGCAGCTTGAGGTGGCGGTGGTCGAGACCCTGGAAGGCCAGGGTGGCCGCGCAGTGGAAGATTTAAAAGGCGAAACCATCCCGCTAAAAATCAGTGGCACGCTAAGTTCGCCAAGAATATTACCGGATTTCAGTCATTTGTTAAAACGCGAAGTTGAGCGCAAACTGAGTGAAAAATATCTGGGCGGGAAAAAACTAAGTGGCGAGGAGTTTGAAAAATCGGCCAGAGAGAAACTTAATGAGAAATTGGCTGAGAAACTGGGTATTGAACAGCAGCCCGAATGGCCTGATGATGAGGGAGCGCTTGCTAAGGATGGGGAATGGCCGGACGATGAAGGCCGGGCCACCTCTGAAAGCCAGCAAGCAGAGGGCGAGTTGCTGGATATTGAAAAGCCCCAAGTGGCGGAACCAGAGCCTGAGCCACAAGACTTGGAAGACCAACTTAAAGAAAAATTGAAAGGTAAGCTATTGGATAAACTATTCGGTAACTAGTCTGGATGAGGTTCGCGAGGCGCTGGCAGTGCACTGTAATTTTGGTTTGCAGCATGTTGCTGCAAGCTTGTGATAAAAGCCAGAACTCACCAAGCATAGCGCCGATAGGGCCGGATGGGGTGTTGCTCGCTTTCGGAGATAGCTTGACGTATGGTACAGGTGCTGGTGCAGAAAATAGTTATCCCAGAATACTATCTTCGTTGATCAATCGCCAAGTGATCAATGCTGGTGTACCGGGCGAGACTTCGGCCCAAGGACTTGCGCGCCTGGCGGCAACATTAGATGAGGCAAAACCCGATCTGCTGATTCTGATCCACGGTGGTAATGATTATTTGCGTCGGCTACCTGAATCCGCCCTCAAGGAAAATTTGTCACGGATGATTACCACGGCTACTGTGCGCTCCATTCCGGTGGTGATGATGAGCGTGCCAAAACCCGCTATTTTCTTAAAACCTGCCAAGGTATACCGTGAGTTGGCTGAACAGTACCAGTTACCACTAGATGAAGTTACCTTAAGTAAAATATTGGCAGGTAGAGCGCTAAAATCTGATCAAGTGCATCCAAATGCGGCGGGTTATCGGCGTATAGCAGAAAAATTGCAGGCCTTGCTTGTCGCCAGTGGTGCGCTTTAACGGTTTGTTTGGTGTAGCAATAGATCCGCCTGGCGCTATTTAATATCTACTCAATCGGCAGGTTAGGATCATTCCCCCATTCGGCCCAGGAACCTGCATAACCTTTAACCTGTTTGTAACCCAGAAGTTTAAGTGCAACATAAGTATGTGATGCGCGATGATGGGTTTGGCAATAGGTGATGATTTCTTTGTCTTTGCTTACGCCCAGTTGATCGAATCTGGATTGGAGTGTCTCATTCGGAAAGAGTCGAAAATCGTTTTGACGATCAATAGCATCTAGCCAGTCAAAATGAACCGCGCCGGGGATATGACCGCCACGTAAGCCGCCCGCGCGTTGCCCGGTATATTCTGCTTCGCTGCGTGTATCCAATAAAATATGATGGTCGCTTTGCAAAACGCTGAGCACATATTCTTTATCTGCGACGGGTTCAGTGCGCATAGCCAGGACTGCTTGTGCAAGCTGTGGGCGATGGATTTCATGGCTGATAGGTAAGCCGGCGTTTACCCAGGCATAGATACCGCCATTTAATAGTTTATAGTGGGAGTGACCAACGATATCCAATGTCCAGATAAAGCGACTGGCTTTGCCATTTCCTTCATCATCATATACCAAAACTTGGGTGTCAGGAGTGAGCCCAAGCGCATTAAATAGAGCTTGAAGGCGCTCGACTGACGGTATGCCGCCTGGGGCCGGTAGCATGCCATGTACAATATGCTGATAATCCAGGTAAATGGCCCCGGGAAGATGATGGCGTTGGTAGTTCTCTGCTTTGGATAAATCAATAATCAAAAATTGGCGCGCGTCGACTAGTGGTGCTGCTGTAGCAGCTTCGATCAAAAATCCTGTTTGTTGCATAGAAGTCAGTACTATTAGATTACAATTAGGCGCAAGATCTCTGCGTCGTGCTATAAGTGTCTACAAAATCCAAGCTTTTAATTTCGTCAAATTTACCTGAATGGGCGTATGTTGAACAGCACCGATGTACCGGCAACATCAAGGTAATACCTGAAGATTTTATGGTGCAAGAAAAACTCGGTTTTGAGCCGGCTGATGAGGGTGAGCACGTTTGGATGTATGTACAAAAAACGCAGCAGAATACCCAGGATATTGCACGCGCACTCGCGCGCCAGTTGGGTATTCCTTTAAAGGACGTGGGCTATGCTGGCCTGAAAGATAAACTAGCGGTTACCAGCCAGTGGTTTAGCGTGCTCACAAACCAGTCGATAGCGTTTCAGTCCTTAGATTTGGGAAATGCACATGTCCTTCATTCAGTGCGCCATCATGTCAAACTAAAACGCGGCGTACATCAGCATAATGATTTTCAAATTATTGTACGTGACGTCAGTGATCAAATTGGTGCCGAACAAGCCATCCAGCGTATTCGTCAACAAGGTGTGCCGAATTATTTTGGCGAACAACGGTTTGGCAGACTGGGTCAGAATATTGAAAAGGCACGGGCACTATTTAATCATGAGCTTAAGCCGGATCGTCATCAACGGGGGCTATTTCTATCTGCGGCGCGTGCATTTTTGTTTAATCAGGTGCTGTCTGAAAGGGTCAAACGGGGCATATGGAACAAACCGATTAAAGGTGATGTCATGATGCTATCAGGCAGCAATAGTTTTTTTAAACCGCAATGCGTGGATGAAAAAATAATGGGTCGACTTGATGAATTTGATATCCACCTCTCTGCACCACTTTGGGGTAAAGGAAAGCTGGTAAGTTCTGATGAGGCACGCGCGCTAGAACTCGATTTATTGGAAGCCTATCCAAATTTTACTGAAGGCTTAGCGCTATTTGGTTTACGCCAGAAGCGTCGTGCTACACGGCTGATTGCGCACAATTTGGAATATGAATGGCTAAGTGATGACGTATTAAAACTCAACTTTCGTTTACTTAAGGGTGGTTTTGCAACCACTGTTTTACGTGAATTGCTTACAATCAACACTTAATAAATTTACGTTCACGCTAGATGTCCTTTCACCATAAACTAAAAAATGCTTGGCAGAAAAACGAGTCTTTACTTTGCATCGGGCTTGATCCAGATTTACAAAAAATCCCTGCAATATTAAGCGATCAAGACGAGCCTATATTTGCCTTTAACCAACAGATTATCGACCACACAGCAGCGTATTGTTGTTGCTTTAAACCGCAAATAGCGTACTACTCGGCGGTGGGTGCTGAAGTGCAATTAGAAAAGACGATCACATATATTCAGGATAATTATCCGGATCATCTCGTGATATTGGATGCCAAACGAGGAGATATAGGTGCGACCGCTCAAATGTATGCAAAAGAGGCTTTTGTGCGATATGGGGCAGATGCGGTCACCGTGAACCCCTATATGGGCGGAGACACCCTCGTGCCTTATCTGGAGTATGCTGATAAAGGGGTTGTAATATTATGTCGCACATCTAACCAAGGGAGCGCTGAGTTTCAAGCGTTACAATGTGATGGACAGGCTCTGGCCCATCACGTGGCAACCAGTGCGCGTAAATGGAATTCCCATAAAAACGTGATGCTGGTAGTCGGTGCAACTTACCCCGAGGAAATCAAACAGATACGTGAAATTGTTGGTGATATTCCATTATTGGTACCAGGCGTGGGCGCGCAAGGCGGGGGGTTACAGGCAGTGTTGGAGCTTGGTTTAGACAAAAATGGAACGGGGCTCATCATAAATTCCTCGCGCGGTATTATTTATGCGAGTGAAGGAGCGGAATATGCCGCTGCCGCCGGGAAGGCGGCAAATCAACTTAATTTCGAAATTAATCAATTGCGCAATCAAATTATTTGATCCATTACAGGCTTTTAATTCTATCCAAGGTATATTAGAATATTACCAAATAATGTATATGCTCAAAACGATTGTCAATTGCCTGTAAGGTTGTATCAAAAACATATTCGGGAGAAATAGATGGGTTTTATTAGAAATGTATTGGCCATTATTGGTCTGCTAGCCATTATTGGAATGGTCTATGGTTATCAAAAATATAGTCGTGATTTTAATGTCATCGGTCAATTCGATGAGAAATTCAAGTCAACTTATTTAGGCATGTGGGAAACCTTAAAAGCGACGGGTAATTCAGCTGATGCCACGGTATGGGTGGTTCCGTTGGAAGAGGGTGTGAGTCCGGCTGATGCGGAAGAGGCCATGAAAATTATTGCCAATGATTTGAATATCATGGCCGTTGGTGAGCAACCCTTGTCTGAGCAAGTCGCACTGCAATCGGGTGAGGAACAGCGTTTCCTAAAGATATTCCAGTTTTGTGATCCTGCCACCGCGATGAAAATGGTCGAGTATACAGACGCGTTTTCAGCTTACTTACCCTGTCGCATCGCACTGGTTGAAGGAAAGGATGGGCAGCATCGCTTGTTTTCACTCAATATGGATTTGATGATCCACGGGGGAGCAGAATTACCCGCAGAGTTAAAAGCCGAGGCGTTAAAAGTTAAGGAAACTATTCAGAAAATTATGTCTAGCGGTGCAGCGGGCGATTTTTTCTAAAAACCCCAATTTCTACCCCATCAGCTGGCCTGACGATTGTCAGGCCTTTTTTATGTTTGATGACGTAAACTAAGCAGTGTTTAACGATTGAATCAAATTGATGACGGTTAAAACCAAGTTCGATTACGAAGAAAAGTTTGCGCGGGTTTCTGCGACCGCACAATATGAAAAGCTACCCGAGCGCGAACGCATTTTTCTTAAAGAGCAGGCATTTGTTTTCAAATTTAGCCAACAGGAACTGCACCAGTTGTGTGTCATCAGCAATGACTTGTTGATGTGGAAAGAATTAGATATTGTGCAAATTTGGCCGTTTGAAATTGCAGAAAAGAAAAAACTAATAACAGAAATTCAGGCGCGCTATGGAGCGGTCCAGTCCAAACCCAAGCGTTACATGGGTTTTTCTACGGTTGATAAACCCAAAGCGATTAAACCAAAATTGGTCAATCAAGCTAAGCCATCGCTTGGGCTGGGGTATTGTCCGGTCGCTTCGGAAAAAACACGTTGTTGTAATTTGTTAACCCTAGATTCGGTTGAGCGCTGTGGTTTTGATTGCAGTTATTGCAGTATTCAGTCGTTTTATCATGAAAACGAAGTTCGTTTCGATATTGCTTTTGCGGAGAAATTAAGCAATCTCGTGCTTGATCCCGCACAAACATACCATATTGGCACTGGCCAATCGTCTGATTCCTTGATGTGGGGTAATCACAATGGGAATTTGGTCGCGTTGTGTGAATTTGCTGAAAAGCACCCCAATGTTATTTTGGAATTTAAAACCAAGTCTAAGAATATTGCCTGGCTATTAGAGCACGGTTTTCCTGCAAATATTATTTGCACCTGGTCACTCAATCCACAAGAGATTATAGATTACGAAGAGCACCAAACAGCGGATCTAAAAGATCGTATTCGGTGCGCGCGTCGCGTCGCGGACAAAGGTCGTTTAGTGGGGTTTCATTTTCATCCCATGATCTGGTACGAAAATTCAGATCAGGCATATGCCAGTATCGCCAAGCGATTGCTGCGTCATTTCAAAGCCCGTGAAGTAGCAATGGTCTCTATGGGCTCACTTACCTATACCAAAGATATAATGCGTACCATTCGGGCGCGGAAATTTTACAGCAAAATCTTACAAATGCCCTTGCAGCAGGTTGCAGGCAAGTTTTCCTACCCTGATGAAATAAAAACCAGCTTGTTCAAAAACCTTTATGCCTGCTTGGAAGACTGGCATCAAGACGTGTTTTTCTATTTATGTATGGAACCGGCTGCGTTATGGCAGCCAGTTTTTGGCACCCAAGCTTATGCCAGTAATGAAGCGTTTGAGCGAGCAATGAAAGCGGCTTATCTAACCAAAATTAAGGCGATTAGCGCTGTTTAAACTGCGGTAAAATTGAATCCTTATTAAGTATAGATTCAATCGAGTGATAGAAGTTACCAAAACCCCTTTATCTGGTGTCGTGATTGTTAAAAACCGTATCTTTGGAGATGCGCGCGGGTTTTTCATGGAAACCTATCATCAGGAGCACTTTGAGCAAGCGGGGCTGCCTTCAAATTTTGTGCAAGACAATCATTCCAGATCAAGTCAAGGGGTGCTTAGAGGCTTGCACTACCAATACCCCCAGTGGCAAGGTAAGCTCGTTCGCGTATTAAGTGGCGCTATTTACGATGTGGCGGTGGATATTCGCCCCGATTCACCGACCTTTGGACAATGGTTTGGTCTTGAGTTGAATGATGAAAACAGGCTGCAGTTATATATTCCTCCTGGGTTTGCGCACGGCTTTTCAACCCTGTCGGAGATTGCAGACGTGTCCTACAAATGCACGGCTTTGTACAAGCCCGAAGACGAAGTCGGTATCGCCTGGGATGATCCAGATATTGGGATAGATTGGCGTGTGCGTAGCCCGATTGTGTCAGACAAAGATTCGCATGCGCCGCGCTTAGCAGAAGTTAAGATTCCGACCTAGCTGTTTGGAAATTTAATTCGTCTCAGTGATTAGTTAGTGTCGATTAACCAGATAAGGTACGCTTAGTCATATGCGGATAGTTATTTTCGGTAAACTCGGTCAGGTGGGCAGTAGTTTGATGTGCTTGCTAGGTTCGAATCACGAGCTGATTGGGCTCGATCAGCAAGAGCTCGATTTGGTTCAAACCGGTCAAATTGCATCCGTGATTTTGGACAATAAACCTGATTGGGTCATCAATGCATCGGCGTATACCGCAGTCGATAGAGCGGAAACTGAGCCCCAACTTGCAGATGCGATTAATCATCTTGCGCCAGAGGCGATGGCGATAGTGTGTGCACAGCTAAAATGTGGGTTCATCCACTATTCTACGGACTATGTGTTTGATGGAACTGCGAGTGAGCCTTATCTGGAAAGCGACACGCCTAACCCTAAAAGCGTATATGGCATCACTAAGCTAGCAGGAGAGCAGGCAGTACTAGCAGCTTATCCGCGCGCAATTATTCTGCGTACGGCCTGGGTTTACGCCAAAGAAGGCGCCAACTTTATGAATACCATGTTGCGACTGGCCAAGGAAAAAGACAGCCTAAGCGTGGTGAATGATCAGCTTGGTTCACCCACTCTGGCCGCTGACTTGGCGTTGGCAACGGTTTCGATTATCGAGCAGACCTCACTGGAAATACTTGATCAGGTGTCGGGCATTTACCATGCAACCGGTTCAGGCGTAGCTAGCTGGTATGATTTTGCGGCAGAAATATTCGCGCTCACTGCTTCTTCAGTACGCCTGCATTCGATTACCACTGAAGATTATCCAACACCCGCGCCCAGGCCCAAATACTCCGTGCTTTCCAATGAGAAACTGCAAAACGAGTTTGGTGTGCGACTGCCTAATTGGAAGAAATCACTGGCCGACACTTTGGCTGGTTAAATGTCTCAGTCTAGCCTAGCAGAAAAATGCATGGATGCTCTTGGAGACGACGGTGTATTCTCCAGAGCATTGCCCAATTTTAATCCTAGGTCCAGTCAGCAATCTTTTACCGGAGATGTTGCGCGTATTGTCGACTCAGGTGGCGTATTGGTAGCGGAATCAGGCACTGGAACGGGAAAAACGTTTGCTTATTTAGTACCCACCATTCTCTCTGGGCGTCAAGTGGTTATTTCCACAGGAACAAGGCACTTACAAGACCAGCTATTTTTCAGAGATTTACCGATAGTACGCGATATTTTGGGTGTTTCTCCTGACATTGCACTACTCAAAGGAAGGGCCAATTATTTATGTTTGTTTCGGCTTAAACAATTAGCACAAGACCCTAATCTGAAATACCAAAAAGGAGCTGCAGAAAAGCGCATATTGTTGGAAAACTGGGCGGCCATGACCAGCGATGGTGAAATCGCTGAGGTCTCTGAATTAGACGAGCAAGATGCCATCTGGCGACAGGTAACTTCGACATCAGAGAATTGCTTGGGTAACGATTGCCCGGACTTTAAAACTTGTTACGTGAATAAAGCGCGTCAGCGCGCGATCAAGGCGCAACTCGTGGTGGTCAATCATCATTTGTTTTTTGCTGATGTAACCCTAAAAGAAGAAGGTTTTGGCGAATTATTACCCAATTATGAGGTGGTGGTATTTGATGAGGCACACCAATTACCTGATATTGCAACGCGATTTTATGGTTTTTCAGTATCCACCTATCAGCTTAGAGAATTATGTCGAGACGTGGTGGTTACAGAAGCCAAAGAAAAAAGCGGTGTGCCGCTGGCGGATGTAGTCAATACGCTGCAAGCTTGCGTTGAACCTTTACATTTGGCGGTCACTAAACATACCCGGGGCTCAGCCGATATCCTGGTCGAAGATCCAGCTTGCTTATCTGCAATGAATTCGTTGCTCGATGCTTTGGCGGAGATGGAGACGCTGCTTTCCAGCGCAGCCACTGCGGGTGATGGTTTGCAGCGGTGTCATGAGCGCGCGATGCAATTACAGGGCTTTTTGCTGGATTGGATGGCGCATGCCGCGCGTGCGGGCGAGTATGTCTGTTGGTTTGAGACGACTAAATCTAATACACGCTTAACCGCCAGCCCATTAAGGGTAAGCCAACACTTGCGTGAAATTCTAACGCAGTCTGGTAAAACCTCGATATTGACTTCCGCCACTTTGGCCGCAGGGCGTGATTTTACGTATTATTTGCAACATCTTGGCTTGGATGAAGTAGATACCGCTAGTTACGACAGCCCGTTCGATTACGCCAACCATGCGCTGCTTTATTTGCCTGAACAACTGCCAGAGCCAAGTGCGCGCGGTTTCGTAGATGCCATGGTTGAAGCGAGCTTGCCGGTGCTGAAAGCCAGTGAAGGTAGGGCATTTATGTTATTCACCTCGTATGCCATGTTACATCGTGCGGCGCAAAAAATGCGCGATTACGCTGGATGGAACCTGTTTGTGCAAGGTCAGGCACCGAGAGGTGAGTTAATAGATCAGTTCAGGCAGGCAGACCATGCGGTTTTACTGGGAACTGCATCATTTTGGGAAGGCGTAGATATTCAGGGTGAAGATTTGTCTTGCGTCATTATCGATAAATTGCCTTTCGCGCCACCGAATGACCCCGTGATGAGCGCTCGTTTACGTAAACTAGAGCAAGAAGGTGGAAAACCGTTTTTTGAAATACAGGTGCCGGACGCGATCATATCGCTTAAACAGGGTGCAGGGCGACTAATCAGAGATGAGTATGATAAAGGCGTATTAATGCTGTGCGACGCAAGGATTAGAACCAAAGGTTACGGTAGAAAGTTTCTAGATGCGCTACCTCCCATACCAAGAACAAATCAGATCGAGGAGGTAAAGCGGTTTTTCTCAAGGGTGAGTAAGGAGGTTGCTTGATGCGCGTACTGGCGATTGATACCGTAACAGAAATGTGCTCGGTCGCCCTATGCGTAGACGGAGAAATTATTGATCGACAGCAGCTGGCAGCTAATCAGCATTCTAATCTTATCCTTGGGATGGTAGATGCAGTATTGAGTGAGGCCGGGTTGGCACTTACTGGGTTAGATGGCATTATCAATGATGTTGGCCCGGGTTCGTTCACGGGTATTCGTATTGGTATGGGTGTCACACAAGGCTTGGCGTATGCTGCGGATCTACCTGTAGTAGGCGTAGATGCCTTATCAAGCTTGGCATATGGGGTAAAGGATAGTACAAATAATGCGATATTGGCAGCCATAGATGCCAGGATGGGGCAGATTTATTGGGGGTGTTTCAGAAAAACAGCTGAAGCCGTTGTATTGGAGGGGCAACTGCAGCTTTGTGACCCAAATTCGCTAGGTAAGATCACTGAGCCTGTATATGGCGTGGGAAGTGGTTGGGACGCTTATGCTGATATTATATCTGAACGAATTGGTGTGGAAGCTTACATGAGCAATCGTTTTCCACTGGCAAAAGATGATTTAAAACTTGGTATAGGTGTACCCCGGGAAAACTGGATGCCTGCGGTACAGCTTAAGCCGGTATATCTTCGCGATCAGGTTGCCAAGGTTAGCAAGAAACTTAATATCTAATGATGTTCGGCGTAGGATAGTTTGTTTTCTTGAAGTGTTGGCTAGGTAGCAATTTTCGTGGCAGACCAAGTTCCAAAGTTGGTGCAATTAACGTCCGCAGTTTCTTCGTTTCCATCTTCGTCGACGGTTACTACTTCAAATTCAAAATAAACATTCCAATCGCCACTTAGCCGTGTGTCGGTCATGACCCCACTTAGAGTAAATAGAAAATCATCTTCGTCCATGTGTGCAACAAACTCATTACCCGAAACGGTACCCTCTATTACGCCCACGATAGACCCGATCGGGCATACTTCGGTAGAAAAATTTTCATAGGCAATCGAGCCATTTACCGTTTGGACTCCCGCGCTAAGTGGGTTCAGGTTGTTTGAGTTCGCACTTGACTGAATGACAAGTGATACGGTTCCTGCATTTCGCCCAGTACGCCTTTCAGTAAGCTGACCGCGCCACTGACCGCTAACATCAAGTCCCAAACCACTCGAAGAAGTAGAGCCACCGCTACTGCACCCTGACAAAGCAACGAAACCAGCAATAAAGGTAGCGACGACAAAGCTTGTTTTATGTATTTTTCGCATTATTGTTTTCTCTAGTGGCGTGTACGGTTTAATCGTTTGACGCGATTATAACCGAATAATATTTTTATTCTATACTTCCATCCGCTTTTCTCGGGCGTTCACGTGCGCAGTGGAGCATGAAAATGTCAAGTCACTAACACAGAACGTTGAACTGATGGGTTGCAACTTTTTCGCCATCGATAATGATTTCAACGCGCCAATCACCGATGAACTTTGCCATCCCAAAAGAAGGGTCAAAAATACGGCCAAACGCGGCTCCGGCTGGGGCAGATAGTCTCAGCCAAGCCCAGACGAGGGTGTCTTTACCGTAGGAAGAAAAGTCATAGCGGGTTTCTTGTTCCAGTTTGTTTGCAGGATTGATCCAGTTCACGACCAAATCATGGTTCTGCGCAACCCGGATAGTTGTTTCATTGGATTTAATGACCGCGTAGACCATATCGGAACAGTCAAAATGCTTTTCGGGCTTTAAGTTAGGTGTGTGACCATTATCACTAGCTGCGATATAGGTTTCGAAGCTGGCTGGCTGTTCAGCAAAACAGGGTAGTACGAACAAGTAGCTGAGCCAGATAAGCCAGCGTGGGACTAAACGTTGATGTCTCATTGCCAGATAAACCGCGCTAACGCGATGCTCGCCATGTGCCGCGCAAATTTGTGGAAGTAGCAGCAGACCAAGAGCCGTTCATACTATTTGGGTTAACACTGCCTGTCATTGTGATATTTCCAACTGACATGTTGATATGGTTTTCCTGTAGTGTTCCAGAGATAGAGCCACTACTAATACTCGGGTGACTTGAGCTTAGGGTGCCGTTTACCTCGCTGTCTTCAAAAGGGCTGTTTAAGTTGGCTGAAGGTTGTGACAAACTCATGGTAAATGTGGCCAAGGGCTTACTATTGGCATTAAAAGTTCCGGTCCAATTGCCGTTTACACTGACGCCAATCCCACTTGCTGTTGTGCCACCATCACCGCAGCCATTTAGAGTTAAGATAAGTGCTGATGTACCGATGGACAGTTTGATTAAAGTGCTGATTTTCATACAAAGCCAGTGTAATTGTAGTTGAATAAACCTAAAGTGAATTTAAGCCTAATTGGGTTTAATTAATAATCAATTCTCGTACTATTCTTGGACCATAGTAACCTAGTAGGAATAAACTATAGCAAATTATCGTGTAGATGGCAGCCTGGCGTCCACGCCAGCCTGCAATATGTCTACCCGCTAATAAGATAGCATAGCCCAGCCAAGTCGCCAGGGTTAGAATAATATGGTGATTGAAATTAATGGCGCGACCATGCTGCGCAGTATTGACTAATACACCTAGTAAAAGCGTGACGCTTAATACCGCAAAACCCAGCCACAATAATTGAAATAAAAGGGTTTCCATGCTTTGTAAGGCAGGCAATGAAACCAGTGAAATACCGGATTGGGGGTTGCCATGTGCTTTTAGTTTTTTATCCTGGAATATTATTAACAGGGATTGGGCAAAGGCTAAGCTGAGTAAGCCAAAGGCCACAATCCCCAGTGCCATGTGCCATTCAAATCCTGGATGCATGACAATTGCTGCTTCGTATTCAGGATTGAGCCAGCGTCCGGCGAGTAAACCAAGGATGGTGGTTGGTAATATCGCTAAGCCAAGATTGAGAGGTGAACGTAGCATTGAACTGACCACAAACAAAGCGGTAGCCACCAGCGCGACTAATGATATTGAGTGCCCTAGTGCAAAGGAGGAGCCCGAAATAGAACTTTGGCCATGAATAAGCCGGTTATACAATTCAATCGCGTGTAAAATTACGCCAATTAACGTCACGACGATGACAGCCGAGCGAAAACCAGCTGTGTGTTTTTGGGTTTGAGTAGTGTATTGCCAGAGTAGTGTGAGCGCTGTGATATAACTGAAAAGTGCGGCCCAACTGAGAGCGGTTAACATGCAAACTGCCTTATAATCATAGTCTGCGTGAAGTATAAGCTAAATGATCTTCTTATGGGTTGAATTAGCCAATATGCCCAAGCCAAAAATGACTAACAATATAGATTTATCATGTTTGAACAATTAGGCAATCGATTTAAACGTACCTTTAAAGCCTTGCGCGGCCGTGGCCGTTTGAGTGAGGATAATATTCAAGATGCCTTGCGTGAAGTACGCGTTGCGTTATTGGAGGCAGATGTAGCTTTAAGTGTGGTCAAGCCTTTTATTGAGCAAGTTCGCGAACGTGCAATTGGCAAGGAAGTGTTAGACAGTCTGAGCCCGGGCGAGGCCATGGTCAAGGTGGTGCATGATGAGTTGGTTCAACTTATGGGTGCGCAAAATGATGCGCTCAATTTAAATGCCCGTCCTCCGGTGGTTATATTGGTAACTGGCTTGCAAGGCGCGGGTAAGACGACCACCGTCGCCAAGTTGGCTCATATCCTCAAAGAGCGCGATAAAAAGGCTGTCGCCGTCGTAAGCGCGGATATTTATCGACCAGCAGCGATCGACCAGCTCAAACAAGTATCACAGGCAGCAGGCGCACAATTTATTGAAAGCACACCGGATCAGAAGCCGGTTGCAATCGCAAAATCAGCTATAAAACAGGCGAAAAACCTCAATGCCGACGCGCTGATCATTGACACGGCAGGGCGGCTGCACGTAGATCAGGAATTGATGACAGAAGTGCGCCAGATTCATCAGGCAAGTTCACCGACGGAGACCTTGTTTGTGGTGGATAGTTTAACCGGTCAGGATGCCGTCAATTCAGCCAAAGCATTTAACAAAGCGCTAGAACTGACCGGCCTTATTTTAACCAAAACCGATGGTGATGCGCGCGGGGGTGCGGCGTTATCGATTCGGCACATCACGGGCAAACCGATCAAGTTTTTGGGTATCGGTGAAGGTATTGATAAGCTCGAAGCATTCCACCCGGACCGGGTCGCGTCTAGAATTCTGGGGATGGGCGATGTGCTCACCCTGGTTGAAGAGGTCGAGCGTAAAGTCGATAAACAAAAAGCGCAGCAACTGGCACGTAAAGTAAAAAGAGGTAAGGCGTTTGATCTGGATGATTTTAGGGAGCAATTATTACAAATGGAACAAATGGGCGGGATGTCCAACATGTTGGATAAATTGCCAGGTGCGGGTAGTATTTCGCAAGCCGCTTTAGGGCAGGGCGAAAAGGAAACGCGTCGTATCGTCGCAATCATTAATTCAATGACGGCGCATGAGCGCAGATTTCCCGCGGTGATTAAAGCAACCCGAAAACAACGCATTGCCGCCGGTTCCGGCACGCGAGTTCAGGATATTAACCGCCTGTTAAAGCAATTTACGCAGATGCAAAAAATGATGAAGAAGATGAGGGGTAAGGGCGGTATGCGCAAAATGATGGGGATGATGAAAGGTATGGGCGGTGGTGGGGGATTCCCTGGAATGCCGAGATGACAATGGCTTTGATGCACCTTACGCTATAAGGCAGGGTCAAGCTAACTCGGGAATATGGGAGTGTATATAAAAATGGTACCGAGGGCCGGAATCGAACCGGCACGGTATCGCTACCACTGGATTTTGAATCCAGCGCGTCTACCAGTTTCGCCACCTCGGCATGGGGTGCGTACCATATATATTTTTACACTATTTCGCAAGTATGTTGTTCGTGTTACAAATACTTATGAATATCAAGTTCATTCACATTAAAAACCGCCTTGCTTTTGGTCATGAAGGATAGTCTCTATCGGTATTACTCGGTATGAATGAGCAGTAATCTCTAGTAAATACGCGCGCAGGCAAACTTAAGCGATCAAAAAGTATTTCTACACTAGCATTTTCCGCTAGCTAATGATTGTTCGGCAGGAGGATATGAGGAGTACTACCACGTTCTGGGTACTGTTCCAATTTGGTTATTAATAGCGAAATTTCTCTATTTTACACTCTCTTTATTGCCCTAGTCCTTCTATACCTGTTACTTTCAGAGAGAGTATCACGGCGATATTGCCCGAATTTCGCCAGGCATTTGTTATGCACTATATTTATTTAACTGTGACAAAGTTAAGAGTAGGGAAAGCACCTGAGCATGAACCATCTACTGTGCCAATGTTCGTTAGCGCACCACTTGCCTTGGCAGTTAGCATTGTGGCGGTAAAATTCTTGCCACTGTTTGTTGTGCCAGCCCAGCGCACTTGGTTTCTGTTTGAGCAAGAGGTCGGACCAACAGGGGTTGCGACGTTTGCGTAGCATACTCCGTCTTGGCCGCATCCTACTCCCGTGATTGCAACATTCTGGTCTGTGCGTGCTTGTGCGGTTCCGCTTACACTCGTCAATAGGGCTGCGGCTAGAGCTATTTTCTTAATCATGTTCTGTCCTTTAAATTTCACTTATATAGTTGAGCAAACCGGAGTCTATATTCTTACTATAACGCAAGTCAAGGGGTGTAGCCGTATCTGGAACGTATCTTCATGCTACCTTAATCTAAATCTATGCTAAATCACTTAATTTAATTACGTTTAAACCCTTCGCTTTAAAGTGGTGGACGTCTTGGGAGAAGCCATAATAGATTGTTTAAGTCAGCCATTTTCCCGACAGACAACAGAAAAATGTGATAAAAATCACAGAAAAAGACTATACTTGAATATTACTATTTGTGAGCAAGAACACTGATTCTCTACCTTGCAGTTTCGATTGTCAGATAGCGAGTCTTTGTGAATCGAGCGCTGCTGATTATACATAACCCCGTATTGTAAAAATGCAGCGCAACTTTGGTGCAAATTCTTTGGAGGAAAATTATGAAAATTCAAAAAGTATTACCGCAGTATCTAGCTGCTATCTGTATTGGCTGCGCGTCCGTTACGGTCTACGGAGACGAAGTTGCTGACGTCAGCGCGGATGCTGCGTCTCTAATGTTTACCGTAAACGTACCTTATGACCAGTTGTCGTTGACGATTGCCGGTGGAGGTGTTTATGAACAGCACACCTTTGAGGCAGGTGAAATCGTGGCATATATACCTGACACAGTCCTGCCAGATGGCAACTATAAATACGAACTTGTGGCCGGTCCTGCCGTAGACGAAGCGCAATTGGCAGCCGCAGCTGAAGATGATGTGCTGGCTGAACAACTGGCAGCACAAGAAACAGAGGCCACTAAAAGCCAAATAGGTGGGTTTGAAGTTCAAGCTGGCTTGTTTGAGTTGATTGAGTCTGAACAACCAAGTCAATAAATAATATCGTAGGAGAGAAAAAATGAAATTAATTAAAGTATCTAGTTATATACAACGTAAAGAGGTGGTCGTGAAGGCTTTACTTTGCAGTGGCTTGCTAATGTCAACCGCAGTAACGGCAGATATTGTCCATCTGGATGACGTGATCGTTGAAGGAGGCTTGTGCGCAAGTGGAGGTAACGCTTGTTTTGACGGTGAAAACTTTTCGGTTCCAAATGGAACTAGCAATATATTTCCAGAAATAATTGCAAAAGACGCCTTTCCAGGTATCGCATTAACCGATACTAGTGCAGGTGACGCAGACTGGTTAATATCTACTGATGGTATTAACGAGGCGCTCTCGATCGAATGGGATGAGGGTGCATCAGCCGGCCGACCTTTTACTATAGAAAACGGGACGGGTAATAACCTGCTTTATCTTGATTCTAGCGAACGTGTGGGCATCAATACCAGTGCACCGATAGAAGAGCTCGACGTACGTTCAACCCTCCCCGCCATTAGAATTGATGATACCTCAGTAGGTGCAGGGGTGGTCGATTTGCAGTTGGCCACAAACAGGTTTTCGATTGAAGGTAATTCAGGGCAGGATATTTTTAATATCGACTCTAGACTACCCGCCAATTTATTTAACCTCCAAAGAAACACAGCAGGGAATCCTGAAGTGTTGGTGCGGGGAACACCGCCAGGTGCGCTTGTATACCTGGAAAATAACAGCGCGAGCTCAGCCAGTCGCGATGTAATAAGAATCAAAAACCGAGGTGGCCCGAACTTGAAGTTGGAAGATACTAGCGTTCCATTCCCGGGGGGTGAATGGACATTTCGAACAGGTGTAGCAGGTACTCGCTTTGTTATTGGTAAAACTGGTAGTGGCGTGGTCGAAATGCAGGTCTTTTCAGGCGGTAATATGCAGATTGCCGGAAATCTGACCGCAAACGGTGTATTATATAATTCAAGCCGTAAAAATAAAGACAAAATCGACGTTGTTGATGCCAATGAAATCCTGGAGAAAATTTCAACTTTGCCGGTCAGCGAGTGGAGCTACAAAAAAGATGATGGTTCGGTTAGGCATATTGGCCCTATGGCGGAAGATTTCCACGCGGCATTTGACTTGAAAGGTAGCGATAAATCAACCATATCTTCTATAGATGTTGCCGGGGTTTCACTGGCTGCGATTAAGGGCTTAAACCAGCTTATTAGTGATAAAGACAACGTGATACAGGATCAGGGCAAAAAACTTGCTGAACAGGAAAAAAGCATATCCAATCTCGAGGATAAGTTGACTGAACTAACCGCAATGGTTGAGAAATTACAAAATAATAGTCAGATCGCTGTTGTATATTAATTTTAGTTTTAAAGCTGATTAGCAGACCCGGGCTTTCCCGGGTCTTTTTTATGCACGTTAGGATCACGTTCTACATATAAAACTGGGGTGTTGGGATTGGAATTTTTTACTATGGAGTTCTCAGGGATTTTGCTATTTTAGTCGTTACTAAAAGCCTTCACTAGAACACAATGGAGTATAAATTAATAAGTAGGTTGAATATCCAGCGTTAAAAAACAATTATCTGATATAATCGCGCCCGGCGAAAATCAGCAATTTCGACTGGATTGATGGGTAAAAGTTTCTGCGCATGGTGACTGTTCATACCAGGTAGATTTCAAATAAAAAGATCAAAGAAATGATGAGGCACAAACCAACTAAAATATGAAAGTAGGTTTAGCTTCTGGATATGTAGTGCACCGGCTTTAAGACCTCTCTGCCAATAGCGTAGAGGTATCGAGCCTCGACACAATCATTAGGTAAAACAGCATATTATATAGAAAAAATGAAAATTATTATTCTGGGTGGTGACGGATTTTGTGGTTGGCCAACGGCGTTGTATTTGTCTAAAAAAGGACATGAAATTACAATAGTTGATAACCTTTCAAGAAGAAAAATAGATATCGATTTAGAGGTTAGCTCTCTTACACCAATAGAGTCGATGTCCAACAGATTACAAGCCTGGAATGAAATAACGGGCCAAACAATAAGGTTTGAAAAAATTGATGTTGCTGTGCAGTATCAAAGACTCAAGGATTTAATCCAGGAAATTGAACCAGATACTATTATTCATTTCGCTGAACAGAGAGCTGCGCCTTATTCAATGAAGGGCCCTCAAGAGAAAATCTATACCGTCAACAATAATCTCAACGCAACGCATAACGTTCTATGCGCGACAACTGAACTAGGTTTGGATATACATATCGTGCATTTAGGCACCATGGGTGTTTATGGCTATGGAACAGCTGGTATGAAAATACCAGAAGGTTATCTGGATGTGCAGATTCCAGTAGAGAATGGTGAATCGATCCAAACCAGGATTTTGTATCCAGTTGATCCCGGTAGTATCTATCATCTTACTAAAACACAGGATCAGTTATTTTTCGCCTATTACAATAAGAATGATAATGTCAGAATTACAGATCTTCACCAGGGAATCGTTTGGGGCACACAAACAGAAGAAACCAAACTAGATGATAGATTAGTCAATCGATTTGATTATGATGGAGATTACGGTACTGTTCTCAATCGCTTCTTAATGCAGGCTGCAATTGGCTACCCCTTGACCGTACATGGTACTGGAGGACAAACTCGGGCGTTCATTCATATTACCGATACAGTAAAGTGTCTTGAGATTGCTGCTTTAAATCCACCTAAGAAAGACGATAAAGTCGCAATCCTTAATCAGATGACTGAAACGCACACTGTGAAAGATTTAGCTGGATTAGTTGCATCAAAAAGCGGCGCAGATATACAAACCATACCTAACCCAAGAAATGAGGCGAATGAAAACGAGCTACATGTGGAGAATAGTTGCTTTTTAGAGTTGGGGCTTGAGCCAACAAAATTAGAAGATGGTTTGCTTGAAGAAGTAAGAGAAATCTCGATGAAATACAAAGAAAGATGCGATTTAAATAAAATCAGGTGCGTTTCTTATTGGAATAAAGATCGGGCGGAAGCACAGAAGCAAAACTAAGATGTCAGAACGTATTTTGGTAACAGGAGGTTGTGGGTTTGTAGGCTCAAATCTCGTAAAGCGCTTAGTGCAGGATGGGTATGAAGTAATAGTACTCGATAATTTATCCAGAGGGAATGAGAAGTACCTTTCTGGGATTGACGTAAAGTTATTTAAGTTTGATATACGTGACAAAGAACAAATCGCACCTGCATTCAAACATATCGATAGATTGGTGCATCTTGCCGCTTACGGAAATGTAGTTGAATCCGTAGAAGATCCGGTCCAAAATTTCAAAATAAACGTGGAAGGGACGCTAAATGTATTGCTTAATGCAGTTGAAAATGATATTTCGAAAATGGTTTTTTCCTCGACAGGCGGTGCACTAATTGGGAATGCACAGCCGCCTGTGTCAGAGAACTCGCTACCGAAGCCGATTTCACCCTACGGTGCAGGAAAATTATGCTGCGAAGCCTATATACATGCGTTTTCACATTCATACGGGCTGAATGCCTGCGCCTTAAGGTTTGCAAACGTTTACGGTCAAAATTGTGCTCATAAAACTGGTGTGATCAACCATTTCTTCAAGCGGTTAAAAAATGATGAACCGCTTATTATTTATGGTGATGGCACATCGTCTCGAGATTACATTCATGTTAATGATTTATGTGATGGAATAATGTTAGCGCTTTTTCACGGTTCGAAAAACCAACATGATGTTATTCATCTCGCCTCAGGCAGAGAGACCACATTAAACGAACTCGCTAAAGTGGTAATAAAGGCATCCGGAAAATCAAATCATCAAATTATTTATAAAGATAAAAGAGTGGGCGAGGTTGAAAGAAATTTTGCTGACTACAGCTATGCAAACAAAGTACTGGGGTTTGAGCCTAAATATAATTTAGAGCAAGGTCTTAATGAGCTTTGGCAAAAATATGACTGGTGAATATGAAGCGGGGTTTATTCACCCGAGACAGCGTGTCGATGTTTTTGGCGCTGCCAGATCAAAACGAAAATACAAGTCGTTAGGCGAAAGTCTAGGACAAAATCAACTACCATTTAAGAAGTTAAATATATGTATTATCACACAGGATTTTGTGGGACCTGTGAAAAACGGGGGAATTGGTACCGCCTATACCTACGCAGCTAAAGCGCTTGCCTTGGCTGGACATAATGTCACAGTGCTTTATAGTGTAAAAAGTTGTATTGATAGAACGCTAGATTATTGGAGTGCATATTACCGAGAGCATGGCATCGATTTTGTGCCAGTGGGTGACCCGGATGTTCCCATTCAAACGGGGCCCAGTGGCGACGCGATGCGAATTAACTACCATGTGTACGAGTGGCTGAAAAAACATGATGACCAGTTTGACTTTGTGCATGCGTCAGAATGGAGTGCTAATGCTTACTTATGCCTGCTAGCAAAGGATACGGGGCTGCATTTTCGAAATACAAGATTTGTAATCAAGGGATCGAGTCCGACTTTATGGAATCGTATAGGCAATGCCGAGCCAATAGCCGATATTCGTAGTCTAGTGTTAATGTATATGGAAAGACGCTCAATTGAATTGGCGGATTACGTAATATGTGGGAGTCAATATCTGTTAAACTGGATGGAAGACCACGGATACAATATTCAATTTGAGTCTACTTATGTCCAACCAAACATATTTCCTACCGACGATGTAAACCGTGATGAGAACGTAGAAAGCGTAAAGGTAAGCGAATTAGTGTTCTTCGGACGCCTTGAACCACGTAAAGGAATACACTTTTTTGTGGACGCTTTACTACAATTGAAAGTACAAGGATTTTTTGAGAATGTTGACCTACCTAAAATTAGTTTTCTTGGAAAGCCTAGACCAGGCTATGATTTCAAGACACAAACTAACAAGCTTGAGAAACTACTTAATATAAAAGTAAATTTATTAAACGACAAAAATCAGCCACAGGCGTTAGATTATCTAAGTTCTGAGCAAGGGAGGGTTGCTGTAATGCCTTCGTTAATGGACAATAGCCCTTTTGGTATATACGAGTGTTTATCGCGTTCTATACCATTTATCACCAGTACCGCAGGCGGTGGCTACGAACTCGTAAGTGAAAACGATCGAGCTTTAGTATTATTTGACCCAACCCCTAATTCGCTAGCCCAAAGAATCAAAAAAATTATTACTCTTGGTTGTCCTGTCGCTCATCCCTCATTTAGTTTTAAAAAGAATATCGATGATTGGATGCAATGGCATTTATGGGCGGAGGCGCAGAAATCACAGAAAAGAGCAGAAGATGCAATTGACGGGAGGCCGTTAGTGAGCGTCTGTTTGGCTCACCATAATCGCGGAAAATTGCTTATAAATGCGCTCGAGTCAATACAGCTACAAACATATGAAAATATTGAAGTAATCGTTGTTGATGATGGAAGCACTGACTCTGAGTCAATTGAGATACTTAATAAGATTGAAAAAACAGAATACAAGTTTCCTATATCAATACTACGCAATCCGAATTGTTATCTTGGAGCAGTCAGAAATGCTGGTATTAAAGCGTCGAAAGGCGAATATCTGCTATTTATGGATGACGACAATGAAGCTAAACCTGACGAAATCGAATCTTTCATAGAAGTGGCAAATTATACTGGAAGCGAAATATTAACCTGTTTTTCGGACACCTTTTCTGGTGACAGGCCACACAATTCAAAAATTAAACCCCGTCGTATTACATTTAATGGGGAAAATTTGGCGTTAGGACTAGTTGGAAACCCATATGGCGATAGTAATTGTTTTGTCAAACGGGAAACAGCAGTAGAGTTAGAAGGCTTTACGGAACACTATAAGGTTGGCCGCGATGATGTAGAGTTTTTTTCGCGTGCAATTTTGTCAGGAAAAAAAGTTACTTTAGTACCTCAGGCGTTGTACTGGTATAGGATCAATGAGCAACGGATGCGCAACTTCCAGTACAGTATATTTGCGGGCTTGGTTAGGGTGTCTGAATCGTTTACACAAAACATACATCCCGATTTGGCAAATATTATAAGATTAGCGCAAGGATTGATGGAAACAAATAGTCCACAATCACCCGCTAAGAATTCTAAACGGACTCCCCAAAAGCATAAGAAAGTGTTGCCAGTAAGGCTTTATGAACGCGTTTTGAAAAAACCTCTACCTGTCAAATATATAGAGTTTGGAAGAAGAACTGTTTATAGGTTTCCTTTCTTGTATAAGTATGCAAAACGTATTTATAACAGGCTATAAAACAGAGTAGATTTAGGGCACCTTGAATACAATAAAAAGGGCATGTGTAATCATAAATTGTGTTGATCTCAATGCGAACAGCAATTTATTGGAGTATGAACATTACCGATGGACATTTGAATACGTAGCGGCGCAATACATGTCCGTTACCGTATTATTTGTAGCCAAAACAGAAGAAACTGAAAACCTTTCAAATTCTATCCAACATTTTGGGTTCGATATTGATTCTCTTTATCATCACCCAACCAAGGTAGATTATGCGGCCGGAATATGGGGTATTGGTGAGACTTCATATCGAGTATATCAATATCTACTAAATAACAAATATTCCCACGTGTTCTCTATCGACTCGGATGGACTATTTTTTTATAGCTGTATAGCAAAGTCATTAGGATTGGCGTTGATGAATCTTAAATTCATCACAATAGCTCTTAATCCAGTAATCGAAAAGATATTCAACTCTGAAGAGAACCCCACGTCAATAGACGTTTTAGCTAAGGCCTATATGGAACGGCGAGCCACAGAGCTATCAGATTTGGTTCTAACCGAGAACAACACGAGAATGCGGATGCTGGAAGGAGGATATTCGCTTAAGAATACTATTGATTTATTTGACCTAAACTTATCCGTTGAATATTCCGGAAAAGCAAGGTTGCGGGATTCTGAGAAAATCGAATGTATTGCAATAGTAATTAGTGAAGTTCCACTACATGTTTTAAAAGTTCTATTCCTTGGTCTGGTCAGACATTACGATGAAATTAGTTGCAAACTCAAAGTAAAGCTAATATTCGATTCAAATCATCAGAATAATAACGCGAAAATCATCAAATCGATTTTAACAAATGCGCCTTTTGAGTATGAATTCGAATCTTATGCAAATCTTACAGAGCTTTGTAAGCTAGTAAAAAGGAAGCGCGCACTTTGTGTCTTATATGATGTTTTTCTTTCACATCGAGAAATCGCCCATATATTCATTAGTCAGGAAATAAATTTTATTTTTTGTTGTGGTGAAGGTCACACCGTTACACAATTTGAAAATGAATTCGTAACGACCCCTAAGAGTTTTACTAAGAAAATAGTGAACACCCATTCGCTTCATTTAATTCCCGAATCTTCCATTCAAAAAAATTCTAGGCTAGAGATTGAAGGCATTGGACAAACACTAAATACTCATACCTTGCGACAAGCCGTAAATTCCAGTGTAAGTGTGTGTGTTGTTCATCATCAGAGACCAAAATATTTGCGTAGAGTTTTAGAGTCGCTAGCAGATCAACGCTATGAAAATTTCGAAGTTATTGTTGTTGACGATGGTAGTGCGACAAAAAGTGTGCTCTTAGATTTTGAGTCTATAGCTAATCAGTATACAGCGCGCGGCTGGAAGTTTTTCAAGAAAGATAATAGTTGGTTGGGTGCCTCGAGAAATTTTGCAGCGTCAAAAGCAACAGGTGAGTATTTAATATTTATGGATGATGACAATATTGCAACGCCAGAATTTGTTAGTACTTACGTTAGGGCAATAGAATATAGCAATAAGGATATTTTAACTTGTTTCGCAGGCGTGTTTGAAGAAAATGATTGTTGCTCATACGAAAACAATGTACCTGAAATAAAGAATATATTCCTTCCACTCGGTGGAGCAATGGCAATTGGGTGTTTCTATAATTTATTCGGCGATGCGGCATGTATCGTCAAAAAGAAAGTATTCGTTAAATTGGGTGGTTTCTGGCAGTACTATGGTCTTCCAAAGGAGGATCATGATTTTTATATGCGAGCAGTGGGAGAAGGTTTCCAACTAGAAGTTGTGCCTAAGCAATTATTCTTCTATCGAAAATCGACGGATGGAATGATGGCAGCTAGTGGAAACGATAGTAGTTTTGACTATAGCGTAAATCGAATTTTTCAAAAGGCTAATATTAGAAACAACTCTGTATCAGATTGGGAGTTGAGAGCATTATTACTGCTATGCGTGTCGAATTGGAAACAGCGGTTAAATATTTCCAAACTGGTTAAGAACACTAAGTCAACAACTAGGTGGAAATTTTCGATAATGAATAGAATAATCAAAATTTTCCGAAATCAATCATGATTATCGTATTGTCAATGCATCGTTCCGGGTCATCAATGTTAACTGGATTATTGGAGATGGCCGGGTTATCAATTGGACAAAGTGATGAACTATTTGAAATAAGGCCTGATAACCCAAAAGGTTATTTTGAAAGGAAAGATGTGGTAGCAATGAACGATGCCCTACTAAACGACGCGGGTGGTGCTGCAATGAATCCCATTGTGGACTTTAATAGTTATCATATTGACCCGGAGCTCAAAGAAAAATTGAAGGAACTGGTTAGTCAACTTAATAAGGAAGAAGTAACCTTATTAAAAGACCCCAGGCTATGTATTACGTTGCAATACTGGCTGGACCAATTGTCTGATGTAATAGTTATCTATTTATACAGGCATCCCTATGAGGTCGCAAAATCACTACAAAGGAGACAAAATATACCAATAAATGTAGGTCTTGCACTTTGGGAGTATTATAACGTTTCGGCATATAGGCAATGTCAGGATTTGTCAGTTTATTTTGTTGACTTGAATGAGTTTACAGAGAACCCAATGCTAGTATTTAGTGGTTTAATGGATTGGCTGAGGGAGAATAAATATCGAGAACTAAATCTCAAATCAAACCAGTTAGAAGAGTTCTTCAATCCAGAGTTATTTACCAGTAGATTAATAGAAGAAAATGGAAGTGGCTTGAGTGAATCTCAAAAACATTTATATTCAAACTTGAAACAAGGAAATCATGGAGGGTTGTGTTTAATTTCAGACGAAACAAAGCGAACACTTGATATTTGGGCTGATATCGTATCGCTTGGTTTTAATGTATCAAAAGGTCGGTTTGTGGACATGGCTTGCGAAAAAACAAATACTAGATTATCTCGTGAGAATAGCGAACTGATTAAAGTTAAATCAATGCTCCAAAACCAAAACGATGCGCTTCAATCAAGGTACACTGTGCTAGGAATTAGAGTAAAGCGATTAGAAGGGTTATTGAGAAGTGTATTGTCTTCTAAAGCCGGTATAGTATTAAGTCTAATCGATAAATTTTCCTCTTTGTATAGACCAAAAAACAAGGGTGATACACTTCACAAGAAAATAGTGGAAGTGCTTAAAAATGACAAGGTATAAAATGTGTGATTCATAGACATCCTTTCAATATAATTGGAGGGTATGGATAGAGAAATTCATCAACGATTACAATGGGTAAAGTTGTACGAAAAACATGGGAACGCAGGCTTTGTTTGCAGGCGTTGTGGCATCTCTAGACCCACTCTGAGAAAGTGGTGGGCCCGTTATCAGGAATTGGGTATTGCAGGCTTAGAAAGCAAAAGTAGACGGCCACACAATTCTCCGGCAACAAAAGTCGGTTCCTATGAGGAATCTCTCATTCTGGAATTGCGTCAGACTAGGAACCTAGGAGCACGTCGTATTCAAAGTGAACTCCGTCGTAACAATAGCGTCTCACTGTCGCTCGGTACAATCCATAAAACCTTAAAACGGCATCATGTCCCGCCTATTAGAAAGTTTCGCCGTAAAAAGGATTACATTCGATATGAGCGGCCTATTCCAGGAGATCGTGTTCAGATGGATACCAGTAAGATTGGCACAGGCCTATATCAATATACTGCTGTAGATGACTGCACTAGATACAGAGTTCTTCGCTTATATAGTCGTCGTACAGCGGCAAATACACTGCATTTTATTGACTGTCTGCTGGAAGAAATGCCTTTTCCGGTTCAACGAATCCAAACTGACAGAGGACGAGAGTTTTTTGCGATAAAAGTGCAGGAACGATTAAGGCATTACAAAATAAAATTTCGGCCAAATAAACCTGGGTCACCTCACCTCAATGGCAAGGTCGAGCGATCTCAGAAAACAGATAAAACCGAGTTTTATGCGACGGTAGATCTATCTGATTCTGATCTAGAAGAGCAGCTCTCACTTTGGCAGCATTACTATAATTGGGATCGGCCTCACAGTGCGCATAACGGTAAATCACCTATGGAACGATACTTTGAACTGAGCGACGAAACACCGTTCTCTGATGAAGTCTCAATCCGTTATCAACCGAGTAATGAACGTATACAAGATCCAAATTACAGGAGAGATTTAGAACTTAGAAAAGTGAAAGGATGTCTATGAATCACACATATAAAAGATTCTGAACGTGTTTTGATGTAGTCTCTTTCAGAGCTGCCCTATTAATTATAGACATTTCAACAAACTCGTAATATTCGAGCATTAAACCATTGTTCTCCAGATGAAAATATTTTTACTTGATCTTGTAATTCTTTTTTTATCGAATAATTTTCATCAGGGTTCCAAATAATTAGATCATTACCTTCAGGAGTAGGTTGAAAATTCCACTGATGTAAACCCTGGTAATTATTTTTTTCTCCTTCATTTATGCTTCCGGTAAGCCAGCATGAAGCTCCAACTTTAGCTACATAAATCATTTCTTTGATGCCCAATAATGGATTATAGGAGTGGTCCATAGCATTTCGTGTATAAACTAAATCAAAACTCTCAGTTTTAAATAACTCGGATAGATTTTCAGCTTCCCCGAAAATAGTGGTTGCACGAATGTTGTGAATATTAAATTCGGTTAGAAGGGAATGGTAATAATCAGCAAGGGGGTCAATTGGCGTGATATCAATTGTTCTCCAATTATGAAGGGATCCTAGCTGGGTTATAGGGCCGGCCCCTACGTCTAGAACCTTAATGTGTTTTTGATCATCAGGCAAAAACTTCTCTAGATTAGGTGGAAATCGAGCATCATTAGCAGCTCTTGAATGAAAATTCTTAATCCACTCGGTATTACTTTTTATAGATTTACTTGCTAACGAGTGCCAGAACTCTTTCTCTTCGTCTAAGTTATCAGACCACAGTTTCTTATTGTCATTCATTTAATTATCCTCTGTATTGATTTATACATCTAGAATTGTGGCCTGAAATAACCACTAGGTTATCTTTTTCCTGATTGCTTTAGTAAATGCATTCTGTTGCCCATAGGTTATCTTGTAACGGCCTAACTTGTTGATAATAGTGTCTATCGCACTGCGGCAATTAGTCCAAAAATTGTTACGATAGTGTATTAAAACTACGTGTTTTAAATGTGCTATTGAATTATGAATTTAATATCCGCTAAATGATGATTGCCATCAATTCGTAATATAATGTATATATTAAGCCTAATTGTTTACGTAGTCTTTTTGTATTCAACTATAACTTGTTGTCTTGGATGTGACCAATCGCCAATGTAATTTACAGCAAATCCTACTTCTGAGCCAAATTTAACTATGTCACTCTGTTTATAAGCAAAATAACCATGATCATGGGGTTCATCAGGATTTATCACTGATTGTTCAGTTTCGAAAAAAGTGGCGTAAAAAACGGAATCTTTTTTTAGCCAGCTAGCCAGTTTTCTGAAACAATCCTGAATAAGGTAGGCGGGTAAATGGGTAAACAAAGATTGTGCGATTGAGAAGTCAGCGATAGTTGTGAATTTCTCAAACTCGAATTTAGAGGAAATAACGAGCTCGGGCATTTTCTTTATAAGAAGCTCGTTACCTAATTCGGTTTCGACCCCCAATTCTACTAATTTCGACTCTTTCTCAATACCCAAATATCGACCTTTATCCAGATAAGGTATTGCTTTTACTCCTAAACGCAATGCCCCACACGCTATATCCAACAAGTAATGTTCCGGTTTTAATCCTTTTGAAACAAGAAATTCAAGCTGCAAGTTTCCAATTTGATCCCATAGCCCGCCAACATAGTCACGATGTCCCCTAATTTCAATACCTAATTGACCTTGTGGATCTAGGTCCGTGTTTTTTCCAGTTCTCACAAGAAGCCCCTTAAACGTAATACTATAAAATACTTATACATGTAGTTTAACAAGCACTTTCAATTTTGCCAAAAAATCTAAATCATCGCTGTAAAATTCTGCTAAATTGTTTTTTGCCTTAACACTAAGCGCATTACTACGATTTTGGCACAGGTAATCTATATACCTTTGCTCTATCAACTCATATTCACTATCTTTTATAGAAAACTTTTCAAACATTTTGTTTAAAGATTCTTTGAAATTATCGGCTTGCCCAACAAAAACTATATCATTTTTACGCTCAATTAGCGCTTCTAATCCTCCTAGTTGCGAAATAATAGATGTCCCCAGATGTTGTATTGCGGACATTGCTTTTGCAGCCCTAATGCTTTTATGATCACTTGAACTAAGGTCCTCCGCGAGTTGGTTGCAGTTGCTATATCTCTTGAATGCATTTCTCTCAGCGTAGCTGTGTTCGGCATTGTAAAAAGGTGCTCCTCTATTCTGTCTTGCATCAAATGCCTTGCAAAACCGCTCAAACGGATTCGATACATAAAACATAATTAGCTCACTTTTCGGTATATCATCAAGACTTGTATTTATGCCGTGAAAAATGAAATGGAATTTTTCGTTTTGGCTATTTTCCAGAACGCTTTTTATGACATATCCTCCTGTTTTAGGAACATGTATAAAGTGTATTAGCGTGGGTGGATAAACCTTAGTTTGTACAGTTGCATAATTTGTTGATGGACTGAAAACACATGGTTTTTCTTCAGTGTTTGCACTTATGCTCTCGTTACATTGATTTTTGAACTTTAAAGTTTCTTGTAGTTCAACGTCCAATTGACGTTTGATTAATTGGACTGATAAATCTTTTTTCGACGTCAGCTCTTTTACACGATCCATCAATTGAAAAGCAAAATCAAAATTGTTGCCATCATATAGAATTTGGCCTTGTTCCAGTACTACAATCCGGTTACATAGTTTTCTAATTAAACGATTGTTGTGGCTGGCAAGAATAACTATTTTGGCTTGTTCAACTAGCCAGTCTAATAGCGTTTTGCCTGATTCTGTGGGTACTTCTAACGCACTAATCCACTCATCTAAAACTGTTATGTCTCGAATAACCTGCGAATTAAGAGCGATGTTAAATTTCCCTGTCATGCCTGCCGAGAGACTTTTAAGCGGCATATCTGCTCTATCTTGGAATCCAGTCCGAGCGAACACTTCGGTAATAAAATTGTCGATATTTTTACTTGGTACAAGTAAGCTATAAGCCTTAAGCCTGATATTTTCTTTAAGAGAAGCTTCTGGTATGAGGCCACTTCTCTGATTTAGAATGGCTAGCATTTGCCCATTTATTTGAACAGACCCTCTATTGGGCATCAGAACGCCACTGAGAACTTTTAGAAGCGTAGATTTGCCGCTGCCATTTCTACCTACTAGACCAACTTTTTCACCTTCAAATATTGTTAAAGTTATGTGATCTATAGCTAGAATATCTTTAACAGTCTTATTTTTTGAAGTTTGTTTTTTGTTTGCCCTAAAGCGAACCACTATATTTTCAACTAGTATTTGTGATTGATTATCGATATTAACCATTTACTTTAGGTATCGAGAAATTAAGGAATGTCAATCCAAGTATGAATAAGAATATGCTGTAGGCAGGGAAAATTAATAGCACGTTATTCTCAAAAATAATCCCGGATAGCGAATAACGAAAAGCTTCCAAGGGAATAAAAAAAGGATTTATCCAGATTAAATACTGGTAGTCTCCTAGTCTTGGTAGTTGCCAAATTATTGGTGTCGCTAAAAAAGCAATACGCATTATTGAAGCGACTATGTGCCCTATATCGGGAATCCAGGTTGTAATTGCTATTAAGAAAGTTATAGCACCTACAACCCAAAGAAACATACAAAGCAGGTTGAGGGGTAAATATAGTAAATGAGTGTACGCTTCATTATGTGCGATTATTAATGCAACAATTATTACAGGAGTTACAAAAAGAAACGGTAAAAAAATCAACACTGTTTTCTCCATGATGCGGCACATAAACGGTGTGTTTATATCAGTGTCCCCAATTTGTGTTGTCGTACCATTTTGAACCGCGCCAGACAAAAGTGGCCATGTAGCATAACCAGTGAGTAAATAAAGATAGAATTGGGTTTTATCGGTAATTGACATCAGCTGACCCCACAGTGTTCCTAGTATTATCGTTACAAATAATAATGAGATAGATGGCCAGCTAATATCCAATACTGATTTTCTATACTTCAGGCGGAAAAGTACATAGGCCCGGTAGCACCAGTATTTGTAAAAAGTTAGTGTTTCAGGTAGTTTAAGATTTTTCAAAATTGGGATTATTTGAATTGCGTTAGTGAGGTATATACTCCCCCGGTTTGTTCAATCATTTGTTTGACTTGGAATTTATCTAAAAACCGTTTTCGCGAACGGGCACCCATCGTATTTCTTAAGTCATTGTTTTCAATTAGCTTGTTGATGTAAGAAGAAAGACTTGTAGCATCACCTCTTGAAGCTAGATACCCATTTTCACCAGCAGTGACCATCTCTGATACTCCACCAACATTGGTTGCAACAATCGGTATTCCAGCTCTTAAGGCTTCAATCAATGAAATAGGTAGACCCTCCCAATCAGAAGTCAATAAAAATAGCTCTGATCTTAGTAGAAATTCATGGACGTTATTCGTTTCGCCGACCAATAATACTTTATCACGCAGGCCCATATTATCTATCATCTTTTTAATTTGGTTATTCATCGGGCCGTCGCCAGCAATTACCGCTGTGTACTGGCGAGTCAATTGATCGAACACGCGTACCATTAATGGAATATTTTTTTGCTTTGCTAGCCGTGTTGCGCTAAATATCGTTATATCTTTATGGGCAGAAGCGGGCGGAATATCTACTACTCCATTATAAATAATTTTGCTATTTGTATGACCGACCAATTTGTATTTTTTTCCTAGATCAAAATCATACTTAGAGACTAAAATAAAATAGCTAGTAAATCTTGCCAAAGCTTTTTCGACAAAAAGAGATGCTAGTTTTTTTATTAGTGAATTGCCTTCGGAAAAAGCCCAACCATGAACAGTGTATATAATACTGAGGTTTTTCTTAACGCATGCAATCCTGCCTAATGCGCCTGCTTTAGCCGAATGTAGGTGTACTATCTCGGGAGAAAAATTTATTATCTCTCGATGCAATTTCAAGATACATTTTAAATCTATAATCGGGTTTACAGCTCGAATGAGCTCAGGGATGACTGTAAACGGTACTTCTAGTTTTTTTAGTTCAGTAGTCAGGTAGCCTCTATTTCCAACAAGAACTGAATACTCGTGATTTTTTTTTAATCCTTCGACTAAAGACAGGACGTGTTTCTGAGCCCCAGCTCTATCTGAATTGGTGATGATGACGAGAATTTTCACGCCTTAATGAAAACGAGAGCTAAGCCGTGACGTGTAAATATCGTATTTTTATTTTCCATGAGCTATGGTTACTTTATAAATGGTCCCGATCTTTTGACAGACTATACTGATGACAACACTATGTAAAATCGACGTGTTAACCGGTGTTTTTAGAACTACGTTGATTTTGTAACTAACCTTATTTGTACTAGAGTTCATTGGGTATCCATAGTCTTTTTTACGGAACTGAAAACAATCAACGCAACGATGGTGCGCAAGTGTTATCAGATTCTTGCTTGTTTTATTAAACCAATTTCTTAGATCTGCATTCTATAGAGAGCGTATTGTTAAGTATTTAGAAAGATATAAAAACTACGATTCACTTGGCATCTTGCATAAAACACCATGTGAGAAGTTATTAATAGTATGTTTTTTAACTATATCCAATCCACAAAGCGTGCACATTGCCTCTAATGTACTAGGTGAATATAGCCACCACCAGGGACCAGTTTTCACCCTCCCATCTGGTTTAAATAGTTCATCATGACTTTTCAGAGACACAATATTTTCATCTCTCTTTTTATCAATAAAAAACTGTCGAAATATCGCTCTTTTATCATCTGGTAGCAAATGAATCATGTGGCATGTACCTGTAGGCGACTCAACAACGCCCTCTGAATTTTCGATCCTTTCAGGTATTATCATCGAAGATATGAGTAAGTACTCCGATGAGATTGCCATCAGGTTCTTTATTAATTGTAGAGGATCAGAAACGTGGTAGATAATTCCTGAACAATGAACGAAATCATATTTTTGCGACTTACTAACTTCTTCTCCATTACAAATATCTAAGCGAATTGACTCGTAGTCCGACACACCAAACTCTGTGCACCTATTGTGAAACGCCTTCCACCAAGTAGTATCAAATGGCTGTATGTCAGCCATTGTTGCGGATTTAGCACCTGATTTTACCGCAAGGCACACAGTTTCATTTATTGTTCCCCATAGGCCACCAACGTCAATAAAAGTGCGTCCAGCTACTAATTCAGATATCCATTTATGTTTTTCGAGTCGAATTAGTTCTTTATTTTTTCTAATATTTACATTCATATTGCTAGATTTAATAGAATTATTGACGAGTTAATTGACAGTATACAGATATGCTAGTTGTGGATAGAGATAACAGGACGCATCAGGGATATTCAATCGCTGTCAATTTCAAACACAACGTAAACGCTCGCATCGCCGTTTCGATTTCATCCAGTGTAGGGAAAGAAGGCGCAATGCGTATATTGCTATCGTTTGGATCAATACCATAAGGGAAGGGCGCACCCGCGGCGGTAAGTTTCACCCCAATTTCTGCGCTTAACTCTATCGCGCGTTTGGCCGAACCTTGATTTAGATCCAGACTGGTGAAATAGCCACCTTTAGGCTTAGTCCAGGTCGCGATATCAGCATCGGTAAGCTCTTCAGCCAATATTTGCTCAACTTTCTCGAATTTGGGTGCCAGCAGAGCAGCATGTTTTTTCATATGCGCGCGTAAGCTCGCCAGATCGGGGAATAGGGTAAGATGACGTAGCTGGTTTATTTTATCCGGGCCTATAGCCTGAGCACCGATGATTTTCTTGGCGTAGGCGATATTGGATGGGCTGGAGGCAAAAGCTGCAACGCCACCGCCCGCAAAACTCATTTTAGAGGTTGAGGCGAAGACGTAGGGACGATCTGGGTTGCCTGCCGCTTCACAAGCGGCGATGATCTCTTTTACCGAATCGAGTTCGCCTGAAAAAACATGCTCGGCATAAGCGTTGTCCCACATAATCCGAAAATCATCCGCCGCAGTGGGCATGCTCGCCAACCGATCAACTGTTTCATCCGAATAGGTAATGCCAGTCGGGTTGCTGTATTTAGGGACGCACCATATTCCTTTAATGGATGCATCTTCGGCGACCATTGATTCCACCTGATCCATATCCGGGCCGGTGTCGGTCATGTTTATCAATACGGATTCAAGCCCTAAGGTTTGAGATGCGGTAAAATGGCGATCATATCCCGGGCTGGGGCATAGGAATTTTGCGCCCTGGCCATGCCAAGGTTTGGCAGCTTTGCTTACCCCGAATAGACATGCGCGGGCCAGCGTATCAAACATCAGCGACAAGCTTGCGTTCCCGCCGACCATAACTTGCTCGGGAGAAATTTCCAGAATATCAGCGAATAGAGCTTTCATTCCAGGTAAACCATCTAGGCCTCCGTAATTCCTGCAATCGGAACCATCGGTATCTCGGTAATCATCAAGCTGTAACAAAGTGTCGGATAGATCAAGTTGTTCTGCGCTTGGTTTTCCGCGCGTCATATCAAGATTTAGGTTTTGCGTGGCAAATGCCTGATATTGTGCTTCAAGCTTGGTTTTAAGGTCGGCGAGTTCACCGGCAGATAAGTCTCGGTATGCGGTCATCTTGTTTGCTGAGATATAAAATTGTCAGAATGCTTGGGCGCGTGATTCTAACAAATATTAAGCGCTGACAAGGTGTTTTGCGTAGTTTGTTCGGCAATCTTTTCAGGCGCAGTGCTTTTTATTTCAGCAATCGTATCTACTACCTCAAGCAGCGCTTCTGGTTCATTGCGCTTACCCTTAAATGCAAGGCTCGGCTGATCTGGCGCGTCGGTTTCTAGACAAATTACTGTAAGCGGGAGTTGTTTTATCAATGCTCGCAGACGGGTTGCGCGTGGATAGGTGATCGATCCGCCAAACCCTAATTTAAAACCCATCTCAACGAGACGCATCGCCTGGACGAAGCTGCCGTTAAAACTATGCACGATGCCTCGGCTGATCTGATGCGATCTTAGCGCATCGATCACAGATTCTACTGCTTTTCTTGCATGCAGGATAACCGGCAGATCATACTTATCTGCGATATCCAGTTGCGCCTTAAATAGCGTACACTGATGTGCTTGGTCCAGGTCTTTGCGGTAATAATCGAGGCCAATTTCGCCTATTGCGACACCGGGATTTGTGTCTATCCATGCATCTAATTTGTCGCAATCTTCTAAGGTATGTGAGCTACTAAAGTAGGGGTGTATTCCGTACGCCGGTTTTATCGAAGAGTAGGTTTGAGCCAGTTCTGCAATCTTCATCCAGGAAGTTTTAGTGGTTGAGGGCACGATAAAATACTGAATACCGTTTTTCGCAGCGCGTCTTACTAGTTCGTTGCGATCTTCGTCAAACGCAGTGAAGTCCAAATGAATGTGGGAGTCAATCAATTCCAGCATGGGTAAATGCGATACCATTTTGGGTTTTGTAATCTCCTTAGTGTAAACTACCATGCATGACAGCATCACAACTAACACGCGTGATTAATTGGGTAGCGATGCTTATCGCGCTCTTGTTACTTGCGTTGGTTTCATACCATATCTATCAACGCCACTTTGTACAGCTTGGTGTTGGTCAAAACTACCAGTTCGATGATCTTCCCGGTGCCAGTGAAGCCCCGGTTACCGCTGATATACAGCAAATTATAGATAAGCATATATTTGGGGAGGTGCCAGCTCAACCTAAGCAGGTTATTGCGCAAAAACCCAAACCGCAACCTAAACCCGCACCCAAAACCAAGCTGAATATCACCCTAACTGGAATAATCGATGGTGCGAACTCGGATAATGGGATGGCGATGCTGGAAGTAGAGCGTGGGCGTACAATAGTGGTCTCGGTTGGAGACAAAATAGGTAAAACAGATGCGACCTTACATCAGGTGTTGCCGGGTGAAATTTTAATTGATCGAGGTGGAGCGATAGAGTCGGTTAAAATGGTGCGAAAGACCTTAACGCTGGCGAGCCTGGATGAAATGTATAACACTGTCGGTGGTATTTCCCGTGGCAATGACCAGCCCATAGACACGCTTCCGCAGCCTTCAGATACGCTTCCACCACCTACAGAAACCCTCCCGCAGCCATCGGCATCTAGCGCGACATCTACGCAAATCATCTATGATCCCGATTTAAATCAGGGTTCTTATCAACCACCTGCACGCGCCGAACGTAGGTTACCGCCCAATTTCAAGCGCGCCAGTCAGCCACGGAATATAGATACCACACCAAAAAACAAACTACCTATACCTAGAGCGCTACAGACCCAGTAAAATTAGCGGACAGGTGTTGGAAGCACGGTTTTACATATCGCCAAAACTGGTTCCAACATTGCGCGCGGCCTCAATCCATGGATGATCGAACGGTACGCGTTTTTTAACCCCAGCTACTTTTTCAAGCGCGATGGGTTCAGCGGCCTGGTTTTTGTAGGCCACCATCACGCCGAATTTGCCTTGTGCAATTAAGTCCGCCGCAGCTGAGCCAAGGTGGGTGGCGAGAATACGATCACCAGCTGAAGGGGTACCGCCGCGTTGAATATGGCCGAGAATAGAGGTGCGCGATTCTAGCCCGGTCATTTTCTCAAGTTCTCGCGATAAATTTAAAGTATTGTTGATATGCACTTGTTCGTGTTGTTTGAGTCTGGATTCCAGTATTTTGCGATTTGATTTATCTTTTGCGTTATCGATTTGCGCGTTAAGCTGTTCTACCGTTTTGGCTTGATCGACCGTAAGTGCACCTTCGGCAATCGCGACAATACTAAAGCGTTTGCCAGATTTCACTCTTCTTTTCAGTGCCTGTGCGACATTTTTAACACTGTAGGGAATTTCTGGAATCAGGATCACATCTGCACCCCCTGCGACACCAGCACCAAGCGTCAACCAACCTGCGTTATGCCCCATCAGTTCTACCACAATAATGCGGTGGTGGCTGTGCGCGGTACTATGCAACCGATCTATCGCATCCGTGGCGATACCCAGGGCTGTGTCAAAGCCAAAAGACATATCGGTATAGGCGACATCATTGTCAATGGTTTTAGGTAATGTAATGACGTTTAAGCCAGCTTGCTTTAGATGTAGGGCGTTTTTTTGCGTACCACCACCGCCCAGGCAAACCAGTGCATCTAGGTGTAATTGCTGATAGGTTTCGACGATTGCGGGTGTCATATCCATTTTTTTGCCGCCAATTAGCATTTTATGAGGTTTATCGCGACTTGTGCCCAAAATAGTACCGCCGAGGGTCAGTATTCCGCCGAGATCATCTCCGCTGAGGGTATGGGAATGGTTTTGCGCCAATCCTCTGAAGCCTTTTTCAAAGCCTAGAACATGCATGTCATATTCAGAGATGGCGGTTCTACCCACGCCTCGTATTGCAGCGTTAAGGCCGGGTGCGTCGCCACCAGCGGTGAGAATGCCAATTTGTTTTTGGGGCATACAAATATCCGTGTTCAGTTATTAGTTTGGTAAAATTAGTAATATCATACCGATGCTATCAACACCACCTGAAGTCCTTAATAACCCTTTAAAAAATTTAACTACATCGTGCTAAAAACTACTTCCCGTGTATTGTGTTCAAGCCTGTTATGGGTATCAAGCTTTGTGTGCGCGCAGCAAGGGGTTGATGATTTGAAGCGATTTATTAATGAAATAAACGCTTATAGTGCAGAATTTGAACAAGTGGTGCTCGATGAGAACCTACGCCAAATTGATGAAGCAGGTGGCACGCTAACCATTTTGCGTCCCGGGCGCTTTCGCTGGGATTACTATCCACCGGCTGAGCAACAAATTATTGGTGATGGGGAGAAAGTATGGATATATGATCTGGAATTAAAACAGGTGATTGTGCGAGATCAAAAAATTTCCCTAGGTCAGACACCAGCAATTCTATTGGCGGGTGAGAAAATTGACCTGGATAACTACACATTGGTGGATAGAGGGCTTCAAGGTAAGGTCAATTGGGTAAAAATTAAACCCCAATCTGACGATTCAGGCTTTGACGATATTCAGGTGGGGTTTATTGATTCAGCCTTGAGCGTCATGGTGTTGGTGGATGGCCTGGGACAAACTACGCGCATTAGTTTCAATAACGGGGCCGAAAACCCACCGTTGCCTGGTGAGCAGTTTCATTTTACGCCACCTGACGATGTAGATGTGATTGACGAAACCCAATAAGCCCAACTTATACGTTCCCTCATGATAAAACCGCTCGCGGAACGATTACGCCCGCAATGCCTGGAACAGATGGTGGGACAGACACATTTATTGGTACCGGGTCGGCCGCTACACAATGCTTTGAATGGCCAGGGCTTGCATTCCATGATTCTGTGGGGGCCGCCCGGTACCGGAAAGACGACGCTGGCCAAATTAATCTGTCATATCTCAGAAGCCAACTGGCATCAGTTATCTGCGGTTTCAAGCGGGGTGAAAGATATACGCGAGATAATTCGGCTTGCTAAAGAGAATGAAAACTTAGGGGTAGCAACCGTACTTTTTATTGATGAAGTGCATCGCTTTAATAAATCCCAACAAGATGCGTTTTTGCCTTATGTGGAAGATGGCACTATTTGCCTGATCGGGGCAACCACTGAAAATCCAGCGTTTGAGTTGAATAATGCATTGCTCTCCAGAGCGCGGGTTTATGTTTTAAAGTCACTCGAAGAAGATGAGTTGGATCAGCTTATTGCGCGTGCCTTGCAGTCAGAACAAGGGCTGGGTGGGGTGGGTGTGACTATCGCGGATGATGCGCGCAGTCAGTTAGCCCGAGCAGCAGACGGGGATGCGCGCAGAGCGCTGAGTTTTTTGGAGACTGCAGCTGATTTGGCCGGCGAATCACCAGATAAAATCATTTCAACTAAACATATTAAGGCGGTCATCAGCACCCGCTTGGGACGGTTTGATAAAGGAGGAGATTATTTTTATGATCAAATTTCCGCCTTGCATAAGTCGGTGCGCGGTTCTAACCCCGATGCCGCAATTTATTGGGCCAGCCGCATGCTGCAATCAGGGTGTGACCCACATTATATATTGCGCCGGGTATTACGTATGGCAAGCGAAGATATCGGCAATGCTGACCCACGCGCGCTGGGTTTGGTTTCAGACGCGTGGGCGGCCTATGATCGCCTGGGTTCACCTGAGGGCGAGTTAGCCATCATGCAGGCGATTATCTACCTTGCGGTGGCGCCTAAGAGTAATGCGGTATATGCGGCGGCAAATCTGGCTTTTAAAGCTGTGAAAGAGACACCATCCGCCGATGTGCCCTTACACCTTAGAAATGCACCGACCAAATTAGCCAAATCCATGCAGCATGGCAAAGATTATCGCTATGCGCATGATGAGGAAGATGGATTTAGCGCCGGACAAAGCTATTTCCCCGATGAGATGCAAGAAGCCCTATACTATCAGCCTGTCGCGCGTGGTCTGGAGATAAAAATCGCAGACAAACTCCAAAAGTTGCGTACAAAAAACGAGAAAAACAAGAAAACACAATGAACAACTACCTGGCTGTGGCGCTGGGCGGCGCAATTGGCTCGTTGGGCCGGTATTGGATGACTCTGGTACTGAGTCGTAATCCACCCCATTGGTTACCATTGGCGACCCTTAGCGTCAATGTCATCGGTTCATTTATAATCGGGATGGTATGGGCGTATTTGCAGCAACGTAGCCAAAATGAATTGCTGCGATTATTTGTGTCGGTGGGCGTATTAGGTGGTTTTACCACTTTCTCAACTTTTTCCCTGGAAACGATTCATATGCTGAGTTCCGGTCATGCCGGACACGCGATTATCAATATTGGTTCAAACGTAATCATCTGCATTATTGCAGTCGCGCTTGGGATGGGCCTGGGCCGTTGGTTGTTTTAATTCGTATGTAAAGTAAAGAAGATGTTAGATCCACAATTAATGAGAAAAGAAGCCGTGCAGATGGCAACCGTGCTGGCACGGCGCGGATTCGAGCTAGATACTGAAATGCTTAAAAACTTGGAAGCACAACGCAAGTCTCTACAGAGTGAAACCGAAGCGCTGCAAGCCAAACGCAATCAAAGCGCCAAGGCTATAGGTCAGGCGAAAGCAAAAGGCGAGGATGTGCAACCGCTATTGGATGCAGTAGCGGATTTATCCGATGAATTAAAGCAAAAACAGGGGCACTTAAACGAAGTACAAACGCGTTTAAACGAGTATTTGCTCAGCATTCCAAACCTGCCAGACGAGAGCGTCCCCGCAGGTAAAACCGAGGATGATAACGAGCTTATTAGAACCTGGGGAGCGCCTGCGCAGTTTGAGTTCACCCCTAAAGATCACGTCGATTTGGGGGCGGGCTTGGATTTGGTTGATTTTGAGGTGGCGGCAAAAATCGCCAGCTCGCGATTTGTCGTGCTACATCGCGAAATCGCTAAACTACAGCGTGCGCTAATTCAGTATATGCTTGATTTGCACACCAATGAGCATGGTTATGAAGAGGTTTACGTGCCGTATCTGGCTAATGCAGATAGTTTGTACGGAACCGGCCAGTTGCCTAAGTTTGAAGAGGATCAATTCGCCACGCGTGACGAGCCCAGTTTGTATTTAATTCCGACAGCTGAAGTGCCTGTAACCAACATGGTGCGGGATAAAATCATAGCAGGAAAAGACCTACCGCTAAAATGGGTCGCGCACACGCCGTGTTTTCGTAGCGAGGCAGGTTCGTATGGACGCGATACTCGAGGCATGATCCGCCAGCACCAGTTTGAGAAAGTTGAACTAGTACATGTGGTGCGGCCAGGTGAATCCTGGGATGCGCTTGAAACGCTAACTGGACATGCTGAACAAGTCCTTAAAAACCTTGAGTTGCCATACCGGGTGGTTAGTTTATGCACGGGTGATTTAGGCTTTTCATCGACCAAGACCTATGATCTAGAGGTATGGTTACCCGGTCAGGAATGCTATCGTGAAATCTCTTCCTGCAGCAATTTTCTGGATTTTCAGGCCCGCCGCCTGAAAGCCCGTTGGAAAAACCCGGAAACGGGTAAGAATGAGTTCTTACATACGCTCAACGGCTCGGGATTGGCGGTGGGACGTTGCTTGGTAGCGGTGCTGGAAAATTATCAAAATGCGGATGGTTCAATTCGCATTCCTGATGTACTGCGACCTTATATGGCCGGGGATAGCGTGATCTCTAGACGTGACTAAAGTGGTTAAGACTTTCCTGGTCACTGGTGCAAGTTCCGGAATCGGTCTCGCCGTAAGCCAAGCCCTATTAAAAGAAGGCTATGCGGTGGTCGGTATATCTCGGTCGGTCAGAGAGAACTGTATCAACCATCAGCGATTTACTGCCTTAGCTTGTGATTTACTTGATTTTGGGAAAGTTGAGGTACAACTGAAAGAACGGTTAAAGCGTAACGGCTCCATAGATGGCGCGGTTTTTTGCGCGGGTCAGGGTTATTTTGGTGGCTTGGAGCAGCTGGATTTTGTGAAAATTGAAAAATTGATTAAGCTAAATCTGCTCAGCCCCATGTTGATCTGTAAAATGCTGATCCCCTACCTTAAAACCCGCAAAGCAGGGCGATTGGTGTTTATTGGTTCAGAAGCTGCGCTACAAGGGGCTAAGAATGGCACGGCCTATTGTGCTTCCAAATTTGGTTTGCGTGGATTTGTACAGTCGCTAAGCGCGGAATGCAGGCCGGCTGGAATTACTGTCAGTTTGATTAACCCGGGCATGGTCAATACGCCGTTTTTCAATGATTTATCGTTCCAACCGGGTGATCATCCAAGCAACGCAATTTTGGCTGAAACGGTAGCGGCGAGTGTGCTCAACTGCATCAGTTCCGCTCCCAACAGCGTTATCGATGAGATTAATTTGTCTCCACGCAACAAGGTGGTGACATTTAAACCCGCCAGTAAGAAAGACTATTGACGATTGATGCGAAGCTCTACCCGGCGATTTACAAAACGTTGAGCGGGGGTTTCATTTTTTGTAATCGGTTGGGTTTGCCCATACCCCACTGCGGTTAAACTGTCTTCATCGATACCACGATTAATCAGGAACTGTTTTACTGTTTCCGCACGCTGTTCAGATAACCATAGGTTATACACCTCCACCCCAAGATTATCCGTATGCCCGGATATTTCTATGGGTACGACCGGGTATTGACTCAGCCGTTCTGCGAAGGCAGTTAAAATTACAATTGATTCCTTGGTTAGTTCCGCTGAATCGGTTTTGAACTGCACCCCCTTTAATACGATACTTTGGTCTACTTCACAGCCCATTTCATCGACATCAGCGTCGGCATTGCTCTCTGGGCAAACATCAAAATTATCCGTGATGCCATCATTGTCGGTATCAGCAACCAGTCTACAACCTTCTTTATCAACTTCAATATCAGGTTCCGATTCAGGACAGGCATCTTTAGAGTCGATCAAGCCATCACCATCGGTATCGACTTCACAACCCTGATTATCTACCACCACAAATTCTGCGGATACACACTGATCAAGTGAGTCGACCACACCATCGTTATCGCTATCAGCCTCACAACCATCATCACCCATTTTTAGGCCTGGTTTTGTTTCGGCACATTGATCGGCAGAATCAACTATTCCATCACCATCAGAATCAAGCTCGCAGCCCGACTCAGTAACCGCCACTTCAGGAGAAGTATCGGCGCATTGATCTTGTGAATCAACAACACCATCCCCATCGGTATCCGGCTCACAACCCGTATCATCTACTTGGCTTCCTTCAGCAGTATCAGCACATTGATCTTGCGAATCGGCAATCCCGTCTTTATCGGTATCAGGCTCGCAACCTTGTTCATTAACTTCTGAACCCTTAGGCGTATCCGCGCATTGATCATCGGCATCTACGACACCATCGTTATCTGAATCAATCTGACATCCCGTGTCATCAACTTCGCGGCCGTCAGGGGTATCCGTGCAGGCATCATCACTATCGACAATGCCATCTTTATCCGCATCCAGCTGGCAACCACTTTCATCTACTACCCGTCCCGCAGGCGTGTCTGGGCAACGATCTTTTGAATCAGCTACCTGATCATTATCGCCGTCCTTTTCACACCCGGTAGCCGTCACCATCGCACCTATTGGCGTGTCAGCGCATTGATCATCCGCGTCCGATACCCCATCGTTATCAGCATCCAACTCACAACCTTGTGCATCCACGACACGTTCCTCAGCCGTTTCATTACACTTGTCTTGGGAGTCAACCACACCATCTCCATCTGAATCATTTTCACAACCATTTTCATCCGTAGCGACACCCTTATTGGTGTCGTTGCATTGGTCTTGAGAATCGATTACACCATCACCATCTGCATCCGGTGGGCAACCCTCCGCGTTTACAGCGGTATCGATGGGCGTATCCGGGCACTGGTCGGTTTGATCGTCAATGCCATCTTTGTCGTGGTCTAGCAGGCAACCGTTTGGGTCCACGGGTGCATCCGCTGGGGTGTCCGGGCATTGGTCGGCAGAATCAATCACACCATCCTGATCAGAATCTATTTCGCAGCCTTCTTTCGTTACTTTAGTGTCCGCTGGGGTATCTGCGCATTGGTCCGCAGAATCGGCCACACCGTCCTGATCAGAATCTATTTCGCAGCCTTCCGTCGTTACCTTAGTGTCCGCTGGGGTCTCCGGGCATTGGTCCACAGAGTTTACAATTCCATCTTGATCGGTATCTTGTTCGCAGCCTTCTTGCGTTACCTTAGTGTCCGCCGGGGTGTCCGGGCATTGATCCGCAGAATCGACCACGCCATCTTGATCAGCATCGCCTTCGCATCCCGTTTCCGTTACTTTTATGTCAGCGGGAGTATCTACGCATTGATCCGCCGAATCAACCACGCCATCCTGATCAGTATCGCCTTCGCATCCCGTTTCTGTTACTTCTATGCCAGCAGGGGTATCCGGGCATTGGTCCCCAGAATCGACCACGCCGTCTTGATCAGTATCCGCCTCACAACCACTATCTGAAACCAGGGCTTGAGCGGGTGTATTGGGGCATTGGTCTTGCGAGTCGACTACGCCGTCAGCATCTTGATCAAGCTCGCAACCCACTGCGTTAACTCGGGCATTGGCAACAGTTTCCGGGCAGCTATCTAGCGAATCGACCACCCCATCCTCATCTGTGTCCAGCTCACAACCATGCTCACCCACCTTTACGCCCGCCGTGCTAGCAGGGCATAAATCCAGAAAGTCAGCGATACCATCACCATCGGAATCGCGCTGGCACCCCTGGGTGTCAACCCGCGCGCCCGCTGGCGTGTCAGCGCATTTATCCAATGAATTGACCACGCCGTCCTTGTCATCGTCTGCTTCACAGCCTTCATTGTTGACTTCACTATCGGCAGGGGAATTTGGGCAAAGATCAATCGAGTTAACTACGCCATCCTGATCAGAATCCAGCTCACAACCCGTGTGGTTTACACGTATTCCGGGTGGTGTATCTGGACATTGATCCTGCGAATCGACGACCGAATCAGCATCTGAATCGAGTTCACAGCCCTGCTCATCAACTATGTAGTCGGCGTGGGTAGTCGGACAACGATCCTGTGAATCGACGACGCCATCACTATCGCTATCCGCTTCGCAACCATCTGCACCGATTCTTATCCCTTGTTCAGAAGTGGGGCATTGATCGACAGAGTCCACAATTCCATCGAGATCTGAATCCAATTCACAACCATAGGTGTCAACAGCCGTGTTCTCTGGCGTGTCAGGGCATTCATCGATCTGATCGGTAATACCATCACCGTCGGCATCGTAAACAGGTTCCAGCTGGTTTTCATCCGGGCATTCTGGCAGTTCTTCTAATGCGTCTACTCCGCCTTCGTCAGAAAATCCATCATTTCGAGGCAAGAATTCGTATAAAGGGGAAGGGCGCCAATCTGGATACCAGTAACGTTCATCAAAATTGCGCCGATATCGACGGTATTGATCATAATCCCGTCGTAATGGCCGCTGGTAACGTCTTGGATCAGCGTTTCGATAGCGTCGGGGTTGGGAACGTTGGCGCTGTTGCTCAAACTGTTGGCGCATGTAGCGATTTTGTCGATCATACGCATCTTGTACTTCACGCTCAATCGGCTGGAACCTATCTTGCATAGATCGCTGCAGGTCTTCCTGCGAATACTTCCACGGGTTATCCTGGGCGGCGGCAGTAAACGCGATTAGCAGGGAAGCTACCAGTAATAATAACTTAGTTCTAATAGTGGGCATGATGAAGATGTTTGCGGTGTTATAACTGGCGGGTAAATAACATTATGTATTGGGTGATAAAACAAGGATACAGTGGTAGTTGAACGCTACACGCATGGTATACGTGCAGCGTTCTGCTTTGTTAGGCGCGCGCCATTACTGAAAAGCTTTTGATAAATGGCTTTGCCATTCGTGGATCTTTAATCATCGCGCCGTAATCTCCTACCATGAATTTCATTTTGCCGGTGGTGAACGCCGCGCCGAGGCCCATCATGCCAGGGGGTTTTCCGATCCATTTTTCCCATTGCGCTTCGCTGGCACGAATGTCCCAGTTTAATGCTTGTCCATCGTAGCTTCCTGCTTCAATTGCCATGCCGTTTTCTACGATCAAAACACCGGTGGGGTCATCATCGTCGGGGAAGCCATAACCAATTACACTTTCAAAATTAATTTTGGCTAACGCATCGCATAATTCCGGTTCATCGTTCCATTCTTCCATAAAACTTTTCATCCAGTTGTCGGTAAATAAATCGGTCATATTGTCTCCTAAGATTAGAGTTTATTGTAAGTGCCTGTCGCCTTGGTGCTGTGGCTTAATACAGGTTACGATTTTGAATGGTTAAGCATTCACTATTTATTGAATTCTAGGCTGTGTAGCTTTAAGTATTGCTATATCTCAACGTGTCATTATGACAACAGTGTGCTAAAGGTATTGCTAGGTGCTTTCGCTACTCATCCGCGATTTTACAACATCGTCTTTGAATTCAGTATCCCGTAAATTTGGTGTGGGTTCAAGCAGAAATTCACAACGGTAGGTCTAATTCAGTTTATGATAGGGCCAGGATAAACAAACGATGTATGAACATGGCCGCTACGCCGATTAATCAACGCTTAAATTTACTCAAAACGCATCTGGCTGCAGAAAACTCGATATTGCTCGATGCGATAGACAGCTTTAAACGGCTGGACAAAGTGGGTTATGCTACCGGCTTGCTCAATAAAAACGATTCTTTTGTGATGCAAATCCCCTGGTGGCCGTTAATTTCGGTTCTAGGGACCTATTCAGCTGGAAAATCGACTTTTATTAACCACTATATCGGCGAGCAAATTCAACGCAGTGGCAATCAGGCCGTAGATGATAAGTTTACCGTCTTGTGTTACAGCGAAGAGACCACGTTTCAGGCCTTGCCCGGCGTTGCGCTGGATTCTGATCCGCGTTTTCCGTTTTATCGGATCAGCGATCAGATCGAAAAGGCCATGCAGGGGGAAGGCAGCAAAATCGATTCCTATCTGCAGCTCAAAACAGCGGCCAGCGAAGTGTTGCGCGGCAAAATTATTATCGATTCGCCCGGCTTTGATGCGGATAAACAGCGCGATTCCACCCTGCGTATTACCGATCATATTATTGATTTATCCGATTTGGTCATCGTGTTTTTCGATGCGCGCCACCCCGAGCCAGGCGCGATGCGCGATACGCTGGATCATTTAGTTTCCGCGACCATAACCCGTGACGATGCCAGTAAATTTTTATATGTTCTCAATCAAATTGATACCGCCGCCAAAGAAGACAACGCTGAAAGCGTGGTCGCGGCCTGGCAAAGAGCGCTGGGCGAGCGCGGCTTGAGTGCAGGACGCTTTTACACTATTTATAGCCCAACCGCAGCGAACCCGATTGAAAATCATGCCTTACGCGAGCGATTTGAGCGTAAGCGCGATTCCGATCTGAATGATATTCATGATCGCATGGGGCAAATTGGGGTCGAAAGAGCGTATCGAATCATAGCCTCGCTGGATAATACCGCGCGTGATATCGAAAGTCGCGCGATTCCACTGCTACAAGAACTGCTGCGTAAATGGAGAAAACGCACATTGTTGCTCGACTTGTTGGGTTGGGGCGTGATGGCTTTTTTCGTGTTTAGCCTTGGCTGGGTGCAAGCCGCATTGGAAGGGGGCAGTGTCGTACTTCTTAATGGCGTCGTCCATCTTAAGCCGCTGTATTTGCTTATTTTTATTGGTGCAGGCTTATTTTTATGGCATTTAATATCGCGCACCCTGATGGCGAATAGTTTGAAGCGCGCGGTTAAAAAAGCCCAAAAACTGATCGGCAATAAGCTTAATGTACAGACCGCATTTAAAAAGAACACTAGCTTGTTCAATTCTATACTGGGTTTAAAACCGCGCGGTTGGAATATGTTAAATCGTAGTCGAATCAATAAGATAAGAGAAGAAGCTGATAATTATGTTCAAAACCTGAATGATCGTTATACCAATCCATCCGGTCAGAACATGATTGAAGTGCAAAAACAGCTGAAGGAGGAAAAATCATCTGTTGAAGCTGCCCCAGAAATGACACCGGAGACGGTAGCGCAATAGAATTAAGACCGGCTGGTAGTGGCCAAGTAAAAAATCACATGTAAATTTCTCAATCGCACCACGTCGGGTAATGCTTAGTTTAGAACGACTACGTTATTCTGTGTCGTATCGTTTCAACGTATACCTGAGTGGGCTATATAACGAATAAGTAGAGCCTCACCAATACTGACTTGCGTAGAATTTCAAATACAACTCCATTGCATTTCTACCGGTTGTGAATTAGGGGGTTAGATAACTAATTTGGGGGTTCTATTTAGCTTTTCTAGCAGCCCGGTTTTTAGTAACTTTCTTCGCTGGACTGGTACGTTTTTTAGTTGGCTTTTTGCGGGTCGTTATCTTCTTTGCGGGTTTTTTAGCACCGCGACGTGCGGGGTACAATGCGCGTGCGAAAAACAAAAATTCAGCCGCCGCTTTACTGCGCGGTTCAAGCTCGAAAATGCCCATTCCCTCGCTGAACGAACGCCTGAATCCGAGACGCTGACTTAACATTTTTGGGATAACCGTAACGCCAGGCAATTGCTTAAGAACGGCGAGGGTTTCCCGGGTTTCGGTCACCAGGTGATGGGTATCAGCCCGATTGATAAATACGACAATCTCCAGATTACGTTTGGTCTCCATTTTATCAAGCAGCCTTAAAAAGCGCTGCAAAGACCAGACATCAGATTGGCTCGGTAGTACGGGCACCACGATTCGGTCGGCTACTTTATAGGCTTTGCGCACCGCATTCATATTGGAATTTCCAATATCAACCAAGACTTCGGCGTGGGTTTTGTTCGCTTCGAGTAATTTCTCGTCGATATTCGCTCTGGGTGAAAGCACGTTGAGTACGGGCTCGAGATTGTCCTCTGCCCGAAAATCCGATGCGTCAACCAGGGTTTGTTGCGGGTCAATATCAAAGATTGCGGTAGAGAAATCCTGGGTGAGCAACCATACCGCTAGGTTAAACGATGTGGTGCTTTTGCCCGAGCCTCCTTTAAGGCTGCCGATGACGGTAATCATAATGACACTCTCGTTGGGTCTATTGGGATAAGACTTTTGATGGCGCACTTATCATTTAAGGCGCCATCTATTTTAAGCTTTAGCGGCACTCAATGGGTTGCTTTTCTCTGCGCTCCGCTCTGCGCCGCTCGTATTCTGGCGTTCTGGACATGCGTCGGTCGCTATCACGATAGCGACGAGAATAATCGCGCCAATAGCTATCGTTGTAACGATCGTCGCTATAGCGGCTGCCGCTACGATACCGGTCGGGTCGGCGTGAAAGCCTACCAAAATCGCGATCATAATTTCGACGGTAGTCGCGCCCGTAGCGATCACCTCGATAGCGATAATCATCATCAAAATCGCCATCGAAATCACCATCAAAATCCGTATCAAAATTCATATCGAAATTAAAACGTCCACTACCGTATCCATCGCCGAAAAAATCGCCATCATCAAACTCATCAAAGATATAGTCGTCGCTATCGTCGTCAAAATAGCGATAACGCCAGTAGTTTGGCTCCCACTCATCATAACGTCTCCAGCGGTCGCGGCCGTAACCACCATAGCGTCCACCTCCGTAGCGATAATCATAATAATCATCGTCGTCATCGAACCAGTCGAATGGGCTATCAAAATCAAAACCAACGGCGGCATTCGAGGTAAAGCCGAGTAGACCGGCAAACAAGCAATGGGTTAAATATAATCTGAGTTTCATAATATGGCCTCGTATTAGTTGTAATGGGGTATTGGCATAAGACTATTTTAGGCGAATGCCTTTGCGTTTTCTGCCGGCTGTTGTGGCTATTTTCTTGGTGCGTTTTTTGACCGGAACTTTCTTACTAACTGGGCGGGTTCTGCTTTTCTTGACAGCAGGGCGAGTTGTTTTAGCTTTAGGCGAAACTTTCCGTACCACTTTTTTCTTGGCGGTTTTCTTTTTCGCAGGTCTTTTCTTGGCGATTGCTTTTTTACTGGGCTTGCGCGCGGTTTTAGGTGCTTTCGTCAGTGTTTTTTTCGTTTTGTTCGCATCGGGTGCTATGGGTGCCGCTGTGATGTCAGTCGTTTGCTCTTTTTTAGGTGGCTGCTTGTGGTCTAGACGCGCTTTCGAAGTGGTGGGTATTTTCTTTGTAGATTTGTCGGCTGAGGTTTCAGTTGAGGCCTCATTAGTAGAAGCAGGTCGAATGACTTTAGCGGTTTTTATCGCCTGACCAGCATCTTCGTATATTGCCTCTTTTGGCCGATTGGCCGTCGGTCTAACCATTGAAGGCGCAGCAGCGCGGCTACTGTGTTTATCCGGAGAACCGGGTGTGCCGTTAACGCAAGTTTCATCGCTACAAATAACATCTGACCAGGAGTCGCACCCCATAGGAATTACAATCAAGGTCAGCAATGTTGCGATAAATACACCAAAGAACAATGAGACAGCCATGCCCTGAAAGATCGGGTCGGTCAAAATCACCATTGATCCGCCCATCAGTGCCAATGCAGTTATAATAATGGGCCGCATTCTCGCCTGTCCTGCCATCGCCAGCGCTTCGCGAGGGTCCATACCTTCACTGACGGCTTCCTGGGCAAAATCGACCAGTAGAATGGAATTACGCACGATAATGCCCGCCAGCGCAATGAAGCCAATCATCGAGGTGGCGGTAAATTCCGCTCCCCATAACCAGTGCCCGAACATAATGCCGATCATGGTAAGCGGGATGGGACTGATAATAATCAGTGGCACTCTGAAATTGCCAAATTCCCACACCACCAAGATGTATATTAGCAACATAGCACCCGCAAAAGCGATACCCATATCGCGGAAGGTAATATAAGTCACGCGCCACTCTCCATCCCATTTAAAACCAGATACATTATCGCTTTCAGGGGGAGAAATCATGCGCCCGGAAAGTTTCTGACCGTCGGGACTCACATAGTCTTCGAGCAGCCCATCAACTTCAAACATACCGTAAATGGGGGCGGCGAGTTTGCCTACCGATTCACCCACCACATACTCTATTGGGCGTAAGTCCTTGTGGTAGACAATAGGATCATTTTGTATTTGCTTGAACTCACCCAGCTCGAAAAGTGGCACCATGGTGCCATCGGCAGATGGAATTGGCATATTAGTGATATTACCGATGAGGGCGCGCTGTGAATGCGGTGCTTGGAGCACGATTTTTATCGGCTCGGTTGAGTGTCGCTCTTTGATATCGCCGACGATAAACCCACCCATGGCCAAAGCGATGCTCTGATTGATGGTTTCGACGGTAATACCTTTTTGCATCGCTTTATCAATGTCAACCTGAAATTCGGTGATAAAGTGGGGCGATTCAATATAGTTGTCAACATCGCCAACATACTGCGCTTCTTCAAATTTGAGCGTAATATCGCGTGCGACCTGACGGCGAATTTCGGCGGTCGGGCCATACACTTCTGCCACCATAGTTTGCAATACCGGTGGCCCGGGAGGCATTTCGGCAACCGTTATGCGTGCGCCGAGTTGTTTGGCCAATGGTGTCAGAATATTGCGTGTGTCATCTGCGATATCATGGCTGCTGCGCTCACGATCGCCTTTATCGAGTAATTTGATCTGGATATCCGCTTGCCAGGGCTCCTGGCGCAAATAATAATGGCGCACCATGCCGTTAAAATTATACGGCGAGACTGTGCCGACATAAGATTGTAAATCTACTACCTCGGGAACTTGTTCGCGCACTGCTGATACCAGTTTCTGAGTGACCGTAGCGGTTTTAGGTAATGAGGTGCCAGCGGGCATATTAATGACGACATTAAACTCAGGCTTATTGTCAAACGGCATCATTTTGACAGTAACAGACTGGGTGTAAAACAGAAATACGGAAAGTGCCCAAACTAAAATAATACCAATCAGCGTTGCCCAGCCCAGTAGGCGATTACCCATCAGCGCATAGATTAGTTTTTTATAAAACGTGCCCACCCAATTTTGGAAACGTTCTTCTTTTTCTTCTGCTTTATGTAGCGCCTGCATAGAAGGGCGTAATTTATAGGTCAGCCAAGGGGTGAAGGCAAATGCCGCGAACAAAGAAAATAATATCGCGATCGAGCCCAACGCTGGAATAGGCATCATATAGGGCCCCATCATGTCGCCAACAAACGCCATCGGTAACAGTGCGGCAATAACCGTAAAGGTGGCGACAATGGTAGGATTACCTACTTCCCGCACTGCATCAACCGCGACCGCAATGGAAGTGGTACCTGCCATAAGCCAGCGGCGATAAATATTCTCAACGACCACAATCGCATCATCGACCAATATACCGATAGAGAATATCAGCGCAAATAGGCTCACCCGATCAATGGTGAAATCAGTCAACCAAGCGCCAAATACCGTCACTAAAATGACATTTGGAATAATGACAAAGGTTACAAAAGCGGGGCGAAAACCTAAGAATACGAATATAAGTAAGGTGACGACAGCGGTGGCGACGACCAGCTTCAACAGTAACTCATTTACTTTGTGTTCTGCTGATTTCCCGTAATCCCGCGTGATTTCTACATTAACATTATCGGGGATTAAGTACCCCTTTAAGCTCTCGACTCTTTCAATAATTTGTTTGGAAACCGTAATACCGTTACTGCCTTTGATTTTGGAAAAAGCGACGGTTACTGCTGGGTATCCGTCTGAAGGGCGCTCCCCGTCATAGGACTGGCCGGTATAATGCTGAACCAGATTCTTTGTTTCAGATGGGCCAGCGATCACCTCAGCAACATCAGCCAAAAATACCGGCCCACCATTGGCGACACCGACCACCAACTTGGATACTTCTGCCGCATTACTTAGGAAACTCCCTGAAAAAACTTTATAACTGTTATTGCCGAGCTCATAGTGGCCCGCCTCTAATTCGCTGTTTGCAGAACGGATGGCACCCGCAATTTGGCCAATACTCAGGTTATAACTTGCCAGCTTTGGAATACTGACTTCTACTCGTACTTGCTCTTCACGCCCGCCAACAATGAATCCAGGGCCGGTATTGGGTAGCTCCTTTACATTTTGCAACAAATCACTGGCGAGTTTACGCAGAATTGAATCGTCAACCGTATCAGACCATAAAGTGATGGCCACAGTCGGGACATCGTCAATCGCCTTGGGTTTGACCAACGGCATACTGGCGCCCGCAGGTACCATATCCAGGTTAGATTCAATTTTGTCGTATAACTTGACCAAAGAGGGTCCCATGTCTTCACCGACATCAAATTGAACCGTCACCATTGCTTGCCCCCGCCGCGAGGCAGAGTAAACATGGTCTACGCCTTCTATTTCGCTCATGATGCGCTCAAGCGGAGAGGCCACCTGTTTGGCAGTTTGTTCAGCAGAGGCACCTGGATAGGCGACAAAAATATCCACCATAGGGACTGATATTTGAGGATCTTCCTGGCGCGGGGTCATGACTAACCCGAGCAGTCCAATCGCAAATGAGGCGATGAGTAAAATGGGTGATAGGGGCGAGGCGATAAATGCCTGCGCCATTTTACCCGCGATCCCTAAATCTTCGCTTAGTTCTGCGTGATTAGTCTGGGCTTGGCGCTCGCTATCTTGGGGGTGGTCTTGACTCATATTGGTGCTATCTGATTATTTATTGGTATTGTTTCGAAACGCCAAATATTTACACTGGGGTTTGAGTCGATAGGCTTGGTCCGGGTTGGTAGAGGCTTTGGACGGGGACATGGGTGGTCTGAATCATCATCCCTGAGCGCAAGTGTGTATCCGGGGTGACGACAATTTGATCACCTTCGGCGACACCGGATAGCACTAATATTCGATCTCCGACTTGATCACCAGTGCGGATCATGCGCAGCTCTGCTTGTCCAGTAGAATTGACAATATAGACCGAGGCCTGACTACCACGCCATACGATTGCCTTACTTGGTATGGCAATAGACGCGAATTGTTCGCGACTGTTATCAGGCACCAATACAGTAGTGTACATTCCTGGGGTCGCTCTGGTACCTTCAGGCAAGGCTAATTTCATCCGGACGGTGTTACGTTTAACATCGGCAGAAGGGAAAATGCGCACTATCTCACCCTTGACATTTTCTCCCGTGCTATCCAGGCTGATCGGGAGTCGGTCACCTTCCTTGATTCCCCGCATCAGACGCGTCGGAACGTCAATCACAACCTGTAAGGATTGTGTATCGCCGATGCGTAGCAGTGGTTGTCCGGGTTGTACCGCATCACCTAATTCCACCATTTTTTCCAGAATAATCGCGTCTTCCGGGGCAATGGCCTGTTTATCACGAAACATGGCTTCGATTTGATCAATCTGTGATTCGGCCTCCAGTACATTACTTTTCGCTTGCTCAACCATTGCCCGGCTCGATGAAATGCTGGCAAAGCGATCATAATCTGAATCACCAACGCCTAAGGTATCCCCCATGTTCTTGGTAATGAAGTAATCAAACATCGAAGGCATCCCCATCCCACCACGCGTGCTATGGCCATCTGAAATAATATTTTGGTCGAGCTGGATATAGGCGTTGTTGAGCTGTGCGCGTGCACGTTGCAAGCCGGCAATGGCGGCCCGGCGTTGCGCCAGCAGGCTTTTTTCATCCAAGTCAACAATGGTTTCACCTGCTCGAACCTCTGTACCTTCATCACCCGCGATATAGACCACACGACCGGGTGCCTGTGAGCGGATGGTCAGTTCGGTTTTAGGAATAACGTTACCACCAAGTGCTACAGAGGCCAGGGTTTTTTTGCTGTGTGCAATTTCTATATTGTAGGGATGCGCTTTGTTATTGGCTTGCGCTTGCCGTGCAAGTTCGACATTTTCTGCAGTTTGTCGCGCCTGACTTGCTTCGGCACGAGATTTTTCATCTTCAGACTGACCACACGCGGTGAACAAACCAGTGAATAGTATCAACCCAAGCTTCAATGAATGAGTGCGAACGGAATTTAGGTGCAGTCGGTGTTGTAACATGGCGATCCAGCTTGATTATTTATGGGTACAAATAGCTTGGGTAAAGCGACTATTCTATTAATGGTCATACTCACAATTAATATAAAACAATAACATATGTGTGTGAATTATAGTAAGCTGATAATAATAATATTAGAAAAGTATAATATTTTAAATAGCCAATTGTGTATATATTTCTAAAGTGCGCTATGGCGCCCCATTGTACACGTTAATATTTCCCTTTCAAGAGCCCTATACATGGTAATATTCGGCCCGTTTACCAGAAGGGTCAAGTCGCGAAAAGGAGGGTGATAGGGAACGCTGGGAACACAGAAGTAGAGATAAATTACCGCTTGAGATTGATAGAAACCAATAAAACAATAAGATAAAAACACTTGTTAATAAGAACTCTATTGTCAGTGGTTTGACGTCTGCATGAAACTTAAAAAAATAGCTGTTTCTGGTTTTAAATCTTTTGTTGATCTAACCAACGTAAGTTTCAATACACAGATAGCGGGCGTGGTGGGCCCCAACGGTTGTGGTAAATCAAATGTGATTGATGCGGTTCGCTGGGTCATGGGCGAATCGTCCGCTAAAATGTTGCGTGGCGATTCGATGGAGGACGTTATTTTCAATGGCTCTTCAGCCCGCAAACCGGTAGGAAGGGCGTCAGTTGAACTGGTTTTTGACAACAGTCTTGGACGAATAAAAAGCTACTACAAGGACTTTTCTGAGATTGCGGTTAAACGCATTCTGGGCCGCGACGGTCGATCTGACTACCGTATCAATGACAAGCGCGTGCGGCGTAAAGATGTGCTGGATGTCTTCCGCGGAACCGGGCTTGGCCCGCGTTCTTACTCTATTATTGAGCAAGGCATGGTTAGTCGCATCGTGGAAGCCAAGCCCGAGGAATTGCGCGCTTACGTGGAAGAAGCAGCGGGTATATCACGTTACAAAGATCGTCGAAGGGAGACCGAAAACCGAATTCGTGTGACCCGAGAAAATATTGAGCGGAGTGAAGATATTCGCAGCGAGTTACTCGCTCAGTTGCGTCGCTTAAAACGCCAGGCACAAACCGCAGAACGCTACAAAAAATTACAACAAAAACGACGTGACAAAACGGCGCTACTTTATCGTCTGCGCTTTGATGCCTACACGGCGCAAATTGCCAAGGCACAGCAAAAACTGGAAAAAACCAATAGAAAACTTGAGCAAAAGCAGGCAACTCAGCGTGAAATAGAAGCGGCAATAGAGCGCAAAAGAAGCGAGCAGGGTGAGGCGCAAGACAAGCTGAGTGATATTCAGGCTGAGTTTTATCGCTTGGGTGCAGATATATCTAAGATTGAACAGCAAATTGAGCACTTAAAAGTGACTGAAGAGCAAGATGCTCAGGCGTTGTCAGAGGTGAATGATGCGCTGGCACAAATGACCGCTCAGATTGAAACCGACGAATCGATGCTCAGCCAATATCGTCAGGAATTGGTTGATTTAGCGCCTAGCTTGCAGGCCGATGAAGTTAAGTTAAATGAAATGCAGCAAGCTTATGAACAAGCGCGTGATGCTTTTAGTCAATGGCAGCAACAAGCGAATCAACAGCGTCAGCAAGCTCAAGCAGAAGCCAACAAAAAGCAATTGCAGCTTTCAATTATCGATCAAATTAATCGCCAGCAAGATCGTGCGCTGGATCGGCGCCAGCAGCTGGAAACTGAACATGCGCGATTGCAAAAAGAGTTGGAAAATACCAATGGTGATCCACACGCAGCGCAATTAAAGAGCCTACAGGATAATTTCGACCATTTGCAGGCGCTAAATTCAGATGTTCAGCAGCGCGAGCAAGAGGCGAACGAGATGGTTGAGAACCTGAAAAATCAGTTGAGCGAACAACACGCTTTAAAAAACACAACCGATGCTCGTATTCAATCGCTGCAAGAGTTTCAAGTTGCCGCTTTGAGTAATCGCCACAAAGAATACCGGCGCTGGCTCACCGCAGCGGGCTTGGATAGCGCCCCACGGTTAGCAACTTTACTCAGGATCAAAAAAGGATGGGAGCGGGCAGCAGATAGAATATTAGCGCCGTACCTTAATTCGCGCATCGACAGTAGTGGGAAACATGAATATTGGTTAAATCAGGCGGAATACGCCGTTATGCTGGTTTCGATTGATCGACAAAAGCACACGGCTGAAAAGTTTGCATTAGAGTCACTCGCCAGTTGCGTTAGCGCCAAGGATGTCGATATTAAATCACTGATCGCAGGCGTGTATATTGCGGAAGATTGTGCCCAGGCTCAACGCTACCGACTCAAGCTTAAAAGAGGTGAGCGTATCGTAACCAAAGCAGGGGTGGTCTATGGCGCAAATTGGGTCAGTCATTCAGGCACCGCAGCAGCCAATACGGGGTATTTGGTGCGGGCTGAAGAAGTGAAAACATTGACATCTCGCATCCGGGAAATCGACAAACAATGCAATTCGTTGGAAAAACAGCTGCATAAAGCACAACAAGAAGCATCTTCTGCCAAGGCAGAAGCCGAATCCCTGCAGCTTAAACAAGATGAAGCGCGACAGCAGATTGCCGAAATGCAACGCGATATGGTGCAACTGAATACCGCCCAGGAATATACCCAAAGCCGAGTACACTCGATTGTGCAGGAATTAGATGAGATCAATGCTCATGGTGAACAAGAGCTATCTCGTTTGAGCGAAGCTGAACAATTGCTCAAAGCGGTCGAAGCGGGCGAAGCAACGATAAAACTGGATGAATCGCAGCTGCTTGAGCAAGAAAAGCGCGCGAGGAGTCGAATCGAACAAAGTAATCTGGCTTATCGGGAACAACAAGGCGTTGTACAGGCAAGGAAACTGGAACAAACTCGACTGGAAACATCGGTTGCCTCGTTGGAGAGTAGCGTGGCGCGCATGGGCCAACAGCTGATTCAACACAAGCAGCGTAAACAGAAATTACTCGATAGAAGTGATAACAGCGCAGCCCCGCTCAAGCAGCTAAATCAAAAATTGCAATCTCGGTTAGCGGCTCATCAGGCAGTTGAAGTCAAATTACTCGCTGTTCGAGATGAAATTACTGGTATGGACAATGCCTTGCGCGAACGCCAGTCGGATTTATCAAGCTGCATTGAAGCAGTCAACGCAATACGTGGCGCACAAGAAAATACTCGTATGGCACTACAGGATAAGCAAGTCCGCCAACAAAGTTTGGTAGAAGAGGCAGCGCGGGATAATTGTAAGGTAGATGAAGTTGAGCTACCCGAAGCATGTCCAAGCATCAATGAATGTGAGTACGAAATTTCTGAGTTCGAACGCAAAATTGCTTCAATTGGGGCAGTTAATCTAGTCGCCATAGATGAATACGAAAGCCAAAGTGAGCGGGCTGAATATCTAGAAAAGCAACACAAAGATTTACTCGATGCCCTAGAAACCCTTGAACAAGTTATACGCAAAATAGATAAAGAAACCCGCGTTCGTTTTGAGAAAACCTACACTGCTTTAAATAAAAGTTTTAGTGATTACTTTCCCAAACTTTTTGGGGGAGGTAAAGCCTCCTTGAGTTTGACCAGTGATGATTGGCTTACCACCGGCATTACCGTGATGGCCCAACCACCGGGAAAACGGAATAGCACAATTCATTTATTATCGGGCGGCGAAAAGGCGCTTGCAGCCGTTTCCTTACTGTTTGCTTTATTTGAGCTGAACCCAGCCCCATTTTGTATGATGGATGAGGTCGATGCACCACTAGATGACGCGAATGTTGATCGATTTTGTGATACCTTAAAGTCTCTTTCAGAACATGCCCAGATAATTGTGATTACGCACAACAAAATTACGATGCAGGCAGCCGATAGTTTAATTGGTGTGACGATGAACGAACCTGGTGTTTCCCGAGTGGTTTCGGTGGATATAACGCAAGCGATGGAGATGGTGGAAGAATAATGGATTTACATCTATCCCTGCTTATCACGGGTATTGTGTTAATTGCTGTAATATTTGCGATGAGTCGCTATTCTAATGTGATTGAAAACATGCTTAGTAAGTTTAAACAACGTTTAGCGCAAAAACGCCAGGAGCAAAAGGTGCGTAAGCGCGATGCGGAAAATGCACCCAGATTCGGTCAAGACGCGCAAAGTGAAGAACAGTTTGATGCCCCGTTATTTGATTTTTCATCAGATTCAGTTAGAGATGATCAATTGGATTCCAGTAGCGCCCAGTATGATGATGAGTCAAGCGAAGCAGTTAGAGCGAGTGACGGGCCACAAAATGCACAAGCCTCACATTCTGAGCAAGCTGAAAACGTAACTTTATTAGATAATGATGAGCAAGAGCAAAGTGGGCCATTTACCAGTTTGCGGCAAATTGATTTCTGGATCAAGTTAAGCCCCAAAGAGGAACACACGCAAGCGCAAATTCTGGCCGAACTGGGGGAATGGGATCAGTTAAGCTTTCCGGTGCAGGTACATGCCCTGACCTTGGATAATCCGCAGTGGGTGAGTTTGTTTGATGCGCCGAGTGATACCAGAGTAATGGATGTGGTCGCGTCTTATCAGCTACTCAATCAGGGTGCGGCGACGACCTTTGAAGATTTGCAAACCTTTGATACGCTGGTGTCTGCACTGGGTAAAGCGTTGAAGGCGGAAAAGCTCATGATGGCAACCCCAGAGCAGGCGCTCGATCAGTCAGAACGCCTGGCGCAGTTTTATGCAGATAATTGTGCACCGCTAGAAGTGAGTATCAGTGCACCACATTCTCAGGCATTTATGGGTAAGTTGGTTGAGACGAGCGCCAAGCAGCAAGGTTTAGAGTTTGTTGATGGAGAGTACGTCCGATTAAAACCGGTGGGGACCGAGAATGTGGCTTTATACCGAATGCGACCGGCAGACACGGGCAAGTTTGATCAGGATATGTCTTCAGACGCAATGACTAAGCGGGTTATCTTTAGTATGATGCCTGCGCTAAGCCCGACACCCGGTCGAGATGCCAAAGAGATGCTGGATGCCGTGAAAGCGTTTGCATCACGGGTGAAAGGGGAAATTCGTGTTCCAGGAAAGCCGGAATTTCATCTCGACCAACTCCTAAATCTGCGTAACCGGGTCAGTCAGCTTGAGCAGGAAATGAAAAGCGCCGGGTTGGAACCAGGTGGTCCGGAGCTCCATCGTATTTTTTCTCAATAGTGCCAGGATGGTACGTTGATTCCTAGGCCGTGACGCTGCAGCGCGCCGAACAAAAAATTCAGGCTCTGATAGCCGAAATTAACCAGCACAACTATCGTTACTACGTGTTGGATGATCCGGACATTCCCGATGCTGAATATGACCGGCTAATACAAACACTTAAAGCACTGGAAGCAGATAACCCAGATTTGGTGGTCGCGCATTCTCCCACCCAAATTGTAGGGGGACAAGTCGCTACTGCATTTGCGGCAACCGAGCATTTGCAGCCTATGTATTCGATAAACGATGGTTTTGATGAGCAGGCAGTGCATGATTTTGATCGCAGGATTAAAAATCGCTTGGGGCTGGATACGAACCAATCGCTGGGGTATTTTTGTGAACCCAAACTGGATGGTCTCGCGGTGAACATTTTATTTGAAAAGGGTTGGATGGTGCGCGCCGCTACCCGGGGAGATGGTCGGTTTGGGGAGGATGTAAGCCAAAATGTACGTCACATTCTAGGTAACCAAAATCAATTGCGAGGTGACCATATCCCCGCGCGAATCGAGCTGCGTGGTGAAGCATATATGCGTCGTTCGGAACTGGAAAAATTAAACCAAAAACAGCGAGCGAATAAACAAAAAATCTTTGCCAATCCGCGCAATGCCGCAGCGGGTGGGTTACGTCAGATAGATCCCAAAATCAGCGCCCAAAGGCCGCTAGAGTTATGCATCTATGGCGTGGGTGCTTGCACGCCTGATCAATTACCCAATTCGCAAACACTGTTGTATACACAGATAAAGAACTGGGGCATGCCAGTTAGTACCTATGCAGAAGCGGTCGAGGGAGTAGAGGGTTGCCTTGACTACCATGCACGCATGTTAGCGCAACGTGACCAGCTGGATTTTGATATGGATGGGGTGGTTTACAAGTTGGATGATCGAAGTCAGCAAACCGCACTTGGGACAACCGCCAAAGCACCACGTTGGGTTTTAGCGCATAAATTTCCCGCCGAAGAAGCATTGACCCAAGTTGAGGATATTGACGTCCAAGTAGGGCGCACGGGTGCAATCACACCCGTTGCCAGGCTTAAGCCGGTAAAAGTTGGGGGGGTGGTGGTTTCAAATGCAACCTTGCACAACCGGGATGAAATTGAGCGCCTGGATGTACGGGTAGGTGATACCGTGGTGGTGCGTCGTGCCGGAGATGTGATCCCTGATGTGGTCAAGGTATTATCTAAACGTCGGCCTAAAAATACTGTTCGATTTAGTTTTCCGTCATCTTGCCCCGTTTGCGGCTCGCATATCGCGTACAGCGAGGCGGGGGTGATTGCACGCTGTAGTGGTGGTCTCGTGTGTGACGCACAACGCAAAGGAATGCTGCGTCATTTTGTTTCTCGCAAAGCAATGGATATTGATGGGTTGGGCGAGAAACTGATCGATCAATTGGTTGATCAGCAAAAAATAAGCAATCCTGCAGATATATACAGTTTAGAGCGGGAAACATTATTGTCGATGGAACGCATGGCGGCCAAATCTGTGGATAACTTACTCGTAGCAATCGAAAACAGTAAACAAACGACGTTTGCACGGTTTTTATACGCCTTGGGTATTCCATTGGTTGGTGAGACTACAGCGATCGCACTGGCGCAGCACTTTCAGTCGATCGGCAAACTCATAGTAGCGGATGAGCAGACACTTACGGCCATTGATGATATTGGCCCGTTGGTCGCGCAAAGTGTAATGGAGTTTTTCGCTGAAACCGAAAATCAACGGGTTATTAATCGGTTGATCAATAAATTTGGCGTGCATTGGCCAAAACCTGAGCGGATCAAACACGACCCTGGCTCAGCATTGTTTAATAAAACCGTCGTCATCACCGGCAGTTTTAGCGGTATGACACGCGCTGAGCTTAAAACCAAACTAGCAGCAGAAGGGGCTAAAGTCACCAGCAGTATTTCAAAAAATACAGATTATCTCGCCGCTGGTCAGGCGCCCGGGAGTAAGCTGGATAAGGCGATTAATCTGGGGGTTGAGGTATTGAATGAGGAGCAGCTATTAGAGAAATTACATTAACTAAAGCATGTAATTAATAGAATAATAAAAAAATACAAACTGAATAGTGAAAATACCTGAATGGATTAAGCGTTTGAGCCCACAATAAAACTGTAATACCACTCACTTTATTGAAACCACTTTCACCATCGACCAAGCAGCTAGCATACCAATGGTTGGTATATGGTCCTCTGCGCAGCATGGCTAAACCTGCTTATCGAATTGCCTTAAACGCGAGTCTTGCTTGGCATCGATTGATCGACTCGTTCTTTCCAAAAGATCGGGGTGATATAACGGATATAACGCTCATCATAAAAACCTTTGAACGCCCCTATGCGCTTAAGCGCCTCATCAGTAGTATTCAGCGCCGGTACGCGAGCATAAAAATAATAGTCGTTGACGATAGCAAGCAGCCGGTGGATATTGAGGGGGTAGAATTGATTAAATTACCTTACGATAGTGGTATTTCTGCCGGGCGAAATGCTGCTTTAGCACGTTGCCAAACCCCATATTTTCTATTGCTAGACGATGATTTTGTATTTTCTCATCGACAACGTCTTTCGAGCCTATGTGCTTACATGAAAACACATGATGAGGTTGATATTATGGGTGGACGCTGTATCGATCTGCCGATGCACATCAAACACCATTTTCATGATCACGGCATTAGTAAAGATCTGCCCGCCAAAATTGCAATCGGAAATCGTATTGGCGGTATGGAAGTTGTCGATAAAGTGCAGAATTATTTTATTGGTCGTACCGAAACTATCCGCACGCATCAATGGAATCCTGCGCTCAAGATAGCAGAGCATACTGAGTTTTTCACTCGTGCAAGGGGCAAATTGGTTACCGTTTACAACCCAAGCATGTTGATATTGCACGTTAAATGGCCATTTGATCTAGCTTATAACCGCAAGCGCTTTCGTACGGGTTAGCGCAATTATATTGGCACTTTATTTAAGCGCAAGGCATTGCTGACAACGGTCACCGAGCTCAAGCTCATCGCGGTCGCGGCGATAATTGGGCTAAGCAACAAGCCGAGTACCGGATATAAAACACCCGCTGCGATCGGAATGCTGACGATATTGTAGATAAACGCACCGGCCAGGTTTTGTTTGATGTTTTTGAGGGTAGCACGGGAAAGTGCGATGGTTTTCGAAACCGCCTCCAAGGAGGCACCCATCAATGCAATATCAGCCGCTTCGATCGCCACATCGGTACCGGTGCCTATTGCGATCCCAATATCTGCCTGCGCCAAGGCAGGGGCATCATTGATTCCATCACCAACCATCGCAACCCCTTCTTGCCGGTCTTGTAACTGACGGATCTTATTCACTTTATCTTCTGGCATTACGTCTGCGATTACTTCATCGATGGCAAGCGTTTTAGCGACCGCCTGTGCGGTTTGCTGATTATCGCCTGTGAGCAGGATGGTTTTAAGGCCGAGCGTATGCAATCTTTCGATCGCTTGCGCTGCATCGTCTCGAATGGCGTCAGAAATTGCTAGCATGCCGATAAATTTGCCCTTTCTGGCAAGATAAACCGGTGTCGCGCCTTGCATAGCAAGGGTGTTCGCCTGCGCAGCAATTGCGCTGATGTCGATATTATTTTGCTGCATTAATGCGGCATTACCCAGCAAGAGGGTAGCGCCTGCAATCTTCCCCGTTACGCCATGACCGATGAGCGCCTGGAAGTTTTCTACTTCGGCTGGTTGTATTGCGCTATGTTGAGCTGCCTCAAGTATAGCGTGTGCGAGTGGGTGTTCAGATCCTACTTCAAGCGCCGCCGCAAATGACATCAGTTCATCTTGATTGAGCGAATCGGTAGGGTGCAGGCTAGTGAGCGTGGGTCTACCTTCCGTGACGGTACCTGTTTTATCCAGTACCACAGTAGTGAGTTTGCTTGCCTGTTGCAGAACTTCGCCATTACGGATCAATATACCCTGCTCGGCAGCGCGTCCGATACCCACCATGATCGATATTGGTGTGGCTAACCCTAAAGCACAAGGGCAGGCAATGACCATGATGGTCATGGCCACTACAATCGAATAAGCGAGGCGAGGTTCAGGGCCAAACTGCAGCCATAGCGCGAACGCAAGTGCGGCGATCAATAGCACCACCGGCACAAACCAGGCAGCAATCGTATCGACTAATCGGCCAATCGCGGGCTTGCTCGATTGTGCTTTACGTACCAGATCAACAATACGGGCGAGTGCAGTATCACGGCCAATACGGGTAGCGCGCATTAAAAAGCTACCTTGCGTATTTAAAGTGCCGCCATAAACAAGCTTATCAACCCCTTTTTCGACCGGCATAGGCTCGCCGGTGAGCATCGATTCATCGACAAACGAACTGCCTTCGCATACCACGCCATCCACAGGAATGCGCTCACCAGGACGGACGCGGAGGGTTTCTTCCAGTCCGACTTCAGAAATAGGAATATCGAGTTCTTTTCCGTCACGCACCGCACGCGCGGTATTGGGCTGTAGGCCGATGAGACGCTTAATCGCATCGGACGTTCGACCACGCGCTTTACTTTCAAGTGCGGCGCCCAATGAGACCAATGCAATGATGATTATGGCCGATTCAAAATATACGTGTCGGGCGATCGAAGGCACTGCAGAGGGAAACAACACGATTAAGGTAGAATATAACCAGGCGGTAGCCGTTCCCATTGCGACCAGACTATCCATATTGCTTCGCTTGTTTTTAAGTGCAGTCCAGGCACCGATAAAGAAATGCCCGCCCACAAATACCAGAATCGCCAGCGTGAGTGCACTTATGGCTAACCAAAAGACGCGTCCTTCCACTGGATCAGGTAGATTTCCTGATATCATCATCAGAAACAGGCTAAACCCAAGGCTACCAGCAATAATCGCGCGCCACCATAATGTTTTATACGCGCGTTGTTCGCGATTCTCTTTTTCGATTTCATCCGCCAGATTAGCAAGCTCAGCTGCTTCAAACCCTGCCTTTTCCACCGCATCTTTGAGCGCTGTAAGGTCAGCTGAGCCACTGACGAAGGCTGTACGTTCGCCGAGATTAACCTGTGCATTCTCTACACCAGTTACACTGCGTAGCGCGGTCTCAACCGAAGATACGCAACCCGCGCACATCATGCCGCCAATGGATAGTCTTATTTCAGACATACAAAGCAATTGCCTTAGCGAATTTGAGCGGGATAACCCGCATCACTGATTACTTTCGCAATGGCTTGCACATCAATCTTACCCTCGATCTCAACCGTCTTTTCATCCAGGTTGATATCAACCGATTCAATATTCGTTATTTCTTCCAGTATTTTTTCTATATTGGTCGAACATCCGCTGCATTTCATGTTCTCTACATTGAAAATCGTTTTCATCGTTTAGTTTGCGTGCTTGAAAGTGCGAAGCTTACACCCTATAGTAACTATAAGGTCAAACGGTTCTTTATCATGCAAACATTTGCGATCGGCGAGTTAGCTGCGCGCACCACGATTAAACCCGAAACCATTCGGTACTTTGAGAAAATTGGTCTGCTCGCCCAGGCTGACCGACAAGCCAACGGATACCGGCGTTATGATGAAACGCACTTACGTCAGCTACAGTTTATTCAACGTTGTCGAAAGCTGGGCTTCTCGCAACCGGAAATTCGTGATTTGGTGGCCGTGTTTGAGCATGCTGAAGCCCACACCCGGGCTGAAGTAAAATCAATTACTGCCGCACATTTAGAAAACATACGCAGCAAAATCAAAGAATTACAGAAGTTAGAGTCCGCGTTGTCTGAGCTCACTGCGCAATGTGATGGAGCTGATCATCCAGCGAGTGAATGCCCGATTCTGGCTAAATTAAGTAATACCTTTTAACCCAATGGGTAGGATACCGGGGATTTGGCCCTAGGCGTCGGGTGTGGCTACTGGCGGCTCAAATTGTGTCTTAATAAACTAAACCAGGGCATGCTGATAGGCAAATAACGCGGGTGTGCCGCCCGTGTGGATAATGACAATACTATCCCCTTGGGCAAAATAACCTTTGTCAATCAGGCCGAAGGCGCAGGAAAATGCCTTACCGGTATAAACCGGATCAGATAAAAGCCCTTCTTTGCGTGCCAGTAGCTTCACAGCCTGTTTGGTTTGTTTGCCCACCTTGCCATAGCCCCCATCGAGACAAAAATCTTCTAACTGGATATCGTTTTTGGCTAGCACATTATCGATTTCGAGTAGGTTATTACAAAGATTGTCCGCGCACTGGTTTACGCGTGCTGTTTGTTGCGTGGCATCGCGTCTAACGCAAGCGCCAATGACGGGAATTTTGTTATCAATTAGCCGCAGGCCGGTGAGCAAGCCGGTGTGGGTGTATGCGCTACCGGATGCCACAATGATTACTGCAGGGTCAAGATTTTGTTGTTTGCATTGACGATCTAACTCAAACGCCGCATCAACATAGCCAAGCGCACCAAGCGGTTTTTTTGCTAGAGTCAGCGGAATAATATAGGGTTTTTTGCCTTTTGCTTGTAATGACTTAGCGAGCTTTACCAATTGTCGATCTGCCCCTTTTTCATCTTCTCCATCGGGATAATAGTGTAGTTTCGCGCCCAAAATTTTATCCAGTAGCACGTTACCCGATTGATGATATTCCGCAGGTTTGTCAGCGACCCGGTTTTCTAATTGCAGGTGGCATTCCATATTACATTTACGTGCAAATGCGGCTGCCATACGCATGTAATTGGATTGTACTGCGCCGGTAATCAATATCGTATCGCAAGCTTGTCGTAGTGCTTCTCCAAAATAAAACTCGAGCTGCCGGGCTTTATTGCCTCCCATGGCTAATCCAGTGCAATCGTCGCGCTTAACGTATAACTGATACTCACCAAAATGCTTACTGAGATTGGGTAAATACTCTAAGGGGGTAGGCGTATGGGCCAATCTTTTTCGAGGGAACCGTGCGAGTAGGTTATGCATGATCTAGGTGAGCATTTCTTTTAGGTTGGATATCAATAAATATAAAGCTGTAACCATCAGAATAGCGTTTATGAATTGGCGAAATAGCTTGTCGGAAATAAAACTTGAAATTTTATTGCCGAAAAAAGTACCCATGATTGCGGGCGCCAGTACATAGATAATTGCGTCACGGCTGGTATCGTACAAACCAACGGTTAACAATTGCAAGACGATGGCAAGGCCGTATAAAACAACAAATACGATAAATATCATCGCACGGGTTTCAAGTTTGCCCATCGAGTTGTGCTGTGCATAAAACGCCATGGCAGGGCCCGGCATCGCGATTGAGGTCGTCATTATGCCAGAGACCAAGCCGTACAATCCGGTGTTTAATGCGCTGTATTGTCTGAAATGTTGGCTGGTTCGTCCCAGGGTGGAAAAATAAGGCGTAGCGAGTGCGATCAGGATGGTAATGCCAACAAATAGTTGGATAGACGCTGGGGTGGCATAACTTATAACGAGCATACCTATGGGGAAGCCAAATAAAGCCCCAATAACCAAATGGATACAGATCTGTTTAGCCGCAAACTTGTACACCACCGGCACCAATATCAGGGTGATGACCCAGGTGGAAATTAAAGTGAGTTGAACCGCGCTTTGAATGTCCAAAATGAGCACGAAAAAGGGTAGAGTGAGCAACGCAAAACCGAATCCAGTGATCGATTGGGTGACAGCGGCAATAAAGGTAATCAAAGCCAGCAAGCTATATTGGACGATAGTGAAATCGGCCATCATAATTACCGATAAACGGCGGTGGTTTGTCTGTGATAAATATTCAATGCTTGCATAATGATTATTGCTTAAGCTATTGTAATAGCGTTATTTATTTTCATATAGTTAGAAACGACGCCAGTCAAATTCAAATGGGTTGAATGTTTCTGGTGAATTGGAAAAGCCACCACGAGAAGATTGATCAGCGAAACTGAGAAACAGCAACATTAAGACGATAAGCGCAACAACGGCGAGCGAGATTTTAATATAGCTCCAAGGTCGGTCTCCCTGGACTTCACCGGTTCTGCCATTGACTATAAACTGGTAAGTTTTCTTGCGAAATCGAAACCCGGCGATCCAATACGGTAATAATAAGTGTTTAAAGGTAACATCAGAGTACTGGGTACTTAATTGGTGGATTCGTTGTTGATCTCCGCCGATATCACGCCGGACGGACTGAATGATGCTGGGGTGAATACGATCTTGTGCCTTTTCAAAGCCATCGTCTAAATCGGTATGATATAGCTCACTGCGGAACCCACTTAAAAATTCGGTTTGATACGGGCGCAAGGCGGCTAAATCCCAGGGCTCTAGTTCGCGAGCGGCTTCTGGAGTGAGCGTATCACTGGCGTACACCAAGGTATCATCAAAGTAATTATTGACCTGTCCGTGTGCGGGTGTCCAACGAATTTTAGGAACCATTTGTTCGCGGGTGGTCCAGCGGCCATTTATTTTAACCCGCACCATACGACGTACATAGTAAACATCACCGCGTTCGCCGCTGTATTGGGTTTTGCTAGCACAATCATACGTCCAGTAAGGAACGTAAACCCCATTAAGCTGCCTATCCTGGCGGGCGTATTTTTTGATTTTATTCGGCGCAAACCAGAGACGTTTTATCCAGCGTTTGTAATGCGTTTTCGCTTCGTCCGCGGTGATTGCAAAGGGCAACAAGGATTTGGGTTCGATAACCCGGGTTTGGGTTGAATCCAGTACTAACTGGGTGCCACAAAAGGGGCATTCGTCCGCGTGTAAGTTGCGTTCAAAGTCAGTGGTCGCGCCGCAGGCCTCGCATTGAATTGCCATCTGCACCGCGTCGGGCTCAGCCAGCGGCTGAAAGGCCAGAGTTTGGTAATAGTCGTATTCCAGGATCGGATCATTCGATACCTGGATGGTATGTTGATTGCCGCAATGATCACACTGCATTTCCAGCGTGCCGGGTTGATAGTCAAGCTGGCTACCGCATTGAATGCACGGAAAGCGGTGCTGCCCCTTATGCGCCACTGCAACCGTAGCGCATTATTGCGTTTCCAGTGGCGGAGGAAGTGCTTTCCAGACTGTTTTTAATTCATCAAGCTCGGCTGCTTTTCGCCATTTACGCATACCCTCCCGCCATACCAAAGTTGCCTTGGTCAGGCTGCCGTTAATCACCTGATCCTTAAGCTCATGCGTGTCATAGGGGCCTGCGCGCTTATTTTCTACCACCAGAAAATAGCTGACCGTTTCGCTTGGAATGGGTGGTGGCTTAGCGCCTTTAGTTTTAGGCGGAGAATCGAAGGTATCTCCTAGCTTTTTCGCAACCGCGACCCCCATACCCATACCGATACCAGCCGCCAGGCCGCCGCCCCCATCACCCGACCCACTCCCGGCATGTTCCAAAGCGCCACCGGTTTGATATTGGAGGTATCGGTCCAGATCTTTGACCATGCCGATAGAGGTACGTTTATCCAATGCTTCTTCCACCTCATCCGGCAAGGAAATGTTCTCGACTAACAGTTTGGTCAATTGTAAACCATAGGCTTCAAATTCCGGGTTGATGGTTTTGGTTAGAAATTCTCCCAATTTGTCGTAGTTCCCAGCCATATCTAGGATCGGAATATTGGCGTTTGCGGCAATATCGGCAAACCGGGAAACAATGATATTGCGCAACTGATCAGTCACTTCAGAAGTGGTGAAATAGCCATCTGTTCCGGCGATTTCTTGCAAAAATACGGCGGGATCACTTACTTTGATGGTATAGGTGCCGAATGAGCGTAAGCGAATTGCACCAAATTCGGAATCGCGCATCATCAAGGGCTTTTTGGTACCCCATTTCAGATCAGTAAAATGTTTGGTGTTGATGAAATAAACTTCAGCTTTAAACGGGCTTTCAAAGCCGCGTGCCCATGCCTGCAAATCACTCAAAATAGGCAGGTTAGCGGTTTCCAGCTCATATAGCCCGGGTGGGAACACATCGGCAATCTGGCCTTCATTGACGAATACTGCGAGTTGTGATTCGCGGACCGTCAGCATGGCGCCATACTTTATTTCATTATCATCGCGCTCAAAGCGGTACACCATTACATCTTGATCATCATCCAACCATTCAATTACATCAATGAACTGGTTGGTTATAAAATCCCAGAGCCCCATAATTTACGCCTTCCCTTCGCTTTCAGCTTGCACGTCTTCAGCAGTTTCGCTGGCGTTACCATGTGCCGCGAGCAATTTTTGCTTAAGCTCGTTTTCGATTTGCTGCAATTCAACCACTGCTTCGGCACGTCGACGCTTGCCTTCGTCTGCAATTTGTAAACTATCTTCAATGGTGGCAATCAGTTTTTCATTGGCACGTTTTACCACCTCCAGATCAAACACACCGCGCTCTATTTGTTCGCGCACTTCACGATTACCTTCTTGCAAATTCTCGGCGTTCTTTTCAAGCAATTCATTGGTTAAATCTGCTGCGTCCTTAACCGTTTCTGCCGCTGCCCTGGAGCGTTGAATGGTAACGGCTTGGGCCAGTTGCTGTTTCCACAATGGTACGGTGTTGGCCACGGTTGACTGAATCTTGCGAATCAGCCCCTTATCGTTTTCCTGCACCAGACGAATGCTCGGTAGGCCTTGCAAAGTAACCTGTCGGGTTAGACGCAAATCATGTACCCGGCGCTCAAGATCATCACGCGCGGTGCGTAAATCACGTAGTTCTTGTGCTTTGACCATATCGCCCGATTCTTTAGCGATCTTATCCAATTTGGGGATAATGTCCTGGCTCAATTCCTTGAGTTTCTCATCCCCCGCAACAATATAGTTTTCCAGAGAATGGAAATATTCCAGGCTGCTGTCATACAGACGGTCAAGTGTCGCAATGTCAGTAAGTAACTGGGTTTTATGGCCTTCCAGAGAATCGGTAATGGTGTCAATTTGTTGGCGGATCTCTTCGTATTGCTGTAAAAATTTAACCACCGGCTGGGCGCGACCAAAAATGCGCGCGAAAAACCCCGGATTAATTGCGAGCCGATCTGCACCAAACCCGCGAAGCGTGGCAACCATATCGTTGAGTGAGCTCGCAGCAGGTCCGATGTCTTTATTGCGTACCCCTTCGAGCATGCTATCGGCCAGTTGAGTGAGATCATCTTGCGCTTGGGTTCCAAAGAAAATGATTGAGTTGCTGTCGCTTAAATCTATTTGCGACTTTAAGGCCTCGATTTCCTCTTGTTGAGTTTCTCCCAGTGATTCCAATGGTTTAATCTCATCGGCAATAATAGGTAGCTGTTTTTCAGCGACCGATTCAATTTCTATTTTTGTACTGACAGCTACGTTGTTTTCACTCATACGAATGCTCCTTGGTTGGTTCGGGATTAAATGATCCCTTCGTGTTTCAATTGGGTTTGTAGAACTTCTATTTGAACGTCAAGCTCCAGTACGTCATTTTCCAGTAGCTTGGTGCGTTGTTCTTCTATGACTTCATCAATGGTATTTAAAACCTCTTTTAAGTTGGCTTCTATGTTTTTATCGTCTTGTAGATGGTCATTATTAACGTATTTATTCACTACTTTTTGTGCACCATCTAGATAGACTTTTAGGAATTTACGCGCGCGTCTTAAATCTTTCGGGTCCTCAGCAATAATATCCAAAATGCCGCGCGAGCCCTGGCCGATGTGTCTAAGCTTGGCCGCAATGGCCTGATCTGTTACCTTATCTGCTGCGGCTTCAATGGATTCGATTTTAGTTTCGGCCTCGTTGAAAGCGTCTTCGAGTTCCTCTCGCGTGACCCCAACCAGGCTAATATCCTGGTTTAGCGTTTTACTGTCCAAGCCATAACAAAGGACCATACCAATAAAAGCAATAATGCCGGCGCCTATTGAAATGAGTAGGCCATATTTAACAATAAACAGGGCCACTAAAAAGGTCGCCACGCCTGAAAATACTGCTGCAGAAAAGCGCCAGGGAGTTCGGTTAGGGCGTAGCCATTTGCGTTTGGCAGCCTGGCTTTGGTAGTAGTTTGCGCGTGAAATGAAATAGCCGGATAGAACGTACAAACCTATCGAAATAGCGCTTACGCTGAAAATTGTAAATTGATTTTTAGCCAGCGAAAATAATAATGTCACCACCAAGGGTAAGGGCAGTAAGAACGGCAATACCGGCCCAGGGGAGGGGCGTGTTTTGATTTTTTCCCGATATGGTGTCGGCATGTCTACATTTGGATGACGTTGATGGCTGATTGACAGCTCACCAAGGTAACGCTACCGACCAATAAAATCAGCCCGAGCACTTTAAGCAGACTGGTTTGTGGGCGCGCCACTTCGTTGTTAACTAACTCTTTTTTGGATTCCGCCATGACGGGCGATATATGTATTAATGTTATTTGTGCAGCCATTATACACAGTGATTAAATAAGAAAAAAGCCACTGTTTTTCAATTATTTCTACGCGTGTACGGTTTCATTATCAAGGTAATCTCCGGGTTTATCTGATTTGCAGAATGTTGCGAGTCTGCTCAATAGAGGCGGGCTTCACGCTGCACGCTTTAAGTGCAGCGACCGTACTTAATAATTGTTGGGTATTGTCTGTGGCGGTTCGACCTTCAGTTGTCAGCATGTTATTTTCAAACCCCTGGCGTATATGTCCACCGGCACGGGCGGCGTCCAGCAAACATTTCTGCTCCGTGGCCCCAAAAGCACATACCATCCAGGGTGCAGTGAAGTCAGCCTTATGCTGGGTAAACACAGCCAAGTCTTTGCTCGATGAGGAGCGATTTTGGTGATAACGACCCAGTACGAATAACACTGAATGAGGCGCCTTGGGTATCAACCCGGTTTGAATGTAGTGCAAATATTGTTGTAGCTCAGCCTCGTTATACAAAATATATTGAATGCGTGTTTGCTGCTCAGCGCACCAGTCGAACAGCGCTTGCGCGGCCTGGGTATCGCTCGGTTTGGGAAGGATTTCGCGAATCGCGATGGAAACGCATTGCGGATTGACCTGTTTAATGCACTGGATTTGCTCAGCAGGCGTATATTTTTTCGCAGATTCACTGGTGATTTGGATAATGAGCCTATTGCCCACCGCGGTTTGTAGCGCATCGATGGTGGCAATATAAATCTCTGGGTCGAGACTATGCTGGTTTGCTTGATCTCTTACGTGTAGATGAAACAGTGTTGCTCCCGCTTGACTCACTTGTTTTGCACATTCGACTATTTCCACCGTGCTGAGTGGTAATGCAGGGTGGTCAGCCTTTTGCTTGTAAGCCCCATTCGGTGCGACCGCCAGGATCGGTTGATGGTTCAACGTTTAGCGAAAGCGTGATCAATCGCTAGACGCAGTTTTTCAACGATTTCATCGACCTGCTGTGCATTGATGATAAAGGGTGGCGCGATTAAAACATGATGACCACGCTGACCATCAATCGTACCGTACATCGGATAGACCATCAGTCCGGCTCGCATTGCCGCATTGCGAATATGGGTGTGTAAGGCGAATTCATGGGGCAAAGGATCTTTACTGTCTTTGTTTTCGACAAACTCAATACCGATGAATAATCCTCGCCCACGAATATCACCAATGTGTGGGTCGTTACCAAATTCGGTTTGCAAGGCCTGTTTTAAGTGTGCACCTTGGCGTTTTACATTTTCGAGTAACTTGTGGGTATCAATTTCCTGTTGCACTGCGAGCGCGGCTGCGCAAACAGCAGGGTGTGAAAGATAGGTATGACCATGTTGAAAATAACCCGTCCCATTTTCAATCGCTGCATTTATTTGTTTCGAAAGTAAAGTTGCTCCAATGGGTTGATAGCCCGCACCCAAACCTTTCGCGATGGTAATAATATCCGGCTCAATACCTTCTTGTTCGCAGGTAAAGCGGGTACCACAGCGGCCCATCCCACACATAATTTCATCCAGAATGAGCAAAACACCATACTGATCACATATTTCTCGAATGCGTTTGAAGTAACCTTTGGAAGGCGGCAAGACACCCGCAGTCGCACCGACAACCGGCTCAGCGATAAACGCACAGACATTTTCTGCGCCCAATTCCAGGATTTTATCTTCGAGGGCATTGGCTGCACGCAGCGCGTATTCTGCTTCGTTTTCTACCCTGCGTTGGTGGCGATAGGCATAACAGGGTGGAATCAGGTTGGCCTTTGGTAAGATGGGCCGATAAATCTCTTTACGTAGTTCATTGCCCGCCATGCCGAGGGTTTGAATGGTGTTTCCGTGGTAGCTGAGTTCACGCGCGATAAAGTGCTTTCGCCTTGGTTGATCTATTTCGGCAAAATATTGGCGCGCGAGTTTAAGCGCAGTCTCATTAGCCTCAGAGCCACCAGTAACAAAATACACTTTATCGATATTCGAAGGTGCATCTGCTACCAGTTTGCTGGCAAGTTGTTCAGCCACTTCCGAGGTAAAAAAGGAAGTGTGCGCATAGGGGACCTCATCCAACTGTTGCTTGATGGAGTTTTTTACCACTTCGTTACTATGACCTAAACAGGATACTGCGGCACCGCCACAGGCATCCAGATAGCGCTTGCCTTCAGTATCAATTAGGTAGGCGCCGTCACCGCTGGCGATTTTCGGTAAGGCAATATGGCTGTGTCGATGCAGAATTTTTGTCATTACTTTTTAGGTTTATGTTGAGGTTGGTTAATGCCAAATTCTTCAATAATCTGTTCGCGTTTTCTTAAAGTTTTTAGCGTGTCTTGCCCCATTTGCCGAGCTGTCATTGCGAGCAACGCTTCAGCCATCGCAAAAGCAGCGGCCATGCTGTTGCTGTAAAAATGGCTTTCAATGGGGATGATCAAATGATGCAAGGCATAGTTTGCCAGCGGTGAATCCGGCGAATCGGTAATCGCAACTATGGGGATGTTATGTTTATTCGCAATCAAGCAGGTGTCTACTGTCGCCTTTGTGTAGGGCGCGCATCCCAGAACCACTACTAGATCTTGGGTGTTCATGAAAGTAAGCGAGTGGCTGATGCCATGCACATCATCCTGCATAATGTCCACGCGCTCACGGATAAGTCCCAGGCAATATGAGTAAAACGTTGCCAGGGAGAAAAACTGACGCCGGCCATAAAAACGTACCTTGCGAGATGTGGCCAGTAAATCGACGATTTGTTGCTGTACCTTCACCTGTTCGGGGCGCATCAGCGAAACGATATTTTTTGCTTCTTCTTTGACGATGGTATTAAACACCGAGTCATCATTTGGATTAATTGCAGGGAGATGAATCAAGCGACTGGCGCGCGTAGTATAAAAGTGCGCATTTTGCTCGATATAATCTCTAAACAAGCGCTGAAAGCTGGAAAACTTTTTGTAACCCAGGGTATGGGCCAGGCGGGTTAGGGTTGAAGGGTTGACCTGGTTTGCTTTGGCAATACTGGTCATCGTGGATACTGCGGTATAGGCAGGGTTATCGACCATGTTTTTCAAAGTCGCTATACTGGCAGCACCGAGTCGAAAAGCAGATGATCGCGCTTCAATTTGAATCGCCAGCTTTCGTAACTCATTAAAAGTTTTCGGCGCAGAGGACAATATAAAAACTCAACTTGAAGGTGAATAAGATCGATTTTGGTGCAAAATGCAATAATTATTGCGTAATTTAGCTAAGTTTTATTGATTAAGCAAAAAAATTATGCCTTTAGTAAAATTTATAGTATGCTTATCGCTTCGACTATTAAATCAACGAGTACAACTCGGTCGAATTTTCAATCTGTATCATTTAAAAACCAACGGAGGTTTTCTACACACAATGAAAAAACAACTAACATTATCTATGCTGGCCGCTGGCCTGATTACAGGCGCTACCGTCTCGACTCCTGCTGTTGCAGATGAGTTTGTTTCAATCGGTACTGGTGGGGTAACTGGGGTTTATTATCCAACTGGCGGTGCAATCTGTCGGCTGGTCAATAAGAATCGTAAGGACCATGGTATTCGTTGCTCAGCTGAATCAACGGGTGGTTCAATCTATAACATCAATACGGTTCGTGCGGGCGAGCTGGAATTTGGCGTCGCTCAATCTGACTGGCAGTATCACGCGTATAACGGCACTTCTAAATTTGAAGAAAAAGGCCCTTTCGAGGGTTTACGCGCGGTATTTTCAATCCATCCCGAGCCGGTCACCATTCTGGCGCGTGATGATTCAGGGATTAAAAATATAACCGACGTCAAAGGCAAGCGCATGAATATCGGTAATCCCGGTTCAGGTACGCGCGGTACCTGGGAAGTAATCGAAGAAACGCTGGGCTGGGAAAGATCTGATCTGGCGCTGGCGGGCGAGATGAAGTCCGCAGAAACCGGCGCTGCTTTGTGTGACGGCAAGCTGGATGCTTATTTCTGGTTGGTGGGCCATCCTTCCGCTTTGACCCAGGAATCACTGGCTTCGTGCGCTTCACATCTGGTGAATGCAACCAGTCCCGAGATCGATGCTTTGGTAGCTGAAAAGCCATATTATCGGGTCGCAACCATTCCAGCGGGTATGTACAACAACGAAGAAGATATTACCACTTTTGGTGTAGGTGCCACTTTCGTCACCAGTGCGGATGTATCAGAAGATGTGGTTTACACGGTAGTAAAGGCGGTTTTCGAAAACTTCGATCAGTTCAAAAAACTGCATCCGGCGTTTGCCAACCTGAAACAAGAAGAAATGGTTAAAGATTCTCTCTCAGCGCCATTACACGCTGGGGCGGAGAAATACTATAAAGAACAAGGCTGGATGTAAGCCTGATTGATGAAAAAGGAAGGCTTAGCCTTCCTTTTTTCATTTTTTAAGGGGTGTCTCTTCGAATGATCAAAACGGTTAGGTCGGCCTATATCATTCCTATTTATTCCTCATATTCGGTACTTTATGTATCGATTTAGGAATAAATCGGAATCGTATACTTTTAAACCAATAATAAAACTTGCAAACTGCATAATTACCACGCAGCTCTAGGAGGCAGGAAATGACTAAAAAAATAGACAGTGCAGAAGAACTCGCAGCAGAAGTAGATTCGGGGGCACGAAATCCAACCGGTAGATTACAGTATTTAATACCAGGCATATGTCTGGCTTGGGCTTTGTATCAGCTGTATATCGCGTCTGCATTACCATTTTGGCTGACCCAGGTCACCGGCTCAGATTTCTTCCTGTTTATCGGTAATTTATCTATTTCACGAAAAATACATTTATCCTTTTCATTGGTCTTGGCATTGCTGGCTTTTCCCATGTTCAAAAGTAGCCCGCGAGATCGTATCCCCTGGTATGACTGGCTATTAATAGCACTAGGATTGTGTGGAACCTTGTACATGGTGTTGATGAACGCCAATATTGCAGAACGGGCGGGTGATTTTGCGCACCCGAATATTCGCTTTGACATGACTGTCGCGCTGCTCGGCATGGCAGTGCTAACGATCGCGGTATATCGCTCTTTAGGGCTGCCACTGGTGGTGGTGGCGGGTATCCTGGCCGGTTACGTATTTATTGGCGGGGGTAACTGGGGTGGTGCATCCTTTGTTAAAGGAATGTGGCATTTCTGGATGCAGGAGGAGGGCGTTTTCGGCAAACCGCTCGCAGTATCAACTCAAACCATATTTTTGTTCGTATTGTTTGGGGCCATTTTGGAAAAAGCCGGTGCGGGTGGATATTTTATTAAAATTGCATTTGCTTTATTGGGGCATTTCAAGGGTGGCCCTGCTAAAGCCGCGGTGATCGCGTCCGCGCTCAGCGGTTTATATTCGGGCTCTTCAATTGCCAATACGGTCACCACGGGTACTTTCACCATTCCGTTGATGAAGCGCACCGGTTTTACCCCTGAAAAGGCGGGTGCGGTCGAGGTAGCATCTTCCACCAATGGGCAGTTAACCCCACCCGTTATGGGGGCAGCGGCTTTTCTGATCGCAGAGTTCACCGGGGTGGAATACACCCAGCTTCTCAAACATGCACTGGTACCCGCGTTGGTATCCTATATCGCACTGGTATATATCGTGCATCTGGAAGCCTGTAAGCTGAACTTGAAAGGCTTGCAAAAACCGCCCAGCTCACTCACCTTTGCCCGCAAGATGCTCGGTTTTCTCACTGGTTTTATCGCTGTGGCTGTACTGTTTCTGATCGTGCATTACACCTTAGGTTGGGTCAAGGTGGCCTTCCCGGGTTTATCGGTCTATGCGGTTATGGGGATAATGCTGGTTGCCTATCTTATTCTGGCTTATTCCGCTTCCCAGCGGGATGATCTCGAGCAGGACGACCCAGAGGCACCGATCACCGAGCTCCCTCCAGCAGGGTCGACCGCGATGACAGGCCTGTACTATCTGCTCCCTATTATTTTGTTGTTATGGTGTATATTGCCTTCTCCAGAGCGCTTGTCCGCACATTTATCCGCCTTTTATGCCTGCTTGGCGATGATATTTGTTACCTTTACGCAACATGCTATTAAGGGGTTCTTTCGTGGTGAAGGGGGCTACGGGGCGAAATTTAAGCACGGTTTTGATCAAGTAATAGATGGCATGATCGCCGGTGCTCGCAATATGATTTCAATCGGTATTGCAACCGCCGCAGCGGGTGTCATTGTGGGCTCAATATCATTAACGGGTGCACATGGCATGGTCGGGCAATTCGTTGAATTCCTGTCTGGCGGTAATTTGCTTGTGATGTTGGTGTTGGTTGCGGTCATGAGCTTGATTCTAGGTATGGGCTTACCGACAACCGCAAACTATCTGGTGGTATCCAGCTTAATGGCGCCGGTGATTGTTGCCCTAGGCGCGAAATCAGGCTTGATTGTGCCGTTGGTCGCTGTGCATTTGTTCGTGTTTTATTTTGGTATTCTGGCGGATGATACCCCGCCAGTGGGGCTTGCAGCATACGCTGCAGCCGCTATTTCCAAGGGTGACCCGATCCAGACGGGTATTCAGGGCTTTGCTTATGATATTCGCACCGCCTTACTTCCCTTTTTGTTCTTGTTCAATACCGAATTGCTTTTGATTGATGTGGGGCCGGTAAAGGCGATATTTGTGTTTCTAATTGCAATGGTGGCGATGATGTTATTCGCTGCTGCAACCCAGGGCTGGTTTTTCACGCGCAGTAAAATATGGGAATCAATCGCACTGCTTTTCGTCATGTTTACGCTATTTCGACCGGGTTTCTGGCTGGATATTGTTTCGCCCCCATACGAAGAGATGGCAGGCACTGAGGCGATGGTGCAAGCGGAAAATTTGCCTGATAATGCGAGTATGCGAGTTAAAATTGTTGGCCCTGATTTCGATGATCCGGATAGACAGAATCATACCAATATTATTTTGGAATTGGGCGAAAAAGCCGACGCCGATACCCGGTTTACCAACGCGGGGTTAATGGTGCTGGAAGAAGAGGATAAGTTGCTGGTCGATGGGTTGACTTGGGATTCCAAACACAAGCAACTGGATAAGTTGTTTTCAATAGGTGATCCAGAAAACCCCTTGTTCATTGAAAAAGTGTTGCTTGAACGCGATCGTATGGCCAAAGAGTGGTTTTACATTCCAGCGATACTGTTGCTGGGGCTGATTATCCTACTGCAAAGACAGCGCATCCGAAAATACGGCCATCCCGTGCTGGTTGATGACGAATAATTCTGGAGATAAAACCATGTATAAAAAAATTCTTGTGCCGGTTGATTTAGGTCGTGAGAAAAATGCGATTAAGTTATGTCGTGTTGCAGCGAGTCTGAAAGACAACGATGCTGAAATGCGTCTGATTGCGGTTGCGCCAGGCTATGGTATGCCGTTAGTAGCTTCGTTTTTCCCGGATGATGCGAATAAGAAAGTTCATCAGCAGATGATGAGTATGCTCGAAAAGCTGAGGAAAGATCATTTGAGCGATGATGTGTCGCTTCGCGTGCGTGAAGGAAAGCGTGCTAAGGAGATTCTGGCTGAGGCGGAAAAATGGTCGGCTGATTTAATTGTCATCGGCAGTCGAAAGAAACTCTCCAGAGAAGGGCAGCGTGTACTTGGATCGTGTAGCAGCAGTGTTGCGGACCGAGCCCAATGCGCGGTGTTGATCGTGCGCGGAGATACGACCCAGGCTTAATTTTCAGCGGTTGCTATTCGCTTACAAGTGCATAACTTAAAACGCGCCATCATATGCCTGCCGTGGTAAGCGGCAGGCGAGCAGACTGGTTCGCTTACGGGTGAGGGCAGATCCCAATTCATCAGCGAGCTGCTGCGCACTCTCTATCCATACGCTATGAAAGTTGTAGGCACGCCCAATCGAAACGAAATCTGTATGCGCGAAATCAACCCCGATATTTTTATACTGCATAGCGCGTTGTTTTAGTTCGATCAACGCCAGTGATTCATCCACAAAAACAATAATTATAATCGGCACACCTGTATCACGAACCGTGGCCAAGTCCCCCATCGTCATTTCCAAGCCAGCATCGCCGGTAAACGCCACAACGGGTATTTCAGCGCGTAACAATTTGTAACCCAGGGCCATGGGTACCGCGACGCCCATGGTGCACAGACCGCTCGATTGAAACAATGTTCGCGCTTGCCTGCATATCCATTTTTGACTGAGCAAGATGCGATGCGCACCGGTATCCACGGTCGCGACAGTATCATCGGGTAATATCTTCCTGGCAGTATCAATGATGGTATGGGGTCCCCAATTTGAAGGGATACTAAAGGCGCTCTTATTCTGATGTCTAACCGCTTCAATCTGCTGGCCAGGCCAGAATTGGTTTTTAGTAACGTTCGAATGTAAAAGGGGCAGCGTGGCCTTAAGATTACAATAATAGTGATGCTTGCTCTGGTGCATATAATGCGTGTTGGCTAGCGTACCAAATTCTAGCACTGTTGCGCTTTCTGACCATGCATTACGCCATCCTGCACGCATTTCAATGGGATCATAGCCAAACAATAATACCAGATCAGCTTGCGTAACCAGGGGCAGTAGCAACGCTTCAGATTTGGGGGATAGACCTGAAGCACCCAGGCTGAGCGCGTGATTTTCGGGCAGAATACCTTTGGCTTTGTAAGTGGTAATCAACGGGATATTGTGCGCGCGAAGAAACGCGTTCAGTTCCTGTTCGGCTTGATGGTGGAGCACCCCCATGCCTGCAATGGCGATCGGCTGCGCTGCGTTATTAACTTGCTGGGTAATCATTTCTAGCGCAGCGGTGTCTGGCACGCCGTGTTCAGGCTTACACCGGATAACAGGTGTTCGTGTAGCTTGCTCCATCGTGGCGACACTAATGGGTAGATCAACGTGCACTGGACCGGGCGGATCATCCATTGCGATAGAAAGGGCTTTATTAATAGTTTCTTCAACCGCACCGTGTGGCACTTTAAAGCTTGCTTTGGTGATGGGGTGAAGCAGGGCCTGATGGTCAAATATCTGATGGGTGTAGCGCATTGCTTCCTGGTCATCAATGCAGCCAGTTAGGAAAACGATTGGTACACGATCTTGTTTTGCATTGGCGATAAAATTAATTGCATTCGCCACACCGGGCCCCAGGGTGGCGATCAATACACCCGGCGCGCCACTCGCATGATAGCTGCCTTCAGCCATAAAGCCGCCCGCATTTTCATGCTTTACCAGGGTAAATTTGATCCCGTTTTTGCGGATCGAATCGATCAGGGTGAGCACCTCCCCCCCTGGAATGCCAAAAGCGTGTGTTACACCGGCTTTACGTAAATAGCTTGCAATAATATCGGTTGAGTTGGGCATATTTCTGTTGGAACTTAGCGTTAGCTGTGCTCGGTATGAATGCCTATTTTACGTAACCGTCACGTGTTTGCGGTAACTTGCGCTCGAGTAACTGCGAAGCGACCACGGTACGTAGTATCTGCGCAGTGCCGCCCCCGATGGTAAACATACGGACGTCGCGATACATTCGTTCCAGCGGCAGATCACGCGAATAACCCGCAGCCCCGAACATTTGTAGCGCGTCGTTGGTCACCTGAATTGCGGATTCTGAGGCGAATATCTTGGCCTGTGCAGCTTGGGTGATGTCCGGAAAGCCATCACCGGCACTCGCAGCGGCTTTGTATATAAGCGTTCGCGCTGCCTCCAGCTTAATGCTCATATCCACCAGCATCCATTGCAGACCCTGAAATTCACAAATGGGGCGCCCAAACTGCTCGCGTTGCTGAACATATGCGAGCGCTTGGTCATACGCACCCTGCGCAATGCCCAGTGCAACCATGCCAGCGCCAACCCGCTGTGAGTTATACGCATTCATCAGGCCTGCAAAACCACGTTTCAGGCCCTCTGGTGGTTCGATCAATCTATCCGCGCTTAATACCAGATTTTCCAGGATGATTTCAGTTTCCGGAATGCAGCGCAAACCCATGGTCGGCTCACGATGACCGACCTTAAGGCCTTGTTCGCCTGCGAGTGCGATGAATCCACCAATGCCTTGCTGTAAGCCCTGTTCATCAAATACGCGTGCAAATATCAGATGAAATTTAGAGGCACCGCCACCGGTAATCCAGTGCTTTTTGCCGTTGAGTACGTACTGATCTCCCTGTTTATCCGCGCGGGTGGTCATTTGGCTCGCCGCGCTACCTGCCTCGGGCTCAGTAATACAAATAGCGGGTTTATCCCCTTTGAGTACGTAATCAGCCGCCAGTTCTTTTTGTGCGTCATTCCCATATTGCATCACGGCTGATATCGCACCCATATTGCCTTCGACGACAATGCGGCCGGTTACGCCGCAGACCTTGGCCATTTCTTCGACCACCAGGGTGGCATCCAGGTAACTCAAACCCAGGCCTCCATATTCTTTCGGGATGGTCATGCCCATATATCCGGCAGCGGTTAAATCTGCAACATTATCCCAGGGGTATTCCTGGTCGATATCATGTTGTTTGGCACGTGGTGCGATAACGTTTTGGGCTAATTGACGCGCACTGCGCTGGATAGCTAACTGCTCTGAATTGAGTGAGTACATAGTTAAACGATAGATTTTGATTTCAATGTTTTAATTGTAGATTCGTCCAGACCCAATTCCTTACAAAGAATTTCTTCTGTGTGTTCGCCTAATGATGGCGGATGCCGCTGGTAGTTAACCGGGGTTTTTGAAAACTTAAGCGGGTTTGCAATCAAATCAACCTGATGGTTCTTGGTGGTTGGGTGAGGCATGGATAAGCGCATACCTCGGTGCTTTGCCTGGGGTTCTGCAAAGGCCTGTCTTACGGTATTAACCGGGCCACAAGGTACATTATTATTGGTGAGCTTTTCTAGCCAAAATTGCAGCGGTTTGGATTTTGTCGCTTTTTCGATAATCGGATTGAGCGCTTCACGATTAGCGACTCGGTTTTCGTTAACCGCAAAACGCGAGTTCTTGGCTATTTCAGGTATGCCAGCTACCGCACAAAAACGCTCGAATTGTGCATCATTGCCGATCGCCAGCGCCAAATACTGATCTTCGCAGGGATAAACATCATAGGGTACGATGTTTGGGTGCCCATTGCCGTAGCGTGCAGATTCCCGGCCAGAAGTAAGATAGTTCAACCCATTGTTCGCGAGCCACGCAAGTTGTGTGTCAAATAGCGCACAATCTATATACTGGCCTTTGCCACTGCGTTCACGATACAAGAGGGCGGCCTGGATCGCGTTGGCGGCATACATACCGCACATCATATCAGCGATGCCTACTCCGGTTTTATACGGTTTTCCCTCAACCGGGCCGGTGGCGCTCATGATGCCTCCCATGGCCTGAATCATAAAATCATAGCCAGGTCGGTTGGCATCAGGGCCATCCTGTCCAAAACCTGAAATCGAACAATAAACGAGTTGTGGATAACGGGCTATGAGTTGCTCATAAGCGAGATGGTATTTTTTCATATCCCCGACTTTATAGTTCTCGATGAACACGTCGGTGTTTTCAAGCAGCTTATATATCAGCGCTTGTCCTTCTGTCCGGCTTATGTCGATAGTAAGAGAACGTTTATTCCGGTTACAACTTAAGTAGTACGCGCTTTCAGCAAGTGCCTCACCCTGGGTGTCTTGTAAATAAGGCGGCCCCCATTTTCGAGTGTCGTCTCCGTGCCCGGGGCGCTCAACTTTAATCACTTCAGCACCTAGATCTCCCAATAGTTGTGTGCAATAGGGTCCTGCGAGAATACGGCTGAGATCCAGAATACGTATTCCGGCTAGCGCACTTGGCGTGTCGGGTGTGGGCATAACGTTAAAAAAATATAAAGCAAAGGCGATATTTCTTTAATTACGATAAAGTATAGGTGAATGTAAATAGGGCAGCAAATGAGTTTATCTGAACTAAAACATGAGATTGTCTAATCTTGTAGTGAAGCAAAGTTAAATCACTATATTAATCATAAAAATACGTATTAATAATGAGAATAAACATTAACTTGCGGGAGCTACAAACGTTTATTGCGATCGCAGATTATGGCACCTTCGTCGCAGCGGGTGAGGCGATTGGTCTGACTCAGTCAGCTGTTTCGCTACAAATTAAATCACTTGAAACGAAGCTGGATACAGCCTTGTTCGATCGCAGCAAACGCCCGCCCATCATCAATGCTCAGGGTCTGAAGCTGGTCAAACGCGGGCGTGACATTATTCAGCAGTGTGAAGCATTGCAGGCCCATATCAAAGCGCAAACCCTGGGTGGGGTATTACGTATCGGCGTAATCCCGACTGTGATGAGCGGCATGTTACCTCAGACATTGCTTAAATTACGGCAATCACATCCACAGCTTGAAATAGAACTAATCAGTGGTTTGTCAGCTCAGCTGGTCGAACTTGTTAATACGAGCATGCTGGATGCGGCCATTATCGCAGAACCCACTCAACTCGGTAGCGGCCTTAGTTGGCACGCTTTCGCGGAAGAACCATTGGTCGTCATTGCGCCCCAAACAGCCAAGGGTGTGCTGGATTATGAAGTACTGACGCGTTATCCATTCATTCAATTTATGCCGGATACGTATACCGGTCAGCTCATCCAGAGTTTATTGCAAGATCGTGGCATACAAGTCAGCTCACACATGAACCTGGATTCCTTAGAAGCGATTGCCAAAATGGTGACCCATGGCCTGGGTGTGTCGATCGTACCACAGCGGATTGTTGATCAACCTTTTCCCAAAGGCGTGAAGATACTACCATTTGGTAATAAGGCGATAAATCGGGTGTTGGGGGTAGTCGAGCGGGTCACAAACTCCAAAACAGAGTTTATTCGCGCTTTAGTCCAGGTATTAATTGGACAATCCAGGTCATAGTGTAAGATAATCGACGTGTTCAGCACTGCCAACTAAATGATCGTTTGGTAATATTGAGCTAGATTTTTCTATTAAACGTTTATCACCAATCAATTCACCCTGTATTAATTTTGGATCGGTATAAACGTCCGTTTTTTAAGTATAAATATCGAGGATGAAAACAGCATGAAACTACGTGTCAATATACTCACTGTGATAGTGAGCGCAGCACTGTCTACTCAAGTTTCGCAGGCGCAAACGGTGGATAACACAGCGACTTTGCCAAATGCAAAACCTGGCGAGTGTTACGCAAAGGTGATCACCCCCACGCAATATAAAACCGAAACCGAAGAAGTTGTTATCAAACAAGCCTCGGAAACCGTAGAAATTGTGCCAGCTAAGTACCGCTTGGTGGAAGAGCGTGTGATGGTAAAAGAAGCGAGTTCTCAAGTTGTGCCGGTGCCCGCTGAGTACGAAGTGGTAGAAGAGAAAGTCGAAACCGTACCTGCCAGGAATGAATGGTTTACCATTGCAGGTAGCGGCAAAAATCGTGATCAAATTCCCGTGAGTCCGGTTTTATTGGAAGCGGTGTCTAATTCTGGTGTCGATTTAACCAAGGCGCTTCCCGGTATGTGTTACAAGGAACATTTCATTCCCGCTAAATATCGTGAAGAAACTGAAAAAGTACTGGTTAACGAAGAATCAGAAGAAATTGAATCTATCGAAGCCCAGTACGAAGAAGTTGAGGAGCGTGTATTAGTAAAAGAAGCTTCAACCGTGGTTGAAGAAATTCCAGCCGTTTTCGAAACTGTAGAAGAAAAAGTGATGATCGAACCGGCCAAAAGTGTCTGGAAAAAAGGCACCGGTTTGGTTCAGAAGATTGATAACACAACGGGTGAAATCATGTGCTTGGTTGAAATTCCGGCCAAGTATGAGGTGGTTGCAACCAAGGTACTGAAAACACCTGCTACTACCAAGGTGGTCGAAGTACCCGCTGAATACAAGACAGTCGTGGTGCGCAAAATGGTTCAGCCAGCGCAAGAAAAGCGGATCAATATTCCAGCTGAATTTACCGAAGTAACCAAGCAGGTGAAAGTTGAAGATGCAAGATTTGGCTGGTTTGCAGGCGATGAAACGGTCCCACCTGAAGCAACCCCAACCGGTCAGGAAATTTGTTATATCGAGCAGCCGGCTGAGTTTGAAATCGTTGAAAAGCGCGTGATTAAAACACCCGCGACATTCCAAACGGTTGAAATTCCACCTGAATTCGAAACCGTTCGCGTTGAAAAACTGGTTTCTCCAGCGGAAGAAAAGCGTATTCCGGTACCAGCGGTCACTGAAACCGTTACCAAGCAGGTTAAAGTGGCAGATTCTACGATGGAATGGCGTCGCGTATTGTGTGAAACCAATATGACGAAAGATATCGTGGCCAATATACAAAAAGCGCTCAACCGTGAAGGATTTGATGTTGGCCCAGCTGACGGTGTTATCGGTGGCGCAACCCTACGTGCGATTGAGGCGTACCAAATGAAAAACAATTTAGATCGCGGCGGTATTACCTATGAAACGCTGGATGCGCTACAAGTCAGCACGGGTACCAGCACCTAAAACTAGTGGAAGATAGTTAGCCTGATTTTCGGGCCTTAAATTAAAAAGCCGGAGAAATATCCGGCTTTTTTTGTTTCTACCGCCAAGCGGTTATGCTGCCGGTTTAGGTTTTACTCAGTCCGCATCGGCATTAGTTAGTAATTTTGCCTTTGGGCGGATTAAATTCCTTGGGCTTGGTAGTAAAGCGTTTATCAATCAATAATTTAAAGAAAAAGGGCAAAAAGAATACAGCTAAAAAGGTCGCTGCCAACATACCACCCATGACACCCGTACCGACGGATTGACGCGCCCCAGCACCTGCGCCGGTAGAAAATGCCAGGGGCACCACTCCAAGAATGAAGGCAAGCGAGGTCATAATAATCGGTCGGAATCGTAATCGGGCCGCTTCCATCGCCGCTGCGGCAGCTGGCCAACCTTCATTTACTTTAAGCAATGCAAACTCAACGATCAAAATGGCGTTTTTAGCAGCCAAACCAAGTAGCGTGACCAGGCCGATCTGAAAATACACATCGTTGGTAAAATCACGCACCCAGACAGCGGCTAAGGCGCCAAAGGTGCCAAAGGGCAGCGCGAGAAGTACTGACAAAGGCAAGGACCAGCGTTCGTATAGTGCAGCCAGAATCAAAAAGACCATAATAGCAGCGAGCCCTAACGATAATGTTGAGCTCCCCGCTGATTGCTTTTCCTGAAATGATGTGCCCGACCAATCATAATCAAAGCCGGGTGGTAAAGCCTTGGCTGCGATTTTTTCAACAGCCGCCAGTGCCTGTCCTGAACTTATACCAGGTGCAGCTTCTCCAAATAGCTTGACTGCGGGCAAATTATTGAATCGATCCACTGTGTCCGGACCAGAACTGAATTCAATTTTTGCAAAAGCCGAAAGTGGAACCATCCTGCCTTGATTGTTGCGCACATACATGCGCTCAACGTCTGCCGGTGTTTTGCGAAAGTCAGCATCTGCCGACAATAATACCTGCCAGGCACGTCCGTATTTATTAAAATCATTGACATAATACGATCCCAGCCCTGCTGAGAGGGTATTGAAGGCATTATTTAGCGAAATACCCAGCGACTTGGCGCGCTCACGATCGACATCAATATAAAGCTGCGGGGTAGACGGTCTCCACAGGCTATTTACCATACCGAGGCGTGGGTCTTGCTGAGCTGCTCCTTGGAATGCCCCCATTGCACCTGCCAGTTCTTTGGAGCCACCATCTCCTTTGTTCTGTATGTAAAACTCGAAACCACCCGTATTACTCAGGCCAAATATGGCGGGTGGATTAAATGCTAGAACCAAGGCTTCTTTTATATGTGCCGTTTTGGCAAATAATTCACCCACCAAGGCGGTTACTGGAATTTCTCTATCATCCCAATGCTTTTGTGCGACGAAAATTGTTGCAGCGCTATTTTTATACCCCCCACCAAGAAAATCCAGACCGGTGAAAGCAACCACATTTTCATTATTGGGGTTGGACTGAATTGCTGCCAGTACCTCCGCCACGACTTTATCAGTTCGTTCCAGCGAGGAGCCATCGGGCAAGAAGACAGCAGCGATGTAATAGCCCTGATCTTCGTCTGGAACCAATGAGTCAGGGGTGATTTGCCATAACCCGATCGTCAATCCAACCATGATGATAAACAATGTAACCGCCACGAACGAGCGCCTGATCATAAAGCCGACACTTTTTACATAACGACGGGTGACAAAACCAAAGAATCGATTAAAGCCTCTAAAGAAAAAATTAGTGTTTTTGTGCTCATGTTTAAGCATCAGCGCGCAGAGCGCGGGTGTCATGGTGAGTGCAACTACGCCAGACAAACTAACCGAGATGGAAATGGTAATCGCAAATTGCCGGTACAATTCCCCTGTTAATCCCCCAAAAAAAGCAATTGGCACAAACACGGACACCAACACCAGTACAATGGCGATGATGGGCCCGCTCACTTCAGACATCGCCTTTACTGCTGCATCGCGCGCTTTCAGTCCTTCCTCATGCATAATGCGTTCAACGTTTTCCAGTACCACAATCGCGTCATCCACCACGATGCCGATGGACAATACCATGCCAAATAGCGTCAAGGTGTTGATCGAATACCCCAGCAACTGCAGCCCAGCAAATGTACCCAGCAAAGAAACGGGCACTGCCAGCGTGGGGATTAGCGTTGCCCGCCAATTTTGCAGGAATAAATAGACAACCAGGAATACCAGGGCCATGGCTTCGGCCAGAGTCTTCAGTACTTCACGTATGGAAACTTCTACAAATAAAGTGGTGTCATACGGCGTTGAGTAAGTCAGGCCCTCTGGAAAGTTGGCTTGTAGTTCAGCCATGGTGGTGGCTACAGAATCCGCAACACTTAAGGCGTTCGCGCCAGGTTGCAGAAAAATACCCACCAGAGTCGAGGGGTTGCCATTAATTCGGCCAATGAACTCATAGTCTTTCGAACCAAGTTCAATTCGAGCCACGTCTTTAAGGCGCAACAAGCTACCATCCTGGTTTGCACGGAGTATAACGTTACCAAATTCCTCAGCGCTGGACAGACGGCCTTTGGTGGTAATGGTATAAACCATTTCCTGGCCGCCGCCAGTGGGTGCCTGGCCAATTTTACCTGCAGCAAACTGGGCATTTTGCTCTGATAAAGCGGTAGCAATGTCAGTAATGGTGAGCCCTAGCTGGGTCATTCGATCAGGTTTGACCCAAATACGCATGGCGTAGTCTTTGGCGCCGAATATTTGTACCCCCGTTGTGCCGGGAATTCTCTTTAAGTGGTCCAAAACATTTAGGGTGACGTAGTTGGAAATGAATAGATCATCATGCCGTTGATCAGGCGCGTAAAACGCCAGCACCTGCAGAAACGCGGATGATCCTTTTTCCACCGTCACGCCTTGTCGTCTGACTTCTTGTGGTAAACGCGCCTCAATCTGCTTGACTCGATTATTAACGTTTAGCGCTGCCTGATCGACGTCAGCGCCAATTTCGAAGGTTACCGTAATCGTGGTTACCCCATTGGACGCTGAAGTAGAGGCCATATATAGCATCTCTTCGACCCCATTGATCGCGTTCTCTAGTGGGGTCGCGACCGTCTCTGCTGCAACTTCAGCCGAGGCACCAGGGTACACAGCGATCACCTGCACGGAAGGAGGGGCAATTTCCGGGTATTGCGCGATTGGTAAACCACGGATGGCTGCTAGCCCCGCAATCATGATGAAGATCGAAATAACGAATGCAAAAATCGGCCGATCAATGAAATATCGAGAAAACATAGGGTGGTTTATTAATTGGCAGATTTAGACGGCGAAGTTTCAGTGGGCTGATTCGGTGGAGCAATATTTTCAGCAGCGGGCGCTACTTCGATAGGCATCCCCGGGAAGAAAATGCGTGCCATTCCTTCCACCACGATTTGTTCTCCTGGATTGAGTCCAGAAGTGATTATCCATGCATTGCTAAATTCACCCTCTAGTTGGACCCACTCGCCCACGCTAACGGGCCGACGCTCAGCAACGCTACCACCTTGTTCACCGTTAGCAACGACATAGACGTATTTACCTTGCGGGCTATCAAGCACTGCGCGCTGGGGTAGTAAAATTGCACCGCTGCGTTTGGCGCCTTGTAGGATAACGCGAACAAATTGCCCGGGTGATAGTGCTTGGTTCTGATTATCAAGAGTGGCACGCATGCTAAAATTACCCGTGTTTGCATCAACTTTGTAATCCTGAAAGTTTACTTTGCCTGTTTGTTCTAGCCGCGCGCCCGTAGTCGTTTGAATCGCCACATCAAACCCGGTTTCAGGTATCAGTAAAGCACCGGACTTGATATCTTGTTGGCGTTGTATGTGTTCTGTTTCAGCCACACCAAAGTTGATAAATACGGGATTGGTTCTAGCGACTGTCGTCAATAAACTATTACTGCCCACCTCTGCTAAGCTACCTTCTTTCTTTTGTGCTCGCCCAACGATACCTGAAATAGGGGCGGTTATTTTGGTGTAAGCTAGATTGATGCGCGCGCTGGAAATATTGGCTTGTGCCTGCAATATGGCGGCCTCACTTTGGCGTAACGCGGCCTGCGCGAGCTCGACCCCCGATTCGGCACTATCCAGCTCTTTCTGACTAATCAGATTTTGCTTGCTGAGCGGTGTAATCCGCTTGTATTCACGTTGGGCCTGTTTTAATTGAGCCAGTGCACTACTTTTAGTTGCTTCTGCGCTTGCAAGCGCAGCCTCGGCTTGAGCCAACTGGGCTTCATATGGGGCGGGGTCGATCAGGAATAATACTTGTCCTTGCTTCACTCCAGCGCCTTCGTCAAACAGACGTTTTTCGATAATACCGTTGATACGGGCGTGGATTTCCACTTCATTTGACCCCTCGACTTGCCCGACGTACTCAAAGCTCACTGGTACGTCCTGAATTTCGGCTGTCATGGCGGTGATTTGCACCGGTGGTGGGCCGGCATTTTCGGCAGGTGCGGTCTCGCTAGCCATTTGTTGGTCACAAGCAGATAAAAGCAAACCAAGCGCGCTGGCAATAAAGATACTAATTTTTCTCATCAGCAAAGCTTACAACTAAATTAACAAAGCATAGTAGTTTACTCTTTAAACCAACAGTGGGCGGCGATTAACTATACCAATTTTATTAGGGTTAAATAAATTAGCTTACTTTCGGGTCAGAAGAGAATGGAACCGTGAAATATTAAGGTTTAGATTCTCATTAGTGGCAGGTTGGCTTGATCTTAGAAGCTGAATGAACGGGTATAGGGTAAACCCTCAAAAAGCAGTTTGTAAAACAAATTGATAGAAAGTGCTTCGATGCGTTAATAGTATTATTTATTAATTTTTACGGTTTATCGGCACAGGTTTTTAGTTTGGTTAGGATACCAGAGAAAGCTATCGCTGAGAGTACAGATTGTGTCAATCTATGGTAGTGGAATTGGTCATTTTGTTTTTTATTATTGAAACAATATGTTTAACGATTAAATCATAACCTTTTGTATTCAGGTGGCAACATCCATCGCGATACAATATCTCATGATTTTGTGAAAATAGCATTGTAAGATCATAGAATGGAGTGCCAAGTGCTAATAGTTGTTTACCCTCTTCAATTAAGTAGGGGTAACCACCTTTTGCATCTTGTCTGTAGGGATGGTGCTCTATAAGCGCAATTTCTTTCTCCTCCTCACTCATCGGTTTAGAGTTTTTAACATATTGATTTGGCTGAAGAAAATGATAATACTGAAATCCAGCTCCTTGACTAATATAATACATTTGTTGTGAACTTCTGCCCCACATCTGGACAAGATCCTTATAGGTTTTTTCTTTTGTTGTTACTTCATAGTTTGGGCCACGTGCCACAAAGGGTGAGGTATAAATACCCCTGGAAACGTAATTTGTTAGTTTTATTTCTTCGCGTTTGGATTTACCAGCATATCTCTCATCGAAATATTTCCAAATCAAATTTATAAGGACACTATACCGTAGTCGCGATTCGTTAATATCTTCTGCCAGGTCGGCCTGTTTTTTTTTGTAGTAGTTGATTTTTCCGATCATGGCAAGCGTGACTTTATTTTGTGCACCTCGAACTCGATTAGCCCATACTCTCGGAAAATAAGGGTTGGTGTCCTTGGGAAGGTTCTCTGTTGGTGGTAGGGCGACTTCATTAAATCCATCGATATTAATGACGATATCAAAATGAGCCCCCATTGATAAAAAGTAGTTAAGCGCCATTAACTGCTGAGGCTGTTTATATCCTCCCAGTGCAATAGTATGAATGATTATTTCCTTGTTTTCGTACTGGGGGATTTTTTTAAACTCTTCTGATAACAATCCTTTTGTCGACGAGTTGGACACGCCATAAGCGAATGAACCTCCAAATATACCAATTACAAGGTTATTTTCATTTTTTTCGGTTACAAGATCAGTTTCATAACTGCGCATCCGGTCATCACAAAATCCATAACCCGGACAATCCTCATCACGAAAATGTACAACATAGCCGAGGTAGGGATGTATGATTTCTTCTGACGGGCCTCGACGTTTTTTCTTGTTTTTGTTCTTCACCTTTACTCGGTTCTTTTCAAGTGACTGAGTATACTTATCTACGATTTCCTGACGTTTTTGTTGAGTGTCAGAGAATGAAAAGCGTTTTTCTTCTAAGATACTATATGCGGCATAGGCCAGAACCTCAGTGATTAGATAAATAATAGCAATAAGAATGCCATAGAACAGAAAATTTTTATATCGGTTCTGTTTACGGGATGTGCTTGGGGTCATAAAACTCTGTAGGGGTTGACCCAGATAAAGCCTAATTTTGTAATATCTGAGTATGAGAAAGAGTTGGTGTAGCAAGTATAAACAAAATCCTTTAATTGAGCTATTTGTAGCAGCCTCAATTGCTAGAGCCACTGATGCACTAGTAGGCTCAACCCAAAGTTAGAGGTGTACTGCATCGTGCCGGTTTTATAGGAGAATGTTTTGTTCGAGTCATGCGTCATTGTATGACTCGGTTGCATAGTACATTAAATCATTTTCGGCGGGCGGGATAGCACTCATGGGTTGTGCCGGTCTTTCGTTGTTAACCTAGTCAACCCAGGAAAGTGCCGATGCCTCAACTTCAGCAAATCTTTTCCACGGCCCCATATTGCGAAAAATCACCCCCGCCTTGTACAGACCGTTGATGGTCTCGGCTAATGCATTGTCGCAGGAATCACTCTCGCTGCCGACTGAGGTGCTAAAACTGATATTCGGTCTATAAAGGTACATAGTAAAAAGTTAAAAAGACGACAATCTCTAGGCAAATTTTAAAAATGTTGGATTTGCTCTAACCGCAATCTATTTGTCATTGACAAAATATTAGATCTAGCCTTGTTCTTAATTATTACTTTTAGTTTGATGGTGAAGAATGTCCTCTACCGGCGATTTGTAGTAGTGTGTTCGGTATTGGTAGTAAATCGATTTTTGCAGCCAATAATGCAGTAGTCGCTGACGGTTTTAGACGGTTAATCCGATAAAAAAGTCCTTAAACCAGTAGCTAAAGGTAGCGATAAAACGGCAATATTTTAGGCATTTTTTGAGTAAGCTATACGGGGATATGGAACACCCTAAAAATTAGATTGTTGAAAACCGCAAAATTCTTAGTTTAATCACCCAGCTCTCATTCGGGGCAGGTCAAACAAGTATATTTTTACAGCTGCGTTAGTTTTAAGAGTAAACTTACTTCATGGAAAGGCACTTTGATATTGCTATTGTTGGCGGCGGTATCGCTGGCGCTTCGCTCGCGTACTTTTTAAGTCCTTATCGTTCGGTCGTGGTTTTGGAACGTGAATCAGCCGCTGGTTATCATGCAACGGGGCGTTCTGCGGCCGAGTTTTCGCGTCGATTTCATGATGATATTGTTGCTAAGCTAACCCGATCAAGCTACACTTTTTTTAGCCAACCTCCAGACAATTTTAGCGAAGTCGCGTTGTTAAAACCGCGTGGTAATCTCATTATTGCTAATGCTGAAAAAGCCGGTCGATTGGCTCAGGTATTTGCTGAAGAACAGGCGGAGTCTCTGCCTAATCCAGTTGAAAGGCTAAGCGTGGAACAGGCCATTGATAAGGTTCCGTTTTTAGATCCAAATTACATCGCAGATGCGTTTTATGATCCAGATTGTTGGGATATCGAAGTAGAAAATGCGTTACAAGGGTATCTCAAAGGCGCGAAAAATTTTGAGGCAAAGATGTATACCAATGCAGAAATAACCGGGGCTAAGTATCAGGCCTCGATGTGGCAGCTTACCTCATCCCTTGGTGAAATCCACGCAAGTGTATTGGTCAACGCCGGTGGAGCCTGGGCCGATTCAATCGCCCAACTGAGTGGGGTCGCACCGTTGTCACTCACCCCGTATCGACGAACTGTGATCAGCGTTAAGGTACCGCAATACGAACTGCATGATATGCCAGAAGTAAATGAAGTGGACGAGGATTTTTATTTTAAACCGGACGCGGGTCAATTGATGGTTAGCCCAGCGGATGAAACACCCGTAGATCCACACGATGCCTGGCCAGAAGAAATGGATATTGCCTATGCCGCCCACTATTTGTCTGAATGCACAACCCTCGAATTTGACCATATCGCGCATAGTTGGGCAGGTTTGCGCACTTTCGCGCCTGATCGCGTGCCTGTAGTCGGCTACTCCAGTCAAGTCCCCGGCTTTTTCTGGTTGGCTGGGCAAGGTGGGTTTGGTATTCAAACTTCACCCGCGCTGGGCCGGTTGGCAAGCGAATTGATCCAACACAAACCAGTACCGGATGAACTATCAATATTAGGACTGACGGAGGCGGTGTTTTCTCCCGCGCGCTTTGGGGGATAGATTATGTTATTGGTTACAATACAAACAAATGCGCTAAGCAATTAAACCTAACACTGCGAGAATAACTACGATGTCACGTTATCATAAAGGTGATCAGGCTTTTGACTATGACTCTCTGTATGGCACGGAATCCGAAATGCCATTTTCGGGCACCCGCAGCTTTATGCGGCGTCGGTTATCACGTAATCTGGAAGGTGTAGACTATGCGGTACTGGGGATTCCCTATGATTTATCAACTTGTGGTCGTCCCGGTGCGCGATTTGGGCCTGAGGCGTTGCGTCGAGCGACGACTCAGTTAAGCTGGGGAGCGGTTTGGCCGTGGAAATTTGATCCGTTTGATCGCCTGGCGGTAGTCGATTACGGTGATGTGCATTATCAACGTGGCCAAACTCAACTCATGATGGATAACACCTACAAGATGGCGTTAACAGTCCTGCAATCCGGTAGCCGCTTAATTGGCTTGGGCGGGGATCATCTAACAACTTATCCTCTGTTGAAGGCTTATGCTGAAACCCATGGCCCGATGGCGCTGATTCATTTTGACGCCCATCGCGACACCGCTGATTCGCAATATCTTGATCATGGCTCTTTTGTGCATCATGCCATAAAAGATGGGTTAATTGACCCCGTGCATTCGATTCAGATCGGTATTCGCACCGAGTACGATCATGAGGACCCTATGACGGTGTTATATCGACCATGGGTGCGCGAACATGGGGTGGGTGTATTGGTTAAAGAGATCGAACGGGTGGTTGCGGACAAACCTTGCTATATGAGCTTCGATATTGATGTAGTCGATCCGGCGTTTGCACCAGGAACCGGCACCCCCGTTGTTGATGGGCTAACCCCGGGCGAAGTCTTTGATACCATACGCGCACTTAAGCGCCCCAATATCATTGGCATGGATATGATGGAAGTATCGCCACCCTATGATCCCGCTGAAACAACAGCTTTATTCGGTGCAAGCGTTATTTTGGAGCATTTATGCGCCGTCGCATCTAACTTACCAGAACACCGCGAGGAGGCATGAGTGCTGCGATTGCGATTAAATTAGCCGCGATTGAAGATAACACCCGCCGCATTGCCTTACAGTGTGCCAAGGTTGGTATAGAGGTTTGTGGTGTCACCAAGGCAAGTTGCGGCATGCCATCGGTGGCACGTGCGATGCTCCGAGGCGGGGTTACCATGCTGGGCGAATCACGGCTTGAAAATGTAAAAAGATTACGTAATGCAGGCATCACTGCGCCGATCATGATGTTGCGTATTCCTACCATTAGTACCGCGCTTGAGGTTGTCGACACCTGTGATATTAGCTTGAACTCCGAATATGAAACCTTGAAGGCGTTATCAGAAGCCGCGCTGCAAGCAGGTAAAACCCACCAAACTATTGTTATGCTGGAAATCGGCGATCGGCGCGAGGGGGTGAACTGGGAAGATCTGGTTCCACTATGCAAACTTGCCCATGCGCTCCCAGGCATTGAACTCAGTGGAGTTGGTTGTAATTTCATGTGTGTGAGTGGCGTATTGCCGACACCGGAAAAATTGCAGCAATTGGAAGAAGCGGCTGGTCAGGTTGAGCAACAACTGGGTGTCAAGTTGCGTTATGTTTCTGGGGGTAATTCGGCCAATCTACCAACGCTAAACCAATTACCGTCTTGTTCGAAAATTAATCAGCTTCGGATAGGCGCGAGTATTCTGCTGGGGGAGAATCCTGTAAGCGGGGGCTTGTTACCCGGCTTGCGCCATGACGCGTTTACCTTAGAAGCAGAACTGGTGGAAATACAGGAAAAGGATTCATTGCCTGTCGGTACGATTGGACGGGACGCTTTTGGTGACAAACCCAGTTTTCAAGATAAGGGTATTCGACTGCGCGGTATCGTGAACCTTGGACGTGCTGATACACGCTTTCAGGGGCTGACACCAACGGATAAACAAATTGAGGTTATTGCCGCGTCAAGTGACCATCTCTTAGTCGATTTAAGTCATGCCAGTCGTCAGTATAGTGTAGGCGATGTTTTGCACTTTATTCCAGACTATGGAGCCTTGGTACAGGCGATGTTGTCGCATTATCTTAGCAAGCGTTTGAGTGGGCGCGAACAATCCATCCCCAAGCCACGTGGCGTACGTTTATATGCCGATAGCATTATTCAGGCAAGCAAGGCTTGTCAGCGCTTTATCGCAGAAATTCAGGCATTAGGCCTACAAACCGCAGTTGGGGGTCAGTTACAAATCGCTGAACTCCCAGTAAATATTGTCGATGATCGGGCCAGAGAACCCCGTATTAGTGATGCAGAGCTCGGTGTATTGTGTATGGACTCTGATCCGGGAGATTTAAGCGATTTTCCACCTGAAAATACAGTTTTGCTTGGCTTGCGTACTGCCAGTCCAGTGCAAGCAGAACTAATTTATGAACGCGGTATAATGGCATTCACGATGGAAGATGTGGATTCATTTGGTGCGCGCGAAGCCATTCGCCAAGCTTTGAATTATGTCACGGAAATAGGAGATGGCTTTGCCCTGATCGTGCATGCAAGCGTAGCCACGGGGATGGGTAAAAATGCCTTGAAAAGTGGATTAAGCTATCGCGAATGCTCATTGATGATGGAGCGAATCGCTGCCAGTGGCCAGTTGCGCGCCATTACCTTGTCCGGCATTGACGCCAATATGAAAAAAGCCGAACTAAACGCGGCTTTTGGTTATTTATTAAGCGCGTTGGGAAAACAAATACTGGCCCAACCTCGCAGCCGACAAATCGATAAATAGACTCCATTGTGTGTGCCTGTCTACGCTGCGCAGTGTAAACGTCAGGTCTAACTCTGGCCAGGGGAGAGCAGATAGCCCGATCAAACTATCTGCTCTATACAGGAACGCTTCATCTATTGCAGTATCACGGTGTGGTGCAATCGATAAACCAGATAATGTTACACGCTTGGTTTATCCAGCCTCCTTTTCAGCGCTTAGCTTGGCCGCGGCTTCTTCTTCTGTCATAAAATCCAACACGGTATCTGGATCGTCTTCAATTTTATGGATCGTTATATTGAATAAACCGTAGATTAATGTGACGATAGGCGAAAGCCAGCAAAAGAACGCGAAGGGTAGATAGGCCAAGGTCGCCACACCCAAGGTTGCAGCTTGATAGGCACCGCCTGAGTTCCACGGTACCAGGTTGGCGGTTACCGTCGCTGAATCTTCAACTGCTCGCGATAAGTTTTTCGGGTGTAAACCGCGCTCTCGATAGGCCTGCGCATACATTCGCGCGCTCATGACGATAGACATATATTGATCACATAACACCATGTTGGACACCAATGCCGTACCAACCGTGGCACCAAATAGCGATCCTTGAGAGGATGCCCATTCCAGAATGCGATCCACGATGACTTTGAGTTGATTGGTATGCTCCATGACTCCACCGAACATCATCGCCGAGATGACGATGGAAATGGTATACATCATCGATTCCATCCCGCCTTTGGAGAGCAGGCTATCAACCGCATCTAATCCTGTTTCGCTGGAGTATCCACCATAAGCGATGTCGATCATTTCTTTAAAGCCGTTCCCTTGTAACAGCATGCCCATTAGCGCGGCAGCGATTACCCCTGCGGTGATACCGGGAATAGCGGGTACCTTTCGATAGGATACCACGATGACCAGCACGACCGGGATTAGCATCAATGGATTAATCCAGAATGTGTCTTGTAGCGTGGCAAGAATTTGGTTAACCTGCTCAAGGTTGCCTTCTCCTCCCCCGTACTGCAAGCCGAGCACAATTTCTATGATTAATGTAATCCCAAAAGCCACGCCAGTGGTGTAAAACATATGTTTTATATGCGTGTACAAATCAGTACCGACCATGGCGGGAGCCATATTGGTAGTATCGGATAGGGGAGACATTTTGTCGCCAAAATAGGCACCCGATAGCACGGCACCCGCTACCAAAGGTAGCGGAAAACCAAGACCACTACCTATGCCAATAAGCGCGACGCCAATGGTACCGGTGGTACCCCAGGAGGTTCCTGTGGCCAAAGACGTGATCGCACAAATAATTAAAGTGGCAGGTAGGAAAATATTTGGGCTCAGTATTTTGAGGCCATAGTAAAGCAGCGTTGGGACCACGCCCGTGGCGATCCACACCCCAATCAGCATGCCAATAATGATCAGGATAATGATCGCAGGCAACGCATTGATGATGCCTTGAATCATCCCGTCTTGAATTTGTTGCCACTTATAACCGCAACGCCAGGCAACGACAGATGCAACAATGACGCCAATAAACATCGCAATATGAGGTTCGCTACCGAACTTAACGATAGAAAGCGATATGCCGATCACTAATGATAATAAGGATATTAGCGCTTCCCAAATATGGGGTTTTCTAATTTCACTCATGTTGCCTCCATACTATTATGTATTAGTATGATGTGATCATAACATTAATCTAACGGGTAGAACCCCCACTAATTCTGGTCTGAAATGCAGACACGCTAATTGCTAATTCAAAATCTGCGAAGTCGTTTTGCTTTTATTAACTATTTTTGGGAGTGCTTTTATGTTTTTATGATAACAATACACTAATTTGATCTGGGTCAAGCCGGTTGTTTGTCTCCGCATTAGACTATGCCGAAGTTTTACCGCTTTTTTATTACTTTTACTGGACATTGAATATGAATATATTAAAAAAAACGACACTGGCAACCTGCATAGGCTTATGCTGTGGGCTCGCCATGACAACCGCCAATGCTGACCAAGGTGACTGGTTGGTAAAATTTGGTGGAGTGAACGTAGACCCGGATTCCTCTAGCCGAGGTGTGGTGGCCGATGATGCAGTTAGTGTGGATGATAATACTCAGCTTTTCGTAACTGCGACTTATATGCTTAAGGAGAACATTGGCCTTGAAATTCTGGCTGCGACACCATTTTCGCACGACATTCTATTAGATGGTGTTGGCAAGATTGCGGAAACTGATCATTTACCACCAACCGTGAGTTTGCAGTATCATTTCAATACCGCCTCGAGCGTTCGACCTTATATTGGTGCTGGACTTAACTACACTACTTTTTTTAGTGAAGACGCGACCGCGGCGATAAGTGACATTGATCTCGACGATTCGTGGGGCTTAGCATTACAAGTAGGGGTGGACGTCGATATTAACGATAAATGGTTCTTTAACGCAGACGTTAGGAAAATTGACATTTCTACCACTGCGGATACTGACCTGGGTAGTATAGATGTTGATATTGACCCAATGGTCTATAGCATTGGTTTCGGGATGCGCCTATAAAGGTTACAACCGGTTTGGAAAAGCTGTGGAGCCATTTTCGAATGGCTCCATTTTTTCTATTGAACGTTTTAGCGAATATTGACGAAGGTCAATTATTGTATAAATTTTTTGAGTAGAGCGGCGTAGGACGGTGCTGATGGTTATTTTAGGAAAATTGGTTTTACCCAGAGAATGGAAGCGTTGTGAATAGGACACTAAGTTCAGTGTAAAACTCACGTCAATTGGCTGATCAATCTCGCAAAAAGCGCTCATTGGGCCAACTTTTTGCAGGAATCGTGAGTGTTCTTATAGGTCATATCCCTGATTAATCTCCGTGATCAACCAATTGCGCAAGCACTCGGCCGCAGGACGCAACGCAGTTCCTTTTGGCGCTAAAATATAAAATGGATGCTCAGTAATATAGATTTCTGGTAACGCCTGAACCAATCTTTCTTGCGCCAGTAAAGGTTCAATGATATGTCGCCAGCCCAATGCAATACCCTGACCTTCCAGCGCCGCCTGTAGTACGACGGAATAATCATTGAATTGCAAATGTTCGTCTCCAGGTTTGAGATCAACATCGTAATGCTTCGCCCATGCTTTCCAGTCAAGACGTTGAGGGTAGTTTGCTTCCAGGTGTAACAAGGTATGGTGCAGTAAATCTGCGGTACGTCGAATGGGTTTGGCCTGATCAAGATAACTTTTAGCGCACACCGCTAACACCGCTTCGTCAGTAAAATACCAGCGTTCATAATCCGGCCATTCTCCGCCTCCGAGCGGTATACCCAAGTCGACGTCCTCATCTAAAAAATCACTTTCTGTCTCGGTCGTCAGGCAGCGCAGATTGATGGTAGGGTGATTTTGCTTGAAACGTGCAATTCTGGGCATCAGCCAGTGTGTGGCGAAAGCAGTTGAGACTAAGAGTGTCACATCCTGGGTCTGCTGGCTGCGTTTTAGCGCGTCGGCAGCTAGATAAATATCGTCCAGTGCGCTCGATACTTGCTGGAAAAAGCGAAAACCCGCGCGGCTCAGCTTGACGCCACGATGTTGTCGATCAAACAATTTCACCCCTAACTGCAGTTCCAACTTTTTAATCGCATGACTGATGGCAGGTTGGCTGACACCGAGCTCATCGGCAGCGCGTGAGAAGCTTAAACAACGGCCAGCTGATTCGAATATAAGCAGCAAATTGGCTGATGAAACGATATTACGCTTATTTGGCATGAATTAATTTTATATAAAGTATGAATTTTTATCCAGATCACAAACCCTAAATTAATTGCTAAACTAAGCTTTGGTGCATATCTTAGCTATTAGGTGAGCAAATATGAGTACTCGATCTTCTCGCAGAAAACGCCGTAGCAGGCGCACATACCAGCCAAACGCTCGCGCCCCTTCTGCACCCGCGTATATCACCCGTCATATTCCCTGCTACGAGTTGCTAGCAGAAGATGGCCTGATTCAGATTGAGCGTACGTCCCATCAGATTCTGGCTGAAATTGGGATCGAAATTCGCGGGGATGATGAAGCTATTCGGCTTTGGAAAGAAGCGGGCGCGGAAGTCGATGGCGAGCGAATTCGGTTTGAACCTGGTTTGGTGCGCGAGGTGCTGAAAACAGCTCCGGCTGAGTTTGTCCAGCACGCACGAAATCCGGCACGTTCAGTGGCGATTGGGGGTAATAATGTCGTGATGGCCCCCTCGTATGGGTCACCTTTTGTCATGGATTCGGAGCAGGGCAGGCGTTACGGTACGCTTCAAGATTTTCAGAATTTTATCAAACTAACGTATCTGCTCCCCTGGCTACATCATTCCGGTGGGACGGTGTGTGAGCCGGTTGATGTGCCGGTCAATAAACGTCACTTGGATATGGTGTACGCGCATATGCGTTACTCTGATAAGGCGTTTTTAGGATCCGTTACTGAGCCAGAACGGGCGGCGGATTCAATCGAGATGTGCCGTATCTTGTTTGGCAGCCAAAGGGTAGATCAAGATTGCGTTATTATGGGCAATGTGAACGCGAATTCTCCGTTGGTATGGGATGGCAGTGCTACTCAGGTCATACGTACTTATGCACGTGCAAACCAAGGGTCTGTGATCGTGCCTTTTATTCTGGGCGGGGCAATGGGCCCCGTGACCAATGCCGGTGCCATTGCGCAGTCTTTGGCGGAAACCATGGTAGGTTGCGCTTTGACGCAGCTAGAACGACCAGGTGCGCCGGTTATTTTTGGCAACTTCTTGTCGTCTTCATCTTTGCGTTCCGGTTCACCGACCTTTGGTATGCCCGAACCCGCGCTCGGTTCGCTGATTGTGGGTCAACTCGCGCGACGGTTGAACCTGCCTTTACGGTGTTCTGGTTCGTTTACAACATCCAAACTCGCCGATGCACAATCGGGCATTGAAAGTACGCTTTCAATGCTGTCCGCGGTGCAGTGCGGGGCCAACTTTATTTTGCACTCAGCCGGTTTTTTAGATAGCCTGTTGTCGATGAGTTACGAAAAATTTGTTATGGATGCTGATTTTTGTGCTGCGATGCATCGCTACCTAGCCGGGGTCACGATTGACCACAACACCTTGGCAATGCAAGCGTTTCATGAAGTGGAACCAGGGGAGCATTTTTTTGGTTGTACGCATACCCAGAAAAACTACCTATCTGCATTTTGGGAATCAGCCTTATGCGATAGCGATTCCTTTGAGCAATGGTCAGAAAAGGGTTCTGAAGATATGGTTACGCGGGCTAATAGACGCTGGAAAAAGCTATTATCGGAATACGAGGCACCTCCGATGGATGAAGCGGTTGACGAAGCACTACTCGCGTTTATTGCAGAACGAAAAAGTGCATCTAAAGATGCCTGGTATTAGTTGGTAAAACAAGCATGGTAAAACCAGACCCGCTACTTCAACCCTTTCAGCTGAAACATCTTACGCTGAAAAACCGTATCATGACAACATCGCATGAACCGGCATATCCGGAGGATGGCATGCCAACTGCGCGCTATCGCGCTTACCATGTAGAACGCGCAAAAGGGGGTGTTGCCATGACCATGACCGCGGGCTCGGCGGTGGTTTCCAGAGATAGCCCACCGGCATTCAATAATATTTTGGCCTACAAGGATGAAGTGGTACCTTGGATGCGGGAATTAGTAGAAGCCTGTCATGAATATGATACTGCGGTGATGATTCAGCTGACCCATCTCGGGCGCAGAACCAGTTGGTCAAAAGGGGATTGGCTGCCGGTGGTGTCGCCTTCGCACCGGCGAGAGGCTGCACACCGCGCCTTCCCGAAAAAGCTTGAAGACTGGGATATTGACCGAATCATCAACGATTACGCCGATGCGGCTGAGCGGATGCAGGCTGCTGGATTAGATGGTATTGAGTTGCAAGCGTATGGACACTTAATGGATCAGTTTTGGTCGCCCTTAACCAATACCTTGGATCAACCATTTGGCGGCAGCCTGGATAATAGAATGCGTTTTGGTATGCAAGTGATAGCTGCGATTCGTAAACGTATCGGAGATAGATTTATTGTCGGAGTGCGTTATACAGCAGACGAAGTGACTAAGGGGGGCATTTCTTATCAAGAGGGCATCGAAATATCGAAACGGCTTAAACAGACCGGGCAGGTTGATTTTCTAAATGTCATTCGCGGCCGAATAGATACTGATCCAGCGTTAACCGACGTGATTCCGGTTCTGGGTATGCCCAACTCGCCGCACCTGGATTTTGCGGGAGAAGTGCGTGCAGCAACCAATTTCCCGACGTTTCATGCAGCTAAAATTCCGGATGTGGCGACAGCGCGCCATGCCATCGCATTGGGCAAATTGGATATGGTCGGGATGACGCGCGCGCATATGACCGACCCGCATATCGTCAGAAAAATTCGCGAAGGGCGTGAGGAAGATATTCGTCCTTGTGTGGGGGCGACCTATTGTCTGGATCGAATATATCAAGGGGCTGACGCTTTATGCATTCACAATGCTGCAACCGGTCGCGAACTCAGCATGCCGCATGAGATTTTACAGGCAGAACACGAGCGCAAAGCGGTAGTCGTTGGGGCCGGCCCAGCCGGGCTGGAAGCCGCGCGCGTGCTGGCTGAACGCGGCCATGAAACGATTGTTTTTGAGGCGGCACCCGAACCAGGAGGCCAATTGCGTCTCGCCGCACTCAGCCCGCGTCGCCATGAATTGATTTCAATTATTGACTGGCGCATGATGCAATGCGAAAAGCTGGGTGTGGTCTTTCGTTTTAATACCTACGCTGAAGCAGCAGACATACGGGCAGAAAACCCGGATATCGTCATTATCGCCACTGGTGGGCTGCCACAAACTGAGGTGTTGGAATCGGGTAATGAGCTCGTGGTATCGACCTGGGACATACTGGCGAAAGATATCAAACCGGGTAAAAAAGTATTGTTGTTTGACGATGCGGGAGATCATGCCGCTTTACAGGCTGCCGAGGTTATTGTGGATAGTGGAGCAGAGCTGGAAGTCATGACGCCTGACCGCACTTTTGCACCAGAAGTCATGGGGATGAATTTGGTGCCCTATATGCGCGCTTTGCAAGACAAAGCGGTGACCTTTACGGTGACCTATCGTTTATTGCAGGTGGAACCTGAAGGCAAGCAGCTGCGTGCGCACATCGGTAGCGATTATAGGGAGATAGACCAGCAGCGCTTGGTTGATCAAGTGGTTGTCAACCATGGCACGATTCCACTCGATGAGGTGTATTTTGAGCTTAAGCCACTTTCGAGTAATTTGGGCGAGATCAACTACGCTGACCTCATTTCAGGTATTAAACAGCAAATAGAAAATAATGCAGGCGGTACCTTCCAGTTATTTCGGATTGGTGATGCGGTTTCTGCCAGGAATACCCATGCCGCCATCTATGACGCTTTGCGTTTGTGCAAGGATTTGTAGGTATCATTTAACCCAGATTTTTGTTAACGAATGAACTTAAGCCTGTCTGCGAGGAATATAAGGTTCGAAATAGTCTGATAATGGGAGCAAAACATCCATTACTGCTGCTCGTTTCTGCCAAATCAGTTACCATTCCCGGCATCTAAATCACAGCGAGAAATGCGTTAATGAAAGTCGTATTAGTCATTGTAGCCTTAATAGTAGCATTCGTCTTATACAAGCAATTCGTTGGGGGTAAATTGGCCAAGGATAATATTGAAATGGGCACTGAGTTTTTGGCTAATAATCAATTGATTGAAGGGGTTCAGGTGTTACCTTCTGGGTTGCAGTATCAAGTGCTAAATGCTGGTACCGGAAATAACCATCCGGGGCCGACCGATAGCGTGAAAGTGCATTATCATGGCACCTTGTTGGATGGTACGGTGTTCGATAGCTCGGTTGACCGGGGTGAGCCGATTAGTTTTGGGTTAAACCAGGTGATCAAAGGCTGGACGGAAGGCTTACAATTGATGGTGGTCGGGGAGAAGGCTCGTTTGTTTATTCCCAGCGAGTTAGCCTATGGAAATCGTTCGGTGGGTAAGATTGCGCCGGGTTCTACGTTGATTTTTGACGTGGAGTTGTTGGAGATCAATAAATAGGTTCGTTTTTCTTTTATTCTCTATTTAACCGCCTTCCGTGGCTTTTTTAACGGATGTATCTATTTTCAACATTTGCAATTAACTGATTGAGTCTCAAAAATGAAATACATATATTTCGCACTAACTACGTTTTGGCTATTTCTAGGTTTTTGCTGTAAATGGGGTTTAGATAATCCCCCATTGATATCTCGATATTAAGAATGCTTCCATAAGAACACGGGTTTCACATCCAGAATTGGAGTAGCCCGCAATAACACCCGGTTAATAAACTACGATCATTTCATGAACAAAACCCATTCCGAACAAGACTGTTATTTTTGCAAGGTCATACGCGGTGAAGCCGACCCATTTGTTTTTGAGAACAGGTCATTCATTGGGATTTTTGACACCAATCCGGTTAATCCTGGGCATGCTCTGATTATGCCCAGAAGGCATGTCGCATCCATTTTTAATCTAAATGAAACCGAGCATGAGGATTATTTTGAGGCGATCAGCGGTGTCAAGCGCGTGATTGAAGCAACGGACATGAAAGCGCTTTATCAAGAAATGCTCAGCAGACTTATCCGGCAAGACCGCCCGAAGGACTCAATTGAAACGATTTTACAATTGCCTTTTCTGGACAATAGGCCTGATGCATACACGATTGGCAACAACGATGGAAAAGAAGCCGGAAGAAGCGTTGACCACCTGCACGTCATTCTCTTGCCACGTTACAAGGGGGATGTGGAGAGCCCGAGTGGTGGTATTCGCAATGTAATTCCCAGCAGGGCACACTATCAGAGAAGGTAATCGAGCGGGTTAGTTGTTGACTACCCCTATAATCATTGCGCACATTTCTATTTTAATGGTCGAGTTGTAGGATTAACGAGATTTACTGCTTATCATTCTTGGGTGTTTACACATTATTTGGGGCAAATCGGGGTCAAATTGGAATTGCGTCACTGGCTCTGGCATACTCAAAAGAGACATTCGAACAGCTTATTGAAATACGAATTAGGGCATTCGAAGGTTTTGCCATGATCACGCGCAGCATAATTAATGTTGGCGTTCCCCAATCTTGCACTGCACTACTAGTCTATTAGGCATTTTGGTAAAATTTAATGATGAGCAATGCGGAGCAAATACTAAATTGGTTGGACAAGCCGTTGGGCCGGGTTTTGGCAGTCGTAGCCGTGGTGGCTTTGCTAATTGGGATAATAAAATTCTTTTGGACCTACAATGATCAGGTAAATCGGCAACTGCCCGCTATGAAGGAGCAAGTCAAAACGCTTAGTATTGAACTTCGTGATGAGCGGAAAGAACTCAGTGAATTGAAGAAATCTATTGACGACACGGATGTGCTTTTAAAAGCAATCTCATTGATTCCAGGCGAGATAATACAAATTTCCCGAAACCTATTCATATCCTATGATGAAGACCATCCGTCACTTATTGCACTAATGATTAATGGCCAAAAGTTTCAGTGGAATATCTCGGTGAATAAAGAAGAAGATGGCAGTTATTCAGGTATGGTCGGGCATAAGTTATTTGGTTCGTCACTAACTGCGGGAGACGAAAACAAAGACAAAGACGAGAAAACCAAAAAATTGATTTCGAAGGGGCTTAGCGCTATTGACAAAATGGGCCTCTTTATAAACGCGGCCAATCGAATCGATCTAAGCTCTCGTATTCCGCAGCAAATCGCTAGTGACAAATCGTTGTCTTCTATGCACCCAGCGCCTGAAAATGGTCTGGAAATCTATATCGTTATTGAACGTAATGAAGACCAGAATCGACGCTGGCGGTGTGCATTGATTGCTACCACGCGATAGTTCAAGTTCGCGGGTTAAAACACTTAATTAATGCCAAGCCCTCAAAAACTCTGTTCCCTAAGCCTCAAGAAATACGTGATTTACTTATAAGAACCTCTAGGATCCTACGATTCCTGTTCGACTAGAGAGTAATTCGCGCGCTGTTGACCAATTAGGATATAGGAATACGTGTATAGAGCACTCCTGTTTTAAAGGTCGTCTGTTTAATAACGGTTTTGTGCAAGTCGCTAAAATAAACCACTAGCTGTGACTGGCCGAAAAGGGCAAATTTCGGACAGTCGATGTACGTCAACATCTAATCAAAATACGCGAGCCTTTCAGATCGAGTCCAAATTATTACACCTATTTAGCGTTTTTTGTGGTTATTTGCTGGGTGGTGTATCTGGAAACTTGTATTGTATCTGACCAAAAGTCAACGGGCAGACCGGCTTTACGTTTAAGCTCTCGTAGAAAATCAGCAGGTTTAGGTAAAGAATCCCACACTGAGGGCAGAAACGTACCTCGATGATGCTTGTCTTCAAGTATTAACCCATCGATACCGGGCTGAATGATAGATAACAGTTCTGCTTCAGAATCAAATTGAAGCGGCTCTGGGGCGCTTAAAATAGCCAGGCTGATTTCGAGCGCCGGCAGTTCTTTGGTATCAAGCGGTGCGAAGCGATGGTCTTTGAATGCCGCAGAATAAGCATTTTCAACGATATCTTGTAGCAGGGGCTGTATCGCTTCGAGATGACCGATACAACCTCTAAGCTGCTTATTTTTATACAGAGTAACGAAGCTGGCGTGCCATGCATGCAGGTGCTCAGGGTAGTTTTCTAACGCGATTGCCAACGGGCGATCATGGTTCAAGCCATGTTCAATGGATTGGCGAGCAAGATCGAGTAAAAGTGCCTTATCCTCAGCTGAAAAGATAGGCGCCATAACCGACAACACGTTGTTTATCTGCACCGACATCACTCGAATTCTGGCGGGCGATGGTGGAGGCTTTAAGTTGCGCCTGTTTTGCTGCTAACAACAGACCATTGATGGGTATACGCCCACAGGCATCCTCATAAGTAATTTTCTCCGGTGCAAGGGCTTCAATATGGGCTGTGGTACGGGCGTCCATCTGCTCAGCGGTGATATGATCATGAAAGTGGCTCAGATCTGAACTGATCACGATTAAGGTTTCCGGGTCTGCCCAGCAATGTTCAATTGTGGTACTGACCTCGGCGGGTTGCGCATCACCGACCAGGATGGGCAATATCGTAAAATTATCCAGTATACTTTGAAGAAACGGGAGCTGTACTTCCAGCGAGTGCTCTCCATCGAACGCCTGGTCAAGTATCTGTACCGAGCTTTGAGTTACCTTGTCCCGATAAGCATCGTCAATCCTGACGTGTCCCAATGGGGTCAGCATTGCATTGGCGCTAAGGGTTGCCAACCCACGAAAACCAAACCGGTGGGCAGGCCCGAATAGGATAACTCGCTTAATATCACTCGCGTATGGAATCAGATGAGCATAGGCCATTGCCGCTATGCGTCCCGAGTAATAATATCCGGCATGTGGCACGATGAGTGCTTTGGGTTTGGATTGTACCGATACGGTGGTATCTTCAAGCAGTCGCGCCACCTCGCGAGCGAGTTCATCGCGATTCTCGGGATAAAACAGGCCGGCGACGGCTGGCTTTCTCGGGTTTGATTGGTATTGATTTTTCATCAACAAGAACCATTCATTAACATATATAAAATAAGGTAAATTATGAAAAATGCAAGATGCGATTCAGTCAGATGAAGATAACGCATTTTTTCCGACCGATTTTTGGCATGTCCTAGAAGACGGACGAATTCAATGCGATGTGTGTCCGCGTTATTGTAAATTGCGCGAAGGCCAGCGTGGCTTGTGTTTTATTCGAATGCGTCATGACCATCAAATTGTGCTCACCAGTTATGGGCGTTCAAGTGGTTTTTGCATTGATCCGATTGAGAAAAAACCACTCAATCACTTTCTACCCGGTACACCGACGCTCTCATTTGGCACCGCCGGGTGTAATTTATCCTGCAAGTTTTGCCAGAACTGGGATATGAGCAAATCAAGGGAAATGGACACGCTCGCTGCCAGTGCCTCTCCCGAGAAAATCGCTGCTGTTGCGGCGCAACATGGCTGCCGTAGTGTTGCTTTTACTTACAATGATCCGGTCATATTTTTAGAATATGCCGTCGATACTGCTAAAGCCTGTCACGCTAAAAATATTAAAACGGTTGCGGTTACCGCAGGATACATTGCGGCCGATGCGCGTGAGCGGTTCTTTAGTTACATTGATGCTGCTAATGTGGATTTGAAAGCGTTTAGCGAAGATTTTTACTACAATTTAACGGGCGGGCATTTGGACGATGTGTTGGAGACGCTCAAATACTTAAGACACCAGACCAAAGTCTGGTTCGAGTTGACGACGCTGGTGATCCCTGGAAAAAACGATAGTGATGCCGAAATCAATGAAATGGCGCACTGGGTCGTCGACGAACTCGGGCCAGATGTGCCGATGCATTTTTCCGCGTTTCATCCCGATTGGAAAATGCAGGATATTGGCGGCACGCCCCGCGAAACGTTGCTACGTGCGCGCGAAATTGCGAAGCGTGCCGGCGTAAATTACGTCTATACGGGAAATATGCCTGATCAGCGTAGCAATAGCAGCTGGTGCCCCGATTGTGGGCAATTATTGATTGAACGCAGGTCATATCAGCTCAGTGAATGGGGTATTAGCGCCACAGGAGCGTGTCAAAAATGCGGTAGTTCCATCCCAGGCGTTTTCGAAAGCAGACCTGGTACTTGGGGAGCAAGACGGCGAGCTATCAGGCTGTAGCCACGCGATAAAAATTATTTTTCTGTCTTACTGAACCGCTTTTTCAGCCTGCAAATCAGCGTGATAGGAAGAACGTACCATAGCGCCCGACGCGACATTGATAAAACCAAGTTCTTCAGCAATCGTTTTTAGCTGTTCAAATTCATCGGGTGTGTAATATTTCTCAACCGCCAAATGATGTTTGCTCGGTTGCAGATATTGTCCAAGCGTGAGCATGTCAATGTCATATTCACGCATGTCGGTTAAGGATTGTATCACTTCCTCAGTGGTCTCGCCCAAGCCTAGCATAATGCCGGATTTGGTCGGAATATTAGGCATTAAGGTTTTGACCTCGCGCAATAATTTTAGTGAGACCACATAATCCGCACCCGGCCTGGCCTGTTTATATAGTCTTGGAACCGTTTCCAGATTATGGTTAAACACATCAGGGGGATGTTGCGCTAACTGATGCAGCGCATTCTTTCGTGTGCGGCCGCGAAAATCAGGCGTCAGAATTTCTATTTTTATCCCAGGGTTAGCTTCACGGGTTGCTTTGACGCACTGCATGATGTGTTCTGCGCCACCGTCACGTAAGTCATCACGATTGACCGATGTGATGACCACGTACTGAAGCCCCATTTGCTGAATCGTTTGAGCAAGATGCTGTGGTTCGTTTTTATCCAGCGGTTTAGGCCTGCCGTGAGCGACATCACAAAATGGACAACGGCGCGTGCAGATATCTCCCATCACTAAAAAAGTGGCCGTACCCTTGCTAAAACACTCTCCCAGGTTAGGGCAGGCAGCTTCTTCACAAACCGTTTTCAGATCGTTTTGACGCAGGATTTTTTTGAGCGATATCACTTCTGGTGACCCGGGAAAGCTTGCACGAATCCAGCGAGGTTTGCGCAACACCTGCTCTTTGGGTTGAGGTGATATCTTAACCGGAATGCGCGCGGTTTTATCTTTACCGCGCAGCTTCATACCGGTAACGATGGATGTTTTATCCATGTTTAAGCATCTTCTGCGTAGCTCTCTGTCGTAGGACAGGAACAATGCAGGTTTTTATCACCATAGATATTGTCAATGCGTCCTACTGGTGGCCAATACTTGCTGAACTTGCTGCCTGGTTCAGGGAAAAAGGCCTGTTGCCGCGTGTACGGAAAGGTCCAGTCCTCAATATCAATCAGTTGGTTACTGTGCGGTGCATTTTTTAGCATATTGTTTTCTGTATCCAGCTCGCCCGCTTCGATTTGGGCGATTTCTTCACGGATGGAGATCATTGCATTGATAAACCGATCCAATTCGGATTTTGGCTCGCTTTCCGTCGGTTCGATCATCAATGTGTCTGCCACCGGCCAGGACATGGTGGGGGAATGAAAGCCATAATCCATCAACCGCTTGGCGATGTCTTCAACGGTAACGCCACAACTGGCTTTAAACGCTGAGCAATCAATAATACACTCGTGCGCTACGCGACCTTTATCGCCGGTATAGCGTACCGGGTAATGCTCACTCAGGCTGCTGGCGATATAGTTTGAGCTGAGGATGGCCATTTTACTGGCCTGGGTTAAGCCCTTGCCGCCCAGCATTTTAATATAAGCCCAGGAAATCGTCAGAATGAGTGGCGAACCCCAGGGCGCAGCAGAAACCGTGCCTAATGGTTGCGCGCTTTCATGTGGATTTACGCCTTCAATCACCGGGTGATCCGGCAAAAAAGGTGCCAGATGCTGTTTTACCCCAATCGGCCCCATACCTGGGCCACCCCCGCCATGCGGAATGGCAAAGGTTTTATGCAAATTAAGGTGCGAAACGTCTGCACCCAATTCGCCCGGACGGACCACGCCGATCATGGCATTTAAGTTGGCGCCATCTAAATATATCTGCCCACCGTGATTGTGTACTAGCTGGCAAATTTCCTCGATGGTCGAATCGAAAACGCCATAAGTCGAAGGATAGGTGATCATCAAGGCGGCGAGTTGCTTGCTGTGCTGTTCCGCTTTCTCCGTCAAATCCTGCATGTCCACGTTACCTTCGTCATCGCATTTGACGATGACGACTCGCATGCCGGCCATCACCGCACTGGCAGGGTTGGTACCATGTGCTGAAGAGGGAATCAGACAAATATCACGTTGTACATCACCGCGCGATTGGTGATAGCTGCGAATGGTTAGCAAGCCAGCAAATTCGCCTTGTGAACCCGCATTGGGTTGCATTGAAAAGGCATCGTAGCCCGTGATTTCGCATAGGTCATCGCACAAATCCTGGATAATCTGTTGGTAGCCCGTGGCTTGGTCAACCGGTACGAAAGGATGCAGGCTGGCAAACTTCGGGTTCGATATCGAATCCATCTCGGTGGCCGAATTGAGTTTCATGGTGCAGGAGCCGAGCGGAATCATGGCGCGTGAAAGCGTGATGTCTTTTCTTGCTAAACCGCGTAAAAATCGCATCATCGACGTTTCATTGCGATGCTGGTTGAATACACGATGATCGAAGTAAGTACTGCTACGGACCAGTTTTTTGGGCAAGCTCGACGCAGGGGTTTGATTATCCACAATATCGCTGGCTTTGCGAAATGGTGAAGCAAAGGCATTGATGAGCTGAGTGATATGCGATTCGTCGTGGGTTTCGTCCAGGCTGACGCTAATATGATCCGTATCGATATAACGGATATTGACCCCTTGTTTGAGCGCGGCGTTCACCGCTTTTAGCGCCTGTCCAGGCACCGCAATGAGCAGCGTATCGAAATACTGTTCGTGGACCACCTGAATTTTCAGCTGCGTCAGTTTATCCGCCAGCATCCGAGTTAGACGGTTGATTCTCTGGGCAATTCTTTTTACACCATCCGCACCGTGGTATACACAATACAACGCGGCTATAATGGCAAGCAGGGCTTGGGCGGTACAAATATTACTGGTAGCCTTTTCCCGACGAATATGTTGCTCACGGGTTTGCAAAGCCATACGGTAAGCTGGGTTTCCTTGCGCATCGATGGATAAACCAATCAAGCGCCCAGGAACGGAGCGTTTGTATTTATCCTGGGTAGCGAAATAAGCAGCGTGTGGGCCACCATAGCCCATCGGCACCCCAAAACGCTGGGTATTGCCAATGGCAATATCCGCGCCCAGTTCTGCTGGCGATTTCAATAACGCTAGCGCCATAACATCCGCGGCGATGGTAGCCAGACCGTTGCTTTGCTGCACCGCTGCTATGTGCTGGCTGTAGTCGACGATCGCGCCGGTGCTGCCCGGGTATTGAAACAGGGCGCCAAAGTAATCATTTTGATCCAATAATGTATCTGGGTCACCAATGGTCAGCTCAATACCCAAAGGTGCTGCGCGGGTTTGCATCACGCGTATGGTTTGTGGATGAGCATTATGATCTACAAAATACGCCATACCCTTGTTTTTTGACAGACGCTTGGACATCGTCATGGCCTCTGCCGCTGCGGTGGCTTCATCCAGAAGCGAGGCGTTGGCGATTTCCATGCCCGTCAAATCCATGATCATTTGCTGAAATATCATCAGTGCTTCCAGCCGTCCCTGACTTATTTCTGGTTGATAGGGCGTATAGGCCGTGTACCAATCCGGATTTTCCAGCACATTACGGCGTATCACAGCAGGCAGCCGTGTACCATGATAACCACAGCCGATCATCGATATTTTGAGTTCATTTTCGTCTGCTAATTGTGAGAGCTTTTTGAGCGCGCTGTCTTCATCCAAAACTTTTCCAAGACTGGGCTCACCGGTGCGAGGCAATGAAGCGGGAACCGTTTGGTCGATGAGTTGGTCGATAGACTCAAGACCAAGTGCCTCGAGCATTTGTTGTTTTTCATCCTGGTTTGGGCCAAGATGGCGCGCAGAAAAGGGTTGAGGCATGTTAAATAATAGCGACGAGCGTAATTAGGAAAGTGATTCGATTAATTCGGAGTAGGCGTTTTTGTCCAGCATTTGCGCGTGTTCTTCAGGCGACGTTAATTTCACTTTAAAAAACCAACCATCCGCTTCGGGTGATTGATTCACCAGTTCAGGTTCGTCCTCCAGCGCGTCGTTCACCTCTATCACCTCACCCGTCACGGGTGTTTTTACATCACCAGCGGCTTTCACCGATTCTACAATCGCGGTTTCTTCACCTTGGTCCAGTGTACGCCCCACATCCGGCAGTTCGACATAAACAATATCACCTAGTTGTTCCTGGGCGTAATCGGTAATGCCAATGGTAACGATATCACCCTCCAGTTTGGCCCACTCATGGTCATTGGAAAATCGCAATTCGCTCATAGGTTTATCCTCTTTTTATCTTATATTCGGTAGAAATTATTGGCTACAAAGTCAGATTTGCTCACTTGCAGTTCTAGAGTTTTACCACGCAACTGGGCAAAAACCAAGTTGCCGAGGCGTGCATTTTCTTTATTCACATAGCCCATAGCGATAGGTGCGTTCAAAGTAGGGCTAAATCCACCGCTGGTCACTTTTCCAATTTCGGTTTGCGCTTCGTCATATAGTAGGGTGCCTTCGCGAATCGGCGCGCGACCAGTCGGTTTCAGACCCACTCGCTTTCGACTTATATTGGCGGGCATTTGCGGCAAAATAATATCAGCGCCAATAAACCCACCTTCACGCTCACCGCCTTTTCGTCGCACAGGAGAGATCGCCCAGTTAAGCGCCGCCTCGATGGGTGTGGTACTGCTATCAATGTCGTGCCCGTATAAGCACATACCACCTTCAAGTCGCAGGCTGTCTCGTGCACCAAGGCCTATCCAGGCGGTGTCTGGATCAGCTTGTAACAAGGCAGCCAGCGCTTCTGCCCGTTGCTGGGGAACTGAAATCTCAAAGCCATCTTCACCGGTGTAACCACTGCGACTTACTTTACATTTGATTCCCTGGATATCCAGTGCTCGACATTGCATAAACGCCATATCCAATAAATCATGACCTAACCGTCTCATCACATCCTTTGCGGTCGGTCCCTGGAGTGCAATCAAGGCCAGATCATCCAAAACCGTTAATTTCGCATCGCCTTGCATATTCGCTTCCAGGTGTGCGAAATCAGCGTGCTTACACGCTGCGTTGACCACCAGCATTATGCCTTCCGGCCAGCGGGAAACCATTAAATCATCCTCAATGCCACCTTGTTCATTAGTAAAAAAACCGTAGCGTTGTTCGCCAACCGCTAAGCCTTTAATATCGATAGGAATAAGATGTTCCAGGGTGTCTGTGGCATGCTTGCCTGTGACCAGCGCTTGGCCCATGTGGGAGACATCAAATAGTCCTGCTTTAGCGCGCGTATGCAAATGCTCTGCTTTGACCCCAGCGGGGTATTGTACCGGCATAGAGTAACCCGCAAAGGGCACCATCTTTGCGTTATTTTTAATGTGGAGGTCGGTCAAGGCGGTTGTGAGGAGGTTTTCAGTCATATCAGAAACGGGCCTGAGAGTTGCATAGCTGGCTATAATAATCTACTTCTATGAATAATATAAATGAATAGTTGAAATTATAGTATTTACAATATAAATATAGTGCTTCGTCACATACACGTACGTACCACAACTATATGCTCAATTATCCTACCGAATTGTTAAGGAGTTTCGTGGCGGTCGTTGATCACGGTGGATTTAGCCAAGCTGGCAGTGTCATAGGGAGGTCGCAACCCGCGATGAGTTTGCAAATCAAACGCTTGGAAGCATTAGTCGGCAGTGAGCTAATTCGACGCACCAGCCGGGAGATTGAGCTGACTGAAACGGGTTCATTGATGCTTGATTATAGCCAGCGTATCCTGAGTTTAAATGATGAATTGCAACATAAGATCGAGCAGTCGAACCTTTCTGGCAAGGTGCGGTTAGGTATTCCAAACGAATTTGCCATTTCCTATTTGCCGCAGATTTTGGCAGGGTTTACCAAACGCTACCCCGAAGTTCGGCTTGAAGTGGTAAGCCAGTTATCCAGCGAGTTGCTTAGCGAGCAAAAAGCGCAGCAATTAGATATCGTCATTGCGTTTAACGTTCTGGATAAATCAAGTGCGAACGAGGTATGGACAGAGGAGCTGGTTTGGGTGCAAAGTAACGATGCCCAATTCGATCAACTGCCGCTGTTACCACTCGTGGTGGCGCCAGAAGGTTGTATGTATCGAGAACGTATGCTCAGTACCTTAGATAGTCATGCCGTTGGCTGGCAAATTGTCTATACTGGTACCAGTTACGGTGGTATTCGCGCAGCAGTGATGGCAGGGCTGGGCGTGACTGCTTTGGCAAAAAGTACCGTACCGGCAGGACTAAAGGTGGTCAGGCAATCGAATATCCTGCCAAAATTGAAAAATGCCAGCGTTTCTCTGCATTATCTGAGCAACCATCCGGACAAGCTGGTTAGGCGATTAGCAGATTTTATTTTACAAAGCGTAAAAATTACATAATGTAAGACAATAAATAACTTTATTAACTTAATGATTAATTGTAAAAAAGATTGCAAATTACTAAGCGTAGATGACCCACCACCTTTTGAAGTAATTGAAGCCCGGCACGTCAATTCTTCTATGGATAGCCCGGTATTAATCGTTTGTGATCATGCCAGCAACTACGTACCCAAAGCCTTAAACGGGTTGGATATTGACGCAAAACACTTCCAGCAACACATTGGTTATGATATCGGCGCTGCCAGTGTGAGTCGAAAAATCGCCAAACGTTTGGGCGCAACCGCTGTGCTCGCTGGTTTTTCGCGCTTGGTCATTGATGCCAATCGGTTTTTAACCGCGCACGATTCTATTCCAACCATAAGCGACGGGGTTGCAATTAAGGGTAATGAGGCGTTGTTAAAATCCGACACGCTGGTACGTATTGAAGAGTTGTTTATTCCCTACCACGATGCAATTAACCGCGCGACTGCAGGCATTAAGATGCACTACACCTTACCCCTGGTTTTATCGGTGCATAGTTACACCCCTATCTTCCAAGGTTTTGAGCGGCCTTGGGAAATTGGGGTGGTATGGGAGAGCGATGACGGCGTGGCCTCCATGCTCATGGATTATTTGGAGGAGCATACCAACTATCATGTCGGCGATAACGAACCCTACCACGCCTGCAATCCGGTTGGCTATACGATGAAAATACATGCCGAATCTAAGCGTTATCCACATGTAATGATTGAAATTCGCCAAGATTTGGTTACTGGGGAGGCAGGGCAAGAAGAATTTGCCAAGGTTCTAGCCGACGCGCTCATATCAATCCAGACATCACTCGATCAGGTGATCGTGAGGCGGTAATTTCATGTCTATAAAAAAGCTAAAAGGATCCTGTTTATGTGGGCAAGTTCGTTATGCCATTCAGGCAGAACCAAAACGATTCTTTTATTGTCATTGTCAGCAATGTCGGAAACTAACGGGTAGTGCGCACGCAGCCAATATATTGGCGAAACCCACTAAAATAGAGTGGATAAAAGGTGAAAGTAAAGTTAGGCGTTATGACGCAGCTGACGGACGCGCGTTTACGCATGTATTTTGTATAGATTGTGGGAGCGGTTTACCGTTTATTAATATGAGCGGAACCACACTTTTTATCCCGGCTGGGTCATTGGATACCTCAGCGGGATTAGCCGTAAACGGCAATATCTTCTGGGCTGAATCAGCTGATTGGTATGTGCCAGGTTTGCGAGCTGAACGATACGCGAAATTTCCTGACTAAAACAATGGTTGGGGCCAGGTTTAGATAGCGCTTTTATTGCAAATTGATGATTTTAGCGTGATAAACTCTGCGGGCTTTTCAATAATCTACGCTAGATAGGTGAGTTGATCTTGAGAATATTGTTTTATTTTATAGCGATAACGTTTGGAATATCGCTTACAGCAACAGTTAGCGCACAGTCTGCGAGCCAATTTAAATATGATGGCTTTTCTTTTGATCAGGATCCTTTGTTTGGAAAGCGAATTTGGTCTGCGCCCTCGCCACCGGTAATTCCCCAACAACAGGACCTTATTATTGAGCCAGCTGTGGAGCGGTTAGAACCAGAGACCTCTACCGGCAGTGTGCCTGAACCAGGGGCAATGAAAAATGATGATGCGCTTTCGCAGGCTGATCAATTTACTTTGCAAATGGAAATTGACAAGGCGCATTCCAGGATTTTAAAGCTCACCCTGGATTACAATGCTTTGCGAAATCAAATCGAAAGGTTTGCGTATTCTGGCAAGACAAAGAAGGGTTCTGCATCGGATTTTGTCATTGGCAGAGATAAAGAGCTTGAAGCGCTCGTGGCGCTGAATCGCAAGCAACTCACAGAACGTGACAAACAACTACAAGTGTTACAGACACGCCTGGATGCGATACAAAAGCGCTATGATAATGAAAATGTTTCGCGCCTATTGGCGGAAAAACAACTGAAAATCTTGCAAGATCAGGATAAAAAAAGTAAGGCCAGACAAGCTAAAACAAGTACAAAGGTGACCCAACTGGCGAAGCAGCTTAAAACGCAACAAAATAGTATTCGCCAGTTAAAGATTCAGTTAACTGAAGAAAAGCTCAAGACTTTCAAATTAGAAGCCGAGCTAAAAGGCGAAAAGCCCCAGTAGCCTGATCTTTAAAACACGTTAATCTTGAAAACCCAGGATTTTGACTACACCCTGCCGCCTGAGCTCATCGCGCAAGCACCGTCCGCGGCGCGTGATGATTCACGTTTGTTGGTGATGGCGGGTAAGCACGCGAGTCTGTCTGACCATCAATTCGCCGAATTTGTGGATTTTTGTGCAGCGGGCGATTTATTGGTGGTTAATGATACCCAGGTCATCCCTGCACGATTACACTGCCAGAAGCCAAGTGGCGGGCGGGTAGAGGTACTGCTGGAGCGCATTCTATGCGAAGACAGATTTTTAGCACTGGCACGCGCCAATAAACCACTAAAGCCAAGTCAGAAATTGCTTGTTTTGGGCCGGCCAGTACTTGAATTTCTAAATTGGGAGGATAGCTTTGGTGAATTTCGAGTATTGAAACCAGAGTATGGTGGGGGCACAAAGCTGTTCGAACGTCACGGAGAAGTACCACTACCCCCCTACATCAGGCGCTCCCCAGGCCCGCAAGATAGCGCGCGTTATCAAACCGTATATGCACAGACCCAAGGCGCGGTGGCTGCTCCGACGGCCGGATTGCATTTTGACGACGCATTGCTTGCGCAGCTCAAACAAAAAGGGGTGCAATTGGCGAAGATTACTCTGCACGTCGGCGCGGGCACTTTTCAGCCCGTGAGAGTTGACGATATTGCGCAACATAAGATGCATCAGGAATGGTGTGAGGTGAGTGATATCGTGGTTCGACAGATTAAACAGACAAAGGCTACGGGTCACAAAGTGATTGCGGTGGGTACAACCACCACACGTGCGCTTGAAAGCGCAGCGCAAACCGGTAGACTCGATGCCTATCGTGGTTTGACAGACATCTTCATTTATCCTGGCTTTGAGTTTAGGGTAGTTGATGCATTGCTGACCAATTTCCATTTACCAAAATCTACCCTGCTGATGATGGTTTCAGCTTTTGCAGGTCGGGAAAATATACGGATTGTCTACGCTCATGCTATTGCACAAAAATACCGTTTTTTCAGCTATGGCGATGCCATGTTATTAATACCGGGTGAAGCGATATAAAGATGCAATTTACACTGAAAAAAAACAATGCGCTGGCACGCCTTGGCCAACTTAAATTTGAACTCGGCGTAGTCGATACGCCTGCTTTTATGCCGGTGGGGACCAATGCTACGGTAAAAACCCTGACACCAGAAGAAGTGGCCGGTACGGGCGCACAGATCATTCTGGGTAATACCTTTCATTTGATGCTCCAACCCGGGACGGAAATCATTCAGGCGCACGGTGGTTTACACGATTTTATGCATTGGTCCGGACCAATATTGACCGATTCGGGTGGGTTCCAGGTTTGGAGTTTATCCAAGTTGCGAGAGTTAAGTGAAAAAGGGGTCAAGTTTCGTTCACCCATTGACGGCAGTGAGGTATTTTTGGGGCCGGAAGAATCCATGCAAATTCAGACTGAACTTGGCTCAGATATCACAATGGCATTTGATGAGTGCACACCATACCCCGCCACCCATGACGAAGCTGCAGCCTCCATGGAACTGTCTTTGCGTTGGGCCAAGCGATGTAAGGATGCTTATGAGGGCAGTGGTGCCTTATTTGGCATTGTGCAAGGCGGGATGTATGGTGATCTGCGCAAAGCTTCTGCCTGCGGGTTGATAGAAATTGGATTTGATGGTTATGCCCTGGGCGGACTGTCGGTGGGAGAAAGCAAAGCTGAAATGGCAGAGGTGCTAGCAAGCTGTACGCCCGAGCTACCCGAAGATAAACCGCGTTATTTGATGGGTGTGGGTACGCCCCAAGATTTAGTTAATGGCGTAGCAGCAGGCATAGATATGTTTGATTGTGTGTTGCCAACGCGCAATGCGCGCAATGGCTGGTGTTATACTTCACATGGCGTGGTGAAAATTAGAAATGCAGTGCATCGTATGGATACTAATCCTTTGGATGCATCATGTGACTGTTACACATGTCAGCATTATTCTCGAGCTTATCTTCGTCATTTGTATCATAAACAAGAAGCGCTCGTTGGACGTCTATGCAGCTTACACAATATCCATTATTATCAAAGGTTAATGCAAACTATACGGCAACAAATAGACGCGGATAACTTTACCCAATGGCGCCAATCAGTGGATTTGCCTACTTAGCTTTTATATTTGAGGTTTAACAATGAAGACAAGATCTATAACACGGCTGCTTATTTTTGTTGGCTTGTGTGCGATCAGTAGTGCGGGTGCACAGGAAGTAAGCCCTGAAAAGTCAAATTATGCTTTAGGGGTGCAGGCATTTAAGGATGGCGACTATAGAAGCGCATTTGACGCCTGGAGTTTGGGCGCTTATGAAGAAAACCCGGAAGCACAATATAATCTAGGCGTTCTGTATTTGGAAGGCAGAGGGGTCGAACGTAATCTTGAACAAGCGCGTAATTGGTTTTTGAAAGCAGCAAACAAAAATCAGGTTGAGGCACAATACAATCTCGGCCACATGGCGCTTAGCGGTATCGGTATGGAGAAAGACACAGATGAGGCTTTGCGTTGGTGGAAGAAGGCTGCGACGGGCGGCTACCCGCAAGCCCAGTTTAATTATGGCAGGGCGTTGTATTTGGGTATAGGAGATAAGCAGGATATTGGTGAAGGGTTACGCTTGATTCGCCTTGCTGCCTCTCAACAAGATGCGCGCGCGCAGGAATTTTTAGATACCAGCGCTGAAGAGATTGCAGCATACGAAAAAACCAAGGTGACAGTTGCAGCGCAAGTAGATACTGATATTTCGAAGCCAGTGCCCGAACCAACACAGAGTCCCACACCAAAGCCAGATAAACAACTGGAAACGCCGGTAAAATCAGCGCAAGGATCGGAAAATGCGCAACAATCTGAGCCGAATCTTCAGGTGACAAAACGCAAAACAATCAAGTTGGCACCCAAAAAACAACCCGTAGCGCAGGTTGACTCAACCGCCACAAAACCATCCATCGTACCAAAGCCAAAAACAAGGCAGGATCAAATAGACGCAAATAATCAAGTAGTTGCGCTTGATCCATTACCAACTGAAAAACGAAATTCTACCCTCGTACCGAAGAAGCGCGAGGTGCCGGTCAGCGAAAACCAGGTTATTGCCCTGGATAAACCTGAACCAGTTGCAGTACCGGGTACCCAACCTACCTACAACGAAGATACGATGATTCGGCCCACCAGACCCAAGCAAGAATCACCTAAATCCGGTTTTGAATCAAAAGTGCAGATCGTGCGTGATACGTCGCCGATACAGCGAGACTATTTTTTGCGCACGATTAACGCACCGGTTAAAGTTTACGCGCAGGCCGATATGAATCACGAACTGGACACATTATTGCCCAGAACGCTGGTTAAAGTGATCGCCAAGCAAGGCAGTAAACTGCAAATCGAAATCGCACCTGGGTTACCCGCTTGGGTGAAGCGAGTTGAGGTTCAACTGCAGGACGGTTACGCAAGTGCTGCGCATAATAGCGTGCTTTTGCATACCGTCCCGGATGGCTTGGTGATAGGAGAATTACCGACCGAGTTTAAATCACTCATTATTGAGCAACGTCGTAAGTGGTTGAAATTGCGCGTACCACAATCTGTTTATGGTTGGATAGATGGACATGCGTTAGCGGATTCAGGGGAGAGCGCGCATGAATTAATGGTTGAGTGGGTACGTAGCAGCCACGCGGTCATTGGCGCTGCGAAGCGCGGGGATCTCGCAACCTTGCCCCAGACGACACAAGTTGCTAGCAAATTACCGGTAACGTCTGAATCGGTGCAACTTAGTTCAAAGGCTGAGGCGGCTAATCGGGAGCAAACGTCTGCATCAGAGAAAATTATGGTGATGCCGGTTGAAGGCAAGACCAAGCCTGTTGCCGAGCAGTCTTCCACCGCAAAGCTCGCTGAGCAATCTGGCGAGCCCACCGACAATAAAGTTATAGACAATCCAGTCCCCACATCCGTCGATGGACATCCCGTCAATGACAATAAATGGTTGTTTAGCCAACCACAAGGTGCTTACCTGATTCATTTATTTACCGTACTGGATCATAATCGAGCCAAGCAAGTGGCCCAAAACAAGGCACTTCGTGATCTTGCACGCCTTTATACAACGCGCATTAAGGATGAAGACTGGTCCTTTGTTCTATTAGGTGCCTATCCGGATGAGCAATCAGCGAAAGATGCCTTAAAATCCTTGCCAAAGAGTTATACCAAGCATGCGCGTGCCAGATTGGTTTCATTGCTCGCCAGCAATCGCTGCAAAAAACAGGATACGCTAAGCGCAGAACAAGCCAAAGATCTAGCGATATTGTGTCCCTAATAGGAACTTAGGTGGATCGTTTGATTAGGGTACGATGCTATCCAAAATAGATAGCGGTTTTATCTAATCTGCGCCCAAATTTGACAGATTTGGAGAATTTATCCCGTCTCTATAATCCCCTACAATAGCGCGCTTGAAATGATGATAGTTTTCTTTCGGAGAATACGATGGATAAAGAATATTACGAAACCCTTACCAAACTACAGGATATGGGCGTGAATAGAGATTATTTTGTTGGCTGGGCAGGTGGATATCTGGAAAATCCTGAGCGCGAAGAGCAGCGCGTGACAGATGCATATGAAGCTGGCTACGCGGATGGTCAGGCCCATAATATTGATCAGGCCAGCAAATTTATTAATTAAGGCTCGCGAAATACACCATATACAAAGCGCTGCTTTAGGCAGCGTTTTTTGTGTCTAATTGGTACGAAATCCACTAGGCTTGGCATGGCTATGTTAAAAAATCTATTTCTAGTTCTCGCCTCGGGATGCTATCTTTCCGCGCACGCTGGGCCCACCACCTTACAGCGCGAGGTGAATGAAGTTAGGAGGGCGACAGGGCTACCGATACTCAGTGTTTCAAAAGTTTTAGAGCGTGCGGCATTATCACATGCAAACTATCTCGCCAGGCATTTGCCCATAGGCACAAGCACTTTGGTTTCTGCGCATGAACAGCGCCAGGGAAAATCAGGCTATACCGGGCATTTTGCCGCTGACAGGGCAGCGTATTTTGATTATCCGCATTCTCAGGTATTGGAAAATATCAGTATTGGAAATGATACAGTGGAAAACTCGGTCGCAGATTTAATGTCTGCGATATACCATCGTTTTGCATTTTTGGATTTTGATATAGATGAGATCGGTGGGGCCAGCGTTGATCGACGTTATGTTTACAAGTTGGGTATGCGTGATTTGGCCCAAATTTGTGAACAGCAGCCGTCAGAGGCAAGGGCGAAACAACCAGTAGATTGCTTAGGCAAGGCCATGTTGCCTTCGGCCTATGAAACCCTGTGTGCCAACTTGCCAAAAGTAGCGAAATTTCGACCGCCTTATCCAAATCGTTGCGCCAATGGTGAGTTATTGCGCGCCGAGTTCATGCAAAAGATTTGTGATAAACCACCCAAGGCAGCCATATTAAATGGCGCAGGTCGTTATTTTGATGCATGTGGTGATGGCACCAGAATTAAGGCAAAGTGGCTGGAAAAGATGTGTAAATCTGGACGCGACGATGTCATCTATCCATACACGGGTGAGGTCTATCGCATATGTGAACCACCGGTTGAGGTGCACGCTCGTTGGTATCGGGCTTTTTGTGAAAACTTGCCCAGCGATCAACAAAGCCGCGATAGCGGTCACTTTTATCAGGTCTGTCAAAATGGCTTTAAGATCAAAGCTGAGTATTTCGATGCGCAGGCAACCAAGCGTTTGTTAAATCGGCCGCAGGTGGTTGTCTGGCCACCCGACGGTGCGCAAGATATTAAACCGGTGTTTTATGACGAGGACCCACATCCAACGCCTGATTTACCCATGACGGGTTATCCTATTTCGATTCAGTTTAATCCACAAACGGTTTCTGAAGTAAAGATTATGGGCTTTACCCTAGAGCGTCAGTCTGGAGATGATAGCGCGAGTTGGATACCCCTTGATAAAATGCGTCAAATTAGCGCAACAAATGATATTCAGTATAAATTTACCAAACATCAATTTGCCTGGTTTCCGTTACAGCGACTGGATTGGGGCGCAAATTATCGTTTTCAGATTGATGCACTCGTCAACGGCGGTTTCCAGCGCTATAGTAGTCAGTTTTCCACGGCTGGATTTAACCTGCCGCAGTATTCAGTCGCAGCTGATAGTGATGAGCTCAAGATTGCTGAAAGTCGGTTTATATTATATCGGGCGCCGGATAATCAGGAGGCATTTCCATTTCAGGATGTTGAGTTAAGCGCAGATAGAAGAACCCGTATCGAGGCCAGGGTGATAGACCCAAATACCGTCGAGTTGATGATTGACGGCGGTGGTTGCGCACCGGTACGACTGCGCACCCAATTGGGTAGACAAATCACGATTAACCGCTGTGAGGGTAGGGGCTGGCGGAGTTTATTCTAGCACTTGTAATGACAGAGGCATGGTATTACCCAGGGTGTAGTCAAGCGCATCAGGCGATTTTATTTATACCAGTGGCGTAGCCCATGCACGTCCTGAGATGGACCGTAAACCGTATGCTGTAGGAAGCGTTATTAAGTGACCGCAGGACGTGATCCGTTTTACGATTGGAGGAGCGTAATCTGCGCGTCTTAGAAGTAACAAAAAATTTGCTACTTGCTTTCGATGAGCCGGATCTTTTTGTTGTTCTCACTTGACCAACTTATTGATCCCTAAACATATTCAACAATTTAGGGAATACAAGATTGATGCTAATTGCCTGATGACCGCATTGATCGAGATGCGTATGGGCGTGAAAGCGGTAATTAGGCTCTCTCAGCGCCCGAAAAATAGGTATTTATGTGCTAACAGCCCAAATCTCTCAGCGTGTTATCAAAAGTAATCATTTAGTCGGAGGAAGTTAAGATGAAAATATACAAAGTAGTACTTTTAATGGGGCTTGTATTTAGTGTTAATGCGACTGCCCTGGCAGATATCGGTAATCGCTATGGCTTGCCCCAGCTATACCATTCTGAGATTAGTGCAGCTGAAGCCTATCTTCTCACTACACATGATCGAGGCAGAAAGCACAAACGGAAATTTGCTAAAGCCGTAATCATCGATGTCAGGCGTATTTCTGAACATCTAGTGGGTCATCCACCTAAATCATAAAGCATACCGTTTCCACACATAGAAGGTAGCGCAGATATGCCAAACGACTCGGGTGATTATATTGGCTACGATCTATCGGGTTATCCGGATATATGTTTTGTGGATGGGTGCGATGATGATACCAACAGAGATGGCACACTTAATCCACAAGACTTTGTCAGCTATGTCGAGAGTCTATTCCCAAATAAGGACAAACCAATTCTGACCTTATGCCGAACCGGCTATCGAAGCGTGCAGGCGGCTAATTTACTAACCCGCGCGGGCTATACCAATGTTAGGAACATCTGGGAGGGATTCGTTGGCCAGCCAAAATATGTTTACGATGGCGGAACGGTTAGGATTCCACCAGAGCAACTGGATCTTAATCATGATGACGTTTTAGACGATGCGGATAAAGATGGCTGGGCAGGTTTTCAAGGCTTACCTGTGTCATCCAAAATTCTTCCCAGACGAATTTTTAGTCTGTATCGTGATCTATATTATCAGTAACTAAGAAAACCAATCTTAACCTAGTTCTTTGTGATAAACCCCGATATTCCGGGGTTTATTTACGATTTGACCAATGAACGGGAATGGCGTTAGGATTTAGCGTATCAGCTTAGCCGTGTTTGAATTTAATCGGCCAAGGTGTCGGCTAGCACCCGAAATAAATCAGTTTCCGTCAACATACCCATCACGTGTCCATCATCGTCCAGAATAGGTAGGCAGCCAAAACGGTTGTCTGCCATGAGTTTGGCTGCACTGGCCATGGTATCGCTCGATTTGGCGGTTAATACCGGTTTGTGCATGACTTCTGAGATTTCTACGGGTGATTCAAAATAACACCGGGTGGCGAGCTGCAAATCTCTTAGTGAAACCACACCAACGACTTCTTTTTGGTTGTTGACCACGGGGAGATGGTGGATGCCGTTATCATCCATTTTGACAAAAGCGGATTTATAATCTGCATTCTCGCGTATGGTTACGGGAGAAGCGCTCATATAGTCTTTAATTAACATCGTGAGATACCTCTTTTTTTATAGATATATTTTCTACACATCAGATATGCAGCGTTAGAAACCACACTTATCACATGTGATGTCTTTGCTCAAGTTTTGGCGTGAATATTCTGAATGTGCCCTACGTGTGAACATTAAATATCGTATTTTAGTTTCCAGCAGTGCATTTCGAGATTGCGATTGAAACCTGGCTGGCAATAGAGGGTGGTGCCCTTTACAATGTAAACATCGCCTTTGATAAGGGAAAGCAGCCTAGATATATTAGCCATGTCAAACACCCAAGTTGTATTGCTCGGAACGGGCACACCCAATGCTGACCCAGATCGTATGGGGCCGGCGTTAGCCGTTATTGTGGATGATGTTCCTTATTTGGTCGATTTTGGGCCAGGTGTAGTGCGTCGAGCTGCAGCAGCACAGCAACGGGGTGTATCTGCTTTGGCAGTGGAAAACCTTGATACCGCGTTTCTTACTCATCTGCATACCGACCATACCGCCGGTTATCCCGATTTAATTTTTACGCCTTGGGTACTGGGGCGGAACAGGGCGCTGCGTGTTTATGGCCCAGCAGGCTTAGGATCAATGACAAAACACATTCTAGCGGCCTATGAAATGGACAAAGAAGTGCGAGTCTGCGGCTTTGAGCCGATTAATCCAGACGCGTATGGCGTAGATGCGCATGAAATTGACCCTGGCCGGGTTTATGAGGATAAGCGGGTCAAGGTAGATGCATTTGAAGTCAAACATGGTGACGGCTGGCTGGCGCTGGGATACCAGTTTATCAGCGCAGACAGGCGCATTGTGGTCTCAGGTGATACCGCACCGATTGATACGGTGATTGATATATGGAAAGGCTGCGATGTGTTGGTCCATGAAGTGTATTCCGCCAAAGCCTTCGCTCAACGCTCGCAGAAATGGCAGAAATACCATGCCCATATGCATACCTCAACCCGCCAGCTGGCTGATATCGCAAACCGGGTCAAACCTAAGAAGTTGGTTTTGACCCATTTGCTGATGTGGGGTGTTAGCGAATCCGAATTGGTGGCAGAAATTACCGCACATTATGATGGTGAAGTGGTTTGTGGCGAAGATTTAGGTGTTTACTAAGGGTATAGATGCCTGAGTCGGTCTAAGCATTCAATTAAGGCTGGTTTTGAGAAATAACCAGTCTAACGAGAATATGAATCGATATGAAATCAATTAAGTTCGATGGAAATGACGTCTATCCCTCGAAAATTATCTGCATCGGCCGAAACTACGTGGAGCATATACATGAGTTGGGCAATGAAGTGCCCGATGAACCCGTTATTTTCATCAAGCCAAACTCTGCTATCGCTAATAAAATTTACGTTAAGCAAAAGGGTGAAATACACTACGAAGGTGAAATCACCTTTCTAGTGAAACAAGGGGAGATTGTTGGGGTTGGTTTCGGGCTGGATTTAACCAAACGAGATTTACAATCTGCGCTTAAGGCCAAAGGTCTTCCATGGGAGCGATCAAAGGCGTTTGACAATGCAGCGGTCTTAAGTGATTTTGTGAGTTTAAATGATGATTTAAATACACTCAAAATGGAACTCAGGATAAATGGAAAATTGGTACAACAAGGTGGTTACGCGTTAATGTTGCACAAGCCCAACGATATTTTGCGTGAGGTGAGCAGTTTCCTCACCGTAGAAGACGGTGACTTACTAATGACGGGCACCCCTGCAGGCGTGGGTGTGGTTAAAGCCGGTGATATGTTTAATGGCAAAATTTATAGTAATGACGTGTTGCTGGTCGAAGCTACCTGGGAGGTGGAGGCATCATAGATCGTGCCTGTACTTAGCGAGGGAACCCTTAAAATTGATTACACCGATGCGGGCGCAGGTCCGCCGGTTATTCTGATCCATAGCGCGGTCAGTGCCAACCGGCAATGGCATGCCTTGGTAGATGTGTTGCAAGACAAGTACCAGGTGTTAGCGATTAATCTGTTCGGTTATGGAGAAACGACGCCTTGGTCAGAGACGCACACGCAATCAATGGATGATCAGGCGCAGCTGGTGTTGGCTTTGTGTAAAAATCTCAATGGCCCGATTCATTTAGTGGGCCACTCCCTTGGAGGGTCGGTTGCGCTGAAGGCTGAGATGTTATTGGGTGAGCGAGTCGACAAGCTCATTTTGTTTGAACCCAATCCATTTCATTTGCTTCAACAAAACGATCGCAAGACTGCTTATCAGGAATGCCTGTCGCTTCACCGACACGTCAAGTACCACGGTGCGCTGGGCGATTGGTCAACCGCAGCAGAACGGTTTGCGGATTACTGGCTGGGGGAGAACGCGTGGCAGGATATGCCAGAAAAGCGCCGCAGCGCATTTGCCACTGCATTACAGCCAAATTATTATGAATGGGACGCGATTTTAGGTGATCAAACTACGCTTGAGGCTTACCAAGCCATTACTGCTCAGACCTTAGTAATGAGCGACCCAAACACCCAACGGAGTATTCGCGAGATTGTAGATTTATTTATCGAAGCCTGCCCACATTGGCGTTTTCACTATATCGAAAAGGGAGGCCATATGGCACCTTTGACTCACCCGCAGCTTATCAACCCAATAATCAAAGCGTTCCTGGATGCGAGTTGAAGCAAACGGCCGTTAAGCTCAGCCTATTTTCCTTCAAATCCAGTCAAGACATTCACCGTGTTGACCCCCATTTCGTCGATAGCGTAGCCGCCTTCCAGAACAAATAAAGTTGGTAGACACAGTTTGCCAAGCAGTGCGCCATAACGTGAAAAGTCTTCGCTTGTAAGTGTAAAGAAGGAAATTGGATCGTCTTCATAAGTGTCAACGCCTAGTGAGACAATCAAAGCGTCGGGGGCATAGCGCGTAATTTGTTTTAGGGCCTGTTTGAGCGCGCCTTCCCAAGCGGTATAGCCACTTCCTTTAGGTAAGGGATAGTTCCTATTAAAACCCTCACCCTTTGCTATGCCGGTTTCATCTGAATATCCAAGAAAATAAGGAAATGCCATACTTGGCGCCCCGTGTAGGGATAAAAACAAAACGTCATCACGATTATAAAATATTGATTGTGTACCGTTGCCATGATGAAAATCTACGTCGAGTATCGCCACTCTGGAAGCGCCTTGATCCAAGAAGGCTTGCGCACAGACTGCTGCATTGTTGATAAAGCAGTAGCCGCCATACAGATCACGGGCAGCATGATGTCCGGGAGGGCGGCATACCGCGAATGCAGCTTGATGGCCTGATTGCAACTTTGCTTGTGCGGTCAGTGCAATATTTGCGCTTAAATTTGCTGCTTGCCAGCTGCTACCATTAATAGAGGTGTCATTGGATAGGGCATAATAGCCGAGTTTTCCGACGATATCTTTGGGCAGTCGGCTCTGCATGCTACGTGTAGGAAAGATAGTTGGGATTGCCTCACCGGTGTTGCCCGCTTCCCGCCATTGTTGCCAGCAATTTTGCAAAAACGCTATGTAGGCAGGGTCGTGAATACGGTGGACTGGATCAAGACCAAATGCTTGTGGAGCGCTAATCTCGCCAAGACCTACCTGCTATATTCGCTCAATAATATACTCTGCTCTTGAGGGGCACTCGAAGGGGGAAATTAACTTCCCACCGTGCAGTTCCGTCAGATTATTTCTAAATGAATGTTTCTTGCTATAAACCGTAAGCATCGGCTATTTATTGCTTACGCAATAAGAGGCACTTTATTTTTGCCTAAGATTTTTAGCACTGCTCAAATTCGACCAAGCATCCCAATGCATCCTTGGGATGAATAAAAATAACCGGTTTACCATGAGCACCAATTTTAGGCGAGCCGTCTCCTAAAACTCGGATATTGTGTGTATTGGCTTGTTCCACCGCCGCTTGTATGTCATTTACTTCCAGGCAATAGTGATGAATGCCACCCTCTGGATTTTTGTTCAGAAAACCTGCGATAGGGGAATCATCACCCAAGGGGTAGAGTAGTTCCAGTTTGGTGTTATCCAGTTCGACAAATACCGTGGTGACGCCGTGTTCGGGCAAGTCTTGCGGATCCGAAACACGTGCACCGAGCACATCATGGTAAAATTCGCTGGCTTTACCCAGATCAGGTACTGCGATAGCGATATGGTTGAGCTTACCTATCATAATTTACCTCTTTAAAAGTGTATCGACAAAATCAGCGGCAATGCGTGCCGGAGAGTGTCCTTGGTCTATCAGTTGGCGCGTTGTAGCATATTGACTCTGGATGTCGGTATCATGTCTGAATCGATCGATTAGATCAGCAATGATTTCATCTTCCAACCAGTGCAATAATTGATCCGTACGTTTTTGTTGAAACACCCCTTTTTCCCGAGCCAGTGAGCAATAAGCTTTCAGTGCGTCGTCTACGTCATCAAACCCCTCGTGGTTGAGTGAAGAGCTAAGAATAACTGGACGCTTCCAATCGGGTATTTTACTGTTTAGATAGCTAAGCGCGCGCATATAGTGTGTGGCAGATTCTCTGGCCGCTGGCAGTAATGCGCCATCCGCCTTATTGACCACCACTAGATCGGCAAGCTCCATAATGCCACGTTTGATGCCTTGTAGGGTGTCTCCACTGGCGGGCTGTAATAAGAGCAGGTAGCAGTCTGTCATATTTGCGACTTCGGTCTCAGACTGACCCACACCCACGGTTTCGACCAAAATTGTATTAAACCCTGCCGCTTCGCATAAAGCAATTACTTCACGACTGCGTCTGGCCACGCCCCCGAGTAAGCTACCAGAAGGGGTAGGGCGGATGTACGCATCTGGATGATTGGATAAAACGGGCATACGTGTTTTATCGCCAAGAATGGAGCCCCCGGTTAACTTAGAACTTGGGTCAATCGCCAGCGCAGCAATCCTTTTCCCGTTACTAATTAGGTGCTGGCCATACGCCTCAATAAAGGTAGATTTCCCTACACCCGGGCTGCCAGATATGCCGATACGCGTCGAATTGCCGGTATGCGGCATGATGGTGTCGAGCAAGGTTAATGCCTGCTCACGACGTTGGGGATGGCTGGATTCTACTAGGGTAATAGCCTTGGAAAGCGCGCGCCGGTCCTGTCTGATCAGTCGTTTGGCCAGTTGCTCGACGTCAATCATTTTCCAAGCAGCCGAAATTATTCGAATTCAAGGATTTTTTGATCGACCTCGAGGGTTGTACCGGCTTCGCAAAAAACTTCTTTAACGACACAATCGTTTTCTGCTCGGATCGAATTTTCCATTTTCATCGCTTCGATTATGGCGAGTTCTTCACCTTCGGCAATGGTATCACCCGACTTTAAATCTAATCTGATAAGCAGGCCTGGCATCGGAGAAAGCAGAAATTTGGATAAATCCACTTGCTTTTTCTCTGGCATTAGACGGGCCAACTTGGCGACGGGTGGGGTTAACACCTGTGCATTCAGGCGATATCCTTTGTAACTGAGCACATAACGATATTGTTCTCGCTGAACTTGCGCGGCGACTTTGCGGCCATTAATCTCGCCTTTGTAGTGCGGTTGGCTTGGCGTCCAGTTATCTTTAATAAAGTAGTGCTGCCCTTTATATTCAAGATGATTTTGATTTTCATCTTCGCAAATTTTTATCGAGTGCTGAGTGCCATCGGTGTCAACCACAACCCAATCTTTGGAAACCTGATATCCATGATGTGGCAGTTGACCCGATAGCTCGGACGCGCGCTGGGTATAACGATAGTGTATGCTCGCAACCAGTGGAAACAGAATATCGACATCTTCTGGAATATGGGTCGCACTGTCATAGCCCTCTGGATATAGCGCGTCAATAAAATTGGTATCCAGATCGCCACTTAAAAACCGGGGTTGTTGCAGAATCGAAGATAAAAACCCGATATTGGTTTCCACACCCTGGATGGTGTATTCGTCCAAGGCCAATTGCATTGCTTCTATCGCCTCGTCACGCGTGGGCGCGTAAGTAATCAGTTTGGAAATCATCGGGTCATAAAACATCGATATTTCATCACCTTCATCTACCCCGGAATCGACGCGTATGGTTTCATTGTGTGCTGGTTCAACATAGCGAGTGAGCCGTCCAATAGACGGCACGAAATTTCGCATTGGGTTTTCAGCGTAAACCCGTGCTTCAATTGCCCAGCCATTCAGTGGGATATCGGCTTGTTTCATTGGCAGCTTCTCACCAGCCGCCACTTTAATCATTAATTCAACCAGATCAACCCCCGTGATGAGTTCGGTGACGGGATGCTCTACTTGCAGGCGGGTATTCATCTCCAGAAAATAAAAATTCTGATCTTTATCGGCAATTAACTCCACCGTACCCGCAGAGACGTAATCAACTGCTTTAGCCAATAGTACCGCCTGCTCACTCATCGCCTTGCGCGTCTCTTGATTAATATAAGGAGAGGGTGCCTCTTCAATGACTTTTTGATGGCGCCGTTGTATTGAACACTCGCGTTCATTTAAAGTGATGACATTGCCATGCTGATCTGCAATCAGCTGGATTTCAATATGCCTGGGCTGTTCAATAAACTTTTCGATAAATATACGGTCATCACCAAAGCTAGAAACCGCCTCGCTTTGGGCACGCGCGAAGCCGTCCAAGCATTCCTCGTCATTGAACGCGATTCGCATACCCTTACCCCCACCGCCCGCACTCGCCTTGAGCATTACGGGGTAGCCAATTTTATTAGCGATGGCCTGCGCTTCGCTCGCATCTTTTAGTACTTCGGTATGCCCTGGGATGACATTGACCCCAGCCTCTTCGGCAATCCGTTTCGAGGTGATTTTGTCTCCCATGGCTTCGATCGCGGGTACATTGGGGCCGATAAAGGCAATATCCGCCGCTTCCAGAGCAAGCGCAAATTGGGCATTTTCAGATAAAAATCCGTAGCCTGGGTAGACCGCATCTGCCCCAGTTTGAACGCATGCTTCTATAATTTTTTCGATATTTAAATAGCTTTCGTTCGGTGCATTGCCGCCTAATAGCACCCCCTCATCTGCCATGCGTACATGTTTTGCGCGGTGATCTGTTTCCGAATAAACCGCTACGGTTGGAATACCTAACGCATTTGCAGAACGTATGGCGCGGCAGGCAATTTCGCCACGATTAGCAATTAGAATTTTTTTAAATAGTGACATAAGTCATTGTTATTATGTAATTAAGTATTAAACACAAAAGATTGATGTTGCTATCCACTAAAGTGGCACATTTCCATGTTTGCGCCAAGGGTTTTTCAATTTCTTAGTGCGCAGCATATTTAGTGAACGGGCAACTCGGTGGCGGGTAGAATGTGGGAAAATAACATCATCAATATAACCACGCCGTCCTGCGATGAATGGATTGGCAAACTTTTCGCGATACTCTTCGGTACGTGCTTCGAGTTTCTCCGGGTCTTTGGCATCTTCGCGAAAAATAATTTCTACCGCACCTTTTGGTCCCATGACCGCAATTTCGGCGCTGGGCCAACAGAAATTTACATCACCTCTTAGGTGTTTGGAGGCCATTACATCGTAGGCACCCCCGTAAGCTTTACGGGTGATAATCGTGACTTTGGGAACGGTACACTCTGCGTACGCATAGAGCAGTTTTGCCCCATGTTTAATGATGCCACCGTATTCTTGATCGGTGCCGGGCATAAAGCCAGGTACGTCAACAAAGGTTAAAACTGGGATGCTAAAGGCGTCGCAAAAGCGAATAAAACGAGCGGCCTTAACCGACGCATTGATATCCAGGCAGCCTGCCAGCACCGAGGGTTGATTTGCAACAATACCCACGACCTCGCCCTCAATACGTCCCAAGCCGATAATAATGTTTTTGGCAAAATCAGGTTTGATTTCGAAAAAATGTTGTTCATCGACTATTTTGTTAATCACCTCATGCATATCGTAGGGTGCATTCGGGTTTTCTGGAATCAGGGTGTCAAGTGAGAAATCGGTTCGATCAGGTGGGTCATCAAACGGACGGGAAGGAGGGCCATTCTTATTGTTCGAGGGCAGGAAATCGATGAAGTTACGTAACGTCATCAGTGCTTCGACATCATGCTCAAAGCTGCCATCGCTCACACCGGATTTGCTGGCATGGGTATGCGCTCCGCCCAGCTCTTCTGCGGTGACTTCTTCGTGGGTTACGGTTTTTACTACGCTCGGGCCGGTGACGAACATATAGGAGGTATCACGCACCATAAAAATAAAATCCGTGATTGCTGGGGAATACACCGCACCCCCTGCGCACGGCCCCATAATCAGGGAGATTTGAGGTACCACACCGGAGGCCATCACGTTGCGCTGGAAAATTTCCGCGTATCCACCCAGAGAGGCCACTCCTTCCTGGATTCGAGCGCCACCTGAGTCGTTGATACCAATGATGGGCGCACCGACTTTAATTGCCTGATCCATGATTTTACAAATCTTTTCTGCGTTCGATTCTGACAAGGAGCCGCCAAAAACAGTGAAGTCCTGGCTATAGACAAAAACCAAGCGGCCGTTGATCGTGCCATGCCCGGTGACAACGCCATCACCAATCACGCTGGTATCTTGCATGCCAAAGTCATGGCAGCGATGTTCAACGAATGTATCCCATTCCTCAAAGCTACCTTCATCCAGCAATACCTCTATTCTTTCGCGCGCGGTGAGTTTGCCCTTGCTGTGCTGGGTATCAATTCTTTTTTGTCCACCACCTAACTTTGCCGCAGTACGCTTTTCTTCTAGTTGTTGTAAAATATTTCTCATTATTAAAGATTTAATTAAATTATTTTATGTGATTTATTAGATTGGCAGCGGCATCCGGGATATGGGTTCCGGGGCCAAAGACTTCTGCGACGCCCACTTCGTACAGCGCCGCATAGTCTTGCGGGGGAATGACGCCACCACAAATCACCACGATATCGTCAATATTCTGTTGTTTGAGCAGGGCCATCACCTCTGGCACCAGCTGGGTGTGCGCACCGGCCTGTGTGGAAATGCCAATGACGTGTACATCATTGTCAAGTGCCTGGCGAACAATCTCTTCGGGCGTCTGAAATAAAGGGCTAAGATCAACATCAAACCCAATATCTGCTAAGGCTGTAGCGATTACATTGGCACCGCGATCATGCCCATCCTGGCCTAGTTTTGCGACCAAAATGCGAGGGCGGCGTCCATGTTCCTGTTCGAACGTGCTTATTTCTTTTTGTAACATGGTGAATTGGTCATTATTTTCTAGTGCCTGACCGTAAACTCCACCCACCGATTGATTTTGCGCTTGATGCCTGCCATATACTGCTTCCAAGGCATCTGAAATCTCTCCCAAACTAGCCCTCGCGCGAGAGGCGTCGATAGCAGCGTCAAGCAAGTTTTCATCACTCTCAGCTGCTGCAGTAAGGGCAGAGAGTGCCTTTTTTAACGCATCAGGGTTGCGCGTTTGCTTCATTTTCTCCAGCTGCGCAATTTGGTCAGTGCGCACTTTTTGGTTATCGACCACTAATACATCAATTTCCTGCTCGTCATCGGATTGAAATTTATTCACACCCACAATGATATCTTCGTGTTTATCAATACGTGCCTGACGGATAGTGGCAGATTCCTCTATTTTAAGTTTGGGCATACCGCTGACAACGGCTTGGGCCATACCACCCATTTCTTCGACTTCATCAATAATTTTTCGGGCCTCGTTGACCAAACTCTGGGTTAACGATTCGATGTAGTAAGAGCCACCAAGCGGGTCGACCACGCGGGTAATCTCTGTCTCGTCCCGAATAATCAGCTGGGTATTTCGGGCGATGCGGGCGGAGGTTTCAGTCGGTAACGCAAGAGCCTCATCAAACGAGTTGGTGTGTAGCGATTGGGTGCCCCCTAATACCGCCGCCATGGCTTCAATCGTGGTACGCACTACGTTATTGTACGGGTCTTTGCTTGTCAGGCTGACCCCGGAAGTTTGGCAGTGAGTGCGCAACATCAACGATTTGGGGTTTTTGGGTTGAAACAGCTTGTCAATATATTCTGCCCACAGCACCCTTGCAGCACGTAATTTGGCAATTTCCATGAAAAAATTCATGCCGATAGCGAAAAAGAAAGACAATCGCGGTGCGAAGGCGTCGATATCCAGGCCGCTGTTTTTTGCCGCGCGTGCATACTCAATGCCATCGGCAATGGTAAAAGCAAGTTCCTGCAGACAAGTTGCGCCTGCCTCCTGCATGTGATATCCCGAGATCGAGATCGGGTTGAACTTAGGCATGTGCTGCGCGGTGTAAGCGATAATGTCAGAGACAATACGCATAGACGGTTCAGGGGGGTAAATATAGGTATTACGCACCATGAATTCCTTCAGGATATCATTTTGCAGCGTGCCCGCGAGCTGTTCGGGCTGCACACCTTGTTCTTCAGCAGCGACAATGAACATAGCCATAACCGGCAACACCGCGCCGTTCATGGTCATTGAAACCGACATTTTATCCAGTGGAATTTGATCGAACAGGATTTTCATATCCTCAACCGAATCAATCGCGACACCTGCTTTCCCTACATCGCCTTCAACGCGTGGGTGATCCGAGTCATAACCTCGATGCGTGGCTAAATCAAAGGCGACCGATAAGCCAGTTTGCCCTGCGGCAATATTTTTTCGATAAAAATTATTCGATTCCTGTGCGGTAGAAAACCCCGCATATTGACGTACTGTCCAAGCGCGACCAGTATACATACTGGCGCGTGGGCCCCGTAAATAGGGGGCAAACCCTGGCATACTTTGATGATATTCGATATTGGCAAGATCTTCAGCGCTGTATAAAGGCTTGATTTTGATGCCTTCCAGGGAATGATGGTTCAGTTCTTCGGCGGATGTTTTACGCCGCTCTTTGACGGCAAGTGCTTGCCATTGTTGGTAAGAATTACTGGTAAAGTGTGCCATAACGGCGTGGTGTAAAATTGATGATGTGGATAACAGTGGATTATAGGTAATTCAAGTCGGTTGCGCGATAAGACATTTTGCCTAGAGACGTTATTTACGACCAACAATAAAAAAGGCGCCAATCTGGCGCCTTGATAAATCACCCTAAATAAGGGGAGTGATATTACTCTGCGGGTGCTGCACGGCTGCGACTGCGTCGAGGACGTTCGCGGTAATAACGTCGACGGTCATAATCATCTTCCCAATCGCCATCAAAATCGCCGTCAAAGTCGGTGTCAGCGTTCATATTAAAGCCGAAATTACCGCTACCACTGCCTCTGCCACGGCCTCGGCTACGGCTATAGTAATAATCGTCTTCATCAATGTCGCCATCGCCATCCCAGTCGGTGTCCCAATCAGAATCAGCATCCATATCAGCATTCATATTAAAGCCGAAATTGCCGCTTCCGCGTCCACGACCTCGTCCGCGACCACTGCCGAAAAAGTCATCGTCATCGTCGTAGTAATACCGACGTGGGGGATAGCGACGAGGCTCGCCATCGTCATATCGATCTCGGTCGCGAGCTTGCTCTCGCTGACTGTTGTAATAATACCAACGATAGAAATCGTCGTCGTCATCGTCATCAAAAAACGGCATATTAAAATCTGCAAACGCCGTTGACGACACAGCGAGCATCGCGAGCATCGCAAGCAATTTACTTGTGTACTTCATAAGTCACCTCTTGTTAATTTAGTATGTGTCGAGTTCAATGTAATTACATTGCGTCAACCAATATATCATAATATTCTAATCAAAGAGAAGTTAAATATTGCAAAGAAAGTGAATTTTTGATGTGGGTCAAGCGATGATCAATCAAACAACCGGATTATCGCGTTGCAAACTTTCTACATATAATACACCAATGTACTACACTTATCTTTATTAATGAGTGGGTTATTAAATAAATATAATTTAATTTATGCCGATTTGATCGCCTCTGCAACCCGATCACCGAATTCTTCAGTGCTGATCATTTTATTTTCAACCCCGGGCTGTTTTAGATCCGGTGTGGTGACGCCGGCAACAAATAATTGCTCCATCGCATCAAAAATAGTGCGTGATTGTGCTTTCATATTAAAACTGTACTCAAGCATCATCGCGACCGAACCCAGCATGGAATAGGGGTTGGCAATATTTTTTCCAGCAATATCCGGTGCTGAACCGTGCGAAGGTTCGTAATACGCCTTTTCGGGGCCAATGCAAGCAGAGGGCATTAAGCCGAGTGATCCGAGTATGCCACCACCTTGATCACTAATAATATCACCCATCATGTTTTCCATAACCATGACGTCAAATTGTCCTGGATTCAAACAAAGATGCGTTGCGGCGGCATCCACCAGCATATGCTCCACCTGAACATCTGCATAGTCTGCTTTGATCTCATCTAGGATTTTGTTCCACAATACGCTGGATTTGAGTACGTTACTTTTATGGATATTGTGCAGAACGCCTTTGCGTTGTCGTGCAGTTTCAAAGGCAACGCGTAGAATACGTTCGATCTGTGCTTCGGTATATTCCAAGGTCTCAACCGCGTAGCGCTGATCGTTTTCATCTTTGCCTATTTCCTTTTTGCCAAAGTATAAGCCCCCGACCAGCTCCCGAATCATCATGATATCCACTCCATCACCGATAATTTCAGGTTTTAAAGGCGAGAAATGTTTTAATCCAGCGGGCAGATAAACCGGGCGGAAGTTGGCATAGGTGTCGAGATGCTTTCTGAGTGGTAACAAACCAGCGCGCTCGGGGCGTTCCTCAACCGGGATTTTCTCGGTATCCTCATGGTTCAGGCCGATCGTACCTTTTAAGATGGCATCAGCGCGATCACAAATATCGAGTGTTTCCCGGGGCAGGGCACTACCTACTTCAAACCAGGCACTGGCGCCAAACAACGCTGGCATTAACTCGAAGTGGACATCATATTTGGTTTCGATTGCGGCGAGTAATTTTTCTGCCTGACGCATTATTTCGGGCCCAATACCATCTCCGGCGAGGCATGCAATTTTGTAGTTTTTCATAGATTAATACGGTATAGACATTAAAAAGCCCAAGCAAAGTTGGGCTTTTCTGGAATGAGCGAAGGGTAAGAAATTCGCTACAATTATTAAGCTAACCTAGAATTCAATTAGGCCGCCAATGTTAAAATAGTTGATATCATTGTCACCGGAAGCCGTTACCCACTCGCCTTCAATGTTGACGTTATTGGTGCCAGCGAGACGCATACCCAAACCAATACCGCCTGCCAAGGAAGCATCATCCGATTTAATCGTACGGTTGCCAAAACGGGAATCAATGTTCGAATCGATCACGCCGAGTTTACCTTTAAAGTAGATCGTGCCGGGTGAGCGATAGTTAAAAAACACCGCAGACGTGTGCATATCCCACTCGCCAACGCCATTGACACCATTGCCTCGACCAATATCTGCATCTGCGGTACTGCCTAATTCTACTTCTATGGAAGCGGTACCGTTATCGCCGATTGGGCGTGAAAACTGGTAGCCGAACACGAAAGTTACCATTTCGGATGAATCATAATCTGCGCCTTCGATGCTGGATAAATCAGCTTCGGCAACACCGAGCTTAATTCCTGCGAGCCATTGACCATCTGCAACCTCGCCGAACCAGGTAGTTTGAGAATCTGCATAACTGCTGGTACTGAGCAGCAAGGTCGTGCAGGCGAGTGCTTTAAATAAGCCTGTTCGCTGGGTTTTTCCTGGGTTTGGTTTCAACATAGTTTTTATCTCCTAGATCGGTTCTATACGCTATGGCGCATGCTGGTTGCGAGTCAGTTAAATGGTTATCAAATCGATATTAATCCATCAAACAATGGGTTACAAGTTACTTAGTGTATTTTCAAGCGTCTCGATATTAATTACCGCTAAATGGGTGGGAGGCACGTCAAGATTACGAAAGGTCTTTTTGATAATTCCGGCTAGATTTGGGCGTTTTTCGGCGGCGGTCGCGCCATTGCCAATCCCTCCGCCAAACTCGATAATCAGATCAACACCCTGATCAGCGACCTGATGTAGATTATTCACCCACATTACCGAGTTAAAGAGCTGGAGAAACAATTTGGAACGAATCGACTCCGCACTGGAATCGTGGAATTCGCCAGTATAGTTAGAACACACATCAATATTCGGTGTACTAAACTTATTCTTATCCAATATTCGGCGAAAGCGTATGGCCGCTTCTACCATATAGTAGGTATGAAAAGCGCCTTCAGTTTTTAATCGCGTACTGCGTTTACGTGGAAAACGTTCGTTCATTGCTTCTGCGAGCGCTTGTAGATCTTCTGGTAATCCACCGACCACGGTTTGATCCGCCATATTGCATGCCGCAACCCCGCAATAATACGCATCTGCCAGCGATTGTGCATCGTCATATCCTAGGGTAAGCGCCTGCATTTCACCCTGACCATACTTTCCCATGAGTTCCCCTCGCTGGCTCACTAAGCGCAAAGCTTGGGCAAAATCAATCGATCCCGCGCTGAGTAGTGCTGAATATTCTCCCAGACTGTGCCCTGCTGCATACAGCGGTTTAATTTTGTTATCGGAAAGCTCGTTGAATATTCGTAAACACGCAACGTGGTGGGTCAGCAAAACGGGTTGCGTATAGCGGGTTAGATTGATTTGATCGTTCGGATCGTTGAAGGAGAGTTCCGCCATATCGTAACCCAGCGTATCGCTCGCTTGTTCGTAGGTCTGTTTGACGCTGTTATAGGCTTCGTATAAATCTTTACCCATACCTGGGTATTGAGCGCCTTGTCCTGGAAAGGCTAAAAGGATGGTTTTGGATGAGGGCATTATTATTAATTTAGCTGTTGTTACCAGCGCGGAAGGGTAGGCGGAAATGCAGTGTGATTCAATACGCAATTGCGCATTTTTATTGCGCATTAAGAGCATATTAGCGATACGTGAAAGCGTACAATAGCCGCTTTCATTCAAGTAGCATCCTCTGAGGTTCAATTTATGGCGACGATTATTGACGGTAAGGCTTTTGCCGCTAACTTACGCAAGACGATTACCGATAAGGTATTAAATCTACGAGAGGAGACGGGTATCCAACCCGGTCTGGCGACCATATTGGTCGGAGAAGACCCAGCTAGCCATGTTTACGTGCGTAATAAAAAAAGGCAAACCAAGGAAGCAGGTATGCAGTCTTTTCATCACGCTTTGGGCGAAGAGACCACTGAAGAAACCTTACTCTCGCTAATCAATGAGCTGAACGAGAATGATGCGGTTAACGGTATTTTGGTGCAATTGCCTTTACCCAAACATATCAACCCGATGACGGTTATTAACGCGATTGACCCGGCCAAGGATGTGGACGGTTTTCATATCAACAATGTCGGTAGGCTAACCATCGGAGAGCCTGGTTTGGTGTCCTGTACGCCGCTGGGTTGTTTGATGCTGCTCAAAGATCAGCTGGGTGATTTAACTGGAAAAAACGCGGTGATTGTGGGGCGTTCCAATATTGTGGGCAAGCCTTTGGCTGCGCTATTGTTACAGCAGCATTGTACCGTCACCATCGCGCATTCCAGAACGCAAGACTTACGCGGCGTGTGTCAAGGCGCGGATGTCCTAATCGCCGCAGTCGGACAGCCTGAATTGGTCAAAGGCGATTGGGTCAAACCTGGTGCGACAGTCATCGACGTGGGGATTAATCGCATTGAGGTGGATGGCAAAAACAAACTGGTGGGTGATGTGGACTTCACTGGTGCCAGTGAAAATGCAGCGGGCATTACCCCAGTTCCCGGCGGCGTCGGACCGATGACCATTGCGTGTTTGTTATTTAATACCTATCAGGCGGCTTGTCAGCAGCATGATTTGGAAGCCTATCAAATGGAGATTTAGATGCGACAACACCTCCTTGCGCATCTAGTTTCACACTGTATGAAAAGGCAATCAAAGACGGCCTCGGTACCACAGGTCAGTACTGCTAGGGTGGTGTGATGATTTAGTGGCCTGAAATAACAGGAGAGTGCAGATTCAGACCACACGGACTAAGTGGGCAGCGAAAATCAGGGAGCGGCCCAATCCTGTTTAAACTGTGATAATGCGCTGGAGCAATTACAGCATTTAAAACCGTTTTTTATGAGTATTGACACATACTGATCGATATTCAGCGCCTATAGTTATAAAGATAGTTGGTGATATCGCCTTACCTACAGGCATATGCAACCTCCCGCCATTAACTATATTGGAGCGTATAAAAATGTATTCGAATCTGCCTAATAAATTTTTAACTATCACAATTATTTTTTCTTGTTCAATTTTTCTCAATGCCTGTCAGACTATTGATGAAAAAGACCCCATCGATAACTCGCAAATGATTTCCCAACTTGAAGAAATTGGGGTTGATGTGCATGAAGATGAACGCGGCGTAATTATCACGCTGCTTACCATCTATTTTGATTTTGATAAAAGCGATCTCAAGGCTACTTCCCGAGCCACGATTGCCCAGATGGCCGATATACTCGATTTACCTCAAGCACAGAATCGTCGAATTTCGATTGAAGGGCATACCGATAGTATTGGCGATTTGGAATACAATGTGGATCTCTCAGCGCGGCGCGCTGAAACCGTGTTAAAAGAATTGGTGTTTAGTAATGTCGATGAAGATAGGATGTCCTCAACCGCAAATGGCGAAATTTTGCCCGTGGCGGACAACGCTACCGAAGCGGGCCGTAAAGTGAACAGACGAGTCGAGATTATTATCCATAACCCCATAGAGCTAACCGCTAATTAACTCCTTTTTGCAAGCGTTTTTAATTGAAGTAATCTGCATTTAGCCTAATTCCTAAGGGTTTAGCGTTCAGAAGATGTAATTCTAATCAAGCCGTACTGATAGCCTTGCTTTGTTATTCAGTGCGCAGTGTCTAGTACTAACCCAGCCACTCATAGGTTTCGTCTGGCATCGTAGAACACGCGGCTTTGCAGCCCGCGCAAGCATCTACCGGGCAATACCGAATATTGCCACGCGCAATCCAGTGGTCCAGCATACCGCGCACGGCTTCAGGGGGTGTATCAAAATGCAGGGCAATATCATTGAGACTGGCGCGCTCAGTTTGTTGTAAATAGTTGCGAATGTCAGTCAGAATGCTCATGAAGTTTGCGCCAGCGGTTCTGTCTCTTTGCGCATCCAGTTCCGCATTAGCATGATGACCGCAACCGCAAATAAAAATAACCCAATCAGCCACATAGTGGAGCTGGTAGGATGGCGTGACCAGGTCGCAGTTTGATAAAACACGGTAGCGCAGGTATAGGCAACCCCAGTTGTCCAGATAGCGACGAATATAGACCAGCGCAACCCGGCTTCGCGCGCAATTGCGCCGACGGTTGCCACGCAGGGGAAATAAAGCAATATGAATAGTAGATAGGCGAACGCCCCTATTTTGCCGTCAAAGCGCTGTGCCATCGCCCCAAACATGTTGGTACTGACCCCTTGTTCTTCGGCCGCAAGGGTTTGGGAAGAAACATCGCCTACATCGATGCCAATCGGATCGCGCAAACTACCCCTGAGATCTGAAAGATTCTCTGGTATCGTGGTAGCCGCTTCTTGTAGTGCTTGCCATAGATTAAATTCACTGATTACTTCGGGTTGATTTTCTCTACCCAGCTGGGTGTAGATAGAATCAAGCGTTCCCACAACCACTTCTTTGGCCAGAATCCCCGTAAAAATCCCCAGGGTTGCTGGCCAGTTATCCTCTTGAATACCAATGGGTGCAAATACCGGCGTAAGCTGTTTGCTAATAGCGCTGAGGACAGATTTATCACTGTTTTCGTGGCCAAAGGTGCCATCAGTCCCGATCGAGCTTAGCATATTGATGACCATCGCCATGATGATGATGACTTTACCGGCTTCTTTGAGAAACAGTTTGACCCGATCCCAGGTGCGCAGCAACACCCCGCGTAGGCTTGGCATGTGATAGGGGGGAAGCTCCATCATAAAGCCCGTACTTTGCCCCGGAAGCAAGGTGTGTTTCATGATCATGCCGGTGCCGATGGCGGCTAGAATCCCCACGATATACAGAATAAATACCAGATTCTGCCCATTACTCGGGAAAAAAGCCGCCGCAAATAGTGCATAAACGGGTAGACGCGCACCACATGACATGAACGGGTTCATCAACATCGTGAGTTTGCGTTCACGTTCGCGTTCCAGTGTTCGGCTTGCCATAATGGCTGGAACATTACAACCAAACCCAACGATCATGGGTACAAAGGCTTTGCCTGGGAGGCCGATTGCGCGCATGGCGTTATCCATCACAAAAGCCGCACGCGCCATGTAGCCAGAATCCTCAATAAAAGAAAGAAACAGGTACAAACCCGTTATCACAGGGATGAAGGTTGCCACGATTTGCAGGCCGCCCCCAAATCCATGCGCGATTGGTACCACCAGCCATGGTGGAAACCCCAATTGACTGAGAACCTGCGCCAGACCATCCACGAAAATGGCGCCCGCTGCGAGGTCAAAAAAATCGATAAAGGCGCCGCCAATGTTGATCGAAAACAAAAACATCAAATACATCACGACCAAAAAAAAGGGCACCCCCAGCCACTTGCTCAACACCCATTGATCCAGCCAATCAGTCAAGTTTTTACCGGCTTTACCTTTTTCCTGTAAAACCTGCGCCGCCAGGATATGCGCATGCTGATAACGCGTGTCGGCGATCAACGTATCTGCATCTTCACCCGTTCGATCAGCAATAGCAACGCGTGTTGGTTCGACGAGCGCGTTTAGTTCTGCTGAAGCCTGACTGATCGCATGTTGATCACCTTCGAGCATTTTAAGAGCCAACCAGCGGTTAGTGCTAGGGTCAAGGGCTGGATTTTGATGCTCGCGCAGCTGATCAATTGCCTGCTCAATTACTTCATCATGCGCGAGCGAATATCCACCTGCGCCCCCAGCAGCCACATTTTTTATGGCCTGTTTCAAATCATCCAGCCCTTCTTTGCTGACCGCAACCACAGGGATAACAGGGCAACCCAACTGCTGTGAAAGCTTGGCTACGTCGATCCTGAATCCTTGGCGAGTCGCCACATCCATCATATTCAGCGCGATCACCACTGGAATATTCATTTCCAACATCTGAACCGTTAGATATAAATTACGCTCCAGATTGGTTGCGTCAATGACATTCACGATCATGTCGGCATCGCGCGATAACAAATACTCGCTGGCGACGCGTTCATCTAGCGAGGCTGCATCTAGGGAGTAAATACCAGGTAAGTCGATTACCCGAACAACCTTACCATCCAGATTAAAATGGCCTTCTTTTCGCTCGACCGTTACCCCGGGCCAATTTCCGGTGGTTTGCCGGATGCCGGTAAAAGCGTTAAACAGGGCTGATTTTCCGCAATTCGGGTTGCCCGCCAACGCGATAATAAGCGAACGTTTGAGTAATTCGTCACCAGAAGATTGTGCATGACACGCCATGGCAATTTACTTTTTTGATTTATGATCAGGCGAACTATTTGTGACGGGCAGGCGCTCAATTCGTAACAGATTGGCGATGCTTGCACCAATTGCAATACGCGTGCCATTGCTGCGCACCACGACATTGTTTCCACGGTGATGGAGTAATTCAATATTGGAACCAGTTTTGATCCCCAGGCTCATCATTTTGCGAACCATGGTTTTCCCACCGGTTATTTTGACAACTTTGGCGTGTTCTCCAATGGCCAATTGTTTTAACATTTCTGTATAGAATTACTCAAGATTACGGTAATGTAAATGATAATAGTTCTCAATACAATAATTAAAACAGGTTAAAAAGAGATTTTTAGCGCTAGATTTGATGCAGATCAATAACTAGGCCGGATGTGGCTGACTGGATTTTAGTGCGCGTATAAAAAACAAATTTTTGTATGCACAATGAAAGTTTAGCAGGTAAACTCCGCGCCCCTTAACTGCGGCAATCTCTTCTTGCCAGGCAACAACGACTATCCGCGTTGTTGCAACACTTCACTTCATAACCTATTTTTATGGCTACCGATCAAGTCAGCATGTTTAATCAGCTTCAGCTCAGCAAACCTGTGATGCGCGTACTAGATGACGTGGGGTATGAAACGCCTTCTCCCATTCAAGCGCTCATTATTCCCCTGATGGCAGCAGGCAAAGATGTGGTAGGGCAAGCTCAGACTGGCACAGGTAAAACCGCTGCATTTGCGCTGCCTATACTGTCTACTTTGGATATAAAACTAAAAGACCCTCAAGTATTAGTGTTGGCACCAACCCGAGAGTTAGCCATTCAGGTGGCGGAAGCTTTCCAGAAATACGCCAAACATATTCCTGGATTTCATGTCATACCCGTATATGGTGGTCAGGATTATCGTGGTCAGATCCGTGCCTTGAAACGCGGTGTACATGTGGTTGTTGGGATACCTGGACGTGTAATGGATCATATGCGCAAGGGTACCTTGAAGCTCGGAGGCCTGAAAACACTGGTGCTGGATGAAGCGGATAAGATGTTGCGCATGGGTTTTATCGATGATGTTGAGTGGATACTGGAACAAATTCCAGCACAACGACAAATCGCATTGTTTTCGGCGACCATGCCGACCCAAATCAGGCGGATTGCGAACAAATATTTATGCGAACCTGAGCAAGTAACCATTAAGGTAAAAACCACCACCGCAGAAACCATTCGTCAGCGTTTCTGGATGGTTAAAGGGGTGCAAAAACTGGATGCATTGACTCGAATTCTGGAAGCGGAAGAATTTGATGCTATGATTGTTTTCGTGCGCACTAAAACCGCCACCCTGGATTTAGCCGATAAACTACAGGCGCGTGGGCACGCGGCTGTGGCGCTGAATGGTGATATCGCACAAAATCAACGCGAAAGAACCATCACGCAGCTTAAAAACGGCAAATTGGATATTCTAGTCGCCACTGATGTTGCGGCCAGGGGTCTGGATGTGGAGCGCGTCAGCCATGTCGTTAACTATGATATCCCATATGATACCGAGGCCTATGTGCATCGTATTGGTAGGACGGGTCGAGCGGGGCGGCAGGGGGATGCCATTTTGTTCGTCACGCCACGCGAGCGACGTTTGTTGAGCGCGATAGAGAAAGCGACCCGCAAGAAAATAGAAATCATGCAGTTGCCCACCACCCAGGAAATAAACAATCGACGCATTGATCGTTTTAAGCAACGCATCAGTAAAACCCTTGAATCTCAAAAGCTCCCCTTTTTCACCAAATTGATTGAGGAATATGAGAGCGAGCATGACAAATCTTATGCTGAAATAGCGGCTGCACTGGCCTTTTTGGCGCAAGCCGATAACCCCATCTTATTGAGCGCACAGGCGCCTAAGCGAAACGACCGGCAAGCGTCCAGCACGCACGATTCGAACGGTGGTCAGCCAAATAATCGTGGTGGTGAGCACCGCCGCCAGGAACCGTTAGATTCAGGCATGGAGCGTTTTCGCGTTGAAGTGGGGCATGCACATCAAGTCAAGCCGGGTAATATTGTTGGCGCAATAGCGAATGAAGCCGGGCTGGATGGTGAGCATATCGGTCGGATTAATATTCAGGAAAATTTTAGCCTGATCGATCTCCCCGAAGGTATGCCCAAAGACATATTCAGAGATTTACAGAATGTCAGGGTCGCGGGCAAGAAGTTGGCAATTTCAAGGCTTAATCTATCTGGAAATGGGCGTAAAAAACGTGGTTTTGCAAAAAAGCCAGCCCAGTGTAAAGCAGGTAGTAGAGGAAGGGCGAGGAATAAAACTACCCCGAAAAAAGGACAACATCGCAAGGGGCAGAATAAAAAAAACTTAGTCTGAAAAACGCCCAGTGTCAGCCGAGGTCTAAAGATTCACATTTTATTGATTTAAAAATCCCTTTAACACCTTAATAAATATATTTATTTCTTCTTCTGTATTGTAATAATGAAGTGAAGCACGAACAACCTGATCCAGGCCGCGTTGTTGGAACGATACCAAGCTGCCAGAGCCAGATGGGGTGGTGACGTTAATATTTGCGGCTCGTAAGCGCTGTTTTATATCTGTGGGGCTGCGCTGTTTCGTTTGGAACGTAACGATACCACATTGTTCTGCCCCTTCATCAGTTAATGATACGCCGTCGATCGCGTTGAGTTGTGTACGCAGGCTACTGGCTAAGGCGTAAATACGCTGCTGAATAGGCTCGAGACCAAATGCAAGCGCGTAATCAATTGCAACCCCCAACGCAGCTTTGCCCGCAAAGTGTTGTTCCCAGTTCTCAAATCGCCGGGCATCTTTGCGAATATGGTATTCATGGGGTGAAACCAGGGTAGCGGCATGTTGATCTAGTACGGGCGGATCCAGTTTTTCGATTAGTTGACTATTTACATAGAGCAAGCCGGTTCCCCTTGGGCCACGTAAGTATTTACGCCCGGTTCCTGTCAGAATATCACAGCCAATTTCTTTTACATCTAATGGCAACTGGCCAATACTTTGACAAGCATCTAATAAAAAGGGTATCCCGGCTCCTTTAGCCACGTCACCCACTGCTTTTGCCGGGTTAACCAGCCCACCGCCTGTTGGAATATGGTTTATGGAAATCAGCTTAACTCTTTCATCAATCGCCTGAGAAAGTGCGTTCACATCAATTTGACCATGTTGGTCGTTGGGAACAAACTTGATCTGGGCTCCGTATCGTTTTGCCTGATGAAGGTAGGCAATGATATTGCTACCGTACTCGGAATACGTCGTGAGTATTTTGTCCCCGGGTGAAAAACGAAAGCTGTAGAATGCCATATCCCAAGCGCGTGTCGCATTTTCAATGAATGCTATTTCATTGGTATGGCAATTTAGCAGTTTCGCAGCGGCCTGATAAAAGTTTTCCAACAAAGCATGTTCTTGGGTTTGGGTTTCGTAGCCCCCAATTTGTTCTTCTTTGTCCAGGTATTGATGCAAGCAGTCCGCTACAGGTGCGGGCATTAAAGCAGCCCCAGCATTATTGAAATGAATTATATTTTGGCATGCTCGAGTGTCGCTGCGGGCTTTTTGTAGATCGAGTGGTGGCATAGAAATGAGCTTGAGTATTAGTAACCTAAAGTTCATCTTATATCAGCTTAGGAGCTGAATAGCTGCGCTAAATATCACTAACGCGTCAGAACATGACGTCCGTCAAGCTGCTAAAATATACCGACTCACAAATTAATAAAAAATCAATGCAATCCATTCAAACTATAATCGAACACGCGTGGGAAGCCCGTGCAGAAATCACCCCAGATAACGTCAGTGACGAACTCGACGAAGCAATCAATCAAGCCATATCACTATTAGACAGCGGGGAGGCGCGCGTGGCAGAGCCTGATGGCGACAATTGGCGGGTAAACCAGTGGCTCAAAAAGGCGGTATTGTTGTCATTTAGAATTAACGATAACCACATGATCGAAAGCCCGCACGCCAAGTTTTACGACAAAGTACCAAGCAAGTTTGAAAAATACTCTGAAGCAGATTTTAAACAAGCCGGGTTTCGGGTGGTGCCATCGGCAGCGGTGCGGCGCGGGGTGTATATCGCTAAGGATGTGGTGTTGATGCCAAGTTATGTAAATATTGGTGCGTACGTAGATGAAGGTACAATGGTTGATACCTGGGCAACGGTGGGCTCGTGCGCACAAATCGGTAAAAACGTACATCTATCTGGCGGCGTAGGGATTGGCGGAGTGCTAGAACCGCTACAGGCTGGCCCGACCATTATTGAGGATAATTGCTTTGTCGGCGCGCGCAGTGAGGTCGTTGAAGGTGTGGTTGTGGGTCGGGGTTCGGTGATATCTATGGGCGTGTATATCGGACAGAGCACACGTATTTATGATCGAGAAACCAAACAGGTTTCTTACGGATATATTCCACCAGGATCAGTCGTGGTGTCCGGTAATTTACCCGCGAAGGATGGCTCGCATAGCTTGTATTGCGCGGTAATCGTTAAGAAGGTGGATGAAAAAACCCTCGGCAAAGTGGGCATAAATGAATTGTTACGCACCATATAAACGCAGTAAATAGCCCAACCATGATTCATTTGGAAATGTATTGCGCCACTGACGTGGGCGCGGTGCGAGAGATCAACCAGGATGCAGTTGCCATATTTCCAGAAATTGACTTGGTTGTTTTGGCTGACGGCATGGGTGGACACAATGCGGGAGAAATCGCCAGTCGGACCGCCATAGAAATCGTGCGTGATGCAATCGATGAAGGCTTGAGCTTGGAACAGGCGGTTGAAGACGCCAATAAAGCAGTCTATGAATTATCGGCTAAAGTAGAAGAATTCGCCGGTATGGGAACCACGCTCGTCGCGGTTCAATATATCGGTTTGCAAGCTAAAGTCGTTTATGCAGGAGATAGCCGCTTGTATCGGTTTCGCGATCACCAGCTGGATCAAATAACAGTCGATCAAACCCTGGCGCAGCAAATGCGCGACCAGGATGTAGTAGAAAGAAATGGCCAGGATATTAGTGCTTATGAGCATGTTCTCACCAATGCGATTGGTACGGCAGACGAGTGTGAAATCACGATTGTTAACGAGCAAATGCAAGCTGGAGATATCCATTTAATCTGCAGCGATGGGCTATCGGGTGTGCTCAGTGATCGATTTATGGCGCAGTGCTTAAGCCTGCATTCGGATGAGCAAGAAGCTGCTATTCAGGTACTATTGTTTTCCGCATTGCGTCGCTCTGCGCGAGATAATGTCTCCGTGGCGATTGTCTATGCCCGACAAGATGAGGTTTAGTAATTTGATGTTGGATTTTTCGCGTTTCGCAGAATAGAAATTGAATAAAGGAATACCCCCGCCCAAATTACGCTAAACGCAAGTAGCTTGCTGCTATTGACGGGTTCTCCCATTACCAAGGCGCCAATTATGAATTGCATGCTCGGTGTGATGAAAAATAAAATGCCGACACTCGCCATGGGCAGTTGGCGCGTGCCAATGGTAAACAAGGCTAAAGGTGTGACAGTGACCAAGCCACCCAGAATGAGCCACCAATTGGTTGCAGTCGATAGGTTCAAAAAAGCAGCTTGATGCTGATAATGTAAAACCAAAATAATCAGCAGGGCAAAAGGTGCCATCATCAAGGTTTCAATGTAGAGCCCGACCACTGCACCCGTGGCGATTTTCTTGCGCAGTATGCTATAGGCGGCAAAACTAAAGCCTACGCCCAATCCCACCCAGGGGAAAATACCCTGGAATAGAATATATAAACCTACGCCCATCGCGGCAAAAGTGATCGCCAGCCATTGTAATGGAGCAAGCCTTTCCTTAAATAGCACAACGCCCGAACTGATCTGGATTAAGGGCGATAAAAAATAACCCATACTGGCTTCCACTACCCGTGCATTTGCGACCGCCCAAACATATAGCCCCCAATTGAAAGTGATCAGCAAGGCGGTAACAAATAGGTGTTGTAGCTCTCTGCGGGAAAGTAAAGATTGTTTAAATTTTTGTTGGCGATCTCGGCTTAAGTGAATCAGCAAGGCCAGTACCGGAATACACCATACAATTCGATGCAGAGTCACTTCCATAGGGGAAACATGCGTCAGCAATTGCCAATACAAGGGAAACAGGCCCCATCCGAAATAGCCTGCTAATAGGGTTATATACGCCTTGAACATAGCGCAATAGTACCGTGGCTGGGGAATATTGACCTTTGTTTTTCAACCAATTATGCGGGATATTATGTGATTATTATCACATTGCGGACCACATACGGTTAGCTATACTGGTGCTTTTGAAATCAATCTGTTTAATTACATTATGTCGAAATAAGTAACGATACGATGAGAGGAGATTTAACACCATTTAAGCGCAGTTTAGCGCGTCGGGTGCAGCGATTTCGAAAACCATTGCTTAAGCTTAATGTATGCGGGCTCTTGTTAGGCCTGGCTGGGTTGTTGGTAAATCCAAGTTTTGCAAATGAGGTGGTGGGAAAGGTCACGGTAATCAAAGGCATCGTCACAGCGAAGGTCGGAGCGCAGCCCAAATGTTTACTTACACCAGGTGCTGGAGTGTATTTACAGGATCAGTTAGAAACACACGACGATAGTTTTGTGGTAATTCAAATGCGTGATAACACTAAACTAACAATGCGCCCCGGCCAAGTTTTGCAGGTTGAAACCTACCAGAATAGATCAACACAGCAGGAGCGAGATTCAACCCTAGTAATAAATAAGTTACGGGAATTATCGGGATTGATGGGGCGATCTAGGCCAGCCGAGGTGAACGAAAAGTCTACAGCCACTATCGGAATTCGTGGACCAATTACCACATCACAGGAGTGTACAGATCGTATTTTTTCGTCAAAACCGTAAATGGTCATCGGATAGGTTGGATGATTACGCACCCCTGACTAAATGACCTTAAAACGGCCAAGTTCCAGGCAGGTTTTACTGACGCTGGTTGGCCTGGGTTTGACTGCAATTGCAAGTTGGCACGCTTATTATTATGGTAATTCCACCCATGGCATTGGCTTTTTAGATTCTCTTGAGCGATATACCTATGACCTTCGCATGAAGGCGAGTGCAAAAGCGGGATTAGATCCGCGAATTATCATCGTAGATATCGACGAGCAAAGCCTGCAGCGTTATGGCCAGTGGCCTTGGTCACGAAGCCAAATTGCTCGGTTGGTCAAGCGTTTACTGAATCAATACCAAGTTGACACCATTGGTTTTGATATTGTATTTGCAAAACCTGAGCAAACCTATCCTATAGAGTTGATAAAACAGGTTGTCAAGACGGCGGACGAACAGGCGACACCTGCGCGTATTGCTGAGATGTTAACCAACCATCAGGGCGATAAAATACTGGCCGGTGCAATCAATGAGCAGGTTGTGTTGGGCTACTTTTTCGAAAGCGATGGTAGGGTCGAAAAAGTCGGCGTTTTGCCCATGCCAGTATTTAATAGTGCCGAGTTGGCGCACGAAACCCATGCGCCACGGGTGCGGCGTTATACCAGTAATATTCCCTTATTGCAGGCGGCGAGTAGTCAAGCAGGTTTTTTCTCACTGGTGAATATGTTGGAACCGGACGGTATTATCCGGCGCGCGGCCCTGTTAAATAATTATGACGGTAAGCTATATGGCGCCTTATCCTTGATGATGGCAAGGCAATATTTGGGCAATCAGATTGATCCGGTGTTGGCGCCGATAGAAAGTGATTCAAACTATCCGGCGCTGGAAGGGCTGAGACTTGGCCAAGGAACGATACCGCTCGATGCCCAAGCGGCGGTATTCGTACCCTATAGACAAACCGAGAGCAGTTATCGAACCATTCCCGCCTGGCAGGTACTTGATGCCAAGATCAAGGATGCGGATAGCCTTGTAGGTACGTTGGTATTGGTGGGTACTTCTGCGGCAGGCTTGCGCGATTTGCGCGGCACGCCGCTTGGTAATGATTTTTCCGGTGTGGAAATACATGCTAATTTGCTGTCAGGCCTGTTAGATGCCAGTTTTCTTAAGCAGCCAAACTGGACGCTTACCCTGAATATTGTTCTTGTCGTGGTCATTGGAACTGCGTTGGCTTTTCTATTACCCGCTTTATCTATCGCAAAATCTACCGCTTTATCGGGTGGCGTGTTTAGCGCGATGGTGCTGACCAATTTACACTTTTGGTTTAATCTGAAATGGGTAGTACCCATTGCGACACTTTGCATTTTGATTTGGGCGCTCTACTCGCTTAATACAGTTGTTGGATTTTTTGCAGAAAGCCACTCACGCCAAATCATGCGTCGCATGTTTGGCTTGTATGTCCCGAATGAAATCGTGGATGCAATGAGCGCGTCAGATGATGTCTATTCACTTAAAAGCGAAAAGCGCGAAATGACAGTGTTGTTCTCAGATGTGCGTAATTTTACCGCAGCTTCAGAACAGCTTGCGCCTGAAGAAATATCAGCGTTGCTGAATACCTTGCTTACGCCAATTACTGAAATTATTCACCACCACCAGGGGGCAATAGATAAATATATGGGTGACGGGGTGATGGCGTTCTGGGGCGCACCGCTTAAAACCGAGCAGCATGCGTCGAAAGCGATAACAGCGGCGCTTGAAATCAGCGAAAGGCTAAGTCAGATTAACCAGGAATTTAATGAGAAAGGTTGGCCTGTTATGCAGATGGGCATTGGGATTAGCACCGGGCCGATGAATGTTGGAAATATGGGCTCTGAGTTTCGAATGGCTTATACGGTACTTGGAGATAGTGTGAACCTTGGGTCCAGGCTCGAGCGTTTGACCAAATTGTACGGCGTCGAAATTATAGTAAGTGAAAGAACCAGAAATAGGGCTTCAGAATTTGATTATCAGGAACTTGATATCGTGCGAGTCAAAGGCAAGCAGAAGCCCGAGAAAATCTATTTACCTCTGGGGCATCACGATAAGGTGACAGATGCAACACGGGCTGTCGCTTACCAGGTGAAAAACATGTTGGCGCATTATCGGGCTGGACACTGGCGCAAAGCGCTTGATGTTCTGCAGTCACTCGAACTGAATTTGAATACTGGGTTAATTCAACTATATGCTGATCGCATTGAGCAGCTCAAGCAAACCCCTCCCGCAGATGACTGGGATGGTGTCATTAATCTACTTGAAAAATAGTTATTTGTTTTAATGGTTGAATACTGCTGATCCTCATCGAATTGGCATACAATACGCGGCCAATGAGTTCGCGGATACTACAATCAACATTTGTCATCGGCATGATGACACTGGTCTCACGCATTAGTGGATTAGTGCGAGACAACATCTTTGCCCAAATCATGGGGAGTACCATGGTGGCAGATGTATTTTTCGTGGCTTTTCGCATCCCTAATTTCTTCCGGCGCCTGTTTGGCGAAGGCGCGTTTTCAGCCGCCTTTGTACCTGTATTCTCAGAGTATGATATCAACCATAGCGCTGAAGACGGAAGACGGTTTCTCGCCTTGGTCAGCGGACGTTTAATGCTGATTCTGTTATTAGTCACAATTGCAGGTGTGCTGTTTGCGCCTGTCTTATTAAATCTAATCGCCCCCGGTTTTAATGAAAATCCTGAACAGTTCGCGTTAGCGGTTGATGTGACGCGCATCATGTTCCCTTATTTATTCTTTATCTCGCTGGTAGCGCTATCCGCCGGTATACTCAATACCAAAGGTCGATTTGCGGTGCCGGCCTTTACCCCAGTCATTTTAAATTTATGCATGATAACTGGGGCTTGGTTTTTTGCCAGCCGCTACCAATATGCAACTTATCCAATTGCCATCAGTGTGTTAATTGCCGGTTTTTTGCAATTATTATTCCAACTTCCGTTTTTAACACAGGTGAAAAGCCTGGTTAAACCACGCGTCAGAAGCATAGAAGGCGACGATCTCGCAAACAACGGCGCTAAAAGGGTATACCACTTAACCTTGCCAGCCCTATTCGGGGTTTCTATTGCGCAGATTAACTTATTGGTCAATACTGCACTAGCAACTTTGCTGGCGACGGGTAGCGTGTCGTGGCTATATTATTCCGATCGATTGATGGAGTTTCCGGTGGGTGTTTTTGGCATCGCATTGGCCACCGCAATACTACCCAAGCTATCCAAGGATCATGCGTCGCAATCCGCATCCGAGTTTGCCGTGACGCTCGATTGGGGTTGTCGCTGGGTATTTTTAATTGCCGTTCCTGCGATGCTCGGATTAATCGTATTGGGCGAGGCGATGGTAACGGCAATTTACCATTATCGTGCGTTTACCGATGCAGATGTGGATTTTGTTTACCGTAGTTTAGTTGCCTTCGCGCTGGGTTTGGTTCCAATCATTCTGGTGAAAGTGTTAGCGCCTGGGTTTTATGCGCAAAAAAATACCAAAACACCGGTAAAGATAGGCGTGCTAGCAATGCTGGTCAATATCGTATTCAGCTTGTTATTATTTAGGCCTATGGCGCATGTTGGACTGGCGCTTTCAACTAGTATCGCCGCGCTCGTGAACGCAGGCGCGCTATTCATCATTCTTAAACAGGAAAATACTTTTGTGATTCAACCCGGCTGGCTTTGGTTTTTAATTCAGATCGGAATCGCCAGCGCTTTTATGGTGCTCTGCCTGCTATGGTTGGTACCGGGTTTAGCGTTTTGGTTAGAGGCGAACGCATGGACACGGTTTTTTCGGTTAATGTGGTTGGTGCTTTGCGGTGGATTTTGTTATGGTTTAGCCTTACTGGTATTGGGTATGAGGCCCAGACATCTACTGCTTAATTCATGAGTATCGCCAAACGTACATTCGAGCACCATGCTCAGCTAGAAACGCTTAGCCCGCACTATATTGAAACACGGGAATATCGGCAGTTGAGTCTTGAGGCCGCCCACGCACTGCTGCCGATGGTACGCAAGATTACGCGTAAATCATATCGGGAACTCAAACCTATTCAATCGCGGCTCAATCATTTAGTCCCAGCAGACCCACGTAATGAAGTGGTAAAACAACAATATGAACAAGTGGTGCAAGCCTGGGCGGGTAAAATAGAGCGTCTTGGACTCAAAGCGCATGGCTTGTGGCAGGTGGGCTTTGACGGCACTACCGGCTGGTTTGGTTGGCAATACCCTGAACGCAGTATTCGTTATTTTATTGAATTCGGCGATTTATTTTGTGATCGCAAGCTGCTCAGTCAAGTGTTGCAAGCTGGAAATCATCACCTACCGGAAAGCCGTAAATGATTGTTGCCCGCAGCGTACAAAGCGCTGCTCGTAAAGCGCAGCTGAGAGCAGGGGGTTGCGTCGTTACGATTGGAAATTTTGATGGACTACATATTGGCCACCAGGCAATGTTGCGCGAAGCCAAGGCGCAGGCCGATAAACGTATGCTACCCTTATTGGTCATGAGCTTTGATCCGCATCCGGAAGCTTACTTTTTACGAGAAAATGAGCCAGCCAGATTGAGTAGTATGGGTGAGCGCATTGTTGGCCTGCAAATGGCCGGTGCAGATATTGCTTGTATTTTACCTTTTAACCAAAAATTGGCGGAACTTTCTCATTCGGAATTCGTTGATCTCATTTTACAAAAGCATTTGCAGGTAAAGTGTTTGGTCATCGGCGATGATTTTCGTTACGGGAAAGGACGTTTAGGAGATGCATCGAGTCTCCGTAAGGCCAGTCAAAAATATCGTTTTGACCTGATACAACTTGAATCCATACTTGAGAATAACCATCGCGCGAGTAGTTCACGCATTCGCGGCTTGCTTGAAGCGGGTAATATGCAAAAAGCAGCACAATACCTAGGCCAGCCGTACACTATCATGGGGCGGGTAAACTATGGTGATGCGCGTGGGCGTACCTGGGGGTTTCCGACCCTTAACCTGCCTGTGAGACATAAGCGGGCTCTGAAAGGGGTGTTTGCTGTGCGCGTGCAAGGTTTGGGCAATAGCGCATATCAAGGTGTGGCTAATTTGGGTAAGCGCCCGACCGTAGATGGAGATAGAATCTTGTTGGAAGTGCATTTATTCGATTATCAAGGTGATGCATATGGTCGCAGGATATGCGTGGAGTTTTGCCAACAGATTCGCGACGAACAAAAATTTGCCAGTTTTGACGCATTAAAAATCCAAATCAGTAGGGATATACAACGAGCAAAAACCTATTTTGCTAGCTTAGAAAATGCTGCTTAACCATGGCGCGTAATAGAGCATTTGTGGTTTATATTTTGATGGCTTTGGTGGTGATCGCGCTGGATCAGAGCACAAAATTGTGGATCGTGCAGCATCTACAATTACATCATTCTATTCCAGTTTTTCCGGTCTTTTCGATTGTACGTGCGCATAATTACGGGGCAGCATTTGGGTTTTTGAATAACGCCGGGGGGTGGCAAACCCTGTTTTTTACGGTGATATCTGTTGCGGTAAGTATAGTTTTAATTATCTGGCTCAAGCAAATCGCGGCTATACAACGGCAGCTATCCATTGCTCTCGCACTGGTGCTAGGAGGAGCCATCGGTAATCTGATAGATCGAATTCAGTATCATTATGTCGTAGATTTCTTATTGTTTTACTACGACAACTGGCAGTTTCCTGCATTTAACGTAGCCGATTCAGCAATTACGCTTGGCGCTATATTGCTTATATTCGATAGTTTCGGATGGAAGTTGATTGCTGATAGAGAGCCCCCGGAACTCAATGCTGAATAAAAAGCGTCTGGTAGGAAAGCAAGACAACTTGCTTATCCGTTATCAGATCGAATGTGACGGCAAGGTATTGGAAGGAGACTTAAATGCAGCGGCGCAACCATATCAGATGGATGCAGGGCTATGGCCATCTCAATTAGAGCGTCAAATGCTAGGCCAGGCATTAGGTAGTCAATTGAAAATCGACATCAAAGCGGACGATGACGTGTTTGGTAAATTCGACCCCGAGCGGGTGATGACGATGCATCAAGCGGATTTTGAACCCTCACCAGAAGTGGGTGAGTTAATCGAATTCTCACTCCCCGACGGACGTCAAACAGAGGGGCAGGTGCTTAGTGTTTTTGATGATAATATGGAGGTAGATTTTAATCATCCTTATGTTGGACGTGATTTGGTCGTTAAAATTCACATAGAATCCATCACTTAACCTAGAGTACGTAGATAATGTAATGAAAGTTATTTTAGCGAATCCACGCGGTTTTTGTGCCGGTGTTGATCGTGCCATTGCGATCGTCGAACGTGCGCTAGATCAATTCGGTGCACCAATCTATGTTCGCCATCAGGTGGTACACAATAAATTTGTGGTCAATTCTTTGACTGAAAAGGGGGCGATATTTATTGAGGAATTGAGTGAGGCACCTGCGGGTTCGACCGTCATATTTAGTGCCCACGGCGTGCCCAAGGCGGTGCGTGCCGAAGCCAAGCATCTGGGGCTTAACGTTTTTGACGCAACGTGCCCCTTAGTCACCAAGGTCCATACTGAAGTATTGCGCTACCGCAAAGACGGGCGCACAGTTATCCTGATAGGGCACGCCGGTCATCCCGAAGTTGAAGGTACCCTTGGCCAGGTAAAAGAAGGTGTAGTTTTAATTGAGTGCAAGCAGGATGTAGATGATTTGCAAATAGAGGATGAGGCCAAACTCGCGCACGTCAGTCAGACGACCTTATCGGTAGACGATACCGCTGAGATTATCGAAGCGTTGCAGCAACGTTTCCCAAAAATTGTCGGCCCCCGCAAGAATGATATTTGCTACGCCACGCAAAACCGCCAGGATGCAGTGAAAAAGCTCGCGCGCCAATGCGATATCGTATTGGTTGTGGGGTCTGCCAACAGCTCCAATTCAAATCGATTAAAAGAACTCGCCCGGCAAAACAAAGTTGAAGCTTACCTCATCGATGGCGCGCATGAAATCAATGAAGAATGGCTTCGAGACAAACAATGCGTCGGTGTAACCGCGGGCGCATCCGCGCCTGAAATTTTGGTAGAGCAAGTAATTGCCCGCCTCCAACGATACAGCGGAGAGGTCACCACTATGGATGGCCCAGAAGAAGGGGTTTCTTTTGCGCTACCGGCTGGTTTGAGCTAGTCTGGCCATCCAGTCACTGGTGTCGTACTACCTTCTGCATAACTCTGTTGAAAACCCATATAATCCTGACTGAGCGTCCAGGTATCGCGACTCCCGTCTAAGGGGGCCGCATAAATTACATAGGATTGGCCGGTTGTGGCGCCTTGCGGAACGGCTCCTACAGCCGTAGTGTTGGGAACACCAATCATATAGGTATACCTACCCGTCGGATCGGGCAGCGCAAAGGTGGCATTGTTCGCCATACGTAAGCTAGAAAAATCGTTCGTATATACCCGGTTATAGGTGTAGTAACGTTCGAGCGCTTGCGAGATATCATTGATATCCGCAATGGCCACTGAGCGATCTGATTTGGCGCTTGCCCGTTGATAGGAAGGGAACGCAATGGTTGCGAGAACACCGATCACCAAGACCACAATCATCAATTCGATGATGGTAAACCCTAATGATTTCATCTTCCCAAACGAAGTTATGGATTGTTGATAAGAACGCTTCATTGTACTCTCAACCACGAGGCGCGTGAATAACGTTTTGGTATCGCGGGCGGTATTTCATTTAGGGTTACGCCCGTAGAGCCATCGGTAGGCAGATCAGGGCTCTCGATAGTACGTATATTTCCAAAATCATCTTCCCAGGTGATAGGTGGAAGTGGATTGTTGGTTTTTACGCCTAATGGTCTGATGGTACCCGATGAGTCTGTCGGGACCGAGGTCGCAGTATCAATTTTCGCCAACATCGCCCATCCGTTTACCCCAAGCGCGCAAACATCAGCCCCTTCCGGTAATTGACTAAAGAATGAAATATAGCCAAACAGCGCGCTCGGCTTAAGCAACATGCGTTCGCCGTAGCTGGGCAGGTCGATAAACCAACCCAGATCTCCGGTAGTATCCCCTGTATAATTGATAGTGGCATTGCTAATGAAGCGTTGATTGGTGGTTTCGCTAATGCCTTGCTCAATCAAATCGTCATCCTTATCAATTACGTTTCTACCTGTATCCCAGCCACCGCTATCCACAATACCATACATGCTTTGTACCTTTAAGTTTTCGGTTTCGAGTACATGTGGAAGGTCAAAATACTGCCCCGTGCCGAAGAACAACATTACAGTATCGGAGTCGTCAAAGGCATCTGGTGCGCCGGTAACCGCTATATCTGACGTAATGGGCTGTGCGATAGATGGACCAGATGGAGAGGTGTCGCTAATATCTGTTCGGACCGGACCCTCAGCTTTAAATATGGGGGCGGGGTTTCCACTATCTACAAAGGCAGATGCCAGTTTGCTGGCTAGATAGCCATTGTCATCACTTGGATTATCCGACTGATTATAGTCATAATTTATACGATAAATACCCCCCTTTAAATCAGCTGCGTAGAGCCTGTCCACATAAGAATTCTGACTTAAATCGACCGCTGCAACACTGGTAATACCGTTACCTTCTGTTAATTTTTCATAGGCGGGCACACCAGTGCTGTTGTTTTGATTCTCGTATCCATTGTCTAGCACGATCTCGGTGATCAATTCACCGTTATCAAGATCGATGATGTAAACCGATGCTTTACCTTTTACAGGGTTACCGTCTGAGTCTAGGTCATCTGCATCCTCGCTGTGCACACCATTACCCGCGATCATCACCCATTTATCATGATAGCCGGATGTCCCATCGGGAATTTGAAAGCGAGCGATTTTGGGTGTAGTCAGCATATAACCCATTTTGCTGTAGACAGGATTATTGCTCGAATCCAAAGTCTGCTCATTGATTTCCCATCTGAATAAATCATCATCATTATTGGTATCTGGGTCGGTAATGTCTAGTAAAAACAATCCTTTGAATCCGCGCCCTAACGGAGAACCCAATACGGTTGCCCAGTCTCCATCCAACTTGGCATCTATTGCAGTCATCGTGCCATCAACAAAAAAGGTGTGATTAGCGTTAAATGAGTCATCAGCTAAGCCTGGAAGAGCATTGAGTACCGTGCCGGGAATAAACGCAAATTTCTCATTAACGCTATCACCTTCATCCTCAAACGCGTGTAGCATACCGTCATTTGCACCCACATAGATCATCGCGTCTCTATTTTCTTGGCTGGCTAGATAGTTCCCGTAGCTTGCATCTATATAGCCGTAGTTAAAGTTCTTAACATAGATTGGTCGAGAATTGACGATATCGCCAAGTGGGGTTTCTCTTTCGCGAAACAATCGAGTTTGAGGAGTGGTTGTATCACCGTCGTAGTCTCCGAGTGCTTCGTAAGTTTGATCACCACGTAAATACTCTATTTTCAGCGCCGCCATTGTTCCAGGTGCGCCAGGGAAAGCTTCTCCTGTATTGGCACCAAACATAGTGGGATCTGGAACTTCATTCAGCTGGAAGTCAATCACGTTGTCTGTTACTGGATCGTAGGTAAAAATATTTCGGGTATTTGGTGCTTTCGTGTCGAGATGCTCAGCAGCGCTCCACCCTAAAGTCGCGGTAAAGCTGGCTTCTTCGCTGTCGTAGTCCAAGTTCTGACTCACCACCACCTTCCCAAGCTCGCCCGCCCATTTTTCAGAATCGAAATTGGTAAGGTATAAGATAAGTTCGCCATCGTCATTGAACCTAAAGCTGGATTGAGTGGTGCCCGCACCCGCACCCGCTCCCCCAGCGGTGGTCAAAATTGCGTTTTTAAGTGCGGTAATTAAAGAGGTCTGGTTGTTAGCTGAATGAGTACTGCCTTGTCCGTATTCAGCCGCGTCTGCCAATACCAAAGGGTTGGCGTTATTAGCAAAACCAAAGCCGATGGTGTAGGTCTTGAGTGACTGCTTCCCATCATTGTAATCGGGGTCATCCCAACTTTCACCCGCTGCGTCATTACCACCAGAGCGCATATCTTTTTCATAGCCAAATTGTGCCAGATCATCCAGAAAAACGGTTCTTGATTCAGTCCCCCACCATAAACTCGCTCCTTGTGAGTCTGTGCAGTTGCCGGTGTTATTGGCACCGGTAGTACCACAATAACCATCAGAATAGTGAGGCAGTGGCTGGGTACTATCGGCAAGCGTACCATTAGCTGGAATCCCATCCCAATTAGGTAGAGATTTGCCGTTCATGTTTTCGAAGCCCAAATTAATATTTGTATTGGCCGCGTTGCCATTATGATCCCAATCTACCGTGGGCTCACCATCGGTAACCACAATCACGTTATTTGCCTGACACCGATACTGAATAGGACTTTGATACGTTGTCGTGTTGCCGCTGCTATTGGTAAATCGGCCAAAATACGCCGGTTGGCCACGAAAATACCGCGTAATGTCATAATAGGCTTCCGCCAAAGGCGTACCACCAGTAGGGTTAATGCCATTCACGGTCGCAACCAAAGCATCTATCTCAGCGCGATCACTGGTGCATTGCAGGGTTGGGCTCATCGCGGCGCCACTATGATTGCTACCAAATGTGCTAAGACAAAATCGCACGTTATCGGTATCGTTCATGACTGTAGCGAGCGCATTTTGCGCAACGTTAATTTTCGTATCCTGACCACCACCATCTAGCGCGATTTGTTGATTCATAGAACCCGAACTATCCAGCAATATCATTACATTGGGCTCAATACCGTAAGCAATCCCTAAAGGAATTTGTATTGGTCGCGCATAAGCAGATTGAAGCCCGCTTGCGCCGACGATTAGCGTGATAAGAACAGCTTTGAGTGTGATGTAAAGTGTTTTCATTTCAAATTCCTGATCCTTTGCAAATCAATTGTTTAGCTCGTGTTACTTTAAGGCCCTGCGGGTGGTGGGTTTGGCGAAAGCCCTTCAACCAACAGGCTTTGCAGGATAACCTGATTTTCATTGGAACGCCCAAGTCCTCTGGAGAATACGCGATAAAATGAGGTACCCCTTTGCTTTTTCTGCTCTGCAGGTTCGCTATCTCCAACCGTTTTTTCATCTATGATTTGATCAAATAATTCCAGCTTGTATAAAGGTTGGGGTACCGGCGTCGCAGAATCGTCGTTGGCAGGCTTTACTAGCTCGGTTGCAGCTACCTCTATTGCCCGACTAGACCAATTAGTAAGATCAGGTGGGTTTACAGGCTGATCCGGGTTTTCAGGAGCACCAGGTGGCAGTGGGATAGAGGTATGCATTTCGGGTGTGGTAATACTATGCGCCACTCTACGTAACCGCCGTTGACCTCGGCGCAGCGCACTTTCCGCTGATTCATTGGCCAGATGCAAGTCCTGTACATGTCCGGCAATGCGTTCACCCGTGAGTGCGGTTTTCATGCTGGACAAACCTAATAACGTAATTACTGCCAATAGAACCAGACTGATCAGCAGAATAGTGCCGCTTTGGTGTTGAGCTGAGTGTATTGGTCGTGGGGGAAATTTCACTGTTTTAGTCCTCAGTTCTTCTTAATCTGTTCAAAGCGTGGTAACGCGTAAGTAAAGCTTATTACTTTGTGAGATCGACGACGGCCATCTGCATCTGTCACGAAATCTGGACAGGCATCCTGGTTGGGTGTGCCGCCACCGTAGCAATCTACTGGATTACCATTTAAATCTGGAAATATCAAGCTGGTTTGTTCAGCCGCATTGTTGCTTCCTGCGGATTGAATCATCACGGTAATGCGTACCGCGGATACATTGGCCATGGTTACGCCTGCGGGTAGATTATTGGGCGTAAAATAGTCGCTGATAAAAGGATTACCATTCGCATCGCGAGCAAAGACCCCATATTCCACGCGTAAATTTTCAACCCCGGTTAAGATAGGGTTATCCGTTGTGGTAAAGGCACCACCGTTTAGGGTTTGGTCAATGGTGCGTCGATACAACGTAGGAACGGGTGGGGTTGTCGCGCCCGGTGGATCGTAGGAACCCAAATAGTAAAGCTCTGGGCTAAACGGGTTGACCGTGGTGTTGTTCGGATGGGTGAAGTTGATCAGATCGTTATCGGTATAGTTCAAGGTCCCGTTTGCAGTATTTGATGCTCTGACAATTGTTGTGTTATTACAATTATTGATAATGAAAAAATCGCCAGCGTTTATTTGCGGGGGGGTACCAGGAGATAAATCATCAGATAAAGACAACCACCTTGCATTGGTTCCCTGGGGTGACGCGCCGGTAACGCGATAATACCCTGATGTGGGTGCAAGGGTGAAAAAGTAATCACCTACAGGCCCGTTCCCGCCATCATTTAGGCGTTGCCCATTCACACCAAAACTGGCTGCATTGGTTGTATCATTAGCAGCGAATGCCATAAACGAAGGGTTCGCAAAAGAAGCTGGATTAAATGCCCACGTGTTAACATTGCTGTTTATACGATTGATTGCAGGGTTGATACCATCCACTATATTACTGACAGTTGGATCGATATTGCAGCCGAGCAAGCCGGACTGGCGAATATTATCACCCAGTAATTCATGCAAAATTGCCTCGGTATCGTGTATTTCGGCCAAATCTGAGCTGACACCCCACGACCGGACGGCGGGTAAATAGACCGAGAGTATGCCTGCCAAGACGATGACACTGAGCGCGAGCCCCACCATTAACTCCACCAGGGTGAAGCCCTTAGAAGCAGTGAATTTTATTGAGCTTGGCATGCTAAAATACGATGCTCGCGATATGTCTATAACGAGGCGGGTTGGTTTGAGTTTGCAACTGCGACTCAGCCCGGGTATCCGTCCAGTTAATTTCAAGTATGCAGTTAAAAGTAGATGGGCAATTGATTATGCCTGCTGGCGCAGTGACCGGTTGTGCTGGATCAAAATTAAAAGTTGTGTTTATGGTCTGTTGCCAAATATCAAAGTCGTATTGCGCAACTTGTTGAGGTGTGTTTCTTGGTCCAGTAGCTGGCGTCCCGGCGCCTAGTCCATTATAAAATCCCCTTCTGACGCCTTCGGGATTCGCTCGCATCTTATCAGACATAGCTGAGATTAAATAGGCGGCCTCACCTCTTTGTACAGCGCTATAATTACTTTTGAGCGAGGCCACTTGCATTGCGCTTACGCCTAGCAGACCCACCGCCAGGATACCAATGGTAACGAGCGTTTCGAGGATTAAATAGCCTTGTTGATTTTGAGTGGGGTTAGTCATACTAATCATTAGAACGAATTAATTCGATTCGTGCTGTAAGGTTGTTCTGCCGGTGATATTAAAAGTGACTATACTGCGTCTACCCATATTGTCCGTAAATTCGATTGTCGGCTCAATTCTTTCGCCATTTGGTTTAGTAGCGGTAGGTGGTTTAATAATGTTAGGCGTGCCATTATTAAAAACAACCCGGTTTTGGAAAATCCTCGGCCCTGGTGAGGCCACTCTAATATTAATATCCTGCAAATCTACTTCATAGGTATTACCGAGTAATTCATCAGTACCTGCATCATATTGAAAATTGGGTGGATTGGTGTTATCGACAAACCACTGCCATCCGTTAGAAAACCGCGATTTATTGTCGTTGTTTACGCATAGCTCTTTGGAATGGAGACTAGCCCTTACTGCGCAGAAAACAACTGTTCTATTGGATCGTATTTTAGAATCATAGCGTGCTTGTTTCAAATTATCTTGAAATAATATCGAAGCCGCTTTAGTCTGGTTGTGATTAACGATCCTAGAAAGTGACGGTGCAGCAATAGCAGCAAGAACACCCACTATTGCAATTGAAACCAGAATTTCAATTAAGGTAAATCCAGATTGTCTTGTTAAATTCGTCACCGCAACTCGTTCCCCTTATAAACATCATAAAATACCATTTAAGTATAAAATAATGCCGTTTGTCAATTACTGACGAAATACTATCAAGGAAAATAAATAAAATCAAGCTATTCGGCCAATATTCATATACTTTAGTATGGTCGTTTAAAAAAACTAAAGTAATGCTTTCAATACAATAGCTTATATAAGATAACAGGTGGAAAAGAGCGCTATTTTGCGTCTATATCATAGGAATTTTTGCAAAATAATTTTTATTAAAAGCTATATTTTGCAGACTATTGTAAGAATATCTCAGATTAACGGTCAATAAGATCTGAATTGTTAAAGTCGCTACGAGGCAGGTACGCCACATGGCAAAAAGAAACCAAGCGTCGGAAGGATTTATACAGGTACGCCCCGAATAAGCGGGATAGTTAGTATAATTTAAACAGGCAGTAGGGTGGTGAGTACACCTTTAAGCATACTCACCTTAGCTAAATTAATATAGCCCTGAAATGTACAAGGCTAAATTCTTGATTTGTGCTTCGCTCAGTGGAAACGCAATGTCATTCATCATAGGGACTTGACGACTTCCATTCTTAAAAGCTAACAGTTGATTTTCGATATAAGCGGCGTTCTGGCCTGCAAGACGTGGAAATTGGGGTTGAACTCCTTTTCCATCCGGGCCGTGGCATGCCATGCAAGAAGTAACCGAAAATTTGGCTAAGCCAGCGCGATATATCGCTTCACCTTCACGCGCAGCGGTCTCTTGATCTTGGGTAATTTCACCGACTTTGGGTGCGAGGCTACTGAAATAGGCGTCAAGATCTAACATATCTTGTTCGGTTAATGCGGCAACCATACCCCTCATCGTATCATCCGCGCGGGTACCTTCCTTGAATGCGGCGAGCTGGGCGGCGATATACCCGGGTTGCTGGCCGGTAATACTGGGGTAATTTGGTAATAAAGTATTTCCATCTGCCATATGACACGAAATACAAACGGCAGATTTGGCTTTACCGGCTTCAGCGTCACCATGTGCTACTGTTTCACTCGCACTGACACTGGCGCTGGTGAAGGTAAAAATAAGTGCAAGTCCTGCGGCGAGAGGGGTTAAAACAGATCGCATTTTTTATTCTCCAAATTTTCGTCTTAATTTACCAGAGACGCTAAACTAATTTTCTTCGGGATGTAAAACAAGCCATGCTCGTGCGCGATGACTCTCCACAATTGGCGGCGCATTCTACCATTTCGCTATAAGGAATGGGTGATGTAGATTAAAAAATTTGGCCTTTTCTACCTTGTATTTCTGCTCCCTATATCCAATTGGTAATAATTTAATTGCGCACAGACGCGTTACTTCGAGTCATTTATACTATCGATTCTTTATCAAGATCATTTCTCATGAGTGAGCTCCTAAATTTTGCGCAAACCCGTTTTATGCAAAGTGGCCTGGCACGGCGAGATTGGGTGGTGGATAGCGGGCGAGAGGTGGCCTTTGTGGGGCGCTCTAATGTTGGGAAATCAAGTGCGATCAATGTCATCACAAATCAACGGGCACTGGCGCGCACTAGTAAAACACCGGGCCGGACCCAGCATCTGGTGTTTTTTGAAATTAAGCCTGAGATTCGTCTGGTCGATTTGCCTGGTTATGGTTTTGCCAAGACCCCTATAGCGCTACGCCATGCGTGGCAGGAAACCATTATCGAATATTTATCTGATCGCCAATCGTTACAAGGATTGGTCATTCCCATGGATATACGTCGGCCATTTACGGAACTGGATCAACAAATGATGGCATGGGCTGACGATCTTCAGCTACCCGTACATATTTTATTGACCAAGGCAGATAAATTTAGCCAGGGTAAAGCACAATCTATATTGCTGGAGGTGCAGCACAACTGGCTAGGCGCTTATGATGCGAGCGCACAATTGTTTTCAGCCCCAAAACGACGGGGTATCGAGCAAGCTAGAGAAAAATTGTCCAGCTGGTTACAAATGAGTTAGGTACTAATAGCGCGATGGATTAGATTTCTTTACTCGAATTTTCTGTTTCATCACCATCATCCTCAGCGTCATTTTTCTTGAAGTTCTCAAGGATGGAGTTGGCCTTTTCCTTACCTTGCTTAGTCAGTAGGTTCCATAACCAGCCATCGGAGCGTTCTTCACCGGTTTGTGTATAGTATAATATTTGTGGCGTGGTACAGATCAACTTCATACGATTGTGCGCGCGTTTTCGCCCACAGAATAGGATGCGATCTCCGAATTTTAAGGGCATGCCTTCATCGGGCATCAAATGCAGCTTGCGTTTGCGCTGAAGGAGCAACGGGATGCAAGGTAAATTGACCAAATGGTTGGTCGTGCTGCGCATCAGATCACCCAACATTACATCCTGATTAAGGCGCAACAGATCCCAGACAGCAGGCGTTTTGTCTTTGCGCACGCTGAGCACCCAGGTATCAGGTACCTGGTCGTCGAGAATACCAATTAATCGGCTGACTAGCACGCTCGCCCATTGTTCAGATTCATCTCTTGCCATACGCAGAAAATGACCCGTTAATGGAGTGGTCAGGTTTTCCAGAATACGGCTAGCGATAATTTCGCTATGATCCATGAGTAAATCGGGCTTGACTGCGCGGCTAACATGATGATTCACCGCGAGTTCTTGCCGTAATATGGTAAACAGGTTTTTATTTATCTGTTCGGCGGTCAGGAGGATAGACAGATTGTTCACATCGTTATCGGTGCCAGCGATGATGCCCACGGCTTTTTTTGCCTTCGCATCCTGCAGCGTATCTTCTTCCGTGCCTCTGCCGACAATGGTATTGTCTGGCGGGTTGGTCAGCTCAGGTTTTTCCTCTACTACGGTCACGGGGTTTCCCAGTTTGAGCAAACGGCGGTACATAGCCTTGCCAAAACGCCCATACCCACACAATATCCAGCGTCCTTTGGGTGGAAAAACCGGTTCCGTTAGTGGTGAATCTGCGGGCGCGGTAATCCATCTTTCCAGCAAATACATACTGGGCTTTTCCATCGCCAGCACGAAATCTTCAGCAAAGGTATGATAGGGGTTGACCACCAGTTCAGTACCAAACGAGGCCATATTACGCTCAGCATCAATGGTTTGCGCGCGACAAATGACCTTGATATTGGGTTCAAGTATTTTTGCTGACAGGGCGATTTGCAGATTGATGTGGTCGTCCTGGGTCATGGCGATCACTCCGCGGCAGTTTGGTTTACATATGCCCGCTTTTTCCAGATTGTATGACTCATTGGCATTCCCCAGCAGCGCAGGCAGTGTAAACAACCAATTTTGTGCATCGATGGAATAAATTTGTTTGGGTTTGTTGTCAATAACGACCGCACGTTGCCCGTTTTGGTGCATAGTCGCGAGCAATGAGTGGCCCGTATCACCAAACCCACAAATGATATAAAAGGGTTCTTTGAGTTTTCTTATTTTACTGGTAAATCTTTGTTCTCCTAAAGCTCTGGTGAAAGCCTGACTTTGTACCAAAGACAGCATGGTACCAATCGCGTAGAGCCAGGCGATGACGCTGGCATAGATGGTGACGGTTGTCCACATGCGCTGCGCATCAGTAAACGCATAGGGAATTTCGCCAAAGCCAATAGTAGAACCCATGAAACTGACAAAATAGAATGCGTGGAAAAAACTCATTTTCCACGAATTACCCTGATCATCCACACCAGGAATTAGCGTCAATACGAAGATGGACATGGCGTATACCATGATCAGCACCGCCAATGGCAGGCGCATTCTCCTGAAAACGAGTATAAATAGATTGTTGTCCATCGGACTAGGGAAATGACCCAAGTAGGGCGCTTATTGCAAAGCCTACAGACGTTGCATAGACGTTTCTAATATCAGGATGATAACGGAAACGATATTCGCCAGTAATGCGCCACCGGAAAGAGAAACGATGATGGCCATGTAATGCGCGTTCATATCGATGCCCATGGCATAAACCACAACGCCCCAGATAATACAGGCCGCTACTAACTGCAAGTCAGCGACCAAGGAAGTCGCCAGCAATACGGCATCGACATGTGTACGATGACCAATTTTAAGCACGGTAGCAATCAAGCTGACCACGACCGCAGCGAACAGGCTGTATGGGCTGTGTTGGACCGGATCAGTTAAATCACCGAGGAAAAAACCGAAGTTTAAGGTCAGCGCGAATAGTATAAAAAACGCAAAAACAACTTTTTCAACATTCATCTCTTATCCTCATTTCAGGTTTACAAAACTTTTAAGTTTTGGGTTGTTATGATTGAAGTGCTTAAATATATGTCTATTGCTTATAAACGCAGTGGTATTTTAATCAATAGGGTACGGTTGAGCCATCGTAGGCGACGAAGGCACCAAGTGGGTATTGATCAATATTATCAATTACTGTTGTCAGTCCTGCAACCGAAGTTTCAACATCGATCAGGCCAGTTTGGTCAGTCATATCGGTTTTTACCCAGCCGGGATGTAGGGTAATCACACGAATTCCAACTTCTTGCAGATCCACCGCCATGGATTTAGAAATACTACATAGCGCGCCCTTCGAAGCGCGATAAGCGTATACGCCGCCACTACTGTTATCTGCCACCGAGCCCATTTTGGAACTCATATTGGCGATGATTGCTTTGCCCTGCTTTAGCTGGGGCATTAAAGTCTGGACTACCTGTATTGGGGTGACCGCATTAATGAGAAAAACGTTTAGTAGTTCTTCGCTGCGTACGTTATTGAGATTTTGCCCGCCCTTATCGCCATAGATGCCAGCATTGTTTATCAAAATATGAATCTCGTTGGGTAATTTCGCTTTTTCAGAATCAGTCAAGGGTTTTGTAACATCCCACTGGAGTGGATAGCAGCGATCATTTTGCAAACTGGTTAAAGCACTCGCATCATTGCGATAGCCTGCCCATACCTGGTCACCCTGTGCTAGATAATGATGTACAAAGCCGAGCCCTAATCCGCGGTTTGCACCAGTTACTAGTATGTTACGCATGGGTTTTCTGCAGGCGTTGGTTTAGTCATCACAGCAAAGCGAGTGATCCATGTCGAAGGCAGGTAAATTCCCATCGTCCGCGTCCAATGCATCACCTACCGGTTTGGCTGGAATGCCTGCATAGGTTCGATGGGCTGGTACATCTGTCAGCACAACACTACCCGCACCGATCATCGCACCCTCGCCAATGGTGACATTACCCAGTACTTTTGCACCTGCGCCCAATAACACGCCACACATAACTTTAGGGTGCCGATCGCCCGTATCTTTACCCGTCCCACCCAGGGTCACTTCATGCAGCATGGATACATTGTCGGCCACCACTGCGGTTTCACCGATAACCACAGAAGTACCATGATCAATCATAATACCTCTGCCAATTCTTGCCGCTGGGTGGATATCGATACCAAACACTTCTGAAACACGCCCTTGCAAATACAAGGCGAGTTCGGTGCGATTTTGTTGCCAAAGCCAATGCGCTATACGGTAAGTTTGCAACCCCATAAAGCCTTTTAGATACAGTAGGGGAAGTGAATAGCGATCACATGCGGGGTCACGTTCACAAAATGCAGTAAGATCAGAACGGATTGCCTTACCAATCGCAGGATCAGTGCTAAGCGCTTCATCTATAATTTCACGCAATAGAATACCGGGAAGCGTCGCATTATCCAATTTATGCGCTAGATGTAAGCTCAGGGTGTCTTCCAGTGATTTATGTTTTAACACCGTGGTATGCAAAAAGCTTGCTAGCAGCGGCTCTTGTTCTGCCTGTTTTTTTACTTCTTTACGAATTTGTGTCCAGATTGGATCAGATTGCTGTTTGGCCCATTCTGGTTTGGTCTTTAGTTTTTCAGTCGCCATTGCGGTACCGCCAAATTTAGAGAGTCGATGCCCGTTTTTATTCACAAAATGCTTGTGGTACCAAACGGCAGCGAAGTTTACTCCTGATTAAATGCTGAAGAAATGGCTATTTTCAGGTGTTATACGGGTAAAAGCAACAAAAATATTTACTAAATACATTTATTTTATTCTGTATCTATCAGAATAATAACGATATTAATTGAGAAACGTGAGTGAGTTCTTCGTGGTTTATGGGTCATGATAATGGGTACGATACCCAAAGAAACAAATGCTTTTTTCTTGTGATACGAGGATATTAGCTTGGGGGAAAAGCAAACTGACATTGCGATATGCTAGCGTTTTTGGGCGTTAGGGTGAGATTAGCCCCAGCTTTCGGCAAAAACTGTATTATTTGTGCAACGTTTTGATTGTCGTGGAGTGCTATTTTGATACGCTGATGCGATTAATATGTTAGTTAGCATAAAATACCGCCACTGAAATTGAGGGATATAGGGCCTAATTAATAGTTGGACGCGTTATGCCGACCAAACCGAATTTCTAGGCATTGTGCCCGCTAGATTGTAAGAGAGGAAAAAAAGCACGTCCTTGTGCAAAAATTGAGGAAACAACAGAGTGTTGGTCGCGCCAATGAATAGAGTAGGGAAATCATTGGTGCGACCGGTTTGCGTAACCTCTACGCAATCTTCTCGTCTCGATCAATTGAGTTTATTCAATAGGAATCGCGACGAATAAAACCTGACCCTCACGTTCAATTAACAACAATACTGATGATTTATCGGCTTTGCGTGCCTGCTTAACAGCATCATCAATTTGGCCGATTTTACTTACATCTTGCCGACCAATCCGCTTGATCACATCGCCGACTCGAACACCGCGGCTGGCTGCTTCGCTCGCTGGATCAATATCGGTAATAATTATCCCCTCTGTACCTTCTTTGACACTATATTGCGTTCGAAGTTCGTCATTGAGGGGGCTTAAAGCCAATCCGAGTGCATTCTCGGACTCTGATGAGCCAGTCGTTGTAGCAGCTTGTTCTTGTGGCTCGTCCTTGGTTTCACTGATGACGACGGAAATATTGCGCGTGGTTTCATTGCGCCATACACCCAAGACGACTTCGTCATTGGCGGGTGTGTTCGCGACTAGTCGGGGTAAATCGCGCATTTTATCGATACGCCTACCATCGTAATTAATGATGACATCACCTGATTGCAGGCCAGCGCGCATCGCAGGACTGTCTTCTACGACCTCTGAAACCAGCGCGCCGTAGGCTTCATCCAGGCCGAGCCCTTCTGCTATTTCATCACTAACGGTTTGAATATGAACGCCCAACCAACCGCGTTCGACGGTACCGTTGTCGTTTAATTGATAGACAATATTTTCAACCAACGCAGAAGGAATGGAAAAGCCGATGCCGACACTGCCACCCGTAGGTGAGTAAATCGCAGAATTTACCCCGATGACTTCACCGCGTAAATTAAACAAAGGACCACCAGAATTACCGCGGTTAATCGGGGCGTCGATCTGGATAAAATCATCATAAGGGCCGGATTGAATATCTCGTCCACGTGCTGATACCACACCCGCGGAGACGCTACCTCCCAGGCCAAACGGGTTACCAATCGCAACCACCCAATCGCCTACTTCAGCGGTGTCAGAATCTCCGAAATTGACGTAAGGGACTGGCCCGCTCGTATCGATTTGAAGTACTGCGATATCAGTTTTTTTGTCTGAACCTTTTAATTTTGCTGGGAACCGTTTGCCATCCTGAAACACGACTTCGATCTCATCGGCGTCTTCAATCACGTGATGATTGGTGACCACCACGCCATCTTCAGATACAATGAAACCTGATCCGAGCGCATGAGTTTCACGCGAACGTGGTGCGCCGTGTTGATCGCCAAAAAACTCGTCCCCAAAGAAACGTTTTAGAAAATCGTCCAGTTCTGGAACATTTCGGTTGCCAAAGTGGGGTTGCTTGCGCGTGGTTTTAATGCGGTTGGTGGTAGAAATGTTCACCACTGCAGGTCTGACGGCTTTTACCAGGTCAGCAAAACCGTTATTGACATCCACTTGACCTATATTATCGGAGGCAGGAGGTGATTTGGCATCTACCGCCTGCGTTGCAATGGCGAGCGCCATGCCAGTAAGTAGTATTGCGCTGACCATCCAGGTCTTAAGATTAAGTGCTTGCATAGTTGCGCTACGAGCTGGTTTGTACTTCATTTGAGCAATCCTGTATTTCAAAAACAATTACAATGCCGCTATATTAATGAAAACGACATTGCTATTGGGTGAAAACTAGGTTACAGATAATTAATATTCGCGGGCAGCTATGGCCGGCTAAAAGGCCATAAATAAATGCTAAATAGTCTTTGAATGCCGCGAGCAGTGTCGCTATAATCGCGCGGCTTTAAAGCGCTGCAAATGTAAGCACGCGCTCAATTGATATTTACCCTGAAACACAGGAATTATTATGGCTGTTCAACAAAACAAGAAAAGTCGTTCACGTCGTGATATGCGTCGCTCACATGATTCGCTTAAAGGTAGCACCTTGTCTGTGGATCAAACCACGGGTGAATTACATCGACGTCATCATATTACAGCAACGGGCTATTATCGCGGCAAGCAAGTCGTGGTAATGCCAGATAGTGAGTAACGTTATAATTTCATTTCCTTCGTTCAAGGACGAGCTATGATTCGCATCGCGATCGACGCTATGGGAGGCGACATAGGGCTTGATACAACACTCCCCGCTGCTATCCGCGCTGTGCGTCGCGCCTCTGATGTGCATTGTGTGCTTGTCGGTGATGCGCAAAAAATAAGCTCAGTGCTGCAAGAATTGGCACCGGATACCTCGATTAAAGATCGCCTGAGCATTCAAAATGCCTCGCAAGTTGTGGCCATGGACGAGGCTCCTGCACACGCGCTACGCAAGAAAAAGGATTCTTCTATGCGCGTGGCCATTAATTTGGTAAAAGCCGGTGAGGTTGACGCCTGTGTCAGCGCGGGTAATACCGGTGCTTTGATGGCAACTTCGCGCTTTGTTTTACGGATGATTGAAGGCATTGATCGTCCTGCAATTTGTTCCGCGCTACCTTGTATGGGAGGGGTAACTCATTTATTGGATCTTGGCGCGAATGTTGATACGCCACCGCGGGGCTTGTTACAGTTTGGTCAAATGGGTGCAGCGGTTGCCAGCATTGTGGAGAACATCGAAAACCCAACCGTGGGTTTGCTCAATGTGGGTGCCGAAGATGTTAAGGGAAACGATCAGGTAAAAAAAACCACCGAGCTATTTAAACAAAGCCAATTGAATTATATCGGTTTTGTTGAAGGCGATGATATATACATGGGCGATACCGATGTTATTGTTTGTGATGGTTTTGTGGGCAACGTTGCACTGAAATCCTCAGAGGGGGCAGCCAAGATGATTTCAGCTATCCTTAAGCGAGAGTTTAGTAAAAACCTAGCGACAAAACTCGCAGGTCTGGTGGCGACACCTGTGCTCAGAGCGCTTAAGCGACAGGTTGAACCAGGACGCTTTAATGGAGCGAGCCTGGTTGGCTTAAACGGTATTGTGGTCAAGTCGCATGGTGGTGCCGACGAAAAAGGGTTTTCTGCGGCGATAAAGGTGGCGATCAAAGAAGTTGAAGCTGGTATGATCGACAACATTAAATCCTATCTGAAGCAATAGCAGCCTTACATCAAGTCTTACTTATAATATGACATTCTCGCGCATGATTGGCACGGGCAGTTATTTGCCTGAAAAAGTGCTTACAAACCATGAATTAGCCCAAATGGTTGATACCAGCGATGAATGGATTCATGAGCGTACGGGTATTCGTCAGCGTTGCATTGCCGCAGAAGGTGAGTACACCTCAGACCTGGCGTTACATGCGTCGCTCAAGGCGTTAGAGGCAGCGGGGCTGGCTGCCCAAGGACTGGATTTGATCGTGGTGGCGACTTCCACCCCCGATGTCGTATTTCCGAGTAGCGCCAGTATTTTACAAGAAAAGCTAAACATCCAAGGGTGTGGTGCTTTCGATGTGCAAGCCGTCTGTGCGGGCTTTGCCTACGCGCTTTCCGTCGCTGATCAATACATACGTGCCGGTACTGCGAAAAATGTTTTGGTGGTAGGTGCCGAAACATTCTCTCGTATTCTCGACTGGACCGATCGTAGAACCTGCGTGTTGTTTGGCGATGGCGCAGGTGCGGTGGTGCTAACGGCGAGTGATACCCCGGGTATTCTTTCTACGCATATCCATGCTGATGGCCGCTATCAGGATTTGCTTTGCGTGCCCAGTGGGGTGTCTAAACAATATGACGAGATGCTTAAAGGACAGGCTTTCGTGCAAATGGATGGCCAAAAGGTGTTTAAATGGGCGGTCAAAGAAATGTCAGCGCTTGCCATCAAAACGCTTGAGGAAAATGGGCTATCCGCAGACGAAGTGGACTGGATGGTGCCGCATCAGGCGAATATTCGCATCATTGAAGGGGTTGCTAAGAAAGCAGGTGTACCTATGGAGCGGGTCATTGTTACGGTACAAAACCATGGCAACACATCTGCCGCTTCGGTTCCGCTTGCATTGGATGTTGCAATACGTGATGGCAGAATCCAGCCGGGCCATAATCTTCTGTTAGAGGCGTTTGGGGGAGGGTTTACTTGGGGATCTGCTTTAATTACGGTATAAGCACAAATGTATGGGGTGTGAGCAATTTGTTTTTATCGCGCTTACGTTCGAATTGAATCAGACCGCTGTTCTCAACGCTTCTTCGATATATAACTGGCGCAATCGCTTGGTTAGCGGGCCGGGTTTACCGTCACCAATTGTTTTTCCATCGATTTTCACCACGGGTAATACAAAATTTGAAGCCGCGGTTAAGCAAAACTCATCGGCATCGTAAGCCTCTTCAACGCTAAACAGTCGTTCCTCAATTTTAATATCGTCTTCCTTGGCCAGAGATAGCAGCACGCGTCGGGTGACCCCAGGTAAAATATCATTCGATAAGGGGCGGGTGATGACCGAATTGCTTTTAATCAGATAGCTGCTCGAGGATGTGCCTTCGGTAATCATGCCATCTTCCACCATCAACGCCTCATAACAGTCTTGTTCGATCGCCGCTTGCTTGCCCAGGCACTGTGGTAATAGGCCAATGGACTTGATATCTCGGCGTTTCCAACGTAGCTCAGGAACGGTGATAACGCTAACGCCCTCGTTCGCTTCGACACGCTCTGCCAGCGCCATCGGTAGGGTGAATCCGACCAAACTGCTTTCAACACTTTGCGGAGGGAAATGAAAGGCGCGCGGCGCGACGCCGCGAGTTATCTGAAAATATAACAGCCCTTCACGCATCTCATTTTTTGTGACCAGCTCTTTTAATATGGTCGTAATTTGATCATGCGAATAGGATGTACGCAGACCGACTTCCTTTAAGGATCGATCAAGCCGCGCCAGATGAGGTGCCAGATCCACTAACTTACCTTCGAGCACGGAGACCGCCTCATAGATTCCGTCTCCAAACAAAAATCCGCGATCAAATATGGAGACAGTGGCTTCATTTTCGGGCAGGAAATGCCCGTTTACGTATGCGATTTTACTCATGATGATAGCGTTTGAATTGCCAGGTTAATTTGATTGGTTAGCGGCATTAAATGTTTGCGCATCACACTGCCACTCGCATCCCGTCCACCGAACACATTATTTAGTGTATTTTCGCCTATTTGTGCCAAGACTAACAGCGCTTTAAATTGTTCAATTTGCTGCTGATCTAGCAGTCGAAGCAGAGATTGGATTTCGATGGGCGCTTGCTCATCTTCACATAATCGAGCCGCTGTTTTTAGCGCTTGGTTGATATTAGGTTCGCCGTGCGTGGGCCCAATGGAAAAGTCAAATGTCTGGTCAATGGAGATAAAAAGGGCGATAACAACATCTTGTTCGGTAAGTTTCTCAAACGACATGCTAAGTGATTTTAACCACTTGCGACCATCGCCAGATAAAAAGTATAAAAATGTTTGAGCATAAGGGTTGTTGTCCAGCTGAGCGTTTCGCAGGGTTGAACGTAAAGACGGGTACTTAGGGTGGGCGGCCTCGCTTAGGGGTATGGCCTCAGCTCCAGCCAACAAGAACCCCACAAAAACTGGATGTTTACGCTTGGCACGCGCCCATAGACCTTGTTTTTGTTTTGCACTGATCAAGTTTTTTTGCAAACAGAGTTTAACGCTCTCAACGACATTAAGAGGCTGTTCTTCAAAGGGCAGAAATTCCATCAAAAACGCTGCAAGTTCTTGTCCAAGCTTAGATTCAACGACCGCTTGGTTTTTTAATAAATTACGTGCGATTTCCGCACTTTGACAGGCCCACCAGGCGTGCGCTGCCTGTTCGCTGTTTACGCTGCCTGAATAGGCCAACGCTACCACCGCCTCAGGTTCACCCAGTAACAACATTTTGTCGGGTGAATTTTGTGCGTCACCCATACGCGTCCAGCTCCCGAGATGCTTTGGAAAGCCACCGGGCATGCCCAGATATTTTTCTGACAGAAACTCACGCACTTCGCGTAAATAACGGGTTGTTTCCTGGTTAGGCGTCAGGTCTATGCGTGCCTCACCTTTCTCTGTGAGCGCGGTGAGGACCAGACTCGAATCATTGATTCGAATGGCCTTGACCGGCTGACTACACAATATATTTAGTCGTAGGCTGTCTTCATTGCTTAGCGGCATAGGACCTAGTTCAGCTGGATTCGTTCACCCCAGGGGACCGGGGATTTACCCTTGACCAGCCAGATAACCGGGTAGTCCGGAGCGTGCTCAGGGAATGTGCCTTGTGCATCCGTGAAGTAAAGTAGCACGTCGGCGGGGATATCTTGCTCGGCCACCCAATCAAATACCGGAATGAAATCAGTACCACCACCGCCCTCGATCGTAGAATCTAAATTGATCTCTTCCCAGGCTTCAAACACTTGAGGGTATCCTTCCGTAATTCGGTCATCTGCCGCTAAGACCGTCACTTTCGCTCTTAACTGCCCCTTAATAGCGTTGATTTCCGATATGCATTCGATTAATTCCTGATCGCTGATTGAACCGCTCACGTCAAGTGCGATGATCACGCTAACCTGCGTACTTTTGAGCATCGGTAATATTGCCGGGTTTCCACGTCGTGTATTCGGTCGTGCATAGGAGTAATCATCGCGTGCAGTCAAACTTAAGTGGGTCGCCAATATTTGCCGCCAGGGCAGGGTGGGGGCGATCTCCGAATCAATGAAACGCAACAATTGAGCGCTTAGTTTTCCTGCCTGTTTAGCCTGTTGTGCGGCACCGGCGGTGCGTTGTTGCCACTTTTCTTGTAGGCTTTCAATTTCTTGTGGGCTCAGTGCAGGCGGTGGTTCTGCCAGCGGGCCGTCGAGTTCGGGGTTGTATTCTTGCGTATTCTGGGCAGATGGTGCTTGTTCAGGATTGGGTTGTACTTTTTGATCTGCGCCCGGTTTGTTTTGTGGCTGAGCGCCGGAAGCTTGGTTTTGCGCGTTTTTATCAACTTTAATGTGTTGTTGATTAAGCTCGTCCATGTGTGTTTGATCACTACCTTCTTCCGGTTCGTCAGGTTTGTCATATAGATGTTGATCCATGGTTTCACTTTGATCGTTATCATCCAACAAAGGGTATATTTCCTCCGCCGTCATATCCCGATATTGTTCTAATACCATCACGCCCGGTGGTGGCGTCAGACCTTCGTCTAGTAAAATGGGGTTGATCGCGTAATCACAGGCTAAATCCCAGCGATGTTTTACGCGATGCTGGCGTCGTGCAAAATGGGATAGACCACAGTGTAAGGCTTCATGCGCGAGTACAAATTGTAACTCTGCACTTTTTAAGCTCTGTACGTAATTAGCATTGTAGTAAAATTTTTTGGCATCGGTGCCTGTCGTGGTACACCAGGACGGGTCAGCATCTTGTAATTGCAGGCGTAGCACCAAAGCCCCCAAGAAGGGCTTGTCGAGAATGAGTTTGGTGCGCGCAGCAGCTAGCTTATTATTAATTGCTTGGCTGTTGAATTCGCTCATTGAATGATAAGGGCAGGTGGGATCTATTCGTACAATACGATATCACCAATTTTACTGGCCCACCTGGAAAATTCGGGGACGCTAAAAATATCATCACCAATTGCGCGCAACATATCCGAGACCAGCATCACACCCATCTCTTTTTCTTTAAAGGTTCCCGCGTAGTCCAGAATTTTACCGATCACGTTAGCGCTATTTGCTTGACCCTGTGCCGCGATGGCGCGTCCCACCAATGCGGATGCAAGCGCATATTGCAGATCGATTTCTTTGGGTGGGCTGATTTTTTCCCCCGCCAAAATCGCGTCTAAATCCGGCATTTTATCAAGACTGTCCACAAAGGCTTTTAGTTCCACACCGGCCGCTTGTCCGACGCAAGCCTGTAATGAACCAGATAGTAATTTCGGTTGGTCACCAAATTTACTTAAGGCGCGATGTGCAAATTCCCATGATCTGGGTGATGGAAAGGCCATTGGGTTATGTGCAGGGTCAAAATCAAACAATAATTCTGGCCGATAACGTAAAAAACCAATCACTCGTTCATCTATCTGGTGATGATAAGCCCAGGCAACCCAATCATCCAGATTGGTTTCAACATCGTAGTGCGAAAAGCGATTCGCCAGCGGGGAAGGCATGGTATAGCTGACACCGCGATCACCCTGTCGGTTGCCTGCAGAGAATATTGCCCAACCAGGCGGCACTTCGTATTCCCCAAGACGACGATCCAGAATGAGTTGATAGGCTGCAGCGGAAACACTGGGCACGGCTGAAGTAATTTCATCCAAAAATAAAATCCCGTTTTTACCGTGACGCTTGGCATCAGGTAGCATCGATGGGATCGCCCAATCAACCTGCTGACCGTTTTTAAAGGGTATCCCACGTAGATCACTCGGCTCCATTTGTGAAAGTCGAATATCGAGCACTTTTACCGCATGACGCTCCCCAATTTGATGTACCAGATCAGATTTACCCACACCAGGTGGTCCCCATAGCATGACGGGTGTGTGCTGATGATGTTGGGCACTGACAAATTCAGTATCGAGAATCGAACTAAGCAGACTAGGACGCATGAAAAAACCAAATGAGTGGCCGCATAAACCACAAATAAATTATATAAATAGAATGACTTACCCTATCCAGCCACTTAGATTGAGCGATTGGAAACTGAGCAGTCAGATGATACCATTCTTGTAGCGGCTTGTTTACTGCAATAGGTTGGAGAGACCTTAACTACTATGATTATTACGCTATCGCCTTCAAAAGGTCAGGATTTCGAATACCCTGCTACTAGCAAGCAGTTTTCGGTGCCCCAGCAACTAGATCAAACACAGCTCTTGATTGACGCTATCCAGCCCTATGATCAAGCGGGTATTCAAGCCTTGATGCAAGTCAGTGAAAATATTGCGAAGCTCAATGTTGAGCGATTTCAGAACTTTCGCACACCGTTTAAGCTTGAGAACGCCAAACAAGCACTGTTTGCGTTTAAGGGCGATGTATACAGCACCATTGATGCGGCGCATTATTCCACCGCTGAGCTGGATTTTGCGCAATCGCACCTGCGTATTCTTTCAGGGCTGTATGGCTATCTGCGGCCGCTGGATTTAATTCAAGCCTATCGCCTGGAGATGAAAACCAAACTGCAAAACCCGCGCGGAGATAATCTATACCAGTTCTGGGGTACGCAAATTACAGAATTACTCAATAAAGACTTAGCCGAGCAAGGCGAGCCAACGCTCGTGAATTTGGCCTCTAATGAATATTTCAAATCGATTAAACCAAAGTTGCTTCAAGGTAAGTTATTGAATATTAATTTCAAGGAAATAAAGGATGGTAAAACACGCACCATCGCTATTTTTGCCAAACGCGCGCGCGGTATGATGGCCAATTGGATTGTCCAGAATGAAGTACTGACGAGTGCTGATCTCAAGGCGTTTGATGTTGACAACTATCGTTTCGATGCTGATTTATCGGATGATCAGCAATTAACCTTTACTCGCCCGCAACCGCCCAAAAAATAAAATGCGCAAGAGCCTGATTTTACTGGCCTTGTGCCAGGCGCTAGGTATGACAATGAGCACATCTATGTTCACCGCAGGGGGCTTAGTGGGTGAGTCACTGGCGCCTGATCCTGCGTGGGCGACACTGCCTATCAGCATGCAATTTACGTTCACTATGCTCGCGACTTTACCCGCGTCACTATTGATGCAGCGCAAAGGTCGAAAATTCGGTTTCGTATTGGCTTGCCTGATTATGCTCGCAGCAGGAGTCGGCGCGGCGATAGCAATTTATGTCAGGAGTTTTTTAGGATTTGCCGTAAGCTTTATGGCATTCGGGATTGCTATGAGTTTTTTTCAGTATTTTCGTTTTGCTGCAATTGATGTTGTCCCGGACCGTTATGCCTCCAGAGCTATTTCGTGGGTACTCGCAGGTGGCTTAATCGCTGCGTTTACTGGGCCCAACTTGGCAGCATTTACGCACCTACTTGACAAAACGCATCCATTTTTAATCACCATGCTGTGTGCTATTCCGATCGCAGTCTTGATGCTCGGTTTGCTTTGGCGCATGCATTTGCCCCTTCCAAGTGTTGAAGAAGTTACCGGCACGCAGCGCGCCAATGGACTTATTTTCCGCCAACCCGTTTTAGTCGTTGCAGTGCTATGTGGCATGATTGCCTACGGGGTAATGACCTTATTAATGGCGGCCACACCGCTTTCAATGAAGGGACATGGTTTTCACTTTGGACAAACGGCTTTCATTATTCAGTGGCATATTGTCGGCATGTTCGCTCCATCTTTTTTTTCAGGTGCATTAATTGCCCGCATGGGTGTATTAAAAGTGATGCTGATGGGCGTGGTTGCTTATCTGCTGGTGGTTGTGCTTAATCTGCAGCCGCAAACCATGGTTGTATATTGGTTTGCGCTGGTATTACTCGGTATCGGCTGGAACTTTTTGTTCGTCGGGGCCACCACTTTGTTACAAGCGGCATGGTTGCCAGCGGAAAAAGGCAAGGTTCAAGGAGTGAATGACACCATTGTGTTTTCGAGCTCAGCTATTGCTGCAATGAGCGCGGGGTATTTGTACGCCAAATTGGGGTGGCAAACGATGAGCCTGGTGTCGTTGCCTTTTACCTGTTTGGCAGGAATATTGATCATTTATTTAATGCTGAGGCAGCGAAAGTTAGCGGCACCAGTGCCGGCTTAGGGTTTTCGGTTAGGCTTGGCGAGGGTAACCAAATGTGTTTTGGAAGCCAGATCATGCCAGCTACGGTGCTGCTTGTTGAACAGGATCCACAAAAAGCCCAACCCACCCAGAGCGAGCCAGGAAATAATTGCGACCAAATAACGAATCAGGCATTGTTTCCAGCTAATATCGTGTGTCGACACATCACTTTGCATGAGCTTAAGTCGCCACGCTTTCATGCCGATGGTTTGTCCGCCGCGACGCCAGCTGTATGCAAAATAAGCAAAGCAGATCGTTAACACATACAACTGCTTGAGTAGCTGCATGCTGGGCTGTGTCTGCAGATGTTCTGGCACCAGCGGAAACCATTGCGCAGCGACAAACACCAGCGAAAATACGATGAGCGTATCGTAAAAAATGGCGCCGAGTATTCGAGGCAGGCGAGCATAATCCATGATTCAGCGGATTTTTAGCGCGTGATTGGTTAGTTTCGCTGGATGATACACGTAATTTGATTTGGTAATTGAATAATGAAACGTAAATCGGTTGAAAAAATTTATCAACAATTCGCAAAAAAAGGTTGACAAGTAGCTTGGCACTTTTAGTTAAAATTGCGCTCAATAAACAACTTATAACATATTGTAAATAAAGTAATAAAATGGAAAAGTGCCGTTTAAATGGCTAAATCATGATATTTTTTCATCACAATCCTGAGCAGAAAAAGATTTTATCCACAAAGTTATCCACAGGTGGATTGAATGAAAAAGAGTGAGCGATCATATCTTTTCTTGGTTATTATTGTATCTCGTTGATGTGCAACGCATAGTTTCCGTCGACGCGACAAATTATAAAATTAGTTCTACGAAAACAGGAGGGCGATATGCCATATATTGATCTAAATGCGGATGCGGGCGAGGGCTATGGCGCCTGGCAAATGGGGGATGATAAAAATCTTTTCAACATCATTTCGTCAGTAAACATTGCTTGTGGTGGCCACGCTGGCGACTACCAAACCATGTACGATACGATCGCTTTAGCCAAAAACAATAGCATTGGTATTGGCGCGCATCCTTCATTTGAAGACAAAATGTACTTTGGACGTCGCGTCATTCCGATGTCGCCCAGTGAAATCGAAAAAATGGTGGCCTACCAAATTGGGGGGATAAGCGCCATTGCCGCCTTACAGGGAACCAAGTTGAACCATGTAAAGGCGCACGGCGCATTGGCGAATCTTGCTGCGGCAGATCGATCGGTTGCAGACGCGATTGCGCGCGCGTGTAAATCTATCAATCCGGAACTGATCTTGCTCGCGATTGCGGGTACCCAATTGCAAAAGGCGGGGGAGGCTGCTGGGCTAATGACCGTGGCAGAAGGGTTTGCGGATCGTAGCTATGACGATAAAGGATTTCTAATTCCCCGTGGACAAAAAGGGGCGGTGATTCATGATCCGGATATAACTGCGCAGCGTTGTGTGGATATGGCCGAGGGTAAAGGTTTACCCAAATTGGCAGGCGGGTACGTTCCTATTCAGGTACAAAGTATTTGCGTGCACGGCGATACGCCGGGTGCGGTTCAGATTGCCGCAGCTTGTCGCAAGCAACTCGAAGCAGCAGGATTTACCATCCAGTCTTTTTCAGCCTAGCGAGACCGTGCTTAAGACCGCCGATATTCGCTTTATTAGTGAGCACACTTTATTGGTAGAGTTCGGCCAAACATTAGACGATGCCACGCATCAGAAAGTACTTAAGTTGGATGCTGCACTCGCGAATTGCCCGATCAAAGATTTAATCGAAACCTTGCCGACTTTCCGCTCTTTGAGCATTGAGTTTGACCCATTTGTGCTTTCACCAGATAAGTTGGTAGAACTAGTGATGGCGCTCGATTTTGACAGTTATAAATTTACTGGTGATCGTTGGCGTGTACCAGTTTGTTTCGAGCAGCCATATGCCGAAGACCTCGAAGAAACGGCTAAGGTGCTTGGCATCAGTCGCGCGCATTTAATCAAGCGCGTACTGGAGAGTAAGTTTAAGGTGTATATGTTTGGCTTCGTACCGGGGTTTGCCTACCTTGGTGGTTTGGACGAGGCGCTCCATATCCCACGTAGAAAAACACCGCGTCCGCCGGTGCCGCCCGGTTCATTGATTATCGCGGGAGGTTTGGCCGGTTTCATGCCAATCGCGATGCCGACGGGCTGGTATGTACTGGCGCAATCACCGGTCTGTTTGTTTTCTGATACCCGTTCTCCCATGGTGCCTTTTGCTGTAGGTGACCAACTCAAGTTTTATGCAGTTGATGCTGAAAAACACTTACACCTACAAGCGCTAAACAAACAGAAAAATGGCCCGATAGCGGGAATTGAGCCCGATGAGTGAAATAAAAATCGAGCGCGCTCCCACGGCTGTTTCATTACAGGATGCAGGTCGTACAGGCTGGTTACGTTATGGTGTTGCGCGTGCCGGACCAATGGATTGGGCGCGTCAAGCAATGGCGAACCAGGTGTTGGGAAAAGACGTGACTGATACGGTCATAGAGGTTGGGCCAGCTGGAATGGATTTGCTGCTTATATCTGGCGTTTTGCAGTTTAGTTTTGCCGGTCCCCGCTATCAGGTTCAGATAGATGGACAGTCCATACCCGGCCCTATGCGAGCGATCTTGCACGCTGGACAACAGCTCAAGATCATTCCAAGAACAGGTGCAATGTGGGGTTACGTCGGTGTACAGGGAGATTTTCAAGCGTCAGAATATTTAGGATCGCATGCGGATAATAGTGTCAGTGGTATGCGGGCCGTTTCTCTTAGTCAAGGGGCTACCTTATCAATAGCGGATGCTGTTCACACCAGCCCGCATACAGCGACTTATGTCGATCCGTATATCGCATACGAACACTTGCCCATTGGGATTGTTCCTTCTTCCCAATACCATGATTTCTCAGATGAAATGCGAAATCAGCTCGCCCACCAGGCACTGAGCATTGAACCGCGATTTGATCGCATGGCTTACCGCTTGCAGGGCGCTCAAATCCTGTGTGAAAAGGGGCATGACATATTATCTGACAGCATCACCATGGGTGCGATTCAGGTGCCCGGGGATGGTCAGCCATTTGTATTAATGGCAGATCATCAAACCACTGGGGGGTACCCAAAAATTGCCTGTATTTGTATGGCGGATTTACCTCGTGTAGCGCAGATGGCACCCAATAAACCTTTTTATTTTCGTTGGGAAACGGTTGACCAGGCACTCGAGAGCTGGTCGGTTATCAGGCGCCAAATCGCAGCGATGCAGCCGCTCTCGATGGCGTAGGCATTTAGTGCAGATTTTCCCGCATCAGTGCGGCGATTTGGCTGTCGTTGCTATCGCCTGTTTCCTCCAATTTTTGGATGACGCCTTGTTGATCTGCTGCTGAACGATTTTGGCTCAGTTTAAATTTCGCTTGGATATCGCTCACTTCAAGTTTAAAACCGACAATTGCGTTGAGCATTTTATCCGGATAATCCGGCTGCCAAGGCGAGGGCATTGCTTGCTCATATGTAAGCGTTAGCGCATTCACCAACTTTTTAAGGGCTTGGTCAGATTGGATTAGTTTTACATTGCCGTAAACATGAACGGAGGTATAGTTCCAAGTTGGGACCCCGGCATTTTCGTACCAGCTGGGTGAAATATAAGTGTGCGGGCCCTGGAAGATTGCCATCGCAGATGCATTCGTTTTGAGTTGGTCAATTTGCTCGTTGGCGTAGGCAAGATGCCCGTAGAGAAGCAGTTTGCCTTTATTTTCGTCGATCAGAAATGGAATGTGGCTTGCTGTCGGCGTATTGTCGACCGAGGTAACCAGCGTGCCAAAAGCATTTTCATCTAATAAGCGGGCGATTTTCTTTTGATCGGTTTCCAAAAAATGTCTAGGTATATACATGGATGGTTCGATAATAATGGGTTCAGTTCGAGCCAAAGCTCAGAATTGGGTGATACAATGCCTGGTCACCCTGCGCCCTGAAACTTGTGTGGGATGCATACGCTTTGATTATCTGCATTTCGGTCTCGATTCAGACAAGCGCAGGGTAAACTGGGTAGACTCTCAGCGTAGAAATTTTGTTCCAGCCGTATTATGAACCCCTTATCTCAATTTGCAAACGATAAGATTTTGACCCATTTTGCCATCGCATTGGGCGGTTCGCTTATTGTGTTGGCAGCTTTGTTTTATGCCAGCTCTAACGCAGGTCATGACATTAATCCGCTGCGCCTGATGGAGGTGATTAAATCCAGTTCTATCGGGTTCTTTTTCTTGTATGCAGTGACAACCTTGTTAGGTCTACTCATACGCGCCTGGCGCTATCGAGTATTGTTAGTTGCAAGTGGAGAACAGCGAGTGCCCGGGTTTAAGGATATGACGCTGATTACCGCGGTGCGTAATATGACCGTCGATTTACTGCCGGCACGCTTGGGTGAATTGGTGTTTGTTGCGCTATTGCGCCGGCAAGCGGGCACCCAAATCAGTTCTGGTCTATCCGCGCTCTTATTTGCAACCCTGATGGATGTGTTGATATTGGCACCCTTTACCATCGGCATTGGCTTGATGGTTGGATTCCCTAACAAGCAACCGTTCTTACTTGCATTGATCGCTTTAGCGGTTGTACTTGGGTTTTTATTTGGGCTGAAATTCGTCTTGCCTTTTTTCAATAAGCTGATCAAACGTTTGGCAACCCATCAAAATAAAATTATAAGCGGTTTATTCAAGTTTATCGTGTCGATTGATGAGGCGATTGAAGCGACGATGTCTGCGGGCATTTTTGGTCGCGTAGTGAGCCTGACATTTCTGATCAGAATGCTTAAATACGCTGGGTTGCTGTGTCTGTTTTACGGTCTTACTCGTCAGAATTTTCCATCCCTGGCGGAGATGAATGCATTAAAAGTTTTGGGCGCCTTGATTGCATCTGAGATGACGGCATCTTTGCCAGTACCCGCCTTGATGAGTTTTGGTACCTGGGAGTTAGGGGGCATGACTTTACTCGCTTATTTTGGGGCTATTCCTCAAAACGCTTTACTAACGATGTTGGGCGTACATGTTCAAACCCAGGCCATGGACTATGGTATTGGCGTCGCGGCACTCGCGGCTTTATTATTGGTTGGTGGGGCGAAGTTACACCGACCAAGTGGGCGCAACATACAACGATGGTGGATCGGTTTGATATTTGCCATCATAGCAGCCGTATTAGCTTGGTTGGGTTTTGAAACGAGTCGTGAGAAAAATGCGGAATATGCCACCACTAAAGTGGGTGAGGTCGTGCGCCCAGAAAATGCGCCTATTCCTGCGTGGATCAAACCAGAAAAGGGCTTTGTGGTGTGGAGTTCTAACCGTGCGGGTAATCATGATATCTGGCTAATGGAAATACCCACCATGCGATTGCGCCAGTTAACCAATGATCCACACACTGAAAATTTTGCGCGTATTTCGCCTGACGGTAAAAAAGTAGTCTTCGCGCGCTCGCACCAATTATGGCAATCGTTACGTGACCCGGGGCCGTGGGATGTATGGATGATCGATATTGCATCAGGTAAAGAGCAGCTAATCGCGAAATGGGGGATGTCACCCTCGTGGTCGGCCGACGGACGCTCGATTACCTACCAACGTACACCGGGAAGGATTATGATTTACGATCTGCAAACTGGCCAGGAACGGGTATATTACCAAAGTGGCAAGGATGCATTCATGCGCGCTCCGGTTGATCTCTTAACCCCATCAATCGGTCAAGATCAGCGTATGGCATTTACTTTTCGCGATCATGGTCGTCCTACCAACGTTATTCGTAATCAAAACGGTGAATTTGAGGTGGTGCACCATGATTCTTGTCAGGTGATGTGGGCACCATCCGGTGATTTCGTCACTTATGTGCAAAAGGGTGGTAAACAAGTCAACCAGATCATGCGCTTTGATCCCGACACCAAACAAAAAGTAACCCTGGTTGATTTACCCGGTGATTTAAGCCACGAGTATTTCCCTCGTCTTAGCAAGAATGAACAGTTTATGGTTTTCGCAGCATCGGGGGGAGGGCATGAGCATGATCTGGCTGATTATGAATTGTTTCTGTGGCCGGTCGGAAGTGACTCAGCCGAAGCCATGCGATTAACTTTCTCCGAAGCAAATGATTCATGGCCCGACATCTGGTTAGCGCCTGCCGACGCTTAAAACAGCAATAGCCATTGCGTTGGTTTACAGCGTTTAATTGCTAAAGAACTACCATTGACCTGTTACAATCCGGCGCTGGTCAAGCAATACTCATATTAAGAAAAATATATGCAATGGTTTTTTAAAGCGCGCCATTGGCTCGCTTTTGGTTTGATACTTGTCGCGTGCTTTTTGGCCCTGCAGAAATTTGCGAGTTATTCTCTAGTAAGGATTAACTTAAAAACTTCTCATACCACTTTTTTTAAGGTCTATTGGACGACTCAGGAGAATGATGCTTGGACGGAAGACAAGGCCGCCGCAGTAAGAGTCAGCAAACGAAAGCATCATTATATTTTACCGCTTCCTGTGCCATTGTCTGAAATCAAGCGCCTGCGCGTCAATCCCAGCAGCCTCAAGGATGTCAGTACTACGGTCAAAGAAATCAGCCTTTATCACCTTTACACCAAGAGTATTAATTTTGGCGGCCCTTTTAATGATGATTTTAAGGGGTTCGCGCCAATTGAACAGGTGGGTAAGCCGAGTATTGGATCGACCTTGAGATACACCGCGCTGGGCAACACGCCTGGGTTTGAGGTTGAATTGCCCAAGTTCGAAACATTGCCGCAACCCTGGTTACTTTGGGCGCAATCGGTACTGATCACGCTACTACTATATACCGTATTGATGCGTTCATCCACGTTGTTTGTGGAACAGCTAAGGTGGGTTACCATGGGCATGCTGTTTGTGGCGACCGCGGTTTTGGCAATGGCTTTAATCTCTAAATACAACAGCCACCCAGATGAGTTTGCGCATGTCGCAAATGCTAGGTATTTCGTGGATCATTACGCCCCTCCCAAGACCTGTTCTGAGAACGCACGCGATACCTATACTATTTACGGGGTGTCCAGGTTAGACAAGCGCGAGATTGCGTATTTTATCGGTGGCCGAGTATTACAACTGCTTGATGCGGTTCCCGCGCGTGAGTACGTTAAATTACGTTTCATTAATGTCAGCTTGTTCTTAGTGCTGGTGCTTTTGGTCTTTCGTGAACCCAAAGCGCGCATCATATTTTTACCGTTGTTATTGACGCCACAGGCTTGGTATTTGTTTAGCTACTACAATTCAGACGCGTTGTCATTGTTTGTCGTTATGATCACGGCTTATCAGGTGTTCGTTCCAAAAAGTATGCTACGGCGTCTGCTGATAGGCGAGCGTCCGCCCGGCTATATTATTTGGGTATTCGCCCTGAGTTTGATAATCGCCATGCAATACTGGTTGAAATTAAACTATGTTTTTTTCACCCTGTTTTTAGCTATGTTGGGTGTTGCATGGTGGCTGCTGAACAAGCGGATACCCAGTGTGCGCCACGTATGGCCAGTGTTGGTGGCATTTATAATGGGCACCTCGATATTTCTTTCGTGGGAAGTTTCACGACATGCGATCAATGATTTTGCGCTGAAAGAAAAAGTGATTGATTGCCGGGAACAACTAGCTGGTCATATCTACAAACCGTCTACTCCGCTTGAAGAAACAGAAAGGAATTATCGCTTAAGGGATAAGGGGTATTCGGCAATGGATGTGATATTCAAGTTTGATTGGCCCGAACGAATCTTTTACACGGGTTTGGGAACCTATGGTTATACCGAAATCTTAAATAGTTACCCACACTTTAAAATCGTTAGCCTGTTTATCGTATTACTATTTTTGTATTCGATTACTATCATTACCATAAGAGGAGATGGGATGGCACGGATGGCGGTATTGTGTACATTGGCTTCTATAATAGGTGTTACCCTGGCTGCATTCTGGGCGAATTGGTCAATGGATTTCCAGCCTCAAGGGCGCTATCTTATGGTGTATCTTGCGATGTTTGGCTCTTTGCTGGCAATGTATGGTAATAAGTTAAATATGACCATACTAAGCTTGATAGCAAGCGTACCGTTCTTACTAGCGGCCTATTCGTTTTTTGCCGTAGCATTGTTAGAAATCCCCAAATAACTGGTAGGATTAAATGGTGTTGAAGCGATCAAACACAGAACCGATTGCATTAGCCTTGACCGAGCTAAGCGCACATTTTGGTGATCGCGTGAGAACCGCTGCTGCGGTTTGTGAACAGTATGGCCGCGATGAATCTTTCCATCAGTCTTATCCACCGGATTGTGTGATTGCGGTGGAAAATACTCAGGAGGTGCAACAGATTGTACACATATGTGCTCAACATTCGGTGCCGATTATCCCTTGGGGACAAGGTACCTCACTAGAGGGACATGTTGCAGCGCTTCGGGGTGGAGTTTGTATAGATTTGTCCCCTATGAATGCGGTTATTCAGGTCAATGCGGAAGATTTAGATGCAGTGGTTCAACCCGGTGTAACGCGCCGCCAATTGAACGAGTATTTGCGCGATACGGGTTTGTTTTTTCCGATTGATCCTGGGGCAGATGCTTCTATTGGCGGGATGGCTTCAACACGCGCTTCCGGCACTAATGCGGTTCGTTATGGAACCATGCGCGATAACGTGCTCAATGTTACCGCCGTGTTGGCCAACGGTGAGATAATCAAAACTGCGCATCGCGCGCGTAAATCCTCTGCTGGCTATGATTTAACCCGTTTATTTGTTGGTGCGGAAGGCACTCTGGGAATTATTACCGAGCTCACCGTGCGCCTGTTTGGGCGTCCCGCAGCCACATCCAGCGCGCGTTGTACGTTTGCGAATGTAAGTAACGCGGTTAACACGGTAATCGAAACTATCCAACTGGGCGTACCGGTTGCGCGTATCGAATTGCTCGATAGTTTGTCGGTCAAGGCGCTGAATGCGTACTCCAAACTTGATTTACCGGAAACGCCGATGTTAATCATGGAGTTTCACGGAAGTGACGCCAGTGTTGCAGAGCAGGCGCAAACGGTTGAATCAATTGCCAAGGAGTATCAGGGTAGCTCATTTCGATGGTCTAGCGACGCTGGCGAGCAAAAGAAGCTGTGGCGGGCACGACATGACGCGGCTTATGCAATTAGGGCGCTGCGCACTAATGGGCAGATATGGGCCACTGATGCCTGCGTCCCCATTTCGAGTCTGGCAGATTGCATCGAAGAAACCCTGAAAGACATCAAAGCGAGCAACATTATTGCGCCCATATTGGGCCATGTAGGCGATGGGAACTTTCATTTATGCATGCTGGTTGATCACCAAAATCAAAACGAGGTGGCCGATGCCGAGGCCTTGCACGCACGCATGATTGATCGCGTAATCGCAATGGAAGGTACCTGCACGGGTGAGCATGGCGTTGGCTATGGTAAAAGAGAATTTTTACGTCAGGAACTGGGTAATTCGGTTGACGTGATGGCAGATATCAAACATGCGCTGGATCCACAGAATATCCTGAACCCTGGTAAAATAATTTAATTAACCCATTTAAGATATTGTTATTTAATGGGAAAAATTCGAGCGGTTTTTTGTTGCTGGGGTTTGCTTACCGATTCTGGAGTTAAGTTAAAATAGCTAACGGTCAATTCGCCAATTCGGTCTAGCAGGCTGATTTGATGAATGTCGCCCCTTTTTTGTAGCAGGTTACCGCGAATTTTACCCAGTGCGTCGAGTGTGGGGAAGGCCTGGATACGTTCATTTTGATGGGAAATTGAGTTGTGCTTTTGTATTTCGAGCACTATTGAACGGATCAACACATAATCGATGGCGCGATGTGAAATCAAATCGCCAATATGCTCGCTCTGCGGGTTGATGGGGAGAATATCACCGCCCAGCATATCTGATACGAAAGTCAGGTAATCGATAAATCGCTCAGGCGTATCCGTGGGTTCTTGACGATTCGGCATGCGATTAAACCCGCTATTGATACTGTTCTAGCGCCCAGTGAATATGCGCTTTGACGCGGGGTTCAGGGTGGTTTTTTCGCTTTCGTAACGCCTTGTGGTTAGCGGCTGTTTTTGGCGCATTTCCTAAAGCGACCGCAATATTTCTGAGCCAGTTTTGGTAACCGATGCGTCTTATAGGAGATCCTTCTAGACGTTTTAGAAAATCCGTTTCCGACCATGAAAAAAGTGTTGCCAGAGGCGTGTTATTCAAACTGCGCCGGACCGTAAAATCGGTTTCCTGACTGAGTGGTGCGTCTTTATTCCACGGGCAAAACAGCTGACAATCGTCGCAACCATAAATACGATTTCCGAGCTTGGGTCGCAATTCAATCGGGATATCACCGTGGTTTTCAATGGTTAAATAGGAAATACACTTGCGCGCGTCAACCACGTAGGGCGCAACTATGGCCTGGGTTGGACAAGCTGTCATGCAGCGGGTGCAATCGCCGCAATGGTTTTGGCGCGGGGAGGAGGGCGGCAGTGCAAAATCAAGATAAATTTCACCCAGGAAAAACCAGGAACCCGCCTCGCGATTCATCAGGTTTGAATGCTTACCTACCCAACCGAGCCCCGCTTTTGCTGCGATGGGCTTTTCCATGACAGGTGCACTATCGCAGAACACGCGATAGCCAAATTCGGCTATACGTTGTTGAATACGTTGTGCAAGCTTATTGAGCCGCTGGCGTATCAGTTTGTGATAATCCCTGCCCAGTGCATAACGCGAAATATAAGCCAAATTCGCATCATTAAGGACCGATATTGCTGCGTTTTGGGTCTCTGGTAGATAATCCATTCGTGCGCTCAAAATCGAGACCGTACCTGGTACCAACAATTCTGCGCGAGTTCGTTTTTTCCCATGGCGTTGCATATAGGCCATGGAGCCATGAAAACCCTTATCCAGCCAATCGAAAAGTTGTTGCTCTGCTAGGCGCAAATCGAGATTAGAGATCCCAACGTCCGCGAATCCGAGTTCTTTCGCCCAGCCATTAATTTGAGAAAGGAGCTGGTTAGAATCAAGTGGTGATGCAATGAGTGGCGACATCTTGCCAATAATACGCTTAAAATTTGTTGAGCACTAGAAAACGTATATCAGACCACACAAGGTTTTACCGCATTTCTCATTCTTGTTATCTTGTATGTAATCAAACTTGACCAATTCGGTATATTTCCGCACAGTCGCACCTTGGTTCTCTGGACATCCCGTATGCTTTTCAATTCCTACCAGTTTATCGCGGTATTTCTGCCGATATCGATGTTAGGTTATTATTTGCTGGCGTCGCGTTATACGTGGCGTATAACATGGTTATTACTGGCATCCATCGTGTTCTATGCCTACTGGGATGTACGCTTTTTACCCTTGTTGTTGCTGTCAGTATTGGTCAATTGGTGGTTCTCTCTGAGGCTATCACCTAATAATTTACGGTGGGTAATCGCAGTCGGTGTATTGTTTAATTTGCTGCTGATAGGGGTTTTCAAATACCTGGATTTTTTTGCTGGTGCATTATATGCCGTAACGGATCGGCCCTATACCCCTTATGATTTGATTTTACCCTTGGGCATTAGCTTTTTTACTTTTCAACAAATTTCCTATTTGGTGGATCGCTATAGAGGAAAGGCAGCGCTATATCCTTTACGCGATTATGCGCTGTACGTTATCTATTTTCCGCAACTCATCGCGGGTCCAATCGTTCGGCACAACGAAATTATCCCGCAATACAAAAAATCACCCTTACGACCCGGAATTTATCACCATATTGGTGCTGGTTTAGCACTGTTCGCATTCGGTTTAGCGAAGAAAACACTAATCGCTGATCAACTGGCGAAAACATCGACGCCCTTGTTTGATGCCGCTGCGGCGGGTAGCGTCCTCACGATGGCAGAAAGTTGGGTTGCATCCGCAGCTTATTCATTACAGCTCTATTTTGATTTTTCCGGTTATTCAGATATGGCCATCGGCCTCGGGTTAATGATGGGCATGACCTTACCGACTAATTTTAACGCGCCATACCGGGCCACTTCGATTCGCGAGTTCTGGCGTCGTTGGCATATGACGCTATCGCGCTTTTTACGTGATTACCTTTATATCCCATTGGGCGGGAGTCGATTCGGCGCATCCCGCACGCTTTTCGCTTTATTGATCACCATGTTTCTCGGTGGGCTCTGGCATGGCGCGGGGTGGACATTTGTCGTATGGGGTTTAATGCATGGTGGGGCATTGATCTTAAATCACTTCTGGCAGCGTCAAGGCTTTAGCTTACCGAGATACATAGCTTGGCCGCTGACTTTGTTGTTCCTAATGGTCGGCTGGGTGATATTTCGAGCAGATAACTTAAACACAGCACTGTCAATGATTGCTTCGATGACGGGTAGTCACGGCTGGAGCCTAGTTTTACACGACTCTCCCAACCGATGGTTTGCGCTGGTGGCTTTTTTATTTGCGGTATTGGGGCCAACGAGCCAGGTCATTGCGCAGCACAAACTACCAGCCAGGCGTAGCGTGGCACTTATGCTCGCAGGGCTAATTTTTTACCTAACGATTAATATTGCTAGTGATGGATATACAGAGTTCCTATACTTCCAGTTCTGATCCACGCTGGCGCAGTTTTGTGCGGACGGTTATGGTCGCCTTGGTGTTGTTGGTGGTGCTCAGCTATGCATTTATCCTAATTATTGATCCGTACGATAATTTGTCTTTCTCACCGAAATTACAACGTGCCCCGGTGGATAAATACCAGCGTTTGTTTCATCCCGCTCTGGCACGCAAAGCGCATTTTGATAGTGCGATTATTGGTAATTCCAATATACGCTTACTTAAACCGCAGCAATTAAATCGTTTGTTAGATGGTGCATTCGTTAACCTGGGTATGGACGCAGCCTCTTCCTGGGAACAACAGCAAATATTTGAGGTTTTCGTACGTCATCACAGCAAGATTAAGAACATTATTTTTGGTCTGGATTATCTTTGGTGTTACCCCGCGTACGCAGACCAGAAATTTGTCGGTGACAATACCGCTACAGGCTTTCCCCAATGGTTGTTTGATGCGCGCGTAGACAACGATTTTCCGCCACTCAGCTTGCTAAGTTTGCAGCATGCCTGGTTGCAATTGTTGGCGGTCACCGGCATAGGGCCCAGTCCTTACGGTACCGATGGCTATCATCTTTTTACCGGGCCCATGTCGGGCTACGACATACAAAAGGCGCGGATCAATATTTATGGTTCGAGTGAGCCTAAAGGCAAAGAACGTGTCAATTCACCCGTAGCACTAACAGCAAAACAACGTAAAGCGCTGCGTTCGCAAGCCCTGAAGCGTTTAGAAGATATGCTTATCACATTGCCGTACGAAACTCGTAAGATAATCATATTTACGCCATATCACTTCTACTATCAGGCTGCACCGGGTTCCAGGCAGGAAATTATCTGGCAGGAATGTAAACATTCTGTGGCTGAGCTCGCAAAGCAGCTGCAGAATACTTATGTGATTGATTTTATGATTGAGTCTGAGATCACCACCAACGATGCCCACTATTGGGATTATAAGCACTACAATGAACAAATCGCGGCGCTGCTTGGTGAATTGATGGCTACGGCTGTTAAAACCCTCACATCTGATGCACGTTATCATCTGCTCGCGCCATAGTCGTGAGTAGTTTGTATTTAAGCCAGACAGTTTAGCCGAGTCTACAACATGGCCTTTGCGGCGTTATAACCCGGCAGGCCAGTAACACCGCCACCGGGATGTGCACCTGACCCGCATAGGTATAAGTTTTTGATCGGCGTGGTGTAATCTCCATAACCGAGCACTGGACGGGCAGCAAATAGTTGATTGGGTCGCAGGGCGCCATGAAAAATATCACCACCAGTCAAGCCAAAACGCTGCTCCAGGTCTTTAGGTGTCAAGGCTTCGTATCCCAGCACGCTTTGTCTGAAATTAGGGGCGTACTTCGTCACGGTATCGATGACAAGCTGGGCAACGGTGTCACGTTGTTCTTGCCATCGTAACCCGTTGGGTAGTTCCGGCTGAAAATACTGGCAAAACAAGCTTGCAACGTGTTTACCTGCGGGGGCGAGCGAATCGTCAATGGTACTCGGGATACACATTTCAACGACGGGCGCACGTGACCAACCCAAGTTTGCGGCATCCTGTTTGGCCTGATCTATGTATCCAAGACTGGGGGCAAAATAGATGCCCGCCTGGTGATGATTTTGCAAATGGCTGCCAGGCAGACAAGTAAAATCAGGTAATTCTTCCAGCGCAACATTCATGCGAAATACCCCTGATTTACACTGATACCAGCGTAGGCGTTGGACGAAATCTGGCGGCAGATGTGATTCGTCAATCAATTCAAGATATAGGTGTTTCGGATTGACGTTAGCGGCAATTTTTCGGGCCAAGTGAACGTTATTATCGGTGGTGCGTACGGCGATGGATTTATCTGGATTCACCAAAATTTCTTTTACTTCGCACTCCAGTTCGATTTCGACCCCCAACCGCTGGGCTTCGCTCGCCATCGCCTGCGTGATCGAACCCATACCGCCCTTTACATGCCCCCACACGCCTTGTTGACCATTTACCTCACCAAAAACATGATGCAGCAAAATGTACGCACTGCCAGCTTCATACGGACTGACAAAACTACCCACAATCGAATCAAAACCAAATAATGCTTGCACTGGCTCGGCTTCAAACCAGCGTTTGAGTAATTCAGCCGCGCTTAGGGTAAATAGATCAAGCAAGTCTCGTTGTGACTCGGTCGATAATTTGCGGAAGCAACGTGAAGTTTTAAGCAGGCTTGACCAGCCCAAAATCCCGGGGTTGGGTAGGCGCGGTGGCCTGACGAGCGTTAATTCTCGTAGTACCTCCGCAACCTCCGATAACATTCGCTCATACGCGGGTAAATTAGCGGCGTCCTTTTCGGAGAACTTTGCTAATTGTTGTTGCCGAGCTGCCAGACTGCCGCTCATTAGCAGGTAGTTCTCCCGATCCAGTGGTAAAAAGTTGGCGAACGGCCTGGGGATGATTTCCAATCCGTGTTGTGTGAGATTCAATTCGTCAATGATTTTTGGGTGCAACAAACCCACTGTATAACTCGCGATGGAGTTACGAAACCCGGGATAGAACGTTTCGGTTACCGCTGCGCCGCCGACGATAGGCCGCCGTTCGAGTATTTTTACGCTTTTACCCGCACGCGCTAGATAGCAGGCGCATACCAGGCCGTTATGCCCACCACCGATAATAATGGCATCGTGTTTGGATTCAGACATTAATTGTTTAGCGTATAAAAGACATAGTATATACGCGCTTAGCGTAGCGTGGTTTTTATCGTGCGTACCTAACGTCGTAAAACTATACAGTTTTATCCTAGCGCGATACGAAATTAATTGTCTTAAACTACAAATTGGCTTCGCAAAGCACCCATAAACTAGACCCCGCACAACAAAGACCATCGCGAAATCTTATTTGGCGTGTGATGGGGTTAGCATAAGCGTGTATTTGTGCGAAACATCACTGATTTCTAATCTCTAATTTTTTACATTTATTTCATACAATGAATGAGGAGATTGGAATGTCTATTGAAAACCCTGAAACCAGTTCACATTTTATCGTCGAATGGGGCGGTTCGAGAGTGGGTTTTAGTGAGGTGTCCGGGCTTAGCATTAAAATTGATACGATTGAGTATCGAGAAGGTAGTAGTCCAGTTAACTCAACTTTGAAATTTCCAGGGAGCGTTCATTACAACAACATCACCTTAAAACGGGGGATACTGGCTGGTGATAACGAACTTTTTGACTGGATCAATTCCATTCGTTTTTCAAAAGCAGAAAGACGCGATGTACGGATAAAGCTTCTAAATGAAAATCATGAACCCGTAGTGGTATGGAAAATAAAGAATGCGTTTCCTGTCAAGCTGATAGGGCCAACGTTTAATGCTTCAACTAGTGAAGTGGCCATTGAAGAAGTGGAGCTCGCCCATGAAGGTTTGACCATTGAGCATGGATAAGCGCGCATGGACCAACCTTATATTATCGTTGATTTTCAGTTTGAAGCTGGTTTTATATATATCGCGCTTAAGAATATTGGCTCGCATCCAGCTTATGCGGTAACCGTCAAGTTCAAACCAAAACTGATGGGGCTGGGCGGCCAAAAGAACGTGTCTGATCAACATCTTTTCAATAATATTACATTTTTCCCACCACAAAAAGAAATCCGGACGTTACTGGATTCTAGCGCTGCGTATTTCAGTCGTAAGGCGCCTCTACGAGTTCAAGCAACGTTGACGTATCAGGATCGAGATAATAAAAAATACCGAGACCTGATAAACCATAATCTGATTATTTATAAAGATATCGCTTTTATTTAGACGCCTGTTCTGAGCGGAACGTATGAAATGAATTTGCTGGGAAGTTGATTATGAATTACATCAATGACTATACGGAATATCTAACCTCTCACTAAAACTCCTTGCGGTATTATTGCTTTTACATGACATAATTCGCAGGTAGTTTGGGTTTATCGAGAGAGCAGATAACAAACCTGAAGACAGTTTAAAATAAGCCTACAAACTATCTAAGCAGTTTATATCACTATTCTAGAGGGCTTTACATGGGTTCACCCACACTCATCATCGGCAATAAAAATTATTCCAGTTGGTCTTTACGTCCCTGGCTATTTTTAAGTAAGAATAATATCGATTTTAGGGAAAAAATCTTATGGCTGGATGAACCTGAGTTCAAGCCATCCATTGATCCTATTGGTTCTGGGGGTAAGGTGCCGGTATTGTTGGAGGCAGATACCACGATATGGGATTCCCTGGCGATTATCGAAACGACAATTGAGCGCTATGCTTGTCAGTATAGCTGGCCGGAAGCCCCGATCCAGCGGGCGCATGCGCGCTCTATCAGCTGTGAGATGCATTCAAGTTTTGCCGCCTTACGTGAACAATGCCCGATGGATATTCGAGCCCGGCGTGAAGTTAAGCTCTCGGACGCGACTATCAAAGATATCCAGCGTATAGAGCAAATTTGGACGCAGGCGCTCACGATGTCGGGTCAGCAGGGAAGGTGGTTATACGGTGATTTTACGGTGGCTGATGCGATGTTTGCGCCAGTGGTATTTCGCTTCCAGACGTTTCAGATAGAGGTAAGCCCGGTGGTACGAGCGTATATGAATTATGTGTTGGCTGACCAAGTATTGGGCCGATGGATAAATGATGCAAAGCAGGAAACCAGACAGATAGCTTACTAAGCGTTGATTCATGTTATCCGCTCAGCGTACCAATGTCGCTATTTTTGCGTTGTGCCTGCTTGCGCCCTGGACATTACTTTGGTTGGATTCGGGCCTGCTATTTCCTTATGAAACGGGTAAAGCCTGGGTGTTTCGCGGGGTTGTTGAGTTGGCGTTTGGTCTATTCGCCTATCAGCAAGTTCTTTCACCAGGATTTAAGAAATTTGCGGATGATCGAGCACGGCTATTACTGGCATTATTAGCGATATTTCTGCTATGGAATTTGCTCACCGCGTTAACCGGGATTGATGCATATCGTTCGATATGGTCGAACTATGAACGCATGGCCGGATGGATCGCTTATTTACACTGGGCAATGTACTTGCTTTGTCTGATGACGGTATTGAACTCAGAACGCGTCATCCTGGTATTGGGGAATTTAATTTTGGTCTTGACCATCGTTTGCTTACTGGGTTTGTTTGAAACTGAGAAACGCATAATTTCGACACTGGGCAATCCGATTTATCTCGGTAATCTTGCTGTATTGGGTACTTTCCTGCTCGGCTTCTCGGTTGTTGAAAGGCTTCGAACTTCAAACAAGAACAAGCTCTTGATTGTGCTCATGAGCCTAATCATCATTTTGATAACCGGGTTGGCGCTAATAAAAACCGCATCACGTGGGCCTTTTCTGGCACTAGGAGTGGCATTACTCAGTATGGCGCTCGTCATTCTATTCGGCAGATTGGGAAAAACGAGTTTTCGCGCCAATATATGGGTTTTTTTGGGGCTATTACTTTTAGGTATTGGATTATCGTCGCAATTAGGAACCGTGCAAAACCTAATTAAACAAAGCGATAACTATGCCCTGCAACGCATTGGTCGTATTTCGATGCAAGATCAAACCACCGCTGATCGGCTGGAAAATTGGCGAATCGCAATGGACGCTGTTAAACAACACCCCGTCCTCGGCTGGGGTAACGAAAACTATGCAATTGCTTTTACCGAGCATTATCGTGCAGGGGTGATGGATAATGCCGATATTTGGTTTGATCGGGCGCACAATGCCTATTTAGATGTAATGGTCGCCAGCGGTATCCTAGGGTTGGTGCTGTATTGTCTGATCCTCGGTTTACCCATATTGCTTGTATTACGAATCAGCAGCTGGTCAGTATGGCAAAAGGCATTTGCAATAGGGTTTTTCATCGCGTTTGGGGTTAAGAATTTGGTCGGCATGGATACTTTTTCGAGCACGTTGTTGTGGTTGAGTTTTGTTGCGGTAATTTTGTCGCAAACTCGGTCAAGCGCTGCTAGTGCCAATCTAGTCGGGATGAATATGGATAAAGCTTGGCTGATCGTACCTATTTTGGCGTTTTCATTGGCAAGTGTATACTGGTTGAATATCAAGCCCTATCAAGCGAACCGCCACCTGGCGAGGGGCATGGATACACCCGAATTTTTAGGCCAGGACGCGTTTAATGGGTGGTTGCTTGAGTCTCAAAATACGCAGAGAATTGGTGTGAATGCGAGATTAGCGGTATATGATAAATTGTTGGTGCCAACCCAGGGGCAAGCCCTTGAGGAAGCAGCTTCTAATAATCACGCGCTGTTATTCCAACAAGCAGGTGAATTAATCAGCACCGAGCTTGAGCATCAGCCGCGTAATTACAGAATCAGATACAATGGCAGTCTATTGCTGGCGCGATTGGGGCATTATGATCTGGCGATAAAATTACTCAAAGATCTTACCCAAAGCGCGCCACAGCGCACCGTTTTCTGGCATAGCCTGGCACAAGTACACGCCGCTGCGGGCGATGAAACCAGTGCAGCCAAAGTACGCGCTATAATCCAGCAACTGAACCCCAACTGGAGGCCTTAATGTTTACCAAATCAGTTTCTATGGTATTTGCTGAGCAAGCTTTGCCTGGGCGCACTCAGCCCATGGCGCTAAATAGTACCGCGCACTTTGTTAATCAAAATGACATCAAACCGCCTTGGCCGGATGGGCATGAGCAAGCCCTGTTTGGTATGGGCTGTTTTTGGGGTGCGGAAAAACTATTTTGGCAGATACCAGGGGTATATGTTACTGCAGTAGGGTATGCAGGGGGCTATACGCCCAATCCGAATTATAGAGAGGTTTGTACTGGTCAGACCGGCCATAACGAAGTGGTGTTGGTGGTTTTTGATCCAACCAAGGTAAGCTATGAGCGCCTGTTACATACCTTTTGGCAGGGACACGACCCGACCCAGCATATGCGTCAGGGGAATGATGTCGGTACGCAGTATCGCTCTGCTATTTATACTTATAGCGAATCCCAGTTAGACGAAGCACACCAGAGTAAAGCCGCGTATCAGGATCAATTGAATCGACAGGGCTATTCTGAGATAAAAACCGAGATAGTCGAAGCGCCTGAGTTTTACTACGCGGAAGCCGATCACCAGCAGTATTTGGCTAAGGTGCCGCACGGATATTGTGGCTTGGGTGGAACCGGGGTGGCCTACCCCGAGTAATGCACGCCAAACAACGTCAAATACTCATTATCGCAGGCATTATCGGCTTTATGGTGGTTGCTTTAGGGGCGTTCGGGGCGCATGCGCTGAAAAACGCCCTAGATGAATCTGCCCAGCATCAATACGATTTGGCGATTCGTTATGCCTTCATGCACGCGGTTGCGTTAATGGCAAGTGCGCTCATCCGGCCCATGGTGCTGCATGTCGAACGCCTGGACTGGGCAGTAAGGCTTTTTCTATTGGGAATCATTTTATTTTCAGGTAGCTTGATTCTGCTTAGCCTGACGGATGTACGCATTTTTGCCTTTTTAACCCCCGTGGGTGGGCTAAGCCTGCTTGGCGGCTGGTTGTTATTTATATTATCCCTGTTAGGAACAAAACCATGAACTACACTGACATTATTCACTTTTGGTTTGAAGCAATTGAGCCCAAACAATGGTGGGTCAAAGATACGGAGTTTGATGCGCTAATTAAAAGACGATTTGCGGCGGTTCACGCCCAAGCGGCCGCAGGGAAGCTGGCACATTGGCGCGATCAGGATGAAGGGCGTCTGGCCGAAATTATCGTGCTGGATCAGTTTTCTCGCAATATGTTTCGCGATGCGCCGGGTGCGTTTGCCTTTGACCAGCAAGCGCTTGAGCTAACTAAAGCAGCTGTCATAGCGGGTAGTCATCAACGGCTGGAGCAGGTAAAAACCAATTTCCTACTGATGCCGTATATGCATAGTGAAGCGTTAGCTGAACATCAGGCCGCTTTACCTTTGTTTGAGCAATACGCAAGCGAAAACACGTTAGATTTTGAACACAAACATCGCGCCATTATTGAACGTTTCGGACGTTATCCGCATCGTAATGCCATCCTTGGGCGTCAGTCCACTGAAGAGGAAATCGATTTTCTGAATCAGCCCGGTTCGAGTTTTTAATTCTCTAAACCGCTAGTTGACGAAACAAGGTAATTTGCAGCTTTTACGCAACGAATTCAAGATTGTTGGTTTTCTTGAAGTAAAACTCGCATGCTGATCACGGTCAAAGTTATGTTTTTTTATGCTTCTAATGGTATATAAAATCAATATGAAAGTTGGTTTCGGACAGCAATGGTTTCGGACAGCAATGGTCGTAGGTCTGCTAATCTCCGACCTTTAGCACAACTTTATCCATCCATCGGTCAGGTAATAAGCGCTTAAGCGGCAAGAGTACTTTAGTTGGGCGGGTGACCCGGTAGCGGACTTTAGGCCGTTTTGACTCCAGGGCATGAATGACTGCATCAGTAACCGCCGCAGCCGGCAGGGTGAAAGGAACCGGTTTTGTACTGGTAAGGCGTTCCTCAACGCCGGCGTACTTTTGGCTAAAACGGCTATTTTCTGGGTCTACAAAGCGCTTGAAATTGCACAATGCGTTGGCGCGAAATTCGCTGGTAATCGGGCCAGGTTGGATCAGCGAAACATGGATATCGGTATCACTCAACTCAAGGCGCAGTGTATCACTCAAGCCTTCTAACGCATATTTACTCGCATTGTAAGCGCCACGAAACGGTAGGCACAGCCCACCGAGAATCGAACTAATCTGAATAATGCGCCCAGAGTTATTAGGCAACATCAGTTTGAGGCATTCTCGGGTCAGTTCATGCGTCCCAAACACGTTGGTTTCAAATTGGTATCGTAAGGCCTCGCGGCTGAGATCTTCTACCGCGCCGGGCACCCCAAACGCACCATTATTGACCAGGGCGTACAGTTCGCCAAAATCCCTGATTTCCTGCATGGCGGATTGAATCGAATCTGATTTTGCCAAATCCAGTTCTAAGCAATCGATACCTTGCTGTAACAGCTTACCTACATCATACGGCTTGCGACAACTCGCGAGTACTTTGTAACCGTTTGCTTTCAGGGTTTTGACTACATCCAGACCGATACCCGAAGAACAGCCCGTTACGAATACGTATTGGTGAGCCTTATTGTCCATATTGAATTAATTTACCTTTGCGCATGGTGATTTACCTTCGGGTTGATTATAGTCTGCTTAAAAAACGGGCGATAAAAAGATGACCAAAGAACTGTTTCGTGAAGATGGCTACATGCAAAGTTGTGAAGCCTACATTACCCACCTGGAAGACGACAAAATTGGCTTGGATCAAACCGTATTCTACCCGATGGGCGGTGGGCAGCCGGGTGATCAAGGCGTGTTGATACGTGATAATGGTGAACGAATTGCCGTGTTAGATACTATTAAAGACCGGCAAAGCGGGCAGCTATGGCATATTGTTGAATCGACCACCTCGCTCAAAACTGGCGATTCGGTGCATGCGAAGATCAACTGGCAGCGCCGTTACCAAATTATGCGCTTGCATAGTTGTATGCATATGTTATGCGCAGTGGTACCCGCACCTGTCACTGGTGGGAGTATTAGTGATACTGGAACGGCGCGCCTGGATTTTAATCTACCCGAACCCCCTGACAAGCAGGCTATGAATGAAGCGCTGAATCAGCTAACCAGCAGTGATCACCCGATGACGCTGAAGTGGATAAGCGATGATGAATTAAAAGCGCAACCAGAGTTGGTGCGTACCATGAGCGTCCAGCCACCCATGGGTGCGGGTAAGGTTCGTCTGGTGGAATTTTCTGGGGTGGATCTGCAACCTTGTGGGGGTACGCATGTCGCTAACAGTAAAGAAATCGGAGAGGTGATAATTCAGAGTATTAATAAGAAAGGCAAGCTGAATCGGCGGGTTACCATCGCGCTCGCCTCATGAAGGTCGCGCTTTTTTCTACCTGTATTGTCGATACACTGAATCCAGATATTGGCCTGGCAACACTGCGCTTGCTTGAGGCCGCAGGCTGCGAGGTAAGCGTGCCTTCACAAGGTTGTTGCGGGCAAGCAAACTACAATAATGGGGATCTTAAAGGCGCGCAGGCGCTGGCGCGAAAATGGCTGGCAGCTTTTGAGGCTTATGATTATGTGGTTATCCCATCTGGTTCCTGCGCGGCCATGCTTAAGTGCCATGCACCCGCATTGTTTGATGATCAAAATCTGCAAAGCAGAATGTACGCTCTGGGTGAGAAAAGTTACGAGTTAAGCGCGTTTTTGAGCCAGGTGGTCGCGCCACAGTTTAGTGCGTCGGGCGAGTATAAAGTTGCCTATCATGACTCTTGTTCGGGGCTGCGCGAGCTTGAAATCAAGCAACAGCCACGCGATTTACTATCCAAAATTAAGGGCCTAGAATTGACGGAGCTATCCAATGCCGAAGCCTGCTGTGGCTTTGGCGGCACTTTTTGTGTCAAACATCCGGAGATATCCTGCCGCCTGGCTGACGATAAAATTGAGGCCTTGGCGCAAACTGATGCGAATGTGTTATGTGGCGGTGATTGGGGTTGCCTGATGCACTTGCAGGGCAGACTGGATGCGCTTGGGAAGCCGATAAAAGTCAAACATTTTAGCCAGTTATTAGCTGAGGCCGTCAAGCAATGAGCGCAAAACTAAAAGGTTTTCGAAAAGCGTCGGTCAAAGCGCTGAATGATCACAAGCTACAGGATGCGCTTGGTCAGGCACGGGGTGGTTTTGTCGATAAACGCCAGGCTGCGATTGATGCATTACCGGAGTTTACCCAGATCAAAGCGCGCGCAAAGGCGATCCGGGATCATACACTGAGCAATCTCGCGCACTATCTAGAGCAGTTTGAACAAGCGGTTGAAGCTAGTGGCGGGCAGCTCCACTGGGCCAGTACGACACAAGAAGCAAATGAGATTGTGTTGGATATCTGCAAACAAGCCGACGCTGAAAGGATCACCAAAGGCAAATCCATGATTTCAGAGGAAATGCAGCTTAATCACGCGCTTGAAGCGGCAGGTTTTGAAGTGATGGAAACCGACTTGGGTGAGTATATTATTCAACTCGCCAAAGAAACGCCCAGCCATATTATCGCGCCCGCAGTGCATAAAACCAAGGCGGAAATCGAAGTCCTATTTGACCAATTTCATCAACAGGATTTACCTGCTAATCGAAGCCGCGAAGAATTGGTGTACGAAGCAAGATTGCGTTTACGAGAAGCCTTTTTGGCTGCGGATGTGGGGATTACCGGCGCTAATTTTCTGATCGCGGATACCGGCTCAACCGTGCTGGTAACCAACGAAGGTAATGGGGACCTCACCGCCAGTATTCCGAAAATACATATTGTCACCGCCAGTATCGATAAAGTCATTCCTAAATTGGAAGATTTACCCACTTTTTTACGTTTATTGGGCCGCAGTGCGACGGGCCAGGAAATTACCACTTACACCAGTTTGTTTACCGGCCCAAAACATGAGGATGAGTTCGCCGGGCCGGAGCAGTTCCATGTCGTGTTGCTGGATAATGGGCGCAGTGAGGTGGTCGGAAGTAAATATCAGGATGTGCTAAGGTGTATACGTTGCGGCGCCTGCATCAATCATTGCGCGGTGTATGCCAAAGTCGGTGGCCATGCCTACGAAACGGTGTATCCCGGGCCAATTGGGCAGGCATTGACGCCGTTATTACGCAGCGTTGAATCCACGCCGGGGACGATCTCCGCGTGTACCATGAACGGACATTGTAAACAGGTCTGCCCAATGAGTATTCCACTCTCGGACCTGATCCGACAGCATAGAATTGACGCATTTGAACAGGCCAAACCATCTTTGACCGAGCGTGCGGGATTGCGCTTCTGGCAACAACTGAATGCCTTTCCTTGGTTGTACAGCGTATTTACCCGTATGGGCGCGGGCACAATAAATGTGTTGGGTAAATGGCCCGTATTACAGAAACTAACTCCTTTTCTGGGTAACTGGAAAACGGGTAGGGCGTTGATGCGTGCATCTGGCAAGACCTTTCAGCAGCAGGTGAAAAGGAGGCGTCATTATGGCCAATAGCCGACAAAAAATACTGACCAGTTTGCCTACAGGGGCAAGCGATGAAGGGTTTGCCCCCGAGTCGGTGTTACCGGATTTTAATACCGCAGACGATAATCTGGTCAGCAGACTGAAGCAAAAACTCGAAGCGGTGCATACCAGTGTCGATCTGGTTAGCTCGCCAGTCATGGCGGGGCAATCCATCATGGATTTTCTGCAGCGCAATAATGGCGAATTACGGGTTGGCGTATCGCCTGCCATGAAGGCGGCAGAATATGCGGTTCACCCAGATCTGGCATTTTACCCTTGTGAGGACTTTGCAATGTGCCAAACGGTGTTGGTCCAGGCACCCTATGCGATTGCCGAAACGGGCACCGTATTGCTGCCCTCGGGTGTCGTACGGCCCACCCTAGCCAATTTTCTACCCGACAATTGTATCGTATTTCTTAATGAGACAGATATCGTCCCTCATCTGGAGCAAGGGCTGTCTATTATTCGTAACCGTGATGCTGGTATGCCTCGCGCGTTAAACATGATTTCCGGCCCGTCGAAAACGGCGGACATCGAACAAACGTTGGTCTATGGCGCACATGGGCCAATTCAATTGCATGTCATTGTTCGCCAAAGGTGAGTGATTTACTTTTTCTACGGGTCGCCAATGTACTGATCCCGGTTTTTGTGCTAATTGCCTTGGGGTGGTTTTACGCCAAGCGCTATCCTTCGGATGTGCGTGTGGTTAATCAGCTTAATATGCGTCTGTTTGTTCCGGCACTGGTGTTCGATGCGTTAACCCAAAAGAGTTTTGATATCGCACAGTATCCCTGGGTGCTGATCGCGGGTGCGATTGTGGTAATTGGCTCAGGTTTTCTTGCCTGGCCAGTTGCGCGTATCAGCAAGCAGTCGATTGCGAGTTTTTTACCCCCGATGATGTTTAATAATTGCGGTAATATGGGGTTGCCGGTGGCGTTACTCGCGTTTGGTACACCCGGGTTACAACTGGCTTTGGTGCTTTTTATTGTTTCTAACATGCTGCATTTTACCCTCGGCGTGCGGATCGTGAGTGGCAGGATGCATTTTCAGGAAGTGTTCTTTAACGCAGTAAACGTCGCGACCATGCTGGGGCTGGCGGTCAGCCTCATGCGCGTTTCGATTCCAGATGTCGCTGCGCTTCCGATCAAAATGGCCGGTCAGGTTGCTATTCCACTAATGCTGGTATCATTGGGGATTCGCATGGCAAAGTTTAATCGCAGCCATATTAGCATCGGTATCCTGGGTGGTCTGGTGCGCCCACTAGTAGGCTTGCTCGCAGCGCTGATAGCGATCAAATTTCTACCCCTAGACCCATTTCAGCAAAAACTACTGTTACTTTTTGCCGCCATGCCGCCAGCGGTGTTGAACTATCTGTTTGCAGATCAGTATTCGCAATCGCCGCAGTCGGTTGCCTCAGTGGTGATTATCGGTAATGCCATGTCGATCGTAATTTTAACTGTCGTGTTGGCGTTAATTCTTTGACTAAGGGCTAGCTTAAGTGCTTTTTGTTTGCTGCATTCCTGCGCAAGCGATTAAACAAGTTAAATGGGTGGGTTCGGGTGCCATGGTTTGACCATTGAACATTTTGATTATTTTTAATCGCGTGCAATAGTTCTGTCGCCTCAAGCGGGTTCTCAGTCTGTGCGACTGTGTAATAACTACCCAACCACTTTTCTTCGCCTGAGAAAGGCAGCGGGTCGGAGCCCGCAACCACGCCGAATCCTTTATTTATTGCTTGCTTCATCAGCATAGGCGTCTGCCAACCATAGGGGCGCAACGTGGTATCGCCAATCAAAAAGCTTGTGGTTTCTAGGCCTTGAATTAACTGTTTAACCAGCTCACCACGCTTGCCAAACCATTTACCTGGTGACCAGGCAACGACCGCAACTCGGTCTAATTGATTGATCTGATAAATAACATCCAGCGCGGGTTGCCCATCATCAATCAATTCGGGGCACGCCAGCGCCAGTATTTCAATGTTCTCCTGGGTGATGACCTGCCGACCAGGTAGTAGACATACGCTGAGTTGATCACTTTGGCGTTTAAGATTGATTTCATTCTCGCGAGTATTAACAATTTCAAATGTCTCTAGCGTTATTTCGCCTCGACTGAGCGCTTGAAAAAATTGACAATCATGGCGCTCTGCCAAACAAGCAATACGCGATACATTCGGGCCAAAATGGGCGCTTCGATCGAGTAGTTGGTTGAATGCACGTGAAAGATCGTACTCAGGGTATAAATGTAAATGGGTGTCTAATATCGAAGTGTGCATGGAGCTTAAACAATGGTTTTGTAGGCTTGGCCAATCAAAGCTTTAAACGTATTAAAATTATATTTATCGTGATACCGCTGTAAGCCATTTTCTCCCAATTGCAATCTCAAAACACGATTTTCAGCTAAATTAATTATATTTTCACCGTAGTGCTGCGCGTCAGCCGGTGCGAATACGGCGGTTTGCTCATCTAAGATGAGTCGATTAGAGGGCACGTCGGTGGCCACAATAGCACGTCCTGCCTTGAAATAATCCAAAACCTTAAGCGGCGTATTTACCCCCGAATGACGCGGCACCAACAAAATATCGGATGCCCGTAAATAGTTGGGTAACTCGTCTGGCGGAACTTTACCGACAAAGGTGACGCCGTGGTCTATCTTATCTTTTATTAGTTGTGTTTTTCTTTGTTCAATTTCTTCTTGGTTACCTCCAATAATCACAAAGCGGATTGGTTTGTCTTGCTTGAGCACCTCGCAAATCGATTCAAACAATAACTCAATCCCTTGATACACCGCAAAGGAGCCCACAAAAGTGACCAAGGTTTCTGTCTCTCGTTGGCGTAATGAGTTTGCGATTTGCAGAGCGATGGTTTCGTCCGCTTCGACCAGTGAGGAAGGAATATCGAAAATGGCGAAAACTTCGCCTTTGGGTGTCATACGCCTGATTTGGTTTGCCAATCCGTCGCCCGTACCAATGATTAAATCGGCTCTACGTGCGGTAAACCGTTCTATCCAGGCATATACGGAAAGGATAGCATTGCGTAATTTACCCTTGTGGTGGGAGCTCGGATCAGAATGTTTTTCGAATACCACCTTGGTTTTAAACCATCGGCTGAGAACCAGTGCGAGAAAACCGGCTTCCTCAATACCGTGAATCACATCGTAGCGTTGTTTGCGTAACAGGCTGATCGCTTTGAAAAAAAGCACGATATCAAACAGCGCTTTTACTGCGGACGGGCCAATCGCAACATTATTCACCCCGAATAAATTGGGCACACGATAAATGCGTACGTTGGGTATGCTGACGTCTTCGCCGAAAGGTAAAGTCAATAAATCAACTTGATATCCCAGTTCGCTAAACGCCTGCAGAACAAACTTGACGCGTATTGGGGAACCGCGCCATTGAAAAAAGGGCTGCGGGCTGATAAACAAAATCCGTTCCACGATTATTGTGGTCCTTCATAGATGATTTTCCACTGCTTATCGCGCTGATCTAGCTGCCAGTACTGTCTTTTCGCGGAGCTGGAGTCAAAATTGTTGCTATGATACTGCTGCTGAAATTCTGCCACCACCATATCGGTTTCTCCTGGATAGGCAAACAAGCTGATATCACTCAGGGTGACGTCAATCAGCGTTTTACTGGTGTTGATATTGGTTTTGTGAGCTGCCCAGCTGGCATAATCATGATCCCTGCTTTGAAAGGCAGTTTTTGAATAGTGCGCTAAATAGCGCTTGGGGTCTCGGCTTTCCCAATCTTCAACCCAGCGATTGAGCAGATCGTTGAAAAAATTTCGGGTGACGTCAAGGTGCTCGGGCTCGACCCAGTTGGCGTAATCGGCGATGATGACCGGTGTTTTGGCCATGACATCCACGAATGGCTTGAGTAAATCAAATTCAGGGTTGCTCATCGCGACACAGCCATCGCTGGCCAGGGGTACCCGGTTGAACGATTCTGGATGTGTACCATGCAACCATATCCCATAGCCCGTTCTTTGTTGGCGCCGGTCGATTTCGTTGGGGTAATTGATCGGAAAAGCACCCGTACCGTAAAGCGGTGGAAGCTCTTTATCATCGATATAGCGCGTTATGTGGTACACCCCAATAGGGGTACGCTTGTCGCCTTCTATTTGCTTGTAAGCTCCTTTTTCGCCAATCGTTGCGTAGTTGTTCATAACCAGTGACAAGGCGCCATTATCATTTTTATAGGTGTATAGGCGAGCGTTTGCTGCATCCACAAAAATGATGGTCTTACGATTAGGCGCGAGTTGAATGATCGAGGCTGGCACTAATCCTCTTTGCGCCGGGCTGGGCGTATTAATCTGATTCCAGCGCAGGCGTAATTCGTCGCGCAATCCGTCGAGTTGTCGCAATGCGTTGTTATCCTGATAGTCATTTCTTAGCGCATTGGGGTCAATAATACCGGCCCGCGCCGCGAGTAAATCCGCCATCAATAAGTGGGCGGTTTGGCTATTGGGATAATCTTCCAGTAATGCGCTGATTTTGGATTCGGTGGCGCGTTCGTCTTTAAACTGTAGGGAGTCCAGTCCTTCGATCAATCGAGGTTCAAAACTTTCGGCTGACAATTGAGCGGGTGCTATTAGCAGCAAACCAAGCAAACTATACCGAGCGATTACTGGTGAAAACAATTGCATGATATTTTTATTGAATAAATGGCCTAATGAGCAAGTGATATTTTGCATTTAGCGAGTATTAGCATTTGAAAAGCTATTCAATACTAACCGTCACTGATCAATCAGCTGGTACGTTCAGAGGCTATTTTCCAGGTGCCGTTTTGCTGAATAAACAGCATTTCTTTATTAACCACATCTTGAAAGGTATCAGATTCGTATGCCTGCCTAAATGAGACGCGATACTTGTTACCCTCGGGCTTTATTGAAATATTAGATAAAGCGACTTTAATATATTTCTTGGTTTTAAAGTTCCAGCGACGCCCAGCCACCCAATCTTCATAAGTTTTGCCGTGTGTTGCATATTCTGCGCGATAGGCATCAACGTATTTATTGACATCCCGATTAGACCACGCGTTTGCCCAAGCGAGCAAGGCAGTTTTTATTTGCTGGGTAGCTTTGCCCGCCTGTGTAGGTTGTGTCTTAACTACGTTGACGACGGCAGGTGTTACTTGTTTTTCAGGCGTGGAAGATTCCGTTTGTTTCACCGCTGCAACCTTGGATGCCGGTTTAGGTTTGGGCGTAAGTTTGGGTTTCACTGGCGGATTTTGCGCTACTTTTGGTGTGGGGGGGGATGCAGGTTTTGGCTCAGTTTTGGCTACAGGTTTACGCTTGGCTTGAACCATCTCCTGTTCGGCACCCTCGGTTAACGGCTGAGTGGGGGCGGGCGCCTGCAGTACCGCTTGGTTTCTGGCGTTCGCAACCAGGGTTTTATTTGCTGCAACCTGGGTTGCAGCTGAACCAATGGGTACTTCCTTACTGACGATATCATCCGAGCTATTGCGCGTGTTAACAGCCAATAAGCGTGTTTGGCTATCTTCTGGTTTTAGCTTTAGCGCCAACCTATAGTGCTTTTTAGACATATCCATATAAATAGCCCGTAAATTACTATGTATGGTGCTGTAAACAGGGTCTGTTTTTATCGCATCTTCAAGGGTTTTACTCGCGAGCTCGAGCTTTCCTTGTTGGGCGTATAATGTAGCCAGATTATTGTACGCTTCCAGATGATTCGGTGCCAAAGCAATTAGCTTTTTATAGTTTTCTATTGCAACATTGTGTTGGCTGTTACTGGAAGCGATTTGCGCTTTAAGAAACAAAGCCGAAATATTATTTGGCTCGGTTTGCAGCACTTGATTAACCTCATCAAGCGCGCGCTGCATATCGCCTGCATTGTAGGCTTGACGCGCATCACCAATCGCGGACGCAAAAACGACAGATGACAAGCCTGCATACAAAGCGGTAAGGAGCAAAATTAGTGGGTGATACCGCCTAAGACGCATGGGTTCGGGTTCCTCGTAAATTTGCTGAAATTATTGCCTGATATTCTTTGATGCTTAAGGGTGGTTTCATAATCAATTGATATCTTTGGTCATCACCCACGCCGGTAATGCCTGAGGTGGGATGATTTTTACCCATGGACTGCGCCTCTCCACGATAGCAATTTTATCCCCAGTGTTTAATTGTCCCAATGCCGGTGACGTTATATTGTCGGTGCTTGGACTCGGGCGAATATTAACATTTTGTCCTTTAATCGTACCGATGCCGTTGCCTTCATCGTCTACATACGCCTCGTAGACCCAAAGAGGGTAGCTTTCTTTGATCACGACCTTGGACCATTCCCCTTTGGTTTCCAGTGCGTCAAGCTTGGTTCCAACCGGAATCGTCGCCAGGCTGGTCGCGTTGGTATTAGGCGTAGCGCGTAATATGGCTGACTCTTTACTTGTCGTTGCTGGTTTTGCCGAATTGTTATTTACCGTGATGGCTGGTTTGTTATTAGTATCGGTTGCTGCAGTTTGGGTCACGGTGGGAGGAGCGGTTTCTGCTATTTGGGTGTTTTCATTGATCTTAGGTTGCACCGGAACCGTCTCAACCGGCTTTTCAGTTACCGTGGAATTTGCTTGTTGCAATTCGGGGGTAACGAGTGGCTGCGTGCTAGCGCCCTGTGTTGTTTGGATTTGACTCGCACTGACTTCTTCCTCCTGTTGTAAGCTGGCTAGTAATGACTCTGCTTGAGGATGCCCATTTTCGATGGCCTTTTGAACCCAGCGTATTGCTTCTTTGTCATCTTTCGCGCGGCCTTCGCCCATGTGATAAGCCAGCCCAAGATTATATTGCGCGCCCGCATCTCCACGCCGAGCTGCAACTTCCCACCAGTTGAGCGCTTTAGCTGTTTGTTGGGCGACACCACGACCCTCCCAATAGGCGACCCCCAGATTGAACATGGCGGCAACGTGTTGTTGTTTAGCAGCGTCAACCAAGTAGGCGAACGCAGCATTGTCCTGGGCATTCTGCGCTTCTTTTTTGAGATGCATGATGGCCATCGCATATTGAGAATTGGCGTCTCCTTCTGCTGCCAGTGAGACCCAGATTTGTTCTGCTGTCTTGTAGTCTTGCTGTTGATATGCGGCGGCAGCTTCGTCATATAGCGCCGCAGGTTGTTGAGCGTAGGCTAGCGATGAGGCGGCATATATTGCAACAAAGAGAAACCGGCGTAATTTATACATATTCACTAAAAACTGGGGTGTTGAGTTTAGGTAAATGAGATTTACATGAATTACCGATTGTACGGTTTAAATGTAATAAGGCAACAATCTATTTAGCTAGAGAATTGATAAATACTTAAAACAACTAAACTGGATAGAGATACGCTAAATTTGCTCCAAACCACTGGTAAGACACTCGAATAACCGTTCACCAACAGCAGCGCTTATTTAAAGCGCTTATTTGGCATTCGCCGCTTTTTTGGTCGTTGCTAATTGAACGAAGCTGATATGTAACAAATCATTAAGTATATTGGCCGTTTCGGTCATGAATGCATCGGGCTTAATGGGCGATTTGTTACTGTAGGTGCGTTCATTACGCTGTTTTTCCTGACTATCTCGCATTTGCTCGAAAGATTCGTATACTGGTTCCCCATTGGCCAGTTGAATCTGGTTTTCAACTTCAAGCAGCTGCCGGTTGAAGCTTTGTTGTTGTTGTTTGCGCTTCTGCATATTTAAAGAGACCTGTTTTTCAAGGCGTGCTTCGGCCAACAATTGCTGTTTACGCAGCGCCGCATTAAAAGCGTCGTTGTTTGTGACTCGTTCCTGATGTCTGAGAGTAAGATGCTCTAGTTCCGTATGATCGATTGCTAGATTGCTTCGGGCGAAATCAGATTTACTGATATGCAGCCATGGCAGCGCATTATCCAGTGCGCGCTCGCCAAAAGGTTCATCAACTTGCGGGAAAGGCCAGTTGATATCCGGTATAACACCTCGATGCTGGGTACTATCGCCATTAATACGAAAAAACTGTGCGATAGTAATTTTAATTTGGCCGAGCTTTCCTTTGAATTTCTCTTTTGCGTAAGCGCTCAGTGGCAGCACGTTTTGCACCGTACCTTTACCAAAAGTCGGCTCGCCAATAATAATGCCGCGTTTATAATCCTGAATGGCGCCCGCGAATATTTCTGAAGCGGAGGCGCTTTGTCGATCTACCATCACCGCCAACGGGCCATTGTATAAGCTGCCGCGTTCCGTATCTCGATGGGTTCGAACGCGGCCATCACTATTCTTAACCTGAACAATGGGGCCTTCATCAATAAACAAGCCGGTTAGCGTAACCACTTCTTCTAACGAGCCTCCGCCATTGCCCCGCAAGTCGATTATCAGCCCGTCCACGCCTTCTTTTTGCAGAGATTTAATCAATTCAGCCACGTCTCTGGTGGTACTACGGTAATTCGCATCACCATTCGCACGCGCTTCGAAATCAATATAAAAAGAGGGTAGGCCAATCACCCCAAGTTTTGATTGTCCGGCATCGGTCTCAACTTCAATGATGCGGCTTTTAGCTGCTTGGCTTTCCAGTTTGATATTGTCTCTGACCAGGGTAATTTCCTTGGCAACCGCGCTTGCGCCCAAAGCCGCAGGAATAACGGTAAGACGCACACTTGAACCTTTTGGCCCACGAATAATATCCACGACATCCGACAGTCGCCAGCCGATAATGTCGACCATTTCACCTTCGGCGCCTTGTGCAACTGCGGTAATCTTATCGTTAGCGTGTAGCAAGCCGGATTGATCTGCTGGCCCACCAGGAACAATATTTACTATTTCGGTTTGGTTGTCAGTACTGCGCAATACCGCGCCTATTCCCTGTAGGGACAAGCGCATGCTGATATTAAATTCCTCGGTAGCGCGTGGTGAAAAATAACTGGTATGTGGCTCGATGGCATTCGCGTAGGCATTGATATATATCTGGAATATTTCGTTGTCCTTGATTTGTTCAGTACGTTTAGCAATATTCTCATAGCGCTTGCGCAAGGTCTCCAAGGCTTTCTCCTTATCGTCGCCGCTGAGTTCCAAATTGATAAAATCATTTTTTATGCGCTTACGCCAAAGGTTATTGAGCGCCCGCGCGTCTTCTGCCCACGGGCTGTCGCTACGATCAAGTTCATAAAACTCGTCAGTATTAAAATCAAAGTTATGCTCGAGGCGTTGCAAGGCGAAGTTAATGCGTTCTTCCACACGTTTTCGATAAATGCTAAAAATATCATGGTAGGCGGTGGTAATGCCCCTACGGATATAATCATCGAAATCATTTTCTAGTTTGGAAATCTCCTGAATGTCAGTACGGGTAAAGAACAAACGTGAGGGATCGAGGCTATCTATGTAGTTGTCCAGAATCGCTTGAGATAATTCGTCATTAAGGTGAAAATCTTTATAGTGAAATCGCTCAAGCAACCGATCGATCACTTTGATTTCATAGCTATGGCGCACGTCATCCGGATTTCTGGCCTCCTGCTTTTTAGCGTGCTCGAAATTACTGGAGGTCAGCGCAAGACTTGTGGTACAGGTAAGCGCAAGCGTAAACAGACCGATTATGCTAAATCGAGACTTGGGATAACTTAATTTGGCCAACGCCTTCATCTAAACTAACTAATATTCCAGTAGTAATTTTTTCAAACGACCAGCGCGTAAATAGCCATGCTATTTAGCGCACCCCCTTTTTCATTTGCTTCAGCATTCAGCGAATTGGATTTTCACCTTTTAGCTAATACAATAATCAATCAATTCTAATATAAAGTAAACAACTCTACTATATAAGTAGTTGTTTTGAGCTGAATTAAAAGGAAAAATTCAAAATAGTTTCGATTTCTTGATCTGAGTGCTTGTTCTATGCTGTAAACGCGTTAGAATAATAAGCTCTTTTGATAGAAAACATAACGAATTATTATCATGGCTCAGTCGGCAAGACCCCTATCGCCGCATCTTCAGGTCTATAAACCCCAATTAACCTCTACGCTATCTATTTCGCATCGTGTAGCAGGGGTAATTTCATTGATGGGCAGCATTTGTTTATTACTTTGGATTACCTCGGTCGCCTGGGATAGCTCTATATATAGCACCTTGCAGAATGTCGCGCTTTCCATACCTATCCAGATCCTCATGTTTATCTGGTCGATGGCGATTATCTACCATCTACTTAACGGTATTCGACATTTATTCTGGGATGCGGGCAAGGGATTTGAAATTCCTCAAATCTATACCAGCGGTAAGATCGTTTTAATTGCAGCCGTTGTGGTCAATATTCTGATCTGGATTACGCGGTAGAGCCTCATGAATAAGATAAAAGATCAACACCACGCCGGTGTGCCGCACTGGAAATGGCAGCGCCGCAGCGCGCTTTTGCTTATACCATTTACCCTATGGATGGTAATAAATATTATTCACCATATCGGTTTAGACTATGAATCCACGCACGCCTGGTTATCTAACCCGGTGGTGGCGATTTTGATGATCATTTTTGTGATCGCGCTGTTTTATCACGCAAAATTAGGTATGCAGGTGATTATAGAAGATTACATTTCGGATGCGTCGACGCGTCAATCCATCGTGCGAATATCAAATCTGATCTGCTGGCTTGCTATGTTCGTCGGGCTGGCTTCTCTGATTAAAATTGTGCTTGCGGCATAACACACGTTTTATTAATTATCACATGACAGACCAACATTTGTTGCTGGTAAGCCAGCATAAGCTAAGCATATGAAAAACAAGGAATATACTGTTACAGATCATCAATTTGACGTGGTGGTGGTGGGCGCAGGTGGTGCTGGATTGCGCGCCACTTTGGGGATGGCTGCAAAAGGGCTGAATACAGCCTGTGTAACCAAAGTTTTTCCGACGCGTAGTCATACGGTTGCTGCACAAGGTGGCGTGAGCGCGTCGTTGGGCAATAACGGGGAAGATGATTGGCGCTGGCATATGTACGATACGGTTAAGGGTTCCGACTGGCTGGGAGACCAGGACGCCATAGAATTTATGTGTAAAGATGCGCCCGAAGCCATCCTGGAGCTAGAGCACTACGGGGTGCCGTTTTCCCGAACCGATGAAGGTAAAATCTATCAACGCGCGTTCGGGGGCATGACCACGCACTTTGGTGAAGGGCGTGCACAGCGTACCTGCGCGGCAGCGGATCGTACCGGACATGCTATATTGCATACCCTGTATCAGCAATCCTTGAGACATCACGCACAGTATTTTATCGAGTATTTTGCCATCGATTTGATCTTTGAAGATGGCCAGTGCCGCGGAGTGATGGCCTGGGATTTAGCCGAAGGCACCTTACATCGTTTTTCTGCCAAAATTGTGGTACTCGCGACGGGAGGTTATGGGCGTGCGTATTATTCCTGTACTTCGGCGCATACCTGCACCGGTGATGGAAACGCGATGGTATTACGCGCAGGATTACCGCTGCAGGACATGGAATTCGTCCAATTTCATCCAACCGGAATCTACGGAGCGGGTTGCTTGATCACCGAAGGCGTACGCGGCGAGGGTGGCTATCTAACCAATAATGAAGGTGAGCGCTTTATGGAACGCTATGCGCCAAATGCCAAGGATCTGGCCTCACGTGATGTGGTTAGCCGTGCCATGACGATTGAAATTAATGAGGGGCGAGGTGTCGGTAACGAGCAGGATCATATATTCCTGCACCTCGAACACCTCGGTCCTGAGTTGATAGAAGAACGCCTGCCTGGGATCGCCGAATCTGCGCGAATTTTCGCTAATGTGGACGTGAGTACGGCCCCGATTCCGGTGTTACCTACGGTACACTACAATATGGGAGGTATTCCGACCAATGTGCACGGCGAAGTAGTTAATCTGGTCGATGGTAATCCTGATCATGTGGTGCCGGGCTTAATGGCCATCGGCGAGGCAGCTTGTGTTTCGGTGCACGGCGCCAATCGCTTGGGATCTAACTCTTTGCTTGATCTCATCGTGTTCGGGCGCGCCGCATCGAATAGGGCAGCTAAGCTACTCAAAGAAGATGAAAGCAGTCTGGAGTTACCCAAAAACGCAGGCGATGAAGCGATAGATCGATTCGATGATTTACGCTATGCAAATGGTGATACGAGTGCTTCTGAAATTCGCATTGATATGCAAAAAACCATGCAAACGCATTGCGCGGTGTTCAGAACCCAGGAGAAGTTACAAGAAGGGGTAGATAAAATGGCGGGCGTGTTAAGTCGCTTCAATGATATCAAGGTGACGGATCACTCTATGAGTTGGAATACCGATTTGGTTGAAACGCTGGAGCTGGAAAATTTACTGGCACAAGCCAGTGTGACCGCGCGCGCTGCCCTGAATCGAACGGAAAGTCGGGGCGCGCATGCACGTGATGATTTCCCGGATCGTGACGATGAACAATGGATGAAGCACACATTAACTTATTTTAATGCCGATACCATGCAAGTGACTTTGGATTATCGGCCAGTTCACGATTACACATTGACCGATGAAATTGAATACATTAAGCCTAAAAAGAGAGTGTACTAAGCATTATGGCTGAATTTACCCTACCCAAAAACTCGATAGTTAAGACCGGTAAAACGGTACGTTCCACTACTTCTGGACGAATCAAGGTTTTTAATGTTTACCGTTGGTCGCCTGAAAAAGGTGAAAACCCAAGTCTGGATCGTTTCGAGGTTGATGTTGACGCTTGCGGCCCGATGGTGCTGGATGCAATGCTATATATTAAAGACGAGCTGGATTCAACGCTCGCTTTTAGGCGCTCTTGTCGCGAGGGGATTTGTGGTTCATGTGCAATGAATATAGATGGCACCAACACGCTGGCGTGTACCAAGGCAATCGATGACATTGAAGGTGAAATCAATATCTATCCTCTGCCACACCAGGAGGTGGTGCGTGATTTGGTGAGTGATTTAACCCAGTTTTACGAGCATTACGCCTCAGTGGAGCCGTGGATGCAGGCAGAGGAGATGGCACCTGGTGCCACGGAACGACTTCAAAGTAAAGAAGATCGCGCTAAGCTCGATGGCCTGTATGAGTGCATATTATGCGCTTGTTGTTCCACGGCTTGTCCGAGTTATTGGTGGAACGGGGATCGTTATTTGGGGCCTTCTGCTTTATTGCAGGCCTATCGATGGATTGCAGATAGCCGAGATGAGGCGAAGGACGCGCGTCTGGACGCTTTGGATGATTCCTTTAAGGTCTATCGTTGTCATACGATACTAAACTGTACGGTTGCCTGCCCAAAGAATCTCAATCCTGGCGAGGCCATCGCTAAAATAAAACGCGAACTGGCGAACCGCTAAGCTCGTTTGGCACAGACGCAGATAACCATCGGCCAATTACGGTGGCGATGCCGGCGTGGCACTAAAGAGCTGGATAGAATACTAGGCGGTTTCTTGGAAGAAAACTACCTAAAAACCACTGAGGCGGAGCAGCAGGCTTTTGTGGCTTTATTGGAATGTCAAGATCCGGATATTTACGATTGGTTAATGGGTTTTGCGCAACCAAATAACTCAGATATACTGAATATTATTAATATCTTAAGAGATAAATTTAATCTAGTTATTGAAAAGTAAGCGATTAACGTGAATCAATGCGTTAGCAAGGTGTCTTGTATTTCCGAGTCCGGAAAAGTATCTGGGTAGTCCAAGGTATAGTGCAATCCGCGGCTTTCTTTTCTTTGCATGGCACTGCGCACGATTAATTCGGCCACCATCACCAGATTACGCAGTTCAATCAAATCACCATTGACCTTAAAGTTACTATAATACTCGCGGATTTCTTCCTGTAGAAGCTCAATTCGCCGCATCGCGCGTTCTAGTCGTTTGTCGGTACGGACAATGCCAACATAGTCCCACATAAAGCGACGTAGTTCATCCCAGTTATGCGATACCACAATTTGTTCATCCGGATCTGTCACTTGGCTTTCATCCCATTCAGGTAGCGGCTGACCGCTAATTTCAATGGATTGCTGGTTACGTACAATATCTTTATAAGCGGCATCTGCGAACACCAGGCATTCAAGCAAAGAGTTACTCGCCAGTCGATTTGCTCCATGCAAACCAGTAAACGTGCATTCACCAATCGCATAAAGCTGCGCGAGATCGGTGCGCGCTTTTAAGTCAGTATAAATACCGCCACAGGTAAAATGCGCTGCGGGGACTACAGGCAAAGGTTCCTTGGTCATATCCAGGCCAAATTTCAGACAACGTTCGTAAATATTGGGAAAGTGCGATTTAATAAAATCCTGTTTGCGATGACTGATATCCAGATAAACGCATTCATGTCCGCTTTTTTTGATTTCGTAGTCAATCGCGCGTGCCACAATATCGCGCGGCGCTAATTCGCCGCGTTTATCGTGTTTGTGCATAAAAGGTTCGCCATTTGCGAGTAGTAATTTGCCGCCTTCACCCCTTACCGCTTCAGAAATGAGAAAGGATTTAGCGTGCGGATGATACAAACAGGTTGGGTGAAACTGATTGAATTCTAAATTGCCGATACTGCAGCCGGCCCGCCAAGCCATTGCGATGCCATCACCCGTAGAAGTGTCCGGATTGGAGGTATATAAATACACTTTGCTGCAACCCCCTGAAGCCAGAATCACGCGCCCAGCTTTAAATGTGTTGACCTTGCCGGTGGTTACGTCAAGTGCGTAAAGTCCCAAGCAGCGATTGGTGCCGGGAACCCCGAGTTTGCGTGATGTGATGAGATCAATCGCTAGATGAGATTCGTATAGGCTTATGTTCTCATGCGCAAGGCATTTTGATGCGATTGTGTCATGCACGGCGCGCCCCGTTGCATCGGCGGCATGAATGATCCGCCGATGTGCATGTCCACCTTCTCGCGTGAGATGATACCCACCATTTTCGCGGGTGAACTCAGTGCCTTGCTCAATCAACCAATGGATAACGTCTGGCCCGTTCTTTACCGTGAACTCCACTGCATCACGGTGGTTTAAGTGCGCACCGGCGATGATGGTATCTTCGATATGTGAATCGAAAGAATCTTCCTCAGAGAGCACGGCGGCGATACCTCCTTGTGCCCAATGCGTGGAACCAGTGGAAATACTACGCTTGGACACTATGCTCACGACAAAGCCTTCTTCTGCGAGCTTGAGCGCAAGGGTTAATCCCGCTAAACCGGAACCAACAACGAGTATCGGGGTCTGAATTAGTTGCGCCATGATGTGCTACATACAATAAGAGTGGCAAAACGCCCTGGGCTAAAATAATTAAATAAGCGTGGAAATCAGTTTGCTTGTATTTATTTACGATATTTGCGTCACTACATAGTAAACTATTCGGGTGTGGTTTGCAGTCCATTTGCTCAATTTAGAGCGGAATTTCAATATTTTAAAAAGTAATGATGAAAGTCTCTTTGGGGTATGTCTGAACAAGCCGTAGACCTCGCCATCGTAAAGCGTGTTCAACAAGGCGATAAGCAAGCCTACAATTTGCTGGTCAGCAAGTATCAGTTGAAAATTCAGCGCTTGGTTTCGCGTTTTATTCACGATCAAATGGAATGTGAAGACGTCACCCAGGAAGCCTTTATTAAAGCTTATCGCGCGTTGGCAAATTTTCGTGGAGATAGCGCGTTTTATACCTGGCTGTATCGGATTGCGGTAAATACTGCAAAAAACTATCTGGTTTCAGCCGGCCGGCGTCCGCCAACGCAAGATGTGGACGCCCAGGAAGCGAACCACAATGCGGTAGGGGCGAATCTTGTTGAATTGAATACGCCAGAAGCGTCGTTTGCCAATAATGAACTTCTCGCGGTTATCCGGCAGACCATAAAAACTCTGCCGGACAATTTAAAAGAGGCCATCCAATTGCGTGAATTTGATGGTTTAAGTTATGAAGAAATAGCAGAAGTCATGGACTGTCCCATTGGGACAGTTAGATCACGTATTTTCAGAGCGCGCGAATCCATCGAAAGCGCCATGTTGCCTTATTTAAATGGGAACTAAGTGGTAATGAAACTGACTAAGCTTAACGAAAGGGTACAATATTAAAATTGTGATTTGACTATGAACAAAGAAAGATTATCGCAACTCATTGATGGTGAGCTAGATGCGCAGGAAATTGAATCTGCGCTCGATGAATTACTAGCGAGCCCCAAAATGCAACATTCCTGGCGGTCCATACATCTAGCACGCACCGTAATGCATCCTGAAAAAGGAGGTGAACTATCGATCAATGTTGCAGAAAAAGTTGCAGTAGCGCTGGAAAATGAACCAACCATCATGGCGCCGAACAATATATCTGTTGAACAGAATTCACCAAAACCGGCTGATAATATTGTTCCGCTACATAATAATTGGCCCAAGGCATGGGCGTTTACGGCAATTGCCGCTTCGGTTGCTGCGCTGGTTTTCCTGAGTTACACGCCTAATAATGAGCAAACTACGCCAGCTATTGCAGATTCGAACATTGGTGCTACGCAATCAAATGTAGATATGGAATTACAATCGATGATCGTCCAACATGGTGAGTTTTCAGGTGCGGCCGCTTTAAACGGTTTAGCGGCTTATGCTAAAGTGGTGAACGGTTCTTCTGGTGAATATTGATCAAAATTATCTGGTAGTTTCGAAATAGGCATGGCATACCTGCGATCTTATAAAAACGTAAGTTTGGTGCGCGTTATAGGGTTTTGTAGCATGGTCTGGATGCTGCTTTTCCCGTCCGCGTACGCACAAACGCAAAGCAGTGGCATAGAATTACTGAATAAAATGGCGCGCGCCGCGGTTGAACTAAACTACAGCGGCAAGTTTATTTATGTCAAAGATGGCAAGATTTCTTCTATGAAAATTAGTCACGTGCCCGCTCAATCCGGTGGACAGCAAAAATTGATGGCCTTGGATGGCTCCATGCGAGAAATTATCCAACAAGACGATGTGGTGGCTTGTGTATTGCCTGACCAAGGCATGGGTATGCGTGAAAAAAGGCAGTTAAAACAGCCTTTTAAATTATATATTTCAGATAAAAAAGAAGCTATCGAACGTAACTATGATATAAAGAGAACAGGCAAAGAACGGGTCGCAAATCGAGATTGTGAGAAGCTCAGTATCACGCCAAAAGATGCAATGCGCTACGGCTATACATTGTGCGTGGATAGCGAGAACTATCTATTATTGCACTCAGAATTAAATGCAATCGATGGCCGAATCATGGAAAGTTATATGTTTGTTGAAATCGATTTTGACAATGTCAAACCTGCTGAGTTGGTCTCTGAAACCGCACCAATGTCATTGGAATGGATAGACGATCAGCAGTCTATGGCAAAAGATCCTATGCAAAAATGGCAGGTTATCGATAATGATAGCGGATTTTCCATGGAACACTATATTGAGCGAATATCGCCGATCCTGCAAGCCAAGGTGTCGCATTTGGTGTTAGGTGATGGCCTGGCCAAAGTATCGGTATTCGTTTTTCCAACTGAAGTCAGTAAAAACAAGCAAAAACAATCGCTTAACATGGGGATTCTGAATAGTTACACGCGTGAAGTTAATGGTCATATGATTACCGCGATTGGGGAGGTCCCTCAGCAGACAGTGAGCTTAATTGCCAATAGCACCGAGCTACAGTAAAGACTCGATATCCACAAAGATTAAAGGCGGCTTTCTTTTATTCCACTAGCAGCCAATTTAACGTGGGTGTGGTAATCTCCGGGTTTTAATTCTGAGCGAATTGCACCCCAATTATGGCTGGTAAAACCTTATACGATAAACTCTGGGACGAGCATTTGGTACATCAGGAGGATGATGGCACCGCGTTGATTTATATTGACCGACATCTGGTGCATGAAGTCACCTCTCCCCAAGCGTTTGAAGGCCTGCATTTAGCCGGGCGTCAACCCTGGCGTGTATCATCTATTCTTGCGGTGCCAGATCATAATGTGCCAACAGTCGCGGATTCCCATATAGCTGATCCAATATCGCGCCTGCAGATCGAGACATTGGACAAGAATTGCCAACATTTCGGTATTAATGAGTTCGGAATGCACGATATTCGCCAGGGCATTGTGCATGTGATCGGCCCAGAGCAAGGGGCGACGTTACCTGGTATGACAGTGGTGTGCGGTGATTCCCATACTTCGACACATGGTGCCTTTGGTGCGCTGGCATTTGGTATTGGTACCTCTGAAGTAGAGCACGTATTAGCAACCCAGTGCTTGTTACTCCGTAAATCCAAGAATATGCGTATAGAAGTAAGTGGTGAGCTGATGCCGGGTGTTACCCCCAAGGATGTGGTGCTTGCGATTATTGGTAAGATCGGGACGGCGGGTGGAACGGGGTACGCGATTGAGTTCACCGGCGCAGTGTTTGAGGCGATGTCCGTCGAAGGCAGGATGACGGTATGTAATATGGCGATCGAGGCAGGTGCACGTTCTGGTATGGTAGCGGTAGATGATAAAACCATAGACTACTTTAAAGGCAGGCCCTTCGCCCCCTCTGGTTCGCAATGGGAGGCCGCAGTTGCCTATTGGCGGACCTTACACAGCGATGCGGATGCAGTTTTTGACACCTGCATCACCATAGAGGGCGAGTCTATTCCACCCAGTGTGACTTGGGGAACGTCACCTGAAATGGTAGTGCCACTTTCAGGCGCGGTGCCCGATCCACAAAATGCGCGCGAAGAAAAACAAGAAGGAATGATTAAGGCATTGAAATATATGGATTTAGACGCAGGTACACCCATTCGGGATATCACGTTGGATAAGGTATTTATTGGCTCTTGCACGAATAGTCGCATAGAAGATTTGCGCAGTGCCGCAAAGATTGCCAACGGGCATAAAGTGGCCGATAACATTAAGCTCGCGATGGTCGTGCCTGGTTCAGGTTTGGTGAAACAACAAGCGGAAGACGAAGGCCTGGATAAGATTTTCGTTGAAGCTGGCTTTGAATGGCGCAATCCTGGGTGTTCGATGTGTCTGGCCATGAACGATGACAAACTTGAGCCGGGTGAGCGTTGTGCCTCCACTTCGAATCGAAATTTCGAAGGGCGACAAGGGCAGGGGGGGCGTACCCATCTGGTATCCCCAGCAACCGCTGTGGCAAGTGCCATCGCCGGACATTTTGCGAGTGCCGAAGATATTCAATTGGTCTCCCGAGGAGGGGCAAACTGATGCGAAAATTTACCCAGTTAGATGGTTTGGTAGTGCCAATAGATCGCAGCAATGTTGATACCGACGCGATAATTCCCAAACAGTTTTTAAAATCGATCAAACGCTCTGGTTTTGGCCCTAATTTGTTTGATGAATGGCGTTATCTGGACCATGGTGAACCTGGCATGGATAATACCAATCGTCCACTTAACCCGGAGTTTGTGTTAAATAAGCCGCGTTATGCGGGTGCCCAAATACTGCTCGCTAGGCAAAATTTTGGTTGTGGGTCTTCACGAGAGCATGCACCTTGGGCGCTCGATGATTTTGGTATTCGTTGCATAATCGCGCCCAGTTTTGCAGATATTTTCTACAATAATTGCTTTAAAAACGGTATCTTACCGATAACACTGACGGATGCACAAGTAGATCAACTATTTGAACAGACGCTGGAAAATGAGGGGTATCGTTTGCGCATCGATTTAGATTCACAGCAAATCAGCACACCGCAAAATGAGAACATATCATTTGAGCTCGATGCCTTTAAGAAGACTTGTTTACTTGAGGGCTTGGATGATATTGGTTTGTCCCTCCAGCATGCAGAAAAAATCCGTGCCTTTGAGGCCCAACGAAAAAGTATCAGACCCTGGTTGTATAACGTAGACGAGCTATAGCCCCAGTTTTATCAGATGACGGGGCCGGCTATGATCAGAGAAGCAAATTCATAAAAGGGGCAATTTACTGATCGGGATATCATTCCCTAAAACGATTAAAGCTGTGTTAAGCATTGTGTTACGGTCCGATATTACATAAAATGCCGCCCAAGAAGCATTACGGCTCGGAACGCTAAAAGATCTTCACTTAAAACAACAGAATAAACTATGCGAAAAACGGTACTAAGTGGGGCGATTGCCTTATCGCTGCTCAGCCTCAACGCTCAGGCCTTGAGTGTGGGTGAAATGAATGTCAGCTCGCACTTAGGTGAGGCCCTAGATGTAAGCATCGATTTAAGCGCAGCGACCAAGAGCGAACTTTCAACCCTAGAAGTATCCTTGGCGTCGCGAGAATCTTTTGAGCAAGCAGGTATCCGCTACCCTCAAGACCCGAGAGATCTCATTATTGAGGTTGATACCACGCAAAAGGGTAAGCCAAGAATATTGGTGAAATCCATCAATTCTATCAGTGAGCCTTTTGTACACCTATTGCTGCAAATCACCTGGGCGGGTGGCAATATGTTGCGTGAGTATACTGCCTTAATTGATCCGGTCGAATATACCCCCAACCCGGTGGCACAAGCCGCTGCGAGCAATACCCAGATGGGGGCTGTTAAACCGGCCAACGGCGCGGATACTCTCAAAACGCATGGTATGGTTGAAAGTGGCGATACTTTATCAAAGATTGCATCCATTTACCGACCCAAGGATGTCTCAGTGCATCAGGCATGGATGGCGTTTTATGAACTGAATCGTCATGCTTTTCCAGATAACAACCTAAATCGAATTAAAAAAGGAAGCGAAATTCGTGTGCCTACACGTGCACAAATGACCGCAATTAGTGCGTCTAAGGCAGCGCAAGAAGTAAAGCGGTTGAGTAAACCCCTGGCGGGCAAGGTGCGGGCAAAACCGGTTACCAGCAAAGCTGAGCCAAAACCAAAGTTAGTGGTAGGTGGAGATACAGAAGAACCCGCGGGGGTAGAAAAACCAGCTGAACCTGCACCGACTCCAACAACCGATACGCCGCCAGCCAAGCCATCCGCTGATTCTGGGCAGATCGCGAACGTCACAGCGGAATTTGGTGCGTTCAAACAGGAGATTAATCAACGGTTAGACGAAAACAGCGAACAAAATGCCCAATTTAAAGAGGAATTAGTCGCTGCGCGTGGTGAAAGTCGCGTTTTAAACGAACGCATCGCCGAGCTTGAAAAACAATTAAGTAATATCGGCCGCCTAATAGAATTACAGAGCGAGGCTATGCAGGCCTTGAATGAAAATTTGGCGAAAGGCGCGCAGATGCAGCAAATGGGTGATGGCCAAAAAGCGCCTGCTGTATCGCCGGGTGGGCAAATGCCTGTGGCCACGCCATCAGATGGTAGGGGGGGCACACCGCCTGTTGATTCCGGTAGTCCTGACCAAACCGGTGGTGCAAGCGAACAAATCCAAACCGGCGAACCACAAAGCATAGCCAGCCAAGAAGAGGTGCAGACCAAAATTGTCCAAAGTGATCAAGACTTAGAATCACTGAAAAAAGACTACGAAGAGCAATTAGCTGTTCAACAACAAGAATTAGAGCGCGCTCAACAGCAAGAACAAAGTATTATTGCGCAAGCCGAGTCAGATGCTGCGCAGGCAAAAAATGCTGAACAGCCACCCCAACCGAAGCCAGCGCCAGCAGCACCGGCCACTGAACCACAAGCTACGCAGGCCCCTCAAACGGACAGCCCAGTGCGGGTTGCGGCAGAACCGGCTGCAACACAAGTACCAGCTGAGCAGTCTTTTATGGACAAAGCAATGGGTATGGTCGGCTCGATTGGCGCAGTGCTGGGTGGTATTTCTGCCGATATTTGGAAAATTATTGGCGTCTTAGCAGCAGCATTGTTAGGTTTGTTCGCCTATAACAGCTCGCGTCGTCGCCGAGCAGCGTTAGAGGAAGAGGAAGATTACGAGTTTTCCACTTTAGAAGATACCGATGCAGCTAAGGAAATGGGCGATACCTCGCAACAAATGATGATGGACGAAAGCGTTCCGCTTACAACCGCAGACGACGACCAGCCCAAAGATAAACTACACGGTTCTTCATTATTTGACTTAAGTGACGAATCGTTTATGGCAAGTGAGGCAGTAGACAACGATTCATCGATGTTCACCATGAATGAAGAATCTGCCCAGGATGCTGGTGACAAAACAAATGTCAGTGGATCATCTGCTGGCACCGACTTGCACTCAAGTATCCCTACTGCAACAAATATCGACCCGGTTACTGAGGCAGATGTTTACCTGGCTTATGAGCGTAAAGAGCAGGCGATTAACGTACTCGAACAGGCACTAGAAAAGAACCCCAACCAGGCGAAAGTTGTACTGAAATTACTTACGCTGCATCGAGAGGCCAACAATGTTGATGCCTTTACCAAAGTATTTGAATCGTCTGCAGAACACGTCGAAAATGATGATCAGTGGGATGAGATCAAGCAACTCGCGCAAGATTTCATCACGGTTGATAAATTGGAAGATGATTTTGAAAGTTCGATTCCGGTATTGCAAGATGAACTGGTCGAGGTGCAGCAGCCACAGGAAGCCTCTGCGGACAATAACCCGGACGACGACTCAGGTGTAATCGATTTTGAAACGCCAGGGCCTCAAGATGGTGATATAGATTTCGAAGATGACGCGGCCGAGAACGTAGAAAAAGAAGAATCTTTAGCCGACGTTGAGCCAGAAGCGCTTACGCTTAGCGATGACATGGCCTTGTCAATTGAAGAAGAAATGGAGAGTGAGGCGTCAATAGCATCGGAAATCGATGGATTACATGCAGCAGACGGAGAAATGTTAAGCGATATCACCCATGATATCGGGTTTGATATCGATCAGGATGAGCCGATAGCGTTAGAGGATGAAGGAACTGAAACTGTCAATGAATCAGCGGAAACCAAAGCTGAACCAGAACCAGCGCAGGAAGATAATCTAGATGAGGTAAGTGAGATCAATCAACACGATCCTGAAACCGCATTAGCATTAGCAAATGCGTACATAGAGCTGGGTGAAAATGATATCGCAAAGGATTTTCTCAACGACGCGATTGTTGCTGGCAGTAAAAAAGTACGCGGTAAAGCAGAAAAACTACTCGCCACCTTGAATTAAACAAGCCGTAAATTCAATTACTTGAATCAGTTTTATTAATGGACGATATTTCCTGATACTGTACTTGCACTTGGCGTTCTTGGTTGACTGTCTGGAATCGGAATTTTCACAAAAGTTTGGTATCTTCTAATTGAAACCGCCTACCCAAGCATCTCATCATTAAAATAGTTAAAATCGGCTATTTCTCACTATACCCTGAAGCGTGTCAGATAAGCTTTTTGTAAAAACCTTTGGTTGCCAGATGAATGAGTATGATTCATCCCGGATGGCAGACTTGCTGGCAAGCACGCATGCACTGGAATCAACCACAGACGAAAAACTAGCGGATGTGTTATTACTCAATACCTGTTCAGTGCGTGAAAAAGCGCAAGAAAAGGTATTTTCTCAATTAGGCCGTTGGCGCAAACAAAAATTACGCAATCCAAATCTGATCATTGGGGTAGGCGGGTGCGTTGCCAGCCAGGAAGGCGAGATGATTTTAAAACGCGCACCCTATGTTGACATTGTTTTTGGTCCGCAAACATTGCATCGTTTACCCAAAATGCTTGATGAGGTACGCAGTAAACAGACTAAAGCGCTGGATACAAGCTTTCCGGAAATCGAAAAATTTGACTGTTTGCCGCCACCGCGCGTGGAAGGCGTTAAGGCATATGTTTCGATCATGGAAGGTTGTAGTAAATATTGTAGCTTTTGCGTGGTGCCCTATACGCGTGGTACCGAGTTCAGCCGCCCTTTTGATGATGTGATTACTGAAATCGTTGGTTTGGCCGCACAGGGTGTTCGAGAAGTAAATTTGTTGGGACAAAACGTGAATGGTTATGCAGGAAGCACGCACGATGGAGAAGAAATTGCTTTCGCTGATTTATTGCGTTTTGTTGCAGCCGTATATGGGATTGATCGGATACGCTACACGACCTCACACCCGCTGCACTTCGATGATGCTTTAATCGCGGTTTATCGCGATACGCCTGAGTTAGTCAGTCATATTCATCTGCCGGTTCAAGCAGGCTCAGATAGAATTCTTGATCTAATGAAGCGTGGCTATCACACTGATTATTATCAAGATATTATAAAGAAACTTCGCATAGCTCGCCCAGACATCTCTATTTCGTCTGATTTTATTATTGGTTTCCCGGGGGAGACTGATGAAGAATTTGAGCAAACAATGGATTTAATTGAGGCGATTTATTTTGACCAATCTTTCAGCTTTATCTACAGTGCTCGTCCTGGGACACCCGCTGCTGAATTAGCAGATGACGTTCCGTTGGGCGTTAAAAAGACGCGATTAGCGCGGTTACAAGCAACCATAAACCAGATGGCCAGTGAAATCAGTGGCAGTATGGTCGGTTCGGAACAAGTTGTATTGGTGGAGGGGCGCTCGCGCAAAAATTCAAGCGAGTTACGCGGTAAAACCGAAAACAACCGATCGGTCACCTTTGCGGGTGATGCCCGTTGGCAAGGACAGTTCGTGAAAGTAAAGATTAAGGAAAGTTTTATCAATTCATTGCGTGGCGAGGCCCTTGAAGTGATCAAGCAAAACGCGTTGGCAGTCGCTTGAACAAGGCACATTCAGGGGCGAGTTTCACCCTCAGTCCGCTCGATAATGAGCGGTTGGCGCGAGTGGTAGGCGAACGTGGAGCGCATCTTAAGCAGATTGGCGAGCATCTCAACGTTGAAATCAGTCATCGCGCTGAGGTTTTTTTTATTCAGGGTAATGATCAAGATATTGCGATAGCCCAAAACGTAATACAGCAGCTCTACCAGCAAGCCAAGCTAGATAGTAACGAAATAATTGCTAAAACCGTTCATCTGACGCTGGTGGAAAACACCCAACACAACGCCTCAATTACCAATCAGGGGTTGACGATAAAGATTCGAAAAAACCGGATTACGCCAAGAAATAGCGCGCAGGCGCACTATCTAAAACAAATTTTATCAAAAGAAATTACTTTCGGTGTCGGACCAGCGGGTACCGGTAAAACCTATCTAGCGGTGGCCTGCGCATCTCAAGCGTTGGCAAATCATGAGGTGGATCGGGTTATTTTGGTTCGCCCAGCGGTGGAAGCAGGTGAGAAACTTGGCTTTTTACCGGGGGACATTGGGCAGAAAGTGGATCCTTATCTACGGCCCTTATATGATGCATTATTTGAAATGCTGGGCGCAGAAAGAGTGGGCAAATTAATCGAACGTGGGATCATCGAGCTCGCGCCGCTGGCTTATATGCGAGGGCGAACACTGAATAACGCATTTATTTTGCTCGACGAGGCACAGAATACCACCATTGAGCAGATGAAAATGTTTCTCACCCGAATGGGGCAGGGTTCAAAAATGGTCGTTACTGGCGATACCACGCAAATAGATCTTCCCAAACATCTATATTCCGGCCTGCTGCACGTGCAGAAAATTCTTAAAGACGTAAAAGGGGTGAGCTTTACGCATTTCACCGCCAGCGATGTGGTCCGTCATTCTTTGGTGCAGCGTATCGTAGAAGCCTATCATATTGCGGAAAATGACGAGGCGGTCCAATCTAATACCAACAACGATCTGTAATCCACATCTCGTTTATGTTGCAGGTAGCGGCTAACAACTCGAATATTCCGTTAAGGAATTTATTTAGTAAATGGATTAATATTATCTCGCATAATATTAATATTAAAGAAGAATATATAACAATAAGAATAGTAGAATCGGTTGAAAGCCAGGTATTGAACAAACAGTTTCGTGATAAGGATAGCCCAAGCAATGTTTTATCATTTCCAACTCAGTTACCCGAGCATATAGATAATCAATACCTAGGAGATATTGTTATATGTGCGGATATCGTGGAGCAGGAAGCCTTGGCGCAAAATAAGAGCCTGCATGCGCATTGGGCGCATATGGTCGTGCACGGGGTGTTACATCTACTCGGCTATGATCATATCGAACCTGAGGATGCCAATAAAATGGAAAGCCTGGAAATCAAATTGCTTGCGCAGATGGGTTATGCCAATCCCTATGAAGCATAATCTGCAGTTCGTTCTGGTAAGTATAGTCGCTGGCGCGATATATCCATTTGGGTTTGCGCCGTTTGCCTGGTGGCCACTTACGTTGGTATCGGTCGCTATCATGTTTTCGTTATGGGCAAAACTAAACCGACGGGACGCGCTTTGGTCTGCACTCATCTACGGGCTAGTGGTTTATGGGGTAGGCGTCTCCTGGGTGTATGTAAGCATGGTCAATTTTGGTGGAATGGCGCCATTTATGGCCGTGATTGCGGTGGTTCTATTTGCTTTGCTATTGAGTACCTTCTTGTTGGTGCTGGTGATGGTCTACAAGTGGATCGAAGCGGATTTTACTGCGCTTTACCAACAAATCTTCCTACTGCCCGTGTTATGGGTTGTTTTTGAGGGGCTAAGGGGCAGTGTGCTTACAGGGTTTTCCTGGCTCCAACTGGGGTATGCCTTGGTTGATACCTGGTACTCGGGATGGGCGACTATTGCGGGCGTGTTGATGGTAAGTTTTATAGGCGCGACTATCGCGGGTATGTTGGCCTATAGCGTACGTGTCAATGAAACACGCGCGTACTTTCTGGTTGGTACAATACTGGGCGTGCTGACGTTGGGTTCTTGGTCGATTTCATCCGTCAGATGGACAGAACCTGTGGGTCAACCGATTGATGTAACCCTCGTGCAGGCAGATATTCCTTTAGCGCAAAAATGGCTGCCTGAGCATCGCGAAGACATAATGCAAACCTATTTGGCCGCTTCTAAAGCGGTGCAAGAAACTGATTTGATCATATGGCCCGAAGGGGCCCTGCCCATGGTGTTAGATGAAATACCTGAGCAATATCTAAGCGAATTACGTGCCCTATCAGGCCAATTGATGTTTGGCGTCATTGAAACAGAAAAAGTGAAGCAGCAGACCCGTGCATTCAATGGTCTGGCATTATTAACCGAAGAGCAAATTCAAGTGTATCGAAAGCGGCATTTGGTGCCCTTTGGAGAATATTTTCCGTTAAAGCCGCTTTTAGGCTGGTTATTTAATGCGTTGGAGATACCAATGTCGAATTTTACCCGTGGGGATTCTACACAACCGAGCATGAAGGTTAATGGATTGCTGTTGCTGCCTACGATTTGCTACGAAGATGCCTTCCCGGAAGACTGGCGTCAGCAGGTTAGTGAGGCAAATATATTGCTAAATATAAGCGAAGATGCCTGGTTTGGAGATTCATTTGCACCGCATCAACGCCTGCAAATGGCGCGCATGCGTACCATAGAATTTCAGCGTCCCTTAATCCGGGTATCGAATACTGGTCTATCAACCGTAATCGATGCGTTTGGTGAATCAGATGCGATTAGTCCACAATTTCAACCGGCCCTATTTAATACACCGGTATTTGGTATGCAGGGGGAGACACCCTATACCCAATATGGTCAGTGGCCACTATGGCTCTGTTTACTGATAAGCTTGGGCTTTTGCTGGTTAAGAGGGCGCGCTATTGAAACTTAAACATGTACTTAAATCCGCCGAGATTGCAAGCATGCAAGCGCAGGAAAAAACCCATTTTCTCAATGCCAATGCGAAAAGACGTAATAAATCGCTGGGTGACGCGGTTGGTTTAAAAAATATGGGGGTGCATATCATTGAGGTTGAGCCAGGTCATGCTACGACAGAATATCACAAGCATTATTACGAGGAAGAATGTATTTACGTACTTTCAGGTAAAGCAACGGCAACCATCCAGGGTAAAAAAATAACGATAGAGCAGGGAGACTTTCTTGGATTTCCCTGCGATGGGAGTGCGCACGATATTGTCAATGATGACGAGGCTTTGCTGGTTTGTTTGGTCATGGGACAACGTTTGCAACAGGACATATCAGATTACCCCAATCAGGGCAAACGCTTGTATCGCAATAGCGGTAATTGGGAGTTGGTTGATATCGCTGATATCAAGAAAATATAACTAATCGATTGGATGCTTAGGTAATGAATACTGCTAAAGGTTTCGATGTGAATCACATTCGGGCAGATTTCCCCATTCTGGATGAACAGGTCAATGGCAAGCCGCTCATTTACTTTGATAATGCCGCGACCGCACAAAAACCCCAGGTGGTGATGGATACGATTGAAGCCTATTATCAGCATGCCAACGCTAACGTACATCGCGGTGCGCATGAGTTGGGAGATAGGGCGACTAACGCGTTTGAAAACGCCCGAGAAACAGTACGTCAGTTCATTCATGCACAAAAACGCGAGGAGATCATCTGGACCCGCGGTACCACCGAAGCGATAAATATCGTTGCGCATGGGCTCAGAGATAGCCTGCAGTCAGGTGATGAAATTATCTTAAGCCGGATGGAACATCACGCCAATATCGTTCCCTGGCAGATGGCGGCTGAAAGAAGCGGTGCGCAAATCAAGGTGATCGAGTTAAACGAAAAAGGTGAACTTTTACCTGAGGCGTTCGAATCTTTGCTGAGTGAAAAGACCAGAGTGCTGGCGATCACACATGTCTCGAACGTGATGGGAACCATTAACCCGGTCAAACAGATGATTGCCACCGCCAAAGCGCGTGGAATCATTACCGTGGTGGACGGTGCGCAAGCTGCGCCGCATATAAAGGTGGATGTGACCGAGCTTGATTGCGATTTTTACGCTTTTTCCAGCCATAAATTATTTGGCCCAACCGGTATTGGTGTGCTCTACGGCAAGGAACACCAACTTGATGCGCTGCCGCCTTATCAGGGTGGGGGGGAAATGATAGAAACGGTGACGTTTGAAAAAACGACCTATGCCAAGCTGCCGTATAAATTTGAGGCGGGCACACCCGCGATTAGCGAAGCGGCAGGGTTTGATGCCGCGCTACAATATTTTCAGTCTTTCGAGCGCGAGCAGGTTGAGGCGGCTGAGCAAAATCTATTGGGATTAGCAAATGAACTGGTCCAATCCGTTCCTGGTATGCGCATTGTTGGAACGGCTGAGAATAAAGTACCGGTTATGTCGTTCTTAATCGATGGACTCCATTCCAGCGATATCGGCACCTTACTAAACCAACAAGGCATCGCTATTCGGACGGGTAATCACTGTGCGATGCCGCTGATGGCGTTCTTCAATACTTCCGGGACAGCGCGCGCCTCGTTTGCTTTTTATAATACTGAGCAGGAAGTGCGGCAGCTTTTCCAGGCTTTGCAGAAAATACAGGCCATGCTTGTTGAATAAAACTTTTTAAAACAATTAAATATGAGCAATATTCAACCTGAAATCTATATTGATAATGATTTTGGTAATGATATCAGTATCGATCGAATAATAGAAACATTCGAGCTGCTTGAAAATTGGGAGGATCGTTATGCTTATATTATTGATTTGGGAAAAAAACTACCTGAATACCCAGCTGATGCGCGGATAGATGAAAATAAAATTCAGGGTTGTCAGAGCCAGGTCTGGTTAAGTGCTTACTTCGATGAGCAGCACGACAAGCTGTATTATTTGATCGATAGTGATGCCTTGATCGTTAAAGGGCTTGCCGCCATCGTTTTGGCGATCCATAACGGGAAATCACCCAGCGAAATCCTTGGCCTTGATGTGCAAAGTATTTTTCAAACTCTTGATTTAATTAGTCATATTAGCCCAACAAGAGGTAATGGTCTGGAGTCAATGGTGGCCAAACTAAAAAGCATCGCCCAGGCAGTGGCAAGTAGTTAGCTTGTTTTCTAGGTTACTTCGGTCACTTTTTGGTGCTGACTTTCACGCCACATTATGTATAAACCTGCGGAAAGGATAAGCATCATGCCGAGCCAGGCTATCTGTGTGGGTATTTCGTTCCAGAAAAAATAGCCCAGCAGAGTCGCCCAAACCAGAGAAAGGTATTCTATCGGCGCGATCGCGCTAATGGGTGCGAGGGTAAAAGCGTGGGTCAGACAAAAATAGCCAGCGAGTGCCAACCCTGCAACAATTAATAATACCAATAACTCTTGTAGCGAAGGGCTTATCCAAAAGAATGGCAGTAAAAATGACGCGATAAGGGTATTAAAAGCGTTGAAGTAGAAAACTAATTTCATTGGTGAATCGGTTCTGACCAGTACGCGTCCGGACAAAATTATCACGGCATAAGAGGCACCCGCAATCAATGGGAGGAAAGCTGCTGGGCGGAAGCTAGCACTGCCCGGCGAAGCGACGAATAGAACACCGACAAAACCAATCACAACAGCCGCCCAACGATGCAGGCCGACTTCCTCGCCGAGAAATACTTTGGAACCAGCGACCATAAAGAAAGTGGTGCAAAAGAAAATCGCGGTGGTGTCAGCCAGAGGTAGAAATTTAAGCGATAGGAAAAAGCACAACGGGGCAAAAAACCCAATGACCGTCCGCACAATATGTAGCTTGAGCTGAGCGGTACGTAGACTTTGCCAGCCACCTTGCTTGGGTAAGCTTAGCATCAATACCAGAGTTATCAGCCAGCCTCGAATGGCGATAATCTGGATAACGCTAACGCCGTGCAACAGCAACCACTTCACCACAGAATCCATGATAGACAATAAACTGACGCCCAACAACATTAGCAGGACACCTTTAAGCGTAGATGAAGCGTTCATTATTGATTATTGAACTATTCGAGGACGAAAGTAAAGGTAGGCCTTGAAATACACACCGATGGTATCTCTGATTGTGATTTATACTAATGCGATGATAAGCGAGCAAATCATTGAACATTTGCAATTATTGGCCAACCCAGAAATTGCGGCCCATTCAAAGCGATTTTTCAAAACCGGGAAAGGCGAATATGGTGAAGGGGATGTTTTTCTGGGAATCCGCGTGCCGGTCATCCGTCAGGCGGTGCGTCAGTTTAAGTTAGCCACCATCGAAGATGCAGAATTATTGCTGGATTCGAAATATCATGAGGTTCGGTTATTCGCGCTATTGCTACTGGTGGCGCATTTTCAGGTTGGGGAAGCAGCGCAACAGAAAAAAATCTATCAGATATATTTACGCAATACGCATTCGATCAATAACTGGGATTTGGTTGATAGCTCAGCACCGCATATTGTTGGTGGCTATTTGAATAATCGGGATAAATCTGTGTTATTCAAGCTGGCTAAATCTGCGTCGCTCTGGGAGCGCAGAATAGCGACATTGGCAACTTATTTCTTTATTAAGCAAAAGCGCTATGCCACCAGTTTGCAAGTCGCCCACGTGCTTTTACATGATGATCAAGACTTGATTCACAAGGCAGTGGGTTGGATGCTCAGAGAAATTGGCAAACGCGACCTAGAAACTGAAACGCAATATTTGAAGCAACACTACAAACAAATGCCACGTACCATGTTACGCTACGCGATTGAAAAGTTTGAACCAGCACTACGTCAGCAGTATTTGCATGGGCAGGTGCGCTAGGGTTGCTACTTTTTCATTCACAAAACAGGTCGATATGATCCAAACGAAATTTGCGTTTTTGCAATTAAATGCGCGTAAATAGATATAAATTCGTTTAAAATCGGCCTTCTTTATCGGAGCAGCTAAATCAAGCGATGGCGCCAATACGCGGAAATACCTATGCGTGCGATAACTTGCTTACGTACACGTAATATAGTTGATAGTGTGCGAGGCTCGTTTACCAGTTTTGGCGTGCAGGATTTTGAATACCAGCATTGCAAACTAAAGTTAGTCCGCTCAAATAATTCCTTCAGACTGTCTAACGGTCTGAATTAACCCTGTATTTCGTCTTTTACTTAGAGGTGATTTTGTGGATTTAAGAAAAATTAAAACCTTGATCGAATTGCTCCAAGCATCCGATTTATCCGAAATAGAAATAACCGAAGGCAAAGATGCGATTCGCTTGAGCCGCCACAGCTCAGCTGCGCCACCGGCGGTACCAGCCCCAGCACCCTTACCATCAGTTGGATCGGCTAGTGCGCCGGTACCAGTTACAGCACCAGATAGCCCAGCGAAACCTGCAGGCCATGGCGTTGAATCACCCACCGTCGGGACTTACTACTCGCGTTCCAGTCCGGATGCGGAACCCTTCGTGAAAGTTGGCGATAGCGTGCAAATAGGGGCGACGCTATGTGTGGTTGAAGCGATGAAAACCTTCAATGAAATTCAGGCGGATAAAGCGGGATCAATCGTCGAAATCACCAAACAAGATGGTGATCCGGTCGAGTTTGGCGAAGTACTGTTTGTTATCGCTTAAGAGGCTTGCGCCATGATCAAAAAGCTCGTCATCGCCAACCGCGGTGAAATTGCCTTACGCATTTTACGCGCCTGCCGCAAACTCGGGATCGAATCAGTCGCACTTTATTCAACTGCGGATAAAGCGGCTAAATACGTTCATTTGGCAGATGAGTCGGTTTGTATCGGCCCGCCTCCCGCGACCGAGAGTTATTTAAATATCTCAGCGGTAATTGCGGCGGCGGAAGTCACTTCAGCGGATGCAATTCACCCGGGTTATGGGTTTTTATCAGAAAATGCCGATTTTTCAGAACGTGTAGAGCAGAGCGGCTTTATATTCGTTGGCCCAAAAAGTGAAACCATTCGCATTATGGGCGATAAAATCGCGGCCATTCAAGCCATGAAAGCAGCGGGTGTACCCTGTGTCCCTGGGTCTGATGGGCCCCTGGGCGACGATTATGATGCGATCAAAAAAATGGCCCATGAGATTGGTTACCCGGTAATTGTCAAGGCTTCAGGGGGTGGCGGTGGAAAAGGGATGCGTGTGGTGGAACGCGAAGAGGAATTGGTGCAGGCGATCAAGTTGACGCGTCAAGAAGCTGCGGCGGCATTTAACAATGATGTGGTCTACATGGAAAAATACCTGGGTAAGCCTCGCCATGTCGAAATTCAGATCCTGGCTGACGAACACGGGAATGCCATCCATTTGGGTGATCGAGATTGTTCTATGCAGCGGCGGCATCAAAAAGTCATCGAAGAGGCGCCCGCGCCGGGAATATCTGATGAGGTACGGCAGAAAATTGGGCTGCGGTGTGCCGAAGCGGCGTGTGCTATAGGTTATCGAGGTGCCGGAACATTCGAATTTTTATACGAAGATGGTGAGTTTTATTTCATCGAGATGAACACGCGTATTCAGGTAGAGCACCCAGTTACCGAAGAAATTTGTAATGTCGATTTGCTTGAAGAGCAATTGCTCGTTGCGGGCGGGGCGCCAATCAGCTATCAGCAGGATGAGATAAGTTTTAGTGGCCATGCGATTGAATGCCGCATCAATGCGGAAGATCCAGAGAATTTTTTACCGTCTCCGGGCAATATTAAACAACTGCATATGCCTGGTGGACCAGGCGTGCGGGTTGATTCGCATATATTTACCAATTATGTCGTTCCGCCGTATTATGACTCTTTGATTGGTAAGCTGATTGTTTCTGGGCCCACGCGTGATCAAGCGATTGCGCGTATGCGCGGCGCGTTGGAAGAAATGGTGGTTGACGGGATCAAGACCAATCTGCCATTACATCGGGAACTACTTCAGGATGAAGGCTTTACGCGGGGGGAGCAGGATATTCACTATTTGGAGAAGAAGTTGGGCTTAAAAAGTTAAGTGATGTCGCTTACTTCAGAGATTAAGCCATTGAAAGCAGGCTTATTATGGCCTGTTCCAGCGACGAATGTTAGCGAACCTACTTTTTCTTGGTTGGATTCCCATTACCCGGCGAGGCGTCATTGCAAGACGGAATGCTTTATTTCGCTTAACGGTGTATAGACCGTTGTTAAGCTAGCCTTGAATTGGTTACAGCTAAGCGTACGGGTATCGGTTGAGCAAGCCGCGCAAGTCGTCAAAGCGATGGAAGTGCTGGGTTCGCTGGCAACCACCCAAGAAAACGCAGGCGAGGACAGTTATTATGATCTTGCATATCCTGGCGAACCAAAATGGAATCAGCAAAAAGTCACCAGCTTGTTTGAGGACAGGGGGCAGGGCGAGCACTTACAAGAAGCGTTGCGAGCGCGGCTTGATTTTAGTTGCGATATTGAATTAAGCCATTTGCCAGATCAGGATTGGGAGACGGTTTGGCTGACGCAATTTGAACCGATGCAGATCGCGCCAAATCTTTGGGTTTACCCAAGTTGGATCGAAGCACCCCAGACCAGAAACAAGGTGATTAAAATTGACCCTGGTATGGCATTTGGTACCGGAAGCCATGAGACTACGCGTTTATGTATGCAAGCGTTAAATCGTCTGAAACTTATAGGTAAGTCGGTACTCGATTTTGGTTGTGGATCAGGCATATTGGCCATCACTGCGTTGAAGTTGGGAGCCAAATCAGCGATTGGTGTGGATATTGACCCAAAGGCGGAACAAGTTGCGCAAGAAAATGCGCTTAATAATGGAGTTGTCGAGCAGTTTACCATACAATCTGCTGATGAAATTGAAGGCAGAAAATTCGATGTCGTGGTGGCGAATATTCTTGCCTTTGCTTTGATAGATCTAGCACCGCGCTTAATCGCACATAGCAAACCGAACAGCGTAATCGTGTTGTCAGGTATTTTGGGGAAACAAGCGAAGCAAGTTATCTCAGCCTATCAATCACAGTTTGCTTTTACCCAGTTTGCGACCGGCACCTGGGTCGTATTAGTCGGGCGTAAACAGCCCTCGGTAGATTAAAAACCTCGTCTGACCCAAAACGCAGTTGTAATAAACATGCAAACCCAATGTCCACATTGTAAATCCCAATATAGTATCAGTGCGGAACAGGTGGACGCGTATGGCGGATTTGTCCGCTGTGGCAAGTGTAATTATAAGTTCAATATCCACGATCAAGTCTTACTCCATCGCTACCGAAATAAACAGCGGCCTACTTCGGAGTCCTCGTTCAAACAAAACGGGGTAGATGACAACCAACGTATCGAGCCACAAATTAATGCAGAGCCGGATGATGGGGTCAACATTCGTTTTCGAGAACTGGAAGACGACTATGAAGAAGATTTGATTGAACCCACTATTGAAACGGACGAAACCCTAGACCTTGGTTCTGACCCAATTTTCAGCATTGGTGACGAGGACGATGGAGAAGACGGAGGTGTGGCTGATCAAGCAACCTATGTGGATCATGATCAGCATCTTGAAGCAGACGGTGGTGAGAATGATGACGAGCTGGAAGAAACGTTAGCCTCCTTATTGGAAGACGAACAAGCCGCGCTGGATGAAGTCAACATCCGGACTAACCACTTTACGGATCAAGATACACCTGATGAACAATGGGCGTCGATACAGGACGGGCAAGCGGATGCACCTGTAGAAGATTGGTCAGAACATATAGTAGATGGAAAAGATAACTCGGAGGTTGAGCCAGAAGACCAACTTGAGATTGACAATGTAGCTGAACTTGAGTCAGAAGATGTAATTGAAACTGACGATACGCCGACAAATGTAACGGACCAGCAAGAGGAAAATCACTCAGATAACGAGCAGGATGTATTACCCTCAATGGCACAAATCGAGGAAGCATCATCTGAAGCGCTGGTTTCGAGTGATCACGTGGATGAAGATAATGAGGACGAGGACGGCGAGGCACCAGTCGTTTCCTTGATTAACGATGAGGCTGAGATACCAGAGCGTAGTGGCATATCTCCGTTGATGGTAGTGCTAACCAAAATAGCTACTTTTTTGTTTTGGACGGTATTGTCTATCGCGTTGGCTTATGTTCTATTCGGTCAAATAAAAGACAAACTATACCCAGCATATAAAGATCAACCCGCGGTCCAGGCAATGCGCGCTGGTGTTTGTGAATATTTACCCTGCACGGTGGCTAAATATGATATCGATGCCTATGAGATCGTAGTGTCTAGAATGGATGAAATACGCCTACCCAAACGGAATCTGCATATCTCCATATTTATGATAAATAAATCTGCAGTTGAACAGGTCTACCCAAGAATATTGATCACCTTAAAACGATTGGACGGTTCTATTGCAGGGCAGCGTGTCATCGAACCAGTGGAGTATTTCAAGTCGCATGACAGCTTCGTTGATGCTCGGTCTGAAAATGGGAAAACCCAGGTAATAAAGCCCAACAAGCTCGGCAAGGTTTTGATTAAATTAAATAATCCTCCGTCTGACGCGGTCGGGTTTGAGGCCAAGGTGGTTCAGTAAATGCTATCGATTGGTCCTTATCGGCTCAAAACACCCGTGGTATTGGCACCGATGGCGGGAATTACTGATTTACCTTTCCGACATATCGTTCGCCAGTTTGGTGTCGGGATGACGGTGGCAGAAATGGTCTCTGCAAAACCAACTTTGCAAAATTCGAATAAGAGTCTTTTACGTAGAATATCGTTGGATGAACCCCTCCCAAGAGCAATCCAAATCGTGGGCAATGATCCCCAAGAAATGGCCAATGCGGCTGCTTTCAATGAGGATTTGGGCGCCGGCCTGATTGATATCAACATGGGCTGCCCGACCAAGAAAGTTTGTCGCAAAGCAGCCGGTTCGGCTTTACTTGCTGACGAGCGACGCGTACGGGAGATCATTGAAGCTGTGGTTGCGGCGGTGCAGGTGCCAGTGACGTTAAAAATCCGTACCGGCGTCAGTAAAAACCAAAATAACGCACTGAATGTCGCGCATATTGCGGAGCAATCAGGCATTCAAAGCATAGTAATTCATGGTCGGAGTAGGGCCTGCTTGTTTAATGGCACAGCCGAATATGAAACCATAACAAGCGTAAAGCGAGCAGTATCGATTCCGGTCATTGCAAATGGGGATATTACCAGTGGGCAACAGGCCAAAACGATATTGCAGCAAACGGGTGCAGATGGTGTCATGATTGGGCGTGCAGCTCAGGGCCAACCATGGTTACCCGCTTTGATTGCGGCGCAGCTTGGCACTTCGAACAACTTTGCAGCGCCTGATTTAGCCACCCAAAAAGACACCGTTCTTTCCCATCTTCGGCTTATTCATAGCTACTATGGTGAAGCCATGGGTGTGCGGATTGCGCGCAAACATATACGTTGGTATTTGGCGCATTTTGAAGGGGGCATTGTGTTGTCTAAACAAATAAACCAGATGCAAGAAGCCCAGCAAACCATACAAGCGCTGGAAGCTTTTTACGACGCGCAAATGCAGTACCATCAACCTAAGTGCAACATCCCGCCGCTCGCAGCATGACAAAAACCAGTGAATTAACGCTAGGCCAGGCAGTGGACACCGCTTTGGACAATTATTTCAATAGTTTGAATGGCGAAACACCCACGGGTTTACACGCAATGGTGATTTTCGAAGTGGAAAAATCACTATTTGAATGCGTTATGAAACTTGCCGAAGGGAATCAAACCGAAGCGGCTAAAATGCTCGGGATAAATCGCAACACTTTGCGTACCCGACTTGGAAAATTTAATATGCTGTAAACCACTACAGCGCCTATTTATATCTAAACTAAACTCATGACGATGAATTTGAAACCTGTTCGCCGCGCCTTGATGAGTGTGTCTGATAAGACCGATCTCATTCCATTCGCACAAAAATTACAACGCTTTGATATCGAGATTTTGTCAACTGGTGGTACCGCTGCATTATTGCGAGATAATGGTATACCAGTAACGGATGTCAGTGACTACACAGGTTTCCCGGAAATGATGGACGGACGCGTTAAAACGCTGCATCCCAAAGTACATGGCGGTATTTTAGGGCGACGCGGGACGGATGATGAAGTGATGCAGGCTCATGATATTAAGCCCATAGATCTGCTTGTAATCAATTTATATCCCTTTGAACAGGCGACAGCGGATAAAAACTGTACCCTGGATAATGCCATTGAGAATATTGATATTGGTGGGCCTGCTATGCTGCGGGCTGCGGCTAAGAATTATAATGATGTCACGGTAGTGGTAGACCAACAGGATTATGTTCGGGTACTGGCAGAACTGGATACGCTGGATGGATCAACCAGCGAGACATTACGATTTGAGTTGGCGGTGAAAACGTATGAGCACACTGCCGCCTATGATGGTATGGTCGCTAATTATTTAGGGGCGGTGGAACAAGGCGTTAAAACAGAGGGATTCGCGCGCACCGTCAACCAGCAGTTTCATCTGGCTCAGGATATGCGTTATGGGGAAAACCCACACCAACGCGCGGCATTTTATAAGGATTTGAAACATCAAGAAGCATCGGTTTCGACTGCCCAACAGCATCAAGGTAAAGCCTTATCGTATAATAATATTGCGGATACTGATGCTGCCTTGGAATGCCTAAAACAGTTCGATGAGCAAGCGGCTTGTGTCATCGTAAAGCATGCTAATCCTTGTGGTGTGGCCTATGGCAGTACCTTGCTAGATGCCTATCAGCGGGCTTTTAGTACTGATCCCGAATCAGCGTTTGGTGGCATCATCGCGTTTAATCAGGAACTCGATGGCCAAACCTTGCAAACCATACTGGATAAGCAATTTGTCGAAGTGGTGATTGCGCCTGAAGTGAGTGACGAGGCGATAAAAGTGGCCGCTAAAAAGAAAAATGTACGCTTGCTTAGCTGTGGGCAGTGGCCGCAAAAAGCGCAATCCAAGCTCGATTTTAAGCGCGTAAATGGTGGCTTATTGGTACAGGATATTGATGATCTTTTATACCACGAATTGAAGGTTGTCACTGAACGCGCGCCCACAGAGGAAGAAATGCGCGATTTGTTATTTGCCTGGAAAGTGGCCAAATTCGTAAAATCCAACGCGATTATCTATGGCAAGGATTTGATGACAATCGGGGTCGGTGCGGGCCAGATGAGCCGGGTTAATTCGGCTCGAATTGCTGCGATAAAGGCAGAACACGCTGAGTTATCAGTCAAAGGTGCGGTGATGGCCTCAGATGCTTTTTTTCCATTTAGAGATGGTTTGGATAACGCCGCTGAGGTCGGTATTTCAGCCGTCATTCAACCCGGTGGTTCCATGCGCGACGACGAAGTTATCGCGGCGGCGAATGAGCATGATATCGCGATGGTATTCACCGGCATGCGCCATTTTAGACACTGACCATGAAAATTCTGATTATTGGTGAAGGCGGGCGCGAGCATGCACTCTGTTGGAAAGTGGCTCAGTCTGATTTGGTGGACCAAATTTTCGTCGCGCCGGGCAACGCAGGCACAGTAGATGAACCGAAAACCAGAAATATTGATATTGCGGTCGACGATATCGATGGTTTGTTGAGTTTTGCTCAGCAGCAACAGATTGAACTTTGCATTGTCGGACCAGAATTGCCCCTGGTATTGGGGGTGACGGATCAATTTGAAGCAGCAGGAATAAAGTGTTTTGGGCCGCGTAAACAGGCTGCTCAGATGGAGGGCTCTAAGGCCTTTAGCAAAGATTTTCTGGCGCGTCACGCGATTCCTACGGCGGATTATGCGCATTTTGATGAGTTGTCCAGCGCGCGTGAATACATTCAAGGCAAAATGATGCCGATTGTCATCAAAGCGGACGGCTTGGCAGCGGGCAAAGGCGTGATCATTGCACAAACCCATGATGAGGCCAACGCTACTTTAGAGGATATCCTGCAAAATAATGTATTTGGCAGCGCGGGTGCTTCGGTGGTAATTGAGGAGTTTTTGCAAGGCGAAGAGGCCAGTTTTATTTGTATGGTCGCCAATGGCCAAATTTTGCCTTTCGCCAGTAGTCAGGACCACAAAGCAGCTTACGATGGTGATCAAGGCCCCAATACAGGGGGTATGGGCGCATATACACCGGCGCCGGTAGTGGATGCGGCAATGCATGACAAAATTATGCAAACGGTGATGATTCCGACGGTTGAGGGCTTACAGGCTGACGGTATACCGTATACCGGGTTTTTATACGCGGGCGTGATGATAGATACTCAAGGTATTCCAAAAGTCTTGGAGTTTAATTGTCGTATGGGAGACCCGGAAACCCAGCCCATTATGATGCGCCTGGAATCTGATTTGGTCGCGTTGTGTATTGCAGCGGTTGAAGGCAAATTGCCAGATACAGCGCAATGGAATGACAAAGTTGCGCTAGGTGTGGTATTAGCAGCCGAAGGTTATCCCGCAAGCTATGAAAAAGGTCGCGAAATAACTATCGATCCTGATTTGGCTCGACTGGATAGTGTAAAAGTCTTCCACGCTGGAACGCAATTACAGGGAGAAAAGCTGGTGACGCATGGCGGGCGTGTCATGGCAGTATGTGCACTGGGAGAATCAACCCTTAAGGCGCAGACCAAGGCTTATCAGGCGGCTGAGAAAATTAACTGGCAAGGCATGTGGTATCGAAGGGATATCGCTTATCGGGCGATTGATCGCGAAGCATGAGTTTACTGAAGTGGATGTGGAGGCTGGTGTTCATCGCCTATTTCTGCTTGCTCAGTTGGCAGTTGCTGACACCGGTGACTATCGTCTCGGCTGGGCGCTGGGACAAGCTGTATCATATGGCTAGTTTTGCGGTGCTCACCGGTTTGGCGATTGTTGCCTGGCGATATATGTCCGAAAAGAATATTGCCATATTGCTGATCAGCTATGCCGCACTAACCGAAATTCTGCAACATTTTATTCCCGGGCGCAGTTTTTCTATTGGTGATTGGTTAGCAGATAGTTTAGGGGTGGTACTCGCCACGCTCGTGACTGTTTATCTACTTAAACGGCTGCGTTTTCTTGATACCCGTTCAAGTAGCCGTGCCTGAACCGGCCCAATTGATTCAGCAAGCTATCGAAGTGCTCAAAGGAGGGGGCATTGTCGCGTATCCAGCAGAAGCCTGTTTTGGCTTGGGTTGTTTGATCAATAATCAAGCGGGGATTAAGCGTATACGTATGCTCAAAGATCGTCCTGCCGAACAGGGTCTAATCGTCGTGGCGGATCAAATTGAACGCGTGCAGAATCTGTTAGACTGGACCGCACTAAGTAAAGATACCCGTAAACAAATTCAATCGAGTTGGCCCGGTGCGACAACTTGGCTCATTCCTGCGCTAAAAACCTGCCCTAGTTCATTAACCGGCCAGCACGATACGCTTGCGCTAAGAATACCCGCATTTAAGCCTATAACGACATTGTGTGCGGGCGTACAATCCGCCTTGGTCTCAACCAGTGCGAACTTGACCGGCGAGCTACCGCTCAAATCAGGGGCAGAGGTACAGGCCGTATTCGACCATCAAATCGACTATGTGCTTGATTTACCAATACAAGGTATACCAAACCCCAGTAAAATTATAGATGCACGTACCATGCAAACTATCAGAGCTGGGTAATGCGTGATGCATAATCTACCCCTAGACACCATAAAGCAGTATTTTTTGCGCTTGCAGCAAAATATATGCACCGTGATTGAGAAAGAAGCAGAAAATGAAACATTTCTTTCCGACCAGTGGCAACATACCAATGGTGGAGGTGGGCTCACTAAAGTCATTACGGGTCAGATCATAGAGAAAGGCGGAGTTAATTTTTCACACGTCAAAGGCTCGGCGCTACCCGCCGCTGCTTCTGCCAAGCGCCCTGAAATCGCGGGGCAGCCTTTTGAAGCCATGGGTGTGTCGGTCGTGATTCACCCCAAAAACCCTTACGTCCCAACCTCGCACGCCAATGTACGCTTTTTTATCGCCAATCCTGAAGGAGATCACCCCGTATGGTGGTTCGGGGGCGGTTATGATTTAACCCCGTACTATGCGGACGAAAGTGATGTTACTGACTGGCACCTTACGGCCAAAGCGGCTTGTGATGCTTTTCATCCCAACTATTACCCTCGATTTAAGCAAGCCTGTGACGCATATTTTTATCTACCACACCGCAACGAACAGCGTGGCGTAGGGGGTCTGTTTTTTGATGATTTTAACGAACAGGGTTTTGCGCATGCGTTTGGTTTTACGCAAAGCGTTGGAGACAGCTATATCAAGGCCTACCAGCCTATATTGTCGCGCCGCAAACATACGCCCTATGGTAAGGCTGAAAGACAATTTCAGGCTTATCGACGAGGGCGGTATGTGGAATATAACCTGTTATATGATCGGGGTACCATATTTGGATTGCAGTCAAAAGGTCGCACCGAATCAATTTTAATGTCACTTCCGCCAAAAGTGCAATGGCACTACAACTATCAGCCCGAGGCTGGTAGTGTTGAAGCCAGGCTTACGGAGTACTTTTTAAAACCGCGGGATTGGTTAACCTAAGCGAGAAATTTTAGTGCGCGTTCTATATAGCTTGTTGCTTTATTTATTGCTGCCGCTGGTACTGCTCAGATTACTGTATCGATCAATAAAAAATAAGGGCTACCGTCAGCGAATGGGCGAACGTTTCGGGTTACTATCCACCGAACCGGCCAGAAATGGGGTTTGGGTGCACGCGGTTTCGGTGGGCGAATCTATTGCCGCTGTCAAGTTAATTAAGGGAATACAGACAGAATATCCGAACTTACCGATTACGGTAACGTGCGGTACACCTACGGGGTCAAAAATCATTCAAACCCAACTCGCAGGTCGCGTTTTTCACACGTACCTACCCTATGACTTGCCGGGTTCGGTGAAACGATTTTTTGCCAAGGTTCAACCCAAGGTGGGTATTATCATGGAAACAGAGCTTTGGCCTAATCTATTGCATTTCGCGCGGATAAAAGGAATTCACTTGCTCATTTCAAATCTGCGACTGAGCGATCATTCATTTAAGCGTTATCAAATAATGGCCTCATTAACCCGTCAGGCGCTCGACAATATTGATTACTTTGCAGCGCAAACCAAAGAAGATGCCACCAGGGTGATAAGCCTAGGTGCAGATAAAGCGCGCGTATCCGTGGTGGGTAATCTGAAATTTGAACTTGAGACAGTCGAGCCTTCCAGCGTGCCGGATCAGCTCAAAGACAGGCAAACCTGGCTTGGGGAACGCCCAATATGGCTCGCGGGTAGTACCCATGCCGGCGAAGATCAAATTGTTTTAGGGGTGCATGCTGCATTGCTAGCAGATCATCCCGACTTGTTACTCATCATCGTGCCACGCCATCCCGAACGCTTTGACGATGTTGATCAACTATCAAGTGGGCGTTTTAACACACTAAGACGCAGCGAACTAAACTTAGCTGAGCCATTATCGGCGGAAACCCAAGTTTTAGTGGTGGATAGCATGGGGGAGCTCAATCAATTCATTGCCATCAGTGATTGGTGTTTTGTTGGCGGTAGCTTGGTGCCGGTGGGAGGGCATAATGTGCTCGAGGCCTGTCATGCAGGTGTACCGGTTATTTTTGGGCAGCATATGGATAATTTTAGGCAAATAGCGCGCTTGGTCAAACAAGCAGGTGCTGGTTTACAAGTGCATGATGAAAAGTCTTTATTTGCTGTCTGCAATAAACTCGCGGGCGATGCAGCGATGAGACGGACCATTGGAATAAAGGGTAAAGAAGTGGTCGCGACTAATCAGGGCGCTTTGAGTAAAACTATGGCATTACTCAAGCCTTGGCTAATAACAACTTAATATTGGGTATAATCCCGGCCATACTATTACAGGGTTAGTTATGAATTGGCTTGATAGAATTATTCCACCCAAAATCAAGAAAGGTCGCGATAAAGAGACGGGCGTTCCGAAAGGGTTGTGGAGAAAGTGTGAGGGATGTCAGGCCATTTTATATGCTGCGGAGCTGGTCAGCAGTTTTGAAGTATGCCCAAAATGCGGTCATCACCATCGTATTGGAGGAATGAAGCGCTTTAACTCATTTTTTGGCCACGAGGACTTTGAGTTAATTGGGGAAGAGGTGGGTACCGATGATGCGCTCAAATTTCGTGATTTAAAAAAATATAGGGATAGACTGAACGAAGCGCGCAAAAATAGCAGTGCAAGTGAGGCGCTGGTGGTTGCTAAGGGTTTACTGGTGGATCAACCCGTGGTCGTGGCAGCATTTGATTTTAATTTCATGGGTGGCTCGATGGGCGCTGTGGTGGGCGAGCGTTTTGTGCGAGCGGTGGAAACCGCGCTTAAAGAAGAGCTACCCTTTATCTGTTTTTCTGCCAGCGGTGGAGCGCGGATGCAAGAAGGCTTATTTTCTCTCATGCAGCTGAGTAAAACCGTTGCAGCGTTGAAACGCCTTAAGCGGGCTTCTATCCCTTATGTTTCAGTGTTGACTGATCCTACCATGGGAGGGGTATCCGCGAGTTTTGCGATGCTGGGAGACGTGATTATTGCCGAACCGAACGCCCTAGTAGGCTTCGCAGGACAACGCGTGATAGAGCAGACCGTGCGTGAAAAACTACCCAAAGGGTTCCAACGGGCTGAATTTTTACTTGAACATGGCTCGATTGATATGATTGTACCCCGAGGCCAGCTTTCTGAAAGTATTTATCAACTGCTGAGTACGCTATATTTCGATCAGCGCGCAACTGCGAACGCGTAGCCTGCAACAAACCCGTTCGCATGTCCCGTTCACTTGCCCAATGGGTTGACTATATCCAGACCTTACACCCGCGAACCATTGATTTAAGTCTGGAGCGAGCCGCCGCGGTATGGGAAAAATTTAAACCCGAATCTTTGCCACCGGTGATCGCGGTGGCGGGTACCAATGGTAAAGGCAGCAGCGTCTCTATGCTGGAATCGATATATCGTCACGCGGGGTATCGAACGGCTGCTTTTACTTCACCTCATCTGGTGCATTTTAACGAACGCATATGCCTGAATAATCAAAGCGCTACTAACGAAGTTTTAATCGAGGCCTTCGAGCGGATAGAGCAGCTTCGGGGCAATGTCAGATTAACTTTTTTCGAATTCAATACGCTGCTGGCACTGCATATTTTCTGTAAAAATGATCCTGAGGTTATTTTGTTGGAAGTCGGTATGGGAGGGCGCCTGGATGCAGTCAATATTGTGAATAATAATTTGGCGTTAATAACCGCTATTGGGGTTGATCATGCAGCTTGGCTGGGTGATGATCGTGAGCAAATTGGTGCTGAAAAAGCAGGCATCATTAAAAACCAGGGGATGGCGGTGCTCGCCGATCCAAAGTGCCCTGCAAGCGTTCGCCAAATAGCCACTGAAAAGGAGGCTAGTATGGTGCAGGCGGGATTGGATTATCGCGTGCAAAGCTCGACAGATAAGCAAGCAATTTTCAGCTCCAATCATGCGCAGCTCGAGGGATACGATAGCTTTAAGTTTAAAGCTCGATTAGCGCACCAGCAACACAATACAGCCGGTGTAATTGCTGCCGTGGCCATGTTAAGTGACATATTACCAGTGCGTCGCAAACGGCTTCGCAACGGGCTAAATTCACAGTCGCTGAACGCAAGATTACAACTAATCGAAGGGCAGCCCACGATTTTACTGGACGTTTCGCATAATAAAGAGTCGATAGCTGCCTTGTCCCAGTTTATGGATGGCTTATCAATAACAGGCCGTATACACGCGGTCTTTGGCACTTTGAGCGATAAAAACTACCAAGCTTCATTGCAGGCACTGAAAGTAAGGGTTGATCATTGGTATCTAGCCACACTAGAAGGGGACAGGGGACAAAGTGCGAAATCCCTTGGAGATAAATTGTTCACTGCAGAAGAAAAAATGACGGCTGAATACCAATTATTTGCTACACCAATGGCTGCGTTTACCCAAGCAATGCAGCGGACAAATAAAGATGACATAATTGTAATATTTGGGTCGTTTCACCTTGTCGGTGCTATAATCCCAGCCATTGATATTTAACAGCGTATTTTCTAGCTTTGGCCGAACCTCTTACCAACACGCAGCTTAAAAACCGCTTGCTGGGCGCTGCCTTGTTGGTGGTTTTGGCGGTGTTGCTGATCCCATTATTTCTAGGCGAACCCAAACAAGCGCCGCAGCCTTTACCTGAGCCTGACAATATCAACGGATTCCAGTCGAAAATCCAGCCCTTACCCGACCCCAAAAGTATCGAGAATCAAGCGGTACCGCCTAAGCAGCAGGATAATGAGGGCGGGCTCGTACTAAAGAAATTCGATCAACTACAGCAACCCATTGAACCCCCTCCTTTTATGCAAGAGGAGCCGGTGCCTGCTCCCGTTGAAAAAGTAAATGCGCCACCCAAGCTACAGCCCAAACCTGAGCCCGTGGTGAAAAAGCCACCTGTGCCCGAGAAAGTCGAAGACGTTGAAAAAGTCGCGGTGAAAAAGCCCCCCCCTAAAGCAGTAGAGCCCCAGAAGATTCCCGAAAAAAAAGCGCCCACAACCCAGCAGGCCACATCAGGTTGGGTGGTACAAGCGGGTATCTTTTCAAAGTCTGAAAATGCTGAATCCATTGCGAAAGTGCTGCGTAGCAATGGGCATAAACCCAAGCTCAGCGAGGCGCGAACCAGTTTTGGTACGGCGACACGTGTTTGGATTGGCCCGTTTAAAAATAAAGCAGAAGCGCAGGCCTTATCCAAGAAAATAGAACAACAAACCGGTAACGGGGGCTACGTAGCGGAGTTTCCATTTCGCTCCTAGTACGCATGGTCTATTAATTTTCGATAATTTCTACCCGCAAAAACATATAAATTCGACAAAAGCGATATGAGGAACCCAGCATGAGCGTGCAAATATTAGATATTGTTTTAATTATCTTTATTGCAATATCAATCCTGATTGGTATCTATCGCGGTTTTGTAAAAGAGATATTATCCTTGGGTGCCTGGGTGCTGGCGGGACTTATAGCGTGGCGCTATGGGGAGCAGGCGAAGGTGTTTATCAAACCTTATATTAGCCAGGAACCCCTAGATCTAGCGGTTGCTTATGTTGCTGTTTTTTTAATTGCCCTCATCACCTTGTCCGTGATCAGCTATATCATCAGCCAGCTGTTTGCCTCAACCGGTATGACTGGGATTGATCGCTCATTGGGCAGTGTATTTGGTGTGCTCCGTGCGGTGGTAATTATAGCCGTGCTTATTATTGTGGGCAGATTTATTGGAATGGATAAAATGGAATGGTGGACAGATTCTCAAATGCTGCCGTATTTCGAACCGCTGGTAGAATGGCTTAAATCGTTTCTACCGGATGATTTTATTAAAAGAATAGAGGCATAAGCATTATGCCCCAACCTTAGGCGCAAACCCATGTGTGGCATACTCGGATTAGTTGATACCCAGCCGGTTAACCAGTCGATATATGATGCTTTGACAGTTATTCAGCACCGCGGTCAAGATGCGGCTGGTATTATGACCTCCTTTGATAACAAGGTTTACCTGCGAAAGGATAATGGCCTGGTGCGCGATGTGTTTCATACGCGTCATATGTTGCAGCTCAAAGGAAATATGGGCATCGGTCATGTTCGTTATCCCACCGCTGGAAGCGATTCGCGTACCGAAGCGCAGCCGTTTTATGTCAATTCCCCATTTGGCATCGCCGTTGCCCACAACGGTAATACGGTTAACGCCGATCAGCTGCGTGATGAACTGTTTAGGCAGGATTTGCGTCATCTGAACACCCAATCAGATTCAGAAATCGTACTGAATATTTTTGCCCATGAATTAAGAGAATCGTTGGCTCGTTGCAGTCTGTCTGCTAAACCAGAGAACGTGTTTGAAGCCGTTTCCGGGGTATTCAAGCGCTGTAGTGGGGGCTACGCCATTGTTGCCATGATCGTCGGCAACGGCATTTTGGCGTTTCGTGACCCAAACGGGATTCGGCCGTTGGTCTATGGAACCCGTAAGCGAGAACATGGTATGGCGCATATGTTCTCTTCGGAGAGTATCGCTTTTGATGTGCTCGATTTTGAGTTGGTCGGTGATGTGAAACCGGGTGAAGCCATTTATGTTGAAATGGATGGAACGGTGCACCGTAAAATTTGCGCGGAAAACCCCAAACCCCATCCGTGTATATTCGAATACGTTTACCTGGCGCGACCGGATTCGGTGATTGACGGCATTGAGGTTTACCAAACGCGCTTGAGAATGGGCGACATTTTGGGTGAAAAACTATTACGTATTTGGCCGGATCACGATATCGATGTGGTGATTCCAGTACCGGATACCTCACGCCCAGCGGCACAACAACTGGCCAAGCATTTACAAGTAGAGTATCGCGAAGGCTTTATTAAAAATCGCTATATAGGGCGTACTTTTATTATGCCAGGGCAGGGGGAGCGTAAGAAATCAGTACGCCAAAAACTCAATGCGATGCCCAGTGAGTTTAAAGATAAAATTGTATTGTTGGTGGATGATTCAATCGTACGCGGAACCACTTCAAGTAAAATAATAGAATTGGCACGCGCAGCGGGCGCCAAAAAAGTTTATTTTGCTTCCGCCGCACCACCCGTACGTTATCCCAATGTGTATGGTATCGATATGCCCACTTCCAAGGAATTTGTCGCGCACGGTAAAAGCATCCCGGAAATAGGTGAGGAAATAGGGGCTGACTGGATTTTGTACCAGGATATCGATCAACTCATTGAGGCGGTACAACACGGACAAAACGAGATTACCGATTTCGATACCTCCTGTTTTACGGGCGAATATTTAACTGGCGATGTAACCTCAGATTACCTCAAGCTAATCGAAACCACGCGTTCTGATGGCGCCAAAAAAGTAAAGCGTAATAGTGATTTAGATTTATCCGAGGTAAACAATATGCAAGAGAAAACGGCTTAAAACAGCTTACTTTTTTAAATAATACTTTCCCTGGTTGCCATAAATTACACTGCGCGCGTTTTTCCATTCTCCCAGTACGTATCTTCGATAGTTATTGCCGTTGTGCGCTATCGCGTGGACATAAGGTCGATGAGTATGTCCGTGAATAATCATATCTAGATGATAGGTCTCTAATATACGTTTGATTTCATCTGGATTGACGTCCATAATTTCTTCTGGTTTATCCCGCTTACTTTGCTCGCTTTGTTCGCGCAATTGCAGCGCGATGGATTTTCGCTGGTCGACAGATTTAGCCAGAAATCGTTGTTGCCATGTGGCATCAAGAAACTGGGATCTCGCCCGCATATACTCGGTATCATCGATACAGAACTGATCCCCATGCGCGATCATAATTCGTTTGCCATCACGCTCAAGCACCGTCATATCCGGTAGTATTTCGACCCCGGTTCGCGCAGCAAACGCGTCGCCGACCAGAAAATCTCGATTGCCAGCAATAAAATACACCTGTGTCCCGCTGTCCGTGGTTTGCTTAAGTGCGGTTTCAACCTGCCCAAAGCCGAGTGCTTCGCTGGCATCGTCGCCGATCCAGTAATCGAATAAATCTCCCAGTATGTATAGCGACTCCAGCAAACAACCAGATTTTTCCATGAAATCGGTAAACAAGCCGATCGAGGCAGGGCGCTCAGCACTTAGGTGCAAATCTGAAATAAAGGCGATGGTCATTAGATATATCTAGCGGGTGGTTTGATATACTCCGCCCGAATAATTGTATTAAACCTAAGTTTAACTGAATCTATGTCTAGCCTGCATATCTACAATAGCCTGTCGCGTACGAAAGAAGTGTTTACGCCCATCGAACCTGGGAAGATAGGCATGTATGTCTGTGGTATGACGGTCTACGATTTTTGCCACCTGGGACATGCGCGCGTATTGGTGGTTTTCGATATGATGGTTCGATTTATGCGTGCAATCGGCTATGAGGTTAATTATGTGCGCAATATTACCGACATTGACGACAAGATTATCGATCGGGCAAACCAGAACCAGGAAGATTATACCGCGTTAACCGAACGCTTTATTCAGGCGATGCATGAAGACGCTGCGATATTGGGTGTATTACCCCCCTCTGTCGAACCGCGGGCGACCGCGCATATGGATGATATTCTCGCCATGATTAAACAACTGGAAGACAAAGGCTACACCTATCAGGGTGAGAATGGGGATGTTTACTATCGGGTTAGAAATTTTCCGGATTACGGCAGGCTTTCTGGGAAAAATGTTGATGAGCTACGCATTGGTGCACGGGTGGATCAAGATGATGCCAAACAAGATCCGGTGGATTTTGTATTGTGGAAATCAGCTAAACCAGGCGAGCCTGCGTGGAATTCTCCCTGGGGGCTAGGCAGACCAGGATGGCACATCGAATGTTCTGCGATGTCCACTCGCTGCATTGCGAATAATTTTGATATTCACGCAGGTGGGATGGATCTGCAATTTCCGCATCATGAAAACGAGATTGCGCAATCAGAAGCGGCCACCGGCTGCACTTTCGCAAATTACTGGATGCACAATGGTTATGTGCAGATCGATGATGAAAAAATGTCCAAGTCACTGGGCAACTTTTTCACCATTAGGGAAATTCTCGCGCAGGATAGGCAACCGAAAAGGATGGGGGAAATCATACGCTTTATGATGCTTGGTAGCCATTATCGTAGCCCGTTAAATTACTCAGGTCAGGCATTGGAAAACGCACGCACCGCACTTGAACGTATATATAAAGTCGCGCAACGTATTGAGGATTCAGGTATTGTGGTGGATAAAGTTGAGCCCGCAGCACCCTGGCTGGACAAATTTCAAGCCGCCATGCGTGATGATTTTAATACGCCCGAGGCGCTGGCAGCCTTATTTGAACTGGTGCGTGAGATCAACCGCCAGTTAGATACAAATGAGTATCATTTACCAAGTGTCGCGGCTTTTAATGCAATTTGTAAAACGCTAGGTATTGCTTATCAATCACCAGCACAATTCCTAGGCGCTTCTTTCGCTGACCAGGAAGCGATTGTGGTGGGCGAGTTGACCGGTGCTAATATACAGAAGCTCCTGGATCAACGGGCCGGGGCAAAACAACAAAAAGACTGGGATCGAGCAGATCAAATTCGCGACCAGTTAAACGCGCTCGGTATTCGCATTGAAGATAAACCGGATGGGACTTCTAGCTGGAGTTGTAAGGCGAAATAGATCGCTATGTGTAAGACAGTAGGCCTTCCCCGGGTAGTGGTCCAATTTGATTATTAGATGGTGCTAAATAGCAGAGCGCGCTTCACTTGAGCGGGTGAACCCGCTAGACTCTGTCCGCAAATTTTCCTGAATAATCATATAGTAGTATGGCGCAAACGGGATGACCTCTTCGCAAAAATTAAATTATTGCCAATGTTAGCTTTAGTAACAGGCGCGACAGGGTTTGTGGGCGGTAGGCTGGTTGAGAAACTAGTCGAAAAAGGCGCAAATGTACGCGTTATCGTACGGGATAAAAACCGTTTGAAGCTCAAATCAGGTACACCAGTGGACATATTGGAAGGCGATATTTGCGATCTAAAGCTGGTACAACGAGCGGTGAAAGGTGTCAATAAAATATTTCATCTGGCGGCTTGTTATAGAACCGCCGGCGTTGCGGATAGTGTTTACCAGGAGGTGCACGTGACCGCTACCGGCTACTTGCTGAAAGCTGCAATTGAAAATGGGGTTAAGCGGTTTGTCCATACTAGTACTATCGGTATTCACGGCAATATAGAAAATCCACCCGCCAATGAAGAATATCGCTTTAAGCCGGGCGATATTTACCAGCAAACTAAATTAGAAGGCGAGCATTTAGCGCTTAAATATTATCAAGATAAAGGTTTGGGCGTCTCGGTTATACGGCCTTGTGCAATCTATGGTCCAGGTGATCTGCGCTTGCTGAAACTTTTTAAACTGGCAGCCAGAAACCCCATGTTACTGCTAGGTAACGGTAAAATAAAATACCATATGGTGCACGGAGAAGATCTGGCGGATGGGTTTATCTTAGCCGCAGAAAAAGAAGAAGCGCTTGGCGAGTCCTTTATTATTGGTTCTTCCGAAGTTTATTCGGTCACTGAGTTACTCGTCATCATCAGCAAAATAATGGGCAAGTCTTCGCATAAAATACTAAAACTACCCATTAAGCCCTTTCAAGTTTTAGGCAGTATCACCGAAAAACTGTGTATTCCCTTGGGTATTGAGCCACCAATTTATCGACGACGGGTAGATTTTTTCGCCAATAATCGTGAGTTTGATACCAGTAAAGCCGAAAAGCTGCTTGGATTTAAGTGTCAATATACGACTGAGCAGGGTTTAAGACAAACGTATGAATGGTTTAAAAACAATAATTTACTATAAATATATTCTGTAATACACTAAACATGATGGATAAAATTATAGAATCCCCGGATATAGAAACCGCTTCATTGGTCTACGCCAAGCGCTTCTCAGGGCAATGGGGTGAATATCTATTGGCCGAACAAAAAGAGCGCGTGGCGGAGTGTATTCCAGTTAAGTCCGATATCAGCATCTTGGAAGTTGGAGGCGGGCATGCCCAATTAGCGAGTATTTACGCAGAACGTGGCTTACGCGCGACGATCTACGGTAGCGAAGGGGCAACTGTCGAGCAATTAGCGCCGTTTGACATAAACTACGTTTCGGGAAATGTGGTCGAGCTGCCCTTTGAGGATACTTCTTTTGACGTGGTCATAGCTATTCGTCTAGTAACTCACTTGGATCGCTGGGAAACATTGCTCGCCGAGATGTGCAGAGTATCAAAAGAGGTGATTATAGTGGAATATCCCAGCAAGCTCAGCCTCAATGCAATTGCACCTTTGTTGTTTAGGGTTAAGAAGAAATACGAGGGCGATACCCGCTCATTTCGCCTGTTTTGGGATAGAGAACTCAAAGACACTATACGCAAACATGGATTTGAAACGGTAAGTCGAAAGGGGCAGTTCTTCTTTCCTTTGGTGGTTCATCGAATGTTGAAATCTAATAGCATCATTAGAACGGTTGAGGCGATACTAAAAAAAGTAAGAATAAGTAATGTGCTTGGTTCGCCCGTGGTCTTATGTGCTCGGAAGAAGCGTTGACGCGAGCATATTGGTGCACGAATTATCACGATATCCACCAACCCTACCGACTTTACATTTCTCCATAAGCGGTCAGCAGAAAATAAGCGAGTGCGGTAAAGACAGCAACCAGGACTTGTATAAATACAAGTAACAGGCCAATCGGAACCGCACATTCACCGCCACAATATTGAATAAGTCTAGGAGCAAATACCACGGGTAAATAAACCATCAATAAAAAACTGGCTATGATCGTAAGCCGATGTTTTGGCATGAAAAAGAAAATACATAAAATAATGGCCGGCATTGCCACCAGGAGGGGGAAGGTTTTAAATATTGAAAGAATATTATCAATCATGCTCGATCTGCCTGATACCTGCTGGCATTATACTGAATTGTGGCGGTCAAATGAATTTGCTATCCATTCACCGGTGAAATTAGTTGGTTTTATTCAGCCAGGTTTTTTTGCCTGTATAGGCATCAAATAAAAGCTCGAGAAACTTGCTTTCTATTCGGTTTACAATTTTTCTGGAGTGGCGTCCATTATGGATAGCGATCAGATTTAATGAGGGGATGATAAAGGCGAAATTGGCACCAGAACCGAATATTCTGATCATATCTTTGGGGTATTGTTTTCCGAAATAACCGTCATGGTTCGATCGCCAGTTGGGGTAGTGAGTCGATTCATTCAAACGTGCCACCCAGTTTTCCGGAATAATTTGCTGGTTCTGCCAGCGGCCCTTGTTCAAGATTAAATAAGCAAAACGCGCGTAATCTCGCATCGTCATGCTCAATCCGCCTGCGGTAAACCATAGCAGCTCATTGTCGGCATCGGGTTCATCATAATACTGATTACTTTCAATGCCTAATGGTTCGAGTATTTTTTGTTCCAAAACAGCGTGTGCGGGTTTTTCGTATACGTTTTTGAACACAAAGCCCAGGTGCGCGAACGCAATACTGCTATAACCCCGCCATTGCTCGTCCAAATCGTCCAGTACGGGCTGCCCGGGTTGAAAATACACCTTAGCCGTCAACGGAAACTGATTATCGCGCCCAAATACCCAGTTCTGGTAATTTTTGGTTTTATGTCTCCCGCGCTCGTTTTTATACTTGGTACCGATCTCAGGCTGCAAGCCGGTTTCATGGCGCATCAAGTGCTCAAAGGTAATGTCCTCTTTTAATGGGTCAGAAAGCGGGAATCCCTCAGCAAGCCAGCGTTTATCGTAAAGCTTGCTTTCGGCGTTAAGGTCAGCATGGGGCGGCTCATTAAACATATCACCCAGCAAGGCAAGCGCAAAAGATTTTCCATTGGAAGCCAATCGAAATCGTCTCTCACGGCCTTTGGAATACACCGAATATGCTTCATTTAAAATCCAGCCATCTTTAATAATCATGGCGCTTTGATAGGGTGTACCGTTGGGTAACACCTTGTTCCAATATGCCCACAGTTTAAGTTTTCGTGGGTCAAACCCTTTGGACTTAATTGTTCCCAGCGTGTTATCAAACCGCCATCCACCCTTGCTTTCTGGAGGTGGAAAATATTGGTTTGTATGGTTGTCGCAACTTGCAATTATCAAGCAACTACAAAGCGAAAGCGCGACTAAACCAGCAGGGTTGCGCATAGATAAAGCATGATGGAGAGGGGAAAGCCTATATTGTTTAATAAAACAACCTATTTATCAATCTGCAATTTATTCCAGGCCCAGAATAACGTGTTCGTCATATCTTACAATGATGAGATTGGGTGTTTTTCAATATAGGCAATTTTATTGTTCGACTGCTTTACCTAAATCAGACAAAGATGTGATGGTTTTGGTGGGAGTGCATGCATTCCAGGGGTCAAATACAGACTCCTCAGAGCGTTGTAACCATGCGCCGTTAAGGCCCGCAGATACAGCACCGATGATGTCAAAAGGGTTGCTCGATATCACCCAGGTCGTGTCAGCACTTGATGCGCACCGTTTAAGCAGGTGATGGTAGACATCCGGGCTGGGTTTGAAGGTTTTGACTGCTTCCACACTCACGACATCAGTAAAATGATGGGTAATATCAGCATGCTCAAGCAAACCTTGAACCGCTTTGGCACTGCCATTAGAAAAGGCGTACAGTGGATAGCCAGTATCGCTTAAGGATTTCAGAGCAGGAGCCACATCAGCAAACGCTGGCAAGGTTTTGTAGCTTTCAAGCAGGTCTGATTTTTGGTCTTCGCTTAGCGTTAGTTTCAATACTGCACAGGCGTAATTGAGGGCATCGCGCGTACATACTGAAAAATCCTCATAGCGGTTCATTAAGCCGCGGCGAAAACTATACTCCAGTTGCTTTTCCCGCCACAGTTTTGAAACCTTCGGGGCAGCCTGCCCGACGAGTTTAGATAAGTTTTCTTCTACCCCATTGGTATCAATCAGGGTTCCGTAAATATCAAATGCGAGCGTGGATTTGCGCATAGTAGCTATCTTTGAGGTCGAAGATGCACATTTTAAGCTATTTCCATGTTGATTTAACGCGGCGTTATTTAAGGTGCACGGCTCAATCTTTGTATCAAGCTGCATTTGCGCGATAAGGTTGAAGTAATTGCGGATGGTTTTCTGTGTAAGAATCGTCAAGATTTCGTGTACAAGGATTTGTTTTAAACCAGGTGCCAAAAGAGCCTCAGGTACTGCTTCATTCCGTCACCCGCGGTGAGCCCCGGATAGCCAATATTAATTTTCGTAACACGTGAAACTTTGGCTCCGGTCGTCCTATTCGGGCGCGTAGTTCTGCTATGATCTCTGCGGGGTTTATCAACCTTGAATTTCTGGAATGTTGCGATGTAGTTTGATTAAGGTGTCGATCAAGCTAGAATCTTTGTAATGAAAATCTCGGTGATTATTCCCAGCTATAATCGTGCTCATGTGCTCGGTAGGGCGCTGGATTCGGTGCTGATGCAGCGCCATTGCGCGGATGAAATCATTGTCATTGATGATGGATCGCGCGATGGGACGGCTAAGTTATTGCGTAATTACCCGCAGATCAAAGCCATTCATTCAGATAAAAATCAAGGGGTGAGTGCAGCGCGTAATCAAGGGATACAAGCGGCTAGGAATGAATGGATTGCCTTTCTTGATTCGGATGACGCTTGGCTACCCGAAAAACTGTTACACCAGGTGGCGGCAATACAAAGTACACCTGAAAGCAGATTTGTGCATACGGATGAAATCTGGATTCGCAATGGTAAACGCGTTAACCCGAAGAAAAAGCACAGCAAACCAGGCGGGTGGATTTACCAACAATCACTTGCATTGTGTTGTGTCTCGCCGTCCTCAGTGTTGGTGCACCGTTCGGTTTTAGATGAGTGTGGTGTTTTCGATGAAAACCTGGTCGCTTGTGAAGATTATGATTTATGGCTGAGGATATTTTGTCGCTTTCCGGTAGAACTTATTGAGCGTCCACTGGTAATTAAGTATGGGGGGCATGCTGACCAACTTTCGCAAAAGTATTGGGGCATGGACCGATTTCGAATTAAATCGCTGCGTAAAATGCTCGATAGCGAGTTATTAAACCATGAGGATCGCATGAAAACCATCGAAATGGTGCAAACAAAATGTAGCATACTGGCCAACGGGGCGCTTAAACGCAATAAACAGCGAGAGGCAGCGCATTATCAGCAAGTTGCCGCTCGATATGCCTAAACCACAATTGGGTATGCCGCGTTTAGGCATCGTGACCGCGTTGATGGCAGAAGCGGTCCCGTTAATAGATTGTTACCGTTTGCAAAAGCAGCCTAAACGACCCTGCTATCACCATTTCAGTGCCGGGAAGATAGACCTGATTGTTTGTGGTATGGGGCAGAAAAAACTGGCCAGCGGATTTAGCGCTTATTTTTGTGCTTCTCCAACTCCGCTCCCAAATATTTGGCTAAATCTAGGCATTGCCGGGTCAAAATCCGACCCGATTGGTGCGCTTGTGTGGGTTTCATCAATTGAAGGTTACAAAATTGGCAAGCCTGAAAGTGCGCAAAATCAAAAAGCTATAGACGTCATTTCTTTAAACAAGCCAAGTGTTGATTATAAGCCGAATACGCTATTTGATATGGAAGCCAGTGCTTACCTAAAATGCATTCGCGAAAATATTGCGGATATTAAAAATACATCCGTGTTTTGTGCTAAAGTCATCTCGGATAATGCTCAAGAAAACAGCCTTAAAACGGATAAATACTGGGTTACTAATTTGATTCGAGAGAATTTAACTGAACTGAATAGTATAATATTTAAACTAACAAAAACATAAAGGTAAGATATAATGTTTAATAAACACTTTACTTTAAAAGCGTTTAAGTTCGGCCTAATAAGTATCTTTTTGTGCATGCCTGGGCTGAGCTATTCAGCCTCATTTGACCCACAATTGAATATAGATGGTCATACCTTGTATTTAAATGGCGAGGGGCCGAGGAAAAAGGCATTTATTACGGTTTATGATACCGCGCTATATTTGACGGAAAAAGGCAGCGACGCGCAGGCAATAGTGGCTGCTGACCATCCGATGGCGATTAGTCTGGTGGTGAAATCAAAACTCGCTACAGCAGGCCGCATCAGCAGTGCATTTAAAGAAGGGCTCGAAAATTCTACGGGAGGCGATACTGCAGCAATTCAAGCTGAAACCAACACATTCCTCAGCGTATTTGAGCAAGGCGTGGTCAAAGATGACGCTTTTCAATTTGTATATTCGCCTGAAACAGGCACTAAGATATACAAAAATGGCGAGCCTACGGTGACGATTGCCGGCATGACTTTTAAGCAAGCTTTGTTTGGCATTTGGTTGTCAGATAACCCCATTTCAACAAAATTGAAATCCCAGTTACTCGGCCAGTAATAAGCTCATGTACTGTGATACGCAAATTTCTGGTTTGAGTCACCAAAATACCTGCGGCATCTAGGCTTTGTGACAGCGGAATCTACCTAAGAAATGGCATCAAACGTCGAATCTTTAAGGCAATCACCACGCCTTCCTCCACAATCGGTTGAAGCCGAGCAATCGCTCCTGGGAGGTTTGATGCTGGATAGCAGAAGGTTCGATGAAATCTCAGCAGAAATAAAAGCGAGTGATTTTTATCATAAGAATCATAATCGCATCTATCTCGCCATCCAGGAATGCCTCGAGACCAATCAACCCGTTGACGTAGTGACGGTAGCAGAAGTGTTGGAACGCAATGATGAACTCGAGCAAGTGGGTGGCTTGGCTTATATAGGGTCTTTAGCCAATAACACCCCAAGCACGGCGAACATCTTGTCTTATAGCCGGATAATCCGTGAGCGTTCTATTTTACGCCGCCTGATTGATGCTTCTAATGATATCTCTGGCAGTGCCTATAACCCCGAGGGCCGTAAGCCGCGCGAGGTGTTGGATCATGCCGAGCAGTTGATTTTCAGTATTTCTGAAAGCGATGGCAAAAGTCGCGAAGGTTTTGAGGCAATGAACACGCTGGTGGCCCGCTCATTAGATCGTATTGAAGAACTGGATAAAAGCGGTAGTGCGATTACGGGAATTTCTACCGGCTTCGGTAAACTCGATGATAAAACCTCAGGTCTACAAAATGGTGATCTGATTATCGTCGCAGGGCGCCCCTCAATGGGTAAAACCTCGTTTTGTATGAATCTGGCGGAATACGCCGCGATAGAGCAGGGTTTGACTGTCGGTGTGTTTTCTATGGAAATGCCCGGCGAGCAATTATCTACGCGCTTGATTTCATCGCTTGGCAGAGTGAATTCAACGCGCTTAAGAACTGGGCAGTTAAAGGATGATGACTGGCCGAGGATCACCAATGCGGTCAGTTTATTGTCTAAGGCTAAAATCCATGTAAACGATGCTGCTGGTTTGTCACCCATGGAGATTCGTTCCCACGCACGTCGTCTTGCACGTGAAGAAGATGGCTTGGATATGATCGTGATTGACTACCTCCAATTAATGCAAGCCGGCGAAAGCGGTAACGAAAATCGAGCCACTGAAATTGCCAATATGACGCGATCATTAAAAATGCTAGCCAAGGAGTTGGATGTGCCGGTGATCGTTTTGTCGCAGTTGAACCGGAGCCTAGAATCCCGGCCGGACAAACGGCCAGTGATGTCGGATTTGCGCGAATCGGGTGCTATCGAACAGGATGCCGACGTGATTTTCTTTATTTATCGCGATGAAGTTTACGATGAGGAATCCTCTGACGCGGGTATTGCTGAAATTATTATTGGTAAGCAGCGTAATGGCCCTATCGGAAAAGTAAAACTGGCTTTTGTCGGCGAATTTACGCGTTTTGAAAACCTCGCTCCCGCAGAGTTTGACGCTTTTAATCACTGATCAGGTGGAACAATGCAGGGTGATACCAGATTAGCTGTGAAACAGCACAATCGTGGGTACGCTAACTTTGTAGTCATCTGATACCATGCCAAATCAATACCGAGCTTGGGCTGAGTTTGATCGCGCTGCCTTGGTTAACAATGTCAATCGGGCGCGGCTCAATTCAAATGCCGCGGTAATGGCCGTGGTCAAAGCCAATGCTTATGGGCATGGGGTCAAATTTACCGCTACGGCGCTGGCTCCCCACGTTGATGCTTTTGCCATTGCAACGGTTGAAGAAGGGGTTGAATTACGTGCGTTATTTCCAGATAAACCCATTACCTGCTTAAGTGGTTTTCATCAGGCCTCGCATATAAAACAGCTTAAATCACATCGCATCACGCCGGTAGTGTTCAACTACACACAAATAGAGTGGCTGGAAAAGGGCGTACGGTTAGCGCGCCCGGTCTGGTTAAAAATCGATACCGGTATGGGGCGGCTGGGTTTTCGTCCAGATGAATTGCAAGCGGCGGTTTGGCGGTTACAAAAAGTAGGTTGTGAAGTGAGTTTGATGTCACATTTTGCCAGCGCGGACACGCCCGATGCGCCGCAAAATGCCGCGCAGCAGGCTGCATTTTTGGCTGCGCTAGGCGAGGTCAAGCAGCGCAGTTTTGCCAATTCAGCCGCGCTTTTATCGCGCCCTCAGGATCATTATGACATGATCCGCCCAGGCATTATGTTGTACGGTAGTTCCCCTTTAGTTGATCAAACCGCAGCCTCGCTTGGCCTCCAGCCGGTGATGCATCTATACGCCAAACTACTGGATGTTAAACGGCTGAAAAAGGGCCAACCTGTTGGTTATGGTGCGACCTGGCAAGCCCAACACGACACGCGTATCGGTATCGTATCCATCGGTTATGCCGACGGCTATCCGCGGAGTGTGTCAGATCAGGCAGAGGTCGCGATCGACGGCAAGCGCTATCCAGTTATTGGCCGGGTTTCGATGGATACGATGGCCATTCAGTTAGATCAAGATGGTGTAATGCCCATTGGAACGGCGGTTGAATTATGGGGCGAGCATATTAGTATTGACGAAGTCGCCGTATGGGCCAACACGATTAGCTACGAGCTCTTGTGCAAAATCACCCCGCGGGTGGAGCGTATCACGCGCTAGCGATGGCTAAATCTAAAACGATATACGTGTGTCAGTCGTGTGGGGCGATTTCACCCAAATGGGCCGGGCAATGCTCGGATTGTCAGCAATGGAATACTTTGGTTGAGCGGGTGCAGCAAGGCACATCGGTAACCGCCCGGCACGCTGGCATCGCGCCTAATACGAAGGTTCAGCAACTTCAAGAAGTTGATATTAACGAAACCGTACGTTTTTCGACCGGTAGTCAGGAGTTAGACCGCGTACTTGGGGGCGGTTTAGTTGCCGGGTCAGTAACGTTACTTGGTGGCGATCCGGGAATCGGGAAGTCAACCCTACTCACCCAATATACCGCTAAATTGAATCTCCAATTGCCGGTGCTATATACCAGCGGAGAGGAGTCGGTGCAGCAAATCGCATTGCGCGGCAGACGACTTGGTCGTGATACCGAGAAATTAAATGTCATGGCTGAAAATCACCTCGAACCTATTCTTAAGGCAGCGCAATCGTCTGCTTGCAAGGTATTGGTAGTCGATTCGATTCAGACCTTATACACCGATGCGCTAGAATCCGCGCCGGGTGGCGTGTCGCAAATACGTGAGTGTGCTGCGCGCTTAGTCCGCTTTGCTAAACAAAGCCAGTGTGCGGTGATCCTGGTGGGGCATGTGACCAAAGAAGGCGCGCTTGCTGGGCCGCGTGTACTGGAGCATATGGTAGACACGGTATTGTATTTCGAAGGTGATCCTTCTAGTAGCTATCGTCTCATTCGCTCAATTAAAAACCGATTCGGTGCAATTAATGAAATTGGGGTATTTGCCATGTTAGAGCAAGGATTGCTGGATGTCAGCAACCCTTCAGCGATGTTTATTTCACGTCAAAACACCGCAGCCTCAGGTAGCATCGTATTGGTAACACAAGAAGGTACCCGCCCATTATTGGTTGAAATACAAGCGTTGGTAGATCAAAGTGCGCTGGCTAATCCCAGGCGTTTATGCGTGGGGTTGGAACATAATCGCTTGGCCATGTTGCTGGCCATATTGCACCGTCACGCAGGATTATTTCTAAATGATCAGGATGTTTTTGCCAATGTAGTTGGGGGCATTAAGCTTAGCGAAACCGCTTCTGACTTACCTTTGGCGCTGGCAATTGTATCAAGTTTGTTAAATAAGCCAATCAACGGTAAACTCGCCGCCTTTGGTGAATTGGGGCTGACCGGTGAAATACGCCCCGTTCAGGGTGGTCAGGGTCGGATAAAAGAAGCGCAGAAACTCGGTTTTAAGGCGGTAATACTACCAGAAGCGAATATGCCTAAAACAGCAGCTCGCAAAAAAATCGAACGGGATATTAAACTTATTCCGATGAAGCACATCCAAACGGCGTTAGCCTTTTTAAAAGAAGGCTAGACACCAAATTACTAACTTTAATGAGATTTATAATGAATAAGATTTTTACCCGAAGTGCAATCGCTGCAGTTTGCCTTATTGGCACAACGTCCATGGCGCAAGATATTTCGCTGGATAATCATGACGCTAAACAGAGCTATGCGTTGGGCATGGTGTTTGGGCAGCAGATTGCCGGTAGCTTAGCGCAGGCTGGCGCGGATATTGATCAGGCAATTTTATTGCGGGCCTTAACCGATACCATCACTGAAAAAGAAACATTGATGACCCAGGAAGAGTTGGAAGCATTTTTGAAAGCTGAACAGGAAAAACAAATCGCCAAAGCCAAGGCAGTGGCGGAAGAGAACAAATCCGCGGGAGATGCCTTTTTAGCAGAATATGCGGACAAAGAAGGGGTAATGAAAACTGAAAGTGGGATTCTTTATAAAGAAATAAACGCGGGTGACGGTGCGCAGCCTGAAAAAACCTCCACGGTTAAAGTGCACTATAAAGGAACCCTGAAAGATGGCACTGAGTTTGATAGCTCTTATGCACGTGGCAACCCAGCAGAGTTTCCAGTTAACGGTGTTATTCCAGGTTGGCAGGAAATCTTGCCGATGATGAAAACTGGCACAAAATGGGAAGTCGTCATTCCGTCTGAGCTTGCCTACGGTGAGCGGGGCGCGGGTGGAAAAATTGGTCCAAACGAACCACTCATGTTCGAGATAGAACTATTAGAAATCAAATAATGCACCATAATGGTGCAATTTTGTAAAGAAAGCCTGGAAATATTCCAGGCTTTTTTATTATACTAATTTATCTTTCATAACAATAACTTAAAGATATATTTGCATCTTTTTTTTAATTATTGGTTGAGTTAATACGTGCTGTTTTGGTGCATATTGTCTTCTTAATCCCTGGTTGTTTGTTAAACTCGCGCGCAAATTCAATTTTCTAAACAATTTAACCCTATCAGGAGCAGCATATGTCCGTAAAAGACGCTTTAGCACTTATTAAAGATAGTGATGCGAAGTTTGTCGATTTTCGTTTCACCGATACAATAGGTAAAGAACAACACGTTTCTGTGCCCGCAAAAACAGTAGACAAAAGCACATTTGAAGCAGGCAAAATGTTTGATGGTTCTTCCATTTCAGGTTGGAAAGGAATTAATGAATCCGATATGATTTTGATGCCCGATCCTGAAAGTGCAATAGTTGACCCGTTCATGCAGGACACCACTGTGATCCTACGTTGCGATATCATTGAGCCCGCCTCTGGCGAAGGCTATGATCGAGATCCTCGCTCGATCGCCAAACGTGCGCAAGCCTATATGGAAGGTGCGGGTATCGGTGACAACGCTTATTTTGGACCGGAAAACGAGTTTTTCCTGTTCGATGCAGTCCATTATGGTTCTGATTTGTCCGGTAGCTATTGCGAAATTGATTCCACCGAAGCTTCGTGGAACTCGGGTAAAGAATATGAAGACGGTAATATCGGCCATCGTCCTAGTGTTAAGGGCGGATATTTTCCTGTACCACCGGTCGACTCTCAGCAAGATGTTCGCTCTGCCATGTGTCTCACCATGGAAGAAATGGGGCTCGATGTCGAGGTCCATCATCATGAAGTAGCCACTGCAGGGCAGGGGGAGATTGGGGTACGTTTTAACACCCTAATAAGCAAGGCAGATGAAGTTCAAACCTATAAATACTGCGTGCATAATGTGGCGCACGCTCATGGCCTAACCGCTACTTTTATGCCCAAGCCAGTGGTGGGTGACAATGGCTCAGGGATGCACGTCCATATGTCCATTTTTAAAGACGGAGACAACCTGTTTCACGGTGATGAGTATGGTGAATTAAGTGAGTTAGCACTGCACTATATTGGTGGTATTTTCAAGCATGCCAAAGCGCTGAATGCGTTTACCAACCCATCAACGAACAGTTACAAACGATTGGTGCCGGGTTTTGAGGCACCTGTGATGTTGGCTTATTCGGCACGTAATCGCTCTGCTTCCTGCCGTATTCCTTACGAAGTTAATCCAAAGGGCAGAAGAATTGAAATCCGCTTTCCGGATTCAACAGCCAATCCTTATCTTTGTTTCTCAGCATTGTTGATGGCAGGTCTTGATGGGATTAAAAACAAGCTTAGCCCAGGCGCCCCTGCTGACGATGATTTGTATGATTTGACGGCTGAAGAGGAAGCTAAAATTCCACAAGTTGCCGCTAGCCTGGAAGAAGCGCTAACCGCGTTAGATGAAGACCGCGATTTTCTTAAGGCGGGTGGCGTGTTTAGCGACGATATGCTTGACGCTTATATTGAACTTAAAATGGAAGATGTACAGCGTATGCGTATGACCACGCATCCGATCGAATTTGAAATGTATTACAGTTTATAAAGCATCTTGCTAAGACCTCGCGATGGCGGGGTCTTCTTTTGCCTTTGACTGCACCAAATTGGTGCGAATAAGATGTGGAATTAATGATGCAATTAGATCTAGTATTCGATTCTCTGACCACAGCGGTGTTGGTATTCGATGCCAAAGGGACGTGTATCTATGTTAATCAATCGAGTCAATCATTATTGCACCGTGGAGATCAGTGGTTCCTCAACCGCGAGCTTGAAGCGGTTTTTGATACCCAGGCAGAAATTGCAGCGTATTGCCGCAAGGTACTGGAGCATGGGCAACAGCTGGCTGTAAGAGAGGTCGAAATTCCCTTGCCAGAATGGAAACAGAGTCTGTTAGTTGATTTAACGATTTCAACCATTCAGCCAATAGATAAGGCTGGTTTGGTGATAGAAATGGTTGATCGTAAAGAATTCAATCAATTGTCGCAAGATGTTGATAAATCTGCGCGTTTTGAAGCGGCTACGCGCATTATTCGGGGCTTGTGCCACGAAATAAAAAACCCATTAGGAGGGATTCGCGGTGCAGCGCAGTTGCTGGAAATGGAACATTTAAACAGCGAAATGCGTGAGTATACGCATGTTATTACACAGGAGGTAGATCGTCTAACGCAATTGCTTGAGAGAATGTCTAGTGGCGCGAAACAGGAAACACCTGTATTGACCGATATTCATGAGCCGTTGACCCAAATAGCTGATTTGTTGAAAGCCGAATACGGCGATAAATTTGAACTGAGTTTTGATTTTGATAGCAGTCTGCCTTTGATAGAGATCAGAGAAAACCACATCAAGCAAGCATTGCTTAATTTGATTAAAAATGCCATTCAATGGTCATTGCTGCACACTGAAGCTGGCGCGTCCGGCGCGCCTAATTCCTTAGCTCAGGTTCGCCTCATTACACGTACGGCGCACCCTGATGTCATGCGTAGCCTTATGCCCACTCGGGGTATCCGCATACAAATTCAAGACAACGGCCCTGGTGTAGATCCTGCGGTGGAATCTCAGCTATTTCTACCAATGGTAACGCGCCGAGAAGGTGGAACCGGCCTCGGTCTGGCTATTTCCCAGCAAATTGCCCAGCATCATGGGGGGTTTATACGGCTTGACGAAGTTATTGACCAAGGTGCAAGTTTCTCACTTTATTTACCGTACCAAGCGAGCGAGCCACAAACATGAAAGCCAAGATAAAACCTGCCAATATATGGGTGGTGGATGATGATGTATCAATCGGGTGGGTTCTTGAAAAAGCCTTAGGTAAACACGGTTACCAAACTGCTACTTTCCGCGGGGTCAAGTCTATGTTAAAAGCGTTGAAGCTGGATCGACCCGATTTGGTAATTTCGGATATTCAAATGCCGGGTGTTGATGGTCTCAAGCTGTTGGAGTTGATGCACCAGAATTTCCCTGCTATTCCTGTAATTATTATGACTGCTTATTCAGACTATGAAACCACCATTACTTCGTATAAGAAAGGTGCATTTGAATACTTGGCAAAACCATTTGATATCCAAGACACGTTAGACATTGTTGCGAAAGCTTTAAGATCTCCGGATGATAAAGAAAAGGCGTATCAGCGACATGGTACGCGCTTAGCCGGGCGCATTTATTGGCAGGAAGAGCTGACGCAGCATGTCAATACATTGATAAACAACGGGCAATCTGACATCGCCCATCGTTTATATGAGCAAATTGACGATCTATTAATCCAAGCAGCCTTGCGTCATACTGATGGGCATAAGCAGAAAGCAGCCAAGATGCTGGGGTGGGGGCGTAATACCCTGACGCGAAAAATCAAGCAAATCAGCAGACAGCGCATGAATTAAAATCCAAAGGTATTGATCTAGCAACAGCTACCAATAGTGATTGCTTAGCTGAACTGAATTAAGCCTAACGGGTAATTGTCAGAAAAAGCGTGTTTATTTTTGGGTCAGTATCGTCTGCTTTTAGGTAAGCCTTAACGAAAAGAGATATAATCGCACGGCTTCGCCAGGCGCCTTAGTATAAAGCACCGCGATGCCACAAATCCGCTTCGGACTTACGCCACGGTACTGATCGTGCACGCATAAATAATGAAGAATTAATCTTTCGACGAGAATTACCTATGACCACGGAAACCAACAGCGCATTAACCCCCTTAATTGGCCTGCAAATGTTATTTGTCGCCTTCGGCGCATTAGTTTTAGTTCCAATTCTAACTGGCCTCGATCCGAATGTTGCTTTGTTTACAGCTGGCGCGGGAACGCTGTTATTTCAATTGGTGACTGGGCGTCAAGTACCGATTTTTTTAGCCTCGTCATTTGCCTTTATCGCGCCGATAATCTACGGTGTACAAACCTGGGGGATTCCAGCTACCATGTCTGGATTATTGGCTGCCGGATTGGTCTATATCCTCTTGAGTGCGGTTGTCGCCAGTAAAGGTGTGGAGGCAGTCTATCGTATATTACCGGCGGTGGTGGTAGGGCCGGTGATTATGGTGATTGGCCTGAGTCTGGCGCCTGTCGCGGTCAATATGGCGCTGGGCAAAACTGGAGATGGTGCGGCGGTATTGGTACCCGAAAAAACTGCGTTGATTATTGCTTCGGTGTCGCTCATAACCACCATCATTGTATCATTGCTCGCGCGCGGCTTGCTAAAGCTAATTCCTATTCTGCTGGGCATTATTGCGGGATACCTAACCGCCTTATTATTGGGTGTGCTGGATTTTTCAGCGGTATCCGAGGCACCGCTTTTTAAAGTCCCCAGTTTTGTATTCCCACAATTTAACCTTGAAGCGATTTTGTTTATTGTGCCGATTGCTATCGCGCCGGCGATTGAACATATCGGTGATATGCTGGCCATATCAAATGCGGCAAAAAAGAACTTTCTAGAAAAGCCGGGCTTACATCGCACACTGTTGGGTGATGGATTGGCAACGTCGCTCGCTTCCTTTTTGGGTGGACCGCCAAATACCACATACTCAGAGGTGACCGGCGCGGTCACCCTTACCCGCGCGTTTAATCCAACGATTATGACCTGGGCCGCGATCTTCGCAATTGTGCTATCCTTTTCTGGCACACTCGGCGCGTTATTGAGCACCATACCGACACCCGTAATGGGTGGCATTATGTTATTGCTGTTTGGGGCGATCGCAGCGGTCGGTATGAACACTTTGGTACGTGACGGGGCGGATTTATCACAGCCGCGCAATCTGATTATTGTATCGCTGATTCTGGTGTTTGGAATTGGCGGCATGGTATTGGGTATTGGTGAATTCTCGGTTAGAGGTATTGGTCTTGCTGCTATCACCGGTGTGGTTCTAAATTTGGTATTACCTAAAGGCATTGAAGAATAAGGAACACTAAACGGATACCGAGTTAATGGCCTCAACCCCACCCTGGTTTTACCATCCCTTTGACGCCTTAAAAGAAGACACGGTAGAGCTAACGGGAAAGGAAGCGAATCATATTATCGGCGCGCAGCGTTTACGCCTGGATGATCAACTGGTGTTGATGAACGGCAGGGGCTCGCTGGCGCATGGTATGTTAGTAGCGGCAGATAAAAAACGCAAAATAGTGCGCTTACGCGTGTCGTTAGTGGCCCGAGTCAATCCGAGGACGAAACCCCATACCCTAGCCACCGCATTGCCAAAAGGTGACCGGCTATCTACCATGTTAGATATGGCGTGTCAGATCGGTATAACCGGATTTCAACCACTTGAATTTGAACGCAGTGTGCGTAAATGGAGTCCACAACTCAAAATACGCTGCGAGCGCGTTTTGCTTGAATCAGCTAAGCAAAGTAAACAGGCTTGGGTGCCGGAAGTTTATGATAGTATGCCGTACTCAGAATGGCTGGCCGAGCAGGACGCGAATAATGTGTTGGTGCTATTGGCGAACCAATTTGGCAGCTCGCTGCACGCTCATCAATCGGCGATACAATCTGCCACCGGTATCGCGCTTGTGGTAGGCCCAGAAGGCGGACTTTCTCAGCGTGAGATGGAGTTGGCTAAACAGCGGCAACTACCAAGCCTGCGTTTGGCAGATAATATTTTGCGCGTCGAAACGGCAGCGGTAACAGGCATGTCCCTGCTGCATACTTTGTGAATCATCAAGATAAAAATAAAGGATAAATTAATGACAAAACATCGACTGAATCTCGTGTGGATAGACCTGGAAATGACGGGTCTGGATCCGCAATGGGATCGAATTATCGAAATTGCGACCGTGGTTACCAATGCTGAACTGAGAATTATCGCGCAGGGGCCGGTCATCGCGATTAAGCAACCGACGAAACTGCTTGAGGGCATGGACGAGTGGAATACGCGCACCCATAACAAAACCGGCTTGGTAGAGCGGGTTAAAAACTCTAAGATCACCGAGGAGCAAGCGGAAAAACAGACGCTGGAATTTCTAGATGAGCATGTCTATGCCAACGTGGCACCGCTTTGTGGCAATAGCATCTGTCAGGATCGCCGCTTTTTGTATCGCTATATGCCCAATCTGAGTGAGTTTCTGCATTATCGAAATATTGACGTCACATCGATCAAAGAGTTGGCGCAGCGCTGGAATCCTACTTTGGTGTCGGGTTTCAGCAAAAAAGGCAGCCATAAAGCGCTTGATGACATACTAGAGTCGATTAACGAGCTAAAATACTACCGGGAGCAGTTTATTAAAGTGTGAGGTAAAAACCGTTAATAGACCCTGATTGCGACATCAGCGATGGCAAATAAGACAAAATATGCGTATATAAGTAAACCCTTTTGGACTTTGTGCCAAGATTCATCTACATTACGCGATCCTTACGAGGATAGGACGCAGAAGCCTGAACCAGTAGGGAGGAAAAGGGAGTAAAAGCGATGAGAGTTGGTTGCGTTATGTAATTAATTCTGATCGCTTTTTTTATGCCTGCCGATTCCATACAATAGCGAGTAATTTGTATCCGCACGCTTTTACCTTCCCATGTTAGAGACTATCAGTATTTCCACCCACAACCAGCAGCTCATCGAAATCTCTCGGCAGGCACAATCTGTCGTTGAAAATGCTGCGGTTGCTGAAGGTTTACTCACGCTGTTTATTCGCCACACCTCTGCCAGCTTGATTATTCAGGAAAATGCGGACCCGTCGGTACAGCGCGATCTGATCAATTGGATGAATCGATTGGTACCAGAGAATGACGCACTATACACCCACACCAGTGAAGGTCCTGACGATATGCCAGCACATATTAAAAGCATGCTCACACAAACGAGCATTGCTATTCCATTTGAAAATGGACGGCTGTTGCTGGGTACATGGCAGGGCGTTTTCCTGTTTGAGCATCGTCGTGGTAGGCATCATCGCAGTGTCATTGCGCATTACCCCTAATGACGACCAAGCCAACGATTCTACTGCTGATCACCCAGGCAGATATCGGCGGCGCGCAGATTCACGTCCTTGAAATACTTAAGCGCTTGAAAGCGCATTATCGTTTTGTACTCGCGACCGGATTTGAGGACTACCTAACCGACGAAGCACACAAACTTGATATAGAAATCCGGGTATTACAACACTTAAAACGGCCGATCAATATGAAGCGGGATTGGCTAGCGCTGAAAGAGTGTTTAGCTTTGTTGCGCGAGATAAAACCGGCTCTGTTACATTGCCATTCGTCAAAAGCGGGCGTTATCGGCCGCCTGGCTGCGTGGCGGCTAAAAATACCTTGTCTGTTTACTGCTCATGGTTGGGCTTTTACCCCGGGTGCACCCACAGCGCAGCGCGTATACGGCTTATTAGTCGAATTCGTGCTGTGTCGAGCAATCGGTCACGTTGCGACGGTTTCCAAATTCGACTACCTGCTCGCCCAGCGCTTACATGCCGGCCCCGATAGCAAACGCTTGTTAATCAGAAACGGCGTGAGCTCGGTCAATACCGAATTACCTAAACCAAAGCAAGATACTACTCGAATAATCAGTATAGGACGCTTGAACGCTAAACAGAAGAACCACGGAATGCTAGTTAAAGCCTTAGCTCAACTTGATTTACCCTATCATGCAAAAATAATTGGCGAAGGCGCGGCACGCCAAATGTTAGCGGCAGAAATAACAGCGCATGGTTTACGACAACGACTGGAACTTATTGGTGAGTCGCGCGATATCAAGCACCATCTTAGCCAGGCAGATATTTTTGTATTGCCTTCGAACTACGAAGGCTTACCCTTAAGCATACTGGAGGCAATGAACATGGGCGTACCCGTTGTCGCCTGTGATGTGGGCGGCGTTAGCGAGGCGGTACTACACCAAAAGACGGGTTTACTTTCAGCTCGTGGGGATGCTAAGGCGTTGGCGACCAATATTAAACGCTTGGCTGAAAGCGCTGATTTGCGCGCACAATATGGTAACCGAGCGCGTCGACATTATGCACGGTATTTTACCGCGCAAAGAATGGCTGACCAGACATCATCAGCATACCAAAAGATAATACTTGAAACTAGCTAGTCGAAATAGACGCTAATTTCGCTCGCTTTTACGTTTTGCCTGTTGTCGACGCCACAACCATTTTACGATATTGGAAGGGTGTCGGATAAAGCGGACAAAGGTTAAGGGTTTATTAGGCGCTATAACATAGTGCACATGCATCCACCAATCTGATGGCGCCAACAGTGCGCGCGCCTTTTCCGAAATGCTACCAAGATTTATTATTTTGGACAAAGGAGTAAATCCCTGGCCGATTCCGCCGGGTTGCCAGTTGTCGGGTATATTTCCCAGTTTAGACCGTAGCGGGTCAGGCAGTGCAATGAGCGCATGTATGCAGCGTAAGGTATTGGGGATAGCAGGCTGGGTACGTTCCAGCGTGGGCCAATCTATTTTGCCGGCAAAGGTGTTGGCATATAGGATTAAGTCAACAATCGATCCTAGTTTGATAATGTCAGCAGGTTCGAAAGTGTGGTAGCAAAGATGTTTGAGCATATCGCGATGCCCCAACGCAGAAACCTGCTTTTTAACAAGTTCAAAGCGCTGCAATGGGTCGATTAAGCTATCAAATGTGATGGAATCCGCGACGTCACCAGACAGTGCATCATGATGTACCTCCAGACTGATGGTAAAACCATTCTGGGTTCGAGTCGAGTTGGGTAAGTGATGGTGTTCATATAAGTACCCGGAATTAAAGTCCTCATTGGAAAACCCAATATCACGAAGAAGCTTCTGAGCGTGTTGAGCGTCTTTCTTGGAGACTAAAATATCAACGTCTCGCATTGGACGTAGCCATGGTGGGTCATATATGAGCGAGGACAACGCAGCGCCTTTGAGCAACGCAAAAGAAATGTGATTTTGTTCGAAAATATTGATTACATCAGCAAGGATGATTTCGCGTGCCATCAATACCTTTTGATGACGAACAGTAAGCGCCTTAAGCTGTAAACGTAAATTTCTGGGTAATCCAAGATCTTCTTGGTTGGCTAATTGACCCAGCATAACGGATAAGCCATGAAATTCGACTTGGTCAGCAAGCGCTTGCCAGTCCTTTATTGGTTTAAGCGCTGCTTTGAGTTGATCTGTGGATTGGGGGTCTATCACAGCGGCAGCAATGCCACACAGCGCCGTATAGATGCGTGAATTCACGATACTTCTTTTAGCTTGCCTATTAATGCTGGTAGTGCGTCAAAATGCCGATAGCTAAGCTTATACGCAGGGACAGCTTTAATAATATCAAGCAGTTGGTCAAAGCCATGACTGGGTAAATTTCGCGCAATGACATTGGTCTTCATCAGCTCGATCCCTGCTGCTGCAGGGCTCAGAGGCATGAGGTTGTTTTGTGCTTGTCGATCAAAACTGGGGAATACAATTCGACAAATTTCGGGCGGTGTATCATCGAAATCTGGATTTAGGGCGCGATGCGGAATCATGGTGATGAAATCACCCCTGGCCGCGGCGGGTGCCAACTGATCGATATCAATGAGCTTGTCAATTGCGTCAATACCATGAGATTTGATATTAAAAGGTCGCGTAAAGACGCGCGTTTGTAAACTGCCGGGTGGGATCAGGACTAACTCGTCTGTATGATATTGATAGCCATTAAGGGTCATCCAGATTGCAAGACTACTTTTCCCATTACCACTTTCTCCCGGCAACAAGATGCCTCCTTGTGCATCCGACAGTAAAGCCGCGTGAATCGCCATATACTGGTCATTGCGGCTAATCAAATCAAACAGAACCTCTCCCATGAGGAAGTTAGCGGTATCAGTCAGCGAAGTGTTTTGATAGAGCGATTTATTATCTCGCCTGATCGACCAAATAGGCGCACTATTCGAATGGGAATGATCAAAAGCATAGCGTGCTTCAACGGTACTTGGGTGTGCCTCCTGCACATCTTCAAACATAAAATCCAGCATGGCCTGTGCCGCTGGATCTTCGCACGAAACAACAACCGAATGCCCAGCTAAACTTATCCTTTTATCAGGCATTTATGAAAGATATATAATGTGGTTTAAATAAGTCTAATCGCCTTGGATGAAACCAGTTGCTCGATGGTTTCGATGACATCATCTGCAATAGTGGAGGCGTCTTCTGGAAATTGATGTTGTAGAACTTCGATGATTTCCTGGGTACTTAATTCCCCGTTGCACATTTGCCATATTACGGCCGCGCTCTGGTTCAGATAAACCGCTTGGGTGGCCTTAGGGGAATACAATAAAATTTCACCATCGATTTCTTCGAGCTTAAAATCGTCGATCTTTTTGGGCTTTTTCTTGGCAAGATGGTTCAATGGTAGTTCCTTACTATAACTTCTTGTTGTATAAATGCGGTACCGTTCTGAGCCAAGCTTATGGTTACTAAGTATATCTGAGTGGTATTTTAACATTGTATGGGAAATCAACACAGCAAACTAATGACCCAAGTAGACAATAATGTAGCGATTCTATCTACTGATGGTGAGCGGCTAGGTGAATTTGCGCAGGTTCAACTGGGGCTGGATTTAGCGCAAGCAGACAATCGTGCAAAAATACAAAAAGCGATACGCTTACAGGAAATCTGCCTGCAAATTGAGTTAGATAATGACGCGTTGATTAGCGCTTTTTTAACCGTTTTTACACCATTTTCGCAAACTCAACTTGAGAAAATTCAAGCAGAATTTGGGTTGGAGGTGAAGGAGATGGTATTGGGTGTGGCACAAATGGAAAGCATTTCTGCGTTTTCTAAGTCAAAGCAAGGGTCGGTTAGCGATGAAAACCTGCGAAAAATGCTCATCGCGATGGTCAACGATGTGCGCGTGGTTTTGATCAAGCTGGCTGATCAGGTTGATAATTTACGCTGTCTTAAAAACGCATCAGAGACGCGCAAGCGGGAGGCGGCCCAACTTACTTTGGATGTGTATGCGCGCTTGGCAAATCGTTTAGGCGTCTGGTATTTAAAGTGGGAAATGGAAGATTATGCATTGCGCTATCTAGAGCCAGCAGATTATCAACATGTCGCTCGCCAACTGGCTGAGAAGCGCAGTGCGCGAGAGCAGTATATTGACGCCTTTATCCAACAAGTTGAGCAGAGCACTAAGAAAGCAGGTTTGAGTGCCAAGGTTTATGGTCGGCCCAAGCATATCTATAGTATTTGGCGCAAAATGAAATCCAAACAGCTATCGTTTGACAATATTCATGATATTCGCGCTATTCGGATATTAGTAGATAGTATCGATCAATGTTATACCGTATTGGGGCTGGTGCACACCCAGTGGCAATACCTGCCCGGCGAATTTGATGACTACATTGCCACGCCGAAACCAAACGGCTACCAATCCATACATACCGCAGTGATCGGACCTCAAGAAAAAGTGGTTGAGGTCCAAATTCGCACACACGAAATGCACGCCGAAAACGAACTGGGTATCGCTGCCCACTGGCGTTACAAGGAAAAAGCCGGCAAAGATCAGAGTATCGACAACAAAATCCAATGGTTACGACAACTATTAGAATGGAAAGAGGATATAACTGCCGATAAAAACCTGGCCGCTCGGTTTGATGCTGAAACCGAAGAAAGTCGAATTTATGTGTTCACGCCCAAGGGCCGGGTTATTGATTTACCCCAGGGCGCAACGGCGATTGATTTTGCCTATGCGATTCATACTGAAGTAGGGCATCGAACGCGCGGTACCCGTATCAATCAAACCATGCGCCCGTTGAATACGCCACTCAAAACCGGTGATCAGGTGGAAATTATTACGGTCAAAACCGGCTCACCCAGTCGCGATTGGATTGCTTTACCGGGTTACATCAAGACCAGTCGCGCGCGTGGCAGAATTATCCATTGGTTCAAAACCGAAGATCGAGATAAGTATCTGGCCTTAGGACGTGAAAAGCTGGAAAGGGCGTTGAACCGGTATCGGTTGCAGGACTTGTCATTTGACAAAATTGCCAGAACCGCACCTTATGATTCGGTTGATGAGATGATGATTACCCTGGGTGTCGGCGATGTCAAGGTCATGAAATTACTTAATCCATTCGTCCAGCAGACTGAAAAAACCAGGGCCAGATTGGTCAAGCAACGTAATAAACCATTGCCGGCAAATGATCAATTTATTGTTCACGGTGTCGGTAAACTCAAAACACAAATTGCCAATTGCTGCCAGCCCATGCCAGGAGATGATATCGTCGGTTATATCACGCGCGGTCGTGGAATTACCGTTCACCAAAGGCAGTGCTCGAATATGCATGCACTAAGAGAAGAGGATTTGGATCGTCTAATCGATGTTAGCTGGGGGGTGGGCGATCAAACCCAGTTTGTGGTGAGTATTAGCGTTTTAGCCTATAACAGGCATAATATGCTGCACGACGTGACCAATGCGCTTAAAGATGACGATGTTAGTATTCTCAAGGCAGTGCTGGATATTCAGGAAGATGAATCCATGGTGATGATATTATTAGATATCGAGGTGAGCGGGCAGCAGCGGCTGGGTAAAATTATTAGCCAGGTGAAAAATATTCCTAATGTGCTGGAAGTAAAGCGCACAATCTCGTCTTAAGCTCGCCTGCGTATCGTTAGCCCAAAAAAGACCCAGTTATGTGCATAACCCGGCCCATCGAAAGGTTGCTGCTAAATATTCAGTCTGAAATCGCCCATGCTAAAAATCAACCCCAAGCTTAAAGCTCAAGCGCGTGTTATTGGCATCATCATCAAGCATATCCACATCAGCGGTAAATTGCTGACGGGCTTCGAGACCAAGATAGACAGCCCCCGTACGATAGTGCATGCTAGCGCCCAGTTGACCGGTAAATACCGTATCTGAATCGCCGCCATAATCCACATTGAGCAGCCCAATTCCCGGGCCAAACCCAATGCCGAAATTCGGGTTTAAACCAATCACGTAATGCGGATTGAGCTCGTAGCTGGTCATTTCCAGGCCATCTTTATCTGAGCTGGTTATGCTTAATTGTTGACGAATACCGTTGGTGGGTGTGGCCAACAGAGGACAGGTAAAAGACAGTTCTATACCAAAGGTACTTGCCGTATCAACGCCACTTACATCTGGATCGAGCTGGCCACCAGTAACGGATAAAGTCGGCTTGAATTCATAGCCGTCCTGCATAAATGGTAAAAAGGAATAGCCTTCAGCTTGTACTGTCGTAGCCGACATTAGTGTTCCAGCCAGGATTGCGCCAGGGCCTATTAAATTTAGTTTCTTCATAAGATAAAAGATTGCAAAATGGAATACTTAATTATATCGTTATCATAATCGCTGCTTGTTAACTAGTTGCAAATAAATGGCCTAAATTAAATGGCAATCATCGGGTAGGCAGTGTTTGTGGCGGGCACTTATCGCAGTGCGAATTGTTGAAACGTGGGAATACGCACCGATGTAGGTTTAAGCCACAGTCCAAAATGTGGTTTAAGTGTGGTTAAGGTATCATTCATTAAAATTACACGCTAATATATAGTTTAGCAATCATCTCAATATCATCTTAACTACCGTTAAACCTATTTAAATATAAAGGGGTTAGCCATTAGCCAGTTTAGACTTCGAGCTGGCTAATGGGTGACCCAAGCGTGGAAATGTTCGGGTTGATTGTCACGGCCATTGCGTGCAATGGTTTTTAAAATTGGCCAATAGGTCAACTGAATCAAGAGGTGTATATATGAAAAAACAAATTAGTAGCCGACGTAAATTTTTGAAGCTAGGTGCGACCAGCATCGTTGCTGCACCATTTGCCAATATTGTGGTTAATGGCGTAGCCCAAGCCTCAGATTTGCCTCAACTGGAAGAAAGTGATCCCGTCGCAATGGGCTTAAAATACAAGCACGATGCAACAGAGTCCGAACGTACCGATGACACGGCAACTTGTGCTAACTGCCAGCTCTATACTGATGCCGACGCAGCTGAGTGGGGTCCTTGCGCTATTTTCGCAGGTAAATCAGTGGCAGCAGCCGGTTGGTGCGCTTCCTGGGCACAAAGAGTTAGTTAGTATTTAACGAAATGTTTGATCACCAGGGGTGATCAAATATCGCCTTTACGGCACGACATATTCAAAAAGCCAGACGAAAGTCTGGCTTTTTTTATGCTTTTCTCTACGCGGTGATTAACGCTAACGATAGGCCCATTTAGAACCTGCAAACTTCCTACTAAATTGAGAGCGAACAACTCATCTAATAATTGCTAGATCACTTAAGTAAACCAAGAAGTGGAATAATATCGCTGGGTGAAGACAGTGGTTTGGGTTACCACGTACGATTTCAATACAGGGGGAAGTTTGGTTCTGATCCGCAAATCATAATAATCCGAGCATTATGCCTATAACCCATCGCTGACCATGGCCATAATCGCTCACAAGCGACACGGTAAAACCAAGCACTCAAAGCTGTTTGACTGAGCGCTAGTAATATCAAAATTGATGTGGCATATTCTCATTTTTAGGTATGAGATTAAACAGAGATGGCAAAGGCATTTGGTACTGAATTTGCACCGGAGATGATTATTTCCAAGTATGCAGATGGCGCTTGGACAAGTTCAGAATATGTAAGCAGCGATTCGTTGACCTTGCATCCGGGGAGCCACGTCTTGCATTATGCCAGTACCTGTTTTGAGGGCTTGAAAGCTTTTCGCCATGCGGATGGAAGTATCAAAATATTCAGGATGGATCAAAACATCAAGCGCTTCGCGCAAAGTAGCCGTCTACTCGCCTTACCGCAGGTAGATCAGCAATTGCTAGGGGAAATGATTATCGGTATTGTGGCCAAATTTGCATCAATGGTACCGGAATTACCCGGGTCGATGTATATCAGACCAACCCATATCGGTACCGAAGCGGCAATCGGCAAAGCCGCAGCGCCATCAGCCGAGTCGATGATGTACATTCTACTCTCGCCCGTTGGCGAATACTTCAGTGGCGATACCACTTTACGATTACTGTTGGAAGATAAGGGGATGCGCTGTGCGCCCGATAACGGCATGATTAAAAGTGGGGGCAATTATGCCAGCGCGCTCAAGCACATTATCCGCGCGAAGGCAGATTACAACGCGGACCAGGTATTATTCGCTGCTAGCGATGGAGTGACTGAAACCGGCGCTGCTAACTTTATATTATTCGACGGTGATGAGGTCATTACAAAATCACTGGATGAATCATTTTTGCATGGTGTCACCCGAGATTCAATTTTGGTTTTATCAGCAGAGAAAGGGCTAAAAGTGGTAGAACGTGATTTATCGGTTGATGAATTGATCGAACGCAGTCGCCACACTGGTGCTGAAGCTGCGCTATCAGGAACGGCGGCGGTGTTGACGTCGGTTGGCACATTGATTTATGAGGGCAAGGAATATCTGCTTGGTGATGGGAAGGTGGGCCCTAAAGTCAGTGAATTAAAAAGCGCATTAAACGCAATACAATGGGGAGAAGTGGCCGATACCCACAACTGGTTAACCCAGGTCTCGCCTCTTGTTTAATCGTATAGACAAGTTATAATCGCGCTTCAAATAATATTCAGAATAATCCCAATGCATGCTTTATCACCACAATCAGACACAATTAGTCACGTCCTTTGGCCTGCTCAATCTCGTCCCTGGTTAAGGTTTTTAGTGCTCGCAATCGCAGGTTCACTGGCGCTGACCTTGTCAGCGAAAATCAGTATTCCGGCACTACCGATACCTTTTACTATGCAAACTATGGTGGTCTTACTGCTTGGTTTTGCCTTTGGCCCGCGTCTGGCAGGCGCAACCATTGCCTTGTATTTAAGCCAGGGCGCGTTGGGTTTGCCTGTATTTCAGGGAACGCCTGAAAAAGGAATAGGGTTAGCTTACATGATGGGGCCAACTGGTGGCTATCTGCTTGGTTTTTTGGTTGCGGCAGTTTTTTGCGGCATGCTGGCGCAAAAAGGCTGGGATCGACGTTTCAGCACCATGGCATTGGGGATGGTGCTGGGTAATCTAATTATCTACGCTTTTGGTCTGGCCTGGTTAGGCAGCCTGATTGGTTGGGATAAGCCCATTTTACAGCTCGGTCTTTATCCTTTCCTGATAGGGGATTTGATTAAAATTGCACTTGCGGTCGGGTTGATGCCCATGCTGTGGAAGTACCTTAAGCGCCTCTAGTACGCGCTACGCGATGGGGCCATACAATGTTGGCTATTGTTTGAGTGCCCCTTCCATAAATCTAAATGAAGCTTGAATTTTATGGCGCTGCAGACCGTGTTACGGGCTCGTGCCATATCTTGCATGTCAACAATCAGCGTATTTTATTAGATTGCGGACTGATCCAGGGCAGTAGACGCGCGCAAAAGCTCAACTTTGAAGATTTTCCATTTGATGCCAGATCTATTGATGCGGTGGTGCTCAGTCATGCGCATATTGATCATAGCGGTCGGTTACCCCTACTTGTACGGCGTGGTTTCCGGGGTAAAATATACGCCCAAAATGCCACACAAGATGTTGCGGGAATCTTATTGAAAGATAGCGCGCGTATTCAGGAGGAGGATGCCAGAAATGAAAATAAGTGGCGTAAAAGGCGGGGTAAGTCTTTAATCAAGCCACTTTATTCCTCCAGCGATGCCAATCGTTGTTTGTCACGCTTTGTAGGCTATAAATATCGGGAAAAGCATGAAATAGCCAAAGGGGTCAAAATTCGATTCCAGGATGCTGGACATATTATTGGCTCGACTTCAGTCGAGTTATGGTTACAAGAAGAAGATATTAAGCGCAAAATTGTGTTTAGTGGTGACTTGGGCCAGTACAACAAGCCCATATTGAATGATCCAGCGGTTATTCGCAAAGCAGACCTGGTGTTAATTGAAAGCACTTATGGAAATCGGTTGCACCGCGAACGTAGCCAAACCATAGATGAAATAGGGCAGATCATTAGCAATGCTGACCACAAGGCAGGGAATGTGCTGATTCCTGCTTTTGCATTGGGGCGTAGCCAGGAAGTACTTTATGAACTGGGCAAAAACTATGTAAATTGGGGGCTTAGCGATTGGCAAATCTATCTTAATAGCCCGATGGCCATTGCCACCAGTCATGTCTACTGGGATTACCCGCATTTATATGACGATGAAGCAAGCCGATTACGTAAAGTAGTGGATACCTTACCCGAGATTAGAAATCTGCATTTTACTGAAAGCGCGACTGAGTCTAAAGCAATCAATTCAGTAAAAGACCACGCTATTATAATTGCGGGTAGCGGTATGATGAATGGAGGCCGGATACTACACCATTTAAAATACAATATTGGGCGACCGGAGTGCCATTTGATTATCGTCGGTTACCAAGGGGAGGGTACGCTTGGTCGTTTACTCATCGATGGTGCCGACGAAATAAAAATCCATGGGAGTTCTTATCCAGTTCGAATGAAAATCCATACCGTCGGTGGTATGTCCGCGCATGCAGACCGGGATGATCTGCTTAAATGGTTAAGTCATTATAAAAGCAGGCCGCATGTTTGTATCATTCATGGCGAAATCGCCGCACGCGAAGCCCTGCAACAATCTATTGAGAAAACCTTAGGTTTAAACGCAACACTTGGGCGTATTGGTAATGAAATAGATTTGGCAAACTTATAAACAAGCATTTTCTAGCCGATAGTTGGGTTGGTGCACCTAATTCTGCCTTGAGTAGGTATGCGAGATAGCGCGGTTGGAGCGTGTGATTTGGTGGATAAAACCAAACAGCATGCATCATGCTTATTGATTGTATTAAATAAACTGATTATTTTTAAGCGATAAAAACAGGCATAGTCAGCGCCCTGTATTCTACGAATAACCACAATAACAACATGGTGCGCTACGATGGTGCTATCTAGTTGGAAATCATGTTGAAATAACACCGTAGAGATCGCCATATCGGTCTAAACCGATGGTGAGAATTAATTTATTATTTTGAGGCAAACATATGACAGTAACTAGAAGCGACAAGGCAAATGCAATCAGAGCACTGAGCATGGATGCGGTTCAAGCAGCGAATTCCGGTCATCCCGGCGCGCCCATGGGTATGGCAGATATCGCTGAAGTACTCTACGCAGATTACATTAAACATAACCCAAGCAACCCAGATTGGGTTGATCGTGATCGATTTGTGCTATCGAATGGTCATGCATCGATGTTACCTTACTCAGTGTTACATTTAAGTGGTTACGATATTTCTATTGATGACCTTAAAGCTTTTCGACAGCTTCATTCGAAAACGCCCGGGCACCCGGAGTATGGGTATGCACCTGGAATCGAAACCACAACCGGTCCGCTGGGACAGGGTGTGAGCAACGCGGTGGGTATGGCCATCGCTGAGAAAGTACTGGCAGCGCAATTTAATAAAGAAGGCCATACCATCGTGGATCATAAAACCTGGGTGTTTCTCGGAGATGGTTGCCTGATGGAAGGTGTTTCCCACGAAGCCTGTTCCTTGGCTGGTACCATGGGCCTGGGTAAGCTGATTTGTATTTATGATGATAATAATATTTCAATTGATGGCAACGTAGATGGTTGGTTTGGCGATGATACACCCAAGCGTTTTAAGGCCTATGGCTGGCAGGTTATCGAAGATGTTGACGGCCACGACCCCAAAGCCGTCAAAAAAGCCATTAAAAAAGCCATTAAAAAAGATAAAAAACCAAGTCTTATCTGCTGTAAGACCGTAATCGGTAAAGGTGCACCCAATAAAGGGGGCGGGCATCATGTGCATGGCGAGCCGCTGGGGGATGACGAAATTGCTGCAACCCGCGAACATATCGGCTGGCCACACGACCCGTTCGTAATACCAAAAGATATCGCACAAGCGTGGGACGCTAAAGATGCGGGTAAAGCGGCAGAATCGAGCTGGAACGCCAAATTTGCAGCCTATAAAGCCACTTTCCCCACAGACGCAGCCGAATTTGAGCGGCGTATAAACAACAAGCTTCCTTATGACTGGGAAGATCAGGCAGCTAAATTTATTGCCGAAGTGAATAGCAAACAGGAATCTCCAGCAACGCGCGTTGCATCAAAGGGGGCGTTAAATGGTTTTGCCCCGATGTTACCGGAAATGCTCGGTGGTTCAGCCGATTTAACCCCTTCAAATAATACCTTTCATGACCAGAGCGTGCGTATCAACGATGATCATGGATCGAGTGAGATGAATTTCGCTGGTAACTATATTTCTTATGGGGTACGTGAATTTGGTATGAGCGCGATTATGAACGGTATCGCGTTGCATGGTGGATTTATGCCTTATGGTGCGACCTTCCTAATGTTTTCGGAATACGCGCGTAATGCGCTACGCATGGCTGCGCTGATGAAAATTCAAAGCATTTTTGTCTATACCCACGACTCGATTGGTTTGGGTGAAGACGGCCCAACGCATCAGGCAGTAGAACAAATTCCGACCCTACGAATGATCCCTAATATGTCGGTATGGCGCACTTGTGATACGGTAGAAACCGCAGTTGCATGGAAAGCGGCAATCGAGAAAACCGATGGCCCGAGTTGCTTGATATTTTCACGTCAAGGGTTGACGTTTCAGCAGCGTGACGATGTTAATATTGCTAATATTGCGAGAGGCGGCTATATTTTGAAAGATACGGAAGGCAAGCCAGACGTCATCATTATCGCTACGGGTTCAGAAGTTGAACTAGCGATGCAAGCAGCGGCACAATCTGATAAAAAGGTACGTGTCGTCTCTATGCCTTCTACTGATACATTTGATGCGCAAGATGACGATTATAAAGAATCGGTCCTCCCAGCAACGGTTACCGCACGCGTTGCTGTTGAAGCGGCCGTTGGTGACGGGTGGTGGAAATATGTTGGCAGCCATGGTGAAGTCATTGCCATGACCAGCTTTGGTGAATCCGCGCCTGCAGCACAATTATTTGAGCATTTTGGATTTACGACCGAAAACGTATTAAACGCAGTTAATCGCGTGACCTCTTAAACCCTATTAAATAAACTATTTGGAGATTGAAAAATGACAATTAAAGTTGCAATTAACGGTTATGGCCGAATTGGGCGCAACATCTTGCGCGCAGTATATGAATCCGGTCGAGATGATGTTCAAATTGTGGCGATCAATGATCTGGGTGATGCCAATACCAATGCGCACTTAACTCAATATGATACTGCGCATGGCAAGTTCCCTGGCACTATTGAAGTCGAAGGTGACGACATGATCGTAAATGGTGATCGTGTCAAAGTACTGGCCGAGCGCGATCCCGCCAAATTACCGTGGGGCGATTTAGGGGTGGATGTGGTACATGAGTGTACCGGTTTTTTTCGGACTAAAGAAACGGCAGGCCTGCATATTAAAGGCGGCGCAAAAAAAGTAATCATTTCTGCGCCGGGCGGCAAAGATATCGATGCAACCGTCGTCTATGGTGTGAATGAGGACATTCTGAAATCTTCAGACACCATAATTTCTAACGCGTCTTGCACCACCAATTGCTTGGCACCGATGGTTAAACCTTTGCATGAGGAAATAGGGCTGGTTCATGGGCTGATGACCACTGTACATGCCTACACTAACGATCAAGTACTGACAGATGTCTTTCACTCAGACTTGCGGCGCGCGCGTTCCGCCACGCAATCCATGATTCCGACCAAAACTGGTGCAGCGGCAGCAGTTGGTCTGGTGTTACCTGAGCTTAATGGCAAGCTGGACGGATTCTCGGTGCGGGTGCCAACCATTAATGTATCGCTCGTTGATTTAACCTTTGTTGCTACGCGTGAGACCAGTGTCGATGAAGTCAACGCGGTGATGCAAAGCGCGGCGGACGATAAAGTGTTGGCTTACAATGACAAGCCTTTGGTGTCTATTGATTTTAACCATACTGCGACTACATCAAATTTTGATGCGGGAATGACACGCGTCACCGGTGGTACCTTGGTTAAAGTGTGTTCCTGGTATGATAACGAGTGGGGTTTTTCAAACCGCATGCTCGATACGACCGTGGCATTGATGAACGCCTAAGCTATACAGGGGATCAGGCTGCCCGTCTCTCGCGGGCAGTCTTTTGTCAAGCATGGCTGTTCCAAGCTTATGCAAATTATTTGATCGAATAGTTTTCACTATTCGATTTATTGTTTACAGGGTTATAACATGACTATCATAAATATGACCGCGCTCGATTTAGCGGGCCAGCGTGTCTTAATTCGCGAAGATTTAAACGTTCCGGTTAAAGATGGGAAAGTGGCTTCAGATAAGCGTATCGTTGCCTCACTTCCTACTATCACCCATGCGATGAATGCAGGTGCCAAAGTGATGATTATGTCTCATCTTGGACGGCCAACGGAAGGCGAGCCAGCAGCAGAGTTTTCGATGCAACCGGTGGCGGAGTACTTAAGTGAGGTCTTGGGTAAAAATGTCCCATTGGTGAAGGATTACCTGGATACGGTACCGCAAATGGACAGTGGCGATGTAGTGCTACTGGAAAACGTGCGGTTCAATGTGGGTGAGAAAAGCAACGACGAAGCGCTTGCTAAAAAGTACGCCGAATTATGCGACGTATATGTAATGGACGCTTTTGGTACTGCTCATCGTGCCCAAGCTTCAACCCATGGCGTAGGCCAGTTTGCTGGAATTGCTTGTGCAGGGCCCCTACTAGCAGGTGAGTTGGAAGCGCTTGGCAAGGCGCTGGATAACCCCAAGCGCCCAATGGCAGCGATCGTTGGGGGTGCCAAAGTTTCCACCAAATTAACGGTATTGGAATCTTTATCAGGCATTGTCGATCAGTTAATTCCAGGGGGAGGGATTGCCAACACTTTCATTGCAGCGCAAGGCCATAATGTAGGAAAATCGCTGGTGGAAGTTGATTTAATCCCAGAGGCGAAGCGTTTAATGCAAGCGGCTAAGGATAAAGGCGGTGAGATTCCAGTACCAACCGATGTGGTATGCGGTAAAGAGTTTTCAGAACATGCCGAAGCGGTGGTTAAACGAGTAGAAGACGTTGAAGATGACGATATGATTTTCGATATCGGGCCGGAAACCACGACACGATTTGCAGAAATGATGGCTGCAGCGGGTACTATTGTCTGGAATGGTCCGGTGGGTGTATTCGAATTTGATCAGTTTGGCGCGGGAACCAAAGGGTTAGGGAGCGCGATAGCAGCGTCTGAAGCGTTTTCAATTGCCGGTGGTGGAGATACCTTAGCAGCAGTTGATAAGTATGATATCGGAGATAAAGTTTCGTATATTTCTACTGGCGGCGGGTCGTTCCTTGAGTTTTTAGAAGGCAAAAAACTTCCTGTTGTAGAAATGCTGGAAAAACGTTCATAAACAAATAATAATTAAATATATTTAAGCTTATTTATGAGGCTGTGACTTGATTCGGCAAACCAAAATCGTTGCTTCCTTGGGCCCTGCAACTGATGACCCGGAAGTGCTCGCGAATATGTTTCGCAATGGGGTAGATGTGGTGCGTATCAATTTTTCCCATGGTGACATCGTAGATCACCAAAAGCGGGTCGAATTGGTTCGTAAGACCGCCGAACGAACTGGAAAAACTGTCGCCATATTGGGTGACTTACAGGGCCCAAAAATCCGCATTCAACGTTTTGCAAAACACACAGTCATGCTCCAAGATGGCGCAGATTTCGCGCTTGATACGGATCTTGATGCAGATATGGGGGATGAAACTGTTGTGGGTTGTACTTATCAGCAGCTTGCTGAAGACGTCGAAGGTGGTGATATACTGGTATTAGATGACGGTAATATCGTGCTCAGAGTGAATAACATAGAAGGGACGCGAATTCATACCACGGTTTTGCTGGGTGGTAAGCTATCGGATAATAAAGGCATTAACCTGCAGGGTGGCGGTTTATCAGCGGGTTCCTTGACGGATAAGGACAAACAGGATTTGATTCAGGCTGCCAAGCTTGATATTGACTTTCTGGCAATATCGTTTGTGCGCAATGCTGCGGATGTAGAAGAGGCAAGAAATCTATATAAAGCACAAGGAAAACAAGTCAGCATCGTTGCAAAAATCGAACGTAAGGAAGCGATAGATAATATCGTTGACATAATTCGAGCTTCTGAGGCAGTAATGATTGCGCGTGGCGACTTAGGCGTTGAAATAGGCGACGCAAATTTACCCGGGGTACAAAAACGTATTATTAAGCTTGCGCGCGAACATAATCGGGTGGTGATAACAGCGACGCAGATGATGCAATCAATGGTCGAGAGCCCAATTCCAACACGAGCAGAGGTATCAGACGTCGCAAATGCGGTAATGGATGGTACCGATGCGGTGATGCTCTCTGCTGAAACCGCCGTCGGCAAGTATCCGGTCAAGGTTGTAAGCGCGATGTCGCGTATTTGCAGAGCAGCTGAGATCGAGGTTGATCGAGAGAAGCGCTTTAGCCCGGGTGTGGAATTTGGAAATGCGGAAGAATCTATCGCCATGGCCGCGATGTATACCGCAACCCACTTATCGGTCGTGGCAATACTGGCATTAACAGAATCTGGTCGAACCGCGCTATTAATGTCGCGCGTCAATGCTAAAATCCCCATTTATGCAATGACCCGCAATAGTGCATCAGCCAGACGAATGTGTATGTATCGAGGGGTTGAAGCACTAGAATTCGATATCACCCAATTAGATAAATCTAACGTCAATCGCGCAGCGATTGATTGGCTCAGAAAAGCGGGGCTGGTGACTAAAGGTGAACAGGTCATTATCACCAAAGGAGATACTTCTTCGGAGGGCGGTACCAACACCATGAAAATTGTGCGGGTTGGAGATGTTGCGCTGCACTAGTCGTTTAGTGCGAGTTAGAAATTTTTATATAAAGTCGAGGAAACATAAATGGCTATTATCTCATTAAGGCAATTACTCGATCATGCTGCAGAGCATGATTATGGTATTCCGGCGTTTAACGTCAATAATATGGAGCAAATGCAGGCAATCATGGAAGCAGCGGATCAAACCGATTCTCCCGTGATTGTGCAGGCGTCTGCCGGCGCACGCGCATACGCAGGCGCACCCTTCTTGCGCCATTTAATTGCGGCAGCAACCGAGCAGTACCCTGATATTCCAGTATGTGTACACCAGGATCACGGAACTTCTCCCGCGGTCTGCCAGCAGTCTATACAACTGGGTTTTTCCTCCGTGATGATGGATGGCTCGCTTGAAAGCGATGGTAAAACTCCTTCTAGCTATGAGTACAATGTAGATGTGACGCAAAAGGCGGTAGAAATGGCGCATGCCTGCGGTGTCTCAGTCGAAGGTGAGCTGGGCTGTTTAGGTTCTTTGGAAACGGGTGAAGCCGGTGAAGAAGATGGCATTGGCGCAGAAGGTAAGCTCAGTATGGATCAGTTGTTAACGGATCCTGAAGAGGCAGCAGATTTTGTCAAGAAAACCGGCGTTGACGCTTTGGCAATTGCGATTGGGACGTCACACGGTGCCTACAAATTCACGCGCCCGCCGACTGGAGATATTCTTTCGATTCAACGCATTAAGGAAATCAACGCGCGTATTCCGAATACGCATTTGGTTATGCATGGCTCTTCCTCAGTGCCGCAGGATTGGCTGAAGACGATTAATACTTATGGCGGTGATATGGGTGAAACCTACGGCGTACCAGTGGAAGAAATCGCGGAGGGGATTAAAAACGGTGTGCGTAAAGTGAATATTGACACTGATTTACGGATGGCCTCTACGGGGGCAATTCGCCGCCATTTACACGATAACCCAGCAGATTTTGACCCACGTAAATACTTAAAGCAAGCGACCAATGCGATGAAAGAAATATGCCTTGAACGTTATGAGGCTTTTAATACGGCAGGTCAAGGCTCTAAAATAAAGCCGATTAACCTCGAACGTATGGCTGTACGCTATGCTGCTGGCGAGCTTGAACCCAAAGTTACCTAGGTTCAATCCATTGTACGGTGGCAAAAGGCGGCGGCAGCCGCCTTTTTTAGTGAGGTATGAAGAAACAATACATAAAGCCCATGAAATACGCCGCAATCGTTGAATATGACGGCAGCCAGTTCTGTGGTTGGCAAATCCAGCCGCACGCACCCAGCGTTCAGCAGGTGGTGGAAACCGCGCTGGCCTATGTGGCAGATGAACCGATCAGGGTGTATACGGCAGGCAGAACCGATACAGGCGTACATGCTATGGGCCAGGTAATTCATTTTGAAACTGGTAAACAACGTTCCAACTATAACTGGTTGCGTGGGGTCAATACCAAACTGCCAAAAGGGGTTGCTATCCACTGGATTAACCCGGTTCCTGATGATTTTCATGCGCGCTTTTCGGCGCAGTCACGTCGCTATCGCTATATTCTCAACACGCGCAAGGTGCCGCTGGGAATATTTTCTGATTATGTCAGTTGCTATCCTCTCAACCTCAACCTTAAGGCAATGCAGGCAGCCTTAAACACGCTCGAAGGTAAACACGATTTTTCTGCTTTTCGCGCAAGTGGCTGCCAATCCAAGGATCCGGTAAAAACTTTGTACACTTTAACACTCGATCAAAAAGATGATTGGATATGGCTAGATATATGCGGCGACGGCTTCCTGCAACACATGGTGCGCAATATCGTGGGGGTGCTGCTCAAAATTGGCGCTGAGGAGCGCGCAGTGGGCTGGGCCAAAACCGTACTGGATAGCCGAGACAGGAAACAGGGCGGCATAACGGCCAAACCCAATGGACTGTATTTTGTGCAGGCAAGCTATGCAAAAAAATTCGGTTTGCCCGAGCGCATGATGTCGCCCAAGTTTTGGTAAACTTGTGATATGAATAGACCACCTGAATCTGCGGTACGCGTTAAGCTTTGTGGCATGACGCGTCCTCAAGATGCAGCCTTGGCTTCAGCTTTAGGTGCGGACGCTATTGGCATGATTTTCTATCCGAGTAGCGCGCGGAATGTGTCACTGTCGCAAGCGCTTGAAATAGCATCAATCGTTAGCCCTTTATGCACAATTGTCGCGGTTGTGGTAAACCCTGAGCCAGAAGAAATGAATAAAATACTGGGCGCGGTTCCGATTCATGCCATTCAGTTTCATGGCAATGAATCAGCTGAATTCTGTGAGCAATTTGGACGCCCTTATATCAAAGCAGTGCATATGAGGCCTGACATCAGCCTAACCCAATACCTGCAGGTTTATGGTGGTGCCAGTGCCTTACTACTGGATACCCATGATGAAAAGTTAGTGGGCGGCACAGGCCGGAGTTTCGATTGGTCAATATTAGGTGACGAATTGAAGCACGATCAATCCGCGCCGGAGATAATGTTAGCAGGCGGGTTAAAACCAGATAATATCAAGCGCGCCATGTCACAGACGGGGATTACGCATTTAGATATCAATAGTGGTATCGAGACTGCTCCAGGCGTGAAAGACCACGATAAAATGCGGACAATCATGCAAATCAAATCGAATCTTGACTTGTGAAGGTAAAAATCAAACCTATATGTTAATAATACGTTCGTTAGTATTCATTCGCTCGTGATAAAATTCGCGCCGAAAATCATTTAGTCAGAGGAGTAAACATGCCCTGGAATCAACCTGGTTCAGGTTCAGACAAAGACCCGTGGGGTCAGAATAAAAATCAGCAAGGTCCGCCCGATCTTGATAAGGTCATTAAAGATCTCAAGGATAAGTTGGGCTTGTCATTCGGCGGAAAGCGTGGGGGCAGTGATGGCGATAAGTCGAGCGGCACTGGGTCAAACGGCATTAGCATGGGCGCGTTTCTCTTAATAGGCCTGGTCGCACTCGGCTTTTGGCTGGCGAGTGGTTTTTATACCGTCACTCAGGGTGAACAGGGTATAGAACTGCGACTCGGCAAATATAAGCGCACTACCGATGCGGGTTTGCATTGGCATATCCCCTCTCCCATTGAAACCCGTACCATAATTAATACGTCGCGTGAAAACACAGTAGAAGTCGGTTTTCGTTCACGTGGCGGGGTAAGCAATACCTTGGTGCCGAAAGAAGCTTTAATGCTGACCGAAGATGAAAATATCATTGGCATTCAATTTGCGGTTCAATACGATATTAAATCACCCACGGATTTACTGTTTAATGTTGCAGACGATGTCGAGACGGTTGTACGTCAGGCAACAGAAAGTGCGGTACGCGAGACTATTGGCAAGAATTCAATGGATTTTGCCATTACCGAAGGTCGTTCGGTCATTGCCAGCGATACCCAGACACTGCTACAACAAATTTTGGATCGATACCAAACGGGTATTAACGTTCGTTCGGTTGAAATGCAGGATGCGCAGCCTCCGGGCGAAGTAAAAGATGCGTTCGATGACGCAGTACGGGCGCGAGAAGATGAGCAACGTTTGAAAAACTTGGCAGAAGCCTATGCCAACGATGTCATTCCAAGGGCGCGGGGTAAAGCTGCTCGTGTAACCCAAGAAGCAGAAGCATATAAAGCCCGCGTAATAGCAATTGCAGAAGGTGAGGCGTCGCGCTTTGATCAGGTTCGTACGGAGTATCAAAAAGCCCCAGAAGTCACGCGGGATCGTTTGTATCTCGATGCGATGCAAGACGTATTGGGTAGTTCCAGTAAAATGGTAATTGATCAGCAGCAAGGCGGTAATAGTGTGATGTATTTGCCGCTCGACAAAATGATCGAAAATAGTCGAGGGGGCAGTATGAATACGGGTAGTTTTACCCCACCGCCCGCTGTAAGAGGGTCCACTGGCGGTACATCTAGTAGCAGCACGAGCAATAACCAGGGGCGAACTTTTAATCGGAGCACGACACGATGAAAGCACTAAAAATGTTTGGTGGCTTGCTGATACTAATCGCTGTCGCGATTGTCAGTATGTCTATTTATACAGTCGATGAACGCGAGCAAGCACTGGTGTTTCGCTTTGGCGAAATCATTCGTGCTGATACTGAACCAGGTATCAAGTTTAAAATGCCTTTCGTCAACACCGTACAGAAATTTGATGATCGCATTCAAACCATGGATGCTGAACCACAAAGCTATTTAACCCTGGAGAAAAAGAACCTAATCGTTGATTCCTATGTAAAGTGGCGTATAGGTGATGTGAGTGAGTATTTTGAACGCCTCAGTGGTTCCAAACAGCGGGCCCGCGCGCGTTTATCCAAGCGGGTCAACGATGCAATACGGGATGAAGTCGGTAGACGATCGGTTAAAAACGTAGTTTCGGGTGATCGTGTTCTGATCATGAATAACGTGCGTGAAGCGGTAAATCAGGAAGCGGCAGGTCTGGGGATTGAAATTGTAGATGTACGCCTCAAACGGGTCGACTTAGACCCAGCTATCAGCGAAACGGTTTATAGCAGGATGCGCGCAGAACGTGAGCGAGTAGCCAAAGAACTGCGCGCACAAGGTGAAGAAGAAGCGGAAAAAATTCGCGCCGATGCGGATAGGCAGCGCGAGATACTGCTGGCCGAAGCACGGCGTACAGCTGAACAGATTCAAGGTGAAGGCGATGCTCAGGCAACCGCGATTTACGCAGCTGCGTTTAATAAAGACCAGGAATTTTTTAAATTCTATAAATCATTGGATGCCTACAAAAACACCTTCAATAACAAGCAGGATTTGTTTATTGTGGATCCAAATTCCGAATTTATGCAATATCTCAGACAATCCGCTCCAGATAATTAAAAGTAGCTTATTCAATAAATTGGGCGGTAAAATAAACGCTTAATAAAAACGCGCACGCCTGATGGATTGGAGTACCTTTATTGCTGCTTTCGGTTTATATCTGGTGTTTGAAGGTTTGATGTCTTTTGCGTCTCCTGACGCATTTAAAAAAATGCTAGCACAAATCATTCAGATGCCTTCATCAACGCTGAGAACTATTGGCGCGGTTTCAATTTCAATTGGTTTGGTATTGTTGTATCTGGCACGCTGAACCAAGCAGTGGCACGACTGACATGAGTGCGACTAAATCACATATAAGAGTAGAGTTATGGGAAAAAATGTAGTCCTGGTCGGCACCCAATGGGGCGATGAAGGCAAAGGCAAAATAGTTGATCTGTTGACTTCTGATGCTGACGCGGTCGCGCGTTTTCAAGGTGGTCATAATGCTGGCCACACACTTGTCATCAATGGCGAGAAAACCGTGCTTCATTTGATTCCTTCAGGTGCCATGCGTGCCGGAGTGGATTGTTTGATTGGTAACGGTGTGGTGCTTAGCCCTGAACAGCTGATAAAGGAAGTTGATGCGCTCGAAGCGCGGGGCATTGCGATTCGTGACAGGCTCATGATCAGTCCGGCTTGCCCTGTGATTATGCCTTACCATATTGCCTTGGATATGGCGCGTGAAAAAGCCCTTGGTAAGAAGGCGATAGGTACGACTGGGCGTGGAATAGGGCCGGCCTACGAAGATAAGGTTTCGCGTCGCGGTATTCGCATTCAAGATTTATATCAGGATGATTTTGCTGACAAGCTTAAAGTTGTAATGAACTATCACAACCATGCTCTTCAGCATTTTTTCAACTCTGAGGTGGTTGATTACCAGCAAACCCTGGAAGATACGCTGGGGCTCGCTGAAAAGATTAAAAGCATGGTAGGTGATGTCGCGGGCAAGCTCGCAGATTTACGGACTGCAGGCAAATCAGTTATGTTCGAAGGCGCACAGGGCATGCTACTTGATATTGATCACGGTACTTACCCTTATGTTACCTCTTCAAACACCACTGCCGCCGCCGCTGCCAGCGGTACGGGCATTGGGCCAAAACACATTGATGCGGTGTTGGGTATTGTAAAAGCATACACCACGCGGGTGGGTTCTGGGCCGTTTCCAACAGAATTATTTGATCGGGTGGGTGAATATCTGGGCAAAAAAGGGCATGAATTTGGTGCCACCACAGGACGCCCCAGGCGCTGCGGTTGGCTGGATGCTGTCGCTCTGAAGCGCTCGTGCGATGTGAATAGTTTCACCACACTTTGCGTCACCAAACTTGATGTATTGGATGGCCTGGATGAATTAAAAATTTGTACCCAGTATAAACTCGATGGAAATATGATTAATCGGCCACCCTATGGTGCAGATGAATTTGCGCGTTGTGAACCGGTTTATGAAACTTTACCTGGTTGGTCCGATACCACAATAGGGGCGCGTAACATGTCGGAACTACCAGCAAATGCCAAGGCCTATCTTGAGCGTATACAAGATTTGCTCGGTGTTGATATCGATATTGTCTCAACCAGCGCCGAGCGAGATGATACTATTGTCCAGAAACACCCATTTGCCTGATATATAGCCACCATGCCAGAAGATTTCTCAGAAGAGGCGCTCGCGTATCACCGTATCAAACCTTACGGTAAACTTGAAGTTACCGCGACCAAGCCTTTACTTAATCAACGTGATTTATCCCTAGCGTATTCGCCCGGTGTGGCGGCGGCTTGCGAAGCCATTGCGGAAAATCCTGGAGAAGCAGCGACCCTTACCGCACGGGCCAATTTAGTGGGGGTAATTTCTGATGGTACAGCGGTATTAGGGCTGGGCGATATAGGCCCGTTGGCGTCCAAGCCAGTCATGGAAGGTAAAGCTGTATTGTTTAAAAAGTTTGCCGGAGTGGATGTGTTCGATATTGAGATTAACGAACAGGATCCACACAAACTTATTGAAATTATTAAATCTTTAGAGCCAACGTTTGGCGGAATAAACCTTGAGGATATCTCCGCACCTGGTTGTTTTATCGTTGAGGCTGCGTTGCGCGAGCAAATGAATATTCCCGTGTTTCATGACGATCAACACGGTACCGCAATCATTGTTGCCGCTGCGGTCCGAAACGCATTGTTCTTGAACGGCAAAGACATTACACAAATTAAGATTTGTGCGTCAGGCGCGGGTGCGTCTTCCTTAGCTTGCCTTAATTTACTTGTTTCAATGGGGGCGCAGACCAAAAATATCACTATTCTTGATAGTGTCGGGGTTATTTATGAAGGTCGCGAAAAAAAGTTTGATGAGTATAAAGCTGTATTCGCAAAAGACCGGACTGCGCGTTCCCTTAAAGAAGCGATAGACGGAGCAGATATGTTTCTAGGCTTGTCTATTGCCGGGATACTGAAACCGGAATATCTTGCCGCTATGGCACCAGACCCGCTGGTCTTTGCCTTAGCTAATCCGACACCGGAAATTTTACCTGAATTAGCGCTCGAGGTTCGTCCTGATGCCATTATCGCAACGGGGCGCTCGGATTATCCCAATCAGGTAAATAATGTACTTTGCTTTCCTTATTTATTTCGCGGCGCGTTGGATGCTGGCGCGACCTCCATCAATGAACAAATGAAAATTGCAGCGGTCGATGCGCTTGCCAATCTGGCGAAACGACCCCCTACAGAAGAGGTAGATATGGCCTACGGGGGCTCCAGTGGGGCTTTTGGACCACAGAATTTAATTCCCAAACCGTTTGATCCACGCTTGATCTTGGAAATCGCCCCTGCGGTTGCCAAAGCGGCAATGGATACGGGCGTCGCTACACGTCCTATCGAAGATTTTGAACAATATACCAACGAGTTGAATAATTTTGTCTATCGCTCCAGCTCCTTGTTAAAACCGGTTGTCGAACAAGCAATTAGAGATCCCAAGCGGGTTATTTATGCAGATGGGGAACGTCGCACTACTTTGCAAACCGTGCAGCAGGTTGTCAATTTAAAACTTGCCAAGCCTATCCTACTGGGTAGGCCGGATATGATCAAAATGCAGATCGACAAGCTTGGCTTGAAGATCGATGTTAACCAGGATATTGAAATCATATACCCACTGGATAACCCGTATTTTAAAGCCTGCTGGAAGGAGTTACACCGTATATTAGGGCGTGATGGTATTAATCCTGCGCAGGCCAAGCATATTATCTCCCTAAGCCCCACCAAACTAGGGGCCGTGCTGGTGCGGCTGGGCTACGCAGACGCGATGATAACCGGTACGGTCGGCCCATTCGACCGACACCTTAATTCGGTAAGACGCGTCGCGGGACTCAGCGCAGATGCTAACCAGCTTGCATCAATGATGATTTTGTTTCTGCCGACCGGGACTTTCTTCATTTCGGATACGCACGTGACGTCTGCTCCTTCTGCTGATGAACTGACTGAGCTGACACTGGCGGTCGCGAATGCAGTCCGTCGTTTTGGAGTGAAGCCAAAAGTCGCCTTGCTCTCTCGCTCAAATTTTGGCTCAATTCCGGATGCACAATCGTCGATCAATTTTAAAGCGGCGTTGAAACGCATTCACCAACTGGATCCTGAGTTAGAGGTTGATGGTGAGATGCATGCAGACGCTGCGCTATCGGAAGATATTCGTAGCTATGCCATGCCGGATAGCCTGCTTAAAGGCCAGGCGAATACCCTGATTATGCCCCGGGGGGATGCGGCGCATATTGCGTATAACACGCTAAAAATATTAGGTGGGGGGACGTCTGTTGGCCCAATCATGCTGGGCTGTGCCTATCCCATACATGTGCTCACCAATTCGGCGACGGTACGCCGCATGTTCAATATGACTGCAATTGCGGTGGTGGATGCCCAGATGCAAGCGAAAAAGCAGGCTAAGCAAGTAAAGCAAAATCAAGACACTACTTGACAGGTCGAGCTATGTGAGCATAATGGAGTTACCGCGCTGATTTGATTCAAGCTTGCGAGCGCGTTATAAATCCGGCTAAAGATGGACAGAACAAGCAAAACCTGCTTTAGCCCTGTTGCAAACATAAGGCCGAGGCAGGTTTTTTTTGGCACAAATTTTATGAAACATAATATCCAACACCAGCAAACCACAGCAGTGCGTGCACCGATTTCCCGCACCGCGCACGGGGAACACACGGATCCACTCTATTTTACCTCAGGTTACGTATTTGAAAATGCCGCGCAGGCTGCTGCGCGCTTTGCAGGTGATGAGCCGGGAGCGGTTTACGGCCGTTTAACCAACCCAAGCGTCCAAGCTTTTGAAGAGCATCTGGCAGCCATGGAAGGGGCAGATTATTGCACGGCAACGTCAACAGGAATGGCCGCGATCAACTTGGTATTCACTGCTTTATTAAATGCGGGTGATCATATTATTGCCTCCTCTAGTCTGTTTGGTGCTACGATAAATTTACTGAGCAATATATTCAGCCGTTTTGGTGTGGAAACTACCTTCGTACCAATTGCCGATACTGCTGCTTGGCAAAATGCAGTTAAAGAAAACACCAAGGCGTTATTTCTCGAAAGCCCGTCCAATCCCTTATGTGAATTGGGTGATGTTACAGCATTAGCCGATACTGCCCATCAAACGGGTGCTATTTTGATCGTTGATAACACTTACAACACCCCGGTATTACAAACTCCACTAGAACAAGGTGCCGATGTGGTGGTGTATTCAGCCACCAAATTTATAGATGGACAGGGTAGGGCGCTGGCCGGTGCGGCGCTCACCAACGATGAATCCATTGATGAAGAGTTATTCAGTATTTTACGCACTGCAGGCGCCAGCTTAAGTCCCATGAATGCTTGGCAGATGAATCAGGCTTTGGCCACCTTGCCGTTACGGATGCAAGCACACTGCCAAAACGCGATGGATATCGCCACCTGGCTAGAGCAACAACCTCGAGTTAAACGTGTGTATTACCCTGGCCTGGCGTCGCATCCTCAACATACTCTCGCGCGTGAACAACAAAAGGGCTTTGGCGGCATGCTTTCTTTTGAGGTGGACGGAGGAAAATCAAATGCTTGGCAACTGATGGATGCCTGTCGAATGATCTCTCTATCCGTTAATTTGGGTGATACACGTACCATTATTACCCATCCGGCGAGTACCTCACATGGACGCTTAACCGAGGAACAAAGGATAAGCGTGGGTATTGGGGATAATTTGATTCGTTTGTCCGTCGGGTTGGAATCTGTTGAAGACATTCAGGCAGATCTTAGCCGTGGTCTCGCGCTTATCTAAAAAACAACAATAAATGACCGTAAGATTGATCGACTACGTCGATAGTCGTGATAATAACTTCAATTTACTGCGTTTCGGAGCAGCAACTACCGTATTTATCAGTCATTGCCCACCCATCGCTGGCCTGGGTACGATTTCGATAACAACTTTGTTGGCTTACGTTGCGGTCAATTCATTTTTTATCATCAGCGGGTTTTTAGTTAGCAAGAGCCTGTTTACGCGGTGCAATTTGGTTTCATTTTTAACCGCTCGTGCGCTCAGAATCTACCCGGCCTTGATTTTAGCGGTGTTGTATACCGTATTAGTCGTCGGGATGGCATTCTCAGACTTCCCCGCGTCCGCGTATTTTCAGCATGATCTTACCCAGGACTACTTGCTAAAAAATACACTGCAGCTATTCTGGCCCATACCCGCTACTTTACCGGGCTTGACTAATTGGGGAAACGTTAATTCACCATTGTGGACATTACCATTCGAGTTGCATATGTATCTATTGTTGACCCTGGTCGGCTTTTTCGGGTTTGCATATAAATCTGTCTCAAAGTGGCTGTGGGGGCTATATATAGTCTGTATAATTCTCGCAACAATACTGTATCTTATTGATTATGCGTATAATTTTATGGGCTATGGTTTGGGACACGATCGCTACTATTTACGCTTTTTATCGATGTTCGGTATCGGGGTGATGTTATTTTTACTGCGTAACAAAGTTGTTTTAACTACGACTTACTTTGTTATTGCGATCCTGGCGATTGCGCTTGCTTCTCCCTTTAGAGGCTTATTTGTGTTGCTCGCATACAGCTTGCTTGGTTATGTATTGCTTTATTTAGCTTACATTCCAGGAGGTTTTCTCAGACGATTTAATCACCTGGGCGACTACTCGTATGGCATCTATATTTTTGGCTATCCAACCCAAAAAGCGGTGATGCATTTGTTACCCGAGATGAATGTAATCCAACTATTTCTGATCTCGTTTAGCGTTACCCTAATGATCGCGGTCATTTCATGGCACTTGGTCGAGCGGCCCGCACTCAAGCTTAAGCTTACATAAGCGTGACAGGAAACTTAAGTTGTGCACAAAGTCCCTTTGGGCGCGTATGTGAAAATGCCAAGTTTGCCTGGTGAACCTGAGCGATTGCTTCTACTAGGCTTAAACCCAAACCGTTACCGGGCAATGATCGACTGCTATCTCCTCGATAAAAACGTTGACTAAGATGCGCCAACTCGGCCTCGGGAACACCCGGCCCGGTGTCACATATCGCTAATTCGATCATCTCAGTATCGCGGCTCAGTGTGACGGTGATTGTGCCTTGTGCTGGGGTATACTTAATCGCATTATCCAGTAAGTTTGAAACTGCCTGAAAAATAAGGTTTCTATCCCCTTTAAGATTGATTGCAGGCACGATATCTCTTTTGAGTTGCAGTTGTTTATCTTCTAGTAAAGGCGTGTAGAGATCAATCACATCGTCTATCACGGTGGATAAATTGATTGTTTCAAACTGATCCACCCGTTTTTGCACCTGTATTTTTGAAATCCTCAGCAGGGCATTGAAGGTATCAATAATGGCATCCGCTGATTCGATTGACTCACTCAATTGATCTCTTGTGTGATCATCTATACTAGACTGAGATTGAATGGCTTCCAATTTAAGTCTTAAACGCGACAAGGGGGTGCGCATGTCATGCGCAATATTATCCGAAACCTGAACTATTTCTTCCATTAAATTCTCAATTTTGTTCAGCATTTCATTGATATTCAAAGAAAGATTGTCCAAATCATCGTGAACCGTGGTAACGGTTAGACGTTGACCAAAATCCCCGTTAACGATGGTCTGGCACAAACGATTAATACTGGCAATACGCCTTACCGCCCGTTTAGACAAAAGATATCCACCAAATAGACCTAACGCCAGGGTGATCAGTGCTGCCCAGATAAAGGTCTTTCTCAGTTTATTTTGCGTATTGACGATATTTTGTTTCGAGCGCGCTAGTAGCAGACTATAGCCTTCGGCCAATTGAATGACTTCAGCTCTGAAGTTATGCTGACGTGATTGATCACCGCTGATCCCTAGTTTCAGCTCCATAATGCCCACAGGTGCTGGCGCAAAGGGCAGGGGCCAGGTTGCAAGATTCCCCGCGATTATTTCGTCATCGTGTGTGGTTAAAGAGTAGGCTACTTCGTTGCCTAGACTCTGTGCCCGACTATTCACCAATCTGATAAGACCGTTTAGACCGGATTGTTCATAGCGGTCAAGAAACGCAATCTTATCGGATTGTAAGGTTTCGTCTAGTTGACCGATTGAGCTGCGTGTACTGGTGACAAAAATAAAAATGAACAAAATCAAGGTGGAAATCAGAAATAGCAGTACGTATAAAAGCGCTATCCGGAAACTATAGCTATGCAGCGCGCCTTTTAAGTCTTTACTGATCATAAAGTCGATAACCCGCGCCCCGTACGGTATGCAACAGTGGTTTATCAAACGGTTTATCGATCTTGCTGCGTAAGCGGCTAATGTGTACATCAATGATGTTGGTTTGCGGATCAAAATGATAGTCCCAAACATTTTCTAGCAACATCATGCGGGTAACAACCTGGTCCTGGTTTTGCATCAGATAAGCAAGCAGTTTAAATTCTCTGGGCTGCAAGTCGATTTTTTGTCCCGCTCGGATTACCTCCCTGGAAAGCAGATCAAGCTGTAGATCACCCACCCGGTATGCGGATGTTTGGCTTTGTTGAGATCCGCGTCTGAGTAGTGCTTCTATTCTTGCAATCAGCTCTGACATGGCAAACGGTTTGGCTAAATAGTCATCTGCACCTGCATTCAGGCCAGCGACGCGTTCGTCTACCTCACCGAGAGCACTGAGTAATAACAATGGGGTAGCCAAACCCTCGTCACGAAGCTTGGCAACAATGCTCAATCCATCCATCACCGGTAACATCCGATCAATAATAATTAAATCGTAATCATTTTGTAGGGCCAGCGCCAATCCATCGCCACCGGATGTAGTGTGTTCACAGCGGTATTGGTGCACAGCAAGCCCTTGCTCAATCGTTTGGGCTGTCTCTAGATCATCCTCTATCAATAATATGTGCATAGTTAACGTTTATTAAACCAAGCTGAGGCCGGGATGGCTTTCATTATATAATCTAGGGCCATTCAACACCCGATCAATATTGTCGATGTCAAAATCTGAGGTTGCCGACCAGGCCATGCTTGTAACCCAGGATGTGATGCGAATCCTGGATGCGTGGGGTGTTAACGTAGAGGCCCAAATTGCTATGTTGGGGTGCCAAGCACAAATCAAACGCCGCGATATTCGAAAATATCAGAAGGGTTTAAAGGCGCTGCCCGAATCCGATGATATCAAGATACGGGTCGAGCATATTATCGGTATCGCAAACGCCTTGCATACCAGTTACCCAGCGCGACCAGAAGCAGGTTTGGCTTGGATGGGGCAACGAAATGGTAAATTACGCGGACGCACGCCCATCCAGTGTATTTTGCAAGACGGCGTGCGCGGTATGGTCAAAATTCGTACTACGGTCGATTGCGCCTGGGCCTGGCAACAGGACGATGCGTACAACCCGGTGTGGGAACAAACACAAAGTTGATATTATATGACCAGTGAACGCTGGGCCAACAACACCAATAGCCAATAGCGTAACATCAGGATGTGATACTATATTGCTAATCGCCAAAAGTAGCCCGAAGCGTTTGTATGCAACGGGCTCGGCGTAACGAAATATCCATTCATTGATACGGGATAAATATATCGTCGCATTGGTCGTTGTTCTGCTTTTGCTGGCAGGGATGACCTATTTACTTAAATACGCGCTTGCGCCGCGTTCGGGTTCGCAAGCCGAGATAGGTACGGCCACTGACGATACCGGCTCACAGCTTGATTACACATCTTTATTTAAGCCGCTAGATTTAACGCCATCGCCGCCTACATCCATCGACGCACCGACCACGTCCGTCGCAACAAAAGCACAAGGCGTTAAGCCGCGTGCTGAAAAGCTGCAACTTTCTACCCAGCAATCTTCCGCACAAAAGCCGAGTAAACCTCGTTTACTTCAGGGTAACCAGCATAAGCAGGTTGCAACTAAATTTAAAAAAATTAGCTATTACGGTGATGTTTTGCCAGATTCTGCATTGCAATGGTCTTGTGCACGCGATGTTAAGACCAATTTATTATGGGAGACGAAATTGGACAATGCAGGTCTGAGTGATGCGGATCATCGTTATAGTTGGTATGACCCGAGTAAGGATACACCAGGTGTGCGCAATGGTGGTAAATGCTACAAAATAGAATGTGATACCCATGCTTACATACGAGAAATCAATCGCCTAAAACTATGCGGTTCGGAACAATGGCGATTACCGACGTTTACTGAATTAGAAACATTATTGGATCGAGCGTATTTTGATCCGGTGATTAATCAGGAGATTTTCTTCAATACGACACGCGCATCGTATTGGACACAGTCACAACTGGAATTTAACCCCGAAACGGCAATGCAGATCGATTTTTTCAATGGCACCTCCAGCCCAGCACCATTGCATTATAAACTCGCGGTACGCTTGGTCAGCGAACCACAAAATCCTAAATGATGTAGATCCATCCAATAAAGGTGGCTATCAGCTTAGCCACCTCGACTGATCACGTGATCAGTGCCCGATAATCTGGCTCAAGAACAATTGCGTTCGTTCATGCTGAGGGTTGTCGAAGAATTCATTCGGCTCGTTCTGCTCGATGATTTGTCCCTCATCCATAAATATCACACGATTCGCCACCGTCTTGGCAAAACCCATTTCATGCGTAACGCACAACATGGTCATACCCTCTTGGGCTAACTCAACCATGGTATCGAGTACTTCCTTAATCATTTCCGGGTCCAGTGCGGAAGTCGGCTCATCAAAAAGCATAATCTTTGGGTTCATGCATAGACTTCGTGCAATTGCGACACGCTGCTGCTGACCGCCAGATAGTTGACCTGGGTATTTATTCGCCTGCTCGGGTATTTTTACCCGTTCAAGGAAATGCATGGCCGTTTCTTCTGCTTCCTTTTTACTGGTTTTCTTAACCCAGATAGGGGCCAGGGTGCAGTTTTGCAATACGGTTAAATGCGGGAATAAATTAAAATGCTGAAAACACATGCCCACTTCACGCCGAATGGCATCAATATTCTTGAGATTATTGGTTAACTCAATATCATCCACAAAAATACTGCCGGATTGATGCTCTTCGAGGCGATTTATACATCGAATTAGGGTAGATTTTCCCGAACCGGATGGACCACAAATTACAATTCGTTCACCCCGATTGACTTCAAGGTTAATGTCCTTAAGTACATGAAAGGTACCATACCATTTGTTCATGTTCTCAATGCGAATGGTCACCTCATCGCTGACCTGTAGTTTGCCGCTTTCCACTGTATTTGTTTCTTCACTCATTATGTATATGCCTCCAATATCTGCTAGCGTTTATGGCCAGTGTGTAGTTTATCTTCAAGGTGTTTGCTGTATACCGCCATTCCGTAACAGTGGATAAAGAATACGATTGCCACAATCATATAACCTGTATACGGAACCGAGTGAATTGACCACTCCGGATTGGTGAAAGCTGTCTGTACCGAATTTAGAAAATCAATCAAACCGATGATCAGTACCAGGGTGGTATCTTTAAACAGACCGATAAAAGTACTCACGATACCTGGAATGACTATTTTTAATGCCTGAGGCATGACAATGAACCCCATGGTTTTCCAATATGACAGACCCAAAGATTGCGCGCCTTCGTATTGTCCTTTGGGAATGGCTTGCAGCCCCCCGCGAACGACTTCTGCCATATAAGCGGATGAGAATAGGGCCACGCCGATCAACGCTCTCATCAGTTGGTCAAATTCTACCCCTCTTGGCATGAACAATGGCAGCATGAAACTGGCCATAAACAATACGGTAATTAACGGAACGCCACGCCAAAACTCGATAAACAAGGTGCAAATCAGCCTTAGGGCAGGTAAATCGGAGCGTCTACCCAGTGCGAGCAAAATACCGAGTGGCAAAGATGCCACGATACCAGTAATGGCGATAACGAGAGTCAAGGAAAATCCGCCCCAGTTACTGGTAGGAACTTCAACCAGACCCAGTACGCCGCCGCCCAGTAAGAAATACGTTCCTATTGGGAAAATAAATAGCAGTATCATGCCAATACGACTACGGCCGTTCTCTAGACCCCAGGCCCAGAGAATCAACCCAATGACCAGAAAACCCGCGAGTAACATCCACATGGTGGGTGCGTTGTGGCGAATCAACAAGGTAACGAAGATCACTGAAATGCCACCTATAACGAACCCCAAGATACTCGAAGTAGGGCGGCTCGCGCGGGCTTCGTCATCTGGAATGATAAAAGCAATCCAGGCATATAAAAACCATAAGACGATATCAACACGCCAGCGTTGCGTCTGATCGTAAAAACCATATATAAAAAACTCCCACCAGGCGCCAATGAACGGCCAACACGCCACGTTAGGGGTTGCTTTACAGGCATCGCTACCGCCCGACCACACCGCATCGAATATCGTCCAATTTAGAAGCGGAGGAATCGCCAATATAACCAGGGCAAACCCGATAATAGTGAAAATGGTATTAACCGTGCTACTAAACAGGTTTCTTTTCATCCAGCCGACTACGCCAATAGTACTGGCGGGTGGATCTAGTGCAGGTAGTGGTACCGCGTTAACAATCCCCATGTTTTTTGTATTTTCGTTCATGATTATCGCTCCACCAATTTAACTCTGGCGTTATACCAATTCATAAATATCGAAGTGAGTAATGAAATAGCCAGGTATACCAACATGGTCATTAGAATAATTTCGACCGCTTTTCCGGTTTGGTTTAAAACCGTACCAGCAAAGGTCGCGACCAAGTCAGGATAAGCTATCGCTGTTGCCAACGAGGAGTTTTTGGTTAGATTAAGATATTGACTGGTCAATGGCGGCACGATGACCCGCATCGCTTGTGGGATAATGACCAATCGCAGCGTCGGACCTGGACGTAACCCAAGGGCATTGGCTGCTTCTGTTTGTCCATAGTATACCGATTGGATTCCTGCCCGCACAATTTCCGCAATAAATGCTGCGGTATACGCGACCAAGGCAAGCAATAATGCAATAAATTCTGGAATAATATTCAAGCCCATGCCTGCCTGGGGTCGGAAGGCACCCATCTTGCCAGGCTCTAGATGCATTGGACTGCCAGCGATAAAATATAGCACCAGTGGCAGGCCAATAATCAGGCCTAAAGTTGACCAAAACACCGGGAATTGTTGTCCGGTTGCCATCTGACGCTTTTTTGCCCAACGCGCGAGTAAAATGGAACCAACAATACCCACCAACAGCCCAATCAAGACCAATCCAAAGCCACTTTCGGGAATGGGTTTGGCTACCATCAGACCATTGTTGGTTAAGGAATACCAAATTTCCTCACCTTTTTTATGTAGCTCTCGAGGCCCCGGCAGTGGTTGCAAAACGGCGATATACCAAAAGAGAATTTGCAGTAACAAGGGGATATTACGCAACGTTTCGACGTAAACCGTTGCAATTTTGTTGATGATCCAGTTATGGCTCAAGCGGCCAACACCTACTATAAAACCCAATATGGTCGCCAGAATGCAACCCACAAAAGCCACCAGCAAGGTATTGATCAGGCCAACAAAAAACACCCGCCCGTAGCTTGACGCCTCGCTGTACTCAATCAACGATTGAATGATGGCAAAACCGGATTGAGTTTTTAAAAATTCAAAACCAAACTCAATGTTTTGATCTCGCATATTGGTCGCGGTATTGTCTACCAGCGTCCAGATCAGCCAGGCGATTAAGGCAACGGTAATGACTTGATAAAGCTGCCCCCTGGTTTTCTGATCACTTAAGGATAAGCTTTGCTTAGGCGCAGGGGCGACTGTAGGCTCTGCCATGATATTTCTCTCGTAATGTTCTAGGGTTTAAGCTAGATATATGGAAAACAAAAAAAAGGCACTACAAAAGAGTGCCTTTTTTTCGGAAGCGGTTATCGCGCTGGAGGTGCGTACAGGATGCCACCGTCTTTCCAAAGTGCATTCAAACCGCGAGCCAGGCCAAGTGGTGTGTCTGGTCCAACGTTACGATTAAAGCTTTCAGCATAGTTACCAACTTGCTTGATAATTTTATGGCAATAATCATTCGGAATTCCGATGGACTCGCCCAAATCACCAGAGGCACCAAGCTGGCGCTGAACGGCAGGGTTATCAGAACCTGCCATTTCGTCTACGTTCTCGCTGCTTATGCCCATCTCTTCAGCATTAATCATGCAGTTCAATGACCACATGGCGATATCACTCCATTGGTTGTCGCCATGACGAACCATTGGGCCAAGTGGCTCTTTGGAGATAATTTCAGGCAAGATAATGTGCGCGTCAGGATCGGCCAATTTGGTTCGTTGTGCTGCAATACCGGATTGGTCAGTGGTATAAACATCGCAACGTCCAGAATCGTAGGCGGCCACAACTTCGTCCGCTTTTTCAAACGCGACCACGGTGTATTCCAAGCCAAGCGAGCGAAAATAATCTGCGACGTTGAGTTCGGTGGTCGTACCTGTATTAGTACATACTGCCGCGCCTGCCAGCTCTGCAGCTGTAGAAACGCCCAGATCTTTACGCACCATAAAGCCCTGACCATCATAATAGTTGACCCCGACAAAATCGCCGTGTTGAGCATCTCGACTCATGGTCCAGGTGGTATTACGTGGTAACAAGTCAATCTCTCCCGAAGTGAGTGAGGTAAAACGTGTTTTGGCTGACAAAGGCTTAAACTCTGCCTTACCGGCGTCACCAAAAACAGCTGCAGCAACCGCGCGGCAAAAATCGACGTCTAGCCCGCTCCAGTTACCCGCTGAGTCTGGGTTAGAAAACCCAGGTAACCCCTGGCTAACCCCGCAAACGACAGCGCCTTTTGCCTTTACATCATCCAATGTCGCTGCTTGAGCAGCGCCCATTGAAGCAAGCGTGAGTGTTGCCGCGATTGCGACGGATTTCGTATATTTCATATAATCCTCTTTCAAATCAAGTGGTTAAGTTATTTATGTACATCTAATTATTAGATCAAATACTTATCGAATAAGCATCAGACCCGCCAAGTGTACCCCTTTATAGGTACTAACTGTCAAGTATTTCCTAAACACGGCTTTTTGGTGGTTGATTTCTATCTAGGAATTGACAGGTACAATAAGCCAAATATAGCGCTTGCTTCATCGACTCGTTGGGCATAAAATCCGCGCCCTTGAAAGTGCTGTCGGGTGTACTTGGCAGCTTAATTTAACTCCTTTCTCCACCACCTTCATCGTCAGATGGATTGCTGGGGGGAAATTACCCAAGAGGAGAATATGCGACATTACGAAATCGTGTTTTTGGTCCATCCGGATCAGAGCGAAGAAGTACCCGCCATGATCAAGCGCTACAGCTCGATGGTTACAGATGCTGGCGGTAATATCCACCGGGTTGAAGACTGGGGGCGACGGCAATTAGCGTATATGATTAATGATGTGCATAAGGCACATTATGCGCTCATGAACATTGAGTGCGATCTAGAAACCCTACGCGCAATCGAAAATAATTTCCAATTCAATGATGCGGTAATCCGCCATTTAGTGGTGGTTGAAAAGCATGCGATCACGCAAGCGTCTCCTCTGGCGAAAACTGAGGACGACAACGAAGAAGCCGCCGCAACAAAAACGGAAGAAAACAAATCGGATGATACACCGAAAGACGAAAAGCCAGCAGCAGAAGCGACCAATACAGACCCTAAAGATTCCGAGGAGGCAGCATAATGGCCGGACCAAGAAAAAAGAAACAACAGAAGAAAGGAAATCGCCCTCGATTTACGCGACAAAGAATCTGTAAATTTACCGCTGAAGGTATTCCTTCAGTCGATTACAAGGATCTTGAAATTCTTAAAGGTTTCGTCACCGAAAGTGGCAAGATTATTTCTGCGCGCAATACGGGGACCAAAGCCAAGTTTCAGCGTCAATTATCGACTGCCATCAAGCAGGCGCGGTTTCTTGCTTTGATGCCGTATACCGACAGCCATAAAAACTAAGAGGTGATCTAATGGAAGTTATATTACTTGAAACTATTCGTGGCTTGGGGACCTTGGGTGACCTGGTGTCGGTTAAACCCGGGTATGGTCGAAATTATTTGGTACCACAAAAAAAAGCAGTCTTCGCCAGCGAAGACGCCAAAGAAAAAGTAGAAGAAGCACGGCGCAAGCTGGCCAAACAAGAAGCGGAGCGTTTAGACGTGGCTAAAGCACGCGCCGAACTTGCTGCACGCAATATCACGATTACCCGCCTGGCTAATGCTGAGGGCCATTTATTCGGCTCGGTCGCGAATGTCGATATCGCTGAAGCGTTATCGACCGAAGAGCTCACCATAGAAAAATCAGAAGTGAACTTGCCGGATGGCTCATTTAAAGAGGTCGGTCAGTTTTCAGCTGAGATCATTCTTCATGCAGATGTGAGTTTTGACGTGACCGTCGATGTCATTGGTGAACAAGGTGAAGTGCCAGAAGGGCTTGAAGTCATTGATGAAAATGAAGGTGCGCACCACTTAAAGGGCCAGGAGCTTGAGTCTGAAGAAGAGATATTTGAAGGTGAGGAAGAGTATAACGAAAGCCAGTAATACTTGGCTTTTCTATCCCCGCTCAAAAAGCGCCCATGGTGGCGCTTTTTTTATAACAAAATACGTTCGACCCCACCTTCGGCAAATTGATTAAGCACAGCTTCTTGCCAGTTCTGGCCATAGCGCTGCGCGATTACCTCTGTTACCAAGTAATCCACCTCCATCTTCGTGTCATTTTCATAGCGTGCAAGGCCTTGTTTACAAGAGGGGCAAGACGTTAATATTTTAATTTGCTGTGCTTCCCGCTGCTGAATTAGAGCATCAGATCCAATTTCTTCAGCGCAGGCCTGTAGGGAGTCGAGTTTGCTAAATCTTACCTGTTCGGCAATATCTGAACGATTAATGGCAAAAGTACCGGATTCCCCACAGCAACGATCACTTTGGTAAGCAGGTTTGCCGAGAATACGATTAATTACGGTTAGAGAAGCATGCTGTTTAATTGGGTTATGGCAGGGCTCATGATAAATATATTCAGTATGATCCTGAGGTTGCAGCTGCACGTCATGCTCCATCATATACTCGTGTATATCAAGCTGACGGCAAGCCGGAAAGATGCTATCAAATTGGTATTCCAACAACTGATCCATGCAGGTACCGCAGGAGGCTATTACATGCTTAACATCCAAGTACGCCAACGTTGATGCCAAACGATGAAACAAAACCCGATTGTTGGTACTGATTTGCTGCGCCCGTGCTGTCTCACCCTGGGCTTTTTGCGGGTAGCCACAACACAAATAAGCTGGCGGTAGCACCACTTTCATGCCTAAATCTGCAAGCATCGCAAGGCTGGCCAAACCAATCTCGCTAAATAAGCGCTCCGAGCCGCACCCGGGAAAATAAAATACAGCTCGATCCTTATGGTTTACTTTATCGGGGAAGTACAATACGGGGATTTGATTATCTGAATCCAGCCCAAGTAGCTTACGCAAGGTCTTGCGTGGTTTGGGAATGGGGAGCGGATCGGCAGAAAACTGCACTAACTGACGCGCCTTATTGGGTGTGCCGGTCGTGGATTTGGGCGGGTTGTTTTTTCCTGGGAGTAAATTGAGTTTGTGCATCGCTTTACTTAACCCGCGCTGGGCTGTGTATCCCATTTGAATAAAGCCGAAGCGCAGCAAGCGAACCCAGCGCGGATCGGTTATATTGAGAAAATGCATGGCCAACTTGGTACCTACATGCGTGCGTCGCTGATTGCTATCGATCAATAGCTTGCGCATTAAGATAGTGACATCCCCAAAATCGATATTCACTGGGCAAGGGGGTAGACAGCGATGACAAATAGTACAGTGATCGGCGATGTCATTCATTTCATCGAAATGATTGAGGCTGATTCCTCGGCGGGTTTGTTCTTCATACAGCATCGCTTCAATGACCAAACTTGATGCGAGCACTTTGTTGCGCGGTGAATAGAGTAAATTTGCACCAGGTACATGGGTCGTGCATTCAGGCTTACACTTGCCACAGCGCAAGCAATCTTTGATTTCTTCGTTCAATCTGCCCAGATCACTATCTTCCAGAATGAGTGCTTCCGCTTCCAACAAACGAAATGAAGGGGTATAGGCATTGTGCAAGCCACTGCCGGGCATTAATTTTCCTTTATTGAAATGCTGGTGTGGATCTATACGCGTTTTGTACTCAACAAAAGGCTGTATGGCATTATCTGGCATATACTTAAACTTGGTGATACCGATGCCATGTTCTCCCGAAATGACCCCATCCAGTGACAAAGCCAGCTGCATAATCTGATCGACAATGGTATCTGCCTCCGCGAGCATTTCATAATCGCTTGAATGAACCGGAATATTGGTATGCACATTCCCGTCGCCCGCGTGCATGTGCAGCGCAACAAACAGACGTTTTTGTCTGTATTTTCGATGGATATGGCTGATTTGAGTGCGCAAATCTTTCAGAAGTAAACCACTAAAAAGAACCTCTAATGGTTGAATAACGGTTGCTTTGAGCGATATCCGTAGCGCATTACGCAGCAGTAAATCAATTAACCGGGGGTTGTCATCAAATTCAGCCACCTGCTTTTTATCCATACTTTGGGAAATCGGATCATCCAAATGCACCAGATAGCTGCTCCATTGCTGCTTGGCATTTTGCAATAAATCCAATGCGGTCTGACGCTTACCTTCAAGGATGTCCAGTTGTTCATTAGGTCCATCGCTAGTATTGCCGCTTTCTTTTAACTTCTCTGCGCAACACGCAAACAATTTAAGTTTGTCGTTGAAAAAAGCTTCAAGTACCTCAACCGTGGCGATTTTGTTTTGGGTTGATTGAATAATATTAATGCGTTCAACACCGAGCGAGTATTCGCCCAGTTTTTCCAGTGGTATCACCACATCTTCATTAATTTTAAATGCATTGGTATGGGCCGCGATGGCTGCGGTACGCTTGCGTGCTGCCCAAAATCGTGCGCGTGCTGCATCACTTGTGGCGATAAAACCCTCTCCATGACGCGCGTGAGCAATATCGAGAATTTGCTTGCCGGCCTGCTCCAGTGTTGCATCGTCGTCAGCACTGATATCAATCAGTAGTACCATGCGTGGCAGGATACCTTGTGCGGATTTAGGGGTGTATTTAACGGCTTTTATATAACGCCAATCGAGGTGCTCAAGCCCAACAAGATCAACCACTGGGTTAGTGGCCAGGTGATCGCGAAGCTCCACGATTGCGGGAACTGAAACGCGCAAATCATAATCATAAAATTCCAGGCAGATCGTATGCGTCAGCGGGCGATTTTGGTGTAGCACAAATCGCGCACTGGTGATGAGGCCATCGCATCCTTCTTTTTGGATTCCCGGCACACCACTTAAGAATTTGTCTGTGACATCCTTGCCCAGACCCCGATGGCGAAATTGAGCGCCGGGGGTGGTTAAGGTCCGGGTAGTGTGCTTGTCTTTGCCGTCCAACTCATTCCATTGTTCTATTGAAAACTGGACTTTCTCTTGGTCGTGAATTTTCGCCAGATTGTGCCCCAGTCGGGTAACTTCCATCCAATTACCATCGGGCGTCACCATTTTCCAGGAGAGTAGGTTATCCAGTGTGGTCCCCCACATGACAGCCTTCTTACCACCGGCGTTCATGGCCACGTTTCCGCCAATTGTGGATGCATCCTGCGAGGTAGGGTCAACCGCGAATACGAGATCTTTTTTATACGCTGCATCTGATACTTGCTTGGTGACCACACCTGCTTCGGCGCGAATGGTGGCAATCGATTTTTCTAAACCGGGCGGAGTAAGGTATTCGACCGGGTCCAGCTTACTTAGCTTTTCGGTATTTATCACCGCGGTAAATGCGTCCAACGGCACCGCGCTGCCGGTATAACCCGTCCCGCCACCGCGCGGAATAATACTTAAGCCAGTGTCGATACAGGTTTTTACAATAGCGGCCATTTCCTTTTCGCTATCAGCCGTAATGACCACAAAGGGATATTCTACACGCCAGTCGGTTGCATCGGTGACATGCGCTACTCGCGCATGCCCATCAAAACGAATATTGTCGGGGTGGGTAACTCCGACGAAAGCCTTTTTAACCCGTGCTCTATCTTTGGCACACTGCGTAAACGAATCGGTAAAAGCGCGCACGGCTTGACTTGCCAATTGGTGCAAATGCAACACATCTGGATTTGCGTTGGCTCGTTCAACGATATGCTCCAGGCGTGTGTTGAGGGTCTGAACTAATGACGCTTTGCGTTTAGCATTATTCAACAGATCATCATAAATAAAGGGATTACGCTGTACCGTCCATACATCGCCCAGCAACTCGAACAGATAACGCGCGGATCGTCCGGTTCTACGTCTACTACGTAATCGATTGATTAGCGCCCATGCATCATCTCCCAATAGGCGAATAACGATTTCTCGATCCGAAAAAGAAGTGTAGTTGTAGGGTATTTCTCTATATTTATCAGTCACTTTTAAACAAATAGTAAAGCTTTACATATCATAATGCATGTAAGCGAATTCAAAGTGTTTGGTGGCAAAGGGGCAGGCCGTGAAATGGGTCGCGCTAATTATAGCCTAAAGCGCATAATGACTGCGTTTTATGCACCAAATTCGATTAAAATCAGCGCATGATTTTCCGCCCCAATGTTTGCTATTCGCCGCGCCTCGATATTCCTCGATAATAGATGACCCATATCGCGTTTTATACCCATGTGCTATTTGGCATAGTGCTGACGTTGGTCGCCTTGGCAGGCACCGAGCTGATGCGTCGCTATGGGCGAATTATTGACCGGCCCAATCAACGCTCGTCCCACGTAAGACCTTTGCCCAGATCGGGTGGGGTTTCGATTGTTGTTACCTTTTTACTGGGTATGGTGTTTATTATTACCCAGGGAGATATCACCCTAATTAATAAACAATATATGTGGGGCTTTGTTTTCTCAGCATTGATTATCGCAGTCATTTCGTTGATTGATGATATTTACAATAAAAGTGCACGATTTAAACTCAATACGCACATTATGGCGGTTGCCATCGTACTCGTCAGCGGGATCGTAATAGACCATTTAGCGCTTCCAGGAGTAGGTTATATCACGCTTGGGTTTTGGGGTTATGTCATTTCTTTTTTTTGGATATTAGGCCTAACCAATGCGGTAAATTTTATGGATGGAATCGATGGTTTGGTGGCCGGCTGTGCGGTGATCGCCAGCTTGTTTTTTATGATCATCAGCTTTTATCAGGGCAGCTCATTTGTCTATGTAACCTGCTATACCTTGCTGGCAGGTGCACTGGGTTTTTTATTTTTAAACTTTCATCCAGCCAAGATATTCTTAGGCGATGTGGGTAGTGCGTTTATTGGCTTTACCTTTGCCACACTCGCCATAATTGCAGCGCGCTATGACGCATCGCATACTTCATTTTTGGTAATGCCTTTATTAATGTTTAATATTATTTACGATACTGCCTTTACTTTGGTGCGGCGTGCGCTTCGGGGCGAGAATATACTGCAGGCGCATCGAGATCATCTGTATCAGTTGCTGGTACAAAGTGAATTTACCCACCGAGAGGTTTCATTGATCCACTACTGCATGGTTTTTCTCCAGGGGCTTGGTGCGATGTGGATGGTGACGATTCCAGGCTCACAGCGAGTATTTATATTTATCCCGTTTCTCCTCATGCAAATTGGCTATAGCATTTACGTTATAAGGCGTTCCAACCGGATGTTAGAAGGCGCTCTGTGAACATCATAAAAAAAATGGGTAAGCGCTTGTTCCCAGCGGGACGAAAAGGCAGCCAAGTTGGTGAAATTCGTTATTCGGCAGAAGCGCTGGCGATTCCATTAGAAGAGGTGTCCGCAGGCGCTATGTTGGTTTGTAGAACCTTGCAAGAGCACGGGTATGATGGCTATCTGGTTGGTGGCTGTGTGCGTGACTGGATACTAGGTTTGCACCCGAAGGATTTTGACGTCGCCACCAACGCGCGGCCAGAGCAAATTCGACCTTTATTTAAACGCGCACGAATTATAGGTCGTCGCTTTAAACTGGTGCATGTGCATCATCAGCGTGAGATGATCGAAGTGGCAACTTATCGAACAGCCCCGCGAGAGAATAACTCCCCACATCATCGGCAAAGCCAATCGGGTAGGGTGTTGCGTGATAATGTTTACGGCAGTTTAATTGAAGATGCACAACGGCGCGATTTTACCATCAATGCGCTTTATCTTGATCCTGTCGCTGGCCAGGTTATCGACTACCAGGGTGGGGTTGAAGATATCCATAACCAGCACCTAGAGTTAATTGGCGACCCCGACAAACGTTTCGCCGAAGACCCAGTGCGCATGCTGCGTGCGATGAGATTTAAAGCCAAACTAGGGTTTGAGATACCCCAAAACCTTGAGCAACTGATCGAAAAGCACAAACTCCATTTCAAGGAAGTCTCCAACGCACGTTTATTCGATGAGACCTTCAAATTGTTTCATCATGCACACGCTATGGAAAGCTGGGAAACATTACGCGAGCACGATTTTATTCCAATGCTGCTACCGCTGACTGCAAAAGCGATGCAACAAAATGCACAGTGTGAACAGTTTGTACTCCACGCGCTAGAAAATACTGACAGGCGTGTCACCCAAGGCAAACCGGTTATTCCAGCTTTTTTCTTCGCGGTTGCCTTGTGGCACACTTATCAGCTCGAGCGTAGACGCCGCAAGAAAGCACCTCGTGGTAAAGCGGGTGTCATGCAAATTGCTGAAAACGTATTTCGCCAGCAATATCCAACTATTGCGATTCCCAAGCGGGTTTCTGCCATTATTGTCGAGATTTGGGATTTACAGTGGCATCTGACGATGCGCCGGGCACATGCAATCGATGACTTGCTTGATAACCGACGGTTTCGCGCTGCATATGATTTTTTGTTACTGCGCGAAGCAATCGGTGAAGTGGATACGGAACTAACCGGCTGGTGGACACGTATTCAAAACCAGAAAGATGCGGGTAAACTAAAGATGGTGCAAGCCTTGCCTAAGCCTCGTCGCGGCAAATCTAGTCGACGCCCGCGTAAAGCCAGTTAAAGATAGTAGGATGGCGCAGCTTTTCAGTATTCACCCACAAAACCCGCAACCCAGATTGATCACCCAAGCGGTTAAGATCGTAGAAAAGGGCGGCATTATGGCTTATCCAACGGATTCAAGTTACGCGCTGGGCTGTCATATCGGTGATGCCAAGGCGCTGGAACGCATCCGGCGTATTCGTGAGGCGGGGCCGGATCATAATTTCACACTGGTCTGCGCTGATTTGTCCATTCTGGCCAAATATGCGCGAGTGGAAAACCAGGATTACCGTATGCTCAAGCACTTTACTCCCGGGCCGTATACCTTTATTCTTCCCGCGTCGCGTGAAGTGCCACGCCGCTTGCAGCATCCAAAGCGAAAAACCATTGGGTTACGGGTCCCGGATTATCCCATCGTAAGCGCCTTGTTAACCGAATTGGGGGAGCCAATAATGAGTTCGACGTTATGGTTGAAAGGTGATGATTTGCCGCTCAATGATGCGCATGAAATTGAACAGCGTATTGGCCATCAGCTGGATTTGATTATCGATGCAGGGCCCTGCGATTTAGCACCGACCACGGTCATTGAAGTAAAAGGCGGCGAAACCCGGTTGCTGCGCCAGGGTAAGGGTGAAGCAGATATCTTTTGAACACAAGAATGGTTAAATGAGTCAATCACGAATTCTATCTGGCATGCGTCCCACGGGACACTTGCATTTGGGCAATTATCATGGCGCGCTAAAAAATTGGGTCCGCTTGCAAGCGGACCACGATTGTTTTTTCTTCGTCGCAGATTGGCATGCCCTTACCACACATTATGAAACCCCATCGATGCTGGAGGAAAACGTCTGGGAAATGGTGATCGACTGGTTGGCGGCGGGTATCGATCCGGACAAAGCCAGTTGCTTTGTGCAATCCTGCATTCCAGAGCACGCAGAACTCCATCTATTGCTTTCTATGATCACACCGCTTAGCTGGCTGGAGCGTGTGCCCAGTTTTAAAGATCAACAGGAAAAATTAAAAGATAAGGACTTATCTACCTATGGTTTTCTAGGATACCCGTTACTGCAATCAGCTGATATTCTCATGTATCGTGCCAATGGCGTACCCGTTGGCGAAGATCAGGTACCACACGTAGAACTGACGCGCGAAATTGCGCGGCGCTTTAACCATATGTTTGGCCGCGGTCAATTGTTTGATCAGGCGATTGACTTGGCCATTAACAAGATGGGTAAAAAGGCAAAAAAATCGTTCACCCGATTCCGTCAAGCATACTTACAGGATGGTCAGCATGAAGCGCATGAACATGCACTGGAATTACTTAGTGAGCAACAGAATATTTCGGCCCAGGAAAAGACCGATTTAACCGCTTATCTGAACGATAAAGGCCGTATCATCTTGCCTGAACCCGGTGTTTTGTTGACTGAAAGCGCTAAATTACCAGGGCTTGATGGGCAGAAAATGTCTAAGTCTTACAATAATACCATTGCGTTGCGCGATGATCCCGTACGCGTTGAAAAGGCCCTGCGCGCCATGCCAACCGACCCAGCGAGGGTACGCCGAACGGATCCGGGTGATCCAGCTAAGTGCCCGGTAAGAGCCTTGCATCAAACCTATACCGACGATGCCACACACGCGTGGATCCAGCAAGAATGTACCACTGCCGGGATAGGCTGCGTGGATTGCAAGCAACCCTTGATCGATGCAGTACTGGCCGAACAAAAGCAAATTCATGCCCGTGCCGAGCCTTATGAGAAAGATCGAGCGCGTTTGGTAAAAGTGATTGAACAGGGCAATGAAAAAGCGCGCGCAGTCGCACAGAAAACTATGACGCTGGTCCGTGATGGGGTTGGGACGCGCTATCACGATATTTAATTATTAACCATGGCCAGCACACAAGATACTGCCAGACAGCCGGAAATACGCAACCAAGCAGCTGATCCTGCGGTTGTTTTGATCAATGGTGAGTCGATAGAAAAGTTTCCCGAGGATTTATACATTCCACCCGAGGCACTAGAAGTATTTTTAGACTCATTTCAAGGGCCACTTGATTTACTCCTGTATTTAATTCGCAAGCAAAATATCGATATTTTGGATATTCCTATTGCCAAAATCACCACCCAATACATGCAGTATGTCGAGTTAATGCGCAAATTTAGGTTGGATTTAGCGGCAGAGTATTTAGTCATGGCGGCGATGCTTGCCCAAATAAAATCCCGCTTACTGTTACCCAAACCCACCTTGGAATCAGAGGACGACGAAGAAGACCCTCGAGCGGCCTTAATTAAACAACTGCAACAGTATGAGCGTTTCACGCTGGCCGCCAAAGAAATAGATGAATTGCCGCGCTTGGAACGGGATTTACACCTTTCCGATCCGTATTTTGCACAAGTACAATCTGAACAGACATTACCGCAAACGACGCTCAACGAATTGGTCGTTGCGTTTCGGCGCGTGTTAATCCGCGCCCAGCAAAATCAAAATCTTGCGGTAAAACCGCAAACCCTCAGTATGCGCGAAAAAATGGTGCACATACTGGATCGTCTGCAAGCGGGAAAGCACCTGCGTTTTGAGCAATTATTCAGTGAAGCAGAAGGCCGCGAGGGCGTGGTAGTAAGTTTTATCGCAATCCTGGAGCTAATGCGTGATGGTTTGATCAGCATTGTGCAGAATGACGCCTTTTCACCGATACACGTTCGGGTAGCAAGCGAATGAATCAACAAAATAAAGATAAGCAACCCGATACGCAATCACTGGTGGGGATCCTGGAGGCCGTACTCAGTGTGAGCGAGGCGCCGTTATCGGTAACAAAAATGCGGAACTTGTTTCCCGCAGAAGCGCGCCCTGATGCGCAAGCTATTGAAGCTGCTCTGCAGAGCCTACGAAAGCAATACGCAAAAAGCGCGCTAGAACTGGTTAAATTGGCGGGTGGGTTTCGCTTCCAAACCCGCGCGGCTTACGCCCACTGGATTAATAAACTATTTGAGACCCGCCCACCAAAGCTATCGCGCGCAATGCTCGAAACCCTGGCAATCATCGCATATCAACAACCCGTCACGCGCAGCGATATTCAAGAAGTACGGGGTGTAGCCGTCAGCTCGGACATTATTCAACGCTTATTAGAGCGCGAATGGATTAAACAAGTTGGAGAGCGAGATGTGCCGGGAAGACCTGCTTTGTTCGCAACCACCCCGGATTTTCTGGCCTACTTCAATTTATCCTCCTTAAAAGAATTACCTGAATTGCATGAACCGCGAGAATTGGATGAAATCGCAGCTGATTTGGGTCAAATAGAAAAAAACGCGAATGAAGCACAAGTAATGGGCGAATCAAATGGTGCATTGGAAAAAGTGCTGCCAGAAGCAGAATAATGCCGCCGAGATCAGGCAATAAATCACGCCATAAACAGCCCACAAAACACGGCAAGAACCGAGCACAAGCTAAATCACCAACCAGTAAAGCCAGCAATTCAGGGCTGGGCATTCGCTTGCAAAAACTCCTGGCTGATCGCGGTTACGGTTCACGCCGTAAAATGGAAGGCTGGATCAATCAGGGAAGTGTGTTGGTCAATGGGCAACGTGCAGAATTGGGACAACGGGTCAGCCGCCATGATGAAGTCACAGTCAAAGGGCATGCGTTGCGTGAACGGCCTTCGTTTGGCAAGACCAAGGTGCTTTTGTACAACAAACCAGAAGGCGAAATCTGTACTATGAAAGACCCGCAGCGCCGTCCAACCGTATTTCGTAATCTACCCCGTATTCGTGGCGCGCGATGGGTGGCGGTAGGGCGGTTGGATATCAATACCGCAGGTTTATTATTATTTACCACCAACGGTGAACTGGCTAATCAATTAATGCATCCCAGTTCTGGAATTGAGCGAGAGTATCGCTGCCGTATTTTTGGTGAAGTTAACAAAACGATTGTCCGCCAGTTGCTTGATGGCATCCAAATTGACCAGCACCGAATGAAATTTAGTGGCGTTCGGGTGGAAGACATGGAGGGCGATAAACGTAACAAGTGGGTGCATGTCACTTTGCTCGAAGGGCGTAATCGTGAAGTTCGAAAACTCTGGGAAGCGGTGGGCTGCCAGGTTAGTCGATTAACCCGAGTACGTTATGGTTTTCTCGACCTGCCGAGAAACTTAAGGCAAGGAAAATTTCGCGAATTAACACCTAAACAAGTCAAACGTTTGATGTCAGTAGCGTGAAGCTGCTGCGCGATTTCGGAACTTTAGGGTGGCATACAGTTCTAACCGCAAATGATTCCCCTAAGATACTCATACGATGATTTCAGCATTGCCTTCGGTTCAACGACGAAAACTCATACTATCAGGGATCGCTGCCGCGCTCCTACCGGGGGCTAGTTTGGCTGCGCCCAAAGGTTATGGCATTGCTGGCAAACAGGCCCCCGAGCTTGACGTTCCGTATTGGATAGATGGAGCCGGAAACCCTGGTAGCTTTTCACTGGCTGCGCACCAGGGGAAATTTGTTATGCTCGAATGCTGGCAGTCCTGGTGTCCGGGCTGTCATAGCCATGGTTTTCCAGCCTTGCAAAAAATCCATGCCGAGTTTAAAGAAAGTGATTTTTTTATTGCAGCAGGCATTCAAACCACATTCGAAGGCTATTCAACCAATACCGTTGATAAATTACAGGAAATGCAACAACGTTATGATTTACCCATCATGATGGGGCATGACGAGGGCGATAGTGAAACCCACGAACGCCCCAATACGATGCGCAGTTATCGAACCGGTGGAACGCCCTGGGCAATTCTTATCTCACCAGATGGTTACGTTATCTACAATGATTTTAGTATCGATGCAGATAGCACCATTGCGTATTTACAGGGCGAAATAGAGAAACTAAAGGCCTAGCGTAAAAAGCGACAGGCCCCGTTTAAGCAACCGATTGAAGGTCTTTGTCTTTTACCAGTTCAAACTGGCCGGATCCGTCACATCAGTATATGGGTCAGTTGGGACGACCGTGTTATCTGGTGGCAACTGCTGGTTTTCGGCCCAGTCGACTAGATAGGTAAAGGCTCGCTGGATATACGCCTGCATTGGGGTGAGCTTATCCGCCATATTTTCATCTCCAGGTATCCCATTAAAATCGAAATCGCCGCCACCATCGGCATGATAGTCCACGTGACCGGCATTTGCGATACCATACAATCGGTGTAAATTAGGGTTACCATAGGCTGCTACTGCATTTCGATAAGCCACCGCCTGCGCGTTCAAACCCAGCAGGCCATCAGCCAACCCGTGAACGCTGATCATTGGCACGGAAAACTCAGCGGAATTGGCATTTCTCAACGCATAACGCACACTGGTCCGATCCCAGCCGTTGTCGGGCGCATTGCGCAGCCAATCGTATAAGGGTGGTTCCGCCAGTGGATTCAAAGGATCGGCATAGCAACTATAAGCAGCTGCGGATGCAGCGCCATCTCCACGCAAATCAGCACGGTATACGTACGCCACCAGATTGTAATAGCCAACGCCGCGGAAAATTTCAAAGCCAGGAACATACTGGAAAGGGTCAAATATCGTGTTGTAATAGCCCCAGAATACCCCGGATTCGGGCGAAAAGCCCGCTCCATTGAAATCAAAGTATGCACCCGGGTAGGGCGGTGATTTAAGAAATTCTTCGGGTTTAGTTAAACCCTCTGGGTCATATGACCATTTCATCGCCAGGGCAGCGCGGTCAATATGGCCTACCAAAGAGTTTGAAGCCGCATATTCCTCAACAGAGGCGTGTCCGTCTTTGTTGGTGTCTACCACGCGCTTATCAGGCCAATACGCACCTGACCAATCCAAACCACCATCAAATAGACGTTTTTTCTCCTTATTCACCCGATTGTGGTCAATTTCAAGCGCGCGTCTGGTTTGATAACCGCCATTTGAAAGACCTATCGCGTAAGTGTAAGTTGGTTGTCGGCCGGTATACTTACGCAAAGCACGTTGCGCGAACTTGGCCATATCAATCATCATTTTCCCCCAAAACTGGGTAGGATGATTGCCCGATAGCATATCGTTAGCACCGCCGGGGATGCCTTTGTCTCCCGCAATATAGGCATAGCCTGCTTCAAGGAGCCAGGGTGCAAGGAGCGCCTCACTCGCATACTCATTACGTAGACCTGGCGTGCCAATGACTGCCAATTTACCATTCCATTCATCGGGGAGTCGGAAGGTAATGCTCTGGTGCCGACCGCCAGCTTTCAGAACACCAGTGACCTCGAAACCCGCTATCTCTTCATTGTCTGGCTGAAATAGCTGACTGTGAATCACATTGGCGTTAATTTTGCCTACTTTAGCTTGTTCAACGGGATCCAGCGTTTCAAAGTAGGGATCCCCAGCTCGAATGCCCCAGTAGGATACATGCGCAAGACCGCCATCTTCGCCACCGGCATAATACTTTATCGTCGCATCGCGTAAGCCATTTACCAATTTATCGGGGGTAATTTCATTAGGCTTTGCCGCGACCGGGTTTAGCATTAAGCCGAACAGTAATAATACAAGGTACGATATGAAGCGGGGGTAAATCATCGGTCGAATCCTCCTTTCGGGGTTTAAAGTAAGGGTAGATCAATAGGTATAAAATACACGGCCAAACTTTACTATAAATATCGTGCTAATTCAGGCCACGCAATGAAATTCGTAAGGCCTTGCCCTTGATTGAGTAATTTCAAGCCACCGTCAATCGTGATAATTTCTCAATGATGTCACGTTAGATTTACGAATTTACCGACCTGAACTTCTACCTTTGTGGATGGCGCGATCACTACCAATGCAAAAGTCGCTCAGAATGCGATAAATGACGTAGGCGCGCAAGGAAGTTTTTAAATCGCGCATTGCGCACGTGTCTAAAACACCACCCCACCCTCATGCCGAGTTTTTGTTTGGGTGAAGTCGTATCATTGAGGGATATTACGCAAGAGATCGTCCAGGATTTGTCCACACGTCAGTCTGAATAATCAAACAGAAAAACAGAACTACCCCGAGACCATCAATTAAACCATTTGCTAGCTCAGGTTATGGAGTTATCTGAACCGCAAGCTGGTGTGTTGTGAAGAAAAACTGACAACCAGTGTGTTGATTGTGATTGCAGTGCTGACTGAGCTTAATTATTGTTTAAATATAGTCTCGGCAGCGAGAAACTCGACCCAACTATGTAGCTAAAACCCCAATAATGATGATTAAGGGGCTTTTTTATGGACATTATGATACAAGAGGCGCATGGTTAACCAAATAAATCTCGGGCAACCAGTGCTGACCTGGATACCAATTAGGAAAACACAATGATTCGTCCAATACGCTTACTTACGCACCTAATTTTAGTGTTTGCAACATTCCTGTTTACTTACAATTGGGCTGCTGCTCAGGAACTTGAACTGCCTGTACAGGAGGAAACGCCTCCAGAGATTACAACCGAAGCGCTACGTGAAGCTCTGCTTAATCTTCTAGATGAGGGGTCAGCAAATCCAGCAAATGCCAAAACAACGGCAGATCCTGATATACCCGTGGCTGCGCTCGACATCATGCTTGAACCGCTTACACTGGAAGATTTAATGCCTGAAATTGCAGGCTGGCAAGCTTTATTAATAGTGGCAATTGAAAATCTGGCGGCAAGCGAACTAGAGCTTTTTAAATATAATGCCGCAAAAGCGAGGGTGAGGGCGAACGACCCGAACACCAAGGCGGCACCCGAATCAACAGCTCCCTCCCCGGAGAAAGTAGCGTTGATTGATCGTATTACCGAGTTACGCGCAGTCCGAACTGCCCGCGCGGATCACCTTAAACACGTGCTGGATTCTTATGAATCCAAAGGCGGGGATCCAGCTGACACACAGGAAATAAGGGCATATATGGCTGCCGTCGGTGGGGTCAGGGTAGATACCCAAAGCGTTCAATCAACAGTGCTCACGTTGCAGGAATGGGCGGTTTCAAAGGGCGGGGGGCAACGGGTAATTCGACATATCATCACTGTCATTTCTTGGGCAATTTTCGGTCTGGTATTGGGCTGGTTAGTTGGTCGTATTCTGAATTTTGGACTTGGGCGTATTAAACTAACTTCAGACCTCCTCAGACGATTCTTGTCGAAATGGATCACCCGGATTGGTGCGATTCTCGGCCTGACGATGGGTTTTTCAGAAATCGGTACTAATATGACGCCCATTCTTGCAGGTTTGGGAATTTTGGGTTTTATCCTAGCCTTCTCTTTACAAAATACAATCAGCAACTTTGCCAGTGGGTTGTTGATCTTGTTTCAAAAACCTTTCGACACGGGTGATGAAGTCGAAGCTGCGGGTATCACGGGCGACGTTGAATCAGTATCATTATTCTCAACTCACCTCAGCACTGCGGAAAACAAAAAGGTCATCATACCTAACAATATGATCTGGGAGGATGTGGTCGTAAATTCAACTAGTGCCCCAACACGACGCTTGTCAATAGATGTTGAAGTCAATGTTGTAGATCATGGATTAGAAGAAGCCGAGTCTATTTTATTGAAGGTTATGAAACGGAATCAGGATGTGTTGAAAGATCCAGAACCAGCTTTGACTTTAAGCGCTGTGACTTCAGAAAGCATCACCTTTACTTGTAGGCCCTGGGTTTTAACCAAAGACAAAGACCGTATCCGCTGGGAACTGGTATCCGAGTTCGGCAAAAATTTGTCGGTAGTTAAGGGCTTAACCAAATCCAGTAATGTATGAACCCGGGTTGTAATAGCCTTACACCACGGAAGATTTCAAAGCCAGGAACTTACTGGAAAGGGTCAAATATCGAGTTGTAATAGCCCCAGAATACCCAGGATATGGGCGAAAAGCCCACTTATGTGAAATCAAAGTAAGCATCCGGGTAGGACGGTGATTTAGGAAATTTTTCGGACTTGGTTAAACTCTCTGGGTCGTACGACTTTTTCATCCCTAGGGCGGTGCTGTCTTTTTGGCTTACCTAAGAGTTAGAATCCGCATACTCATTATGCTTTAGGGTTTCGGTTATCACCAGGGTTAGCAGCGGTCCAGGTGCCAGTCCTGCGGACAAGCCGAGTAAAACACCTGTTAGAAAAATACTGATCATCATTAATTCCGCAGGAGACTAATATTAACCCGTGGTGCATTATAAATTGAGAAGAAGTTGCTCATTTCCACTAAAGGAGTATCATTGTGTTTTCAGCAAAAAATGTAATGATATGAGTAACTTATTAAACAGTTATACCAGAATTCTATCTTTGTTGCACGAAGTCGTGTCAGAACATAATTTTTACCTATATCGCCGTAAACCCAAACTTTCCGATAAAAAACTCATCGCACTGAGCTTAGCTGCTGAATCTCTGGGTATCGACTCAGAACGTTATTTGTTCAAACTGCTCCCCATTGAACTGAGCCCTTTAATTGAGCGTTCGGTCTATAACCGTAGACGTAGAAAGCTCGCCCCTAATCTCAATGAGATACGTCTTGCGCTTACAGACAAAATCACTGCTTATGAAGATTATCACCTGATCGATAGCATGCCCATAGAGCTGTGCAAGTTTGCTCGAGCCAGACGCAGCTCAATCTGCCAAGAGGCGGAAATAAGCAGCCCCGATTATGGTTATTGTGCGGCTCAAAATATGCCCTACTATGGCTATAAGTTACATGCGGTATGTACCTTACAAGGTGTGATCAAATCTGTTGATATATCAAAGGCTTCGGCACACGATATCCATTATCTGGAACACGTTAAAGAACAGTTTAGCAACTGTGTGTTGATAGGAGATAAGGGCTATGTTAGCCAACAATATCAAACGGATTTATTTGCTCACAATCAGATCAAACTGGAAACACCATTGCGTCGAAACCAAACTAATTTCAAGCCATTTAGTCCTGTGCTCAGAAAAGCCAGAAAACGAATTGAAACTTTGTTTTCTCAGTTATGTGATCAGTTTATGATTCGCAGAAACTACGCTAAATCATTTAACGGACTGGCCACCAGAGTGCTCTCCAAAGTAACAGCATTAACCATTATTCAGTGGCTAAATCAGCGCAATGGACGGCCCCTGAATCACATTAAGATTGCTGTTAATTAATATGCACCACGGGTTAATATTAAACAAATAGTCGTGTTAACTTATGGCGAATTAGCTTCCCAGAGGACTGAATTGCATTTTGATAAGGGGGCGGAGTATTCACCAAATAATTCGTTGCCTTACCACACACTAGAGTAGACGGCAGCCTCCCCAATTGACGGTTGTTATTCATAATTGCAAATTATAAAGCGACACTTCAAAGTATTTAAACCAATGCAATATAAATGTGGGTATTTGGAAGGTATCTTGTTTGATAAAAATCGAACAAACTGGTCTGCAACTGGCCCCCGACCCATCGCCTATAGTGCGTGGTATCCTGCCCATGCAGAAACTGAGGCTACCCTTTTGCAATATGGTGGCAATCCAAACGAACCCTTGTTTGAAATGGGTGCGGTTGCAAAAGGTGTAGAAATCAGTAATCACCAGCATCTCTATCCTCTAGTGCTACTTTCTCACGGCACGGGTGGCTCTGCTCAAGGCATGGGATGGCTTGGATGCAGGCTTGCGGAAATGGGGTATATCTCGATTGGTATTAGCCATCACGGGAACACATCGTTAGAACCGTATGTGGCAGAAGGTTTTTTATGTTGGTGGGAACGCGCCTTAGATTTTACCTTTTTATTAGATAACCTCCACCAGCAACCAGTTTTATCAACTCATTGTAATCTCGATAAAATATCTGCTGTTGGGTTTTCTTTAGGGGGCTACACGGTATTATCGCTGGCAGGGGCAATAACTTCTCTGGATCAATTTAAGCATTGGTTAGATAAACAACCAGATTACAGAGGCGGGCCCAAAGAATTTCCAAGTTTGGATCAAGAAATAGATCGACTAATGAAAACATCTCGGCCATATCAAGATGCTAGAATGCGACATGACGCGGATTACTATGATTCAAGAATTAAAGCGTTTGTAACGCTAGCGCCGGCACCGCCTGTCCGGGCATTGACCTTGCAAAGCCTGCAATCAATAAAGTCGCCCGTACTAATCATAGCGGGGGAAGCGGATACTGAAGCACCTTTTGAGCAATGTGCTAAATGGCTAACCAAGCAAAACTTAGATTTTAAACTGGCGTCGCTTGGTTCCTCGGTAGGTCACTATGTGTTTTTATGCAACTGTACAAAATATGGAAAAGCCATTGAGCCTGATATATGCATAGACTCGGACTCTGTAAATAGAGACGATATGCATACCAAAACAGCTCAGATGATAAATCATTTCTTATGCAGCACGTCACAAGGTCATGCTACTGATACCTAGCTTAAAATTTCACTGAAATGAAATCACTGCCTGACTTTAAGCTTGAAACGTATTTCTCAAAATGGGAGTTTAAAGCACAATACCATATGACGGCCTCAGATGCGGAGAGCATGTCACTAAGCAATATTCTAGCGATGGCAACGCCCGAGGAACGTGCAGAATTTGAGAATTTGTGGTTGGGATATACAGAAACTTTTGGTGCACCGGATTTGCGTGCAACGATTGCCGAAATGTATCAGCAGCAGGTAGCAGAAAATATTCTTTGTTTTGCTGGTGCCAGTGAAGGCATTTTCGCAGCAAATAGAGTGCTTTTGGGGCCAGAAAGCCATGCAATCGTGATCACACCTAATTACCAGTCGCATGAATCATTACCGCTTGCGATTTGTGACACCACAGGTGTTCCACTGGATCCAGATGACAACTGGTCTTTAGATATTGACCAAATAGCGCAGGCAATCAAACCCAATACCAAGCTTTTAACCATCAATTTTCCACATAATCCAACCGGCGCCATTCTGCCCATGGCGCGACTTGATGCTTTGGTCGCGCTATGTAGAAAACACGGTATCTACATATTAAGTGATGAGATATTTAATGGTTTGGGGAGAACGAGCGCGAAACATATGCCATATATCGCGGACATATATGAACGGGGATTGTCGCTGAATGTCATGTCAAAAGCATATGGTCTATCTGGTTTACGCGTCGGCTGGATTGCTTGTACGGACAGGCAAATACTGCGAAAAATGGAGCGTATTAAGCACTATTTGTCTATCTGCAACGCTGGACCTAGCGAAAGGCTCACGAAAATTGCATTGCGCAATCGAGATCAAATTTTGGCGCGAAACTGCAAAATAATTGATGACAATTTGGTCAAGTTAGAGGCGTTCTTTGCCAAACATAAAGCGCTATTCGATTGGCGGGTTTCTGATGGATCGTGTATGGCCTTTCCACGTTACCTGGGTGGAGATGGGGTGGAACACTTTACCCAACAACTGCTGGAACAGGCCGGTGTACTACTATTACCATCAAGCATCTACCGATCGGAGTTGGGCGCAACGCCGAAAGATCGGTTTCGGATTGGCTTTGGTCGCAGAGGAATTGATGCGGGGCTGGCTGCAATGGATGAGTTTCTAGTTCGATTTAATGGTTAAGCACATTCTATAACCCAGAAAAAAGGCACAACCCTGCGGTTGTACCTTTAATTATAAGGAGTATGAAACTCCTCAGATAGAGCTTAGCTTTAGCTGATGACGGTAATATCGTCCGCCTGTGGGCCTTTTTCAGATTCAGTTACGGTGAACTCAACCTTTTGGCCTTCGAGCAAAGTTTTAAAGCCTTCACCGTTAATGGCACGAAAATGTGCAAAAACATCAGGGCCAGATTCGCGTTCGATAAAGCCAAAACCTTTAGACTCATTGAACCATTTGACGGTTCCGGTAGTTTTTTCAGACATGTATATAAATATCCTAATTATTCAAAAGTAAATTTTGCCTTTCAAGAGTCAAACTCTTTGGGGCGGTCACGCTGGAAGTGTAGCTGGTACTTATGAAAAACAGGATGAAGCGGTAAAACAAAACATCAAAGTAGTAAACATAAATAAAAGTCGTACGTTCAAGCTAGCGCGATTATATAAGGCTTTTATGACAGAGTCATGACAATTATCGAAAGAATTACGCAAAAGTATCTGAATCTTAAGCATTTTCAAAATTCCCAATACTATTGAATAGCCTAAAAGTACTATTTATCAGCTATTGTTCTGCAAGCGCTTGCTCAACCGCTGAAACTATTTGCGTTTTCATCGTGGTAAAAATGCCGTGGTGCCCGCCCTTAAATTCAGTTAATTCGGCCACAACTTGATGCGTGTGTAACATCGCGATGGCATTTCTCGCACCCGCAATGGAAATCACACTGTCTACATCGCCATGATAAGCCAAAACCTTTGCCCCGGTGCGAAGCGGGCCATCACCCAACATTTCCTGATTGAGCTGGCCCGATATAGGAAATATAGCGGCATAAAGGCCACCATGTTTTAACGCTTGGTAGAACGCCATCATCCCGCCGCCCGAAAAACCTAATAGCACGGGTTTGCCCCGCGTAGGGTATTTATCCACCAACGCTTCCACTGCCTCACTAAAGGCTTCGCCGTATTGGTCGAATTCTGCTGCTGACCAAGGCCAGGCCGTACCTAACGCGCGGGCAACAGGGGCTTTCAATAGAATAACGCGCACTGGAAGATCAAGTGTGTCTAGGGCAGTATGGTAAAAATTCTCCGGCGTATCACCGTTACCGTGGAGCGCAATGAGCAGCGGCAAAGTATCTCTTTTTTGCGCGCTTCCGACATGTTTTACTAAGTAGTCATAGCTTACATCGTTACTTGAAACCCGAATAGTTTTGTCAGTTTGCCACCATTGGAATGCGACTAGACAGACGAATAAAATGAGGAGTATTTTCTTCATTACGGGATAACTATTACGCAGATGGTGTAGCCAAGTTGTTCGATTTATCGTACAGCTTGACGACCCGGGCGGTAATAATCATGGTGAGTAAAACCGCGGCCGCGAAGGCGTATAAGCCATATCGCATTTCTACGCTCGCAATAACACCGAGTTTTACGACAACGACTAAAACGGCGACCACAAATACGTCCAACATTGACCACTTACCGTAAAGATGCATCCAGTGAAGATAAGCTGATAATTTCTGCGAGGTAGCCTGACTAAATAAAATTCGAACCAAGACACCCAATTTAAGCAGAGGTAACACAATGCTAAACGTTGTGATAACAAAAAACAGGAAAAATTTACCTTCTTTGAATAGCTCACCGACACCCCCGACCACCGAAAAGGTATTCTGCACCAAAACAAACTTTTTAAACGTAATGATAGGTGCAAACAAGCCAACGATAAGCAAACCAAAAGTGATCAGTAGTCCAACTTTGAGGCTCGTTGGCTCGATACACCTGTGACTATGGGGCTGGTCTTCTCGCCTTTGCATATTATGCACATAAAAATTCTGAAATAATATTTAAAAACAATCTATTATTAAATATTATTAAAGTTATTATATAATTCTCTGCTGCCGGTTAGGGTGCTACACCTCTGTTATGGTAAAGTGCTCTCCGCTTCTTTGTTTGCCGGTCGGGCTAAGCAAATTCAAATAGATACTCATAATCGCCTCGTCATCTGGTTTGCGCAGATGCGCTTGCTGCTCCGCCGGGTAGTGCTTGCGACGCACCGCTGTATTGGCCACGCCAGGATCAATCGAATTTACGCTAAACCCGGCCTTTTGGGTATCTGCCGCCCATTGCCTGGCGGTGGCTTCCAGCGCAGCGAACGCCGCTGCGTGACAGCCCCAAAAAGGTTTATGGGTGCTCGCTGAGAAATGACTGGTAAAAATTATAGAAGGCTTATCTGCGGCTTGTAAGGCGGGATAGAGTTCACGCGTAATACGGTGGGGCAGGGTGTGCAGGAAATCAAACGCTTGCTTGAATGCATCATCTTCCACCATATGGATAGGGGTCAGTGGGAACGCGGCATTCGCCGTGTGGATCAACGCATCCAGTTTATGATGTTCTGACAGGATTTGTTGCAAGATGAGCGTCGCGGTCTCATCTATCAAATTTTTACCCGCCAACTCCAAAATAGTGGGTTTTACGTCGCTTGAGGCGGTAATTTCATCATAGACCGCATTTAGTGCACGGCTATCCTGATCCATGAGTATCACGTGCGCCCCTTTCTGCGCGCAGCGAATAGCCAGCCCTTTGCCAATATCAAAACCGGCACCAGTGATCAGAAAGTTCAAACCCTCGAAATGATAATCGCTATCTTGTATGCTCATAATTAATATTATCCCGTATTACGCATGCCAGCTGAAATACCATTGATCGCAATAATCAGTGCATCTTCAATCATGCCCGTTTCCCCCCCGCGAATCCGCGATAACATCTCCACCTGCAAAATATTAAGCGGATCTACATAAGGGTTACGTACAATAATACCTTGTAACACAAATGGTTCATGCTCCACCAGCCGACGGTGCCCCGTTAAAGCGAGTACCTTATCTTCGATAACCTGGTATTTATCCCGTAGTAATTTGCCCAAGGGGCGTAATTTTTCGTCCACCAGCTGCTGATCATATAAACTAGCAACTTCAGGATCGGCCTTGGCCAGCACCATTTCAACCAGATCAATGGTTGATTTGAAGAACGGCCAATTGGCCTGCATATCGCGCAGCTCGTCCTCCTGATTTTTATCCAGTGCTTGCTGCAGTGCTGACCCGATGCCAAGCCAGGCCGGCAGCATTAGACGGGTCTGAGTCCAGGCGAATATCCATGGGATGGCGCGTAAATAGGTAATGCCTTCACCTTTTCTACGCCGCGCGGGTCGCGAACCAATCTTCAATGCACCCAGTTCGGCTTCGGGGGTTGCCTGTACAAAATAGGGTACAAAATCAGGGTTATCTCGAATCATCCCGCGAAATTCTTTTAGCGCATGGGCTGAAAGTTGATCCATGCACTGACGCCACTGCGGTTTCGGTTTGGGTGGTGGCATTAAGGTTGCATCGAGTACCGAGCACAAATAGATTTTAAGACTCTCTACCGCCAAACCAGGCACCCCGTATTTGGCCTGGATTACTTCGCCTTGCTCGGTCACGCGCATACTACCGTTGACCGAACCGGGTGGTTGAGAGCGGATCGCACCTTTGGCTGGGCCACCCCCTCGCGCCACACTTCCACCTCTGCCATGGAATAGGGTTAACTTGATGGCATGTTTCTCAGCGAGCTCGACTAACTGCTCCTGCGCATTGTACAATGCCCAAGCGGCGGTTAATTGGCCAGCATCTTTGGCCGAATCCGAATAACCAATCATCACTTCCTGCTGATTCGCTATTTTTTGTTTATATTCCGAATTCGACCATAAAGTATCCATGGTTTGCGCCGCATTCTGTAAATCATTCAAGCGCTCAAATAAAGGCACGACACGCTGCGGCTGAGTAACACCGCAGGCTTTTTGTAAAACCTCAACTGCCAGCACATCAGAAGGGCAGGTGGCCATTGAAATAATATAGGCACCTAAATATTCCGCGGGTTGACGCGCCAGCAATTTAAAGGTGTCAAGCACTTCTTTTACCTCATCACTGGCAGGAAAGTCATCCGGAATTAGCGGCCTTTTATTGGTTAATTCGCTGCATAGAAACGCCTGGCGCTCGGTTTCGGTCCACAACGCATACTCACCCAGTCCTAAATATTGAGTTATTTCATTCAGTGCCTGACTATGCCTGCTCGATTCCTGGCGGATATCCAACGGCATGGCGATGACGCCAAAGGCATGTACCCGTCGGATAATATCGCTGAGCCGGCCGTTGGCGATGATCCGATTATCGCAATCCAGCAGAGATTGGAAACATAGCATTAACGGATCAAGTAAATCGTGTTTGGCATGAATAATGTTAGCGTCGTTATTGCGACTGCCATCTAGCCGTGCCTCCATGCACCGCATAGTGTTGATCAACTTATTTAATAGCTCTTTTAAGAGCACGCGATACGGTTCGTGTACCTCACCAACCTGTGCTCTCAGGCTGGCATTGCAATCATTCATGGACAACTCATCGCGTAATGCTTTTATTTCTCGATGATAGAGTTCAGCTGCTTTCCAGCGAGAAGCGTCTATCACCTGCTGCGTAATACCAGGCGTGACATTGGGATTGCCATCCCTATCACCGCCCATCCACGAGCAAATTCTGAGTGGAGTGGCGTCCAATGGCAGGGGTCTGCCCGTATGTTTCATCAATACTCGAGATAGAGTTCTTACGACCTCGGGCACCGCATTCCACATGGTTTGTTCCAGTACCACCAAGCCTGATTTCGCTTCATCAAGCGGGGTGGGTTGCCGACGTCGAATCTCATCAGTTTCCCAGATCTCAGTGATCACCTGATACAAATGATCATGTAATTGTTCGATGTGATACTCACGCAGATTAGGTTGTTCCAGCGCTTCTAATATTCGCGTAATACGTAAATATTTATTAGATACGGTACGTCGGCTCACTTCCGTCGGATGCGCGGTCAGAACCGGTTCGATCTTGAGATCACAAATTGTGTTGTACAGATCGTCTGCACGCACACCTTGAGCAATAAGAGAAGATAATTTATCGTTTAACTTACAAAATGCATTTTGCACAACCGGTCGCTCGGCATTTTCATCCAGCCCATCCCAATCAAGTGATTTATGCAATCGAAGCTGTTCATGTTGATCTGCAATATTGGAAAGATTCAAAAACAAGCTAAAGGCGCGAGCCAGATAGTACATATCCTTGGCGGACAATCCTTTCAGTTGCGCGTGCAACGCGCGATTGCCAGAGTGATCACTGCTGCGGGCCTGAATCGCTAATTTACGAATCGCTTCCACTTGTTGATAAAGCGCATCACCACTTTGTCGACGAATCGCCTTTCCCAGCAGACCACCCAACAGGCGAACATTTTTGTGTAAATGTGGGTTCAGGCTGGAATAAATTTGTTCATCATCATCCAACGCAGCGAGATTATCGATCATACGAAGTCCAAATTTAAGGGCTTAAGTGAGTTCGATTCTACCGTGTTCAACATGACTGGCTTATTACTTGTCTAGTGTTCATGATCCGGGTTAAAAACGTGCAAAATCGAATAAGTTTTTATCAGCTAGCTGAGAGGGCTGAATGTTCTGCATGCTTTTAAATATGGTCTCTACTCTTCCCGGAAATTGCTTATGCCATTGCTGCAGCATGGCCTTTATTGCTTGGCGCTGTAGCCCATCTTGTGAGCCACATAAGTTGCAGGGAATAATGGGATAACCGCGTTGTTGAGCATAAGCTTCAATATCCTCTTCTTTGCAATAAGCCAAGGGCCGAATAACAATATTACGACCATCATCACTCTTTAGCTTGGGCGGCATTGCTTTGAGCTTACCACCATAAAACATATTCAGAAAAAGGGTTTCAATCAGGTCATCACGATGGTGGCCCAGCGCAATCTTATTCAGACCATGTGCATGTGCAAAGTTATATAAAATACCGCGTCGCATGCGTGAGCATAGGCTGCACATGGTTTTTCCAACTGCTAACTTTTCCTGCACAATACGATAGGTATCCTGTTCGATGATGTGATATTCCACACCAAGGGCGGACAAATAGGCGGGCAGGACATGTTCTGGGAACCCGGGTTGTTTTTGATCCAGATTTACCGCCACCAGGTCAAAATGAATGGGCGCGCGCTTTTGTAAGGCCAACAAGATATCCAGCATCGTATAGGAATCTTTACCGCCAGAAAGGCACACCATAACGCGATCTTGATCGGCAATCATGGCATAATCCTCGATGGCTTGACCAACCAGACGCTGTAACCTTTTTTGGCGCTTGTTGTAGGTGCGCTGTTGTTTATCGCTAAGGGGAGATACTGTTGACAAAATATGGGAAAAAGGTGAATCACGTAAAGCATGCGAGTTTACTGAAATAATGCGATATTTGCTCTATCTCCTGTGGACGTTGGTATCCCTGCTGGTGATCGTGTTAGTGGGTGTTACTTTGCTACTGACGGTATTTAACGATGAAGTCGAAGCCAAACTGGTGGAGAAAATCGAACTGACCACCAACCGAAATATCGATATCCAGGGCGGGTTTGGTTTCCGCATCAACCCGCAGCCCACTTTTTACGCCAGGGACATCAAAATGGCAAATGCCGAGTGGGGAAGCAAACCTTGGATGTTGGAGATTGATTCTCTGAGCGCAAGCTTGTCTATTCGTAGTTTATTGAGCGGCGAAGTGGTGCTGGAAAAGGTCAGCGCACAAAAACCTAAAATTCTCGTCGAAAAAAACCCTGTTTTAAAACAAACAAACTGGCAGTTTGGCAGTAAACGTGAACCTAAACCTTTCACCCGGTTAGCAGAAACTCTGCGTATTCAAAACGCGCGGATTGAAGATGCTCGAATTAGTATAGACATGGGCCCAATCGAGCACCATATCAAAGTGGCCTCCATTACCGGCCAAACTAATTATTTTAGCCAGGCGATCCAGATCCAGGCTACAGCGCAGTTACATGATAAGCCGATCGAACTTGATGTGGAAGTAAACAATCTGCGCAATATGTTATTACGCGAACCCACCACACTCAGTTTTAGTGGAAGACATGGACCAACTCGGATTAAAGGGCACGGGCAAATCGCTGACTTATTTCGCTGGCAGGGGCACGATATTCAATTAGACCTGTCCACGCCGTCTCTCACTGACTTGCAACCATGGATGAGCACCCAGTTAATAGATACGCCCCCACTTTCAGGCGCCGCCCAATTCGTGCAACCGCAGCGTTGGTCAAGTGCCAAACTCAATGATATAAAAGTGAGCAGCGTCGGTTTGGATGGAGAAACCAAAATTAACGGGCTGGTGAAGCAAATTAGCAATTGGAAGGGCATTGAATTAAGCGGAAAATCACATTACCCATTGGCCGCCATCCTGCAATGGAAAGGCCTGGAAACTGAAACCGACGCGATCATAGACACGGATTTTTCACTCCAAGGTAACAAGCAAGATGCGCTGGGTTTCGAAGTATTATCTGCCAGCTTAAAGGGGGAGGGGATAGCGGCTCAAGGCAAGGGTAAAATTGAGCACATACTCAAGGCGAATACAGAAGGGATCACTTTTGATGTGCATGCGGATTCGCTTGATAAAGTGGGTTCCATTATCGCACGCAAATGGATCAAAACCGACGCCTTGGACGGTACTCTCAAGCTGCGACGTAAAGAGGGTAAGTTAGCGCTTGAAGCAATTGATATACATACTTTTAACCAGCGTCTTGAAGTAAAAGGCTCGCTGGATGATTTAGCTAAAACACAACAGGGAAAGTTTCACGTGGTATCCAAGCTGGCACCAGAGGATGTTCGCCAGATAAATGAATTAAATAACAAAAGCTATCCTGAATTCGAGCAAACTCAAATTGACGCGCAAATCCACACCAAACGCGCAGAAGTATCTGCACCCAAAGCTAGCTTAACCCTGATCTCAGAGGGGCTTGAGATCAGTGCCAGTGGCGATATTGCGGACCTGAAAACCATTGATATAGGTGATGTAGACGTTGCCATACAGGCCGAATCCATTGGCAGGATTAACCAGCAATTTGGTACTAAGTTACCCGATCTCGGTAAGTTGCAAGCCACCGGAACAGTCAAGGGAAGCATTGATAATTTGTTTAATATCAATATCTTAGGATATAGTATGGAAAATAAGCATCAACAATTTACGGGTGCGGGTTCGGTTACATCGCTCGGCCCAGATTTACAAGCAGAACTCTCAATCAAAGCCAACATAGAATCAATCGACAATCTGCCACAGCTACTTAACACCGAGACAAAGTTAAGCCAGCCGTTGGCGGGGGTTGGCGTGGCGACATTAACTGCAGAAAGCCTAAAAGACTGGTCAATACGTGATATTAAAGTGGTTTTACAGGGAAGCAATCAAGGCGTTGTCACGGGTAATGTTCTACATTTCCCCGAAGCCCCCGAGTTTGCCTTGATTGCAGACATGCAACGTCTACAGCTGGGTAAATATGATCATAAACTGATTAAAACGCTCGCTCCAGAGAATATACGCGCTTATATCGAGATCAATAAATCGCCGACAGATCCATACTTTTCTTTAAACAATATTGATAGCCAGCTTAGTTTAGCCAAAGGCTCGAGTCTGGTTAATATTGCCGGTAACATTGCGAATGCTAACCAGTTTAGCGACTTATCATTATCTTTGGGTCTTACTGCTTCTGAACTGAGTAGCGTGCCATTTTTATCAAACCTACCCTTAAAACCGGGAATAAGAGGTGTTGCGTCAGCAACTTTATCGGGAAAGCCAGATAATTTGGCCATTCGGGTTAGCAGCATGAATATTGGCGAGACCGATATTCAAGGTGAGCTGAATGTTGTGACGCCTAAAGGCGGTAAACCTAGAATCACGGGTGAGCTTAGATCCGCCAACCTGGATGTGCTCGCCCTGATGCAACGGGAAAAGCGCAAAAGACTATTTTCAGATGACCCACTATCACTTACCTGGCTAAACGATATTGATACTGATTTAGCCTTCAAAGCCAAACGCTTAAATGGCGTGTTTGCAGAGATTACTGACGCCACAGTTAATCTAACCATCGAAGATGGGGTACTCACTATTCCCGGTACCTATGGCTTGGTGGGAGAAGGGCAATTGGAAATGTGGTTAACCCTGGTTGCGCAACAGCAACCTTACAGCATTATCAGCTCGATCCGGGGTGAGGGCATCAAACCTGAATATTTGAATTTATTTGGTGAATCCGAGCTTATTCGAGATGGGGTCGTAGATATAGATATAGGTCTGGGTGGGGGGGGGAACAGCATCGCAAATTTCATGGACAACGCTTACGGTAAAATTCAGCTACAACTACATGATTCATTGCTTAAAAACAAGAACTTAGAGCTATTTGGGGCAGATTTAATTACCGGAATTCTGGATATTATTAACCCATTTTCACGCCAGGCTGACTATCTTCCAATAGAATGTGGCGTCATCCATTTCCCAGTGGTAAAGGGTAATGCTGTTGCTTCGCAAGGTATCGCAATTAAAACCGATAAAGTAACCGTATTAGGGGGCGGCGCAATCGATCTAGGTAAAGAAGAGCTGGAGATATTGATTAAGCCAAAAGCCCGTAAAGGTTTGGGCTTAAGCGCAGGCCTGGTCGCAAATATAGCCAAGATTTCCGGAGATTTTGCCAAACCTAAAGTCTCAATCGATAGTTCTTCTTTGCTGCAAACCAGTGCAGCAATTGGTGCTGCGGTATTCTCTGGTGGCTGGACCTTGTTAGCACAAGGTTTGCTAGACCGTAATAAAGCCAATTCAGATGTCTGCGAACAAACGCTATTCGAACCGAATAAAGCACTCGCAGAGCAAGTTAAGGAGAAAATCCAGATTTTTGGTGATGAACGTTAAAACGGGGGTACTAAAAATTAAATCATAGACCCAGAATAGCCATTAATACCGTTTAGTGTTGAAAATGTGGTTGAAGCCACATACGTCCGCGCGAATCTGCGGTAGTCTAAAACCCAAGTAAAGTTTAGTAGGGCAGACGCAGGAGTTACTATCATGGAATATTTAGCACTTAAATGTAAAGACGTTGCTAAAAAGAAACTGGTTTACCCAGTTAAATCGTCTCACCAGGGCGTATCTAACGGCACCGAGGAAACCACAACAATCGCTATGATTCTCATCGCGTTGGCGATGTTCGCCTTAACCTTCGCGGTCGCCATAAAAGTTGTCACGATGCTGGTTAAATCAGTGATCAGTGTGTTAAGAAGCCAATTTAACTGGTTATTTGCTAGAGCATAGACCCAAAGGGCGCTTACTTAATCCGTTGAAATCAGTTTACAGGGCTCGGAATGTTGGGGCTTCAATTTCAGCTCGATTCAGCTACCGTTTTCCAACGAGGATCGTTAAATCGTTGAATTTCCACTAGATATCCATTTGGATCTCTTAAAAAACAATGATAAATATCGTATTCTGCATTGTAAACAGGTGGTTTTTCAAAAATAACGCCTCGCGCACAGAGTTGATCGTAGTACTCATCAACTTGTTCCGTCACAATAGTCACAATAACACCTTCAACTGATGGCATTTCTGTCTTAATACAAAATCCGATATAGGCCTCGTGCGAAACCTGATAAATCCTGCACTTTCCTTGATCAAGCGCTAACGTCAGGCCTAATTTCACTTCATAAAACTCAGCAGTCTTGCGGAGATCTGTGGTTGCAAGAAAAACAATATGCGAGTCAATATTTATGTTTGTATGTCTCATTAGATAATGAATTATGTGAAGCCAATGTAGAAAACTCACTGGTGTCTATAATATCCAGAATACCACCTAAAATCCTCCAAATCTTGAGCGCACAAAAGATTGGTTACTGAAAACCATGAAGATAGTGCTCAGAGGAGAGGTGTCTAATGAGCATAATATAAATGCGCATAATGTATATTATGTAAAGTTATGAGTATATGCTGTATGATTCTTTTGTGGACATACAACTGAATATTTAAAGTTTTCTAACTAAAGTCCGATAATTCAAACTAAAACGTTAAAGTTAGCAACCAGAGCTTAGGTTCTTACCCAGATAAGAAAGGATATGGCGCGCTCCGACCTCGACCTCCTATTTGCCCGCCCTTTAATCGAACGCACAAAGTTGCGCCTGTGTGTGGACTTCTACGTCAGTAATGAATAGTCCTGCTATGCAACCCGCAATTGTTTAATCGTACGCATGAATATGCCTGGCCTGTCGATCTTCACTGAGAATGCGATGTCATCAGATCTAAAAACACGATCTAAACCTGCTTCTTTATCCCATTTATTTCTATTCCATGCCCATCCGCCACACACTCTGACAGCTCGATAAATGAGTTGCTTTTTAAGTCCTGGTACATTTAGGACCGACATAGCCTCTAGCATAATGTCATCCGACTGTTTTCTGTCTCGATCTTGGCGCCAATATAACCAGTCGTGAATAACAGCTGCATTGCCATAAACGCCCCACTTTGGTAGAACCCACCAAAGAACCCTGGGTACTGAAGCGAAATCTGTAGCAAACCCCTTCTCCACAGACACTCTATCGGTACTATTTTCAGCGCCAACACCATACCCAAAATCACTTACTATAATCCATGATTTTCCGTCTGCAAGTGGCGTTACCACTAAAGCTTCAGTAAACTGGCTCATATTTCCTGCGTACCGAGCAATTATTAGTGCTATCCATTGTTATGTCGCTCTAGTACTATCATTAATTGGTTTCTTCTAAACGCTACGCTTTTACGGTCATGTCCAATGGTGCCTACGTGAGTTGGTAGTGTGGGTAGAAATGAAATCTATACCTTCCAGCCTACGATATATCTAATGCAGAAATATGTGATATAACGCACATTTTTGCAAAATGTATATTCAATAGTTCGGGGCTGAACTGGTTTTCTCTCTAGGGACAAACCTACAATAAGGTTGAGCTTTTTAAATAACCCTGGCAGCAAAGAAATACAGATAATGGTTAAAAAGTTTAATGAATTAGTTGGAAAACCAAATTTTGCGAATATTTCTGTATATCTTTCTTGAGTTTAATATTTTAGTTGGAAACGCTCTTCGTAAGTTATTGATTTTTAGTGGCGTAGGAAATAATTCATTTAATGAATTGGCTGGATGTCCATCGTTGCAATCAAAGTGTACTGTAATGCGAACTACTTGAATTTCAATTTGGAACAGTTAAGTTTTGACTTAGTGTGCGCTTCGGTATTTTTCTGGAGAAATCCCAACCCATCCTGTAAACGCTCGGATGAATGCACTTTGAGAGTCGAATCCCAACAACAAGGCGATTTCTAGACTAGTAACTCGTTTATGTTTCAAATAGTGTTTAGCCAGCTGGGTACGCACGGATTGCAAAATATCTTGAAAATTTGTGTTTTCCGACTGTAGCTTGCGTTGCAATGTCCGTTTACTCATCGCTAGTTTAGCGGCAACTTCTTCAATTGAACTTTTTCCGGCAGGCAACAGTTCTAATAGCACACTATGTACTCGTTGACTGGTTCCACTGTCGGCCTGCATGTCCTGTAAACGTTGTCGTAATTGCGGTTCAAAGAACTCCCACATTCCAGCGTTACTCGTTAAAAACGGAAGTTTCAGATCTGTATTAGCAAACTCTACACTATTTCGTTGACCGTTTATTGGAATAACACCAAAATAATCGTTATAAGGCTGTCCCATGGGGGTTGTGCAAGTAACCTGTAGTGGTACCACTCGCTCTCTGGTAGCAATACGCGCCAGATTGACTAAAAACGCCAATTCCATTGCCACCAATGCGGGTGGAATGTCCCGCTCAGCACCAATCACTTCAAATGTGGCGCACAAGCCTTCAGAAGTCTTGTGTAAAGGCAGGCGCATTGGTCCGATCAGCGGTTTGAACTCACTTAGACGTTGTAGAGCTGCTTCCAGGTTTGGGCTGCATAAGGCGGCGAATAGTGGTGGACTGAAGCTCTCAGGAGTAACAGCCTGCACCAGTTGTAGCGGCCAATCATCCGTATCCATAGCAACCTCAAAACTATCCCATAACCTGAAATACTGCTCTTTTGTCAGAGCAGGATGCTTCTGGGCGAATAGGTCCTCTGGGAGATGGGCGCGGCGCAGAAGATCAGCAGCTCTTAATCCAAGATCCTTAAGCAGCACCTCCCAGCTCATATCGACGATAAATTTCCCGGTCATGGAGTATCCCTTAAATTTAGTTTGCCTTGTTATGGTGGCATGCCAGCCACCAGGCTAGCAAGGGCATTAGCCCTATTTCGACGATTAATCCGACAGTAATGACCGCCGACCCAATGGGATTATCGGGCATTCCATGCTGCATAATCGAAATGATTCTGCCGATTCCGCCCAAAAAAACAATGCCCATTAATGTCAACATAGCAGGTTTATACCGTTCGAGGTCTCTCAGAAAAAGAACAAACAGAACGCCTACGCCAATCCAAATTCCGGCAAAGAAACGTAGAACATTGTCTGTTATCGGATCGGCGAAGCCCGCCTCACTCAGGTTTGCACCCATGCCTTTCAAGTTGCTGAGTCCCCCTAAGAAATCACTGGCTCCAGTGATCAGACAAATCACGGCCAAAATATAAATCACAACGGTAAATAATTTCATGGTGTTTTTTTCAAAACAAAGGCTGGGGCTTCATAATCGTTAACCACGCCCAGAATTAATCAACTTAAAGCCCCATTTGTGACTTCATCATCGCCATATACGCATCATCATCCAGTTGTTTACGCGCTGCAATTAACTGTTCCGCATCCGGACCGGCGATATAGCGCATTTGATCAGAGCCATCGGTTGCTGCCTGATAAATTGCTTCGGCGACAATAACAGGCTCCGAATAATTAGAACTCGCCTGTTCCATGCCTGCCATGACTTTCCCTAAAAATTCCTGATACTCTGTCAGAGTCGGATCGACATCCATACCTTTGGCAGTCGTTTCCGCGAAATTGGTATTTATCATGCCTGGTTCGATCAGTTTAACCCTGATACCAATAGCTTCCAGCTCGTAGGACAAAGCTTCAGTCATGCCCTCCACCGCAAACTTGGAGCCGTGATACAACGTGCCTAGTGGGAAAGTAATCTTCCCACCCATTGATGAGATATTGATAATCGTGCCTTCACCTTGTCTACGCATATGTGGGATAACGGCCTTGCTTACCATCAATGCCCCAATGACATTCACATCAAATTGCATTCTTATTTTGTGTTCCGGTGTTGATTCCAATAAACCATAAGAACCGTAACCTGCATTATTTACAGTACATCAATTTTCCCGAAACGTTCCAGACTGGCTGTCACGGCGGCATTTATGGTTGCTTCATTTGTCACATCGAGTGCGACTACGAATACATTGTCTAATGCGTTCAGTTCAGCATCATCTTGCGGGTTGTTGCGCACAGTGGCGATGACGTTCCAGCCTTTTTCCTGAAAATATTTGGCCGTCATGCGGCCTATGCCAGTGCTGCATCCAGTAATTAAAATAGTTTTGTTCATGAATGTGTGTCCTCTTTATCTAATCCGGTTAATTGAGCTGCCTTTTCTACCAGTGCTTTTGCCATTTCCATGTCTTTAGCATAGGGGTTAAGAGATTCCATCGGCCAGCCCCCTTTGCGGCATTCCTTATCACGATATAATACGCTATGCTGGCTGAAGTAAGCGCCTGAATGTTTTGCGGCATCATCAGACAACAGACAGTGGAGTGAGGTTTGGGCCGACTCCCAATTACTGTTACTCATCGAACGGGTTAATGGTCTGGCAATGACCATTAGCGTACGCATCAGAATATTGCCACCACTGCCAAAGTTGGACCGCGCCCAGCCCGGATGAACGGAAGCTGTAGTCACACCCGTTCCAGCAAGCCGATCCGCCAGTTCCAAAGCATAGAGGTTTGCAGCGACCTTGGCTTCAGCGTAGGCGGCAAAATTGTTGAACTTGCGGTTTTTAAAATGCAGATCATCTAGATGCACACGCGGCCGGTTTTTCGGACTTCCGGCATGGACAACCGATGAGATAATCGCCATTCTTGAAGGCGCTGATTGCTTTAGGGTATCCAGTAGCAACTCGGTCATCAGAAAATGACCAAAAAAGCTGGCTGCCATGGTTATTTCAAAACCATCACCGGTATATTGGGGTTCGCTTTTCATCGAGACCATTCCGGCGTTGCACATCAGACCATCGAGGCGACTTTGGCTGGCTTTAAAAGCAGTGACGAAGTCACGTACTGATTGCAGGTCAGCCAGGTCGCACTTGATTACCTCAAAGCTACCTCGCAAACCATCAAATAACTTGGCTGCTTCGTGTCCGGCATCAGGTCTGCGGCATGCCATGACAACATGCTTGACCTGCCCCACAGAACGAGTCCAGTTTTAGAGTTAGTCCTCGGTTAAGTTTTTCATTGTACCGTTGACAGCCTTCAAAACCATCACCGGTATATTGGGGTTCGCTTTTCATCGAGACCATTCCGGCGTTGCACATCAGACCATCGAGGCGACTTTGGCTGGCTTTAAAAGCAGTGACGAAGTCACGTACTGATTGCAGGTCAGCCAGGTCGCACTTGATTACCTCAAAGCTACCTCGCAAACCATCAAATAACTTGGCTGCTTCGTGTCCGGCATCAGGTCTGCGGCATGCCATGACAACATGCCCACCTTGTTTAACTAATTGTCGGGTTGTTTCGAGACCTACTCCGGAATTAGCGCCCGTCACTATATAGACGTTACCGCTTAAATCTTTCGAGAGTGTAGCCTCATCACACCAGATAACATGCTTATGACTCATAACTGCACCCTTAGAAATCCTTTTTATGCAGGCTATCAACGGCCATCTGCCCTGCCAGTTTGGCAAATTGTCCCCAACTTTGATCCACAGCAAACAGGGAGGCATTAACCAGAAGGTGCTCAAACTGTTTGCGATGGGTCAGCGCAAAGGCCGTTGCACCGAATTCATCGATAATGACCGACTTAACAACATTCTCAAAGTTAAAGGCATTACCAAAATTTCCGACACCGGAGACAAAGTTTTCGGTGGTTTCACCGCAGCCGCCCCAGGTCAGGTAGGCATTCAGCCAGATATTGGGGGGAATATTGTTGACGGAAATACCGCCATAATTGAGTTCATTAACTGCCCGATGCACCCTTTCTTCATGTGCTTTAAAGGTCTTGTTATCCACCAATATCATGCAGCCCAATGAACCCAGTAGTTTGTTGTTACAAAAGTCGGTGGCTTTGGTGAGGAAATCATCCGTCTCGTTAGCCGTGTCCAGTGGTACTTCGCTGAAAATCTGGCAAAACGCTTCGTTGTGAACGGCAAAATCGTCTTCTCCCACACTGGGAATAAATACCACTTCGCCTGACGGATGTTTACCACCCTCTGGCTGCAGGACTTCTGCTGAAGGCTGGTGCTCAATAAAGGTGGCTTTGGTCTTGTCAACGCCTGGATAATAGGTACCGGTGGCAAAAGTATCTTCACTAATGGCTTTGCGAATAGCATCTAAAAATGCTTCACGTTGAGGCCAGTTTTTGCTGGTGATGATGGTCTGCGGACGACCACAGACGGCGCCACCATTTAGTTTACCGGCGGACACTATCATAATGGCATGATGCTTAAGCTCCTTATTTGTCCAAGGGCGATCACCAGGCACAACAATACAGGGGTTATTTCCGCCACACTCAGACACCAATGGCGCACTGGCAGCATCCTGAATAGCATGGGCCACGCCTGTTGAGCCTGTGAAGTAAATGGAGTGCAAACCTTCCAGGGCAGACATTTCCCGCCCCTGGTCAGCACCGATAAAAGCCATTGCCTTGCGTTCAATCAGGGGTGCAAAGACTTTTTCCCAGATACGATCAGTGGCCTCATTGAGTTGATGTGGTTTGTGAATGACTGCCTTGTTTTCCAGAAAAAGAGCCATCACCATTTCAATAGACGAGCTGTAATTTCCTGCTCCTGAAACAGCAATAATCCCGGCAGGCTTATCCAATGGGTTAATCTGTTTTGGTTTTCCTTTTACATGCAGATAACCTTTTTGTTTACCCGCCATCAATTTGTCTTTACGGTACACCGGGTAAACTTTGACCTGATAAATATCTCCGTCCAATGGTTTAATACCCAAAGGTTCTGGCATTGAACCATGTGCCAGTGACTCATACAGACGCTGAATACCCTTAAGGGTCATGCCCATTGGGTTGACGGTTGTACCCATGCCTTCGGCAGAAGTGATGAATTGTTCACCGATCAAGGCATTTTTCATTTTTGCATCAGTCTCTCCCAGTTCTATAGCGTACTTTTTCAGATTATCCTGAATTTGCTCGATTAGTGAGAGGCGCTCAATGACAGATGTTTCTGCCCAATGCTGTGGATTTAGTTGAGCGAATGCGCTTTCAACGTTCATTTTCATTCCTCTAGAATATGTATCTTGAGGAATATTTTAGTGGATTCACTAAATGACAAATTTACGAATCACGCCTATTTATTGACGCATGACGCCATTTTTTAATGACATATATTCAGTTAATAAAGTCACATCAAATGATATGATTTTCATTTCAATTAAGGATTAGAAATGGCCGCTCTGTGTATACAATAAGCATTCATATAATCCATTGTATCCCAATGCTGCCTCATAAAATGTTTAAGTACTCCCTAATTTAGGAAAGACTTTCATTACTATATTTACAGCAATACTTTATGGCTACTCCAATTCAAATAAATCGAATTATCACCATACAATAAGTCAAGAATAGATAAAAAATTAAGTTCTTTAGTTGTATATGTACCTAGACACGCTTTTTGCAGAAAAAAAGCAAAATATTAAGTATTTTAGTTGTAATAGAAAATTGCAATCTTAACGATATCTAACACTTGCACTATTAGTTTTGTTCAATGTCCAGCAAGGTCAGATAAGAGACAGATGAGGTTAATACATGGCGCCCCCACAAATGGAGCGCCATAAAACGATTTGATTTGACATTACTTTCTGCGCACAGTGATTTCACAGCCCGGTTTGAGTGTCTGCATAACAATACAGCTTTGCTCCGCGCCAGTAATTAATTTATCTATATATTTGCTGGGCACAAAACCTTTAGGTTTAATGTCGACCACGATATCAAATGCTTGGAAGGCTACCGGGACCGCACGATCCGTTCTGAGCGTGCCCCGCACATCCACTTTTCCTGTCACATTAACGCTAAGGTGGCGCAGTTTAAGATCAAATCGATTCGCGATAATGCGCAGGGTACTGTCGAAACAAGCAGCCAAGGCCCCACACAGAATGTCTCCCGGTGTTGCATTAGCGCTTTCTCCTCCAACCGCTTTATGGACACCAACTGGAAAGACCTGTTCTCTCTTATCGATTTTTACTGCTGATTCGAACGGATTGTTGGGGTCGACGTATTTTGAACTTGTATGCGCTTTATCGAAAACCATCGCTGCACCGGGATTGGTCGAGTATTTTTGTATTAATAAAGTCTGGCGAGCCTTAATAGAATCTTGTTTTGGAGCTGAAGTAAAAATACTTTGCATATTCATAATTTTTTCCTCTTGAAATGAGCGAACCGTGTTGTTCACATGGTTACGTTAAAAAAAACTCTTTAGATTAAACAGTTATCGAAATTTCTAGGTACTCAGATGGCAATACCATGTTATCTGTAGCGGATACATTGAGGCGCTGAATAAGCTCATTTATATCCGCCTCAAAATTTGCTGCAGTTGATACATCTAGCGCTGAAAATGCTTTATGTATCGGCCCATAGTAGTTACGAAACAAATCTATCCAGTGGCTTGGTGACTGGTATCGAAAGTTAAAATGACGCTTTCGCGTCTCGATTCGTGTACAAGCACCAAATTGATCCTGGATGAAGGCCTCTGATCCCCAATTTGCGGGAGATTGAACGCCACTTGGCGGCGGGACATATTGCCCAATGAGCTTGAATAATTGTCCAATGAAACCATCGGGGGTCCAATTGGTCATTCCAATCTTTCCGCCTTGCTTGCAAACGCGTATGAGCTCAGCAGCACTTTGTGTTTGATTGGGCGTGAACATGACGCCAAAAGTAGACAATACAGCATCATATTGATCGTCTGAAAACGGCAGGTTTTCCGCGTCCGCCTGCTGAAACTTTACGGCAAATGCATTTGCCTCACATCGTTTCTTTCCTTGCTCTAACAATTCGGGCACGTAATCACTCGATGTTACGTCGCAAAACCGACGCGCAGCCGCAAGCGTCGCATTTCCATTGCCCGCCGCCACATCGAGTACTTTTTGACCCGGGCTAATATCCATATACTCGCATAAGCGCTCACCAGTGATCTGCAAAGTTACACCAACCTTTCCATAATCACCCGATGCCCACGCAGCTTGTTGTTTCTCCTTAATCGCTTCAAAGTTTATATCTGTCATTTCTGGTTCCTCATACGGGTAGTAAATTAAGAAACCTAACGATATCTATTATAATTTCGCCATACTTGGGGAACCCTTGGCGATTTCTTGGGGAAATTAAGTTAAAACAACACTCTCGTATCAGGCTGGCGTGGCATCCAATGAATTGTTTCGAATTTCGTCCCTAAGGGCAGGAAACAGTTCCAAAATTAGGCTTACCAAATTAATCTAGTAGTGCGCTCACTTTTTCACCAAGCGCTTTTCCCAGCAACGCTTGGATCTGAATCTCACTCAGGCTTGGGTTAATCGATTTTGCTTCTATAATTGCCGATTGAGCCTCTTTTACATTGCCCTTGGCCCATTCAGCACCAGCTAAAGCAATTCTTGGTAGGTAGGTTCGGTGGTCTTCCTGGCAACCCAAAATGGCATGCTCATAAGCTGCTGCAACATTCTTATCGAGAATATAGGCAATAGCTAAAACCGAGCGCCAAACCGCGAGTCGGCTATCTAACGGGCTGAGAGCAATTCCATTTTCCATGTCTTCTATACTTTGCGCTAACTCAAACTTCGTAAGCCACGCTGCTCCTCTTGCAACCAGCGCTTGTGAATTTTCCGGATTCAAGCCAAGTGATTTATTTAAAACTGAAATTCCCCTGTCTGTAAAACCCACATCAACCAAAGCGCAACCACAAAAACCCAAAATTGTGGAGTCGTGAGATTCGATATCTAAAGCCTTTTCAGTCAAGTTGAGCGCTTCCGCTTTTGCAGCTTCTTGATCAGTAAATACACCGATTCGGTGACCAAAAGCCAATATCAAAGACAGATAGGCCGGTGCTAACGGGAATTGAGGCGCCAATCTCATGCTTTCACGTAATAATTTACTGGCCTCCCTAAAACTCGACTCATGCCAACCCTTTAAGGCAAGAACACCTGCCGCTTCAATAAATTTTGCTTCTGCAGACTCTCCTCGACGTGGTGATCTAACCGACTGATACACCGCTTTGGTTATCTGTGGTTCAAACAGATTGACAATGTCCACAATACATCTATCCACCACTTTTTCGCTTAAAGGCGCTGTATAACTATAGGTATGGGACCACAGGAGTAGACCGCCCTTAGCATCAATAAGTTGCGCGTAACATTTTGTTTCCTGAGCATCGCTCAACTGAACCTCAATTAAGTAATCGCATGTAACTAACTCGTAAATTTGGCGAGGCGACAATTCCTCACGTAAATTCTTAACACGCTGCGCTTCACTATTGACCTTAAGTAAAGGTATTCGAGAGAATATGCGTTCCAGATCCTTTTCCATCCTTGGGGCTATATTTGCGCTATCACCCCTATTTTCATCTAAACCAACCAACACCATTATCGTCGGGCTGATGAAATCTATGGATTCATCGGGAGCTCTAGATGAAACACTTTGGACTTCATCAAGCACAAAACTAAAACCTCGGCCGTGCACTGTTTTAATAAATTTTTGTGTTGACCCGCTGTCGCCCAAAACTTTGCGAGCGGATTTAATAGCGCTAGAAATGGTTGTGTCTGAAACGATTCGGCCGCGCCATACAGAGGCCAATAATTCGTCTTTAGTTACGACAGTGCTCGCTCTAGCCAACAACGCGCATATCAAATCAAACACAAGTGGCTCAATTTTCAGCTCGACACCATTTTCGCTTAAAATGTATTTCTCGGTGTCGACAACAAAGCTTTCGAACTCGTAACTCATGGCAGATCAATTTGATTTGTTAAGTTAATAAGTGAAGGTGATTGAACTCAACACTCATCGCTAATCACCCTCATGATATACATCAGTTAGATCTGAACGGGAAAGCATAAACACCCTATTCATCAATATCAAGAAGTATCAAATAGCCTAAAAACTAATCGCTTGCCTACTCCAATGGTGTCATCCAGCATCCCTAAGGTTGGCTGATTATTTTTAGTGTACATTCCTGCCTTGAGCGCCCCCGGCTACTACTGATCACGGTGCGAAATGGGTAAAAAATATGGCCCATTAATTGGGGGCAGGTCAATCGGTACGCTATAGATTTCTGGTACCACGGAAAATTATTAGTTAATTAATGGGTTGGACGCCCACTTGTTGAACGTATAGAACTAATTCTTTGAATTTCTCGAATGAAAGTCTTTAGTTTCAACTAAATTGTCAATTTCGGTACCCATGAAATAGATTTAAGGGTTCGCTCCTTGCTCGCGATTAAACTGAATCATTATTCGCTGTATACCTCTATCTTACCGTCTTTATCAAAGCTCACTACCGAATAATCTTTTGGTTCAATGCTGCCCATACCAGGCGATTTTGCAGGCATTCCGGGTGCGCTAAGCCCGACAATATCCGGTTTTTCCTTGAGCAGTCGCCTTACGTAATCAACGGGTATATGGCCTTCGAATACGTACCCTTCAATTATGGCTGTGTGGCAAGATTGAAGTTCTGGGGTAATCCCATTTGCTAGTTTTATTTGACTCAAGTCTGGTAGGTCGACGGTTTCTATCGTAAATTCATTGTCACGCATATAGTCAACCCAGGCCTGACAGCATCCGCAAGTGGGGCTTTTGTATACTTTCATTGTAGGTATTTCTTCGGCATTGCTACCTACGTTTAAAAGCACCAACGAATTGAGTGATCTCATTTAGTATTATATTCAGGGTAAACTTAACAAATAATCAGCGATAGCCTGCGCATCATCTTGGCGAAGGTGTGCGGTAACCTCATCAATGACATCGGCCATACTACCTCCTGCTACATCTCCGTCCGGTCTCAGACCGGTTTGCAAATAAAACACCAAATCGGTGGCTTGCCACTGCTGCACTTCGGCATCACTACCTGCCAGTGCCGGAACAGAATGTCCTTCTGGGCCGCGCGTATTCCCGCCAAGGTACTGTTTTGACGTAAGCGCACCAAAAACACTGCGCTGGCTATGACATTCAGCACAATGCCCCAGGCCACGCACCAGATAATCACCACGATTCGTGCGCGCAGTGCCGGCATCCAGACTAACAGAATCGTCAAAGAACAATGCCTTCCATGCTATCATCAGCGGCCTGAATGAAAAAGGCCACATTAGCTCATGAGGCGTGCTCAGGGTTTGTACCGGCAGCGCCGAATCAAGATACGCCTTGATATCAGCAATATCGCTGAGGCTAAGAGAAGCATAACTGTTATAGGGGAAAGCAGGATAATAATGTCCACCAGATGGAGAGACACCCGAGGTGAGTGCTGTGTAAAACTCTGTGAGAGACCAGCTGCCAATACCAAATATTTTATCCGGAGTGATATTGGGCGCGTAAAAACGGCCAAACGGGGTCTCGATCGCTGCACCTCCTGCCAGTGGTGCACCACCCTGCTTTGCATCGGTATGACAAGCGATACAGCCCGCAATGCGCGCTAAATACTCTCCCTCTTCCGCGACCCCAAAGGTATCAGAAAGTGTAGTGGGCGGGATACCTGGGCGGCTCAGATAAACGCTAAGCGCAAACATTGCCAGCAACAAAAATCCAACGCTGGCAATTAGTGTAACCGTACGGTGCTTATTCATGGTTAAAGTCCATGTTTCAGTCGCATTATTCTTTGGGTTTTCGATAGTCGTCGTGACACGTGGAGCAGGCTTTAACGGTCTTAACAAAGGCTTTGCGCAACTCGGGTTTGTTTAACTCAACATTGATAACCATTTGTAATTCGCTTATGCGTATCTCGAGCTGCCTTGCCATTTCATCGAACTCGGGTTTTGATTCCCATATTTTTGGCAAGGCCTCGCTCATATTGAAATTTTGGCTTTCCTGCGTGTCTGGAAACTGTTCTATGATTCCAGGCGCATGTTCTGACAGTTGCGAAACAGCCTGCCGGATAGTGTCCAGATCATAGGCTGTTTTACCTTTTACCATGTCGCCTATCAGCTTCATCGCATCACCCATTTCGGACATCACATCCATGCGTTGTTTAATGATACCGGTTGCACCCTTGTGTGCAATACTACTTAACGTAATGCCGAGCAAACAAATGCCAAACAATATAAATCGGCTAGATATTATTCTCATCTCATATTCTCGTTTTTATCATTTATTTAAGACGGCTGGTATACTTCGTGGTCCTAAATTCACCTACACTACCGCTATTTCCCTCCAAAAAGTTCTTGCCACGCAGCGTATAGCTCATCAGGCCAGAGGCTTTTAATGTACGCCAGTACCGCCAATTTCTCCTGCTCGCTCAGCTTGTCCTGAAAAGGTGGCATCGTACCGCCAAGGGGGATACCCCCTTGATTAATGGTTCTTAACAAGGTTTTTTGGTCGTGATGCCACGCATGCGCAGTGCCATTAAGGGGTGGTGCAGGCAGGTTGCCGTTGGCATCAAGTTGTTGCCAATTTTTAACCACACCTGCCGCAGCAACGCCGTGACATTCCTGGCAGTTTTCCTCAAACACCATAGCGCCTTGAGTCACTTCAGCAACGCGCTCATTAAGCATTGCAGGGATTGACGCTTCACCGGCTGTGCCTGGTTCAATATTTGAAGAGGTCGAGTTATCGCAAGCCGCCAATGTGAAAACGGTTATCAATAAAACGGCTGTCGTGTTTTTCATGTATGTCTCCGAAAACCTTGCGAACCTCATAAGGTTGCGCATAATAGAAATAGGTGCTTCTCGGATACTTCCGAAAAGCGCTAGGTTTTAGGAAACAGTATAGGGAGGCGGTGTTTCTGGTGGGTTAGCAGGTAAAGTGTGAAAGGAGGCGTTCGGTGGTCTGTTCAGACGGTGGCTTTCTACCTTCAATGAAATTATCTGCATCGGCAGCAAACAGTTCATCACCGCTGAGCAAACTGACGCACAAAAAGTAGAACAACTAGTGGTGGCAGTATGCGATTGCATCAGCGCCGAAAACTCACAACAAGCATGATCATCACTCGTGGCAACTCCAAATGAGTCCATGCCGGAGTGAAAGTGGTTAGTCATTAAACCGTTTCGATGATGCTCTGAACGCCCTGCTCTTTCTTGTACTGGGTTCCCCATTTCAAGGTGAGCAGCGTAGACTTTCTCGGGTAACACCGAGCCTTCAACTAACATCGAATGCCATGCAAAACTCGCTGCGATAGAATTAACCAACCAAAACGCAGAAATTAAAACAGTGAAAATTGGGCGCGCTCGAAGCATGAATAAAATTATATCACCGAACAAATACTATTGTGCGAGGTCTATTGATGACTTTTTAAACATATGTGATTAGAGTGTTGTATCCTTATTTCGTTCACTAAACTCAGAGGACATTAGTTATGATGCGTTTTAGATTCATTACCGCCAGTTTAATAGGCCTGGCTATCATCGCAAGTTCGGCGCTGGCTGCAAGCGACGAACATGATTCCGAATTGATGGAACAGCACGGACATCAAATAGCTGCACCCTCCTCTGCAAATCTGACCCAAGCTGGCAACGATATGTTTGGCACGGTGCAAGAAGTAATCCAACAAATGAATGAACAAGACGGGTTCAGTTGGAAAGAAGTCAACCTGGAAGTCTTACGCCAACATCTGCTGGATATGCAAGATATGACAGAGAATGTGGAAGTTGTTGGTCAACGACCCGTTGCTAATGGCGTTGAGCTACACATAAAGGCCACTACACCGCGTGCATTTAATGCGTTGAAACGCGTGTTCTCAGCGCACCCGGCACAGCTTAAAAAAGAAACGGGCTGGGAAATGCTAGTAAGCCAACAAGATGATTTATTCGTGTTGACCACAACCAGCTCAAATTCAAACGACACAGATAAGATTCGTGGCTTGGGATATATCGGCTTGATGGCCTGGGGAAATCATCATCAACCGCACCATTGGGCAATGGCAACGGGGCAGAACCCGCACGCAGATCATTAAGTGTAAGAATTTTTCTATACACCTAAACTACCCGTAAACTCGAAATTACACCTATGATCACATGATTTCACGCCGTCAGTTTTTACAGTTGAGTGCCCTACCCTGGGCTCTGCCTTCCACCGCGCAGTCAACGTCAGCGGAGCCGCTTACGCTAAGTGCTGCTGAAAGTAAGGCACAACTGCTACCCGAAAAATATGCAAAAACGCCAGTATGGGCGTACAACCAGACCATTCCCGGGCAACAAATTCGAACCCAGCAGGGAAAAGGGGTCAAACTACGTTTCGAAAACCACTTGCCTGAACCAACCGCTGTGCATTGGCATGGCATTCGGCTGGAAAATGCGATGGATGGTGCAGCTGGTTTAACGCAAGATCCGGTTGGAAAAGGTGAACATTTTGACTATCATTTTCGAACACCTGATGCCGGGACTTATTGGTATCATTCGCATCATCGCAGTTGGGAGCAGATGGCGCGAGGTTTGTACGGCGCTTTGATCGTTGAAGAAAAGCGGCCCCCACGAGTAGATATCGATCAAGTGTTGCTGATTGATGACTGGCGTTTGCAGGATAACGGTGAAATCAGTAATGATTTTGGCCGAATGATGGATTTGTCCCATGCAGGTAGACAGGGAAACTGGTTAACCGTAAATGGCACCGGCATGGATAGTGCTTCGCTTTCGGTTAAGCGCCATCAAAGATTAAGGCTACGGTTGGTCAATGTAGCCAATGCCAGCATCTTTACAGTTAAATTTGAAGGGCTAACTGGCTGGGAAATTGCACTTGATGGGCAGCCGCTGGAAGAGCTTAACTCCTTAGAAGAAGTAACCCTGGCACCCGCGCAACGGTTTGATGTTGTAGTCGATGTCGAAAGCGATACGCAAGCGCAGCTACTGTTGGCGAGTCGTGACGGTGATTTGCCTATCATGCGATTTCCGATTGAAGGAGAAATACGCAAAGCAAATCTCGATACACCTGAACCACTCGCACCCAACCCGTTACCCGAAATTGGGCGGTTGGAGGGCGTGGTTACCACTGAATTGGTGATGCAAGGCGGTGCAATGGGCGGTATGCGCAGTGCGGTGTACCAGGGAGAAAACCTGGACATACGAACGTTGGTAAAAAAAGGCATGGTTTGGGCATTCAATGGGGTTGCTGGCATAACAGATACCCCTTTATTAACGGCCAAACGCAATGAGAGAGTTCGAATCCGTCTAGTGAACGACACCAGTTTCCCGCACGGTATTCACCTACACGGGCATCATTTTCGTGAAACAATAAAAACGAAAGATGCAGCCAGCCACTCATTTGGGCCTTGGCGAGACACCATATTGCTCAATCGCGGTGATAGCAAAGAAATCACTTTCGTTGCTGATAACCCTGGAAAATGGTTGTTACACTGCCATATGCTTGGTCACCAGGCTGCAGGCATGAAGACATGGTTTGAAGTAGGCTAATTGTTTTAATTGCTCTCAAGTAATTTGAAGTAGGCTAATTGTTTTAATTGCTCTCAAGTAACACGGTTGATTACAAATTGACGACCCCATACGCCATATTTTTTACTGTATCGGCATTCTAAAATACGAGATCGGATAAGAACTAGCGCCCAATATTTGTAACAGTTCCGGGACGTAGTTTTTAAAAGAGATAACAAATACTCTAATGATTAAGTGGTAGTAAAGCCATATCTACACAATAAATATCAAATACTTATATAATTTACCTAAGATAGTAGTTTAGATATATATTCAGTTATTTTCCCGCTTAGTCAGGTGGGAACGTTCCATTTCGCATTTCTTGTAATGTTCGCTCGATCTCTTCACGCGTATTCATTACAAACGGCCCCCAGCGTTTGATCGGTTCGCCAATTTTTCTTGCTGCAGCCAACATGAAGCGACCCTGTTGCTTGGTACTTAAATGTAAACGAGAGCCGCGGGTTAGGGTAATCAATTTTGGTGCGGCAACAGATTTAGTTTCACCCGCCTGATTGATCACGCCCACACTCCCTTCAAACAAGTACAGAAACGCATTATGCGCTTGGGGTAAATCCAATTTTAATTCACCCATTCGCATCGTTATATCGGCGTAGATGGGCGCGGTACTAACACCAGTTACGACACCTTCACGTCCTAATAAAGAACCACTCACCAAGCGAATACGATGGCCTTCGTGATTAAATTCGATAATCTCACTGGCCTTGAACTCTTGGTACGCTGCGGGTTTCATTTTTTCCTTAGCTGCCAAATTTACCCACAGCTGAAACCCACTTAATCGACCTTCAGCCCTTTCCGGCATTTCCTCGTGCATGATACCTCGACCGGCACTCATCCACTGAACATCGCCCGCTTCAATAACGCCTGAGTGTCCGGTGCTGTCACTGTGTTTAACGCGACCTTCCAGCATGTAAGTTACGGTTTCTATCCCTCGATGCGGGTGCATGGGAAATCCAGCGATAAAATCATCCGGGTTGTCTGAGCCAAAGTGGTCAAACAGCAGGAAGGGATCAACATTATCGAGTTCAGCAATTGGAAACAGGCGATTTAGCTTTACGCCCGCCCCGTCCTGAGTAGCCACTGGCGTCAAAATTTGTTTAATTTCACGTTTCATAAAGTCACCTACAATATTTGTTTGCGTATTTAAATCAGATGGTAGGCCCATACATACAGAATGCTCGGCTTACTCCTGCCAGTCCCTGGGTTATTGACGAAGGTCATTATAAGCGGCTGGTACATTCAATTGTGGATGCACCCAGCCATATAGCGCATAACCTGTGAACTCATCCATGGTGACCTTTTGCACGGTTTCTCCAAGCGTTAAGCCTTCATCTATCGCGGCCTGAACCTGATCTTTTACCTTCGTCAAGTAATCGATATGCCATTTCAAATCTTCACGTAGCATGACTGAGCCGTGCCCAGGAACCACGCGCGCATCCGCTGGCAGAAAATCATAGACTTTTTGCAAGGAAGTCAATGTTTCGACCAAATGACCACCCAACAACCAAGGCAGAGATGGCTTAATGGTAATAATAGGATTACCCGTCCACATAACTTTTGACTCTGGCGCCCAGATAAACAGGTCGCCACCTGTTTGGGCAAACCCAAAATCTATGATCTCAACCTGCTTGCCACCTAGGTCTAGAATCAGCTTACCGCTTTCAGGTATTAGAATATCCGGTGGCGTGGGTTGAATCTCTTCTATCCCGCGGCCTTTACCGAAGTTTTGCATCATGAACTGGGTGTCTCCCGCAAAATGTGAATCGATGTAATTTTTCGTCACCACATGTTGGATGATGTTTGTACTTTTTAGCAAATACATATTTCCATAGGAATGGTCGCCATGAAAGCTGGTATTAACCGCAAAGCTGATTGGTTTATCGGTTTCCTTTCTGATCAGCGCTTTAACCTGTTCGTGCAAACGTCGATTAAGCATGGTGTCGATCATCAAGACCCCTTTTTCCCCAACGACAAAGCCACCACTGGTCGCAACGGGCAAGCCTTTGGATTCTTTAGCCTTGGCCTCACTCGAATAGTAGGCATACACACCATCTGCTAGTTTTTCTGATGTCATGACAACTTTGTTGGCATCCCACACGGGTTCCTGTTCCGCATGAGCATTCATGGTAAAGGTAACCATAAACAGATACATGGCGGTTGTTAGGAAATGTGTTTTCATGTTTTACCTCGGTTATTTGAAAGGGTTGAGGTATTATGAGAAAATTCTTTAAAGAATATAATAGGCAAATAATTATAGCTATTATTCTTATATAGAATAATTAAACGATCCCCGTTTTAATAGTTTGCGTGGCAAAAATTGGACACCGCTTTCAAGCTAATAATTTGGGAGTGGAAGAAATAATCTGCAATTAGGGCATTCTTATGCACACAAAACAATTATTGGTTAATCTCGTTTCCCCAAAAATCGCTGATCTTGGTGAGTTTTCCGTACGCCGATTATTACCCAGCGCCAAACAACGTGCGGTCGGCCCGTGGGTCTTTTTCGATCATATGGGGCCGGTTAATTTCAAACCTGGCCCGGGCGTTTCGGTAAGACCACATCCTCATATTAATCTGGCAACCGTAACCTACTTGTTTGAAGGTGAAATTCTACATCGTGATTCCTTGGGTCATAAGCAGTTGATCCACCCAGGCGATATTAATTTAATGGTGGCGGGTAGCGGTATCGTACATTCTGAACGAGAAAGCGAAGACTCGGTGCAATACGAGAGTCGCCTACATGGTTTACAGTTATGGTTGGCTTTACCAGAATCCGAAGAGGAAACCACGCCGCAATTCTTACATTATCCGTCGACAGATATCCCAACGCTAAGCATCAATGGCGTAACGGTGACGGTCATGATGGGCAGGGCCTTTGGTATGACCTCTCCAGTTAAAACCTTTACTGACACCCTGTATTTGGAAGCCTGTTTGGGGCCCGGGCAACAGATTATGTTCCCAGATAAGGCCGAGGAACTGGCGGTTTATGTGGCGCAAGGCTGTTTGGAGATCTCAGGTGAGATGGTTTCCGAGCACACACTGGCGATTCTTAACCCGAGGGCTGACGGCGTGATCAGCGCACGCGAAAATAGTCGTATTGTGTTCATTGGTGGCACACCAGTTGGACCACGATTTATGTGGTGGAATTTCATCTCCAGTCGCAAGGAGCGTATTGAGCAGGCAAAACTTGATTGGCGAGAAGGTCGCTTTGACAAAGTACCGGGTGATGAACTTGAATACATCCCTCTGCCGGAGCACTAATCATGGATCAATTGAGCGCAATACGTGCTTTTGTGAGAATAGCTGAAACCGGTAGTTTCTCCGCGGTGGCGCGTGAGCTGAATACCACTCAGGCCACCATCAGCAAGCGTCTAGCGGCCCTGGAGGAGTTACTAGGTATTCGGCTCCTGGTCCGTAGCAGCCGCAAGCAATCATTAACCGAAGAGGGTAAGGTTTACTACACCCAATGTTTGGGGGTTCTAGATGCTGTTGATGCAGCGGACACCCTCGTTCGCGAGCACAGCGCACAGCCCAAAGGACTACTGCGCATCACTGCACCAGTAGATTTTGCCAATCGCATTCTATTAACCTTAATCCAGGAATTCAGCGAAAAGCACCCTATGGTGAAACTAGACATGTTATTCGATAATCAACATCGTAACATGGTCTCAGAGGGTATCGATGTCGCCATTAGGGCCAGTGCCTTCAAAGACAGCTCGCTAATTGCCAAGCCCTTGTGCAGCAACCGTCTGCACGTCGTTGCAACACCCGACTACCTGCAAGAGCGAGGCATACCGCAAAACCCCGATGATCTCCGCGAGCATGTGTGTTTACTATATTCAGTAGGTGAAACCCCAGCCGTATGGACGTTCTTCAAAGATGACCAAACTATCCGCGTGCCTGTATCGGGAAAATTTCTATGTAATGTTGGCGAGTTTCAACACGGACTGCTGCTGGCTGGGAATGGATTGGCCGTTCTTCCGTGGTGGATGATCCACGATGATATCGACGCTGGCCGATTACAAACTGTGCTCAACGATTACAGGCTTTCATCCTTACCATTAAAATTAGTTTATCCCGATCGAAAATACCTCCCTTTAAAAACCCGTGCTTTTTTAGATTTTATGATCGACAAAACCCGCACCCACCCTGCGTTGACAGACAGTTCATGATTGCCGCCTTTGGTTGGCAGAAGCGGAATCAAGGCGAATACAACCAGTCATATCGGTCAATGCACGTATGATTTTAACGCCAATATAGTATTTGAAAGGAACCCTACGCCAACATTGAGCAGTTAGAGGAGATTGATTACCCGATCAGTTAAATTTCAGCTGCACTAAATCAATTAATTAAGCAGACTTAAAAAGAGTCGAACTCAAGCTGTTCGTAAAGGTTTTGCGCGTTTCTTCGGGCGATCTGGTCGAATACTTTCAGGTAACTAAAACGAGATTGGTCCAGATCAGTCGCTTCCATTATATCTGCGCCCTCTTCCAGCATCCGGCTGATATTGTCGTACAGGTAACGAAGGTAGTCATAGGTATCTCGGGTGGCGGTCGCCAAGTCTGTTGCCGGGCCGTGCCCCGGTATGACGTGTTCGGGTTGGTATGCTGCCATCGCATCAAACACTTGGATCCAGCTTTTCAGATTTTTAGCTGGGCCTGTTCCCAGCGCCCGCTCTACGTAAACGATGTCACCGCTGAACATCACTTTTTGTTCCGGCATCCAGACGAAAATGTCACCCAGAGTATGCGCAGGGCCTGCGTAGTGCAGTTCCAGTTCGATACCTCCAAAATTTAGCATTTTGTCGGTATCAAATAGCTCGTCGGCGTAAACCGGCTCGGTTCCGGCAAGTGATTCTCCAATCAGTCCGCTTAGGCGATTGAAATGCTCATCGACGCGTGCATGATGATCCTCGACTGCTTTACTTGAAGCGATGATGTGCGCACCTTGCTCCTTGAAATAACCATTCCCCAGCCAACGATGGTCCTGCCCCCCGGTATTAATTACCAGTTTGACCGGCTTATCGGTCAAGCGCTTGATCGCCTCATGTATTTGTTTCGCTCCCAGGTAGCTACCACCTGGGTCGATCAGGATAACCCCCTCGTCAGTGATGATGACACCATGCGTGGAATTATTAGCGTAGTTTTCTGGAGAACGCTGATCAAGTTCACCTACCAAGGCATAAATTTTATCGGTGACTTGTTGTACCTTGAGCTGATATTCTGCAAGCGCTGGGGTGCTAAAAATACCACCCGACAGGGAGGCCAGGAGTAGCAGAAGTGGCTGTTTCGCTATTTTATTCATATTGTTATGTAGTGGAAGAGAGGATTATGCATGGATTACGACCGGTATTCGAAAACTTGAAGAACCTGATTAAAAGATTATTACGCCATAAATAAGTATTCCCCGCCAATCAACTATTTTTTTTGTGTGATTAATTAAGACGCTGTATGATTGTATCAAGCACACGATATATATTTAGGAGCCTACATGAAAATAATTACATCCAGATGGTTGACTATATTCGCGCTGATGTTGGGTTTTAATATAGCCAGTGGTCAGGCGGCAGAACCAACAAAGCGTGGTGAAATCACCGGTGGGATTGCACATTCTGTACCCACCTGGTTCAAGGAAAGTTTCCTTGAGATTCAGGATGACGTGGATGAAGCCACCGCGGAGAATCGTCACGTCATGTTGTTTTTTCAGCTCAATGGCTGCCCTTACTGTGACCGAATGCTGGTAGAGTCCTTTGAATCTGAGCCATACACTTCCTTCATCCAGGAACATTTTGATACCATTGCCATTAACGTAGCGGGTGATCGAGAAATCGTGTTTAGTAAAGAAATCAGCGTTACAGAGAAAGAACTGTCGGAAATGCTCAAAGTACGCGCTACCCCCGCTATCGTGTTTCTCAACAGTGATAACAAGACCGTTGTGAGAGTGAATGGTTATCGAAACCCAGCACGCTTCCAGGAAGTATTGAATTATGTGGCGGAAAGAGCCTATGAGCAAGGTTCGCTGGTAGACTACATGGAAAGCAAGCTGGCTAAAGACGTATATACCCTTCGCGACAATGCGCTATTCACAAAAGTGACTGACCTTTCATCCGTCAACGGACCACTGGCTGTTATATTTGAGGATGGGAGTTGTTACGACTGTAACGAATTTCACGACAGCATCCTGGCTCACCCGCAGGTACAGAAGGAACTACAACCCTTTACCCTGGTGCGCCTGGATGCGGATTCTGATGGCAAGATCATGGACGTTGATGGCAGCAGCACCACGCCGCAGGCAATGGCACGAAAGTATGAGATGATTTACCGCCCAGGTGTGTTGGTGTTCGATCAGGGCGAGTTAATACGCCGTTTTGATAGCCTGACCTATCCCCATCACTTTAAGGAAGGTATGCGCTACGTGGCCGGTGGCTTTTACAAGACCATGAAGCCGCGGGAATATTCCGAAGCCCGCACTGAGGAACTGTTGTTGCAGGGTGTAACCATCGATTTGAGCTCGGGGAAACAGTAGCGAATGCTTTTGTTCTCGTGAGTTTATAGATCCAGCTAAAATCGTCTATACGCATTAGTCGATTGGGATCGAGCAATTTTCATAAACAGAGGAAATAATATGTATGGCTTTTCTATAGAACTTAAGGGAGATTTCGACCTAATCGAAAGCCAAGTAGTGGATGCCCTGCAAGCTGAAGGGTTTGGTATTATGACTGAAATCGACGTGCAGGCGACGATGGCCAAGAAACTCGGGATTGATGGCAAACCCTATAAAATTCTGGGCGCATGTAATCCATCACTCGCGCATCAAGCGATTGAGGCTGAACCTGATATTGGTTTGTTACTGCCATGCAATGTGGTCATTCGGGAGACTAAAAGTGGCTCGTTTATTGTCGCGTTCATGGATCCTACATCCGTGTTAAACCTTGTTGGTCGGGAAGAAATTGCTGGATTGGCTCAGGAAGTACGCGACCGCCTTGAGAGAGTCAAACAAGCAATCGGCGCTAAGCTAAATTCTGCATAGACGGGGAGTTAGCTGCTATAGCCCAGTAAACAGGGACCATGCATTGCATTAAAACTGAGTCCAGTAATGGCGTGCGTTCCTTGACCTGTTCCTCATTTCAGGATCGGCACTCAACCCGCTCAACCCAAAACGCTTCATTGTCAACAAGTTAAATTAGTTTCTTGTTTGATACCAATAAACCATCAGCGTCACTATAAACGTAACCATCAGGTTTGAATAAAACCCCACCATATTAAATATTCACATCTGCTTTCCCTGCGCCCTCTTTTGAGCTTTTCTTGAACGTGGTTGCCAGGCAAGGAACGCTAAATTCTGTGTTGTCAATTTCCTGCTTTCGCGGAAATTACCTTTAATAATACCCGCCCAATTATTATCGACCAGAATACCAGCGATAATATCGCCTGTGACTGCAACTCTGCTTGAGGCACCACCGTTAACCATCAACAACCTACCCGCGCCTGGTTACTCTAACTCAGCTTCGAGCAGAACGTTTTCCTAAAAGCATTTTTTTTGTTTGGATGGGTTTAAAAAAGCGATTTTTTTGCAAATTTTAGATATCCCAGATCAACAACTGTACATCATCATTAAAACCATCGACGAGATCAGCGGATTATATAGAAATAGACTTTTTTGTTGTCACGTGACTTGTGTAGTCTTGGTGACTTCAATTTAGCGTAGAATACACTTAAATACGGTCCACGATATGGCAAAATTTCTATGCAGTACGGAAAACAGAAGCTCACGGTAACGAGAATTTTCTCGAACCAGAGGCAATAATTAGGGGGCTGATCAGCCCCCGCATTTTTTCGCTAGGTTACCGAATGACCAGATAAAGTGAGCGGCCATTTCTTTGTATGCGTAGTAGCACTTTATCTTTATCCTTGGCCAATGCCTTTTGCAAAGAACCGATATTTTCGACGCGTTGCTTATTTGCACTAATCACAATATCTCCTGTTCGCAAGCCACTGTATGCTGCTGGAGAGTTGGGAGCTACCTGCGTAACGCTAACACCCTTACCAGTTTTGTTGTTTTCAAATGTCGCGCCCTCTAGCAACCGGTGTAATTCACCCGATTGAACGATTTGCATCAGGGGCTCACCAATTTCTACTGATAAGGTTTTGGTGTTGCCATCTCGAATTAATGTCAGTTCCACAACCTCCCCTACGGGCTTAGTTCCGATCATACTCCTTAGATGCCCTGTCGTTCTGGTCTCCACGCCATTGACCGCAATGATGATATCCCCAGACTGTACACCGGCTCTCTCAGCTGACGTGTTTTCGCCCACATTAGCGACCAATACACCATGCTGACCATTTTCAATCTCGAATGCCTCGCGTAAATCAGGTGTTATTTCTTGAATACTTATACCAATCTGGCCACGGTTAACTTCTCCATATTCAAGTATCTGATCCATACTGCTCTTCGCCATATTAATTGGTATCGCGAACCCAATACCCACATTGCCGCCTGCTGGAGAAATGATAGCTGTATTTATACCGACAAGTTCTCCCCTTAAGTTAACTAATGCACCACCAGAATTACCCGGATTAATTGATGCATCGGTTTGAATAAAGTTTTCAAACCCTTCAATACCTAAATTACTCCTACCCAGGGCACTCACCACACCAGTGGTAACTGTTTGACCCAAACCAAAGGGATTGCCAATGGCTACCACAAAATCTCCCACCTCTAGCTGGTTTGAATCGAACAGGGATACCTCTGCTAAATTTTTTGCCTTGATTTTGAGTATTGCAATGTCCAGGTCTGGATCAGAGCCCAAAACGCTCGCCTTGAATGACCGGCCATCTATGAGCGAAACACGAACCTCCTCCGCATCTTTTATCACATGATGATTGGTCATAATAACACCATTTTCTGCGTCAACAATAACCCCCGACCCAGCGCTTTGTTGCCGCTTTTGTGGTGTATTATCGCGGTAGTTTCTTTGATTAGGGATATCGAAAAAACGACGAAAAAATGGGTCGTTTAATAAAGGATTATAGTAATCGACAGATTTATTGGTCGAGTAAGTAGATATGTTGACGACTGCAGGATTTACCTCTCTCAGCATGGGTGCTAATGACGGCAATTTATTGCCGTAGGCATCCTGGTTAGGTAAAGCAGCAGTAGCTATTCTTTGCGAGAATAGCAGTAGTAATAATATCGCTAGACAATAACCAATTTTCCGAATGTGTATCATCTTTACTACCTCCCAACGCTAATTGTTTATCAAATGAATACTGTCTACCTGGGCACCATCATCAGCCTGACGTGGAATATGCAATGTCATAGCCATTTGAATCATTAGAAAATTCAGCCTTGGTTGAATGCATCCATGACCTATTTCGAACTGCATCGAGTGCACTATAGATGAATCACCACCGCAAAGTGTATTGTTAAACATGCGGCTGATTACATGGTGTAATGTGCGAACAGGGTTTGAATACTCCTTGACGCGGGATGCCACTGTATCCTGGGTATTTGCTGGCCTTTTAAACGGAATTAAGCTTTCCTTTGAATATCCTGGTTTTTCATGTTTAAACCAGTTCCATGGATATAACTTTTCTATTTTCATTACAAAACCTCCAATTCACTAAACTGACGATCTTGAAATTGATCTGGGGAAGATGAAAGCCTTCCCCAGACCATTAAATAAAAAAGTGCTTAGGCGACTTTTTTGTGCTCTATGGCTTCACTGGGCTCACTAATTGAAATCGATCTCGGTTTCATCTTTTCCGGAATCTCTTTTACTAAATCTATGGCCAGTATTCCATTTTTGAGATCAGCTTCTGTGACCTCAACATACTCAGCTAATTGAAACTTACGTTCAAATGACCGGTTTGCAATGCCACGATGTAGAAAGCTATTTTTTTCACCTTCTTTATCTTCACGCTTGTCCTTAATACCTCGAACAATCAATGTATTATTTTCCACTTGTATATCGAGTTCCTTTCGTTCAAAACCTGCCACCGCCAGAGTAATCACGTAATGGGAATCATCAAGAACTTCGATGTCATAAGGTGGATAGCTATCAACTGCCGTATTCATGGCAGAATCTAGCATGGGAACAAGGCGATCAAAACCGATACTACTTCGATATAAGGGTGTAAAATCAATTGGATTCATAACGTATCCTCCACTAAGCAATAGGTTAAAAAACAATTTAAATTACCAGCGTCGATTTCACAAAACTCAACGCTTCACAAACCAGATATGGCCTATTACAGATTTTTCAAGCATTCGGATGATATTTTTTATAATAGATTGGGTCTCAAAAATTTAAGCGATTGAATTGGTTGCGCACGGAGCAATTTTATAACTTTGATCGACCTCATGGTGCCAATCAGGGTAAAACCCCCTAAGAATCACTGAGAAGTAAACTAGCACGGGCTGCAAGTGTCCAAGCGGTGTTTGATTACTACAGGTCATTCAGTGATAACAAAATACTATAAAAATAATAATATCAATTAGTTATTTTTTTTCTAAATTAAGTAGTTTGTTAGATATTCATTCGTTTGACGTACAATTAGCCCAACCTTTATGAGCTCCTCCACTTTGCGTATTAAGGTCGCCTATTTCTCTAAATACAGCAACCATGGTAAAACGCGCCTTCTTACAATTTGATTGAAACCGCTTTCTATAATTACAGGCATCGAATTAGTTAATACATATCATTTTTGTGACATTAATCACATTATCTTTTCTAGTTTGGAGTTATGGTTTGATCGACTGGTTAAAACACTTCAATGCCAAGGGAAGCAAAATGAACAACATTGGAAATTTGGTTGTACTGTTGTCGATCGCAAGTTTCGCAACTGCTTTAATGATAGCTGTTTGAGTGAACTGGATTTATCAGAATATTCTCGCTCCCATTTTCGACAATTCTGCCAACTGGATCACGAAAGATCTCAGTATGTTCAATATAAAATATGGATTGGATAAATGTTTGCCACAAAAAACATAAGCATATTTATGTCGGTTTTCTGCTTTGTGTTCTTTGTGGTTGTTTTGGCGGCCTTAGCGATTAGATTCATTTTTTACGCAGAGTGCGTAAAGATTTTCTCGCGAAGGAGGCTACGTATTAGCCTTAAACTCAATAAATAATTCTTAGCCATGGCGATTAGCCCGAATAATTGCGTTGTTTTCTAAAATTTCTCCGTCCGCTCCGTTCAACCCGACATTAAACATCGCGTCGGCAAGCTCGGTCGATTTGATACTCGCATTTTCCCCCATCATCTTTATTAATGGATAAAAAGTCCGCATCATTCTGTAGCCAAAACTTGGCTCTTTTCTGGGTTCGACAGGATAAATATAAGCTGGTCGAAACGTATAAAACGCCTTCAATCCCAAAACTGAAATCTGATTTTCGGCGATGCCTTTATATTTTGCGAAAGACATGCGGCTTTGTTCTGTTCGATCAGCGCCAGCACCGCTTAAAAAACATAAAGTAGCGTTTGGACTACCGTCTTTAAGGCTTTTCGCAAATTCAACGGCATAGTCAATCGTTATTTCCCTAAATTCGTCATCCGGAACTTGCCCCGTGTAAACGCCGATACAGAAAAACGCTATATCTACACCCTTAAACATTTCTTTTTGCTGTGAAAAATCCTTAAAATCGCCAACGGTAATCTCGTTCAGCTTAGGATGATTCCCAACAGTTTTCCGGCGAACCAAACTCGTTACGACACTTATCGCAGAAGATGAAAGGCAGTTCTCTAAAACCAAACTGCCGATCATTCCCGTGGCTCCGGTTATAAGGACGCTTTTCATCGCCCGAAATGTTCCTTTATGTATGACGATTTCAACAAAAATACCGACATCACGATATACATAATTACTTCATTTACGAACGAACGGTATCGCCACGGCTCAGTCATAAAGTCGAATGTCTGTATTGCACACATGGTTGCGAGCATCGCAAACAAAACCACCATTACAAATGGTGTGTGTTTCCATCGCAATAGGTAACCAAATAACAAAGTCGCTCCGGATGAAGTGATCAACAGCCAGTGTATGAATTGGGTCCCTTTTGGGAAATTCACGTTCTGGAGATTCATCAAAGGTGCCAGCCCAGTGAAATATTCGAGGAACCCTAAGACTCCCCAAACAAACATCCCCGCAGCAAACAGCAACATAATGTAAGTAAATATTTGTGCTAATTTTCTCATTTTTAACCCTATTTCTGGTTAGCGCTAGTAATGTATATCGCTTCCACCATCTACCTTGATCAATTGCCCCGTGATGTATCTAGCATCATCAGACGCCATGAAAACAACGACGGGTGCGATGTCTTTTTCAGCGTCACCGATATAGCCGAGTGGAGTCATTTCCGTCAATCCTTCTTCGCCGACTTTATCGAACAAACTATGTGATAAATCACTGTAAAAAACGGGTGCCAAACTGTTTACGGTTATTTTGTCAGGGCCCCATTCTCGTGCAGCAACCATCGTCAAACCGTGAACACCCGCTTTTACACCCGCATAGACACCGAAACCTGGAGCGCCAACCGAAGCTGCACCCGATGAAATATTAATAATTCTGCCACCACCATTTTCCTTTAAGGCCGGATAGCACATACGCATCATATGCCAAACGGCTTCAAATCCACTTTTTACCGTGTTATTCCAAATCTCATCGGTATGTTCCATAATTGGGACGCCTTGCGTGGTTGAAATCGCGTTGTTCATGACGATGTCAATTTTTCCAAACTTGTTTATCGTTTCGTCTACAAGCATCTTCAAATCGTCATAGACCATAACGTCACATTTCAACGCTAATGTTTCTACTCCATGCTTTTCGCATTCTTCAGATACTGCCTGGAGTTTGTCCAAACTTCTCGCGCAAATAGCAAGGTTGGCACCCGCTTTCGCAAACGCGATCGCAGTCGCTTTTCCCAAGCCACCGCTTGCACCCGTTATTATTGCTACTTTGTTTTTTAATTTTTTCATAGTTCCTTTTTTAACCTCCGTATTGTTCTTTTTCTGCCGCTTGATTTTGCTCTCTTAACGAGAAGTGCAGCTAATAACGCTAGAACCGCCAGCAGATTCAATATAATGATTACGTTCATCAACGAGCTTGGATAACCTGTTTCACTGTATTGCACAATGCTACCTACCAAACCCAAAGTCAGGAGCACAGATGCAACCCAAGCCGCAATTCGGTATCCGAAAAGCACAAGAACAGCCGAAATCGAATAAACAATCGCTCCCGCCAGCATTCCCGCGGGATTCGGGTTATCAAGGACGAAATAGCCATATGTATGAACGATTGCATCGATCAAAATAGTTACGCCCGCTAATGAAAATAGTGACTTCATCTATGTTTAAACGTATTTGTTAAACCAGTTCACCATTTTTTCAGGCTCGTCACCAAAATAGGCGTAAGCTGCCAATCTCGATTTTTTCAGTTCTGGTTGGAAGTATTCCTTCTCGACCTGCAAATTGTCATAGTATTCTTGAACGTGATCCATATTTGCGAATGGATCGTTAGTGTTTTGAACCAAAAGCGTTGGAACGTTGATGAATTTCGCGTTTGGTGTAAAGCTATCATGAAAGTCCTTGCCGCCGCGGTCGAGACTGTATTTATTTGCCCGTTCGATCAAAAAATTAGGAATACCGAGACCATCCAGAAAATCGCTATTCCCAAGCGGCTGGATTCCAACCATCGCCTTGATATTTTCATATTCCTGCAGACCGCCCTCGATTCCGTAGGCGTATGTGGTCGAATTACATCCCATGCAGATGCTCAATAGCCCGATAGGTGCAGTTTTGTAGTCTTCGTGGTTGGTAATGTATTTTACTGCCGCGATTACGTCTTTGTATTCTTCGACACCGCTGGTAATCGATTTGCAAGTGCCTTCTTCGCTATTTCCATGATTCCGGAAGTCATACATCAACACTGTATAACCCGCATCAACGAGTGCCTTGACGTGTTTAAGGAACCTTATGTTTCTATCCCACGCTTTGAATAGTCCCTTTCCTTCAGGCGTGTAACCGCTTCGGCTTCCCTGTATGCCAAAATGGCTTTGAATAATCACTTTGTCCTTTCCCGGATTGACTAGCCAACCCGAGAGCTTTACCCCATCAGCAGCTTCAAAAGTTACGTCTTCATAATCCAAATTAAAATCTTCTTTGGGATTATCAAACACGGGTGTGCCGCCATCCTTGGTAACCATATTTGCTACAAATTTTGTTATCATTTTCTCTACTCCTTTGGTGTTAACATTTCTTCCATTTGATTTATAAAGTCCTGCCGCGGCATCGAATCGAGCATTCCGACAAGTTGTTCAGCGTCTTGTCCAATAATATTGTGAATCGGTGCATCGGTCGTTGCACATTCATAAATCTTGTCTGCCACTTCCTGCGGGTCCGCTTTCGCACCGCTTTGCTTCTGCAATTGCTCGGCGGTCGCCGCAAAATGAACCGCCATTTTATGTGCGTTGGTTCTAAGCTCCTCATCTCCATTCTCGAGATTTTTATCCGTCGAAGCGTTAAAATTAGTCGCGTAGCCTCCCGGTGCAACCGCTTTTACGGCGATGCCAAAAGGCTTGTATTCCAAAGCCATCCCCTGCGTTAGTCCTTCCATCGCAAATTTCGAAGCACAGTATGTTGAATGCATCGGAAGTGCGAAATAACCCGCTGAAGAAGTTACGTTTATGATTGTGCCGCTTTTTCGCTCACGCATATGTGGCAAAACCACTTGGCTCACCCTAATCGGACCGAAAACGTTTGTGTCAAACATCCCCGCAGTCTGCTCGATTGGGATTTGCTCCAAATAACCCATCCCGCCAAATCCTGCGTTGTTTACTAAAACATCAATCGTTCCTAATTTCTCGATTGTCTCTGAAACCGCATCGTCAATACTTTTCTTATCCGTAACGTCCAGTTTTATAAGCAGCACGTTTTCTAGATTATTAAGCTCTCGTTCCTTTTCAGGCGAGCGCATAGTTGCGACAACGTTCCAACCCTCTTTTTGAAATTTCTTTGCGGTCAAGTTCCCGAAACCCGACGATGCGCCTGTTATCAATACTGTGTTTTTCATAATTTATAGATCCGCTTTTTAATCGTGTTTAACTAAAGTGAATAATTCGTTGTTTGAAAATATATCGAATGAGATTATTGGTTTGAATACATAGAAATGTAAATTACTTGCACAATACTATAATTATCTAAAATTTTGTGTATTTCTAATAAATATGAATTATGATCAGGAAAAATTAATCGAGAGCATTGCAGAAAATGGGAAATCAGAAAGCGAAATTGGAAAAACTCATTGACCTATTGGAAAAAGTTACACCTGAAGATGGCTTACACGATACCAGTATCGACGGTTTTTTTACCTTTCGAGGATCAGAACCGCACCAGAAAAGCCCTATCATTTACGATCCAGGCATCGTTTTCGCGGCTCAAGGTAAGAAGAATGTCTATCTGGAAGGTAAAAGATACGATTACGAACCTGGAAATTTTCTTACCTTGTTTGCCCCCTTGCCTGTCGAATGCGAAGTCACAGAAGCGAGCAACTTAAAGCCTTTATTAGGAGCGGGAATCTATTTTGATCAAAACCGGCTTGCCAGAATGATGCTAAAAATGGAAGCCATTGAGCAAGCTGAATCAAATCCTATCACAATAAACCCCTCTGCCATATTTTCGGCACCATTAGAAGATAATATGCTCGATGCCATAATACGTTTGTTGCAAACTCTGAGTAGTCCAGGCGAAGCGGCTATTCTTGGTGAAGCGATCATTGATGAAATCTATTTTCGCCTTTTGAGTAATTGGCAAGGAGGAAAGTTCATCCACCTACTCCACCAACGTGGGCAAATAAAACAAATCTCTAAAGCCGTTGAGTACGTCTATCAAAACCTTGACAAAACCTTATCGGTAGAAGATATGGCGAATGTAGCAAATATGAGTGCATCGGGTTTTCACGCAAAATTCAAACAAGTGATGCATCTTTCTCCTTTGCAATATGCCAAATCAATCAAGCTCAATCGAGCGAAAAATTACATCATGCAAGGCAAGAGTGTAAGCGAGGCCGCCAATATGGTTGGTTATAATAGTCCGGCACAATTCAGTAGAGAATTCAAAAGGCTAGCAGGCATGTCACCTCGTGATGTCAAAGCTCAAGCAATGTAATGTAAGGACGCCAAACATCATCCAAATTGCTCACGTAGCATGTTTGTCTAAAAAAGCTGGCATATTTTGAGTAATAATTGTCCATTCAGGCAATCAATACCTGTTGGTACGCGCAATAGCACTGTTCTCACCAATTTAAAGTAAATTGCAGGAGTCGCGCGTACTTTAAGTGTTTCTGCGAGTTATTTCTCGATAACAGTAATCGTTTCATTGAATTTCATTTTCTGGTTACCACAGACATGTTCGGTATCACGTCAAAATGCTTCTGGTTAATTGAGAAGAGTGACTCTTTCTGAAATAATGCATTCCGTATAAGATCACTATAAGGGCACCCGATTAGCTGAAAACAAAATGATGTGTCATTCAGTCAAAAATTTGTCAAATAAATACGAATATCTAAGGTAATTTGCTACCAACCGTTTCAGCTAACTCCCTACCCTGGTGCGATACTCGGCTTTCTTAATCTAAACAAGATAGCGTACAATGCAGGCACTAAAACCAAGGTAATCACTGAGCCAAAAAGCAGACCAAAAAAGATGGTTACGGCCATGGTCTCAAACATGCCGCCGCCCAACCACAATGGTATCATTCCACCGCAGGTGGTCATTGTCGTAAGTAAAATAGGGCGCATCCGGGATTCGCAAGCTTGCACAACTGCATCCCATGCGGGCGTTCCTTGAGCAATTTTTGTGTCGATGCTGTCGATCAAAACAATCGCGTTATTGATAATGATACCAGCCAATGCAATCATCCCTAGTACCGTAAAAAAACCTATCGTACTATTCGCTATCCATAACCCCCATGCCATCCCAATAGCGCCTATTGGGATAGTGACAATGACTAATACTGCTCGCCGGATAGAATTAAACTGCCCTACTAGTAGCAACAAAATCACAATCCCTGCAAATGGTAATTGCTCTATGATCGATTGATTGGCTTCATCAGAAGATTCGGATTCCCCACCAAATTCCAACTTGGTGCCGAGTGGAAAGCTTTCTTTTAGCTTTTCGAGCTCCGGCATAAAGTTGTTATTCACTTGTGTGGCGGTATAACCTGGCAACAGGGTTGCTGAAATGGTGACAGTACGTTCTCGATCACGCCGCTGAATATTTGGGGTAACCCACTGCATCTTTGTTTCTGCCACCTGTGCAAGCGATACACTTGCACCTGATTGCGAAGTAATTGTCAGATCATTGAGGCGCCTTAAGTCTTCTCGGTCTGCGCCCGAAGTAATCAAGGTAATTGGGATTCGTTCCTCACCTTCACGAAAATCGCCTACCTGTAAACCACTCAAACTATCACGCAAAGAATCGGCGACATCTTGACTACTGACCCCTGCTGCCAACGCGCGATCCTGACTAACAACCACGTCAATCTTACGGGTGCGAAGGCCCCAGTCATCAATTACTTCTAAAACGCCCGTACTGTCACGCAGAAGTTGTTTAATTTGATCTCTTTGATGCTCTAGGGTATCGATACTATCGCCACTCAAGCGAACCTGAATTGGATAAGAAACCGGCGGGCCCATGCTCAATCTACCAATTTTATACTGTACGTCAGGCTGTTGACTGGCCATATAGTTCTGCAATTTTTCAATCGTAGGATCTAATGCTTGGGCATCAAGAACATTTAAAATGCTTGAAATATGAGAACTATTACCCGCACTTGAAGCATAGCCAAGCTTGAACATCGGCGCCGAAGAACCGACAAAATTAGACCAGCCGGTAACTAGACCCTCTTCATCTTTAAGGCGTTTGTATTCACTTTCCAAGGACTTGGATAATTTCTCGGTAACCGCAATATCGCGCCCTAGTGGCAAGTCTAATTCAACCGAAACAATCGCTTCATCGGAATCTGGAATAAACACTGCAGGCACATGCGTTAACGCAAATGGTACGGTGTAAAACAAACCTAAAATCGCCACAACCACTATCCACCTGAAGCGCAGTGTAAAGTGTACAATCTCGGAGTAAATGCGCAGCAAAATGCCCCGCGACTGCGGCTTAGCTTTGTATTTTCTCAATATCGAGACACTCATCGCAGGAATAACAGTCAACGAAGTTAACCAGGATGTTCCGAGGGCCATCGCCACAATATAAAAAATAGCCGCACAAAATTCACCCACAGCTGATTCGGCCAATGCGATGGGTGAAAAAGCCGCAACAGTAGTTAGAGATGCGACCAACAAGGGCATTTTTAACTCATCTATGGTTTCTCGCGCTGCAACCAAACCAGGTTTACCCTGCTGCATTTTAACGACCAGAGATTCGTTTATGACAATCCCATTATCCACCAGCAGCCCCAAAGAGATAATTAGCCCGGAAAGAGAAACTTGGTCAATGCTGACACCGAAAAATGTCATTAGCGCGAAGGTTCCAAATATAGCCATCGGAATCAGCATTGCGACCGAAAAGGCAATGCGCAAACCGAGAAAAACCACCAGTACGCCAAACACAATAGCCACTGCCTGTGCGATACTTACCAAAAAGCTGTTTATTTTCTGGCCAACGATGTCTGCTTGAAAAGCTGATTCTCGTAGCTCCACCCCCAACGGTAAGGCATACTGTGTTTGTTGCGCAAGACTACGAAGCTGTTTACCTAATTCGAGAATATCTCCACCGGTATTCATAGAAATCGCAATCACCAGCGCAGGCATGCCATTCGCGAACACCATGTTACTGGTTGGGGTTTTAAATTCTCTGGTAATTCGAGCGATATCTTGTAGCTGGATTAGATTGCCCTGACCGTCACGAATAATGGTCTTGCTTAAATCATCAACCGTATCATAGTTTCCAGTCGGTTCCAGGCTAATGCGCTCATCTCCAATAACGATATCACCCCCCGGACTAATCACATTAGCACTCGAAATAGCATTTTGGATACTCGCTGGGCTAACGCCAATTTCTCGTAGATTTGTGTCACTATATTGAACATAAATCACTTCCTCCTGCTCGCCATAGATTTCGACCTTAGAGACCAAATCCAAGCCAATCAACTCATCTCGAAAGTCTTCAGCCATATCTGATAGCTCTTTGAGATCAAAGCCTTCGCCGGTAAGCGTGTAGAGGCTGCCGAATACGTCACCAAACTCATCGTCTACAGTCGGGCCGATAATTCCAGAGGGTAAACTCGGCTCGACTCCCTCCACTTTACGACGCAGGGAATCAAATATTGGCCGCATATCGGTGTAAATTTCTTTGTAATTCGCTGAAATATACGACAAGCCTTCGCGCGAGATACTTTGCACATTATCCAGTTCAGGCATTTCCATAATCGCAATTTCAATGGGGGCGGTCACCAGCTCTTCCATACGCTGCGCACTGGCACCAGGAAGACGAACAGTGACTGTTGCTGTGCGTATGGTAAAACCGGGGTCTTCCGCCTTGGGCAAGCCCAAGTAACCAATACCGCCCGCTATAATGAGCGCAACGCTTAACAGGATCGCCAGGCGGTTATTTTTCAGTGTAATATCGACAAAGCTGAACCTCATGATTTAGGCCTCATTGATGCGCTTAACCTTCATGCTTTCGCTGACTCTGGATACCCCTGAAATAATGACCTGATCGCCTTCATTGAGCCCGGATAATATTTCCAGCCCCTGATTACTTATTTCTCCGATTTCGACCGCTTTTTTCAGCACCTGATAAACACCATCTACCTGATTATCTGACAGTACAAAAACATAGTTACCCTCCCCTTCTTTGATAACGGCATGCGCGGGTAATGTCGCACGTTTTTGCTCCGACTGTGTCGTTAGCGCCAGGGTGATGGAGGTAGATACACCTACCCGTAACCCCTCAATATCATCAAGTAGTTCTACTTCTACATCAAAGCCCGCAGCGTCCACATTGCTAACTGCCACCTCCACCACCTCGCCTGTGATCGGATCAACTTGTACACTTGGAATAGAAACTGAAACACTATCGCCTATTTTCACCTGATCAATCAAAGCTTCTGGTACTGCCATTTTTACCCGCATACGCGTACCACACGATAGTTTGGCGACTGTTGACCCAGCATTGATAGTGCTATTGACGGTTGTGGGTACGCTAAGCACTTTGCATTGATCGGCACTACTTGTCAGGTTGGTATACTGTTTCTGGTTCAGCGCTGCATTTAGTTGCTGTTGCGCGACGGCTACATTTGCCTTGGCACTGGTGGCATTTGCACGTGCAGCTTCGAGGTCCGAGAGACTCGCCGCCTGTGCAGAATACAAACCTTTAACGCGTTCATAGTTGCTTTTCGCGCTGACTTGCGTTGCCTTCGCCTGAGCGAGTGATGCTTGTGCCTGGCGGGCACTGATATCGTAATCTGTGGTATCCAGCTGAGCGATGGTATCACCTCTTTTCAATATGTCACCCACCTTGATTGGCAGGTCCACAATAACACCTGAAACTCTAAAGCTCAGGCTTTGCTCATCACTAGCAATAGTGGTTCCAGCCAGAACGCGCTCGGTATTACCGGCTGCCAGAATGATCTTTTGTGTCTTTACCGCTTTTACAATTTCCTCAACAGATACTTGCTCGTTGGATTTTTCAGTACATGCAGTCGCCACAATTAAAATAAACCCGGCCGCATAGATAGAATGATTCATCAGTTCGTTTCCTCTTCAGTATTGGAATAAAGCCGGGTTTTAAAATTCTCAACCCATTGTTGATACCCTGATTTCCCCATTAATGCGGGCATTGCAGCCATACGACGTTGCCAGTTAACCAGGGCATTGAGATACTGATATTTATCGTCTTCCGCACCTTCTAGCGCAGCAATAAAAGCATTCTGGCTATTTTGTAATGTAGTAATAGTGATTGCTCCACTCGCGTAGGCGGTCTGATCAATTTCCAGGCTTTTACGTGCTGAATCCAAGGCAATGCGCCCAAGCTTAATATTGCGCCACGCTTGACCGATACTAAAAGCGCTATTTCGCGCTACTGTATCTAGGCTATTGCGTGTGGCAATGTGTGCCAGTTCAGAGACGGTTTTTTGCGTACCTGCCTGACGTGCAACACTAGCAAGATTGCCGCTATTCCAGAGTGGAATATTGACATTCAACGACACGCTCCAGTCATTAACATTATCCAAGTCAACACCGGTGCTAGATACGTCGCTTTCAAGATACTGAAAGGCTTGGCCACTAAGATTGACTTCCGGTGTAAAACGATTTTTTCTCGCTGCGTCTAGTTGGACTTCTTTCGACTCAATTGTAACTGCACTGGCGAGGATAGCCGGGTCAACTTCTTTAGCATATTCGGCACTAATTTCTGCTAAGTTTTGAATACCACCGATAGTTTCGAGCGATGGCAACACTAACTCATGTGTTGGTGCGAAATATTCATCGGAAAAATCGGCAGAACTGAATGGTGCTTTCTCGTCAAACTGAATATTGGTCAACTCCTTTAACGCGCGACGGGCTTCTAATGAATTAATACGGGTTGATAAGAGGGCCGACTCAGCGGTTGCAATAGATGATTGCGATGTGTAGACATCCGCTAATGTACCGCTACCAAAGCGTTGACGCTTGCTTGTCATGGATAAGGTATCACGCGAAAGGCGCAGGTTTTCTACACCTGTATTTACAGCTGACTGCGCCGAAAGAACATTTAAATAACCACTAATGGTTTGCTGAATAAGATCCAATTCCACAGCGCTATATTCATGCTGAGTAACTTTTCTCGTCAGCCTAGCCAATTCCAGATTTGAGTTCTTGCTAACTGAATATACATTTTGTGACAATGTAAGGCTGGCCAAAGTATCATGTGCGGGATTACCAGCCTGCGCCGATGCCCCCGATGTGTCATCACGCTCGTGTTTGATTGCTGCATTTAGTTGAGGCAACAGTACCGAATGTGATTGATTCATGCCTTCATCTGCTACACGCACCGCAAGCTTAGACTGCTCAAGAGCTGGGTTATTCTCAATCACCCAAGAGACGAGCTCTTCAAGCTCGATTGAATCTACCCCAGCAGGTATTTCACCAATCAACGTCGCATTTGAGAGCACGTCAATAGGTAGATCAATACCAAGTTTAGCGGCCACGCCCATATTTAAAATCAACTCCTGTTTCATCTCCAGCCACCTCGGCCCAGGCGAGATAGCTTCATTCAGATACACTGCTTGTAAATCCAAGGCAACACGTCTGGCAATCTGTGTTATATCCGCATCGCCACGATCGGTCATTAACGCCCCCTGCTCTACAACTCGACGCCCGGAGAAAGTAAAAACAGGAATATTATGGCCGCTTAGATCACGAATGACTCTGGTACTCAAATGATGACTTAAGGGTGCGAGCAATACTAACTCAGTACTATCAAGAACTTGTTTAGAGGCTGCTATTTTTGAATTGAATTGGACCACATCGATCACCATCCCTAAGCTTTCGCCTTGCTCTAACAAGCGGTTGAGCACATCTTCTTCTATATATTCTCGAGCTACACTTAACAGCAACGTAATATGCTTTGGATTAAGCGTATTTTGTATGGCCTCAAGCGTGTTAAGCATTTCCAGACGCCGGCTTAACCAGTATAGATTCGGTCGTTGGGCACTAAATTCGTTATTCGAAATAACGGGAGCGATGACTTGGCTTAAAAAGGTTGGTTTTGGAAAATAATTGTTACTATATAAGAAATTACTACCTAAAAACCCGGGTGCCACAACGACATCGATACTATCATCCTCATAGGCTTGATCTGCTAAGGCCTTAAGTGACTCTGGCCTGGGGGCACCAATATAGCTGGTTCTTTCAACATCGACATCCGTACCTAGTAATACTGATACCTCTCGAATAATGCCGTCTTGGAGTTCCAAAGATTCATTGCTACCATCCAAGATAAACCCAATTCGAAAGTCGGCCTGTGAATGCGCGACAGAACTGATCAGCCCCATTCCGCATATAAGCGTTATACTAAGAAAATACTTCTTCATTTGCTTATTCGATTATCATTTTTCTTGATGTGAACTTGCTAATTTTCCAGTAAAGAATAAAAGCATCTGAAAACAACCTGGTATAACAGTATATAGGAACAGATGCTTTTATAATCGTGGTTTTCTAAATGCGTTTTCTTAATTTATGAAAGTAATATTATCCCGCCCTTCTTTCTCGACCTAATTTAGGTCGGAACGCTCCCATAATAATTTCTGTCAATAACGGAATAACATTAGACATGCCTACCAGCGCCTCAGCATGCTCTTTATCTTTAAAGGCTTGGCTTACTACGCCTTTAGGGATGGAGGCTTTTGCTAACTCGAGTAATTCCGGCATCATCGGCACTAAAAACACAAAAGCATTTATTGCCAAGATAGCGGTCATCAGAAGCTTAACCTTAAGCCAATTCGGCTTTATCTGAAAATGCATATATAGGAGTATGTCGGACACAATTTTTAACGCCAATCCAGGTAAAATTAGGATATACGCGCTCATTAATTTATATTGGTAAATGTGACTCATGGTTACCGCGTCGTCGCTGGCCATTACCGCACCGATAACGATGTGAGACAGGATGCCACCGACGTACATAATCGTGCCAATTTCTTGAACAAAATCTAGCGCTTTTTTCATTAATAATGCCTCTTTTGCTTTTCCGTTATTGACGACGACCGAACCACATGCGGGAAAACAAACCGTCTTTTCGTATAAATTGATGGTAGAGAAATGCCAAAACGTGTCCAGCAATCAGCAGCATCAAAATAACTGCTAGTGCTCCATGGGCCTTACGTGGTGGAAACATATCAAAGCTCATCGGCAGTGCCTCGCCGGAACCGCCAAAAATAATGGCAGGCAACCCTGCCATATTTGCTGTTGCCAAGCCACTTCCCCCCATTAGAATGACAACAAGATAAAAAAGATAATGGGTAGCTACCCCTAATTTGTTAAACAGCACATTACCAATATCAGCATGAGGTGGCTTACTAGTAAAAAAGCGCGTAATCAAACGGATGAGCATCAGCAACAGAATGACGATCCCCATCGACATATGTATTTTTAGATAAAACAGTTTTTCCGGTGCAGTATTGGGCGTCTCGCTCAGAACGTTACCGCCCATAACCAAACCCATAATAATCATAAAAGCTAAAAGCCAATGTAAAAACACTAAAAAAGGATGATATCGATTCATCAGGTTTACCTCGTGGAATACTATGAATGTTCGTTATATTAAATTGCGAATGCTACTATTGCAAGTGCAATTTTTGCATTGTTAACTTAATAATTGTAAAATAGGCGTATGGATAAAAATGAGATGTTTCCAGCGGAAAGAGTAAGAAGAAGCAGTCTGGGCTGGATGCTTAAGACCACTGCTACGCATTTAGACAAAACAATGACAGAGGCATTAAAACCACTTGGACTGAATTTAAGCCAATTTGCCATCATAATGACGCTGTTAGAGGGCGATGGCTTGACCCAAGTGGAAATTGGCAAAAAGATCGCTATGCCAGGCTATGCGACGACCAGAAATATTGATGCTTTAGAACAAAATGGGTTTCTGGAACGACAACAACATGCCACTTCCAGGCGGAGTTTTTCTATTAAATTAACCGAGAAAGGGAGGTCACTAGCCCCAAATTTGTTTTCTACCGTCGAGCAAGTGAACAACAAAGTGTTTGAGACGATTGAAGAAAATGATTTGGCATTTCTAAAAGAAATTATGACAAAAATAGTGGCTAAGCTTTGATCCAAATTATTAAAGAATTAAAGCGAATAAAATTCAGATACAAACGATCTAATTAATAGCCAACTAGTTTGCTTCGTTTCGTTAATAGCAAAAACCCTACATAAATTAACCTGTTTAGCCGAGTCACCAACGCTTCATTAACCTTCCATCAGTGATGATGAGGCCGATGTTGATAAGTCCAAACCCAATCCAGGCTTCATCTCCCATTTTCTAGCGGAGAAACGCAACACTTAATCCAACGGCCGCCAGTGGTATTAGCAAGGTAATCAGCATCAGGTTCACGGAACCAGCGTGCACAAAAATTTCAAAGTAGAGTAAATACACAATTACAGTGGATAGAATTGCAATAGCAATTAGCGCAGCCTACACGGGTCCAGATTGAGTGAAAACGGGGGTTCCTTCAACACAAAAGACCACCGGAATTATCACTACCGTGCTGCCAATCCACATACCGCAGACATTTATGATTACTGATATGAAAGAAACCTCTACCCCATACCGTCGTTAATCCAAGTTACATTAAGCCTGAAGCCAAATTGATATTGCTTACTTGGTTTCAAGGCATCACCGTTTCCTTTAATAATTAGAACTTGCTTAGAACAATGCGAATACATAAAACATCCGATTCTTGCGCTTTAGATTTTTAGGTGGTGCGCTGACCATCATAAAAATTTGAAATTAGTTAGCAATTATCAGATGGAAGCAGTACGTGAAATAAGATTAAATCCAATAACTAATTGAACTACGCGTAAAATTATGTCTATGCCATCTGAGGAAAAAATGCGAGCAGCCATAATTGCGCGGGATAAGAACAGTGACGGCCATTTTTACTATGGAGTGATCACAACCGGAATATTTTGTCAGCCTTCTTGCACCTCCCGCCCTGCACTTCCAGAAAACTTGCGGTTTTTTCCGAGTATCGAGAGTGCCAAACTCGCAGGTTACCGTGCCTGCAAACGCTGTCGGCCAACGAAAGACGCGCCCAATACCGATAAGTTGGCCAATATCGCTCGCTATATTGAATCGCACGCGGATGAACGTTTGACGCTGACCATGCTGGCAGATCGAGCTGGGTTATCGCCTTCACGATTTCAACGCGTATTTAAAACCGCTTTTGGCGTATCACCAAAAATTTATCAAGACGCGGTACGCATGCGCCTATTTAAACACTCATTGAAAAAGGGTGACGGTGTTACCGACGCCATATTCGCAGCAGGATATGGTTCTATCAGCCGGGTATACGGAGAAGCCACGCGTAATATTGGTATGACACCAAAAGCCTATCGGGCTGGCGGGGCTGGCGAAACCATTGCTTTCGCTTGCAGAAATACGGTACTCGGCCTGATGGCAATGGCCGCGACTATAAAAGGCGTTTGTTTCGTGCAGTTTGGTGAAAATGAACAATCCTTAATCTTGGCGCTACAAGCTGAATTTCCCAAAGCGACACTTATCCCATCACCAGCCGAGAATGCACCTGAACTTGACGCTTGGATGGATGCGCTCGATCAACACATCAGCAAAGGTAAGCCTCGACCAACGCTGCCACTGGATATACGCGGGACCGCATTTCAAATGAAAGTCTGGCGCTTCCTACTGAGCATACGCGAGGGGAATGTACTCAGCTATAGTGAGGTCGCCAAGCAGATCGGCAAACCCAAGGCTTTTCGTGCCGTTGCAACAGCTTGCGGTAAAAACCGCATTGGTGTGTTGATACCCTGCCATCGCGTGTTAAGAGGTGATGGCAGCCTTGGGGGGTATCGCTGGGGTTTAGATCGTAAGCGGGCGTTGCTGGACGCAGAGCGCACACGGCGCAGCGATAAATAGCGCAAAGAAGATAGTAACGGAAAATGAAGATAGTAACGGAAAATGAAGATAGTAACGGAAAATGAAGATAGGGGTTTTATGTCCATTGTTACCTTGTTAACTTAGATCAGTAAACCGATTTTATTTCAGTTAATATAGTTTCTTTTTTGATACTAACAAACCATCTGCATCACAATAGACATAATCGCCTGGTTCGAATTGAACACCGCCAAAGCTGATCCTCACCCCTACTCTCCCAACGCCCTCTTTCGCGCTTTTCTTTGGCGTGGTTGCTAAGCAACGAACACCGATTTCCATGTTGTCAATTTCCCGACTGTCTCGGATACTACCGTTGATAACGATGCCCGACCAGTCATTACTGAGAAAAATATCCGCGATCATATCGCCCATTACTGCAACGCGCTTAGAAGAACCGGCGTCTACAATTAACACTCTACCCTTCCCGGGTTTCTGCAGCTCCGCTTTTAGCAAAACATTGTCCTCGAAACATTTCACCGTTTGAATCGGCCCATGGAATGCATCTTTTTGGCCAAATTTAAGGAATGCCAGATCGCAAAAATGCACGTCAGCATCGAATTCATCTACCAGATCAGCGGTTTTCAGGGTAAGAGACATGGTTGTTTCCTAGCAGAATAATGTTTTAAGTGAATGATTAAGAATTGTGTTTTAGCTGAGCCTCTAGATACCATCAGCTTGGTGCAAGAATACTATGCGGGCGCTCTTTCACCGGTAGGTGAATGATTGCCGAGAATGCGCCAACCCCGACGCCGACCCACCAAACCAGGTCATATGAACCAAATTGGTCGTACATGATACCGCCTAGCCATACACCTAAAAACCCACCGAGTTGATGAGAAAAGAACACGATACCGTATAAGGTACCCATATAGCGCAAGCCGTATATATGCGCGATTAAACCAGAGGTCAGCGGAACTGTCGCGAGCCATAAGCCACCCATGACGAGCGAAAATAAAACAACGGATGTCGGGGTCATCGGAAAGAGTATAAACGCAGCTGCCGCAATAGTGCGCCCGGTATAAATCAGGGCCAACAGATACTTTTTGGGAAAATAACGGCCCAGCGCACCTGCAGCGATGGTGCCGATGATATTCGCCAGGCCGATGAGCGCAATGGAAGCGGCCCCCAAAGCGGATGTGTTGGTAATACCGAGCGAACGAATCAAACTATTGGGTGGTATCGCGCTGCACATCTCAGCAATATACGCCGGAAAATGTGCGGTGATAAAGGCCAGTTGAAAACCACAGGAAAAAAAGCCCAGGAATATCATCGCGAAGTTAGGGTCCTTGGTGGCTTCTGTAAGGACTTTACCCATGGATAGCTCCAGCTCCTGCCGGCTAGTCGTCTGATTAGAGCCCAAAAAAGGCAGTACCAACAATACGGCCAGAACAATGACAGCGAATACCAGAAATACGGATGACCACGACATACTGCGCAGTAGAAAATCAGCAAATGGTGGCCCCACCACCTGCCCCGCTGATCCAGCCGCAGTTGCAATACCTAGGGCAAGCGATCGGTTCTCGGCAGAAGTGCTCCGCCCTACCACGGCCAATACAACCCCAAAACCGGTGCCAGCAATGCCAAAACCGATCAAAATTTCTAAGAATTGATGCGCCCCGGGTGTAGTCGCGTAACTCGATAATGCGAGACCCAGCGCATAGGTAATCGCGCCGATGATGATGGCCCGTTTGTCGCCAAATTTTTCTGCTATCGCACCAAAAATGGGCTGGCCCACACCCCAGGCCAAATTCTGGATCGCAATCGCTAATGAAAACTCAGATCGAAGCCAACCAAATTGCTCGGCAATCGGGATCTGAAATAACCCAAAACTCGCGCGGATTGCAAAACCTACCATCAGGATCAAACATCCCGCGAGCAATATGGGATTGATTAGTTTTTCATTTACTGGCTGAGTCATGACGGCAGTGAGTATGAGGGTTTATGTATCGATGTTATATTTCTCACCCCGAGCTAACCTTTTAGTTCACTCGCGTAACCTTTGGGTGGAGGTGTCCATCCCCTGTCCGCTTCGTCGGAAACAGTCACCACAGATTCTTGCAATACTTGATTAATCATGTCACCACGCTCAGTCGCTTCACGTATAAATTCAGCACTATTGAGCATATCTTCTTCTTTGTTCCATAGCTTATACAGAATATCACTGCTCTCGTCATCGTGTTTATGGAAACTGCGCGCCATTCGCTCGACCCGATAAGGATGTGCGCCTATCAACTTTAAAACTTCTTTTGCAGCGGTTAACGACGCATTGAACATTTCCTTAATAATCACATCCGCACCCGCAGCACGCAAATGATAATAATGCAAACGATCAAATGCTCTGGCGACAATTTTGACTTGGGGGTGTGCGTGTTTGACGTATTGTGCCAATTCCACCGCTGCATCCTGGTCATCAATCGCAATGACCAATAATTTTGCATCATCAATTCCGGCCGCGTGTAATAGATCGGGTCGGGTGGCATCCCCAAAGTAGGCTTTTACTCCAAACTTTCGCATGCGATCGATGGTCCGAGAGTCGTGATCCAGCACCACCATAGAGGTTTGATTCGCGTTTAACATCCTATACACGATTTGACCAAACCTACCCACACCTGCAACAATAATTTTACCGTGCTCTTGTATATCATCGGCGTCGCGCGATTCCGTACCACGCGCCAATCGGGGTTGAATAACTCGATCAAAAAAGATAAATAATGCCGGCGTGAGCAACATAGATATGCCGACCACCAGAGAAAGTGTTTTCATGAGGTCTGTCGAAATGACGTGGTTTTGAAAGCTGAAATTCAGTAATACAAAACCAAATTCCCCGGCCTGCGCAAGGCTGAGCGCAAATAACCAATGATCCGGTTGGTTTAATTTAAAAAATCTACCCAAACCAAACAGCACCGCGAACTTCAATGACATGACGCCAAGCGCCAACGACAAGATCAACCAGAATTTTGCAAATAATACGGAAAAGTCGATACCCGCGCCGACGGTGATGAAAAAGAGACCCAGCAACAGCCCCTTAAAGGGTTCAACATTAGATTCTAGTTCATGCCGAAACTCGCTATTCGCTAATACCACGCCTGCCAAAAATGCCCCCAAAGCGGGCGATAAGCCCACGGCACCCATAAGCAGCTCAATCCCAATCATCAGGAGTAATGCCATCGCAGTAAATATTTCAGGCAAGCGCGACTCCGCTACAAAACGAAATAAAGGTCGAGTTAAGAACTGCCCCGCCAGAATGACAAATGCAACCGCTGATAAGGCAACTAACGCGTACGCCCACGCCGGTAAATGATCGATCCAAGTATCGCTGCCCGCATGACCACCCTCATCAATAAGCTGTGCCGCCGCTTGATCCACCAATTCTGGTAGCGCCAGAAGCGGGATTAAAGCGAGCATCGGTATCACGGCAATATCCTGAAATAACAATACCGAAAACCCAGCTCTACCCCCTGGGGTTCGGCCAAGATTTTTTTCTCTATAGGTTTGCAGCACAATCGCGGTTGAAGACAGCGCGATTATCAACCCCGTCGCCAGGGCGACACTCCAATAAAACCCCAATGCAATGGAGACTGACATCACCAGGACGGTGGTAATGAGTACTTGTAACCCACCCAAACCCAATAGCTGACCGCGCATTTTCCATAAAATTCTAGGTTCAAGTTCGAGCCCAACCAAAAATAGCATCATCACCACACCAAACTCTGCAAAGTGTTGTAATGCCTGCGTTTCAGAACCAACAATGCCGGTGATTGGGCCAATGACCACGCCCGCGATAAGATAGCCCAGCACCGAGCCAAGGCCTAGCCGCCGGGCTATCGGCACCGCGATTACAGCTGCACACAGATAAATAAAAGCCTGTATGAGTAAGTCATTCATGAGATTTCTCCAAGGAGGGTGAATACATCAAAAGTAAGATTTTTGTCATTCACTTTTAAAGATTTCGTTCAGTTTGTCGAGCACCACATTGCAGGTTGTATACTTATCAAGTTTGTCAATATCCAATTCCTGGTCGCGCAGCATGTGTAGTAATTTCTCCCAGCTATCTAGATGTTGCTCAAGTCGGTTTTCTTCCTTTGCTGAGCGTGCGTTGAACAAGCAAAACGGCGGTAAATAATGCATACCAGAAATATTTGCGGTTTGCCTGAGCGGCGTTAAGGTTTCTTTGATGGTATGCAGATTTGCACCATCGTGTTGATAGCTTTCTTGGCTTCCCCCGGCTGAAAGCGCCGCGACTAATACTTTACCCTGGAGCGCGATTCCACCCGTACCATAAGCAAACCCATGCTCCAAAACCAAATCCTGCCACTCTTTTAAGAGTGATGGCGTGGAATACCAATAAAGCGGAAATTGAAATACAATGACGTCATGATCTAATAGCCGTTTTTGCTCTGTACCAACTTCAATTTCAAAGGTAGGATACTGAGCATATAAATCCACTAAGCTTACGCCTTCAGTATTACTGGCTATACGCGCCATCTGCCGGTTTATCTCGGAACGATCATGGCTTGGGTGCGCGTATAAAATTAATATTTTTTTCACTATTATTCAGCGATATATAAATACTTTTTTGATAAATATATTAAATAATGACAGCAACTAAAAATCAATCAACAAGCCGGTGTATTTAACCTAACCCGCAATGGCAACTACAGAAACGCAAGCTCGTTACCTGCATGGAAGCTTAGCCAAACATATCATTAATACGACCCTCGCGGGTAGTCTGGGGCTGATGTTTTTGTTCCTGGTGGATTTGGTTGACATGTACTTTATCGGCTTGCTGGGTGAGCCTTCTTTGGCCGCGGCGATTGGTTACGCCAGCACCATCCTTTTTTTTACTACGTCTATTTGTATTGGGCTTGCCATTGCCACAGGCGTATTAGTTGGCCGTGAAATTGGTGCTGGTAATCATCAGCGTGCCCGCGAGTTAGCGACCAATGCAACATTCATCTCCGTATTAGTAACCTGCCCGATCGCCATGTTTACCTTCTGGTATGCACCTGAATTGATTCGTTTACTCGGCGCCGATGGCGAAACATCCGAGCTTGCGACGACTTATTTGCGCATCATCATCCCGAGTATGCCGATATTAAGCATGGGAATGAATTCAGGCGCCGTACTGCGCGCCCATGGTGCAGCTGTTAAATCTACTATGGCTACCCTAATCGGTGGGAGTGTCAATGCATTACTCGACCCTATATTCATTTTCGCCCTGTCAATGGATTTGAGTGGCGCAGCACTGGCATCAGTGGTCGCGCGGATCGCCATGTTAATAAGCTCCCTAAGACCTGCTATCAGTCAATACCACGCCTTTGCACCGGTGAAATTGCGCATTACTCCCCAAGAATTCAAAATCATTTTCGCCATCGCACTCCCAGCCATATTAACCAACCTGGCCACACCCGTGGGTAATGCCTGGGTTATTCGCGCGATCGCAGATTTTGGTGAATCAGCGGTTGCGGGTATGGCGGTGGTCGGGCGTTTAACGCCAGTTGCCTTCGCCATGGTATTTGCGCTATCTGGTGCGATCGGCCCGGTATTTGCGCAAAATGCCGGGGCCAATCAAATTGCCCGTGTGCGAAGTGCGCTCAATAATGCACTGCTGCTAACCTTGGTCTATGTGTTGGTGGTTGCTGTATTACTGTACCTGTTACGCGGTCCGATACTATTTGCATTTCCTGTTAGTGGTACGGGTCGCGAATTGGTATTGTTATTTTGTGGGCCACTCGCCCTGGCATGGGTTTTTAATGGCTGGTTATTTGTTAGCAATGCCAGCTTCAACAACTTAAATCACCCTTTTTATTCCACCAGTTTCAACTGGGCTAAAAATACCCTGGGGACAATTCCCTTTGTTTGGTTGGGCGGCATGTGGGGTGGCGCAGCGGGAGTGATGATTGGGCAAGCGGTTGGAGGTATCGTTATCGCTTTGGTAGCCGTCTTTATCGCCTACCGTATGATTGGTGTCGGTGACGATTTATGCGATCAACAACCCGGATTGTTACGTCGTTTGCGTCAATGGACTTACCCACCCAACCCCCAAAGTACCCAACGCTAATTGGTCTTACTACTTTTACCGGTGACCTGAAGATAATATTCCACCTCAGAGCGAGTACCGCAAATGATGGGGGAGCGCTGGTGCAGTGCTGTGGGCAGCACATCCAGTGCGCGCTGCTCGCCATCACTGGCTTTCCCGCCGGCTTGCTCGACTAAAAATGACATAGGATTCACTTCGTACAGTAAACGCAATTTTGATGACAGACCTTGGGCTCTGAAACGCGCATTGGTGGGGTAAAAATACATCCCACCAGAAAAGAACAAGCGATGTATATCAGCTACCGCGCCCGCTGACCAGCGAGGATCAAAATCCTGACCCCTTGGGCCATCCCGACCTGCTAAGCAATCGTTGAAATAATCCTGCGTAGCTTTGTCCCAGTGGGGACTATGGAGATAATTGGTATACAGACGTGCGTTATCATCTGGTATGCGCATATCCGGCTGACTTAAGACAAATTCACCAATCAATGGATCCAGGGTAAAACCATTCACCCCATTACCCGTGGTCATGATAATCATGGTCGATGGCCCGTATATCGCATACCCTGCGCAGACCTGCTGACTTCCAGGTTGAAGAAATTCGTCTAACTTGGGTTTACCAACCGCCGAATCAGGCCGCTTGAGAATTGAGAATATGGTGCCAATCGCGGCATTTTCCGCAATATTAGAAGACCCATCTACCGGGTCGTAGAGTAAAAGGTAGCGCCCTTTTGAGTTGTTTGCCGACGGTACGTATACATCTTCCATTTCTTCTGAAACCATTGCCGCAACGTGGCCACCGAATTCAGTGCGTCGCAGGAACAAATCATTGGCCACAATATCAAGGGTCTTTTGGGCTTCGCCCTGTACGTTTTCAGAGTCGCTTACGCCAAGCAAATCGTCATCGGATAAAGCACCATAACGCATAGCTGAGGAAATCGTTTTGCAGGCGGTTACCACATCATTTATGACCGAGGTAAGATCACCTGTAGCGCCATCAATGTTGCGTTGTTCCTCGATCAGGAACTGGGTAATAGTTGTACCGATCATACGATCTCCGGCGCGCTTAAATGCAGAATGAAATGGGGCGGGGATTATACCCTTTCTAGCAAAAGGTTATACTTTTAACCGCAGTTTTCAGGCCGCGAAAATTGATTCGCTATTGGAGTAAGTATCCCCCGGCGAAGCCGGGGGCTTTAGTTTTGTGAGCCGCTCAAAACGGCAGTTACGGAGCCGGCGGCTCCTTGAATCCCCTAAAGGGGATGGCTACAACAATTTTAACTGATCGACTCGATGATCTTCCCGCTCTTGATGTCGGATATACTCTCGAATCACCTGCTCATCTCGACCCACCGTAGATACAAAATATCCCCTTGCCCAGAAATGCTGTCCGACGTAGTTCCTTTTTCGACCTACAAACGTTCGTGCAATATGAATGGCACTCTTGCCTTTGATAAATCCAATAACTTGCGATACCGCATGTTTCGGCGGGATCGATATCATCATATGAACATGATCGGGCATTACATGCCCTTCTTCTATAAAGCTTTCTCTTTGACGGGCCAGGCGATGGAATACCCCCCCAATCTCTTTTCGTATTTTACCAAACAATACTTTCTTCCGAAATTTCGGAATAAATACCACATGGTACTTACACTCCCAACGAGTGTGATTTAAACTGTTTACTTGTCTCATGGTTTCTCCTTTGCGTGTTGCTTGTCGGCTCACGCTTCGCGAGTTACTATGAGACTTGCGAATTTGTCAAACTATGCTGGCCTCCCCAGCAGAGCTGGGGGGTCTCCTTTTTATACTAGGCATTCTGCATTAGTGCATAAGCTTAGCCATATGTGCTGCTCCAATGATGAGCTTCTTAAGACTGGCAATCGAGTCTTCGGGTTTGCCCATATTATTGCAAACAATGACACTGCGATGAAAACCTTCGAATTCACGCCTTATCGCCTCGTGCATGGGGACGGGATCTTCCAGCAAATGTCCTTCGCGCTTGTGCGAGCGTAGGCGATCCAACAATATCGCTTCGTCAACCCGCACCCAAATTATGATAAATTCACCGAATATGTCTTCGACTGTTTGATACAGTTTACGACGTAATTCACGTGCATAAAGCACCTCATCGACCACGATATGTTCATGCTGGTCTCTCAATCGCTTAAGATCAGCTGCAACCCGCTCATACACTTTCGCCCGAATCGCTTTAGGAAATGGAATGCCTTCGCGGTATTTTCTTTGATACTCTGGATCGAGTTGGTAGACCTCACGCTTAACTTTATCCACTTCGTAACAGGGATACCCGATTTCTTTAGCGATAGCCTTCGCAATGGTTGATTTTCCTGCGCCCACCAGCCCACTGACAAAAATAACCATTGTGCATTACCTGATAATCGTTGCTTAGAATAAAAATTTTAGCTGATCAAGCATCAACACGCAAAAGGCGGCATTTTCGGTATGATTAAAAGTTCGCGAACATAACCCTATACCGACGGCATAACAGTATGGAATGTTTTGCTATGAAGTTGATAATTTGATCCGTGATATCCTAATTCCGATACGAACCATTTACTTCTATTTTTTACCAAGCCCACGTTACTCAAAAATAAGCTAGGGTGTTGATTAGGTTACTTTTGCGAGCGCCTCGATCAATTTTGCACATCCCCCCTGCTCAATATATTCGCTATGTTCGTCAATGGAATTAAAACGTCGTCCACATAATTTATGACACAGCACTTCAGCGCCCGTGACTTCAATAAACTTTTTAAACGTTCGCTCTGCTGCTGGATTCGACGTAGCCATTTTCTGGGGATGAGCTTTGCTCCACTCCATGCTGTTCATCCAGATTGCCGCGGCGAGTGCGCCACAGGCCTGACCACTTAAACCTAAGCCTCCGGCAAACCCGGCCACCATAGCTGCTTGCTCGTCTGTTGCGCCCATTTTACGGGCAACTTCGGTTGCGCAGCTCAAGGGGTTTCTCGATAATCGGGCAGGTTCCATAGAGAGCCCTGCGCACGCCGCTTCTATGGCTTCAGGCGCCCAATTTTCTGCCAGGTCAAAACAGGGTTTCGCTTTAAACAACAGATACTTTGCCATTTGAAATTTCTTGGAAAAATCCGTATCAGTAATTTCTCGGCAATTGACGGTATGTGTCCTTTCCTTAAACGAAGTGACCAGCTTTTGTGTCGTAACAATAGCCAGTTCAACCGCTTGATCCAAATCCTTAGTATTGCGATACGCTTCCGTACCCACCGCTAACGCCGCGCCCCAAATCATGCCACACTGAAAACCCTTGCGCATCACACCTCCCGCCAGTGGGTCGGCTGCGTGTTCCTCGACCTCTATGGAGTGGCCAAATTCGCGGTTTAACAAATAGAAAAAAGTGCGCGAACAAGTGCCCATTTGCCAAAATACTTTTTTGGTATCACGCTTAACTGTTTTCGTAGGGCCCATTTTAATTTATCCGAATTTAAGTAGCTTTGATCATTTTTGAATTGATGCCCTTATTAATTTGTTATTATGGCAAGGCATCATGCGGAAAACGGGAATTGGTCATCGATACCTAGGCAAAAAATTGCTTTACCTTCTCTTCAATATCCTTCGCGATATTTTTGGTAGTACGCCAGCCCTGCTGAATTTCTTCTTCTGTCGCCTCGGCGACGACTTTGGCCTTAGCGCCCAATTGCTCAAAACGTTCCTCGAGCTCATCAAATTCTTCCAGCACCTTGAGTTTGGCCAAGACCAGCTTCATCTTTAGCTCGTCAGTATCAATATCTTCAATTTTCTCTTCAAGCGTATCCAGCCCCTCCAGTAACTCCTGTTTAGCGATCAATGATGCGGCAATCAGATTCCGCTTTTGATCTTCCAACGCGGCTAAGAGATCTTCGATTTTTTCATGGTTAATCGCCATATTACCCTCCCCACTTCCTATTCATCTGAATAACCCGCCACTCTATGCCAAATAAAAACTAAAATCTTAGACGCACGTCAAAAATTGATTAAAATTTTGTTAACTCGTCAGAGTGTCGGAAGCAACCCATTTACATTGCCAAGCTGTCAGTAAGCCGTAATTGTTTGTATTGCAATAGTCTACAATAAGGCACAATTTGGTATCATCTCACCCTATTTCCAGACTACTCAATTTTGGCGCGACGCATTTTAAATGTTCGTGCTAACCAAATAGACGCTAACCATGCTTACCCAACAGCAAGCTCGCCGACATGTTGCCCTCATGGACACCACCTTGCGTGATGGTGAACAAACCCAGGGCGTATCTTTCACACCGGCCGAAAAAGTCAATATTGCCAAGGCGTTACTGAATTCACTGCGTATTGATCGTATTGAAGTCGCTTCCGCGCGGGTATCCGAAGGTGAACAACTGGCTGTCGCGAGCCTCAACCAATGGGCCAATAAAAAAGGGCTTGATGACCGAATCGAAGTGCTGGGCTTTGTTGATCACACCCGCAGTGTGGACTGGATCTGCGCGGCAGGCGGCAAGGTGATCAATCTACTCACCAAAGGCAGCGAAAAGCATTGCTGGGAACAATTGGGTAAAGATCTACCCGCGCATGTCGCTGAGATAGAGCGCACGGTTGAATATGCCCTAGAAAACCAACTGCAAGCCAATGTTTATCTGGAAGATTGGTCCAATGGATATCACGATAGCCCAAATTACGTGTTTGGTTTACTGGATGCGCTTAAAAACCTGGGTATTGCGCACTTTATGCTTCCCGACACGCTGGGCGTGATGTCGCCCGACGAAGTCTATATCAGCATCAAGGATATGTGTAGCCGTTATCCCGATTTGCAATTCGATTTTCACCCGCATAACGACTACGGTCTGGCGCTCGCTAACTCCATGGCGGCCGTACGTGCTGGCGTCAGCACCATTCATTGTACGGTAAATTGTCTGGGAGAACGCGCGGGTAATGTCTCCATGGGAGAGGTCGCGGTGGCATTGCGAGACAAAATGGAGATGGATGTTTCAATTGATGAGACACATATTGTTCATCTGAGTAATCTGGTTGCGAACTTCTCCGGCAAGCGAGTAGCCGCCAATACGCCAATTGTCGGTGCGGATGTATTTACCCAAACCGCAGGCATTCACGCCGATGGTGATCAAAAAGGTGATTTGTATAAAACCCGGCTTAGTCCAGAGCGTTTCGCGCGCCAACATAGTTATGCGCTGGGTAAGCTAAGCGGCAAAGCATCGCTGGCTAAAAATCTAGAGGCACTGGGCTTGAGCTTGTCGACAGAAAAACAGGAAAAAGTGCTGAAAAGAATCATTGAGCTGGGCGATTCCAAACAGCGCATTTCAACCGATGATCTACCTTTTATCATCGCAGACGTGCTGGAAAGCAAAGACTACCACCACATCCAGCTATTAGACTGCTCGATAGCCAGTCAGCTGGATCAGGAAGCCGTGGTGAGTATCAAAGTTGAGATCAATGGAAAAGTTCATCAATCAGATGGGCGCGGTAACGGCGGTTTTGATGCCTTTATTGACGCGATCAAGAAAGTCCTTCCCGAGCACAATGTTATCATGCCTGAGCTTACTGATTATGAAGTCCATATCCCCAGGGGCGGCCAAACTGATGCACTCACAGAATGCATTATCAGTTGGGAAGATGCCAGCGGCAAGTTGATCAAGACTCGCGGCCTGCACGCCAATCAGGTTTACGCTGCTTTCAATGCTGCACTGCGGCTGATTAACATCCTTTTACATAATCAGAAAAGATAGCGCGGAGTATGCAAAGTCAGTTTTGCCAGTTATTGTCAGGATTTGGCGTCGTTAAAATAAGTCGGTTGAACGTTAAACATAGCCAAAAAAAGCCACCCCGAAAGTGGCTCGTTTGATTATTTGGTGGAGGTGGTGGGAATTGAACCCACGTCCGTCAGCCCTACACTCATCGGCGACTACATGTTTAGTCTATGCCTTAAGTTAACCGCTGCAACACCGATAGACTAGCGCGGCAGTGGCGAGCCTGCTTTAGTTTAACTCGCGCGGCACAGACAACCTTGCGAGCGGTTTCGTATAAGTGACCTCCGAAAACCTAGCCTACGAACGAGCCGGGAAGGAGGACTAGCGTGACAATTAAGCCGCTAGTGCGTAGTTATCGTCGTTTGCAACTATAACTGTTTACAGCTGGTTTAACGAGGTGATCTGTCCCTCGACATGCTCCGATGGCTTCGCGACCAGCGTCAAAACCAGTCACCCCCGTCTTAAACCATTATGGCGTCATTTTTCAAAAAATCAAGTCGTTTTGAGAATAGTGCTGCCCCGGAATACCGAATCTCACGATAACCCTAGAGAACCATAAACACCGTGGTCATTAGTTTGCTAAACCCTTCGATTTAGCGGCTCTATAGATGCCAAACCCAGCCCTATTCTGGGGCACACTATTGCCCTAAGAACGGTTCATTTTCATTACCCGCTGCTTTTCCCTATCCCATTCGCGCCGTTTGATGGTTTCGCGCTTATCGTGCAGCTTTTTACCCTTGCCCAGAGCGATCTTGCATTTAACCTTACCGCGCTTCCAGAACAGGCTGAGTGGAATCATGGCGTAGCCCTTGCGTTCCACCGAACCAATCAGGTGATGAATTTCCTTCTTATTCAGCAGCAGCTTTCGACTTCTAATTGGATCGGCAACTACATGGGTCGATGCTTGGGTTAAAGGAGAAATATGCGCGCCAAATAAATACAGCTCTCCGTGTTGATTAATCACGTAGGCCTCTTTTATCTGCACCCGCCCTTCTCGCAGGCTTTTTACTTCCCAGCCTTGCAAGGCTATGCCCGCGTCAAACTCCTCCACAATAAAATAATCATGGGTGGCTTTTTTATTACGCGCAATGGTTGCAGAATTTGCTTTGGGTTTTTTCTTCTTGGCCATGATGTGGAGTATATTTCATCCCTGCTACGGGTTGGTCTATAATGGCGCAAAAGATTGAAATATCAAGTATCACACCTATCTATCTAAGCAAGCTGTAACCAAAGAATATCTGTAAATATGTATAACATCAGCCGTTCGGCGCTCGTACCTTTTTCTGATCAAAAAATGTTTGATTTGGTCAATGATGTTGATGACTATGAAAATTTCTTACCCTGGTGCGGTGGGTCTAAAGTACTTGAAGAAAGTGAGTCAAGCCGTACCGCATCGGTAACAATTGCGTTTAAAGGTATTCATAAATCGTTTACGACGCTTAACACGCTTACACCTCACCAGGAAATCAAGCTGGATATGGTTGATGGTCCGTTCAGCGAACTCCAAGGTAAATGGACTTTTAAGTCGCTGGATGACAATGCCTGTAAAATCAGCCTGGATCTGGCTTTCAATTTTTCCAACAAGGTGGTTGGCGCGGTCATTGGGCCGGTTTTCAAGATGATTGCGGATTCCATGATCGATTCGTTCTGCAAACGCGCCGACGAGTTGTATACCAAACAAAACACCGCTTAGCCCAGGGGTATAAAACCACCGGTATAACATATTGTGTTGATCCCTTTATAAAAATAATACTACTTATATTCATATAGATAGTACTATTATTTAATCTAATTAATACTTAGGTATGAATGAATACATCTATAATTTACTTTTTTGAAACCCGCTATTTGAATTTTAATTAGCAAACCCTATATAGGCTAGCAGAGAAGGCGCATGGTGCGCCGAAAATGAAATGAAGCTATATTTGAGGTGCTAATTATGAACGTAGTTACTTGGGATCCATTTAACAATTTTAACCAGATATTCAGCCGTTACGCCCGCTATGCGGACAAAGACCACAGCGATAATAAAACTGCTAGTTGGTCGCCATTGGTTGATATTTACGAAGCTGAAGATAAATTTATGGTACGCGCTGAACTACCCGGTGTTGAGAAAGATGCGGTGGGTGTATCTATTGAAGATAACGTCCTCACCATCAAAGGCGAGAAGACCTTTGTTGAAGCGAAAGAAGGCGAGCAGTGGACGCGGGTAGAAACTCGATACGGTGATTTCAGCCGCAGTTTCACGCTTCCTGAAGAAGTGGACGTGGATAAAGTAGACGCAGCTTACAAAAATGGCGTGCTCGAGCTGATGATTCCAAAACTGGAAGCGGCTAAACCAAAAATGATCGATGTAAAAGTGCATTAAAACCTTCACACTCCAATCAAAAAGCCCGCAAGTGCGGGCTTTTTTTGTGCTTAAATATCAGGTATCTACATTAAACAGGTCGACACCCCATGAAACGACTTATCCTAATGCGGCATGCCAAATCAGATTGGAGTCAATACGGCCTAACCGATTTTGAGCGCCCCCTTAGTAAACGTGGTGTACAAGATTCTGGAAAAATGGGCAAGTGGATGGCGGTAGAACACGAACTACCCGAGCTGATTTTATGCTCGACCGCACGGCGCACGCAGCAAACTAAGCAACTATTTTTACTGGCGATGCAATCTGCCGATGTGGATTTAGACGCAATAGAGCAAATCGACTTAGATAGTATGTATCTGGCTTCAACCCATACCCTGGTTGACCTGGTGAAATCGCATTTAAATACACATGAATCCATCATGCTGATTGCCCACAACCCCGGAATGGATGGTGTCCTCATGCATTATTGCCCAGAAGCACCGCTCACTGCAAGCGGGAAACTGATGACGACAGCCAACATCGCTGTGATTGAATTTGATGATTTACTCAACCCAGAGCTCATAGTATTACAGCGGCCTAAGGAACTTTGACTTCACCCGCTGCAGCCAGTCGATTTCTAGCTGCACTAAAACCCAATCTGGGCTTGATTTACGCCATCAGTGCGGCGCTATTGTTTTCGTTCAAACCAATACTTGTTAAGTTGATCTATGTGTACGATTTAAGCGCGATTACCCTGCTCACGTGGCGAATGCTGATTTCATTGCCCATCTATATTGTGATTGGTATCATCATCTGGCTTAGAAAGCCACAGCGTTCCAGCAAAAATAGTAAACACCTCAATTGGTTTTTCAAAGCAACTCTGGTCGGTATGCTTGGCTATTATCTGGCATCGTTGCTGGATCTTCAGGGCTTGCAAACCATTACTGCGCAACTGGAGCGCTTGATTTTATTTAGTTATCCGACCTGGGTGGCGATTTTATCGTGGCTACTGCTAAAAACTCGCTTAACGAAGCGAATCGGTGTTGCCTTGTTGCTTTCGTACATCGGCATTGCGGTCATTATGGTGAGTGACTGGCAACAGCTTGGTCATGGCGCACTGGTGGGCTCGGTTTGGGTGTTACTTTCAGCGATCGCGTTTTCGTTATATATCGTGCTCAGCAAACCTATTATTGATGAAATAGGCGCCAAAGAGTTCACCGTCATCGCGATGATCACCAGCAGTATTGTCGCCCTGCTCCACTTTGCGTTAACCCAGGATTGGCATCAACTAATCATCCCAATGCCTGCTTTTTGGCTGGTGGTGGCGATGGCAATTCTAGCCACGGTCTTTCCTACCTTTTTAATGGCGGCGGCGATTTCCCACCTTGGCCCCGCCAAAACTGCGATAACCGGCACAATTGGCCCGATAACGACCTCATTATTTGCGGTGCTTTTGCTGGGTGAATACTTCGGCTGGCCCCAAGTATTTGGCCTGGTCTTGGTTATTGGTGCTGTCTCAATTATGCAATCAAAACCGCGTGTGGCTGTTTACGCAAGACCTGAGGATTAATACACTTCACTTAACTAACTAGAAAAGTACATGAAATTTGCACCTATTAATTTTAACGACAAATTGTCGAAATTTGATGATCATTGGTCTCCCAAAGTCATCGCCGAGATGAACGACTACCAGTTTAAACTTGCAAAAGTACAAGGCGAATTCATGTGGCATGATCATGCAGATACGGATGAGGTATTCATGGTTATAGAAGGTACGCTGGATATAGAGTTTAGAGATGGGAAAGTCACCCTCGAATCTGGCGAAATGTTCGTCGTTCCAAAAGGCGTGGCGCACAAACCCGTTGCTCAAAATGAGTGTAAAACTATGCTTATAGAACCCAAAGGCGTAGTAAACACCGGTGAAGCCAGGAGTGCGCTGACCGCCGAAAATGATGTTTGGGTGTAATAATTAGCTGGCCAGATTCTCCTGCCAGAACGCGCGAAGCTGCTGCGCTGAAATTAAGTTTACCCAGTTAACCCCAGCCTCAATGCTACGCACACTATTGGCATAGGGATTTCCTTCTCGCGTATAAGATATTTTTACCCCAATAATACAAATAGTTATATTGTTATTATAAAGTCAAACAATAATATTAAAAGCGTAAGCAAAAGCTATTAAATCAGCACTTACATCCGTTACAATACCGCGATTAAACACTACCTGGCAATTACTGTGTCTAACCGAACAGCGAGCGTCGCTCGCAACACCAACGAAACCCAGATCGAAATCGAGCTCAACCTTGATGGAACCGGCAGGGCAGAATTTACCACCGGCGTGCCTTTTCTAGATCACATGCTGGATCAAATCGCGCGCCATGGTCTGGTAGATCTGACCGTCAATGCCAAAGGCGATCTTGAGATCGATGCGCATCATACGGTTGAAGACATTGGTATCACGCTCGGCCAGGCGGTCGCCCAGGCAGTCGGTGATAAACAAGGAATCGTGCGCTATGGGCATGCTTATGTGCCCCTGGACGAGGCCTTAAGCCGGGTCGTGATTGATTTATCCGGTCGCCCACAGTTGGTGGAAAAGGTGAAATACCCGGGTAAAAATATCGGTAGTTTTGAGACTGAATTGGTGCATGAGTTTTTCCAGGGCTTTTGTAATCATGCCTTGGTCACCCTGCACATTGACAATATTCGCGGGGAAAATTCGCACCATATCGTTGAGACCATTTTTAAGGCCTTCGGACGCGCCTTACGCATGGCGGTCTCTTTCGACCCACGCAATAGCCATACCATTCCGTCGACTAAAGGTTCGCTATAAATGAGTATCGTGGTGGTTGATCTGGGCACAGGAAACCTGCGCTCAGTTGCAAAAGCGGTCGAACATGTCGCCCCCAAGCGCAAAGTTGTGATTAGTCATCTGCCGGAAGTGATTGCACAGGCAGAGCGCATCGTTCTGCCCGGCCAGGGCGCCATCGGCACCTGGATGAAACAACTCGAACAGGAACACATCCGCGAAGTGATCGATCAGGTACTACGCGAGAAACCCGTATTGGGAATCTGTTTGGGACTGCAAGCACTGTTTGAATCCAGTAGCGAGTATGAAGAAGCGCATTGCCTTAACATACTGCCGGGCAAGGTCGATCACTTTGACGCACACCTTCCTACCGACCAAGCGCATCTGAGTATCCCCCACATGGGTTGGAACAATGTGGCCCAAACGCAAACCCATCCGCTTTGGGCGGGAATCAAAGAGGGTGCGCGTTTTTACTTCGTGCACAGCTATTTTGCCCATTGTGAGAATCCCAACCATCTTGCTGGGCGCTGCGATTACGGCCTTTCGTTTACCGCAGCAGCTGCAAAAGATAACTTATTTGCAGTGCAATTTCACCCGGAAAAAAGCCAGCATGATGGGCTACGCCTGATCGAAAACTTTGTTCACTGGAATCCAGCAAACTAAAAATGTTACTGATCCCTGCAATTGACTTAATTGATGGCCAGTGCGTGCGTCTGCGCCAGGGCAATTATGATGATAAAACCGTATTTGACACCGATCCAGTCGCCGTGGCAAGCAAATGGGTGGAGGCCGGTGCGCGACGCCTGCATATTGTTGATCTGGATGGCGCCAAAGCGGGCGAACCTGTCAATGCTGATATCGTCAAGCAAATCTGCCAGCGTTACCCTGAATTACCGGTGCAAATAGGCGGCGGCATCCGCAATGAGGCGACGGTTGAGACTTATCTTAAAGCGGGTGTTTCCTACGTCATTATCGGCACCAAGGCGGTGGATGAGCCGGCGTTTATCACACGCTTATGCCAACGGTTCGGTGGGCAACACGTAATCGTTGGGCTGGATGCCAAAGGTAATCAGGTCGCTACCGAAGGCTGGCTGAATGTCACCGATCTGGGCCTGGTCGATTTGGCGAAACAATTTGAGCGAGACGGTATCAGTGCAATTATTTATACCGACATCAACCGCGATGGCATGATGCAAGGCGCCAATGCGGAGAATACCCATATCCTAGCAGAATCTATCAATACTCCAATTATCGCAGCAGGTGGTGTGCACCAACTAAGTGATCTAGAACAGTTAGCGCGCACCACCGGATGTAATTTGTCTGGCGCGATTACCGGGCGCGCCATCTATGAAGGCTCGCTGGATTTCGCCAAGGGTCAAGCATTGCTGGATCGCTTGTGCGAGGAGCAAAACTGATGGGGTTGGCAAAACGCATTATCCCCTGCCTGGATGTCGATGCAGGTCGCGTGGTTAAAGGTGTGCAATTTGTCGATATTCGCGATGCAGGAGATCCGGTAGAAGTAGCTAAACGCTACGACGACCAAGGCGCGGATGAAATTACTTTTCTGGATATTACCGCCAGTTCGGATGATCGAGATACCATCGTGCATGTGGTTGAGCATGTCGCTGATCAAGTATTTATTCCGCTCACCGTCGGGGGCGGCATTCGCAAGCTGGAAGACATTCATCGCATGCTGCATGCCGGAGCGGATAAAGTCGGCATCAATACCACCGCGGTATTCAACCCGGATTTTATTAGCGAAGCCAGCAAACATTTTGGTAACCAGTGTATCGTGGTTTCTATCGACGCAAAAACCGTCAGCACAGATAATGAGGCGCCGCGCTGGGAAATTTTCACCCATGGTGGGCGTAAGCCAACTGGTTTGGATGCTGTTGATTGGGCGAAAAAAATGCAGGATAACGGCGCAGGCGAAATCCTACTCACCAGCATGGATCGCGACGGCACACGTGACGGTTTTAACCTGCCTCTTACACGCGCCATATGTGATGCAGTCAGCATTCCCGTAATCGCTTCAGGTGGTGTTGGCAATTTGGATCATCTAGTTGATGGCGTGCTAAAAGGTGGTGCTGATGCGGTACTCGCTGCGAGTATTTTTCATTTTGGCGATTACAGCGTGCAACAGGCCAAGGCACATATGGCGGCGGCCGGAATCGAGATGCGGATATGACAGAACCAAACAAGCAGTGGCTGGAACAAATCAAGTGGACCAAAGATGGGCTGGTTCCTGCTATAGCGCAGGACTATAAAACCGGGCAAATCTTAATGATGGCATGGATGAACCGAGAAGCGCTGGCCGCGACGGTTGCTGAAGGCCGCGCCATTTACTACTCGCGCTCACGCCAAAAACTGTGGCGCAAGGGGGAAGAATCTGGGCACGTACAAACCCTGAAAGAGATTCGTTTAGATTGCGATGATGATGTTATCCTGATGCAAGTTGAACAAATTGGCGGGATTGCCTGTCATACAGGCCGCGCGCACTGTTTCTACAAACGCTTTGAAGACGGTCACTGGATAGACGTTGAGCCAGTCAAAAAAGATCCAAAAGATATCTACCAGTAGGCCTTATGGCGAGTAAAATAGTCTGATGAGTAAAGATATCCTCCAGCGAATTGATAAAGTGATCGTAAAACGCAGCGCACAAGACCCAAATGAGTCGTATGTAGCCGCTTTATTTGACCAAGGTTTGGAGAAAATTCAAAAGAAAGTGAATGAAGAATCATTAGAGGCCGTTTTAGCCGCTGAAACAAACGACCAGAAGGCGTTAGTGTCCGAAGTAGCAGATTTATGGTTTCATACCATGGTTCTGCTGGCGTATAAAAAAGCCAGCGTGGGCGATGTGCTGGACGAGCTTGAAAATCGTTTTGGCGTTTCGGGTATTGAAGAAAAGGCATCTCGTACCCAATAAAGTAGGCGTAAGAACACCAGCAATTAAACCAAATTTGCGGTAAATTGCATCACGGTGTGGGTAATTAACATAGTACAGAGGTTAAATCATGGGTTTAGGTGGCATAAGCGTTTGGCAGCTTTTAATTGTTTTGTTGATTGTGGTGCTGATTTTTGGGACCAAAAAGCTGAAAAATATGGGCGGGGATATTGGTGGTGCGGTAAAGAATTTTAAATCCGCCATGTCGGAAGAAGAAGACAAAGCCAAAGAAGTCGAAGACGGCGCTGAAGAAGAGAAAACCAAAGAAAGCTAGGCTTTTAGTTGGGTTAGTAGTTTTAAGTAATGATAGGTGATGTAGGCTTTTGGGAAGTCGCGATTATTGGCGTCATGGCGCTGATTATCCTTGGCCCAGAACGTCTACCCAAAGTGGCACGCACCGCTGGCTTATGGATAGGTAAAGCGCGTAGCATGCTACGAGAAGTGAAAGCTGATATCAAAAGTGAATTAGATGCATCAGAAATCACTGAACTTAAGAATGTCGGCAAGGATATTCGCGAAGCAGGCGTGGCGTTTAAATCACAGGTTGAGGCAGCTGATCAGAACGTCAAATCGCACACTTCTGAAATGGATAACGCGATCGCAGATGCTTTGAATAATTCTACTGAAACAGCCCAAAAGAAGGCTAAAAGTAAGCCTGAAAACAAGCCCAAAAGTCAATCAACGAAAAAATCGGCCAAAAACACCAAACCCAGAAGCAAGAAAAAAGATAAAAAAATATCGGATAAAACGTCAAGCAAAAAGCGAGCGAATAAAGCCGCGACAAAGGCTTCATCCAAAAAATCTAAAAAAGCATAAATCCAATGGAAGAAGGCTCGCTTATTTCCCATCTGCTTGAACTGCGTGATCGCTTAATGCGATCAATTATCGCCCTGATCATCTTGTTTATACCGTTTGCCATTGTCGCAAACGAACTGTACGAATTTCTAGCAAAACCCCTGATGGAACAGCTCCCACAGGGCACCAGTATGATCGCCACCGAACCGCACGCGCCCTTCTTTGTCCCTTTTAAGTTCGCCTTTGCGGTGGCGTTTGCGGTAGCCATTCCCTACTTGCTTTACCAGATGTGGGCATTCGTCGCGCCCGGGCTGTATAAACATGAAAAACGCATGGTGTTTCCGCTGATGGTATCCAGCAGCATCTTGTTTTATCTGGGTATTGCGTTTTCCTATTTTGTGGTTTTCCCGCTGATTTTTAAATTTTTTACGGCCAGTGCGCCTGAGGGTGTGGCGGTGATGACGGATATCAATTCCTATTTAGGATTTGTGCTCAAACTGTTCTTCGCCTTTGGAATAGCCTTTGAAGTACCCATTGCGACTATCTTATTGGTAAAAATGGGTGTAACAACCCCCGAATCACTCGCTGAGAAAAGGCCTTATGTGATTATTTCCGCTTTTGTCATTGGAATGCTGCTCACACCGCCGGATATTTTTTCGCAAACCTTATTGGCCATACCGGTATGGATATTATTTGAAGCGGGCCTGTTTGCCTCAAAAACCTTCATCAAAGCACCTGACGATGTGGAAGATGAGGAAGAAGAGGACGAGCTCGACATAGACGCTGAATTTGAAGCCGCAGAAAAAGAGTTAGAGGCACTGGATAAACCGCCAGAGGAACACTCGTAAGTAACACTTTGCGATGAACTTACGCCTGCCATGGTAGTCTCAACGCCATGCTGATCAAAACACACCATCGCGATATTCGTTTATGGCTATGTGCACTCGCGCTCAATCTCATAGTACAACCCGCCCATGCGGATACAGACAAAGGCCTGAATAATCAGCTTGAAAACCACCCTTCTCCGTATCTCGCCCTGCACGGTAGCGACCCGGTCGCCTGGCAAGACTGGCAACCAGCAGTCATCGCACGAGCCAAACGCGAAAACAAACTGATCTTGCTCTCCAGCGGTTATTTTTCCTGCCACTGGTGCCACGTAATGCAGCGGGAAAGCTACCAAAATGACGCGGTCGCACAAATACTGAATAAACATTTTATTTCCGTAAAAATTGACCGTGAACTAGAACCAGCGCTGGATAAACGCCTAATGACTTATGCCCAAGCGACCATCAAGCGTGGTGGTTGGCCGTTGAACGTGTTTATGTCACCGGACGGTCTGCCAGTGTATGCCGTGCTCTACCAACCACAGCCCCAATTTCTCAGCTTGCTTGAGAAGATATCCGAATTATGGCAGCAACAAAGTACGCGTATACGGGCACTGGCATTGGATGAAAAAGAGCCGATCAGCTTCCCGGACACAAAACCCCATCTCCAACCCGAAATGGTCCATGAGCTGCATAATATTGCTATTGCGAAAATCATGGCGCATGCAGACACCATCGAAGGCGGCTTTGGACAAATCAACAAGTTTCCGTCGGTACCCCAGCTGACCTTTTTACTCAATAGCCTGGCAGATAATCGCAACCCTGAGCTTGTCGAGTTTCTCCATCTTAGCCTGCGAGCGATGGCCGACAATGGCATGCGCGACCATCTCGCGGGTGGGTTTTATCGCTATGTAGTCGACCCGGCGTGGGAAATCCCGCATTTTGAAAAAATGCTGTACGACAATGCGAATTTGGCGCTTTTATATCTTAAAGCCGGCGAGGTGTTAAATAACCCCGGATACACCGGTATCGCGCGCGATACACTGGATTTCATGATGCGCGAAATGCGCCATTCAAGCGGTGCGTTATATGCTTCTTTTTCGGCGGTTGACGATCAAGATGTTGAGGGAGGTTACTATTTATGGGAGGCTGAACAGCTAAAAAATACGCTGAGTAAAGCGGAATATCAAGCCTTTAGTGTGGCTTGGCAAACCGACCGCCCCAACGAATTAGAGGGCGGTAATCATTTACGCGCAGCCAAACCGCTGACTGAAATTGCCGATCACTTAGCGTTAAGCGTTTCAGAGGCGAATAGGCTACTGCAATCGGCCAAAACCAAGTTAATCAAAAAGCGTGCACAACGCGTGCTTCCAACAGACGACAAACTGCTGGCCAGCTGGAATGCCTTGGCACTTTCCGCATTTGCAGTCGCCGCAAAAAGGCTTGATGAGCCGCGCTACCGACAACAAGCGGAAGCGTTAAAAACCTTTATCATGCAAACCCTATGGCGTAATGCGCAACTTACACGCAGTCAGGCGCAGGGCCAACTAATTGGTAGCGCCGCCATTGAAGACTATGCCTATGTGGCGGAAGGCCTGCTGCGCTTTGCTGAGCTAAGCGGTGAGGACGCCGACTATCAACTCGCCGATGCCGTTCTAACCCAGGGTTGGCGGCGATTTTATCAAAACAATGCCTGGTCATACGCTGATTCTTCCTTGCTCCCCCCTGCTGACGGTGAGGAGATATTGGCTGAAGACGCGAGCCGCTCCCCTTCCGCCAGTATCATACAAACGACTATTGAGCTGTACAATGCTGGCAAGCTCCAAGATGAGGGTTTATACCAACTGGCGCTATCTGCGCTAAATCGTGGTGAGACAACCCTACGAAGCAATCCATTTTGGTATGTCAGCCAAATTGGTGCGATGAAAAGCGTGAACCTATAGCCGAGAAAGACTGTACGGATTACTTGACAATTTACTAAAGAATTCTAGTAGGATACGCCGTATGACTATCCGACTAGCAAAATTATCCGACCTGCCGGTTATCGAAGATTGTGCCTATAAATCATACGAAATGTATGTCTCACGCATCGGCCAGAAACCCGCGCCCATGGTTGCAGATTACGAAGATCACATCACGGAACAAACCCTGTATGTGATGGAAGATGAAGGCCAGGTAGTCGGTTTTATCGTATTCTATCGGCAGGAAGATTACATCCATATTGAAAGCGTCGCGGTATTCCCAGAGCTACAAAGCAAGGGCTATGGCAGTCGATTGATAGAATACGCAGAAGAGCTTTCTCAAGCGCTGGGTTTGAATAAAGTAGAATTATTCATTAACGAAGAAATGACGGAAAGTACTCATTTTTATCCCGCCAGAGGCTACACCGAATTTGGCCGCTGGAAGGAAGACGGTTTAAATCGTATTTTCTATCGTAAGGAATTTACTTAAGATCAGTCCAGCAAATAGGGTTATTTCCCCCGAATAAACGTTGTCCCATACGCTTTGATCGAGAGAAGCGGTGCATCATTTAAAATATTACGCAATCTAAACCCAACCATGCTTGGTGCAGGAAGCGCATTCAGTTAGACTAACCTGCTTTATTTTCAGGCCAGCAATTCAACATGCGTACCTCCCAGCTTTTACTTGCCACCTTAAAGGAAACCCCCTCTGATGCGGAGGTAATCAGTCATCAACTAATGCTACGCGCGGGCATGATTCGACGCCTCGCCTCGGGTATATACACTTGGCTGCCATTAGGTATTAAGGTATTGCGCAAGGTCGAAGCCATTGTGCGCGAAGAAATGGATGCCGCAGGAGCCCAGGAGGTAATGATGCCGGTCGTGCAACCGGCTGAAATCTGGCAGGATTCAGGTCGCTGGGAGGAATACGGGCCAGAACTATTGCGCCTCAACGACCGACATGATCGTGAATTTTGCCTCGGCCCCACGCATGAAGAGGTGATTACGCAGCTGGCGAAACATGAGATTCGCAGTTACCGTGAATTGCCGGTGAACCTGTATCAGATTCAGACTAAATTTCGTGATGAGGTACGCCCCCGATTTGGCATAATGCGATCTCGTGAATTTATCATGAAAGATGCATATTCCTTTGATATTTCAGAAAAAGCGTTACAGAAATCATATCAAATCATGCACGATGCCTATGTTCGTGTATTTGATCGAATTGGATTCAATTATCGTGCAGTGGTAGCCGACTCGGGCAGTATCGGTGGCGATGCTTCACATGAATTTCATGTATTGGCAGAGTCCGGTGAAGATGATATCGCCTTTTCAACCAAATCTGGTTACGCCGCTAATATCGAAATGGCAGAGGCCATTCCCACGATTGCTGAGCGAGCAGCACCACAAGAAGCATTAAGATTAGTCGACACCCCTAACACCAAGACCATCAAGGCGCTGGTCGAAAATTATAAGCTGCCCATTGAGAAAACCATTAAGACACTGGTAGTCAAGGCGTCAGATGATACAGATGCGGATTTGGTTGCATTGTTGGTCAGGGGTGATCGGGATTTGAATGAATTTAAAGCCTCAAAACTGGCACAAGTCGCACAACCACTTGAATTCGCCACGGAAGATGAAATTCGTGCCGCAATTGGTGCGGGCCCTGGTTCTCTTGGTGTGGTTAACATGCCGTTACCTATCATTGCTGACCATGAAGTCGCGCGTATGAGTGATTTTGGGGCGGGCGCAAACATTGAAGATAAACATTATTTTGGTATCAACTGGGGACGCGATGCGGACGAACCGATGGCCGCGGATTTGCGTAATGTGGTTGAAGGCGATGCCAGCCCGGATGGTGAGGGCACGCTGGAGATCAAGCGCGGTATTGAGGTCGGCCATATATTTCAACTCGGTACCAAATACAGCAAGGCCTTGGGGGCAAGCGTTTTGGACGAACAAGGTAAGACGGTAACCATGCAAATGGGATGTTATGGAATCGGCATCACGCGCATTGTCGCAGCAGCGATCGAACAAAATCATGATGATCGCGGCATCCTCTGGCCACCAGCGATTGCACCTTTCATGATCGCCATCGTCGCCATTGGGTACGCCAAATCCGACGCAGTAAAGCGCCAGGCCGACGCACTATATCAGGCGCTGAAGGAAACCGGTGTTGAGGTCTTGCTGGATGATCGCAAAGAACGCCCAGGCGTGATGTTTGCAGATATGGAGCTTATTGGCATCCCCCACCGTCTTACCGTTGGTGATCGAGCACTGGAAAGAGGCGTCATCGAATACGCTAATCGATCCAGTGGTAAAAAGCAGGATGTCGCAGTTGATGAGGTTGCGACGTTTATTAAGGAAAATCTGTAAGGGATAACACCTACAATAGGGGTATTCGCCAAGCCCTATTTATGGCGCAATCATGGCGCAATCGTGTTGCATAAACCATTAGTTATTCACATTAGCGACAGCCATATGGCCGTAAAGTCGCAGCATGTTGTTAATAAAATATTTGGGAGTTTGCAATGAGTAAAATCGTATTCGTTTCAACCTTCGTGCTGGCTTTATTGCAGCTAAGCGCGTGCACGGTATCGCGTCAGGAATCTGGCGCAGTAATGGGCGCAGTAGTCGGTGGCGTGGTCGGCAATCAAGTCGGTGGGGGACGCGGTAAAGATCTCGCAACCGCCGTTGGCGTTTTCGCAGGTGCCATGGCCGGCTCAAATATAGGCAAGTCGCTGGATGCGCTCGATGCAGCGAATACGCAACGCGCGCTTGAAAGTAGCCGTACCGGGTATGCCACCAGTTGGGTCAACCCGGACAGCGGAAATGCCTACAGCGTAACACCAACGCGTACCTACCAGGCTAACTCGGGTAGATACTGTCGTGAATATCAGTCCTCAGTCACCATCGATGGTAGACGCGAGAATGCCTACGGCACAGCTTGTCGTCGGCCAGATGGAAGTTGGGAAATAATCTAATCATCAAATAAAAAGCGGCAGTTAGCCGCTTTTTTTAATCTACTTTTTTAAATAATTTTTCAAACGCTGGAACACTAAACCCCGTCATACGTGCATCGCCGACAAGAATCACCGGCACCCCTTTTTCACCCAGCTTGTCGTAGGTGCGCCTGGCCGCCCTGTCTTTGTCAATAAAATGCTCTGCAAAGGCAATACCGTTTTGCTTGAAGTAACGCCTTGCCTGTTTGCAATACCCACAACTCGTGGTTGAATACATCACCACATCGTTACCGGCTGCACTTTTAGATTGGGTGATGGTTACGTGTTCATATGAGCTAATTTTAGTTTTTACCACTTCGGCCCGACTTCGCATCTGTCTAGCATCACCATAATGAACCTTACCATCTTCATCTACCCATTTGAGTATTTCAGCGTCTGCGCTGGCATAAATGGGTAGCAAACAGCATATTAGCACCCTTATCTTATTTTTCATTCTGTCCCCTTCTATCGATTTTAGTTTTAGCGAAAAATTGAATCCCCAGACCCATTAGAACTGCAACATCAAGGCTTACCCAAGCACAAGTCCGAATTGATATTAACATTTTATCAAATCACCCGCTTCGCACTGCGAACGGCTGGTTTACTGAGAATTATAAAGTTAAACTCGATATCGACGATGCTTAGCCATTGATGGGATGGGTAATCTCCCCCAACAAACGTGTATCCACTCTTTTTGCCCGACTAGATTATAAATAATGAAACTATCAAAACTTGCTGAAAGTATTACTACTTCACCCATCCTCACCATCGCCGCTCAGATTAACGAGAAAAAGGCGGCAGGAGAGCAAATTTTCAATTTTACGATTGGGGATTTTGACGCCAATATTTTTCCAATCCCTGAGCTTTTAAGCGCTGAGACCATCGCGGCATACGAAGATCACCAGACCAATTATCCCGGCGCTTTTGGTGATACCGGTTTACGCCAAGGCGTCGCCGACACCCTAAATCGAATTTGCGGCCTGAATTATGAGGCGGATGAAGTCCAAATTTCCTGTGGTTCACGCCCGCTTATTTACGCCTGTTATATGACCGTTGTTGACCCGGGAGACACCGTCGTATTTCCAGCGCCTTCGTGGAATAACGATTACTACACGCTGCTGACTGGAACCGAGGCGGTAGTGGTCGAAACATCGCCGGAAAACAATTTTATGCCCACCGCTGAAGAGCTGCGACCCCATTTGCAAGATGCCAGCCTATTAGCGCTATGCTCACCTCAAAACCCCACGGGGACGGTCTTTGCTCGTCAACAACTGAAAGACATCTGTCATTTGGTGCTGGAAGAAAACAAGCGCCGCGCTGCGGATGCAAAACCATTGTACGTTATGTTTGATCAAGTGTACTGGTTGCTAACATTCGGGGATGTTGAGTTTTATCATCCTTTGTCGGTTTGCCCAGAAATAAAGGACTACGCTATTTTCATCGACGGCTTATCTAAATCCTTCGCCGGCACGGGGATTCGGGTTGGCTGGGCAACCGCCCCGGCGCATATACTACCCAAAATGCGTGCTTTTATCGCCCATATTGGTGCCTGGGCACCCAAACCTGAACAAGTTGCGGCTGGCAAATTTTTACACAATACCGATGCGGTGGACCATTATTTAACCCAGTTTCGTCAACAACTGCAAAACCGCCTACAAAGATTTTATACCGGCTTTATTGCGCTTAAAAACAAAGGTTACCCAGTCGATGCGATCGCACCTCAAGCTGCTATTTATCTTACAGTCAAGATTGACCTGGTGGGAAAAACGACCGCTCAAGGGCAATTCTTAACCGATAGTGAGGCTGCACAACAGTATTTACTCAATTCGGTAAAACTTGGCGTGCTACCCTTTTCCTGGTTTGGTGCACAAAGCTACGGAAATTGGTTTAGAATTTCAGTAGGGACCTGCAAGTTAGAAGCAATTGACCAGGTACTCGAAACACTTGAAGCAGAGCTATCCGATTTAAGTTAAACATACCTTAGCTACCACTATCCCGAAAGGCCGCGAATAAGCCGTAAAAATACTGGTTCGACGATGTGGAATTACATACTGTGGGTTAATATTTAGCTTAAGGGAATATTAATAAACCATAGAATATACTGGCATGAGTTTATAACCTTGAGGAAATTTACGTGATGAAGAATTTAGTATTTATAACCCTCGTAGCAGCTGGTTTAACCGCCTGTGGCAACGCCGAAGATGCGACTGATAAAACCTCAGATGCAGCCAATAAAGTATCAGAGGGTGCACAGGAAGTAGCCGAAGGCACCAAAAAGATGGCCGAAGGCGCGGTCGAGGCCGCTAAAGATGCTGGGGCTGTCGTTGCAGAAAAAGCCGGGGAAATGACCGAAGGCGCCAAAAAAATGGCGGGTGACGCGGTTGACGCAACCAAAGAAGCAGGCGCTGCAGCAGCAGAAAAAGCGGGTGAAATGGCCGCGGGCGCAAAGGAAATGGCGGGTGACGCGGTTGACGCAACCAAAGAAGCAGGCGCTGCAGCAGCAGAAAAAGCGGGTGAAATGGCCGAAGATGCCGGTGAGGCGGTAAAATCTACAACCCAATAGATTTGATTTGTTCAGGTTGGATGATTGGGAATGAATAAGCCAATCATCCAACCAACTAAACCCAAATTATTCAAGGTAAGGATAAGCCAACATATCGCAAATCCTGATGGTTAGTTAAGCGTGGTATTCAAGTAATCGCTAAACAAGGCCCAGGATTTAGTGTCAGCCTGTTCCTGATAGCGGCTACTGCCAAACACCGTAAATGCATGTGGCGCACCACCGTAGGAAACCATTTCATGGTCGAGCCCTGCTGCTTCTAATTCATTGGCTAACCCGGCAAAATCTTGCATGGTTATGGCAGTATCAGCACTGCCGTGCATGATTAAGTAGCTTCCCTTCGCAGCGCTGTAATTCTGCCCTTCTGGTGTGGCCAAACCACCATGAAAGGTGGCAAATCCTTTTAAGTCTGCGCCCGAACGTGCCATTTCAAGCACTGCTGCACCCCCAAAACAATAGCCCATGGCCACCGCATTGCTGGTATTGCCACCTAGGTCAGCCGCTTGTGCTAAGGCACCGTTCATCAAAGCGCGTAGCTTTTCACGATCTTTATACAGCTCTCCGGTATGCTGTTTTTTATCTTTATTTTCTGTTGGCCTAACCCCTGCGCCAAACAAATCCGCCGCAAACACACTGTAGCCCATTTCAGCTAACATACCTGCACGCTTGACTTCATAGTCGGTTAAACCATCCCAGTCGTGCATCAGCAGCACCAATGGCGCGGCATCTCCAGCACTGACATAATAACCTTCATAATCATCACCATTGACCTGATAAAGCACCGCCTTACCTTCAGCTGACCAAACCTGAAATGGTAGCAATATGGTAATCACGGACAACAATACCCTGCTAAGTTTACGCATTAGATTTTCCTCCAGATTGGATACAAGGCTGGTCATCATACCATAGCGAGATGAACAAAAACTGCCCGTGTGTCCACATTAATGAGAGTAGCATTTCGTAAAAGAATGCTTGAACACACGGCTGGCAGTTCTTAAAATGGCCGTACTTAACATGCCTTCCCTCCTGGGTGCGAAACAAAAACATCACTATTTGCGGCGCCGGTATAGCGGGCGTCGCTTGCGCCTATTATCTCAGCAAAAAATACCACCAGGCGAATATCTGCCTGATTGACAAGCTCACCCCGCTCTCATTTACCACGGCGCAATCGGGAGAGAATTTTCGCCAGTTCTGGCCACAGCCATGGATGAACGATTTTGTCAGCCATAGCATCGATTTAATGGAGCAACTATTAGCGGATAACCCAGACGCATTTAAAATGCGTTTTTCTGGCTATGATTTTGTTAGCCACCAAAAGAAAACGCCCATATTTAGTACGCCTGAAACTGCAAGCCAGCCACCATTTGATTTGTGTGATGACCAAGCCTTAATTCACGCACAAAAACCCTATCTGGATCCCGATATCCAACAACTCATACACATCCAGCGTGCAGGCACGATTGATGTTTATGCACTGGGCAGCCTGTTGCTAAAACAAGCGCGCAGTCGCGGTGTGCAGTTATTACAGGCGGATATAAAAGCATTAAAACCCATTAAAACAGGTGGATACGAAGTTATCTTATCCAAACAAAAAGCGCTCAAAACGGATCAGCTCGTTCTATGCTCTGGGCCTTTTGTCGCTGAACATGTCAATCAGCTCCGGTTCGAGCTACCGATTTATTCGGTAATTCAGCGTAAAATTGTTATACCCGACCCGGCAGGCATTATTCCACGCGATATGCCCTTTACAATATATGCGGACCAACAGGCACTCAATTGGACCGACGAAGAGCGTGAGCTTATTCAGTGCGATGAACAGTACTTGCATTTACTGCAAACCTATCCCGCTGGATTGCATATTAAACCTGAAGGAAGCCAGCAAATTAAACTCGGCTGGGCATACAATACCAAGCCATCACTCCCTCGCTGGGAGATTCCTGAAGATCCTGAATTTAGGGATGTTGTCCTGCGCGGCAGCAGCCGGTTTATTCCCGGCTTGAAGCAATACGTCGATCAACCCACTCCGGGACCTATAATCGAATTTGGCGGCTATTACACCCGAACCGCCGAGAATTTGCCCATTATCGGTAAATTAGATCGCGGACTGTATACAATTGCTGCCCTGGCGGGCTATGGAACAATGTCTGCCTGCGCGGCGGGCGAATTATGCGCGAAGATTATGGCAGAAGGGAAATTACCCAACTACGCGCCCTATTTCGCGCCCCAGCGCTACCAGGATCGCGGCTTGATGGCGCGTATCAACGAAATTTCAGGTGACGGTCAACTCTAGAACCATAACTATTCATTGAGTAAACGTGATTTATCGACTAACGTGTGGCGTTTAAAAAATCGAAAGATGCCAAGTCCCTTAAGTAAATAGTGAAGGGATAGCCCGTGCTGACCACCTCAAAACCGTTACGATTTACCCACGCAATAGTGCGCACACCGTGCGAAAACCTCGTTGATGGAATCAGCACTGCTAATTTGGGCAAACCAAATTATGCAAAGGCATTACGGCAGCACCGCGATTACGTCGAGGCCTTACAATGTTGCGGCCTGGACGTCACGGTGTTACCCGCGGATGAACAATATCCCGACTCTACCTTTGTGGAAGATGTTGCACTATTGACGCTGGCCTGCGCGATCTTGACTCGCCCTGGAGCAACAACCAGACAAGGCGAAGTGGCAACTATTCGCGATACCATCTCGGCTTTTTATCCGGCTATTGAGACAATCGCACCACCTGGTACCGTAGATGCTGGAGATATTATGATGGTTGGCGATGATTATTATATCGGCCGATCGAAGCGTACGAACAAAGCTGGTATTGATCAAATAGTGGGTATTTTACAGCGTTACGGTATGCGGGGCATCCCGACTAAAATGAATGATATGCTGCATTTGAAAACAGGGCTGAGTTATCTAGAACACAATAAGCTATTGATAAGCCGCGCATTTGCTGATGAGCCCAAATTTGCATCATTCGAACATTTGGAAATCAGTCCAGACGAATCCTATGCTGCAAACTCAGTGTGGATCAATGATAATGTGCTAGTGCCCAAAGGCTTTCCGAAGACGCTGGCAATGATTAAAGCAGCAGCTTATAACACCATTGAAGTAGAGACATCAGAGTTTCGCAAGCTCGACGGCGGGCTAAGCTGTTTATCGCTACGGTTCTAAAGATTACCGGCAGCTGCCCGTGCTGCTTAGCGCCCTAAAAATCATGATCATACCCGCTCCATACCAAAACCGAATAGAAGGATAAAATATTTCAGCGATCAGTTTAGGCTAAGACCCGTTACAATGCAGCGCTCAGTAAAACCGGCCGTCTAGTGAATATGTCGTTGATTAAATTTGGAAACTCGCTTTGCCTAACGGCGCTGCTCCTAGATCAGAAAATTAAATAGTATGTCTGAAGAATTTCCAATCGTGGCGGTCACCGGCTCCTCTGGAGGGGGCAGTTCCCTACTAATTAAAACCTTCCAACATATATTTTGGCGCGAACGCGTCAAAGCAGCCTTTATTCAGGGTAACGCGTTTCATCGCTATTCGCGCAAACAAATGGAGATCGAAATGCAGAAGGCGAAGGCGAATGGCGAACATCTATCGCATTATGCGCCTGCCGGTAATCATTTGGATAAACTAGATTCTCTGTTTTTTGAGTATGCCAATGTCGGCACAGGGGTGTACCGACATTATTTACACACTAAAGCAGCTGCTGCGCAGTTCAGTCAGAAACCGGGAACCTTTACTCCATGGACACAAATGGACCCGGACACCGATTTACTCCTCTACCGCGGCCTGCATGGTGCAGCAATTGATGGCGACATTGACATTGCGCAATATCCAGATTTACTCATCGGCGTGGTCCCAATTGTGAATCTTGAGTGGATTCGCAGAATGCATCGAGACACCGCTTCACGTGGTAAATCCAAAGCACAGGTCAAGGAATCTATCCTTGATCGCATGCACGATTATGTAAACTACATAACCCCGCAATTTTCACGCACGCATATTAATTTTCAGCTCATCCCGCAAGTTGATACCTCTGATCCGTTCGCCAATACCGGGAAAGTCAGTGTAGATGAGATGTCTCTGGTGATACATTTTCAGAATTTCGAAACGCCTGACCTATCTAATTTATTGAATTTATTACACAACTCACTAATGACCCGCCAGGATACGCTGCTGGTACCGGGGGCCAAAATTGATCTGGCCCTGGAATTGATCATTATGCCCGCTATCCACAAGTTGATCACTAAAAGTCGCAAGGTTCGTGGCATCACCGATGTACCCAAAGAACGCGGCGCGGGTATCCTTGACGTGCTGGAGCAGGAATAACGCTTTTCCCCTGCAAGAAATGCGGTTCTACGTCGGCTGCTCGCCAATCAATGCGCGCACAATTTGCTCGACGTGCGCCAGGGGGAATCCATAGGGCACGATGTTAACCAATTTACCCGCCTGGTCTATCACGTACAGATTGGCGCTGTGATCAACGCTGTAATTTTGATCACTCGCGTGTTTGCGAAAAATTTTCGATTGAACATGATAGGCTTGCTTGACTGCTTCGATCTGTTGCTCAGAGCCACTCAGACCGATTAAATCCTCACTAAAGAAGCGTACATATTCTTTTAATTGCTCGGGCGTATCACGCGCTGGGTCCACCGTAATAAATAGCACCTGGAGCTGATCTTTTTGCGTTCCCAGGGTGCGGTTAAGTTGCGCCATACTGGCCAACTCGGTCGGACAAATATCCGGGCAAAAGGTATAGCCAAAAAACACCAACACCACCTTACCGCGCAATTGCTTCAGATTAAAGGTTTGGCCATGATGATCGATCAGGGTGAAATCCCCACCAACCGCTGAAGTTTGCGCATAGATCGGGTTGGACACGGCTACCGCCATAATCAGAAGTGCGCTACAAAGTGTTGGTTTGATTGGACGCATTATCACTGCTGATCAACAGAGACATGATCACCCACGGGCGCAGCAAATGCGTCCGCGACCAATATATTAATATTATCGCCGGTCAGTGCCTGCATGAAAGCGACCAACGCATCTATTTCTTGATCACTCAGATACAAGGGGCGAATTTTGGGCGATAATAAGGGGTTAGGTATCCCTCCGTGATTATAAAACTCCACCACCTCGCGTAAATCACTGAATCTTCCATCATGCATATACGGTGCGGTCAATGCGACGTTGCGCAATGTGGGTGTTTTGTACTTCCAGCGATCATCCGGGTTCTGGGTTACTTCGTACAAACCAAGATCCGCAGGTCGAGGTTCGCCGACTTTATCGATAATCGATTGCTCTACTTCAACATAGACCCCCGGCGCGAGTTGCACACGCTGTTTTTCATCACCTACGCCCATGGAAGCCGCAAACCCCAGGCCGGTATTGTGCAACTGATTGTCGGTAAATATCGCTGCTTGCTGGGTAATCGCATGGCAACTTGCGCAACCCGCCTGACCGGTAAACAGGGCAAAGCCCTTTTTCTGCTGATCATCCAAGGCGTTTTGCTGTTTGCCATAGTACCAGCGATCAAACGCAGAATTGGCCGAAAGCAAAGCGCTTTGATAGGCCGCCAAAGCAGTGCCGACCGTTTCCATACTTGCTGATCTGCCATTAAACGCTGTTTCAAATAAGCCCTGGTAGTCAGGTATCGCTTTTAGTTTGTCAATTACATAACCAACCGATGGGTTGGCCATCTCGTTTCGCGCCAGTAAGGGGCCCCAGGCTTGTTGTGCGAGTGAATTTTCACGCCCATCATGAAACAGTCTGCTCGCGTAAGCCACATTGTAAAGCGTCGGTGAATTGCGCCGCACCGAACGCCCTTCTACGCCGACCGCAGTCGCCATTTCATTGCTGGTAAACCCTTGCTCCGGGATATGGCACATCGCACAAGAGAAAGTGTCGTTCAGGGATAAACGCCGATCAAAAAACAATCGACGACCTAACTGAATTTGCGCTGCGCTGAAGCTTTGTTCGGTGGGTAAAGGCGGCAAACCCAACGGCGGCGAATTGAGCAAAGCCTGCAAATCAGTAGCTTGACCCGTGCGCTGGGTCAAGTCTTCGCTTTGCGTTTGGTACGCGCTGCTTTCGTAACCCTGTTTATTATCACCTGGCCCATGCAACTTACTGGTGACATCAGCCCTTTTCTGATTTGGATCTAATGGATCAGGTGCATTGAGCCCGGCCTGCATGAACAGCGTGTTGAGATCATTTAACACGACATCTTGGTGCAGAAATTCCACGCTATATATATTGCGAATCTGCTTTTGAGGATCAATTAAAAATACCCTTAAAATGTGCGAAAAATCATCAGATTGATTCCCATCCAGGCTATATTCTCTTTGGATATCCTGCTGGTAGTCAGCCAGAATCGGGGCCAGACTGGATACCGAATCTGTGGTAAGAAACTGCCATTCACCCGCTTTACCGGCATATTTGAAGTTATTCGCGTATAACTTCATCACCTGAGGGGTATCTCTTTCTGGATCAAAGCTGATGCTCACGAGTTTCAAATTATCCGCCAACAACGCGTTATTCCGCATTTGGGCTTTTAGCTGATAGGAAACGTGCGAGGCTAAGGGGCAGCCATTTACATCGTTACAAGAACTATAGATAAAACTGAGCAGCACATACTGATCACCAAACACCTCATACAAACTGCTTATTTTGCCTTCCGAAGTCAGGATTGTTGCGTCTTTCGCCAGACCCAGCACCGGCAAAGGATAGCTCCCCGCAGCGGGAAGCTGATAAGGTAGCTCGCCGTAGCCAACTGCCAGTGATGGCGAGTCTGCTTGCGCGAAATTCAGACTGAGAGATAATAAAAAAGTGGCCAGGGCCAGATCTAGAGACCGAATCATCAATCCACGCGACCGCCTAACTAAGCGAACTTAGCAGGCGGTCTATAGTGCACAAACCAGCCTAGTTTGCCGCAATCGGGCTATTTTGTGGCGCCTTGTCACCCCCTTTTGCAATGCTGTACAAGGAATGCGCACCAAAGCGCATTTGGTGTGGCTTACCTAATTTTGCTGCATAGAAATCAATCTTGAACTTTTCATTGAGCTTCTCTCCATCCCACTCATACAGTTTAAGGAATTGATCACCATCCTTTTTATCCCAATTCCCCAACAATGAAGTGGTGTAGTACAGTCGTTTTCCGTCCCAACTGGAAGAAACCATATTGACCATATCACCGACGGTTTCTTCATAGACCTGAGTCGGGTTTTTAGGGTCGGAAATATCAAACAGTCGCGTTTTACCATCCATAAAAGTATTCACCCATAGCCTTTTATCATCACTGGAAATTGAGATATCAACTGGTAAGGGTATTTTCGCCGGGTCACCAATATCGGCAACATCGCTCGCTTGCCACTCACCGTTCTCATCTTCGTGAATCAACCATATTTTTGAAGTCAATGCCGCGGTAGTAAAGCAGTAATTATTATTCGCTCCCCAGGCACAGCGAATTTCAAGAGGCGCACCTGGAACATCAAATACTTTCTTGGGTTGTTTCGCGTGCAAATCCCAAGCAACCACGGTATTGCCAAAACGCTTCATGGCTTCTGCATCACCCAGCATTTTGCCAAAATCCATCATATAGTTGCTCCAGCCTGTAAATGATGAAGTCACCATCAGGTTTTTACGCGGTAACACGCGTAAGTCGTAACCATAACCATCCGCAAATTTACCGGTCTTATCCGCGCCATTGAGGTTTTCGTCGGTGGGCATCCAATGCGTCGCGATATATTCACCCGCATTGGAATATTCCACCAGTGCGGTGCGCCCTCCGTGGTCTTTGTTGTTCGACAACCCGGTAATCATCATACGGCCTGGTAATGCGTAGGTCGTGTGCGGCCCTACGACTCCGCCACTATCGGCCACAAAGGTATCGATTACCTTATGTAAACTGGGCTTGGCCGGATCGGTATGTACGTCAAAAATGAATACTTTGCTGGTGTCCAGCCCGCCCGCCCAAAGATACTTGCGATCATCGGTGAAGCCGGAATGATGGGCTTCATTTCTACCACCAACTGATAAACTGTTGATTACCGTGCCATAAGACGAAGAGGATGGATTCACATCCACGGTCACCAGCTTATCCTGCCCATCGCCCATGCCTTCGGTACCCAGCGTCCAGACATAGACATAATCTTCCTGGCCGGTAATCTTTGCCATGTACGGTGACATACAGGTTTCATCGGCGAAACTAGGCGCTGAAAAAGCGAGCAGCGGTGCCGCTAATAGGGACAGGCTGGCTGATTTCAGCTTATGAATACCTATTTTAGTCAAATTCATATTTTCCTCCTACGGTATATTTAGTGCTTTATAGAATGTGAATTTTCATAATAGAATGAATGTTCATTTTTGTCAATTAATATAATATACTAATACGTATGCCATACCTAAATCGACCGACTCCGGAGCCAGAACCACTGGATTGTAAAATACTAACTGCTGCCTTGGTCTTGTTCGTAGAACATGGTTATCACAAGGTTTCGATACATGAGATACAAAAGCTGGCGGACGTAAGTATTGGCTCGATTTACCGATATTTTGATGGAAAGGAAGGTATTGCAGAATCACTTTACCACCATATTTTGGGCGAAATTGAAGCTTTGGTTGACGATGTTATTTTGCATAACAAAACCGCTAGAGCAAAATGTGAAGCACTTATTTCAGCGTTTTTTAGCTATACCGAAACCCATTCAGATATTATTGCCTATGTTTTTCATGCCAAACATTCTGAGTTTTTACCCCAGCTGCCACCCATTTGTGACGCAGCCCCGTTTACCAAAATGCAAGCCATAGTCCAAAATGGAATCGACCGGGGCGAATTTAGAGCAAACAATGCCTGGATAACGACAACGACTATTTTTGGCGGCATGTCGAGACTGATTCAGTTAAGACTCGATGGCGTGATCACTGACCCTTTAAATCTATACATTGATCAGGTTTTTGAAACCATATGGTCTGGCGTGAGCAATTCGACCGAGGCCCAGAGCACATCTAACGCGATGCTCGAAAAAGCATTCGCAAGCTAAACAACTACTTAAAAAGAGGAAAAACAAATGGAAACCAGAGCAGCAGTAGCATTTCAAGCGGGCGAACCTTTAAGCATAGAAACCTTACAACTTGACGGTCCCAGAGCCGGCGAATGTCTGGTTGAAATCCGCGCGACGGGGGTCTGTCATACCGATGAATTTACCCGTTCCGGTGATGACCCAGAGGGTTTGTTTCCAGCGGTTTTGGGCCACGAAGGTGCCGGTGTCGTGGTGGATGTGGGTGCAGGCGTGACCTCGCTGAAAAAAGGCGACCATGTTATCCCCCTGTATACACCAGAATGCCGACAATGCGAATACTGTACCTCGGGGAAAACCAATCTATGTCAATCGATACGCGAAACCCAGGGTGCGGGCGTCATGCCCGACGGAACGTCTCGCTTTAAGCTGGGCAAGGAAGATGTCTTCCACTATATGGGTACCTCCACTTTTTCCAATTACACCGTAGTGCCCGAAATTGCCCTGGCTAAAATTCGCGAGGATGCGCCTTTTGACAAGGTTTGCTATATCGGCTGTGGCGTCACCACGGGTATTGGCGCGGTGATAAACACTGCCAAGGTTCAGGCAGGTGATAACGTTATCGTTTTTGGATTGGGCGGGATTGGTCTGAATGTGGTACAGGGTGCGCGCATGGTCGGCGCTAATATGATTGTCGGGGTGGACACCAACCCGGACCGCAAAGCATTAGGTGAGAAGTTTGGCATGACCCATTTTGTTAATCCCAGTGAAGTAGAGGGTGATTTGGTCCCCTATCTGGTCGATCTGACACGCGGCGGAGCCGATCATTCATTTGAATGTATTGGCAATGTTGAGGTAATGCGCCAAGCGCTGGAATGTTGTCATAAAGGCTGGGGGGAAAGCACCATAATCGGTGTGGCTGGTGCGGGTCAGGAAATTGCCACCCGACCTTTTCAATTGGTCACCGGCCGGGTCTGGCGTGGAACCGCTTTTGGCGGCGCTAAGGGGCGGACCGATGTACCTAAAATTGTAGACTGGTATATGGACGGTAAAATCAATATTGACGATCTGATCACACATAAACTGGCATTGGAGGACATTAACCAGGCCTGGGATTTAATGCACTCCGGCGAATCGATCCGCAGCGTGGTGGAGTTCTGAAGTGGCGTTGGAAACCATAGAACAGCATGCTTCATTTGGGGGCATGCAGGGAGTTTATAAACATCAATCCGATAACACCCGATGCGCAATGGAATTTAGCGTCTATACGCCACCCCAGGCAAATACGGGGCCGGTGCCGGTGCTATATTATTTGTCTGGCCTGACCTGCACTCAGGAAAACGCCACCACCAAAGCAGGCTTTCAGCGATATGCCGCCGAACACGGGCTTATGGTCGTCTGCCCAGACACCAGCCCGCGCAACTCGCATCACTCGGGGGAACACGATAACTATGATTTTGGCAGCGGCGCAGGATTTTACCTGGATGCGACGCTGACACCCTGGTCTACCAATTACCGCATGTACAGCTATATTGTTGACGAGCTACCTGCATTGCTCGCGCAGCATTTTTCTGTGAATCCTGAGAAGTCCGGTATTTTTGGCCACTCCATGGGTGGGCATGGGGCGTTGACAATTGCCCTGCGTAACCCCGATCAGTATCGCTCGGTTTCTGCTTTTTCGCCGATTGTTGCACCAACCCAGGTGCCGTGGGGCCAAAATGCCTTCGCTGGCTATCTGGGTGGAGATGAAACACACTGGCAGCAATATGATGCCACCGAGCTGGTCAAGGCAGGTCATCGCACTACCAACCCCATTTTGATCGATCAGGGGAGTGGGGATTCTTTTTTGGACGAACAATTACGCCCGGAGTTATTCGCGCAGGCTTGTGACGCGGCAGAGCAAGATCTAATATTGCGCATGCAGGAAGGCTATGATCACAGCTACTTTTTTATCGCCAGCTTTATGCAAGATCATATTCAGCACCACGCGGAAACTCTAAACACTGATTAAACCGGTTATCTACACCGGAATACGGCAAGTCACACGCATCCCCTGCCCCACTTCACTACTGATCTCCAACGTACCCTTATGCGCATTGACCACGGCTTGGCATAAGTACAGACCCAAACCCAAGCCACCAGTTTTACGTTCACGCGACGCGTCCGCGCGATAAAATGCTTCGGTCAAGCGATCAAGATGCTGTGCTTCGACACCCGGCCCGTGATCTGCCACCACCAGCACCATTTGGCCCGCCTCTTTATCGCAATTAAGCTTTACCGGCCCTATTTCTGGTCGGTTATAACGTAGCGCATTTTCTAACAAATTACGTAATAAACGTTCAATCTGCCCGCTATCGACATTGACAGGTTCATCCAGACTAACACTTATTTCAATTACATTCGGTGGTTCGAACTTGGCCACCACACCTTCAATCAAGGCCCGCATATCAGTAGACTCACGATGAATGATGGCAAAATCGCCCTGAGTGCGTTCGGCGGCAATGATCTGATCGATCAAACGCTGCATTTCCTGCTGATCATCCAGCAGGGCATCACGCTCTTCAGTGTCTTCTAACAACGCCAGGGTGACTCGCGAACGGGCCAAGGGTGATTTCAATTCATGACTCAACGCCAACAATAAGTCTCGCTTTGCCTGCATCATGCCACCGAGTTGCTTAGCCATCTGATTGACCTGATCCGCAAGCCGACCAAGTTCATCACGTCGCTTTATGGTAATTCGATGATCTAGCTGTCCATCGCCTATTTTGGCAATACCGGTTTCGATCTGCTGAATCGGTGCGAACAATTTGCGCGTCAGCAGATAAAAACCCACCAGGCCAAGTAATACCAAGCTGATGAACGCAAGCGGCACCCAAGGTGGGCCACCATGACGCAGTCTGAGCCCATAATACACCCTGGCTTCACCTGCGTTTTTACGCAAAAAGACAGTGCCATGATCCCAGAATACCGCCCTACGTCGGCCAAATTTTCGATCTTTGCGGTGCTCGTTAATGCGCGGCTCTCGTACCTTGCCATCGCTGGCCCAACGCAGATCTTGTACCGGGTCAAAAATACGAATGATTAGCGGCCATCGTTCGGTAATTTCTTCGGCACGCGCTGTGCTGGGTGGTGTACCCACTTCATCGGACAAATACTCAATATAATGACTCAATACCGGTCTGGCGGTCATAAAAACCTGCCTCTCCAGGCCAAAGCGAGACACGCTGCCAATCAGCATCACCAGGGCAATACTTCCGCCCACGAAAATACCGATTAACTTTAGCGACAGGCTGGCACCAAATTTATCGCGCCAACGGCTGAACATAGATGACGACATATCCGTTAATTACTCCATCGGTAACCCGTGCCCCATACGGTTTTGATTGGGTCCAAGGGTTTGAGTTTTTTACGTAAACGACTGATGGAAATATCAATTACACGCGAATAGATATCTGCGTCCGTACCACGCAGCTCGTTCATGATTTCATCGCGTGTCCATGCTTTACCGGGTGCCTGACTTAGTAGTGCTAATAAGGCAAATTCTCGGGTACTGAGTTCCAGTGGAGTGCCTTCCAAACTGGCAGTTTGGCAGTTTAAATCGATGATCAACCCATTGTTTATCTCAGACGCTGGGCGCCGCTGTGTTCGTTTAAGAATTCTTTGAATTCTGGCGACCAATTCCCTGGGGTCAAATGGTTTGGGAAGATAATCATCCGCCCCCAGTTCCAGACCAACGACACGATCGCTGACTTCACCGCGAGCGGTTAACATAATAATGGGAATATCGCTAAACTCGCGTACTCGGCGGCACACCTCGAATCCATCCATACCGGGTAGCATGATATCTAATATCAGAAAGGCATAATTCCCGGCCCTGAGTTTATCAATCCCCGATACCGGTTCGTCTGAGTGATCCAGTTGTAAGTCATAGCGCTCAAAATAGCTGATCAGCGGCTTGGCCAGCCCGGTATCATCGTCAATCATCAGCACTTTGATCATGGGTATAGTCTACCAAACTAAAAAATAAGGTGGGGTAACATCACCCCACCTATGCACTGTAAAAAGCCGATTAAACCAAAGCCCGTAACTATTTTAAGCTACAGCAGCGCTTGTTTAACGATTGTCCCCTGCTTCGTAGGACGTTTTACCACGACCACCCCATTTATGCTCTCGATGGCTCATCCGATATTCCACCATTTCACTGACTTTGGCTTGTTGCTCGGCGTTCAACTGATCGTAAAACTGCGCAAATGCAGTAATGATCTGAGGCGCAGTTTCCTTTAGAACCTGACCCCGCTGTTCGATCAGCTGCATCGCCTTGGTTTGGTCAAACTCGTTGTTCAATAACGCCTGTATTTCACTTGCATCAGGCTTTTGCGAGCGCATGTCTTGGACACTGTCAAATATGCTCGTTTTGAGCTTATCCAGTTCCGCTTGTTGCTCGGTATTGAGATCGAGCTTTTTAGTGATACGTTGCGCCATACGGTCCATATGTCGGCCACCGTGTTCCATCTTGGAAAAATGCCCTCGGTGCCCATAACCACCACCATATTCACAACTGCCAAATTGCTTAGCGGTAACAGCCCCAACGAGACCAACACCGATGACCGTACCAATAATGATCTTTGTAGATCGTTTCATTTTAAACCTCTTCTATTAGTTGATTGAGGCTCAAATTGTAGATTCTTATATGGCTACAATCTTTTCAGCTTGGTAACAGTGTGTAACAAATTGTAACAACCGTGAGGAGAAGTGTTTTTTCTATACCCCGATCACTAATGCAAGATCACCAGATTATCACGATGAATTAATTCCGCATCATCTATATAGCCCAGTATATTCTCGATTTGTACAGTGGCCTTACCAATAATCTTTGCGGTTTCAGCGGAACTATAGTTCACGATACCGCTGGCAATTTCGCTACCTTGTTCATCCACCACCATGACGACATCTCCACGCGAGAACGTCCCTGCCACCTGTTTCACTCCGATGGGCAATAAACTCCTCCCCTGTTCGCGTAATACACTGGCCGCACCTTGATCGACCGTCAATCGACAAGATGGTCTGGCTTGTCCTGCGATCCATTGCTTACGTGCAGCAATTTTCTGTTTACTCGGAAACAGCCAAGTACCTTCCTTTTCTCCTTTAAATACTGTTTCTAGTATATTGTTTTTACTGCCATTTATTATTACCGTAATAGTACCTGATCGTGCTGCTTTTTGTGCTGCATGCAGCTTGGTGATCATCCCACCTCTTCCTAAAGCACCCCCTTCTCCTGCCATTTCATGCAATACTGGATCACCCGCATCTCCCAGGTGAATCAATTCTGCATCTTCGTTGTAACGTGGGTCTGCGGTGTATAGCCCGTTTTGATCGGTTAGGATAACCAGTGCGTCGGCCTCCATTAAATTGGCAACCAATGCACCCAAAGTATCGTTATCCGTGCGAATTTCATCGGTAACCACGGTATCATTTTCATTCACAATCGGGACCGCGCCCATTTCCAGCAAGGTCTGCAAGGTACGTCGTGCATTCAGGTAGCGCATGCGGTTTGCCAAATCCGCGTGGGTTAACAATACCTGCGCACAAATCACTCCATGGCGCTTGAACTCCACTTCGTACGAATGCACCAGCCCCATTTGCCCAGTCGCAGCAGCTGCCTGAAGCTTGTGTATTTCCCTGGGGCGCTCGACAATATTTAAACGTCTTAGCCCTTCAGCAATCGACCCGGAAGAGACCAGTACCACTGCAATACCGCGCTTGCGCAAAGCAACGATTTGATCAGCCAAATGCGATATAACATTCTCATTCAGACCAGATTCCGGGTGGGTAAGCAGGGCGCTGCCAATTTTCACTACCCAAACCTTTGATTTCTGCAATATCGATTTATCCTGCATCGGGAATATCCTCGTCGGCATTTGCCAATCTTTCATTATGTTGCTGCTTAAGTGCATTCAATCGTTGGCTTACTGCTTGCATTAAGGCATCACAGCCCTGCCCGGATAGCGCACTGATGCAATACACCGGCGCCCGCCAATCGAGCGCATCAACAATTTCCTGCCTGAGTGAATCCAGTTCGTCTGCAGGCAGGGTATCTGCTTTATTCAGCACCAGCCAGCGTTCTTTTGCTCTTAGCTTGGGGTCGAACTGTGCCAACTCATTTTCCAGTTTCTGGATAGACTGAATAGGCGACGGTTCGCTATCGTAAGGCAATACATCTACCAAATGCAGTAACAATCGCGTACGCTGTAGATGCTTGAGAAAATCGATACCCAGACCCACACCTTGCGCTGCGCCTTCGATCAGACCGGGAATGTCGGCAATAACAAAACCTGACTCACCGATATCGACCACACCCAACTCAGGGCACAAGGTGGTAAAAGGGTAATCTGCAACTTTGGGTCGAGCGGCAGAGACGGTTCTTAACAGAGTTGATTTGCCCGCGTTTGGAAAACCCAGTAAACCTACATCCGCCAACACTTTCAACTCAACCCGCAAACGTCGAAAATCGCCTTCCGTTCCGGGAATCGTGCGCCGGGGTGCTTGATTTACACTGGATTTAAAATGCGTGTTTCCTAATCCGCCCTCACCCCCTTTAGCCACGAGCAATTTCTCATCCTGGGCCAACACTTCACCAATCAGCTCATCGGTGTCTTGATCGAATACCAGGGTTCCCAGCGGCACGCGAATGATCAAGTCCTCCCCTGCTTTACCGGCGCGTTGCCTGCCTTGGCCTGCAACGCCATTTTGCGCGCGATACTCGCGCGTGTAACGAAAATCCGCCAGCGTATTTAACCCACTGTTACCGATGAAAAACACATCACCACCATCGCCGCCGTCGCCACCATCAGGACCACCACGCGGTATATACTTTTCGCGACGAAAGCTCATACAACCATTTCCACCTTTGCCGGCGGTGACACTAATGGTTGCTTCATCTACGAATTTCATGATTACTTCTCGAGCCTCATCACATAAAAAAAGCCCCGTCTCATATGAGCGGGGCCTTGATTTTACTTTGCTTTTGCAGACTATGCTGCGTATACGCTCACGTACTGGCGGTTTTTGTTACCTTTGGTCTCGAACTGAACCTTACCATCAATCAGCGCGAATAGCGTATCATCTTTACCCCGACCTACATTTACCCCCGGGTGCACCTTGGTTCCGCGCTGACGTATCAGGATATTTCCTGCTAATACGGCTTCACCACCGAACTTCTTAACCCCTAGACGCTTGGATATCGAATCGCGTCCATTGCGGGAACTACCCCCTGCTTTTTTATGTGCCATCGTTGTGACTCCTGATTAGTTCTTTAGCTATATTCGTTTAAAAATTATGGTATATCGCTGTGCTGTACCGCCCAGACTATTTGTCTTTATCTTTACTTTTAGTCTTTTTCTGCTTTTTTGCGCTTGATTTGGCTTTATCAGATTTTTTGTCTGCTTTTTTAGGTGCATCCTTTTTAGCCTTGACTTTTTTAGTTTCAGCCTTCTTAGGCGCTTCCTTCTTGGTTTTGGCTTTCTTAGCCGCAGCGTTCTTAGAAACATCTTGCTTCGTTTTGCTTTTCTTAGCTGCTGCCTTCTTAGGCTCAGCTTTCTCGGACTTTTCGCTCTTGCCACCAATAGCGGTGATTTCTAATTGCGTGAAAGATTGACGGTGGCCTTGCGTGCGGCGGTATTTCTTACGCCGCTTAAACTTGAACACCTTGATTTTCTCACCGCGTCCTTGTGCCAGTACGGTTGCGCTGACCGCAGTTCCTTTAACCAGCGGTGCACCAACGTTTACTTTACCATCATCACAAACCAGCAAGACACGATCTAATTCAATGTTCGTGCCTTCTACAGCATCAAGCTTTTCAACCATTAGCTTGTCGCCAACTGCGACTCTATATTGTTTACCGCCTGTCTCAACTACAGCGTACATCTGTTTCACTCCGGGAAATAAATCGGTTCTTGGCAGAATAGATGCCAAAATTCAAGGCGCGAGATTTTATGCGCCCAGCCATAATGAGTCAATCATTTAAGCTAAAAACTTGTCCGTAAAATCAATTATTAGAGAACAATACGCCCTATCAACTGATTCCTCTGGTAAACGCCTATTTCCCAACGCCAGACAAATACAGTAGAATCGAATTTGACTATCACATAAAGATATGTTTATATCTTAATCTATATTCTCTTTGTTATATCATGAACCGATTAATTAAGGCGCTCAAAGCTGCGGGTGAACCCACTCGATTACGCATTTTAGCTGCTTTATCACAATATGAGCTGACCGTAACCGAACTGGTAAGTTTGTTGGGGCAGAGCCAACCGCGCGTGAGCCGCCATTTGAAATTACTATTAGAAGCCGGTCTGGTCACTCGGTTCCAGGAAGGCTCCTGGGTTTTCCAACGGCTGGATGAAAATTCCAGTACCGCAGAAGTAGGCAAGAAAGTCATTGAGCTTATTGATTTTCACGACCCTACCGTTAAGCAAGATAGCGCGCGCTTGGAGAAAATCAAGTTGCATAACGCCAAACTCGCCACCGACTATTTTGCGCAAAATGCCGGTGACTGGGATCAGATTCGTACTATGGTCGGTTCGGATACCAATATCGAAGCGGCCATGTTGGAAACCATTCAGGGGCGTAACTTTGGTCACTTGATTGATATGGGCACGGGGACGGGACGCGTGGTAGAAATCTTTGCCCCGCACGTGAAAAGCGCGGTAGGTTATGACAGCAGTCAAGAAATGCTGAAACTCGCGCGTGCCAACCTGGAACAGGCAGGTCTAAATCATTGTCAGGCCAGATTAGGCGACATCACCGCGCTACCCGTGAAAAGTGGTTCAGCAGATCTTATTACCATCCACCAGGTGTTGCATTATCTGGATCGCCCCTTTGCGGTGATTGAAGAAGCGAAACGCCTGTTAGCACTGAACGGCAATATATTGATTGTTGATTTTGCCAAGCATCAACATGAGTTTTTACGCACAGATCATGCCCATCGACGCTTGGGTTTCGCTAATAGTGAAGTCGAATTTTGGGCCAAAAGTAACGACCTTAAGCTGCGCCATTCTCAGGCAGTTACCCATAATGATGCCGATGGGTTAGACGTCGTTTTATGGGTACTGGCTCATCAATAAAACAATAGAAACAATAAAATTATGAATCACTGCATTATTTCACCCCTACAAGATGATTTAGCCATCTCGTTTGAATTTTTTCCGCCGACTGGCCCGCAAAGCGAAACCAGGCTATGGCAAACGCTGGAAAAGCTTGCCCCACTTAATCCTGACTTTGCTTCGGTCACTTATGGTGCGGGCGGTTCTACACAGGACCGTACTTTCGATACGGTCAAACGCATACATGATGAGTTAAACATTCCGGCCGCCTCGCATCTAACCATCGTTGGTGCAACCAAAGACGAAATCAATCAACTGTTGCTGGATTATAAGGAAGCGGGCATTGATCATATCCTCGCGCTACGGGGTGATCCCCCCGAAGGTCAGGGTAGTTTTACCCCGCATCCCGGTGGTTTTCAGGATTCCATATCACTTATCGAGCATATCCAAAAAATGGGGGGGTTTGATATCAGCGTTGCAGCCTATCCGGAAACCCACCCGCGCGCCAAATCCGCGATTGCCGATATCGATTATCTTAAACGCAAAATGGATGCCGGCGCGAATCGCGCGATTACCCAGTTTTTCTTTGATGCCGATGCTTTTTTACACTTTCGTGATTTAGCCGTAACCGCAGGGATCACCATTCCGATTATTCCCGGCATATTACCCGTAACCAACTATTCGCGCGTGAAGCATTTTGCCAAGGCTTGCGGCGCCAGCATCCCGGATTGGTTTCATTCAATCTTTAATGGTTTGGATGAAAACCCCAAATTACGCGAGTTGGTGGCGGTCACGGTCGCGTCTGAACTGGTATTGCAGCTTAAAAATGAAGGGGTAAAAGATTTTCATATATACACGCTGAACAAATGGGAATCGACCGAGGCGATTTGCAATGTGCTCGGTGTACCGCAAATTAGCGGGCGGCGCGTAGCATGAATACAACTCAAATCAGGCAACGTAAGCAGGCGTTTGAATCCGCGTTAAGCGACCGCATTTTATTGCTCGATGGTGCGATGGGCACCATGATTCAGGCGCATTCCTTGGAAGAAGCCGATTATCGCGGTGAACAGTTTAAAGACTGGCCGTCAGATGTAAAAGGCAATAACGATCTGCTGAGCATCACCCAGCCTGATATTCTGCAGCAGATTCACGAAAAATATCTGGCCGCAGGCGCGGATATTATCGAAACCAATTCTTTTAACGCCAATCAGTTTGGAATGGCCGATTACGGAATGGAAGATCAGGTGACAACGATCAATCTGGCGGCTGCTCAAGTTGCCCGCAAAGCCGCGGACAAATGGTCAACCGCGTACAAACCACGCTTTGTTGCGGGTGTGCTCGGGCCCACCAGCCGCACTGCTTCACTATCGCCGGATGTCAATGACCCGGGCTACCGTAACGTCAACTTCAACCAGTTGGTTGAAACCTATTGCGAAGCGACTGAAGCGCTGATCGAAGGCGAGGTGGATGTCATTCTAATCGAGACTATTTTTGATACCCTCAACGCCAAAGCGGCCATCTTTGCGGTAATACAAACCTTTGAGAAAGTAGGCGTCGAGTTACCTATCATGATCTCGGGTACGATTACTGATCAATCCGGGCGCACCTTATCCGGGCAAACCACGGAAGCATTTTATAATTCGGTCATCCATGCCAAGCCGGTTTCTATTGGATTAAACTGCGCGCTGGGGCCGGATTTATTGCGTGAATACGTTGAAGAATTAAGTCGAGTAGCAGATACCAGCGTTTCAGCGCATCCTAACGCAGGTTTGCCCAATGAATTTGGCGAATATGATATGTCCGCTGAAGACGTGGCAGGGCATATCTGTGAATGGGCGAAACAAGGTTTTTTAAATATCGTGGGCGGCTGTTGCGGCACCACACCTGCGCATATTCAGGCAATGGCGGATGCGATTTCAGGTGTGAAGCCACGCCTGATACCTGATTTACCCATTGAAACGCGGCTATCCGGACTGGAACCGTTTAATATTGCGCAAGATTCTCTGTTTGTAAACGTGGGTGAACGCGCGAATGTAACCGGTTCGGCGATTTTTAAACGCTTGATTCTGGCAGAGAAGTACGAAGAAGCGCTGGATATCTGCCGTAGCCAAGTGGAAAATGGTGCACAGATTATCGATGTCAACATGGATGAAGGTATGCTTGACGGCAAAGCGGCGATGATTCGTTTTCTGAATCTATGCGCCACTGAGCCCGATATTGCGCGCGTTCCCGTAATGATCGATTCATCCAAGTGGGACATCATCGAAGCCGGCCTACAATGTATTCAGGGCAAAGGCATCGTCAACTCCATCTCACTTAAAGAAGGTGAGGAAGCTTTTATTAGTCATGCCAAGCTATGCCTTAAATATGGTGCGGCGGTGATTGTAATGGCATTTGATGAAACCGGACAGGCCGATACCCAAGCGCGAAAAGTTGAGATCTGCGCGCGCGCCTACCAAATTCTGACAGAAACCGTCGGCTTTGCCCCACAGGATATTATCTTTGACCCCAACATTTTCGCTATTGCCACCGGTATTGAAGAACACAATGCCTATGGGCTGGATTTCATCAAAGCCACACGCGAAATCAAAGCTACCCTACCGCACGCGCTGGTCTCGGGTGGCGTGTCTAACGTCAGCTTTTCATTTCGCGGTAATAATCCGGTACGTGAAGCCATTCATGCGGTGTTTTTATTTCACGCTATCAATGCCGGCATGGATATGGGTATCGTCAACGCTGGGCAACTCGCGGTGTATGACGAATTGCCCGAAGCACTGCGTGAGGTGGTCGAGGATGTCGTGCTGAATCGGGATGAAAATGGAACCGAACGCCTGCTGGACATCGCTGAACAATTTAAAGACGCCACCGGTAAAGCCAAAGCGGTAGAAACGGACGAATGGCGCGAGCAAGACGTTAACAGCCGCTTATCCCATGCACTGGTCAAGGGCATTACCAAATATATCGAAGCGGATACCGAAGAAGCGCGCCTGCAAGCAGACAAACCCCTGGAAGTAATTGAAGGCCCGTTGATGGCGGGTATGGATGTGGTGGGTGATTTATTTGGCGCGGGCAAAATGTTTCTGCCGCAAGTGGTGAAATCCGCGCGTGTGATGAAAAAGGCGGTTGCCTATCTCATGCCTTATATCGAAGCTGAGAAAGATGGATCGGCTGCGCAAACTGCAGGCAAAATCTTGATGGCAACGGTTAAAGGGGATGTGCATGATATCGGCAAGAATATTGTGGGCGTCGTACTGCAGTGTAATAACTTTGAGGTCATCGATTTAGGCGTGATGGTCCCTGCCTCCACCATCATCCAAACTGCGGTGGACGAAAAAGTGGATATTATCGGCCTATCCGGCCTGATTACCCCTTCACTTGACGAAATGGTACATATTGCCAGCGAACTGGCGCGTCTGGGTATGGATATTCCGGTCATGATTGGCGGCGCCACCACGTCACGCGCGCATACGGCGGTGAAAATAGATCCGCAGTATGAACATACCGCGGTGTATGTTAAGGATGCCTCTCGTGCGGTTGGAGTCGCGGCGAGCTTGTTAGGGAGTGAAGCATTAGCGTATGCGCAGGAGATCAAGGCAGAATATGAAAAGGTACGTACGCAACGCGCAAACCGTGGCCAGCGCAGCCGTTTGATTCCATTCTCAGCCGCGCAGGAAAATAAAACCCAAATTGATTGGAATCAGTATCAACCACCCACCCCTGCCCTGTTACAGCAGCCTGAATTAAATGTCGAAGGTTTACGCGAAACCACGTCAGCCCATGGCCATAGATTATTTGTGTTTGAAGATTACCCACTGCAAGATCTGCGCGAGTTCATTGACTGGACACCTTTCTTTCACGCTTGGGAGTTAAGCGCCAGTTACCCGAAAATACTGGATGACCCAGCCAAGGGTGCGCATGCACGCGAATTATTTAACGACGCCCAAGCCATGCTGGATAAAATCATCGATGAAGGTTGGCTGCAAGCAAAAGCCGTATTTGGGTTTTTCCCCGCGCGTAGCGATAACGAGCGCATCGAAATCTACACCCAAAATAACCAGCAAGAACACGTTCTTAGCCTCCACCATTTACGCCAACAAAGCGCACGGCCAGATGGCAAGCCGAACCAATGTCTGAGTGATTGGATTGCCCCGAAATCAAGCAAGCTAAGCGATTACCTCGGCGGTTTTGCGGTCACGGCTGGTATCGGTATTGAGGAGCACGTTAAGCGCTTTGAGGTAGATCACGATGATTACAACGCAATAATGCTGAAAGTACTGGCAGATCGCCTGGCAGAAGCCTTTGCTGAACGCTTGCATCAGCGCGTGCGTATCGATTTCTGGGGCTATACGAAGAATGAACAACTTGATAATGAAGCCTTGATTAAAGAACACTATCAGGGTATTCGGCCCGCGCCGGGTTACCCTGCGTGCCCCGATCATACTGAAAAAGCCGCGCTGTGGTCTTTGCTGGAAGCAGATTCCAAAGTTGGCATTAGCATTACCGAAAGTTTTGCTATGCTGCCTGCCGCCTCGGTTTCAGGCTGGTATTTTGCGCATCCACAAAGCCAATATTTTGGCGTGGGTAAAATTGATGAAGATCAGCTCGCCCAATATGCCGATCTTAAGGGTATGGATATCAAAGAAGCACGCAGATGGTTGGCGCCAAGCCTTAGTTGAGCCAGTCGGTTTAAGCGTGGTTATGATGCGCTTGATGCCTCAGCATTTAAAACTAACGTATATACCATAGCGAATTTCCGGAACCGCGCTAAACTGTATCCAAGTAAATGCAGCGGTGTTTTGAAAAGCCATGTTCACCTGTTTTTTGAAAGAGTGTAAGTGGGTATAAAACCATAACCTTACGTTTCAATTAGCGCTATAGAAATAATGGGTTAAAACCAATATGGGTTTGTAAACCAGGCCAACCCCAGAAATACGGAACAAGAATTAAGCGTTATTCCGACAAAACAAGGAACTCGGCCTCCTTTTCAAGCTGGACGCATACTGAGACGCTATTCAGACTTGCATAAAATCTCATCGTCCAGCCAGCGATTTAGCATCAAGCCAAACTCCGTCGCAACATCGACGTCAGGATAATCCAAGCCTAATGCGCGACCAATATCATCCAGTGTGCGGTAATTAGTAAGGTGTGCAATAGCGGATGATTCGATAACCGAAAGGCTCCTAAAATGAGGTGAATACCCCTTGCGCCAAATTAAAACGTCAACCGGTTCTGTTTGCAACTGTGCTTTAGGTGGGGTTTGTTCTTGATTGATGGCATGCCAAATATCCAAAGTATTGAATTTTTGCGTGATGACGCTCATCGTCGCTATAAAGTGTAATCGACTCTCAGATTCTCCCGACGCGAGTTGTTGGATATCAGAGCGAGTCATGGCTACGCTATCGGGCCCGTCAAATACCCTGCGCAGCTTCCAATCCATTTCTGCTAGCTCAGAAACATCTAAATCATCGGGCAATTGTTTTGCTAGAAATTTAGGGAAATCAAGACCGTACAAGCCAATGTTGGTATAAATTGAGCCGTGAAATTGAACATAGGCTGAAGCCAGCTGCTTAAACCAGTTATCCCCTAAATAAACAGCCGTATGCTCAAAGGTATCAAGCAAAACATCGATCAATCGAATACGGTAGGCGTTATGATAAATGTTCAGGCGGTCGCGCGACGACAGCTCTCCCTGAGAATCTTTGACCCAATCAGCACCAACGCATTCGGTATCAAGCATTATTCGTTGAAATGTTAATTTGCATCCAAAATTGACCCACTAAGGCTAGGTATTTGCATCGAATTTTGACCCACGTACAACCCCTCCTGCGAAGAACTAATGCAGGAGATAATCGGAGTGATAGACGTGGCGTTATTAAGTGTAATAAGACGATGGCATTTCCGCCAGGGGATGCCGATTCGAGAGATAGCAAGGCGAACCGGGCTGTCCCGTAATACAGTTCGCAAGTACCTCGCTAGTGGCGTGGTGGAGCCGAGCTACCCCAGCAGGAAGAGTCCATCCAAGCTTGATGATTATGAGCAGACACTGACCAATTGGCTGTTTAGGGAATCAAGAAGACACCGCAAGCAGCGACGCACGATGCGGCGACTGCACAGTGATTTGGTTAAGCTTGGGTTTACAGGTTCGTATGATCGAGTGGCTGCCTTTGCTCGCGCCTGGAGGCAGGAACAGCAGGAGGCAAAGCGAGGTGCGGGCAAACACACCTATGTTCCCTTATCCTTTGCGCCAGGAGAAGCCTTCCAGTTCGACTGGAGCGAAGACTATGCGGTGATCAATGGCGTGAACACCAAGTTGCAGATTGCGCACTTCAAGCTCAGCCACAGTCGGGCCTTCTACCTGCGGGCCTACCTGTTGCAGAGCCACGAGATGCTGTTTGATGCGCACTACCATGCCTTCGGCATCTTCGGTGGTGTTCCAGAACGGGGGATATATGACAACATGAAGACAGCGGTGGATAAAGTAGGTCGCGGCAAGCAACGGACCATCAACCGGCGCTTTCAAGCGATGGCTAGCCACTATCTATTCGAAGCGGAGTTCTGCAACCCTGCAGCGGGCTGGGAGAAAGGTCAGGTGGAGAAAGGGGTACGCGATGCGCGGTACCGGATATGGCAGGATGCCCCCCGATTCAAATCGCTCGCTGAACTGAACCGCTGGTTGCTTAAGCGCTGTATTGATCTGTGGCAAGAATCGGCCCATCCCCAGGACAAACTAAAGACGATCTACGATTACTGGCAACAGGAGCAAGCAAATCTGATGGAGGTGCCCGCTGCCTTTGACGGCTTTGTTGAACACAGCAAACGTGTTACCTCGACCTGTCTGATCACCTTTGAACATAATCGATACAGTGTCCCGGCGAGCTTTGCCAACCGGGTGGTGAGCCTGCGCGTGTATGCCGAACGGTTGGTGATTGTGGCTGAAGCCCGCCAGGTGGCCGTTCATGAACGGGTCTTTACCCGCGATCATGGCAGCAGCGGCAGGACAATATATGACTGGCGCCACTATCTGTCAGTGGTACAGCGTAAGCCTGGGGCGTTACGTAATGGTGCCCCCTTCAAGGAACTGCCGGAGAGTTTCCAACAACTGCAAACCCGATTGTTAAAGCACCCTGGTGGTGATCGTGAGATGGTTGATGTACTGGCCCTGGTGCTGTTGCACGATGAGCAATTGGTTGAACGGGCAGTTAACGAAGCTCTGAAGGTTGAACACCCGTCCCGGGAGCATGTACTCAATTGCCTGAGCAGGCTCAGTGACCCCCCTCGTCCCAAGTCGCTTCGAACACCTGCAGCGCTGAAGCTGGTGAATGAGCCTGTGGCCAACACCCGGCGCTATGATCGTCTTCGTGGAGGCAAGCAATGAAAGCGCAAGCCATGATTACTACGTTGAAGTCTCTCAAGCTGTTTGGTATGGCTGAGACCATTGCGACCATGTCCACTCAGTCTGCACCTGCTTATCAGCAGGCGATACCGATCCTGGAGGTCTTGCTTAAGGCTGAGGTGGCTGAACGGGAAGTCCGTTCCATCAACTACCAGATGAAGGTAGCCAGGTTCCCGGCCTATCGAGATCTGGCTGGCTTTGATTTTAGCGAGAGCGAGGCCGATGAAGCACTTATCCGGGCCTTGCATCGCTGTGAGTTTCTGGAAGACGCGCAGAATATCGTCTTCGTGGGCGGCCCGGGTACGGGCAAAACACATCTGGCAACAGCCATTGGTGTACAGGCCATACAGCATCGCCATCTCAGGGTGCGTTGTCTGTCCGTAATTGAACTGGTCAACCAGCTTGAGCAGGAGAAACAATTGGGAAAACCAGGGCGCCTGGCGAATCGTTTATTGCATACCGATCTGGTGATCCTGGATGAATTGGGCTATCTGCCGTTCAGTCAAAGCGGTGGGGCATTATTATTCCATCTGATCAGCAGGCTCTATGAGAAGACTAGTATCATCATTACCACTAATCTGGATTTTGCAGAATGGTCTAGTGTGTTCAGTGATCCGAAATTAACAACGGCATTGTTGGACAGATTAACCCATCACTGCCATATCATTGAAACGGGTAATGACAGTTACCGGTTCAGGCATTCAACAGCAAAAATGAAGGAGGTGAAAGCTAAAAAAAGAAACTCAACTTAGGTCATAATCAGACCAAATAGACGGGTCAAAATTCAGTGCAAATCCCGGGTCAATTTTGGATGCAAATTAACAGACGGATGTTGCAACGCAGATCAAAAGTTGGTGGCAAAGTGTAGAGCAACGATCACTAATTTATTCTCTGGAGTTCAATCATCTTCTCCATACTGATGTAACCGACTGCTACGGATCGCTATATACGCATAGCATTTCATGGGCATTACATGGCTTAGACAACGCCAAGAACAATAAGGGAAAGAACTCACTTCTCGGCAACAAGATTGATGCACATATTCAGGCAGGCCGTTATGGTCAAACAAATGGAATTTCACAAGGTTCGGTTCTCATGGACTTTGTGGCGGAAATGGTTCTTGGGTATGTGGACGAGCAAATAAATCAAGAAGTAGGACAAAATGCGGATTTTAAAATACTCCGATATAGGGATGATTATCGGATATTTGCCAACAGTGATGATAAAGCAGAAACAGTTCTTAAACTTGTAAGCGACAAATTGCGATCTGTGGGTATGAAGCTCGGCGTGTCAAAAACATTCTCCTGCAGAAACGTTGTCGAAGGGTCAATTAAGCCGGATAAGCTAGCCGGCATCGAACTTCAGGATCTTGGAAATTCCAATGCGAAAACGATACAAAAGCAACTGTTAAGGTTGCATTCCTTCGGCCAAAAGTATCCGAATAGCGGGGCTCTGAGAAGGTTAGTAGGCGAGTTTCACACAAGCGTTTCAAAGCAAACTGAAGCCCCTGACGATTTGGAGGTACAAATCGCCATCGCAACTGATATCGCATCTGTATCGCCAGCAACGTTTCCGGCTGTAGCCGGAATCTTGAGCCATTTGATATCACTTGCTCCGAGTGATGATAAAGTGCGATTGTGGACGAAAGTCCGAAAGAAAATGGCGCGAATTCCGTACAACGGATATCTTGAAATTTGGTTGCAGCGAGTTACCCAACCAAAAGCCATCGGTATCAAGTTTGAAAGCGAAGAGCCTATTTGCAAAATTGTTAATGGTGAATCACCGCAGCTATGGGAATCTACCTGGATTTCGAGCGATGCCTTAAAGAAAGCCCTGGAGGTTGGAAAGATAATTGTAGGGGATGCCAGCGAGGCCGAGGAAGTGGTTCAACCGGAAGAGGTTGAATTGTTCAAGGAGAATGCATGGGCATACTAAATCTAAGTGCTGGTTTTCCAGTCCAAAAAAGGCCGAACAAGGGGCTCCAGCCGACCCCAAAAACGCTGGCGCGTTTTCGGGTCGGCTGAGCCCAAGCGTTAGGGCTACTAGAATGAAACGGAGATCATGGCAATGGATGATTCTTATTACTTGTGGCTTGCTTATTGCAGCCTGTAAATCCGAGCCACCAGATCTCGTAGGAATCTCAAAGAAAATTGAATCTATAACGGTCTATGATCTAGAAGGGCTCTCCGGTACAAAATATTCTAAGAACGAACTGGAAAACGCATTTCAAGCCACCATTGAAGCTGAGCACTTTAGGCTTCTAGCACCGCAGGCGCGCTATAAGAATGAGTGGGTGCTGTGGAAAGGAAGTCGATTAGCTGTAGCTAGAGTGCGTGATGGTAAAGAAAGTCTATTAGCATTGAGCTATTACGGTGGGTTCTTCAAAATTCTAGGCTATGATGGTTATTTCTATTTTGAAGCGGAGTCACGAAAAAAGTGGGATGAGTTATTCTCCAAAGGTATTGTTCAAGAGAACTTCATTCCAAAAAGAATCGAGAGGAATAGGCACCTTGAGGCAGAGAAGCCCTAACAAAAAGTTCAACAGCGCTCGTTCCTCGCTCGGACGCGCTATCGCGCGCCGGTTAACTTGGCGTTAGGTGTACTTGGAAGTAAAATGTTAAAACTGAGAAATCTTAAACATTGGTATACATTTGCCTCACGCGTTTGGAAACCTTTGGCTTGTGGATGGCTCGCCGTTCCTTTGAGTGCAACTCCATACCTATCACTTGATAGAGCTGGCGCCCTATTAATTTGCGGAGTAATAATAGCAGAAGTATTCCACGACAAAGGCCACCGACGCTTTGTAAACCAAGTCCAACCTGGGCAATCTACACAATACATCTATCTTGAAGTTGATGCAGATGACAAGCCTACAAAAAACATAGAAATTACTGCCCAGCAATACAGGTCTGGCAAAGTGATTGTAAATACTGATTCATGGACTATTTATCATTTAGCAAAGCCAAAAGAGTTCTTCAATCAGAATAATGGCCGTATGTGGTACATTGATCAAACTATGGATAGACTAGAGAAAGTTGTAGATTACATCATCGTTTTCTCAGCAGTTGTAGGTACTATTTTATGGGCATTTGCTTAACAAAGGCACACCTAACAAGTTTAGGCATCGGACACAAAAAGCCTAGCGGCTTTTCGGTCCGCTGCTAAAGGCGTTAGGCATGAGGAAAAATATGACTGAAACCGAAGATTCAACTGACAGAGACTTAGAAGCCGAACGCGAAGAACTACTTTCACTGATATCAGAAAACATTCCTGAAAAGTTAGCTGAAAGCATCGCCATCGCTTTAGAAGCTTCTGCATCGGCTAAGGAGTTTAAATTGACAGTATCAACGGAGGACACTGGAGATGCCAACACTAAATGACATAAGGACTGAAATACATGAAGCAAAAGGTGGAGCTCAAGATACGATAAGGCGCCAGTATCTATCTGACCTATCTGCATACACTGGCAGAGATACAATAATCTATGCAACGGCATTTACTGCCAGCAACAGTGCAAATCTTCCTGCAAACGTTCTTTCTGTAACAACCCAAGATATACAAGGGTTTATGTCAGCGATACACGGACTTACCAATAGCAAGCTAGATCTAATACTTCATAGCCCGGGTGGCTCAATGGAGGCAGCGGAACAACTTGTACAATATCTTAGAAGCAAGTACACGCATATTCGGGCCATCGTTCCGCAAAATGCGATGTCCGCAGCAACTATGATCGCATGCGCTTGTGATGAAATAGTAATGGGCAAGCATTCTGCTATTGGACCAATCGACCCACAAGTAACTTTCCCGACTGTCAATGGCAGTTTCACTGCTCCCGCTCAAGCCATTCTTGACGAATTTGAGCAAGCAAAAAAGGAAATAACGGCTGATCCAAAAACAGCACCACTATGGGTTACAAAAATACAAGCCTACCCTCATGGATTTCTTAATATTTGTAAAACCACATTGGTTTTATCACAACAGAAGGTTGAGGAGTGGCTAAACGCAAACATGTTTAAGCGAAGGCCGGTAGCAAAAAGACCTGGAAAGGAAATTGCAGCATGGCTTGCAAACGCTAATTTACATAAAACACATGGCCGACCTATCAATATCGACACAGCGAAGAAAATTGGGCTTAGAGTCTCTAATTTAGAAAGCGACCAAGATCTTCAAGAGAAAGTTCTATCTGCTTTTCATGCAACCATGGTTACTTTTTCAGTAACTAATTGTGTCAAGCTAGTTGAAAATAATAACGGCCGAGGCAACTACCTGCGGGTGGATGCTATGCCGTAGTGAGTTCGATACTCATGCCTAACAAGCGCATGCAGTCGGACCAAATGCCCGCTACGCGTGCATTTGGCCGCTGATGCGAGGCGTTATGTGCTTAAGAACTGGGATACCACATGAGTAGAAAGCAGTTCATCGAATCTCAAGGTGCAACTTGTAAGAATTGGATGTGGAGTTGGTCATTTATAAATGAGACTGAAAAATTCATTATTTTCGGCGCTTGGGATGTATACGATGACGGCAACATGACCCTTATCCTGAGCGAGGACTGGGAGTATAGTCGCAAGGATGCCAAACAACCGGGATATCCCCAATCACGGGAGCATATACGGCTGATAGAAGAGGAAGGGTACAAACTCAAAACATTTCCAATGGAGTATGAAGCGGCCGGTCAAAAGGAAGGCGCACCAGCAAAAATAAAAGGTTTCACCCGAAAGCTGTTTGATAAAAAACTTATTCGTATTGATAATTGCTGGTACGCATCGGACGAATCACATGGAACGCGATTAGCTGAAGAAGTAGATCCTAAAGAGATATTTAAAGAGGGTGCTTCGAAAACTGTGACTGTAAATCAATACGAGCGAAGCGCCGACGCAAGAGCAAGGTGCTTAGCGCATCATGGTTATAAATGCGCGGTGTGCTCTTTCGATTTCGAGAAAGCTTATGGTGAAATCGGAAAAAACTATATACACGTCCACCATATCGTTCCAATATCCGAAATCGGTGAAGAATACGAACTAGACCCGATTAACGATTTGGTTCCTGTATGCCCTAATTGTCATGCAATGATTCATATTACGCGCCCCGCGTTGAGTATTAAACAGTTAGGGCAGGTGATTGAAAATCGCACATAACAAGAGAATGATGTCGCTGGCTTGTGGCCAGCTGGGACGCCTTACAGCGCGCTTTTTCAATGTGCTAGTTAGCTTACATTTACTAAGCGCGCTGCAAGTCGCCCCATATTCAAAACGTTAGAGGTCTAGGAGAAATTTATGGCAGTTCCAAAATATGATGACCTTCTAGAACCTCTTTTTATAGCTATTAGAGACCTAGGAGGTTCCGCTTCGATTGACGAACAGGAAGAAAAGGTTGCTGAAATCTTGTTGATGACCGACAAAGAACTTGCTGAAATACATCGAGGAAATAGAACTAAGTTTAGTTATCGTCTAGCCTGGGCTAGAACCTACCTAAAACGATTTGGAGTAATAACGAATTCTTCTCGCGGGATTTGGGCTATCACTTCCGAAGGGCAAAAGCGCACTTCTGTCGAAAAGAACGAAGTAAAAAAGTTTGTTCAAAATTTGGATAAAAAATCTGCTCCTAGTAAGAAAGATAAAGAGCCCGAAGAACTAGAAGAATTACTATGGGAGGACCAAGTATTAACAATAGTTAAAAATATTCCTCCTGATGCTTTTGAACGATTGTGCCAAAGGATACTGAGAGAATCCGGATTTACCTCAGTTGAAGTTACTGGAAAGTCTGGAGATGGGGGGATTGACGGTAAAGGTGTAGTAAGAATTGGTGGATTGTTGTCATTCCATGTAATTTTTCAATGTAAACGTTACAAGGGTTCGATATCTCCGTCGATAGTTAGAGATTTTAGAGGTGCTATGGTAGGAAGGGCTGATAAAGGGTTGCTAATAACTACCGGAACATTTACTCGAGAAGCGAGAAGAGAAGCCCAAAGAGATGGGGCTCCTCCATTGGATATGATTGATGGTGAAGATTTGGTTGCTAAACTGAAAGAATTAAATATTGGAATTGAAGTAAAGGAAAAGGTAATCGAGGAAGTTATTGTAAATGAGTCCTATTTTGAAAACCTCTAACAAGGAAATACAGCGCACCGCTGAAAGCGGGCGCTGATTTAGACGTTAGGCGATACGAAACCAATGACAATTAACTTTAAAGCATCCAGATAATATGCAGAAGATTGGTTTATTGGGTGGGCTAAGTTGGATATCTACCGCAGAGTATTACCGACGTTTGAATGAATTAATGCAGGACCAAATAGGTAGAGTGACTTCCGCCAGAATCGTATTGGAAAGCTTAAACCGCCAGAATTATGTCGATGCTGTTATTGAACGCCAAGATGAGGCGTCAGCCTGTTCAATGATTCTTGATGCGTGTCGAAATCTTGAACATGCTGGTGCAAATTTTATTGTCATCTCTTGTAACGATGTGCATAGATTTGTTCCTCATGTGGCACCCAAAATTCAAATCCCTTTTCTACATATAGCTGAAGTAACTGCACAAGCTATTGTTTCCAGAGGCTTAAAAAAGGTTGGATTGCTGGGCGTAATGAAGACCATGGAGAGCGAGTTTTATCCAGATATTCTGGCTAAACATGGTGTGGAGGTCCTGATTCCAAATTTGGCAGACAGAGACTATATTCACGCACGAATTTACGACGAACTGGTAATGAATATCCTTAATGCGTCTACAAAAATAGGATATCTTGATGTTATCGAGCGTTTATATGAGGCTGGGGCAGAAGGAGTCATTCTGGGTTGTACGGAAATACCCTTACTAATACAATCAGAAGAGATAAGAATTCCTTCGTTTGCAACAACCGAATTACACTGCATTGCTGCCATAGAAAGATCCCTTGATTAAACAGATTTAGCATTTATTACTGCATGTTTAAGGTCATTCCTGCCCTGTGGAGAAGTTCAAAACGATGACCGGTGTTAACGAGCTACCTGCGGGGTGGTCTGATTGGTTAGGAATTAATAGCACTTAGCAAAGCAATGAGCCAGAAAACCATACTAAAACCTATAATCCTGCGCCCTGATGAAGGTCGTACTTACCCAATGGGTCGGATGTCTGCAACTTTTAAAGCCGATCTTAAAGAAACAAATTCGACTTTATCGGTGTCCGAGTGGTGGCTTGAGCCCAATACGGAAGGGCCGCACATTCACAAACATCCAGAAGCCCATTTGTTTTATGTCATTAAGGGCGTGCTGACGGTTTACCTGCAAAGTGAGAATTGGTTTGAGGTAGAAAAAGGATCGTACATTTATATCCCCGGTGAAACGGAACACGGCTTTGAAAATCGAAGTGAAAATATCGTTGGTTTTATGTCCATAAACACACCAGGCGGTTTTGAAAAAAGTATTCCTCATATTGTGAATTATTTCGAAGAGCATCCACTTGGTGATGTAAAGAACAAGTCTTAACAAAGAAATTCGCACCAATGTCTGTTAGTACAGCTTGCTCTTAAGGCGAAACCTATGGCCACAAAAACCTGAAGCAATGCCCTGTAATTGGCTTTAAATGGCAATTGAATTGGTGTCAGTAAGGGCACGTTTTACTATACCAAGCAGCTTATTTATATGGTTGACCTATACGCTATAATCTCCCACCATAATTACTGTTCATTAATGAGGGCAAACGCTTGGCATCTAATAAAGGACGGGCCTACTTCGCATTGAGTGGTTACCATTTTAACCCTGATGACATAACTCGCCTACTAGGAATAGAGCCCACCGCTATCAATGCGGCGGGTGCAAGCAGCGGACTGGACAGGCCCGTGATCAGTTCCTGGGAGTTGTCGACCGATACAATCATAGATGATATAGATATCTATAAATTGACCAACGAACTAATCGAACAAATTGAGCCGGCCAAAGACAAGATCCTAGAAGTCACAAAAAGTCACAATTTATCTCCTAGAATTTGTGTGGTCCTGGGTTTGTCAGTTGACAAAGACGAGACGGTACCCGACGTTGGTTTCGGTGCCAGAACGATTCGTTTTCTGGCAGAAATCGGCGCCTTTATCAATGTCGATTATCAGCTTTCTGAGCGTATTTAAGCCGAGAACTGTCGTGAGATATTTCTAGATATTTATACCATATCCTTTTGATATAAAAAGACAATTATTCTTTCAGTATGCCACACATCAAGCATCAAACGCCAAAAAGCGTCTACCTGATAAGCTAATTGAATAATCGTGGCCGCGCGACCGAACAGGCACGCGCGGCTACTGACTTTAGGGTTTCTTGGGCGTGCTGTATGGAACTTCTTTTTGGAAAGGTTCCCAGATCGTTTCATAGCCGACGTAGCCGTTATCATCGGCTTTTTTCTGACGGGTTTTCAGAAAACGAGACTCGCCCTCGGGAACCTTGGGCCGGGTTTTTGGTGCATCACTCATAATCGTAACTCCTAATTGGTTAAAACGGGAGGCATATTAACAGAGTTGCCAGCCCCTCCCAGTTAACTGACGTGTGTAATAAATTCTTTCGTGCGAGTTGTTGCTTTATGCTTGGTGAATCTTCTCCCGAGGTTAACCGTAGTTAGCCCCCCTTGCTTTATTTAATTGCGCCTCACAATGCTTCAAACAAAGTGGTTGAAGCGCGTGCGGAAAACATTCAACAATTATTTCGAACTCATCAGCCGCTTCTTCAGCCAAGCCGGTGTCTTTTCTTAATTCAGCCAGTACGCTTCGCGCTGTAGATCGGTTAACCCTGCATAGTACCGCCAAATGAATGGGCAGTTGCTGTTCCATACACACGGTTAACGCGGTTTCGTATGACCTCATTGCCTCTTCCAGGCGGTCTAGACTCTCTTCCGATTCGGCCAAATTCTGCAGTACCGCACCACAATTATTGTGGGTAGCGACTAATTCGAATGCGTGGTTGTCCGCATCGAATTCTGCGAGTGCATTTTTATAGGCAACCACCGATTTTTGAAACATGCGGTTACCTTTCAGTAATTTCCCATAGGCGTGGAAAGTCGCCCCCAGCTGATGCATGGTTAGCGCCCACTCTTCTGGGGTTTCTTTACGAGACCATTCCAGCAAGGCCTCAGTATAGGCATCAACCGCACTATTTAAACGTTTTGAATCAGACTCTTGTCTGCCCAGCGCCTGTAATGCGGCACCAAGACTCGTTTGGGTGGTAGCCCATTCATTTGGAGCGTTTTCCTGGGTCACTACTTCAAGCGCATGGTTAAAGCACGTAATCGCCTTTTCATACAGCGCAGCATTACTTTGTTGCTGGCTCAGTGCGCTAAGTATATTACCCAGATGATTTTGCCGCTCAGCCCAGGCAAGTGGTGCCTGATTACGATACTCGTCAGTTAGCGATGCCTCAAGTGCCTCAGTCAAAGGTTCCAGAATATTGGCACTAAAATGCTGCTGTTCGAAATGACCGCGCGTATGAATAAAATTATCAGCAACCGTTACTGTGGTATCCGGGGCAGCCAATGCTGCCGTCTCCTCATTGAGCAGGCCGAGTGACGCTGCTATGGCCCGTTCAAGCACTCGGTTGTCCGGATAAAACAGGTAGGGCTCGCTGTAGTTCATTGGGAAAACTTCATTCGGCGCGTTCGAGTATTTCATTCAGTTCAGGATCAGCACCCACTGCCCCACCCAGATCAATTTCTTCGTCGGTGGCATCACGTATCGACAATACCGTTAACTTAAACGTAACCTCCCTGCCACACAGTGGATTATTGCCATCAACGGTTAAAGTCTTGTCATCCATACGCGTAACGATAAAATTTTTAGGTTCGCCCTTTTCATTTTCCATGGTGATGGTCATGCCGATTTCGCGATATTCCTTGGGAACATTTTCGATACGATCGGTAAACACCAGTGATTCGTCTCGCTCTCCATACAGCAATTTGGTGTCAACCGGCACTTCAATAACATCACCAGCTTTTTTGCCATACAGATGTTTGGTGACGTCTTCTGACATCACATCATTGACACCGTGAACATAGCCCAGAGGATAATCAACCGTCACCAGTACGCTACCAGTCTTATCGTCGATGACTTTATAATTTAGTTCGACAAACTTTTGGTCTTCAATTGTATCTGACATTTCTAGTAAATCTATTTAGGTGACTTTATCCACGCCGTGTATACGATAAGCACAAACAATTTTAGAATAAAGTGGCACCAAAAATTCGAACCCGCTCTTTTTCATAGCCGAGCACCAGTCTACCCAACCATTCACCATTATCTTTTTTGTTGATTACTTTATAAAGCACGGTGACGTATTCACCACGACGTATCATGCCGAGATAAGAATAATCTTCTGATAGATTTTTTGCTAGGTCACTTCTGGCAAATTGCTTCCCCATTTCAATTTCATTCGCACCCTTAATAAACGAAGACGAGAAGTTACGGGTGAACGCGCCGTAATTCCCTTCATTTGAGTACTTAACTAAATCTGCCCACATTGGATGGGCATGCTCCAAAATTTCTTCGTCTGTGTGCTCAATAATGTTCATCTAGTAATCTCAGTAAAATACAAAATGTTCTTTTATATATGATCTAAAACACGTTAAAGCAAGTCCCTGAACCAATCTAACGATCGATCAAGGAGGATACGAAAAAAGGACCAACACAAACTATGTCGGCCCTTTATAAGCGCAAATAGGTTTGCTGGCCTGAATTAAATCAGGCCACTATTTACTTAGTGATGACCTTCTGCTTTCAGCTTGGCCAAGTCTTTGTCCTCGATGTCACCGACAAGGTGATACAGAGGCGCTTTTTCCATCGTGTACTCACCGGTATTAGGATCGCGACGAGAAACGGTTAACACATGCCAGTTCTCATCATCCAACTTCATCGCATCACCCCGATAGTAGTAACCAGGCCAACGCGTTTCCTTACGGAACAGAGTATGGTGGAACACGCTTTCGGACGTCAGAAAACGGTGCTTTAGCTCCCATGCGCGCAACAGCTCGTGGATATCCTCAGCCGCGATATTCTCCAGATCTTCTTCAAAAGTCTTCAACTTACGAAGACCAATTTGGAGCAACTTATCGTTGGTCATGTAGTTCACACCAAAACCACCACAGTACTCATCCATCAGTTTCTGCAAACGATCAAGACCTTGTTTGGGGTTGATGTAGTTTGGATTCACCGACCCAGCAACGATCTCGTTGCGATATACTGTGTAAGTTTCCAGCGGCTTGTAAATCTCTTCCCTGCGGCGATCAATCTGCGCATCAGTGACACGAATGCCTTCCGCCTTACCATCGTCGATATACTTACAAGCTGCTTTGGCCGCCAGACGACCTTCTGTGAATGAACCAGATGAGAATGCGTGGGGTGTACCACCGACCGCATCACCAGCACCAAACAGACCTTCAATGGTCGTCATGCGGTTATAACCCCAGAAATACTCATCCGGAGAGACATCCTCAGGACCAGAACACCATGCACCACAACCGGTAGCGTGTGAACCCATTACATAAGGCTCAGATGTCGTCAGCTCTGGGTTTTCGTATTTCGGATCAACGTCTGTTGCTGCCCATAACACGGCCTGACCAACGGTCATACCCAGAAAGTTATGCCAGCCAATCTCTTCGAGATGAGGGTCCTGAAAAGCTTCCATCGTAACCATGTGGATAGGACCACGACCCGCATTCACTTCATGGATGATGGCGTGGTTACGCAAACAGGTTGGGATTGGACGGTGCGTCGCGTGAGACGCTTCTGGGTCCAGATATTCTATACCCACCATTTCTTGTAAGGCAGGGAACCATTTTGATTCGTATTCTTCGCCATTACAGTTTTGGGTATACGTCTTGAGGTGCAAGAAGTATGCGCCTACCGGGCCGTATCCATCTTTAAAGCGCGCCAGTACGATGCGGTTTTCCATTTGTGTCATCTTTGCACCGGCTTCAATCATCAGACCATAAGCAGAACCGGATGACCATGGTGCGTACCAGACCCGACCGGCACCTTCACCGACCGACCGTGGTTTAAAGATGTTAGACGCACCACCAGCACCACAGATAACCGTCTTGGATTTAAACACATGGTAGTTACCCGTTCGCACGTTGAAACCAACGGCACCCGCGACGCGGTTTTCTTTGGATTCATCCATCAGCAGATGGGTGACACAAATTCGGTTGAATACCTTATCAGCGGATTTTTTAGCCGCTTCAGCCACTATCGGCTTGTACGACTCGCCGTGAATCATGATTTGCCAACGCCCTTCCCGCAGGTAAGTGCCGGTCTTTTCGTTGCGCATGATAGGCAGACCCCATTCTTCAAACTGGTGTACCGCCGAATCCACGTGGCGTGCCATATCAAACGCCAAATCTTCACGAACCATACCCATTAAATCGATACGCGCATAGCGTACGTGATCTTCAGGATTATTTTCGCCGAAACGTGTACCCATGTAACAGTTGATCGCATACAGACCCTGGGCGACCGCACCAGAACGATCAATGTTTGCTTTTTCAGCAATAACGATTTTTTTGTCTTTTCCCCAATATCTTGCTTCAAAGGCTGCACCGGTACCACCCAGGCCCGCCCCTGCTACGAGGATATCAATATCGTCTTCAATAATTGTCTTGTAGCCCATTAGTAGTAAACCCCTTCTTTAATTTCCAAGCCATTTGATTCCAGCGTATGTAAATCGCCGTCATCCATACGGACATACTTGGGTTCGTTAAACAATAACTCGCTGTCACGCATCTCTGCGTTAGGCGCAGCCTCGTTAGCGAGATCAGGATAACCCGTACCCCAGGGCTTTGTCGTAATCGGCGCTAAAAGATCCATATCTTTTTTACCGTTGCGGAACTTGATACGCCACGCAATGGTGCCTTTTTCCTCATCACGAATTACGCGTACCGAGTGGCCTAGTGGAGCGAAATCTGCATAGCCGCGTACATCAATCGCGTGATGTGGGCAAGCCTTTACACAGGAATAACACTCCCAGCACATATTCGGTTCAATGTTATAAGCACGACGGAGGGTCTTATCGATGTGCATGATGTCGGAGGGGCAGATATCAACACACTGCCCACAACCATCACAACGAGTCATATATACAAAAGTTGGCATAATATTCTCTCTTTATTAAGTAATAATTAAATTAATGTTAGTAGTGGTTTGGTGACTCACGTTTGATACCAAGCCCCATGTAGGGTGGGTTTTTGCCCATATATTGTGGGATATCAGGAAACTTTGCATGCACCTCTGGATCACTGAGATCGAAATCAGCGGGTAGATTCTCTCTTGAACCATCTGCCCGAGTGACTTTTTTCTGGTAAGCCGCAGCCGGCTTGAAAAACATGTGTGCGAATTTCGAAAAGTACACACCAGCGAATAAAACGGTACTGGCCAGGATAAACAGACAAAAGGCTAGCATGCTTAAACCGCTCGCACCCACAGATTGAAAAAATGACCAGATAAGCGCAAAGGTGCAGGTCATAAGAAGTGAAACAATAAACAGGTCTGCGCGATCCAGTTTATACCATTTCTTACCTTCTGAATTCACATCCACCCGGATAGCGAACCAGAACCAGTATCCACCTACGCACAGCATTAACGCACCTAAATGCCAAAGAAGTGGCCAAATGGCAGGTGTTGGGGTTGCTGGTGTTGGGTAGCTGAAAATCATAATGGCAGTCGTAACAACGAATATTATGAAGCCATACATGGTCAACAGATGTGAAACCCGACGCTTTTGATTATTGAATTCTGATGAAGTTAATACTTCGTTTGCGAGTGTTGATACAGCGAGCGAAGCTTTCTCTCCCCCGCTCACGGTGCGTTTGGCGCTTTTCTTGGCTTTTTCCGCATTTTCAAAAAAGTACTTGGCACTCTTTTTATGCATCATGTCGAGTACGGTTCCACCGACTACCAGTAAGAACATCAGAACGACATAACCCTGCATGACTGCAGGTGATATAAACGCCGAAAGCTCTGCAAAAGGGTTGCTCATGAACATTGAAATTATCCTCAAAATTTTGAGGCCGAAGAGTATCCTTAAATTGCTCGGGCGTCGAACATAGAAAACCTATTCCCCGATATAAAAATTTTACCCCTAATCAACCCATCACTGGTTGAATTTAACCAAAGATGTAGAATCAACCTATTACTTAGTGACGGGTACCTACAATCGCGTTGGTATAGGCCCCTTCTCGGGAAGAGATTTTAACCCGTTTAGCGTTGTTATTTTGCGTAATCCCTATATTACAAAAGTAACAAATTTTGTTCGTACTCAGCCTCTTTATATTTACTAGAACGGTTTTCAGAATGGCCAATAAAAGGACTACCAGCCATCTTGTATGCCCAGTGTTTTCGATCAACCTTTTTTTTAGTGCATCATGGAGGCATCTCGTGGTAAATTGCTTTTATTGCGTCATAAAAATAATCTAATTTAGAAAATAGGAGGAATCTACTGATGAAAAGCAAGTGGGTATATCTTTTCAATGAGATCGATCAGGCTGAAGAATATAAAAATGGCGAATGGGAGGCGGTTCGAAGTCTACTTGGCGGTAAAGGTGCTAATCTGGGTGACATGACTCGCTTAGGTGTGCCGGTACCTCCAGGTTTTACCGTCACTACCGAGGCCTGCAACGCTTATCTGGACAATCACGAAGAATTCCCACCCGGAATGTGGGAACAAGAGCTAGAGGCGATGAAAGCAGTTGAGCAACAGACGGGTAAGACCTTCGGTGATCCGAAAAACCCGTTGTTGGTCTCATGTCGATCTGGTGGCAAATTCTCCATGCCCGGCATGATGGATACCGTACTGAACATTGGTTTGAATCAGGAAACCGTCAAAGGCATGATCAAAGCAACCAATGATGCGCGATTTGTCTACGATTCTTATCGACGCCTGATTCAAATGTATGGTTCGGTTGTGATGGGTGTGCCAGACGAGCCTTTTGAGGAAGTCATTACCCACTATCGCAAACAACGCAAGGTAAATAGTGACGCGGATCTCACCGCCGCTGATTGGCAAGCCATTGCGGAAGAATTCAAAACTATTTTTCAACGCTATAACCGTATTGATTTCCCCGAAGATCCGGTCCAACAATTGCGTCTTGCTACCGAAGCAGTATTCAAATCATGGAATGGCAAGCGTGCCATTGACTACCGAAACGCTGCCGGTATTGCGCATGATTTAGGCACCGGCGTGAATATTCAAACCATGGTGTTTGGTAATATGGGTGCAGGTAGTGCCACCGGCGTGGCTACCACGCGTGACGCTACCACGGGTGAAAATCAAATTGAAGGTGACTATCTGCTCAACGCTCAGGGCGAGGATGTGGTCGCTGGCACGCGCGTGACCGAGCGCGTGAGCAAGCTTAAAGACGATATGCCCGAGATATGGGCTGAATTTAAAGAAATCACGCTAAAACTCGAGCAGCATTATCGAGAAATGCAAGACGTTGAGTTTACTGTCGAGCGTGGCAAATTATGGATGCTACAAACCCGTGATGGTAAACGCACCGCGCAAGCTGCTGTTCGAATCGCGGTTGATCAAGCAGAAGAAGGGCTGATTTCCCGAGAAGAAGCCGTGTTAAAAGTCAGCCCGGAGCAGATTGATTTCTTTTTGCATCCGCAATTCCCAGTTAAGGCGAAGAGCAGTGCACGGTTGTTGGCTGCGGGTTTGAATGTCTCTCCTGGTGCAGCAGTGGGTGTGGTTGCCATGGATGCTAACCTCGCTGAGGAGTGGTCTAAAGAAGGTAAAAAAGTCATTATGGTACGGCCCGAAACCAAACCAGATGATGTCCATGGCATGTTGGCATCACAAGGTATTTTAACCAGTCGCGGAGGCCGTACCAGCCACGCTGCATTAGTCGCACGGCAGTTTGGCAAACCCGCGGTAGTCGGTGTTGCCGAACTAAAAATAGATATGAACCAGCGACGTATTGCAGTGGCTGGTGAAACCATTTCCGAAGGCGAGTGGATATCCCTTGATGGCACCAGTGGTGATGTCTATCTGGGCCAGCTCGAAACCATGGTACCTGATCTTTCCGATCCTTGGTTGATTAAGCTTTTATCCTGGGCAGATGAGTTTCGACATCTGGATGTGTGGGCAAATTCTGACTATCCAGAAGACGCCGCCCGCGCCCGCGAATACGGCGCGCGAGGGATTGGTCTGTGCCGTACCGAGCATATGTTTTTTGAAAGCGAGCGCCTACCGATTGTGCAGCGTATGATTATGACAGATTCGGCTACGGTACGCCGTGACTGCCTGAACGATTTGCTCCCCTTTCAACGCCAGGATTTCGCGGGCCTGTTTCGAGCGATGGAGGGATATCCCGTTATCATTCGCCTGATCGACCCACCTTTGCACGAGTTCCTGCCTGGCCATGAAGACTTGATGCAACGATTAACCGATCAGAAAATCCGCTTGCTGGGCGCCAACAATTTGCAAGAAGTAGATGATTTATTGCAAAAAATTGAGGGTGAAGCCTACGTGTTAAAGCGGGTCGAAGCAATCCACGAATCCAACCCGATGCTCGGCACCCGTGGTGTTCGCTTGAGTATTACCATGCCGGAGCTTACGCAGATGCAAGTCCGGGCTATATTCGAAGCCGCATGCCAAGTTGCCAAAGAAGGTATCGATGTCAAACCTGAAGTGATGATCCCGCTGGCTTGCCATGTAAACGAATTGAAATTAAAACGCACCGAATTGGAAACCGTCGCTAAAGAGATCATGCAGGAACAAGGCATCGACATCAATTACAAATTTGGCACCATGATTGAGTTGCCGCGCGCCGCACTAACTGCTGATGAAATTGCCGAATATGCGGAATTCTTCTCCTTTGGAACGAATGACCTCACGCAGACCGTGTTCGGCATTAGCCGGGACGACGCGGAGAAAGGCTTCTTGGCACAGTACATTCAAAAAGGCATCCTGCCGGAAAACCCGTTCGAGAGTATTGACGAAAAGGGCTTGGCCAAGCTAATGGGAATCGGTGTGGATTTAGGCCGCAAGACTCGGCCTGACCTGGAGGTGGGTATCTGTGGTGAACATGGCGGCGATCCCAAATCTATCGCTATTTGCCATAAGCTCAAGCTTAACTATGTAAGTTGTTCACCCTTTCGTGTACCGATTGCTCGCCTGGCAGCTGCACAAGCCGCATTACGGGAAGCGTCCGAGTGCAAAGACCCATAACATAAAGCTTGGTAGTCTGAATTACGCCATACGCTAATGGGTGAGCTGAAAATTGATTTTTGGTTCGAGTTTGCCAGCACCTACTCTTACCCTGCGGCAATGCGCATCGAAGCACTTGCTGCAACAAGACGTGTGCAAATTGCATGGCGCCCATTCTTGTTAGGGCCCATATTCAAGGAACAAGGGTGGGTAGACTCCCCATTTAATCTTATCCCGGCAAAAGGTCAGTACATGTGGCGCGACCTGCAACGCATCTGTGCAGCACAGAACCTACCTTTCAGGCGCCCTTCAGAGTTTCCTCGTAACAGTCTTCTGGCGGCTCGAGTAGCGCTTCGTTTCGCTACCGCTCCATGGCTACCGGAATTCGTGCGCGCGATATATCGCGCGAATTTCGAGCATGATCTTGATATAGCATCATCAGCAATAGTTTCAGATTGCCTCGCCTCAATGGTTGAGAACCCAGAACCGATCCTGGAAGCAGCGCAGCGACCGGAATCTAAGCAGCAACTGCGCCTGCAAACCGAGGATGCTGCTCGGCTCGGCATATTCGGTGCCCCTTCATTTATGGTTGGTAACGAACTGTTTTGGGGCAATGATCAACTTGAAAACGCGTTGGATTGGGCGGAAAACCATCCAGTTGTATAAAGTATTCCAACCCGTTACTACTCGTCTTTTACTAAAACAGGAGCTTTGAGCTAATCTTAAAACGATTTTCGATAAAGTGGGCTAAGCCAAGGCTTTTATTTTGCGAAGCTTAACGCCCTTTGGTAAGATGATTTTAATCCCCATCGGATAACGTTTAGATGCGTGAACCATTAACATCGATTCATAATGACTAATAGAGGAAGAAAGATGGCAACTCAAGATACCTGCTGCACAATCGTACCTTATTTTAAAGTCCATGACGGTCAACTCGACGCCTTCAAAGAAAAGTGCGAAGAATTTGTCAAGCTGACCAACACCGAGGCCAAATGTCTATACTATGGTTTCAGCTTCGACGGCGATCAGGCGCATTGCAGAGAAGGATATAAAGATGCTGAAGGGTTGCTGACACACCTTGATAACGTAGGCACTTTACTCGGCGAAGCTTTAAAGATATCGGATTTAACTCGGCTAGAGATACATGGCCCGCAGGAAGAATTGGCTAAACTGAGAGAACCCCTGGCGGATTTAAACCCACAGTATTTCAGCCTTGAGTACGGTTTTCGACGATAAAGCTAAGAGATTGGGATTGACAATTAATCTATTCGGTCTGAAACGCTGGAAGTTATCGATTTCACACCAAAAACCTATCGAGCATAATTAAAGTGGTGGGCCAACACCGCGTAGACGGTCTAGGTGTGCCTAAATCTGGCATATAATTGAGCAATAAAGATAGTTACCCTGCACCCAGATTACCAGACGAACCTAATCCATAGACTATGAAAAGCCTTGCAGATAGTTACGACGCAATTCCCTATGAATCAACGCCCTTCCCTGAAACCCATCCTGGACACCTGGCCTGCCTGGTGCGCTTGTATGGCATCGAAGGGGTACCTCCAACAAACTGCAATGTGTTGGAATTGGGTTGTGCCAGCGGTGGAAACCTCATCCCTATGGCTGCACGTTTGCCGAATAGCGAGTTCTTGGGAATTGAACTGTCGACCGAACAAGCACAGGACGGTGCTGCACGCGTTGCAGCGCTGGGTTTAGACAATTGTGAAATCAGGCAAGCCAATATTCTCGATCTGCAGGATGAGGGCACTCGCTTTGACTATATTATCACTCATGGTGTGTATTCCTGGTCGCCTCCCGAAGTTCGCAAACGGATTATGGAGTTGTCTTCTCAGTTACTCAGCCCCCAAGGTGTTGCATATATCAGCTTTAACAGTTATCCCGGGTGGCGTTTACGTGGGATGTTACGCGATATCCTCATGCATCAAGTGCGCGATATTGATGCCCCGATTGCACGGCTTGAAGCCGCTCAACAATATTTAGCTTTTCTAGAAACAGGTTTGGGTGGCCTGGATGCGGTACATATTGATTTTCTGAAAGAGGAAATAGAGCGCATTCGTACGAAGCACCCAAGCTACCTGTATCATGAGTATTTAGGTACATATAACGAGCCTATATTGCTGCATCATTTTATCGAGGAGGCAAATAATTACGGCCTAGACTATATTTGTGATATTGATCAAGCCATACAATTCCCGGCTTTTTTGGGAGAAAGTGTCGAACAAATTCTAAGTTTGATTGATGATCCAATTGAAAAGCTTCAACAGACAGATTTTTTACTTAATCGTAATTTTCATCAAAGTCTATTGTGCCACCAAACCCTGCAGCCCGCTCGCGATCTGGATATCGACCAACTACAGCAATTTGCCTGGGTAGCGGATTTGCGTCCACCCAAGAAACTTGATTTACGTCGCACCAAGCCTGCACCTTTTACGCACCAGGAAGGTCAGAAGCTCGAAATTTTCCATCCGCTAACCAAGGCTGGTATTGCTTTACTGGAAAAAGATTTTCCAAACCTTGTGCCATTTTCGGAATTACTCAGCCGCGCACAGAATTGGGTACGTGGCAATGGCGGTGACAGCTTTGTGGAACAGCGAGAAGAAATGCTCAATGAAATGTTCGCGCTATATGCGATGGGTGTCATCCATGCCCGGCCAATAGATATGGCAGATTCCAAGGTAGCGCTTCAAAATGGGCAGATAGAAGTGGTCGTGCGCCAAGGCATATTAAGCGGTGATACCCATATTCCCACCCTGCATCATGCCAGCATCAATCTGGATGAATTTGCGATACGCGTTATTCAATACCTAGATGGCAATACGGACGATGAAAAGCTATTGCGAAAACTGCTCGCAGACTTTGCGCCTGGTGGTGATTTAGCGGGTTTAGTCGATCCAAATATGCCAGAAGACAAGCTGGCTAAGCACATCGAGTATCATTTAAACCAACTGCTGGCCTTGTTTAAAAAGCATGGCGTACTCGGATAGGCAACGTACAAATACCTTAACAATGATTTTTTTAGCACCGTAGGTGGGAAAACTCTATAACTCTATCGATGGTGACCAAATATTCGTAAACTCTGATTCAAGCCCTTTGATACCACAAGCACTAGATAAAATAGATTTCAACGAGAAAACCGGGGCAGATCAGCAAAACCAATTGAGATTACTTCCATCAAAATGAAGCAAACAAAACGATAATGCATCCAACTCTTCCAAGTACCATACCCATCGTTATCATTGGTGGCGGCGTTATGGGGGTCAGCCTGCTTTATCATCTCGCTCTGGAAGGGAAAACAGATGTGTTGCTAGTTGAGAAAGGTGAGCTGACCAGCGGCTCCACCTGGCATGCTGCGGGCCAATGTCCCAGTTTTATAGCCGATTACAATATGGCGAAAATACACGACTACGGCATTAAGCTATATCCCAAACTGGAAGAACTGACTGGCCAATACGTCAGTTGGCATGGTTGTGGTGGGATTCGATTTGCCTTTACACCCGAAGAAGTTGCCTGGTTTCATCGCGTCTCCAGTGTCGGCATGTTAATTGGCTATGATTGCGAAATTATAGACCGCGCTAAAATCAAGCAAATATTTCCACATATCGATACCAAAGGTGTTCTTGCAGGTGCCTGGACAACTTCTGACGGGCATGTTGATCCTGCAGGGGTGACCCAGGCAATGGCCAAAGGTGCGCGTGATCTTGGTGGAAAAATTGTAACGCGTAATCGAGTAGTAGACATTAATCAAAAGCCTTCAGGTGATTGGCAAATCATCACCGAACAGGGCGACATTGATTGTGAAATAGTCGTAAATGCTGCGGGCTGTTATGCACGCCAGGTTGCCCAAATGGCCGGCACCGATATCCCGATTACCAATATGAAGCACACCTATATTGTGACGGATTCGGTGCCAGAATTTGTGCAAAACGACGCAGAAATGCCGGTCATTCGTGATCCTTATGCATCGGCTTATTATCGGCAAGAACAAAAATCTGCTTTGATCGGAATTTACGAAACCCAAAATTCAGAAGAATGCTGGACCCATCGGGATGGTTGGCCAGAATGGAACTCTGAAAACGAACTGTTTGACCCTGATTTCGATAACCTGCTGCCTTACATTGAGCGCGTGATGCAGCGTTTACCCATCTGGAAAGAACTGGGCATAAAACGCATCGTATGTGGAGCGATTCCGCATACGCCTGACGCCAACCCCTATCTGGGGCCTGCAGCTGGGTTGAAAAACTTTTGGCATTGTAATGGTGCTTCCATCGGTATTGCCGCGGGAGCCGGTTCGGGTAAATACCTGGCTCAATGGATCATCTACGGTGATGCGGATATCAATATGGCCGGCCTGGATCCAAGGCGCTTTGGTCAATTCGCCCCTGGCCCCTACACCAAAGCCAAATCCCATCAAGATTACGAGCACATGTATGTTTTACATCTGCCTGGTGAGGAACGCCCTGCTGCGCGTAAAACCAAGGTTTCGCTGTTGTACGATCGCCTGCTGGAACAAGGCGCGGTTTATACCGAAATCAACGGTTGGGAGAGACCGAAATGGTTTTCGCTGGATGGCCGTGAAGAACAACCCGGTTTTCAGCGCAACAATTCGTTTGAGGTGGTCGCAGCAGAATGTAGCGCCGTGCGTGAACGGGTGGGATTGATGGATTTGTCCAGCTTTGCCAAATATGACGTCAAAGGAAAACATGCCGAAGCGCTCCTCAATCGAATCGGTGCGAATAAAGTTTCTACGCGTACGGGTGGGATTACACTGACGCACTATCTTTCCGACACAGGACGTATCAACGGCGAATCGACCATCACCCGATTAACTGACGAGCATTTTTATGTTTTATCCAGTATCACTGCTGAAGACCGTGATCTGGATATACTGACACAGGGCATATTGCCGGAAGAAGACGTGCAAATAGCCAATGTCAGTGATGAATACGGTGTATTGGTATTGGCAGGTCCCGATGCTCGCAAGGTACTATTACAACTAACTGACACGGATTTAAGCAACCAAGCTTTTCGCTGGCTGACCGGCAAAGAAATTCGGGTTGCGGGATTTGCGGTGCGCGCACTTCGCGTCAATTACGTCGGTGAGCTTGGGTGGGAGCTGCACTGCCCAATGAACAGCATCCTCGGCCTGTACGATGCCCTGTGGGAGGCCGGACAAGCGTATGATATTGCTAATTTTGGTAGCTATGCGGTCAATTCGCTCAGAATGGAAAAAGCGTATAAGGGTTGGGGTGGCGAATTAACCAATGAAATCAATATGATTGAAGCGGGTTTAATGCGCTTTTTCAACCCAAAGAAAACAGATTTTATAGGAAAAAAAGCCACCTTGGCAGCACTGGATGAGCCCTTAAAGCAACAAATCGTATATCTAGAAGTGGATGCCTCTAATTGTGATATTGCCCATGGTGAACCCGTATACGCAGACAGAAAGCCAATAGGCGTTACCACTTCGGGCGGGTTATGGCCACGCTACGCAGAAAAGTTTGGGCTTTGCCTTTGTCGACGCTGAATTTACCGCTACTGGCACCCAGCTGACGGTTGATTTACTCGGTGAGCCACGTTCGGCGGTGGTAATTGACGACCCGGTATGGGATCCTGCAGCAACACGCTCACGCGTGTAGGTAATACTTGGCAGCTATTTATATTTGACGCATTTCATCGTAATGGATACCAATAAAAATGAACGATTTTCATATAACCTGCAATTCCTAAAAAGCAGTTTCTGAAGCAATAATATTCAGCCATCTACTATTCACCAGCGCTTAAATCATTTAGATAAAACCAAGCTAATCCACTACTTACAGATAACCCAAATGTAATTTATTTGGACATTGTTCAGACGATATATTTTCTTTTTGATTTCTCGCGATAATTTATAAAAGCACTGCTAAGGTATGCCTAAACCATATGATTACATCATCTTAGGCGCAGGCTCAGCAGGCTGTGTTCTCGCTAACCGGCTTTCGGAAGACGCCGGGACGCAAGTTTTGTTGGTGGAAGCAGGCAAATGGGCGCCCTGGTGGGACTTTAGAATACATATGCCCGCAGCCTTAGCATGGCCACTCAATGGTAAGACTTATAACTGGGCATTTCAGTCTGAACCAGAACCATTTATGCGTAACAGGCGCATTGCGCACCCTCGGGGCAAAGCCGTAGGGGGCACATCGGCCATTAACGGTATGATTTTTGTGCGCGGCAATGCAGCTGATTATAATGGATGGGCGGCTAATCAGGGACTGGAACACTGGTCGTATCTGGATACCCTGCCCTATTTTAAAAAGCTTGAACATTGGCAGGGCGGAACCAGCCCTTATCGCGGAGATGCAGGACCAATGAATATTTCTGTTGGAGCCTGCGAAAACCCTTTATTCAAAACCTGGTTCAAAGCAGCTGAACAAGCCGGCCACCTTTATTCTGAAGATCTCAATGGCGCTCAACAAAACGGAGTGGGACGCTTTGATATGAGTATTCACCAGGGCGAACGTGTGAGTGTCGCGCAGGCTTATCTTAAGCCTATTCTTGATCGTCCTAACTTACATATTAAAAGTAGAAGTCAGGTAACCCGTATTGATATCCATCAAAAGCTTGCTACGGGCATTCGACTGGCATCTGGTGAAAAAATTGAAGGCAAAGAAATTATCAGCTGTTTGGGTGCCTTTGGCTCACCCCAACTACTACTCCTCTCGGGAATTGGTGATTCAAGCCACTTGAATTCAGTGGATGTGGAATGTGTGCATCATTTACCCGGTGTGGGTGCCAATTTACAGGATCATCTTGAAATGTACCTGCAACAGGCGTGTACCCAACCCGTGTCGCTCTACCCATCTTTGCATTGGTGGAATCAAGTCAAAATTGGGGCACAGTGGTATTTGCGTAAAACCGGGGTAGGCGCCTCCAACCAATTTGAGGCCGGAGGGTTCATCAAATCTAATGATCAAGTGGATTACCCGAACTTGCAGTTTCATTTTCTTCCGGTAGCTATGCGCTATGATGGCACACCACAGCCTGGCCATGGGTTCCAGGTTCATGTGGGTCCGGTCCGTTCTGACGCGATTGGTTCGGTTACGCTCAAATCAAATGACTTTCGCGACCCGCCCGCATTGCGCTTCAATTATCTTTCCACTGCGCAAGATCGAAAAGAATGGGTGGAATCAATTCGTAAAGCGCGTGAAATATTCGCACAACCGGCTTTTGATGAATTCCGCGGACCAGAATTATCGCCCGGCAGCGCAGTCCAAAGTGACGCAGAAATCCTTGAATTTGTACGTAATCAAGGTGAGAGTGCTTACCACCCCAGTTGCAGCTGTAAAATGGGTTACGACAAGATGGCGGTTGTTGATGGCTCACTAAAAGTGCATGGTTTCGAGAACCTACGGGTGGTAGATGCTAGCGTTTTCCCAAGCATCCCTAATTGTAATATTAATTGTACAACCATCATGACCGCTGAAAAGGCGAGTGACTTAATTATGGGCAATACGCCCCTTCAGCGCGCGGAAGTACCAAATTAGGTATGAGGTGGCCCCCATTCTTAGGACAGCGTGGTAGTTGAAATAAGGAGTTATTTTCTGATTAAAATCCTTTTAAAACTGAGGACCAGAAGATGAGTCGAAAACGAAGAACCCATAGTCCAGACTTCAAAGCCAAAGTTGCGTTGGCAGCGATTAAAGGCGATGAAACCTTAAGCGAGTTATCGCAACGCTTTCAGATCAACAGTAACCTGATTGTGAAATGGAAAAAGCAGCTGCTGGAAAATTCAGCTGAAGTATTTGCTTCTGGTAAAGGCCTGGCGCCTGATCGTGAATCAGAGATCAAGTCTTTGCAGGCCAAGATCGGTGAGATCACGATGGAAAATGATTTTTTATCCAAAGCGCTCGGTCGCTAAGCCAAAAGGAGCGCAAAACCATGATAAAGAAAAAAAATCAATTGTCCATTGTACGCCAGTGTCGCTTGCTGGACGTTTCCCGATCAAGCATATACTACCAGAGCGCTGAGCCTGATCCAGAGGAAGCCGAGATCATGCGGCTGATTGATGTGATTCATACCCATCGGCCGTTTCTCGGCAGCCGCCGTATCCGCGATGCCTTACAAGATGTGGGCTATCGCATTGATCGCAAACGGGTGCGTCGCTTGATGCGCAAGATGGGCATACAGGCGATTTATCCGAAACCCAATACCAGCAAGCGCTGTGCACAGCATAAAGTTTATCCGTATTTTTTGCGCGGTCTTGAGATCAAGCGTCCGAATCAGGTGTGGGCCACTGATGTGACCTATATCCCGATGGCGAAAGGCTTTGTGTATCTAACTGTGGTGATGGATTGGTATTCACGCAAGGTGCTGGCCTGGCGGCTCAGTAATTGCCTGGACAGTGCTTTTTGCATTGATGCGCTGGAGGAAGCGCTGTATCGCTATGGTAAGCCTGATATCTTCAATTCCGACCAAGGTGTGCAATTTACCAGCGGGGCGTTTACCGGCGTGCTCAAAGCCAACGGCATTCGCATCAGCATGGATGGCAAGGGCGCATGGCGGGATAATGTGTTTGCCGAGCGCTTGTGGCGCAGTGTCAAATATGAGGAGGTTTATTTGACTGCTTATGAGTCGATGGCCGAGGCTAAGACTGGTATCGGCGCATGGATAGACTTCTACAATCGCGAACGAAAACATCAAAGTTTGGGCATGACGCCCAACTTGATGTATGATCCTTCGTGCGGCTTGAAACTGGCCGCGTAAACCCGTGGAAATAACTCCTATACTACCTGTCCGAAAAATTGGGTCCAGCTCTGTATGTTGCCAAGCACGGTAATTTTAACAATATTCAATCACGTCACCAGTTTGGCCCGGGTTTTTTAATTCGAGTAATTTAGGAAGATTGGTCGAACGCGGATTGATAACCGAAAAGCGCAGCCGAGCCACCGGTGTGGATAAAAACGACTTTTTCATGTTTTTTGAAAACACCTTTACGGATCAAATCTATTAACCCTGCCGCACCTTTACCGGAATAAACTGGGTCGAGCAGAATCGCTTCTAGCTCAGCAAATAATCGGATCGCTTCGATACCTTCTGGCGTCGCTAATCCATATCCCTCACCCACATAATTAGAGTTTGCAATCACACTTTCACGTTTGACCACACCTGGGCATCCCAGTTTTCCTGCGGTTTGCGCTGCAAGTTTAAACACATTTTCTTCTTGTACCTCTTTAGGGGCTCGCACCGATATACCCAGCAAGGGAATATTCGCGTTCATGGCTTCCAACCCTGCGATTAAACCCGCTTGGGTACCCGTACTACCGGTCGCATGCACAATATGGTCAATCACCAGTTCGCGCTTGTTGGCTTGCCTGACTAACTCATAGGCACAATCCACATAACCGAGTGCACCGGTCGGGTTGGAGCCCCCTCCCGGTATAGTATAAACATTACGGCCTTTGGCTCGAAAATCATCCGCTACCGTTTCCATTTCCGCGTTCATATCCAGACCCGGCCCACGCTTTTCACTGGTTGCACCATGTAATCGATCCAACAAAACATTGCCATTGTGGTTGTAGTTATTTTCGGTAATGCCAGTTCGGTCTTCCAATAAAATATGACAATCCAAACCTAGTTTCGCCGAGAAAGCTGCTGTTTGGCGCGCGTGATTTGATTGCGTCGCACCTTGGGTTATTACTAGATCAGCCCCCTGCTGCCTGGCTTCTGCCATTAAAAACTCGAGTTTTCTTGTTTTGTTGCCGCCTGTGGATAGGCCAGTACAATCGTCTCGCTTTATCCAGATTTCCGGGCCACCAAGTGTTTCGGACAATCGATCCAAACGTTCGAGAGGCGTTGGAAGATGGGCGAGGTGAATACGGGGGAAGCGGGACAATAACATGGTGTTTAACCTAAAAATAATTTTTTCGTATCGTGATATTTAGTATTACCGACACTTAAACTGAACACGGTGAAATATCCATTCGTACCGAACATTAATTCAACAAGCTCAAGTGGTACGTTATCAGACCAAGCCTCTAGTGTTAAGAGAAATACGCGGGAACAACCCACTTTCCCACGGTCGATAATAATACCGTGCACTTAAGGTTTCATAACTACACCTTAACCCAAATCACTTAAGTCCGGACTTGTTTAGAGATGTTTACGCAGGTAGGTTACTCACACAAAGAAAATTGTGTTTGTAATAGCCAAAAGTGGGATATTTATGCGAACTCACCACCGGGGTAAGTAAAATGAAACCAAGCCAGATGCATGCGCATCTGGCTTGAATATTACATCAAGGGATCAAACCGCCTGTTGGGGCTGCATATCTTTTGGATCGATTCCAGCGACTTCTACCGGGGCTTTCATCGCATCACGCCTAAATGGCTCACCCAACTCCTGATTCAGAACAACTTCTATAAAAGTGGTAACACCTTCATCCATTTGCGCCTTAATCGCCTTATCAAGCCCCTTAGACAATTCTTCCTGGGTGGTGACTCTGAGACCTTTTACCCCGCAAGCTTCAGCGATTTTGGCATAGTTAACATCCGCATCCAATTCCGTTCCGACGAAATTATCTTCATACCAGAGTGTGGTGTTACGTTTCTCCGCACCCCATTGATAGTTACGGAAAATAACCATCGTTATGGCGGGCCATTCATTGCGTCCGCAAGCGGTCATTTCGTTCATGGAAATACCAAACGCGCCATCGCCGGCGAAACCAACCGCTGGCGCATCTGGACAACCAATTTTGGCACCGAGAATGGCGCCCAATGAATAACCACACGGGCCAAATAAGCCTGGGGATAAGTATTTTCTGCCTTCCTCAAAGCTTGGGTAAGCGTTACCTATCGCGCAGTTATTACCGATATCAGTTGAAACCATGGCTTCCTTCGGCAGGACAGACATGATGGACTGCCATGCTTGACGAGGCGACATTCTATCTGGATGGCGCTTGCGAGAACGCTCGTTCCAGGTAATGCCTTCATCATTGTCTTCTTCATAAATCATCCCTGCCAGCTCCTTTTCCCAATTCGCCTTGGTATCTGCAATGAGCTGTTTACGCGCTCCACGACCCGCATCCCCTGCGGTACTTGAAAGCTGTTCCAGCAATTGCTCTGCAACGCGTCGCGCATCTCCCTGAATGGCCACATCTACTTTCTTGGTTAAACCAATGCGGTCTGCGTTAATATCAACCTGGATGATTTTGGCATCTTTTGGCCAGTAATCTATACCATAGCCTGGCAACGTAGAGAAAGGATTGAGTCGATTACCCAGCGCCAACACTACATCCGCTTGTGAAATCAACTCCATACCTGCTTTGGAACCGTTGTAGCCGAGGGGTCCGGCTGCTAACGGATGCGAGCCTGGAAAAGCATCATTATGCTGATAATTGCAACAGACGGGTGCATCCAAACGCTCAGCCAGATGCTTCGATGCTTCGATAGCATTACCCAACACTACCCCTGCACCATTTAGAATGACGGGAAATTTGGCCTCAGACAATAAAGCCGCTGCATCTTTGATCGCTTGTTGTCCGCCGGGTGAACGTTCGAGCCTAACCATTTGTGGAAGCTCGATATCTATCACTTGGGTCCAATAATCTCGAGGTACATTAATTTGCGCTGGTGCCGAACCGCGCCACGCATTTTCGATCACACGATTTAGCACCTCAGCCATACGCGTTGGATCTCTCACTTCCTCCTGATAGCACACCATATCCTCAAATGCAGCCATTTGCTTGATTTCCTGAAAACCACCCTGCTCAATAGTTTTGTTTGCTGCCTGTGGCGTCACCAGCAACATCGGTGTGTGATTCCAGTAAGCAGTTTTGATCGGTGTTACAAAGTTAGTAATACCCGGTCCATTTTGTGCAATCGCCATCGACATCTTACCCGACGCTCGGGTATATCCATCTGCGCTCATGCCGGCATTACATTCATGTGCGCAATCCCAAAATGTGATGCCTGCTGCGGGAAACAAATCAGAAATAGGCATCATGGCAGAACCAATAATTCCAAAGGCTTGGTCAATGCCATGCATTTGTAGAACTTTAATAAATGCTTCTTCGGTGGTCATTTTCATGGTTGTCTCTCCACTGGTTTGATTGTCAGTCTGTTTTTTAATGCCAGCTCCGTTGCTGACTATTACAATCGAGCTTAAACATCTCATTTATAAAAGTCAATTAAAATTTTATCAATTTTATGTGATAATATGAGATTATATAGATCACTTTATGAATATTTATAGACTATTATCTTTTTCGAATGCAGATTAGGGTGAAAACCTCACTATTAACTTAATATATATTCAAATGGATTTTTTAGTCTCGTATACATACCTTTTAAGATCTATTTAACTTATTGCACCTATAAATCAAGAATTTTTGCGTCAAAATGTATGTTTTTATGCAAGAATCATGGCGTTATACCCTACTTTTAAGGGGCATAGCTTTGTGAACGCCAACGACCCCAAGAACGAGTAAGGTATGCACCCTTTATGCAGAAACGAGGTTTGTATTGATGAAAAAAAATAGCGCAGCAACTCAATCCACATTGGTTCGTGGATTTTTGATAATTGAAAAAATCGTAGAAGCAGAGCGCGCTGTATCGAGTGTCTATCTGGCAGAGGAGCTCGGACTTCCGAAGGCGTCGGTCCACCGCATTGCGCAGCAACTTGAAGACGAAGGCTTGATTCAACGCGAACCAGGGGGTAAACGGTTTACGGGTAGTAGGCGACTGCGCAAGCTGGCAATGTCAACGCTTTCTAACTCTGTGCTCAGTGCCCACCGTACCTCGATTCTGCAATCATTATCAGAAGAAGTGGGCGAGACCTGTAACCTGACGGTGCTTGATGGCAATGAAATCGTCTATTTGGATCGGGTTGAGACAAATTGGCCCTATCGAATTCATTTGCCCATTGGTTCACATTTGCCGTTACACTGTACCGCAACCGGAAAGCTATTCCTCGCGTATATGAAACCGGCCATCCGTCAAAAAATGCTCGATAGCCTAACGTTGACGCGTCATACTGAACATACCATTACGGATATAGAGACGCTAGAAGATCAGTTAAACAAAATTTCCGCCGAGGGTGTTGGTGAAGACAATGGCGAGTATCTTGATGGTCTGGTATCGCTCGCAGTACCTGTCATCGATGAAAACAAGCAAATTTGCTTTGCAATTGCAATCCACGCGCCTTCCGTGCGTAAGTCTTTGAGTGAGCTACGCCAATACCTTCCAGCGTTACGTCATGCGGCTGGGCGCATTGCTACCTCCGAATGCCATGATCAGGTGTAGCGGACGAGTATTAATAACTCAGTACTAGTCTTTATAACAAAAAGAATGTTATCAACTCGTTTCACCAACCTTCCACCTTACCTCTTTACGAGTAGGTATAAAACGCAGAAGCACGGCTTCTTTAAAATATAAATATCAGCAGCTGCATACAGATATTCGCGAATATTCCCGCGATAACATCGTCCAACATTATTCCCAGGCCCCCATGCACGCGCTTATCAATCGGTCCGATTGGCCAGGGCTTGAAAATATCAAAGCCGCGAAACAAGATGAACGCCAATATGAGGTTGAGCGTAGTCAGCGGAACCCAAAGCATGGTAATCCACATACCGATAAATTCATCCCAGACAATGCCGCCATGATCATGCACGCCCAAGCGCTGACTAGTTTTCTCACAAAACCATACACCGCTGATTAATCCGATCACACATAGCCCCAATAATGGCCAGGTGGTATTGTGTAAAACAGCGAAGAGTAAAAGCGAAACCAGGGTGCCGAGCGTTCCTGGTATTTTGGGGCTCAACAATCCAGACCCGAACCCCGTCGCAAATAAGACATCCGAATGTTTCAATAACTGGGGTGGTATAGGCGCCATGATTATGTGTGGTCTAGGCTATACAACTGGGCTATGCAGATACATTTTGCTGGGCCTTGAGCACTTTGTCCAGCACCCCGTTGACGTATTTATAGCCGTGATCGGAACAAAAGAGTTTGGCAATCTCAATCGCCTCGTTTACCACTACGCTCGGGGGCACATCTATTTGAAACAAAAGCTCGTATGTACCCACACGCAATACCGCTTTTTCGAGTGGATCAAGTTTGGTAATCGGCCGGTCTGTATGCGTTTCAATTACTTCATCAATCTTATGACAATTAATCGGTATCTCTTTGATTAATTGATTAAAATACTCTTGATAACGCCCTTTTAATCGCTCGTCATGGATAAAATCAGGCTTAATACGATCAGCGGTCTGGCCGGTCATATCCCATTGATATAACGCCTGCACTGCATTGCGCCGCGCAAGGTGCCTGCCACTGGTCGCCATCTTCGAAATCCAAAGCGCAGGAAAATCCTGGCGCCTAGAGCTCGCCCAGCAGATTGATCATTTCCAGCGCGGCCAACGCTGCTTCGGCGCCTTTATTCCCCGCCTTGGTACCAGCACGCTCGATGGCTTGCTCGATGGTATCAACGGTCAACACTCCAAATATCACTGGTACGCTGTATTCGGTGGCCAGACGCGAAACACCGCGGGCGCATTCTCCTGCGACGATATCAAAATGGGGTGTGGCACCCCGAATAACCGCCCCCAGGGTAACGATTGCGTCATACTTGCCTTTTTCGAGCATCACTTTAGCGGCTGTCGGGATTTCATAGGCACCTGGCACCCAGACACAATCTATATTGTCAGAGTCTATGCCGTGGCGCACCAAGATGTCTTCCGCACCCTTGAGTAAGGATTCGGTAATAAATTCGTTGAACCGCCCGGCAACAATGCCAAAGCTATAGTCGCCTGCGACCAGCTTGCCTTTAATTGTGTTCATGATGACTCTCTTATATGTGTTGTTGCGCCCATGCCTCAAAGGCTTGTAAATCTGGTAGATACTGCTCTATCTCCAGACCAAAGCCGGCGATGCCAAAAGCTTTTTTCTCGCGCCCCAGGGCAACCAGTTTACTGACGCCTTGATCTGCCAAAATCTGGCCACCTGCGCCAAGCATACGTAAAGCATTTGCGGCGGGTGGATGAGATACTTCATACTCATCACCCTCACCAGAGGCCCCTGCAGCCAACTGCTCAACCCGGCTCACCAGCTCATGCTTACGCTCATTATACGCTAAAAGCACCAGCACGCCGCGCCCTGCTTTAACGATTGCTTTGAGTGATTCGTCAATTGTCCACACCAGCTTGCCATTCGAGGTGGTGATCATATCGAACAAACCTCGATGTACGTGCACGCGCACTACAGATGCGATATCACCCTGTATATCGCCATATGACAACGCCATATGGACATCGCCTTCAACCTGATCTTCGTAAACAGCAGCATTGAATTCGCCATTATCCGTAATCAGCCTATTCTCACTGACACGCACCACAGTTGGGTCAAACTTCATCCGATACTCGATTAGATCAGCAATGGTGCCAACCTTTAACTGATGCTGTTTCGCAAACGGAAGCAAATCTCCCAGGCGAGCCATGGTGCCATCTTCTTTAAGAATTTCACAGATAACACTCGCAGGCTCATAACCTGCCAAACGCGCCATATCCACACCCGCTTCGGTATGTCCAGCACGCGTCATCACACCGCCGGGACGCGCCACAATCGGGAATATATGCCCAGGCGTGGCAATATCTTCGCTGGTGGCATTGCGCTTAACCGCAGCTCGAACCGTGGTGGCACGATCAGCCGCTGAGATGCCTGTCGTGACGCCTTCAGCCGCCTCAATCGACACCGTAAAAGCGGTAGAGAACCGGGCGTTATTGGTGCTGCTCATCAATGGCAGCCCCAATTGCTGACTGCGTGATTCAGTGATGGTCAGACAAATCAAGCCACGTCCGTGCGTCGCCATGAAATTGATATGGTCATCACTGATGCACTCCGCTGCAATCAATAAATCTCCCTCGTTTTCGCGATCCTCGTCGTCCACCATAACCACCATCTTGCCCTGCCGATAATCAGCCAGTACGTCTTCGATTGGGTCTATTTTTATCTCAGGCATAAGTTCGGTTTTGGTGATAATTATTTATGATTAAACAACGTTAAGGCAGCTTTAATCCAACGAAATTAATTACGTCCAGCTTTACTAAGCGCTTGGTGCCTGGTCATACGTCTGCATCCGGTCCAAATACCGCGCAATGACATCTATTTCGATATGCACCTGGCTACCAGCCTGCAAACGCTGTAAAGACGTGACCTGCATGGTATGCGGTACCAACATGACACTAAAGGTGGTGGCGTGTTTATTATCTTCAAGTATTTGGTTACTGGTTAAACTCACTCCATCAATACAAACTGAGCCCTTTTGAGCGATATAACGTCCCAGCACAGCCGGTACTTTAAAAATCATCTCCACCCCATCGCCCTCATCTTGTCGCTGCACCACCTTACCAATACCATCCACATGCCCGGTAACGATATGCCCACCAAGCGGAGTTTGCAGGGTGAGCGCCGTTTCAAGGTTCACTTGATCATGAGCGCGCCATTCGTGCATACAGGTTTTCGACAACGATTCGAGCGACACATCAAAATGCGCTATACCGTCCGCATACGCAACTACCGTCAAACACACGCCATTGACCGCGATGCTATCACCCAGCGCAATACTCTGGTTGCAAAGCTCGCCCATTGCAATGGCTAGTCGACAACCCTTTGCATCTACCTCGATGTTCTGGATCTGACCAAGAGCCTGGATAATTCCGGTAAACATATTGATTATTTCTGTTGCGGTGCAAGTACCAGTTTTAGATCGCGGCCGATTTTACGCAAATCAACATACGCATAGTGTATTTTCTCATTCATTTTATTTATCTCAGGCAAATGAAACATCGGCTGGGCGTTCGAACCCATAATATCGGGAGACTGAAAAACCACTAATTCATCTACCAGGCCTGCCTTGATAAAACTTCCGGCGAGCGTTCCACCCGCTTCAACCATGACCTCATTCATTTCCTGCTTGGCCAAATAATCCAACAGCACAGATAGATCAAGTTGCTGATTTTGCGCCGGGAGTGTTATCACTTTATCTGCTACCGGATGCCGACCCGCATCGCGCTCCTCTCCCACGACTTGCCAGGTTTCCCCGGCTTGTTGGCAAATAGTTGCTTGTTCGTTTAGGCGCCCTGCTTGATCCAATACAATACGTACGGGCTGACGTGAACCCAGATAATAATCTGCATTGAAATCACTTTTTACGAGGCGCGCGGTGAGTTTTGGGTTATCGGCCAGTACCGTGTTGATTCCGGTTATCACCGCGCAAGATTGCAAGCGCATTTTGTGCACTTCTTTGCGCGCAGCAGCGGATGTAATCCAAGCGCTTTCGCCGCTTTGCATGGCAATTCGCCCGTCTAGACTGGCTGCTATCTTTAGGCTTACAAAAGGCTGCCCCTTGGTTACGCGCTTGATAAACCCGCGGTTTAGCTGCTTCGCCACCTGTTCACCTACTCCAACTTGGGTATCGATATTCGCTGCCTGTAAGCGCTTGATCCCTTCGCCTGCTACCTTTGGGTTGGGATCCTGCATCGCGATAACCACGCGTTTAGGTCGGGCTTTGATCAGCGCGTCTGCACAAGGCCCAGTACGGCCATGATGACTACACGGCTCAAGCGTTACGAAAATATCCGCTCCTTCGGCCGCAGATCCGGCCTGCTCGAGCGCGTTAATCTCCGCATGCGCGCCACCCGCCATCTGATGGAAACCTTCGCCTATAATGGTAGCGTGCTTTACAATCACGCAGCCGACCCGCGGATTGGGCTGGGTGGAATAGCGACCAAGCTCAGCAAGCTGTAAGGCTCTTGCCATATAGCGTTGGTCCGATATCATCAGTGATCTATTTTTTCTTTTTTTGCGCGTCGGTAATCAAAGACAAATTTGCCTTTGTTTGTGACGCCTGGTCATCATCCGGCAGCACATCGCGTAGACGTTGGACCAGATCATTAAACTCATCCAGATCCTGAAATTTTCGATAAACCGAGGCAAACCGTACATAAGCAACTTCATCTAAATCGCGCAACTCTGCCATCACAGCTTCACCAATATCCACACTCGGCACTTCGTCATCACCAGAAAATGAAAATCGGCGAAGCAAGCGTTGAATCGCGTTTTCGACCTGCTCCGCATTAATCGGCCGTTTTTGCAGGGCGACCGCGAAACCATCTCTTAACTTATCTTCATTAAAACGCTCACGCGAGCCGTCCGACTTAACAACTTGCGGCAGATGTAGTTCGATTCGCTCATAGGTAGTATGCCGTTCGCCGCAGGCTTGACAGGCGCGGCGCCGGCGCACTGACTCCCCTTCGTCTCCTTCGCGTGAATCAATCACGCGGGTATCTTCAGAATGGCAAAATGGGCAACGCATGGTTTATTTCTAGTTTTACACAACCGCTTTTACATCGTCGTCATCTTTCTTTTCAACTTCCAACATATCTTCGCGTTGTAGGCCCAAACCCAACACCGACGGACTGGCGACAAAGATAGAAGAATAAGTCCCTATTAATACACCAATCAACAGCGCGATAGAAAAACCGCGCAGTACTTCGCCCCCGAAAAACAACAGAGTTAGAACAACCAACAAAGTGGTTAGAGAAGTCAGAATGGTGCGCGGCAGGGTATCATTAATTGCCGCATTGACGACCTGATAGCGATCACCCTTACGCATTTTGCGAAAGTTCTCGCGAATCCGATCAAATACCACTATCGTATCGTTTAGGGAATAACCAATTACCGCCAGTACTGCGGCCAGCACAGATAAAGAAAAATCAAACTGAAAAATAGCAAACATACCTAGCGTGATCACGACATCATGTACCAACGCAATGACCGCGCTGACCGAAAACTGCCATTTAAACCGCAAGGTGACGTAAACCAGTATACCAAAGAGCGCGTACAACATTGCCAACCCGCCTTGATTAGCCAATTCATCACCCACCTGGGGACCAACAAACTCAACTCGGCGCATTTGCACGCTACAAGCACTGGTTTGCCCATCTTTGAGGCACTGCTGCACCTTATTTTGCCCGCTTACTTCGCCTACCAGAGCTTCACCCTGCCCAGCTCGCAATGTAAGTATGATTTCTTCGCTAATATTGGCAGCATTATCGCGCTCGCTGGCGGGCAGGCGAATCATGACGTCTTTAGCGGTCCCGAAATGCTGAACCACCGCATCTTCATAACCCGCACCGAGCAAATCATCGCGGACTTTATCAACTTCAATATTATCGCTGTAACCAACTTCAACCAGCGTCCCTCCGGTGAAGTCGATACCAAAATTCAAACCACGCGTCGCCAGCGCAGCGATACTAATCAACACCATCGCAACCGACAGAATAAGCGCAAGCTTGCGTAAAGAAAGAAAATCGATGTGGGTTTGTCTATTTAAAAACTGCATGTTTTCTTCCGGTTAAATAGCCCCTATTAAATGGCCAATTTATCTACTTTACCGCGCCCATAAATCAGGTACACGATCCCACGGCTGAGTAAAATGGCGGTAAACATCGAAGTGATGATGCCGATACTTAAGGTCACCGCAAACCCCTTGATCGGGCCAGTGCCAAAGGCGTACAACACCACCGCTGCGATTAGGGTAGTCACGTTGGCATCCAATATCGTCGAAAAAGCGCGCGCATAACCCTGATCAATGCTTTTCTGTGGTGAATTACCTTTGCGCTGTTCCTCTCGAATGCGTTCAAAAATCAACACATTGGCGTCTACCGCCATGCCGACGGTTAATACGATACCTGCCACGCCCGGCAGCGTTAAGCTGGCCTGTAACAGAGATAACACCGCCACCATCAGCACCAAATTTAATACCAATGCAACATCCGCTACCAAACCGAATACGCGATAGTAAAATGCCATGAATAGCAACACCAGCGCTAAGCCCACCATGACGGATTTAAAGCCCTGATCGATATTGTCTTTACCCAGGCTCGGGCCGATGGTGCGTTCTTCAATAATTTCCACTGGCGCAGCCAGCGCGCCTGCGCGCAGCATGAGAGATAAATCGCGCGCTTCGTTCATACTGTCCAAGCCACTGATTTGAAAGCGTTTACCTAATTGATCTCGGATCACTGGCGCGGTAATCACTTCTTCCAGTTTTTGGGTAATACGCAAGGGCTGACCGTTGTCATCCTGCATCACGTTACCATTCTCATCCTTGCGCGTTTCGGTAGTGGTTTCCAGATACACCACCGCCATGCGGTTACCGATATTATCACCCGTGATGCGTTGATTTTTGCGTGCGCCTTCTGCATCTAAGGTAATATTGACAATCGGCCCACCATTTTCGGTATCGATGCTGGCCTGCGCGTCAATAATATTGTTGCCCGAATACACCAAAGTGTCTTTTAGCAATATCTGGCGGCCGTCGCGAAAGTTATACAGAGTTGACCCAGCAGGTGCGACACCACTGGCAACCGCGCTACTATCACGTTGCTCATCCACCATGCGCATTTCCAAGGTAGCGGCGCGCCCCAGAATGGTCTTGGCTCGACCCGGATCTTGTACGCCAGGCAGTTGAATGACGATACGATTAGTGCCTTGCTGCTGCACGATGGGTTCTGCCACACCCAATTGATCAATCCGGTTGCGCAAAGCCACCATATTTTGATCCAACGCAAACTTTTTAATATTTTCGGTTTCGGTCGCGTCAAGCTCAATAAGCAAACTCGCTGCATCACCTTCAATTGGGCTGGCGCTGAGTTCAGACAAATTTCGATCGAGTACACGTCGGGCCTGCTCAATTTCGCTCGCCTGGCGCAAGGTTAGCGTCAATTGCCCCTTATCATTGGGGCGTACACCCTTGTAACGAATCCCAGCTTTACGTAATTCTGTTTTAATATCTCCAATCGCGCGCTCGTACGCCTTATCCACCGCGCTTTGTAAGTCTACTTCCAACAGAAAATGCACCCCGCCGCGTAAATCGAGCCCCAAACTCATGGGCGATAAGCCCATATCAATGAGCCATTGTGGGGCTGCGGAAAGCAAAGTCAGTGCGATCGTATGATTTTTACCAAATTCTGTGCCCAATACTTCGCGTGCTCGCAATTGGGTATCGGTATCGGCAAAGCGCATTTCCACCGCATTGCCGGTAAAACGTACCGCTCCAGCAGTTAATTGATTCTCCTGTAATACCTGCTCGACATCAGTTTTCAGGCTGCGCTCGATAGATAAACCGCGTGAGCCACGCATCTGAATCCCAGGCTCCTCGCCAAATATGTTCGGAAAGGCGTAAAACAAGCCCAACGCGCAGACGATGAGTATCAGGATATATTTCCAGAGCGGGAAGCGAATCATGAGTAGAAAACTATAAAAACAGCACCGTAGCGCTGCATGCTGAGTTAATTGCTAAAACTAAATCGACTTAATCGTGCCTTTAGGTAAAACCTGAGCAACTGAAGCGGCTTGCATTTTTACCTCAACACCTTCGTTTAATTGCACGGTCAGATAGTTTTCGCCAACCTTGGTTACCTTACCTAAAAAACCACCGTTAGTTAAAACTTCATCATTTTTCCCGATATTTGCAACCATTTCTTTATGTTCTTTAGCGCGTTTTTGTTGTGGTCGAATCAGCAAAAAATAAAACACCACAAAAATAAGAATCATGGGAAGCAGGCTTACCAGCGTACTTCCACCACCAGCTGCTTGTGCGTATGCGTTTGAAATGAATAAATCCATCGATCTAACCTTTATATATGTATATGGGTGACGTGAGCAATTGCCCACCTAAAAATCGCGGCAATTATGCCACAGGCCGCTTAAAAAAGAGCTTATTTATTGGTTAAGCTTGTGGACCCTGTCAGGGTACCAACGCGGGTAAATTCAAGCCTGCCGTCTCGTCGATACCCATCATAATATTCATATTCTGGATCGCCTGACCCGCAGCACCTTTAACCACGTTATCCTCAACTGTCAAAACTAAGGCCTGATTGCTCGCTTTCAAGTGATAAACCGCAATACGACACATATTGGTACCCCGTACGCTGCGTGTATCAGGGTGTGAGCCAGCTGGCATTACATCCACAAATGACTCGTCTTGGTATGCTTGCTCATAAATCGTCTGTAAATCCACCTCATCACTTTTAAGTCTGGCGTATAAGGTTGCATGAATACCGCGAATCATTGGCATTAAATGCGGCACGAATACCAGACCAATCGGGTGATCGCTCATTTCCTGCAAGCCCTGCTCTATCTCGGGCTGGTGTCGGTGGCCTGAAGCAGCATAAGCTTTAACAGATTCGCTGACTTCACTATAGAGGCTGGCAACGGAAGCAGTACGCCCAGCACCAGACACACCGGATTTACAATCAGCGATTAAGCTATTGGTTTCAACCAAATCGTGCTTAAGTAAGGGCATATAACCGAGCTGTACGGAAGTCGGATAACAGCCGGGGTTCGCCAGTAATAATGCATCTCTAATTTGCCCACGTTTAAACTCGGGCAGGCCATAGACCGCCTCCTTAAGCAAGTTCGGACAAGCGTGGGTCATCTTGTACCACTGCTCCCAAGTAGCCACGTCATTAATCCTGAAATCAGCTGAGAAGTCGATCAACCGAATGCCCTTGTTGTATAAATCTTCAGCGTACTGCATTGCCACACCATTTGGGGTCGCCGCAAAAACCACGTCACAACTGTCAAACAAGCCGGCCGCTGGGGCCTGATAAGCTAAATCGTAATGTCCGCGCAAACTGGGATACAAATCACTAACCGAGCGCCCTGCTTCGCCCCGCGAAGTAATGCACTGAACATTGGCGGCGGGATGTGCTGCCAGAAGTCGCAGCAATTCAACGCCGGTATACCCGGTGCCGCCAATGATGCCGATATTGATTTTGTTCATTTAGGATAATTATTTAAGCGGCTGATCGTCTACCCTGCGTAGTTGGGGTGCCATGCCTATTGTGCCTTGCATTCGATGATCATAAGTCAAACACTATGCTGGATCACGCATGCTAATAAGGCTAGTGTAACGTCCTAACCTTGAGTTTTAAACACCTTACCCCATACAAATACGCTTGTTTATTAAAATTGTTTGTCGCCAATGATAGTTAAAGCAGTGCGTGAAGCTCTAGGTCGCATAATTATATTGGGAGATATGCTCACGAGGCCGAAAATGCAAGCACGGTCTGCCGATGCGCAAGAAAGGGTCAACCAGCAAACCAAAGGTTTATCGCTGTATCAGTTTTATGCCTGCCCCTTTTGTATCAAGACCCGACGGGCCGTTCGGCGATTGAACCTGCCCATTGAAATACGGGATGCGCAAACACTCGGCCAACATCGTCAAGATTTGGCCCATTTGGGTGGGCGTATTAAGGTGCCTTGCCTACGCATTGAACAAGATGGTCAAGATCGCTGGCTGTATGAGTCCAATGATATCATTGCATATCTTGAGAAGCGGTTTGGAAACGTTGCATAAACAGCCGCTTTGGCCCTAAAATACTTGACAATTCAGGCGAAAAGCTTGATATTCGCGCGCCTGAATTTATTCGCACAGTATTAAAGAGGCCTAACCTTGGCAAATTCACCACAAGCACGCAAAAGAGCTCGTCAAAACGTGACGCGTAATTTACGCAATCGTGGCTATCGCTCATCCATCCGCACCAGCGTCAAATCGCTACTCAAAGCCATTAAAGATGGGGATAAGGAAGCCGCAGCGCTGGCACAACTTCGCGCAACTTCTGTAATCGATAAAGGCGCCGGTAAGGGCCTGATGCATAAAAATAATGCGGCTCGCCTAAAAAGTCGTTTGAACAAGCGCGTCAAGGCACTCACCAGCTAAAACACTACGCCAAATCAGGCCCAACCCGCTGGCCTGATTTATTATTACTAGGCGGTCCAATCGCCTAATGTCCTCTATATAAATTTTCCCATTGATGGTCTGGCACGTCTTCGCCTATACGATGATATAAGGCATGCACCCACTGAGTGATATTGTTCTTCACTGGATCCGCAATGAATTCATTCAGGCATACAGCGCGCATAGCACCGTTTTATCGCCTTTGATAGTATTAATTAAATCGAATTTGCTATAGGCATAAGATGCAATGCTATTTTTATTGCGTTTGATATGCTACGCAACCTAACATTACCATTAATACAGAGGCACGCTCATGTCAGACCACCCTATCAGTCGGTTTCCAGTCCCCGAACTCATAGATTTACCTGAAGATATTCAGCAAAGAATATTGGAGGTACAGGAAAAATCGGGTTTCGTACCCAATGTATTTCTCGCGCTCGCGCACCGCCCGGATGAATTTAGAGCCTTTTTCGCTTATCACGATGCGTTAATGGAAAAAGAAAGCGGTCTGAGCCGGGGTGAAAGAGAAATGGTGGTGGTCGCCACATCAGGCTTTAATCAATGTATCTATTGCGTGGTTGCACATGGTGCCATTTTACGCATTCGCGAAAAAAACCCGCTGTTGGCAGATCAAATTGCAACCAATTACCGTAAAGCAGATATCACCCCTAGACAAAAAGCCATGCTCGATTTTGCGGTCAAAGTTTCGCTACATGCCAGTGAAATAGGCGATGCGGATTATGAAACCATGCATGAACATGGCTTTTCTGACGAAGATATTTGGGACGTTGGCGCAATTTCAGCATTTTTTGGCTTATCCAACCGCATGGCGAATATGACCAACATGCGGGCAAATGATGAATTTTACCTGCTGGGAAGGGTTCCCAAAGCCTAGCGCCAGTGCGAAATGAATGAAGTAAGTTGCGTTGCATACCGCACGCTCACTTCATTTCTAATATGGGCGGATCGGTTTTACTAATACGGTTACAGAGAATAACCCCAATGCCCCTTGCGCAGTTTATCTCACATTAATCGTGTAATATTTGCGATACCAACTTCGTTGTAATTTATCCCCGTCATCGCCTGGTTCAAAACGATACTGTCTTCCGCCGACGTCCAAATACACGCCGGTTTGTCGGTCGGTTTTGGATAATTCGACCTGCACCCTATCGCGCCCACAAATTTGACCCGATATGCTGCGACCTCCAATTCTCTGAAAGGTGTTGGGATCATGCGTTACCCGAAAGCCGCCTTCCCCACCTGACGCGGAGACATTATACGAAACGCAGCGCCCTCTGTTACGCGGACCAGGATTTACCACCCCTCCCCAGCCATCAGCTGAGGTTGCCCCAGCACTACTACTTTTTCTGACTTTCAAAGAGCTGATGCCGTCATTCCACTTGCCTTGCAGACAATGAACATCACCTTTCAGCTTTTTTGATGCCCCCCTAAATTTCGTATCCTTATAAACCGTTACAGCCAGACCAGCTGGGATACGGATTGAGGAAATATCGTTATTTGGAATACCTGCATCCTTCACGCGCTGGTAATCGCCTTTGGTCAGCCGCTTGCTTCCACCACTGAAACCACAATGCTGGTATACGGTGATGTATCTTCCATCATCCCAGCTTAATTCTTCCCACTGACTGGCAGCAAATGCGTTAGGAATATTCATTGCTAACAGCCCGGTTATAAGGGTAATTGCCGATGCAATTACCATTTTGCTTCTTAGATATTTCATCATTTACCCCTTACGTTTATTGATCTTGCTTATTCAACATGCCACCCAAAGCATACTAGCTTGAACCAATTCAGCAGGTCAACCCGCTATTCTTGCCACGCATGTCTAACTTTCAAAGTGACACTGCCTACCATAAACCGAACAGGCTGAACCAGACCTGTTTATCCGCCCTCAAGCGAATGCAAAAATGTTGCGATACTGTTGATTGTTGCGATTAAACGCGGATGCGGCTACTCATGTCTCATCTCACTAATGAGGTGAATACGCATGTATTAAAAAGTTAGTTGTATGCTCTCGCCAGCCATTTATTCACACGCTATCGAAACCGTTCCATATAAATCCAGATGACAGTTAGGCGCTAAATCGGTAGACTCCGTTTCGTACCAATAATTTTTCTAAAAAATTAGCGGTCTTAAAATATAATAATTTTATGCAAATAAACTAACTTTCAATTAGCTAAGCATAATCAATTAACAGCTAACTGATATACCAAAAGAGGAAGAAGCCTATGAAATCGTTCAACCAAATCATCGCCGTAATCGTGGCCAGTCTATTCGCAACGACCCTGGCGCTCGCAGAAGATTGCCCCCGGGGTGACCTTGACGAACGTTTTTGTGATCGCGACGGCGATTTATTAGCGGATACGCCGACCGACCCCACCGAGCATGTTAACCCCGATACCCTGGTGTTTGCCTATACCCCGGTAGAAGACCCCGCAGTATATGAAGCCGCTTGGTCTGATTTCATCGCTCATCTAGAGAAAGAAACAGGCAAAAAAGTACAATTTTTTCCAGTTCAATCAAATGCGGCGCAGCTAGAAGCCATGCGTTCCGGTCGTTTGCATATTTCCGGTTTTAATACCGGCTCCAACCCCCTGGCGGTAAACTGCGCGGGTTATAACCCGTTTACCATGATGGCCCGGGAAGACGATAGTTTTGGCTACGAAATGGAAATTATTACTTACCCGGGAAGTGGGGTTGAAAAAGTAGAGGACATAAAGGGTAAAGTATTAGCATTTACTTCGCCCACTTCCAATTCAGGGTTTAAAGCGCCTTCGGCTATCTTGAAAGCTGAATTTGATATGTTGCCAGAAAAAGATTTTGAGCCTACCTTTTCCGGCAAACATGATAACTCAATTTTAGGGGTCGCAAATAAAGACTACCCCGCTGCTTCAATTGCAAACTCAGTTAAAAACAGAATGTTATCGCGCGAAGTGGTCACAGAAGACCAACTCGTAACAATCTATAAATCACAAACCTTTCCCACTACCAGCTATGGGGTTGCGCACAATATCGCACCTGAATTGAGAGCAAAGATCGAAGGCGCTTTCTATAGCTTTAACTGGGAAGGTTCGAGTTTGAAGAAGGAATTTGAAAAATCCGGTGAAGCCAAATTTATACCCATCACCTACCAAAAATTCTGGGAAGTAATTCGCACCATCGACGCTGCCAACGACGTATCATATTCCTGTAATTAATCATCAGCTTGACCAATACACCCAGAACTGACGGGTGTATTGGTTATATCAATAAATGAAAGGGGCGATTCAAAGCAAGCGATGCTTGAGCTAAAAGAATTTACCAAACGCTATCCAACGGGTGATCTTGCGTTAGACAACGTAACCTTGACGATTCCGACGGGTCAGGTGGTTGGTTTGATCGGGCCGTCGGGTGCTGGCAAAAGTACCTTAATCCGCTGCATAAATCGGTTAGTTGAGCCCACCTCGGGCGCGGCAATACTGAATGACGTTAATATCACCGAGCTTAATTCGTCAGCGCTGCGCAAGGCTCGACGCAATATCGGCATGATCTTTCAAGAATATGCGCTGGTCGAACGGCTCTCGGTGATGGAAAATGTACTTTCAGGGCGCTTGGGCTACGTGGGTTTCTGGCAGAGTTGGTTTAGAAAATTTCCGCAAACTGATGTAGATCACGCGTTTCGTTTGCTCGACCGCGTTGGCTTAGCCCAAATGCTGGATAAACGCGCGGACGAACTATCCGGGGGCCAGCGCCAGCGTGTTGGAATTGCGCGCGCACTCATCCAGGATCCATCGTTGTTACTGGTGGATGAGCCAACCGCCTCACTGGATCCGAAAACAGCACGACAAATCATGCGGCTAATTGGCGAACTTTGTGCCGAAAACAAACTGGCCGCAATCGTAAATATTCATGATGTTGCGTTGGCACAGCAGCACGTGGAACGAATCATTGGTTTAGCGGCTGGCAAAGTCGTGTTTGACGGTCTGCCAAACGAGTTAACGGAAGCGTCGTTGACCCATATTTATGGCGAGGAAGATTGGGAAGCAACCGCAGCTGGATCAGACGAAGCTGATTCAAACACGTAGCTTGACATGAAATCGCAACCCGAGGTTTCTTCAACCCAGTGGCGCAAACCACCGGCAATCGCCAATCCAGCAACGCGCTGGGCAATTATCATCGGGTCTCTGGTTTATCTATTCTTCGCCTTTGGTTCCATCGACGTTAACTGGGCGCGCGTTGCTGAAGGTCTGGATCGTGGGTTGAAATTTATCGCCGCGTTCACCCACCCCGATTTCACCAGCCGTAGTTCTGCAATTTTAGGGGGTATCGCTGAAAGCATCGTCATGGCGATCACCTCCACCGTTGCGGGTATTTTTTTATCGGTGCCTATTGGCTTGGGTGCCGCGCGCAACATTTCCATTCTACCCGTATATATGGTTTGCCGGGCAACCATTGTTCTATCGCGCACCTTAAACGAAATCATCATCGCCTTGTTAATGGTTGCCATTTTTGGATTTGGTCCCTTTGCTGGTTTTATTGCGCTAAGTTTTGCTTCTATCGGCTTTTTGGCCAAATTGTTAGCGGAAAACATCGAAAACTGCGACAAATCGCAGCTAGAGGCCGTCAAGTCAACCGGCGCCTCCTGGTTGCAGTGGTTAAACTACAGCGTACAACCTCAATTTATGCCTCGCCTGGTCGGTTTAGGCATGTATCGATTAGACACTAATTTCCGTCATTCCTCAGTGGTGGGCCTGGTCGGCGCAGGTGGTATTGGCGCAACCCTAAATACCGCATTTGATCGCTACGAGTTCGATACTGCGGCTGCGATTATCATCATTATTATAGTGATCGTCTTTCTACTAGAATACCTATCCAGCTTTGTGCGGGCGAAGCTTAAATAATGCCAGTTTTAGAAGCCTCAAAGACCCACAAAGTCTGGCAGCGTCGAGATCGCACTCGTCAGTTAACCATCTGGTTTGGCTGGTTAGTCGGGGTCGCCTTATTTATGTATTGCTGGCAGTTTATCTCCGATGCAACGAACTGGTTTTTTGTCTCCGACGCGCCCCGCATTGCGAGTGATATCTGGGGGCGTGCTACCCCACCAAAGTGGTCATATATTGAAAAATTGTGGCGACCTTTGTGGGATACGATCAATATTGCCACATTGGGCACATTCATCGCGTTATTTTTGGCGGTACCTGTTGCGTTTTTAGCGGCGAAAAACACGACTCCCAGCAAATTGATTGCCCGGCCGTTGGCTTTACTGATTATTGTGAGCTCCCGCTCCATCAATTCCATTATTTGGGCTGTATTATTTGTCACTATCATTGGCCCGGGTGTGTTTGCAGGCTTACTCGCCATCAGCCTGCGCTCGGTTGGTTTTCTGGCCAAATTACTCTACGAGGCCATTGAAGAAGTCGATGTTACCCAGATTGAAGCCATTCAATCGACCGGCGCCAGCCGCTGGCAAATTATATCCTATGGGATTGTGCCGCAATTGCTGCCCACTTTTACCGGCATATCCGTATTTCGTTGGGATATCAATATTCGTGAATCAACCGTACTCGGCTTGGTCGGGGCGGGTGGCATCGGTTTACAACTCCAGTCCTCACTCAATGTTTTGGCATGGCCCCAGGTATCGCTCATCTTGATCACCATTTTCGCGGCCGTACTCATCAGCGAGTGGGTGTCGGCCAAAGTACGTGCCTCAATCATCTAGAATACACGCAAACTCTATAAATTCTATAACACCCATGACGATAGACGCGACATTCGCTTTCGAGCGATACCAGGCCGTACGTCCGCGTTTACCCGTTGCTACGTTTCCTAAAAGCGCGCAAGCTATTGATAATCTTCTGCAAATTGCGGATCAGTTTGATGCTTTTATATTCGATGCATTTGGCGTGCTCAACGTCGGCGAATCGCCCATTCCTGGTGCTGCGCAATGCGTGAGGCGCTTGCAAGAGATAGGAAAAAAGACCTTGGTGTTAACCAATGCAGGCAGCTTTGCACTGACCAACCTGCGTCAAAAGTATCAAAAATTAGGGTTTACATTGACCCTTGAGCAAATCGTTTCCAGCCGCGAACAATTGTTTATGGCGCTCGCCCACTATCCCACCAGCATGCATTGGGGCGTCGCTGCATTGCCGGAGTCGGGCATCGATCAGCTGGATTTTAATCTATCCCTGCTGGGGGAGGAAACCACCCTTTTTGACCAAGTTGATGGCTTCTTGTTTCTGGGTGCACGCGATTGGACCAAAAACCAGCAACAATTACTGGTCGACTCGCTCAGACGGTGCCCGCGCCCTTTATTAGTGGGTAACCCCGATATAGTCGCACCGCGAGAATCTGGGTTTTCATTTGAGCCCGGCTATTACGCGCACGGGGTCGCCGATCAAACGTCTATCGAACCGATATTCTACGGCAAACCCTTCGCCGATGTTTTTTATGAGGTTTATCAACGACTGGCTTCCGTTCGACGATCGCGCGTTCTAATGCTGGGTGATACCTTACATACCGATATTCTGGGCGGGTCTGCTGTTGGCTTTAAAACTGCTTTGGTAACGCATCATGGCCTGTTCAAAGGCCTTAACGCTTACCAATTTATCGAACAATGCGGCATAGTTCCAGACTTTATCTTACCCACGATTTAGGTGGGTAAATTGGCTAGGGTAGCGAATCGGCTCATATCACAGTACCGTTTCCAGCAAAAGTTTGTTGAATTAGGTACCGCCCTATTTTTCTGCCTAGCACTTCGTGCGCGTGGTTTATAATGGTATTTATTTCGCCGCAAGAACCGACTAATGGTCCCGCAAGATCTGAAAAATCCCCCACTGGAAACACGTGTCGCTGAGATCTGCGGAAAATTTGGCAATGATAAGACACGCCTTTTGGATATTTTGCTTGAAGTCCAACAATCATTTAGCGCGATTGAACCCGCTGCTATGGACATCATCGCGCAACAAATAGATAGCTACCGGGTTGAGGTCGAAGGTATGGTTACCTTCTACGCATTTTTATCAGAGACCAAAAAGGGAAAAGTAACCATTCGCTTATGCGACGACATCATTGACAGACACGCGGGTACGCAAACGATTTCCAACGTGTTTACCCGTGAGTTAGGGATCGAAATCGACCAAACCAGCGCCGATGGACAATTCTCGCTCGAAAATACACCCTGCATCGGAATGAGTGATCAGGCACCCGCTGCGTTGATCAATGATGTGGTGGTAACCAATCTGACGTCCGAAAGCGCGCAACACATTGCCAAAGCGCTTAAGGCGGGACATGCACCTGAAGATCTGGAATTACCCCAAGGCGATGGGAATAATGCGCACCCGCTGGTGCAATCTATGGTCAATAACAATATCCGCTTGGCCGGCGATTGCCTGCTGGCGGATGTACCTGATGGCGCTGGCTTAAAAATGATGTTGACCATGGACCAGCAAGCGGTGATCAAAGAGATTGATCAGTCTGGTCTGACGGGACGCGGCGGAGCAGGCTTTCCGACCGCCCGTAAATGGCAAATGGCCGCAGAAACAAGTGCGGACAGGCGATTTGTGTTCTGTAATGCCGATGAAGGCGAGCCCGGAACATTCAAGGATCGTGTCCTGCTAACTGAAAGAGCCGAATTGATGATCGAAGGCATGACGATTGCTGCCTACGCGATCGGCAGCCAGGAAGGTTTGATCTATTTGCGCGGTGAATATGCCTATCTGCGAGCGTATCTAGAATCCGTACTACAGAATCGGCGGAATAACGGTTGGCTAGGACGTGATATTGGTGGTAAAAAAGATTTTAACTTCGATATCCGCATCCAGATGGGCGCAGGCGCTTATATTTGCGGTGAAGAGAGTGCCTTGATCAGCTCCTGTGAAGGATTGCGCGGCGAGCCCAAGAATCGCCCTCCTTTTCCAGTAGAATCCGGTTATCTGGGCTACCCGACCGTGGTGGATAATGTCGAAACATTTTGCTGCGCCGCGCGCATTCTTGACCGAGGCAGCGATTGGTTTTCTGCATTGGGCACCGAGCAAAGTACAGGCACCAAATTATTTAGTATATCCGGAGACTGTGAAACGCCAGGCGTTTATGAACTCCCCTTCGGAATTACCGTTCAAGCATTGCTGGAATTAGCGGGCGGTATGGACGCCTCGGCCGTGCAAGTTGGTGGCCCGAGTGGTGAAATGATCAATCGTAGCCAATTTGAGCGTCGTTTGTGTAACGAGGATTTGCCAACCGGTGGATCTATCATGGTGTTTTCCGCTCACCGTAATTTGTTGGAAATTATCGAATACTTCATGGATTTTTTCATCGAAGAAAGCTGCGGCTATTGCACGCCTTGTCGCGTCGGCAACGTATTTATGAAAATGCGTTTGCAAAAAATCAGAAAGGGGTTATGTCAACGCTCGGATATTGACTATCTCAAAGACTTAGGCAAAACCGTTGCGGTGACCAGCCGCTGTGGGCTTGGCTACACCTCCCCTAATCCAATACTTACAACCCTGAAAAACTTTCCTTTGGTTTACGCGGTGTTGTTAAAAGAACGAGAGGACGGTATGCAGGCTTCTTTCGATATTCAAAGTGCGCTAGAAGAATCACGACGCCTGGCCAAACGTCGCTCGATGATCTATGACCCAAGATACGATGACGAATCCTAATCCAGGACGATAATTATGGCAAAAATGTTCACTTTCACCATCGACGGCAAACGCATCCGGGGAAAACCTGGGCAAAGCATTATGGATGCCGCCGATGCAGCAGGTATCTATATCCCACGCTTGTGTGATACCGAAGGACTGGAACCCCAAGGAAGCTGCCGGGTTTGTGTGGTCAAACAAAATGGCCGCGTGGTGTCCGCCTGTACGCAACCGGCGTTGGCGGATGCCGAAATAGACAATAACAGCGCTGAAATCGAGGACTATCGACGCAACCTGGTCCGTATGCTATTCCATGAAGGCAACCATCTTTGCCCCATTTGCGAAGCCAGTGGTCGCTGTGAATTACAGGCAATGGGTTATCGTCTGGGCATTACGCAGGCGACCAAATACCCTTATCTGCAACCCGTGCGTCCGGTAGACGCGACCCATGCGGATATCGCGCTGGATACCAATCGTTGCATACTATGCGGGCGTTGTATTCGTGCCTCACGCGATATTGATGGAAAACATGTGTTTGGCTATGTTGGAAGAGGAATCCATAAACGCGTGGGGGTCAATGGTGAAGACCTGGCGAACACAAATGTGTCCCTCGCTGATAAAGCGATGGCGGTTCAGACCTGCCCCGTGGGCTGTATCATTCAGAAAAAACGCGGCTATTTTGCCCCCATCGGTAAACGGGAATTTGACAAGGCACCAATTGGCAGCAAACTTGAAACACCTGATCAGGACGAAAAGGCATGAAAAAACGCATCGCAACCGTATCATTGGCGGGCTGTTTTGGTTGCCATATGTCGTTATTGGACATTGATGAAAACCTACTAGAGTTGCTTGAGGAAGTAGAATTTGATCGCTCGCCACTGAATGATTTCAAAGAATTTACTGAGCATTGTGACATCGGCCTGGTGGAAGGTGGCTGTTGTAATGAAGAAAACGTCCATACCCTGCAGGAATTCAGGCGCAACTGCGATATTTTGATTGCCGTAGGTCAATGTGCAGTCATGGGTGGTTTGCCGGTGATGCGCAATGCCATCATGCACGCTGAGGACCCGCTGCGCGAATGTCTTGAAACCGCTTATCTAAATAGTGACAAAGTCTACAATCCGACCAACCGAATTCCGAATGATGAGGCCTTGCCCTTGATGCTGGATAGCGTCTATACCCTGGCAGATGTGGTAAAAGTGGATTACCAGATTCCCGGCTGCCCTCCTTCGGGTGAAACCCTATGGCAGACACTAAACGCCTTGCTTGCGGGGCGATCGGTTGAACTGCCCTATGAGCTGATCAAATATGATTAATCCCACCTCCCAGTTTGGAGATCACTATGGCTAAAACACGTGTCATTGAAATCGAGCCTGTGACGCGGGTTGAAGGTCACGGTAAAGTCACCATCCATCTTGATGAGCAAAACGAAGTCGACGAAGCACGATTACATATCGTTGAATTTCGTGGGTTTGAGCGCTTTATTCTCGGCAGGCTGTATTGGGAGGTGCCCGTTATCGTACAACGACTGTGCGGGATTTGCCCAGTGAGTCATCACCTGGCAGCCTCCAAGGCGATGGATAATATTGTTGGCGTCGACCAGCTCACGCCGACGGCCGAAAAGCTTCGCCGTTTGATGCACTACGGGCAAATCATGCAAAGTAATGTATTGCATTTTTTCCATCTTAGCTCGCCCGATTTACTATTTGGTTTTGAAAGCGAGGTAGCACAACGTAATATTTTTGGCATAATCGAGGCCTATCCTGATTTAGCAGTAAAAGGCATAAAAATGCGCAAATTCGGCCAGGAAGTAATTGCTGCAACCGCGGGGAAAAAGATTCACGGCACCAGCGCCGTACCCGGTGGTGTAAATAAAAACCTGAATTTGCGAGAACGTGATCCATTGCTAAAGGATGCCGACACCATGATTGAATGGGCGCAGGAGGCCGTCAATATCGCGCGCGATTACTGTCTCGAGCATAATGAGCTGGTGAAGGAATTTGCCAATTTTAAATCCAGCCACATGTCGTTGGTGCGCGAAGACGGCGCAATGGACCTTTATCACGGGCAACTGCGCGCGGTGGATGCCTCGGGTAATGTTATTTTTGATCAAGTGGATTATCGAAAATTTAACGATTACCTGATGGAAGAAGTCCGGCCCTGGTCTTACATGAAGTTTCCTTTTATTAAACGTCGCGGTCATTTGGATGGCTGGTATCGAGTCGGGCCTCTTTCCCGCATGAATACCGCTGGGTTTATCGATACACCACTTGCCGATAACGCGCATGGCGAATTCATGGCATTTACCGGTGGACAACCTAACCATATGTCGCTGGCCTATCATTGGGCCCGTATGATTGAGGTGTTGCACTGCACTGAAAAAATCCGCGACCTACTCAATGATCCTGACCTGCAAGGCAATGATTTACAACTCCAGGGCGCGCGGCGAGAAGAAGGCATTGGCGTAATCGAGGCTCCGCGAGGAACCTTGTTTCATCATTATAAAGTAGATGAGAATGATCAAGTTAGTTATTGTAATTTAATCGTATCTACTACCAATAACAACGAAGCCATGAATCGTGCGGTAACCTCTGTCGCACAGAAATATCTGTCCGGCCAGCCCAAAATTACTGAAGGCATGTTAAATAAAATTGAGGTCGCTGTTCGCGCTTATGACCCATGTCTTTCCTGCGCCACGCATGCGCTAGGACAGATGCCCTTAGAAGTGGAATTACATGATGCCGAAGGCGAAATAATAGATCGAATGACCAAAGAATAAACAGCGTGAATCGCAGGCAGAAGACGCTGGTTTTGGGCTATGGGAACCCGGCTCGTGGGGATGATGGATTAGGCCCTGCTTTGATCAAGCGTCTCGCACAACTGGAATTAAATCAGATAGAAACACGACTTGATTATCAATTGCGCGTAGAGGATGCACTAGATATTGGCGATTTTTGCAAAATCATTTTTATCGACGCATCAAAAAATGCAAACCCGCCCTTTGAATACCAGCAACTGGATGAAAATCAGCCACCTGCTGATCTGAATACACATAGCATTTCACCGCGAGCCTTAATCTATCTCGCCCGCACATTATTTAAAGCAACCACACCAGCCTATATCATGGCTATTCGCGGTTATCACTTCGAGCCATTTGACGAGCGCTTATCCGCGCAGGCACATAAAAACCTTAATCTTGCTGTTCAATATCTGCTGTCTGAAATAGACGTATAGTCAGAACTTCAGACAAATAACTCTAGATAGTCATATCCATAAGAACACCGCGCAAGCTGCGGTTAATCCGCCCGTAAACCAGCTAAATAGCTTCCAGCGAAATGGGGTCGATAAAAAACGGCGAATTGATTGCCCAGCAATGACCCAGGGTGTGATGGCTAAAAAACCGAGAATCGGAATGATGGCCGCGACCCACCATAAAAGAAACGGTTCACGCTCAATCGCGACCAAAATCAAGCTCACTAAAGCCAGGGTGGCACTAATTGCCTTTGGATTCGCAAATTGAAAAAGCGTCGCCGCGATAAAACGCATTGGTTGATGATCCTTATTCCGCTTAGATGCCTGATGAGCATTGGCCATTTTCCAACCAATCATCAATAACCACACACTTCCAACAATCTTTAACATAAGCATTAATTGTGGCCATTTATCGATTAGAGGTTTTAAACCAACAATAGCGAGCATATTAAGCAAAAAAGTACCAAATAATATACCCACGATATGCGGCAGGGTCGCGATAAAACCAAAACGCGCACCTGAATAGGTCAGCATCATGTTATTCGGACCAGGGGTTGCCCACATGGTATAGGCCACCAAAATAAAAGGCATAAGCAGCTCGATACTTTTTAGCATCAATGAAAGTACCGTTTCACCCTACGTAAACTAACGGCAACTTTTTCCACTTCAACCGGATACTATTACTGACACTACGAACAACACAGATGGATAGATTTAAGTATTGATTATGCAACGTGTTGTTATCAGAGTGCGCTTATTCCAGGCGACTAATGATATTGTGGTGATGCGCTATTCCAGAAAACTGACTCAGTTCCTGCAGGCCGGTCGGACTAGTCACATTGATTTCAATCAGTTTTCCCCCAATCACGTCAATCCCGACGAAAAATACGCCCCGTTCAATTAAGTGGGGCTTGATCGCCTCACAGATGGCCAGGTCATCCCTATCCAGTTCAGTCTTGACCGCCTGCCCCCCCATATCGAGATTATTTAACTCCTTGCCTTCGGCATGCACGCGTAAAATCGCCCCAATGGCTTCTCCTTCGACCATCAAGATGCGTTTGTCACCTATCTTTGCGGCTGGTAAGTATTCTTGAGCAATCACCCAGTGCGCTCCTTTTTGAGTTGCGCGTTCTAATAAATCGGTCGCCTCCTCTTCTTCGCTGTAAAAGAAAATACCTTTGCCCCCAAAGCCATCAACAGGTTTAACCGTAATACGATTATGCCGCGCAGCGAAATGCCTGATTTCTTCTACTTTATTAGAAACGCAAGTGGCAGGCGTGAATTTGGGGAAATGAATCGCGGCAAGTTTTTCATTCCAATCTCTTACCCCGTCTGGTCGATTAACTATCTTTACTGCAGGAGGCAAAAAATCCAGCAACAAGGTGGTATAAAAATAACGTCGATCAAACGGTGGATCCGTTCGTAACCAGACGACTTGCATCTCAGCCATTGGTACTACGTCCTCGGACAAAACTTCGAACGGCTGATCATGATCATCCCGCACTTTGAGCCACTGAGCCTTGGCCATTAATCGGTCGTGATCCAAAAATAGCGACTGTTGATCCAAATAACACACTTGGTGACCGCGTTCATAGGCCGCCAGCATCAGAAAATAGGTGGTGTCTTTCCAAGGCTTAACCTTCTCCAGCGGGTCCATGATAAATGCATGTTTCATCGATGCTCTCCGATTACTAGTCGACCATTGTTGTTATGCGCCTTTAATAATGAGTTAGCTAATACTAAATGGCTGAAATTCAGGTTTTAGGTTTAGGCGAGATCAAACTACGTCTACGAGTATGGGCCTACCCTACGTATCAAACAACCTATCCACTCACTTCTGCACTGACTTGTTTCACTACCTCAACTAAATCCTGCGTTATTTCGCGGATTTCGTCAGCGTGTTCACCTTCGACCATTACGCGCACCAGTGGTTCGGTCCCGGAAGGTCTGAGCACCAATCGCCCACTCCGCCCCATGCGGGACTGTGCCTGCTTGACCGCTGTACTGACCTGTTGATGCGCGATTATTTGCTTGCCCAAGCCCCGCTGCACATTCACATTAATCATAGTTTGTGGAAATAGATCTAAGTCAGTGGTAAGTTCAGATAAAGCACGTTGTTTGCTCTGCATTACGCGCATTAGCTGTAGCGCGGCGACAATACCATCACCCGTGGTATTTTTATCCAGGCAAATAATATGACCAGAAGTTTCTCCCCCAAGTAGCCAGTTTTTTGCCTGCAATTTTTCCAGAACGTAGCGATCACCAACCGCCGCGCGCTCGAAAGGAATGCTCGCATCTTCTAACGCGAGTTCAAGCGCCAAATTGGTCATCAACGTGCCGACGACCCCACCGACGAGCCGCCCTTCTGCTTGATCCGCCAGCGCCAGGATATATAACACTTGATCGCCATCCACCACCTTACCTTGATCATCAATAAACAGCGCGCGATCCGCATCGCCATCCAATGCGATACCTAGATCCGCCTGGTGTTCCGCCACTGCTTTCTTCAATTTACCCAAAGCAGTCGATCCGCATTTTTTATTGATATTGTAACCATCGGGTTTTACCCCGATTGCAACCACCTCTGCACCCAATTCCTTAAAAACAGAAGGCGCAATGTTATAGGCCGCTCCATTGGCGCAATCGATTACGACTTTGTAGCCCTCAAAAGATACTCTGTATGGCACCGTATGCTTGCAAAACTCTATATAGCGTCCCTCGGCATCAGGAAACCGGTTTGCCTTACCTAGCTTTTTGGAAGGCACGCATTGAATCGGCTCTGCCATTTTTGCCTCAACGGCGTCTATCAGCTCGTCGTTGAGTTTATAACCATCTGAAGAAAAGAACTTTATGCCGTTATCATAATAAGGATTGTGGGAGGCGCTCACTACCACACCGGCTGCCGCGCGAGCGGTTCGAGTTAAATAGGCGATTCCAGGCGTCGGCATCGGGCCGAGCAAGGAAACATTCACACCAGCCGATGCAAAACCTGCTTCGAGTGCAGACTCCAAAATATAGCCAGAGATGCGCGTATCTTTACCAATTAAGACATGCGGGTTGACACCTTTTTGACGTTCCAGCAATACCCTACCTGCAGCCCATCCTAGCTTCAATACATTCTCGGGTGTAATCGGTAATTCACCAAATTCACCACGAACACCGTCCGTACCAAAAAACTTACCCATGGTTTCAGTGTTTATACAGTTTGATTGGGATCAGGCAAATCAGAGTCGTCTTCAGTCGAGTCAGCGCTTGGCTTATCTGCTTTTGATTTACCAGTAGGCTTACCTTTCGATTTCTGGATTTCTTCGGGTGATTTGGGCGGTTTGCCTGCCATGATATCGTCTATTTGATCCGCGTCCAAAGTCTCCCACTCGAGCAAGGCCTGCGCCATCACTTCCAGTTTATCGCGGTCGTCTTCGATTATCTTTCGCGCCCGGCTATATTGCTCATCAATAATCCGTGTGACTTCTGCATCGACCTCTTCCTGCACCGCAGGGCTGAGATTTTTATGTGACGTCATATCGCGGCCTAGAAATACTTCACTTTCTGAATCACCGTACACACGCGGACCCAATTTATCGCTCATCCCCCATTTGGAAACCATTTTCTGCGCCAGATCGGTGGCCACTTCAAAATCGTTGGAGGCACCTGTAGTCATTTGATCCATAAATACTTCTTCTGCGATACGCCCGCCCATGAGCACCGCTATTCGCGCAAGTAAATATTCACGGTTATGGCTATAACGATCTTCTTCGGGTAGCTGCATGGTCACGCCCAGCGCCCGACCTCGTGGGATGATGGTTACTTTATGTACCGGATCGGTATTTTCTTTCAGTACCTTCGCCACCACGGTATGACCAGATTCGTGATATGCGGTATTTTTGCGCTCCTCTTCAGGCATTACCATCGAACGACGCTCAACCCCCATCATCACTTTATCTTTGGCCTTTTCGAAATGTGCCATGGTGACGCGTTTACTCCCATCTTTGGCCGCAAACAGCGCCGCCTCATTGATTAAATTGGCCAGATCAGCGCCTGAAAATCCGGGCGTGCCACGCGCAATCGTTTTAGGATCAAAATCGTCTGCTAATGGCACTTTGCGCATGTGTACCTTTAGTATCGCCTCACGTCCTAAAATATCTGGCAATGGCACCACTACCTGACGATCAAATCGACCCGGACGCAGTAAGGCTGGATCCAGCACATCAGGCCGGTTGGTGGCGGCAATAATAATCACGCCTTCACCCCCCTCAAAACCATCCATCTCTACCAATAACTGGTTTAGCGTTTGCTCACGTTCATCATGCCCACCACCCAGTCCGGCACCACGTTGCCGTCCAACCGCATCAATCTCATCAATGAAAATGATGCACGGCGCGTTTTTCTTTGCCTGGGTGAACATATCACGTACCCGTGATGCACCCACGCCGACAAACATTTCGACAAAATCAGAGCCCGAGATGGTATAGAACGGAACTTTTGCTTCCCCTGCAATTGCTTTTGCCAGCAAGGTTTTCCCCGTACCTGGGCTACCCGTCATCAATACGCCACGGGGCAAACGCCCGCCAAGCTTGTGAAATTTGGATGGATCTTTTAAGAACTCAACGATTTCTTCTACTTCTTCTTCCGCTTCGTCGATTCCGGCCACATCTTCAAAAGTGATATTGTTCTTATCTTCTGTTAGCAATTGAGCCTTACTTTTACCAAAACTCATCGCCCCTTTACCGCCCCCACCTTGCATCTGTCGCATAATGTAAAGCCATACACCAATCAACAGTAGGAAAGGCCCGAAATTGAACAATATCTGTGCCAGCAGACCAGGGCCTTCGTCGGGTTTAGCTTTAATGCGCACGTCATATTTATAAAGCTGGTTGACGAGTTCAGGGTCACCCGGCGACATGGTGATAAACTGCTGCCCATCTTTGCTGACTCCTTTTATTTTATTATCGGTAATTTCTACACTTTCCACATTGCCGGCGCTAACTTCATTGAGGAACGCGGTGTAATCAATTTCATTGCTGGCATTCATGCCCTGCGGAGAGAAGCTATTAAAAACAGACATCAACACCATGGCAATGACTAGCCAAAGTACAATATTTTTTAGAAATGGTGGCAACGGAATACCCTCAAAATGACGAAATATGGTTTCATTATAACAAGCTCTTTTCTCAATACCTGATCAATTTACCGGACATTCACCCTATTATCAGCTGTGCGCGTTCTGTAGTACTCAAACATAGAACCATTTAAAACCTAGATAAATGAACTTATTTTCGATTTAAAGCCAATAAATACAATTCTTTAGAATGTGTTCTTGAAGCATCTGGTTTAATCGTTTTCAAGCGCACAAATTGTTGTTTCATGTGCTGGCGGATCAAATGCGCGCTTTGTCCCTCAAAAAACTTGGTGAGCAAATTACCTCCCGGTCTAAGGTTTGTTTGACAAAATGTCAGCACACTTTGCAACAAATGTTCGTATCTTGCTTGATCTTGTAAAGCGATACCAGAAATATTGGGGGCCATATCCGACAAAACAAGATCAAATTGCTGATCGTTTGTTATAGATTGGATGTTTTTTAAGGTTTCCGGTTCCATAAAATCTCCCTGGATTTTATGCGCATGCTCAATTTCATTAAACTCCAGTAAATCAACCATAATCAATTGGCCCTGCGTGCCCACTTTATGTATAACATACTGGCTCCAACTGCCGGGCGCGGCCCCTAGGTCAATAATTCGCTGGCCAGGCTTTATGAGACGATGTTTTAGATCAATTTCTTCCAATTTATACGCAGCCCGCGCTCGATAACCGTGCTTTCGCGCCCTTTGCACGTACGGGTCATTATTCTGGCGCGCCAGCCATGCCTTGGATTTCGCTTTACGTCGTCTGCCAGCAGTCATATCAAACCGGTAAAATATGTGTACGTTTCGCCTAAATAGCCTTGGTGCTTCCGACTTGATTTAACACGAATTAGATTGGCCTCGTCATTTATATGCCGCATACTCCTCACCTAAACTATTGTATATCCAATGAATATGAACCCGATTTGCTTACGAGTTTAACTGCAAGTGCCAGAATGTTTAGAAAATATTTATCGCTTTGATAAAACTAAACTGTAGTATCGTTATCAAAGCGACAAATCAACTGATTAGGTACCCACTGTGTCAAAAACCAAAATAACCCTGCTTATCTGTCTGCTTGTGGTCATCGCGATAATCATCTGGTGGCTGCCGGAGGGCTTACTCACACTGGAGGGGCTTAAATCCAAACAAGCAGATATCGAAAGTTATCGGCAGGCGCACCCGGTTTTCACGGTGTTGCTCTTTTGCGGTTTGTATATCATTGCTACCGCGCTCTCCATTCCCGGTGCAGCCATATTCACGCTTGCGGCGGGTGCAATTTTTGGCTTGCTCTACGGCACCATATGGGTTTCCATATCTTCAACCATCGGTGCCACATTGGCCTTCTTGATGTCTCGTTACTTTTTTAAAGATGCTGTACGCCAAAAATTCGGTGACAAGCTCAGTGCGATTGAGGCGAATTTGGATAAAGACGGCCCTTTTTATCTGTTCTCGCTGCGCTTGGTACCGGTCTTTCCATTCTTCATGATCAATTTGCTGATGGGGTTGACCCCGATCAAGACCAGCGTCTATGCGCTGGTTAGCTGGGCAGGTATGCTTGCCGGCACGGTGGTGTATGTTAACGCCGGCACGCAGCTTTCCAAGTTGGAATCGCTGGAAGGCATATTGTCTCCCGCCATTCTTGGCTCTTTCGTGTTACTCGCCATTTTTCCTTTTATAGCCCGCCATGTACTCGCCTATTTCAAATCCAATCGTCATGAAAAACTATCCTAAGCCAAGCTCGTACGACGCAAATCTGATTGTCATCGGCGCCGGTAGTGCCGGGCTGGTCAGCGCCTATATTGCGGCAGCCGTCCAAGCCAGGGTGATCCTGATTGAAAAGCACAAAATGGGCGGCGATTGTCTGAATACTGGCTGCGTACCTTCCAAGGCGCTGATTCGTGCAGCCAAGTACATCCATCAAATCAATCAAGCAAAAAAATATGGCATGAAATCTGCCCATGTCGAGTTTGATTTTGATGATGTAATGCAACGCGTACATAAAGTCATCGAAAAAATCGAACCGCATGATTCTATCGAGCGCTATTCCCAGCTGGGTGTTGAAGTCATTCAGGGCGCAGCCCGACTGGTGAGCCCGTATAGTGTTGAGGTAAACGGTAAAACCTTGACGGCAAACAACATCATTATTGCCGCCGGTGCCGAGCCTTTTATCCCACCCATCAAGGGCATGGACAGCATCACACCGCTGACCTCAGATAATTTATGGGCATTGACAAAGCAACCTAAAAAGCTTGCCATTCTGGGTGGTGGGCCTATTGGCTGCGAACTGGCGCAAAGTTTTGCGCGCCTTGGCAGCGAGGTAACTCAGGTGGAAATGCTGCCTCGGATCATGATTCGTGAAGATGAAGAAGTCTCCACTTATATACAAAAACGCTTTGAGCAAGAAGGCGTGCGCGTATTATGCAACCATAAAGCAGTGGAAATTAAAAATGCCAATGGCGTCAAAACCCTGGTGTGCGATCATCAGGGTGAAACTGTCAACATTGTATTTGACGAGCTCCTGGTCGCAGTCGGCCGCGCGGCGCGCCTGGAAGGTTTTGGCCTGCGGGAATTGGATATCCCTATCAGTAAAACCAGGACCATCGAAGTCAACGACTATCTGCAGGCGGGTTATCCATCATTGTACGCCTGCGGTGACATTGCCGGGCCCTACCAATTTACCCATACCGCGTCACACCAGGCCTGGTTTGCCAGCGTCAATGCCTTGTTTGGCCGGTTTAAAAAATTTAAAGTCGATTACCGCGTAATTCCCTGGGCAACTTTCACCGACCCGGAAGTCGCGCGCGTCGGTTTGAACAAGCAGGAGGCAGAAGACCAAAATATCGCGTTTGACACCACGCGCTATCCCCTGGATGATCTAGACAGAGCAATCGCAGAAGGTGAAGATGAAGGCTATATTGAGGTACTCACCCCGCTGGGTAGCGATAAAATCTTGGGGGTAACCATCGTTGGTCAACACGCGGGAGATTTGATTGCGGAATTTGTATTTGCGATGCGTCACAAACTGGGTTTAAACAAAATACTGTCGACCATTCATATCTACCCAACACGCATGGAAGCAGTCAAATTTGCTGCGGGTAAATGGAAAAAAGCGACCACCAAACCTTGGCAGCTTAAATGGCTAAAACGCTTTCATGCCTGGCAACGAAAGTAAGTAATCAAGTGCCTAAAATGCGAACGTTTACGCCTTGTACATAAAAACCGCTCTATACGGCCAGCGTTCCAAGGCCGACTTATCCCGCTGCGCTGGGTAACCACAGCACGATCGCCGGGAAAGCAACCAACAGCGCAATGGTAATGGCATCAGCGATAAAAAATGGGGTCACGCCTTTGAACACGTCTTGGACGGTAAGATCATCACGAACCCCGGCAACCACGAAACAATTTAAGCCTATCGGGGGTGTGATCAGACAAAATTCCGCCATTTTGACCACCAATATCCCAAACCAGATTGCACACATTGGGCCAGACATACCAAAGGTGCTTTCCGCAGCAGACACCGCCTCACCCCCGTTTAAAGCCATCACTGCGGGATACACTACCGGTAGCGTCAACAATAACATGCCAATCGCGTCCATAAACATGCCCAGTACTGCGTAAGCCAGTAGAATGAATACCAGGGTGAGCATTGGGCCCTGTTCCAGGCTGGTAATCCAATTGGAAAATGCGTCGGGCAGGTTAGCAAAACCCAAAAAGCGTACATAAATCAACACGCCCCAGATGATGGTAAAAATCATCACCGTGAGCTTGGCGGTCTCCAGTAAGGAATCGCGCAGCTGCTGCCAGCGCATACCGTTGAACAGCGCCATACAAAAAACGATAAACGCGCCGATCGCGCCGCCTTCGGTGGGTGTGCCCCAGGCATCACCTCCAAATGGGTTGTAGACAAATAAAATAATGACCGCAACCACGGCGAATATGGGCAAAGCAGGCGGCAAAGAGACCAAACGCTCCTTCCAGGTAAATCCGGTAACGGGTGGGCCTACCGATTTAAAGATCAGCGCAATTCCAATGATCAGGCTCGCATATATCACGGCAGAAAACATGCCCGGTATAAAACCGGCGAGCAACAATTTGCCCACATCCTGCTCGACAATAATCGCATAAATGACCAGTATGGCAGAAGGCGGAATCAGGGATGCTAGCGTACCGCCTGCCGCCACAACACCAGCGGCAAAACGTTTGTCGTAACCAATGGCAAGCATCTCTGGAATGGCAATGCGTGCAAACACTGCAGAGGTCGCGATGGATGCGCCCGAAACCGCGGCAAAACCTGCCGTCGCGAATACGGTTGATACCGCCAGACCCCCAGGCAGCCATGCGATCCAGCGTTTGGCCGCCTCAAATAACGACTTGGTAAGCCCTGCATAATAAGCCATATAACCGATCAGAATGAACGTCGGAATCAATGACAAGGCCTGAAAAGCAACCTTGGAATGAGGTACCTGCCCGCCAGTTTTAGCCGCGACGGTAATCGCCCAGCCAAGTTGTGAAAAATCGTAGTCTTTTTTCGCCCAGAATATCCAGATTAAACCCACCATACCTGCCATCGCCGCTGCAAAGGCAACACGCATACCCAGCACCACCATGACCAACAGGCCAATTGAGACATAGACGCCAATTTCAATCGGTTCCATGGCCAGCGCTACGTTATGTCACCCCTTTCAGCACCCGAAACACTATTTGCTTCTTTCGCAGCCTGGGTGGCGACATCTTCAATCAAGGGCACCGCAACCGGCTCACGTGCATTTTCATTAAAAGCACGCGCATAGGCGGCCAATTGCAGCACCAGGCGCACACACAACACGCTAAACGCCACCGGTGCCAGCAACTTTGCGGGCCATAAAGGCAGTGCAATATCCATAGAGCTATCCCGGCTCCACAACGGCGCATTGAAATCAAAGCTGCGCTCAAAATGTGCCCAGGAACCCCACACCAGCAGTAACATCAGAATTAACACCAGCAAAATGGTGATGAACTCTACCGCCCATAGTACGCGGCCCGTTAAGCGGCCAACCACAATATCCATACGAATATGCCCACCGTCACGTTGGGTGTAGGCAATTCCCATAAAAGCGATCAAGGGCATGAGCTGCTCTATCCAATCTACGTAACCAGGCAGTGGTTGGCCCAAAAAGTTACGACCACCGACCGAAATTACCGCCAAAATCATCAGCGAAAATACTGCCAGCCCGCTGATCAATGCGAGCAGGCTTTCGAATTTGTATAACTGCTGATCCAGGCGACTTAATGCACTGTTATCAGATAAAACACTCGATTTGCCAGCCACAACTATGTTTCAAAGCACGCTGCCCCAAGCGTTAACCCCTTGGGGCAGTAACAAAAGCTACTGGCCAATCATTCCGGTAACAAGGTCATACAACGCTTGTGCCGGTAATCCTTTAGCTGCGTTGTCTTTGATCCACGCTTCTGCGACTGGTCCAGCGACCGTGTCTTTAAACGCGGCAATTTCATCGTCGCTATAACTGATGGATTCTATACCCTTCTCCTCGAGCGCGGGGCCCCATGCTTGCATGGTTTTTTCGTTATAAAATGCAATATAGTGATCCAATGCCTCACCAACCGACCCTAACAGGGCTTCTTTGTGCGCATCACTTAGGCTGTTCAACGCATCGGTATTCACCACCACTGGGCAGTTTACGGTTCCGGGGTTCAGGTTGGTTGTCCACCACTTTGCGGTTTCAATGGTTCCAAATGACATGTGCGCATGTGGTGCAAAGGCGACAGCCTTCACCACACCGCTATCTAACGCCTGGCGGACTTCTGATGCCGACATGGAGGTAGGGACAGCCTCAATCGCGGCCAACGCGCTACCAATTCCGCCGGTTGCACGCACGGTCAAACCTTTATAGTCAAACAGCGTTTTCGGGGCATCACCCACACCAACAATATTGTATTGCGGAAGGGGCGATGGCATGAGCAGTGTGGCGTTCCAGCGTGCAAGGTCTTCTACCGCTGCTGGGTGCTGGTAAACCGCTTCGCTGATTTTGCGCTCTTCTTCCAAGCTGGAGACCCCTAAAAAGGGCAGCTCCAAAACGGTAATGGAGGGGTTTTTATCGCGATGATAGCCGGCGCAAAATTGCGCCATTTCAAACGCACCGATAGAGATACCATCTAAATTCTCCTTATTTTTGGATAATCCGCCATAAGAAATATTAAGGGTAAATTCGCCATTGGTCTTTTGCGAAACCAACTCAGCTAGTTTTTCGACATGTTCAGTAAAAGCACGGCGTTTGCCCCAGAGTGATACATTCCACTCAACGGCCATGGCTTCGGCGGAAAAAGCCAACACAATGATTGATATGATGAGGTTTGAAAATGGTTTTTTCATAGTTCGATTAGGTGGTATTGGGTTCATTATTTTGTTTCTGGTAGTTAAAGACACGTTGGGTCAAATGATCCGGCACCCAACTTTAACGCATATAATAATATAAGTACTAGTTTTGTTAGGTAAAATAATTTGCACTCTCTTCTGCTAGTTGATGCAAAAATATGTGGCCCACCAACAAACTTACAGATTTAATCGGGTGCGAGTTACCCATTTTACAAGCGCCCATGGCCGGCGCGAATGGGTCACAAATGGCTATCGCGGTTTGTGAAGCTGGCGGGGTGGGTGCACTTCCCTGCGCGATGTTAGAGTCCAACGAAATACGCTCCGAGATTGCAGCGATTCGGGCTGATACAGATAAACCATTAAACCTCAATTTTTTCTGCCACGCTACCCCCACACCAGATCAAACTCGGGAAGCTAGGTGGCTAAGAAAGCTCACCCCCTATTATACTGAGCTGGGGGTTAACGATTCTGAACCTACTACCGTCGTTAAACGTGCCCCATTTGATGATGCGATGTGCGCACTGGTCGAAGAGACTCGCCCTGAAATCGTCAGTTTCCATTTTGGCTTACCACAACAAACGCTACTAGAAAGCGTTAAAGCCACCGGAGCGCTCGTCCTGAGTTCAGCCACCACGGTGCAAGAAGCTATATGGCTCGAATCCAAAGGTTGCGACGCCATTATTGCGCAAGGGTACGAGGCAGGCGGTCATCGCGGGATGTTTCTAAACGATAGTATTTCAACGCAAGCCGGCACGATTGCTCTGGTACCTCAAGTTGTCGATGCGGTTAAAGTACCCGTCATCGCGGCGGGCGGGATCACAGATGGGCGGGGTATCGCGGCTGCCTTTGCATTGGGCGCAGCTGGCGTGCTAATCGGTACCGCCTACCTATTTACTCCAGAATCGTTGATTACCCCATTGTACCGATCCGCTTTGCTTGCTGCGCGTGATGATCAAACCGCGTTGACCAATATTTTTTCGGGTCGACCAGCACGCGGACTCATGAATCGCATTATGCGTGAAATTGGACCTATTTCAGAAGAAGCGCCGGCGTTCCCCACCGCGGGGGGTGCGCTTGCCCCAATAAAAGCGCGCGCTGAGGCTCAAGGGCTGACAGATTTTACGGCTCTCTGGTCTGGTCAAGCAGCGAGCCTGGGACGAGAAATGAGCGCTGGCGAACTAACGCAACGTTTAGCGCAAGATGCGCTAGCGCATCTACAATCGCTTTCGGGCGCATGATTGCTGCAGAGCATTACACCAGGATGGTAGCGCACCCACAATACCCGGCAAACACAAAACTAAAGTAACGGATTCTCCATTCGTAGTAACCAAAATAGGCGTATCTTTTTTTAAGCCTGTTCGCGCGACAGAACGCGATAGGCGCGGCTAATGGGAACCAATAACACCACAAAGAGCGCGCTTGACCAGAGTAAATTGCCAATAACTGAAGGTACAAATCGAAATACAGCAAGACAAACCAATGCCAGAGCAATCCCCGTTAACAGTATTTTCGGGCTGGCGAAGCGATGGGCGGTTTGCGGCTCTACGCTCATTTGGATCACGAGTATACTCGCTAAATAGCTCGCCAGGCCCAGCGAACCTAACGTTCCATAATAAACGGGATAAGGCTCCAAAAAGCCCACATAGACTTCGCCTGCTAAGGCAACACCAATCACCACCGCGGACAGCATTAACAGTAAATGCCCGCTCCAGATCATATATAGATAGCGATTACCGCGGCGTATTTTATAGTTGCCGACAAAATCATAGTATATCCAAGTCAACACGAATACGGCCAAACCGCCAAACGCTACATTGAATAAGACGTCAAAACCGACTTTGTAAATACCTTTTTCAGATAAAGTCACGACCAGTTTAAAAAAGCCCTCGCCATTGACGATCAGCAATAGCAATGCAAAACGCTCGGTAAAATGCCCCATACGCGGTACAAAGCGCTCAAGACGCATAATTGTCAGCCTGGGAACGAAATAGATAAACTGAGTAATGACCACGCCGGCGATAAACAGCAGCACCCCCCATGAAGCGGGTAGGAGCGCGGCAATAAAAAATAATATTCCCAATAAAAAGAAGCGTATGGATTGCTCATGCGCCAGGCTACTGGGTTCTGCCCCGGTTTTGATGGTACGATAATACATCAAACTAAGAATCATCCGATTCATACCATAAGCCATTGAAAAATATGCAAATCCTTTGCCTGGGTCGCTCAAAGAGGGTTCAATCGCCGGGATGGAGGCGGCCATGAACATCACTGACAGGGTTTGAAATGCCGTGCTTAAACGGTAAATCCAGTCAGTACTCACATATAATGAGTTATAAACCGAGGTTTCGCCCCAGGCCAGCCAGGTCGCGATGAACAACATTGCAAATGCGGCAAACCCCGCCAGATCATGATGCTCGGATAAATAGTTGCCCAACAAGAAAATCATCACCACGTGAATCAAATCATAGAATAATTCCATCCAGTGAACGTGGTCGTGCGACTCGGGTAAATCTTGATGGTGTTGTGGCTTGCGCCATAGTGGGTTATTGTCACCGAGGGCCATCGTTTGCTACTTCCTCCTGTGTCTCTATTTAGCCGCGAGAAGCTAGGTTTAATAAATTTACGTGGCGCATTATAACCAAGCTGTCTGTTGCGGTTTCGATACCTGGCATCGCAACACGATTTGATGAATGGTATGCATGCATGATAGTAGTTGGTTGGACACTTATGTTAGCATTATGTCTATATTGGCGCTTACCTCGCTTTTTTATCCGCGAGAAGGCATCCCAAGATGACCCGGGATATATCCAACCCATTATAATAATCAACCTAGGAACAAACGATGAAGTTACTCGCCTTCGCTGCAAGTAATAGCAGTAAATCCATCAATAAGAAACTGGTTACCTATGCCTGCAGCTTAGTTAAAGACGCAGAAATTGAAATACTAGACCTTAACGATTTTGAGATGCCGCTGTATAGCGCCGACCGCGAAGAGCGAGATGGTATCCCCGAATTGGCACGTAGGTTTTATAAAAAAATTGGTACAGCGGACGCATTACTTATTTCTTATGCCGAACATAACGGTTCCTATACTGTGGCGTTTAAAAATCTGTATGACTGGACTTCACGCATTGATGCAAAGGTCTTTCAGGGAAAACCTATGGTGTTGCTGTCAACTTCGCCCGGCCCCGGTGGGGCCAGCAGCGTACTTGCCACGGCTAAAACCTCGGCTCCGTTTTTTGGCGGCGAAGTGCTGGCTGATTTGTCCGTTCCGAGTTTCTACGATAATTTTAACGTGCAGGCTGGTGAAATATCCAACCCGGAAATCAAGGAGCAACTCAAAGCGGCGGTTGCTACACTGTCTTAAATAAGCCCTGCCAACGATAAATATCAACCATTGAGCCGCCTGACGCGCTGATCACACCCCATCTGCTTCCCCTCTCGCCTGTTCCGCGTCGTTGAATTCTGGCGGAACAGCACGATAAATAGACAATGGCAACGATTAAAGCAGAAAAAGTACTTAGCGTGCATCATTGGAATGACACCTTGTTTAGCTTTCGCACCACGCGTAACGATGCGTTTCGTTTCGAGAATGGGCATTTCACCATGATCGGGCTTGAAAATGCGGGTAAACGGCTTATGCGCGCCTACAGTATGGTCAGCGCCAATTATGAAGAAGAACTTGAGTTTTTTAGCATCAAGGTGCCCGATGGCCCGTTGACTTCAAAACTGCAGCATCTACAGCCAGGTGATGAAATTCTAGTTAGCCAAAAGGCCACGGGCTCGTTAATTTTGGATAAATTGCTTCCAGGCAAGCATCTGTATCTCATTGCCACCGGAACCGGTTTGGCTCCGTTTCTGAGCATTATAAAAGATCTGGACGTTTACGATCGCTTTGCCAAGATCATTCTCGCGCATGGCGTGCGCAAAACAGATGATCTGGCTTATCGGGAGTACATCACCAACAGCATTTTTAAGCACGAATATCTGGGCGATATCGCGCGCGAGAAACTCATATATTACCCAAGCGTGACGCGTGAGAAATTCTTTAATATGGGTCGACTCACACACGCTCTGGAAAGTGGCAGGCTCAGTGAGGCCATAGGCCTACCACCCGTCAATACTGAAGACGACCGTTTTATGTTGTGTGGCAGTGTTCCCATGCTTGATGATTTCACTCATATACTCGAACAAATGGGGTTTTCTGAACACGTGCGGGGTGACCAGGGGCATTGGGTCGTAGAACGCGCTTTTGTTGAAAAATAGGGTATCGTTTCCGCAGGGCTAGTTCGATTGGCATTTGCAGGGCAGCACCGACTTATTCACTGAGAAACAGTAGCGCGTTCCTAAGATGTCCGCCAGGGATTACAATTTTTCTGATGGCGCTTGGTATTCGCCCAAAACGGTGAAATCTTCCGACATGATATTCAGCAAAGATTTGGCCTTGTCAAAATTGTTGTACTGATCGAAAGTAAAATCAACAAAAAATGCGTATTTCCAAGGTGTTTTTATAATCGGAAGTGACTGGATTTTGGTTAAATTCAATTCGCAATCACTCATCGCATTGAGCACCGCTGCCAGGCTACCTTTTTTATGCTCCGTCACAAACCGAATGGAAGCCTTATTGATTTCCGATTTGGGTAAATCATGCGCTTTGGTTTGCACCAGAATAAACCGCGTGGCATTGTTTTTGACGGTTTGAATATCTGGCGAAATGATATCTAGGCGGTATAAGTCCGCGGCCATTTTCGGCGCGATCGCGGCAATCTGTGGCAATTGCTGTGATTGAATCTGCCTGGCAGGTTCTGCGGTATCGCTATCCTCGACCAGTTTAATGTGCGCGTATCGACGCAGAAATTGCTTACATTGTGATAAAGCCATGGGATGGGAACGTACTTCGCAAATGTCATCAATGGTCTGCCCCGGTAACGCCATCAGATTGTGTGAAACGGTCAGATAATGCTCACCCACAATCTGCAATTGATGGTGGTAAATCAGCGCATAATTGGTGATGATTGAGCCCGCGATTGAGTTCTCAATGGCCATCACACCCTTATCTGCTTTTGCATCAAGAAGTTGATCCACCAGATCATCAAATGATGGGCATTCCACCAGCATGATATCGTCGCTGAAATACTCTTTGGCTACCTGATGATGGTTTGACCCTTGAATACCTTGAATAGCTATCCTCAAACGCATATTCTATCCATTAGCTCGATACCTGATCAACGCAAACCAACATACAAATGGGCCAGTTTAAGCGCCTTGGTGCAAAGTCATTTGTGGGAAAGGGATTTCCCAACCATTTTCGGTACATGCTTCAACACACCAGCGCTGAATAGCGCGCCGTACCCGATTATATAAAGGCGCCAGACTTCCATCAAAATCAGCCACGACCATGAGATCGAGTGATGAGGAATTTGCCATCGCAAACTCTACCCGTAAATTGAGGAGTTGCTCTCCATATCCATCTTGATTGGCGCGAGACAAAATAAATTGATGCAGAATTTCAGGTATTTCATTGGTTGCTTGCGCTTGCAAACCATAACTAATGCCCAAAACTTCTTTAATCCGAAAGTTAGTCGATAGATTGCGCGGCGAGTTCGCTAAAAATTCGCTAATTTGGTAGGTGTATTTAGCGCCGCCTCGTTCGATCAATTGCACCATTTCCGGTGCGATACCTGTGACCTTCCCACGCACATTATCTTTTAATAAGACCCAATCCCCTTCACTACAGGGAAACCAGGGCTCCTTAGGTGAATAAGGGCGCGATTTCTGATCAACCAAATCACCAATGGGAACGCGTTGCCGCAGGCCTGCGGTAGGATTCACGAGACTTGTAAAAAAATTGATATCATCAACTTGCCACGGCAAACCTTCGATAAGAATGCGCTCGCCTTCGCGCACCGATCCGATATTCAAAAAAAGATATATTTGCTGCCAGTAGCGTGGTAAAGCGTGCCGAAGTGTCCAGGCGAGTCCAAACAAAATCAGGATACCCAAACTAAATAAAACCCAATCTTCAGCGATATAAAAAACCACCATCGGCCCCAACACCATAAACAACACGGTCAATATTCGATGCGCCAATTGAGCAAGTCGAACCCGAAAACTCCGATGCTTCGCTCGAAACCCAGGCATTAAACGCTTCATCGCGTTATACACCAACCTAGACAGTCCCACGACGAATAAAACCGCGATCAAGGCCTCAGCAAGATACAAACCTCGTTTTTTAAAAAACCTTTTCAAGTACGATTGCGAGCTTTCAGTAAACGAAGTCTGTGCGGCTAGCAATTTGTCCAGTTTTAGCTGAGCAGCTTGCTCTTCACTCTGTAGAAACGACTGCTGATTACGCCAACCATCCGCCACTTTTTCCAAGCTTTGATTCAACTGCTGATTATTATTTTCGGCTTTTAACCGATCAATATTGGCAAGTGCCTGCTCAATAATGGGCAATCGCGCTCTAGCGTAGGCTAATTTTTCCTTTAACTCTGTTTTAAGACGCGCTTGGGAGGTTAGCTCCTTAACCTCCTCAAAAGCGGGTTTTAACAAGGCTAAAAATTCTTCCTGAAGATTGAACGCGGGTTCCTCAGCCTCACTCAAGCTTGAAATATCAACTCCCGCTGCAATTTCTTTGAAATTCTGGTTGGTTGTTTGTTGTTCTTGTCTCAGTTTATCCAACTGCTTTTTTAAGGCTGCAGTTTGCAAATCTGAATGAGAGGATTCGATCTGTTTACCAACTTTTTCAATCTCCTGGTTAAGCCTGTCTTGAAGTTCAACGAAAGAAACTAAGGTCTCAAGCGTAACGGCAAGGGGCTCAACGCGGCCCCCTTCAACATTTTGCTGCTGCGCCCAAGCCTGTGTACAAACAAACACAAGATTTAAAACCACAACGATTTTAATACTATAGCTTAGTAGTCGGTTCACCATGCAGTATTATTGATTGACTTTTGACGTGGGCTCAAGCGCGACATTTTGCTTTTTTAACCACCCGAGCTCTTTGGGTGATAAATGCAAGCGTAAATTTGTTTCGCCATTATCATCAAATCGCTCCTCTAGCACCTGACAACGCTGATGAATCAAAGAGCGTAACCTTTCCTGCGATTGATCCAGGTGAACGTGATAATCCGCATGTTGCTTGGTTAATAGTGCGAGAATCGCATCTGACAGTAAACCCAAGCCCAAATCCTTATGCGCCGAAACCAAAACCGATATTTCTTCCTGATCATGATCATTCGTCGAGCGCATACTCTTTGCAGCGATATCAGTCAAATCAATTTTGTTAAATACTTTGATCAAGGGTATCTGATCAGCGCCGATTTCTTTTAATACCTTATCCACTTCGTGCATATGGTGGTGATATTCCGGGTTTGAGTGGTCAATCACGTGCAATAAGATACTGGAGTTTTTTACTTCCTCCAGGGTGGAATGAAAAGCTGCCACCAAGGAGTGGGGTAAATCCTGGATAAAGCCCACCGTATCTGAAAGAATGATTTCGCCAAAATTGTCGATTTTCAATCGACGCATGGTTGGGTCAAGCGTTGCAAACAGCTGGTCTGCCGCATAGACCGACTCGCTTACCAAATGGTTAAACAGGGTGGATTTCCCTGCGTTGGTATAACCAACCAGCGTGATCATCGGTACCGGCACCCGATCACGCGCCCTTCTACGCAATTTTCTTTGTTTTTCTACGCTGCGCAGTTTACGCGTCAAACTCTTTATGCGAGATCCAATTAAACGACGGTCGGTTTCAAGTTGGGTTTCGCCCGGCCCACGCAGGCCAATACCACCCTTCTGACGCTCAAGGTGGGTCCAACCTCTGACCAAGCGGGTGGATAGATGTTTAAGTTGCGCCAGCTCAACCTGTAATTTACCTTCGTGCGATTGTGCGCGCTGCGCAAATATGTCAAGGATTAGGCGCGTTCTATCCAGTACGCGACAGTCTAGCGCCCGTTCTAAGTTTCGTTCTTGTACCGGCGTGATTGGATGATTGATGATTACCACATCCGACTGGTGGTGTTTTATGCAGACTTTGAGCTCAGCAATCTTACCTTCGCCGATAAATGTCGCTGCGTGGGGCTTCGTTCTGACAGCCCGCACCACTTCCATCACGACCGCACCTGCAGACTCAGCCAACAGGCGGGTTTCATCAATATCGTAGGGGTTTTGAAGTTTATTGTAGGTCTGATCGACTATGACGACATGCTCTAATTCGTCATCTCTACGAACAGACTCATCAATTGATTGAAACAGAAAATCGCCTCTAAATGGTTCGCTTAGTGTCGCTTGCCCCTACTTAACCACAAGGTTAATAGTTATGCTCGTCATCCTGGTCATCGTCCTTGTCACCCTCAAACGATAGATTCACCGATTTAGCGGGTACAATGGTTGAAATTGCGTGTTTGTAAATCATTTGATTGACTGCATTTTTTAGCAAAATGACGAACTGGTCATAAGAATCAATCTGACCCTGCAGCTTGATACCATTGACTAGAAATATTGAGACGGGGATATGCTCCTTTCTGAGTACGTTCAAGAATGGATCTTGTACGGGAGCGCCTTTTGCGTTTGCCATGATTACTCCTATTATTTTGTTATGTTTATGCTCGTACTAAGCGATAGCCCGATACAGATAAATTGTGTCGCTTATCGATCGATTTATAATTTATGTAAGGCCGCCATACGATAACACAAGCTTGCGTACGAATGTATAGGAAACATTCTAACTTAAGGCTTTATTAATGGAAAAAACATCGGAAAAAAGGTTAGGAAGAAGACGATTAGCCCCTTTCAACAGACACCCCAGTCTAATGCAAGGAGGTTTTAGTTTAACCGCCTTCCTCCTAAAAATATATCAAGGAGGAAACTCATGATGGGTGTAATATACAGCCATAAAAAACAAAAATCAAGCCGTTTATCTATTTTTTTTGCCGTTTTTCTATATTTTTTTACTTTTTATCGCGATATCAGGTTTTTGTGTGATATTTGTCACATTGGGTGAATCAGTTTTCTTTTACGCTCAACAGCCTTTTAATTAATTATTGATTCATCGTGAAAAAACCCGTCGTAAATTGGGCTTACCAGACAGGACATACACTGATTGAAATAATATTGAGTATCGCTATCATGGCAATCATAAGTGCTGGCACTTTGCCGACAATCACCTACCTAATGAAACAGTCGAGTATTAAAAACACGCGTCAATCATTGCTACAAGATATCCGATTGCTTAGAAGCCATGCCCGAACTCGCCATACAGCGGCCTATTTATGCGCTAATCGTGCAGAAAATGGTTGTATTGGAACAAAGCACTGGAAAAATGGGTGGTTTGGGTTTTTAGATCATAACCAAACCCGTCAATTCGATGAAGGGGACGAGATCGTCGTGGCGCACCAGCCCGCAACCCGATACCCTATTGACGTCACCATTCATACCCGTTGGCAGAAAATTAACATCGACCAGCAAGGCATTATTCGCAGCAGCGGTCATTTTCGTATCTGTGATGCTAGCAAACCAGGGGTACGCGACATGAAAGTTATTCGAATGAACGTACAAGGCCGGCTAAGGGTTGAATCCGATAAGCTGGATTGCACCCTAGAAAATTAGTGAGAGAATGCCCAAAATAGAACCAGAAAACACCCAGGCACAAGCCTTCTTGACTTATGTGTCGTAAAAGTTTACTGTTTGGGGGTAACAAAAAGAAAAATTTTAGGAGAAAGGCGGCAAATCCATTTATACAAACATCCCTTCCTTGTGTAAAAACTTCCTAGCGATCTAACCGAAAAGACATCCAATCTACTTCAAGAAGAGCCGCTTCAGTCCACCTTCCTCCTAAAAACCAGGAGGAGATCAATTAAGACAAACGTAATGTATAATAGATAAGCGGTAAATGCAAGCCGTTTATCCATTTATTTTCAAATTAATATTATGCATGAGTATAGCCAGTGATCTGCGCCCTGCATAAGCATACGATTCACCCCCGCACCATCCTTGTTTTACGCGCTGTAGCGCGTAATTGGACAACTTCTTCTCTGAGGGACGTCGCGTCGATATGCCGATGCAAAACGCCGAGCATCACCTTAATATCACGTTTACGGGTAAAAATATCCTTAAGTGTGCTTGCTGGATAATCAGTACGTGATAATCGGCTGCCGTGCATCCCATGTAGATAAAACGGCATGATCTTTGCGTTGGTATCTTTAATCGCTAGAAAATAGCCGGATTTAAACTCGCCTAATTCTCCATCGTGGCTGATATGTCCTTCCGGGAACAAACATACCACATCTCCTTGATTCAGCGCCTGCTTAATCTGTTTGATCGCATCTTTGCTTCTTTTAGGCGAAATCGCAATCGTGTTGATATGGCTCAATATCGGTTTTAATGGCCAGCGTTCAAAATACGAGCGTTCAATCACAAACCGAATGGGTCTTGGAATCGCCAACTGAATCAATGCCCAATCAATCCAGCTCACATGATTTCCCAGTAGTAACACACCATTACTCGCAGGAAATTCGTCGCTGTGATCAACCTTAATCTTATAACGCAACCGAATTAAGCCCCCTATCACAAACTGCAGAAAATCACGTAAACCATAGCGAAGATAGTTTAGCGCTCCAAGTAAGGCGATAGATGCGATCAAATAAAACAACCAAACCGCATTAAACCCACCCACCGCACTAGTAATGGTTAAACCAAGAAAGCCGAGCATGCTGATATTTTGTAACCAATTGTTTCCTGCCAGCACGGTGCCCACTTTTTCCGCAGGCGCTAATGACTGAATAATTGCATTTAGCGGTACGATAAAAAACGCGCCAAATAGACCCACCCCAAAAAAACATAAAGCTAAGCCCGTCTTTAGCTGAATAAAGGGTACTAACACGAGACAAATGGCCAAACCGACGGCCCCAAAAGGAATCATCTGTAATCGTAGCTGCTTTTCAGCCAAGGGCTTGTCCAAGGTGCGCCTCGCTACCCGCCCAACCAATAACGCTCCGAGAAAAATACCTACCCCAGAGCAGGCCAGCATGGCCTGAATAACGGCCGTATTGGTTTCAAATAAATATTGCTTGGCGTACGCTGGAAAGGCTGCAAGCACCATTTGCGACAAGCCCCAAAACACACTCAAGCCACAAATGGAGTACAGAATGGCCCGGTTATGGGTGATCGCCGCCAGCTGATTTTTTAAGGTTTTCCCAGATAGATAGCTGGTCCAATCAAATTTAATATGCCGGTCATTAATCGATTGCAAATTAGGTAATCGATAAGCCATGACCAATTCCAGACTCGTACTCATAACTAACAACCATCCCAGTGGCGCAATGGCTTGAATAATCGCAGATTCCGAGTAATTTGATGGATCTAATCCGTGTTGTTTCAGTAGAATTTCAAAGAGCACAGAAAACACCAGGGTACCGGATAATATGGCAATAATTGTGGCAACTTGAACACGAGCGTTGGCCATCACCAATTTCGCCTCTCCCATAAGTTGTTTGATATAACCATACTTAGCTGGGGAATAGATCGCACTTTGCATCGCCAGTACCAGCGTCATAATAAATGCTTGGTGATAGTAACCCCGATAGTAGAAATAGGTAATTAACAACCCACATGTCACGGCAATCCAAGCGCTAAAGCGCATCACTTTAATTAGAGAAAAGCGGTTGGAAAAATAAGCCGCCGGTGTAAACAATAGAATAAAGGGCAGTAGTATCAAGCTATTTACAATCGCAATCAGGATGATTTGAATTTGCCCATCGTAAACTTTGAATACCGTATTTTGAATCGTGATTTTATGCCCTAAGTCTACAAAACTGTTTAAAAATAGCATAATAAGATAATACTTGAATGAAGATTCTAGTTTATCTTTCATTCCGGTTTACCCTCTCGGATGATGTTTTTGGTGCAGTTCTTGCAATCTGGCGGTCGCTACGTGGGTGTAGATTTGCGTGGTCGATAAATCTGCGTGTCCCAACAACATCTGTAAGGTACGCAAATCAGCGCCGTGATTGAGCAGATGGGTGGCAAAAGCGTGCCGCAAAGTGTGTGGAGAAACCGCAGTTTTAATTCCGGTGAGCGCCTTATAGCGCTTAATTATTTGCCAAAACGCCTGCCGACTCATGGCCGTACCGTGTTTGCTCAGGAACAGACTCGAGCTTTTCTGTTGGCAAGCCAGTTCATGCCGAGCAGATTTGATATATTTTTGCAAATACTCTACCGCCTGCTCCCCAACCGGTACCAGGCGCTCCTTGTTACCTTTACCGAGCACCTTAATCACGCCCACCCGCAAATCGATTTGCCCCAATTCTAGGCCGATTAATTCGCTCACGCGTAGCCCAGAAGCATACATTAGCTCCAGCATAGCCTTGTCCCGCAGCCCATAGGCGGTTGTTGTATCTGGCGCATCAAGCAAGGCATCAATTTCACTTTCACTAAGCGATTTTGGCAGGGTTTTACTCAGTTGGGGGGATCGCAGCTTGGCACTCGGATCAATTTGGATCAACCCTTCACGAAGCATCCAACGGTAAAATCGCCTGATGGTTGAGATACTGCGCGCACTGGTGCGCGCTGAAGTATGCGTACTCCGATGCGCCAAATAACCCAACAGATCAGCCTCATTAGCCATTTTCAAAGAGCGCTTAGATGCTTGCTGAAAGATCGCTACCGCCCGCATATCAGTTCGATAAGCAGCCAATGAGTGCTTACTCAGGCCTGACTCCAACCATAAAGCATCCAAAAATCGATCTATCAGGCTTTGATCTGCTTCGTTGAGCTTGTGCGAACTAATTTTTCATTACCAGTAAATATACATCCCGCCAATGATACCCAAGCGCGCTGATAACTATTGACTAATTTGATTCTCCAATAACCACAAACGCTGCAGCGCTTGTTTGATGGTGCCCCGACGCGTCGCATCAGTGGTCGCCACCAACAAGCCTTCGAAAAGCTGTCTAGCATCAGCGTATTCACCTGCCTCCATCAAGGTAGAAGCAGCATGATACCGGGCAGAATGACCCCATTGATCGAAGCCATTGGCCTCCACCATGGCTGAACGCAAATAGTATTTAGCAGCCTTGATACGCTCACCTTTGGCGCCAAAAGATTGCGCCTTCCAAAATAAAATCTCTCGTCGATGGCGTTTGGAATGGGTTTGTTTAGCGATTAGATCGAACAAGGCCAGGCTAAAGTCATCTTGTTGTACCGCCTGAAGATCAAAAACTGGCTGCAAAACGCGATCAACCTCTTCTCCGCTCAAAATCTTACCCTGGCCCAACCATTTCACAATTTTATCTTTGCCTTGTTCAAACCGCCCGGCAAATATGTCAATCCGTGCTTTTTGCAATATCCAATCACGCGGATCAACGCCTTCCGGAGCAGCCCCTAAATAAGGTGCAATTAACGAAATGACATCTGCTTCGCCTCGGTCTAAGGCCTGATTTAATATCTGCGCACTAATGGTACTATCAATATGCTGAAAACCTCCAAAAAGCTTGTCTTCACCAAATAGTGTCGTCAATAGTGCAAATTGATCTTCTTCCATCAAGCTGCTTACAAATTGATTGCTCGCCGCTGCGCTTAACATATCATCCTCGTCAGCCAGCATGACATCGGCGTATAAGGCACGCGCCTGTAGGGTATCCTGAGCTTGCAGTTTTTGCGCCAAAGCAAATTTCAGGCTTGAGCGGGTCGGATCCTGTAGCGTGCGATTGATTAACAACTCTGCTAATGCCAAATAAGCGTCTCTTAATTCCTGCTCTGTAAAAGCAAGCACCTGCGGCTGGCGATCATCCGTGTCGATAACCAGGTATTGTTCCAATGCTCGTATTTTAGCGATCAGACTGCTGGGCTCAGGGGAGGCATTGATTTTAACAATCATCGCATGGGCGAGCTTGCGCTCAGCCCGGGTGATTTGCTTGCGTTGCAACTGTTTATTTATTTGGTCCAGCGCTTGGGCTTGATCAATTTCGCCTGCCTCTTTCCGAAAAAGCGCGAGCAATAATTTCGCTTCGATCGACGCGTTGGCGGCCAACAGCTGGGCAGCACCAGATGCATCTCCTGCCAGGTATTCGATTACCGCGCGGCGTACAAACCAGGCAGTATCTTGTGGCGCATAATCGTCATGAAAGCGTATCGCTTCGATTTTAGCGTTCGTATAATCTCCCTGGGCCTGATATAAAGCGATGAGTTGGGTACGGATATCTTTTTGTAACCGTAAAGGGATATTTTTTGTCTGTAGTGCGGGTTGCAACAATCGCCTGGCTTGATCATATTCGCCCAATGCAATCATCGCACGCGCTTGATATGCGATGGCGAAGTGGCGCGCACCACCAAAACTAGCCGGTAGCCCTTTGGCATCTTGTTTGAGAGTTTCCCAGTCTTTGAGCAATATCAATATGCTCCATTTTTGTTCAGCCCATGCTTGCCAAACATTGAGCATAGGTACCCTTGGTGGGTTCGCTTGTAGGTGTTGTAGCGCCATGCGCAGGGCCCCAGCTCGGAGCAACTCTGCTGCGACAGCAAGGTTTTTCGCTTCTTTTTCGGGTATACCTTGCTTGTGTGTGCTTGGCGCCGGCCCGCTATCGTTATTCGCAGCGGCGACTGCGGGAGCAGCCGCAACACTTAACCCAATTGACAGGACACAAGAGGCAAGAAATGGCGTCACAGGCAACATGACTGAGACATACCAGCGTTTAGCGCGATTCCTGAATCAAACAAACTATGCAATCAGGATTCGCGCTTAAAACCTATAGCTTTTCTTTGATACGAGCAGATCGTCCAGTGCGTTCGCGTAAATAATACAGCTTGGCGCGACGCACTTTCCCGCGACGTTTTACTTCAATTTCTCGTACCAATGGGCTGTGGGTTTGAAACACGCGTTCGACCCCTTCACCTGAAGACATTTTACGCACGGTAAAAGAAGAATTTATGCCCCGGTTCTTTTTCGCAATCACCACACCCTCAAATGCCTGGATTCGAGACCGCTCTCCTTCACGAATCAGTACATTTACCTTCACGGTGTCGCCCGGCCCAAACTCGGGTAAGTCAGTTTTTAGCTGTTGCTGGTTAATTTCATCAATAATCGTCGTCATTTTCGTGTCTCCACGGTTTTCAATAATTCATTTCAATTCGTCCGGATTTGCCTCGAGCAAATCAGGTCGGCTTTCTCTCGTCACTTCAAGCGCTTTCTCAGCACGCCAACTCGCTATCTTTTTATGGTTACCACTTAATAATACTTTCGGTACCGACAACCCCTCGAACACTTCAGGTCGGGTATAGTGTGGATAATCTAACAAGCCACTGCTAAACGATTCAAATATAGCAGACTCGTCGTTACCCAGCACGCCTGGTAATAAGCGAGCGATTGCTTCGATCATCACCATGGCTGCGAATTCACCACCAGCCAACACGTAATCACCAATCGATATTTCCTCATCAACGCGCGTTTCGATCACGCGCTCGTCAATACCTTCATATCGCCCAGCAATTAAGGTCAATGCCGGCTTTTTAGCGAATGCTTCTATATCTACCTGCTGCATGCGTCGCCCTTTCGGGCTTAAATATATCACCGGCCCATTTGGGCTTTGGTTTACCGCCGCGTCGATTGCAGCCGCTAAAGGCTCTGCCATCATCACCATACCTGGACCACCTCCATACGGGCGGTCGTCGACGGTGCGATACCGGTTTTTTGCAAAATCTCGTGGATTTGTTAAAACCAGTTGCATGGCCTGCTGCTCGAGCGCTCGCCCAGACATGCCCAGCTTAAGCGCGGCAAACATTTCTGGAAAAATTGAAATGACATTTACTCTGAGTGCACTCTGAGTATCGGTCATATCAACGGTTCCCAATCAGCAATAATAATCGATTCCTCTATATTCACCTCAAGCACCACATCGGGAATCCAGGGAATCGCCAATGAAGTGCCCTTGCTGTTTTTTAGCAACAATACGTCATTTGCACCGGTTTCCATCAAATCATAAACTTTGCCGAGCGTAACGCCTTGGGTATCATTAACGGTTAAACCAATTAAATCTCGCCAATAATATTCATTCTCCAGGGTAGGTAATGCTTGCGGATCAATACCAATTTCAAGCCCTACCAGCTGTTTTGCGGCATCTCGGTCATGTACTTCACCGAGTTTTACCAATAATTTCTTACCCTGGTGTTTATTCGCGGTTACCTGAACCAACATTTCTGTCTTTGATTCACGTATCAACTTCCAGTTTTCATACTGAAATATGTTCGCAAGAGGCCGCGTATAGGAAAAAACCTTCAGCCAACCTTGTATCCCGTGTACACCAGCTATTTTCCCCAGTATGACCGGCTTATCCGTCATTTATTGTGTCTGGGCAGCACCATCATACCAGGCACAAGCCATGGTACGAGTTTAAACATTATGCGGTGACTGATTCAGCCTGCTTCATTAAATGCTTAACTCTGTCACTGGGTTGTGCGCCTTGACCAATCCAGTGCTTGGCTCGCTCTAAATCAAACCGCAGCTTCTCTTCACCCCCGCGCGCTTGCGGGTTATAAAAACCAATTCGCTCAATAAACTTACTTTGTGCAGCACGCCGTTGGTCTGCTACTGTAATATTATAGAAGGGGCGCTTCTTTGATCCACCCCGAGAAAGTCTAATTACTACCATTATTTAATAATTTCAATAAGTTATTTTGTGTAAAGAAAGTAAATCATTAGCCATTTTCGTTTTCAAGCAAGGCTTTCATACTCAGGCGAATACGCCCTTGTTTATCTACTTCCAATACCTTTACCTTAACCACATCACCCTCCGCTAACTCGTCGCTCACGTTCGCCACACGTTCATGCGAAATTTGCGAAATATGTACCAGGCCGTCGCGCCCAGGCAAAATATTTACAAACGCGCCGAAATCCATCAAACGCACGACCTTGCCTTCATATTCCATGCCGGCTTCAATATCAGCGGTAATCTGTTCGATACGCTTGCGCGCCGCCGCGCTGGCTTCGCCGTCTGCAGAGGCAATTTTGATGGTGCCATCGTCATCAATATCGATGGAAGCGCCCGTCTCTTCAGAAATGGAACGAATCGTAGCCCCCCCTTTGCCAATCACATCACGAATTTTATCCACGTGAATTTTCATGGTATCGATACGCGGTGCAAAGTCGGACATCTCAGCACGTGGTTTATCAATCACTTTGGCCATCTCGCCCAAAATATGCAGACGCCCGGCTTTGGCTTGCTCCAGCGCTGTCTCCATGATTTCCTTAGTGATTCCATCAATTTTAATATCCATTTGTAATGCAGTAATACCTTCCTCACTGCCAGCGACTTTAAAATCCATATCGCCCAGGTGATCCTCGTCTCCCAAAATATCGGTCAGCACTGCGTAATCATCGCCTTCCTTTATCAGGCCCATGGCCACACCCGCGACGGGTGCTTTCATATCAACGCCCGCGTCCATCAATGACAAACTTGTGCCACACACTGAAGCCATCGAACTGGATCCATTGGATTCGGTAATCTCAGATACAACACGCACTGAATAAGGATATTCTTCCATATCCGGTAACGCTGCGGCGATACCACGATAAGCAAGTCGGCCATGACCAATTTCACGACGTTTAGGCGAACCGACTCGGCCCGTCTCGCCAACACAGTATGGTGGAAAATTATAGTGCAACATGAATGGTTGCCTGTAATCACCCTCTAAGGCGTCGATACGCTGGGCATCACGATCAGTTCCCAGCGTTGTGACGACGATTGCTTGGGTTTCACCCCGAGTAAACAATGCGGAACCATGGGTTCTAGGTAAAACACCCGTTTCGACCTTAATTGGGCGAACGGTTTTGGTATCGCGTCCGTCGATACGTGGCTTGCCCTCGATAATACGGCCGCGCACGATTTTCTTTTCCAGCTTTTTAAACGCATCGCTGCATTTCTCTGCAAAACCATCTTCAGCATCTTCACCAATTAGCTCATCTTTCATGGCCTGCTTAACCTTACCGATCGCGTCGTAGCGGTCCATTTTTTCTGCAATTTTGTACGCCTGAATTAAATCGCCTTCGCATACAGCTGCCACGCTTTCAAACGCACTTTCATCACGCTCTGGGGCGCTCCAGTCCCAACGATCGATGCCGATTTTTTTGTCGTATTTGGCCGCAAACTTCTCAACGGCCTTAATCGCTGTTTGTAATTGCTCATGGCCATACATCACCGCACCCAGCATCTGTGCTTCTGATAGCATGTCAGCTTCAGACTCAACCATTAGTACCGCGTCCTTGGTTCCGGCAACCACTAAATCCAGCTTTGAGTCTTCCTTGAGCACACCTATATCCGGGTTTAACACATACTCACCATCCACAAAGCCGACACGACAGGCACCGAGTGGCCCATTAAATGGAACACCAGAAATCTCGATTGCAGCAGCCGCACCGATCATCGCGACGATATCCGGATCAATCTCCGGATCTATTGATAATATGGTTGAAACGATTTGCACTTCCTGAGAGAAACCTTCAGGGAAAAGAGGTCGAATGGGTCTATCCATTAAACGGCAGGTCAATATAGCTTTTTCTGAGGGCCGCCCTTCACGCTTGAAGAAACTACCGGGAATTTTTCCTGCCGCGTAGGTGCGTTCTTCATAGTCGACCGTCAATGGGAAGAAGTCTCTGTCATTTTCCGCCTTATCAGCTACCAGCGTAACCATGACAACTGTATCGCCCATGCTGGCAATGACAGCGCCACCTGCTTGACGCGCTATTTTTCCAGACTTTAAGGTGACAGTATGCTCGCCATACTGAAAGCTTTTTTTAATTTCTTTCACGAATTTGTTCCTAATTAGGTTATTTGCGCAAGCCCAGCTTGGCGATGAGATCACGATAACGAGCGATGTCTGTTTTCTTGAGATAATCAAGTAATTTTCGGCGCTGATTGACCAGGCGCAATAATCCCTGGCGTGAATGATGATCATGGATATGCGTTTTAAAATGCTCGGTCAAATCTCTAATACGAGCAGTAAGCAGTGCGACCTGAACCTCGGTTGAGCCAGTATCGTTGTTACTACGTTTGTGTTCTTTAATAATCGCTGCGCGATCAGCAACAGTAAGTGCCATAAGATGAGTGTCCTATCACGTTCGAGCGTACAAAACCCAGTAGCGCCAAATGCTTAATGCACTTAAAAAACCCTAGCAAGCTTGTATCCACCCTTAAATTAATACGTTTTACTTTCGAGAATCGTCCTTACCGAACGATTCTGACCCGTTTACCAGACGCCCCCATTATTGGGCACCGGTCTAAAGGGGCGCGTATTGTAACGATATGAATCTGACGAAACAAGCTAAATTATTGGATTAATTCGATATAGTTGAAGATAGAGTTACGAATAGCATTTACGGCTTATTGCTCGATTCATTTAGTTCACTCAGAACTGGTTAAAGACGGTATACGCCACACGCGGGAAGCGGCTAGATCTATAGTGGTCATTAAAAGGTGGCGAATTCGGGGCGATCACCCGGACTGTTGACCAATACAGCTTAATAGATTATCGGCAAGCATGGTCATCAGCTGAGGCCAGAGATCAGGACCAGGGGTTAACTTAGCGCCTAAGGGGTCAAGTTCGGCCGTGTTTATACCGGTTGCCTTGGCCATACGCCTAACCAACCTGGGTTGATATTGGGGTTCATAAAACAGGCAGCGGACATTTTGCTGCTCGATAAGTTGCCCGATTTCCAACAGTGTTTTTGCCCCCGGCATGCGCTCGGTACCGAGGGTCATCGACCCCACCGCATTGAGTCCAAATTGATGTTCGAAATATTGATAAGCATCATGGAATACCATATACGGTACGCCTCGAATAGACGCTAATTTGGGCGCCAATGATTGCTGCAACTCGTCTATTTCTGAAATTGCTGCTTGCGCATTTTGGCGATAGCGTTGTGCATGTTTAACATCGAGTTGACCAAGCTCTCGTGCAAATGCATTAATCATCACCTTGGCATTCTTAGGGGAGAGCCAAAGATGCGGGTCGATTACCAGATGCTGCTCATTGTCTGTCAACCCGTGCGTGTCATGTTCATGCGTATTGGCCCAAAACCCAGTCTTGCGGTTTTCCAGTAACTGCATTTGTGGTAATTCGATCAGGTCAATCAGTCGAGCATTACTGCCCACACTGTGAATGGGCTTATCCACTGCAATTTCAAAATCTGGCCCGATGCGAACGATAAGATCTGCTTGCGTCAGTTGCTTGATCACAGAGGGATTGAGTTGTTGTGTATGAGGTGATTGCCTACTTTGAATGAGCAGTGTGGGTTCACCAATGTCCTTCATTACCATACTCAGCAATGAATGAACCGGCCCGATCGATACGACGACTTTAGGAACGGCTGCGATTGAACTCAAAGATACCAGGCATAGCGAAATCGCAAGACCGGCTGATAGTAAACGCGATCTCAAGTAGTTATTTTTATTTACGAGTAAAGAGTTGATAAGCATAGCTTTTGCGCTGGATATTTAATGGCATATTTATCCACCCGCGCGCACCAATGAACGAGGACGTTTACCAAATAGAAATACAAATCTTATGATTATTAACCAATTTGTTTTGTTATATTATAGCATAACGATTTTTGGACCGGCTCAACAATCATGCACCCACCCCATCAATTCATACCCGAAAAACATAACCACGAACGCTGCGTCAGTCATGCCTTGAGCAACGCAGATGCACTATGCAGGAGTCAAAAATTACGATTTACCCCAATTCGACAACGCGTACTGGAACTCGTCTGGAAAAGCCATGCACCGGTGGCCGCGTATGATCTGTTAAAAAGCTTACGCCAGAACAAACCAAATGCTGAGGCACCCACCGTCTATCGTGCACTAGACTTCTTACTAAAACATGGCTTGGTACATAAAATTGAATCGCTCAATGCTTTTGTTGGCTGCCCGCATCCGGGCAAAACGCACGTGAGTCAATTTTTGATCTGCAGTGAATGCTGCCAGGCGATTGAGTTGGATGACCAGCTAATCCAACGTACCATTGAACAACAAGCGACGAAAACTGGTTTCAAAATCACCAACCAAACTATTGAGATTAAGGGTATTTGCCCAGAGTGCGCGGCGCCTTGATAAATTCAACGCAAAAATCCGAGGCGCTTCTTTCGCTGAATCGCATCTGTATAGAACGTGGTGGTGAACTCATCTTAGACCACGTCTCGCTGCTGATCGAACCAGCGGAAATTCTCACCTTGATCGGCCCCAATGGCTCGGGTAAAAGCACGCTGGTTAAAACTGCCTTGGGCTTGATCAAGCCTGATTCAGGGACGGTTACCAAAGCACCACAACTTAGCATTGGCTATGTACCCCAGAATATCGATATTGATCAAACCTTACCGATGACGGTGCACCGGTTTTTAAATCTGCACCACCCCAACGACGATACCGCTATTGTCGAGGCACTCGAACGCACCGGTGCAATATCATTGCAGCATGCTTCTTTGCATACCCTATCTGGTGGTGAAATGCGACGCGTTTTACTTTCTCGCGCCTTGATCCATCAACCCAAATTACTCATTTTAGATGAGCCAACCGCCGGGGTGGATGTTAGTGGCCAGGCTGATCTATATACCTTGATTCAGCAACTTCGTGATGACCTTGGCTGCGGTATTTTATTGGTCTCACATGATCTTCATATCGTGATGGCAGCCACCGACAAGGTGGTCTGCCTAAATCGCCATTTGTGCTGCTCTGGAACCCCTCAAAGTGTAAGCCAAACGCCTGAGTTTGCTGCTTTATTTGGTGAAAAGCTGGCAAATGAACTGGCAATATATCACCACCATCACGACCACGAACACAGCCTGCATGGGCAAGTTTGTGACCCTACCGAGGAGCACCCACCACATGCATGAATTCATTCTGCGCGCGCTCCTCGGCGGTGCGGGAATTGCGGTTATCTGTGGGCCGCTGGGTTGCCTTGTCGTTTGGCAGCGCATGTCTTATTTTGGTGCCGCCCTTTCCCACGCCGCTTTGCTTGGCATCGCCCTGGGATTGTTTTTGCATATCGATGTGAAGCTGACCATGCTAGGGGTAGCGATACTATGCTCGCTCGGCTTGCTGGTCGTGGAGCGTAGCCCCCAATATAGTGCAGACACCTTGCTCGGCGTGTTAGCCCACGTCAGCCTGGCCTCGGGTATCGTTGTGCTGAGTTTAATGCCCAGTGTCAGGGTGGATTTAATGGCCTACTTATTTGGCGATATTCTATCGATTAGCTGGCGGGATATTGCCTGGATTTATATCGGAGGAATAATCGTACTTGGGGTACTCAAGCTTATCTGGGCGCCATTATTGTCTCTCACCCTACACCGAGAATTGGCCATCACAGACGGGGTGAATGAGTTAAAAACACGGTTTTTATTCCTGATACTGTTAAGTTTTGTGGTCGCTATATCGATGCAGTTAGTTGGCGTATTGCTGATAATTTCTCTACTGATTATTCCTGCGGCAAGTGCCCGTAAATTGGCCCATTCGCCTGAACAAATGGCAATATTTGCCGTCCTCAGCGGGTTGATTTCAGTCGCGCTTGGGTTGTGGCTATCACTCCAACTTGACACCCCCACCGGCCCTTCTATTGTCCTTGCCGCAAGCCTCTTGTTTGGTTTGTCTGTGTTTAAACGCTAAACCCCACCCACGCACACATACTTGATTTCCAGGTACTCATCGATACCGTATTTAGAGCCTTCTCGCCCCACGCCCGATTCTTTCATGCCACCGAATGGCGCGACTTCGGTTGAAAATACGCCTGTATTAACCGCTACAATGCCCGCTTCTAGGGCTTCAGATACACGCCATACACGGCTCATATCCCGCGCGAAAAAATAGGCCGCCAGACCAAAAGGTGTGTCGTTCGCCATTGCCACCCCTTCTTCCTCGGTTTCAAATGGAAACAGCGCTGCTAACGGGCCAAAGGTTTCCTCATCCGCAAGCAACATATCAGGTGTCACATCTGTGAGCAACGTGGGTTGATAAAAGCTTCCACCCAATGCATGGCGCTCACCACCCAACGCAATATTCGCACCTTTTTTGGTGGCATCCGATACATGCCGCTCGACCTTTAATAAAGCAGCGTCATTTATCAGCGGCCCCTGGTTATGGCTTTCATCCATTCCGTCCCCTACATTTAGGTTCTCCATTGCGGTGGCCATTTTCTCGGCAAATTGCTTATACACTCCCTTTTGTACCAGGATACGATTAGCGCACACACAGGTTTGCCCGGTGTTGCGAAATTTGGATAGCATTGCACCTTCGACCGCTGCGTCAATATCTGCATCGTCGAAGACTAAAAACGGCGCGTTGCCCCCAAGTTCCATTGAGACTTTCTTAACCGTACCTGCACATTGCTGCATGAGCAGCTTTCCAACCGGGGTGGATCCGGTAAAAGTGAGTTTGCGCACCGCACTGCTTTTGGTCATTTCTTTGCCGATCTCAGGTGCATCACCCGTCACCACATTAAACACACCCTTGGGGAAACCCGCACGCTCGGCTAATTCTGCCAGGGCGAACGCCGAATACGGGGTCAACTCAGCAGGTTTAATCACCAAAGTGCAACCCGCTGCCAGTGCGGGGGCTGCCTTTCTGGTAATCATGGCGGAAGGGAAATTCCACGGGGTTATGGCCGCCACTACGCCAACCGGCTGTTTTAACACGACTACACGCTTATCCACTGCCATGCTAGGAATCACATCACCATAAACGCGTTTACCTTCTTCTGCAAACCATTCAACGAAGCTCGCCGCATAGCCTATCTCTCCACGTGCTTCAGCCAGAGGCTTTCCCTGTTCCAGCGTCATCAGCTGCGCTAAATCTTCCAAGTGTTCATGCATTAACTTAAACCATCTGTGCAGAATATCGCTCCGATATTTGGCGGTGGTTTGCTTCCAGCTTACAAAAGCCTGCTCTGCGAATTCTATCGCTTCTCGAGTCTCTGGTTTGCCCATGTTAGGCGTGGTTCCGATTACCTCATTGGTCGCCGGGTTGGTTACGTCCAGTGTTGCACCCGAATTGGCATCGCACCACTGACCATTAATATAACATTGTTGCCGGAAAAGACCTGGGTCTGATAGTTTCATGTTGATAGGTTTCGTATTTTGGTTTGATTTAATTTTCGGCCGAATACAGGAGATTGTAAAAAAGTAGATAGAAAATTGCAGGTTTTTTGTTATAAACCAACCTCGCGCTCACCCTGAAACATCAGCCCAGCAATATACACCTAAAGCAAGTACTAAGTTTCAGTTGTTATAATGCTTTCTTATCGTTATCATTGGCGGCGCTTATCTACCCTCACAAGATGAGGGAAATTAAAAACAACTACTTTTGAGGACAACTTCATGTCTGTATCGGCATTAATCCCTTTGCTTCTCGGTCTTGCTGGCTTGGCGGTGGCTTGGAAACTTTTTCAAATCATCCTGAAATATCCGGCAGGCAGCGGGCGCGTTATCGAGCTTGGCGATCTGATCCACAAAGGTGCGATGACCTTTATGCGCAGAGAGTACAGTTTTTTAGCTATTTTTGTTGCTGTCGTCGCCCTGCTAATTTTAATTTCAGACTTGGGATATAAGACATCCATCGCTTTTTTAATCGGTGCTGCGTGCTCAGCGACCGCGGGATACATCGGCATGATTGCAGCTACCCGCGCAAATGTGCGCACGACTACCGCTGCTCAACAACACGGATCTGACCAGGCGCTTGTCGTTGCGTTTTTTGGCGGTTCGGTAATGGGCTTAACCGTTGCAGCGATGGGCTTGCTTGGTCTCGGTTTCCTGTATTTCATATTCGGTGCTGACCCACATACCGCGCATGTCATTCACGGATTTGGTATGGGCGCATCTTCTGTGGCCTTGTTTTCACGTGTGGGCGGCGGCATCTACACAAAAAGTGCTGATGTCGGCGCGGACTTAGTAGGCAAAATCGAAGCTGGTATTCCCGAGGATGACCCACGCAACCCCGGTGTCATTGCGGATAATGTGGGTGACAATGTCGGCGATGTCGCTGGAATGGGATCAGATATTTTTGAGTCCTATTGCGGCTCAATCATCGCCTCCATTGCCATTGCCTCCACCCTTTCCGTTAGCATGCTTGATAAGCTGGGAGATCAATCCGCACTGATGTTTCTACCCTTGGCGCTCGCATCGCTCGGTATGCTCTGCTCAATTGGCGGCATCTGGATCGTTAAATTCGCAGCGAACCAATCGCCAGAAAAAACGCTGCGCATGGGCACCATTGGTGCAACTGTTTTACTGATTGTGACCAGTCTTCTATTAATTCTCATCATGGGCGTCAGTATAAAAGTTTGGTTTGCCGTTATTGCCGGCGCGTTGGGTGGTATCGGGATTGGCTTGATCACCGAATACTACACCTCGGCATCCCCAATTCGAAAAATTGCTGCACAAGGCGAAACTGGGCCAGCAACGGTGATTATTTCTGGCCTGTCGATTGGGATGCAGTCAGTCGTGGTTCCCATTTTAATCATTGCTTGCATCATTCTGCTTACGACTTACTGGGTCGGACTTTATGGTGTAGGGATCGCCGCTGTGGGTATGTTATCAACCGTTGGGATTACCATGGCGATCGACGCCTACGGTCCAGTTGCTGATAACGCAGGCGGCATTGCAGAAATGGCTGGGCTGGGAGAAGATGTTCGAAAAATTACCGATTCCCTTGACGAGCTCGGCAACACTACCGCAGCGATTGGTAAAGGTTTTGCCATTGGTGCGGCAGCCTTAGCAGCGCTTGCGATTATTTCAGCATTTATCGAAACCGTCACCCACCAAAAAGCCGGGTTTACTCTGGCCATCAATGATCCGAGTGTACTCGCGGGTATGTTCATTGGCGGCTTGTTTCCTTTTTTAGTGGCTTCAATCACCATGAATGCGGTCGGTGACGCCGCTTTCGAAATGATTCACGAAATCCGCCGCCAGTTTAAAGAAATAAAAGGTTTGCTGGAAGGCGAGGCCCAACCGGATACCGAGCGTTGCGTTGATATTGCCACGCGTGCTGCGCTAAAGAAAATGATATTACCCGGCGTATTAGCCGTAGGTGCACCCGTGGTCGTAGGTTTTGGCTTAGGCGCAGAAGCGCTCGGCGGAATGCTGGGTGGCGCGCTCATCGCCTGTGTTTTACTCGCATTGACCATGGCCAACGCTGGGGGTGCCTGGGATAACGCCAAAAAATACGTGGAGAAAGGCCATCACGGGGGCAAAGGCTCTGACACCCATGCCGCGACTATCGTCGGCGATACGGTGGGTGACCCATTCAAGGATACCTCAGGGCCATCGATGAATATCCTGATTAACGTCATGGCGATTGTCAGCCTGGTCATCGCACCATTATTGTAGTTTTTTGCTCAAGGGTGGATAACGCTGCGGGCTTATCCACCCTTTAATTCTTACCACCAGCGCAAGTGTGTGCCTGAGCCTATCCGCCAACTAAGAGATTAGGCGCCCAACCGTCACTTGCTAGTAGTGCTCAGCTTTCCTCCTCCCTTGCGCATATATCAGCACACGGACCGGAGCAATTTAGCTAATATAACCCTAAATTTTAAGGTGTTCTGGCTTAGGTTTGTGCTGCCTTTAGTCCCAATGAGGTTCTGGCACTAATTGTCACCTATTGCCTTATATACGCCTGTCAACGCATCGATTTTCGATAAGCGCTAAAATAGCCCCATGCGCACCCTGCCAACAGAACTAATCGCCTTTATCGCCATCGCGTATATTTCGATTCTGTTTTTTATTGCCTATCGTGGTGATCAAAAATCAGAAAACGGCTACATCGCGAGGAATAGAGTGCTAATCTATAGCCTTTCCTTGGCGGTTTACTGCTCGTCCTGGACGTTTTTTGGCGCGGTCGGCTCCGCTGCGAGCACTGGCTGGGATTTTTTCGCGATTTATCTTGGCCCTATCCTGGTATTTATATTCGGCTATAAGTTTATCCAGCGCATTATCATTATCAGTAAACAGCATAGCATTACCTCCGTTTCTGATTTTCTATCTTCGCGTTATGGAAAAAGTCGCAGTATTGCAATCCTGGTAACCTTCATCGCGGTGATCGGCTCTTTACCCTATATTTCCCTGCAATTGCATGCGATATCCATCAGTTTTTCAACCCTGACCATACCCGAATATCGGGCAACACAAATTGCGTTATCCAGCAGTATTTGGTCCGATACTGCATTTTATGGGGCACTCATCCTGGCCTTATTTGCTATTTTATTTGGCACCCGCCATTTGAGCGCGACCGAACATCATCGCGGCATGGTAAGTGCTATTGCATTTGAATCGATTGTTAAACTCGTCGCCATGTTGCTGGTGGGTGTATATGCTGTGCAATTGTTATCAGCTCAATTTGATGATTGGCAGCAAATTATTTTACAGCCCTCTGAGCTGACTTCCATTGGCACTAAAAATAGCAATTTTTCCTGGTCAGATTTTGGCACCAAACTCCTGCTCAGCATGGGTGCCATCATGTTGTTACCTCGGCAGTTTCAAGTGACTGTTGTCGAAGCGGAAGACCATCGCCAAGTAACACAAGCGCGTTGGTTACTACCACTTTATCTGCTGTTGATCAGCCTGGTAGTGGTTCCCGTATCGCTTGCCGGCCTAATATTTCTACCTGCCAGTAGCAATGCAGATATGTTTGTTTTGCATTTAGCCCAACAAGATTCAAAATTTTTACTGGCAACGCTCGCCTTTGTGGGTGGTATTTCTGCCGCTACCGGTATGGTGATTGTCGCATCGATCAGCCTGAGTACCATGGTATGTAATGACGTAGTAATGCCACTATTGATTCGTTCCAAGCTTTTCAATATTAAAGAAAAGCCCGACTTGAGCCAGGTTATTCTCAGTATCCGCAGAATCACGATCATTCTGTTATTACTAAGCTCCTACGGCTACTTCAGGCTTTCCGATAATAATCAGCAACTAGCGAATATGGGGTTGCTGTCTTTTGCCGCCATCATGCAGCTCGCACCGGCCTTTATTGCAGCGATATATTGGCAACAGGCAAATCAGCGAGGCGTAATTCTTGGCCTTTGCATCGGCTTTATTACCTGGGCATACTGCCTGTTAATGCCCAATTTTGTGCCCACACCCGCACTGGATTATTTCTTTGCACAAATTGGCTGGCTCCATCCTCACCACCTGTTCAATATTGAATTCCGTTCCTCCCTGACTCACGGTGTATTTTGGAGCCTGTTATTTAACACCATGGCAATGGTCATTGGTTCGTTACGCTATACACCATCTATGCTGGACAAGATTCAGGCCAGTATTTTTACCCATATCACCATTGATACCGTAAGAGCCGATCAAGGTGACAACATTAATACCATCGCGACGGTTGAAAATGCGCGTGTGCTATGTGAAAGCATTATAGGTAAAAACGCGACCAAGCAACTTTTTAGTGAGTTTAAGCCTCGAGAAGCCGTCAATAAAAAAATGATTGTGGCTATCGAGCGCGCCATTGCAGGCGTTATTGGTGCATCTTCTGCGCGTCATATCATTACTACCCAGCTATTGGGAGAAGATGTTACCGCCGAAGATTTATTTGTGATGATGGACGAAACATCACAGGCACTACGTTTTAACCAGGATATTCTGCAAGCCAGCTTTGAGAACATTAGCCAAGGCATCAGTGTTGTAGATAAAGATCTAAAACTAGTTGCGTGGAATAGTCGCTACCAGACGATGTTTAACTACCCTGAAGAGTTGCTAAAAATTGGCACTCCAGTTGAAAAATTGATTCGTTTTAACGCGGAACGAGGTGACTGCGGCGATGGCGATATCAATGAACATATCGCGCGCCGGGTAAAGTATTTGCGCAAAGGTGACCCTTATTCTTCAGAACGGATGCGTCGTGGCGCTTACATTAAAATCAATGGCAACCCGATTCCAGGCGGCGGATTTGTGACCAGCTTTACCGATATCACTGAGCAAAAATTTACCGAAGAGGCGTTGCGTCATAGTGAGTCTCGTATCCGATTGTATACCGATAATCTACCATTAATGCTGTGCTATATCGGTCGAGATAAAAAAGTGCATTTTTCGAATAAAGCGTACAACCAATTCGTCGGCAAATCCCGGGATGAAGTCCATAACGCTTTTATTCATAAACTGTTTGAAAATAAAGACTATGATGCGCGCGCAGAACATATTCAGCGGGCGCTGGATGGGAACAACACAGAATTTAAGTTTTCTCAACAAGACGGGGATCAAAAAACCTACTATCAAGTCAACTATATTCCGCAATACACTAACGAAAACAAGGTGGATGGATTTTTTGCTATTTATCAGGATATTACCCAAAGCGTGGAAGCCGCTGAGCTACTTAAAAGGGCCAACGAAGTATTAGAAGATCGCGTTACCGAACGTACCCATGATCTGGAACGCTTGAATCAGCAACTTCAATCCGTGACTAAGAGTAAAACCCGGTTTCTGGCTGCCGCCAGCCATGATTTATTGCAACCAATTAACGCCGCACGCTTGTTTACCAATAGCCTGATAGATAAGCCAGGTCAACACAATACCCAGGATAAAGATCTACTGTATAAAATTGATTCATCTTTGGTCAGCGCAGACAAGCTACTACGTGCGTTGCTGGATATTTCAAAGTTAGATACCGGCACTTTGACACCGGAAATCAGGCATTTTCAAATTGATGACTTAATGGACGATTTACGTTCCGAACTGAGCCCGTTAGCGACCCGTAAAGGTATTGATATTAAATTCGTACCCTGCTCAGCCATGGTGAGCAGCGACAAAACTTTACTGCGTTCAATCATTCAAAACCTGATCAGCAACGCCATACGCTATACGCAAAATGGGAGAGTACTTGTCGGTTGCCGGCCAACAAACGGCAATTTAACCATTCAGGTATACGATACTGGCACTGGGATCGCCGATGAAGACCTGCCTCACATATTTAACGAATTTCACCGTATCCAAAATCCCGCTGATGATGAAAAACAGGGTTTGGGTCTGGGACTTGCGATTACCAAACGGCTTGCTGAAATGCTCGATCATCCCTTGAGTGTCAGTTCAAAACTGGGTGGTGGCAGTGTATTTAGTATCTCGGTGCCCCGTTATTTTGGCAAGGTTATCAACTTACCCAAAAACAACAGTTGGTTGCCAACGCAAAGCCTGCAGGGCATGCGAGTACTATACCTGGAAAATGCGCAAGATTCTCTGGTCGCGATGGCCGCTTTGCTTAAAACCTGGGGCTGTGAAGTAATCTGCTGTCGAAGTTATGAGCAAGCGGAGACTGCAATGAAGCAAGCGGACTCCGCAATTGATATGCTGCTCGCGGATTATCGTCTGGATGGGCAGGAAACTGGGCTCGATTTTCTCAACCAATTCTGCAAACCAAATAGTACAACAACAGGCGTTTTGGTGACCGCTGAACAAGATGCTGGAATCAAGAATGATGCCCTGGAAATGGGCCATATTTTTCTGGCGAAACCAGTTGAACCAGCAGCTTTACGCGGCATATTGACCCGCCTGGCAAGTTTGCGAAAACAACGCATCGCCAGCGCTTAGTGCGCAGCCGCTAGCCAATCAACTCAGTTCAATTTCATCTTTCTGTAAATCAAGGGCCTTGGAGACCATCACCGCCTGGGTGCGTGAACGCACACCGAGTTTTTTATACACCGAAGTTACGTGCGCCTTAACCGTCGCCTCAGATATGGCCATATCCGCCGCGATTTGCTTATTCATATATCCTTGAGACAGCAATACAAACACCCGTAACTGCGATGGTGTGAGACTGCTAATTCTAGCGATTGCGTCCAGTTCCTGGTGCTCGACATCGGTAACTTGTTCTTCAATGCCTCCGGGTAGATGGACGCCCCCTTGATGAACCTCCACCACCGCGTCGTGTATTTGTTTGAGTGAGTAAGATTTATAGATATACCCGGCTGCTCCTGCTTGTATAGCGGCACGCACGGTTTCCGGCTCCTCGCTTGCCGACACAATGATGATCGGCAAAGCCGGATACGTTCCCTTTATCATCATCAGACCAGCAAGACCATCGCTATCGGGCATACGTAAATCGAGCAAAAGCATATCCACCGTCTGTTGGGACAGCATTTCTTGGGTTTCAAGGAGAGATTCCAGTTCGCAAATTTTCATGCCCTCGAAAATGGGGGCAATCGTTTCGCGCAGGGCCTGGCGAAAAAGTGGGTGATCATCCGCGATAATAATTAGGCTGCTCATTATTTGGATACCCCCTGATGGACGAAGGTTAGCATTCGCTTGTTTTTTATTAACTAGCGTCAATGTACTATAAAAAATACCAAAATCATACTAAATCCCGACGCAAATACACGCTGGTTTAGGCTATATTCTGCCCACCCCCTTACTAAAAATAATATGTCAACACTGGAACAAAATCTGGATCATATCGTTGCGCTTGGTATTGAAAGCCTGTTTAAAAAAATCAATCGTGGTATCGAAAAAGAAAGCTTACGAGTCGACCCTGAAGGCGCGCTGGCGATGACTCCTCATCCGGTCGAACTGGGCTCAGCATTAACTCATCCTAGTATCACAACCGACTACTGCGAAGCCCAACTTGAGTTTGTTTCACCGGTGTGCAACGATATAGAGGCGATTACCAATTTTCTCACTGATGTACACCACTATACCTATCAAAATATTGAGGATGAAAAGCTGTGGGTCAACAGCATGCCCTGCATTTTGCATACGGAACAAAGCATACCTATCGCGCGGTACGGTTCTTCAAATGTAGCCAAAATGAAAGAAGCCTACCGTCGCGGGCTGGGTCATCGCTATGGCCGATTGATGCAAACCATTAGCGGTATTCACTACAATTTTTCCTTACCCAAGGAGTTTTGGGGGCACTATTTGGGTAAAGCACCGGAGATGGTATCTAAAGATGATATCTCAGTACAATATTTAAAGCTAATTCGCAATTTCCATCGCCATACCTGGTTGTTATTTTATCTGTTTGGCGCCTCCCCGAGCGTGTGTAAAACTTTTCTACAGGGGCGAAAACACAATTTGCAAGAATTCGTCAACCATAGCTACTACGCTCCGTATGCCACCTCCCTGCGCATGAGTGATCTGGGCTATAGCAATTATGCACAAAGTGGGATAAAGGTCTGTTATAACGAATTGAGTAACTACACCGACTCGTTGGTTGGGGCGATGAATACGCCCCATCATGAGTACCAACAAATAGGGGTAAAAGTAAACGGCAAATATCGTCAACTAAACGCTAATTTGTTGCAGATTGAGAATGAGTTCTACGGCTCTATTCGACCCAAGCGCGTCGCGCGTTCTGGTGAGAAACCAAGCCACGCACTGATTGATCGTGGTATTGAATACGTTGAAGTACGCTGTATAGATTTAAATCCGTATGTGCCTATTGGTATCGATCAGGAAACCATCACTTTTCTAGACATGTTTTTACTGTATTGCCTGCTAGAGGATAGTCCGGAAATGACGGATAAAGACATGCAAACCTGTAAGGAAAATAATCAACTCGCCGTCATGCAAGGACGTAAACACGGGCTTATGTTGCAGCACGAATCTCAGCAAATCACCCTTAGAGATTGGGGTAATGAAATGATAAACCGCATGAAACCCATTGCACAAATTCTTGATTCTGTGCATTTTTCCAAACAGCATAGCCAGGTATTACAAATTCAGAAAGAAAAATTGTCTGATGCCAGCAAAACACCTTCTAGTCGTGTACTCCAAGATATCGAGCGCGACCATCAAAGCTATTTCGCCTTCGCACAATTTCAAGCGGAAAAGCATGAGAAGTTTTTCAAGCACTTGGTGCAAAACAATGCATCAAAAGCCCAATTTGAACAACAAGCCGCTGAATCGATAGTCAAACAAAAAGAGATTGAACAATCCGACGCATGCTCATTTGATGCGTATCTTGCCGCTTACTTTGCGCAATGAACGGGATTTGGTTTGTTTAGCTGTGTTAGATCCCAGTCAGCCAGGAAGCATGACGCCTAATCGCACTGACTTTATGGAAAAAGAACAAGGTACACCTCCGATAATCAATATTTGTGCTTGCGGATCGTCCGGAAGCACGCTACTCGCTCAGACCATAGACCACCATCCTAAAATTGCGTGCGGTGATGAGCTATTCTTTTTTTGCTCACCGTTACTTTATGACCAATACCCACAGGTCAGAAAGTGGCGCCTGCCCATCAGACTACTTGGATTATCCGGCAATCCTTATCATCAAGGGCGCGCGTTATTCAGGCATAGCAAGGCATACGGCCTCAGCCGCTCATCGCTATGGCGTTGGGTTGCAGAATCAAATGATTTAAATGATCTCGCCTATCGAATGCAAGAGCGCGTCTTGGAACTTACTGGAAAGCAACTTTGGGCAGAAAAAACGCCGCGCAATATTCGTGTGATTGGAAAATTCATCGAGGCTTTTCCTGCTGCTAAAGTTATCCATATTATACGTGACCCACGTGATGTAATCGCCTCATTGAAGAAACGTGGCAAACATCACCTAAACGCCGCCGAAGCATGGCTCGCCTCGATAGCATCCATCGCACCTTATCGACAAAATCAGCAGGTACTAGAGATTCGTTATGAAGATCTATGTGCTGATCACAATAAAATAATGGAACAGGTATGTGATTTCTTAAGCGTTGATTTTGATGCCAGCTATTTTTCTTCCGGCGCATATACTAGCAAGCAATTAGGCAAGTTTGCTGGGCACGAAAGCTGGGCGGCCCTTCCGACGGAATCCTTTAGCACGCAATCGATTGGCAGATATAAGAATGTTCAGCTCGATTGGAGTCTAATTAGCAACATACGACTTACCTCGCCCTATGCCAAACTTCTGGGTACGAAGCAATGGAGTCTGGGAGAACTTGCCAAGAGTTACGGTTACGAAATGCCTGGTAACTCCTTTAGCTCACGCGACGCTGGCTACACTGTATTCCATAGTGGTTGGCGCTTATCTGCAATTCGGCGTAGCTTTGACTCCCTGCTCAGCATTCCACCTTACATAAATATGATCGAGTATCCAAATGCCTTGCGTGAGTGAATAATTTAATAGCCAAACTCAAGCCTAGGTAACCGCAACTCAAGCAATCTAAAAACGAATTATTCCGGTACAATCACCTTTCTGCTTAAAACTTATCGACATATTAGTCCCCGTAGCTCAGCTGGATAGAGCAAGCGCCTCCTAAGTGCCTGCTCCTATCTCGAATATCTTCCATAATATATACATATCTTTTTGTTTCATTTACCTTTATAATATTTTCATCGTCACTGAATAGATTTAGAAAACCATAAATGCTCCAATATTGCTCCACTGAAAAAATCTTTTTATGGCGTCTCTAACCAAACGAAAGGATGGACATTGGCAGGTGCGCATTCGTAAAAAGGGCTATTCACACCAATTCAAAACCTTTAGAACTAAAGCAGCAGCAGAACGTTGGGCAACGATCACAGAGTCGGAAATGGAGCGTGGCACGTTCATTTCTACCACAATTACCGACCAAACATTTTTTCAAGATTTAACTAAACGCTACATCGCAGAAATACTTCCGACTAAAAAATCGCAACGTTCAACCACTTCTGCGTGTAAGCGCTTGGGTCGAGAATTGGGCCACTACAGCATTTCTGCTTTGACACCACAGGTGCTCGCAACATACCGTGACCAGCGTCTCAAAAAAGTCACTGGTCATACTGTACGCAAAGATCTACTCTTGATTAGACGCATTCTTAAAATTGCCTCCAAAGAATGGGGCATTCCCCTACCGCTGGGCAATCCCGTGACACTCATTACCGTACCTCCCCAACCCAAAGGACGAAATCGCAGACTGGTTGGCGACGAAGAAACCCGCTTACTAAATGCCGCTAAAGAATACGGGGGATTGATTGGAAAAATAGTAATATTTGCTATCGAAACAGGGGTGCGTCGAGGTGAGTTATGCCGCTTAGCATGGAGTGATGTTGATTTAAATAAGCAAGTTGCAATTCTGCGAGACACAAAAAACAGTGAGGATCGAACCATTCCACTTTCTTCTGTAGCAAGTCACATACTACGTTCTCTTCCCGAGAGTACTGGGCCAATTTTCAATATGCGACCTGACTCAGTAACCCAGGCATTTGAGCGTATTAGAGATCGAGCAGACATTTCTGATTTACGTTTTCACGATTTACGACATGAGGCTACAAGCCGATTTTTTGAGAAAGGACTTACTATTATGGAGGTATCAAGCATTACCGGACATAAGGATTTGGCAATGTTGCGTCGTTATACTCACCTAAAGGCGGAAGACTTAGTAAGTAAATTAGGCTAAATTTTAACGTCATTCAATCCAGCTATTTCTTAATCTTAGAGTCAAAATATTTTCTACCCACAACCGCCATATTTCAATTGCAAAAAAGCGCACCATACAAAGCAATAAATTAAGACACTTAAAATCAATAAATAATGAACACCTGTCTACAATATTACTCTAAAGATAACCCCTGAATTTTTGGGTAATCATTCACACACGTATTGTCGTTCACATACAGTTTAACTTCATTGCCCGATGCTTTGGCAGAAAGTAACATCGCATGGTAGCGATCAAAAGGTGGGAAATCAGCATCAATATGATAGGTAACCGCTGAGCACCCAGCCGGGTTAATTCTCGTTCCACTGGTTGTGATCCACAAACTTCCCGTCGATCCCAATTGCAATTTAGTTACAGTGACTTTACTTGTCCATGCTGCGGATGCAGTCTGAGAAAAACCAAGAATTAAACATGCTAAAAGGACCTTTTTCATAAAGGCATCCTCTATTTTACGATGGTTCAGGTTTAGCATTAAAACGACCTATCATCTGCGTTATAACAATAAACCCATTATAAACGGAACAATATTGATGCGTTTTTTCAGGACGGTAAATGTATCGATCACCTTATTGTAGTAATTATCCACCACGGTATTCTTTCTAAGCGCGCATTCGCTGGCGACGGTAAGTGGGTCATCAACATATTGGTTGTCCATTGAACCCCAGCTAAGCGTCGTGTTCATCTCATATCTGTCCTGATACTCCAAAAACGCATTCTTATCTGCGGTCCCGCCCCAGGTAACCGATGCCGGATCAATCGTAACATCCAGGTTTTTCCATTCGGTTGGGCAAGCCATTTCAACCAGTTCGGTTGGCGTGTGACTTACGACTGCATGTGCGGTTGAAAGGCTCATTCCAATCACACAACCCAACATTATTTTGAGGTAAATTTTCATCGTACGCTTCCTGTTTCCTTGTTCTTCGCAGTGTTTAATTTTCTGCCATTTCTTAGGCCGCGATCATAGCATTTTTTTCTCAAGCTGAGTAAAATACCGCGCAATAATTAAGTATTTATATTGAGGATTGACAGGGACATGGTGAAACGACTTTCACCCCAGGCTAAGTCTGGGAAATTAAAGCTTAATGTACACCTGATATTTGGTCTTAGTTTATTGTTTTGCGTTCCTGATTTTTCATACGCGCAGACGGATATAGATCAGGTGGGTGCCGATGCGGGCAGTTTTTCGGTTGATAATAGTGGCGCAGGTAGCTGGAGTGTTCCGATTGAAACCCCGCCCGGTATTCGCGGATTAGCCCCCAAGCTCTCCGTCGGTATATCGACTTCAAAAGCAAACGGCCCTGTGGGGCAAGGTGGAACGCTATCAGGTGCATCTTCGATCAGCCGTTGCACCAAAACCATCGCCAGTGATGGCACCAATAGCAAGATTGATATCAGTACATCGGATGAATATTGCCTGGATGGCAATCGCCTGATTCTGATTGCAGGTACACACGGAGCGGCGGGTTCAGAATACCGTACCGAGATGGAGAGCTTTCAAAGGATTGTTGCCAATGGTAGTGCGGGTGGTGCAGGGCCAGCTTCGTTTACTGTAACTTCCCGCTCAGGGACGAAGATGACTTACGGGGGTTGGCCAGCCTCTCGTGTCTTGCATGGTTCAGGTGCTGTACTTAGTTGGCGTATCAGCCAGCTGGAGGATACCAGTAGTAACTACATGGACTATGCGTACAGCAATGATCCAGCCGAGTCGGTGCTGTATGAGATTAATTACGGCGGCAATACCAATGCCAACCAGGATCATTTTCTTAAGGTTAAGCTCGTCTATGAAGCCCGCCCGGATCAAAGTACGGGTTATAGCTTTGGTCAATTGGTTCAAAATACCAAAAGGCTTGCCAATGTACAGACTTTTACTGATGGTGCGCTGGTCAGAAACTATCACCTGAGTTATGCGTTAAACGAAGTCAGCGGCCAGTCTAGGTTGAGCCAGTTTCAAGAGTGCGCGGTGGGTGATGAAGGCGAAGTATGCCTGGCGCCTACTACATTCGATTACACACCAGAAAATGGCAACTGGATCACTTCTTCCAGTGCCAGTATACCCACGCCTACGCAAGGGCCTGATGGTCAACCCTACGGTTTAACGACCGATATTAACAATGATGGCTGGCAGGACTGGCTGGTGTCTGTGCGCTATACAGATGGCAGTGTGAATAACCAAACCTGGTTGGGTAGCGAAACAGGGTTTTCAAGCGATATCAACTGGCAGCTCCCTGCAATTTTATATGACTATCAGCTGCATGCAGATGGCCTGGGTACCGCGCAGCTGGTCGATGTAAATGGTGATGGCTATCTGGATGTCATCGAAGCCTATCAAACCGCATCGGGAATCACCAAAAACGTCTGGCTAAACAGCGGAAGTAGTTTTAACCCTACGTCACAGTTTGTGCTACCGGATGTGTTTTTCTCTACGGTTAACTTAGCCCGTGGTGAAACCAGATTACGCTTTGCTGAGTTAAACGGCGATGGTTTGGCCGACGCGCTTGTTTATACTCGAGATCGAACCGACACCACCACACGCAAGGCGTGGATTAATAATGGTACCGGCTGGATAGAAGATCCAGACTGGTTACCCAAACAAATATTATCTGACTACAAAGAGTCCTCTTATCCCGGCGAGTACGAGCATGCCACCTTGGCGGATATCAATGGTGATGGTCTGGCGGATTACGTACAAGCGGTTTTTCATGGTAGCACAGGAAACAACGATAAGCTTGTTTGGTTGAATACGGGTAATGGCTGGGAGCTTGATTCTGGTTACGCACCGCCCATAGAGCTATTAGATTATGCTGCCCATCAACGTGGTCACCCCAAAGGCCGTCTGGTTGATCTCAATGGGGATGGTCTTTTGGATATTGCCCAGGCAATCACCAGAGCGGATAACTCAACCGTCAGTAACGCCTGGCTCAATACCGGCGAAGGTTGGCTCAGCGCACCGTGGTGGGCACTACCTGCCTCAATGGCCCGCTATAAAGCGGATGGCCATACCGATATGCTGGGTGTGATGATGGACTTAAACGGGGATGGCAAACCTGAATTCGTCCAATCTTATCGAAGCGCCAGTGGGGCAACCATTTTTAACGCGTGGGAACACAATGGTGTTGGTTGGCTCAGCAGCAATGTGACCGCCTTGCCCGCGCCGTTGTTTAAACACCACAGCAATGGCAGCAGTACGTCATACGCGCAAATCGCAGATATCGACAGTGATGGCGTTGCGGATATATTCACCGCACAAAGCGGGTTGAGTAATACCGTCTATACCCACCCCGCCACAGTTGCTGGAGAAGTGGCGGGCTTTCTACGCCAGATAACAAATGGCCTGGGGCTGGAAACCAAAATCCACTATGCAAATTCCAATGACGATGCGGTGTATATTCCGGCAACCTTGTCTCCCTGGCCCAATATCGCTAATAATGCTAACCGCATCCTGATCCAGAGTTCTAAAATCAGTAACGGACTGGGTGGTTGGAATGAGGCATTTCATCAGTATAGCGAGGCAAAGGTCAATGTTACCGGCAGAGGCAGCTTGGGCTTTGCCAGCCATAGCGCCGCTGATGGGCGTAGCGGTATAAAAGTAACGACCGAGTTTTATCAGAACTTTCCTTTCGCTGGGATGGTTAAAGCCTCGTCTAACGAAAAGCCTAATGCAGACCAAACTTATACGACGCTTTCTAGCTCCAGTTCCACTCCAGAACAACGTACTTTAAATGCAGGCAAAACAATATATGCCTATGCTAAATCCAGTGTCAGCCATGACTACGATTTACATACCGGGGCTTGGATTCAAACAAAACAGCTCACCACTACTCAGGACGATTACGGCAATACCATCGAATCAACCGAAATTGTAAGCAATGCCAATAGTGAGGAGATCACAACCCAGCGCACTGTCACGCCTGATCTTGATCTGGTTAACTGGATACTGGATAAAACCAGTTCCACCACCGAAACCATCAGCCAGCCGGGTAAACCCAGCCATACCTCAACGGTTGTGCATAGTGAGTATTATCCCAACACCAATCTGCTGAAAACGGAAGTACTGGAACCAAACCTGGCACATTCGCTAACCTCTACACATGAATACGACGTATTTGGGAATCGTACCAAAACTACAATTAGCCCAACCACCAGCCAAACTCCTGCACTTGCTCCACGAGAGACGATTACAAACTTTATTCATGCCACGGGACGCAAGGATGGGCGCTTTCCTTTATCGGCTACCAATACGCTGAACCATACTGCCTATAGTGAGTATGATGGCCGCTATGGTAAGCCGACACTGGTCACCGATGCCAATGGGGTTAAGAAGAAATACTACTACAACGCTTTTGGTGTGCAGCTAAATGAAACCGTACTTCGAGAAAATGAGCCCGAACCTTCAGGGAAAGATGTCGCCATACCACATTGGTGTACGGCACAAAATGAGTGCCCCGAAAACGCAGTATATTTTATCGCCGCGCTGGATAATCAACGTGAAGCCCCGGAAGCCGCCTATTATGACGCTTATGGGCGGGAAATACGCCGCCAAACCCATGGTATGGGGGGCGCGGTTATTTATCAGGATACGGAATATGACGCTTATGGGCGCAAGGCAAAGGTCTCCAATCACTATTTTAAAGATCAAACTTCCCCAATTCTATGGAAAGAAACACTTTATGATGTACTGGATCGCCCAACCCAGATCACCATGCCGGATAATGGCGTCACCACCTATCTCTATGATGGATTGACCACCACCGTAACCAATGCGCTAACTCAGGATACCATCGTTACTAATAACATCCTGGGCAAGCCCAAACAGAGTACCGATGATACAGGCAGCAGTACTGACTTTACTTATGATGTGCGTGGCAACCTGCTCACTACTACTGACTCGGCGGGCAACCAGATCATCAACGAGTACGACCACTTTGGCCGTAAAAAGACCATGGATGATCCGGACATGGGGTACTGGCAGTATTTTTATGATGCTTTCGGGCAGATGACCTCACAAGTTGATGCCAAAGGCCAGACTGTGGCGATGGAGTATGACGTACTAGGGCGCTTAAAAACCAGAACAGAACTTGAGGGCCAGACATCCTGGACGTATGACAGCGCAACCAATGGCAAAGGCAAGCTTGCCAGCGTGAGTAGCCCCGGTTACTCGCGTACGTTGGAATATGACACCTTGGGACGCGCAGATAAATCAACCATCACCACAAGCGGCAAGAGTTATGCCACAGAGTTTGGCTATCAGGGCGTGTTGGAAAAAGTCGACTGGGTAAAGTACCCAACTGGCCTGGTAGTGCACAAGGATTATGACGATTATGGCTTTCCAAAAGAGCTGGAAAGTGTAGACCTGGCCAAATATCAGGCCTATCGCAATAAGCTCGACGAGGCCAACGATTATTATCGCCAGGCAATGATGCTGGAAGAGCAATACAAAGATGAGTACGAAGCCCTAAAAGCCTTTATCGACCCACATTTTGATCTGATTAATGCAGCGTACAACAGGGCCGCACCGTATATAAACCTGATCGGTAAAACCAGCAATAAAGAGCTACAGCATAACGAACTTGCGATTGCCTACAATACCGAATATCAGCGTAACCTGGGACACTACAATAATCATATAGATGATGCTGAAGCAGATTTGGCTACGGCAAATGTGTATTATGTTTCATCTGAAGATCACGAACGTCTCGCTACACGAGATTATTATCCGACCTATATTGATTATATGCATCGCGGCTGCGCTAACATGGGCCCAGAGGCGAACTCTGGTGATTGCGCAGGCATTGGGCCAGGTGGGTACACTCCCTATTACGATCCGCCCACAGCTTTGAGTTGGTTTAATGCGGCCGCGCCTTATGGAGAAGAGTACGAGCGATTAATGGGCATCGCTCAAACTAAATACAATGCTTATGTCAGTTACACCAACCGGGCTAACGATCACTATGATGATGCCGCGGCATATGAAGAAGAGCTATCCATCTACGGTGCACAGGTAGGCAGCCACACCAATATCCAATTGGCTTTTCAGGCACGCAGAGAGGGGTATGAAAATGCTATGGCGGGTGATTTTGGCCGCTGGGCAAACAGGGACGACGCGGGTAATGATTGTATTGCGTGGGCCAAAGATGACCCTGACGATGACTCATGCGTGACTGAGTTAGGCATTTATCAGAATGAGTGGAACGAGATTGACGAAGAGGTAGAGCGTTATGAAGAAATTCTTGATCTGATAAAAGCGCAGGTTGATCTGGGTGATATTGCTAAGCAAGAAGCGGATGATTTGTATGACGAGTACAAGAACAGCGCTACTATCTACTGGACGGCTCTGAAGGCCGATGCCAACGGCCAGATCACAAAAGCCGAATACGGGAACGGGGTTGAAAGTAACTGGACGTATGATGAGATGGGCCGAATGGGCACGATTCACACTACCACGCCGTATACCGATACCATTCAAACCAGCAGTACCATCCAAAATGAATTATATGAGTTTGATAAGCTGGGCAATCTCGACTACCGCCATGATTTGGCCTCTGACTTTAAAGAAGATTTTGAGTATGACACCTTAAATCGTTTGACCCAATCAGTGGTCTCGGGAACGGGGGCAAGCCTGTATGCTGCAGTCGGATTAACCACCATTGATTTTAGTTATGATGCACTGGGTAATATCACCAATAAATCGGATGTGACCGGCCAAAGTAGTGGCAATCACTATAGCTATGGACAAAATAACGCTGGCCCACACGCAGTCACCCACATCGGTGGTAGTAAAAACACCAGCTTCACCTATGACGCCAACGGTAATCAGCTAACGGGTAACGGCAGAACCATTACCTATACCTCGTTCAACAAGCCTGATCAAGTCAGCAAGGCAGGCAACGAGACAAATATGACTTATGGCCCAGGCCGAGAATTAATTCGTCAGGTGGAAACGACTGATGGTCAAACTACAACCACCACCTATATCGGTGGATTGTACGAAGAGCTGGAAAAAAGTGGTAGCACCAAGGCCAAGCATCATCTGACCATTGCTGGACAAACTGTCGCGGTCATCCAGCACGATGTGCTAGGCACACCGCAGGCACCAAGCTACGAATACGATGACACCCATTATCTGCACAAGGATCATCTGAACTCCATTACGGCAATTACAGATCAGGATGGCAAGCTGGTAGAGCGCTTTCATTATGATGCGTTTGGGCAGAGAAGAACCGCGATTGCGGCCCCGTATGCGAATCTGGCAGCGGCGGGCATCTTCCCGATTACCAGCCGGGGCTATACCGGGCATAAACAAATGGCGGGTACCGACCTGATTCACATGGACGGGCGGGTTTATGACCCGGAAGTGGGCCGCTTCCTCTCCGCAGACCCGCATATCCAAAGCCCGCTGAACACCCAAAGCCTGAACAGATACAGCTATGTGAATAACAATCCACTTTCGTTTACCGATCCGAGTGGTTATTTCCTGAGCAAGTTGTTTAAAGGTCTTAAAAAGCTGTTCAAGAAAATCGCCAAGATGATCAAGAAGGTGCTTAAGGCCATCGTCAAGGCCGTCAAGGTCGTGGCTAAAGTCGTCAAGAAAGTTGTCAAGGCAGTGAAGAAATATGCCAGGGTGATTGCGGCCGTGGCAGTGGCCGTCGTGGCGCCGTATGCGTTAGCAGCAGTTTGGAGTACAACCGTTGCTGCCTTCACGGCTGGCCAAGCAATTATTGCAGGGGCTATTGGCGGTGGATTAGCAGGCCTAGTAAGTACAGGTACATTAAAAGGCATGTTTATTGGTGCAATTTCAGGAGCAGCGTTCGCTGGAATTGGCAATGCTTTTGCCCGAGGTGGTGCGTTCAATAATTCTAGATTCTTCAATACTGTTAAGGGCCCTGGTGGGTTTAGTTATACCACCACAATTAATGCCTCAGGTAGAGCATTGAAAACGGCCTTGCACGGTATTGCGGGTGGCGTTAGGTCAGTATTGAGCGGTGGCAAGTTCAAGGCTGGATTTCTATCGGCAGGGTTTACCCAAGCAGCTTCACCAGCGATTGGTCATATAGATAGTGATGTGGGCCAAGTGGTCGCTGCTGGTGTGGTTGGTGGTGTTGGTTCAGAATTAGCAGGTGGGAAGTTTGAAGATGGGTTTGTGACAGGAGTATTTTCGCATGGGTTTAATGACAATATGCATAAGAGCTGGGGATCAAAAATAGAAAAATTCTTTAGTAGATTTAGCAATTTTGAGAGGGCTGAAGAAATTATGTTTGAGGAACTGGCAAAAGGAAATACGGGAGGAAGTGGTCTGGGTGATGCCCAACGACATGCTAATGGAATGAGGAGGATTACGCAAGAAATTGGGCCTGGAACTGCGGTGTTAGTTGGAACAGGCCACGAAGTTGCTAATGCACTTAATGGCACTCAAACGTTTCCAGACTTTGTAATGGACATGACAAACAATTTAAAGGGTATTTATTCCGGTGTCACTAATACGCCGATTAATCCAAATGACCTGGTGGTGATGCATCCCGGTAATAGTGTAGGCTATCCTGTCCCACATATACCTGAGCACTCAATACCTCTATCTCCATGAATAAAGCAATATATTTAATTTTTGTTTTATTATTTGCAGGATGTTCCGATTCTGAAAATGCCATAGTGAATAAATTAGAAGTTGTATTGGAGACAGGCAATATTGAAAGCATAGTTATTAATATCTGTGGCGAATCTTATTATTTAAAGAAACCAGATAAAACAAGCTATATCGATCATGCTGATTGCTATGAAAGCACTTATAATTTCCATATAAGATACTCAGACGGAGAAGAATTAGTCAGTGATGTAGGTTATCTTCCTGGTGGATATAAAATGAAATCAAGGTTCACCATAATAGATAAAACTATTGTATTTAATGGGGCAGTGCGTATTTAGGCGTCTGGAAGAATTCAGGGGAAATTAAATTCAGGGGACATGAATATTAATTAAGTGATGGCAGGCGATAACAAAAATCCAAGAGGTCAGGCAACTTAGTAATCAAGCAATGGCCATTCCGCGTTCAAACTAATCTCACATTATTTAATTGCTAGTCATGAAAAAACTAACTTTACTGATCATTACTATTTCATTCCTGATCTCAGGCTGTGCCAGCGGGCCACCTAAAATGGCGATCTCAGAAAGCGTTCAAATAACTTCTGTATCAATCAACCCACAAGTTACCGTTCCTGAAGAGGTGTATTATCTCGGGCCGGGATTTGGTGTGGGAATGTTATTTGGTGCGGTTGGAGCTGCGGTTTCTTCCGCCAAAGATGTGCCCGCCAAAGATCAGATCGCGGCATACGCAGAACAGCACGATATTGATATTGGGGAAATTGTGCATACGGCATTTGCAGAAACGATGCGGAAAGCACAGAAGTACCCAATCAATGATAATTCCACAACTGCCATCTCACTAAACATTAATCTGTATGGTCTAAGCATTCCACATGGTTTCAGCGGAAAGTTGGTACCTATTCTTATCGTTACTGGCGAAATGCAAGATCAATCAGATACGGTTATCTGGCGTGGTAAGGAAAGTGTTTTGGCTCTGGGCGGGCCAGCCAAGCCGGTGAAATTGGAAGAAATAAAGAACGATCCAGATGTGCTCAGAAATATCTGGACGCAGGCAGCGCAACAGGTTGCCAGCGAGCTGGTTGCGAATATGTAGATCATTATGTAAGCAAGCCAGATTTATGCCGAGCAAAATCTGAGTGCAAAATTGATCAAACAACTTAACAAAGGGGAATAACAATGCACATTTTAAACAAATTAACCATAGCGATCATCTGCGCTTTATTACTAAGCGGTTGCGGCGGCGGTGGCAGTTCAAGCTCTGGCTCAGATGCTTCTGCTATAAACGTGTGGCTCGGAAAGTGGGGATTGGTCGGTGGTAACTCAAATATTTGTGGAGGTAACTCCACGATGGTCTCGGGAGAATTTAATTTTAACCAGTCTGGTAGTGGCATCAACGGTAACTATTCGGTTAGGGTAACCTGCCGTGGCGCTGGCTCTGCTACTGTTAACGGGACAGTAAATAGCACTTCTATTTCTCGTGATCAACTCGTATTGGTTGATGATGAAAAAGATATTATTACCTTCTCGCGCACTGCGGGAGAAGTATTTGGCATGAAAATAGTTGATCCTGATAGTGGCAGCGAAATATCTTCTATTGCTTTCAAGAAATAGTAATTAAATTGACCGATTAATTCAAATGAATATCCACTCTATTTAATGAATAGAAAAACCTATCTGGCTGTATTCTCCATAACACTGCTAGCTGCAGCAGGCGTGTATTTCGTCTATAACAATCAGCCAAATCCACAAACCAACACCAAGTTGGACATGCCACCTGATCAGGAAACCACTATCGTTACAAAAACACAAATTGAGCCCGAAGAAAAGGCGCAACAACTGAATAAAGCGGCGGAGTTACAGGAAAAGATTACTGACATGAAAAAGCGCCAGAAACAGCGTAATGCGCAAATGCAGGCTTATCTGCAAGCGACTCCAGCACCGCAGCGCGTACCTGATCTACCCACAATTGAACCAATAGAAATGGCCCCAAGTATAACAGGCCTTACACGCGTACCGGATCAACTCGATGTGAATAGTGGGCATACCCTACCTAAAGAGGTCATGGATAAATTCACCACAGAAACGGGCTTGACTCAGGCCGAAATTGAAAAAGCAATGAATCGATAAAATGGATATGAAACGACTACAGCAAATAAGCATTGTGTTATTGGGCAGTATATTGACCCAATTAAGCTACGCGCAAAGTGATACGAATATTGAATTAAGCGCTGCCACTTCAACACCGTTTGTGACCGAGGATGAACGTACCCGAGCGCTGATATCAGAAGATCGACCTATCCATCAAAGCCTGGTTGAACTTGAAGAGAAGATCAAGGACACCGCCGTAGAAGAAGAGAATGCCAGCCATCGATCGAGACGCCTCGGAAAGTTGGCCTCACGCATGGATAACCGCCAGAAAAGGCTAGCGAAACAAAGTGAACGCCTGGTTGTGATTTCTGAGGTGGAGGCATTGTTAGATAAGATTACTAATTTGGAAACCAAACTCAGCACAGAGACCGACCCAGCGACAATTGAAGAGTTGCAAACCAAGCTCACCACAAGAAATGAAAGTCTTAGCCAAAAACTAACACGCATCGACAATCTTGAAGAAAAAATTACCACCCTCGGAGAAAACCTAGCAGCCGATGAGAGCGCCTTGAATGCTCTCATACAGGATCATCGAGCCAAATTGGAGACAAGGTTAAACAACGCGCTCCAACGGGAGACCACACTCACTCAGAAAGTTGCCGAACTCAATGCGAAACTTTCCACTGCTACCAGGCCCACCAAAATAGAACGTATCGAAAAACAGCTAGCCAATAAACAATATAGAGCAGAGCGACTTACTGCACGTATTGCAAAAATCAGAGCACTATCTGATGAGTTAGAAGCAGATATTGCAGGTATTTTACCCGTCGTTGGAATTGCTGTTAATTTGCATCCAAAATTGACCCGGGATTTGCACTGAATTTTGACCCGTCTATTTGGTCTGATTATGACCTAAGTTGAGTTTCTTTTTTTAGCTTTCACCTCCTTCATTTTTGCTGTTGAATGCCTGAACCGGTAACTGTCATTACCCGTTTCAATGATATGGCAGTGATGGGTTAATCTGTCCAACAATGCCGTTGTTAATTTCGGATCACTGAACACACTAGACCATTCTGCAAAATCCAGATTAGTGGTAATGATGATACTAGTCTTCTCATAGAGCCTGCTGATCAGATGGAATAATAATGCCCCACCGCTTTGACTGAACGGCAGATAGCCCAATTCATCCAGGATCACCAGATCGGTATGCAATAAACGATTCGCCAGGCGCCCTGGTTTTCCCAATTGTTTCTCCTGCTCAAGCTGGTTGACCAGTTCAATTACGGACAGACAACGCACCCTGAGATGGCGATGCTGTATGGCCTGTACACCAATGGCTGTTGCCAGATGTGTTTTGCCCGTACCCGGGCCGCCCACGAAGACGATATTCTGCGCGTCTTCCAGAAACTCACAGCGATGCAAGGCCCGGATAAGTGCTTCATCGGCCTCGCTCTCGCTAAAATCAAAGCCAGCCAGATCTCGATAGGCCGGGAACCTGGCTACCTTCATCTGGTAGTTGATGGAACGGACTTCCCGTTCAGCCACCTCAGCCTTAAGCAAGACCTCCAGGATCGGTATCGCCTGCTGATAAGCAGGTGCAGACTGAGTGGACATGGTCGCAATGGTCTCAGCCATACCAAACAGCTTGAGAGACTTCAACGTAGTAATCATGGCTTGCGCTTTCATTGCTTGCCTCCACGAAGACGATCATAGCGCCGGGTGTTGGCCACAGGCTCATTCACCAGCTTCAGCGCTGCAGGTGTTCGAAGCGACTTGGGACGAGGGGGGTCACTGAGCCTGCTCAGGCAATTGAGTACATGCTCCCGGGACGGGTGTTCAACCTTCAGAGCTTCGTTAACTGCCCGTTCAACCAATTGCTCATCGTGCAACAGCACCAGGGCCAGTACATCAACCATCTCACGATCACCACCAGGGTGCTTTAACAATCGGGTTTGCAGTTGTTGGAAACTCTCCGGCAGTTCCTTGAAGGGGGCACCATTACGTAACGCCCCAGGCTTACGCTGTACCACTGACAGATAGTGGCGCCAGTCATATATTGTCCTGCCGCTGCTGCCATGATCGCGGGTAAAGACCCGTTCATGAACGGCCACCTGGCGGGCTTCAGCCACAATCACCAACCGTTCGGCATACACGCGCAGGCTCACCACCCGGTTGGCAAAGCTCGCCGGGACACTGTATCGATTATGTTCAAAGGTGATCAGACAGGTCGAGGTAACACGTTTGCTGTGTTCAACAAAGCCGTCAAAGGCAGCGGGCACCTCCATCAGATTTGCTTGCTCCTGTTGCCAGTAATCGTAGATCGTCTTTAGTTTGTCCTGGGGATGGGCCGATTCTTGCCACAGATCAATACAGCGCTTAAGCAACCAGCGGTTCAGTTCAGCGAGCGATTTGAATCGGGGGGCATCCTGCCATATCCGGTACCGCGCATCGCGTACCCCTTTCTCCACCTGACCTTTCTCCCAGCCCGCTGCAGGGTTGCAGAACTCCGCTTCGAATAGATAGTGGCTAGCCATCGCTTGAAAGCGCCGGTTGATGGTCCGTTGCTTGCCGCGACCTACTTTATCCACCGCTGTCTTCATGTTGTCATATATCCCCCGTTCTGGAACACCACCGAAGATGCCGAAGGCATGGTAGTGCGCATCAAACAGCATCTCGTGGCTCTGCAACAGGTAGGCCCGCAGGTAGAAGGCCCGACTGTGGCTGAGCTTGAAGTGCGCAATCTGCAACTTGGTGTTCACGCCATTGATCACCGCATAGTCTTCGCTCCAGTCGAACTGGAAGGCTTCTCCTGGCGCAAAGGATAAGGGAACATAGGTGTGTTTGCCCGCACCTCGCTTTGCCTCCTGCTGTTCCTGCCTCCAGGCGCGAGCAAAGGCAGCCACTCGATCATACGAACCTGTAAACCCAAGCTTAACCAAATCACTGTGCAGTCGCCGCATCGTGCGTCGCTGCTTGCGGTGTCTTCTTGATTCCCTAAACAGCCAATTGGTCAGTGTCTGCTCATAATCATCAAGCTTGGATGGACTCTTCCTGCTGGGGTAGCTCGGCTCCACCACGCCACTAGCGAGGTACTTGCGAACTGTATTACGGGACAGCCCGGTTCGCCTTGCTATCTCTCGAATCGGCATCCCCTGGCGGAAATGCCATCGTCTTATTACACTTAATAACGCCACGTCTATCACTCCGATTATCTCCTGCATTAGTTCTTCGCAGGAGGGGTTGTACGTGGGTCAAAATTCGATGCAAATACCTAGCCTTAGTGGGTCAATTTTGGATGCAAATTAACACAGTTAGAGACCTAGGGCTTGAAGCTATCCCTTACGTCTAATTAAAGTCCCTGTCGTCCCTATATCCCCGAAAGTGTTAATAAAACTGATAATTGAGCTATTCTCAGCTAAGGGACATTAACAGGATACGCCCGTGAAATACCCGCTGATCTCCTTTAAAATACAAAATGGGAGCCGCAGCTCCCGTCACTCCGCGTGCTTTTGGAGCTTGGCATCTATGTATCCTCAGCAAGCCGCAGCGCTACACCTAGTAAAGTTGTTATTTCTTCATTTGAGGCAGCTAACTCAATAGCCTGTTTGATCGAGAAGATCAGGAAACCCTGACCGGAGATCGCCTCTGCGCCCTTGGTTTTTAGAGTTCGCTGCGCCTGCTTAGCGACCCATTTTTCATGTGACTCATTATTGAGTCGATTGATAGTTTCGAGACTGTGCATTTCTGATTTTCTATATATTGATTTAGTGAATGTATAGTATCGGAGAATCAATCAAATATTAGAATATCATTGTTTTCCTTTGTTTATCACTTTGATCCTGTATTTGCAGTAGCATATCAGCATCTATAATAACTCAAGGCTATAAAGTCACAATCTCTTTAAGAAATGTACTGGACTTAAGCCCATAAAATTGAATCGATCTAAAATTGGAGTTTGATATACTCTGGGCTTCAGGTCCCCGTGGCACAACTGGATAGCGCAATGCCCTCCTAAGGCGTAGGTTACAGGTTCGACTCCTGTCGGGGACGCCACTATTTTTAAACCCTTGCTCCAATAATGCTCCAGTGACAAAGTGGATCAACGTGATTTGGAGTTACCTATAAAATATGTATATTACTGTTTTTTATAATCATTTTATCTATGAGGTTGATTTTAAATAACATTAATTCGGACTCCTAAGCGCTAGGTCGGACGTTCGAATCGTCTCGGGGACGCCACCTTTTTTATATAATACAATAGGTTATAGTCTCTCTAAGATTAACCCAATTCCTTAAATATCCTCTTTGGGCTGCGCTACCCGCTTTAACTGTGCATCAATAATATCCGCATATAAACTTTGATCATCGCCGGCATAAACCATGGCGGATGCTAGTTTGCTGGCTAAAATAGCGTACTTCACTTTTTCAGGTAAACGATTAATTCGCTTACTAAACTCATCCGAGTTTTGGATTATTGCTGGCATGTGTTTCAACATCGCTTGTTGGTGGGTTGCCAACGCGATTTGCTCTGGATTGTCCTGAAAATAATCAAACATACGCGCATAATGCGTGTTGATTTCCTGGCTGAGTACACCGGAAATTTCAGTGTAGGTCATACTGCCTCCAAGCGCTTCATGGCGCCGAATCACTGCTCGCGCCTCGGTTTCAGCCATTTGATTCAATATTTCAATCACGTCTTCAACGTATTCATCCTTATTCGCCAAAAATTCTTCATCAGAGAACATTAAATTAGCGAGAATTTCATAGGAGGAAGAAATAACACCACACTTATTCGCTGAGGCATCACGCATAATGACCACGCCTTTTTGCTGCAAGACCTGGCGAGCACTGGGTGTGATGAATGAGTTAGCCCCCTCAACAATAATAGACGATGCAGGTTTGCCATCTGCATCAAAATAACGTTCGACATTACTTTCATCGATGGTTTCGGGCCGGCCACCCGCCGGGATAAATAAATCGGTATTAACCGTAAAAATCAGGTTGTTAAAGGTTTTATAAAATATATCTGTCGATACCCACTCTTCTTTCAATCCATCGTCGGTCTGGGTTATTTTTCGGTATAGATCGCTAATACCTTCCTTACGCGTGACCATGCGATACAGGATAAATCCACCCGTGTGCAGTGCTTCTGGATTGTAGCCCTCTATATCGTTTTTCAGAACAATCTTTGATAACGCAGTTTTATCTAACCCTTCAGGGTCATACAGCGCACCTGTGCCATCAACGATCAGCTTAATTTGTACTTGCGGGCAGCGTTCCAGCAATAGTCGCATGCCGTTACCGGCCACGTCGCCATTTGGCCCACCCGTGAATTTGACGCTGAACGGCGCCTTGTGCATATCAATACCAAATTCCTGCATGGTGACTTCGGCGAATCGAATCACCCCGATCGAGGTAACCCCGTATTCTTTATGGTTGATGCCAATCTCTTTGCTAGACATGATCCCTTTACCGAGCAAATATCCGCGCCGCTCAGCCAGGATGGCCATACGTTCGATCATGACATTGTGCATGTTTTCGTCAGGACCAAGTTCGATCGGCTCTTCCTGGCCATAATAATCTACCACTCGGGGATCTTTGGCATGACCATTCTCATCGGTGATATACAGGTCAAGAAAGGCATTGGCAAAAGCGTGCTGCAATTTATACAGGTATTGCTCGCGTTGTTCGGCGGTGGTACGGGCATCAACATTCAGGATCGCGACTAACTTGGACCCTCCTTCGTAAATATCTTTATTCTTAAGATGTTGCGTATGCGCTAATACATAATTTTCCTTAAATAACGTACTGGCATAATTGGTGTAATCATCCAAACTTTGGGTAATCAGTGTACGCCAACCACCGCGTGCGATGTCTGAAAAACCGATGTGATAGCCATTACCTCGACGGCCTGAGAAAAAGGTGATACGAAATGGCCTGTCGGTTGGTAAATCTTCGGTAAAACGTGTCTCCAACTCTTCTAAGTAGGCCGGGTCTAGCCGGAAAGCCAGTGCGTGTTTTTTGATGACGAAAAAATTGGTTTTCAGGCAATTACGAATAAATGAAAGCGCACAACGAAAAATCACCCGTCGATAGTTATCCAGCGTACGTCTTCCGGAGTTAAAGTTCTCAATCAATTCGATTGTGCTATCGAGTTTAGCTGCGTAGGCTTCTTCACGCTTGTCCAAATCTGGGTCAAAGCGGGCATAAAACAACTCGACAAGCGCAATGCACATACTGGCGTTATGGTGAAAGGCTTTGATGATGCTATCACGTTCATAGACTTCGGGTGCATTGTGCGCAAGGTTGGTGTGGCAAAAACCAATCAGGGCAGTGATCAGCGTCGCATCTGGTCCACTCATGATGCCTTTGGTAATCAGATTGGTATAGCTCGGCGCCCCGGTGGAAACTATTTGCGTGTTATACAGCTCCAATTCCAAATTGTGATATAGCTGGGTATCTACAGCCAATGGCGAGTTATCGCGCGGCTTGACATAAAACGTACCTAAAAAGTAATGCGTATAACCATTAGTGACATCGAGACTATAGGAGCGTTTAAGACCAATATTAAGTCGCTGAAATACTTCCAGCACTTGCGATAAAAATCCTGAATGCGGTGGGTTAGTAACACCAAACGAAACTCGATACTCATCATGGCTGGTGGGCTCTACTTGCAGCGAGACGCCACCACCTTGTTGGGTGAGTATATAAGTCTCCATAATCCGTGCAATTCGTTCTGGTGGAGATATAATGACATATTCTGCATCGCTGGATACAAAGATCGCTAACACTTCGTCAAACCGTTGCATATCAAAATCGGGCATGCGTTCTTGGAGCAATTTAGCAATATCGTTGTGCAAACCCTGATCAATGGTTTTTAACTGCTTCTCGTTTACAGCGAGACCTTCGCGCGTATCAAAATCACAACGAATTACTTCCAGATCATTTTCGCTATCGGGCAATGGTTGGAAGGAAGTAGTGATCTCCGCGTACAATAACGGTTTCTCTGGTAAATCCTGCAACGCATCATAGATGGAGCCCGTATAAGAAACCTGCGCCAGCATCAGACGCGAATCGCGATTGATTAGGGTGATGCGCTCAAATTGCTCGAGCTTGTCCAAACTAAGGGTTAGCACCGACAAAGCATCCGGCTCCATCTTGTTGAGATTTAGAAAATAAGGGCTCATATTGTCTTTTAACCAGTTGAGGTTGGTGTCGACCTGCTGGTTATATTCTGTCAACTTGGTGGAGATCGTTTCGGCTACTTGATCATTACTGGCGATATTCATTGGAAAACCCATGTATGGTAAAAAGGTTGGGAGATTAACGGCAAAATCCGCTGTATTCTCTATTCACGGCACCGCTAAGGATTGGCATGACAAGCACCAGCGATTCTTATTATTTTGATGGCTGCACCCATCTTAGATGATGATTATGCGGTTATGTTTCTCTTCTTCGTCGAGAGTCTAACAGCGTCACGCTAATAAATTCAAGTTATGCTGACATTAACTAGATTTACTAAACTATTGGCTACTTTGATAACGGCGTGGTTTCAGCATTTAATTGCGAATACGAAAATTCTCGCCTATAACCATCTATCAAGACATAAAGCCTTGGTTCTGTGTGATATTTTAAACAACATTGCTCCTTTGTAAGGGCAATTATGCTCGGCTTTTTGCGCACCTTACGTCATGAACGACCTGACCTGAATGACAGTGCTGCGACAATCCGCCCCTTTTTGCCCGGGGTGTGTACCCGTTAGTATCCACGCTTTATTACTAAACGTGCATGAAAGTAGACCATGAAAAATAATAACGCCTCGTCCCATTTAGTCTTGCTCTCCACATTATTGCTCTTAATAATGTGCAGCATTTTCCCCGTTGCGCACGCAGAAGACGCAAAAGGTGGCTTATTTGTCAATCTAACGACTGATGATACTTGGGCCGCCACCAAGGCAATCATGTTCGCGCACCAAAAAGCCCTTAAAACCGGACACAAACCCGTGGCCATTTGGTTAAATGTACGCGGTATTTACCTGGCGGATACTAAACGCGCATCTCACGTTCATGGGCTTATGCGCAATAAAGATACGTCCATACAGGATATGCTAAAAGCTTTTATTGCAGATGGCGGTATGGTCATTGCTTGTAGCGCTTGTTCTAAAGCGGCAGGACTAACTAAAACTGATTTTATAGAGGGTCTCGAGATGGGCAACCCGGAGCTCGTAAATGAGTTATTATTTGACCCTAAGATAAAAACATTAAGCTGGTAAGACATTACTCAGCCTACCCCATTTCAAATACGATAAGCCGCTTACCGCTTTAACAAAGCTGAGGTTTTCTCGACGATGTACAAAGTTGCATACGCAAAATAAGCCGCTTGTTATCTATTTGTTAAGGTGAATTGTTCGGGCTGTTGCTTACTTTCGGGATAAAGGTGGATTCCCTTTTCTGTTCGGATTGACAAATAGCCTCTATGCTTATTGTCTATAACTCGACCTGAATATCAAACTGGCTTAAAAAATTGGCGGTGGCGGTATCCATGGTTGAGATGTGCTGCTGCAACCACGCTCGCCACTCTTGTTTGATATGGCGCTCCAAGGCAATATAATTACCCGATTCTAACCATTGTTGCTGCAACGGTATTAGGCTTTCGAGCGCCTGTTGGTGCGCCATTTTATGGATAGGATAAGGTGGAAATCGGTACTCTTCCATCAACCGCTCTTCGCGTTCGAAGTGCGCTTTGGTATGCGCAACCCATTCAATTAACAAACTATTGATCTCTTCCATAGGCGCGCGCTCTTGCAAGTGCGAAAGCAAGTTCGCAACCAATTCTAGCTCTTCGCAATGCACTTGGTTCATAAACGACAACGCGACCTGAGGTAATGCCGCACAGTCTTCAAACCTCTCTGTATTCGCTAAATTCATATCGATACCCTTCTATTTAATTGCCATTTTACCTGTGCACATGTGCGTGGTTAAACGATGTTGCGCTAGATTGCATGTCCAGTATGCTTAAATTCCAACCTGGCGGTAACTGCTTGTCGATTTCACTGCCACTTGTGTAAGCAAAAGTATCATTCTAACCGTATCTCAATTCCGCACGATATATATCTAACTATCTATTCCTTTAAGCCATGTTTACCAAGCAAACGATAAACATTACGCTCACTAATACCCATTGCCGCTGCAATACTATTTCGATGACCCGAGTATTTATCCAGTAAAAGTTCAAGATAACGTCTTTCTATTTCCTGCAGAGAGGGTTCAGAATCGAAATCCAGGTGTACGCCCACCGCTTCATTATTTTCTATCACCCCAAATGTAAGATGCTGAACACGAATATCAGGCGTGTCCTGCGATAAAATAATCGCGCGCTCAACAACATTTTTAAGTTCTCGCACATTACCTGGCCAATCATAAGCCACCATATTTCGAATCGCGCCCTGAGTAAAACGTTTTGATATGCGTCGCGAAAAACTATGGTTGCGAATGAAATGCTCTGCCAGTTGCGGAATATCTTCACGGCGCTCGCGCAACGGAGGGACTGAGATGGTAAACGCGTTTAGTCGAAAATACAGATCGCCCCGGAATGTCTTTTCTTCCACCATTTTTTCGAGATCCTGGTTGGTCGCAGCTATTATACGGGTCGCTGAGGTCGCATCCTTGGTGCTGCCCACCCTTCGGTACTGTCCAGATTCCAATACGCGCAATAATTTCGCTTGAATTGCCGGCCCAATTTCACCAATTTCATCCAGAAACAAAGTACCTTTTTCGGCAATTTCAATCAAGCCCGTTTTCCTCCGGTCAGCACCGGTAAATGCACCACGTTCGTGACCAAATAGTTCCGACTCAAACAAAGTTTCCTGCAGCGTACAACAATCGAGTGTGACAAAATTTTCCTGTGCTCGGGCACTACGATTATGCAATTCACGCGCAACCAGTTCCTTGCCCACACCGCTCTCTCCCTGAATCAATACCGTCATATCGCTCGGCGCAACCGCATCAATCATGGTCTCTACTTTGGTCAAACCCTCGCTACTCCCCACCAAGAGTTTTTCGTCTTTGCCTTGGGTTTTAGCCCGGTAGTGTTGAAAATTATGTAACAATGTTTCGGTTTCAAGTACCCGAGTGATCACCAACTGCAGTTCCTCGGGGTCGATAGGCTTGGTTTGATAATCAACCGCACCCGCATGAATTGCACCAACCGCTTGACGCACCCCACCGTAGGCCGTCAACATCACCACTGGGTAATTGACCGATAGCTCAGGTATAAGTGCTTCTCCCCGCACATCGGGCAATTTACTGTCCAGCAAAATGAGGTCAGGATCATTTTCTTCCAACCATAGCTGCGCTTCAGCCCAATTTAACTTGCCCACTGCGCCATACCCCATCTCGGTGACTTGCTGAACCAGCACCCGATTGAACACTCGATCATCATCAATAATCAGTATTTGCTTTATCATTGGATTTTACCCCTATACCTCAAAAAGACACTCCGGGCACTGTAAACGAACCGTGAAACAAGTGCCATGCGGGATCACATTTTCTGCTTCGATCAGCCCATTGTAGCGCTGCACAATGGATTGACATATGGTTAACCCTAGGCCTGTGCCATGATCACTATCCGCCCGATAACTAAAAAATGGATCAAAAATATGCGCTTTATGCTCAGGTTTAATGCCAACACCGGTATCGCAAACGCGCAAGCACATTTCATCCTTTTTCACGCTGGTAGCAATACTAAGCTTCCCACCATCCGGCATCGAATGAAAAGCATTTTGCGCCAAATTGAGTACCAACATACGTATATCCTGATTGGCCGCCAGCATTCGCGGTGGCACCTTGGATAAATCTAGCTCAACCTGAATATTTTTCTGCTCAGCCTCATACTTAAGCAGGGAAAGCGTTTCTTCAACCGCAATATTGATGTCCACCAATTGCATCTTCTCGCCACCAAAACTAGACAGCTTTAGCAGTCGCTTAGTCACGTCAATACATTTGTCAATTTCACCATCGACCAATTTTAAGTATTTAGAAATTTCTGCATTTCTTTCGCTATCAGACTCTAGTTTTGACAGCGCACTTTTAAGCGCCATACGGATGGATGAAAGTGGATTATGTATTTCATGCGCAACACCCGTCGCAAGCTGTCCAACCGCTGAAAGCTTCTGTTCATGGGAAAAACGAATGTCTTCAGCCAAATTGCGTATCGATTCAACCATCAACAATTTTTCATCTTGGCCTATTATCAAAGGTGCTGCAAACACCTGCACCTCGAATTCAGACCCATCTGCCCGCTTGAACAGTTGCATCGTTTTAACCGGCTCTGGCTTAAGTTGAATTTCGTGCAACGGACATGTCATTAAGGTCGGCGGGCAAGGTTTGCGTTTCTGATGACTACTCCGGTAGCACAACGGCTGTACTTCACCCTGGTCGCTAATGCCCAGTTGGGTCTGGTATGCTTTATTCGAATGCACAACTTTAAAATCGCTATCAATTACGCGAATGCCATCTGGTACCGCATCGATTAACGCTTGCAGATAGGCTTCACTATCCAACAACTGGTTCAAGCTGTTGTCGAGACGTTCGGCCATGGTATTGAAGCTATCACCGAGCATCTCAAATTCGTCATCGCTTTTGATTTGCGCCCTTGCCTTTAAATTGCCCTGCGACAATTCCCGACTCATATCATGCAAATGCGCGACTGGCATCAATACATTGCGACGCATAAAACGCCATAAAATCAATACGGTCGTAATTAAAACTACCAAGCCTGTCAGGCTAAGCCACAGGATACTGTTACGCGCTTTTTTGTATATTGGCTCAGCATTGTAATCAACAATCAAAATACCGTTAACCGCGTTATCTTCTACCGAACCATGGCATTCCTTACAGGCTACTTTATTTTTTACCGGATTGACTGACCTGAGCACACGGCTGCCATCCGCCCGAGATAAGAAATGCGTTGACTCAGTCGCGGCTTTGAAATCTCCCTCACAACCGTCGCACAATAATGGCACGGGTTGCTCGTATAACTGCCCAACAGTGAGATCTGCACCAGTAAACCTGACCTGCCCCTTCGGGTTTAATATTGTTACATCGAGAATTTCCTCCTGTTCGCCGAGGCGTTTTACGATCCCATCCAACCCTGCTAAATCTCGCTTTAGCATCGCATTCTCTAAAGAGGCTTGTAATAACTGGTTGACAGTACTGGCTGCCTTGCTGCGCTCCCCCCGCAGCTGAAGCTGATAAATGCCCCAAAAGAACAGTATGAAAATAAGCGATATAACGCCCAGCACTAAGAATAATAATCTAACAGACTTATGATTAATGCTACTTTGAGTCATCAATTTGCGTTTCGGATTTGGGGTGAGAAATAGATAGCTTTCATTTTGGCATAAGGCTAATCAGGGTGACAGGTTTATTTCGACGAAGAAATACACCTAACAGCTTAATTATGCCATTTTGTCAGTCTGTCAAGTATTTTTCTTAAGTCATTGTTTATTAGTTAATTATTTTCTCATTTTACTAATTAATTTGCTATTTCTCAGGTTCTTCTTAGCCCTGCGAAACCAAGCAAACTTGCCTCTCAACCCAAACAGACAATTTGTCAGCTTATTGTAATAATTTTGGCTGGTTTCATGCTCAAAATCTACTATTTATAATTATTTTTCATACAGTTACGCTTTCCTTATATATATTGGCATTATATTTGCTTCTAATCGCTTTGCTAGGTTTTAGCTTGCGACATCCAAAATAATGCTTTCAGGAGGCTTATATATGCGCTGTCTACAGACAGAATTTGACATCCCGAAGTTTATCATTCTCACCCTGGTCAGCGCTCTGCTGGCCCCTGCGGCAACCAATGCCGCAGAAGAAGCCACGCCTTTTCCAATCGCAGGCGTAAACCCACACCAGCGACCAGAAAACGCACCAGTCATCACCGACATATCTAGAGATGACGATTGGTATAAAAAGGCTTTACATGGCGTCGAAGCCCCCTACCCGGCGAGCTTACAGTTCCTGGAAGATCAGGGCAATTGGCACACCCCTTTCACGCATCGCGGGATGACTGGGCGCTACGACATACGTAAATGGTATTCAGAATAATACAGCTTCATTTGACTAGTTTTTAACAGCTTGTCGTTCATGCTTGACCCTCAAACCGAACGTTCAAGTTATTTGGAGTTAATACAATTAAGGACGATATTGAGGAGAAACGGGTGTTCTATAGGCACCTTATTATATTAACTTTATTTAAATTTAAATAATCTAACTAAGAGATAATATTTATGAAGAAGAAAACTCTAAGCGTTGTAATCGCTGCAATCGTTGGCGGAACCATGGCATCTACTGCTATGTCTGCCGGCATGAGCGGCATGTCCGGCATGGATGGCATGTCCGGTATGGGTGGCATGAGCGGCATGTCCGGTATGGGTGGCATGAGCGGCATGTCCGGTATGGGTGGCATGAGCGGCATGTCCGGTATGGGTGGCATGAGCGGCATGTCCGGTATGGGTGGCATGAGCGGCATGTCCGGTATGGGTGGCATGAGCGGCATGTCCGGCATGGGTGGCATGAGCGGCATGTCCGGCATGGGTGGCATGAGCGGCATGTCCGGTATGGGTGGCATGAGCGGCATGTCCGGCATGGGTGGCATGAGCGGAATGTCCGGCATGGGCGGCGGCGGTGGAAACTGGGTTTGCACTGTTAGCGTTCCAGCCAACCGATTCGGCGGAATGTCCGGCATGGGCGGAATGTCCGGCATGGGTGGCATGGGCGGAATGTCCGGCATGGGTGGCATGAGCGGTATGTCAGGTATGGGCGGAATGTCCGGCATGGGTGGCATGAGCGGTATGTCAGGCATGGGCGGAATGTCCGGCATGGGCGGAATGTCCGGCATGGGTGGCATGAGCGGTATGTCAGGCATGGGCGGCATGTCCGGTATGGGCGGAATGTCCGGCATGGGCGGAATGTCCGGCATGGGCGGAATGTCCGGCATGGGCGGAATGTCCGGCATGGGCGGAATGTCCGGCATGGGCGGAATGTCCGGCATGGGCGGAATGTCCGGCATGGGCGGAATGTCCGGTATGGGCGGAATGTCCGGTATGGGCGGAATGTCCGGTATGGGCGGAATGTCCGGTATGGGCGGAATGTCCGGTATGGGCGGAATGTCCGGTATGGGCGGAATGTCCGGTATGGGCGGAATGTCCGGTATGTCAGGCATGGGCGGAATGTCCGGCATGGGTGGCATGGGCGGAATGTCCGGCATGGGCGGAATGTCCGGCATGGGCGGAATGTCCGGTATGGGCGGAATGTCCGGTATGTCAGGCATGGCAGGACAAGGCCCTAGCGTTTGCGTTCAGTGGACTCATCGCGCGTATAGTGGCATGATGGGTATGGGCGGCATGGGCGGAATGTCCGGCATGGGCGGAATGTCCGGCATGGGCGGAATGTCCGGCATGGGCGGAATGTCCGGTATGGGCGGAATGTCCGGTATGGGCGGAATGTCCGGTATGGGCGGAATGTCCGGCATGGACGGAATGTCCGGTATGAGCGGTGAAAAGAAATCTTGGAATCCGTTCAAGAAGAAGTCTTAATCGACTAACTCTTCAACAAGTTGCGGCGCAGATTCCCTGCGCCGCGCTTTATTAACAGCAATACCTCAGGAGAAGAACCATGCATCGCGCACGATTCGCAATCATCGCTTTACTGGGTTCCTTGGCCCTTGCGGCACATGCAGAGCAACCCACCAACAAAAACTATGAACAGGCGCGCTGGGATCCCATTCACTTCTCGCCATTAATTGAAAAGGCCACCAACGAACAATGCCTTGCTTGCCATGAAGAAATTCTGACGCGCGAAGTTCGACAAACAACCCCCGCAGGGATTAAAATAGAAGATACCCTGGCTTGGTATCAAACGCTCGAAACCTATACTGGTGAGCAAGATACCTTTCATCGTCGACACATGTCGACGCCATACGCCAAGCGATTGATGAACCTGCAGTGTAACACTTGTCATCAAGGCAATGACTTACGCGAAGAAACCAGCGATAGTTCGGCCACTGCACCAGCAGACTTAACCCTGCGTAAAATGGTCGACCCGAATACCTGCTTAATGTGTCACGGTCAGTTCAACTATGAAATCATGACTGGGTTGCCTGGCCCTTGGACAGAGTCCCGAGATATTTTTCAGAATAATTGCATGGCTTGCCATGCAGCATTTCGTACCGTACGGCATAATGTAAACTATCTAAATGCCGAGGAAATTGAAAAAGCAGGTGCTGAGAGCGGCGACGCATGTTACGGCTGCCATGGCGGTCGCTCATGGTACCGAATCAATTACCCTTATCCACGTCATGAATGGCCTGGAATGGCACCCGAAGTTCCCGAATGGGCAAAAGATCGACCCACCGAATCACAAGCTCGCTTTTTAAATAAATAGACGAATGACTGGAGACAAATTCATGCTTAAGCAAAAATCAAAACCCGGGTCAGACACAAAAGATATAGTGCAAAACGCCCTGAACATGGATCGCAGAACATTCTTGAAATCAACTGCGATTGCTTCCGCCGCCAGTATCGCAGGGGGCAGTTTGTTAAAAACCGATAAGGCCGAAGCATTTGCCTACGCGCCTTATCCCAGAGACGATGATCTCGAAACCGTTGTTACCAGCTGCGCGCATAACTGTGGCTCGCGCCATATGCTGGTCGCGCACAAAAAAGGGGATGTGATTGTACGTCTTTCAACTGATGATGGTCGTTATCAGGAAAACGGTGAGTTTGGCAAAGATACCGAAGAGGAACCCCAAGTTCGAGCTTGTCTACGTGGGCGTTCGTACCGGTCGCGCCTATATTCTGCCGAACGCTTGCTCTACCCAATGATGCGTGTGGGCGAACGCGGTGAGGGCAAATTCAGACGTGCTTCCTGGGACGAAGCGCTGGATTTTGTCGCCAAGAAAATGATTGAAATCAAAGCCGAATATGGTCCCCAGGCTTTGGTAGATCAAAGCTATGCGGGTGCGTCTTATGGTGTTTTGCACAAGTCCGACCAAATTGAAGGGCTGCTTGGGCGCTTTCTAGGCGTCTTTGGCTGCCGCACCAGTTCCTGGTCAGTACCATCGTATCAGGGCACCACGACCAGCTCGCGCTGGACCTTTGGCACGATTGAGGATGGTAATGAAGACGACGCGTACGCGCATTGCAAGCTGATCATTATGTGGGGTTGGAACCCGGCGTATACTTTCCATGGCGGCAACACTTTTTACTACATGCGCATGGCCAAGCAACGCGGTTGTAAGTTTGTGGTAGTCGATCCACAGTATACCGATTCAGCCGCAACCTATGATGCCTGGTGGATACCGATCCGGCCGAATACCGACGCTGCAATGATGGCGGGTATGGCGCATTATATTTTCTCCAATGACCTTCACGATCAGGAGTTTATTAATAATTTCTGCATGGGCATGGATCAAGGTACCACTCCGGAGTGGACTAAAAATTCGCCAAATGGCAAGGAGAATTTCAAGGACTACATCCTCGGAAAATATGATGACACGCCTAAAACGCCCGAATGGGCGGCTGAAATCTGCGGTGTAAAAGCTGAAGATATTATCAAACTGGCGAAAATGTACGCTGAAACCAGGCCCGCAGCGCTGAAAGCCTGCTGGGCACCGGGGCGGAATGCGTACGGCGAGCAATATAACCGCATGGCGGCAGCCCTGCAGGCCATGACCGGTAACATCGGTGTACTGGGCGGCAGCGCTGAGGGTGTGGGTAAAGGTTGGCACTCCGAGGCGGTGGCCTATCCCTATGATGAGTATGCCAATGTCTGGTATGCATCCATCAAATCTGATCGCTGGGCGCATATCGTGCTTAACTATCCGAACGTAAAACGCGAGGAAGCAGGCTTGTGGCCGCGCGCTGATAATCTTGACGGTGTGGTGCCCAATATTCGTGGTATTTTCTGGCAAGGCTCTGATTGGTTCAATCAACTAACCAATATCAACAAGGAAATCGAGGCGATCAAAAAACTTGATTTAGTGGTATGCATGGATTCCACTATCACGCCTTCTGGCTTATTTGCTGATGTATTATTTCCGATCGCCACCCATTTCGAGCGGCATGATGTCGCCCTACCCTGGTATAAAGGCCATTACTATATCCACCGACCGAAAGTCATTGAGCCAATGGGTGAATCCAAGACTGATTTTCAGGTCTTTACCGAACTTTGCTATCGACTGGGCGGTGAGCAGATGGGACGTTTGTATAACCCCAAAGCAAATCGTAATTATTTTCATGATAACGACGCCGTAGATGAAGCCTATCTCGCGGATTGGTGGCATGATAAAGTGATGCATCACCAACATGTAACCATGTCCTGGGAAGAGTTCAAAAAACGCGGAGTATATAAGTTTATTCTGGATAAGCCGCACGTGGCTTTTCGTGAACAAATCGAAAATGGCCTGCCTTTTCAAACGCCTTCTGGAAAAATTGAAATTTTGTGTACCGAGCTGGCGAATATAAGCGATTGGACCAAAACCCGATATGGTTATCACGTCCCTTCCATTCCCAAGTGGATCGAACCCTGGGAATCCTTAAACAGCCCTAAAACCAAAGATCATCCTTTCCACCTGGTTTCTCCGCATCCCAGACATCGTACCCACTCGATATTCAATAATATCCCGTGGTTGCGTGAAACCTACGAGCAGGAAGTGACGATTAACGCATCAGATGCGAAAAAACTGGGGATAAAAACCGGTGACGTGGTTGAGGTATACAATGATCGCGGTGCGGTGGTGGTCCCCACTTACGTTACCGAACGTTGCATGCCGGGCGTACTGGTACTGCACGAAGGTGCCTGGATAGACTTGGATGATAACGGCATTGATCGCGCGGGCAACCCCGATATGCTGACCCTTGATGAGCCGAGTCCAGCAGGTGCATTCGCCTATAACACCGTACTGGCGAGCATCAGGAAAACCGACCTGGAACACCGACCCGGCTGGGATAAAATAGCTGCGTCACGTAGCCATGTTTTTCGTCGCGACATGTAACCGGAGGAACTATCAATGGCAACAAATAAAGACTTAGATAAAGGTAAAGTTAAAGAGGCGATTAAGCGCCTTAAGAAAGAGACCTACACTCCGGTCGTACCAGACATGCAACTGGGCTTTGTACACAACAATGTTGATTGCATTGGTTGTCGAGCTTGCGAGATTGCCTGTAAGGATAAAAATGGCCTTGAGGCCGGGCCGCGTTTTCGACGTGTGGCGTATGTAGAAGGTGGCACCTTTCCGGAGGTGTATGCCTACAAAGTAAATATGTCGTGCAATCATTGTTCTGAACCAGCCTGCTTACCGACTTGCCCGACAGGCGCTATATTTAAGCGTAAGAAGGACGGTATTGTGGATATCGATTCGACCCTGTGTATTGGCTGTCGACGCTGCGAAGCAGCCTGTCCCTATGGCGCTCCACAGTTTATTCCAGATCAGAATATCGTCTCGAAATGCAATTTATGCGTGGATGAAATCGATGCTGGTCGCAAACCATACTGCGTCATGGCTTGTATGATGCGGGTGTTGGATATCGGTGATATCGACAAACTACGCGACGCTACTTGGGAGACCAAAGCGTATGCTGAAGGTGAAAAACCTGTTAATCAAGTGAAAACCATGGCTAACCCAGAACTCACCAATCCTTCTATCGTGTTCGTGGCGCACAGCAAAGGTAAGGTAGAATAAGCGGCTATCTCTTTACTTAAAACTCAGGTAGCATCTGCGTCATCCGTAAAAATGGATGGTATGACGCAGGTGCTCTAGCAAGTGCCAGCCTATATTTACTAAACACGCCCCTGATATATGTCAGCCAAATTCAGCCCAGAAGATATAAACGCGCTAACTCAAGCGGTGAGTGATGATCTTGCCTTGCTGAACGCCTTACAGGCGACCGAGCTTGAAGCACAAACACTGGCCGAACTCAAATTCCTTGGCTTTCCAGAAGGTCTGGGGTTGAATCTGGGTTCTGAAAAAGCGACCAGTATTTTGAATCACCTTGAGAGTGTGGTTGCAAATTGGCCAGATGAACCCGATTCAGCCTGTTTGGATGATCTGGCCGCAGATTTCGCCGCCATCTACCTGAATGGCCAATTTGGCGCTTCTCCACATGAATCATACTGGCTGGACGAAGACCATTTGGTGATGCAAAAACCCATGTTCGAGGTTCGAAAGCTGTATCAAGCGCATGGTATGGCGGTTGAGAACTGGCGCAATCGTGCTGATGATCATATCGTCATCGAACTTAATTTCCTGGCTGAGATTGTCAAGATGACGGGTGATCAGAACAATTTAAGCGTCGCGGCGACTTTTCTCGATGAACATCTGTTGCGTTGGGTCGATCAGTTTGCTGGCCGTGTCGCTTCACATAGCGAAAGTGATTTTTATACCGGGCTGACACTGCTGACGGCAGTTTACTGTGACGAACTACGTGATCTGCTCGCAGTGATGCTGGACGAACCGCGGCCCGATCCAGCAGAAATCGAGCTAAAAATGCGTGAGAAACTAAAAGAAGCCATTAAGGTCGCCCCCCCTCAATTTGGGCCGGAGTCCGGACCAACCTTCTGATTTGTACACGGGGCAGGCTTGAGCGAGACTAATTCAGAAAGCCTGAACCTACCACAAATAGCAGCCGAACACTGCGTTCACACACTTATTACCAACTCAAGCTGCCGCGCATGTGTTGATACCTGCCACGTCAACGCCTGGCGATTGAATCATAGGCAGCTTGAACTAGATACCTCGCTTTGCGATGGTTGCGGTGTATGCGCGTCAGTTTGCCCCGAAACTGCCATTGAGCACACGCATAACCCCTTATCCATCCACTGGAACAATGAACAATTGGTGTTGCTCGCATGCGAAAAAATCCCCGAAAGCCATTCTACGCAAGCTGATGGACTGGTAAATTGTGTTCATGCCCTGAGCCTCAGAGATATCGCCACGCTCTACCAAGCAGGGCATCGCCGTTTGCTGGTCAGCACCGCCACTTGCGAAGATTGCAGTCGAGGCTCGATTGACTACCTGGATCAGTATTTAACCCAACTTAATACCCTGCTGGAAGAAAGCGCCCAACCCGGTTTAGAGCGCATAAATATTAGCGGTGAACAATGGCTAAACATCTTACGCTCGGCCGTGCATACGGGTGCCGATACCTCCTTGAGTCGCCGCCAATTCCTGCGCAAAACAGCGACTGAAATAAGTGATTACGGCTTGGATTATTTTGATCTGAAATCTGATGAGCAACACACTCCAACCCCGATCGGCGCATTTTTACCTGCGGCACCAGATAAGCAGGTCTTACCCTATGTTCCGAAAATAGATACCCAGCTATGTAGTGCGTGCGATACCTGCGTGAAGCTTTGTCCGCATCAGGCGCTGATCATGGAAAAGCTTGAAGGTGATGCGGTTTATCAAATCAACGCTATTCATTGTACTGCTTGCATGATTTGTGTTGATGTGTGTGAAGACGAAGCAATACATATCGAGCGCAATACTATTGCATTGCAACAGCTTATTGCCTTAAACGAAGTGACCTGTCAGACCTGTGGTGTACACTTTCATACTTTAGATTCACAGTCCAAGCCGTTATGCCCAATTTGCCAAAAGAAGAAACACCATACTGCGCTTTTTCAGATGCTAGACTAAAGGCTTGAAATTTATTTTAAAGCCTATGTTTAGATCGCGGCCCACGGTTGTTATTTTCTCACTATTGCTTGTCTTGGCGGGCTTTTTTTCATTGCCAATTGGTGCACAGTCCAAGGCCAAACGCCCGCTCCTTCCTGCCCTTGAATTTGAGCAAGATAGTGCCTGGTTAAATGTGGAAAAATCGCTGGAAATCAACGAATTACTCGGAAAAGTAGTCATTCTGGATTTTTGGACCTACGGCTGCATTAACTGTATTCATGTACTGGAAGATTTAGATCGTTTACAGAAAAAATACGGCAATAAAATTGCAATTATTGGCGTGCATTCACCTAAATTTGATAATGAAAAGAACCTTGAAACCCTGCGCCGTATCATTGTTCGCTACGACATCAAACACCCGGTTGTCAGTGATACCAACCACCGGCTTGCTGGCAAGTATGGCATGCGCGCTTGGCCAACTCAGTATGTGATTACGCCGCAGGGTAAGGTACTCGGAAAAATCACGGGTGAAGGCAATTACGAGCTGTTTGAGATGGTGATCGATAAGCTGCTCAAAGAGCAAACGGAGTCCGAAAATAATACTCCGCTGCCCATCGTGCTGGAAAAAGATAAATTGCAGTCTTCTTTTCTAGCCTTTCCTGGAAAGATTGCCGCATCTGATCAATATGTGGCAATCAGCGATACATTGCATAACCGGGTTATTATTACCAATCATAAGGGTAAGGTATTGCATATAGTGGGAAATGGTTCGGCTGGATTGGTCGATGGCAGATTTTCCAAGGCGCGTTTTAAGCAACCCCAGGGGCTGACCTTTGCCAACGAAATTTTATATGTCGCAGACACGGGCAACCATAGTATTCGAGCAATCGATTTAACCCGCGATTCAGTAAAAACCATTGCCGGGACGGGAAAAGTCACTTTGCGAATCAAAAAAAACAAACCCGCCACTAAGACCGCCCTAAGATCACCGTGGGATTTGGTTGTTTGGCAGGAGAAACTGATCGTCGCAATGGCGGGTGAACATCAAATCTGGGCGCTTGATTTGCAACAAAAAACACTTGAACCTTTTTCGGGCAATGGCAGAGAAGCGCTGGTTGATGGCTCCCTTATGCAGGCCAGCTATAACCAGCCCAGTGGGCTCAGCCTGTACCAGGATATGCTCTACGTGGCAGATTCAGAAGCCTCCGCAGTGCGTGAGATTGATCTGGGTGCGAAAAACGTACGCACTTTGGTAGGTAAAGGCTTGTTTGATTTTGGCGATATGGATGGTGAGCTGGATGAGGCGCTACTGCAACATAATCTGGGTGTGGCTGCTATTGACGATCAACTTATATTCGTCGCGGATACCTACAACCACAAACTAAAACGCCTTGATATCGAGAATAACTACATTGAGACGGTTGCCGTCCAAGACCAGATTGATACCCCACAATCCGAACAACAGACCACCTTGAATGAACCTGGCGGGCTTGCAGTCCTTAACGGCACGATCTTGATTGCCGATACCAACAATCATCGGATTATGCAGTACAAGATCGGTTCAAAAGAACTCAGCCTTTGGCCAATTTTGGTAGAATAAATATCGACAATTCAAGATTAACGACATGATCCATATCAAAAATGTAGACGCTCGCGCGCGCTAATATTTGGATTCTTAACTATACGAATACTATGATTTCATTCGACGCACTCCATCAACAAAACCACAGAATCACCGAGCTTTCCAATGTGCTGCAGTATTTAGTCCAGGATCGCCCCATGTGTGACACCAAAACCTGCTGTGAGCTATTTCACCGTTATCTGAACGAATTAACCGACCACATCGACAAAGTAGAACGCACCATTTACCCCGTCATTTTACGCAACGGCGGGAATAACGCATCCAATAGCGTAAATAATTTTATGAACGGCTCGCAGGAAATAAAGAAAATCGTAAAACAGTACACCCGCCACTGGTGTAACAAGCAAACCACGTCATTAACCATTCGCGATCACCAGGGGTTTATCGACGAGACCAGCCAGTTGTTTGATGTAGTGTTGCAGCGCTTGCAGGATGAAGCGGAGAAACTCTATCCCATGGCCCGGCGCTTACAGTAGGTAAATGTTGGATATCTGTAATGCTAAGGAGAGCCTTGGATGGAAAAGAAAAGCTATGGGTGGTTTTTTGGATATACTTTGTAGCCATTGGGTTACTATTCACTGTCTCAAGCATCACTGCCGTGTTTTACGTCAGTAATAACAATTTACAAAAATCGATAACCGTTCTAAGTTGGCCTATGTGGATAATATGGATGTGTTTTACGGCGATCACAATTTGGAAAAATGCTAACAATACGCACACGCACGTTCGTTATATTGGAATGGGTGCAAAAGGTGCTTATATTTCCTACGCATTGTTAACAATAATGGGCATGTTCGCTTAGCTTTTAGCAGATAGCTATACAGCCTACTTTGCTACAGATTACGCGAAATAATACAATGCTAAGCGCTACGCCTTTTAGGCGATGCCGGAATATTGGCCAATTCTCGATACTTGGTCACCGTTCTCCTGGCGACCAGAATGCCACGCTGATTCAGTGCCTGCGCTATTTTGGCGTCACTCAGTGGTTTTTGTGACGATTCCTGCTTGATCATCGTAACAATTCTGGCCTGAATTGCCTTGGCCGAAATACTCGTGCCACCCGTTCTCTGGATGGCAGTGGAAAAAAAATAACGTAACTCAACCACCCCAGCAGGCGTGAGCATATATTTATCGTTCACAGCGCGAGAAACGGTTGAAACATGGACGCCGAGCTCTTCTGCGATATCTTTTTGCGTCAATGGCTCAAGCGCGGCTTCGCCCTGCTCAAAATACTGGCTTTGTCGATCAACAATATAATTCGCCACTTGCAGCAAGGTTTGGTAGCGTTTTTCCAAATTACTCAGCAAATGCTGCGCCTTTTGCCATTCCCGCCGCAGTTGCTTATAGCCTTTCTTACCACGCGCCAATCTCAGCAAATCTTTTGATTCGTTGTGCATGCTGATCGCTGGTACCACATTCGGATTCAGCCTCACGACCCAGCGCGCTTGTGTTTTCTTGACCACTAGATCCGGCGTGATATGGTTTTGCGTTTGGCTGGCAATTGCGGTACCAGGAAATGGATTGAGCTGGCGAATTAAGGCAATCGGCAGCTCAAGTGCGCGGCTATCCAGTGATAAAGCCTGTGCGATCTGCTCGATTTTTTGCTTTGCAAGCAGCGGTAGAAGCTGCCTGACGATCTGCCGTGCAAGCTCGAGCCCAGGGGTATCATCCGGTTTATCGCGCAATTGTATGAGCAGGCATTCGCTCGCGGTACGTGCGCCCACACCAACGGGCTCAAAATCCTGTAGCACCTTTAGCATTTGCTGCACGTCATCGTTGGTAACGACATAATCCGGCATCGCTAACTCAACGATGTCAGTGAAATTGGCACGTAGATAGCCTTTTTCATTGACGCTGTCGATCAGTAATTCCAGGATATAATGCTGCTTATCGCTCAACGGCGTTGCTTGTGCCTGTTGGTGCAGATACGAGTTTAGCGTCAACTCAGGTGCCAGCTGCAGCGCTCTATCCGCGTTGACATCACCCTGGTTTGGCGAACGTTGCCCAGCTGTAGAGTTGGGTTGTAGTCTCGGGGATACACTGGGTGCCGCCCCTTGAATCAGGGTGCTGCTTTCTGGCCGACCCGGCTGCTGATCCTTTTTGGTAACTTCTGGCTTGACCGATTCGGGTGCCGGCAGGAATTCAAGTTCTGTTTTTTCTAAAAATGGGTTGCTCTGCAGTGCATTTTCTATTTCTCGCTGTAGATCAAGTGAGGATAGCTGCAACAAATGTAAGCCTTGCTGTAACTGAGGTGCCAGGATTGTTGCCTGTTTCAGGCTGAGCACCTGGGTGATTGAATAGCCCTTGCTCATAATAATTTATTGTGCTGTTCAACCATGGCGTTCGTCCTGGGTAAGGTTGGGCAACGGAAACCACAAGCCATGTCGAAATCTACGCGACAAATGGCTGCTTAGCGAACCGATGGTCAGGATCACCAACAACAACCATACTTCATAGCCGGGCATCCACGGTATGAATAAAAGTAACACGATCTTTATGATGATGGATAAACCGCGCCACTCAAACAGGATAGCAAAACTGGCATGCAGATCGGTTAAAAAAAGCAAGAATCCTGAAATAACAGCCAATTGAAACCAGACGTGGATGACATCTTCCGGTTGATTAAACAAATAGGCACCGAGCAACACCCCACCACCCAGAATATGTAGCGTCCGCAGGATCGAACGAGTAATACGTCGCCCAGGAAAATCACGCGGTGATGAGGGTAACAATTGCTGTTGCAAGCGCACTACTCAGCACTCCAGCGTTTTAACGCTTCATCATCACTATCACGCGCATCGACCCAGTGAGCGCCGTTTGCGGTAAACTCTTTTTTCCAAAATGGTGCCCTGGTCTTTAAATAGTCCATGATAAATTCACAGGCTTGAAACGCCTCACCGCGATGTAATGATGCTACCGCAACCATAACGATTTGTTCTGCGGGGGCTAATTTTCCAACGCGATGTATAATACTCGCGCCTTGCAGCTGCCAACGTACATTGGCCTGCTGAAGAATGTCTTGCAGCGCTTTTTCAGTCATCCCTGGGTAGTGCTCAAGTTCCATGGCAGAAATCGATTCGTGGTGTGCTGTATCGCGTACTAAACCCACAAAGGTAACCACCGCGCCGATATCCGAGCGTCCTTTGGTGAGCGCTTCAACGACCGTTTGTGGGTCAAAATCCTCACGTTGAACGCTGACGCTCATGTTAGTGCCTCACCCTAACCGCCCGTTACCGGAGGGAAAAAAGCGATTTCATCGCCATCTGATATAGCGGTATCGTTATTTGACATGGTGTGATTGACCGACATCATCACCAGCGCTTGATCATCAAACGCGCTGGCCCAATGTGCACCACGCTTAGCCAGGTTTTTACGCAAATCTCCCACGGTTTGCACCTCATCAGGCAATTCTATTTGTTCGCTTTCTTGGTTTAACTGCTCGCGCAGACTGGCAAAATACATGACCTTTATCATTGTGGATGCTAGCGGCTAGGCTAATAAACTCGAATAAGCCGTATAGTCTACCAAATCTCCTGGGGAAACTGCGATCCCTTCTGGAATCATCACCAGACCATCCGACCATGAAGTCGAAGCGAGGACGCCGGAGCCTTGATGGTGGTAAATTTGAACGGCGGTTTGCCCTTGCTCATTTTTTACTAAACGCGCACGCACGAATTCTCTACGTTTACCCGCCGTCCAGTTAAAATCTGCGCTGACTGGAACGGAATGTGCAACCGGCGTTACCACTCCCTGCATACGTTTTATGTACGGGCTAACGAACAAGCAAAAAGTAACAAAAACAGCGACCGGATTACCTGGTAAGCCCAGAAATGGGGTATCGCAGACCTCGCCAAACGCCAGCGGCTTACCCGGTTTGATTTTGACTCGCCACATATCCAGCTTACCCAGCGCTTCAACCGCTATACGAACATAGTCCTCTTCGCCAACTGATACCCCACCACTCGTAATCACCAGATCTGCTTGCTCAGCAGCCGTTTGCAATGCTGCTTTAGTCGCGTCGAGTGTGTCCTCAACGATGCCCAAATCAATGATCTCGCAACCTAGAGTTTTGAGCAGTCCAACAATGGTATATCGATTCGAATCATATATCTGCCCAGGCCCAAGATCCTGCCCGGGCTCTATCAATTCATCGCCGGTAAAAAACACACCTACTTTAACGCGCCTAAACACGTCCAACTCAGAATAGCCAATCGACGCCGCAACCCCCAATTCCTGTGCACGTAAACGCATACCCGCCTTAAGAATGTTATCGCCCACTGCGATATCTTCCGCAGTAAAGCGAATATTGGTATTCGGTTCGTATGGTCCTGTAAAAACAATGTCGTTACCATCCGTTTTTACGTGCTCTTGCATAATCACGACATCCGCACCCTCCGGAATGGGTGCGCCGGTGAAAATTCTGGCAGCCGTTCCGCTCCGTAAAGAAGCGCCGACCTGCCCTGCGGGGATGCGCTGGCTGATGGGCAGGCGTATTTCACCCCCTACTGATACGTCTTTGCTATTGACCGCATAGCCATCCATAGCACTGTTATCAGCAGGCGGAACATTCACCGTAGAGGTTAATGGTGAGGCCAGCACTCGCTGCAAACCCTCCATTACAGCGACACGCTCGGTTTCTCGTACGGGTACGGCTGCGTTTATTAAATTATCCAGCGCTTCGAAGTAAGGGGTCAGCTTCCCCTTGACTGAATCACATCCACAAGCACTCATATTTTTCTCTCTGAAATCGTTTAAATTATTTAAATCAATTGATTACCTACTATTTTTAATGTAAATAATATGATAATCACAAAATACCATCGGTGCCAGCGTATATTCCGCATCAAGCTCGTTGCCTAAAAAACGGATAGGCAGATTCGGAAATAACGCCCAGTGAGCAGTCTTGATGCTAGGCTATGTCTCTAAAAATCGAGGCATCATCTCGACCAAATTACAGGGGCGGTGCCTTCGATCCAATTGATGCACAATAATGCCATCCCAACCATCCTTACACGCTCCAGGAGAACCTGGTAAACAAAAAATGGGGGTACCATTTGCCAGCCCACTGACGGCACGAGACTGTAGAGATGAGGTGCTGATTTTTTGGTAAGACAAATAACGGAATAGTTCTCCAAACCCTTCTATTTCTTTGTCAAACAGGGGCTTGACCGCTTCGGGGGTAATATCCCTGCCGGTCAAACCAGTCCCACCGGTAATAATGACTGCGTGAATATCTGGGTTTGCGATCCAGTCTGAAAGTGTCGCGCGAATCTGATAGCGATCGTCTACCACGATTTGCTTTTTTGCCAACTGGTGCCCTGCATCGGTCAGCCGATCCACCAGTAACTTGCCAGCAGTGTCGGTGTCTTCGGTGCGCGAATCAGAAACCGTCATCACGGCAATATTCAGTGGAATAAATTCAATCGGACCTGTTTGTTCGTGCGCCATAGTGTTTATCTAGATTGACAGAGAAATCGCAACTCTAACCGATCAGCCACGATATTGGTATAAAGAGGCAGTATTCTATTCGCTGGACAGGCATGCGCCTTGATTTTACTCAATCAAGCGTGCGATCATTCGGGTTGAGCTTTCTCGCTACTCGCTTAGTGCGCGTATCAAGACAATAAATGCAATACCAAACCCTGCCCAGAGTACTGGATGCGTGGTGAGCGCGTGTATTAGACCAGTTAGCATATCATGCTGGGCGTGGCTATGGCCGCTATGCGCCGATACGGATGTAGCAGTCAATACCAGCGTAAAAACCGGGATCGCTCTTAATCGTTTATATATAGGATTTAATTTTTGCATTTTGAAACTCATTATGTGATTTTTACCTTGACCAGTTCCTCCCCATCCGGATCCGTCACGTGCACCGCACAGGCAATACAGGGGTCAAAACTGTGAATGGTACGCAAGATTTCGATCGGCTGATGGCTATCATATAAGGTATGATTATCCTCCAGCGCAGCTTCATAGGCCCCAGGTACGCCTGATGGATCGCGCGGACCTGCATTCCAGGTACTTGGCACAACCGCTTGATAATTATCGATTTTTCCACCTTTAATCACGATATAGTGCGCTAAACCACCACGTGGCGCCTCCATAATACCTACACCGCGTGCTTCAGACGGCCAATCTGAAGGATCCCACTGGGTTTCGTTGAAGGTTTTGGTATCCCCTGCCTTGATGTTGGCCACCAGATTGTCATACCAGGTTTGCATATTATCGGCGATGATTTTAGTTTCCAGCGTACGCGCAGCAGTTCTACCCAGGGTTGAGAATAAGGCTTCAACTGGGATATCCAGTGTATTCAAAGTAAGATTCACCAGTTCCTGAGTCTGCGCATGACCCTTGGCATACAGCATTAATACGCGGGCCAGCGGACCGACTTCCATCGAATGTCCTTTCCAGCGCGGTGACTTTAACCAGGAGTAGGATTGCTCAACATCCAGTTGCTCATACGGTGGGGTCGGACCTGTGTAATTAAGCGTGGTTTCACCGTCATAGGGGTGCAGACCGGTATCTTTTCCGCCACTGTAATCATACCAGGAGTGTGCAACGTACTCTTGGATCTGGTCAGCAGCGTGCATATCCAGATCATGGATGGTAGAAAGATCACGATTAAGTATGACACCACTCGGAATAAGATAGCTGGTGGGATCATCCATGCCTTTCTCAGGGAAATCACCATAAGTCATGAAATTACCCAGCCCTTCGCCACGGCTACCCCAATCTTTGTAAAATCCTGCAATCGCCAGCGTATCCGGCACATAAATCTGATCCACAAAGATTTGCATTTGCTGAATAATTTCCTGCACCTGCGCCAAACGTTTTGCATTGATCGCCGAATCTGAATTCAAATCAATCGGGCTGGGTACGCCACCCACCACAAAATTAGGATGCGGATTTTTACCGCCAAAAATAGCGTGCAATTTAGCCACATCACGCTGCCAAGACAAGGCTTCTAAATAGTGTGAAACAGCCATTAAATTGGCTTCTGCTGGCAATTTATAGGCCGGATGCCCCCAATAAGCCTTGGCAAATATCCCCAACTGGCCCGATTCCACGAAGCCTTTCAGTTTTTTCTTCATATCCGTAAAGTAGCCGGGCGAAGATTTGGGATAACTGCTGATTGATTGCGCCAGCTTGGAAGTTGCTTTTGGATCCGCCTCCAGCGCTGAGACCACATCCACCCAATCCAGTGCGTGCAGGTGATAAAAATGCATCACATGATCATGCACATACTGCGCACCAATCATTAAATTACGAATCAGCTGCGCATTGGGCGGAATCGGGTAATTGAGCGCATTTTCCACCGAACGCACCGAAGCAAGTCCGTGTACCAGGGTGCATACGCCACAAATACGTTGCGCAAATGCCCAGGCATCGCGCGGATCGCGCCCTTTCAGAATGGTCTCAATACCACGCACCATAGTACCGGCTGAATAGGCCTGGGCAATTTGATCGCCTTCCATTTGCGCTTCGATGCGCAGATGTCCCTCGATACGGGTGATTGGGTCGACAACAACACGCTTACTCATGACAAACCTCGCTGGCTCAAGAAATTACTAAGAATCTGATACTGTGCCTGACGTTCGCTGAATACTTCATCTTCATCGCTATCAATCGAAAAAGCAGTTCGTGCCATGCACGCAGAGGTGGCAGCCTGTATGGCTGGCCCAGATTTTTTATAGCCTGCGGGCATCAACGCTGCCTCGCAGGCGCGCGCGACAAAATAAGCCGCCTGGGCCTGCCAGTCTCCTTCCGTGCCGCAACGCGTATGGCTTTCAATGGTCGCTGCCTTTATGATTTTAAAGCTGGCAGCCAACTCACCGTCGGTCGCCTGCGGGTTAGAAGCCACACCCACTCCATTGGCTATTCGACCATCATCTGTCAAATCGAGCACATGCTCAGTAAAACGTGCCGCCAGCTCGCGTTGCGCGTCACTATCGAGCGCATGAATCGCAGTTTTAAATTGCGTTTCGTTATTAATTTTCGTCACGATCGGCCTCCACAGGTTCATCTAAATGTTCAGCCAGCGATTCTGTCAGGCTTAAGACGGGCAGCTCCATGTTATATTCTTCCAGCCCTTCTTCTATATGAATACGACAATTCGAGCACGCTGATATCAAGGCATCCGGGCTAACCGTATCTATCTGGTCTTTTTTACGCTGAAATACTTTGATGCGTAATTCTTCGGCCCGTTCATTCGAGCTGACCCCACCACCCGCGCCACAACACCAGTTCATCGCGCCAGCATCGGGCATTTCAACAAAATCTGTGGCGAATTCATCAATCAGCCTGCGCGGTTGCTCTAGCACGCCACCTCGACGACCGATCTGGCACGGATCGTGATAAGTCACCTTGTCACTTAATTTGTCGCCACTGGTTTTAATTTTGCCCGCCGCGCGCAATTCGTCCAGCACTTCAAGGATGTGCTTGACTTTAAAACTAAAGTGTCTCCCCACCAGGTTGGGGCCTTCCCAGCGCAGCGCGGTATAGGCGTGACCGCATTCTGGGCTAATGACCGTTTTCACCTTGAGTTTTTCCGCTGCGTCCACGATGCGCTGTACCAATTGTGCGGCGATTTCAGATACGCCGATCTGAATACCGCTGTTGGTGGCTTCAAACGCTTCACTGGAAATCGTCCAGCTCACACCTGCGTGTTTGAAAATCTTGGCAATCGCGCCAATATATTCGGGAAAATTCATAATTTCCATCGATGACAGCATGCACAGATATTCCACCCCTTCCACATCAACCGGTATGGACAAACCGGTATCTTCTTCAAGATGGCGAATCTGTGCCTGTAAGGCTGGCAGCTTTACCCCCATGGGGCTACCAATTTCTACTGCACGCCGGGTCGCGCCAATCAGACCCTCGGGCGCGTGACCGCTGGCGGCCATACCTTCGCGCATTTTACGAATCATGTAGGCGATATCGTTACCCACTGGACATACCATCGAACACCGCCCGCACATAGTGCAGCTGTCATACACCAATTCTTCCCATGCAGTAAGCTCTTCATCGCTAATCGGCTTACTTAAGCCCAACAACTTGAGCAGCCGTCCCGTCACGGTATATTCCTGTTGCCATACTTTACGCATGGGTTCTAGTTTGTGTATGGGCGTGTATTTGGGATCACCCGTTTCGGTATAAAACAAACATGCGTCTGCGCACATTCCGCAATGCACACAACTGCTGAAAAATGCGGCGGTTGGTGCGTCAATTTGTTCCTTTAGAACCTGAGTGGCACGCTGGGCAGCAGTATTGACTTGACTCATGATGTAATCCCCTTGGTGCCAGTAACCGCACCGTTATAATAACGCGCTAAAAACAAGGTAAAAGCATGACTGAGTTTGGTAAAGGGAAAGGCAACCATCAGTAACTCTACGCTAATAATATGCAGCGCCAGCAACGCGGTTGCGCTCAAACCGATACGATGAAAAGCCATATAACCGGTAATCAGTGGCAGTAAAGTTAAGGCCCACACCACGTAATCCATTGGCCCGGACAAATACCGCTGAACCTTGTTATTGAGCCGATGCACCAGTACTGCGATCAATGCCAATATGGTAACCACCGCAACTGCATCGACGATCGTCGTCGCCAGTGATGGCCAGCCAAAACCAAAAACTTTGCTGAAAACCGCTATATGTGGCGCCAATAAGAAAATCACCACAAACAGACCGATGTGGAAGACATATCCGGCCACAATGGTGAACATTGAACGTTGCATGGTTCCCTCAACCGGAAAATTGCGCATCAAAATCGTGCGAAAACCACCTTGCACCGCTGAACCACGGACCTCAGCAAGGTTTTCTTTACGCCCCAACATCAGCATTTCAATAAAACGGATAAGCATACCCATCACCAATATGACGGTAGCAATCTCAAATGCTGGGCCGCGTGCCCATAATAACCAATCGGTAGCTGTCATCTTTGCGCCTCGTCTATTTTTTAGGAGTTAAGTCGTCAAGGGTGGTGTCTTGATGCTTGCCCAATGCAGCATTTTTAGCCCGTTGATTCAACGCCCCCGCTGCCACACCGGCGGCCACCCCAGCCGCTGCTGCGTATATACCGGTTCGTGAGATGCGCTCGGTAGGGGTAGAAAGCGCCTCATAAAAACTGCCTGCATCCCAGAAATCCGGTTCAGAACAACCCAGACAAGGGTGCCCTGCCTCGATCGGAAAACTCGTTCCTTCGTTCCATTTGATAACCGCGCAGGCGTTGTAGGTAGTCGGGCCCTTGCATCCCAGCTTAAATAAGCACCAGCCTTTTTTTGCACCTTCATCATCGAAAGTTTCGGCAAACTGCCCTTTGTCATAAAATGGCCGGCGATAACAACGATCATGAATACTCTGACCATAAAACACCGCCGGCCTGCCGAGGTGATCGAGCTCTGGCAGTGATGCAAACGTCAGAAAATGCGCCAACACCCCCGTAATAACGGTCGGAATCGGTGGACAACCCGGAACATTAACTACTGGCTTATCGGTAATAATGTCCTGAACAGAAACTGCACCAGTTGGATTTGGATTTGCCTGTGGAATACCACCAAAAGCGGCACAGCTGCCTACGGAGATAATCGCTGCTGCGCCTTCTGCAGCTTCTTTGAGCATGTCCAGATTGCTGATGCCAGCAATAGTTGAATAGCCTGGATTATCCAGCGGAATCGAGCCATCAACCACCAGCACGTAGTTACCGTGATTCTCCTTCATCGATTCTTCGCGTGCAGTTTCTGCACCGTGTCCGGCTGCGGCCTGTAGGGTGTGATGATAATCTAAAGAAATGGCATCAAAAATAAGGCCCTCGATAGTGGGCGCATGCGACCGCGTCAGCGATTCTGTGCAACCCGTACATTCCTGGAACGAAAGCCAGATAACCGACGGTCGACGTGCCTGCTCCAGCGCCTTGGCGATACGTGGAACCATGGTGGGCGGTAGCGCCATCAAAGACGCAGTGGCTGCGCAAAACTTCAAAAACCCGCGCCGGCTTACACCCTGACGATGCAACGCTTCACCGACTGTTTCTCCCTTTCTCCCCTGATCATCGTCTATTGGGTTGAGACCCATAAAGGGCTTAATTGGCTTCATTATTTATCTCCGTAGAGGTCGATTCAGTTAATTTTTGGTTAAGTTGTTCAAGGCCAGCCTGAATATCGCTTTTTTGAGCACACAAAATGTCCGGAATAACGGCCACTTCGATGAATTTTCCGAGGAGTGCCCCTTCGGTATTCTGGTGACTGATCAGCCATACGCCGGGGTACTGCGTTTCAATAATATTGCTGTGCCCCAGAGCATTTAACACCACACTGACTTCCCCCACGCCCAGTGTTGTTTCAATGTGTTCCAGCTCTCCCGGTGCGAGAGGCATGGCATGTATATCAATAGTGGTCGCTTCTCCACTTTGTATCAATGCATTCAGTGCATGTTTAATCTGATGCAGCAAAGGGGTAACGTTACCGGTAAATTCTTGCGTGGTTTTAACGGGAATATCAAATTGTGGTAGGCTGGAGGCGGCCTTGTTCATACCGTTGCCCCCCGTAAATCTTGGTTTGATGCAGGCACCAGACGCTCATCAGGCAGTTGCCTCCATTCGCGCAGCCAGTTTTCGATTTGTGCGATTGCAACAGGAATGGCTTTTGCCACGACAGGGCTGGGCTGCTCACTCCAATCTATTTTCTCTGGCTGGATACCAAGCAATACGCGCTCTTTGGGTAAACACTCTGTCAAGCGTGCAATATCGAGTAAATCGAGCAAGCTCACCTCGTGCACACTCCGTTTGGGCTGGCCGAGAAACTGATCCATTGCTTCATTGTGTAAGCAACGAACCGTTCCAGCGGGCTGGTTAAATTCAGCGGCATCAATCACGATAAGTTGCTCTGCACGCTCAATCCAACTGGCCAGGGAAAAACTCAACGTCCCGCCATCCAGATACTCTACCCCATTGATTCTAGGATATTTTTCCTGAAATGCCTCAAGCACATGAATGCCAATACCTTCATCGCCAAGCAGCGTATTGCCAATGCCAAGAATGATGGTTTTGCCCGGTTGCATACGTCGATAACCCCCAATGCCTTGAATTGTATCGCTTCCAATTTTTGTTTCTTTGACACCCGTCAAAGTTTAGTAAAAAAGTTTACAATAATATTGTACTAAACTGATGAAATGAATCGAATATGTGCCTGGGAATCCCAATGCAGGTCAAATCTGCCACTCAATTTAAAGCTTTATGTGAAGCGAAAGGCGTTGAACGCGAAGTTAGTTTGCTAATGCTGCAAGGCGAAGACATCACACCGGGTGACTATCTGGTCATTCATTCCGGGTACGCAATAGAGAAAATCTCGGCAGCAGCTGCGCAAACAGCGTGGGAAGTTTACGATCAGATGCTGGTGGCGGAGAATGCGTAAATATGTGCTACTTCAAGGCTTGCCTCCTAAGCCTTACGGTTTTTTCAATCGACTGAAGATAGGTGTAGAAACCGCGTAGATTCCGACCAAGACACCCCCTGCTAATACGCCGAATAGGCCGTTGAGTACCGTCGGTGTTAGCAATTTTAACACGGAACCTATGCCCGCTAGATGGCCCGCCCACTCCGCCGCGTGATGCAGATAATCATGTGCATGCGGAATGCCGTGCAGCAATATGCCCCCACCGACCAGAAACATGGCGATGGTACCGATTACCGTCAAGGACCGCATCATGCGCGGCGCAAAACTCAGAAATCCGCGGCCCAGGCTGCGCTTGAATTTACTCATCATGCTCTCACCCGAAACCCTGATGAGATGATAACCCGCATCATCCATTTTCACGATCATTGCAACCAAGCCATACACCACGATGGTAATTAATATTGCAATAATGGACAAAGCCAATACCTGGGTAATAAACGGGCTGCCTTTAACCACCCCGAGTGAAATCACGATAATTTCGGCAGACAGAATGAAGTCAGTGCGAATCGCACCCTTAATTTTATCCTGCTCAAATGAGACCATATCTACAGAAGGGTCATTGATCGCGTCGAGTAATGCTTGCTCCTCTTCCTGTTCTTCTTGATCGGACAGCAACCATTTATGCGCAATTTTTTCAAAACCCTCAAAACACAGATACGCCCCACCGATCATCAAAAGCGGTGTAATGAGCCAAGGTGCGATTGCGCTAATCGCCAGTGCGCCGGGCACCAAAATCAACTTATTAATAAAGGAGCCCTTGGCCACCGCCTTTACCACCGGGATTTCGCGTTCTGCTTTAATGCCGGCGACTTGTTCTGCATTCAGCGCCAAATCGTCGCCCAGTACACCTGCGGTTTTCTTAGCCGCGACCTTGGTCATAACCGATACATCGTCCAGCACGGTTGCGATATCGTCAAGTAAGGCTAATAAGTTTGCGGTTGCCATGGCTGTTTAATTATTCCTGATGCTTGATATACAAATGAATTTTGGTGCGGAAATCGTCGCCCGTCTTGCGCGCAGCAACCTACTCCTGTAGCGATTCCTAATTAGCTGCAACTCGGATTATAAAACCTTCACCCTAAAGTTGTACAGATTCTCAGGCTGACGCCTAAACGGCCAGTAACCCGACTTTAAAGTAAAACTATATTTTTGATTGTTACTTAGACTTCGACAAGACCAGCTCTGCGATTATTGGGCATACGCAGCCATGGATAAATGATTCGCTAATAAGCTGAATTAACCCTAGAATCGCGAGCATAATAATATTAACTGGCTATAGCCGCACCTCGCTTACACACTTTGACAAACCAAGCTATCTCTCCCAAGCTCATCGTACGCATTTTTATTCCGTTTGCTTGCGGCTACTTCCTTTCGTATTTATTTCGAGTCGTAAATACAATTATTGCGGGTAATTTATCAGCGGATCTCGGCATAGATGCGGGGCAGCTCGGCTTGCTTACCAGCACTTACTTCATCGCTTTTGCGTCAATGCAATTACCACTTGGCATCTGGCTGGATCGCTTCGGTCCTAGAAAAACAGAAGCCTTTCTACTGTTATTAGCGGCAGGTGGGGCGGCGGTATTCGGGTTAGCGGAAAGTTTTAATGGTCTCTTGATCGGCCGCGCCTTGATTGGTTTTGGCGTTTCTGCCTGTTTAATGGCCGGCTTTAAGGCATTTGTACAATGGTTCCCCCTCGAAAAACTGGCGCTCACCAACGGGATTCTGCTGATGGCTGGAGGATTGGGCGCTTTAACCGCCTCCACACCCATTGAATTTGCGTTAAGCGTGACTGACTGGCGCGGTGTATTTTTAGCGCTAAGCGCAGTCACAGTCGGGGTGGCCATCCTGGTCTGGTGGCTGGTACCCGATAAACTGGAAACCCAGACGATAACCTCCACGCGAGATTATATCCAAGGCATAAAGCAGATCTTTACCGCCCGCCATTTCTGGGATATCGTGCCCTGGTCGGTCAGTACGCAAGGTGTATTTTTATCCACCATCAGTTTATGGTCTGGCCCCTGGTTTAGAGATGTCGCAACGTTTGATCGCGATGCCGTGGCTCAGGCACTTTTTACAATTGGGATTGGCATCATTTTGGGCTATGGCCTGCTTGGGCTCATCACTGAACGTATGGGCAAACGCGGGTTCAGTACCTTTCAGGTATCGATTATCGGTATGTTGATCTACATGGTATTACAGCTCGGGCTTATCTTTGAATTCTTAAGTTATGCCAAATGGATTTGGGTCTTGCTGGCCTTTTTTGGCACCTCGGGTATCCTGGCCTATGCCGAACTTTCCCAGCGTTTCCCAACCGAACTTGCCGGTAGGGTAAATACTGCCATCAATCTACTGGTATTTGTTTTCGCCTTTTTTGCCCAGTGGGGTGTCGGCGAAATTATTGCCCTGTATAGCGAGCCTGGATCAAGCGAATACACCGCCACCGGGTATCAAGTGGCGTTTACCTGCCTGTGGATCATCCAGGCGCTTACCATGTTGTACTATTTTGCCAATAAATGGCTACAGCCCGCGCCAGACAAGTAGTGTCTCGGAGTGCGAAACTATCAGCGTTGATCTGCAACCCTGCTTTACATACCAATATCAAACATATCGCGTTGCTGATAGCCAAACCATAATATATGGGTTATAAGTTAACGGCTTATAGCGCGACACCAATTCGTACGAGTAAATGAACAATACCACTACGCACACTGCGACGACACCAGCGCGCGGCTTTCCACGGGCTGAGTTTGTCGAGCGCACGGCTAAAATGCAGATGCGGATGGCAGAAAATAAATTGGATGCGATACTGCTGACGACCGAGGCCAATGTACGCTACTTTTCGGGGTTCTTTACCCAGTTTTGGGAAAGTCCCACTCGCCCCTGGTTCCTGGTCATTCCTGCCGAGGACAAACCGATTGCGATTATTCCTGAGATCGGTATCGCCGGAATGACGGATACCTGGCTGGATGATGTGCGCACCTGGGCATCTCCCTGCCCGGAAGATGATGGCGTTTCGCTATTAGTAGATTTACTGAAATCCGTTTGTAAGAAATATAGACGCCTGGGGATGACGCTCGGCCCGGAAAGCTATTTACGCATGCCGGTTGTAAATTATCAGCGCCTGATTGCACAGCTCCCACAACTGGAATTGGTTGATGTCGCTGAGCTAATGCATCAGCAACGCATGATTAAATCGGCCAGGGAAATTGAAAAAATCCGTCATGTTTGTGCAATCACCTCGGCTGCATTCCAGGCTTTACCGGATAGGATTTCAATGGGCATGACCGAGCGAGAAATTTGCCGTCAGCTTCGTTTAGACTTGATACAAAGCGGCGCAGATCACTCCCCTTATATGGTTGCAGGTTCGGGGCCATGCGGGTATGACAGTATTATCATGGGGCCAAGTGATCGAAACTTAGAGCATGGAGACCTACTGATTATTGATACCGGCACGGTTTGGGACGGTTATTTCTGCGATTTTGACCGCAATTTTGCATTTGGGCATATCGACCCCAATACACAAAAAGCCAATCAGGTGGTGTTCGATGCAGTCGAGGCGGGGTTTAGAGAGTCGCGCCCTGGCAACACCACCAGTGATATCTGGACCGCGATGAATACCGTCATGGCCGAAGGTGGTAGCCTGGGTAATGAGGTTGGACGGCTCGGCCACGGTTTGGGTATGCAGCTCACCGAACGGCCCTCTCATACCGCAACCGATAATACCTTGCTAGAACCTGGCATGGTATTGACCCTAGAACCGGGGATGACGTTTGCACCTGGAAAACAAATGGTGCACGAAGAAAATATTGTGATTACGGATAACGGCGCGGAGTGGCTTTCGATGCGTGCAACGCGCGACATTCCGATTATTCGCTAGCCCAATGTCTAAGACTAAATCTGGTTTTCGAATTCAACGAGTTGCGCATCCAGCTCATCTTGATATCATCGCTCCTGCGGGAAAAATCGGCTTTATCGCACTGGCCACCGATTTTAATTCTGAGCAGGATTTACGCCGGATGTTGCCCGTAGAGGTGGAGATTTTTACTAATCGGGTGACCAACCATAATCCGATGACACTAAAGAATCTGTGCGCTATGGCAGATGATATTGAACGCGCAGCGGGGGGCATCCTACCGGGTTTAGGGGTTGATTTGATAATATATGGCTGTACATCGGGCACCGCTGCCATCGGTTTCGATAATATTGCCGAGCGTATTCGCCGCCAATGCCCCAAAACACCTATCATTACGCCAGTCACTGCTGCTACCGCTGCACTACAAGCCGTTGGCGCCAAAAAAATATCGGTGTTAACGCCTTATATCGATGAAATCAATCAGGCCCTGGGTGATATGCTACAGACCCACGACCTTAAGGTACTCAATGTATGTGGATTTGGCTCAGAAAATGATATTGAAGTCACCATGTTTCCCCTGGAAGATATTGTGTCTGCTGCAAAACTCGCTTGCTCGAATGACGCAGATGCACTGTTTATTTCCTGCACAGCGCTACGCGCTTCAATGGTAGTTGAAAAGCTGGAAGCCGAACTTGAGGTTCCCGTCATCACCAGCAATCAAGCCTTGGTATGGCAGGCGTTGAATTTACTCAACTGCCGCATTCCTGTTAAAGGCTTTGGTTCTGTTTTTAATACTACGAGTACTTACGATAATTAATTTCCATTTTTATGCTTCCTGAAATTTTTAAACATAGCCAGTTTTCAGCATATGCCAGTGAACATTACCTCGGGCCGGCGCCTTTTCCAGCTAAATTAGCCACACAGCTCGACCCAGATTTGATGGTGCAGGCACATGCTGAGATCAGTCGTTGGCCAGGATACCAAACAACACCACTACGTCGCCTGGATAAACTGGCAAATCAAGTAGGTATGGGTGCTATTTTGTATAAAGATGAAGCCGAACGTTTCGGCCTAGGTAGCTTTAAGGCATTGGGAGGCGCTTATGCAGTATTTCGCGTATTGCAGTCAGCAATAGTGGAGCAGACAGGTTCAACACCTACCAGCCAAGAACTCGAGCGTAACGAATACACAAAACAGGCTAGTCAAATAACGGTGGTGACCGCTACCGATGGCAACCACGGCCGCTCGGTTGCCTGGGGTGCACAGCGCTTTGGTTGTCATTGTCGCATTTATATTCACACCGAAGTGAGCGATTTTCGTGCGCAAGCGATGCAAGCGTTGGGCGCAGAAGTCGTTCGAATCGACGGAGATTATGATGATTCAGTACGGCTCGCCGAACAAGAGGCTGCTGAAAACAACTGGATAGTTGTTTCTGATACCACCTACCCCGGTTATGTTGAAATCCCGCAGTTCGTCATGGCAGGTTATAGTGTGATGATGCATGAAGTATTTGCACAGCTAGAAAATCAGACCATTACGCATGTATTTCTACAAGGTGGCGTGGGCGGATTAGCCGCTTCGGTGGCCGCGTACTGCTGGCAACGAATGGGGAGGCACCGCCCCAAATTAATTATCATTGAACCGGAATGGGCGGCTTGCTTATATCAAAGCGCTGTTAACGGAAAAGCCACAGCCGTCGCGATTGAAAATGAAACCTTGATGGCGGGTTTATCCTGTGGTGAGCCCTCAATTCTCGCCTGGAATATACTAAAAAACAGCTGCCATGCTTATATGACGATGTCGGATGAATTGGTCGCGCCTTGCATGCGCATACTGGCTGATCAATCACCACCAATCATCGCGGGCGAATCAGCCATTGCCGGCCTGGCGGGCTTGTTGCTTGCAACGCAAAATGCTGAATGGGCAACCCAACTTGAGCTTAACCAAGACAGCGTCGTGTTGCTACTTGGTACCGAAGGTGCAACCGATCCGACGATATATCAACAGCTGATTAGCACACCGCATCCGACCTAAAAACCAGCGCCAAACTTGAAAATTAAGCCTACCAAAGCAAGGGGCTTTTGCCACTGTTTAGTAATTAGTATTGATATAGTGCTTGAAATAACTCACTGACGGTATATGCTGGTTATAAGCAGTAAGTAAAGAGCTTAATCGTGATCGATCTAAAAATGAAGATGCCTGGCTTTTATCATCGTAACAAACGATGCATGCGCAGCGTCCCATGGCTGATTGTAATACTGCTCTTATGCCCACAAATCAACGCGGCCAAACCTGACAGCGAGCACGCGATCCGACAGGCTGATGCACTTTTTACCAGTTTAGCCGGATCGTGGGATGGATTGGCAATCGAGACGCCCGTGGGTTCGATGGAATATGCGATCAATTTTCACGTTTGTGAAGACGACATCATCGCAGGCGTGGCGAAAACCAGGGCCTCATTGCATTATTGGCGCTTTTGGAAACAGGACAAAGCATTACGCCTTACGTTTATGTCGACCTTCCAAGGAAACCGTACACCAACCGAACTTCAAATCAACACAGTTCAGGATAATACGGTCTGGTTCCACGCACCGAAGCTTGAATTGCTGACCGTTTCGATCACGCTAAGTGAACCACACATCGATATTCGAATATTTCATCATCATCAGCCACATGTGTACATTCGCCTAACACGTGGTCATTCAAACATGACTGAACAAGAACGCCTAACCAGCATGGCCATGAGTTGTCAGGAATTACCCCCGTATAAAATTGCCAAAGCCGTACTAAGCAGGGAGTTTAAAAGAGGTTCGGCCAGGTGAGGGATAGATGCGCGACACGACCCACCTCATTCGCTCGATTTTTTCGTGTTTTGACCCGACCAAATTACCGAAATAACTAAGCCAAATAGCAACAAAATGCACTTGTTAAGCAAAGCACCACCCAATGGCGGAGGAAGTGTATGCTCCAAAATAGATCCCGAAACCACCCAGTTCAAGAAACTACATCTATCCCAATAAGCACCTTTTAATCAATACAAGATCAGTGTGAGCCTCCCTGCTCTCCCAGTATTCCCTTAAACATCAGCGAGCTATGCCGCCAGCTGCCGTAAGACATAGTGCAATATACCACCGTGCTCGTAGTACTCCCATTCTTTGGGTGTATCGATGCGCACTTTCGCCGTAAATAATTTAGTCTCGCCGGATTCGGCCGTAACCGTGATATTCACTTGCTTTGCGCCCGCAACCACCCCTTCTATATCATAAGTCTCTGTACCATCCAGGCCAAGTGAATCGCGACTATCACCATCATTGAACTGCAAAGGTAATACACCCATACCAACTAGATTAGAGCGATGGATACGCTCGAAACTCTCTACTAATACCGCTTTGGCACCCAACAAATTGGTGCCTTTAGCAGCCCAGTCACGCGAAGAACCGGTACCGTATTCTTTTCCGCCTATTATCAGCAATGGTACATTTTCCTGACGATACTGCTCTGCTGCGTGGAAAATAGACATCTGCTCACCACTTGGTTGATGGGTGGTCCAACCGCCTTCCGTTCCTGGCGCGAGTTCGTTGCGCAGGCGAATATTGGCAAAAGTACCGCGCATCATGATTTCATGGTTACCACGCCTGGAACCATAAGAATTAAACTCAGATGGATCTACACCAGCTTCGGACAAAAAGGCGCCCGCCGGCGAATCTGCCTTGATCGCACCCGCAGGAGAGATATGGTCGGTGGTGATCGAATCACCAAGACGCGCCAGTACACGCATCCCTTTGATATCGCCAAAGCCTGGTGGGGTAGCGGTCATACCTTCAAAATAAGGTGGTTGCTGGATATAGGTAGAACTATCGCTCCAGCTAAAGCGATCAGACGCCGTGGTTTCAACCGCCTGCCAGTTTTCGTCACCCTTGAACACATCTTTGTACTTTTCCATGAACATGGAGCGTGACAAAGCCGAATCAATTGCCCCATTGACCTCTGCTTGGCTGGGCCAGATATCTCGTAAATATACGTCTTTGCCCTCGCTATCTTGCCCCAGTGGTTCATTATTCAAATCAAAATTGGTCGTTCCTGCAAGCGCGTACGCCACCACCAATGGCGGAGAGGCGAGGAAATTCATTTTGACTTCGGCATGGACGCGGCCTTCAAAGTTCCGATTTCCCGAAAGCACTGAACTCACCACCAAATCACCCTTATGAATTGCCTCTACCACGGGTTGAGGTAAAGGCCCTGAATTACCGATACAGGTGGTACAACCATAACCCACCACGTCAAAACCCAGTTTGGATAAAGGCTCAATCAACCCTGCTTCATCGAGATATTCCGTAACCACCCTGGAACCGGGTGCCAGCGATGTTTTAACCCATGGCTTAACGGTTAAGCCACGTTCCACCGCATTTTTCGCCAACAGACCCGACGCCATGATGACGCCTGGGTTGGAGGTATTGGTACATGACGTAATGGCTGCGATGACGATATCGCCATCATGTAGATCAACATCCTTACCGTCAATTACCGTGGACGCATTGCGTGGGGTTTCGCTACCGGTAATGTCGCGCTGCGCTGCCAGAATGGTTTGCTTGGCATCTTTAAGCTCGATTCGGTCCTGCGGCCGTTTAGGGCCCGCAATACTCGGCTCCACTGACGACATATCCAGATGCAGAGTGTCGCTATACTCGGCTTCTACCGCCCCACTCTGACGAAACATGCCCTGTTGTCGGGCATACGCCTCAACCAGGGCGATTTGTGATTCACTGCGCCCGGATAAGTGTAAATAATCAAGCGCTGCCTGATCAATCGGAAAAATACCGCAGGTCGCACCATATTCGGGCGCCATATTTGCAATCGTGGCCTGATCTGCCAGAGATAGATCATCCAGGCCATCGCCATAGAACTCAACAAATTTACCCACAACGCCTTTTTCACGCAGCATTTCTACGATGGTGAGCACTAGATCGGTTGCGGTAACACCCTCCTTTAACCCACCGGTTAGCTTAAAACCCACCACTTGTGGTATCAGCATGGTGATCGGCTGACCCAACATCGCGGCTTCTGCTTCGATACCGCCTACGCCCCAACCCAATACACCGACACCATTAATCATAGTGGTGTGCGAATCGGTGCCCACGACGGTATCGGGGTAAACCATAGCACTACCATCGTGTTGCGCGCGTTTGAACACCACTTGCGCCAGATTTTCGAGATTGACCTGATGCACAATCCCAGTGGAAGGTGGTACTACCTGAAAATTTTCAAAAGCCTGCTGGCCCCATTTCAAAAAGGCGTAGCGCTCAGCGTTACGCTCATACTCACGTTTGGTATTAAAATCCAGCGCCGTGGCTGACCCAAATTGATCGATCATTACCGAATGATCGATGACCAAATCAACCGGGCTAAGGGGGTTGATTTTATCTGGGTTTCCGCCTAAATCTTGCATAGCATCTCGCATCACGGCTAAATCGACTACTGCAGGTACACCGGTGAAATCTTGTAACAATACGCGCGACGGTGTAAACGCGATTTCGACACTGGGCTCGGCTTTGGCATCCCAATTCGCCAGTGACAATATATGCTCGCGGGTAACATTCTCGCCATCTTCATGACGCAGTAAATTCTCTAACAATATTTTTAACGAATACGGCAAACGCGATAAATCTGCCTCCTTCGCAAGCGCATCTAAGGCAAAATATTGATATTGTTGATCTTCCACCTCTAATAATTGTTGTGCATCAAAACTATTCATAAGTATTCCTTATGGTTGTTAATGTTAATATCTAGTATAGCTTATATACCGTCCAACTTCCAGCAAAGCGTTACCATTGAGAGAGCCTGCTGTACGAAAAAAGTGATATTTTTGGCGCTCACTTGATCTGGCGAGACGAACTTTAAATGCCGACGGAATTTACCCTGACCTTCTAATAATTGATCTGGGTCCTGCATCTGCGCGCCGGCACTAAACTCGAATGAAACATGCTTTTTGTAGGCAAATATTCCACCGAAATCCTCTCCTTCCAGCGAGAACATAATACCACCGTACATCATACGCTCGCTTACTTTAGGATTGAGTCGTATAACCTCTTGGCGTAAATGTTGCAAAATTACATGCTGATCCTGATCAAATTCCTGTATTTCATCCAGAAATTTTTGTACCCGTTTATCGGTTGGCTCTCGCATGCCCTACTTAGCTTGTGCAAGGTGCGTAACATTCTGCACCCAGGCAAACCACTGTTCATATAAAACTGGATTGGTTGCAGCAATGGCAGATTGTTTTACCAGACGATTCGATAACATATCTTTGCCGTTTAGGTTACTCGCAACACCACCAGCCTCGCGCAGAATTAAGTGCCCAGCGGCATGATCCCACAATTGCTGTCCACCATGCAGGTAAACCTGAATTCGATTGGTTGCTAACCAACACCATTCGAGCACACAGCTTCCTATATTGCGTTGCGAGCGATACGGTGGGCAAGTCACCAAGCGATTGGATAATTCAGCTGTCAGACGTTTGTAATCTACATTGGCAACACTATCGCACAATTTACCCGTATGCGACGAACTTATGGGCTTGCCATTTAAGGTCGCGCCTTGCCCTAACTGGGCGCTAAAACACTCATCACGGTTTGGATCATATATTACCGCAGCATGGGTCTTTCCACCTTGTACATAAGCCAGAGAGAGCCCATAAACCGGAAATGCGGTCGCGAAATTGGTGGTCCCATCTAACGGATCCAACACCCACAAACCACTATCTGAGTACTTAAGCATTGCTGCTTGTTCCGCATTTGACATTTCTTCACCTAGCATCGGAATGTGCGGCCACTGTGCCGCAAGTTGTGACTGAATTTCATGTTGCAACGCTGCATCAACGTCGGTCACGATGCTACCATCAGCTTTAGCGGACTGCGTAGTATGCGGTGTATTTGGTCCAATCGGCAGCTTTGCATGGGCTGCATTAATCAGGATGTTTTGTAAGATGTCTATATTTGGCACAGCGGGTTCAGTATACTTTCTCGCCGCCAAATTATAACGCGAAACAAGGCACAATTTTGCATCTCCATTTTTATGTCGAAATCGCTATAATCACACGCACAAAAATAGCCGTTAACACTTTAGTATGCGTGTAACATCGCCCCGTAATTAGCTCACTTGACGCACCTCACTCAACAACATAGCGAATCATTACTCTGGAATCTATCCGGCTCCACACTATTGCACATCGTGCTTATTTTGGGCTTTGGCTTTTATATCACCCAACCCGAGCTAAGACCGAGCAAACAGATCATTTCACTCAATCTGGTAAGCCCCACAGAAGTCAGTGCGAAGACTCAACTTGGCGCGGGCGAAAAAACAGCCAAACCCAAGATAGTCTCCCAGGCGCCTAAAAAAAGAATTATTCATACCGATGCGCGCAAAAAGCCATTTGATCAAAACGAGTTTTTGGTCGAACAAGCCCGTTTAATCAAAGAGATAAACGAACAAGATAAAGTTATACAACAATATAAGCGGACCGGATTTCTGGGGGTCACAGATGCGCGCCCCGCGTATCAACAATATCAAACGTACTGGCAAAGTTATGTGAGTAAATTTGGCACCGAAAACTACCCAAATGTACTCCTTGAAAAAAATCTATCGGGCAGCCTGGAACTAGATATCACCATTGACCGCAAAGGAATCGTACGTGCAACCGACATCCACCGTTCGTCAGGAAATGTGGAAATTGACAACGCCGCAATTCAAATCGCCATGCTGGCGAGCCCGTATAAACCCTTACCTGATGAGATTGCGAGTGAATATGACGCGCTGCATATCATTCGCACCTGGGATTTTAGAAATAACGCCCTAAGAAGTCGCCCCGTGAGCTTAAACTGAATCACTCCTTACCCATAAATAATGCACATTTAGTGTTGAATTTTATTCCCTAAACCGCATTTTTAGAGTTAGTATTCTGTACCTAATGAGTGACATGATCGAAAACAGCTTAGAAAACCATTTCCTGATTGCGATGCCGCAACTAAAGGACTCGCTGTTCGGCGACACGGTTTCGGTGGTTTGCCAGCACAGCAAAGATGGCGCAGTCGCATTTGTGATTAATAAAACACTGCCGCAAACGATAGCAGAAATATTCAAACAGATGGAGCTTCCCATCGATCATCTTGAACACCCGGAAAAACCCATCTTGTTTGGTGGCCCGGTACAACCCGAAGCAGGTTTCGTACTCCATGCAGTAAAGGGCCACTGGCAATCCACGCTAGCGGTAAACGAAAACCTGTTTATCACCAGTTCTAAAGATATTCTAGAAGCGATCAGTGAGGGCAAAGGGCCAGAACATTATTTGTTTATTTTGGGTTACGCTGGTTGGGGGTCTGGGCAAATCGAACAAGAACTGGAACAAAACAGCTGGCTACATAGCCCGGTTGAGTCTGATATTTTATTTAATACCCCACCTGAATTTATCTCGGATATCGTGATCAGCAAACTCGGGATTGATCCGGCGCGTGTTTCACAACAAATTGGCCACGCCTAAAACCTACCTCGCGTTTGATTACGGCACTAAAAAAATTGGCTTAGCCATTGGCAATGATCTTATCGGTACCGCGCAACCGCTTCCGGCAATTGAAACCGCTAGGATTTTCAAGTCTAATGGGAGTATCGTAACGGCAGTTATTGGGCATCTGATTGGTACTTGGAAAGTAGATCACCTTGTATTTGGTGCCCCACTGAACGCGGCAGGTCAAACCACCCGCATGAGCCAAAAAATACACAAACTTGGAAAAGCGCTGGCGAGCGAACTTAATTTACCAGTCAGCTTTGCCGATGAGCGTTATAGTTCCGCCACGGCGGATCACTTGCTACGAGCACAACAGGGAAGAGGAAAGAAAATCAGCGCGAAAAAAATAGCTTTACGCGATTCGCTTGCTGCACAGTTAATTCTTGAAGGTTATTTCGCCCATACTAAGCAATAATACCGAAAGACGCGTTGTTTGCTTTTGGTATAATTAGCCCAATCAACCAGGCGCACTCCCATAACATGCTCAAACACGCCGAAATTATCAGCTTGATCGACAGTATGGCCGAGTCTTTACGTAATCATGATGATTTGGACAACTGCCTGATTATCGGTATTCACACCGGCGGCGCTTGGATCGCAGAGCAGCTTCGAATTGCACTAGGTAGTAGCCATCCACTGGGCATGTTGGACATATCCTTTTATCGTGATGATTTCACCCAAATTGGTTTAAATCCACAGGTTAAATCTTCTGATTTACCCGAGTCGATAGAAAACCAGCATATTATTCTAGTAGACGATGTATTGCATACCGGGCGTACTATTCGAGCTGCCATGAACGAACTATTTGATTATGGCCGACCAAGCTCCATCAGCCTGGTGGTATTGGTAGATCGCGAAGGTCGTGAACTTCCCATTCAGGCGGATGTGTGCGGAATGGATCTCAAACTGGCACCAGATCAGCAAGTTAAGCTCAGCTATATCGATGAAAAATTTCAACTAAAAATAATAGACCCCAATTCATGAGTAAGCGCCTGGCACCCAACAATATAGAAATTACCAGCGACGGACAGTTAAAACACTTTTTATCCACCTCTAATCATTCCAAAGAAACCCTCACCCAAATACTGGATTTAGCTGATAGTTTTATTAGTTTTGGGAAACGAGAAATAAAAAAAGTCCCATTACTACGCGGTAAAACCGTGGTAAACCTGTTTTTTGAGCCTAGTACGCGCACACGCACCACTTTTGAAATCGCCGCCAAACGGCTGTCAGCAGATGTCATTAATTTGAATGCTGCGCGCATGTCGACCACCAAAGGCGAGTCAATACTAGACACGGTTTACACGCTTGAAGCCATGCATGTCGATATGTTTGTGGTGCGAGATGGCGCCAGTGGCACAGCAGCGCTGATTGCGCAACATCTACCTAACGAAGTACGTGTCATCAACGCCGGGGATGGCCGACACGCACACCCCACACAAGCCATGCTGGATATGTTTACCATTCGTCATTTCAAAGGTGAATTCGATAGCTTAAAGGTCGCGATAGTAGGTGATGTTTTGCACTCACGAGTTGCGCGCTCACAAATTGAAGCACTGCGCGTACTGGGGGTTAAAGATATTCGCGTGATTGGCCCAAAAACCTTGATCCCGACAAAAATAGAAACCATGGGCGTCAATACCTACAGCGACATGGATGAGGGTGTCAAAGGGGTCGATGCGATCCTGATGCTACGCTTACAGCATGAACGCATGGAAGGTCAGCAAATCCCGAGCAAACAAGAGTATTATTACCGTTTTGGGCTCACTAACCGGCGCGTAGCTCTGGCAGATAAGGATGCAATTGTTATGCATCCTGGGCCAATTAATCGTGGCCTGGAAATCGCCTCCGAAGTGGCCGATGGACCGCAATCCGTAATTTTACCGCAGGTCACCAATGGTATTGCCGTGCGCATGGCCATTATGAGCTTACTGATGGGTGGTCAGCCCGCCAAAGGAGCAGCAAAATGAGCCACATTGCTATTCTAAACGGACGCTTAATTGACCCTGAAAATGCCGTCGATGGAAACCACGATGTGTTCATCGCAGACGGCAAGATTTCCGCAATTGACAACCCACCGAGCGAGTTCCAGGCCCAGCAAACCATTGACGCTAAGGATAAAATAATCTGCCCTGGGTTGATTGATTTATGCGCGCGCGTACGTAGTCCGGGTGCGGACTCGGCCCATGTACTGAATAAAGAATTACAGTCCGCCGTCGCTGGCGGCATCACACGAATCGTCTGCCCACCCGATACCTTGCCGGTGATTGACATGCCGGCAAGCGCAATTCTGGAACAAGATTTAGCAGCAGATGTCGGTCTAGCACGAATTCATCCGATCGGCGCCATGACCCGTAAACTAGAAGGGGTTACCCTGACCGATATGGCACTGCTGAGTGAAGCAGGTTGTGTTGGGGTTGGCAACGCGCTCAAACCCATCGCCGACACCTTGGTAATGCGTCGCGCGATGCAATACGCCTCCACTTATGACATCAAGGTTTTTTTAACCCCGTTTGATCCATACCTGCTCGGCAATGGGTGTATTCATGAAGGGGCGCTTAGTACGCGTCTTGGCCTACCCGCGATTCCAGAAGCCGCGGAAACCGTTGCAGTAGCACGTGATTTGGCCCTGGTTGAAACCACGGGCGTCACCGCGCATATCCAACAACTTTCCAGTGCTCGCGCGTTGGAAATGGTTGAGCACGCAAAAAGTCAAGATCTACGCGTCAGCGCGAGTGTGGCCGCGCATCATTTGCATATTTCTGAAAATGATATGCCAGATTTTGATTCCAATTTTAAAGTCATCCCGCCATTTCGTGAAGAAAGTGATAAGCAGGCACTGCGCAAAGGGGTACAGTCGGGCTCAATAACCTCTGTCTGCTCTGACCATCAATCGCGTGGGGCAGATACCAAACTTGCACCATTTAGTGAGGCCTCAACCGGGGTGATTGGCCTGCAGACATTACTGTGCCTGACGCTAAAATTGGCCCAGGAAAAGGTCTGTAGCCTGAATCAAGCCATTGCCTTACTAACCTGCAACCCGGCCAAGGAGATAGGCCTAGACGCCGGTCACTTGGGACTGGGACAGGCGGCCGATATCTGTATTTTCGATCCTGCTGAACGATGGCAATTAAACGCCGAAAACTTGTACTGCCGGGGCCACAGCTCTCCCTTTATTCAGCAGACGCTGCAAGGTAAAGTGACGCATACCTTTATCGACGGAAAAATGGTTTACCCATTTTCTCAATAAGCCCTGTTTTATCACACAGGTAAGTCGTGTTTACTTGGTTTTATTTAGGTTGGCGTAACGGCGATTCTCCATAAATCGCTTGTTCTCGATTGGCACCGTTTTGGATAACCAAGACAGCATATCTGACCACATATCGTGTGCCAATTTGACCGGGACTGCCTTATCCGCACTCGCTAACTCTATGGTAACCACTGGAATACCGCGGGTCACACCAGCATAATTTCCTAGAGAGCCGGGGAAAGTACCCAACAACCCACCTTTTAAATGGCCAAATTGCCGCGGTGCGTACTTCCGGCTCGGTGCATCATAGTCGATTAGATTGTGGGGTGCGTGCACGCTAATGATCATATCAGGTCTAAATTGATCTATTTCATGCATTAACCACTGTGTTTCTAACTCACTCCCAGCGTGGTTACCTGGAAACTTACGCGGCGCACTGCCAGTCTTACGGCGCCAATAATTGAGCGCCTCCGCCGCCCAGTTTGCAGTTGGCATATTACGATTTAAATCAACGCCATTGGCGTTTGTACGTGTAGAGTTTTTCTGAAAAAGCCCATCTGGATTCATGACCGGCACGACATCCCATACAAACTTCCCATCATTATGTAACTTCAAAAATTGCATCCATTCAAACACGATACTCACAGAGGATAATTCATCACCGTGAACACCTCCCAATAACAAAATACGACCGGTTGGTTCAACTTCATCCATCCTGGCAAATCGACTTAGCATGATGGGTTGACCGTTTTCTGACAGATACCCAGTTCGATAAAAAGGGATGGCCATACATTCGTGCAAACTAATGCTGGATAAACGCTTATCTATCTTATTACAGAACTCGATTTGCTCAGCGCTACGGCTACCGGTGGGTTGAGAGTCGCTTTGTTCAGGTAGTTTTACCGAAGCCAGTTGCGGAAGTTGTTGCTCCAGCACAGAATCGCGTTTGGGTTTATAAAATATAATTTTATCAATAAAAGATTTAAACTCGAATTTTGACGATATTACGGGGTGTGCTTTGGTTGTTGCAGGCTTGCTTGCTTGCTTGCTAGGCGCCTCGGGTAATGACGCAGAAACAGGTCGAGGTATCTCGTAGCGAAAACTGGCCACTTCATGGACAGGTACCTGCTCTGATTTACTAAAAAACCCAAAAGGTTTAAGTAATGCGCAAGCCGATTGGGCGCCTGTCATAAAAACGAGCATACCGGCTAAAATGAATCGCTTAAAAAGGCGAAGGGGTATCATGCGCATGAACCGTAATGAAACTGAGGGTCAACCAAATTAAACCTAACGAGTCTGGTAAAAAAACTTGTTAATCAGCATATTAATCAAAAACAGAAGTGCTGAGATAACGATCACCCCGGTCGCAGATTATACTCACGATTGTAGCATTATTGAGCTGCTGACCCAATTTTAATGCAGCAGCAAACGCTCCCCCCGAAGAAATACCACAAAACACACCTTCTTTGGCTGCCAGGCGGCGACACATATGCTCTGCCTCTTGCTGACTCACATCGATCTTTTGATCAATCTGTCGTTCGTCGAATATCGCGGGCAAATAGGCTTTGGACCAGCGACGGATGCCTGGTATTGAAGCACCTTCGCTAGGTCGAACACCAATAATTTGAACCGCTGGGTTCATTTCTTTTAAATAACGCCCGGTTCCCATAATCGTTCCTGTCGTTCCCATCGCGCTCACAAAGTGGGTGATCTGCTGCTGGGTTTGCTGCCAAATCTCGGGGCCGGTGCTCAGATAGTGCGCTTCTGGGTTATCCGGGTTGGAAAACTGATCAAGCAAATAGCCGCGACCTTCACCTTGCATTTTCTCCGCCAAATCACGCGCCCCTTCCATGCCTTCTTCCTCACTCACCAAAATAAGTTCTGCACCATAAACACTCATCGTAAGTTGGCGTTCTTTGCTCATGTTATCCGGCATAATTAAAATCATCTTGTAGCCCAGCATTGCGCTCACCATCGCCAAAGCAATACCCGTATTACCACTGGTTGCTTCAAGTAAGGTGTCACCCGGCTTGATATCGCCACGTTGCGCCGCCTGAGTGATCATATTTAATGCGGGTCGATCCTTAACCGAACCAGCGGGATTATTCCCTTCCAGCTTAATTAAATAGGTGTTGGTATCCACTGGCGCCAAATTACTAACCTGAACTAAGGGGGTATTTCCGACAGTCGCTTCCAGTTTCATATCGCTTTAAATGGATCTCGTTTAGGCCTCAAGTTTAACAAACCCAGATGAACCGAGACTCATTCTCGTTAAAATATATGCAAGATATTCCACCATGCAGATAGAAGCCTTGTCGGAAGCCAGCATTTTGGACAAAACTTAGGCCGCCTCTAAATACTGCACAATTAACTGCAGATTTTTCTCCCCACGGAAGTAGTTAATATCCAAACTATAAACCGCTCTAACCGTTTGCATTTCCAGCGCCGCTCTTTTATCGAGAGAATCAGCGTAATCAAGATATCGAAAACAAATTGCGTCGATTGCCTTTCCTCCCTGCTTGGGTCGCAAAACCATTTTCAAATGAATATCGCCTACAAAGCGACTATTCAATACTTCAAATTCTCCTTCAAATTGCGGTTCCGGACAAGTCTGCCCCCAGGGTATGATGGTTTTAACCAGTTCAGCAAATTGTTGGGTAAAATCAGCTTGAGATAAGGTGCCATCCGTTAATAATGTATTGGTGGGTGGCCGTGTTTGCAAAGCCATTTTTACTTCGTGCTCAAAAATCGATCTAAATTCAACCAGTTTATCGGGCTCTATACTCAACCCCGCTGCCATTGCATGCCCGCCAAAGCGCTCAATAAGATCGGGTTGGGCAGCATTAATATTCGCCAGCACATCACGAATATGTACCTCTGGAATTGAACGAGCGGAACCTTTGAGTAACTTATTTTCTCCTGGGGCAAAGACCAATACCGGCACGCCCGTTTTGTCTTTGACGCGTGAGGCGACTAGCCCCACCACACCTTCGTGCCAGGCATCATCAAATAATACAATTCCATTTTCATACTTACCATCAAGCTTAAGATTTTCAACTGCCCGAATTGCTTGAGATTGCATTGATAGTTCTATGGTTTTTCGTGCTTTGTTTATTCCATCAAGCTCTTTTGCTAATGCGTTTGCACTTTCAGAATCCGTCGCTAATAAACACTCAATACCACTGGAAATATCCTCCAACCTACCCGCGGCATTCAGTCTTGGACCCACCACAAAACCCAAATCCTGAGCAACAATGCTGTGCGGTGCTCTACCAGCCACCCGCATTAAGGCCGCAATACCTGGGCGGCACTGATCTGCACGCATACGCGCGACCCCTTGCGCGACCAAAATTCGATTGTTTCTATCCAACGGCACTAAATCGGCTACCGTACCCAGTGCGACCAAATCCAACAACTGCAGAATATCAGGTTGTAAACCCTGTCGCTGATAATAGCCAGATTCTCGTAGTTGCCTATTACATGCCAACAACAAATAAAACATCACACCGACCCCAGACAAAGACTTGCTTTGGAAAGCACACCCTGGCTGATTAGGGTTGACGATCGCGTAGGCGGCAGGCAAACAATCACCCGCTAGATGGTGATCCGTTACGATCACATCAACCCCTTTTTCCATCAGTAGTGCTACCCCGTCAATACTAGAAACCCCATTGTCGACGGTAATCAATAAATCTGGAGGGCACTGAAGTATTTCCTGAGCCAGTTTGTGCGACAAACCATAGCCATCAGTAAAGCGATTAGGTACCTTATAAGTAAGCCTTTGGGCACCCATACTTTGTAAGCCGCTAATCGCGAGCGCGGTTGAGGTTGCGCCATCCGCGTCATAGTCCCCCACAATTAGAATATGTTGCTGTTTCTCAATAGCCAACACGACCCGAGCTGCGGCTTGTTCAATATCCCGTAAACCGTCTGGCGGCAACAAATGCTTTAAGCCATGATCGATATCAGTGCTAGCCTGGATATTCCGATTCGCCAGTATTCGCTGAATGACTGGATGGAGTTCGTTAAAACCAGCATCGGCTGGCGCATCTGAAACAACAGGCTTGCGCGCCTGAATCGCTTTTTTAAGCACGCCTTAAGTTGTCAGGCGCGTGTTAGGGTGAGCCTTACATCCGCCAGCCCCGCAGATTTATTTAGCATACTCACTTGAGAAACAATAACGTTTTGTTGTCTGAGCAAGTCAATCCAACCTAGCCATTGATCAAAGTTCACTTCATCCATCCAAATTTTCACTGCCTGTTGCTGGTTGGGCTGCATGCGTCGGATTGCCGCACGAACCTTGGCTTGCTCAGCAGTCTGCTCGATTACGGTTAACAAAGGGCCTTCTATTATCTGCTGTTTATTCGTGTTTGACTGATTTTGTGCGCGCGTTAACGCTTGTTTCACCCATGCCAGGGTTTGTTCTGATTCGGGGATCTGGCGCTCACGTAATACCTTGAGTTGATCCATTTTTGGTTGCCATACAAACACATAGATCAGTATTACTGCTCCCACGAGAAGCGCCATACCAATCAAAGCGCGTTCGCGTGCTGACAAGGAAGAAAAATAATCTGTCATTTAAGGCACCCGAATCATTTTGATCTGTCCCGTAACTTGCTGATCTCGGGTACCGGATGAAATCAAGTTTGCTTGCAAATCCCCCCGCTCATTAATTTGCGCTGTCATTTTCTCCAAGGTCGCAAAATTTGGCGCGCTCACGCCCACTTGTAGCTGCTGATCCCGATAATTGATTTCTTCAAACTGCGCATTATTGGTCGGCACGACTTCAGCTGAAACTTGCAGCAAATACTGAAACATTTCACTCGCCGGGTTATCCTCACTAATCGACAATAGACTGGCAATTTGGCGCCGTGGCTGATCAAGATATTCTTGATCGGGAAACTGTTCATCAAATAGTGCGCGAATCTGTCGCTGATTCGCCTCATAACGTTGCTGTAATTTTGCTGCTTCGAGCCAATGACTTGCACCCAACAGCAGTAGTGAGAAAAGCGCCAGGCCGGCGGCAACATTCAACCAAGTGGATTTTGGTTTCAAGTGTTCTGGTTCAAATTCGCCGTGCAGCAGGGATGGCGCCCTATTTTGCTGTTCAGGTACTTGCTCTAGCCAACTACGAAAATCTTCTCCAATCGCCCAATGATTTACCTGATCTCCACCCATTGATTTAAGTTCGACCGCTAAATCTTCTTGATTAACAGCCGTCACCCTATTTTGATTGTCGCGATCACGCCACCAATAGACTAACGCTTCTTGATCGCACATAAAACCGTGGTGTTCACCGGTTTTAACCAAGAATCGATCATCTGCTTGCTTTACAACCGTATACTCACAACTCGGGTGTATTGGTAATAACGCCAATTCAGGCACCACCTCATCGAGCTTTACACCCGCCTCTTCAAAGGTATTCACCCACTGGTTTAGATCGTGTTTAGCGACTACCGCAACATGCGCCGGTGCGTTTGGTTTCCAATCCATGACCGTAAAATGCAAGTTTTCCAATTCCTCGCTTAGGCTTTCTTCCAGGGCATAGGGAACCGCGGCGAGCATATTAGCGTGACGCTTGGTCGGAATGTCTACATGATGAAATGTGGTACTGTCTGCTGGTGCAACACCAACTACCGAAGTTACGCTTGCGGGAATGGTGGTGAAAAACGCTGCCTCGGTAAACTGCCCTTTTTCGATCGGCTTGCCATGCTTACCCAACTTAACCCATTGATAGGGAACAACAGTAGATACGAGCAGTTTCATCAATTCGTCTGTGAATTATCAATACCACAATTATAGCGGCGTTGACGCGATAAAACTAAGACTTCTCGTTTTGTACTATCACGCTTGAGTAAGCTTTGCTGAGCATAGGAAACACGCCCAAATTTAGCGCAACTGTGGGCACTGAAATAATCGCTGCTTAATGCAGCAATTTTCTCAAATGCGTCGTAATCACCCGATGAAGGAAATAAAAGTCGATGTACCTGTGGTAAGCCAACATTAGGGTTTGGTCTTTGATTCATCCACGCTTCCAGTTCCACACCTGAATTTGCCCCTTGTTCATCCATGCTCTGCAGCAGTGTCGCATTGGCGGTATGTACATTCACTTTTACATACTCAGGGTTCGCTGGATCACCAATCGGCAACGCAGTTATATGTGGTGCTAACGCTTCCACCTCTTCTTTACCAAACCCTTCTACCAATGCCAGTTCAGCAATATGGCTAAACGGCTGATTAGCTGTCAAATATGGCGGATCAGCAGATAAATAAACGCTTTCTTCCGCACCATTTTGTTCGGTGATTTCATCATCCGGATCTATCCAGTCGACCACCGCATCGGCCAGCGCTGCGTCCAAATTGACAGATTCGAGTAACCGGGCGAAAAATAAATACCACGGTGACTCTACACGCAAAGGAGTTCCAGTTGGATTATTTAGATTGGGTACTTCGACTATTTTACTCGGCAGCAAATTGTTCAAATTAAACTTGCCACTTTCATCCTGAGCCTGCACCGCCATCTGACCATCTTCGATCTTGACCACTTGGGATTGCAACAAGGCCCATTCATCGGCAAGCGAGTCGACGTCTGCCGGTGCAGCATCTAAATCTCGTTCCAGCGCTTTAATCACCCATTTTTCTCCTGCCAGCGCAACTTGTTGGCTTTGTTCGGCGTCACGCTGGTTTTCAGCACGACGAATCGCAATATTCTCGTCCTCTGTGGTATACACCGCAAGGGTTGACAGCAAAACCAATATAAACAATACGGTCAACAAAGCTGTACCGCGTTGTAGCACAATCGCGTTCACCTGTTCCCTAAACCCCCTCCAGCTACTGCAAATACCCTACGATATGTCTCTCCTGTATTCAACGCGATGGTTACCTCAACCCCGTCAGGAATTTGCTCCGGTTCCAGGCTGGAATCTGAACTGACCCCGCTGCGTAAATCGTAAGAAAGATAATTGATCTCAACATCATCCACTTCATCACTAATCAGTAGTTCGCTGGGCTCAATTGCATTACTTCGATCCAATACCTCCCATTCGGCGCGGAACATTTCCTCACCTTCTAGACGCCATTGCACTCTTCTTAGCGCAATACCAGTCGGGTTTTCTATATCGGGAAGTGCTACCGTCATACTGATAAATCCGTCACCATTCGCACTCATGATGGCAGGCAGCAGATCTCCACCATCGCGTACCGTTCGTTTAATCGTATATTGGATATCTCGCTCGAGCAAAATAAACAGTCGTTGCAGACGTTCTAGCTTGCCATAATGTTGGGTCAAACGATCACGCTGATCCAAATAAGTATCCAGGGTGGTATAGGATACCATCGCAACCACCGAGAAAACCGCAATGGCAACCAATACCTCAAGCAAGGTGAAGCCGGGTTGTCGCTGAAAATATTGCATTAGTTGACGGGTTGCGCCAAAAATCCAAAAAGTTTCGCGGCTGCCCGATCTCGTTCTTCCCCCTCGTATACACTCACGTCAACGCGTACAATTTGGTTATCACCGGTCGGGCTATATTCTGCCTGGATATGCCACTGGCGCTTGGCCATATCAACGTTATCAGTGGTGCTCCCAGCAGACAAATACTGCCGCGCTATTTGCATCTCATTTATGTAATTACTCGCCACCCAATTCGCGATCATTTTTTGGCTCAACCGATCAACCACTTCGATATTCTGGTAAAGCGCTTTGGAGACGGCACCCAGACCAATCGCCGCAATGGCGAGTGCAACCAACACTTCAATCAGGGTAAAGCCTGCTTGCGTACGCCTCATGGTTTGGCTTCCAAAATAGCAGCCTTACCAAATCGGTCTAGTTCAATTTTGTTGATTTGCTGATCGACACTCATACTCAAGCTAAAAGGTGAAATAATCCCATTGGGTTCAATTAATACGGTATTGCTATCCGGCTTTTCATCAAATACATCACTCGCTTTATCTAAAATACGCTCGTTGAGAATTTCATGCACCCGCGTAGGCACCCATTTTGAGGCATTACTTTTCTTTTCGGTTACGGGCTTTAAGCTAAATTCCAATTTGACCGCTTGAGGGATTTTTCTGGGCTTTAAAAAGTGATCGGCCAGGGGTTTGTCCTGATCATCTATAGATTCTACCTGGTCATTGGCTGCAAGCTGCGGGGTAAAAAATTCCGGTTGTTTTACCGAGGTAAATTGATACTGACGCTCGTCCAGGTTGACCACTAACTCGATAGGTCGGCCGGTTAAAATACTCTCATTCTGGGCCGCGTTGACCAAAGCAACAAATCGTTTTGCCTCCAGTAAAGCCAGCTTACTGTCTGAACGCCCAATGCTGATACTGATAAAAGTTGCCGCCAAGGCAATCAGCCCAATGGCTAGCATCAACTCCAGTAAGGTAAAGGCTGCTTGCGAGTGGTTGAACTGTTTTTCCATCGCAGGCGTGGGTGGCGCCGATCGCTTACTTGATCTCATCCATGTTCCAGTTACCAATATCCTGGCCTGCATCGCTACCACCTGCAGTCCCATCTGCACCAAACGACCACACGTCAAATTCCATGTGGGTCCCAGCGCTGGCATATTGGTAATCGTTTCCCCAAGGGTCTTTCGGCACCTTGTCCAGATAACCTCGCCCTTTGGTACCTCCTGAAACCAGATCACTCAACGCGTTGGGATATTTGAAATTGTCCAGCTTATATAATTTCACTGAACTGGAAATCGCACGAATATCACTTTTTGCCTTGGCGATAAATGCTTCATCCTGACGACCCAGCACTTTGGGCAGAATCACAGTCGCCAGCATCCCAATAATAACTACCACGACCATTATTTCTATCAGAGTAAAACCTGATTGTACTTGCTGCATTGGCAGCCTTCGTTTCACATATTTTTTCATATTACACCTTCAACTAACTAATTGATTCAAATCGAATATCGGCAAAAGAATTGCCATCACGATAATCAGGACAACCGCGCCCATAATCAGTATCATCATGGGCTCAAATAAACTCACGAAAACCGAAATCCGAGACTCTGCCTCACGCTCCAAAGAAGTCGCGGATTTTTCCAGCATACGATCCAACGTACCGCTGGATTCACCACTGGCAACCATTTGGGTCAACAGCGCAGGGAAAAGTTTACGCCGCGCGAGCGCTCGGCTCAAAGAGGCGCCTTGCTGAACTTCCTCCGCACTCATTTGCAGCGCGATGCGCATCACGCGGTTACTGACAACCTCGGTACTGGATTTAATTGCCGAGAGCAAGGGCACTCCACTACCAATTAAAATCGATAGAGTTCGCGCCATACGCGAAGTATTCAAACTAATGGATAAACGCCTGCTTAATGGAAATTTCAATATAAATCGATGATAAGCCATCTGCGGCCCCGGATAGCGCATCGCGATCGTAAATATAACCGCTAAAACAGCGAGCGTGATTAGCACAATATAGCCATAATTGACAATAAAATCACTGATCTTGATCATCCATTGCGTAAGAATTGGCAAGGCCTGACCAGTATCATCAAACACCTGTACCACTTTCGGTACCACATAGGCCATCAACCCAATTACTATCGCGATAGACACAATGGTAAGGATAACTGGGTAGACTAACGCGGTGCTAATCCGCTGCTGCAATCCTTGACGTGCTTCGGTGTAATCTGCAAGCTGTTCTAACACATTTTCCAAATAACCTGTTTGCTCACCCGCAGCAACCGAAGCCGTATAAAGCTCAGAAAACGCACGCGGAAAATGACGCATACCGTCTGCCAATGAACCACCTTCAATCACGGTTGAGCGCACGCCAGTTAATATCGATTTAATGCGGTGCTGGTCAGCCTGTTCCACCAATCCGGTGAGCGCCTGTTCAATCGGCATGCCTGATCCCAATAATGTGGCGAATTGACGTGTGACAACCGATAACTCCATTGAGTTCATTTTCTGCCGGCTGACGCGCAGTTTACTGGATTTCTGGTCAGTTCCGCGAATAGCACTTTCGGTTTTATAAACCGGCACGACTTCTAACGGAGTGAGTCCCGACTCGCGAAGTTCGGAACGCACACTCCTGGCATTATCGCCGGTTTTTACGCCTTTTTGTTTTTTACCGACCGCATCCAGCGCAAGATACTCAAACGCTTCCACAGCTTATTGGTCTCGGGTGACTCGAATGATCTCACTCAACGATGTTTCACCCGCCAACACCAGCGCTATTCCATTTTGATACAAACTGGGTGTAGCAAGTCGGACATAAGCTAGCATTTCATCTTCAGACTGCGCGTCGTGAATCATTTTCCGTATATTTTCGTCTATGCTAATGAGTTCGTATATCCCCTTGCGACCGCGAAAACCGGTATTATCACATCGATTACAGCCTACCGGTTCGTATACCGTAATCTGCTGATCTTCACTGACGCCCATTTGTTGGCGTTGAGCTTCATCCGGCTGGACCACTTCGCGACAATGAACGCATAAGGTACGCACGAGCCGTTGCGCCATCACGCCCAGCAAACTGGAGGCAATTAAAAATGGTTCGACGCCCATATCAATCAGCCGGGTCATCGCACCGATTGCGGTATTCGTATGCAGCGTTGAGAGTACTAAGTGGCCCGTTAAACTGGCCTGAATAGCAATTTCGGCGGTTTCCAGATCACGTATTTCCCCAATTAAGACGACGTCTGGATCCTGGCGCAATATGGAGCGTAAGCCGCTGGCAAAAGTCAGACCAATTTTAGGGCGCACTTGAATCTGACCAACCCCATCCAGATCGTATTCGATTGGATCTTCGACCGTCAGTATATTGAGCTTCTGCCGATCCATCTCGCCCAGACCGGCGTATAAAGTCGTAGTTTTACCGGAGCCAGTCGGCCCCGTCACCAGCAATATACCGTGCGGGGTTTTGATCATTTCGTCGAAGCGCGCCTTGATTTCTGGATTCATGCCCAAATGATCAAGATCCAACCGCGCGCCGTGTTTATCCAAAATACGCAAGACCACACGCTCACCGTATTGGGTAGGTAGACTCGATACCCGCACATCTACGGGCCGGTCCCCAATATTAAGCGAGATACGTCCATCTTGCGGTAAGCGTTTTTCGGCGATATCTAAGCCTGCCATGACCTTAAGACGTGACACCAACGCACCGTGCAACTCGCGCTTAGGTTCGACCACATCTTTGAGCACCCCATCACTGCGAAATCGAACCAGGGAGCGTTTTTCAAACACCTCCAGGTGAATATCCGATGCATTTTCGCGTATCGCTTGGGTTAACAGGGTATTAATCAATTTAACCACTGGTGCATCGTCTACCGCTTCGAGTAAATCGGTACTGGTTTGTATTTCAGATGCAAGTAATTCTAAATCCAGCTCTTCGCTAATATCGTCCACGATTTGCGTGGCAGCCGAACTTCCTTTATCGTGTGCCTGACGCAGCACACTGTCAAAATCGCTTTGATCCAGCGTATGAAACACCAGCTTACTGCCTGCGCGTCGCCTCAATTCAGTGTATATATCAAGTGGGGGCCGCTGTACACAAAGTATGTGCATGCCACGGCTACCCTCAAATACCGCTAATACCTGATGACGCTTAGCAAAAGCATAGGGCAACAAAGCAACCGTGTTCGCATCCACGACTGAAACCCAATCCGCCACCGATTTAAGCGTAAGGCTATCCGTTGCTTCCTCTTGATCCGACAGATATTCTGATTTTTCCAGGTCTGTAGGAAACCCCTTTGTACTCGCGGGTACTACGGGATTATCCAAAGCTGACGAAGATTTTTCCGCTTCATTCATGATAATCTCGAAACGACTTAGCGATTGTCATTTTCTTGCCACGGATAGGCGCGTAACTGAGCGGGTTTGTCTTTAATCAGCCTACGCGTATCCGGCAGACTTTCTTCTTCTTCAGTACGGATATATTCGTAGCGATCCTGGGTCAGGGTATTGAGGTCTGAAGGATTGCGCACAATAGTTGGACGCAAGAACACCATTAAATTGGTTTTGGTGGTTTTCTTGGATTTCTTACGAAAGGCCATACCAAGCAAGGGAATATCTCCCAAAATGGGCACGCGTTCGTAAGTATCGCCCTCATCGGTCCTAATCAACCCACCCAGTACCATTATTTGCCCATTATCGACCAATACCTTGGTGTTGATGGTTCGCTTATCTGTAATCAAATCCGACGCACCCTCGAGCACCGCGCTTTGGACGCTGGATATTTCTTGTGCAATGTCCAGCTGAATCGCCCCGCCCTCGTTAATTTGGGGTGTGATTTTCAAAGAAATCCCCACTTCCTTACGTTCAATGGTTTGAAACGGATTGACGTTAGTCGTGACGGTATTGTCACCCGTTGTGGTATTGGTTGATCCGGTGGTCGTAGTGAACTGCCCGGTCACAAATGGCACCTCTTGGCCCACCACAATCTCTGCTTCTTCGTTGTCCAGGGTGAGCATGCTCGGTGTTGAAATAATATTAGAATTCGTGTCATTACGAAGCGCATCTAATACTGCACTTAAATCAGGTCGTACGGTACCATCAAGCGTTCTAACAAACTTGTTGACAAAACCAATACTGCTAAAAGTACTCCCAAAACTTTCGCCCTCAGGCAACGAAGCCGTATCTCGACTAAATTCCTGCCCATCGCTGTTGCGAAAAGTGCCGCTCCAATCTACACCGATACGCGCATCATCATTTTCTGCCACCTCTGCAATAATTGCCTCTACAAATACCTGCGAGCGGCGAATATCGAGTTCCTCAATTACCGCCAGCAGGTCTTTATAGTCCTGTTCTTCGGCACGGATTACAAGTGCATTGCCGGTCTCATCTGCCTGCACAAAAATCTTGGTAGTAGGCGCTGCGCCTTCCTGCGCTTCAGATTGTTTTTCCTGAATAATGCCATTTAAGATAGTCACCAAATCCTTGGCTTGTGCATGCTTCAGGTATTTAACATGCACGTTGCCTTTGTCCGGTCGCACCACATCAAGCTGGTCAACCAAAGCCAATAAAACCGGAAAATCTTTTTCAGGCGCACGAATAATCAGCGCATTTAAACCTTCGTCCACCTGCACTAACGTCTGCTGAATGGGGATACCTTTCGCTGCTTCGTCTGAATTTAAGGTTCCTGCCAGCTGGCTGATGATCTGGGCCAGGGCTTTCGCATCCGTATTTTTGATTGGAATGACCCTAATGTCTTGCCCTTGCTGCTCCTTATCGATGCGTTCAATCAGCGATATCACGCGACGTATGTTATTGGCTCGATCCGTCAGTATCAGCGTGTTGCTCCCTGCGTGTGGTGCAATATGCGCAGTGGGTGGCAATAAGGGGCGCAAAATGGGCAGAATTTCGTTTACCGATGCGTGTTCTAGCGTAACGATATAGGTAATTTCCTGCTCATTTTTCGGCAGTTCACCTTCAGTAATGGTCGGCGTTGGATTTTGTTTAACCAGATTTGCGGGAATAATTTTGGTTAAATTGCCAGACGGCAACGCGGCAAAGTTATAAGTTGCCAACACTGAAAGAAAAATATCGTAGAGTGTATCGACCGGCACCGGGCTCCCAGAGACCAGCGTGACCTTACCCTTAACTCGCGGATCAACGATAAAATTTTGTCCCGTAACCTTGGCAACGAGCGCTACCAGTGCAGAGATATCCGCATCCTGAAAGTTTAGGGTAATCCCTTGATCCGGGTCAAAATCTAAAACCTGACCCCTGCCATCAATGATAACCCCACTCTGGTCTGAATTATCAGAAGTGTCAAACGGATTATTGCTGCTTTGCACCAATAAATTACGCAGTACACGATCAGCATCAAGTTCAAGCTGCAGTGCCTCACCATCTACTTGATTCGTTTGTGCTAACACCGATGTTGCCACGGTTAAAAACAATATTATGGGGACACCGAGAGCCTGAATGAGGAACTTATACATAGATATTTTCACACGAAGTTATTGTTTTATAGTCCGATTCATTTGGCAAATAAGTGACAACGTCAAAGTATCGCATACCTTCGCCTGATACAAAAGCGGCGTTATCAAGATACAATCTATATTCAGCTAAGCGTTAAAGGCATATCTAGGTCCATAATATTGAAATAAACAGGCTGATCTGAGCAACATCATGTCAATGATTCGACGCGAAAACAAACGGGCGCCTCGATGACGGTAGTCAAGGCTTTGATCTTTTCCAACACCGCTTTGAAATCGCCCTCGCGCGTCACCTTGGTCAATACCACCACCGTGGCAGTATCCGATTTCGCGGGTTGGGGTTTTTGTAAGAACCCCTCAATGCTGATGCCACTGTCAGCTAACAGTTCTGTGATCTCGGCTAATACACCAGACTCATCACTTAAGGACAGCCGCATATAAAAACCAGTTTGCACATCGTCCATTTCCAGTACCGAAGTATCGATAAGAGAATCAGGTTGAAATGCTAAATGTGGTACTCTATTTTTAGGATCCGACGTGAGCGTACGCACCACGTCAACAATATCGGCAACCACCGCAGAAGCAGTGGGTTCAGAACCGGCACCTGCCCCATAATGCAATGTTGACCCTACGGCATCACCATTGACTACGACCGCATTCATCACCCCATTTACATTTGCGATTAGACGGTTTTTGGGAATCAGGGTTGGATGAACGCGCAATTCGATTCCTAAATCAGTCCGCCGGGCAATTCCAAGGTGCTTTATGCGATAGCCCAGTTCTTTGGCAAATTGGACGTCCTGGGCGGTAATTTTCGTAATTCCCTCAGTATATACTTTATCAAATTGCAGCGGGATACCATAAGCAATGGAGGCGAGAATGGTAAGCTTATGCGCTGCATCGATTCCTTCAATATCAAAGCTCGGATCGGCTTCCGCATAGCCCAGGCGCTGAGCTTCTTTCAGCACACCGGCAAACGCCTGTTCTGGTTTATCCATTTCAGTCAGAATATAGTTTGACGTGCCGTTAATTATGCCTGCCAACCATTGGACTTTATTCCCTGCAAGGCCTTCACGGATTGCCTTAATGATGGAAATGCCACCCGCGACTGCTGCTTCAAACGCGACCATCACGCCCTTGGCCTGCGCAGCGGCAAAAATTTCATTCCCATGCAAGGCAATCAAGGCTTTATTGGCGGTGACCACGTGTTTGCCATTTTTGATGGCTTGTAATACCAACGCCTTAGAGATGACCTGCCCGCCGATCAACTCCACTACCACGTCGATATCCGGATTGTTAACTACTAAAAACGGGTCATCGACCAGTGCGAGCGTGCTTACATCACAATCTCGTGGTTTGTTGATGTCGCTCACCGCGGCTTGTACAATTTTAATTTCTCTGCCAGCACGGCGCGCAATCTCATCCGCGTTTCGCGCTAACACCGTCACCGTACCGCAACCGACGGTACCTAAGCCAATCAAACCTATCTTTACTGCTTTCAAAACCTCACCTTTTAGTCAATTAAACCCACATGATTATTATTGCACAACCAGCTATAAAATCGCTTTTTTAGCGCCCCGAAAATCGCGTATAGTTCACCCCATGACCACAAAACTTAACCTACATCAGGATACCACTAAACTGCTCATTCGCAGCTATGCCGAGCGAAAAATTACCATTCAGGATACCCAGTATTCTAATAGCGTGATTGTAACACCCGATCAAGTAAGCCACTGGGCTTTAAACATGATCAGCGGTCTTGGCAGTGAGCAGTTTGCGCCTTTATTTGAGCTAGGCTATAAGCCGGAAATCGTCCTCTTGGGAACCGGTGAAAATCTAATCTTTCCGCAGCCACACCAAACCCAAGACCTGATCAACGCCCAAATTGGGCTGGAAGTCATGGATACAGCAGCAGCCTGTCGTACCTATAATGTATTAGCAGATGACGGTCGCAAAGTAGTGGCTTGTTTGTTGCTCTAGCCCATTACAGGAAAACACATCAATCCACCGCTAAACCAAAAACAGCTCGTTACCGCCTGTTTATACCCGGGCTAAGGTATATTGTATTATCGTGCGTCCTTACAACGAGTGGTATATGAAACGGGCAAGCCGCCAATCTTGCATACACGGGCTGCTGGCCATTTAACCCGAGTTAGATTGATTAGCGGTTTAACGCAAACCTGCGTTTTGCTTGCTAAGCAGGCGATCCAATGCAGCCCCCATCGTCGCGCCAACCTGTTTGGAGAACTCACTCAACCAGTCAATCTGTGGGGTGTAATCCACCTGCTCTTCCAGGTCCAGAATCTCGCGCATGGCATAACCCATAGAGCCGATATGATCGGTCAAACCAAGATCCTTGGCTTCTGAACCATTCCACACCAGGCCAGAGAAAATATCAGCCCGATCTGCCAGACGGTCACCGCGACCTAGTTTGACCGCGGAAATAAATTGCTCGTGCACCTGGTCTACAATGCGTTGCATATAGGCTTCCTGTTCAGCATCTTTGGGTAAAAATGGATCGAGCATGGCTTTGTTATCACCGGCAGTAATTAAGCGGCGCTCGATCCCCAGTTTTTCCAACGCATCGACCGCACCAAACCCATTTATAAGTACCCCGATCGACCCGACTAAACTAGCTTTAGAAGCCACAATTTCATCTGCCGCCGAGGCAATATAATAGGCTGCGGAAGCACCAATATCCTCAATCACCGCAACGACTTTTTTGTCCTTATGTTCTCCTTTTAAGCGCATTATTTCATCATATATACGCTCTGCCTGAACCGGGCTGCCACCGGGGCTGTTGATTTGCAGCAAGATCGCTTTGGATTGTTTAGCACTAAATGCATCCTGTAAACCACTGATAATATAGTCTGCATCGATTTCCGCCCCTGGCATCACCAAACCTTCCAGACTAATAACCGCCGCGTGAGGCTTGATTCCGCCCACCACGCCGGAGAGTTTATCCTTCATAAAGTAAGGTACAATAAATATTGCAGCCAGAATGAGTAAAAACAACAATCGCCCGAATATTTTCCATCGTCGGGTGCGACGATTTTCCTTAATCAGGTCTTTGCCCAGGCTCGATATCGCTTCCAGGCCTTGGGTAACCGCTTGTTCGCTTAATTCTGCTCTATTTTGCATCACAACTTTCTCTTCAGTTAATTTGCGTTGTTTGCTGATCAACCAACCAAATCATCAAAAAATGATTTAATTTTGTCTTTCCAGGAGCCACTTTGTGGTGAATGCTTATCACCACCTTGTTCCAGGCTTTGCTGTAATTCTTCCAGCAGGCTTTTCTGTTTACTGGTCAGATTCACCGGCGTTTCGGTCAGTACTTTGATATACAAATCACCCTGGTGGGAAGAACGCACATTTTTAACCCCTTTACCGCGCAGTCTGAAAATTCGGCTCGATTGTGTACCCGCAGGGATTTTGATCGACGCGCGCCCACTCAAGGTCGGCACTTCAAGCTCCCCGCCTAGGGCCATGGTGATATAGCTAACCGGCATATCGCAACTCAAATCATCGCCTTCACGACTAAATATGGCGTGCTTTTTAAGCATTACTTGCACGTATAAATCACCGGGCACGACGCCTGCGCCGCCGCCTTCTCCTTCACCGCCTAGCCGCACCTGATCGCCTTCGTCCACCCCAGCCGGAATTTTCACTTTGAGGGTTTTTTCCTGTCTAACTTGACCCTGCCCACTACAATCAGGACAAGGATCAGTGATCTGCTTACCCGCTCCGCGACACTGCGGACAAGTTTGTTGCACCGAGAAAAACCCTTGCTGCATACGTACCTGCCCCTGGCCGTTACAGGTGGTACACGTCGAGGGTTGAGTGCCCGGTTTGGCACCACTGCCATCACAAGTTTTACAACCCGTCATGCGGGGTACGCGGATTTTCTTTTCTACCCCTTCGACCGCTTCTTCCAGCGATAACTCGACACGTATACGCAAATCTGATCCACGTGCCTGACGGCGTCCACCGCCTCCGCCACCGAAGATATCCCCAAACATATCGCCAAAAATATCGCCGAACCCGGCCCCGCCCGGTCCACCACCCATTCCGGCGGAAGGATCAACGCCCGCATGCCCGAATTGATCATAGGCGGCACGTTTCTGCTCGTCTCTGAGGATAGAATAGGCTTCTTGTACCTCCTTGAACTTAGCTTCTACGCTTTCATCACCCTGATTACGATCAGGATGATATTTCATCGCCATTTTGCGATAAGCCTTTTTAATTTCCGCTTTAGAAGCCGTCTTGGAGGTTCCCAGAACTTCGTAATAATCTCGCTTAGACATTCGCGTTATCCAATATAAAAAAGCGCGCCCCTAGTTCCAAGAGCACGCTTTAGTTTGTCACCAAGGTTGATTATGCCTTCTTATCATCATCCATTTCTTCAAACTCGGCATCCACAACATCGTCATCATTGGCCTGGGTTTCGCCAGTATCATCTGCGGGTGCGTCAGCACTCGCTTGCGCATATGCCTGTTCGGCGACTTTTTGACTGACTTGCATCAAGGCCTCGGTTTTGGCATCGATTGCAGCCTTATCATCGCCCTTGAGCGCTTCTTCAAGTTCAGTCGCTGCCGCTTCAACCGCAGTTTTGGTTTCTTCATCAACCTTGTCATCGAGATCACTCAAGGATTTACGCGATTGATGTACCAAGGCTTCGCCCTGGTTTTTGGCGTCAATCAGCTCGCGCTTTTCGCGATCCGCATCTGCGTTTTCTTCCGCATCACGCACCATTTTTTCGATCTCTTCATCGCTTAAACCGGAACCCGCCTTAATCACAATCTTGTTTTCTTTGCCCGTGGCCTTGTCCTTGGCAGATACATGCATAATACCGTTTGCATCAATATCGAAGGTCACCTCAATTTGTGGTGTGCCACGCGGTGCGGGTGGAATATCAGACAAATCAAACCGCCCTAAAGATTTGTTATCTGCAGCCATTTCGCGCTCACCCTGCAACACATGTACGGTGACCGCTGGCTGGTTATCTTCTGCTGTTGAGAAAACTTGGTTTGCCTTGGTTGGAATCGTGGTGTTTTTCTCAATCAGCTTAGTCAACACACCGCCCAGGGTTTCAATTCCCAAAGACAATGGGGTCACATCGAGTAAAAGCACGTCTTTGACATCGCCAGACAATACGCCACCTTGTACTGACGCACCCACCGCGACCGCTTCGTCGGGATTCACATCTTTGCGAATTTCCTTGCCAAAGAAAGTCGACACCGCTTCCTGTACTTTAGGCATACGTGTCTGACCACCGACCAAAATAACGTCGTCAATCTCACTGGCACTCAATCCTGCATCTTTCAATGCAATCTTGCATGGCTCGATTGATCGTTTAATCAAATCTTCAACTAATGCTTCTAATTTAGCGCGTGAAAGCTTGATATTTAAGTGTTTTGGTCCACTTGCATCTGCCGTAATATAAGGTAGATTGATTTCAGTTTGGGAGGTAGTAGACAACTCGATCTTGGCTTTTTCGGCGCCTTCTTTCAGACGCTGCATGGCCAAGGGATCACCCTTAAGATCAAAACTCTGATCTTTCTTAAACTCTTCTACCACATAGTCAATCAGACGGGTGTCGAAATCTTCCCCACCTAAAAAGGTGTCTCCATTGGTTGAGAGCACTTCAAACTGTTGCTCTCCATCCAAATCAGCGATTTCAATAATCGAGATATCAAAAGTACCGCCACCCAAATCGTAAACCGCGATGGTTTTATCACCCTTTACTTTGTCCAGACCAAAGGCCAATGCTGCCGCAGTGGGCTCATTAATAATACGTTTGACTTCCAGCCCTGCAATCTTACCTGCATCTTTAGTGGCCTGACGCTGAGAATCATTAAAATAAGCCGGAACGGTGACCACCGCTTCGGTAACCTCTTCACCCAGATAATCTTCTGCAGTAGATTTCATTTTTTGCAATATCTTGGCAGAGACTTCCTGAGGAGACATTTGCTTGCCGTCTGCCTCAATCCAGGCATCACCATTTTTTGCCTTGATGATTTTATACGGCATCAGCTCGATATCACGTTGTACGACTTCTTCGTCAAAGCGACGACCAATCAGGCGTTTTACCGCAAAAATAGTGTTCTCTGGGTTGGTGACAGCTTGACGCTTGGCTGCATCGCCCACCAACACCTGCCCATCATCGGTAAACGCTACCACGGAAGGTGTAGTTCGACGACCTTCTGCATTTTCAATGACTTTGGGCGTATCGCCTTCCATTAATGCAACGCAAGAGTTGGTTGTCCCTAAATCAATACCAATAATTTTAGCCATGTTTGATAACCTCGAAATATGTGTGTTCTAAAAACTTGAGTTTTATATGGGAATCGTTCGCACTTTTTAAAGAGCCGCCGAGGATTAATCTGCTGCTCCACTGGATACAATGACCATTGCAGGACGCAATAAGCGTTCATTTAGTGTATACCCGGTTTGAATAGTCGAAATAATGTTGTTGACGTCGACTTCATCCGAAGGCTGTTTGGTCATAGCCTGATGCAATTCTGGGTCGAGTGTATCACCCGCTTCAGGGTTAACGATCTCAATGTTGTAGCGTTCAAATACTCCTTCTAGCTGCTTTAGCGTCAGGGCGAGCCCTTCCGACATTTGTTCAATTAATTGATCGTTTGCTTCACCACTTAAGTCAACCTGTGCGGCCTGATCCAGGCTATCTTTAACTTGCAATAAATCTTTAGCGAACGCTTCCAGGGCAAATTTGCGCGCTTTTGCCACTTCCTGTGCAGAAATACGTCGTGTATTTTCGGTTTCGGCTTTGGCGCGGACATATTGATCGCTCAACATATTATTGGTCTCTTGTAGCGCTTCCAAATCCTGTTGCAAACTTTCCAGCGTTGGCTCTGCTTCCTCTTCAATCAGCGCTTCATCCGATTCTTCCTGATCTTCTTCCGAAACTTGATCTACTAATTCTTCTGCTGATGGTTCTGAATCTTTGTTTTTCTTACTCATCTTTATATGTGAAAATTAAAATCTAAACGCCAAGTCAAACTCTACACCTTAACTCGCAATGCAATGTGGGGTTGGGCGAGTGATTTACAAGCAAATATTTAGAAAAAACCACAAGAAATTCCGGATTAAAAGTAAGTATCCCCCGGCGAAGCCGGGGGCTTTAGTTTTGTGAGCCGCTCAAAACGGCAGTTACGGAGCCGGCGGCTCCTTGAATCCCCTAAAGGGGATGGCTACAACAATTTTAACTGATCGACTCGATGATCTTCCCGCTCTTGATGTCGGATATACTCTCGAATCACCTGCTCATCTCGACCCACCGTAGATACAAAATATCCCCTTGCCCAGAAATGCTGTCCGACGTAGTTCCTTTTTCGACCTACAAACGTTCGTGCAATATGAATGGCACTCTTGCCTTTGATAAATCCAATAACTTGCGATACCGCATGTTTCGGCGGGATCGATATCATCATATGAACATGATCGGGCATTACATGCCCTTCTTCTATAAAGCTTTCTCTTTGACGGGCCAGGCGATGGAATACCCCCCCAATCTCTTTTCGTATTTTACCAAACAATACTTTCTTCCGAAATTTCGGAATAAATACCACATGGTACTTACACTCCCAACGAGTGTGATTTAAACTGTTTACTTGTCTCATGGTTTCTCCTTTGCGTGTTGCTTGTCGGCTCACGCTTCGCGAGTTACTATGAGACTTGCGAATTTGTCAAACTATGCTGGCCTCCCCAGCAGAGCTGGGGGGTCTCCTTTTTATACTAGGCGGTAAATTTGACCGCGAAAACAGTTGCCGTAAATGGCTTAATTTATAAAAACGCGATTAATCACTTAAGGCGCTGGATAATAATTTTGAGGTCACATCAACCACCGATACGACTTGGTCATATTGCATTCGCGTCGGTCCGATCACCCCCAGCACGCCGACACGCTGGCCATCTTTCTCATATGGCATCGCGATAACCGAACATGCCTCAAGGGCTTCATAACCCGACTCTTCTCCTATATAGATACTGATGCCGGCACCACTTAGGCTCTTGCTAACCAAATCGAGCAATACCCGTTTGGTATGGAATGTATCCAGAATACCCTTTAGTTGTTCAGTCTCACTAAAATCGGGTAAACCATATAAATTAGTTTTCCCCGACACCACCAGCTCATCTTCTTCGTCTTCATCTTCATTGAGCAAGCCTTGCGCCATTTGCACCGCAGTTTGCATCGCACCTTGCATTTCACTGCTGTCTTGTTCCATTTTATGCAATAAATCCTGGCGCACTTCAAACATTGATCGACCGGCATAAGCCGCATTGAAGTAATTTGATGCACGCACCAGTTCTGATTCAGAATATTCCTGGTCCAAATGCAACACCTTGTTTTCAACCATACCGTCTTTAGTGACTAAAATGGCGAGCACCCGATGCTTTTTGAGTTTTAAAAACTCAATTTGCTTAAAATGGCTGAATTCACTGTCTGGCATGGTTACCACACCTGCAAATGAGGTCAGTCGAGACAATAATTGTGAGGCGCTGGTAAGTAAACGCATCGGGTCTTCATTGTGTTGCAGAGCTTTACGTATTTCGGCACTGGGTTCGCAGTGCAGGGGTTGGGAATGTAAGAGGTGATTGATATAGGTTCGATACCCCGCGGAGGTTGGCACCCGCCCAGCAGAGGTATGCGGCGAGTGCAGTAGGCCCAGATCTTCTAAATCTGACATCACATTGCGAACCGTCGCTGGGCTTACTTTTAAGTCACTTGCCTTTGCCAATACTGTCGATGCCACGGGTTGGCCGGTTACCACATAATTCTGAATAATATGGTTGAGCACTTTGGTCGCGCGGTCGTTTAATGTCTTGGATTGCTTGGCCACTCTTTTCCTCTAAACGGTTCATATACCTCGGGTGATGACAACGTTATAATACCAAAATGGCACAAAACAATACTAATCAAGATGCGCGATAAAATAATAGGGCTGTTTGGAAAATACGGTGCAGCCGAAGTGGAATCGGTTTTAGGCGAAGTAAAATCCTTGCTAGCTGACTTCGGCGCCCAAGTTCTATTGGGCGACACGACTGCTGCGGAGATCAGTGGGGAGCGAATTTTAAATACCGATCAGTATCGCCAACTTGATTTTGCCATTATTGTTGGTGGTGACGGCACTTTGTTGCATGCCGCACGCTCACTGGCTCCTTTTAAAGTGCCCATTGTAGGCATCAACCTGGGGCGATTAGGCTTTCTTACCGATATACCCGCAAATGAAATTGAATTGGGTATGCGCGCAATTAAAGACGGGGCTTATCGGGTAGAGCAACGCGCAATGTTGAATACCTGCGTGATCAACGCGGACATGAGCGAGCAAGTGTTTACCTCACTAAATGATACCGTCATCAGCAAGGGCGACACCGGCCGTTTGATTGAATTTAGCATTGAAGTGGACGGTGATTTTGTATCTAAAACACGCAGTGATGGTCTGATCATCTCTACTCCAACTGGCTCCACCGCTTATGCATTGTCAGCGGGGGGGCCGATCATCGAACCGACTTTATCGGTCGTGGTTATGGTGCCAATTTGTCCCCATACTTTAAGTAATCGCCCAATCATATTACACCAACGCAGTACTATCAGCATTTCAGATATACAACTTACAGAAAATTACGCCACCCTCGCCATTGATGGCATCATTGTAAAAACCCTTGATGGCAGCGAAACGGTAAAGATTCGCCAAGCAGATCATACGCTGCAATTGATACGCATGGATAATCACAATCATTTTGAAGCCTTACGCGCGAAACTCGGCTGGTCAAGCTAGGTACTATTTGTCAATACCATGCTACGTTGGATCCAAATTAGAAATTTTGCCATTGCGGATCAAATAGAGTTGGATTTTGACTCTGGGCTCAGCGTAATTACCGGTGAAACCGGTGCGGGCAAATCGATCATCATTAACGCGCTTGGTTTGGTGCTGGGGCAGCGCGCAGAGGCGAGCGTCATCAAGCATGGAAATGCGCGCGCCGAGGTACAAGCACACTTCGATATTGCTAACCTGCCGGCGCTCAAAGCTGAGTTAGCTGCATTGGCATTGGATGAAGAAAATGAATGCCAGTTACGCCGGGTTATTCTGCAAGATGCGCCCAGCAAAGCATATATCAATGGTCGAGCGGTAAGCGTGAGAACATTACGCCAGATTGGTGAACAATTGATGGATATCCATAGCCAACACGAGCATCAGTCATTATTGCGCCCCGACACCCAACGTGAGCTATTGGACAAATATGCCGGGATTTCCACACAAGTACGCGAACTAGAAAGTACTTATCGAAAGCTGCATCAGGCGTGTGGCGAACTTGCGCAGTTACGTAAGGAAACATCCACAGCGCATGATAAATTATCCTTTTTACAATATCAGGTAAATGAACTCGCGCAATTTTCGCCAGAGCCTGATGAATGGGACGCGCTACATACCAGTCACCGGCGTATACATCATCAAGCTGAGCTGGTTGAGAGCATAAAAGTGGCTGAACAGGCCTTGTTTAGTGGCCAAGTTGACACCACGCCGGCAAGTAGTCAGCTAAACCTAGCTATCTCCTCTCTGGAAAAAGCACAAGATTTTGACGCCAAACTGGAACAAACAACTGAATTGTTACAAGAAGCGCAAACCCTAATTCTGGAAAGTGAGCTAAACCTGCGCCAGTTAAGCGAGTCAATTGTTTTGGACGAATCTGAATTGCAATCAATTGAACAACGTTATGCAGGGTATATGGAATTATCACGCAAGCACCACGTCGCACCAGATGACATATATGAGACCTATCGGACCCTCCTAGATAAGCTGGAAAGAACGCAACATCCAGAGGAGCGTGAACAGGCGCTACACGATCAAATACGCTCGCTAGCGAAAAACTATCAAAAGCGAGCAAGCGTCATCAGCAGCAAACGCCAAAAACAAGCTATCGGGCTCTCACGTAGCATAACGGCCGCCATGCAGAACCTAGCAATGCAAGGGGGTGCATTCGAAATGAGCCTAGCTGCAACGCCGTGTAGCCTAGATATACCTGAGGATCTAGAAGATTTGCCACCGATTGGTCAAGAAACGGGTTATGAGAAAGTTTTATTTAAAGTAAGTACCAACACCGGCATGCCAAAACTACCCCTAGCAAAAATCGCTTCGGGCGGGGAACTTTCGCGTATTTCATTGGGCGTACAAATGATTTTATCGAATGTGGCTACGATCAATACGCTGGTATTTGATGAAGTCGATGTAGGGGTTGGCGGTAAAACCGCGGCGGTTATCGGTAAAATGTTGGCTAAACTAGGGGAATCTCAACAAATACTGTGCATCACCCATTTGCCTCAGGTGGCATCATTCAGCAAGCAACATTATCTCGCTCAAAAAAGCCAAGGGTCAAAGGTACAGTTGCGTATCCAGCCACTTTCTGAACCAGAAAAAATAGCTGAGATCGCCCGAATGGTGGGCGGTGAGACCCAAACAAAAGAATCGATGGCGCATGCGCGATCGTTACTGCAAAACAGCGTGTAGACCATGCAGACCTTAATTGCAAAACCCGCTACCGTGGCGCATGCAGAAGGCATAGCGCGTTTACTGTCTAACTATGGTCAGCAAGGCATTATCCAACGATCAGAAAGTGAAATTTTATCGCAGATTAGCCAGTTTTTCGTTATCGAGAACCAAAACAGCGTGATTGGCTGCGTTGCGATAGAGGTGTTTACTACTGAATTAGGTGAAGTGCGCAGTCTGGCGGTCGACCCGGTATACAAGAATCAGAACTTGGGAGAAACCCTCTTAGCAGCGGTCGAAGCTTATGCGCGCCAATTGGGTTTGAGTAAAATGATGGCGCTCACCTATATAGAAAGTTTTTTTCATAAATATGGCTACCAGACGATTGAAATGAGTAACTTGCCTGAAAAAATCTGGCGGGTTTGTGTAAAATGCCCGAAATTTCATAACTGTGATGAAATCCCCGTAATCAAACATCTATAAACCTTCCCCTATGCGCGTCTTATTATTTTCCCTCATGCTGCTATTGAGTGCCTGTGTGTATAAAATGGATATCCATCAAGGTAATGTGCTCGAAGCCACTCAAGTTGAACAGTTAGAAATAGGGATGAATAAAAACGAAGTAATTGATTTACTGGGCTCGCCCCAAGTAACTGATCCTTTTCATACCCACCGCTGGGATTATTATTCCTCGAGTAAAACCAATAATCAACGCGACACCGAAAAAGCGCTACTCACTTTAATATTTGAACAAGAAAAGCTAGTAGAAATTATTAATTAGGCAAGAATAATATGTCGTGCGTCATTAGACCACGCTCACCACAACACGAGCGTCGCTTTTATTTAAACTGACTAGGGCGCGTCACCTTCCTCGGCAATGGTAAAAACATATTGAGGTTGTATTGCGCCTGTGACGTCCACCGTCACGTCAGCAAACATACCCGTCAATACGATTCCAGTTGTTCCATCTACAAAACCTGGATCCGATATCCAGGTCACGACCAGCGGCGCGCCAACCTGAACACCTGGGGTGAAATCAATAAACGACCCACTACTGGGCGTTAATGAATTGATGGTAATGGGGTTTTCCGCTGTGGCATCGGGTGAGGTAATCGTCACCCTGAACGTACCAATATTCCCACTGGGGTTAGGCGTGGTGATATTCTCACTCACCGCCTCTAAGGTAGGGGGATCAGGATCAGGGCAAGGATCTGGGTTTTCCGGAGTGGGGGTACAATCGGCATGTGCAGGCAAAACCACCGCATCGACCACGGGCTTTACCCAACCGTTTGGCAAGGCAGCCGTTGCGCCGCTGATTACCCCAATGCCGGTTAATTTTTTGAGTGCGTTACGTCGGCTATCTTTAAGGCTCATTTCAGTCTGCAATCCCACTGAGGATGTTGTTTTACTCATCAATCTGCACCATTGAATAATAATCGTCGATTCGGTAGAAAAAAATCGACTAAAGTATAGCTTCACCCGATGAGTATTACCATTAATTCTACCTACAAATTTTCACAAGTAAATATTTGTCGGCAGAGATCAAGGTTGATAAGATCGATTTAAATATATAATCAATATGATGCAATATGCCCAAAGACAATTTATTCGAGAAAATCATTGCTAAAGAAATCACTGCCAATATTGTTTATCAGGATGATTTCGTAACGGCCTTTGAAGATATCAACCCACAAGCACCAGTACACCTGCTGATCGTACCGAATAAAAATATCCCAACGGTAAATGACATACAGACCGACGACGAGAAGCTACTAGGGAAATTGTTTCTAGCAGCCAAACAGCTGGCAGCGCAGTTTGGGGTTGCCGAACAAGGCTATCGATTGGTGGTCAACTGCAATGAAAATGCGGGTCAAGTGGTGTTTCACCTGCATATGCACTTAATGGGGGGTAAACGACTGGGACGTATGGGCTAAACCGAGTTTCAGCGTTCATGCATAACGAACGTCTACTACCTCATACTGCTTGGTACCCGCGGGTGCTTCAAATTCTATTTCATCATCAATTTGTTTGCCTATTAGGGCACGAGCCAGGGGCGAATTAACTGAAATCTTCCCGGTCGCTAAATCCGCTTCCAGATCACCCACAATTTGATAGCTGACCTCCTTATCCGCATCAATGTCGTACAAATCAACGATCGAGCCAAAAATCACTTTCCCCTGAACCCCTGACTTAGACGCATCGATCACCTCCGCAACCGATAACTTGGACTCGAGCTCCTTAATGCGAGCCTCGATAAAACCCTGCTGCTCGCGTGCAGCGTGGTACTCCGCATTCTCGGATAAATCTCCGTGTGCGCGTGCCTCAGCGATTGCTGCAATTATATTGGGCCGATCTGTTTTTTTTAACTGTTTCAACTCTGCACGTAGGTTCACTTCACCTACAGGCGTTAATAAAATCCTTTCTGTCATAGTTACATTATAAATTAATACTTTAAACTGCGTATTTAGCGCATGCTCTAGATCAAGGTTTGATGTAAATCCTGCAACCGATTAACGTTAATGTATGCGCCCGCACGGTGCGCTTCTACTGCTGCGCGCGCGCCCGCAATAGTGGTGTAATACGTTACCTTACTCAACAACGCTTCGCGTCTAATAGTATACGAATCTTTAATACTTTGCTTACCGGCAGTGGTGTTAATAATAATATCAAAATCATTATTTTTAATTCGATCAACCACATGGGGCCGCCCTTCGGCCACCTTATTGACACGCGCTACCTGTAGTCCAGCTTCGCGAAAAGCATTGCGTGTACCCTCGGTAGCCACTATTTCATATCCCGCTTCGTTAAAATATTGCGCAATGGGTATTATTGCTTCCTGATCGCTTTTTTTAACACTGATTAGAATGCTCCCTTCTGCCGCTATTTTATTGCCAACCGCGCATTGGGATTTCCTAAACGCTTCACCGAAACTGCTTCCAATTCCCATTACTTCTCCGGTGGACTTCATTTCAGGACCGAGAATAGTGTCCACACCCGGGAATTTATTGAAAGGAAAGATTGCTTCCTTAACCGAAAAATAAGGTGGTACGATTTCTCCTGCTACGCCCTGTTCCACCAATGACTGTCCTGCCATGCAACGCGCCGCAATTTTTGCCAGGGAACGCCCGGTTGCCTTTGATACGAATGGTACGGTACGGGAGGCGCGCGGGTTCACCTCTAATACATAAATATCTTGTCCTTTGATAGCAAATTGAACATTCATCAAACCGACCACGCCAATCTTCAAGGCCATTTCACGCGTCTGACGTTTTAGCTCTTGCTGCATAGCCTCGCTTAAGCTAAAAGGAGGCAACGAGCAGGCGGAATCTCCAGAGTGTACACCCGCCTCTTCGATATGCTCCATAATACCACCAATCACCACTTCTCTACCGTCGCAGATGGCGTCTACATCGACTTCAATCGCATCGTTCAAAAAACGATCCAGTAACACCGGTGATTCATTCGACACGCTAATTGCCGAATGCATATAATGCGATAAATCAGCTTTATTGTGCACGATTTCCATCGCCCTGCCGCCCAAAACATAAGATGGCCGCACGACCAGCGGATAGCCTATCTCATCCGCCAAGGCCAACGCGTTTTCTGGGTTGGTAGCAGTTCGATTCGGTGGTTGTAGCAAATTCAGATCGTGCAGCAACTGCTGGAAATATTCGCGATCCTCTGCCTGATGGATAGAATCGGGTGAGGTACCAATCACGGGCACACCTTCGGCCTCAAGTGCTCTGGCCAGGTTCAGTGGGGTCTGACCGCCGTACTGCACGATAACACCATAAGGTTTTTCTATGCGTGCAATTTCCAATACATCTTCGAGCGTCAATGGCTCAAAATAAAGTCGGTCAGAGGTATCGTAATCGGTTGAGACAGTTTCCGGGTTACAGTTGACCATAATGGTTTCAAAACCATCTTTGCGCAGCGCCAGCGCAGCATGTACACAGCAATAGTCAAACTCTATCCCTTGTCCAATACGATTTGGTCCGCCACCCAGAACAATAATTTTTTTCTGGTCAGTGGGCTTAGCCTCGCAAAATTCTTCGTAACTCGAATACATATACGCGGTCGAGGTATCAAATTCTGCAGCACAAGAATCCACCCTTTTATAAACTGGATGCACCCCTAACTGATAACGCGCTTTACGCACGGTTGTTTCATCACTTTGTAACAAGGTTGCCAAGCGTTTATCCGAGAAGCCTTTACGTTTATATCGCCTCATCGTTACTGCATCGATATCTTTTAGGGATTGCGCACTAATAGCCTGCTCGGTATCGACCAAATCTTGGATCTGCGCCAGAAACCACGGGTCGATCATGCAACTGTCAAACACCTGCTCTATACTCATGCCAAAACGAAACGCATCTGCGACGCACCACAACCTATCTGTGCCCGGTGTACGTAACTTAGCACTCAAGAGTTTCAGAATTTCACTATCGGGTTGATCCAAATCAACCAAGGGATCGAGACCAGTCCGCCCTATTTCTAGCCCTCGTAGCGCTTTTTGCAGGGATTCCTGGAAAGTGCGGCCAATGGCCATTACCTCACCCACCGATTTCATTTGCGTGGTAAGTGTCGGGTCTGCCTGAGGAAATTTGACAAAATCAAAGCGCGGTACTTTGGTAACCACATAGTCAATACTCGGTTCAAATGAGGCGGGGGTTAGGCCTCCTGTAATTTCATTTCGCAACTCATCTAGGGAGTATCCAACCGCCAGCTTCGCTGCAACCTTGGCAATCGGAAATCCCGTCGCTTTAGACGCCAGGGCAGATGAACGAGACACACGCGGATTCATCTCAATGATGATCATCCGTCCGTTTTCGGGATTAATGGCAAACTGAACATTTGATCCACCCGTATCCACGCCAATTTCGCGCAGTACCGCCAGACTGGCATTACGCATAATCTGATATTCTTTGTCGGTCAGAGTTTGGGCAGGTGCTACGGTAATCGAATCGCCCGTATGCACCCCCATCGGATCCAAATTTTCAATTGAACAAATAATGATGCAATTGTCGTTATGATCACGCACCACCTCCATTTCGTATTCTTTCCAACCAATAATGCTTTCTTCTATTAATAGCTCATCGGTGGGTGAAGCATCCAGACCACGTTCACATATCTCATTAAACTCGTCTAGATTGTAGGCGATACCTCCACCGGTACCGCCCATGGTAAATGAGGGTCGGATAATTGCGGGTAGACCGGTTTGTTTAAGCACTTCGTGTGCTTGCTCCATTGAATGCGCGATATCACCGCGCACGGAATCCAAACCGATTTTTTGCATCGCAACTTTAAATTGCTCACGATCTTCGGCTTTATCGATGGCTTTTTTAGAAGCCCCAATCATCTCCACGTTAAACTTAGCCAGTACTCCATGTCGATCCAAATCCAGCGCGCAATTGAGTGCGGTCTGCCCACCCATCGTAGGAAGCAATACATCCGGGCGTTCTTTTTCAATAATTTTTGCCACCGTACGCCACTCAATCGGTTCGATATAAGTTGCATCGGCAAACTCCGGGTCAGTCATGATGGTCGCCGGGTTGGAGTTCACCAAAACTACCTGATAACCTTCCTCTTTCAACGCTTTACAAGCCTGCGCGCCGGAATAATCAAACTCACAAGCCTGGCCAATAATGATAGGCCCTGCACCGATAATTAGAACTTTGTTTATGTCAGTGCGTTTAGGCATTGCTCGCCTCCTTGCTAGCCTTAATCAACCCGACAAAATCATCGAAAAGACTTACAATATCTTGTGGCCCGGGGCTGGCCTCTGGATGTCCTTGAAAGGAAAATGCCTGGCAATCAGTGCGTCGTACGCCCTGAATCGTGCCATCAAACAATGATTTATGCGTCACCTCAAGACAGCCTGGCAATCCATCATCTGAGACCGCAAAACCGTGGTTTTGACTGGTGATCATGACTTTGCCTGAAGCCAGCTCCTGCACTGGATGATTGGCCCCATGATGCCCGGTTTTCATTTTGAAGGTATGTGCACCGCTGGCGATGGCCATAAGCTGATGCCCCAGACATATCCCAAATATCGGTATTTGTTTTTCTATTAAGGTCTGAATGGCCTCGATAGCATAATCACACGGCTCCGGATCGCCAGGGCCATTAGACAAAAACACCCCATCGGGCTGCATGGATAAAACGTCTTCAGCAGGCGTTTGTGCTGGCACCACGGTTAATTCGCATCCCCGATCGACCAATAAGCGCAAAATATTGTGCTTAACACCAAAATCATAGGCCACGACTTTATAGCGTTCCTTACCTGAACTTGCATAGCCATCTTCAAGCGACCAAATACCTGCTTTCCAGGAATAGGGTTTGGTTGTGCTAACCTTTTTGGCTAAATCCATACCTGCCAGACCGGCAAAGGCTTTCGCCTTATCAATTGCACGTTTCTCTGCATCAGCCTGTGTCGCCGCCTCGCCTGCCAGGATACAACCTGGTTGTGCACCCCGCTCGCGCAGTACACGCGTCAGTTCGCGGTTATCTATTTCTGCTATACCAACAAGGTTTTCTTTTATTAGATACTCCGGCAAGCTCATTGTCGCTCGAAAATTACTCATTTGATAGGGCAGATCTCGAATGATCAACCCTTTGGCAAATATAGTTTTGGCTTCGATGTCTTCTGCGTTACAGCCGGTATTGCCAATATGTGGGTATGTCAGGTTAATCAGCTGTTCCGCGTAAGATGGGTCGGTCAAAATTTCCTGGTAGCCCGTCATGGACGTATTAAAAACCACTTCGCCTACGCTTACTCCATCAGCCCCTATGGAAATACCGCGGAACAGCGTTCCGTCTGCTAGTGCGAGTATTGCTGGATGTGTCAATGTCATTTCCAAGTATTAAGGCGTTTTTTGCGGATAATTACGCCTAAAAAAAGGGAGAAGCGATAAGCTTCCCCCTCGGGTTGTTCTATCCAGCGAATTTTATGCTGACTAGGGTTTTATATCAATCAAAATCAAATGAAATATATGATTTTACTTAGACTTCATTCAAACCCAGGACATCATTCATATCATATAAACCAACTGGTTTATCTTGCAACCATTTAGCCGCGCGGATTGCCCCCATCGCATATATTGACCGGTCACTTGCGCGATGCGTAATTTCAATGCGCTCGGATTCACCAATAAACATCACAGTATGGTCACCAATAATCTGTCCCCCACGAATCGCGGAAAAACCGATACTGCCCGGCTTACGCTCACCGGTAAACCCTTCGCGGCTCAATACGGCTTCCTGCGCCAGATCTTTACCTAGTTCATCGGTTATTGCTTCGCCCAGCAATAAGGCGGTGCCCGAAGGCGCATCTACCTTTTGTCTATGGTGTGCCTCAATCACTTCGATATCCGTTTCGTTACCAATGACAGCCGCAGCCATTTTTAAGAGCTTGGCTGTCAAATTTACCCCAACACTGAAATTAGCAGAAAATAGAATAGGTATTTCTTGCGCGGCCTGGCGCATTGTTTCCATCATTTTTTGATTCATGCCGGTAGTACCAATAATAATGGCCTTACCCGTCTTGCGGCAAAACTCAATATTCCTAAGGGTTGAATCTGGTGTGGAGAAATCGATCATAGTATCGAATTCCTGTACCTCTGGGTTGGATACAATCGGTATTCCCAATTCGCGTGTATTCGCCACACTACCTGCGTCTTGTCCAAGTACGGGGCTATCCGTATGCTCTAAAGCGCATGCTAATCTCACTGCCTGATCAGATTCAAGCGCTCTTATAATTGCACCACCCATTCGCCCTGCGGCCCCTATTACTGCTAAATCGATCATACTTAACCTGTACCGAATAAGAAACCACTAAGGATACTCGCGGCCGAGTGCTTTGCCAATCTCGCCGGTAAAAATTATCAAACCTTGATGAATGGATAAGACCGTTTATCTTATTTTTGTATCTTTTGTCTGTTTAGTGTCAGAACATACCCGTGATATGTCTGAGTAGCATATGTCTATCGTGCCTTAAACTGTGGTGATGATGCTATATCAGATGAAAATGCTGTTTGGATACATAATATTAGCTTAGCAGGAAATACTGTTATATGCGAAATTAATACAGGCCTTCCAACGGGATGGACGATTAGCAATGAAGGGACGACTAACACTTCAAGCCCTGAATTACCCGTTTGATGAAGTCTGTATTGTGGCCTCAACGACACCTTTTATAGCCCCTACAGACCAAACGATTGACCCGTTAGGCATACCAGATGATTCAGTCAAACCGGAAACAACCGACCCCCGAGCTGTAAATATCTGGAAATTCCTAACGTCAGTGCAGGTTCTCTTGAATTTTGGGTTTGAGCGTCAATGCAGTCCCTGGGCGGATTCAATGAAGGCCTGTTCAGAGCTTATTTAGTTTAATAACATGGCTGCTGTAAAAACGGAAAAAATATGGTTACCCAAGGCACTCAATCCAGAGGGATGAATGGCGAAAGCTCAGTATACCATGACACACTTGCTTATCCCGCCTCCCACTCAGAAGTCATTGCCATCGGTGCGAGTAATGATGGTAACGATAGCAATGATCTATTTGATAGCGAAAATCGCGCGTATTTCAACCAGTATGGCGATGGTATTGCAAACTCGGAAAATGAAATCAGCATCTTTGCACCGGGTACCTCAAATTGCACTACCACCAACTCAGGGGAATATGACTATTTATCCGGCACCTCTGCTTCAACCCTGATGGTTGCAGGGGTAATAACGAATACGCTAGCAGTATACCCTACACTATCCCTAACAGACATAAAAACTTATTTAAGCAATGGTGCTGACCAATTTGGCCCTAAAGCAAACCAGCCACATGATTTGGCGAATGAATTTAGCTATACCGCTGGTGGATTTAGCAAATTCGATGGGCATGGTCGTGCCAATGTCTATAAATCTGTACGTCTAGTATAAAAAGGAGACCCCCCAGCTCTGCTGGGGAGGCCAGCATAGTTTGACAAATTCGCAAGTCTCATAGTAACTCGCGAAGCGTGAGCCGACAAGCAACACGCAAAGGAGAAACCATGAGACAAGTAAACAGTTTAAATCACACTCGTTGGGAGTGTAAGTACCATGTGGTATTTATTCCGAAATTTCGGAAGAAAGTATTGTTTGGTAAAATACGAAAAGAGATTGGGGGGGTATTCCATCGCCTGGCCCGTCAAAGAGAAAGCTTTATAGAAGAAGGGCATGTAATGCCCGATCATGTTCATATGATGATATCGATCCCGCCGAAACATGCGGTATCGCAAGTTATTGGATTTATCAAAGGCAAGAGTGCCATTCATATTGCACGAACGTTTGTAGGTCGAAAAAGGAACTACGTCGGACAGCATTTCTGGGCAAGGGGATATTTTGTATCTACGGTGGGTCGAGATGAGCAGGTGATTCGAGAGTATATCCGACATCAAGAGCGGGAAGATCATCGAGTCGATCAGTTAAAATTGTTGTAGCCATCCCCTTTAGGGGATTCAAGGAGCCGCCGGCTCCGTAACTGCCGTTTTGAGCGGCTCACAAAACTAAAGCCCCCGGCTTCGCCGGGGGATACTTACTGGCTGACGCAGTAGAAATGACTTACGATACGATAGTTTTCCCACCCGATCGTCCTGAAATCTACTAAGCCCCCAACCCCAGTGCGGTAGATGATGGGTTCTGGCTATTGATGCTGCCGGCGATTCTGTTGGGTGCAAAAAACAACTAAACGGCATATAATTCCGCGCATGAATAAACCACTTTTTACCTTGGCCATACTGGCCATTTTCGGCTTGTTGGGTTGCACCCAGGAAACTCAAAATAAGTTCGGCCGCGCAGTGCAAAACTGGACAGGCACCAACGGCGTGCTTGAAGTTTACGCTGGGGATAAACTAGTCAAACGTTTTATCGAAATTGACAAACTTTCCACCGCTGTCAGCACCAGTGGTAACGTTCCACGCCCTTATCGCTTTGGTTACGGCGTGATGGATGAAAACCTGAATTCGCGAAAAGATATCGGTGAAACCAAAGTGTATTTTGAATTCAGCGATTATTCGACTAGCTATATTTTTTATGAATCTCCCCGTAAAAAGAAAGAAAGCTAATACTGCTTAACGTCTTTTTGTATTAGACCTTTTCATAGTACTGAAAAGGCTTGCTCCGCACCTTGGTTTTATTCAACAAACGCACTTGTGCCTAATACTGGTTCGATCAGTTAACTCGATTGCTCAAAATTATTGATTTAGATCAATCTATTAGCGCACTTTATTTGAATTTCCAGCTACCAACCCCAAATAAAGAGCGGATACTAATTTAAGAGGTTTTTACCATGCGAATGGACAAACTAACATCAAAATTTCAGCTGGCTTTGCAGGACGCACAAAGCCTAGCAGTGGGTCGTAATCATCAGTTTATCGAGCCCGCGCACTTAATGCTGTCCATGCTGGATCAGCAAGGCGGTACCGTACGCCCGTTGATTACTAAAACCGGGGCAGCCATTCCTGAATTACGCGCGACACTGGACAAGATACTTGAAAGCCTGCCACAGGTTGAGGGTACAGCGGGAGAAGTACATATTTCCAATGATTTAGCCAAGCTACTCAACTTATGCGACAAATACGCACAGAAAAAAGGGGATGATTACATCGCCTCAGAGCTATTTTTGCTTGCGGCTTTGGAAGACAAAGGCACACTCGGCGAAAAACTTAAAGCACTTGGCCTAACACGTGACATGATTAGCGGGGCCATCGATGAAATGCGTGGCGGGCAGGCGGTCACTGACCCCAATGCGGAAGAACAACGCGATGCGCTGGATAAATACACGATTGATCTGACTGAACGCGCCGAGCAAGGCAAGATCGACCCCATTATCGGGCGCGATGATGAAATTCGACGTGCGATTCAGATTTTACAACGCCGCACCAAAAATAACCCTGTGTTGATTGGCGAACCCGGCGTGGGTAAAACCGCCATCGCTGAGGGCTTGGCACAGCGGATCGTGAACGGTGAAGTTCCTGAAGGTATTAAACATAAAAGATTGTTATCTTTAGATTTAGGGGCCTTGTTAGCTGGCACAAAATACCGGGGTGATTTTGAAGAGCGCTTAAAGGGAGTACTCACCGATATTGGTAAAGCCGAGGGCTCAATCATCCTGTTTATCGATGAAATTCATACCATGGTCGGCGCGGGTAAAACCGAGGGCTCGATGGATGCGGGCAATATGCTCAAACCCGCATTAGCACGTGGCGAGCTGCACTGTATTGGCGCAACCACGCTGGATGAATACCGTGAGAACATTGAAAAAGACGCGGCGCTCGAGCGACGCTTTCAGAAGGTGTTGATTGATGAGCCGACGGTAGAAGATACGATCGCCATTTTGCGTGGTCTAAAAGAACGCTATGAAGTACATCATGGGGTGGATATTACCGACCCAGCGATTATTAGCGCAGCCACCCTATCGCATCGTTATATTTCGGATCGACAACTTCCAGACAAGGCGATTGATTTGATTGACGAAGCAGCTTCTATGATTCGCATGGAGATCGACTCTTCACCTGAAGAAATGGACAAATTAGAGCGTCGCTTGATTCAGCGCAAGATGGAACGCGAAGCACTAAAAAAGGAATCGGACGAAGCGTCGAAAACCCGGCTCGAAGAACTCAACGAAAAAATCGCAAAAATGGAAGCGGAGTATAGCGAGCTGGAGGAAGTGTGGAAGGCTGAAAAGGCAAGCGTTCAAGGTGCTGCGCACATTAAAGAAGCGATTGAGCGCGCGCGTCATGAACTGGAAGCTGCGCAGCGCGCGGGCGATTTGGCACAAATGTCGGAAATCCAGTATGGGCGTATTCCGGAATTGGAAAAACAACTGCAAAACGCCACTGAGTCGGAAAATGCCGAATTTACGCTTCTACGAAATTCAGTCACGGAAGAAGAAATTGCCGATGTCATATCGCGCTGGACGGGTATCCCAGTTTCCAAGATGCTGGAGGGCGAACGTGAGAAATTACTGCGCATGGAAACTGAAATTGGCAAACGCGTGATTGGCCAGCAAGAAGCGATTATTGCCGTTTCTAATGCGATTCGGCGAACGCGCGCCGGCTTGTCAGACCCAAACCGACCAAACGGTTCCTTTTTATTTCTTGGGCCAACCGGCGTAGGTAAAACTGAACTCAGTAAGGCACTGGCGAGTTTTCTGTTTGATACTGAAGAAGCCATGATTCGTCTGGATATGTCTGAGTTCATGGAAAAACATTCTGTTGCTCGCCTGATTGGCGCGCCGCCAGGCTATGTGGGCTACGATCAGGGCGGATATTTAACCGAAGCCGTGCGCCGCAAACCTTATTCGGTCCTGTTGTTTGACGAGGTGGAAAAAGCGCACAATGATGTGTTTAACGTCTTGCTGCAAGTGCTGGATGATGGCCGCCTGACCGATGGTCAGGGGCGTACCGTGGACTTTCGCAATACCGTAATCATTATGACCTCGAACCTGGGCTCAGACATGATCCAGGATATGGCGTCAGACAATGATTACGAAGCGATGAAAAACGCAGTGATGAATATCGTCGGTCAACACTTCAGACCCGAATTTATCAATCGATTGGACGAGTCGGTGGTTTTCCACCCATTACAAAAAGCTGAAATTCGCCAAATTGCGAAATTACAAGTAGATATCCTGGCAAAACGCCTCAAGCAGCAAGATATCAAGCTTAAAATCAGCGATGAAGCGCTCGATTTTCTGGGTAATGCGGGTTTTGATCCGGTGTATGGCGCACGCCCCTTGAAACGGGCAATACAGGCTGAGCTGGAAAATCCTCTTTCGCAAAAAATACTGGCGGCGGAATTTGTTCCTGGGGATATCATCAACGCAGCGCTGGAAGAAGGCGAAATCGTATTCGAACACGGATAACGTTGCTTGGCTAAGCAGCCTCAAAAGCTGAGTAGTCTTGCCTTTCGCGGGTAGCCTGATCGCTACCCGCCTATTTTACTGCCTGAAATTCGCCTACAATAAATAATGTCCTACCACCAACCCGTAGACCGCAAGCTTAAACCCAACTGGCACACCGCCTCTTTACTGTGGCCTTATTTGTGGCAATACCGTAGTCGAGTGGTTATTGGGTTGATTTTTTTAATCGCGGCCAAACTCGCCAATATTGGTGTTCCGATTATTTTAAAAGGCATCGTTGACCAGCTCGAACAAAACCCTCAGCAGACATTGGTTGTCGTACCTTTTGCGCTGTTACTCGGCTATGGCGCGCTAAGATTTAGCTCCATCCTATTTAACGAGCTGCGAAATATCGTGTTCGCGCGCGCCTCAATCAACACCATTCGTGCGCTCTCGCTCGAAGTATTCAAGCAATTGCATCGCCTATCTCTCGCCTTTCATTTGGATCGTAAAACCGGTGCGCTATCCCGTGATATAGAACGCGGCACACGGGCGATTAACAACTTTATGCGCTTGTTTGTGTTTAATATCGTGCCCACCTTTTTTGAAATCAGTGTAGTGATTGGCATATTGTGGATTCGTTTCGAGCCCAAATTTGCGTTGGTGACTTCGATTACCATTGTGGTCTACGCTGCGTTTACTTTTTTCGTCACCCAGTGGCGCACCCGATTTCGAGTAGATATGAACGAGGCTGAATCTGCTTCCAATACCAATGTACTAGATTCGTTACTTAACTACGAAACCGTCAAGGTCTTTGGTAATGAAGCGGTAGAAACCGAACGACTGACCTCCATCCTGGATCGCTGGCGCATTGCTTCGATGAAAAGCACCACTTCACTGGCGTTTCTAAACATCGGACAAGCCCTGATCGTCGCAATTGGGCTTACCGTACTGTTGGTTATGGCTGCCAATGGTGTCGCGGCGGAAAACTTGTCGCTGGGCGATTTTGTCATGATTAATGCGTTTTTAATCCAGCTTTATATTCCGCTGAATTTTCTCGGCTCGATTTATCGTGAAATCACGCATTCACTGATCGATATGCAGCGCTTGTTTGATCTACTGGAAGAAAAGCCAGATATCATTCAACAGGCGGACGCCCAACCGTTGATATTGGACAAGGGTGAGATCACGTTTGAAGATGTCAGTTTTCGCTATTCGCAGGATACACCGCTGCTGGACAAACTCAATTTTACCATTAACAGTGGCGAAACACTGGCAATCGTTGGTCCGTCCGGCTCGGGTAAATCAACGCTTTCGCGCCTGTTGTTTCGTTTCTACGATCCAACCTCGGGACGCGTACTCATTGACGGGCAGGATATCAAGCATTGTACGCTCGAGAGTATCCGTGCGGTCATGGGCTTTGTACCGCAGGAATCTGTTCTATTCAATGAAACCATCGGCTATAACATCCGCTACGGGCGACCTGAAGCCAGTGATGAAGAGGTAGAACGCGCGGCCAGGCGGGCACAAATTCACGCGCTCATCGAATCCCATGCCCAGGGCTACGAAATACTGGTCGGAGAACGTGGTCTCAAGCTTTCGGGTGGCGAAAAACAACGCGTGGCCATTGCCCGGATGGTATTAAAAGGCGCACCCATTTTAGTATTTGACGAAGCCACATCCTCGCTGGATAGTCGCTCAGAAAAAGCCATCCAAGCTGCCATCAACGACGTCTCCAAAGGAAACACCACCCTGATCATCGCGCATCGCCTATCAACCATAACCCACGCAGATCAGATCATCGTACTCGACAAAGGCCGTATCGCAGAACGTGGTTCACATGTTGAACTACTAACCCACGATGGTCTATACGCACAAATGTGGGAAATGCAACAAAATAAAGCCTTAAGTGACAATGTGTGAGGTTGCACACATTAAGCCCGCCCTAAACTAGACATACTACGCACCGCATAGTGGCTCGGGACAACGAATGGAATACGAGCCGTTAGCATTAATCAATAAGAGGAATTAGATTATGGGATCGCATCACCCCGCGGTAGTAGAACAGCAGGTAGCGCTATTTAGCGATACCAGTAACACCACCACCTTTAAAACGGAAACCAAACATACCTGTACGGCAATCATATGGTTGAAAAATGGCTCTGACCCTACCGCCCAAAAGGCCATCGTCAGCACATTAAAAATGCTCAAAGGCGTATCAGATGTGCATTGCATACGCGAAAAACCTTGCATTATGATGGTAGATTATTGTCGTGAAGAGGTTCGTGCAACTACCGTCATAGGCGCTATTAATATCCACGGTGGTCTGGCGCGTATTGTGGGTTGCTAGCGATGCTGTTTGACATGCCGATAAAAAGCATGTCCAATTTTAGCATTGCAGCAAAGCGATAAGATTAACACCCGCCTATAGCAACTCCCGTTAAAGCCGACTATTATTCGAGCTTAAGTTTAAGTGGGGTTGCAAAATGCACTACCAAACCATACTTGGGGTCAATATTGACCACGTCGCCACGATTCGCCAGGCACGCGGAACGCCTTACCCTGATTTACTCGAGGCGGTCAAGGAAATCGAAAAAACTAACGCCGAAGCGATCACCATACACCTGCGTGAGGATCGTCGGCATATTCAGGATGTAGATGTTCCGGCCATTGCCGAGCATACGTCCTTGCGTTTGAATCTGGAATTGGCTGCGGTGGACGAAATGATCGATATCGCCTGCCAGGTCAAACCGCACGATTGTTGCGTTGTGCCGGAAAAACGCGAAGAGCTGACTACTGAAGGTGGGCTGGATGTGGTCGGCCAGTTTGATCGAATCAAACACGCAACTGACAGGCTGAGTGAGGCGGGTAGTCGAGTCTCCTTATTTATAGAACCGGATATTGACCACATTGATAAAGCCAAAGTTATTGGCGTGCCCGTCATCGAATTACATACCGGTGCTTACGCTGAGCAACAAACCAGTGCAGGCGAAGAAAGAGAATTTAAGCGCATCGTAAAAGCGGCGAGATACGCCGATTCAATTGGCCTCCACGTCAACGCCGGGCACGGATTGCATTACACCAATACCGTGCCGATTGCGCAAATTGACGAAATACGCGAGCTCAATATTGGACACGCGATCGTCGCGCGCGCGCTGTTTGTAGGCTTGAAACAGGCGACCGAGGAGATGCTTGAGCTGATTTCTTAAACCAATTTCAGTATGCGCATTACGGCAGCAGCAGCAATAATTGAATCAGGAATCTAACTTTTACGATTCTCACTTGCCAAATCAGCCAACGCCACACCCTCAAGTCGATAACCCACCCATTCGCTTTGTGCGCGCGCCCCGATTGATTCGTAAAACTTGATCGAGGGCGTATTCCAATCCAGCACGCTCCATTCGAAACGCTTGCACCCATTATCCCGCGCAATTTGGGCCAGCCTTTTCATCGCAGCGATGCCACCACCTTTACCTCGATAAACCGGATCAATATATAAATCTTCTAAATACAACCCTTTAGCGGCCAACCAGGTTGAAAAATTGTAAAAATAAATCGCGTAGCCTATCGCACGGTCTGCATACTCTATTACCAGCGCATGAGCGGTGGGCCGCTCCTCAAACAAACTTTGTTTTAAAGATTGCTCACTACATTTAACCTGATCAAGCGCTTTTTCATATTCAGCCAAATCACAGATAAACTGAAATATTTGTGTCGTGTCGCCGGGCTTTGCCGGCCGGGTATTAATCGTCATTTTATTGGTTTTTCTCTTTCCTCTCGCAAAACCTAGAAAGTGATTTGATATAATTATCACTCGCGGTACGTCTCGCAGTTTGTATACACATTCAGCCTGAAACCTTCAAATCATAAGGCATTAACTTCCTGATAAACGTATGATACTCATTGCTGCTTTTCTTGCGGGATTATTTGGCTCAGTGCATTGTATTGGCATGTGTGGTGGCTTTGTCGGCTTGTTCAACCAGCAAGGCGCTCAACCAAAAACACAACCATTCTTAAGCAGTCTACCCTATTGGTTACTCACCAATACAGGACGCATCGGCAGTTACACGATCGCCGGCGTGATTGCGGGTTCAATAGGTGGGACGGCCATCGGAATATTTGACCCCAATAACGTACAAAACATCGGCTTGATGCTGGCAGGTGGATTTATGGTGGCGTTGGGGCTGTATCTTGCCGGCTGGTGGCAAGGTCTGGTTTACTTTGAAAAACTTGGTGGCACCCTCTGGAAAAAAGTACAGGCTCCTTTTAGCCAATTATTAACCCAGCGAGGGTGGCGCACTTCACTCTTAACTGGCCTAATCTGGGGCTGGTTACCCTGCGGTTTGGTCTACTCCATGCTGGTTTGGTCCATGACTATTGCTACCCCACTAGGCGGGGCGTCTATTATGCTTGCCTTTGGTTTGGGAACGCTACCCATGTTAATTGGCCTCGGCGCAATCAGCGGTAAATTACACCAGCTCCGCCAACAGCCATTACTGCGCCAAACTCTGGGGGCACTCATTATTGCTTTCGGCTTACTCACCCTATTGGGATTGGCACACCCCTTCCATGTCCCTTTATTCTCTAATCCAGTCATGTGTGAGACCCCCATTCAGTCCTAGCGATCAGGACAGGCAACAAGATTGATTTCGGGCTCAATTGTAATGGGCGCACGATAAGGTTCAGCGAGATACTTTTTAGCCAAATTTTTAAAAGCATCTTCCAGCGCAGAGTCAAGCAGCGCTTGATACACCGGTTGGGATTGGTCGTGCTCGCCTTGAACATCCAGTGCCTTGGCTAAGGAAAACTGGATTTTCAGTTGAGCTTGGGCGGCATCTGGCCCCTGCGTGGCATTAAGCATTGCAGTCAGTGTCTCCACCTCACCTGCTTGCGCCAAGGCATATAAACGTGCATCTTCAAACCAACGATTCGTCTCCGTCTGTGCGGACCCAAGTTGAGATCCAGCCTCTTGTATGCGCTTATTTGCAAGCTGCGTTCTCCCGCAAAATAAATCTGCCGTGATTTCCAATTGGATCAATTCTAACGATTGCATAGAACGGAATTGAGTATTGGGCAACAACACGGGATAACGACAGACATCTTGCTTGTTCCAATCCAGTTCCATTTTTAAACTGCGCGCGGCTTCAAAAGCAAATGCGGGTGATAAAGCCATGGCTCGCTCGATTAACTGTCTCCCACGTTTTTTATCACCCTGCAAATTAAACCAGCGTTTTACCCACGTAAATCCATTCTGCGTATCACCGGTGTAATATTGGTATAGGCCTGCAGCCAACCATGCGTCGGCCTTGTTTGGGTTCTGCCTTAGCACGTTTGTAATTAAAGCATTACCGCGTTTGGCCAGTCGGGCCGCGCGAATTACTCTACCCATCACTAGGTTTATACGTGCCGAATGCAACATGATATTAGCGGCAAGCAACTCAATTTCGAGTAATGGTGTATGCTGTAAAGAAACTTCTACCTGGTTGATCAGGCGATCTATCCCATCAAGTGCTTCAATCTGACGCTGATTGTTTTGCAGATCATAGCCTTGCTTCCAGTTTAATACTTGCAACAGGAACGCAGCCATCACCGCCCCGCGTTCATGTTCGACGCGTGATAGTAGGCGGGTTGCACGCGGATAGTCCTGCCAATAAAGGGCTTGGCTAAAAGCAAATACGGGGCTGGAATTACACGCTGCGCCTTGATCAGCACGCACTGAATAGTTGATCATGAGTATCGTACACAGCGATACCAGGCCTGTTTGCAGGTGTCTACTATAAAAAGCGCTGAATAAGCTCGGCATTGTTGTCAAACTCAGAGGATAACCATATTTGCCCACGTTGGTGCCGTAACCAGGTTAGCTGGCGCTTGGCCAGCTGGCGTGTTGCTGCAACCCCTTTGGCACGCATGCTTTGACAATCCAGCTCACCTGCTAAATATTGCCAAACCTGGCGGTAACCCACGCACCGCATGGAAGGTAAATCATGGTGCAATTCATGCCTTGATTTAAGCGCCTGAACTTCTTCGACCAAACCGCTTTCTAGCATCGAATTAAACCGCGCATCAATGCGCTGATGGAGCAATTTTCGGTCCGGCGTGTATAGATTAAATTTAAGTATCGACTTAGCCAAACCTTGGGGTTTATGCTTTTCCATGATCACACTTGGGGCTTGACCGGTCAGGAGGTAAATTTCAAGCGCGCGCTGAATACGCTGCCGATCTCCTGCGTGGATGGTCTGGCCTAGCTTAGGATCAATTTTATTGAGCTTTGCGTACATTCGTTGCCAACCCAGTTTTTTTGCTTCCTGCTCAATTGACTGTCGAATAGCCGCATCGGCCTCTGGCAGCCTGGACACACCCTTTTCGAGTGCGGAAAAGTAGAACATGGTACCCCCGACCAGAACAGGAAGTTTTTTAGCTGTGTGCGCTTGTTCTATCAGAAGATTAGCATCCTGAACAAATTGAGCGGCATCGTAGACCTCATGGGGCTCTCGAATATCGAGCAAGGCATGCGGGTAGCGCTGTTGGGTGGCCTGATCTATTTTTGCAGTTCCGATATTCATGCCACGATAGACCTGGGCAGCATCTACATTAATCAGACACACGTCCATCCGATCTGCCAACTGGATAGCCAATTCGGTTTTGCCCGATGCGGTTGGCCCGGCGATAAAAATGACGGGTAAATCAGTCATTCTTTTTAGATATTTAAGAGCTTATTGCCCTCTTAGAAACCATTTATCCAGCTCATCCATCGATACCGCGACCCAGGTTGGGCGGCCATGGTTACACTGCCCAGTACGCTCTACCGTTTCCATTTGGCGCAATAACGCGTTCATCTCGGGTAGGGTCAATAACCGATTTGCCCTGACAGCACCATGACAAGCTTTGGTTGCCAGCATATCATGGATGGTTTGTTCTACCCGGTCGGAAATACCCAGTTCATCCAGGTCTGACAGCACGTCTTTGATCAAACCAGGGATATCTGTTTTAGCCAGCGCAGCGGGAATTTTTCGCACCACTAATTCGGTCTCACCCAACGGCTCGATATCCAGACCTAATTGGGTAAACACTTGTTGCTGTTCATTGGCAATGGCCATATGCTGCTCGGGCAATTCAATACGCACGGGTACCAACAAGGGCTGTTGCTCAATCTGTTGTGCAACAAAGGCCTGTTTCATAGATTCATAAACGATACGTTCATGCGCGGCGTGCATATCCACCAATATCAAGCCATCAGCAGATTCAGATAAAATATAAGCGCCCTTTATCTGGGCCAGTGCAAACCCTAAAGGCGGTATTTCGTCAGATTCAAGCGCCGCGATTGTTTCGCGAGCTGACGAACCAACGTCTGCGGACGATCCTGGTTTGGGGTGCAATGTTTGATAGGCCGAAACTTGCTCAGCGGCATTAAACCTGAACCCCGATTGCTTGCCCGGTCGCGAATTATCAAGCTGATAATTACTTAACGACGAGTGTGCCAAACTGCTGGGGGTATGCGTCACCGCATTGATATCCGGAACCCTTGTATCAAACTCTGCGGCCTGCAACTGAGCGCGAGCTGGCGGCACATTCTCACCAGGACGTAAATCCGCAATAACCTGATTTAAGGTACGATAAACAAAATCATGTACCTGGCGCGTATCTTTAAAACGAACTTCAGTCTTAGCGGGGTGAACATTCACATCCACGGCTTGTGGCGAAATTGATAAAAACAGTACAAACGCGGGGTGACGGCCTGTGTAAAGCACATCCGCGTAAGCACGTTTTACCGCGTGCGCAATCAGCGGATCATTTATTGCACGACCGTTGACGTAAAAATATTGCAAATCACGCTGACTGCGCGAAAACGTGGGCAAACCAAGCCACCCTTGCAATGCAAGACCGTGTTGTTCGGTACTAAAATGTACCGAGTTTTGCGCAAATTCCTGCCCACAGATTTTGCCAATGCGTTCAGTTTTTTCAGCTTCACTTGTGGCGATCGGGCAATCTATGGTCACCCTATCATTGTGCGCTAACTTAAACCTGACATCAAAACGAGACAAAGCAAGCTTACGAATATTTTTATCAATATGTTTATATTCGGTTGATTCTGTACGCAGAAATTTCCGTCGTGCGGGGGTGTTATAAAATAGATCTGTCACTTCAATTTCGGTCCCAGCTGCACGCGAAACGGGCACGGGTTCACCCATTGTCTGTCCTCCATGACAACGAATTTCGTACGCTAGATCAACGCCTGTCGCCTTCGATACCAATCGCAATTTAGATACAGCCGCGATACTTGGCAAAGCCTCACCTCTAAAGCCGAGGCTTTGCATTTGATATAAATCCTCAAAACGATTGAGTTTACTGGTGGCGTGACGCGATAGCGCAAGCTCCATTTCGTTTTCAGGAATACCGATACCCGTATCGGCTACGGTGATGCGCTTCATGCCACCACGTTCTATTTGAATATCAATATAATCTGCCTGCGCGTCGAGACTATTTTCCAGCAATTCCTTTATCAAAGAAGCCGGTCGCTCAATGACTTCCCCGGCAGCAATTTGATTGATCAGGCGTTCATCCAGCCTTTTTATCGTGCGACGCTTTTTTGTCTCCGTCATTGATTAAAACGTACGCTGTGATAATTTGAATTTTTCAGATAATTGATAATCCCCAACAAAATAGCATTCGACAGCTTTTCCTGATGTGCGGCACTACGTAATAATTTTTCTTCATTCGGATTGGTAATAAACGCAGTCTCCACTAGAATGGACGGAATATCTGGCGTTTTTAACACCACAAAGCCTGCTTTTTCGACCGAATTTTTGTGTACCTTACCTATTTTCTTAAACTGGGTGAGCACAGAATCTGCAAAAGTAATACTTTCATGTTGCGTGCTATTCATTTGTAAGTTAACGATTGTTTTAGCTAAGTCATCATCCAGTGAGGCCAGCTTCACACCGCCGAGCAGATCTGATGCATTTTCACTATCAGCCAAAGCCTTGGCCTCAGCACTTGAAGCGCCCCGCAATGACAGAGCGTATACAGATGAGCCACGGGCCTTAATATTTCTAAACCCATCCGCATGTATAGAGATAAATAGATCTGCATTGGCTTCTTGCGCCAATTGGGTACGCTTACTCAACTTAATAAAATAATCGCCAGTCCGTGTAAGTACAGCACGCATGCCCTTTTGTGCATCAATTTTCTTTTTTAGTCTTTTCGCGATTTGCAGCACAATATCCTTTTCGTTGGTGCGGCGTCCACGCGCACCTGTATCTTCTCCACCATGGCCAGCATCTATTGCGATAATAAAAGGTGCATCCGGCTTTTTCGTTGGTGCTGGCTTTTCTGGGGCCTGCTGGGTGGGCGCCACTTTCGCGGTGGTCACGCCGGTTTGGTTTGCGGAATTTGCTGGTTTAGTTTTTTTAGTCCCCGGTTGTGAGCCTTTATCTTGCTGCTTCGCCGAATTAGCCGCAGACTCTTGTTGTTTATTTTTGGGTGAAACGTCGAATACCAAACGATGTTTATAGCCTTTCACCGGCTTTAATACCAGGGTTTCAATATTGACTTCCTGGTTTAAATCCATGACCAATCGAGCGACATTTTTTTTAGGTACACCTAGGCGAATTCCTTTTATGTAACCTCCTTGTTTGGCTTTCTCAGGGGCAATTGCATTAAGCGAAAAGCCATGCAAATCAACCACATAACGGGATGGATTGGTTAAATAAAAACGCTTAAAAACGGGCACTTCATCTAAATCCATGACGACCCGCGTGCGATCAGGCGCATGCCAGACTCGCACATCATTTAGACGTGCTGCATTGGCCCACTGACTCATTGCAAATAAGCTGACTAATAAAAGCCCGCCGAATATTCTTTGCATCTGCTTACGATCAATCATATTTTTCTGGTAACTCGAAATTTTTAACCCCTACGCCGCTCAATTGAATATGCCGGCCCGGTGCACCATGGGTAATGTTAAAGCACACATCGGGCGCGGGCAAAAAATCAGCCGCTTTATCTGGCCATTCTATCAAACAAATGCTTTGCAAACTAAACATCTCGCGTGCGCCGATCATCTCTAGTTCATCAGCAGATTCCAAGCGATATAAATCAAAATGATATACGCTAAATTCTGCTAGCTCGTAATATTCAACCAAGGTAAAAGTCGGGCTGCTGACCACCCCATTATAGCCCCACGCGGCTAACAGACCTTTGGCCAAAGTGGTTTTACCGGCACCCAGATCTCCTTGTAAAAATACCACCTGGCCGGGGGAGATAAACTTGGCACATTCTACGCCAAGCGCGAGCATGGTTGCCTCAGAGTCGATATTTAACGTCAGCAACCTATCGCCCTCCCACCCCACCGCATTATTCAAACTCACTGAATACATGAGGTAAACTTTCTACAATATCACTGGCGAGCAGACTGCGTTTAGATAGATGCTTCACGGCAAAATCGCCTGCTCGACTGTGGACGTAAACAGCCGCGTACGCAGCATTATAGGGCGTTAATCCATAACCCAGAAAGGCTCCTACAATACCACTTAATACATCACCACTACCCGCTGTTGCCATACCCCAGTTTCCGTACTGGCTAACTGAAATTAAGCCTTCGGCAGCGCAAATAAGCGTGCCTCTGCCTTTCAACACGCACACCCCACCATAGCTTTTCGCAATTTTGCGACCGGCTTGCGGCCTATCCGCCTGTATTTCATCTACGCTGCATTGTAATAGTCTTGCGGCTTCTTTAGGGTGAGGTGTCAGTACCCACTGCCCATACTGCTGTGGCATCTGCGCAAGTAAATTCAAACCATCTGCATCTACCACCAACGGTAATTCTTGCTCCATCACATACTCAAGCGCACGCAAAAACACTTGTTGACTCCAATTTTGCTTCTTTCTACGCCGATTTAAAGACGCGTCGACACCCAAGCCTGGACCCAATACTACTGAAGAAGTGCTGGCTGGAAACCTAAGTTTTACTTCACCATCAATCGGCTCGGTCATCACCACTGGGTTCGCCAGGGTGATCGCATCGGTGTGTTTATCTAGTGTATGTGCCGTCACTCTACCGGCACCGGACCTGGCGGCCGCTGACGCTGCCAGAATTACCGCCCCAAACATACCGGGCTGCCCGCCAATAATATTGGTATGACCAAAACTACCTTTGTGGCTTGATTCGTCTGCTTGCGGCAGAACTCGGTGAACCCCGTGACTGGATAATAAGGCGTAAGGTGGGTGGACACGACCATAGACCGCTTCTGGAATGGTTAAATTATCCTGGCTAATCTTGCCGGTATAATCCGGCCCATTACCCGTAAACAAACCAATTTTGAGCGCCACCAGACAGTGCGTTCTGTTTGCTTGCAAGGCTGCGCCCATCACTGCCCCGGTATCACTATTAAGTCCACTGGGGACGTCGACCGCAAATACAGTTACAGGTGATTTATTAAGTTGTTTAAATAGGTCGATTAAAGGCGCCTCTATATCGCGCCGCAGCCCATGGCCAAACAGAGCATCAACGAGTAAGTCTGTGCCAGGATTAATACTGCTTAATGTTTTGGTATCAATTGGGTTGATAGAAACACCATGATATGCTGCCAGCCCGGCGGCCGCCTTGGCGATGAGCGATTTAGGCCTGGTCAATGCGGACACCCTAACTTTACGTCCTGCTCGTTTTGCCTTGGAGGCAAGCAAATAGCCATCGCCCCCATTATTACCCGGGCCGCATAATATATGGATTTTCTTTACGCCAGGCCAAGTCTCCAACAATTTCTGGAACAGCGACTCAGCCGCCTTATCCATAAGCTGAATTTCGCTGATGCCCATCTCTTTCAGCGCCAACACATCTATCTCGCGGCTGAGGGTAGAGTTGTAAACAAATTGGGCCATCGTAATTTAATTTATTGCGCGCACGGTGATCATGCGTATTAGCAGTCTGCAACCATATGGAATAAGCAAAACATAGCAGATTGCGCGACGTAAACCCAGTGGATTATCCAGGCTAACACCTTATTTTCAATACACTAAGTGTGAATCAAGCAGAAACATACAAATAGCCCGGGATTGTTGGCGGGTAGTCCAAGACCTGCGGACTAGACAAGTCAAATCAGGTGACTACGGTTAGCTAAGTAAATGTAGACTGTTGGCAGCTTATTAACTTTAATCAGAATTTACACGTGGCCTTCATATAAGCCTTCAATGGTATCTTTATAGCGTTCTAGTACCCGTGCGCGTTTGACTTTCAGGGTAGGCGTGAGCAATTCATTTTCAATCGTCCACTCATCATCTACAATGGCAAACTTATAAATACGCGCATAACCCGGGAACTCGCTCAGTGCTTTACGGATTCTTACCCCGATATCTTCTTTAAACACCGTATTCAAATCACCCTCTCTATGTTTGATACGCTCTACACGCTTTCCTTTTTCTTCCTTATTGAGGACCAACAAGGCGCTCAGAAATGGCCTTCCCTCCCCTATCACCATCACTTGTTCGATCAGCGGATCAAGCGAAATCGCTGCTTCCACATCGCTGGGCGGAATTTTCTCACCATTGGCCAGCACCACAATATCTTTCACCCTGCCGGTAATTTTTAAATAACCATCTTGCATGCTGGCGATATCACCCGTTCGCAACCAGCCTTCTTGATCGATATCTTCATCCGTCGCTTTTTGATTGTTCCAATAACCCTGCATTACGCCTGGGCTGCGCACAATCAGTTCTCCCGATTCTGGATCATTTTTTATTTCCACATCCCGAAGCAGCGCGCCAACGGTCGTTGGATCATTCCGATCATGGGTATTGACACTCAGTATTGGGCTGGTCTCGGTAAGGCCGTATCCCTGTAGCAAGGGCACTCCCAGGGCTAAAAACACCTCTGCGACCGGTGCAGAAAGTGGCGCGCCACCGACAATACCAATACGTAATTGCCCGCCCAGCCGCGATCGTACTTTGGCACCCACCAATATATCCAGCAAGGGCGCGAAAATTTGGCCCACACTCCAGTTTGCCCGCCCTTGGCTAATCTCAAATCGCTGCCACCCTAGTTTGACCGCTTGATTAAACAAAAACTGTTTAATGGCGGATTCGTCTTCCAAATTAGCCATAATCTTGCCGTGTACCCGCTCAAAAATACGCGGTACCGCCACTAATATTGTGGGTTTGATGATTTGCAAGTCAGTCGCTAAATCAGGGATAGAACGGTTATAAGCTACTTTTGCTCCAACCATCATCATCAAATAGTAACCCACCGTACGCTCTAGTGTATGTGACAAGGGCAAAAAGGAAAGGTGCTGGTCATCAGGATAAACCATCATGCTATGCAATCCAGCCCACGCGTTCCAAAGCATATTTTTATGACTAAGCATCACCCCTTTTGGCGGGCCAGTGGTGCCGGAGGTATAAACGATGCTGGCTAGAGACTCGGGGCCATGCGCATCGGGCGTGTGGGCCTCACCCACAGCTGGCAACCAGTCGTCTATCGGTTCAATTGAAAGGCGCCTGGCTTTAACTCGCCTAACCGATTTGATCGATATACCTTGCAGCTCTTCAGCAACCCGTTCCAGTTGATCCGCCTGTTCCTGGTCTTTGATAAGCAGAAACTTGGAACCCGAATCGCTTAACACATGTGCAAGATTGTCAGGTCGGTCGTTCGCGTAGAGCGGCACAACCACCAAACCGAGCCCGAGCGCCGCCTGATCAAATATTGGCCAGTATTCGCAATTATTCATCATAATAGCTACCCGGTCTCCCACTTCCAGGCTCTCTTTTTGCAGGGCAGTTTGCCAAACCGCGACCTGCATGGATACCTCATGCCAACTTAGCGCTCGCCAGGTTTCTGCACGCTTAGAATAAAATCGATAGGCCTCTGCTTCGGGAGTGCGCTTTACCCGCGCGCGAAACAAACCATCTAGCGTCTGCGCCTCCTGCAGACCAATCATGTGCTCCGGAACGGCACTTTCATCAAATGCCTGATAGGGATCTGCTGCCTTATTCATTATTTTCTCCACTTTTATGTACGCCATAAAAATTGATCATTCCAATTCCTCCCAGCCCATATCGGGGGTAAATCGCTCCCCGTGTTCAAGTTGTAATTGGCTCAGACCATCCACTATTTTTTGCGCGCCCTCCTGCACAATCATTTGCATTGGACCGCCTTTAAATGGGGCAAACCCTGTACCAAATATGACGCCAGCATCAAGTTCATCCGCTGACGCCACAACCCCTTCTCTTAGGCAGGCAACACACTCATTTAACATTGGATAGATCATCCGACGAGCAAGCGCATCTAAATCTGCGTCAGTCGAGGCTGTGGGTTTCTTAGGTTTACCTTTAGACCAAACGTAATAACCTTGCCCAGTTTTTTTACCCAGATCGCCGGTTTCAACTTTGCGTTTTAAACTCCCCGGAATGTCTCCCTCACCTAATAAATTCTCAGCAACATGTAGGCAAATATCCAAACCCACTACATCGGCCAATTCAACCGGCCCCATGGGCATGCCGAAATCCGTCGCTGCCTGATCGATATGGGTGGCACTGACGCCCTCATCCAGCATGGTGACTGCCTCCATCAAATAGGGCATCAATACCCGATTGACCAAAAACCCGGGGCTGCTTTTAACCCCAACTGGCATTCGACCTATTTGTAAAGTGTATGCGTTGGCACCGTCCACCGCTTTCTTTAGTGTTTTTAGGCCTTTTACCACTTCAACCAGCTGCATTTTGGCAACCGGGTTAAAAAAATGTATCCCGACGAGGCGTCCAGGTTTTTTAAGGCTTTTGGCAATTTCTTCAATTGGGATGCTACTGGTATTGCTGGCCAATATGGCCTCCGGCTTGGCACGTGCTTCTACCTCCGTAAAAACCTGCTGTTTGACTTTCAGATTCTCAAAAATTGCCTCAATGATGAGATCCGCATTCGTGATACCTGCCCCGTTTAGATCAGGTGTCAGTCGATCCATTGCGGCCTGCACCAACCGCGGTATCTTTAATTTACTTTTAAACAGCTTGTGAGCGCGCGCCATAGCGCGCGCGATGCTCTCGGGGTTCTGATCTTGCAAACTGACGTCTATACCCTTGAGTGCCGACCAGGCCGCAATATCTCCTCCCATGACACCGGCGCCAATAACATGCAATTTTTCAATTTCTAGTGCTTTTTTTGATTTCCCGGCCGACTTCAGTCCTTCTTGTAAAAAGAAAATGCGCACCAGGTTATGCGCAGCCGGGGTTTTGGATAATGCGGCGACCGAATTGATTTCTTGTCGGAGCATCGCATCACGATCGCCACCAAACTGCTTCCACAACTCGATTAAGGCGAACGGTGCTGGGTAATGGTTTGGGTTGGCACGCGCGCGTACTTTTTTCTCCAGGATATTCGCCATGACCGCGCGCGCCGGCTTCAAGCGCCACGCTTTATTGGCCCTGTGCGCGCGCTTTGGTGCCGGTGCTCGCTCGATATAATCCATCGCAGCAGCGTTAAAATGTCGTCGGGGGATTGATTGATCCAGGATGCCCATTTTCTTGGCGTTAAACGCGCTTACCATTCGCCCGCTCAGCATCATATCCATGGCTTTGGGCACGCCAATGCGTTCGATCAAACGCACCGAACCACCGTAACCCGGGTGAATGCCTAATTTGACTTCGGGCAACCCTAATTTACAGTCTGGGTCTGACTCGGCAATCAGATAGTCAAAGCACAAGGCTAGCTCCATCCCACCACCGAGGCACAAACCGTGAATCAGCACTACTTTGGGTATGGGCAGTGCTTCGATCTGATTAAACACGTGATGTGCGTGCGCGACTTTATATTTGGCGGCCTGCTCGCTTTTGATTTCAGTAAATTCCTTGATATCTGCCCCGGCGATAAATCCCGCTGCTTTGGCTGATCGTAATATCAGGCCTTTAGGCAGTTCGATATTGAGCTGCTCGATAATTTGTTCAAGTTCAACCAGGGCAGCTTTGTTCAAAGTATTGAGTTTTGCATCCGGACAATCAATGCTCAGCCAAGCCACGCCTTGTGCATCTGTTGTGAGGTCAAAATAAGTATTGTCTTGTGCTTTCGCCATCAGACATCCCCTCTTTCTAGCAAGCACGCCCCACCTTGCCCGCCACCGATACACAAAGTAGCAATGCCACGCGTGCGTTGCTCACGCTTGAGCACGTTCAAGGCATGTAACACAATGCGGGCACCGGAGGCACCAACTGGATGGCCCTGGCTGACTCCCCCGCCATCGACGTTTAACCATTGCTGATCCAGCACCCCCATGGCTTTATTCAGACCGAGCTCGTTTTGGCAATACGCATCACTCTCCCATGCAGCAAGACAACCCAGGACTTGTCCAGCAAAGGCCTCGTTGATTTCCCATACATCAATATCATTCAGGGAAAGCTTGTTTCGTTGCAAGATGGGAGTACTCGCATGTACCGGGCCCAGCCCCATCTGCTCCGGGTTCAGCCCCGCCCATTTGACATCAAGCAACCGTCCCAACACGGGTAGATTATGTTCTTTCACCGCTTTATCCGATGCCAGAATCACCCAGGCTGCTCCGTCCGTTATTTGGGCGCTATTGCCTGCGGTTACTTTCCCGTAGGGCCGATCAAATACGGGCTTTAGTTTTGCCAGGCCTTGCATTGAACTATCTCGGCGCAGGCCCGTATCGGTGTTATAGTGATTTCCAGCCGTATCGTAAATTGTCTCAATTTCACCGTCGAATTTTCCGCCATCAGTCGCCGCTGCCAGACGCTGATGTGAGCGCACCGCAAATTCATCCATTTGTTCGCGCGTAATACCAAATCGATCAGCGATAATTTCGGTGGTTTGTCCCATTGATAAACCAACGGTATGATCGGTTAACCCACGCAACAAACCAATGATGGGTGCCAACATCGGCGGGCGCAGTTGCGCTAGCGTTTTAAGTTTCTGTCCGATAGAGCGCGCTTTCATCCAGCGCCCCAACCAGCCAATCATTTCATCATTGAGCAGTACTGGTGCGTGGCTCATAGCCTCAGCCCCACCGGCCAATACCAAATGAGAACGTCCCAAGCGAATATCCTTGGCCGCACTATCAATCGCCTGCATACCTGAAGCGCAATTACGTTGTACAGTATAGGCAGGTACGGACTTGCCACAACCCATGCGCAGGGATGCCACGCGCGCGATATTCGCTTCATCCGCGGTAGGCATAATACAACCCAAAACAACCTCATCTAACTGCGGTGGCTCAAATGGTTGACGGCTCAACAAGGGACGCGCTGCCGCAACCGCTAGATCTGATGCTAAAAATGGGCCGGGTTTGTCACCTGATTTTAAAAAAGGTGTGCGGCTGCCATCAACGATATTTACACTGAAACCGTTAGTCATCTGAATCTCTCGTCAAGGCGATTCGTCAGCATGGTGCGCAATATCGTCGCTAAAGGTCTTGGGCAAAAGCGACGCAAAAGCATCTACCTGAATCAATTCGTTTCTGGCTATTGCAGCTTTGACCAGCGTCGCTGCTTCGTCTTTCGAGATGATCTCTTTTTCCAATGCATGCTTAGCCAAAGCCTGGGTTTCGCCCAGCAGCATGGCTTTGCGATTCAGGGCATCTTTGATTTTTTGCTCAATTGCTTCACCCTCGATACTTAACCTTAAGGTATGCTCCAATCGGCCCGTCTGCGTGTTCTCGTCACCCACGTAAACATCTGCCGTCAAGCGCTCGCGTGTATCGCTGGGGCTGAGTAATAGTTTTGCCACTGCGTGATCCATTTGGTCACTCGGCGGACGATACCGCTGACCAAGCGGGAATACCAGCATACGTAATAACACGGCAATCATTTTTAAAGGATAATTGCGCAGCACTTCAATCAAGGCGTGTTGAATATCCGCTTTGGCCCGAGTAAGCGACCACTCGACCAGCGGTAGATCAGCCGCGGGTTCACCGTCATCATGAAACTGTTTTAAGGTGGCCGAGGCAAGATAAAGCTGACTAAGCGCATCGCCTAATCGAGCCGATAGCCGCTCTTTTCTTTTTAGCTTCTCACCCAATATCGCCAGGGTAATGTCTGCTATCAAAGCGAAGCTGGCGGCCAAATGGCTAAGCTCACCATAATGCCTAGCCAGCTCTCCCCTGCCATGCGGCGTGAAAAGCCCGCGGGTTATTCCAAACCAAACACTGCGCACCATATTGCCGACTAGATTTCCAACATGTTGTTTAAACGCAGCGTCGAACGCCTGTAGATCGTCATCTCTTAAGGCTTCGAGTTCTTGCAATAAAGTCGGATGCGCACGCATCGCGCCCTGGCCAAATATAATCAACGAGCGAGTAAGTATATTCGCGCCTTCTACCGTAATGGCTATCGGTATAGTTTGATACGCACGGCCAAATAGATTTCGGTCACCCAAGCATATTCCAGAACCACCTTGCACATCCATCGCATCATTAAGAACGGTGCGGAGTCGCTCAGTCAGGTGGTATTTTAAGATGGCCGATAAAACCGAAGGTCGCTCGCCTCGGTCCAGCGCCCCCACCGTCATCAATCTAGCAGCATTCATTTGATACGCGTAGCCGCCAATGCGTGCCAGCGCTTCTTGAATGCCTTCAAAATTACCAATAGAGGTATTAAACTGCCGCCGAACCCGGGCATACCCGCCGGTCGCCCGTGCAGCCAATTGTGCCCCCCCTACACTCAAGGCGGGTAATGATATGCAACGCCCTGCTGCCAAACTTTCCATCAACATACGCCAACCTTTACCCGCGTAATCTTTTCCACCAACGATCCAAGAAATAGGGATAACGACATCATTTCCACGGGTCGGGCCGTTCATAAACACACCATTCAATGGCGCGTGTCGCTCGCCAATTTCCACCTCTTGGGTATCGGTGGGTATCAGTGCGCAGGTAATGCCCAAATCCTCTCTATTACCTAGTAAGCCATCGGGATCATACAGTTTAAAAGCGATACCCAATACCGTCGCCACGGGTGCGAGTGTGATATAGCGTTTGTTCCAGCTAAGTCGAATGCCCAATGACTTTTTGCCTTGTTCATTTTCACGTTCGATCACGACCCCTCGATCCGGGATAGCGGCGGCATCACTACCTGCCTCAGGCCCGGTTAATGCAAAGCAAGGAATTTCCTCGCCACTCGCCAACTTAGGCAGATAGTGTTCTTTTTGGTCTTCGCTACCATAATGCAGCAGTAGCTCACCCGGCCCTAAAGAGTTAGGCACCATTACCGTAACCGCTGTGCTGATTGAACGCGTCGATATTTTTGTGACCACCGCAGAATGCGCGAGCGCGGAAAAACCTAAACCACCATATTGCTTGGGAATAATCATACCCAAGAATTTTTCCTGCTTGAGATATTGCCAAACTTCGGGGGATAGATCATAACGATGATGCGTAAACTCCCAGTCATTGACCATGGCACACAGCGTTTCGACTGGACCATCTAGGAACGCCTGCTCTTCCGCACTTAGCCCTGGTTTTGGATAACTACGTAGCTTTTCCCAATCAGGCTTACCAGAAAAAATCTCGCCATCCCACCAGACCGTACCGGCTTCGAGTGCTTCTCTTTCCGTATCAGATATATCCGGAACTACTTTTGACATGAGCGCAAAGACCCTGCCTGTTACCCAGCGTTGTCGCAATTCTGTCATCGAAAACACGAATATCGCGGTACCGATAAGAAATGCCAGCAACACAAATAGAATACTACTGCCAAAAATAAGGCCGGCGAGTAACACGATCGCGCACCATATCACCCCAATACGTGCGTCCATTTCACGATGGACAATTACCCCTAAGCCCAATATCAGTAAAAGCAATAAAAACAAAGTCATATTTACACCTCTGAAAGTTTAACTTTACTTTTTGATTGGTCTTGCTCCTCGGCGAGCTGGGCTGCTTCTGCTAGCGCTGCTTCTTGCTTGGCATATTTTGGATCAATTTCCACATGGGGCGCTGCAGGCACTTCATCCTGGGCCCAGGGCAGACGATGATAATAACGTTGCTTTTTATTTGACCACGATGGCAATTGAAAGTAGGAAAGCCCCTTTTCATCCATTACCTGTTTAGGGAATTTAAGTACATCAAAATAGGGCGAAATATCAAAATCAGAAGGGGCAAAAAGCTTGGGGTTGCGCTTGAACAAACGGCTTTCACCCTTGGAATCTTCTGAAACGATCGGCAACACCGGAAATTTAACCGCTTGAAAGGCATCGGCTATCAGGGTCGAGCATACAATCTTGGTCTCCGGGCCGGCATTATGTTCAAACAGGGTCGAGCGCCACTTTCTCGGTAATATACCGTAGGGAAACATAAAGCGTGCTAAATCCGCCAGCTGTCGAACATTGTATTCTGTACCGAGACGTTTAATCACATAACAAGTGACCTTCATCTGATCAGTACGAGACAATCCGCTCGCGCGACAAACTCGCACACGATAATCCTGATAGGTTTCAATGGGCGTTAGTATCGTTCCCTTACCCAATTCAGCTTCGACTAAGTAAACGGCATCTGGATCCAGCTCTTCTCGCTCTACTGTATCGGGTAAATGCTTTTCAAAATCCTTGAGCTTGCCAACACATATGGCTGAATGAGACCATCGACTATGGCTAATTATCTGAATGATTCGCCCCACCTGGGTACGCCCCTCAACCAGCAAGACATCGCTGGGCCTGATTTTGGCTTTAAGGCGCGCGAAATCTGACAACTGCTCGGGCACCACCTCACGTGGTTTAAGCAATTGAGAAATAAGGCTCTGCCCAACAGTGTTGCGCAAACCTTGCAGCCAATCTCGCAACTTTTCGATCATATATTTCCTTAATAAGTTATATCATTATATCTGTAAAACTTATGACATAGGTAAATTTGTTTAGTTCGTTAACCCGATGGCTAGTCTATTTTTGTTACATTTAATTTCAGTCAACTTGTTTCGTTTCACTTTTACATGACGCGCACTTTTCTATTTTTACTGTCTTTCGCGATATGCCTGGTTAGCGCTTATGAATTAAACAGACGATACCAAGCAAACCAGTTCTTATTGCTAGAGCATGATCCAATCAGCGAAGCCGAAACCTTGCTAGCCGAAAAACGCTGGCGGGAAGCCAGATATCTGGCTGAATTTATTCGACAGAACCCACAACTCGGAGACCCTGTTCGTGCACAAAGTATTTTATTGACTGCAGAGACCGCGCTTGATTACTTACCCCTTCAGCTCAAAGCCTTTTTAGATGGCGCAATATCTGGAGAGGTGCATAACAGTGCCAGTCTATTGGGCGCGGTAAGCCTCGATTTGTTTGTAATCGGTGACGTGCGAGATATTCTGGTGCAAGGCTATAAACAATTGTCGGAACAAAATGGGGATAAAGTTATCCTGGCACTTTCAGCCAGCGGTTTAAGCCTAGCCCTGTTACCCCAGTTTCATTGGGCACCCTCGGTTTTAAAAGGCATGAAACGAACCAATGCGCTCAGCAAGCCTTTTTCTAAGCTAATAAAAGCAAATGCACGATTAGCACTTCGCACTGGAGATTTCCGACCATTAGCCAAATTGATTACCCATTTTGGACGCATGATTGAAAAACTTGGAATCGGGCCAAGCAAGGGAGCGATGCAAGCCGTACACACCGAGGCTGATTTAATAAAACTATCCAGGGCGGCGGCACTCGAACCGCAACAAAGTTATGCAATAGCAGCCCTGGCGGGAAATCGTGGGGTTAAAAGATTGGCATATTCGGGTAAAAATGTCGGCCAAATCGCAGCCAAATTTAAATATACCAGCCGGCTGGCTAAAGTGGCGAAAAAAAGTTTGGGGGGAATACCGATTACGATCGTACTCGTAATGCTGCTGTTGAGTCTGGTTTCACTGCTGTACTACCGGCCATTTTTACGCCGGTAAACTGATGTTAGAAAATATCGCCTACCTTACGCTGGTAACTTGAAGGGGTGCAGAAATACTGGTGGGTGCTTGGTTTATTGCATCACCAAATTCTTGGTTTTCTAGTGCTACATTTCTTTCCAAAACCGCCCATAGTATGGTGCCAGCCATTAAGCCCAGAATAGTATTTACCATAATAATTCTAGGAATAGCAGACGATCTATTCTCAGTAAAAATATTTTGATCAGTAACAACAACTCTTCTATTAAACATTTTTCAACCTCGCTATCGTGTCAAGATTTATGCGCATGCCGCAATTCAATGATGGTTTATCTAAATCCCCGCCAAATATTTTATGCGATTAATGGCATTATACATCGTTTGTCTTGTTTTTGCTACCGTTTATCGAATTTATTTAATGAAAATCTCGTGAGCTGGTTTTCAGCCCGCCCAAACGAGCCGTATCATCGCGCAAACGGTGCACAATCAGATGGATCACATCACTTTCGATCTGGACATGCCCAGTGGCAAACATTAATTTTGCTTGCACCACGGCCCTACGCTCAGCCACAGCAATTTTGGGCCAAATCACCAAATTGATATGACCAGTCTCATCTTCCAAAGTCATAAAAATCACGCCTGACGCCGTGCCCGGACGCTGACGATTGATCACCAAACCACTAACACAAGTCAATTGACCGCTTTGTAAGCACCCTAGCTTTTGTGCGGTGCAAACATCTTCGACATCAAGCGCTGAACGCAGCAAGGCCAGCGGATGCGTCCCCAAAGTCAGGCCAGTTGCAGCATAATCTTGCAGGGTACTTTGCCAAGGAGTGGGTGCGGGTAACAAGGGCGTCGCTTCACGAAACTTGGCTGCCTTCAATATTGGCATACCCTGCTCTATCGCAGCCACATCCCAGTAGGCCAGGTGACGGTGACCACTGATCGACAATAAGGCATCAGCCGCGGCTAGCGGTGATAAGGCGGTTTTACCCAAGCCAGTTCGCACCGTAGCATCCGCCAATGATTGATAGGGCGCGCGCTGCCGATGTTGCACAATACGCTGTGCAGCCGATTTTGCCAGCCCTTTGACCAGGCGCATGCCAAGACGCAACGCGGGTTGCAGCCCATCACCCGATTCCAGATGACAATCCCAGCCACTTTGATTGACATCTACCGGACGTACTTCGACCCCGTGGCGTTGCGCATCTTTGACCAATTGGGCCGGACGATAAAACCCCATTGGCTGGCTATTGAGCAAAGCGCAGCAAAATGCAGCTGGTTCATAGCATTTCAGCCAGGAGGATACATAGGCCAGCAAGGCAAAACTGGCAGAATGCGATTCTGGGAAACCATAATCACCAAAACCTTTGACCTGCTTAAAAACCTGCTCTGCAAAACGTTTTTCATAGCCACGTGCCAACATACCACTGATGAGCTTGGTTTCAAAACGCTCCAGCCCGCCTTTGCGCTTCCAAGCGGCCATGGCACGGCGTAGTTGATCCGCTTCTCCGGCACTAAAACCTGCAGCTACCATCGCAATTTTCATCACCTGTTCCTGAAAAATAGGCACGCCAAGCGTGCGCGAAAGCACCGCTTTTAAGGCTTCACTTGGATATCGCACTTTATCTGGGTTTTTCCGGTTTTTAAGATAGGGGTGCACCATATCGCCCTGAATAGGGCCGGGACGAACGATGGCGATCTGGATCACCAGATCATAAAAATTGGCGGGTTTTAAGCGTGGCAGCATTGACATTTGCGCACGCGATTCAATCTGAAAAACGCCAACGGTATCGGCGCGCTGCATCATGCCATACACGTTTTGATCCCCACTTGGCAGGCGACTCATCGATAAACGCTCGCCACGATAGGCCTGGATGTAATCAAAGCACTTACGAATCGCGCTGAGCATGCCCAGCGCCAATACATCAATTTTCAGCAGCCCCAATGCTTCTAAATCATCCTTTTCCCACTGAATCACGGTGCGCTCAGGCATCGCCGCGTTTTCAATCGGCACCAGCTCGCTCAACGGGCCGCGAGAAATCACAAAACCACCCACGTGCTGTGATAAATGGCGTGGGAAACCCTGCAAAACTTCAACCAAACTAAATAAATGTCGAATTTGTGCGTTACGCGCATCAAAGCCCGCTTCTTCCATACATTTCGCCAGCACCGCCGGAGTATCCCAATGACGCACATTTTTTGCCAGATGGTCAACCTGCTCGAGCGAAAACCCCAGCGCCTTACCCACATCCCGAATTGCGCTACGCGTTCGATAAGTAATCACCGTGGCAGCCAATGCCGCATGATCGCGCCCATATTTTTGATACAGATATTGAATCACCTCTTCACGACGCTCGTGCTCAAAATCCACATCAATATCGGGTGGTTCATTACGATCACGCGAAATGAAGCGCTCAAACAGCAAATTAAACCTTGCCGGATTGACTTCTGTCACTCCCAGACAATAGCAGACTGCAGAATTGGCCGCCGAACCGCGCCCCTGGCATAAAATATTCTGGCTACGCGCAAACCGTACGATGTCATAAACGGTCAAGAAATAAGGCTCATATTTCAACTCGGCGATCAGCGCGAGTTCCGCTTCAATCTGCTGCTTGACGGCCCGAGTGATGCCCTTCGGCCAGCGCTGCTTCGCGCCCTGATAGCTTAACTGGCGTAGCCAGGCGGTATTACTGTAGCCTGCGGGTGAAAGTTGATCCGGGTATTCATAGCGCAGCTCGTCCATGGAAAAATGACAACGCGCAGCAATCGCAACGCTTTGCTGGATTAAGCCTTTGACATATAAGCGTTGAATATGCGCGCGTGGACGCAAATGCTGCTCGGCATTGGCCGGCAGCTTACGTCCCAGCGCATGCAGCGGTGTATTCAGGCGAATCGCGTGCAGAGTATCGCACAAGGCCCGCCGCGTGGGATGATGCAGTTCAACCGCACCACAGGCGGTTTGCGGTAAGTTACATTGCTGGGCCAGCAGCTTCGCGTGGGCAATAAGGTGGCTGTCCTCCCCATTGCGGCAAACATTGATGGCAATCCAGGCCGTCTCTGGAAATAATTGGGTCAACCATCGTCCCTGCTCCACCGGGCTATGCAACTGTACGCGCCACAAGGCCAAGCAACCGACCGGTAAATAACGCTCGAACATGGCTCGGGTCAAATGATACGTACCCTTATCTGCTTGTCGACGCGCCTGGGTGATCAAATGTGCAAGACCGCCATAGCTTTGCCGGCAAGTCGCCAACAAAACCAGATGCAAACCATCATCGAACCTGAATTCACTGCCAACAATCAGTTTGATCGGGTGCTTTTGGGCCTCCATGTGCGCCCGGACAACCCCGGACAAACTGCATTCATCGGTAATAGCCAGCGCGCAATAACCCAGTTCAGCCGCACGTTGCACCAACTCTTCTGGATGCGAGGCGCCTCGTAGAAAGGAAAAATTGCTGATCGCATGCAGCTCAGCATATTCTGGAAGCTGGCTCATGCCCACGCATTAGGCAAACAGACCATGCACATACCATGACTGATGCGTATCCTGCAGATCACGAAATAACCAGCAACGCCTGCCACTTGTATCGCTGGCCTGATAATACTCACGACGCACATCCTGTTGCGCCCACCAGCCCGCTTCAAGCCGCTCGGCATCACTGAGCAGATTAAAGTGTCGCGGCCAGCATTTCACTGGCTTGTTGAATAGCCAGACCGGACGCACCGAGCGGTTCATCTCTTTCGAGCTGGTTTTTACGGTATGCCATGCGACATTTTTCTGCCAGGCATATTCCGGCCGATGATCTGGTTTTAAATCAATATTATATATTCGTTTTTTGCCAAGTCGAGCGAACAAAATATCGAGCAGATCCTGCCAACTTTCCTGGCTTTGGTTGCGCCGCCTAAACAAATCGCCCGTGTCGTTATGGCATGGCCTGATGTGATCGATTCTGAGTATAAGCTGATCTACCGCACGCTCAAACTGTATGCGCTGCAAACGCTCGCGCAACTGCGGCAAAAAATGCCGGGGCGCATCACCGCCGCGTTGTGCATACACATGGATGCCCATATCATCACGCACTGTCCCACGGCAATAAGGATAGCCAAGATAAAAAGTGACTTTTTCGCATAAACAAGCGCGCATTTGTAAAAACTGCTGCGCTTGTTTTAATAAATGTTCTGCCGCCTGCAATACATGTTCGGTATTGTCTGCTTCCTGCTCAAAAACATGTTTGGCGCTAAAACGCTGCTTGGATACAAACATCACCCGCGGTTGGATACGCTCACCGCAGAGTTGATCCAGCAAGTTGATCAAATCCGGACCAAAACGGCGCGCTAAATCATGCCGTGGCAGGCGCCACAAATCCTTAAGCACATGTAAACCACAGCGGGATAATTGGAACACCTGTTTTTCTGCGATTGGTAGGCTGGCAATACCGATATCGCCCAAGGCGGCTTTCAGACGGCCCGGCGCTCGCACCACTTTTGCAATATTATTGCGCGCCATCAATTCAGCCGCGTCTGCGACCGGCGCACAGGCAATCAAATGCGGCACATCAAAAGCCAGGGACAGTTGCCTGTGTAACGCTTGCAGGCCACCAAATAATCGCAGGCTATGCCTTACTTCCAGTAGCAAAGTATCGGGACAAGATAACACCATACTGGGGGTAAAAGCAGTGGCGGATTGCGCATAACGCTGCAAATAGATTACTTCTGCGCTTGGGTCTCGCATTGCCACTTTTAAGCCCTGGCATAAGGCATACGCCGCATTCAGGGCCATGCCAGCGGTCAGCCCTTGCGCAACAGCCAACGTATTGGCCTGATAGATTTGGCGCTTGCCCTTATGTTGCTCAAAAACTGCAAAGGGTTGATCAAGCGGCGCGGCGTGCGCTTGCAACGATAGTTGCAAAAAACGCAACCCCAGCCAAAGCGTATCGGGCGGGCGCTCCGGTGCAGACGTACCCGCAACCGGCCGTAATGGTGTCAATACTGGCTTTTGCAGCGAGTATGCTTTCATGCTTCTTGGCTATCTTGTGTCTGCTGCAAAGGCAAGTCTCGATAAGGCAATACCACCTGCTTGCCCTGCTCTAGCCCAAACCGTGATTTTAATATTTGCACACACAAACCCTGCTCAACATAATGGGTTCTGACTCGAAGCGGAACGGGGGTTGGCCGAACCTGGCCGCAATGTAGCAGCACACCCAAACTACGCCCTTTATCCGCCGCAATTTGCAAACGCCGAATATGGCGCGTATCAATGCTGGGCAAACAAAATAAAACCATCGCAGCGGCGGCATGACGCAAACATTTTTCCGCCGCCCAGGCTGCATCACCAGGCTCGGATTGCTCGATGATGAGTAAGTAATTCAAATCTATACCCGCGGCCTGCAAAGCCGGTGCATACGGAATATACGGCGGCGCGATCCAGGCCAGCTGCTGCTGCGCCTGACTGAGCCTGGCCATCAGGGGTAACAGCAACTGTAATTCTCCTTGCCCCCATTGATCCACCTGGACTTCAATCAAATGATTGGCTGGCCAACCCTTTGTTTTTAATAGCTTATTTAAGTCAGGAAACCCTGTGTCCAGCCCTGGCTGATGATCTGCATGCGCAGCCTGGGCACCTGCCCGCCATAAAAGCGGCGTTTGACTAACGAGCGCATCCAACGCGGCCTGCTTCTCCGGTTTCATAGCTGATGACGGACCACCCCCACGCCAAGACCTTCAATCGCAAACTCATCGCTGGATAAATCAATATCGATGGGTACGAAATCCTTGTTTTCTGCCAACAGACGCACCCGGTGGCCGTTCTGGTGAAAACGTTTAACTGTCACCTCATCACCCAGGCGCGCTACTACAATCTGCCCATTATAGGCTTCCTGCACCCGATGCACCGCGAGTAAATCCTGATCCAGAATCCCCACTTCCTGCATACTCTGGCCACGAACGCGCAGCAAATAATCGGCGCGTGGACTGAATTTTTGCGCGTCCAGGGCAAAGTAATCTTCGATATTCTGCTCAGCCAAAATGGGCGCGCCCGCTGCCACCTGCCCGATCAAAGGCAACCCCACCGGCCCAGACATAGACTTTGGCAGGCGAATGCCACGCGCAACCCCGGCTAATAATTCAATCACGTCTTTTCGCTGCAGCGCTTTTAGATGATCTTCCGCTGCGGTCGGCGATTTAAAACCAAAATGTGCGCATAACTCAGCGCGCGTCGGTGGTGCAGCATTTTGTTTTATGCACTGCTGAATAAAATCCAGAATTTGTTGTTGGCGGGCGGTCAGTTTAGGCATGATCATGCAGGTTTACACAGCCTTGGGCTGAATTTAATATACTGTATATTTATACAGTATTTTTGCTAAACTGTAAATATCGTATTAGATGCCCTGTCGGGCACCTCAAAACATAATATGCTAGACGCCATTGCAGCATAGCGCAGATCACCTGCTCACTTACATCAATGCCAGGTAGGCAATGAATAAAACACGCCCACACCCAATGAGCAAGCGCCCAAAACCAGCGCTTATGCTAACTGCGTAAAAATGATTGGCCCGAATAAATGGGAGACCTTGCTGAAAAGCGCTAAAATCTGAATACGCTATTCGCTACAAAGATAAAAAATCACAAATAAATGGATATTCCGATAAGCCAAACAGCGCATATTCTGCATGGCTTGAAAAATGCGGTATATGATCTCGAGCGAGTCGCCGACCCGCTCAAAGAGGACATCCGGCAAGCAATAGAAAGAGATTATTTTAAACCGGATGAAGACGAGCGATTGTGGTATTGGTTTTCGCGCTATTTGAGTGTTCGTGAAGAATTGTGGCAAATCATTGATGCCATCTCAAACAGCCTAGGTGAGCTTTCTCTGGTTATCTCAGATGATGATTGGCGCCAGTTTATAGTTGGTTATTGCGCAGCGGCGCTACTGGTACGCATAGATCACCTATTTATCGATGAAATCGCAACACATTCGCTGGCACAACGCAAATTCAATGAAGCCAATCCTATTTACCGCATTCCACGTAAGCAATATACGCGTGTTTTCAAGGCATTGACAGACCCGGATAATTCCTTACTCATACTACAGGCGTTGAGGTTCTCCCAGATGCATCGGAAAAAACTGCGCCAATTGGTATCCGACCCTGAAGTCGGTGTGTTTGCACAAGCACTACCCAGCCTGGAACAATCCATTGATCCTGGTATCTTTCGTTATGTCTTTCGATTGTTGCGTTATCGCTGGCATGCTTTTAAACGACGTGGTGCTTCCGCCAAACAGCAATCTGCTTTTTTATTGCTAGAAGCAGGTGGGCGTATAGTAGCAGAAATCAGTAATCAGCACATTGGCAAACGCGTCCGCCCGGTTATCGAGCAGATCAAGCCTCTGTTAAGGCCTGGTGATATCTTTATTACCCGCCACGATTTTGCCGCCAGCAATCTATTTTTACCTGGCTTCTGGCCCCACGCGGCACTGTATATAGGCACACAAGTAGATCGTGAAGCAATGGGTGTGAGCATCAATGATGCACGCGCAAGCCGCTGGCGCAATGATAAATGCATCCTGGAAGCGGATAAAAACGGAGTGCTGTTTCGTTCGCTCCAGCAAACTTTGGCGGTAGATGCGATGGTGATCATTCGCCCACAATGTTCTGAACCGCAAATTGCCCAAGCCATCTCACGCGCCTGTACCCATGAAGGCAAAGATTACAAATTTGATTTTGACTTCACACGAAGCGACAAATTGGTCTGCACAGAGGTAATCTATCGCGCCTTTGATGGTATTGGTGATATACACTTTGAGCTCAAAGAACGCGCGGGTCGCTACGCGTTATCCGCAGAAGATCTGCTTGACCTGGCTCTGGACGGAACCATCTTCAAACCTATTGCCATGTTTGGCACATCGGGCTGCGAGCAAAGCCTTTGTGTAGGCGAGAATATTCATACCCTTTTAGCAAATAGCTATCGCCAAACCACGCTTCAATAAGCTCTGTATTTGCATATTCGTTCGGTATTTTACTGCACACTACAATCGAGGTTTTTACCAGGCCGTGGTCTCCCCAGCTTTTATCTGGCGCGCAGCTTGCCATCGTTTGATCGCCCGAATGCGCTTCTCCATTTGTGGATGGGAGGCAAAATAATGGCTCAGGGTTGAATATGCCTGATCAGTTTGCCTTAGGGATTCAAAAAACTCGGTTGCCCCGGTAATATGGCCGTAGTGGCAGTGCAAAATTTCGAGCGCTGTGGTATCGGCGTCAGATTCTCTGGATTGGGAAAATTTTGCGGTATTGAGCTGAATACTCGGTGTGAGCAGGCGCGACAGACTTGAATTCGGCCCGGTCATGATCGAAGACAAGCTCAGTAACACCAAGCCCCTACCCAGACCTTTCAAATGATCATGGTTGATAAAATGACCCAGTTCATGCGCCAGCACAAATGCCAGACCGTTTTCGGATTGGACATGCTCCATCAAGCCTTCGAATACCAGCATATTACCGCCAGGCAGCGCTACCGCATTGGGCTCTTTTTTATTTACTGTGGAAACGGTAATAGCAACTGGCAAGCTAGAACAGCGTTGTAGATCATCAACCAGCGCCTGCAAGCGTTTGTTTTTCTCTGGCTTCTCCCCCAGCATTTCGCCCCATTCCAGCGGCATCTTTTTGAATAATTTGGCTTCTTGCTCGTAGGGTAAACGGTTGGCTGCGAAGTCAATCGCAAAACCCAACAACCAATAAACCACAGAAATAAATATCAATACGCCAACCAAAAGCGTCAGAAATTCCTTTAGCGGTGATTCATGGCTGACATTATTATTTTGCTCAGGCAGACCCGGTTGGTAATCCACCATATCTGTTTATGCGCCGGATTCGCGATACAGCGCAGTGGCATAGGCCAACACTTCGACCGAACCGATTGAATTGCCATTACCTTTGGAAATCGAAGAGGTCTCGATACGTAAATTGATCACCTCATCCGCGTTTTGGCAGCTTTCTTTCATTCGCAAAACCGCTTCACGGCGTGCGCGATCTACCAGGGTTTCGTAAGCCTGTACCGAGCCCCCAAAAAGATTGCGCAACCCGGCCAGCATCCGCTTGAAGTAATCCACCGAGATCACCACGTTGCCCGTCACCAACTCGCGGCGCGTGATGTTATCCTGCCGGCCCAGCGTGACCTTGCTGCTTGTGGTAGCAAGATTCATTAGCGCCTGTTCGCGCTTTTTAATCGAGCGGTAATGCCGAGCTTCATTCATCTTACCAAAAACGTAACCCAGCAATAATAGACCGAGCAGAATATATAAATCGTACATATTGCTAGCTGAGCGTCACTGCGGTTCCATAGACATAAATCTCCGATGCGCCCGCAGCAATCGAAGAAGTAGAATAGCGCACATTGACCACCGCGTCGGCACCCAGCTGAGTGGCCTGCTGGATCATGCGATCAGTCGCCTGATTTCGCGATTCCCCTAATAATTCGGTATAGGCCTGCAACTCCCCACCGACGATGTTTTTCAGCCCGGATAGAAAATCGCGCCCAAAATGTTTTGCGCGTACCGTACTACCGGACACAACGCCCAGGCATTGCTGAATTTCCTTACCCGGAATGGTTTCTGTATTGGTTAGTATCATTTATTATTGGTCTGGTTAGGTTAATGTGCTATGAGCCAGATAAAATGGTTACACTGGCGGCTTATCATACCACCAGAAAACGGTAAATTCCGCGTATCCAATCAAATTTACCCCCTCACCTTTGCTAAGCCCTTATCAATAACATACCCATTAAAATAATGATTAACGGCTTTGTTATATTCATCCAGGCGTTCTAGACTCGCCCTGATGGCCCATTACCTCCCTTTCATCTTTGTCCTGCTCTGGTCTACCGGGTTTATCGGCTCAAAGTTTGGCTTACCCTATGCTGAGCCATTTACCTTTCTAATGTGGCGTATGGTATTTGTGGTGCCACTCTTTTTCGGGCTTGCATTGGTATTTAGGCGCCCAAAACTTGGGTTCAATGATGCCGCCATCCAGGGCCTGGTTGGTTTACTCATTCACGGCACTTATCTGGGGTGCGTTTTTGCGGCGATCTATAGTGGTGTGCCGGTGGGTCTGGCTGCCTTGATCGTCAGCATGAATCCGTTATTGGTCAGTGCGCTATCAGGCTGGGTGCTGGACCGCCCTACTAGCGCAAAAGAGTGGCTTGGATTGGCACTTGGTTTACTTGGTGTCGTCATTGTACTGTGGGGTGCAGCGAGCTGGGAAGGTGTCATTACCATAGCCAATCTAACTTGGTTATTTCTAGCCCTCGCCGGAATCTGTGCAGGCACTTTAGTTCAGAAACGTTACGCCGAGCATGTTGATTTGATATCAGGCTCTGCCTATCAATACGCAGCTGCCCTAGTTTTTTTCGTACTGTTGTCGTTTTCATTTGAAACCAGAGAAGTGCAATGGACCATTCAGTTTATTATCACCATGGCGTGGTTGGTGCTGGTGCTTTCGTTGGTTGCCATACTATTGCTGATGTATCTGATTCGCCATGGTGAAGCAACACGCGTTAGTAGCTATTTTTATTTGGTACCACCTCTTACAGCTATTCAGGGCTGGTTATTTTTTAATGAACAATGGAGTTGGAACACCTTAGCAGGCGGTGCACTTGTAATTATGGCACTAGCAATGAATCGCGTTAAATAGCAGTTTTAGGCAAACTGAATCTTGCGTGCCAAATCTTGATTTAGCATTGTTTCTAATCTAATTTGTAGATCAGGGTGTTTGCTGACGAGTGATCTTAGCGCAGCATGGTTCCACTCAATATAATTTGACTGTGCGGGAATCTGAACCGTTGCGGATGCTGGCACACCGGTTAAATAAGCCACCTCACCAACAAAAGTGCCTGCTTTATAGTCGAATTTCTTCCCATTCTTATCAATTAAAAGTCCGCCGTCTATCACAAAATATAACTTATCCAAATGCTTGCCTTCGGTCGTCAATTGGATGGGAGAATAAGCCGTATTGATATGCCCGGTCGCCATAAGTTTACGAAACATACCCGGGTTAAAGTGATTGAAAACACGTGATAGATGACGTTCCTGCTCATCTCTATACACTGCCATACGATCATAAATTAGACAGATGATCATGTAGATATTGACCAGCACGAACACAACCGACCACATCATGGCGCTCCATAAAGGGTGAGAGGGCACCAGATAATAATAAGCGACATAGGTGCCCGAGCCAAATACAATGAGAATTCTCAGGATAACCTGGTCACGAAAAAAATACCCCAGCGCGGTGATACAAGCAGCAATATGGACCAAAAATGACCAATCCTCTATAGTCGAAAAAAAATTTAACATCTTATTGCTCTTGATTGTTGGTATTTTGGGGCAATGTAAGGCACCTGTTATTTAATCCTGACACAGTAGGCCAATCTGAAATCGTCCAATTGAGTCGGACAAACTGTGGCTGCTTACTTGCCAGCTCAAGGGAACCTCCCGGTCTAGAATTTGTCTAAGCATCGCTTTTTAATTGAAGTTGTAAAGTTTATTATTAACAATCGTCCTGAAAAGAACTGTGTATAACATCACAAATTTAAGTGGCTTGAGTTACCCAGAGCTTTGTGAGCATAATTTGGTACGCCACTATTTGGTTCTTGAACGATAGGCGTACCTGGGTTTTTTGTGGATTTAGGTACAATGAGAAGCCTGGTTTGAGCCATCATTATGTGGCCACCCTTAGCTTCAATGAATATGAAATTTCTATTAATTCCGGAGGGAAAAATGCTTAAAACATGCATCACTGCTACCACGCTTGTTCTGCTGTCAACCACCCCACTACAGGCCGCAGATTACGAAATTGATTCCACGCATTCCTTTGTTGAGTTTAAAATTCAACACCTTGGTTATAGTTGGCTGCATGGCCGATTCAATACCATCAAAGGCGGGTTCTCGTACGATGCCGAAAACCCCAACGATAGTCAGATTGAAGTGAGCATTGATCCTGCCAGCGTTGATACCAACCATGCTGAGCGTGACAAGCATATTCGCGATGCAGATTTTCTGGACGTTAAAAAATTTCCAGAAGCCGGATTTAAGAGCACTTCTTTTACCGCCAGTGATACAGGCGGCACCCTGGTCGGCGATCTTACCCTGCACGGTGTCACCAAGGAAATCAGTATTGACGTCACCAAAATCGGTGAAGGCAAAGACCCTTGGGGGGGATATCGCGCAGGGTTTGCGGGTACGACCACGCTGGTGCGCAAAGATTTTGATATGGGCTATAACCTGGGTCCGGCCAGTGAATCAATGGAGCTCGATCTGACCATCGAAGGTATTCGTAAATAATCCATCGGTTCCTGCTTTTCGCAGAAAATGCAGCTCACCAATAGCGCCGCTCAATACGGCGCGGTTAGCAAAGCCCTGCACTGGCTGATTGCGGGGCTAATGATTGCCTTGATCGCACTGGGTTGGTGGATGGTCGATTTAAGCTATTACGACACCTGGTATCACGACGCATTGCTTTGGCATAAAACGCTGGGTATATGTGTCTTGTTTTTGGTCACACTCAAATTGGTTTGGCGCGGGATTACCAGCATGCCGCAGGCAGATGGTTCGCTCAAACCAATCGAGCGACTCGGTTCGCACATCGTACATTATGCGCTCTTCATCGCCATGATAGTGCTACCCGTATCGGGCTATCTGGTCTCAGCCTCGGAAGGCGCTGCAATCGAAATGTTCGGCGGCTTGAGTGTCCCGGCAATCATTGTGCTGGATGATCAAGCGCGTGATATTGCGATTGCCATACATTACTACTGTGCTTATGGCACCCTAGCGCTGGTTGTTTTACACGCTGCCGCGGCCTTCAAACACCAATTTATTGATGGCACCGGCATTTTGAAAAGAATGCTCTGAACCATCATGGCAGGTTTTTTAATAGGCCTGGAAAGCGTTGCTGGTTAAGGTCAAACAAGAGGTTATTTGGACCGGATTTGCAAATACTCTAGTATTTGGCTCCTGCTATACAACTATATGCATATTGGGATTAATTTTCGTCCAACTCCAGCTGTTTGATTTCAGGTAAAGTGGTACCGACAATGCCTTTAATTTCGCCATACATGCCCACCGTGTTGGTGGTCATACGACGGATGATCTGCTCGCGCTCACGCCATTGTTTTTCCATCGCTCGGCGTTCTCTGATAAGCTGCTGCTCCATCGCATCAAAAGCCTCGACAATCGCTTCGACTTTGCTACGAAACCCGTCTCCCACCAAATACTCATAAACCAACTCGGTTTTTCCTTGTTGCCCGCGATGCGCGGCTCGCACGAACTCGACTTCAATTAATTGTTGTCGAAGGACCGTCACCACCCCAGCATAAGCCTGCATATCTGCTACCCACACACCGTCGAGCTGCCCAAAGCGCTTAATTTCAGCAGGCAATACCGCGCTCAGAAGCACGGGTATTTGCGCATTGGCTGCACGTAAATCGTCCTTTAGCTTGGTTATCCAGGCCGGCGACCAGTTTTTGGTATTTTTTACCTCCCAAAGAATTTTGCCACATTCCTGCAAAGCGCTATTGCGTACAGTCTGCAGTACATCTGCGCCTTTGACGCCCTTGCTCACTGATTGGATGTCATCCTGGGGAAATAACTGGCGTAATGCGTCTTCCAGGCTCAGTTCCAGCGCTTCACCCTGGGTTTCTTGCGAGCCTTGCTCAGCTTTGCGCTTGGCATCGTTGAGTGAATTTCGCAGGCTTTCAATTTGCTGCTGTTTTTCTTTCAACTTGATATGATGCTCAGTATCGAGTTGTTGTCGCAGCTCCTGACTAATTTTATTGCGCTCGTCATCCAGCTTTCTAGCAACTTCCAGATCCAATTCATTTTGACGCGCTTCCAGTTTCCGGCCCCGCTCACGTAATTTGAGCTCGTTCTCTTGCGCCAGTTTGACCTTATTTACTTGTTCGTTTAACTGGTTTTGTAGTGCTTGCATTTCAAGCTGCTGTTGTTGCATAGCCTGCGCATGCTGCTCATGCAATTGATGCTCTGCTGCCGACAGCTTTTCCTGCCAAGCCTGTTGTTGAGATTGTTCTAATTGACGCGTGATATCCTCTCGAATTGATGCCGTCATCGCCTCGGATAAATCGATTTGTGTGCCACATTGCGGACAACTCAGTTTATTTTGACCCATGTTATCAATATTTTATATTATATAATTAAGCTATTGTTTTATCTTGTTTACTATTGTTTTGGTTGCTTAGTTTCTGACTCGCACTCAACATCTGAGCATAAACCTCTCTGCTTCTAAACTTGCCATCAGGAATTTGGCGGGTCAGCAAAAAACGTAATAATTGCTTACTTTCTTGCAGCGAGTGAGAGCTGTTAAATTTGCCGCTCGCCAATGCTAATAATGTCTCTCCAGATACATTTATCCCAGCCCCTGGGTCGCTGCTGCTTGTTCTGATCGGGCCTTTTTCTGGATAATAGCAATAGCGCGCTCCTGGCTGTATAGGCCGTTGGTTGCCAACATCTCGCTCTAGTTGCAAGCCGTAACCAATTTCATTTAGTAAGCTGCATTCAAAACGGCGTAAAACGCCTTCTGCTGGTTGCCAGTTCACCAGACTTTTAATCGCATCATCATAGGCTAAAAATAATTTTTCGTGTGCGTCATGCGCATGTAGAAATTTAAAAATTAGCTCAGAGATATAATAAGCCGATGCTAAACTTTTCGTTCGTAAACGCGGTGTTGCGGATTGTATCTCAACCCCCGTGAGCGTTTTTAGGCTACTCTTACCCGACCAGCTAATACGCAAGGCCTGAAACGGTTGTAGCAAGGCTCGCTGCCCCCTGTTGCGCCGACGCGCTCCTTTGGCGAGTAGCCGAAAGCGGCCGTGTTCCGGGGTAAACATGTCTACAAGCAGGCTGGTTTCTGACCACGGCCTGGCGTGCAGCAAATAGGCGGGTTGTTGACTAATGCGAATGACTATATTTCCAATTAAAACGAGTAAACTGGCTTATTCGGTATAACCAAAAGATTTTAACATCCGTGCATTATCCGCCCAGCCTTTGCGAACCTTAACCCACAAGGCCACGTGCACCCTTTTTCCGAATAATGCTTGCATTTGCTCGCGTGCACGGGTGCCAATTTGTTTGAGTTTCTCACCTTTCTTACCGACCACAATACCCTTTTGCCCTTCTCTATCAACCCAGATGGTCATGTCCATAGAGATGAACTGATCATCTTCCTCGGTGAATCGAGATACCTCTACCGCAGTGGCATAAGGCAATTCCTGTCCAAGTTGTCGAAACAGCTGCTCGCGGACCAACTCTGCAGCGAGAAAACGCTGACTTTTATCGGTTATTTGATCGGCAGGAAAACCAAACCCCATTTCATCTGTGGGCAAATGCTTGAGCAGAGTTTGCCAAAGCGCTTGGGTATCGTTTGTCTGTAAGGCCGAAAGCGGGACAATTTCAGCAAATTCGTATTTACGCTGCACGTCTTTGATTAATGGCAACAGTGCTTTTTTATCTTTCAGTTTATCTATTTTATTAATGATTAGTAATATGGGCGCTTTCACTGATCGAACCACCTTAAATGCCAGCTCCACTTCATCATTCCAACCACGATCATCCATCATAAATAGCACTAAATCTACGTCTTCAAGACTGTTGATCGCTGTTTTATTGATTACTTTGTTGAGCTGACGCTTTCCCGGGTCATGAATCCCTGGGGTATCCACAAATACTACCTGTGCTTTATCGGTCGTTTTTATGCCTAAAATTCGATGGCGTGTGGTTTGCGGTTTGCGCGAGGTGATCGCGATTTTCGACCCGATCATATGGTTCATAAGTGTCGATTTACCTGCATTCGGTGGCCCCACTAGTGCCACGAATCCAAACTTGATCTGGTTTTTGATCATCAATGCGCTAGATTTGCGAGCAATTTACTCGCTGCAGCCTGCTCGGCCTGGCGACGACTTTTACCCTTTGCAGTTTGCTGTAAGCCCAACTCTTCCAATCGGCATTCAACCACAAAATCCAGATCATGCGCCTTGCCCGTTTTCGATACAATTTTATACTCTGGTAACGCGCTGCCGCGCTTTTGCACCGCTTCCTGCAATAGAGTTTTGGGGTCTTTTTCGATATCTGGGTTCGCTTTTTCCAGACGCGTTTGATATAGGTTTAAAATGACTTTCTCCACGCTTTCAAAATTACTATCCAGAAAAATAGCACCCATTATCGCCTCTATCGTATCTGCCTGAATAGAATTACGCCGTCTACCACCTGCTTTCAGCTCACCTACCCCTAAAATCAAATAGGCCTGGACGTTTATTTCTTTAGCAATCTCAGCCAGTGTGTCTCCGCGTACCAATTTCGCCCTCATCCGGGTCAACTTACCTTCTCGTGCGTCTGGGAATTGATGAATCAGCGCCTTGGCAATCACCATCCCCAACACTGCATCTCCTAGAAATTCATAGCGTTCGTTATTGTCATATTTTGCACTGCGATGCGTTAATGCAATTTTTAGATGGCGCACATCGTTGAAACGATAAGCAATACGTTGTTGCAGCTGTTTGATATCCTCAACCATCTAATATGAAGCAAGTTTTTGTAAACAGGTAAGTATAACGGACTTGCTTTGGCGGTATGCTTAAAGATTAAGCATTACTTGTAGGTACAGGGTTCTATGGCCCATCATCCAGTCTGTAAGATGACCTGAGCCGTGATGTAAATCATGAAATAAACAAATGATACAAGCTGTATCATAAAACTAAAACAGATGCCCAAAGGCATCTGTTTGAACAACCCCCGTTGTCTGTTGCGCTTATCTTGCAGCGATAAGTCGATCGTCTTTCAAATCAACATTCTTATTGTGTGCTGCTGTATTTGCATAAGGATCAATCGTCGCTTCGTGAGTGAAATGAAGTAACGCACTGGCATTTTTAATAACCGGCACGACCACTTCATAATTAACTTTAACCACTTTAAGACCATCACGCATAAATACGCTTGTTACTTTGTCCAAGTCAATATCAGGCCCATTAGAAGTCTGAGTTAATGTACGCTTAACCACATTAATAATCTGCTTACTACGATAAGTTTCGATTGACTGGGTTTTAACCGCTTCATCCATCGCATGCGCTATCATTCGATAATCGACATAAGAAGGCGCTAATTTAACCCCAATATAACCCGTAACACCCAGCATCAATATGAAAGACATTAAGGTAATTGTACCAATGCCTTTTTGTCGAGCTAGAGAACCTTGTGCAGAAAGGTTTAACTTTTTCATTGTTGACTTACCCCTTAATAAGTTTGAGCGCATATAGTACCTCAAACCGGGAAAAAAAGCAAATATTCGGGGTAATTATTTTGATAAACGGTGTTTTCTTATAAAATAGACCGTTTATCTAGACTAAAGTATAGTGAAATAAGCAGATGAATGGTATTTTTAGCGTATTTTTGAACCAATTCGGTTCCAATCCACCCCGCCCCCATCCGCTACATTCCAAGCGAACCAGATAAAAAATGCTCTACCCACCAGGTTTTTTTCCGGTACAAAGCCCCAATAGCGACTGTCTTTGCTGTTGTCTCGATTATCTCCCAGCACGAAGAATTCTCCTTCAGGCACCACCCCTTCAAATCCTTTTGAACCTTGGCCACCACGCCGTACCAAAATATCGTGCGAAACCTCTCCTAATTTCTCGGTGTAGCGATTCGATATATAACCCCTACCGACATCCTGAGTTTGATGATGCTGCTCAGCTAAATCCTGCTCGATCTGTTGCCCATTAATAAAAACTTTTCTGCCGATCACGCGCACTTGATCTCCGGGCAAACCCACCACCCGTTTAATAAAATTAATTTTCTCGTCCACTGGGTAACGAAATACCGCAATATCCCCGCGTTTTGGCCGACTGGTGGGGACTACTTTTTGATAGGTAATTGGTAAACGAATACCATAGGCCGACTTATTGACTAAAATAAAGTCTCCCAAATGTAATGTTGGCAACATGGAGCCGGAAGGAATCCTGAAAGGTTCGATCAAAAAAGAACGTAGTGCAAATACGATCAGGATAACGGGAAACAACGAACGGCTGTAATCTACCAGTGTAGAATGTCCCTCACGTAAACGCTGGAACCTACCTAGCAAAGTGAAAAAGCCCGTAAAGATCGTTAAGATCAATAAAATCCATTCTAGAATCATAGCTTATTCTTTAGTTTTGGTATTTATGAGTTAGAAGATTGAGGGGTATTCATTCAATCATCCATACGCAGAACAGCCAAAAACGCTTCTTGTGGTATTTCTACCGAACCTACCTGTTTCATACGTTTCTTGCCTTCTTTTTGTTTTTCAAGCAACTTGCGTTTACGGGTAATATCACCACCGTAACATTTGGCTGTTACGTTTTTACGCAGCGCTTTAACCGTTTCTCGTGAAATGATTTTAGCACCAATTGCGGCCTGAATTGCAACATCAAACATTTGCCTTGGTATGATCTTGCGCATCCGAGCTACCAGTTGTCGTCCACGATAAACGGATTGACCACGATGAATCAACACCGCCAATGGATCTACCTTTTCCCCATTAATAAGTATATCAACTTTCACCATATCTGCCGGACGATTTTCTAAAAATTCATAGTCCAGTGAAGCATAGCCCCGAGTAGACGATTTGAGCTGGTCAAAAAAATCAAGTACCACCTCATTCAAGGGCAATTCAAAGTCCATCATTACCTGCTGGCTATGATAGTGCGTATTGACTTGTATACCGCGCTTTTCGACGCATAGGGTAATTACCGCCCCAACATATTCCTGCGGTACTAAAATGCGCGCGCTGATAAAAGGTTCACGAATTTCTGCTATTTTATTGAGTTCGGGTAATTGCGCAGGGTTATCAATCTCCAGCACTTCACCGCTGACCATTTCAACTTCATACACCACTGTTGGCGCGGTGGTGATCAATTCGATATCGTATTCGCGCTCCAGACGTTCCTGGATGATCTCCATATGTAACAACCCCAGAAACCCGCAGCGGAATCCAAAACCAAGCGCTTGCGAGGTTTCCGGTTCAAAGTGCAGGGCCGCGTCATTTAGACTGAGTTTTTCCAATGCAGTACGAAAGTTCTCATATTCAGCACTATCAATGGGATACAAGCCCGCGAATACCATTGGCTGGGCTTCCTGAAAGCCTTCCAAAGGTGCAGCTGCAGGTTTCGTTGCATCGGTCACCGTATCCCCCACTTTTGCCGCACGAATATCTTTAAGTGATGCAGTCATGAACCCTACCGTGCCGCATGTCAGTTTTTCGGTGCGCGTCAGTTTAGGGGTAAATATCCCTACCTGTTCGACCAGATGTTCCTTCTGGGTCGACATCATTTGTATTTTATGTTTTTTATCTCCGCGAATTTCCCCATCAATAATACGTAATAAGGACACTACACCTAAATAGTTATCGAACCATGAATCGATAATCAGTGCCTTAAGAGATGCATTAATGTCGCCTTGGGGTGCGGGCAGACGGCGTACAATCGCTTCCAATACTTGCTCGATTCCCTCACCGGTTTTCGCGCTGGCAGCAATGGCTTCAGAGGCATCAATACCAATGACGTCTTCAATTTCCTGTTTGACCCGCTCGGGCTCAGCTGAGGCCAAATCAATTTTATTCAGCACCGGAATGATTTCCAGGCCCAAATCTACTGCGGTATAACAGTTCGCAACGGTTTGCGCTTCAACACCCTGCGAGGCATCGACCACCAACAGCACACCTTCACAGGCTTTTAACGAACGCGACACTTCGTAAGAAAAATCAACATGTCCAGGAGTATCGATAAAATTGAACTGGTAGGTTTTACCATCATTGGCTTGATAACTTAGGGTGACGCTTTGTGCCTTAATGGTGATACCACGTTCACGCTCAAGATCCATTGAATCGAGCACTTGTTCTTTCATCTCACGATCTTCCAAGCCCTCACAGGCTTGTATCAAACGATCCGCCAGGGTCGACTTGCCATGATCTACATGCGCAATGATCGCAAAATTTCGGATATGGGTTAACTCACTGGCGGGCATACGGGGCTACGGATTGGAGAATCAAATAAGCGGCGGATTGTACCTAAATCAACCCTGCATTGATATTTGTAAACTTGGTTTAAAGCCATTCTTTAGTATGCGAGATTAATCGGGAGGGTATATATCCTTTATAAGTGTTGACAAGGACTCACTTCGCAAGATAAATAAGCGGCTCAAATCTACTTTACCCGATAACGCCCAAATCTATGCCTATGCCTTTGTCCAATCGCAACCTGTATCTGTTCGGCTTTATTATTTGTGTTGCGTTAATGGGGGTCGCATTGTTCATGCAGTACGTTATGCACTATGAACCTTGCCCCTTGTGTATTTTCCAGCGCATCTCATTTATTGTAATTGGTCTGATTTGCCTGGTTGCCGCGGCGCACAATCCTGCATATATTGGTCATAAAATATACGGCACATTGATCGCCATCGCTGCGCTATTTGGCCTGGGGCTCGCGATTAGACATTCATGGCTGCAACACAACCCACCCGAGTTCGTGGAATGTGGCGGTGGGTTGGAATACTGGTTAGAAACCCTGCCGACTAATAAAGTCGTTGAGAAAATACTGCAAGGGACAGGCGAATGCACGGACGTGGTGTGGAAATTTATGGGTCTGAGCATTCCAGAATGGACTGCAATTATGTATTTTGGATTCACCCTCTTTGCTATCAGGCAAATCTTTTTTATCACTAAAACACGTTATTGATCTGCCCGCGCACAGGCAGATCAATATAGGGATATTATTTAGCGGCTTGACGGACGCTAAATGCGCCGCGAATATCGCCGGGCTGAAACCCTCGTGCATTGTCCTCTGGATAAAGTTCGTCCAGTTTCGCCGCCACTTCGCTATTGATATCTGTACCATGACATGTCAGACAGGGTTCGCCTGTGGGAATCGCCTTCAGATAACGAAATTCTTTTCCCGCTTCGGTTTCCACTACCTCGGAGAAATCCATCATTTTCACATCTTCCCCTGCGGCTTTTCGTTGTTCAAATGATTCCAATGCCGCCTGCTCCCACGCATCTGGCGCGTTTTGTGGGTTACGCAATTTCAGTGAAGTTCTAGAAACCATCATACCTTTTTCAACCGAAACATTCTCAGTGATTTCAGGGGCTTTTATATTACATACGCCAATTGCCTCGATTGGCCCGCCCGCCTGCATGGCGGATAATAATTCTCCTTGCAGCTGTTCAGCAAATGCCTTGATGGTCGTGCGGCTGGCTTTGATCTGTTCGCTGTTATCAGCCACCGCCAAGGGGCTCGCAAGCATACCAACACAGGCTGCTAATAAGGTAAATTTGTTCGTTTTCATATTTCCTCACCGTTTGATGTTTTATTGATTAACATTGGCCCCACCGGGATCAAACCTAGATCGATATCTGCTCGATCGCCCTTGAGCGGTACCACTTACCATTGGGGTCAAGGCTAAAGTAGAGGTATTGCCATCACCTCGGCCCATCACCTCGGGCTTTTGTCATTATATTTTAAAGTCTATTAACAATATAAGCATATTCGATTTATACCCCAATAACCGACCCATCTAGCATTAGCCATGCCGGGTTGCTGCCCAATCGATCCATCACCAGCGTCATTTATTTTGCTTTATGAGCTTTATTTTCTCGGGTGCTCCAGCATTTGCCCGATTTGCTTTTCCTCTTCAACCGATAACGCTTTATAAAGTCGTGGATAAGGCCAACCATAGCCCCAGCGAAATGTAGTGGGCAAATAGGCAGAACCACCCACCGCAACGCCCGCAAGCATCAACTTTGCCACTTGCGGATTACCGATCTTCGCAACGCATGCCTTCAATGTTTCATCCGCTTGAATTTTGGCGCTATAACTGCCTCCTTTCCAATAACTCAAATCATGCTGCTCGCAACAAGCCAGCCAAAGTTGGTTTTCGGTCAGCGTCCCGTCCGGAAAAGCGCTACAGCCGTCGCTGGTAAACGGTTTAAGCTGGCGATTACATCCACTGAGCGACATTAATACCAGACACGTTAGCATCATATAGTTGAGATTGATTTTTAATCCGACTGGGCGCAAGATTATATTATTTTTTATTAACCCAGCTTACTTGGGTTTCCTGCCAATCGGCCAATTTACCCCAATCTACCGGCGCAAAAAATTGCGCGATATACCGCTTAGTTATTTTTGCTGCGTGCGCTACTTTAGCGATCAGCTGATCTTCGGTTTCGCCTTCTAGTGTATTTAATACATGCGTTAATATTGGCTTGGGTAATTCACCAAAAGGCACGTCATCTTGTCCGAACAAACGAATTTCCAGCTGTAATGATCGTAAAGTATCTAGCGCATCCAATAATTCATCCCCGAATGTATGCACCACTTCATTCACCAATGCGTTATAGGGTAATTTGGCTGCTTTGGGATTTTCAACACAATGCAACACCGCCATACATGAAAGCAGATACTCCAGTTCGAACAGCCCACCCGGGCGCAATTTGGCACTGAATTGATCTGGTTCAGCGGGCTGTATACGTTGATCTTGTACGCGCTTGAGCATTTTTGCACAATCAAATTTAAACTGCTCAACATCACGGGGTCGACTTAGAATTTCACGCTTGATGCCCGAAAATTGTGCGCCAATATCACGATTCCCAGCGACAAACCTTGCTGGTACTAGCGCCAAATGCGACCAGGTCTGCGCGCGTTGCAACTGGTGTTGTAAATAAGATTGCAAACTAATGGTCACCGAGCCAGATTGCCCGGAAGGCCGTAACCGGGTATCTAGCTCATACACTCTCCCCTCGCGCATGGGTGTGTTGATGATAGTATTGAGCTTGGCCGCAAATTTGCTGGCGAGTTTGTGGGATTCCATTGACTCACAAAGATAAACCAAATCCATATCTGATTTTGGCATCATACCTGCTGCACCGAGTTTACCAAAACCAATAATCGCGATGGGTGAATCTTCTAACTCCATTTCATCGCAGGCAACCCGTACCGTCGCCTCTAACAAAGATTCTGCCAGCGTTGAAAGTTGCTGTTGGAATAGGTCTACTGCTGTTTCGCCTTTAAAGTAATGACTATAACGCAAATACAGCTCTTCATTCGCCAAGCGGCGCAAGTTTTCCAGCCGGTATTCATAATCGGTGTTAGAAAACACAATAGTCGTATCCAACTCGGCACTATCTATCTGAGGCTGCTCAAGAAACCGGTCGATAATGTGCGGAGATTGGTGTAGCAAACTGCTCATGGTAGGTGACAGCAAAATGGGCGCGATAATTTTTTCAAGCAGCCAAGGAAAATCACGCAGCAACCTGAAATACTGCCCTCCTGGCGGTAATAATCTAAAATAATCGTCTATTTTTTCGATAGATTCATCTAAATTACAATCACTTAATTTTATTTCCTGAGAAATCATTTTGAGTAATGACTCGAATTGCTGGCTCTGTTCTTTGGTCACCCCGTAGGCAACAAAGCCATCCTCCCAGGCCTGAACGATCACTTGTGAAGACGCTGAACAAGCTTGGGTATGCCAAATCAACTCGCCCTTCTCGGGCTCATCTATTACTTTTTCGCTAAATATTTGACCGAACTGCTGGTAAACATTGCTGCGGTGCCCAATCAGTAATTGGTTAAACTCATCCCAATCGTTATAACCACTCAGGGTTAAATATTGGCTCAGAATTTGCGCATCCTCGGGTACATGATAGGCCTGCGCGTTCTCTAGCATTTGTAAATGGTTTTCTGCACGCCGTAAAAATATATAAGCCTGCCTGAGTTGAGCAGTCGACTCATCGTCCAGTAATTCTTCTTTCTCCAGCACATTCAGCACGTGTAAGGTATTGCGAATACGTAACGCGGGTTTTCGCCCACCCCAAAGCAGTTGTAAGGCGTTCGCCATAAACTCAATCTCGCGTATTCCGCCGTGCCCAAGTTTGAGATTAAACCCCTTTCCCTGGTCCAGTGCTGCATCCTGGTGGGCACGTTGCTGTTGTAAATCCGGGTGTTCGAGGTTAATTTTACTTTTAAGTTGGGCAATATCGTCAATCGCGCGATAATCCAGATTCCGTCGCCATAAAAACCCGCGCAACTCCGATAAAAAAGCGTGCCCAAGCCCAATATTACCTGCCACGGGCCTTGCTTTTAGCATTGCCAAGCGATGCCAGGGTTGGGCCGAATAATGATAAAAATCCAGCGCTTTTTCTGCCAGCATGCTCAAATTGCGTAGCGATGCATGGGGCCTTAATCGCCAATCTACCCGCCACACAAATCCATGTTCAGTTTGATCAGACAAAATGCTGCTTAGCTGTTTCAAACAGGCCGTGACCGCATAGGCGACACCATGCATCGGCGCAACTTGCAGCCTTGCTTTTTCAAAAAAAGCAATCAAATCTATATCACTGGAGAAATTCAAATCGTTTCCACCTAGCTTGCCCAGCCCCAGGATAAATATCCCGGAGTCTTCCGGTTTGGTTTCTTTCGCTTTTATGAAAAATTTGGCGTTTTGTTTGCTATACCAGGTGATATCGAGCGCGACTTGAATGGATTTATCCGCAAAAGCACATTGCAACTCCCCCAGTCGGGCAAAACTGACCGACCCGGATAACTCTGCAATTGACCATAACAGCGTAAATTTTTGTTTGCTGATACGCAGCTGTGCACTCCGTTCAGCGGTTTGGTCAGGATTAAGCCTCTCATTATGATCCAGTGTATCAATTTGATTTTGTAGCACGGACTCGGCTACCTGCTGTTGAGCTTGCACATAAGGCAAAAACTCAGGGTACGACTCCAACAAAGCGCTTAAATAGGGAGAAGATTCAATTTGATGTAGTAGCGTCATAAGTCAAATCATTTTTGCACTCAGCTGATAGCCATATTCGCCAATCCAACCAGCGAGACTGCTGCCAGACCCAAACCAACATAGCGGCGAAATTGCACTGCATTACCTCCCACCAGCACCTGATGAGCCTGCATACCAAGAACGTGCCCTAAGCCTGCAGCGGGTAATAACAATAGAGCAAACTGCCATTGCAGTGGGACATTCAATACCAGTAAACCACTTAATTTAATACATACCAAAATAAACCAAAGCACAAATAAGGTATCTCTTAATTGCTTTATTGGTACATGCTCGGTATAGGCTGCAGCGATCAATGGTGCGCCAATCAACGATGTGCCGCTGGCATAGCCCCCAAGTATAAGCAGCAAATACTCCGTCCATTTTTCTTTTCCACTGATCACAAAATTAAAAATATAACTGAGCGCCACTGCAAGCACAATAAAGTAAACAATCAATGCCAATGTGGTAGGCGGCAAGATGACCAAACCGAGAACACCAATCGATTTTGGAATGATCATTATTTTGATTGATCGCCACAAGTATGCCCAATCCACATTCGACGTACGGCGGATCACCGTGAGCGCAGTAAAAATAAGTAAATGTGTGGCGGCGATGGGTAACCAGAACAAAGGATCCAACCGCAGCAACAGCATAAACGGCAACGCAAGTGCCACCCCACCAAACCCCAGCCCAGAGCGCACAAAACCCGACCAGATAAATATTACAATGACAAATGCCCACTCACCAGGCGTAAATGTGTTTAGAATTGATGACATACCTAGCTGCAAGAGAGGACATCATGATTATGCCAAAAGTATCTGCATAGCACGCCGTTTAATATGCGGAATAATTTGCCTGTCAGGTCAATAATCACTACCCAAGCAAGCAATTTTTTGGTATAAACGCGCTCCTATTTTGAATATCGCGCCCAGGCGCGCTTTTTTAAGGTTAACGCTATGTCTAGAGTCTGCCAGGTCACCGGAAAGAAAACGGTCGTGGGGAATAATGTTTCACACGCAAACAACAAGACGCGTCGTAAGTTCTTACCCAACTTACATTACAAGAAATTTTGGGTGGAAAGCCAGAACAGATGGGTGCGCTTACGGGTATCTAGTCAGGGTTTACGTACCATTGACAAAAAGGGCATAGACGCGGTGTTAGCGGATTTGCAGGCACGCGGTATTCAAGTTTAAGGAGCACAATTATGCGAGATAAAATCAAGCTGGTTTCTTCCGCGGGAACGGGACATTATTACACCACAACCAAAAACAAGCGCACCATGACCGAAAAAATGGAGATCAAGAAATACGATCCCAAGGCCCGTAAACACGTCATGTACAAAGAAGCCAAAATAAAATAAGTAACTTCATTTTTGTAAAAATACAAAGCCTCGCAGTTGCGAGGCTTTTTTTATCTCTGTCTGGTTTACTGTTTCTCTGAAATTAGCATTATTGTGATTTATATCACGGTTATTGAATAGTCGGTTCCTTACACTTATTTCACTCGATAAAAGAGTGTATTGGGAAACCAAGGATGAGGAATTAACATGAAAACACTAACCAAATATGCCAAAGAATCAATGGCTATGTTTATCTCTATCTTAATCCTGAATTTCGCGCTGATTAATCAGCTAAGTTATGCTGAAAGCGCTCGAGAAGTTTGTGAACGCCCGATATTCAAATTATGGAAATCCCAGCAAAAGAACCGGCTGTGGGAGCCGTCTGGCGACACACTTTCCTCCGAGCAGGCGGGTACAGTATTTATCTATAATTGCTTTACGGAATCCGAAATAGATGATTTTTTCGCAAACCAGGGAAACCGCATCGAAAACGCGCATTTTTACCCCATTTTATCAAACAAGACCACATCGGAATCAGAGGGTAATACTGACGACGATGACGACGAGTGTTAGACAGGCAAACCACTAACGAGCCCACACGTTAACCTAGATTACTTCTCGCGGAAAGTAATACGCCCTTTGGTAAGATCGTACGGTGTCAACTGAACGGTCACCGTATCGCCACGCAAAATCTTAATGTAGTGTTTGCGCATTTTGCCTGAAATATGCGCCACCACTTCGTGACCATTTTCCAGTTTAACTTTAAATGTTGTGTTGGGCATAGCATCAATCACTGTGCCTTCCATTTCAATATGTTCTTCTTTCGCCACGCTGGCTTTAAACCTCGTATTAAATTAAGGCGCGAAGTGTATGCCAGATCGCACCAGGGATCAAACCTCTAAAAGCTTGCAAGCTATAGAAATCATCAATTCACTCAATAAATTGGGGTTATTTTAAATATTTAAAGTGCTTATGACTGCTAACTGAACGAGTTATCCCTTCATTCTGCGCCAAAGCTGCTATGAAAATCGATCCATTGACTTCCATCATAAGTAAGCAGTGGCCGGTATTCAGCCTTATAAGACATCTTTTTGCAGTCCTTAATCCAGTATCCTAAATACACGAATTCAAGTCCTAGCGTACGCGCTTGATTTACGATTTCCAATATAGCGAAGCGACCCAAACTTCGATTTGCCTCATCTGGCTCGAAGAACGTATACACCGCGGAAAGCCCCCGTGCCGTGACATCTACCACCGAAACCGCCACCAGGTACTGCGCTTGATAAAATTCCAAAAAAACGGTTTGTACTGATGAATTCACCAGAGATTCTTCATATTTTAAGCGGTCACCATGATCCATCGAATCACCCGGATGCTTCCAGGCCTGATAACGACAATACAACTGAAAATGTCGTTCATCAAAATGCGGTTCTACAAACTGAGTATGGATATCCTGATTGCGCTTGAGGGTCCGCTTTTGAGAACGGCTTGGGCAATGTGCCTTGACATCAATCTTGACGGATTTACACGCATGGCACACACTGCAATGCGGTCGATAGACCGTATTGCCGCTGCGCCTGAAGCCTGACTCTATTGCGATACTAAATAATTGATCACCCACACGTGATGCGGGATCGAGCAACAGACTGGAAGCAGACTCGTCAGATAAATAGGGGCATGCATGGGGCGCTGACAAATACAGTTTGGGAAATTCAATACTTGATGTCATTGCTTAACTATTTTTTATACCCCATTTACCAAATCTCTTCTCATGCCGTAACGCCTGCTTCATCTGCGCAATAAACTCAGCGCGCGGTAATACCTCAGCACCGAGGCTTAATAAATGCTCCGTCACCATCTGACAATCGATCATATGATAATCCTTTTCAATAAGTCGCTCGCATAGGTATTTTAGCGCAAATTTAGAGGCATCGTTGACTCTGCTAAACATGCTCTCACCATAAAAAATACGCCCTAAAGCCACGCCATAAAGCCCACCAACCAATTCACCCTCCTGCCAGACTTCAATTGAATGGGCGCGCCCCAGTTCGTGTAGTTGGCAATAGGCGTATTGCATCTCGGGAGTGATCCAGGTGCCCTGCTGTTGATTACGCGGAGCGGCACAAGCGCGAATCACGGATTCAAAAACCTGATCTACACTTACATTAAATTGCGCGCTGCGCAAAGATTTTCTGAGGCTACGGCTGGTTTTAAAGCGCGCTGGGTATAATACGCAACGCGGATCGGGTGACCACCACATAATGGGCTGATCTTGCTCAAACCAAGGAAATATCCCCAAACTGTAGGCGCATTGCAGACGTTGTGGGCTTAAGTCTCCCCCAATCGCAATCAGACCATCACTGGAGGCTTTGTCCAGTGCAGGAAAAGGTTCGAGATCAGGCGCACAATATCGATTCACGCCCTTAAATTACGCATGTCAACAAAACTGCCACTTTGCAATTCCGCTTTAAGCTGCGGCAAAACGCTTACGATATTTTTAGCGGCCTCCGCTGGATTAGGCATGGCAGCCGAACCTCTGGCAGCACGCAATTTTTTCACCGATGGAAACGCCCTCTCATCGACTCTCGACTGATCGCATAGATGATCCTGCATTTGGGTGTCAATCAATCCTGGGGCCAGCGCAGTAAAATGGATATTTTCATACTCAGCAGCATATAGCTTAATCAGCATATTGAGGCTTGCTTTGGATAAAGAATAAGCGCCCCAGCCTTTGTTACCATCGACCGCAGCACCCGAAGAAATGGCCACAATCTGATCAAGACCGATATCAGACTCACACAAATAATCGAGCAGCACCTTATTCGACCACACGTTGATATTCATAAGCTGATTTAGCGCTTGCATCTCAAGCGTATGCATGGCCTGAATTTCGCCTAAAATACCCGCATTCAAAATAACCAGATCAAGCTGCTTGACGCCTTTTAATAACGCATCCAGGGCAGCTTGAATCGACTCCAAATTCGCCAGATCTACCTTGGTATCGTACAAATTTTGGTGTTTTATCGGGCAACCACTGCGGCTAAGGCCATATACCGTTGCGCCTTGGTCAAGATAGTATTCAGAAAACGCGTAGCCCAGGCCAGTACTCGTTCCAGTGATTAAGATGGAATGATGAGTCATTGGTTTAAGATTGCCTGCCCCTTAGATTTAATGCACGATATAATCCCGAATATTACCAGATAGCCGAACTGCGCTCACCCTTATGCCCATTTTGCCGATAGAATTTTGTCCCTGCTGTGGCGCTCATACAAAATTACATATTCCTGAAGGTGACAATCGTGAGCGCGCTGTTTGCGATGCGTGTGACACCATTCATTATCAAAACCCGAAAATCGTAGCGGGCACCATTCCGGTGTGGGAAGATAAAGTTTTACTCTGCAAACGTTCCATCGAGCCCCGCTACGGTACTTGGACATTACCAGCAGGTTTTATGGAAAATGGGGAAACCGTCGAACAAGCAGCAGCACGTGAAACCTGGGAAGAAGCGCAAGCCCAATTGGATGATTATTCGCTCTACACCATGCTCAGTATACCTCGTATCAGCCAGGTCTACGTTATGTTTCGTGGAAACTTGAGCGCAAAAGATGCTTTTGCCCCAGGTGCAGAAAGTTTGGAAACCGGATTATTCACAGAACATGAAATCCCCTGGGATGAGATATCGTTTTCTATGATTGAACGTAGTTTGCGTTATTATTTTGCAGACCGTAAACAGGGACAGTTTGGGGTATACGTTGAAGATATTCTTTAATACCCGATCATAGAGCATGCGTGTACTTGGTATTGAAAGCTCCTGCGATGATACAGGCGCAGCGCTATACGACAGCGAGCAAGGTCTGATAGTCCATATGCTCGCCTCCCAAATCGATACGCATCAACAATTTGGCGGCGTCGTGCCCGAACTCGCTGCGCGTGATCACATACGTAGCTTGATTCCACTGATAGACGCAGTTATTGCCGACCCTGCCAACGCGGGAAAAAATCCGGATGCGATAGCGTATACCCAAGGCCCAGGTCTGGCGGGCGCGCTATTGGTAGGGGCTTCGGTGGGCAAATCTTTGGCGTATGCCTGGAACATACCCGCGATGGGTATCCACCACATGGAAGGTCATCTTTTAGCACCGATGCTTGAAGCAGAGGCGCCCACCCCACCATTTGTCGCCCTATTGGTATCGGGCGGCCATACGATGCTGGTGGAAGTGAAAGCCATTGGACAGTACACGGTTTTAGGGCAGTCGTTGGATGACGCAGCGGGAGAAGCCTTTGATAAAACCGCAAAGTTGCTCGGCCTGACTTATCCTGGTGGGCCCGCGATTGCTAAAGCTGCGCTGCGAGGCGATTCTGACCAGTTCGAGTTTCCCAGACCCATGACCAATCGTCCCGGACTTGATTTTAGTTTTAGCGGGCTCAAGACTTTTGCGTTGACCACTGCGCAGAACCATACCCTTGACGCGCAAACCATTGCAGATATTGCTTTCGCTTTTCAGGAGGCAGTCGCCGATACCTTGACGATTAAATGCAAGCGCGCGTTGGAGCAAACGGGCTATTCCCAACTCGTGATTGCCGGCGGAGTAGCTGCGAATCAGGTGTTGCGTAAAAAGTTAATCAATATGACAAAGGCACAACATACCCAGGCTTTCTTCCCTAAACTTGAGTTTTGCACAGATAATGGCGCAATGATCGCCTACGCGGGGTATTGTCGCCTAAAGAATGCAAGTAAAAACCCAGCGGATAAGGACAAGCTGGGTTTTTCGGTGCGCGCGCGTTGGCCACTGGATAGCTTGCCAGTGGTTTAGTCTATCGGCTCAACCTGTAATACCGCCGAATTTATACCCACCACTTTTACTTTTTTCCCCACAGCGACATCTGGGCCGTTGGCTTTCCAGGTTGAATCACCTACGCGAATTCTCCCCGAACCGTTTGATATTGCTTGTTCGACATCAAATACTCTGCCAATTAAATCTTGCCCACGTCGATTTAAGTTGGGTTTATCCGTCGCAATAGGGTGGCGTTTAAACCAGGCACGGCCAAGCACAACACAGACTACGCTCAGCACACCAAATAATAACAATTGCATTTGCCAACTAAGTCCAAATACCCATAGCAAAACACCTACCAGACCCGCTGCCAGCCCAATCCAGATAAAAAAGGCGGCGGGGGAAAACACCTCCAATATCAGTAATACGGCTGCCAAAATCCACCAATGCCAGAAACTAATTGCTTCGATACCAAACATCAGGATGCCTCCTGTTTACCTTCCTTTATGCCTTTAGCAACTTCGGTAATGCCTGCCAATGAGCCAATCAAGCTAGTCGCCTCCATCGGCAGCATCACTAACTTTTGATTTTCCGCAGTTCCAATTTCTTTTAGCGCTTCGGTATATTTTTGGGCGATAAAATAGTTTATCGCGTTAACATCGCCTGCAGCGATCGCATCGGATACCATTTTGGTTGCCGTTGCTTCGGCTTCGGCCAAACGCTCACGTGCTTCTGCCTCGCGAAAAGCCGCTTCTCTTTCACCCTCCGCCTCTAAAATTTGCGCTTGCTTTAAACCTTGCGCACGCAAAATTTCTGCTTCGCGTTCGCCCGACGCTTCTAACACGGTAGCACGCTTATCTCGCTCCGCCTTCATCTGACGCGCCATCGAATCCACCAAATCTTGGGGTGGCGTAATGTCCTTAATCTCTATTCGGGTGATTTTAACCCCCCAGTTTTGAGCCGCCTCATCCACCACCGCGAGCAGGTCAGCGTTGATTCGTTCACGCTGCGACAATAATTCATCCAAATCCATCGAGCCCATTACGGTTCGGATGTTGGTCATGGTGATATTCAATATAGCGCGATCCAGGTTGGTCACTTCATACGCAGCCTTAGCTGCATCAACTATCTGAAAGAAAACCACTCCATCGACTTGGACCATCGCGTTATCACGGGTAATAATTTCCTGCGAGGGCACGTCACTAACCTGCTCCATCATATTCAATTTAGCCCCGACGCGATCAATGACCGGTACAATAAAGCGAAACCCGGGTTTCAAGGTTTGGGTATAACGACCGAGCCGTTCGACCGTATATTCCTGCCCCTGGGGGATTATCTTGGCCCCCGAAACGACGATGACCAGACCAAGCACCACCAGAATGGGTATCAGTAAATCCATGATGTATCCTTCAAATTTGTGTGGGAAAGCTTAATTTAACGGTAAAAATTGCCAAGAATCAAACCGCTTTTCGTTTATTTTCTGCCAAATAGCCGTATCATAAGCACCTCATCCCTCGGAGATCGAACATGTCTACGCAAAACACAAAAAAATCTATCACGATCAATACCTTACAGAAGATGAAACAAGATGGTGAGAAATTCGCCTGTCTCACAGCATATGATTACTGTAGCGCACATGCTTGCGCTTCTGCGGGTGTAGAGGTCATTTTAGTGGGTGATTCGTTAGGCATGGTCATTCAGGGGCATGACAGTAGCCTACCCGTTTCCATCGAAGATATGGCATATCACGTAAAATGTAGCAAACGGGGCTCACAACATTGTCTACTCATGGCCGACCTACCCTTTATGAGCTATTATGCCGAAATGCAAACCCTTGAGAGCGCAGCGACGTTAATGCGTGAAGGTGCGCATATCGTCAAACTTGAAGGCGGCGCTTGGTTGGCCGAATCAACTCGACTACTGACCCAACATGGTATCCCGGTTTGCGCGCATATGGGCTTAACACCGCAATCGGTTAATCATCTGGGAGGATATCGTGTCCAGGGAAGAGACCCGGACGATGCGCAGAAAATCATTGACGAAGCCTTATTACTACAAGATGCTGGCGCTAATGTCTTATTGCTCGAATGCGTACCACAAACGCTTGGAAAGCGCGTGAGCGAAACGCTCGATATTCCCGTCATTGGTATTGGCGCGGGGACTGATACGGACGGGCAGATTCTGGTATGGCATGACCTACTTGGTTTGTATCCTGGTCGACCCGCCAAATTTGTTAAAAATTTCTTACAAGGCAACCCTGACGGCGTTGTAGGTGCCATCGCGGCTTATGTAGATGATGTGAAACAACAGCGTTTCCCTGGTAAGGAGCATATATATATTTAGCGTTTGCTAATAAAACCTAACACTCTAGCAATTAGCGAGATGCGTACATGAAATTCAACAACTAGCCCTGATTTTAGCCGTTTATAAAATTTAAAGAAAATCTTTTATATCAACATCCAACTAGTAAACCGAGTTAACGCATTAGCCTCGCGAGACGTTATACCTGAGAGAAATCTGTTCTAGTTCCGGAGTCAATATATGGTTACTGCAATAATCCTACTGCATATCGTAAGAGACAAAATTAATACTGTTGCAAAACAACTCGCTGATTTAAGTGAAATCTCGGAGTTGTCTATAATAACGGGGCAATTCACCTGGTGTAAAGGTCTCACGCTATTTGCGTCGGCAAGGCTACATTTACTATTGCAGAAACATCAACAATATAGCGTTGTCGCATATTTTCATGGACAGAATCAATACACACCTCCGTGCCATTATGATGCCATCTTGGGTGCAAATCACAGCGGTTTTCTTTACCAAGCTCTGGATCTGCATAAAAGCTGCCAATGTTATACCGCTGGTTATTTACGGTATCATACAAAATTAGTAATCGCTCATTACTTGTTTTATCCGGATAAGTGTCAGACAAGATCCAGCGACCATCACCTGAATAAGTCATATGCCCATTTTCCGTCAGACTACCTTTCCCAATAACCTCCACTCTATTAGTTTGCTCATCATAAAGATGATAATGTATACGTCCCGCATGAGGCCCCCACACAATTAACGAATCATTATCTTTCCATACCGGATGAGAAATCTGGTATTCTGATTTCTCGTAATCAAATGTCCCTGATACATTGTTTTTGCTATCTTCCATCAATTGTGGAACAGGATGATCACTACACTCCAACAGACGTAGATCAGTTCCATCCGGATTCATCGTAAATAAACGATGCAAAAAACAAAATTCGTCTTCTACACGCTCTGTCCAGCGATGTATAAACAAAAATCGAGATGATGCCGGGTTAATCTCCAGATGCGTCACCCAATGGATGGCTCTATCCATTGAGGCCACAGATTGAAAGTTACATAACGCCCGCAAGCTGATAATCAACTTATGTTCGCCGGTGCTAATATCCATAAAGTAGATACCATCATCATCGGGCGCCAAAGCCAGCTCAGGCTCCTTAAAAGTAGCGTGATAACCGATTGTAGGATGCGTTACTTGCAAACGCGAATAGTTAACACACAAAGCATACTGGCTGTTCGGGGCTACCACATATATCGGTAGTGGCAACTTTCTTTCTACACCCGTTTCAACATTATATATAGTTGAGCAAAAGTCAGGGTAAATTGTGCCTTCACCCTGGATAGATCTGCTGTTATATATAATCTGTCGTTGCTCGTCTGCCTCCAGCCATTGAAGTTGACAACCCATTTGCCAATTCCACGTTGAAGTACGCCCAACAGAGTAATACTTATCACTATCCTCCAGATCAAAATAACCAACTTCTGCATATTCTTTACCGGTTAAATCCTGAGTTATAACCGGAACACGATTTGATAAGAAATATCGCCCTGATTTATCCCAAACGTTTTTATTATAGTAACCAAAAAAATGATGTAAATCACCGGAACCCACTCTACGAATTGGGCAATACTGGTTTTTAGTTTGGTTAGGCACAGCGTTGTTTTATTGATTTGTGTCTTCAATCAAAGCATGCACCCCTTAAATAGGTGAACACGTTATCTACTCAGATTTTATTTTGCGAAAGTGATTTGTTCGGTTGCAAGCGGTACAAAATCAACGTCGGTAGCAACCAGGCTATAGATGCCTTCAGTCACCAGCTTTTTCTTTACAAATCGACCGTATGACCATGTAGTGATCCAGTTACCATCTGCGTCGGCCATAGGAGCAGGTTCAAGAGCATAGCCAATATCACTCTCTACTCCATCTGCGGATGTAAACAACAATACTACTTCACTGTCAGGCGCGAAGCCACTCCCTCTCAACTCCAGGGTTCCTTCGTTATCCAGTGTTGCGCTACTTGCAGCGGTAATATCTGGCATTGCCTGCTGAATTGATACGCATGCACCCAGCAACAGAGCAATGGTTAGGATTGGAGTTAGGGTTAACTTTATTGAAAGAGCTTTCATGGGGTTCCTCACTGTATTCAAAATAGATTTAGTCATCAAGAATTTTAGTGTTATTCTTGTGCTGAACGATTCCCTGATAAAGGGCATAAAAACATAAAAATAATAGAATGAGAGAAATCGGACGCGTCACCAACTGGACAAAAAAGGCTGCTACATCTCCATGAACCAAAGCCAGAGAACGTGCCAACTCCCCTTCTGCGAGCGTACCAAGCACTAACCCCAACACCAAGGGTGCTCTTGGCACATTAAATAACTGTAAAACAAATCCAACAGCACCTACAAACATCATGATTGCCACATCATCAAGCGACCCACGAATTGAGTAGGCACCAATGACAGCCAATGACAATATGCAAGGCGCCAAAATTGAACGTGGAATTTGAATGACCCGGACACAATACCTAGCAACTAACAGCCCAATAGGTACAAATAGCAGATTGGCAATAAACAAGCTTAGGATAAAGCCGTAGGTAATTTCCGCATTAAGAGTGAATAGATCCGCCCCCGGACGCAGACCATGGATCATAATCCCACCCAGTAATACTGCGGTCACCGGATTACCGGGAATACCCAGCGTCAAGAGCGGGATGAGCGTCCCTCCTGTAACAGCATTATTGGATGTTTCACATGCGATTACACCTTCGATTGATCCTTTACCAAACTGATCTGGTGTTTTTGAGGCCCGTTTTGCTGCATCATAAGATAAAAAACCACCCACACTACATCCTACACCGGGAATGATACCAACGATGATGCCAATAAAACTGGAACGCAGAACATTCCATTTTTGTGTAAGCATATCTGGGAAAAAAGCAAAGGGATTACCACTGCTTACATTAAAAGTAGGTCGTTTGTTGCGTTTGCGGCGCGCGATCATGTCAATAACTTCCGGAATGGAGTACAGCCCTATCAGGGAAACCACTAATGGAATACCATCATAAAGAGAAGGCAAGCCTAGGGTGAACCGCATTTCTCCGGTCAAAGGATGGTTACCTATGGTGCTAAGTAATAAACCAATGGCACCTGCAATCAGCCCCTTTTCCATAGCTCCGGCAGAAAGCGAAGCGATCACCGTAATACCGAACACCGCCAATAAAAAGTATTCGGGTGATCCAAAACGCAAGGAAAACTCAGCCAATAGCGGCGCAATAAATAGCAATGCGATAACGCTTAACAAGCCCCCAGCACAAGATCCAAACGTAGCTAGAGCTAGGGCACGCGTAGATTCTCCTTTGAGTGACATCGGGTGTCCATCAAGCAAAGTGGCAACAGCGGCAGGTGTGCCAGGAATATTCAATAAAATAGCACTAATCGCACCGCTATAAGTGGAGGCTAAATATATTCCACCAAGCATTGCTAACCCAACTTGTGGTGGCATTGAAAATGTGACAGGTATCAATAGTGCAATACCCATGGTGCTGGTCAGCCCTGGTAGTATACCTATCATTACCCCACTTAACACTCCCGCAGCAATGGCAGCAAGCATAGTGATATTATTTAACGCAGACAAGCCTAATAAAAGATTCTCAATCATTTTCTGATCGTTATTGCAAAAACTGACTATCTGGACGTGTTACCGCTAAAAACTCAAAGAAAATGCCATATAGCAATGCCGTAAGGCCCGTGCTTACCAGTGCTATCACCACAACATTGCGGTAACCGAGTAACCAAATAAACCCGGCAGTAAATAAAACTGTCGACACTTCATAATTCACCAGCTTAATCGCCACTAGATATGCGGCAATAGCAGTAAAAACAATCACTCCCCCTTTAACCTGCTCGCTGGGTACTTGTTCATCCCTTGGTGCAGTGTAATCATTCATCCTGGTTGCTCTTAAACGTAAAAACAATGATAAAGCCACACAGGCAAGGAAAACACAAAGGATGCGCGGAAAATAGGATGATTCGTAGGAATATCTAAGTGCCATAGCACCACAGACAAGCGACAAAACGATAACAAATACCGAAAATACACGATCCATAGCATCGGGCTGCATAATATTGGTGCTTAGTCTGCTTTAAAACTTGGGTCGAGATAAATTACTTCAGCAGTGGTATATAAGCCTCAATAGAACCTGCTGCAGATTGCAGATATGCATTAAAATCCTCAGCGTTCATATAATGTAGCGGCAAACCCGATTTATCTGCATGTGCAATAAACTCAGGGTCTTGCATAACCCTTGCAAATGCATCCTGAATGATCTTTTTGCGCTCTGGTGCCAAACCTTTTGGAACAGCGACACCGCGCATTGAAGCGCCAATACTCGGAACATCAACGCCGGTAGCTTCCTTGATAGTAGGAACATCAGGCAAATAATGGTAACGATTACCAGCGAAAACGGCTAAAGCCCTGAGACGACCATTTTTAATATGACTGGTAGCAGAACTTGCAGAAGGCACAGATGCCTCCACCTGATTACCAAGCGTTGCAGTGATCGCTGGGCCAGAACCATTAAAAGATACAAAATTCACGTCAAGGTTCAATTTGTCTTCTACGACTACCACCTGCAACTGGTTATTAGATTGAGGCCCATCACCACCGACATTAATTTTCCCAGGAGACTTCTCAACCGCATTCACAAAATCCTGAAAAGTCTTGTAAGGGCTATCAGCATTAACAGCCAATACAACCGGATCAAGCTGAATATTTGCAATCGCTTCAAAATCAGACATCTCATATGGTACGTTGTCGCGTAACATTTTCACCATCAAAATTGATGGAATATTGATGAAACCAATTTTATAGCCGTCCGTTTGCGCGCCGGCCAATGCAGTAAATCCAATCTGCCCTCCAGCGCCCGGCTTGTTTTGTATCACCAAACGTTGACCAAGATGCGGCTGAACATATTTTGCGATAATTCGTGCCGCAGTATCTGTTCCACCTCCTGGTGAGTAGGCTACGATCATAGCCAGTGGTTTATTTGGAAATTCAGCGGCATACACAACATTGGGCGCCTGTGTCAGCATACCTGTGAAAACAACGGTTAGCATTAGCGCAAAGGTTTTTATTTGGTCAATCATAAGATTCGGGCCTCTTTCTCTTAAGTGCAGTGAGTACACCTTGAACAACTATTAATTGTCCATGTAAGTGCATATTGTTTATTCATGATTTTTATTGTTCTTTATTGTATACATTATAGAGCATAATAGTCAATACCTTGCATTCCAGGCAAAATTAAAGTAACTTTCTTCATAAATTCATAGAGTTAAATAGAAGCAATGAGTGTTAGGCCAAAAAAAGATAAGAATGAAAGTAAGCGAAACTCAAAGCCTTCTCTGGGTGAATATGTGTATGACGAGGTGCTAGCGGCGATTCGTGAAGGTAAATATCATCCTGGTGAACGAATTCGCGAGGCGGACATCACCACCGCACTCAACGTGAGTCGTACTCCAGTACGTGAAGCATTTCGACGACTGCAATCAGAAGGGCGACTGATTTTTGAAGCTCAGCGAGGCGCGGTTGTGGCTGAACTTGACCCTCAGGAGGTAGCAGAACTTTATGCGCTAAGACAACAACTGGAAGGCATCGCTGCACGTTTTGCAGCGCAACATGCTTCCACAACAGAAATTTCGTCTATGGAGTACATTCTTGAACAAAGTCGTGCAGTGTCCGATAATCCGAGGGAAGTCAACCAGATTAACTGGGAGTTGCACCATGCAATCTATAATGCGGGACACAATCGCTTCTTGATTAAAGCATTCAGTGCGATATCCGATTCAATGGCCCTACTTAGGGGAGTTAAGTATATACCGCGAGGACGCCCTCAGAAACTATACGAAGAACATAGCCGCATTATTGAGGCGATAAAAAAAAGAGATCCTGATGCCGCTGACGAGGCTGCGCAAAACCATATCCGGAACTCATTTAAAACCCACCTTGAAACCAAATTTCAGCAACGTTCAAAAGACTGAGTAATATCCCCCATTAATCCGTAACACCAAAAAGATCAGGGACTACAGCTCAACAATATTTCGTTATTTACCATCACCCCACCGATACTGGTTTTACTCATACGATGGTATGGCAACCTATTAATTGTGGTCAGAAAAGCATAGACCTAATTATCATGATTTGTCCTCCGCCTGGTATTCTTTATACTAAGCTACAGCGACCTTTATTATAGAGCATCGCGAAGCCTTAATGGTTCAGGCTTCGTGATGCATACGCAGTAGCCTAAAGCAAGTGGCGCACCGCGTCGCGTTCTTCAATCAATTCCTGCTCGGTCAGCCGAATTCGTTCTGCGGAAAAATCATTGATTTCAAGCCCTTCTACCACGCTGTAGGCACCATCACGGCAGATGATCGGAAAGGAAAAGATAAGATTATCGTCAATACCGTATTTACCAGTAGATTTAATCCCCATGCTGACCCAATTATCATCAGTGGCACCATTTAAGGCCCAATCGTGCATGTGCAGGGTTGCTGCGGTCGCCGCAGAGGCGGCGCTGGACGCACCACGCGCATTGATAATCGCGGCGCCACGTTGCTGAACGGTTGGAATCAGTTCGGATTCGATCCATTGCTGGTCCAGATTATCACTGATTTTACTGCCATTGGCAGTGGCATGAAATACATCAGGATACTGGGTTGCGGAATGATTCCCCCAAACGACAACATTGCGGATATTGGTGTGATCCGTTCCTAACTTATTCGATAACTGTGCTAAAGTGCGCTGATGATCCAGGCGCATCATCGCAGTAAACTGCGTAGGCGCAATATCCGGGGCATTATGCATGGTAATCAAAGCATTGGTATTTGCCGGATTGCCCACGACTAACACTCTAACATCACGCTTGGCGACCGCGTTCAAGGCTTTACCTTGTGCGGAGAATATCTCAGCATTCCCCAGTAATAAATCTTTGCGCTCCATGCCTTTACCGCGGGGCTTTGCCCCCACTAGCATGGCGTAGTCAATATCTTCAAAACCAACATTGATATCGTCTGTCGCAACAATTCCTTTCACCAATGGAAAAGCACAATCTTCGATTTCCATAACGACCCCTTTTAGTGCATCCATTGCGGGTGGAATTTCGATTAAATGTAAAATGACGGGCTGATCCTGGCCCAGCATATTGCCAGCGGCAATTTGGAAAATCAGGGAATAAGAAATATTACCAGCAGCACCGGTAACCGCGACTTTGACGGGTGGTTTCATGAATATATCCTAGCTATGAGGTTGAAGTAAACGCGGGAGAATATCACAAACAAAAGCGTCTTGATAAGCGTTATTTATATACATGATAAGGGTACGTTTATTATCACCAGACCACTTGGCTTTACGAGCAAATTTGCTCGTTTCATGCGTCACTTTTTAACGCCTTATCCCACTAAAATAGGGTTAAATATGGAGTGACTAATGGCTTACGTCGGACCCTTCTTCATCCTCAGGGTCTTCGATAATACTCTCCCATTTTTCCTCGCCTTTACGATAGCGAAACACCCAGGTTATAGGCCCGGATAAAGCGAAAACCGCCGCCATCAAGAACAAAACCCGTGGTGGGTCGAAAGAAATCAGGGCGAAGACAAACACAAAGCCGATCAACACAATAAAGGGCACCTGACTTTTCATATCCAAATCCTTGAAGCTCCGGTATTTGATATTGCTGACCATAACCAGCGCGGTAAACACCACGATCAATGCGCTAATAATCGTAATTTTTGAACCTGGGATTTCAAACTCATTCATGCTCCACACCCAGAAAGTCACAAATGCAGCCGCGGCTGGTGCGGGTAGGCCGTAAAAATAGCGCTTTTCACTGCTATCCACGGCGGAATTAAAACGCGCCAACCTCAAGGCCATTGCTGCACTAAACACAAACGATATCAGCCAGCCAGTTTTGCCCAAATATTGTAAAGACCAAAAGTAAATGACGAGACTGGGCGCCAAACCGAAGGCTACCAAATCAACCAGAGAATCGTATTCCTTACCAAAATCTGACGCGGTATTGGTTAAACGCGCCACTCTCCCATCCAAACCGTCCATGATCATGGCAATCAGTATTCCTACCGCCGCTTTATCAAAATCCCCGCGCGACGCAAATATGATGGCATAAAAACCAAAGAACAAACCCGCTGTGGTGAACAGGCTGGGTAAAATATAAATACCCTTACGTTGGTTTTGTTCGTTCATTATGCTTGGGTTAAGTGTGGACGCCAGATTATAGGCTTGCCACTACATCATTGCCAGAACTGACCCATTGTCCCAACTGCACTTTCACTTCTACCTCTTTGGGAAGATACAGATCAACCCGCGAGCCGAAACGGATAAAACCATAACGATCGCCCGTATCCACCTCCTCCCCGGGTTCAACATAACACAATATGCGACGTGCAATAAGACCAGCAATCTGCACACAAACCACATCCTTACCTTCATCGGTTTGGATATGAATGGCATTGCGTTCATTATCAGTCGACGCTTTATCCAGCGCGGCATTGACAAATTTTCCTGGTGAATACCAACGTTCAATAATTTTACCCGCAATTGGAATGAGGTTGGAATGCACCGAAAATACATTCATAAAAATACTGATTTTGGTGCAAGGACGCTCAAGATATGGGTCATCAACCTGCTCAATCCGAATAACCTTACCGCTTGCAGGTGCTACCAACTCATTCGCTTGGGCTTGAATATTGCGCGGTGGATCACGGAAAAACTGCAACATGAACGCAAATCCAATCCAAAACAAAATCGACCATCCACCAATGGTGAAACTGGCAAATAGGCAGACGATGAACGCAATCGCTAATCTATCCCAGCCTTCACGTGCGATAATTGGATAAACATTTTTATTCATTATGTATTCGTCGCAAAATTAAAAAAGGGCGGTGAAACACCGCCCTTTTTTGTTAATTCCCTGGTATGAACTAATTTTTCGCTTTATCAACGATTTTACCCGCTTCTATCCACGGCATCATACCACGTAATTTAGCGCCCACTTCTTCGATTTGATGATCGGCTGATTTAGCACGCAGTTCCGGAAAGACTTTACCGCCCTGCGCATTATCTTCCATAAATTCTTTAACAAACTGGCCGGATTGAATTTCATCCAGAATCTTTTTCATCTCTGCTTTGGTTTGCTCATTGACCACGCGCGGACCACGTGTCAAATCGCCAAACTCTGCGGTATTGGAAATCGAATAGCGCATATTGGCAATTCCACCTTCGTACATCAAATCAACAATCAACTTGAGTTCGTGTAAGCACTCAAAATAGGCCATTTCGGCTGGATAGCCCGCTTCGACCAGGGTCTCAAACCCTGCCTGAACCAAGGCAGTCGTACCCCCACACAAGACCGCTTGTTCACCAAACAAATCGGTTTCGGTTTCATCTTTAAATGTAGTTTCGATAATACCTGCACGCCCTCCCCCAACAGCAGATGCATAAGCAATGGCTAACTCCAGCGCTTTGCCTGAGCTATCCTGATCCACCGCGACCAAACACGGTACGCCACCACCTGCTTCATAGGTAGATCGAACCAAATGCCCGGGCCCTTTCGGTGCCGTCATGAATACATCAATATCCGCGCGGGGCTTGATGTAGTCAAAATGAATATTAAGGCCATGCGCAAATGCCAGCGCTGCCCCCTGTTTGAGATTGTCCTTTATTTCAGCATCATAGATGCTGGCCTGATTCTCGTCCGGCAACAACACCATTACGATATCCGCCTGCGCAACCGCATCGCCAATGGAGGCAACACTAAGGCCTGCTTGCTCTGCTTTTTTAATTGAATTCGAACCTTGACGTAACCCAACTACCACATCCATACCGCTGTCTTTGAGATTATTCGCATGCGCGTGGCCTTGCGAACCATAACCCAGCACTGCAATTTTCTTGCCTTGCAAAATGTCCAGGTTCGCGTCTTTATCGTAATAAACTTTCATTATTTCTCCAATAGGTTGGGATTAAGGTTCTGATTTTTAATTAAATTCTAGCTTCACACACGTAGCGCTGATTTACCCCGGCTAATACCAGTAATACCAGAACGCACGGTTTCTAAAATGGTGGTATTTTTAAGCCCTTCCAGAAAAGAGCTGATTTTGGCCGAATCGCCTGTCATCTCCAGCGTATAGGTGGTTTCGGTCACATCCACGATTTTACCTTTAAATATTTCGATCAGGCGCATCATTTCATCACGCTCTTCGTTTTTAGCAACCAATACCTTCACGAGTACCACTTCGCGTTCCAGGTGGGGGCCTTCAGTAATATCTTTTACTTTAACTACATCTATTAACTTATTGAGTTGTTTAAGTATTTGCTCTATAACAGCGTCATCGCCTCGGGTCACAAGCGTAAGCCGAGACAAGGTTTTATCTTCAGTCGTCGCCACCGTCAGGCTTTCAATATTATAACCACGCGCCGAAAACAAGCCGGACACACGCGATAAAGCGCCAGATTCGTTTTCGAGTAAAACTGAAATAATTCGTCTCATTAGGCCAGCTCCCGGGGTTCGATGTTTTCTGCAGGACGCATCACCATCTCGCTGTGCCCTGCGCCTGCGGGAATCATTGGAAAAACATTCTCACCCTGATCGGTCACGATATCTAAAAACACCAGCCGATCTTTTAAAGCAAACGCTTCTTTTAATGCGCCATCAACATCACCTGGTTTTTCCACACGCATACCCACGTGGCCAAAGCTCTTAGCCAAGGTAACAAAATCCGGGACGGATTCCATATAGGTTTGAGAATAACGCCGCTCATAGAAAAATTCCTGCCATTGGCGCACCATGCCCAAATAGCGATTGTTAAGACACAAAATTTTAATCGGAAGCTTATATTGCAAACAGGTGGCAAGCTCCTGAATACACATCAAAATACTGCCATCACCCGTCACACAAGCAACCTGTGCATCCGGATTACCAAATTGCGCTCCCATTGCTGCAGGCAAACCAAAACCCATGGTGCCTAAGCCACCTGAATTAATCCAGCGGCGCGGCTGATCAAAATTATAATATTGCGCAGCCCACATCTGGTGCTGCCCAACATCTGAGGCCACAAAAGCTTCGCCTTTGGTCACTTCAAATAAACTCTTAATCACCGCTTGTGGTTTAATCAAAGTGGATTGTGTATTAAAGCTCAGGCTATCTTCAGCGCGCCAGCCATTGATTTGCTTCCACCATCCTTCAAGCTGTTGTGGGTCGGGTTTGGGCATCTCTTCGAGCACTTCCAGACATTGATTAAGCACGACTTTGACGTCGCCTACAATGGGCACATCGGTCTTTCTATTTTTTCCGATTGACGAAGGATCAATATCAATCTGCACCACTTTTGCCTTAGGGGCAAATTTGTTTAAATCACCCGTGACTCTATCGTCAAACCGGGCTCCAATCGCAAATATAAGATCCGCTTCATACATGGCCATATTGGCTTCGTAGGTACCATGCATACCGAGCATGCCTAGAAACTGCTGATCACTCGCGGGATAGGCACCCAAACCCATTAAGGTATTGGTAATAGGCGTTCCCAAATACTGCGTAAACTTGGTCAGCTCAACATGTGCATCTGCCAGGACAACGCCACCCCCGGTATAGATGATCGGACGTTTAGCTGCCAACAGCATGCCTAAACCGCGTTGGATTTGGCGATGATTGCCCCGGGTTTTGGGCTGATAGGAACGCATTGAAATTGATTCCGGGTAAACATACTCGGTTTTCTGTGCGGTAATATCTTTGGGTATGTCAACCAATACCGGGCCAGGCCGACCAGTTTCGGCAATATGAAACGCCTTTTTAATTTCAGTGGCGATATCTTTTACATCTTTAATCAAGATATTGTGCTTGACGCAGGGTCGGGTAATACCCACGATATCCGCCTCCTGAAAGGCATCATTGCCGATCAGATCCGACATCACCTGCCCAGACAACACCACCATTGGAATAGAGTCCATATGGGCAGTTGCTACTGCGGTCACCACGTTGGTCGCACCCGGGCCAGAAGTGACTAGTACCACCCCTGTTTTTCCGGTTGATCGCGTATAACCGTCCGCCGCATGCGCTGCGCCTTGCTCGTGCCGCGTTAAGATATGATGCAGCCCTTCGTGATTGAAAATTGCATCGTAAATATGCAGGGTTGCGCCACCTGGATAACCAAAGACAAATTCAACCCCTTCATCAACAATGCTCTGAACAACTATTTCTGCGCCAGTGAGTTCCACTTTTTCCTCAAGTTTTAAATATTTTCTGTTTGTAAACGGATATTGCTTAACTGCTGCCTATCTGAGATCAAAGCTTTCAGCACACCAAGGCGCCGCGAGCAGCAAAAGCTGACAGGAACAGGCGTTTTTACCTTAAAACATAGTCAACATCAATGACCATTTAGGAGTGTCTTACCGGTTTCATTTAAGTACATTCATCAACAATTGATGAATATAGGCAAAATTAATGGAAATGCCTTTTGTAATTGAGCTATTTCTAACACCTAACTGGGCCGAAACTTGTCTATAATCAAACCATAATTTAGGCTTGAAATGAGTATCCCAGTAATGAAAATTAATCGTGTAGGTTTTGTTGGTTGGCGTGGCATGGTCGGCTCCGTTTTGCTTGAGCGCATGCGTATGGAAAATGATTTTTCGCATATTGATGAAGCGATTTTCTTTACCACTTCACAAACCGGGCAAGCCGCACCTGATGTCGGTAAAGACTGCCCTGCCTTGCAAGACGCACACGATATTGAGCAACTTGCCAGTCTGGATGCGATTATTACCTGTCAGGGCGGAGATTATACCCAGGCAGTCTTTCCCCAATTGCAAGCAAAGGGCTGGCAAGGGTACTGGATAGACGCAGCCTCGACCCTGCGGATGGATGAAGATGCCATAATTATTCTTGATCCGGTCAATCGTGACATCATTGACCAGGCGCTCGACCAGGGCACGACCAAGCTGATCGGCGGCAATTGCACCGTCAGCCTAATGTTGATGGGGTTGGGCGGCCTGTTTCGCGCTGACGAAGTTGAGTGGATGACCGCCATGACATATCAAGCCGCTTCCGGTGCGGGAGCCAAGAGCATGCGTGAGTTGATCAGTCAAATGGGCGTACTGAATGATTCTGCCTCAGACTTATTGCAAGATCCGCACACCTCTATCCTTGAAATAGACCAAAAAATTACGCAGACGATGCACAGTGATCAATATCCTCTGGAAAATTGGCCCGTACCCCTGGCGGGGAGTTTAATCCCCTGGATTGATCAGGATTTGGACAATGGCGTGAGCCGCGAGGAATGGAAAGCACCCAACGAAACCAATAAAATTCTGGGGCGAACGGGTGAGCGTCTCATTCCTATCGATGGTTTGTGCGTACGTATCGGCGCGATGCGCTCGCACGCCCAAGCGTTGACGATCAAACTAAAACACGCGCTCCCCATGGACGAGGTTGAAGATTTGCTAGCCCAGACCAGCGAATGGACAAAAGTCGTGCCTAACCAAAGCGAACCCTCACAGAAAATGCTAACCCCAGCCTATGCCAGCGGAACTTTAACCGTTCCAGTAGGACGTCTACGTAAAATGAGCATGGGCGATAAGTATCTGAGCGCGTTTACCGTCGGTGACCAACTACTTTGGGGCGCGGCGGAACCATTACGGCGCATGCTCAGAATTTTACTGGAACGCGGCTAAACGATATTGGTACTTGATGAATCACCCTAACCAGTCATACTAAGCATGTTCGTACGCCTACTGCTCGCACTATTACTGCTTATAGGCGTAATGTGGTTTATGTCCTGGTACGGCAAGGCCGCCCCGGCACAACGCAACAGCGCCATCAAGACGAGTTTGTTGTACTTTGTCGCTATTGCCTTACTGCTGCTGGTAATCACCGGCAGAATTCCCATTTTGTTCGCTGCGATTTCCGCAGCGATCCCAGTGTTTCACCGGTTGATGGCCTATCGTGGACTATTTGGCATTCTTGGGCGTTTTGCCGGGCAAAAATTCGGCCCGACAACTTTAACCACAGCCTGGCTAATAGTAGAATACGATCTCGTCAAGCGGTCTTTAGATGCTAAAGTCACGCGCGGCCAATTTGAAGGTAAAAGATTATCTGAACTTAACGAATCTGAACTGAATACTTTGCTAGACCAGGTTAAAGAAGATTTTCAAAGTCGCGCAGCGGTCAACGCCTATATTCTGGCTCGCCAGGGAAGAGAATACACGCAACAAAATCGCCACAATGTTGGTTCACAACCCCAAATGTCGCCAGCACAGGCATATGAAATACTCGGCTTGGAACAAAACGCAACTACGGATGAAATCAAACAGGCGCACAAACGGTTAATGCAGAAAATCCACCCTGATCGCGGAGGCTCAAGTTATCTGGCAGCGCAAATCAACGCGGCCAAAGATCTACTCCTACAGCACCATGTTTAAAAGCAAAGACAAATACATTCTCGCAACCCCCAGCGCAATCTCCAATCGTCTGCGCAGGAAAAGAATTATTCATGTTTTCAGCTTGATATTCGCTGGCGTCGCAATTGCGTTGATTGCCCGACAATGGCAACCGGGCGAATCATCCCAAGGCGGGCTGCAACCCGATCCATCCATTGCGAACCTCCAGCAGGATAACCCAGCCCAGACAACCGTCGATAATCAAGCCCATAAAAACCCGTCTGGTCCGCTTACTTCGATTAATAAAGCCTTTTTGCGAGATGCTATCAGCAGCTACGTGAGAATAGGTGAATTCCCCTCGCAACTGGGCCTGAATAACCAGAACTTGTACTTTAACTACACGCTTGATCAAAACCTGCAAGACTGGGCAGAAACACGCCTGGCCCGCTATAACCCAGATTACGGTGTATTTGTCGCCCTCGACCCGGACAACGGTAAAATTCTGGCGCTAGCAACCAGCCGAAGAGATGCAAGCGAAAGTGGTGATCTTGCTTTACGCGCTACCTACCCCGCTGCGTCTACCTTCAAACTTATTACCGCCGCTGCCGCTATAGAAGAAGGCGTTGCCCAGCCAGACACAGTATTTGCTTTCAATGGAAAATCGACCTCTTTGTATAAAAAACAAGTGTTTGATATTAAAGAAAATAAGTGGACCCGGCGCATGAGCTTTAAAACCGCTTTTGCCAAATCGGTTAATCCAATTTTTGGGCGTCTTGGCGCAAAAAACCTGGGCGCAGAAACCTTGCTCAATTACGCTGAACGGTTCGGATTTAACGCCAGATTTGTGTCGGATTTTGAATTTGATAATGGTAGCATTGAGATCGATCCAAGCGATGAATGGCAGGCCGCAGAGTCGGCATCAGGATACACCCGGCGCAACACCCTGAACCCAATTCACGGCGCGGCACTCGCCGCCTCGATCGCAAATGGAGGTAAACTAATCTCGCCGCGCATAGTTGAGAGCGTTACCGATGCGCGGAACCAAGTTTTGTATTCAGCCGATGAACCGCAAATGCTGCAGGTCTTGAGCGAACACGCTGCGCATTCCATGCAAAAACTCATGCAAGCAACGATTACCGAAGGCACGGCGCGTCGCAGTTTTCGTAGTTTCACTCGGCAAAAATTTTCAGACGTGGTTGCCGGTGGAAAATCGGGACATCTGAGTGGCTTCGCCCCCAAAGGTACGTATGATTGGTTTATTGGTTACGGCGAACGTGATTCCCGCAAAATAGCCTATGCCATGCTCTGCATTAATAAGGAGAAATGGTATGTCAAATCCGCGCGTTTCGCTCGCGAAGCATTGGAGCACTTTTTTGGTCAGGAAACACCCAAAATAGTCGAGCAAGCAAAACCAATCAATCCCGCAGAGACTTCATAGCAAACCGCCTGGCAATTGCCATCCGTTTTATAAATTCATAGCAATAGCTAATCCTACATGAAACAATATCTTGATCTCGTTCAGCACACCATTGATGTTGGTACGCGTAAATCAAACCGTACAGGGGTCGATACGATTTCGACTTTTAATGTTAATTACCAAGTCGACCTCCGCGAAGGCTTCCCGCTGCTGACAACCAAAGAGGTGTCCTGGAAAAATATCGTTATTGAAAATCTGTGGTTTTTATCGGGCAATACCGACATTCGCTTATTGCAAAAACACGATTGCAAATTTTGGGATCCATGGGCAGACCCCGAGACGTCGAAAGTACCTAGCGCTTATGGTAATTTCTGGCGCCATTTTCCCACCAGTTCTCCGGATAATGATAATCAGCTGACGTATAACGATCAGGTTGCCTGGGTTATCGATGAAATCAAGCGCAACCCGATGAGCCGCAGGATGGTTGTTTCCGCCTGGTCACCCGGTAACGCCCAACACTCTGACTTACCACCTTGCCATGCCTTTTGGGTCATCAACACCCAATATGATGAAGATGGAACGGCGCGCCTGTGCTTGCATCTTACGCAGCGCAGCGCAGATATTGCACTTGGTGTGCCGTATAACATTGCGGGGTATTCATTTTTATTGCATTTAATCGGCCGGTTTACCGATATGCCAGTGGGGCATTTCGGGCATACCCTAATTGATGCGCATATTTATACCGCGAAACCAGATGGGACCATGGCTGAATACGACCATATCCCTAAGCTGAAAAAACAACTCGAGCGAATACCTCGCCAGCTACCCAAGCTTAGGATTGATGAGCGTATTCAATCTTTGGCTGACATCGAAGCTTTGCTCGAATTGGAGACCGATGAAATCATGGGTTATTTCCCATTGAAGGGCTATGATCCTTATGGCAAGCTAACATTTAAAGTCGCGGTTTGATATTGTTAAGCACATGAAAAAAATTGGTGCCATTGCGGCAATGACCAAAGACCGCGTCATTGGCGTGGATAATAAAATCCCTTGGCACTACACAGAAGATTTCAAGCGTTTTAAACGGGTCACCTTAAACAGCAATATCATCATGGGACGCAAGACCTGGGAATCTATTAACCGCAAACCCCTACCCCAGCGTCGAAATATTGTTATTAGCCGCAAATCAGTGACCAATATTGAGCATTATCACAACATTGAAGATGCCTTGACGGCCTGTGAGGATAATGATCAACCCATTTGGTTCATTGGTGGCGGACGTATTTATAAAGCTGCATTGGAGTACTGTACCCATCTAGATATTACCACCGTACCAGATTATATAGATCCCAATGGAGCCGCATTGTTCCCACCGATTGACCGCAGCATTTGGCGGGCAGAGGAACCCTTTGAGCTCGAGACAGACCCGCGGTTAAGCGTACAATTATTTAACCGAATATAGCCCATCCCTGCCTTGGCGATAAAACTCTACTCTCTGAGAAATGTTCCCGATGATGAGGCCGAAGAAATGCGTGAATTATTGCGCAACCATGAAGTTGACTTTCATGAAACAGATGCAGGATTGTTGGGAATCGGTACGCCTGCCATTTGGGTACACAGTCCGGAGCAATTCGACGCAGCCAGGTCTTTAATCGCGCGATACCAGCAAGAACGCTACACAAGCGCACGTGAACGCTATATTCAACGTCAGCAGAGTGGTGAACAAGCTCGGTTCTTTGACTTGCTGAGAAATAATCCAATCAAGGTAATTTTATATATCATCGTTGCAATTGGCCTTATCCTGCTTATGACTGGCCCTTTCTGGTTTTAAGCATTTTCAAAAATCTCAAATGGCGCCCAGCGCTTAAGGATAGCGGTGAAAATAAGACATACACGGGAAAATTTCAATACATTAGCCCGCTACTTTGTTTTGGTCTGCAGGGTAGAAAGTTGGTATAAACGTAACAATACACAAACACTATAAACTACCATGAAAACCCAAATCGGTATTAACGGCTTCGGTCGAATGGGGCGACTCGCACTACGCGCTGGCTGGAGTATGCAAGAGCTAAAGCCGGTTCGCATCAACGAAATAGCCTGCGATGTCGCAGGCGCCGCACACTTGCTTAAATTTGATTCAGTCCACGGTATTTGGTCGGTGGACACAGATAGCAAGGGCGATCACCTTATCGCGGGTGATCGCGTGATTGAATATATGTCAAACCACGGCATTGGCGAATCAAATTGGTCCGGTTGCGATATCGTTATCGAAGCCACTGGCGTGCATCACAAAAAGCCTGAATCCTTAAACGCCTATTTTGAACAAGGCGTTAAGAAGGTAATCGTTGCTGCGCCGACCGAAGGTGCGCTTAATATTGTCTACGGGATCAATGATCATCTTTACGACCCAGCACAACATAACCTGCTTACCGCGGCCTCCTGTACGACTAACTGCTTGGCACCAGTGATAAAAGTCTTCCACGAAAATATCGGTATCGAGCATGGCAGCATGACCACCATTCACGACATTACCAATACTCAGATCATCGTCGACAAAGGCCACAAAGATTTACGACGTGCACGTGCCTGTGGTCACTCTCTCATTCCGACCACAACCGGTTCAGCCAAGGCGATTACTAAAATCTTTCCTGAACTCGAAGGCAAGCTCAATGGGCATGCGGTACGCGTGCCGCTGCTCAACGCCTCGCTGACCGATCTGGTACTAGAAGCATCGCGTCCCGTTACCGTTGATGAAGTCAACAGCTATTTCAAACAAGCCGCTGAGGGCGAACTCAAAGGAATTTTGGGTTATGAAGTACGACCCTTGGTCTCTATTGATTATGTAAACGATCCGCGCTCGTCTATCGTCGATGCCCTTTCCACCATGGTGATTGACGGCACCCAAGTAAAAATTTACGCCTGGTATGATAATGAATGGGGCTACGTTAACCGCATGATGGAACTCGTGCGAAAAGTTGCTCAAAGCCTGTAATACGGTGAATCAGGGCCTACGTAATTATTTGATTGTTACCAGCGGTTATTGGGCATTTACCATCACCGATGGCGCCATTCGGATGTTGGTGGTGCTGTATTTCCACTTCCTAGGTTATTCGCCTTTCGAAGTGGCAATGCTGTTTATATTCTATGAATTTTTCGGCATCGTTACCAACCTGGTGGGCGGCTGGCTGGGCGCCCGTATAGGGCTGAATTTGACCATGCATATTGGCATGGCCTTACAAGTTCTTGCGCTGGGAGCCCTGACAGTACCCGATGCGTGGTTGTCCGTTCCCTACGTAATGGCAGCGCAAGGCCTTTCGGGAATCGCCAAAGATTTGAATAAAATGTCAGCCAAAGCTTCTGTCAAGACAATGGCTACAGCCGGGGAGTCAACTTTGTTCAAATGGGTCGCAATTCTTACAGGCTCCAAAAACGCGCTAAAAGGCGGCGGGTTTTTTGTTGGCGCTGCCCTGCTAGAATGGGTTGGTTTTCGTGGCACGCTGGCGATTCTGGCAGGATTATTGCTCATAGTACTGCTTATCACCTTTGTGTTGCTGCCTTCAGGCGTAGGCAAGATGAAATCAAAACCAAAATTCACCCAGATTTTTTCACGTGTGGCTGCGATAAACTGGCTTTCGGCGGCACGCTTTTTTCTGTTTGGTTCGCGCGATGTCTGGTTTGTAGTTGGGCTACCTGTTTTTTTGTATGAAGTACTCGAATGGTCATTCACCCAAGTTGGCAGTTTCATGGCGCTATGGATTATTGGCTACGGCGTGGTGCAGGCCTTCGCACCAAAACTATTGCGTCGTGATGGCAAAACCCCGCGTGGAAAAAGCGCTCGTCTGTGGGCATTCTTGCTCGCCACATTGCCGCTTGGCATTATCTTTGGCTTGTATCAAGGATGGCCTGCGGAACGCGTTCTGATTGTCGGTTTAGTTCTGTACGGCATGGTTTTCGCGATCAATTCAGCACTACACTCTTACCTAATCCTCGCCTATTCAGACCACGACCGGGTCGCGATGAATGTCGGTTTTTACTACATGGCAAATGCGGGGGGGCGCTTAACCGGTACCATTCTTTCAGGATGGTCCTATCAAAACCTTGGGTTAACTGGCTGTCTCTGGTTCTCAACTGTATTTATTATATTAGCGGCACTGCTTTCTTTTGGCTTGCCAGAGAATGAAAGTGTCGCGCCAAATCGAATTTAGTAATGCCAGGTTTTGATTATTTCTATTTGGGTGAAGAAGGCTAACCTCGGTCAATATCATCTTCGGGGCGGCCATATTTATTTGCAGTCAAGGTAAGCGCATACAATGCGCCACTTAACAACACAATCGATCCCGATATGCTAAGAAGCAGAAATAAATGAAATTCGTCAGATACTTTCTGCACGTCAATGACAAGATGTCGGGATAGTGCGGTAATGGCAATAAAAATCAAGAATTGCACGGGTAAACGATGCGTTTTGAAGTAGATACCAATCATTGCCCCGAGTTCTAAGTAAATAAAAAGCAATAGAATATCCTTCAATTCTGCATAGCCTTTTTTCATCATATCTACGTATTCGAATATTGCAGACCATACTATGGTTGCACCTATCACAAAAAGCGCAAGAAAGTGAAACCAGTCTACTAAGGTATTACCAATTTGCTGCACTTTATCAGTTTCTATTTTCATGGTTGTTTCCAAGTCGCTATCACTCGAAAGCCGTGCAAAATACACACGATCTTTACTAGTTAGTACCAAATGATGCTAAGTAGGTAGTAAATTATATAGCGGTTAGTCTAATTGTTACGCTTATACTATAGATTTACAGTAAAACAACCCAATCTTTTAAGATAGTTGCATTAATTTTCATCTTGACAAACAGCTATTTACACCAAGAAAACTAGGGCTGAAAAGTTGGCAAACATTGCCACACCTTACAATCAAGCTAGTGTAGAATTCGCGGCTGTTTGTACTCAGTAATGGCGACGTGGAAGACACGCTAAAACATTTTCAAAATAAGGTGGTATTGGTTACCGGTGCGACAGGCTTTACCGGGATGGCCCTGGTACGTAAACTCGCAAAAGCTGGTGCTATTTTGCGCGCAATCGCTCGCAATTCTTCGAACCTAGACCCATTAGCTGATCTGAATATTGAGTGGTTTCGAGGTGAAATCTGGGATGAAACGGTTCTGAAACAAGCAACCGAAGGAGTACATTACATTTTCCACGTTGCCGCTGCCTTAAACGAAGAAAAAGCAACCGAAGAAGACTACCGTAAAGTGCACGTATACAGCACTCAAATTCTCGCTAAATCTGTACATAACCAGCCCCAGTTTAAACGTTTTTTACATGTATCGACGGTGGGTGTACATGGCCATGTCGAAGTCGACCGCGCTGACGAAACCTATCGTTTCGCACCCGGTGATGCCTACCAACGAACCAAACTCGAAGCCGAAGAGTGGCTGCAAAATTATGCTAAGGAGACCGGTCTGTCATACAGCATCGTGCGCCCAACACCCATATACGGGCCGGGTGACAAACGCTTGCTGAAATTCTTCAAAATGGCGCAAAAGGGGTTCACGCTAATGTTGGGCGGCGGTAAGGGTATGTATCATCTGGTACACGTCGAAGATTTAGTCAACGTGTTTTTGCTTGCCGCTACCAAACCTGAAGCAGAAGGAGAAATATTTATCGGCGCGGCCGATGAACCCATTTCTATCATCAAGATGGGCAAGCTAATAGGTCGAGCGATCGGAAAAAACCCACGCGTCATACGGCTCCCGATCTGGCCCTTTTATATGGCGGCAGATATAAGCAAGGCGATCTGCACCCCGCTGGGCATTCAGCCCCCGATCTATCGGCGACGAGTGGGCTTTTATACCAACGATCGCCAGTTCGATAATTCAAAGATTCGCAAGGTACTTGGATATACACCCATATACGACAATGAAACCGGCCTGAAACAAACCGCCGAGTGGTATCAATCGCAGGGTTGGTAATTTTCGATTTGTTGCGCTTAAAACAGCTTACAAAGCAATCTATTGGTTACTCAATAGATTTGAGATGTGCACCAATAACTTCCTTTACTCGTTAATCCAGTAAAAGCAGCATAATCCCCGGCAGGCCTATCACTTTCGATGCTTTTACCAATTCCAGTAATTTCTCCCCGATTAGGCGATGACTTTTAGCCGTAGGATGAATACTGTCAAAAAACACAAAGCGCTCGAAGTTGCATTGCGGGTGGAAGGAATAAGGTGAATTGTCAAAACAGGCTTCGGCCGTATTATTAAACCCATAATGTGAAGGCGAAGCCAATAGCTCATTAAACCGGGTATAAAAATCATAGTTTAAAATTTTAACCCTTGGTGTTGTGCTTAATGCCGATAGGTGTTGATTCAAACGTTGATTAAAAGCAATACTTAATTGTTGAGCCCGTTGCAAAATTCCCGGGTTATTGGGCGCACGGTCTGTCGTTTCCGGTATTTTACTGATATCAGGAACATTACTCACCACGATGTATTTCGCACCTGCCTGAATGAGTTGCTCCGTGGCTTGTTTGATAGCTGACGCAGCCGCGTAGACTTGAGCTAATGCTACAGGCATGTTTTCTATCACCGCAGCATCGCGTACATCGTTACCACCAATCATGATTAAATATAAAGCTTGGCTGTCGATTGCCTGGCGCCCCGCAAGAAAAGCATCTAGCTGCGCATGTAAACCATGTGCTTCATTACCACCGGCATTCGCACCGGAGACCGCGTAGTTGCTGCCATTACCATTTCCAAAAATATGACCTGAATTGGCCGCAGATAAGCCCAGACCCGCTGCTAAAATATCGACAGCAACCGGGCCATTGCTGACCCGATTCTGGTAGTAAGGATAGGGTGAACCCAGTAACGCGGCGGGATGATTACCCGTGTCGGACAAGCTATCACCCAATACAACTAGATCGGAATACGCAAAGCTCGCCGTACTGAGCAAACTCAACACCACTGAAATTATTCGACTGAGCTGACAAATATCAAGTAGCCCTATAAACAGATTTGTTAGGCTAGGATAGCTTTGACCCGCCTGAGATCCAGATTTAGCAAATAACATTGAATATTAACGAACATACCAATCATCCATCCGCCGCCGAGGCTAACAGAAATGAGCTGTTTAGTCTGGGATTTAGAATATTTTTTCTGAGTGCCGGTATATTTTCGATTGTCTCCATGGGATTGTGGTCTGCGGTTTATTTAATGCATATACCGTTGTCTTTTGGGCCCATGTCTAGCTCCATTTGGCACGCGCATGAAATGATCTTCGGTTATAGCCTAGCAGTGATTGCCGGCTTCTTGCTCACCGCGGTTAAAAACTGGACTGGTATCCAAACCCTGAATGGGAAACCATTAATGGTGCTTTTCGCCTTATGGGCAAGCACTCGCATTTTATTTTTATTCGGCGCACCGTACCTTGCGCTTACCGCACTTCTTGATTGCCTGTTTGTTACAGGTTTGGTTATTGCCATTGCCCTCCCAATCACCCGCGCTAAACAATGGAAGCAAATCGCTATTGTGTCGAAAATCACCCTAATTGGCCTGGCCAATGTGGCTTATTATTTGGGTGTCTTGGGGATCATTGAATCAGGTACTTATTGGGGTATTTATGGCGGCTTGTATTTGGTCATCAGCCTAATTTTGAATATTGGGCGTCGAGTAGTACCCTTTTTCATCGAAAAAGGTGTGGGCTATCCAGTAAAACTGTTTAATTCTCTATGGATAGATATGCCCAGCCTGATACTATTTTTATTGTTTACCATCGTAGAGCTGTTTTTTCAGCAACAAGCGCTGTCTTCTTATCTCGCACTGGCCTTGTTTATGATCACCACGATACGGCTCATCGGCTGGCATACCCCTGGTATATGGCGCAAAAGTTTGCTGTGGAGCATTTATTTGGCCTTTTGGTTCATTAATCTTGGCTTTGCCTTATTTGCGGGCATCCATTTTTTCGGAGTAAGCAAGTATTTAGCACTCCATGCATTTGCGTTCGGCGGGATTGGTGTCATGACCTTAGGTATGATGGCACGCGTTTCACTTGGTCATACGGGCAGAGGGATTCAGAACCCTTCAACTGCGATCGCGTACGCCTTTGCTATTTTGCTAATCGGTAGCTTTTTCAGAGTGGTTGTCCCTCTGTTCGACATGCAATATTATAACTTTTGGATTGGTATATCCCAGGGTATGTGGATTTTAGCTTTTTCGATTTTCTGCTGGGTTTATCTACCGATCCTGAGTCAGCCCCGCGTTGATGGTAAACCGGGTTAACGACGAAAAAGTTCCCATTTTCTTAATAACAAACCAGCAAGCAAACTTAACTCCGCGTCGTTGGTGGTACGCCGGGTGACACGCATTTTGAAATAGGTTTTAAGTAACTTAAGTGCAGAGCGCCAGCTGCCATCGGTGAGGTGCATAGTCGGTTGCTGCACGCACTTGGGGCTCCGCATTTTTAATGTTTCAGCCAAGCTTTGCAGGCGCAAGTACTCCTGACGATATAGTTCGGTTCGGCGATTATTTTGGGTGGATGATGCGCGCGATAAACGTTTTAACAAAGATTCATGCTCAAAATCACAATGACCGATTACTGAATCATCGTATTGCACATAGTCGTACAGTGTTTCATCAATGTAACCCAACTTGCCTCGACAAAGCGCCACGCACGCGAACCAATGATCATGAAAAGCCGCGCCTATACGTGGGGGAAAAGGTAAGGCATCTGCAAGCAAATCTCGCTTAAACAAGCAAGCCGCGCCGGTTACCGTATTGGCGAGAAAAATGGTATCAAAATCCCGATATTCATTGTTCCGTTCTTGCCAGTAACTGTTCGCGATCACGGTGCCATTGTCTCTCACCAGCCGCATATCACTATACACCAACTCGCACGCGTTTTGCTCAAGATGAACCACTAACTTTCTCAGCTTATCCGGGTACCAAATATCGTCCTGGTCAGCGAAAGCAATATATTGCGTATTTTCCGGCACATAACTTAAGGCACGTTCAAAATTGTGATAAAAACCCAGATTGGTTTCGTGCTGTACCAGACGTATTCGACGAGGGTCTAAATTGCAAAGTGCGTGCAGCTCGGCGGTATCCATTTCTGGCGAAGCATCATCTGAAATTATCAATACCCAGTTCTCATAGCTCTGACAAATGATCGATTCAAGCTGTCGTGCAAGGCGTCTAATATTGGGTTGATAGATGGCCATACAAATGGCTACCAGCGGCTTATCTCCGATAGTATGAGCGGGCGCTGATGGGGCTTGCACGCGGTCAATCAATTTAGTATTACCGAGCTCAAGAGTTGTGGTTACTTGCGCTGCGCCATCAAGTTGCAGGGCAATACTGGCTTTACGGCCACTGTCCGACGCATGCCAGGGGATACGAATAATAAACTCGATCTCGTCGTTTGCCTGACGAAAAAGCTCGACCTTGCAGTCGCGATCAGCAGGTTGAGATACGATCACATTTTTTATTATTTCTCCAGCCCAGTGGATCGTACCTTGGAGTAATTGAAACTGCCCTTTTCCGACTGCAATCTCTGTGGCGAGCGGTTTGTCCAGAAGTATTTCTGGCTCAGTCTGAGACACTTTTTTCCTCAAACTGCATTTTCATGTTGGTCAATCCGAAATCGCGTTGCTCGCCATCAATGGCAATTGAAAACAAATCATAACGGCGGTCAATTGCCAGGTTATCGACGGTATCATTATCCTGCGCCACCCCCAGTGAGAAAAAATAGCTGCCTTGCACCAAATTATTTTGCAAGGTAAAACTAATATCAACTATCTCTCCTTTTCGCCGTGCTTGTAAACTGATTTCCCGCTCACGGGTATTCGCAGCATAAACCAGTGTACCGTTCAGCGTTTTAATGGTAACCCCATAAATCAATTCTTCCAATGGCGCATGAAAAACAACGCGCATGGTAATGCGGATATTTTCATCCTGCCGAATAACGACTGGATCTGTGTGATTGCCTGTCTGCACCAGATAATCAATAATTTGGGCTTGCTGTTCGCCCCAGCGATACTCCGACGCATTGTAACTTTTACGCAATTTGCACGCGTCGATTAGTGGGTCAAGATTGAGTTCATTCCCGAGTTGTAATGAGGGTGCTTCATCTTCGGGTTGTGCTTTGATACTAACTGGGTTATGTCTGTTTTCGGTGCTTGATGCTTCATCCTCCGAGCCAAACAGCATATCAAGGTAATCGTGCACCACATCTCTTGGATCGCCTTTTCTACGAATTTCTCCTTTGTGTAGAAAAATCGCGCTATCACAATAACTGCGAATCAACTCCACCGCGTGGGTAACAAACAGGATCGTCTTACCTTCGCGTTTAAATCGCTCAAACTCCCGAAAACACTTCCTCTGGAAGCGCAAATCTCCAACCGCCAGCGCTTCATCAACCACCAGAATATCGGGGTCCATATGGATAGAGGTCGCAAACGCCAGACGCACATACATACCGCTAGAATAGGTTTTTACCGGGTGATTGATGTAATCACCAATATTAGCAAAGGCTTCGATTTCAGCGAATTTGTCTTCTACTACCGCGCGTTCTAGTCCCATAATCGCGGCGTTCATATATACGTTCTCTCGCCCCGTAAAATCAGGATTAAAACCCGCACCTAACTCCAATAACGCGGCGATTTTACCCTTTATCTCAACCGTCCCTTCGCTTGCCTGCAAGGTGTTACAAATGATTTCCAATAAGGTAGATTTTCCAGAACCATTGCGCCCAATAATACCGACGGTCTGACCTGATTTTATCTCGAAACTGGCATTTCTGAGTGCCCAAAACGGCTGGTAGCGCTTAGCTGGACCGGGAGCAACCAGATCAACCACGCGATCAAGTGGTTTTTGGTATAAGTGGTAGCACTTACCCAGGCCATTTACCTTGATCACGCTCGCTTTTTTGTCCTGAACAGTCATAACACGTCTGAGAACCCTGCTCGCAAGCGTTGAAATATGAACAGGCCTAACCAAGCCACGACTAATGCAATAAGCGTGTAAATAAAAAGCCCTGCCCAATTGGGCTGCTCTCCATAAATCGCAATGCTGCGCATTTGGTCAACAATAAAACTGATCGGATTAAGGTAAATTAGTTTTTGCCAAATGGTCGGCAGACGGTCAACTGGATAAAACACCGGGCTGATGAATAACAGTATGGTGGCCAAAATGCCAACCAATTGTGTAATATCTCGAATGAAAACGGTGATGGACGATAACAACCATGCGACGCCTGCTGAAAATAGAATCATGGGCATAACCACAATTGGGAATAGTAATAATGTTGGATGCAACGGCATACCAGTGATCAGCATAAATATTATCAGCACCAGAAAGCTGATCATCGCCTGAAAACTCGCCACCAGCATGGTCGACCACGCCATTATTTCAAGCGGGAACACCACTTTTTTAACGTATTGTGTATTACCGGTAATAGAAGAGGAGGACAACACCATCGGTTCGGCAAACAAGGCGTGGATAATCATGCCTGAAAACAAAATCACACCAAAATTGGCATCTTCTGCGCCGGGGTGATTCCACTTCGCTTTAAATACGATACTGAATACGAAGCTATAAACCAACAACATGAGCAAGGGCGTCAACAAAGACCAAAGCATGCCCAACACCGAACCACGGTAGCGGCTTTGGATTCCGCGCTTGCTTAGCTGGAGAATTAGCTCGATATGTTGAAACAGAGGCCGGAAAACATCAATCAAGCCAGCACGGTAGGTTTGATCGGTGCTTGTGCTCACTGACTAGCCGCCTGTTCTTAATAAACGATAGAGATATTGTCCGTAAGAATTTTTCTTGAGCTCATCCGCAAGCGCTTCAAGCTTGGCATCATCAATGTATTTCATCCGCCAGGCAATTTCTTCCGGGCAACATATTTTTAATCCCTGACGGTTCTCAATGGTGGCGATAAAATTGGAAGCCTCCAGCAATGAGTCATAGGTACCCGTATCCAGCCATGCTGTCCCACGACCGAGCCTTTCAACACTCAGTTGTCTATCGCCTAAATACAAACGGTTGAGATCAGTGATTTCAAGCTCACCCCGGTCAGAAGGCTTTAGATATTTAGCGCGCTCGACCACCGTTTCGTCATAGAAATATAGGCCAGTTACGGCATAATCTGATTTCGGTTTTTCTGGCTTTTCTTCCAAATCATACGCTTTACCGGTGTCATCAAACGCAATCACGCCGTAACGTTCCGGATCCTGCACCTGATAAGCAAATACCCGCGCTCCTTTTTTTATCTGGCTTGCGGCTTGCAAGCTTTCCGAGAGCTGATGGCCATAAAATATATTGTCGCCCAATACCAAAGCAGATTTGTTATTACCAATAAACTCCGCGCCAATAACAAAGGCTTGCGCCAAACCATCGGGTGACGGTTGAATCGCGTACGAAATATTGATGCCCCATTGCGCACCGTCGCTCAACAGCTGACTGAAACGTGGGGTGTCTTCGGGTGTCGAAATCACCATTATGTCTTTTATCCCAGCCAGCATGAGCACTGACAAAGGATAATAAATCATCGGTTTGTCATACACTGGGATTAACTGTTTCGACACACCCTTGGTGATGGGGTATAAACGCGTTCCTGACCCCCCTGCTAATATGATACCTCGCATAAAATATTACCCCGTACCTAAGCGACTACCGTCATAACTATCCTGCATCACCGTCTCGACCCAGGCCTGATTGTCCAGATACCACTCGACTGTTTTACGCATCCCTGATTCAAAACTTTCCTGTGGCACCCAACCAAGCTCTTTTTGAATGCGAGATGCATCAATCGCATAACGATGATCATGCCCCGGACGATCCTTAACATGCTCGATAAGCTGTTCATGCGGCGTACCATTAGCAGCGGGTCTAAGCTCATCTAGCAGGCCACAGACTGTTTTAACCACCTCAAGATTATTACGCTCTTCATTACCGCCAACATTATAGCTCCGACCGGGCTCCCCGTTATTCATGATATGGACTAACGCACGCGCATGATCATCTACGTATAACCAGTCCCGTACATTCTTACCGCTACCGTACACTGGAATAGCTTGCTGCTTGAGAACCTTGGAAATGATCACCGGGATCAGCTTTTCCGGATACTGATAAGGACCGTAATTATTTGAGCAATTGGATAGCACCACTGGCAGATTGAAAGTCTCAAACCAAGCGCGTACCAGATGATCCGAAGCCGCTTTACTGGCTGAATAGGGCGAACTTGGTTCATACGGTGAGTTTTCGGTAAACAAACCTTCATCACCTAAACTACCAAATACTTCATCGGTCGAAACATGGTGAAAGCGAAATCGTGCCTGATCAGACTGGTTTAACGTACTACGATAACCGCGTGCTGCCTCCAGCAGATTATAGGTGCCGACGATATTGGTATCGATAAAATCTCGTGGTCCATCAATAGAGCGATCAACGTGTGATTCCGCCGCTAAATGCATGATCGCGCGAGGCTGGTAGTGGGCAAATAGCGTATCTATTGCATCACGATTGCGAATATCCACCTGTTCAAAATGATATCGACTTTGATCCATTTGCTCAGCAAAAGTTGCTGCATTCCCCGCGTAAGTCAAGCAATCAATATTGACCACATTATCGTGATGTTCCGTCAGCAAATGGCGCGCAACCGCTGAGCCGATAAAACCGGCTGCACCGGTTACAAAAATAGTATTTTCCACTGAAGATTTATATATTAAATATTTGATTTAATGTGAATTACTCGATTCTAACAAGTTTCGAACATAGCGCCCTACTCCTTGCGCCACGTCGTCAAATGGTTGCTCATATCCACACGCGCGCAACACTGAAATATCTGCTTCGGTAAAACTTTGATACTTACCCTGTAACGCTTCTGGCATCGGTATATAACTTAGCTTTTCACTGGCCAACGCGTCTGTCAGGGAAAGCGGCTTTTTACCCTCGACGTCGCGGATTGTATTGATCACCGCCAGCGCTACGTCATTAAAACTATGGCTTTTACCCGTACCGACATTGAGAAATGCCCCCGTTACTCCTGGATGATCAAGCAAATACATATTTACTTTAACCACATCTTCTACCGCAATAAAGTCTCTGCGCTGCTCGCCGTGCTGATACCCTCCAGAACCTTCAAACAACTTGAGCTTACCGTGTTGGAGATACTGGTGAAAAAAATGGTAAGCAACCGACGCCATGCGCCCCTTGTGCTGCTCACGTGGACCATAAACATTGAAATAGCGTAAACCTACTGCCTGAAATCCTTTCGGGGGATGTAACCGCATATGATGATCAAATGCATATTTAGAATAGGCATAGGCATTAAGTGGCTTTTCATTTTCGGGTGCCTCCCTAAACACCTGCCCACTACCATAAACTGAAGCCGAAGAAGCGTAGATATATTGCGTTTTATTGCGCATGCAATATTGATATAGATCGCGGGTATAACGATAGTTATTTTCCATGACATAGCGTCCATCAGTTGCCATGGTATCGGAGCACGCCCCCTCATGTAATATGGCCTGTAACTTGCCGTCTAGGTCGCCATTATCGGTTTTAGCCTTAAATTCGGCTTTATCCATATAATCTGCCACCACGCAGTCGGCCAGATTTTTTATTTTTTCTGCTTCGCTTAAATCATCGACCGCCAGTATATTTTTGCGGCCAGCATCATTCAGACCCTTAACCAAATTCGCCCCAATAAAGCCTGCTGCGCCTGTTACCACTATCATTTTAGTCTCTCGCATTGGCAGATACCATTTTATCGCTTACTTTTTGCATGTTAGCGCTGCATACTAGCAAGAATCTCATCGAGGCTGGCTGTCGCCGTACCCACTTTATTGACCACCACCCCAGCTGCATGATTGGCAAGCGCCAATGCTTCGTCGTAGTCGATACTGGCTGCACACGCAAGTGCCATCATCGCAATCACCGTATCTCCCGCACCTGTTACATCATACACTTCGCGTGCGCGGGTTGCCTGATGTACTGGTTCTTCGCCTTGTTGACAAAGTAGCATACCGCGCTCACTCAAGGTAATTAGACAAGCACCCAGTTCCAGCTTTTGCATCAACTCTTGGGCCCGCGCATTGATTTCGGTTAGCTCATCGACCTCGCCGACCACTTGCTGAAATTCACTCAAATTGGGGGTAATCATAGTTGCCCCTTGATAGGCTGAATAGTCCGTACCTTTCGGGTCAATGTAAACCGGGATGTTTTGCGCACGCGCGCCAGCAATCATTTTCGCAATATTACGCGTTCCACCCTTGCCATAATCAGAGACCAATACCACTTTGATATCTTCAAGTAAGTTATCAAAAACACCTAAACTGTTTTGTAAGGCAGCGGGGCTCGGTATTGATTCGAAATCCGCACGCACCAATTGTTGGTTACGAGAAATGAGACGTAATTTAACCGTGGTTTTCATCCCATCATCAAATTGCAGGTGCGATTCAATATTGGCCTCTTCGAGCATGTGCGCAAGTTCCTTACCGGCCAGGTCGTCGCCCACGATCGATAACAGTGCCGGGTTTGCACCCACGCTGGCAACATTCTTAGCGACATTGGCTGCCCCGCCCAGACGCTGCTGTTCATCTACTACCGATACAATCGGAACCGGCGCTTCTGGTGAAATACGCTCAACATCACCCATCCAATAACGATCCAGCATGCTGTCACCTACCACGAGTACGCGCGCGCCAGCGAGTTGGCTGAGTTTAGACGCGGCCAATTCCATGATAGATCATACCCAATGCGCGTACCGCATCGGGGTTAAATACGTTTCTGCCATCAACTACGACATTACCCCGCATCACTGCTTTCACCTTAGATAGCTGCACGCCGCGGAACATTTTCCACTCGGTCACGATCACCAACGCATCGGCATCTGCCAATACTTCATAGGGTTCGTCATGGTATATGGTCAAATTAGGTTCGTCCTTGAAAATACGCTGCGCCTCATCATAAGCGACTGGATCAAATGCTTTAACTTTCGCCCCGCGTTCAATCAGTGATTGAATGACAACTCGACTTGGCGCTTCACGCATATCATCGGTATCCGGTTTAAATGCCAGGCCCCATAAAGCAATGGTTTTACCTGTTAAGTCTTCACCAAGTTCCCCAACCAATTTCTCTACCGGTCTATATTTTTGTCTATTATTAACCGCCTCAACAGCATTCAGGAGTTCCATTTCAAAGCCCTTACCCACGGCTGTTTTGGCGAGGGCTTGAACATCTTTGGGGAAACATGACCCGCCGTAACCACAACCCGGATAAATAAAATGATAACCAATACGTGGATCTGAACCAATACCCTTGCGCACCGCTTCAATATCAGCGCCTAATAGTTCAGCAAGATTGGCCACTTCATTCATAAACGATATTTTGGTTGCCAACATAGAGTTGGCCGCATACTTAGTAAGCTCGGCGGACGGAATATCCATAAAAATCACACGCTCGTGATTGCGATTAAAAGGCGCGTATAATTTTTGTAACAAAGCACGCGCGCGTTCATCGTCGGTACCGATGATAATACGATCCGGTTTCATGAAATCTTCAACCGCTGCACCTTCTTTGAGGAACTCAGGATTTGACGCAACACTAAATTCGAGATCAGCACCGCGTGCCTTCAGAGCTTTTCTGAGCGTGCGACGAACCTTTTCAGCGGTGCCGACAGGTACGGTAGATTTGGTCACGACTACCCGATAGTCATCCATGTGCTGGCCAATCGAATCGGCTACTGACAACACGTATTGCAGATCAGCCGAACCATCTTCATCGGGGGGGGTACCAACCGCAATAAAGACAATTTCGCCATGTTCAACGCCATGTCGTATATCGGTGCTAAATTCAAGTCGCTTATGCTTGATATTTTCAATCACCATGCCCTCGAGACCGTACTCATAAATAGGAATAACGCCCTGTTTTAGCTTGTTAATTTTTTCCTGGTCGGTATCAATGCAAACAACGTGATGACCCATTTCAGCCAAGCACGTGCCGCTTACTAGACCGACGTAACCAGTCCCTACTACGGTAATTTTCATACAGAAAACAAAGTATTAATATAAGCCGCGGATTTTATCCGATTTGAGCCCTATAATTCAGTTAAGCGGCGAATTATCTACGCTTTTTTCACCCGTAAACCGCATCAAACTTCAATTTGATGTTTTCGCTCGATCGTTTGGTGCAGACTGTAATTTATCGGTCTTATCTGTGACTCGATACTGATAGCTTAGCTGGCGAGCCTGTTTTGCTTCGATTGTTATTACGTTCCGCTCATAAGTGCCCCAAGACTGGCAACCCGGACATACCCATTCAAAACGCTCGACCTTAAAACCACATTCATGACATTGAAATCGACCTTCTCCGCGTACTAGGTTAGCCATTATATTCACCAGAGACAATAACTCGTCACGTTCGATTTGGGCAGGCACCTCCTTCCAATTGAGCAAAACTTGCCTGAGGCTCGAAATATTGGGTCTATCTTTTAAGTATTGCAGTAAAAACTGACTGGCGCTCTGGTTATTTTCTGTTTTCAATGCCTCTAGCAAAGCAGAAAGCACTTCTGGATCCTGGCTTGATTTGACCGCTTTTTTCAGAAAGGTGATATACGCTGTTTTATCCTGCAATAACTGAAAGCTATCTTGAATATGCTTAATCGCAACCCCTAAATACGTAGGCGCGATCAGTTCCAATTTATTCCAGGCGGCAACCGCTTTGGTATGATTACCTTTAAATGAAGCCATTCTGCCCTGCAAAATTACCACGCGCGGATTATTTGGATCAATTTCTCGGGCTTCGTCTAGATACGCCTCAGCGCCAGGGAACCGTCCTTGTTTAATATGTGCTTCACATAGCTCACAGTAAAAATGTGCCAACTGTTCGAGCAGTGTGTCTGTCTGGTGGCCTAAATCTCGCAGCAAATTAACCGTCTGAATAGCGCTTTCCCAATCCTTTTCATGTTGATATATCCGAAGCAAATTATTTGCCGTATCTACCTGATAAGTTTCACTTTTTAGCAATTCTACATACAAGCTTTCTGAACGATCCAACCAACCCGCAGCCTGATAATCCTGCGCCAATTCGAACTGAGCTTGTTTGCGTGTTTCATTGTCATGCGATTGGTGGTTCAAAATAGCCTGATGGATTAAGCTGGCTCGCTCGTACTCGCCTTTGCGCCGGCATAAATTGCCCAACACCATTTGCAGTTCGACTGATTTGGGTTGGTGATCCATCGTTTCCAGAAACGCGGTCAGTGCTTCATCATCGTCTAGCGCGAGTAACTGGTTGATTCCGAGTAAATAGGAAGGGTCCAATTCGTTGACCTGTTTGTCACCAGATTGCGCGCGTTTGGCGCCTAACCACCAACCAGAAGTGGCGGCCAGTGGTAACAATAGGAGTAACCAGGCAGCGTCCATTACCTATGCATTACGCAATGAAGGGTAGGTGTTGGTTTTAGGTAGATTCAACCTTTTTCAGCTTACGCTTAGATGACATTAGCTGGCCACGTAAACGCAGTGTCGTCAACACGCTAAATAGATAACCGATGATCAGTCCGCCGATAAAGGTGCCTATCAGTAGAAGTGAAAGGGGCAAAGTTTTAGAAAACCCCCAAGGATATTCGCCATAGTAATCCACCGTGACCACTTCTTGATTGCTGTAGATAAACGTCAGCGCGAACACCATCACGATCGCGATTATCACAACGTAGATCAACTTTTTCATGGTGGGTATTTAGCCGTAGTCAACTCGGTTTTTCAGTTCATTTCCGGGCTTAAAATGAGGCACATATTTTGCCGGAACTTTCACCTGCTCTCCCGTTTTGGGATTACGTCCGAGTCGAGGTGGACGAAAATGCAATGATAAGCTTCCAAAGCCTCTAATTTCAACCCGATCTCCAGATACCAAACCGCTGATCATATTGCCGAGAATAGTATTGACTGCCATCTCAACATCTTCTTCAGTTAACTGGGTTTGCTTTTGTGCCAGGCGCGACAAAATACCAGATTTTGCTACGCTACGCATATTGTCGGAATCTATTTCGCTCATACGCTAATTATCGTTAAGGTTTTATGGACTGCCAAACGTAGCCTCGAAACGATCAGGTCGTGCGTTTCGTTGTTGCCGGTTTAACTGATTCGTACCTATTACCATGTCCAAATATAAGTTAGACATACAATCATAAAACTAAGGGCTTGTTTTCACAAGCCCTTTTTAAAACAAACAGATAAAAGCAAAATCGTAATTAATCGTTATCTTTTGATAATTGCGCCTTTAATTTGTCACCCAAAGTGGTTGTCGCTTGCTTATTTTGCTCAGCATACTCCTGAATGGCCTGATCTTCCATGTCCATATCCAGCACTTTCACGGATAGCGTAATACGCCGGTTTTTCCGGTCAATGCTAGTGATTTTAGATTCGATCTCTTCACCTTCATTCAAGGCAGTCCTGGCATCTGCAACATGATCCGCGCCGATCTCACTGGCGCGCAAGAAGCCTTCGACATTTTCTGCCAATTGCACCACCGCGCCGCGCGCCGTAACTTCGGTAATCGTACCTTTAACAGCCGTACCTTTAGGGTTAGCAGAAGCGTAAGCTACGAATGGGTCATCAGAGGTTTGTTTCAAGCCTAAAGAAATACGCTCGCGCTCGGGATCAACCGCAAGCACCACCACTTCGATTTCATCACCTTTATTAAATTCGCGAATCAATTCTTCACCAGGGCGATCCCAGGATAAATCACTCACATGCGCGAGGCCATCAATCCCACCTTCGACCCCAATAAACATACCGAAATCGGTAATAGAGCGAATTTTGCCTTGTAGCTTGTCACCTTTTTTGTATCTCGATGCAAACTCATCCCAAGGATTAGGCTGACACTGTTTCATGCCCAGTGAAATTCTGCGGCGTTCGGCATCGATCTCCAGCACCATGACCTCAACTTCATCACCGACATGACAAACTTTGCTGGGGTGAATATTCTTTTTGGTCCAGTCCATCTCGGACAAGTGCACCAGCCCTTCAACACCGTCTTCTATTTCAACAAATGCGCCATAATCGGTGATATTAGTCACTTTACCGAACAAGCGAGAGCTTTGTGGATAACGGCGCTCTAGGTCCGCCCACGGATCACCACCCAATTGCTTAAGACCAAGAGAAACCCGCGACGCCTCTTTATCAAATTTTAGCACCTTAACTTCCAACTCCTGACCAACTTCCAGCACTTCAGATGGATGTCGCACACGCTTCCAGGATATATCGGTAATATGCAGTAATCCATCCAAACCACCGAGATTTACAAACGCGCCATAATCGGTCAAGTTTTTAACGATACCCTTGACGGTTTGACCTTCTTCCAGGCTATCCAGAAGCTTTTCACGATCTTCAGAAAGCTCACTTTCAACCACCGCACGTCGTGAGACCACAATATTATTACGCTGACGATCAAGCTTAATCACCTTAAACTCCAACTCGCGGTCTTCAATGTAAGCGGCGTCCTTAACCGGCGTTACATCTACTAGAGAACCAGGTAAGAAGGCTCTGACATGATTAATATCCACGGTAAACCCGCCCTTTACGCGACCGGTCACCATGCCGGTAACAATCTCGCCACTATTTTGGGCTTTCTCCAAGTCATCCCACGCACGTGCTCGCAATGCACGCTCGCGTGATAAACGGGTATGACCATGTCCATCCTCAACCGCTTCGATTGCGACTTCGATGGCATCTCCCTCTTTGACGCTAACCTCGCCATCTGAATTTTTAAATTCTGCGAGTGGAATGGCCGATTCGGACTTAAGTCCTGCATCAACAATTACATAATCATCACCGACTTCAACAACAGAGCCGAGCACCAGCTCGCCTGTTTTCATGGTGATTTTACTAATACTTTCTTCTAATAAAGCTTCAAAGGATTCTGACATGGTTAAAAAAATTGTGGCCTGCGCCACGCCCAGTTTAATAGTTGATAAATAGAAACCGAAGTTTCCGCAAAGACTGGATATTATTTATTCTCAATAATATCAATCAGATAGACACTTCAAACGGAAGATAAGCTATCACTTTTTCAAGCACTGCCTCGATATCCAAATTTGTGGTATCAACGATAATGGCATCATCTGCAGGGCATAGAGGTGAATCACTGCGATTCATATCCCTCTCATCCCGTTGCTGGATGTCCTGAAAAAGGGCGGCGATATTACCATCCAGCCCCTTGTCCAGCAACTGCTTAGCGCGTCTTTTTGCGCGTTCTTCAGCATCCGCTGTAAGATAGAATTTATGCGCTGCTTGCGGGAACACAGTCGTTCCCATATCACGTCCATCCGCCACCAGCCCTGGAGATTGCAAAAATCGATGTTGAAGATTCAATAATGCGCGCCTGACCTCGGGATGTTTAGCCACTAAGGAAGCACGCTCACCCGCCGCCTCAGTGCGAATTTCATCCTCTATCCGTTCTCCATCTAAGTAAGCACCCTGATCAAATTTAATTTGTATAGATTGAATCAGTTCAAGTAACGCCTCTGGTGCATCCAGATCAAGCCCTTGTTGCTGCGCTGCGTAACCCACAATTCGATAGAGTGCACCGCTGTCAAGATAATGCCAGCGTAAGGCCTGGGCTAAATACTGAGAAATGGTACCCTTACCTACCCCACTGGGACCATCAATCGTAATTACAGGGATGCGCTTATGACTCATGATATTTGGACCTTGATAAGGTAGAGAGTTGCAGACCGATAGAATTCGCCAGTTCTACATAGCCTGGAAATGAAGTATCCACATTGTCACAATCGCGGATTGTTATCGGCCCGCTGGCACGTAAAGATGCGATACTCGCCGCCATGGCAATACGATGGTCATCATAGCTATGCACCTCACCTTCACTAAACACCGCCCCTTTTACGTCGCCTTTGCCGTGCACCACAAAGCCATCAGGTTTTTCATCGCAAGCCACAGCCATTGCCTCTAGCACGCTGACAATTGCTTTGATTCGATCACTTTCTTTTACCCGTAGCTCTTGCGCACCGCTCAAACGAGTCACGCCATTGGCACAAGCGGCTGCGATCGCTATTACTGGAAGCTCATCAATCGCTAATGGTACCCACTTTTCCGGAATATCAACACCTTGAATCTCGCCACCTTGCACCCAAATATCAGCCACGGGCTCACCGCCCACTACCCGCTCGTTCTTAAGCGTAATACGCGCCCCCATCGCTTTTAGAATGTTGATAATGCCAATACGTGTTGGGTTAACGCCCACATGACGTAAACACAGCTCGCTTTCGGGGGTGATGACCGCGGCTACGATGAAAAAAGCAGCAGAGGAGATATCTGCGGGAATATCGATATCAGTCGCAATAAGCGATTGCCCACCGGACAAACAAATTTGACTGCCAGTAATATCAAGCTTACAGCCAAAACCATTCAGCATTCTTTCGGTATGATCCCGCGTCGGTGCAGGCTCTATTACACACGTTCGCCCAGGTGCGTATAAACCAGCGAGTAGTAGTGCCGATTTAACTTGTGCACTGGCCATAGGTAATGGGTAATCAATCGCCTTTAATGGCCCCCGTGCTGTATTTTTTATTGTCAGCGGCGCTCGGTCACCGGTCATTACGATATTTGCACCCATTTTTGCGAGCGGATTCGCAATGCGTGCCATTGGGCGCGCGCATAAAGAAGCATCTCCTGTCAAACTTACATCAAATCTTTGACCTGCCAGCAAACCCATTATTAATCGCATGGCTGTACCAGAATTGCCCAAATCAATTGTCCTTTTGGGCGAACGTAAACCGTTGCGGCCTACACCATGAATACGAAGCCGATTACCCTGATGGTCAATACTGACCCCCATCATGCGAAAAGCATTCATGGTGGCAATCGCATCTGCGCCAGATAAAAATCCGCTTACTTCCGTCATTCCCTCAGCGATACTGCCAAGCATCACCGCACGATGCGAAATCGATTTGTCTCCGGGGACCCGTACTTCGCCCTTTATTGCCTTAGCGGGTGCTGCAATAAAATCTACTGGCATATTTTCAACACCAGCACGGCTAGTGCGATTTCCGATAATCGGCCAAATTAGAGCGCGTACGTTTGGCTTGATTGAAACGTTGTTCTATGTCATCGGCTTGTCCCGCTTCAATTTGGGCCGCAACTTGCAGTAACTCATCGGCATATTCACGCACGATAGGAACTATTTTTTCTTTATTACTCATACAAATATCTCGCCACATTACAGCATCACTTGAAGCGATACGCGTCAAATCATATAACCCGCCGGCGGCAAATTGATAGTGGGTTTCTTGATCCTCTTGCTTGGCGAGATAGTTGATTAATGCATAGACGATGATATGCGGTAAATGACTGGTCACACCCAACACCTGATCATGTGCGCTGATCGGCATATCCACCACCCGAGCGCCCACCAGACGCCACATTTGTTCTATTCTCGCTTTGGACACTGCACTGGTTTGCACCAGTGGGGTGATAATCGTGTTGTGATCCACAAACAAATGCGAAAATGCCGCCTGAACCCCTGATTTTTCGCCACCCGCAATAGGATGGGCAGGGACAAACTGCTGTACGCGATCCCCCATCAACTCAATCGCAGACCGTATGATCTCACCTTTAATACTACCCACGTCGGTCACAATAGCGTCCGGAGCCAATACGGGTAAAAGATCGCTTAGTATTTGCTCAAATGTGCCAACTGGGGTCGCGATGACGATCATGTCTGCATCCTTAGCCGCCTCAGCAACATGATGTGTGTAGCTGTCTACCACCCCCATAGATTTTGCCAACTGCAAGTTTTCGATACTGCGCCCTACGCCCACCACCTCTCCGATTACTTTTTGTTCCCGCAGTGCCATCGCCAGCGAGCCACCGATTAAACCCACACCGATAAGCGCCAGTTTACGAATATGAAATGAATCGTCAGCAGTCACGTATGTATTTAGTCTGAGAGTGGGTAAGCGCCGAGCACTCGAAAATAAGCCGCCGCATCTTCGACTTCCCTTAAAGCGGGTATTACCGCTGGATCGTCTTGATGTCCTTCAATGTCAACAAAAAACAAATACTCCCAACGCCGGGTTTTAGAGGGCCGTGATTCGATTTTTAACATACTGACGCCATGGTCATGTAAAGGCCGTAGCAGTTTAAACAAACTACCCGGTTCGTTTTTACAGCTCATAAGCAAACTGGTTTTATCCCGGCCACTCGGCGCAACGCGCTCTCGCGACAAAACAATAAAACGCGTGGCGTTTTGCTTATTGTCTTCAATATGCGCGGCCAGCACACTCAAGCCATAATGCGCCGCTGCATTCTCACCGGCAATGGCCGCACAATCTTCAGACTCACTGGCTAGACGTGCCGCTTCAGCGTTACTTGCAACACTTTCGATGGTTGCACTCGGCACATTCTCCAATAGCCATAAACGGCACTGAGACAATGATTGCGCATGTGAATATATCGTTTTGATCTCGCTCAATTCGCTCTGGTTACTGAGTAAGGCCTGATGAATCGGCAATTTGATTTCGCCTGCAATAACCAGCGAGGTGCTGACCAGTAAATCTGCTGTCACATTGACCACGCCCTCGGACGAGTTTTCGACTGGCACCACCCCATAGTTGACTTCGCTGGTTTCAACCGCCTTAAATATCTGATCAATCCGTGCTTTGAGCACAATATCGACGCTCGATCCAAATTGCTGCAAAGCTGCCATTTCAGTGAAAGTGCCCGCAGGCCCGAGCACCGCAATACGCATTCGCGCCTCCGCACCCCGACAAATCGACATAATTTCGCGATACAGTACATCAATTTGCTCTTCGCTAAGCGCGCCCTGATTTTCGCTGATCAAACGCCTGATTACCTGGGCTTCTCGCTCTGGTCGATAGACAACCGCATCTTCGCTACTGTATTTTTCCTTAATCTCGCCAATTTTCTGTGCGAGCGCAACGCGCTGGTTTAACAAGCGCAAGATGTCAGAATCGACCGCATCGATCTGATCACGTATTTGCTTGAGTTCTTTTTCCTGGCCCATGCTAATGCGCGCCTGATTTATTCTTCCTCGCCGACGGGATCATTGAGTGGCGATTCGAGGGGCGCATCGGTTTCTAGGTTCGACAATTCACCTGCTTCTTGCGCCTCTTCTACTCGATCAACCGTCACCAGGCGCTCATCGTCACCCAATGCGATTACCCGCACCCCTTGGGTATTGCGACCCTGGGTTGAAATCTCGTCCGCCCGGGTGCGAATCAGCACGCCCCCATCGGTAATCAACATAACCTCGTCGCCCGCTTCAACCATACAGGCATTTACAACGGAGCCATTCCGAGCAGGTGTTTTAATCGCTATCACGCCCTGCCCGCCACGGCGATGCACTGGAAAATCGCTAATTTTGGTACGTTTACCATACCCTTTTTCAGTGCAGAACAATATACTTTGAGTGCTTGCCGAGGGTTCTTCATATTCACCGTCATTTTGATCAGCAGGCAAGATGATCATCGAGATGACTTTATGCCCTTCGGCCAAACGAATGCCGCGCACTCCGCGCGCAACACGCCCTAAAGGTCGGGCATCGGTTTCATCAAATCGCACCGCCTTACCCGAAGAGCTTACCAGCATGATATGCTGTTTGCCGGAGGTGATCGAAACCTTGATGAGCTCATCCCCTTCTACCAGGTTCAACGCAATGAGGCCACTACTGCGCGGACGTGAGTAATCCATCAATGCGCTCTTTTTTAGGGTACCGTTGGCGGTGGCCATCACGATGTACTGGTCATCACGATATTCCCTGACAGGCAGCACTGCGGTAATACGCTCTTCCGACTCCAATGGCAACAAGTTCACCAATGGCTTACCTCGCGCGCTACGCGATGCGATGGGCAGTTGAAACACTTTTAACCAATAAACTTTACCAGTACTGGAAAAACACAACAAGGTATCATGCGTATTGGCCACAAACATGCGGCTGACAAAATCCGCTTCCTTATTCTTGGTCGCCATCTTGCCACGTCCGCCGCGTTTTTGGGCACGATAGTCAGTGATGGGTTGGGCCTTGGCATAGCCGGTATGCGAAATGGTAACCACCACATCTTCTTCTGCGATTAAATCCTGCATAGAGATATCAACCGCACCCTCAGTGATTTCGGTACGACGCGCATCACCAAACTGTTGGCGGGTTTCCAACAATTCTTCCTTGATCACATTCACCAGACGCTCTGGAGATTCGAGTATCTCGATTAGATCTACAATCGTATCGATGATCTCAACATACTCCGAACGAATTTTATCCTGCTCTAATCCGGTCAAACGATGCAATCGTAATTCAAGAATGGCTTGTGCCTGCTCGGCTGAAAGCTGATACTGGGTGTCGATCAATCCCACCGTATCCGCCAGGCCATCTGGCCGAGACAATTGCGCATCGCCGCGTTCCAACATTTGTTTAACCATGCCCGGTGCCCAGGTCTGGGCTAACATTTTGGCTTTCGCCTCAGCGGGTGTCGGTGCCGCCTTGATGAGGGCAATTATTTCATCAATATTGGCCAATGCAACTGCAAGCCCTTCTAAAATATGCGCCCGTGCTCTTAATTTTCTGAGCTCAAATAAGGTACGCCGCGTAACCACTTCACGTCGATGGCGTAAAAAGGCATCCAGCATATCCTTTAGGTTAAACAGCCTGGGCTGGTTATTTTCCAGCGCCACCATATTCAAACCAAACACAGTTTGCATTTGCGTTTGTTTGTAAAGATGATTAAGCACCACCTCGGCAGGTTCACCGCGTTTTAACTCCACCACCATGCGCATTCCATCTTTATCTGATTCATCACGAATCGCGGAAATGCCTTCCAGCTGCTTGTTCTTGACCAAGTCGGCAATTTTTTCCATCAAACGTGCTTTATTGACCTGATAAGGCAATTCCGTCACGATAATGGACTGGCGCCCCGATTTTTCGTTGGTGTGAATATTGGCGCGTGCACGCACGTAGGCTCTACCTCGACCGGTTTGATACGCTTCTTTTATACCTGCGGTACCCACGATAATGCCACTTGTGGGAAAATCCGGCCCAGGAATATGCGCCATCAGCGCTTCGATAGAGGCATCTGGCTGATCAATCAGCATCAAGCACGCATCAATCACCTCATTTAGATTATGCGGCGGGATATTGGTCGCCATACCCACCGCGATACCCGCCGATCCATTCACCAGCAAGCCAGGAATCCGGGTCGGTAATACCAATGGCTGCGTTTCGGTTTCATCGTAGTTTGGACCGAAATCAACCGTTTCTTTACCTAAATCAGCGAGTAGTTCGCGCGCCACTTTAGACAAGCGTATTTCGGTATAACGCATTGCCGCAGGCGCATCGCCATCAACCGAACCAAAATTACCCTGACCATCAATCATCGGGTAACGTAGTGAGAAATCCTGCGCCATGCGTACAATGGTGTCGTAAACCGCCGTATCCCCATGCGGGTGGTATTTACCGATCACATCACCCACAATACGCGCCGATTTTCGATAAGGCTTGTTCCAATCGCAATTCATCTCCTCCATCGCGTACAATACGCGTCGGTGCACTGGTTTTAAACCATCACGCACGTCTGGCAATGCGCGCCCAACAATCACACTCATCGCATAATCGAGGTAGGATTGGCGCATTTCCTGTTCGATATTGGCGGACATCATTTCTTTGGCAATGATTTGTTCTGACATAATACTAGTGCGATAAGGTCACTCTAAGGGGTAAAAGGGTACGTCGGATCCTGTGGGGGCGCTTTATTATTTTTGACGAATTGACGACATAAAAATTGTACCGTTAAGTTTACCATAGCAAGCCGGTTAAACACAGTCACCTTAAGCGCCAAAATGCGTATAATCGCAGCGACGATATTGACCATCAGATCATACTGTGAAAATAATATATTTATTCATAATCAAATATTTATGCTGGGTCTTTCTGGCTGTAGCTGCGCTCGTGCCGATACAAATATCACTCGCAGCTTCTAATTACGAACTGGGTATCGAAGCGCATAAAAATAAACAGTATGAAGCGGCAAGAGCGTATTGGGAAGACGGCGCGGCAGAAGGCAATATTAGCGCGATGTTTAATTTGGGAATACTGCTCTCAAAAGGTATTGGTGGCCCACAGGATTTAGAACGTGCCGCAACTTTATTTAGACGCACGGGAGAAGCAGGCTTAGCCATGGGCCAGCATAATCTTGCGCTCGCCTATTATGCTGGGAAGGGGTTGCTAAAAGACAATGAACAGGCCCATTTTTGGTGGGAGCGTGCTGCTCGACAAGGGCATACGCAAGCTCAATTTAATTTGGGCGCGCTCCTTTGGAATGGAGATGGGGTTCCAAAAGATTCCAACCAGGCTATAAAGTGGTTTCGTCAAGCCAGTGACGCCGGGCATATTCAGGCACGCGCATTTCTGGATACGATATTTGATCAGACCGATTTTGATTTAAACACCGAATCTGCAGACAAATCAGATGTAACGGAAATCGACCCAACACTGACGAATACCCTGGCGGAGGCGGGAAAAGCCTACGCGCAGCAAGATTTTGCCAACGCTTTTAACTTGTGGCTCAAAGCAGCCGAGCGCGGCAGTGCCGATGCGCAGTATCAGATAGCTCGTTTATATCAGCAAGGTCGTGGGATCGAACAAAACACCAAAAAGGCCTTTGAGTATATTCAGCAAAGTGCGAATAATGGTCAATCACAGGCACAATACGAACTCGCGCAACACTATTTGCAAGGAAATTTGGTCGATAAAAATGAAACCTTGGCTTTGTACTGGATGCAGTCTGCCGCAGACAATAAGCATATCAAGGCTAAAGACTACCTTGAGCAACTTCGATAGTTCAGGTATCTAAATATCTTTATATTTGGGTATAGTCTCGCGTGGAAATGAGGGGCATAAGCTGCTAATATCGGGCGCCGCGAACTTTACGTTAAGTATGTACAAAGAGCTGACAATTTGTTTGGCGATTGCCGGTTGCGTGCCCGCATTTACTGCAGGCGCAACCACGGTGTATGTGTATGAGGATCAAAACGGCGGGCGGTTAATCAGCAATCAGCCTAATCAGCATAAGTCGCTTAAATTAATCCGATCTTATCAGCCTCGTAGTGCAGTGCATGCCTTAGGCCCACGCCACTATAATTACGCACAGCGTCGTTTAGCACCACGTAAAACCAAATTCGATCCCCATATTTTTGATTTGGCAGATACTTTCAAGCAAGACCGCGCATTGATCAAAGCCATCATCCAGATCGAGTCAAGTTTTAACCCACGCGCGGTTTCTCCCAAGGGAGCACAAGGTTTAATGCAGTTAATGCCTGCGACTGCAAACAGTTATCAGGTCAGTGACCCGTTCGATGTAAAGGATAACCTACGCGGTGGAATCCGATATTTTGCCCATCTGATGAATCGCTATAATAATGATGTTCGACTTGCCCTTGCAGCGTACAATGCCGGCGAAACCGCCGTTGCTAAATACAATGGCATTCCACCCTACCCGGAAACGCAAGAATATGTAAAATATGTTTTGCGTTTACATAAAAACTACCAACAGCATGCCGGCACCTACCATTCTGCCAGCTAAGTGCTACTCATGATATTGTCAAATAACGATGACTAAAAACCCAGACACCCATTACCTCATAACGGTAAGCGATATTGCCGGAACCAAACATTTCAGGGTCCCCAAGTTCCTAAAAAAGATTGTGATTGGAATCAGCGCAGGCGTCGGCCTCGCTTTGATTGGCACCAATCTGCTCGTATTTAGCCAAAAAGGTGAGTTGAACGAAACCAAATCAATGGCCAGCTCTCTGGAAGATGCCTTCGTAAAACTCACGTCAAAGAACTCAAGCCTCAATAAAACCCTAGAAATCACCAGCAGCGAAAAAGAACGCATGAGCGAAGTGATTGCCCAATGGAACAAATTAGCGGGGTGGAGACTGGGGCTAACACCAATATCATGGACAGACTGACCGCATTGACTGACTATTTGGTTGAAAAAGAGCTTGATTACGATGAGCTAGACGGTCGTATCAATCTATTGGAAGGAAGCATTGGTTTGGATACCGAAGCGAGTCAGATCTCTCCTACCAATGACACAGTTGAAGAGCGAATAGAACTGGCGAGCCTAAATATAAACCAGCAAAAAATTCTACATGACAGCATTCCCAATGGTTATCCAACCCGAAATATTGGCGTCACCAGTCCTTATGGCAAACGCAGACACCCTATGACCAAACAATTCAGTTTTCACAACGGGATTGATCTTAAGGCTGCAGTAGGTACAAATATTTACGCAACCGCAGATGGCGTGGTCAAGCTTGCCGAAGAAAACAAATTAAGCGGAAAGCGCGTCGTTGTCGTACATAACTTTGGTTTTGAGTCTCGATATGCCCATCTCTCTGAGATAAGTGTCAAGTCGGGTGATATCGTTCAAAAAGGGGATATTCTCGGCTTATCAGGAAACACTGGTCGTACCGATGGACCGCATTTACATTATGAAGTACGCTATCTTGACAAACCGCATAACCCGATGCATTTCCTCAACTGGGAATTCGGCGAACAGGAAATCTTTACCACAGTAAGAGGTATACAATGGCAATCTTTAATAAGCCTGATCAACAAACAAATATCACCACCAACTCTACAATTATCTCAAGTAATACCAAAATCAGAGGTACAATAAATACTGATTGTACGCTACACATTGATGGGGATCACGAAGGTATCGTACATGCTAGGGGTGCGGTTACCATAGGTCGTACTGGGAAGATTGATGGGGATGTCGTTGCAAACAAGCTAACGATTACGGGCTTGTTTCACGGTACAGCTGATTGTGAGCATGTCCAGATTCAGGCGGGCGGTACTTTGCGCGGAAAGGTTATCTCTAACCATCTAACCATCGATAAAGATTGTAGCTTTGAAGGCGAGAGCCTAAAAAAGGAACAAGTCGATGCGCTTGCTCAAAAAGCAGCGGCTAATAAAAAGAATACTGAAGGTAAAGCGTCATAATTTCCCTCACCACTGCCAAACCACTTAGCTTTGCGAAGAAAAGATAAGCAACGAGCCGAATAAATTACCCATTTAAATAAATATATTTATACCGCCACGCGCGAATTATTCGTATTGGTATGTTTGTAGTTGAATTTCGGTAATGGTGCTTGGTGAGTTAATCCACTTCTAATTTCGGTCTCGTCATAAATATATTGTAGTTCTGCTCCTTCCAGTACTTCGTTGAGCCTATCAAGAAACTCATCGCTCAGCATAATTTGCCAATCTGCGCCGAGTTGCAGCGTACCCTGCACACCGTTATCACGATGATAAGAGATTTCCAGCTGTGTAGATCCTCCAGCATGCTCTGACAAAAGCTGTTTAAGCTCACCAATCGATTGCTGATTTAAGGTTTTGGCGCGGGCCACGATACGGATCGCACGCAATTTCTCTTTCCTTAAAGACGCTATATCTGAAGCACTCTGCGCAATTACCTCAACCGTCTGACCGTTATCCTTGCGCTTCATTTCGCCCGTTACGATTAAGATTTTGTCTTTCTGTAGCAAATCGTTGCACAACTCATATAGTTCAGAAAATATGCTCACTTCCACTCGCGAACTACCATCGTCGAGACTTACAAAAGCCATTTTATTGCCACGACGCGTATTGATCACGCGCAAATCAACGATCATTCCAGCGATTATAGCGTTGGATAACGGTTGATCCAGGCGCTCACAGCGATGCAGATCGGAAATGGTTTCTAACTCCTTTTTATAATAATCAAACGGATGCCCAGATAAATATAAACCGAGTGCTTCACGTTCTTCACTTAACCGGCGCAGCTCATTCCATGGGCTTACTTTTCGTTGTGTATGCGCGACGTTGGCGTCACTCAAACCAAATAAATCGCCTTGCCCAGCACTCTGGTTATGGCTGTTTTGTTCCGCAATTTCCATTGCCCTCGGCAGATTCGACAAAACTTGTGCGCGATTTGGTTCCAGCGCATCAAAACCCCCTGCCTTAACCAAGGCTTCTACTGCCCTTTTGTTGACTTTTCGTGACGCCACACGTTTACAAAAATCATGAATATCCTCAAAATCGCCGTTGTTATCACGTTCCTGCAAAATAACCTCAATAGCCGCCTCGCCCAAGCCCTTCACAGCACCCAGCCCATACATTACCGTATGATCGTCGATGGGCTCAAATTTATATAGGCAACGATTAATGTCCGGAATTTCAATGGCGAGCCCCATTTCGCGCGCATCTGCAATCAACCCTACAAGTTTGTCAGTATGATCCATATCTGCTGACATGGTCGCGGCTAAATACGCTGCTGGATAGTGGGCTTTCAACCAAGCTGTCTGAAATGATAGCAATGCGTAAGCGGCGGAATGGGATTTATTAAAACCGTAACCAGCAAAAGTCTCCATCATGTCGAAGATGTACTCGGCCGTTTGTTTGTCAATCTCATTACGTTGCGCGCCCGCAACGAATATGGAACGCTGCTTTGCCATTTCCGCTGGTTTTTTCTTGCCCATAGCTCGGCGGAGTAAATCTGCTGCACCAAGCGAATAGCCCGCCAGCACCTGCGCAATTTGCATTACCTGTTCCTGGTACAAAATGACCCCATTGGTCTCAGACAATATATCGGCCGTTGCCGGATGTGGAAACTCAATACTTTCCTTACCATGTTTACGTTTGACATAAGAATCCACCATTCCTGAATCAAGTGGCCCTGGTCGATACAACGCCACCAGCGCGATTAAATCTTCAAAACTATCGGGTTGTAAACGCACGATTAAATCGCGCATACCGCTGGATTCGAGCTGAAACACGGCGATAGTCTGGCCTTTTTTAATTAACTCAAAGGTTTTTTCATCGACAAACGCTTGCTCAGGCAGGGAAATTTCATTGCGTCCCAGTTTTTGATTGAGCTTGTTCACCAATGCCACCGCCCAGTCAATCACCGTTAGGGTACGTAAGCCAAGAAAATCAAACTTAACCAAGCCGATGCTTTCCAGATCATCTTTATCCAACTGGGTGACTGCCTGTGCTTGCTCCGATTCAGCATACAATGCGGTGAAATCGGTTAGATCTGAAGGTGCTATCACCACACCGCCGGCGTGCTTGCCCACATTCCTGGATAAGCCTTCCAGCCTTTTCGCCATATCAATCAGCTCAGCTGCTTCTTCATCCTCCTCATACCTGATTTGTAATTCCTTTTCTTGTTTAAACGCTTTATCCAAAGTCATGCCGACTTCAAATGGGATAAGTTTGGCGATACTATCGACATATCCATAGCCATGCCCCAACACCCGACCCACATCTCTAATTACCGCTTTGGCTGCCATGGTGCCAAAAGTAATGATTTGGGCAACCTGCTCTCGACCATAGCATTCAGCCACGTATTCAATCACCCGATCCCGGCCTTCCATGCAAAAATCAATGTCAAAATCGGGCATTGACACCCGCTCAGGGTTTAAAAATCGCTCAAATAGTAAGCCATATTGAAGGGGATCAAGATCAGTTATTTTAAGCGACCAAGCGACCACAGAACCCGCACCAGAGCCTCGACCTGGCCCCACGGGTACACCATTTTTCCGTGACCACTGAATAAAATCGGCCACGATCAGGAAGTAACCCGGAAAACCCATCTGATTAATCACGTCGAGTTCGAGTTTTAGGCGCGCCCGATAGTCGGACTCATTAAAACCTGAATCGACAATATGCTCAAGTCGCTCGGTTAATCCGGCTTTGGCATTTTCTGCTAGCACTTGCTCAGCACTTTTATTATCTGATCCCGGGAAAGCTGGCAAATAATCCGTACCAAATTTAAAAAACACGTTACAGCGACGCGCAATATGTAAAGAGTTCTCTATGGCCTCAGGAATATCAGCAAACAGCGTACTCATTTCCTCCTGCGATTTAAAATATTGGGCGTCGGTGTATTTCTTGGCACGCCTTGGATCACCCAATTGACGCCCGTCGTGGATACAAACCCGAACTTCATGCGCGGTAAAATCTTCAGCCTCAGAAAATTGCACCCGATTAACCGCAACCACGGGTATATGGTGCGCAGCCGCCAGGGACACCACTTGTCGCTGATAAATCACCTCTTCGGTTCGCCCCACGCGCGATATTTCAAAATACAATCGATCTTTGAACAACGTTTTATAGTGCGTAATAGCCGTGTTTGCGGCGACCTGTTCCGCGCTCATTATCTGTGTATATAAATCCCCTTCTGCACTATGTGAAAGGGCCAACAAGCGGCTACAATTATCGGCTAAATTGCTTTGTTTGATTATGGGTTTCCCGAGGTGTTTGTTGTGCAAAATAGCCTGAGTTAACAGCTTGCTCAATTGCACGTAGCCGTGATTGTCCATCGCCAACAAGATAAAATTATCCTGTGCGTTTTCATCTACTGGGCTTTCTATCCAGACTTCTGTACCTATAAGCGGCTTTATCCCCGCACCGAGACAAGCTTTATAAAACTTGACCACGCCATACACGTTGCTCACATCGGTAATCGCCAGCGCACGCATATTATCCGCGCTCGCCTTCGCCACGAGTTGATCAATACGAACCGTACTATCGCTTAGTGAAAATTCAGTATGCAGATGTAAATGAACGAAGCCTGTCATGAATCTAAAGCCTGCTGTACCGGACGGTAACTGCGTCGATGTGCTGCACATGCACCGTATTTTTCCAGTGCTAGGCGGTGTTGCCTGGTTGGATAGGCTTTGTGCTGGGCAAAACCATAATAAGGGTATTTGGCATCGAGATCCAACATAATTCTGTCCCGCGCCTGTTTTGCAAGAATAGAGGCAGCGGAAATGCACGGTTGGCTGAGATCGCCCTTGATAATACACTGAACTGGTTGCCCAAGCTCCGGTGCATGCGTACCATCAATTAGCACTTTATCAGGTATACAAACTAAGCTATTTACCGCACGCTGCATGGCCAATAAAGTTGCTTGTAGAATATTCATCGAATCGATTTCACTCACGCTGGCTTGCCCAATTGACCAAGCTATCGCCTGTGATTTAATTTGGCTTTCTAACTCAACCCGTCGCTTTTCGGATAGCTTTTTAGAATCGGTTAATCCTTGCAGTGCGTAATCTAAAGGCAAAATAACCGCCGCCGCAACCACTGGACCCGCCAGCGGACCTCTACCCGCCTCGTCTACACCGGCGGTAATACAGTTATTTTGCATCACGTGGCTCTTCGAGCACCGATAATACCGCCTCTGCCGCCCGCATATTGGTGTCTTGATGCAAGGTATCGGCCACGCGTGAAAATTCTTGCTCTAATCGCGATATACGCGCTGGATCATCTAAAAAACTGCAAGCTGCCTCAAAGATATTCTCTGCTGTTACCTGCTTTTGCGCAAGCTCGGGAATCTCGGGTTCCGTGAGTAATTGATTGGGTAGAGAGAAATGCTCAACATGCTTTAATATATTGTACATGGTGAAACTCAACCAACCTACTTTATAAACCACCACCATTACCGACCCATAGATCATCGCTTCCAGCGCAGCGGTGCCAGAAGCAACAATTGATAGTTTCGCCTCACACAAGATCTGCCCAGATTGCTTAATATATAGTTTAATCGGCAAGCCAGAATGCTGCACCATCGGCGCGCATTGCGCATGCAGTTTCTTACTGGCAAATGGAAGTATAAATCGCATATCGGGATAACGCGCATACAGCAATTTAGCTGCTCTCAGCATCACAGGCAGTAAGCTATTGACCTCTGCTTGTCGGCTACCTGGCAGCAAAGCGATGGTTTTTTCTCTATGTTGGGTATCCGCTTGCTGGCGAACTGCCACCGCTTTATCGGCGGCCGGGTGGCCGACAAACGTCGCAGGAATACCACGCTTCGTATAATAGCCTTGCTCAAATGGAAACAAGGTGAGTATATGATCCACCGCAAGCCGAATTTTATTCAGTCGATAGCCCCGCCAGGCCCATACTGAAGGACTGACGTAATGAACCACTTTAATTCCCGCAGTGCGCAATTTTTTTTCCAGCGATAAATTAAAATCCGGCACATCCACGCCAATAAAACAATCCGGCTTATCTGCCAGAATGTGTTTCACCATCGCGCTGCGGATAGCGAGAATATTGCGCAAATCTTTAAGTACAGACTCTACCCCCATCAACGCAATACTATCCATCGAATACAATACCTGGAGACCTTGTGCCCGCATTTGCTCACCGCCAATACCATAAAACGCGGCATCTGGATAACGTTTTATTATTTCCGCCATCAATCCGGCGGCCAATATATCACCCGAAGGTTCTCCCGCTATAACCGCTATGCGCACGTCAATTTGGTGCGCCCAATAACGCCGGCACTACTGCTCTGCTTTACGGCGTATAACACCGCGCTCACTTGCTTGGAGAAATGCGGTCATCAAGCTCAACTCTGACCTAGCCTCACCCAACTTATTAATGGCTTCGATGGCAGAATGAACATCTAAATTGCTGCGATAAAGCAATTTGTAGGCATGCTTGAGTAGAAGTATGGTGTCTTTATCAAAATCTCGACGACGCAAGCCACGAGAATTAATCCCATAGGGCTCGGCTGGATTACCGGCCGCGACTACAAATGGGGGGACATCCTTAAAACACACCGACCCGATACCGGTAATACAATGTGCGCCAATATTGCAAAATTGATGCACCAGAGAAAACCCACCAAGAATAGCGTAATCGTGCACATTAACATGGCCTGCAAGACTCGCGCCATTGGCAAAAATAGTCTGATTGCCAACATGGCAGTCATGAGCCACATGGACATACGCCATAATCCAGTTATCATCTCCAATGGTAGTCAGGCCACCATGATGTGGCGTCCCTCGATTGAGGGTTACGTTTTCTCGAATGGTATTTCGATTGCCTATCCTGAGTTCACTTTGGCCCGGTCCAAATGACTTGTCCTGTGGGATCTCTCCGATCGATGCAAATTGAAAAATATGGTTTTCTGAGCCCATGGTCGTAAAATCACGCACGACGACGTGGGGTTCGATGATACAACCATCACCAATCACCACATTTTCTTCGATGATACTAAACGGGCCAATTTTGACGTTTTCACCAATGGTTGCGCCTGGATGAACAATCGCCCTTGCGTCTATCATATCCATTGATCTCCCTCTTTATTATGCAACCAACGCTTCACAAGTTTCGGTAGGTAAAGGTGATATCCGCGGTCGCACACAATGCACCGTCGACGGTTGCTATCGCCTTGGTTTTCCAGATTTTGCCCTTCTTTTTGTACAATTTCACATCCAACTGCAATTGATCACCAGGTTCTACCTGACGTTTAAAACGCACATTATCGGTCGCAGCAAATAAATAAACCGTGGTTTCATCCGCCTCAGCGTCAATTCCTAAACTGGCCAAAATAGCCGATGCCTGTGCCATCGCCTCAATCATCATGACACCAGGAAATACCGGCCGATGAGGGAAGTGCCCAACAAAAAAAGGCTCATTGATAGTCACATTTTTAATCGCGGTCAAAAACGAATCGACTTCGTAGTCAACCACCTTATCAACCATTAAAAAGGGATACCGATGGGGTAAGATTTTCAGCACCTGATGAATATCGATTGTTTTACTCATGGTTTGTTCTATCCTTTCGCTCGTTTTGTATGTAACCGAAACCTAGCCAACAACTTATGCCATGTCTTTAACGGCATTGCTGGTAATGCTGAGGAGTAAATTCCAGCGTTTTGAATTGATTTTGTAACCAAAGAATCGGCAAATATGACAACATCATCACAAATCTGAAGATGCCCAACAATAGATGCGCGCCCGCCTATTTTACAGTTTTTTCCAATATGCGTACTCCCCGCAATCGCGGCGCAACCGGCAATCGCGGTATGCTGGTCGATTTTAACATTATGTGCGATCTGAACCAGATTATCGATAATCACGCCGTCGGCTATTTGGGTATCATCCAAACTGCCGCGATCTATCGCAGTATTTGCACCGACGCGAACATCATTTCCCAGGACGACCTTGCCAATCTGCGGAATAGCCACCCACTGCCTTGCTTTGGTGTGCTTGTTCTCCGCAAAACCAAACCCATCTGCCCCAATGACAACGCCTGCACTAATATGACAGCGTGCACCCAAGACACAGCTATGGTAAACCGTAATATTGGCGTCGAGTTTAGTACACTCACCAATAGATACATCATGTTCCAACACGCATCCTGGTCCAATACGGACCCCATCTGCCAGTTGCACCTGATCACCGATCACCGCGTGCGCACCGATATGCACTTGCTCACCAATTATTGCGCTTGAACTAATGCGCGCACTTTTGGCGATCCGTGCTTTAATAGGTGTTTTTTCGGCAGCGTAAGCTTGTAAAACTTGTGACAAGGCAAGTAATGGATTATCTACGAGGATCTTATTGCCTTGCACGTCATCAGCCAGCGCCTTGGTGGTCAGAATTGCACCCGCCTGGGTATCCATTAGCTGTTTACGGTAGCGCTTATCAGAATACAGGCTCAATGCTTTATTATCGGCCGTATCCAAGTTCTTGACGCCACTTAACTCAAGCGTTTCATCACCAATAAGATGGCCGGCACAACATTCGGCCAGCTGTGCCAAATTAAGATTCAAGACGCGCTCAATTATTTTGGTTTTTCTCCAAATAATCCAGCACGGCTTGGGTCATATCGATACTGGGCTTGAACCACACTGCCTGCTGGAAAACGATGTCATAATCCTGTGCTTTGGCCACCTCAATAACCGCTTTAGTGACAACTTTTTGCAATTTCGCCAAGGCTTCGTTGCGTCTTAAATTGAAATCCTCACTCAGTTCGCGCTGCTCTCGTTGCAAACGCCTTTGTAATTCCGCTAATTGAGCGGTTTTTTCATCTTTCTCAGCCTTTTTAAGCAACAAGCTATTCTTGGTAAGGCTTTGTTCCAAAGCAAGCACTTCGTCTCTTAATGCAAGGACGGCTTGCTCGCGTTCACTAAACTCATCCTCTAATTCCTTTAATGCTTTTTTCCCCTGTGGTGCTGTTTCAACTAATTCCACCGCATTTACATAACCAATCTTTTCCGCAGACGCAACCGGTACACTAATTGAGACCAAAACCAGTACTAAGGCCAGTAAACGATTTTTGTTCATAAAATTCATCTTAAAATAGTTAAGTACTGCTGAATTCGCTTATCTGAATAACGTGCCCAGAGATATCTGGAATTCCTGTAAATTATCCCCTTCTTCATCATTCAAAGGAAACGCGTAACTCAAGGTCAATGGCCCAAGTATATTAAACCATTGCAGCGATATACCAGCACTATAGCGCAACTCTCCAAGATCGATATCCTGGTCGGGACCATATACCATGCCCGCGTCAAAAAATACGCCCAAACGCTTATCTTTAGCGTTAATGTTACCAAATTTGGGTGATAACAGTTCGACATTGGCGAGCACGCGTCGATCACCTCCCAAGGCCTCGGGCGTATCACCCGTATCCTCAGGGCCGAGAGAACGGGCACGAAAGCCTCTTACTGACCTGGCGCCACCAGCATAGTAGTTTTTATAAAATGGAAGGTCTTCTTCATCTCCGTAAGAACCACCGAAACCAAGTTTTATCGTTGATTTCAGACTCAATCCACTACGTGCAAGCTCAAAATACTTCGAGCCCACCATATTGACCTTGTAATACTCAAGATCGCTGCCGGGTACGGAAGCATCCAAAGAGATAGACGTGAGCAGCCCAGAAGTGGGAAACAAAAAATCATTTAACGTATCTTTTGCCAAAGAGGCGCGTAGCCCAAAATCTGTATTCTCAGGATGCCGGTCAATAAAGCTTAATATCTCGGGTGGGGTTTCCTCTGATGCTTCTAGCTGCACATCCTCAGCAAAAACCGTCAACCCAACCGAATTATCCTCAGATATTGGAATTTTATAGCTCACGCCTACTTCCAGATTATCGAGGAAATATTCTGCGGTGTCTGCTTCAGCGGAGTCAACGTTGGTAGAATTTAAAAACAGACTTCGGCTTACTCCATTAACAGTGTAGTAAGGATTGGTATAACGGACTTCATAGACATCCGTCACACTGGAATTATCAAGCGTGAAAGCGACTTCACGCCCTGTTCCCAGGAAATTTCGTTGGTTGTAACCTAGCTGGTATATTGCACCTTCTGCTTCGCCGTAACCCAGGGCAAAATTAATACTACCGGTTGAGGCTCTCTCGACCACACTAACTTGTAAATCTACTTGGTCTTCAATCCCGGGGACCGGTGTGGTATCGATATTGACTTCCTCAAAATGTCCCAAACGCCTAAGGCGCTCTTGAGAACGTCTCACATCCGCCGCGGAAAATCGCGAACCTTCTAATTGGCGTAGTTCACGCCGAATAACTTCATCCTGAGTAACCGTATTACCGACAATATTAACACGACGCACGTACAATCGTTTGCCCTGGTCAACCACGTATTTCACGTTGACCGTTTGGGTCTCGTTGTCGACCAGGGGGACCGGAGAAACCGTCGCCACTCCGTAGCCTTTGTCCGCTAATGCGTCTGCAATTCGCGCCCTTATTTCGCTTACCGTTTTACGTGAAAACACACCTTTGGCGTCACTTGCATCCAATAAGGCAGCTTGGTCTAGTGCGATATTCTCAGCACCCTCAAGACTCAGTGCGCCCAATTTGTATACCGGCCCTTCATGCAGGCTGATAAATATATCGATGTCTTGTTTGTTCGGGCTGATCGTTACATTGGTTGAACGAATATCAAATTCAAAATAGCCCCGATCACTATAATAGCTGCGCAGCGCTTCTTGATCACCTTCGAGTTTTTGTTTGGAATATAAATCGCGCCGGGTAAACCCGAAACCTCGTTTGGTTGTCAGCTCCATACGCCTCAGTAACGTTTTGTCCGTGAATGCTTCGTTTCCAACGATATTAATTTCTCTAATTTTTGCAACTCTACCTTCGTTAATATTAAGGGTTATGCGAGCGCGGTTTTGATCGAGTATCTCTATTTCTTCATTTATTTCTGCAGAATAGCGCCCGCGCGCAAAATACGCATCTGACAATCCCTTGATAACTTCATTCAAGCGGCGTTGATTGAAAATTCGCCCTTCGGTTAATTCCGCTGCCGCCAACATTTCTTCTATTTGATCAGACTTGATATCTTTATTACCCACTAGGGTAATACCAGCAATTGATGGGCGTTCCTCTACGATTACCTTCAGAGTTGTACCGTCTTTAGTTAGCTTTACGTTGCGAAAAAACCCTGTTTCAAATAGTGCCTTGATACTTAGTCTCGCCTCTTCATCATCCACTTCATCGCCCACTTTTAAAGGCAGATAATTGAAAATAGTGCCATCGTCAAGACGCCCGTTGCCCTCAACCTGAATATCAGAAATCACAAATGGCTCAATGGCATAACTGATTGTACTCAGTAAAAAAATGCATACACCAGCAACGATTTTTTTAAACATAAATGAAAAAGACTGAAGTGGGCTTATGAAATTAATCGAATAATATCATTGTAAAAGGCGAATGACATTAAAAGAAGCAACAATGCGATACCGATTTGCTGGCCGATAATGGCGATTTTTTCGGAGACCGGATTGCCGGTGATTGCCTCTATTGCAAAGAACATCAAATGACCGCCATCCAGCACCGGAATGGGTAATAGATTTATCAATCCAAGTGAAATACTGATCACCACTAAAAACGAGACAAAATCTCCAATCCCACGTTGCACGGTGGTTCCTGCCAAATTAGCGATGGTAATTGGCCCAGACAAATTATCTGTGCTCACATCCTGGGTAATCATTTTGCCCAAAGACCACAAACTGACAAAAGTAAACCGCCAGGTATAGTCGATTGCCTTGGCAATACCCTCTAACCCACCAGTAGTAAATTTATACCGCACGGGATACACACCAATCTGGCCGTATTTTTTACCTTCGTGCTCAATACTACCAGCCTCAACAACGACACTATTTGTCTGCTCGTCTCGCACATAGTCTAGCCGGATAGATTCATCAGGAAGATCGCTGATCACCGTTACCAAATCACGCCAGTCGTTAATCGGGATATCATTAATCTGCACAATTTTATCGCCCGCTTGTAACCCTGCCAACTGAGCTGGCTTACCTTCTACCACGTCTGAAATCGTATTGCTCATCTGCGCTGGGAGCAGACCTAAACCGCCCGAGAGAACTCCGCGACTAATCACACTACCATCCACTTCGGACATATCGACGCTGATCTCTCTGGTCTTTCCGCTGATTTCATCCTGCATCGAGAATACGACTGATTTATCCTGAAATGATTTCTGAATCAGATAAAGTTGGGTATCTTGCCAGCCATACACCTTTTTATCGTCAATTTTCAGGATGCGCTCTCCTTTGGCAAACCCCTCACTTTGGGCAATGGAATCTGGCGTGATGTCGCCAATGATCGCAGGATGATCGCGCATCCCCACCACATATAAAGCCCACATGGCCACAATCGCAAACAGAAAATTAGCCAAGGGGCCCGCGGCAACGATTGCACTTCTTTTACCGAGTGATTGGCGATTGAAGGCCAGATGTTTTTCCGCATCAGCAACTTCTTCTACGCGCTCGTCCAGCATTTTAACGTAACCGCCCAATGGAATGGCGGCCAGTACGTACTCGGTCTCGTCATTCTTGCGCTTCCAGATTTTCAATGGTTTTCCAAAGCCAACTGAAAATCGATGTACCTTCACGCCCGCGCGTCGTGCCACCCAGAAATGCCCAAACTCATGAATGGTTACCAAAACGCCAATGGCGACAATAAATCCGAAAATACTGTATAAAAATTGCATGGTAGACGGGATTGCTTATAGCGTACTTTTCAGGTTCTGGTCTCTTATGAGCTTGATTTTATCGCGAATTGCACCTGCTTGCTCAAACTCCAAGTTCTTTGCGTGCGCGTACATTTGTTTCTCCAGTTGCAAAACTATTTTTCCCCAGTCACCCGGTGCCCCGACTTGGTATTCTGCCACTTTTTCCGCTGCTTGTGCATATTTCGCGTCGTCTTGTAGTGCGATAGGAATACCATCAATAATATCCTGAACCGGCTTAACCACACCTTTAGGTGTAATCTTATGCTTAGTATTATGTGCTATTTGGCGCGCTCGACGGCGATTTGTTTCTTCCAGGGCCTGTTTAATAGAATTGGTTTCGCGGTCCGCATACAAAATAACATGACCATTTATATTACGCGCTGCGCGCCCGATGGTTTGAATGAGCGACCGGGTTGAACGCAAAAAACCTTCTTTATCCGCATCTAGGATGGCAACCAGGGATACTTCTGGAATATCCAGACCTTCCCTGAGCAAATTTATCCCGATCAACACATCAAACTCTCCCCGACGCAGATCACGAATAATTTCAACCCGCTCAACCGTATCGATATCCGAGTGTAAATAGCGCACTTTTACGCCCTGGGCATCATAATAATCGGTTAAATCTTCGGACATGCGCTTGGTAATTGTTGTCACTAACACACGCTCGTTGCGCGCGACGCGTAGGCTAATTTCTGAAAGCAGATCATCGACCTGGGTTTCTACCGGCCTTAATTCCACACTCGGGTCGACCAATCCGGTTGGACGTACAACTTGATCAATCACTTCAGGCGCATGCGCCATTTCATAATTGCCAGGGGTTGCCGAAACAAAGATAGTTTGCGGAATCAGTTGTTCAAATTCCGTAAAAGTGAGCGGCCGATTGTCGCGCGCTGAGGGTAGACGGAAACCATATTCGACCAGCGTATCTTTTCGAGATCGATCACCTTTAAACATAGCGCCCACCTGGGGGACCATGACATGACTTTCATCAATAAATAACAGGCCATCTGCAGGTATATAGTCCATCAAAGTGGGCGGGGCCTGCCCTTCTTTGCGACCGGATAAATAACGAGAATAATTCTCAATACCAGTGCAATATCCCAGCTCGCGCATCATTTCCAAATCGTACTCCGTGCGTTGTTTGAGCCGTTGTGCCTCAACCAATTTGCCGTTTGCCTCCAGATACGCATGCCGCTCACGCAACTCTTCTCGAATATCGTCTATGACGCTCAATACAGTCTCTCGCGGCGTCACATAGTGACTTTTTGGATAGACGGTTACCCTTTGCAGCTGCTCTTCTAATACGCCCGTTAATGGGTCAAAGCGGCTAATTTTCTCAACCTCATCACCAAAAAGCTCCAAGCGCACCGCCAACTGTTCCGATTCGGCCGGATAAATATCAATCACATCACCTCGTACCCGAAACGTTCCCCGTCTGAGCTCAACATCATTACGCGTGTATTGCAATTCGGCCAAACGCTTTAATATCCCGCGTTGCTCCATAATGGCACCCTGGCGCACATGCAATATCATTTTGTGATAAGACTCTGGGTCTCCCAAGCCATAAATAGCTGATACGGTCGCTACTATAACCGTATCTCGGCGCTCGATCAGGGCCTTGGTTGCCGACAGCCGCATTTGATCGATATGGTCGTTGACGGACGCATCCTTCTCGATATACGTATCTGAACTGGGCACGTACGCCTCGGGTTGGTAGTAGTCGTAGTACGAGACAAAATACTCAACCGCGTTGTGCGGGAAAAAATCGCGCATCTCAGAATATAATTGCGCTGCCAGTGTTTTATTTGGTGCCAGGATGACAGCCGGACGACCCGTTTTTTCAATTACATTGGCCATGGTAAAGGTTTTACCTGAACCCGTTACGCCCAGTAAGGTTTGGAACAGCTCTCCAGCATTCAATCCATTGATCAGCGAGTCAATAGCCTGGGGTTGATCGCCAGCGGGTTGGTAGGAACTGACGAGTTTTAATACCGACTTGGACACACCGTTGAACCTAAAGCTTACGCCGGTCGGCAAAAGCCTGATTTAATGTCCCTGGATCCATATATTCCAATTCGCCCCCCACCGGTACACCGCGCGCAAGTCTAGTGACCGAAACCAGGCTGTCACTCAATAAATCAGCAATATAATCTGCGGTTGCTTCACCTTCCAGCGTCAGGTTGGTCGCCAAAATAACCTCCTGTATATTGGCTTCTTGCACCAAGGCTTGCATTTGGGTAATGCCCAGCTGTTCTGGGCCGATTCCGTCCAAAGGTGATAAATGGCCCATCAACACAAAATACATACCTTTGTACGCGCTCGCCTGTTCAATCGCTTCAACATCAGCGGGCGTTTCGGCAATACACAAAATACGATGATCGCGACTGGCTGAAGCGCAAATCACGCATAGTTCGGCTTCAGCAAAATTATTGCAACGCGTACAATGATTAACTTTAGAGAGCGCAGATTTAAGCGCCTCTGCGATGGAAAAAGCACCTTCTCGATCTCGCTCTAGTAAATGAAAAGCCATGCGTTGCGCGGATCTGGGGCCCACCCCAGGAAGGCGCTGCAAAGACTGTTGTAGCTGCTCGACAGAGCGCGTATCAGACATCAAAACAGAACCTGGTTAGAATGGCATCTTTAAGCCACCTGGCAAATTCATCCCAGCAGTTAGACCACCCATTTTCTCCTGGGTCGTAGCTTCTACCTTGTTTAAGGCGTCATTGAACGCCGCGGTAATTAAATCCTCTAATACTTCAACATCATCGCCGACCAATTCCGGATCAATTTTCACGCGTCGTACATCGTATTTACAGCTCATGGTAATACTGACCAAGCCACCACCGGATTGCCCCTGCACTTCTATTTCAGCCAATTCCGCTTGTGCCTTCTGCATATTTTCTTGCATCGCTTGCGCCTGCTTCATAATATTGCCTAGCCCACCTTTCATTGTTTCACCTCTATTTGATATCTGTTACTAATTAACGGGTTTGATCGAGCTGTCATCGACCTCAGCATTAAACTGCGTCATCAGCTCTTTTACATTTTCGTCTTCTTTGAATTCCTGCCTGGTTTTTTCCAGGTTTAATCGCTCTCGTTCCGCGATCACACCAGCTGCAGTCTGTGCCGATTCGACCTCACCCAGTTCGACCCCAATTGCAAACGCTTGTTCACCGGTTTGTTGCAATACCTCGGTAATTCTTGCCATCCGATCCGCCGATTGTAGATTGGCATAGCGCTGATCTAGCTTGAGCTTTAACCGGTTGCTCTCGAACCCAAGGGGTTGCATATGCATCGCCAACTGCCGTGCCATACCACTTAATCCAGACTTAAGCATAAAATCAGACCAAGCATTAATATTACTTATTAACTCATTGATATTATGTTTATTATTTTTTTCGTCGGATTGGCTTTCTGGTTCTGCAACAGCGGGGGTAACATGCTCAGATTCCGTAACTGGCTCGGAATTTCTTGACAGACTAGAGGCCGGCTGCAGACGCGCGCGTAGCACTTCGTTTTGTAACCCATTTTCTAACAGCGAATCAGCAGTCTCGTCCGTATCTCGCGAAGACCTGGGAACTTGCTGTTGGGTTTCGGGCTGGATAGTTTTCTTTGGCTTCTCCAGGGATTTTCTAGCCTGAGCTATGCCGCCTTGTTCGGCGCCGCTAATACCCGTTTTGGGTGCCGCCTTGGTTAAATTCTCACTCGCGCTAGCAGGCTTGAACGCAGCCAATCTAAGTAAGATCATTTCGAACCCGGTTCGAGCGTCGGGTGCCAAAGCAAAATCACGTTTACCATTTAACACGATCTGGTAATACAACTGAAGCGTTTCCGCGGGATACAAATCAGCCAGCTTGGCAAGCTGATCTGCATCTGCCCCTTTCCAGGTTACTGCATCGGGTGCAAACTGGTATAAAGCGAGCGTGTGTAAATAAGAAAGCAGGTCATCCAGTGCAGTTTTCAAGTCCTGTGCGGCATGGGTTAATTGCGCTACAACCTCCATCAAGCTATCAATATCGTTTTCCGCCAACGCATATAAAATATCAACAACAGATTGCCCCTCAATCAGACCAAGCATTTTACGCACTGCGGATTCGCTTACCCGTTGGTCACTATAAGCGATTGCCTGATCCAATAGACTCAAAGCATCGCGCAAGCTGCCATCTGCGCCGCGCGCCAGTATACTTAAGGCTGTGGGTTCAAACGCAATTTCCTCGCTTTGCAGGATCATGCCCAACTGCTTTTCGATGGCCTGTAGCTCAATCGCATTCAGGCTAAACTGGATGCATCGAGACAACACCGTCATTGGGAGTTTTTGCGGGTCGGTGGTCGCGAGTAAAAATTTTACGTGCCCGGGCGGCTCTTCCAAGGTTTTCAATAAAGCGTTAAAGCTATGCGTTGAAAGCATATGCACTTCGTCAATCAAATAGATTTTATAGCGTCCCTGAGTGGGTGCATACTGCACATTTTCTAACAGCTCGCGCGTATCATCCACCTTGGTACGCGATGCCGCATCGACTTCAATTAAATCGATAAACCGCCCTTCGGCGACCGCTACGCAGGCGGCGCATTCACCACACGGTGTTGAACTGACACCTTGCTCACAATTGAGCGCTTTGGCAAAAATTCGCGCCAGGGTGGTTTTACCTACACCACGTGTACCGGTAAATAAAAAAGCATGATGCACGCGATCTTGATCGAGCGCGTTAGAAAGCGCTGCAACGATGTGTTTTTGTCCAACCACCTGATCAAACTGAGCCGGGCGCCACTTTCGCGCAAGTACTTGATAACTCATAGATTAGCTATAATCGAAGGCTGACTTTTGACAAGAAAACACGCAGGTTTAGGCTCCCCAGGATGATTGGTGGCGGATCCAACAAGCCGGGCTCGGCACCCGATTTGACTGCTACGGCTGCTCCCTTCCAGGCCTGACCGGGTTCACAATCTATCGCCACCAAAGTGGCCTATTTTCACCGCCATAATGGGTTGCGAACCGTATGTCCACAACACTGCTGAAGTTTACCACAAAGCCAATAAATGAATACCTGCCCACACTGGCTTTTTCTACTGCGGTTTACTCTAGCCGTAACCCCTGCCACCAGCCGTTTTTGTTCAACGCATTACGCAACGGAGTCACCACCTGCGGCGGTGCGAAATCGATATAACGCTTTGCTTCTAATAATGACTCGCCTTTTAGGGTTTTCAAATAGCTGATCGCTGTGTCTACGTCAAAAGGTAAACCAGTTTCTAGCTCGAAATTAGCAGAAAGATCGGTCCATATTGCCGCTTCGCAGGGCGATGTCTTTAACCAGTCTTGAACCAGTTTAGCAATTTCAGGATGCTTCGCCTGGTAGATCTGCTGATCGCTTACCGCACCGATTTCATCCGCTTTGGTTCGCTCACGCGCAGCCAGGTCATCTATCGCCGCCTCTATATTTGTTCGCTTGCTTTTTATATAACTACTGCCACAGGGTGCACCGTGCTGAAGATCTGTCACCACCACCAGACTTTGCTTACGCTTAGGCGAGATACGCACAAATTCGAGTGGTAATTGGGGTCCTTCACCGATATGCCACTCCCCATTCACTTTAGGGTCTAAATCATCTAAATCCCAAAGCAAGGATCCCCAACCGATTATTGCCACCTCGGCCATCTCGATACGCTTCATATACTTTTTAGAAAATCTATGCTGAGGCTCTGATACACCCGTCACATTAACAATATTCATAGTGCTTCACGACCGACTTCTATCCAAACTACGCAATTGAATCGCCTGCCCTAGCTGCGCCTGCGTAATATGCTCACTGCACGCTAGGTCCGCGATCGAGCGCGCTAGTTTTAAAATACGATGATAGCCACGAGCGGATAAACCCAACCGATTCATGGCGGTATCAATCAGTTGTTGCGCTGGTTTATCCAGCGCGCAAATCTTGTCAATTTGCTTAGGCGTCAGCTTACTATTGAGACAGCCCTGTCGTTTAGTCTGCTTGGCCTGTACGGCTGTTACCTTATTGCGTATTTGACTGCTGGTCCGTTCATCCTTTGGGCCGGGCGCGGACAACACTTCCTGCGGTACGCGAGGGACTTCAATATGCATATCAATCCGGTCCAGCAATGGCCCAGATAACTTAGCCCGATAGCGGTTGATTTGATCTGGTGTACAGCGGCACTTGGCAGGATTTGCACTATCGCCATAATAACCACAATTACACCGTTGCGTTGCCATGTTGTAAACCTATAGTTATCAATGCTTTACGAATTTCTCGACACTACCCTAAGGAAATAATCACTTTTGGAGACCATATCCGAGCTAAAAGGCTTGACCTCAATTTACTGCAAAAAGAAGTCGCAAAAAGGCTCAATGTGACCACTTCGACTATCGTCAATTGGGAGAAGAATCGTACTAAACCACCCTATACTTACTATGTTAATTTGCATCCAAAATTGACCCGGGATTTGCACTGAATTTTGACCCGTCTATTTGGTCTGATTATGACCTAAGTTGAGTTTCTTTTTTTAGCTTTCACCTCCTTCATTTTTGCTGTTGAATGCCTGAACCGGTAACTGTCATTACCCGTTTCAATGATATGGCAGTGATGGGTTAATCTGTCCAACAATGCCGTTGTTAATTTCGGATCACTGAACACACTAGACCATTCTGCAAAATCCAGATTAGTGGTAATGATGATACTAGTCTTCTCATAGAGCCTGCTGATCAGATGGAATAATAATGCCCCACCGCTTTGACTGAACGGCAGATAGCCCAATTCATCCAGGATCACCAGATCGGTATGCAATAAACGATTCGCCAGGCGCCCTGGTTTTCCCAATTGTTTCTCCTGCTCAAGCTGGTTGACCAGTTCAATTACGGACAGACAACGCACCCTGAGATGGCGATGCTGTATGGCCTGTACACCAATGGCTGTTGCCAGATGTGTTTTGCCCGTACCCGGGCCGCCCACGAAGACGATATTCTGCGCGTCTTCCAGAAACTCACAGCGATGCAAGGCCCGGATAAGTGCTTCATCGGCCTCGCTCTCGCTAAAATCAAAGCCAGCCAGATCTCGATAGGCCGGGAACCTGGCTACCTTCATCTGGTAGTTGATGGAACGGACTTCCCGTTCAGCCACCTCAGCCTTAAGCAAGACCTCCAGGATCGGTATCGCCTGCTGATAAGCAGGTGCAGACTGAGTGGACATGGTCGCAATGGTCTCAGCCATACCAAACAGCTTGAGAGACTTCAACGTAGTAATCATGGCTTGCGCTTTCATTGCTTGCCTCCACGAAGACGATCATAGCGCCGGGTGTTGGCCACAGGCTCATTCACCAGCTTCAGCGCTGCAGGTGTTCGAAGCGACTTGGGACGAGGGGGGTCACTGAGCCTGCTCAGGCAATTGAGTACATGCTCCCGGGACGGGTGTTCAACCTTCAGAGCTTCGTTAACTGCCCGTTCAACCAATTGCTCATCGTGCAACAGCACCAGGGCCAGTACATCAACCATCTCACGATCACCACCAGGGTGCTTTAACAATCGGGTTTGCAGTTGTTGGAAACTCTCCGGCAGTTCCTTGAAGGGGGCACCATTACGTAACGCCCCAGGCTTACGCTGTACCACTGACAGATAGTGGCGCCAGTCATATATTGTCCTGCCGCTGCTGCCATGATCGCGGGTAAAGACCCGTTCATGAACGGCCACCTGGCGGGCTTCAGCCACAATCACCAACCGTTCGGCATACACGCGCAGGCTCACCACCCGGTTGGCAAAGCTCGCCGGGACACTGTATCGATTATGTTCAAAGGTGATCAGACAGGTCGAGGTAACACGTTTGCTGTGTTCAACAAAGCCGTCAAAGGCAGCGGGCACCTCCATCAGATTTGCTTGCTCCTGTTGCCAGTAATCGTAGATCGTCTTTAGTTTGTCCTGGGGATGGGCCGATTCTTGCCACAGATCAATACAGCGCTTAAGCAACCAGCGGTTCAGTTCAGCGAGCGATTTGAATCGGGGGGCATCCTGCCATATCCGGTACCGCGCATCGCGTACCCCTTTCTCCACCTGACCTTTCTCCCAGCCCGCTGCAGGGTTGCAGAACTCCGCTTCGAATAGATAGTGGCTAGCCATCGCTTGAAAGCGCCGGTTGATGGTCCGTTGCTTGCCGCGACCTACTTTATCCACCGCTGTCTTCATGTTGTCATATATCCCCCGTTCTGGAACACCACCGAAGATGCCGAAGGCATGGTAGTGCGCATCAAACAGCATCTCGTGGCTCTGCAACAGGTAGGCCCGCAGGTAGAAGGCCCGACTGTGGCTGAGCTTGAAGTGCGCAATCTGCAACTTGGTGTTCACGCCATTGATCACCGCATAGTCTTCGCTCCAGTCGAACTGGAAGGCTTCTCCTGGCGCAAAGGATAAGGGAACATAGGTGTGTTTGCCCGCACCTCGCTTTGCCTCCTGCTGTTCCTGCCTCCAGGCGCGAGCAAAGGCAGCCACTCGATCATACGAACCTGTAAACCCAAGCTTAACCAAATCACTGTGCAGTCGCCGCATCGTGCGTCGCTGCTTGCGGTGTCTTCTTGATTCCCTAAACAGCCAATTGGTCAGTGTCTGCTCATAATCATCAAGCTTGGATGGACTCTTCCTGCTGGGGTAGCTCGGCTCCACCACGCCACTAGCGAGGTACTTGCGAACTGTATTACGGGACAGCCCGGTTCGCCTTGCTATCTCTCGAATCGGCATCCCCTGGCGGAAATGCCATCGTCTTATTACACTTAATAACGCCACGTCTATCACTCCGATTATCTCCTGCATTAGTTCTTCGCAGGAGGGGTTGTACGTGGGTCAAAATTCGATGCAAATACCTAGCCTTAGTGGGTCAATTTTGGATGCAAATTAACAAAAAACACAGCTAGACGGTGTTTTTGTTGTTTTCTACTACTGACCTTCTCTTTCGTTGAAGATACGCAAGGGGGTATAGATTTACGGGCCACTACCAGATGCAACACCCACACTTGGTTGTAGGCTCTCAATACCTGCTTCCAACTCATCAGATTGTGCTCTAATTTTTACGATACGTGCAGTGAGTTGCTTTGCTCTATATTGTTTATTGGCGAGCTGTTTTTCGATACGTTCTATTTTGGTGGGCCTGGTAGCAGTGGAAAGTTTTGCATTGAGTTCGGCAACTTTCTGAGTGAGCGTGGTCTCCCATTGGAGCGCGTTGTTTAACCTTGTCTCCAATTTGGCTCGATGATCCTGTATGATAGCATTCAAGGCGCTCTCATCGGCTGCTAATTTTTCTCCGAGGGTGATAATTTTTTCTTCAAGATTGTCGATGCGTGTTAGTTTTTGGCTAAGACTTTCATTTCTTGCGGTGAGCTTGGTTTGCAACTCTTCAATGGTCGCTGGGTCGGTCTCTGCGCTGAGTTTGGTTTCCAAATTAGTAATCTTATCTAACAATGTCTCCACCTCAGAAATCACAACCAGGCGTTCACTTTGTTTCGCTAGCCTTTTCTGGCGGTTATCCATGCGTGAGGCCAACTTTCCGAGGCGTCTCGATCGATGGCTGGCATTCTCTTCTTCTACGGCGGTGTCCTTGATCTTCTCTTCAAGTTCAACCAGGCTTTGATGGATAGGTCGATCTTCTGATATCAGCGCTCGGGTTCGTTCTTCCTCGGTCACAAACGGTGTTGAAGTGGCAGCGCTTAATTCAATATTCGTATCACTTTGCGCATAGCTTAATTGGGTCAATATACTGCCCAATAACACAATGCTTATTTGCTGTAGTCGTTTCATATCCATTTTATCGATTCATTGCTTTTTCAATTTCGGCCTGGGTCAGGCCCGTTTCTGTAGTGAATTTATCCATGACCTCTTTAGGTAGGGTATGTCCGCTATTCACATCAAGTTGATCCGGTACTCGCGTAAGGCCTGTTGTACTTGGAGCCATTTCTATTGGTTCAATTGTGGGTAGATCAGGTACACGCTGAGGCGCTGGAGTCACTTGCAGATAAGCCTGCATTTGCGCATCGCGTTGTTTCTGGCGCTTTTTCATTGCAATAATCTTTTCCTGCAACTCCGTGCCCTTATCTAATTGCTGAGCTTTTTTTTCTGGCTCAATCTGCTTTTTGGTAACGATAGTGGTTTCCTGCTCAGGTGATGTATCTGAACTAGTGCTGACATGTGGCGCTGGCTGATTCATATAGACTAAATATACGACCGCCGCTAGAATTAGTGCTACTGAGAAAGCAGTCAGGTAGGAATTTCTATTCATTAAATGGAATGGATATTCATTTGAATTTAATCGGTCAATTTAATAGCTATTTCTTGAATGCAATAGAAGATATTTCGCTGCCACTATCAGGATCAACTATTTTCATGCCAAATACTTCTCCTGCAGTGCGTGAGAAGGTAATAATATCTTTTTCATCATCGACCAGTACGAGTTGGTCACGAGAAATTAAAGTGCTATTTACTGTCCCATTAACAGTAGCTGAGCCAGCACCACGGCAGGTTACCCTAACCGAATAGTTACCGTTGATGCCACTACCAGACTGGTTAAAATTAAATTCTCCCGAGACCATCGTGGAGTTACCTCCACAAATATTTGAGTTACCACCGACCAACCCCCATTTACCCAGCCATACATTAATTTCTGAAGCATCTGAGCCAGAACTCGAGCTGCCACCGCCGCCACAGGAGGCGAGTAACAAGAGTAATAGTGCGAATGAGAAACGGTTTGTTAATGATCTTTTGTTCATTTTTCTAAGTAGTTTAATTTTATAAATTTGTTCTAAATGAGCTATCTGTATGATTTTAAGTACCAGAAACTAAGAGATGGTTTGTTTGTACTATTTCAATGCTTAATTAAAATTATGTTCTAGGAGCTATGCTCCAATCTCTCCTCCTATCCCTCACGTATGTGCCAATTTGTTAATTTGGCATTGTCATTGATTGAGTCAAATTCCAGGATTAAATACTTACCACTGCCTCCATATAACAAATCAAATAATACACAATCTTCGATTGGAACCCAGTGTTGGTTATCAATGTTTACTTGTTTATTTAAATGTGCATAAGCTCCTAGCATATCCACTATATATTTGCGTCTCCATCCATTAGATTCAATTTTTTGGATTAGATCAATAACCATTGAACCTCTAGCGCATTTGGTGGTTCCCACTGATGGAGTAGTCATTTTCCAGATTTCAGCGTCAAATTTTGATGAAGAAAAGGGGATGTTAGTTTTTTTATATGCAAGTTCTATCAGCGAAGGCCCAAAAAAAATCGCGCCTAAAAATACTAGCACCCATAACAATTTCATGGTTTCATTTCCAAGTCTGGATATTCGGGAGAGTATTGACCTCCATTATTAACAGCTGTACCACACATTACATCGCAAGAGTTGGAAGGATTATTGTAACCAAGCAGTGAACCAACATGATTATTGTGTAAATCAACCCGGCTGCTCACTTTAAATGGATTGGGTAATTCTCTTAGAGCCCCAATACGATTCGAAAGAACTGGATCTCCAGTTTGTTGTGTTAAATCACACGCAGCTGAGCAATGACGGTAGGCGTTGTGTTCCGCAGAACCCAACGGATAATTTGCGTTAGCTTTTCCCGTCCAATATTCACGGAACTTCTTTATTTTTAGCCATGAAGGAGATCTATGCCCGTCTTCCAGCATATCGTTAAATACCCTGGAAAAAACCCCTGTCACAAACCCGTCTTCAAATTTTCCTCCCGCTATTTCTGAACCAACACCACCAACCACACCTGCAGCAACCACCTGTCCCATATCACTTTCAATGCGGCCAATCATTGGTGAAGCTGCTTGTGTAAAACCAGCTGATAAGAATCCAGTCTTGAATTTCCCTCCACTCAATACCGTTCTAACACCGCCTGCGATGCCATGAGAAATTATCTTCGCGGCTTTCCCTAGACCACTTAGAACTAACTTCCCATTGTCAGCTATTTTCGTTAGTGCTGAAGCCTTCCCTAGCCCACCGAAGTAGTTGCCAATTCCAGCGAAGGCCGCGCCAGAAACCGCACCAATTAACATTCCCTTAAGGCTACCAGTTGTTATAAGACCGGCTAGACCACCTCCTAGTGCCCCAGCTGCTAGTGCTCCCATTGCCCCTATTTCGACTGCAACCGCGCTTAAACTCAACGATGCTGCTGCTGCGACAGTCATTCCCTGCAGTACTGCAATGGCATACGGAGCCACCACTGCCACGGCCACAGCAGCAATCACCTTGGCATATTTCTTCACCGCTTTAACGACTTTCTTGACCACTTTCGCCACGACCTTGACGGCCTTGACGATGGCCTTCAGCACCTTCTTGATCATCTTGGCGATTTTCTTAAACAGCTTTTTAAGACCTTTAAACAACTTGCTCAGGAAATAACCGCTCGGGTCAGTAAATGAAAGTGGATTGTTATTCACATAGCTGTAACGATTCAGACTTTGGGTATTGAGTGGGCTTTGAATGTGCGGGTCCGCAGAGAGAAAACGACCCACTTCTGGGTCATACACCCGACCACCCATGTGAATCAGTTCAGTCCCGGACATCTGCTTATGCCCGGTATAGCCCCGGCTGGTAATCGGGAAGGTGCCTGCTGCCGCCAGGTTTGCATATGGCGCCGCAATCGCGGTTCTTCTCTGCCCAAACGCATCATAATGAAAGCGCTCTACCAGCTTGCCATCCTGATCTGTAATTGCCGTAATGGAGTTCAGATGATCCTTGTGCAGATAATGGGTGTCATCGTATTCGTAGCTTGGTGCCTGCGGTGTGCCTAGCACATCGTGCTGGATGACCGCGACAGTTTGTCCAGCAATGGTCAGATGATGCTTGGCCTTGGTGCTACCACTTTTTTCCAGCTCTTCGTACAATCCACCGATATAGGTGGTGGTTGTAGTTTGACCATCAGTCGTTTCCACCTGACGAATTAATTCTCGGCCTGGGCCATAAGTCATATTTGTCTCGTTGCCTGCCTTGCTGACTTGATCAGGCTTGTTGAACGAGGTATAGGTAATGGTTCTGCCGTTACCCGTTAGCTGATTACCGTTGGCGTCATAGGTGAAGCTGGTGTTTTTACTACCACCGATGTGGGTGACTGCGTGTGGGCCAGCGTTATTTTGTCCATAGCTATAGTGATTGCCACTGCTCTGGCCGGTCACATCCGATTTATTGGTGATATTACCTAGTGCATCATAACTAAAATCAATGGTGGTTAATCCGACTGCAGCATACAAGCTTGCCCCCGTTCCCGAGACCACTGATTGGGTCAAACGATTTAAGGTGTCATACTCAAAATCTTCTTTAAAGTCATAGGCTAAATCATGGCGGTAGTCGAGATTGCCCAGCGAATCAAATTCATATAACTCATTTTGGATGGTACTGCTGGTTTGAATGGTATCGGTATACGGCGTGGTAGTGTGAATCGTGCCCATTCGGCCCATCTCATCATACGTCCAGTTACTTTCAACCCCGTTCCCGTATTCGGCTTTTGTGATCTGGCCGTTGGCATCGGCCTTCAGAGCCGTCCAGTAGATAGTAGCGCTGTTCTTGTACTCGTCATACAAATCATCCGCTTCTTGCTTAGCAATATCACCCAGATCAACCTGCGCTTTTATCAGATCAAGAATTTCTTCATAACGCTCTACCTCTTCGTCAATCTCGTTCCACTCATTCTGATAAATGCCTAACTCAGTCACGCATGAGTCATCGTCAGGGTCATCTTTGGCCCACGCAATACAATCATTACCCGCGTCGTCCCTGTTTGCCCAGCGGCCAAAATCACCCGCCATAGCATTTTCATACCCCTCTCTGCGTGCCTGAAAAGCCAATTGGATATTGGTGTGGCTGCCTACCTGTGCACCGTAGATGGATAGCTCTTCTTCATATGCCGCGGCATCATCATAGTGATCGTTAGCCCGGTTGGTGTAACTGACATAAGCATTGTATTTAGTTTGAGCGATGCCCATTAATCGCTCGTACTCTTCTCCATAAGGCGCGGCCGCATTAAACCAACTCAAAGCTGTGGGCGGATCGTAATAGGGAGTGTACCCACCTGGCCCGATTCCCGCACAATCACCAGAGTTCGCCTCCGACCCTAAATTGGCGCAACCACGATGCATATAATCAATGTAGGTCGGATAATAATCTCGCGTAGCGAGACGCTCGTAATCTTCAGATGCGGTAAAATATGTGCCCGCTGTAGCCAAATCCTCTTCTGCGTCATCTATATGATTATTGTAGTGTCCTAGGTTACGCTGATATTCGGTATTGTAGGCAATCGCAAGTTCGTTATGCTGTAGCTCTTTATTGCTGGTTTTACCGATCATATTTATATAAGGTGCGGCCCTGTTGTACGCTGCATTAATCAGATCAAAATGTGGGTCGATAAAGGCTTTTAAGGCCTCGTACTCATCTTTGTATTGCTCCTCTAGCATCATTGCCTGGCGATAATAATCGTTGGCCTCGTCGAGCTTATTGCGATAGGCCTGATATTTCGCCAGATCAACACTTTCCAATTCTGTTGGAAATCCATAATCGTCATAATCCTTGTGTACTACCAGGCCAGTCGGGTATTTGACCCAATCGACTTTTTCCAACACGCCCTGATAGCCAAACTCTGTGGCATAACTCTTGCCGCTTGTGGTAATGGTTGATTTATCCACGCGACCCAGCGTATCGTATTCCAGGGTACGTGAATAACCCGGGCTGGTCACGCTGGCGAGCTTACCTTTACCATTCGCTGCGCTGTCATACGTCCAGGACGTCACGCCCTCAAGTTCCGTTCTGGTTTTCAAGCGCCCCAGTGCGTCATACTCCATCGCCACCGTTTGGCCTTTAGCGTCAAGCTGCGAAGTCATCTGCCCATAGGCATCATAAAAATACTGCCAGTACCCCATATCTGGATCATCCATGGTCTTTTTACGGCCAAAGTGGTCGTACTCGTTGATGATCTGATTGCCCGCCGAGTCAGTAGTAGTGAGCAGGTTGCCACGCACATCATAAGTAAAATCAGTACTGCTGCCTGTATCATCGGTACTCTGTTTAGGCTTGCCCAGGATGTTTGTAGTAACGATGGTGTCCTGAGTTAGCGCATTGGTTACGGTGGTGGTCAATCCATCATAGACATAGGTGGTGATACCATTGTCTGGCATGGTGATCTGGGTAGGTCGGTCCAGCACATCATATAGTGTCTCTTTCCATAAGATAGGGGAAGTTTGATCTTTAAAATAGTGATTGGATACCTTTGCCTTGCGTCCATAAGCATCGTACTCCGTATCCTGATAAATAACCGCGCCCCCCATACCATGCGTCTGGCGGCGTATTTCGCGCCCGTACGCATCATAATAGGCGGCTTCCGGGGCTTCACGCTGATTATCCAGCGCCGCAATAAAATAGACTGCGTTTTCGGGGCACTCATTTTGTGCCGTACACCAATGTGGTATGGCGACATCTTTCCCTGAAGGTTCGGGCTCATTTTCTCGAAGTACGGTTTCATTTAGCTGCACACCAAAAGCGTTGTAGTAGTATTTCTTCTTAACCCCATTGGCATCGGTGACCAGTGTCGGCTTACCATAGCGGCCATCATACTCACTATAGGCAGTATGGTTCAGCGTATTGGTAGCCGATAAAGGAAAGCGCCCATCCTTGCGTCCCGTGGCATGAATAAAGTTTGTAATCGTCTCTCGTGGAGCAAGTGCAGGAGTTTGGCTGGTGGTTGGGCTAATTGTAGTTTTGGTACGATTCCCAAATACGTCGTACTCGTGCGTCGATGTCAGCGAATGCGCCAGGTTGGGTTCCAGCACTTCCGTTTTCAGCAGGTTGGTATTCGGATAGTATTCACTATGTACAACCGTAGACGTATGGCTGGGTTTGCCCGGTTGGCTGATGGTTTCGGTGGTGGAACTGGTTTTATCCAGTATCCAGTTAACCAGATCAAGATCAGGCGTGACAGTGCGCTGGGTTGTGATCTCCTCACTATTGGCATTGCTTACAATTTCGGTTGATTCGATGGTATTGCCGTAATCGTCCTGAGTAGTGGTGAGCTGTTTTGTTTGAATCCAAGCCCCGGTATGTAAATCGTAGTCATGGCTGACACTGGATTTAGCATAGGCATATATTGTTTTGCCTGCATTTAAAGTACGTTGTTCTGGAGTGGAACTGGAGCTAGAAAGCGTCGTATAAGTTTGGTCTGCATTAGGCTTTTCGTTAGACGAGGCTTTAACCATCCCAGCGAAAGGAAAGTTCTGATAAAACTCGGTCGTTACTTTTATACCGCTACGCCCATCAGCGGCGCTATGGCTGGCAAAGCCCAAGCTGCCTCTGCCGGTAACATTGACCTTTGCCTCGCTATACTGATGAAATGCCTCATTCCAACCACCCAGTCCGTTACTGATTTTAGAACTCTGGATCAGGATGCGGTTAGCATTATTAGCGATATTGGGCCAGGGAGACAAGGTTGCCGGAATATACACCGCATCGTCATTGGAATTTGCATAGTGGATTTTGGTTTCCAGCCCCAGGCCATTTGTTATCTGGCGTAGAAAGCCCGCCACTTCTCCAGCAACTGTGGCGGGGTGGGTATAGACGGTATTACTCAACCCGCTTTGTGCGGTGAATATATCCGCAACGCCATCACTGTCGATATCTGCGATTTGCGCGTATGACGTACTGCTGCCATTGCTGTGGTGTTTAAACAACGGCGCGGGCAAGGCGGTCACATTGCTGCTGAGCCAACCAACACCATTGTGTTCCCACGCGTTAAAAATGGTTGCCCCACTGGCGCTTCGATAAGATTGGACGAATTCAGGTTTGCCATCCCCGTTTAAGTCCATCATCACACCCAGCATATCGGTATGGCCATCCGCTTTATAGCGGGCCATTGAGGCAGGTAGTGCCCACCACGGTGCGCTGAGCCAACCTTCGCCGGTATTGAGCCAGGCGTTACTGACGGTTGAGTTATCCGCTCTGGTGATTGCCTGGGCAATATCCAAAAGACCATCCCCATTGAGATCAACCAGACGGCCTTTGGGGTGACCACGTTGATGGGCAGCATAATCTAATAGCTCTATGGGCGGTGCGTAACCAGAATCAAGCTCCCAGCCATTACCCGTATTCAACCAAACAAGCTTATCGTTGTTTCCTGTGCTACCATGAAAAACCGCTTGTACGTAATCCGCCAGACCATCACCATTGATATCCGCCAAGGTGGCATGCTCGTACTCGCCGGGATAAGAGGACTCTTTGTAGTCAGATAATATTTGTTTGGGTAACCAGTCTGGATCTTCTATCCAGCCGGTACCATTATTAATCCACGCCTTGCGTGTGGTGGTGTCGGTTCGATCTCGAGTATAAACAAGCGCGTCGGCCAAACCATCGCCGTTTAACTCAGCAAAGCGTAATCTGGTTTCACCACGGGCTAAGTTAACCGTAGAGAAAAACACATCCGGTAGCACAAACTGTGACGTAGGGTTAAAACTACTTCCGCTGTTTAGCCAGACGTTTTTGGTGATTCCCGATGCGGTTTGATAGGCTTCGATGACATCCAGATAGCCATCACCATTTACATCGACCAGCTGCGCGGTACCCAGGCCATCTGCATGCAGCTGATAGTCATATAAAATTGCAGGGAGCTGCCAGTTGATATCGCTTGAAAACCCTGTTTCGCTACCCAACCAGGTTTGGTTATTCACACTGCCATCTGTATAGCGCACAGACACCAGCCAGTCCTGCCAGCCATCATTGTTAATATCGGTCGTTAAACCGTAGGGTTGACCATCAGGCCCTTGCGTAGGCGTGGGTATACTGGCACTGGAAGAAGTGATCCAGTTGCCATTTTCTGGTGTGTAATCGAATGTAGTAGGCGCCAGGCATACTTCGCCTTCATCACCCACCGCGCACTCTTGAAACTGGCTCAACCTAGACTGGCCGCTGACTTCGTTTAACGCATAACTCAGGTGATAGTTTCTGACCAGCGCACCATCAGTAAAAGTCTGTACATTGGCAAGCCTTTTGGTATTTTGAACCAATTGACCAAAGCTATAACCCGTACTTTGATCCGGGCGGGCTTCATAGACGAGCTTAACCTTAAGAAAATGATCCTGGTTGGCATTGGTATTGCCGCCGTAATTAATCTCATACAGCACCGACTCGGCTGGATCATTGCTGTACGCATAGTCCATGTAGTTACTACTGGTATCCTCCAGCTGGCTGATACGCCAACTAAGTACAGCACCTGAACCATGCAAGACACGAGAGGCTGGCCAACCCCCGTAAGTCATCTTCGTCCCTGAGCGGGAAGTTACAGTAAACGAAGCTGGCCCTGCACCACCCGCACTACCATTGGCAACAATCCTTTGAAAGCTCTCCATCTCGGTACGGTATTCTGAACCCGCCGCTCCGTGTGTACCTGCAATCAGAATCAGGCGATTGCCATCCAGGCAATATTCATCCGATGTACTGATATCAATCTTGCTATTGGTGCCATCACTGGCGATGGTTTTGGTGCAACGGCTGATCGAAGATGCACCTGATAGCGTTCCACCTTGCCCCACAGGGCCGTTTGCTTTTGAAGTCGATATACCGACGGAGAGCTTGGGGGCTAATCCGCGAATACCGGGCGGGGTTTCAATCGGAACACTCCAGCTACCTGCGCCACTATTATCAACCGAAAAACTGCCCGCATCGGCACCCACCTGATCTATATCCGTCTGCGCGTATGAAAAATCAGGAACGCAAAACAATAAACTAAGACCAAATATCAGGTGTACATTAAGCTTTAATTTCCCAGACTTAGCCTGGGGTGAAAGTCGTTTCACCATGTCCCTGTCAATCCTCAATATAAATACTTAATTATTGCGCGGTATTTTACTCAGCTTGAGAAAAAAATGCTATGATCGCGGCCTAAGAAATGGCAGAAAATTAAACACTGCGAAGAACAAGGAAACAGGAAGCGTACGATGAAAATTTACCTCAAAATAATGTTGGGTTGTGTGATTGGAATGAGCCTTTCAACCGCACATGCAGTCGTAAGTCACACGCCAACCGAACTGGTTGAAATGGCTTGCCCAACCGAATGGAAAAACCTGGATGTTACGATTGATCCGGCATCGGTTACCTGGGGCGGGACCGCAGATAAGAATGCGTTTTTGGAGTATCAGGACAGATATGAGATGAACACGACGCTTAGCTGGGGTTCAATGGACAACCAATATGTTGATGACCCACTTACCGTCGCCAGCGAATGCGCGCTTAGAAAGAATACCGTGGTGGATAATTACTACAATAAGGTGATCGATACATTTACCGTCCTGAAAAAACGCATCAATATTGTTCCGTTTATAATGGGTTTATTGTTATAACGCAGATGATAGGTCGTTTTAATGCTAAACCTGAACCATCGTAAAATAGAGGATGCCTTTATGAAAAAGGTCCTTTTAGCATGTTTAATTCTTGGTTTTTCTCAGACTGCATCCGCAGCATGGACAAGTAAAGTCACTGTAACTAAATTGCAATTGGGATCGACGGGAAGTTTGTGGATCACAACCAGTGGAACGAGAATTAACCCGGCTGGGTGCTCAGCGGTTACCTATCATATTGATGCTGATTTCCCACCTTTTGATCGCTACCATGCGATGTTACTTTCTGCTAAAGCATCGGGCAATGAAGTTAAACTGTATGTGAACGACAATACGTGTGTAAATGACTACCCAAAAATTCAAGGCTTGTCTCTTGAGTGATTGTGACAAAACGTTAAACCAAAATTGAGCTTACGGGATTTTTCCATTTATCATGATCTCTTTTGCCAACCTGTAAACCAAAATATGCTATCCAAGCGAAGTTAACCTGGTTTAGAAGCTCGCTCAACCACCTTACATACACTCTTTAGGCTCTCAATATAGTCTTTTAATACCTCTCTAATCTCATTCAACTTATTTTCCTTTTCGGCTACTAAAGCTGCTCTTACCTCTGGCGGCATTGTAGGAAATCCAGGTACCTCAACCGGAACTCTTATCGAATCATATACTTGTATTTTCCTTATCAACCTTTGAGAGTGTAGTGAGGTTTTAGCGGACTCTGGTATGAGGATTTCTAGATCACTAGCGTTAAACTGCTCCATAAGAACGCTATTAAGAGCCATAGATTGAAGCATTAATGTCGGGACTGGAGCAAACGCCTCAACTGCCGTGTCTCTTACCGAGGTTTCTGCAAGTTCTACATTCGCCTTGCAGTCTCGGCTCATAATGTTCAGTAATGCTACATTGTTAGAAGAGTTTTCGCTTGCAGTCCTCTCTTCTGCATTCTTTGAGCCCAGGTAGACACCTAAAAATGTAGCTAGAAAAGTAGCCGTTATTCCAGAAAGCCCTAACACTAGGCTCAGTTTTCTATTCATGCCGCCCTACCTAACTACCTAAAACCCTAAAGACAATAGCAGCCCATCGTGATCAGTCCCTGTTTTGATTCTAAGAGTAGAAAAATGCGAGACATGAAGCTTTGCCTTGTCTTTCAGATTTTCTGAAACAAACACATGATCAAGTTGAGAGAAAGTACCGTCATTAGAATGTGTAAATTGCTCTTCATCAGGTAGGGTTATTGCCCTTAGCGCTCCCTCGCCTTCCGTAAGCATATTAAATGCATCAGCATCCCAAGCAGAATCGTCGTTTAAGTCACCAAGTACTATAGTGTTTGTACCTAGAGAATCTATGAATTTTCTAACTTCTTGTAGCTGGCGTTTTCTTAGCTTCCGGGATTCGCTTACTACTGCAAGAAAGTTTGATTTCAGATGCACGTTAACTATATCTATCGTCTTATCTTGCTTTAAGATTTGAATGTAAAGAGGAAAACGGCCATCACAAAAAGGCTCATCCTGACGATTACAGTTATTTGATGCTTCACTTATTTTCTGGAGCTTAGAAACTGTTACTCCTACATTGTTTTTCACCAAGTAGGCATTTCGGATATTGCCCCCTCTTTGCCCACTTGTACTGTGTGGAAATGAAGGATCTAGTTGATGATACGAGTATGATTCCCCTTTCTTTTCTAGCTCCTTAGTTAGAGCTTCTAATGTCTTTCCAGCGCTCACATTTTGTGAAGGAACTATACCATCATTGTCTTGAACCTCTTGCAAGGCAACGATATCAGGAGCGTGTAATTCGTTAACTATGTCTTTTGCGAGAGTAGAGATTTTGGCTTTATCGCTAGCCTTCCTTAAATAGCTTTCGAGGTATTTTTGAAAATCCTCCTCTCTATACCCGTCCTCATAGGTGACCATTGCTGAGTCTATTACGCCCTTTATGAGTGCACTTTTGTTCTCAATAGTATCAAAATTCTGGTCGAATAGATTTTTAACATTCAATGAAGCAATGGTTAGATCTCCTGTTGGCTTCGTTATAGGTTGGAAACTGGTTCCTTTGTAGGTTTTAGCGCCAATTTCAGGACTCTTTTTAATCTCAATAGCTTTGCCAAATAAGGATTCAAGTACATATCCCTCTATCAATCCAATTTCTGCTCCATATAGCCGTCTATTATCTGATGGGGCAGAAGATACCTTGAACCGACGTATATAGCCTGATACCTCTTTTGATGGAATCATCTTCTTGAGTTTTCCATCTATGAGATATGGAGTAATTTTAGGATCGTCCGTACTCACAACATATCCAAAGCTTCCGCGATAAGGGTGAGCAATTACTGCATTGGGCAAATAAACCCTGTTTGATTCTAATTGCTCTAGAAGTTTTTCTAAATGCTTATCGTTTGTGGCTTCTTTAGTAAAATCAAGCAGATTAACCATCTCTTGACTAGCTTCCTCCTGGCCCTCTACGTCACTAAGTATTGAAACATCATCAACGTTGCTTATTACAAGAGTAGTCTCTGTTTTTGTGCCTGGATTCTGTTCAAAACTAAGCTTTAAGGGATTCTTTGAATCGATATTGTACCTATACCTTACCGTTTTATAATTAAAATCTGGACGGTATTCGCTAACTTTTCCCTTAACCTTTACGATGTCCCCAACTGACAGATTTTCTATAGGTTCTCTTGGTAACAAAACCGTCAAGTAGTTATTTGTAGCAGGATCATTGTCTTTACAGTTTTCGACATCACCAATATAAATCTCTCTTTTAACTTTATGTGATACGAAGGCCTCTATTTCTTTGACTTCTCCGTAAACAGGGGTTGTAGCTTCTTTACCTTGAATGTCTTTGATACACACGTCAGCGGGAGCAGAAAAACTGGTTATAAGAAGCAAAAAAAGCAGATATGTTTTCTTCAAAAATTCCATGGTTGTGGCCTCAGTCATCTCAGTGCCAGTTTTCTCATCTAGCCCATTCCAAAATGGTCAATCATAATACTTCAGTTGCAGTACCGCTTCATCGGAAACCTGGTGCCCTAGCAACAAGAGTATCCCATTATTCTTACAACCTCATTTCTCATGCCTTGATGATAGCACGGACAAGAGTAGTAGGAATGTAAGAACCTATTGGGCAAGATGTACCGACCTAATTAGAGTATCCCCACCCTATACACATAATCACATAGTTGATAGTTTTACTTTGTTAATAGCTGTCTACGTGAAATTGCTCCACAGAGTAATATTTAATGAGTTCTCAAACAAACTTATCAGCGTTTGAGACCATTAATTTATGAAATCATGGAAAAAGAGAAATTTCTCAACTACGCAAAAACCTGCCGTAAGAAGGCAGGTTTAAGCCAGAGTGAAGTGGCATATCTCCTCGGTTTAAAGAGTCCATACTTCATCTCTCAGATAGAACAATGTTATGAAAACACAGCTCTATCTAGGGCGATATCATATCAACTGTTGTTTGGTAAACAACTAGACAGAGTCTTTCCCGACTTGTCTAAACATTCTGCATTAAAAACCTTCAGGCGAATTTCTGATCTTTCAACAAAACTTGATCTCAAAACCCCTACTCCAGAAATTGAGCAAAAGATTGATTTTTTGGACGGTGCTGCAGCAAGAATTGCATCTAGGTATCAGGATGTATGAAAAATGATACTAAATACCAAACAATACCTATAGGCGACACTGTTGAGAAAGAACGTGTTTTATCGATATATCTCACATACCGTGGCTTTGGCTTCACCATATTCGAGGATGCCAAAACTGTAGTCGACTGGGGACATGCGTCGGTCGAAAAGCATGACCAAGAGATATTCAAGAAGCGTATATCTACCTTAATCGAAAACAACCAAATTGAAACCGTTCTTTCGTATTCCCCTGGCGAAAGACCTAAAGCAATTCGAAAAAACATCAACTCGCTAAACAGGACCTGCAAGCGCTACGGCGTGAATGGCAAAATTATCGATAAGAATGAAATTGCCAGTGTCTTTGAATCATTTGGCACATACACCAAATATCAGCGGGCAGGATTGGTGGCATCCTTCCTGCCATACCTAGCATACAAATTGCCACCCAAGCGAAAACCCTGGCAGTCTGAAGATTTGCGGATGGCGATCTTCGATTCAGCCTGCCTTGCCATCTCGTACTTCTATATGAAGTAATTGTTCTTTCAAGTCTTTCTGACTTTCCCTTTGGAGAGTCAGATATCTGGCTCTCCCATAACCACTCACAAACAGGAGAACCAACATGACTAAATTGTTCTTTAAAGATTCAGCGGGTAAGTACCGCACCCAGAAACCCGTTTCCAAAAAGCAAATCATTAATTTTGCATACCAGTTAATCGTACCCGACTTTGTTGGGAATGGTGTAGTGAATAGCGCTGCCTCTTGTGCCGATTTTCTCAAAATTGCACTAGCTGATGAAAGCAAAGAAAACTTTGGTGTTGTTTTCCTAACATCTCAGCTGCAAGTGATTAGCTTCGAAATTGTCGCGAAAGGCACTGTCAAAGAAGCATATGTTCATCCTAGAACAGTAGTTGGCCGAGTACTCGACCTAAATGCCTCTGCGGTGATACTGGCTCACAACCACCCTGGTATAGCGCTAGACCCTTCTGAGGCTGACAAGGCCATCACAGCGAGGCTTAAAGAAGCTTTGGAAGCTATTGATGTGAATGTACTCGACCACATGATCATCGGCGGTGATGAATACTATTCATTCGCTGAAAATGGATTGATGTAGCTGTCAGCTTCCACTCGACTTTTCCACTTCATGGGAGAGTCGGCACATGGCTCTCCCCTTTTTATTCTCACAATAGGAGATAACCATGACACCTAAACAAATGATAGCTCACCTTAATGATCTATTTCGCCAAACAGGCATTGCTGGAAAGATGGTAATGACTAGAGGCGTTGCAGATTTGGATGATCGAATTCGACAACAAGCTTTATTATCTGTTCGTACATTTAGCAATTTCACAGAAGACAACGATCCCCACGGAGAACATGACTTTGGTTCATTTGCCGTGACAGGTCAGAAGTTCTTTTGGAAAATTGACTATTACGATAATGAATATAAATACGGTTCAAAAGAACCGTGGGATGTAAATAAAACTAAGCGTGTACTTACCATTATGCTTGCTTCCGAATACTAATTTGGCGCAGTTCAAAACCGCACTCTATTGTGCGGTTTTTTATATTGGTGCGTATATCGCCAACATATCTAATACAATCCTAAGCAAAGTACTATAAGCAACCCGCCAATTGTCATCGCCACTTAAAACCTAGACAATTTAATGCTATGAAAGGAAAAACAATACGTAGTCATTTCCTGTTAATGGCCCTCATTGTTGCTTTGATATTAGGTGGGCTACAGCTATATACGCTTTTTGTTCAATCAGACAGTCAAGTACAAAAGAGGATTGTTGAGTATTTCAAAAGTGATAATGAAATCCAAGTATACGATGCATTCTGGGATACCTCTCAGAATAACGAATACATAATCACACTTTTAATGCTGGCGAATTTCCCAGACGAACAATCTGAGGTTTTTATTACTGATTTCCTCACATTTTCTAAACAGGCTTGTACTACCGTAGTAACCAAGGGCCATTCAAAACCTGTATCAATTAGAATAATTGACTATATTGAACACAAAGAAAATAAAGTTGAGGACGTACTGTTCATTCAAGAATGCAACGAAAATGAGTAACTATACTGTTGGTAGCCTGCTTGAGTTTTTGTCCATCACTGGCAACAAAGAACTTTGGTTTAAATACACGGATTCAGCCATTGAATATAAACAATTGATCGTATGTAAATCGAAATTACTTCCAAGGAAGATTGCCAAGTAATTTATAGCCTTCGTCTCCAGCTTGGAGAATTCTTTCAATACTATCCGGTGTAACTGCTGCTTGGTAGAATACATCTGCACCAACATCTGACAAACCTAAATCTGATCCAATAAAAACCTTGTGAAGCGCTGGATAAACATTGTGAGGAATGCTACTTCCACCAAGATCAAGAAGGGCTTCAATAATAGTTGGCCTACTTTTATCCTTTAGCCTATTCAGACAAGGTACTTCAGTAGAATAACGATAGATGCCTTCTCCGCCCCATGATCCTAGAAGTGGTTCGCATCCTCTAACACCACCCATGAATTTATTCCTAGACAATATAAGGCAAACTTGGTTCTCACGATTCTTATGATCACATTTAGCAAAAACATGAGAATCTTTTAGCTTTTTGGCTTCATCAAGATCTATAAATCCAGCCTCAAGGGCTAAATCTATACGGTCATGCAAAAGTTTATTAGTCAGTGGACGCAGCCCCTCTTTACCTATAACTTTTACTTCATGTGGTAATAAACGTGTACAGTGGTAGCTTCGTATGAGGAAGCCTGACAGTAATTCACGAAAATCCTTCTCATGCTCGAAACCCAAGGGTAAATCAACAGTAAACTCCGTTGATCCACGACATAGTTCAGACCACCTGCCAACAATATCAACTACCCTTTGTGGCCAAGTATGTTTTTTGTCGACATCAATAATTAATCTTTTCATATCACTATAAAACTCTCAATTCAATAGCAACACTTCTAGTTGCGTTGCTTTTATAAAACTAACTAATTAAACTCTGCAGCTGATATTTGGCCTAAGCTATGAGAGAAAAACAACACAAAAAAGTAGGTGTATGGATACGCACTTCTACTGACCTTGATTCTCAAAAAGAATCTCCAGAACATCACCTTGAACGGGCTAAAGCATATTGCTCGTTTAAAGAATGGGATATTGTAGAGGTATATGACCTTACCGCCACCTCTGGCAAGTCTGTTATAGAGCTATCTCAAACAAAGCAAATGCTAGCAGATGTTGCGTCAGGAAAAATCACAGGGTTGATCTTCTCTAAGCTTGCAAGACTCGCCAGGTCCACAAGAGAACTTCTTGATCTCGCCGATATATTTAAAAAACATAACGCAGATTTGATTTCACTTGGTGAATCAATTGATACATCTACACCAGCAGGCACCCTATTCTTCACTGTACTTGCAGCTCTTGCTCAATTTGAACGTGAAGAGTTATCAGATCGAGTAAAAGCATCTGTGCCAATACGAGCCAAGCTAGGCAAGCAGACGGGCGGTGCCGCTCCATTAGGGTACAAATGGGAAAATAATCAGCTTAAAGTCGACGAAAATGAGGCTGTGATAATAAAAAAGATGTTTGAAGTTTTTTCTGATAACAGAAGGAAGAAAACTACGGCAAGAATGCTGAATGAAGCTGGATACAGAACTCGTAAGGGAGCAAATTTCTCAGATTCAACTGTAGATAGGCTTTTAACTAATCCAACGATGAAAGGACTGCATCGAGCAAACTATACACGATCCCGTGGTTCTGGAAAAAACTGGGTTTTAAAATCACCGGAAGATTGGGTATACACAGAAGTTGAACCCATTGTTTCGGAAGAGCTTTGGGATGAAGTAAATGATTTCCTGGAAAAACAGAAAAAGTCTAGAAAGAAAGTTGCTCGTAAACCAGTGACACATATATTTTCTGGCCTCACATTTTGTGAGTGTGGTGGTGCTATGTATGTGCCTTCTAACTCAGCATCATATACTTGCAAGAAATGTCGAAAGAAAATTCACAAAGATGACTTGGAAGGTGTATATCAGCAACAATTGAAAGAATTTTTGTTGTCGAAAAAGGAAATTGAAAAATATGTGCTAGAGGCAAACTCGAACCTTCAAAACAAAGTATCTGAGCTCGAACTCTTGCGAAAAGAAGAAAACAAAATAAAGAAAGAAATAGACAAGCTATATGATTTATTTATATCTGATGGAATTGGTAAAACTGGATTTGAAAGAAAAAACACACCGTTAGAAAAAAGACTGGTTGAAATCAAAACAGAAATCCCAACACTTGAAGGGATAATAAAAGCAATGCAGCAAAAAACACTTTCTTCCGATCACATTGCATCCGAAACTACGTGGCTACATGATCGCTTTGTTAAGCTATCACCAGAAGATAAACACAAGGTTATTGAGCTAGTAACCGAGAAGATTGTCGTACATGACAATGAAGTACAGTTACATCTTCATTATTTACCATTCGCTAACTAAATTTTAATGTATTACTATAGCGACAGTTATAGCTTTTAATATACTTAAAATGTATAGCCAAACCATTAATCAACATATTAAACAGGAGTAAACACCATGTCCAGCTTCGCTGAAAAGATGACAACATGGCAACGCAACAACAAGGATTCATCGCCGCAATAAAAATAAACTCGGCTGGATAGGTGGATCGATATGCCGCGCGTGCGATACTAACCTTGCCTGACTCCAGCGGCTCGCGCAGGTTTTCCAGCACCTTTTTTTCAAACTCGGGAAGCTCATCCAGAAACAAAACGCCGTTATGCGCCAGCGATATTTCACCCGGAGTGGCTTTGGTTCCGCCCCCTACAATCGAGACCGCAGAAGCACTATGGTGCGGGGCACGATAAGGCCTTTTAAGCCAATGCTGCATATCTACGCCATCGTTACTCACCGACGCAATGGCCGCAGTTTGCAACGCTTGTTCTATCGATAGATCAGGTAGCAAGCTTGCAAATCGTTCCGCTAACATGGATTTACCTGTCCCTGGTGGGCCATACATTAAAATGTTATGCCCACCTGCTGCAGCAATAGTCAAGGCCTGTTTGGCGAAGCGTTGACCTTTAACTTCAGTGATATCCTTTTCGTACTCGCTCTTATATGGCTCGGGCACAGGGTACGAAGCAAATTGTGCTTGCCCCAACAAGGCAGATACCACCTCAATCAGATGCGCTGCGGGCAATATATCTAGCCCAGGCACGGCTGCTGCTTCTGCCGCGCTACCCGCCGGTATACACAGCTTAAGATCACTGTTCCTCAACGATAAGGCAATCACCATGGTACCCCGTGTTTTGCGCAACGCACCGGTTAAGGCCAGCTCACCAATAAATACTTTATCTTCCAGAACCGATTGCGGAATTACGCCAATGGCGGCCAGAATTCCAATCGCAATCGGTAAATCATAGCGTCCACCTTCCTTCGGTAAATCTGCGGGCGCCAGGTTGACAGTAATCTTCTTGCGCGGAAATTCGAAATTAGAACTAATCAGGGCACTGCGCACACGGTCTTTACTTTCACGTACGGCGGCCTCTGGCAAGCCAACAATCGAAAATGCGGGCAAGCCGCCGGTAAGATGTACTTCAACGCTGACATCTTGTGCCGCAATTCCTTGCTCTGCTCGACTTTGTACAATCGCAAGCGACATTTCACGCTGGCTGAAACCGCAGATACTGCCAATACAATTCGACCGAGGCTAAGGTTCTTTTTGGTCGTCTGCTACTTAAACTTGAAACTGCTGTGCTTTCCATATTGCTCGTTTCCTTTGATTTGATCTCAGCTTTGTTTGTCTTCCAGCTCAGCAATTATTTTTTCGAGCGCGTCCAGCTTGGCACGTGTTTTGGCCAGTACTTTTTGCTGAATTTCGAACTCGTTGCGCGAGACCAGATTCATATCAGCAAAATAACTTTGGATCGTGGCATCAACATTATCTTTCAAATCCCTCGCCATTGTTTCGGGTAATAAGGAAAGAATTGCATTTTTCAATTTCGCGCCATCGCTCATTGTGCTACCACCTCAATCAATGCTATTTGCTTAACTTCATTGAGTAAATCCTGAATTTGCTCATCTACTTTTTCAGAAAAAATCCTTTGCCGTACTCTTTCTTCAAGGGTCGCTACTCCCTTTTGATCACGTGTTTCAAGTAGTTGAATTAGGTGCAAACCAAATTTCGTCCGCACCGGATCACTTATCTGGCCTACTTCCAGCCCCAATATGGCCTGGGCAAACAGTGGATCAATTTGTTCGGGCTTGATCCAGCCTAATTCACCCCCTCGCGAGGCCGTGGCTGCATCTTGTGATTCGGACCGCGCAACAGTCTTAAAATCAACACCTGCTAAAATTTGTGCCTTTAGATTCTTAAGTGTTTCAGTCAATCTACTCACTTCAGCTTTAGGGGCCAACCCTTTAAATATATGCCTTACTTTATACTCCTTTGGTAGACCCCCAGACGACTGAACTTCCATCAAGGCTAATAAGTGGTAGCCATTGCCACTCTCTATAACTTGTGAGAGTTGCCCGACTTGTAGCTTATCCAATACCTCGACAAATAATGCGGGGAGTTCATTTTGACTCTTCCAGCCTAGATCCCCTTCGTTACCGCTCGATTGAACCTGCTCAACCTCCTCAATTACCTGCGCAAAACCATCACCTTCGAGCAAACGCTTTCTGACTTTCTCAATCACTTCTCGCCTTGATTGCACTTGCTTCTTAGTCAAACCATCAACCAGTGGCACGACCAAATGCGAAGCCCTGTATTTCTTCTGCGTCTGGGTTTTCAATTCTGGGCGGTTATTAATATACTCTTGCACTTCTGCAGGAGATACAACAATACTGCGTGCTATCCTTTGCGCTACGACTTGCCTTACCAAGATACGTTGCTGCAGGCTTTCACGAAATATTTGAATATCCACCCCCTGTGAATTAAGCCGGCGTAAGAATTGATCCTGCGTCAAATTGTTCTGACGCGCTAAGGCATTGATTGCTGCTTGTATTTCTGCAGGTTCAACTTTAGCATCTGGATCAAGCCTTTTGGCATGGGTTGCAAGCAGCAATTCATCCACAATGGCGTCGGTAATACGCTCCCCTAGCTTAGGCGCAACCAGCGCATAGGGTTTGGCAGGATCATGAATTAGGTGCAACACGCTAAATTCCCGCGCGGTGATCGCTTGATCATCAACCACCAGCACCACTTCATCAATCGCTTGCGTAAAAGCCTGCATGCTCAAAAGCATAAGGCTCAAACCAACTATAATGCGATGTTTAAGCCATGCACTCGTTAACAACTTTAGCATCTTAAGAAAAACACCAATAACAAATAACTAGCGCGCTGTTTGTAGCTTACCCAATCCATCCAATTCTAGGGTAGCCAGGATGCTGTCACGAAATTCGCCATCATTTTGTAGGATACGCGTTGCTTTTAAGCCCACTGCCCAGCAGCAACCGTCGTACACCAAACCGAAACTATTCGCGCGAAACTCCTCGTCTTCAAGTGAGTATCGATTATCCGTTTGGAACTGGACGCGCGGTGAGATGGGCCAGTCTAATTGCAGCCGCAGATCTTCGCTGACTTCGTCGTTTTTATAATAGTCCAAGGAGGCAAACCGGCGCGAGCCACTGTTATAATCCAGGCCTGCAGTAATGTTGGTAAGATCACCGTCATCTTGATCAAATCTTAAAAAAGACCTTAGTTCAAGTTCGTCCGTAATGGGCGCATTAAGCTCTGCAAAAATATCTGATTTATCCGCCGTATCGGCTGCTTCTTCCGAGTCAGTTAACCCCACCTCGCGATCATCTAAATAATATAATTGCCCAATGCTGGCCTTAAGACGCTCCTTACCACTGGCGTCATCAATTAAGCGGGTGGTCACCCCTAATGCGACGTGGTGGTCGTCACCAATTCTATCACCACCAAAAAACCGATCTTCACGAAATAGTACGTTGTAGCTGCTGACACTGCCCAAACCAGTATCGAAATCGGGAAATCCATCTTGATCTTCTTCGGGGACATAAACATACATCACGCGCGGCTCTAATGTTTGCAACATTTCATTATCACCCAACTGCATATCTCGCTCAAAATACAAACCGCTATCGACACTAAATATGGGCGCGGCAGCCGATGGGCTGTCTTCCTCACCCGTAGCAACGTTATCCAATTGATAGCTCAACGCGCGATAAGAAAGTTTTGGTTTTAGGTAACCATAGATGGGCTCGTATGGCATGCTAATCGAAGGCTTAATATTTAGACGCTTGCCGGTGACTCGATCAGTATCATCATGATCAAAACTAATATATTCGGAATCCAGCGCTAACTCAAATGGGCCCATATCCTGCGGTCGAACCCCGAATTCTATTTGCGGCAAGCGATCAAACGGTTGACTACTTTCTTGATCAGGCGCAACCGCGGTATATTCAGATAATTTGCTGCGCATATACAGCAGACTATCGTTGTAATTTAGTTGCAATGTCTGTGGAAGATGCGTTGCACTGGTAATATTAATATCATTTCTAAAATCACTGAGATAGCTGGTATCAGAGACATCTTGCAAATCAACCCGCACGCCCCAGCCATTGTCGTAATTTTGCTTAAGGTCAAGACCATAGGCGTAGCGATCTTCTTGCTCAAATAAATCGTCTTGCGGCAAATACTCCCCTTTTAGGACCGCATCTCCTTTCTCATTTAGATAACGAAATTCACCGAATAACTGGACACCACGATCTGTGTAAACCGTTGGCCGAAGCGTGGCATCATACTGAGGTGCAATATTAAAGTAGTAGGGAAAAGAGAGCACAAAACCAGATACCTCATCATCCCCAATGCTGGGCGCCAAAAACCCGGTTTTACGTTCATTATTGAGCGGAAAAGAAAACCGTGGCGCCCATAAAATAGGAACCCCTTTGAATTTGACAGTTACATTTTCAGCATACCCGACGCCTTCTTCGTGGTCGAGTTCAACTGCCTCGCTGACGATGAGCACGTCTTCTCCATATGGGCAACGGGTCACGGTCGCGCCATGCAATCGTTGGAATCCTTCTCCCTCAATGTCTATTTTATCGGCGGTAACCCGGTTTTCCACACGCGGCCTGTTATCGGTTGCCTGTTCAGGCACATCAATTATGCGATTCAAGATTGGAGCGAATGGCGTGTAATCTTCAATATAGTTACGCTTGGTTGCTTTTTTAATCGGCTTGCGACTAACCAAATGCATGCTGGCAGGACCTGTATCGCCGATAAAAGAATCAATCTCTAAACGCATGGAGTCCGCTTCAATTTCATCTCCCGCCTCGGTGTAATAACGAACATTACCCTCCACGATTGCCTGATAGTTGCCCTGATCATAGGTGATTTTATCGGCAAAAACACCACGCTGACCCTGAACAACCTGGGCATTACCTGACATGACGACTTTATCTTTGTCGTTCACGTCAATATCCATCTGATCCCCTTCCAGGCCAATTTCCTGCTCTTCGGCGTTATCTGCAGGCGCTGATATCAGTAATTCAGGCAAATCAACTCTTGGAGCGCTACATACGGACTCATCCGCAAAACCGATCTCATCATCTGCTGCGTAGATTGGTACTGATACAAGATTACAGGTTAAAACGAAAAATAAAGATTGCCGCACAGGCACGACGAGGGAGCTGGGTATTTTTAAAGACACGCGATATCTCGATTTTTTAGTTAGTTCGTTGAATGCTGCGCATTGCGGTGTTTCAAGCCGCAACAGCGTTGGCAAACCCAAGACTGCTATAATATCGCGAAACGCTTTTTAAAGCTAACGCATGCGTTCTTTTTTTTAGGCGTTGTTCAATAATGAGCAACCGATTTCCTAGTCATCTTTAAGCAGCTAACCATTATTTATGGATGCCATGATTCTTGCAGCCGGCCGAGGCGAACGCCTGCGCCCTTTGACTGATAATCTGCCCAAGCCTTTATTGGAAATTGAAGGAATCAGCCTGATAGAAATTCACTTATATAATCTCAGGCGCTCGGGTTACCACCATATAATTATCAACCTGCACCATCTGGGTGATATGATCCAAGCCAAACTAGGAGATGGGCGTCAATATGGACTCCAAATTAGCTACTCGATTGAACCAGAAGAAGCACTCGAAACCGCTGGTGGTATCACGCATGCATTGCATTTAATTAAAACCCAAAAATTTGCGGTGATTAGCGCGGACATTCTGTGCGATTATCCGCTCAGTCACTTGCAGCAAAACCAGCACGTTACACAAATGGGGCAGCTAATCATGGTTGACAACCCCGCCCATCATCCCAATGGTGATTTCGTTTTACCAGCCAATGCTAAGCTTGCGCTGAAAGCAGACCAGCCAAAAGACCGATCGTGTACCTATAGTGGAATCGCCTGGTTTGATCGAGCTCTATTTGAAGATTTGCCCGCCGGGAAAATGGCGCTACGCCCAATTTTGGAAACCGCTATTCGTCAGCAACAATTAGACGGCACGCACTACGCAGGTATATGGAACGATATCGGCACGCACAAACGCTTAGCAGCGGCAAAAAGTGCTCAATCCGTGCTTGCATATATTGAATCAATCAAACAATCGACCAATTGATTCGCGATTCTGGAAAAAGGCTTCTTGCCGCCAAAATCAGCTATTTGTGTGACCTTCAACCCGGCATAACCGCAAGGGTCAATAGCGTTAAATGGTGATAGGTCCATATCAATATTGAGACTTAACCCGTGATAGCAACAACCATTTTTGATGCGTAAGCCTAAGGCTGCGATTTTTTCCCCATCGACGTAAATACCCGGTGCACCTTTATTGGTTTTTCCCTGGATCGCATATTCGCTAAGTAAAATTTTAATCGCTTCTTCAATACGCCTCACCAGGCTTTTTGGCCCGATACGCAATCGCCTAATATCCAGTAACAAATAGATAACCAATTGGCCGGGGCCATGGTAACTGATTTGACCTCCTCGATCCGATTTAACAACTGGGATGTTTCCACCTTTAGGATCGGGTATCGCTTCACAACTGGTACCCTGCGTATAGACTGGAGGATGACTAAGCACCCAAAACTCATCCTTGGTGCTTACATCACGACAACCGGTAAACGCTTGCATCCAGGCATAACTATCCAAATAGTTCACTTCGCCCAAAAACAAAACCCGAGGAGATAAAGACTGCATCTGTATACGATTCGTAGAATGCAATTTAACTGTTATAACATCATAATCACTAGGTCGTGGTCGTGTAGCGCTTGATAGAGCCTATCAATATGATCACGGCTTTGTGCTTTTACTGAAGCAGTAATCGCCAAATATTTCCCTGCACTGCTGGAGCGGCTACGCCAATCATGTAGATTTTTATTCTCCAGGTGAGCAACGACAAATTCCTTTAATTGTGCCTCCACCGCCTGTTCATTATTGACAAAAATTTTGACATCTATGGTGCAAGGGAAAACCATTCCTGGCGCCTCAGAGCTCGGCTCGGGCATTTTAGTTTGCGTAATTTTCATTAGAAGATTTTGATTTTTACCGCGTCAATTAATTGTGACCATATGGGGCCCAATGGATAATCCTGCAATGGCATGAGTTCGACGTGGCCGATTGCATTGCCCATATAGCTCAAATTAGCGCGACCAACCGCTTCATTGGAATTAAGAGGTGCCACTAGTTTTTCCGGTAATTGGTAGTCTATGTGCAGCGAACCCGCACTCCCCCGGGGGAGTAAAACCGAAACCGCCTGAGGTGTACCAATTTCTGCAGTTTTTTGCGCGCCTTTATATAGGCTCGGGCTTTTCACTGGAACAGATGCCTGAAAAACCGTCGTAGTTTCGTACTGGGTGAAACCATATTCTATTAATGCGCTGACGCCTTGAACTCGGCTGGTATTACTTTTCGCACCCATCACCACCGCGATAAACCGGGTATTACCGCGTGCCGCAGACCCAGCTAAACAATAGCCAGCGGCATTGGTATGCCCGGTTTTCAGCCCATCGTAACTATCATCACGCCACAAAAGGCGATTCCGGTTAGCTTGGGTAATCTCATTATAAGTATATTCTCGTACCGCAAATAAGGCATACATATCTGGATAATCCCGGATAAGTGCGCGCGACAAAATCGCAGTATCATAGGCGGAGGTATAATGCTCTTCGTCGGGCAGGCCACTCGAATTTATATACTTCGTATTGCTCATCCCCAACTGCACGGCTTTTTCATTCATCAACTGAGCGAAACCGCTTTCACTTCCGCCCAGATGCTCCGCCAGGGCAATGGCTGCATCGTTACCCGACTGAATAATCAACCCATTGAGTAATTCTGCGATAGTCGCAGAAGTATCTACTTTTAAAAACATTCTGGAGCCGGGTGCTTTCCAGGCTTTTTCACTAATAAATACTTTATCATCCGCCTTTATTTTGCCGCTATCAAGCGCCTCAAATGCCATGTAAGAAGTCATCAGCTTGGTAAGACTTGCAGGATCCACCCGCTCATGCGGATTATTGGAGGTGATCGTCCAGCCGGTTTTGCTTTCTATCAATACCCAGGCCTTGGCTTCGGGCGTGGGTGGGCTACCTTTGGCCCGCAAAAAATCTGGGATTGGGGTCTGCGCTTGGACTGCCTGAGAAAAGGCGAATATAACCCATAAAAATAACGCGAACTGGGTAAAGGTGCGTAAGATATTCATTACGATATTATTCATATATGGTGACGAATGCCGATTGGCCATTTTGCAAAAATCATTCAAATACAACTCTTGCCTCTATATTCAACATACGGTCAATGCGAAGTTTTTGTTTTAATGCCTCATCTGCGTCAGCGTAGGGTCCGGATTTTACTTTAAACAACCGATCTGCCTGTTGTACATAGGCCTTAACCCCTGCTTTGGCCAAACGACGCAATAGCTGGTCTGCATTTAAACGCATAGAAAAAGCACCCATCTGTAAATAGCTGACAGTGGTATCTTCAGCCATTGGTATCTTTGCTCGCTGTTTTATAGGTTGGGCTGGTTTATTAATACTCGCCGTTTGGAGTGAAGATGGAGCTTGATCAGCAGTCATCACCGCCTCTATACGAACGCGCGCGGTTCCGGTCGCGACCACACCTAGCTTGGCTGCTGCCACATAAGATAGATCGACAATTCTGTTTTTGGGGTCCACAAAAGGACCACGATCATTGACTTTAACGATAACACTGCGTCCATTCGCCAAATTGGTCACACGTGCATAGGAAGGCAAGGGAAGCGTACGATGTGCTGCGCTCATGGCATACATATTGTATGGTTCGCCACTTGAAGTCCTGCGCCCATGAAATTTAGTGCCATACCAAGAAGCAATCCCTTCTGCGCGATAGCCCTGTGCTGAGCGCAGGGGCACGTAACCTTTACCAAACACCCGATAGGGTTTATTCCCGGTTTCACTAAGCTTTTCTGGTTTTGGTACGGCATTGGGTACAGCAGCAATATCTATGCGATGCCCTTTAGGCAAGCCATCTCCTGGCAAGAATTGGCCACCCGTGCGCCCACTGCCAAATGAGCAGGCACCTAAAACCCAAATAATCAACAGCATCATGCACCTGAAAATACCGAACTCGTACGGCAAAACTATATCGCGATAAAGTTTAGGCACAATCAGTTATTTGTAATCGCCCGAGCCAACTCAACAATGGCCATTGCATATTTATTGCTCGGGTTGTAACGCGTTAAAGCGTAAAAATTTGCGTAACCCACAAAATATCTTGACGCATCTGCTTCCTGTAAGCGATTGAGGCTTACTTTAGTATCGTTCGCATCATTAAGTTCTACCCCTTTTTGGCGCAAGGTTTCCACCCGATACTTAGGTTTCGCGCGCTTTTCGATCAGTTTTTGAGCAGTACTGCTTATAGGTTGATCAATCCATTGCGCAATAGGTGCGCCGCGCTTCCAGCCATGCTCGACCAGATAATTTGCCACGCTACCCGCTGCATCTGCCAATTCATGCACTAAGTCACGCTTGCCATTTTGATTAAAATCCACTGCATAAGCAACATAGCTGGTAGGCATGAACTGCGGAATACCAATGGCGCCAGCGTAAGAACCCTCGACACCAGAAGCAACTAACTTTTCTTGTTTCAGTAAGCTTAAAAAGGTCTCCAACTCCTTACCAAAAAATTTTGCACGACGCGGGTAGGCAGCAACCAATGTTGCTAAGGAACGCAATACGCTGCGTGAACCCATGCGCGTCCCATAATAGGTTTCGACACCAATAAGCGCGGTTATAACCTCCTGTGGCACGCCATATTCTGCTTCAACATCTGCCAGCAATTGTTGATGGGTCTGCATGAATGTCTTGCCCGCAATGATTCGATCATCTTTGAGAAAAATATTTTTGTATTCGTGCCATGGTTTAGCTTCTGCCTGACGTTCAAATAACTTCAGCACGCCCTGATCAATTTCAAGCGGCCCTAATAACGCTTGTAAATCTTCACGGGTGTAAATCTTATCTCTTACCAATTTGTCTGTTAGGGCTTGCATCTGCGGTGACGCATCTAATTCAATCGCGGCTACGGGTAGTGCTGAAGCCATCAACCCTAGCATGGATGCTACTATCACCGCCTGGATCGAATGCTTTCGAATGATTGCATGAAAGCAAGTATTGACTAATTTTTTACCCATTTTATGCGTCATAGAAATCAACCGAGTTTATTAGCTACGTGATAGTTTGCGCCCCTCGCATTGGACGCTCATTAAGATACCAAACCCAGCCATCAGGGTTATCATTGATGTGCCTCCGTAGCTGACCAAGGGCAAAGGCACACCCACCACGGGTAATATACCAGAGACCATACCAATGTTAACAAACACGTAAAACATAAAGGTAAGAATTACGCTCCCGGCCAACAACCGGTCATAAGTCTCCTGCGCATAAAAGGCAATCATGGTGCCCCTAAGCACCAGAAAGAGATAAATACTGAGTAGAAACAAAAAGCCAACCAAGCCAAACTCTTCACCAAATACTGAGAATATAAAATCCGTGCTACGCTCGGGAATAAATTCTAATTGTGCTTGCGTCCCATGCAACCAGCCCTTGCCCATTTTGCCCCCAGAACCAATGGCGATCATAGACTGGATCGTATGATAGCCGGCACCGAGAGGATCCTTCCACGGATCAAACAAAGTCAGGACGCGCGTTCTTTGGTAATCATGAAACACAAATTGCCAGACCAACGGCGCACTGATCGCCAACAAACCGAAGATATAAGCGACAAATTTCCAAGCAATCCCAGCCAAGAAAATAACCACTAACCCCGCAAAGGTGACTAATAGTGCCGTCCCCAAATCGGGCTGCACGCCAATAAGTGCTGCAGGTACAATGATCACCACAAAACACAAGCTGATATGCCAAAATGACAATGGTAAGAAACGTCGGGTAGCTACCCACGCGACCATCATTGGCACTGCTAGTTTCATGATTTCAGAGGGCTGAAAACGAAATAGGCCCACATCAAGCCAACGCTGTGCACCTTTGCCGATAAATCCAACGGCCAATACGGTTACCAGCATCGCAAGACCAATGCCGTAAATCACCGGAGAATAACGCATTAAGGTCGATGGAGTGACCTGCGCGACAACCAACATCAGAACAAGTGATAAACCAATGCGTATCAGTTGGCGGAAAATTTGATCGCTGTTGGCGCCACCAGCACTATACAAAATCAATATGCTAGTCGCGCACAATACGACTAAACCGACGAACAAAGGCATATCGAAACGAAAGCGGTAGGGTAGAAATGGAAGCATACTTTAATCAGCCATTTACTCCTTCTAAACTTGCCAGTTCCTGCTCAGCGTCTACCTCCCTTGTGTACAAACCTAGTCGTTCGATCAAATAATAATCAATAATTTCCTTGGCAATGGGTGCAGCGACTTTACTACCACTGCCCCCATGTTCGACTACGACAGCAAGTGCAATTTTTGGATCCTCCACTGGTGCAAAAGCGACAAATAAGGAATGATCTCGATAGATTTTAGGCGTGTTATCGACATCATATTTAGCCCCCTGTGGAATACTTTTTACCTGCGCAGTGCCCGTTTTTCCTGCGATTTCATACTCCAGACCAACCCCAATACGACGGGCCGTTCCACGCGGACCGTGCACCACATCACGCATTGCTCTGATCACTTCGTCGTAGGCCGCTTGACTAATCCCTTCTATCCGCGCAGGTGTCTCATATTTCACTTGTTCCAGATTGCCATTATCGGGGTCTTGGATCGCGGTTAAAAAATGCGGCACGATGGGTTGGCCCTTGTTGGCTAATAAGGCTGTGGCACTTGCGAGCTGTATCGGAGTCGTCAGCATATAGCCCTGACCAATACCAGTAATCACGGTTTCCCCTGGATACCAGGGTTGATTACGCACCTGCTTTTTCCAATCTCTGGAGGGCATTAGCCCGGTTGGTTCATTGGGAATATCAATATTTGTTTTCTTGCCAAAACCAAGCGCTGTCATGTCCTCATGTAACCGGTCAATGCCGAGTCGTTTAGCATTTCGATAAAAATAAACATCACATGACTGGGTAATGGCGTCATGCAAATCAACACTACCGTGCCCAACTTTTTTCCAACAACGATAACGATGCTTGGAGTTTGGCAAAGAATACCAACCCCGGCCAAAAATAGTTTCGTTGGGTGAAATACCGTTTTTCATCGCAACCAGCCCCATAAAACCCTTAATGGTTGAACCGGGTGCATACCGACCGTTTAGAGCTCGGTTAAGTAAAGGCCGCCTTTCTGATTCGCGCAATTGTGCGTAGTCTTGACGGCTGATACCATTTACAAAAGGATTGGTGTCATAACCAGGCACGCTTACGAATGCCAAGATTTCACCACTCTTTGGGTCCAACGCGACTGCCGCACCCTCATAAGGTGCCAGTAAAGACATTGCTTTACGCTGCAAATCTGTATCCAGGCTCAGATATAGGGTTTTACCAGTGGTAGGTAGGGTTTTGGTCAAGGCACGCACTTGTTGTCCATGAGCATTGGTTTCAATATCTTCAGAACCCACCTCCCCAAGCAATATCGACTCATAATTAGCCTCAATACCCAACTTGCCAATATAGTGGGTACCACCATAGGCCTTTTTATCAATTTGCTGAATATCTTGATCATTTATGCGCCCGACATACCCAAGCACATGTCCCATCAGTTCGCCTTCTGGATAATATCTTTGCAAGGCAGCAACTAAATAGCTACCCGGTAATTCATGTTGATGGGCAGAGTAACGCGCGGCTTCGGTTTCGGTCAGATTAGCGCGCAGCACCTGTCGTTCAAAGCTGGGGCGGTGCCTTACCTGTTTTTTAAAATGCTCAATATCTTCTTCACTTAATTCAATCAAACGCCCAATTGCCGCAATCAGTTCGTCCATTTCCTTGACTTGCTTGGGTAATATTTCGAGATTATATGCGCGCGCATTGGCCGCTAGCGGTAACCCATTGCGATCAAACACCAGTCCTCGCACCGGTGCGATAGGATGCGTATCTACCCGATTTTTATCAGCGAGTTCCAAAAACTTGTCATATTGGTTGATTTGCAGGTAATACAATCTCGCGACCAATATTCCTGCGAGCACGATAACTAAAAATGAAATCATTACCAAACGAGATTGCACGATGGCCGCTTCACGCAAATGATCTCTAATTGCAGGTTTTGAGCCAATACTTGCCATTATTTGGTATTCGGATCAAACTGATGTAACAGAAAAGATAAGATTGGCCAGGCTAACGCGGTCGTAATTGCCGAGCCCCACAAATTCAAACGAATGGGTATCTCTAAAACCAGTAAATTGATCATCGCCACAATGCCAATATTGATTGATTGCAAAATCAAAATTAACAATATTTTTTGTGCAAAATTAAATAAAGCGAATTTAGTCCCTAACATTCCTGCCACCATCCCCGTCAACGCTTTCCCCAGCGCATGTTGGCCCAAAAGTGAAAAACTAATGATATCTTCAAGCAGGCCAACCAGCCAACCAAAGGTTACTCCCAGGTGTAGCGGTAAGACCAGCACCCAGTAAAAAACCACCAGATTGAACCAGTCCGGCCACAGATATTGAAACGCTTCTGGCAACGGTATCACGCGTAGTAGACCTGCAATAACAATCGTCGCAAAAATATAACCCCAGTGCGGAATACGTAAATATTTGACGGTTGAAGCGGTCATTACTGCTCGGCTTGTGGGTCGGGGTGGGCGGGTATGGATTCACCCGTTAGTACGGTATCAGGTTGATGCTTGGCTTGAATGTCGGGCGAGCTTAACGCTGTTTCCTCCGGCTCACCCTGATCTAAGGTGATTGGAGTTGACACGGCGCGCTCCAAAAGCAGGACATTTTTCACTTTGTTGAGCTCGGCAAAAGGCCTGGCTTTAACGGTTAAAAATGGCTCACCTGCTACGCCTTGAATGTCAATTATCTCAGCCACTGGGTGCCCCGATGGAAAAACTTCTCCCAGACCCGACGTTACCAACACATCACCCACTTCAATATCCGCCTGAAATGACATAAACGGTACCGTCAATATTTGGCCTCCACCGGTTCCTCTGGCGATCCCATTTAATCCGTTTCGCAATACCTCCACTGGCACCGCATGGCTCGCGTCAGTGATAACCGTCACCACACTGTGATCGTGTGCGACCATGCTAACCTGACCGATCACCCCATTGGCATCAATTACCGCCTGTGAATGCACCACGCCATCACGCTGCCCCCGGTCAATCATGATGCGCTGATCATAAGGTCCTTGTATATTGGTACGAATAATACGACCAATTTTGACTTCTGCATCTTTTTTGGTTTGACTCGCAGCCAGTAACACGAGTAGTCGGTTTTTTTCAATATTCAGCGCGTCATATTTTTGTACTTTGGCCGCTAGGCGCTGATTTTCATTTTGCAAACGTTCCAACTGCTGATGGAGCTTGTTGTTCGGCCAGTAATCCTCATAAAACGTCCGTAGCCGTACCGGCATGGTCAGCATGGTATTAAACGGCATGTTGATAAAGGAGAGTTTACTGCGCGTCCAATCAAAATAGCGGGTGCGATGATCCAGAATCATCAAGGCGATCGTTATAATCGCGATAAAGACAAAACGATAGAGTAGAGTAAGAGGTCTGCTAGGCAATCTAGTTTAAGCAAATTTTCGCTATTTCGAAATCACAGTATTTACCTAACCTTGCCAGTATGAAGATTAATCTCGGCTTAAGAATCGTAGGCAAATACATTACCAATCGTGTCCATTTCCTCCAGTGCTCGACCGCAGCCTCGCGCCACACAAGACAGCGGATCATCCGCAATCACCACGGGTAAGCCAGTATCTTGCATTAAGCGTTGATCCATGTCCCGTAGCAACGCGCCCCCGCCCGCAATGACCATACCCTTCTCACCAATATCCGCACTCAGTTCCGGTGGTGTTTTTTCCAAGGCCTGGCGAATAGCCTGGACGATTTGTTCAAGTGAATCGGAAATTGCTTCGTAAATTTCGGTGCTGGTGATCACAATACTGCGGGACATGCCTTCGGTTACGTCGCGCCCTTTGACCTCGGTTTCCATAAACTCCGACTCAGACCAGGCGGTACCAATTTCCTGCTTAATTCTTTCGGCGGTCGCTTCACCGATGAGCACACCGTGTCGGCGCCGCACATAATTAATAATACTCTCATCAAAACTATCACCAGCCACTCGCAAAGAGTTGGCATACACCATACCACCAAGCGATAACACCCCCACTTCGGTAGTGCCCCCACCGATATCCACCACCATGGAGCCGGTCGGCTCACCCACGGGTAAATTGGCACCAATCGCAACTGCCATCGGCTCTTCGATTAAATAGGCTTGACGTGCCCCCGCGCTCAATGCTGATTCACGAATCGCACGTCGCTCAACTTGTGTTGAGGTACACGGCACACAAATAATAATTCTGGGACTGGAGAAAAAACGGTTTTCCTGGGCTTTTTTGATGAAATCCTTGAGCATGACCTCGGTGATATTAAAGTCCGCGATAACACCATCTTTTAGGGGCCGGATTGCCTGAATGGAGCCTGGCGTTCTACCCAGCATGGATTTTGCTTCAGAACCGACCGCCAGTACCTTCTTCTGGCCTCGGCCGTCATTTTGAATGGCTACCACAGAAGGCTCATTTAGAATAATGCCCTTCCCCCTCACGTAGATGAGCGTATTGGCGGTACCGAGATCTATCGCTAGGTCATTAGAAAAATAACCGACTAACCTTTTAAACATGTAGCAGTATCCTGCAAAAAATATTAATTAAATCCACACATTGCGCTTTCCTTGGCAGGAAACGTAAATTAAATTCAGAATACTGTCATCACTTAGAACAGCGTAATCCGAAGCCACATAAAAACCAATGCATTTTCGGGGGCCTAATTTATCACAAGGAGGGTAACTAAGTTAAGCTAGATTACGCTATACTTCGCCGCCACAAAAATCAGTGGAAATTTTTCAGATTCTATTCACCGAGGAACACGAAATTGGCCATACTTCCAGAGCAAATTCAAAAAATTGCCAAATTGGCAAAATTAGAAGTAGATGAACATTCAATCGATCAGATTTCCAGCCAATTGGATAACATTATGGAACTGGTAGACCAACTCCAAGCTGCTGACACTGCAGGGGTTGAACCCTTATCGCATCCGCAGGACCCCAGTCTGCGTTTACGTGAAGATGAAGTTACCCAAGGTGGTATGCGCGATGCATTTATGCAACTGACGCCGGATAACCGTGATGGCCTGTATTTGGTGCCCAAGGTGATTGAATAATCACTGTTTCACGCATTCTATTTATTAACCTAAATAAGATTCAATGTTAGATCAATCGCTAACAGCTATAGCCCAGGCGCTGCGTGATGGCCAGATTTCCAGCGTCGAGCTAACTCAAATGGCGTTAGATAAAGCAGCGGAGCTTAAGGAGCTTAACGCCTTTATCAGCCTCAATGAAGAACTGGCGCTTGACAGTGCAAGTAAGGCTGATGAGGCGCTGGCAGCGGGTAATACCGATCCACTTTGCGGTATCGTCACTGCGCATAAGGATATTTTTTGTAGTAAAGGCATTTTGACGTCTTGCGGATCCAAAATGCTCTCGAATTTTATCTCTCCGTACAATGCAACCGTCGTCGAGAAAACCAACGCCCGCCATATGGTCAGTATCGGAAAAACCAATATGGACGAGTTTGCCATGGGCTCGACCAACGAATCTTCCTTTTACGGCCCGGCGCTAAACCCGTGGAATCAGCAGCATGTACCGGGGGGTAGCTCAGGCGGCGCAGCCGCTGCGGTCGCTGCAGGCATTGTGCCGATTGCCACCGGTACCGATACCGGGGGCTCGGTGCGTCAACCCGCTGCTTTATGCGGCCTAACTGGTATTAAGCCGACATATGGTCGGGTATCGCGCTGGGGCATGGTGGCCTTCGCCTCTTCGTTTGACCAGGCCGGTATTATTGGCTGTAACGCGCAAGACGCTGCCATGATGCTCGAAGCCATCTGTGGTTTTGACCCCAAAGATTCGACTTCGATTGAACGCCAGGAGATCGATTTCCAATCTCAACTCGGATCAAGTATTAAGGGGCTGCGTGTTGGCTTACCGAAACAGTATTTCAACCAGGACCTTGACGCGCATATAGGCACGACTGTGCAGGCAGCAGCTCAGGACCTTGAAAAGTTAGGGGCTACGCTGATTGACGTTGATCTACCCAATAGTGCACTCGGAATACCTTGTTATTACGTGCTGGCTCCGGCCGAAGCATCATCTAATCTGGCACGTTTTGATGGCGTGCGTTACGGCTATCGTGCAGAGCAATATGATGACCTTGAGTCGATGTATATCAACACCCGTAGCGAAGGCTTTGGCGATGAAGTTAAGCGACGCATCATGGTCGGCACTTATGCCCTTTCTTCAGGCTATTACGATGCTTACTATATCAAGGCACAAAAACTTCGTCGGCTCATCGCGAATGATTTTGCGACCGCCTTTAAGCAGGTTGATGTAATTCTCGGACCCACAACGCCGCATACCGCGCCTAAACTGGGTGAGGTGAATGACGACCCGGTACACATGTATTTGGAAGATATTTTTACCGTCACTTTAAACCTAGCAGGGCTACCTGGACTCTCCATTCCTGTGGGTTTTGATCAGCAGGGCCTGCCGATTGGCATGCAAGTGTTCGGAAACTATATGCAGGAAGCGAAAATCCTGAATGTGGCACACCAATTTCAGCAAGTTACCGACTGGCACACCAAACGCCCAGGAGGTGTCCAATGAATGCATCGACCCGCTGGGAAGCTGTCATCGGTCTGGAGGTGCATACTCAGCTTAGCACTAAAAGTAAGATTTTCTCCAGCGCATCAACCGCTTACGGCGCGGAACCCAATCGGCAAACCAGCCCGGTCGACATTGCCCTGCCCGGAGTATTGCCGGTCATGAATAAACGCGCGGCCGAACTGGCGATAAGATTCGGTCTGGCAATTGATGCCAAAATCAACGCCCGCTCGACATTTGAGCGTAAAAATTATTTTTATCCCGACTTGCCCAAAGCCTACCAGATTAGCCAGTTCCAGGTACCGATTGTGGGCGAGGGCCATTTAGATATTGATACCGAAAATGGCGTTAAAACCATCGGGATAACCCGTGCACACCTGGAAGAAGACGCGGGTAAATCTATTCATGATGCATTTGCCAACCACACCGGCATCGATTTAAACCGCACCGGAACACCGCTGCTGGAGATTGTCTCGGAACCCGATATGCGTTCTGCCACAGAAGCGGTGGCGTATCTTAGAAAGTTACACGCGCTGGTGCGCTATATCGAAATTTCTGATGGCAACATGCAGGAAGGCTCGTTTCGCTGCGATGCCAATATTTCGGTACGCCCGATTGGACAAAAAGAATTTGGCACCCGCGCAGAGATAAAAAACATCAACTCCTTTCGCTTTGTGGAACGCGCTATTGAGTTTGAAATTGAGCGTCAGATAGATTTAATTGAAGCCGGTGGCCAAGTGGTACAGGAAACGCGCTTGTATGACCCGGACCGAGATGAGACGCGCTCGATGCGCTCCAAAGAGGAAGCACATGACTATCGTTATTTCCCCGATCCTGATCTACCGCCACTGGTCGTTGACAACGATGTGATTGAGGCCATTCGCACTGCCTTGCCAGAACTGCCCGAAGTGCGGCGAGCGCGTTACATCAGTGAATTAGATTTGGCCGAGCAAGATGCAACGAGCATCGTTTCGGATCGTCAAACCGCGGATTATTTTGATGCCTGCCTGGAGCATACTTCTGCCAAACCCAGTGTGGTCTACAATTGGATTAATGGAGAACTCGGCAGCTTGATCAACAAGGCCGATATCACTATTTCACAGGCACCCGTAAGTGCCGAAGCGCTGGCATTGTTACTGGACAGAATCGATGACAACACCATATCGGGCAAAATCGGCAAAGAAGTGTTGACAGAAATGTGGGCCGGTAACGGCAGTGCTGATCAGATCATCGAGGCCAAGGGTCTTAAGCAAATCACTGATTCAGGGGAGATTGAAAATATGGTGAAAGAGATACTTGCCAAATACCCTGCTCAAGTGGAACAATACAAGGCTGGTGAGCAAAAAGTGTTGGGGTTTTTCGTCGGACAAGTGATGAAAGCCAGCCAGGGCAAGGCCAACCCAAAACAGGCCAATGAACTATTACGAAAATTGCTGGATCAATAATTGATCCAGGCAATAAACGCATCAATGCGCCTGTAGCTCAGCTGGATAGAGTACCTGGCTTCGAACCAGGTGGTCGGGGGTTCGACTCCCTCCGGGCGCGCCACTTTCTTTAATTATCAATATTATGCAGATCATACTTGCATCTTCTTCTGAATATCGTAAAGCCCTGCTTTCACGCTTAGGCTTGCCATTTGAGTGCATTTCTCATGATATTGACGAAACCGCTAAACCAGGCGAAAGCCCACAGGCATTGGTCGAACGGCTTGCCATTGGAAAAGCAAAAGCGATCGGCCAAGAACACCACCCTGCTCTCATTATTGGTTCGGACCAGGTCGCGGTGTTAGACGGTAAAATAATCGGTAAACCAGAGGACCACCAAGCTGCAGTTGAACAGCTCAAGGAAGCATCTGGAAACGAGGTAAATCTATACACTGGGCTCTGTCTTTTTAATACCGAGACGGGAGTGACCCAGCATTGCGTAGAGCCCTATTCGGTGGTTTTCCGCAGGGTTAATGACGAGCAGATCGAACAATATCTGCGTAAAGATCAGCCCTATAACTGTGCTGGCAGCCTAAAATCAGAAAGTTTGGGTATCGCGATGCTGAGCAAGCTGCAAGGCGATGACCCAAACACCTTAGTTGGACTACCCTTGATTAGATTGGTGGATATGCTGGTGAATGAGAGGTTTGATCCACTGACTGCCTAGGCAAAACAGATCTAGCTTACGCAGGCCTTCGGCAACGCAACCACCGTTAGAAGCCGCAGCTATATTAGCAATTACTGAGTTTCATGCTAAAGTCCGTCTAAATTTATACCAACAATAAGTGAGGAGTTTGGACATGGTCGTTCGACAATACTTCATCATACTCTCAATCGCCCTACCGATATTGGTTTTGCTCATGGCCCTGGTTTGGCCACCCATACTTTGGCTGTTGCTGATCATTGTGCCGCTGATCATGGTTGGGGTTTATGATTTACTCCAAACCAACCGTACCTTATTACGGATTTATCCCGTCATTGGTCATTTACGCTATTTTTTTGAATCTATCCGCCCGGAAATCCAGCAATATTTTGTTGAGTCGGATCTGGACGGGCGCCCGCTTCCACGGGAATTTCGCTCGCTGGTGTATCAACGCGCTAAAGGCCAGCGTGATACGCGCCCGTTTGGCAGCCAGTTTGATTTTTATCGACCGGGATGTGAGTGGGTCGCACATTCGCTCGCGCCCAGCCATAATCCGGACAAACACCCACGCGTAATGTTTGGTGGCCCTGATTGCGCCCAACCTTACGCAGCTTCACCGCTTAATATTTCGGCGATGAGCTATGGCTCGCTCAGCAAAAACGCGATTCTGGCACTGAACCTAGGCGCCAAACAGGGTGGCTTTGCGCACAATACAGGCGAAGGTGGCTTAAGTGAACATCATCTCAAACATGGTGGTGATATTATTTGGCAAATCGGCACGGGGTATTTCGGCTGCCGCAATGCCAAGGGAGGTTTTGATGCGGATTTGTTCACCCAATATGCACAAAAAGAAGTGGTTAAGATGATTGAAATAAAGCTATCCCAGGGCGCTAAGCCTGGGCATGGCGGGATTTTGCCCGCGGCTAAATTGACCGAAGAAATCGCTGCCATTCGACATGTGCCGATGGGTGAAGATGTAAATTCCCCCGCTGCGCATACAGAATTTGATAATCCCCGAGGCCTGCTTGAATTTGTTGCCAAACTGCGCGAACTATCGGGTGGAAAGCCGAGTGGGTTTAAACTGTGTATCGGTCAGAAATCAGAGTTTCTGGGAATCTGTAAAGCCATGGATGAAACCGGCATTACACCTGATTTTATTACGGTTGATGGTTCAGAGGGGGGCACTGGCGCTGCGCCGGTGGAGCTCACCAATTCGGTGGGCACTCCGCTGCGCGAGGGCATGAATTTTGTTCATAATGCCCTGATCGGGTTTGACGTACGCGACAAAATCCGCCTGATTGGCGCGGGTAAGGTACTCTCTGCGTTTCATTTGTTCAGAGTGCTGGCGCTGGGGAGTGACACGGTTAATTCCGCCCGCGCCATGATGCTCGCGCTCGGTTGTATTCAATCCAGGGCCTGTAATACCGACCACTGCCCGACAGGAATCGCAACCCAAGACCCAGCACGCTTTCAATCTCTGGATGTCGAGGCCAAAGGCAAAAGGGTGGCGAATTATCACAATAGCATGGTGCGGCATTTGGTTGAGCTGCTCGAAGTCGCCGGGTTAAGCAACACGACTGAAGTGGATCTGCAACACGTCCATCATCGAGTGGGTGGCTCGGTGGTAAAAACTTACGCAGAAATCTACCCAGCGATCGCGGAGGGCAGCTTATTGAAGAAATCAAGCATACCCGAGGGTTGGTTGCCCCATTGGAAAAATGCTTCACCGAATCACTGGTAAGCATCAAGATTTCATCTTGCTTCAACACTGAAAAAGGTTATGCGGTAAGCAACACGTGAATTGACTGCCCCACAGTCGGTTTTTGCACCACGAAAAGGCCTCGTCTCGGTTTGAGTGGTGCATATCGTTACCCTCATTATGAAGCTCTTATTTTCACGCTAAGGTAGAGTAAAAAACAGTTTCCGGCCTATAATCGCCGCATGATTGATATACAACATCACACCCCAGATTTATCTGACAAACAGGCCTTATACGCCGCGCTGGACGGCAAACTACGCAACAGCAGCTTTGATGGCTCAGCCGCACAAGCACATGGTATTGCCTGTGGCCTGGTTTGTCGCAACATAAAAAGCGCTGAACTGGACGCCTCTATTGCCCATCTTAATTTTTCGGACGAGGTATCTGTCAGCGCCCTGGAAAGCCTGATTGAAATGAGCACAAGAGACCTGAACCAGGCAGAATTTGGATTTGACTTATGGTTGCCCGATGTTGATTCTTTGGATATCCAGCTGGATGCCCTGGCAGACTGGAGCCAGGGTTATATTGTTGGTTTGATGTACGATGGAAAAGACATCCTTAGGCAACTCAACCACGAATTACAATCCAGCGTACAGGACATCATCGCCATCGCTGGCCTGGAACCTACGCCGTCTGAGTCCAATGAAGATGAGGTCGCGTTTATTGAACTGCGCGAATATCTGCGTATGGCGACTCAACTCATTTATGAAGAATTAAATCCGGATTACCCGATAGAATCGGTTCACGAGTAAAGACAGCCCATTGCTAATTATTCATCGTGAACCCCAGTAGAGATTAACAAATGCACCCTGATATTTTTAATCGACGCCGACGCGGCCTGATGCAGTTGATGGGTGAAGGCATTGCCATCATCCCAACCAATAATGAGCAACATCGCAATGGTGATGTCCTGTTTCGCTTTCGACCGGATAGCGATTTTTATTATCTGACCCAGTTTCCAGAACCAGAAGCGATCGCGGTATTGATTCCCAACCGCGAGGAAGGCGAGTTTATCTTGTTTTGTCGTAAGAATGATCCGGAACGCGAGCAATGGCACGGCAAGCGCGCTGGCCTGGAAACTGCCATCGAGCAATACGGTGCAGATCAGGCTTACGAGATAGAACAGCTAGAAGAAATCCTCCCTAAATTATTAGAAAATCAAGATAAAGTTTTTACCTGTACGGGGCGACACCCGGATTTTGATCAGCAATTATTTGGCTGGGTTACTGAGATTAAGGCAAAAGCGCGCACGGGTGTGCACGCACCCATGGAGTTCGTTGACCTAACTTACATTTTGCATGAACTACGCTTATTTAAGAAATCGGAAGAACTGCGTGTGATGCGCCGTGCTGCCAAACTGAGCGCAGCGGGACACCGACGTGCTATGCAGGTATGCCGCCCTGGGATGTACGAGTACGAAGTACAGGCGGCAATGGAAGCCTGTTTCATGCAAGGTGGAAGTGCTTACCCTGCCTATCCTTCAATTGTAGCTGCCGGTGAAAACGCCTGCATACTACACTACACCGAAAACAACGCGGTGTGTCAGGATGGGGATCTGTTGCTCATCGACGCGGGCGCCGAACTTGAATGCTATGCCTCTGATATTACGCGCACCTTCCCAATCAACGGCCAATTCAGCGCCGAACAACGCAGCCTTTATGATTTGGTGCTCGCAGCGCAGGAAGCGGCGATCGACAAGATTCGAGCCAACCAGCCCTGGCGGGAATATCATAAAGCGGCAGTGAAAACGCTATCCCAAGGCATGCTGGATCTGGGCCTACTGAAAGGTAGCCTTGATGAAGTGATCGAGCAAGCGCATTACAAGCGGTTTTATATGCATAACACCGGCCACTGGCTTGGCATGGACGTGCACGACGTGGGCGAATACAAGGTCGAAGATGCCTGGCGCATTCTGGAACCAGGTATGGTCCTGACCGTCGAACCCGGAATCTACATTACCCCCGCTGATGACATTGACGAACGCTGGCACAATATTGGTATTCGGGTGGAAGATGATGCACTGGTCACCAAGAATGAACCCGAACTGCTGAGCCGCGATATTCCAGTGGACGCCAATGAGATCGAAGCCATCATGCGTGATTCGGTGCACTAAAGCTGACCTATCTATTTGTAAACTATTGATGTAATTGAGTAATGGAAGTTCTTACCCTGAGCGCCCTATTGGTGACTACAACCGCGCTGTTTAGCTATATTAATGCAAGATGGATCAAACTGCCCACCGCGATTGGTGTCATGCTGGTTGCGTTGGTTTTTTCGCTGGGAATTATACTGGTGGATACCCTCGGGCTCTATCCGATGCGCGCGCTGGCGAAGGGCATTTTAGCCGGAGTGGATTTTAATTACACGCTGCTGCACGGTATGCTGAGCTTTCTACTGTTTGCGGGCGCACTGCATGTCAACCTGGAGGACTTGCGCAAACAGAGGTGGGTTATCCTAACCCTGGCGACCGTTGGAGTGATTACCTCTACCTTTATCATCGGCATAGCTAGTTACTATCTTTTCAATGCGTTAGGGCTAAGTATTCAATTAATATATTGCCTATTATTTGGTGCACTGATCTCCCCAACCGACCCGATTGCGGTGCTGGCAACGCTCAAAAGCGTGGGTGCACCCAAAGCACTGGAAACCAAAATTACCGGCGAATCCTTGTTCAACGATGGTGTCGGCGTGGTGGTGTTTGTGGCTTTACTGGGTATCGCGCTACACCCTGAATCAGCAAGCGTCTCGCACATTGCATTGTTGTTTGCTGAGGAGGCGCTGGGGGGCATTTTATTTGGTCTGGTGCTGGGTTATATCGGTAACAAATTATTAGCCAGCCTGGATAATTATTCAGTTGAAATTTTGATATCGCTGGCGATTGTGATGGGCGGCTATACGCTGGCGCTCGCCATTCATACTTCAGGTCCAATCGCTATCGTGGTAGCCGGGCTGATGATTGGTAACGAAGGCAGACAGCTTGCCATGAGCGATACCACACGCGATCATCTGGATATGTTTTGGGAACTAATCGACGAGATTCTCAACGCACTATTATTTGTGTTGATTGGCCTTGAGGTGCTGATACTCGAATTTAGCCAAGCCTCGATGATCGCCGGTATCATTGCGATTGGCCTGGTATTGCTCGCCAGATGGATTGCGGTGGGTATTCCCATTGCCTTGTTTCGTTTACGACGCACCTTTACCCCTTATGTTACGCGTGTGATGGTCTGGGGCGGCTTACGCGGCGGGATATCGGTCGCACTCGCCCTATCCTTACCTGAGGGGGAAGCACGTGACATTGTGCTGGCAGTAACATACGTGATTGTTGTATTTTCTATTCTGGTACAAGGGCTGTCGATTAAAGGGTTGGTGGAAAAGGCGAAATTACTCGAATCTGCTAAACTAAGTGATTCTCATTGAGAATAATTCATTTATAATAGCCTGATGAGTGAAGCTCAAATAGATCAGCTAAAACAAATCGGCTTAAAGTCGACCCTGCCAAGAATCAAGATTCTCAAGATGCTGGAGTCGAACAGAAAACGACACTTTTCCGCCGAAGATGTCTATAAAATCATGCTCGAACGCAATGAAAGCATCGGTCTGGCAACCATCTACCGCGTATTGACCCAGTTTGAGAGCGCCGGCCTGCTCATACGCCATCATTTCGCCGATCGCTCGGTATTTGAACTGGCCGATAGCGAGCATCACGATCATATGCTATGCGTCGAATGCGGCAAAATTATAGAATTTGTGGATAAATCGATAGAAAAAGCACAACTTAGTATCGCCAAAAAACACAATTTTGAAATACAAGATCATTCGCTCTATCTTTTTGGCAAATGTAGTCAGTGCCTGAATAAAAACACCTAAATCTAACACCTTACGCTTATGTCTGTTCTGATCACGGGCTCTTTAGCCTATGACACCATCATGGTGTTCCCCGACTCATTCAAAAACCATATCATTCCGGAGAAAGTTCACATCCTAAATGTGTGCTTTTTAGTGCCAGAAATGCGCAAGGAATTTGGTGGTTGCGCGGGTAATATCGCCTACAATTTGAACCTATTGGGTGAGGATTCGCTGCCCATGGCAACCGTGGGAGAAGACTTTAAACCCTATCGTAAATGGTTGAAAAAATGCGGTTTAAATGATGCCTGTATTGTGGAAATCGACGATACATTTACCGCGCAGGCATATCTCACCACGGATATGGATGATAACCAAATTATCGCGTTTCATCCGGGCGCGATGAATGAGGCACACCAGAACACCATCACCGACGCACTGGATATTTCGCTCGGCATTATCGCACCGGATGGCAAACAAGCGATGATCGAACATGCGGAGCAATTATATGCATTGGGCATACCTTTCTTTTTTGACCCTGGCCAGGGTTTACCGATGTTTGATGAAGCCGAGTTAAAACGCTTTATCGACATCGCAGATTATGTCGTGGTCAACGATTACGAATCTGAAATGCTGGCGCAAAACGCCAAACTGTCGATTGACGCGATTGCAAAGCAAGTCGACGCCTTGATTATTACGCGCGGTGGGAAAGGTGCGGAGATCTATAATAACGGCAAAAAAATCGATATACCGGTAGCGCCGATTGGTAAAGCGGTAGACCCAACGGGCTGCGGCGACGCCTTTCGTGCGGGTTTACTTTATGGAGTAAAACACCAGCTGGATTGGGAAACCACCGGTCGCATGGCCGCTTTACTCGGCGCGATTAAAATTGAAAACCATGGAACCCAAAATCATCGTTTTACGAAGGATGAATTTAGCCAGCGCTATGCCGATAGTTTTGGTGTACCATTCTCTCTGCCGTCTGAATAGTTAGTGCACATGACCAACGAAACCAAAAAAATCGCCGAACATTATGCCGCGATCATGGCGGCTTTGGGTGAAGATGTAGAACGTGAAGGTTTGTTGAAAACCCCTGTGCGTGCCGCTAAAGCGATGCAGTTTTTAACTGAAGGCTATGACCAAACACTGGATGAAGTCATTAACGATGCCATTTTTGAATCTAATAATGATGAAATGGTCATTCTGAAGGATATCGAGTTTTATTCTTTGTGCGAGCATCATTTGCTACCTTTTATTGGCAAAGCACATATTGCTTACCTGCCCCGAGGCAAGGTGATTGGTCTTTCCAAACTGGCGCGCATTACCAATATGTTCGCGCGGCGTTTGCAAATTCAGGAAAACCTTACCCATCAAATTGCCACCGCGGTCAAATCCTCTATCGGGGCGCGCGGTGTGGGCGTGGTGATTGAGGCGCAACATATGTGTATGATGATGCGCGGCGTGCAAAAACAAGGCTCACTGATGCAAACTTCGATGATGTTGGGTACCTTTCGCAAGGATGAACGAACGCGTTCAGAGTTTCTGAGGCTGATCGCCCGAGATTAGCTTACTGCTCAATGATTAAGCTCCTCATTATTGATGCGCTTAATCTGTTGCGTCGAATGTATTCCGCTTTACCAGAAGATGGCAGTGGCGCACCCAATATTGCCCATTTTCTAAACGCCAGTAAGAGCGCGTTTCAGAACAATCTGGAACAACATAAACCCAGCCATGCGGTATGTGTTTTCGAACATTACACTACCACCTGGCGGCATGCTTTATACCCGCCTTATAAAGCCAATCGAAAACCGCAGCCAGAGCCGATGCTCGCCGCATTCCCAGAAATCAAAGCGATTTTGATTGATCTCGGCATTGCCTTCCTGGATGTGGCAGGCTACGAAGCGGATGATATTATCGCGACCATCGTACACACAACCCGTAACCATGATTGTCACAACCTGATCTTATCGACCGACCATTTGCTCACACAGTTGGTAGACGCAAACACGGGGGTTTATGATCAATTTGATCAAAAACCATTGGATGCCCAATTGATCGCGCAACGCTATGGAGTACAAGCTGGGCAAATTGCGGATTATTTTGCACTCGTTGGCTCGAATTCAGTGAATATCCCCGGTATCGCGGGCATCGGCGCTAAAACCGCAGCCAGGCTGCTCACTCGTTTTGAATCTATTGATGTACTGGTAGATACGGATATTTCAGACACAAAAACTGCCAAACTGCTGGATGGCCAACAAGCCGAGCTTTATTTGTATCGTGCGCTGTTTCGATTAAGATTCGACTGCCCAATCCATGCCAATGTCAAATCCTGGCGGCTTCGTCATACCCAATAATCGCACCAAACGAATATAATCAATCAACATAACATTTAAACATATGATCTTATGAATGGATTGGCTACCTGGGAAAGTATTGCATTGGTCATTATTATGGCGGGCTTAATTTTGTGGTTTTTCCCGGGCATTAAACATGCCCAGCGTGCCAGCGAAAACGCACCCAAAGACTGGCCATCCGTAATTATTCCGTTAATCGCTGTCATTGCGTTTGTGTGGTTGCTGATCCAGCTGGTTTAACACTTTTATTGATAAAACCAGCAGAAGCGTTTGTAGCCAAACTCTTTTTGACTTTTTGAATCTATTAGGCAATACTGCGTGCGTTGTTAGTTGATGTGACACCATCAACCTTAAACACATAAAAAAGATAAGCGACGAACGCTTGATTTACCAAACCAAAACCGAAAGAGGATACCGATGAAAAGACGTGATCTATTAAAAGGTGCTGTCGGGGGTGCTGCAGCAACACTTGCTGCACCAGCGATTGCACAGGATACAATCGAAATCAATATGGTCGCCACCTGGCCTAAAGATTTCCCCGGCTTGGGAACAGGCGCGCAACGCTTTGCAAAGCGCCTCGAAGACATGAGTGGTGGGCGCTTTAAAGTTAATTATTTTGCCGCTGGCGAACGCGTTAAAGCATTTGATTCGTTTGATGAAGTTGCTTCTGGCAATGCTCAGATGTATCACGCTGCCGAATATTACTGGAAAGGCAAGCATCCAGGTTTCGCCTACTTCACCTCTGTGCCCTTTGGCTTAACCAATACTGAAATTAATGCCTGGATACGATTTGGCGGCGGTCAGGAACTGTGGGATAAAGTCGCTGCAGAATTTGGCCTCAAAGGCGTGCTCTGTGGTAATACCGGTGTGCAAATGGGCGGTTGGTTCCGTAAGGAAATCAATACCGTAGACGACCTGAAAGGGCTTAAAATGCGGATTCCAGGCCTGGGCGGCGACGTCATGACCAAGCTGGGCGCATCTCCAGTTTCACTACCGGGTGGTCAGATTTATGAAAACCTGGTTTCCGGCGCACTGGATGCAACCGAATGGGTTGGCCCGTGGAATGACGAAATTATGAAGTTTTACGAAGCGGCCAAGTATTACTATTTCCCCGGCATGCACGAACCAGGTGCCGCTTTGGCAGTCGGTATCAATAAAGAATTCTGGGATGGACTATCCAATAGTGACAAAGAGATGGTACAAGCAGCAGCTGCCTCAGAAAACGATATGATGATGGCTGAGTACAACGCTAAAAACGGTGAAGCACTTACCCGGCTGGTGAATGATCACGGGGTCAATGTCCGTGAGTTTAATGATGACATCTACGATGCATTTGGCGAAGCTGCAGAAGAGGTATTTGCCGGCGTAGTTGAACATAGTCCATTGGCAAAAGAAATTCACGAAAGCTTCGTTAAGGCGCGTGCAGATATTGGCGCTTGGGCCAAGCTCAGTGATCAGGCGTATGTCGCCCAGCGTAACCGTGTATTAGGACTTTAATTCCGAGTTCTTGGTACCAAATCAGCGGAGCCAGCAGGCTCCGCTTTTTTAAAGCCAATATTAGCTAATTTATGATCGTCGCCGCTCGCACACTCGCAAATGTGCTGATGGCAGTGCTGATGCTCTTCTTGATACATCGGTATTTTATCTTCTGGCAGGATTGGCCTGATTTTTCTACTTCACTCACCCAATTATTAAGTTCACCAAACGATAAATCTGATACACGATCGACCCTCGTCTTAATAGCCTACGCCGTCGTTCTTGTGCTCGTGGTGCTGTACTCGTTTTCTCGAAAAAGCCAATCCTTACTCATAGATGCCGAGCGCTATAGCAGCTGGTCTGCATTCGTGATTCGATTCGCTTTTTGGGCGGTGTTTTTGATTGGCATCGCGGATACGGCTATTTCTGCGCTGAGAGTAGAAAACATACTGGTTAATGTAATCGGTCCGTCAGCCGATACCAAACTCGGGCTGGCCAAATTACGCGGCCTGTATGTTCATTATCCCTTGTTGATTGTCGCGCTTATTATTGCAGCATTGACCCGAGGGTTGAGTTTTATTTGGTTGACGGTGCTGGTAGTTTTGGCAGAATTTTCGATCGTCATTACCCGCTTTGTATTTTCCTACGAACAAGCCTATATGGGCGATTTGGTACGCTTTTGGTATGCCGCCTTATTCCTATTCGCCAGTGCCTATACTCTAATCGAAGAAGGCCATGTGCGCGTTGACGTGCTGTACGCCAATATGCGCAAGCGCAGTAAGGCTTGGGTAAATGCGCTGGGCTCGTTATTACTGGGCATTCCATTTTGCCTCACTATCTTAATCATGGGTCTGGAAAGTAAACAAAGCAGCCTGGCCAGCCCAATTATCACCTTCGAGATTTCGCAAAGTGGTTACGGATTATTTGTCAAATACCTCATGGCAGGATTTCTCGCCATTTTCGCCATCTCAATGATGATCCAGTTTATTAGCTATTTTCTAAATAGCGTTGCGGTATTGCTGGGCGATAAAAACGCAAAAATAGCCACTGCGGAGATGCACTAAGCATGGAATTATTGTTTCTAGGTGTGCTGTTTTTATTAATGGTCGCAGCGCTGACTTCGGGCTTTCCAGTCGCTTTTTCTCTGCCTGGCGCGGCAATTGGCGCCATGCTTATTGCAGGTGCTGCAGGGTATATGATCGAAGGCGATATGAACGCCTATTTCGCCCACGGTGGACCAAAACAATGGCTGAGCGCCGGGGTCACCAATTTTCGCAGCTTATACTGGATCGTAGAACGCGACACTTTAATCGCCATTCCCTTGTTTATTTTCATGGGGATCATGCTGCAACGCTCCCAAATTGCCGAAGATCTGTTGATTTCCATGGCGCAATTATTTGGGCCTGTACCCGGTGGTCTGGGTATTTCTGTGGTCTTTGTCGGTGCCTTGCTTGCTGCTACCACCGGCATTGTCGGAGCGACGGTTATCGCGATGGGCTTGATTTCGCTACCCGCAATGTTACGCAATAACTATTCTAGGCCCCTAGCCTGCGGAACGATTTGCGCCTCTGGAACGCTAGGACAAATCATACCGCCATCAATCGTTTTGATCATCCTGGCAGACCAGCTATCCAGCGCAGCAGATCAAGCCAATACCATGCGTAAAGATTTGTACCGCACTGCCACAGGCGAGTATTCAATGCCATCGCAATTTGATGTAGTCTCAGCCAGCGCGGGGGATATGTTTATGGGCGCATTTATCCCCGGGCTGATATTGGTTGCGCTGTACATGGGATATATTCTCATATCCGCCCTTATTAAGCCGGAGCTGGCTCCCCCTATTCCGTTTGAAGGCAAACGTGACAGTAAGTTCGTCAAAGGGGTTTTACTCGCGCTGGTGCCCCCTCTTGTTTTGATTTTCATGGTCCTTGGCTCGATTATCAGTGGTGTGGCGACGGTAAATCAGGCAGGTTCCATCGGCGCCATAGGGGCCATGATCATGGCAGGTTATCGATTACATGAAGGCAAGCGTGGCGCGTACATACCCGCCATCATCGCCTTAATATCTGCGACAGCAATATTATTTCTTGCTAAACAATACAACTTAAACATTAAAAGTACATTAACCGCACGCGATGAATTTGGTGTGATACTGGCGCTAATTGCGGTTTTCTTTTTGCTATTGGCGATCATCTGGAGTGGCTGGCGCACTTATAAAACCAATAATACGCTGCGTGGTGTGATGATCGATACGGTAAAAACCACCTCAATGGTATTTATCATATTAATTGGTGCAGCCATGCTAACTTCCGCCTTTCGAGCTTTTGGTGGGGAAGAATTGGTTAAACATTATCTGACCAGCCTGCCAGGTGGATTCTGGACCCAGTTCCTGGTGGTCATGCTGGTCATATTCTTACTTGGCTTCTTTCTTGATTTTATTGAGATCGCAGTCGTCGTGGTGCCGATTGTTGCGCCTATTTTACTGGCTAATCCCGAAGCAAATGTCACTGCGGTATGGTTTGGTGTAATGGTGGGTTTGAATATACAGACTTCGTTCCTGACGCCACCCTTTGGTTTCGCATTGTTTTATCTTCGCGGAGTAGCGGATAAAATCGTCAAAACCCTGGATATCTACAAAGGCGCTGTTGCCTTTATATGCCTGCAATTACTCGGTTTGGGAATCGCGGGTTATTTCCCTAGTCTGGTCAACTACCTACCGCTGCGCACCCATTTAACATCAGAAACTTCGCCTCCACCGGTTAATCCGACCTTACAGGCCTGTCTCGAAAATTACGCTGAAGAACAGTATGCAATTCAAGCAGGTAGCTTGCAGGCCACAATTAAACAGGCCCGCAATATAGATATTAGTCAGCTAGACGCGACCCATTCCAAGCTACTGACAGATAGTATTGATGGGGCTGCAAAGAGTTCAGATTTACTAGCCAATTTGGTTGATGCTAAATCACTGTTCCGTGAATATCTACCTGAATACAAGCCTTTGCAACAACAAGTACGCAAAATTGAACAAAATATCAGATTCATCGAGTCAAAGGTGCTCAATTTACAGGACAAAATTAAGACCTCTAAAAATCCATCCTCCACTGATGAATATCGCCAAAATATTGAACAGCTCAACCAAGAAAAAACCGCCTTGATGGATAGTATTCCAGCACAATGGGAGGCCACCTCCAAGGAGTTTAAAGCGCGCAACGAGGCCTTAACCAAAGCGCGTCGTGCCTACCAACAAAACGTCGATAAGGCCTATGCTGGTGTGGTAGAAATCGAATCTATCCTCGCAACGACGAGCAAAGCAAGCGCATTGCGCGAACCCATTGAGGCATTGCAAGCCAGTTTCGAATCTGGGGATATTAATAAAACCATGCAATCAATTCAGGCAGTAGAAAAAACCATGTCGGATGTACCAGGGGTTTCAAATGTCAAAACTTTGCTATCCAAATCCCGCCGTGCATTGAAAAAAGCCTTGAAGAAAGATGCCGAAAAACAACAAGCACTCGCACTGGAAGCTTACCAGCAAGCCAAACAATCATATGCCGAGCATTTGGTCTGGCGCGAGCAAGCGCAAAGTTCCGTCTTACCTCAGTTAAGCGAATTCAAACAAGGCATTAGTGAAACGATTGGTGTACGCGGCCAAACCCGCCTTACCGTTGAACAAGCCAAATATGTCGCGCAATGCCAATCTGGTCACGAAGATATATCCATCTATTTCTGATGTGGTAATGGTTGAATCAGCATTAAAGTATTACTTCATTGAACGTTACGGAAAAAGTTCTGGTCAGTGCCTGCCTACTCGGTGATCCAGTTCGTTACGATGGTAAACCAGCATCCACCGGGCATAATTTACTCACGCTCTGGCAGGCTGAAAACCGGTTGGTGAAACTATGTCCTGAGATAGAGGGTGGTTTGCACGTACCTCGAGCGCCAGCAGAAATCTATCAAGGCGATGGATACGCTGTAATCCAAGGTAAAGCCACTGTCATTACAAAAAGCCACCGAGATGTGAGCCCGGCTTTCATTCGTGGTGCTCAAGTTGCACTTAAACTAGCGCGACAACACAACATAAAACTGGCATTGCTGAAAGCCAAGAGCCCGTCTTGCGGAAACCATGAGATATATAACGGACAATTCAACAGTACGCTGCAAACCGGGATGGGAGTCACCGCAGCGCTACTCTCACAACATGGTATTAAGGTTTACAATGAGACGCAAATTAACGAATTAGCCCAGGCTTTAACAACACCCAAAATTATTTAACCCTTTACAGGATCAGTCTATCAATGAGAATCATCACCGTTAATACAAATGGCATCCGTGCTGCCAATCGAAAGGGTTTTTTTGACTGGCTACCCAAGCAACGTGCTGACTTTGTTTGCATCCAAGAAACCAAAGCGCAGATTGATCAACTATCGGACCCGGTTTTTCAACCCGAGGGCTATCACTGTTATTACAATGATGCGCTAAAAAAAGGCTATAGTGGTACAGCGATCTATTCAAAACATCTACCCGATGCGGTGATTGCGGATACGGGATATCCCATATTTGACGACGAAGGCCGTTATCTTGAAGTTCAAGTTGGCAATCTCAGCGTTATATCACTGTACATGCCTTCGGGGTCAGCCAAGGACGAACGACAACTGATTAAGTATGAATGCATGGACTGGTTTCTTGAGCAAATGGAAGCCATGCGCGATGCTGGGCGCGACTTGGTGATTGCTGGCGACTGGAATATTGCGCACACCAAAGCAGATATTAAAAACTGGCGTGGTAATCAGAAAAACTCCGGCTTTTTACCCGAAGAGCGCGCCTGGTTCGATCTGGTCTTTGGTGAGAAGCAATTTATTGATGCCTTCCGCGAAATTGAGCAACCCGAACATAGCTATACCTGGTGGTCCAATCGTGGCCAGGCCTGGGCCAATAATACGGGATGGCGGATTGACTATCATGTTTTATCACCAACACTAAAAGGAACCGTTCAGTCTACCGAGATCTACAAAGACGAACGGTTTTCGGATCACGCCCCACTGATCATTGATTACGACTATTCTTTATAGCGCTGCGAAATGTATAAGATTCTTTTAACCATATTTAAGCAGACTATTTGGCCACAGATTTAATCCTCTGGATTCACTATTCGCAGGGCTTTAAGCTATACTCGCCCGCTCATTAATCTTGTCGGCACTCGCGCTCAATATATGGCTTTAAAACAAAACCAAGCCCCAGAATCATACCAATCCGGCCCGGATTCTGACGGCCACTTTGGCATTTTTGGGGGGCGCTTTGTCGCTGAAACTTTAATGCCGCTCATTCTAGAAGTCGAGCGGGCCTATTATCAGTTTAAAGATGACCCGGAATTTCGGGCCGAATTGGAGTCCTTAGCAAAGCATTATGTAGGACGACCCAGCCCGCTATATTTTGCGCAAAGACTGACCGACGAGCTCGGTGGCGCCAAGGTTTATTTCAAACGTGATGAGCTTAACCATACTGGCGCGCATAAAATCAACAATACCCTCGGCCAGATATTACTCGCCAAGCGTATGGGTAAAAAACGCATTATTGCCGAAACTGGCGCAGGCCAACATGGTGTGGCAACCGCTACCGTTTGCGCGTTGTTCAACCTGCCTTGCGCAGTGTACATGGGCGCGACCGATATCGAGCGTCAGGCGCCAAACGTGTTTCGTATGAAGCTACTTGGTGCTGAGATTGTGTCAGTAACCAGCGGTACCGCAACACTTAAAGACGCCATGAATGATGCGCTGCGCGATTGGGTCGCCAATGTTGAAGATACTTTTTATATAATCGGCACCGCCGCTGGTCCCCACCCTTATCCCGAAATGGTGCGCGATTTTCAGACGGTGATTGGTATAGAAACCAAGCAGCAAATAGTCGAAGCCGAAGGGCGCTTGCCAGATACTCTGGTGGCTTGTATTGGCGGCGGCTCAAATGCAATTGGTCTCTTCCACCCATTCCTGGATGATAAGCAAGTAGACATTCACGGGGTAGAAGCAGCGGGACATGGCCTGGAAACGGGCGAGCACGCCGCATCTTTAACCGGCGGTGAACCCGGCGTGCTACATGGTAATCGCACTTATCTGCTGCAAAATGATGACGGCCAAATCAAAGACGCACATTCCATTTCCGCTGGCTTGGATTATCCCGGTATTGGCCCGGAGCATTCATGGTTAAATGATACGGGTCGAGTTAAATACGTGGCCGTCACAGATGATGAGGCATTGGCGGCGTTTCAGCTATGTTGCAAAACAGAAGGCATTATCCCTGCCTTAGAACCCAGTCATGCGCTCGCGCATGTCTGTAAGATTGCACCAACCATGAATAAAGAACAAATCATTGTCATGAATATGTGCGGGCGAGGAGATAAAGACGTGTTTACCGTCGCCAAAGCACTGGGAGTGGATCTTGGAAATGAGTAATAATCGACTGGAAAAACGCTTTGCCGAGCTGAAGGCAGCAAACCGCCCCGCCCTGGTCACGTTTATTACAGCTGGCGACCCAACCCCAGAAATCAGCACTGACATTCTCGCTAATTTGGCTGGTGCAGGTGCCGATGTTATCGAATTAGGCATGCCATTCTCAGACCCAATGGCTGACGGCCCCGCCATTCAACTAGCGAATCAGCGCGCCCTCGCCGCAGGCATGACTTTATCTAAAACACTAGATCAAGTCGCCACCTTTCGCCAGCAAGACCAGCATACTCCAATCATATTGATGGGATATTACAACCCAATTTATCATTACGGGGTAAAAGCCTTTTTACAACGAGCCGCTGAAGCCGGCGTTGATGGCCTAATAATCGTGGACCTGCCCCACGAGGAAGATGACGAATTATGTCACCCTGCACGTGCACATGGGATTGACTGGATTCGTCTCATCACCCCCACCACGGATCGCCAGCGCTTAACAAAGGTTCTAAAGAACGCATCCGGTTTTCTCTATTATGTTTCAATTGCAGGGATCACCGGTACGGCTTCCGCTCAGCAGGCTGATGTTAAAGCGGCTTTGGCACGTATTCGAGAACAAACCTCGTTACCTGTTGCGGTCGGCTTTGGCATCAAAACGACAGAGCATGTCAACGCAACCGGGCAGTTTGCCGATGGCGTCGTGGTGGGATCAGCGATCGTAGATATCATCCACCGATGTCATGAAACACAACAATCGAGTGCTAAGACTGTCAAACAGGTAAGCAATTTTGTCAGCGTGCTTGCCAGCGGTTGCTCCAGAGCCTGACTCTCTAAATGACCGCTTTACATCATGGGTAAATCTAAACGAGAAATCATCACTATTGGCAGGCGAGAATGGGCCTGCTTACCTGATCTTAATATTAAGGCAATTCAGTTTAAAACAGATACCGGGGCCGCGACGTCTGCTTTACACGCGCTGGATATCGATCTGTTTCAACGTGATGGCGAGCAATGGGTACGATTTAACACCCATTCCAAAGCCGATGAAGAATTACCCCATATTACGTGTGAAGCGCGGGTGTTTGAATTTCGCAACGTCACCAACTCTGGCGGTAAGACTGAACGTCGCCCGGTGATAAAAACGACGCTGTTGCTAGGAGACTACAAAGCAAAAATACAACTTACTTTAACCGGCCGATCCGATATGGCGTATAGTATGTTGCTGGGTCGGCGGGCGATGCAAAATCGCATGCTGGTTGATCCCGCGCGTCTGCATTTGCATGGTGACAAAAACACTAACTGCCAGGAAGATTAAAACGCCATTATGAAAGTCGCCATCTTATCGCAAAACAAACGCCTTTACTCAACTCGCCGTCTGATTGAGGCATGTAAGCAAAATGGGCATCAAGTGGTGGTCCTGGATGTCCTGCGCTGTTATATGAATATCGTTTCGCATAACCCTACCATTCATCATAGAGGAGATGCGATTGAGGGCGTGGATGCCGTCATACCCAGGATCGGCGCTTCAGTAACCTATTACGGCGCCTCGATATTGCGTCAGTTCGAAATGATGGGGGTATACCCCCTGAATGAATCGGTTGCAATTACCCGCTCGCGCGATAAGTTGCGTTCCATGCAGTTGTTTTCGCGCCGTGGGCTAGGCATGCCCGTTACCGGTTTTGCCAGTAAACCAGATGATGTAAAAGATCTGATTAAACTAGTGGGCGGCGCACCGCTCGTCGTGAAATTACTGCAGGGAACCCAAGGTATCGGGGTAGTCCTCGCCGAGACAACCAAGGCCGCTGAAAGCGTCATCGAAGGTTTTATGGGGGTTAAAGCGGATATTCTGGTGCAGGAATACATTAAGGAATCCAGTGGTTCGGATATTCGGTGTCTGGTCATTGGCGGAAAGGTGGTCGCCTCGATGAAACGTACCGCCCAACCCGGTGAGTTTCGCTCGAATTTACATCGCGGCGGTAGCGCAGAATTGATACGCATTACACCAGAAGAACGATCGACTGCGGTGCGCGCTGCTAAAATTATGGGTTTAAATGTCGCTGGGGTTGATTTACTGCGCTCCAATCATGGTCCGTTGATCATGGAAGTTAATTCTTCCCCTGGCCTGGAGGGCATTGAAAAGGCTACCGGAAAAGATATCGCGCATATGATCGTACAGTTTATCGAGCGCCACGCATCGAAAGGCAAAACCCGAACCAAAGGTGGTCGCGGATAAACACCCATCACACACCAGAGGTAAACCTCTTAAACAACCTTATTCTGAATACAAAAACTGCAAACTGTGGCAGTTAGGCTCTCAGTTAAGGTAATTCTAAATACCTCTGTGTCTGCTGTGGTGGGTTGGATTGAAGATAAATAAAAGCGCATGTGACGGAGACAGAAAAAATACTATTAATATCATAGTGTTAAGAAGGTTCTTGCGCAAATGCTTTTAATTAAAGCCATTGTGGTTAGGATTATATCGGGTCAACCATGGAGTAAAAGCGGGTCCAAATTGAAGAGTCTAGCAAAGCTAAAATCAACCAAATATTTGCGCAGCCAGGCTAAATGCCAACTTACTTTTTAGCCAGTCTTACCTCATATTGCTGCAAATACTGATTAATATCTACGGTTGCCGAGTAAGGAAGATAGCCCGGCATCGTGACTCTAAGTTGATGCGCGCCCAAACTTAACTCGGTAAACTGAATCTCACCCGTTTCTTCACGGGATTTCTTGCCCTTCAATCTACTCGTCTGGTTTGTCACACCATCACGTTTAAACATCCAGGTTAATATCCCCTGCGCACCTTGAATAATATTCTGTGGCGCTGCCGCATCGACCACCTTTACGACTAGAGTATTGTCCCCTCGATCAACCACGAATGGCACATCAGAAATGTATTCACCCTCCCGTAAGGTGATGCCGGAAAATACAAACCTCGGATCCGCCGCTGATCTATTAGAAATTCTAAGTTTACTACCTTTAAGGTCGGCTGGCGCGTCAGCGAATTCGATCTTGCCATTCGCATCGCTGGTGGATTGACCACCAAAGGTCGTGCCTGAGTGCAACATAAAAACTTCTCCCACAAGCGGCTTACCATCTGGCGTTGCCACACGCGCACTGAAATAGGCGCTACCAATTTTTTTAATCTTTATTTCCAGAGGTGGCATTCCTTCAAACACCTCTATTTGCCTGTAAGCACCAGAGTCAAAAGCATAGCTTCCTTTCGAGCTTACTGACGTTACTCGATAATCCTTTGCTGGTTCCACATGTTGAATCAAGAATTCTCCATTTTGATTGGTAACACCATACAGGGACTGATTAGATTTGAGGCTTGCGGAATGGAGCGCCACAGTAACACCGTCGACTGGATAACTATTTTGATCGCGTACTACCCCTCTGACATCAACGCCGCCCAGCTTACGCAGGGTGACATCAACCACTTTACCCGCTTGAATTTCAACCCCTTTTAACGTAGTTCTTTCGCGTCTATAGTCACCCGGCTTACTTAAATATAGCTGATAGCTTGTACCTTCATTGACCTTCACTGATAGGTTGTATTGACCTTTTTCATCTGTAATGGCCTTTTTGTTTTGACCTGGCGTTACTGCTACAGTTACGCCTTCAAGTAGGCGTCCCTGTTCATTTTTTACCGTGCCTGTTATGCGCCCATTGAATAGCGTAGTCAACGAGAAATCGGCGGATAAATGAGGGGCACGTCTTTGCTGGCAAACTTGTCGGTACCCTGCTGTCGCCATTGTACACACCCGATAATCGCCTTCTACCAGATTGGTAAAAGCATAGACGCCTTGCTCATTGCTTTGCGCTGTCAACTTACGTTGGGCAAATCTTGCGGTATCATCTGGCGAGGCGTGCAGAAGCTCCAGGCGTAAGCCAATGCCAGAGAGCAACTTGCCACCATCATCGAGCACATGCCCTTTGATCTGGATATCTGTGAATAGCTCAGGAAGTGTTTCCTCATCACTGCTGGCTTCGTTGGGTGTACTTTCCGCCTTATCGGAATCAGGCAATGTCTCTGGCACCGGTGTGGTTTGCGCTTTGTTATCCAGGCTAGTATCCACCTGGCCAGTGGGTGCTTGTGTACTCTGACCGAGCGGGTTCGAGCCTGAAACAGGATTCATCTGAACATCGTTCGATGATGCTTGAGGTAGGTGAGATAAATCTTGTTCATCAGTTTTTGGCGATAACGGATTTGCTGAATCTTGACGATTTAGTGCCTGAGTGGATGCCGCCGCACTGATTTGGGTGCTCGTGGCACTTTTCACCTCTGTGGGTTGCAAGCTTATCTGGCGGTTGTCAGTACTAATATCAATATTCTTAGCCTCATCATTCACTGCATCATGTTTGAGCCCGGCCCTGGCAATATTTGACTCATTGTTGCGTTGAACAGGAAAATCCCATTCGACACTAGTCAAAACCAATACTGCGATCATCAGCACCGCCCCGAAGGTTACGTACTGTTTCATCATTCCTCTATTATCCATTTAATTACAAATTACCGTGATGAGATATGCACTGATACCTTAATAACCCAACTAGTTTAACACCGACCTGAACGAATCAGCCATATCTGATTCCCCGTTATTAATTAGGCTTAACATTCCTTGCTCTATTCAATTGGTTTATACCCAGAATAAATAGTAAAATGCGAGGTCAACTGGGCATAGACCCAAAACTATAATAATTTGATTCAACATTGCGTATGAGTAATGCTGGACGCAATAAGGAGAATACTACATGACCACCCTACCCCAAGAACCTTTCCTGGGTGAAGACGTCGACCCACAAGAAACCGCTGAATGGCTGGATGCGCTAACCGCCGTTATCGAACGCGAAGGGCATGAACGCGCTCATTTCATCATTGAAACACTGATTGAAAAAGCACGTCGATCCGGCACCCATATCCCCTATGAGGCCAATACCGCGTATATCAATACGATTCCCGTTTCTGCAGAAAAACGGTCTCCCGGAGATGCAGCAATGGAAAGGCGGATACGGGCACTCATCCGGTGGAACGCAGCGGCGATTGTCGTTCGAGCGAATCGCAAGTCTTCTGAATTGGGTGGTCATATCTCCAGTTACGCTTCTGCAGCAACCTTATACGATGTCGGATTCAATCATTATTGGCGTGGGGATACCGACTCACAGCGCGCTGACATGCTGTTTATTCAAGGCCACAGCGCGCCGGGATTATATGCACGCGCTTATATGGAAGGGACCTTAAATGAAGATCAGGTAAACAAATTTCGCCAGGAAGTAGATGGCGACGGTTTATCATCTTATCCACACCCGTGGCTCATGCCAGAGTTCTGGCAGTTTCCCACTGTATCCATGGGACTGGGACCCATACAGGCGATCTATCAGGCGCGTTTCATGCACTACATGCAAAACCGTGAATTGGTCGAAAAAAATGATCGAAAGGTCTGGTGTTTTTGTGGTGATGGCGAGATGGATGAACCAGAGTCAAAGGGCGCGCTCTCGCTTGCGGGTAGAGAGCAGCTGGACAATTTGGTGTTCGTGGTTAATTGCAACTTACAACGTCTGGATGGCCCAGTGCGGGGTAACGGGAAAATTATTCAAGAGCTGGAAAGCGATTTCCGCGGTGCTGGCTGGAATGTGATTAAAGTTATTTGGGGCTCTTACTGGGATCCGCTGCTAGCGATTGATCACCAGGGATTATTGCAGAAACGGATGGAAGAAGCAGTCGATGGCGAATACCAGGCGTTTAAATCCAAAGATGGCGCCTACGTACGCAAATATTTTTTCGGCAAATACCCAGAGTTGGCTGAAATGGTCGCTACCATGACCGACCAGGACATCTGGCGTCTTAATCGAGGAGGGCACGACCCACACAAAATTTATGCGGCTTATCACGAAGCGGTGAATCATCGGGGGCAACCCACGGTCATTTTGGCTAAAACCGTAAAAGGCTACGGCATGGGTGAAGCAGGTGAAGGACAAAATACCGCGCACCAGCAAAAGAAGTTGGAGGATGACGAGCTGATTCACTATCGTGATCGATTTTCGATTCCTCTGGATGACGAACAAGCAGCGGCGGCAACTTTATATCGCCCGGCTGAAAATTCTGAAGAAATTAAATACCTCAAAGCACGCCGTGAAGCACTGGGCGGTCGGTCGCAATCGAGACAAGCCAAATGCACACCCCGTTTTGATACCCCCCCGTTGAGTTTGTTCAAATCTCAACTTGAAGGCACGGGTGATCGAGAAATCTCTACCACCATGGCATTCGTGCGCATCTTGGCGGCTTTAACGCGGGATAAATCGATTGGTAAATACGTGGTTCCCATCATTCCAGATGAATCGCGCACCTTTGGTATGGAGGGTATGTTTCGGCAGCTCGGTATCTATTCGCCTAAAGGTCAGTTATACACGCCAGAAGATGCCGACCAACTCATGTATTACCGGGAAGATATAAAAGGCCAGGTACTGCAAGAAGGGATTAATGAAGCCGGCGCGATGTCTTCATGGATGGCGGCGGGCACCGCGTATAGCAACTACGACATACCCATGGTGCCATTTTACATATTCTATTCCATGTTTGGCTTCCAGCGCATTGGCGATTTGGCCTGGGCCGCGGGTGATTTACGTACGCGCGGTTTCCTGATGGGCGGCACGGCGGGGCGCACAACGCTTGCCGGAGAAGGCCTGCAACATCAGGATGGTCATAGCATGATACTGGCCAATACGGTACCCAATTGCATATCCTATGATCCGAGCTTCGCTTATGAACTGGCGGTGATAATTCAGGATGGCATTCGTCGAATGTATGAAAATGACGAGAGCGTGTATTTTTATATTACCTGCATGAACGAAAACTATCGACACCCGGCCATGCCGAAAGGTGTGGAACAAGGTATTTTAAAGGGCATGTACAAGCTACAGAGCACTAAGGCTGCCAAAGGCAAAAGCACACTGCAACTACTGGGTAGCGGCTCGATACTCACTGAAGTGATGCAAGCTGCAGAAATACTCAAAGCTGATTACGGTATCGGTTCTGATATATGGAGTGTAACCAGTTTTAATGAGCTGGCTCGTGATGGCAATGACGTCGAGCGGTATAACCGACTGAACCCAACTAAAAAGCCAAAGACAGCCTATATCACGCAATGCCTCGCGAAGGCAAAAGGCCCGGTATTGGCCGCTACAGATTACATGAAACTTTATTCTGATCAAGTTCGCGCCTGGGTACCACAACGCTACTCCGTACTCGGTACCGATGGGTTTGGGCGCTCAGACACGCGCGCCCAATTACGTAAGTTTTTTGAAGTCAATGCCGCCAATATCGTCGTCGCAGCTTTAAAGACGCTGGCCGATGAGGGGGCGCTAGACCAAAAATTCGTTAGCGAGGCGATCAAACAGTATCACCTGGACCCGCACAAACCCAACCCAATCGGGGTGTAGCAACATGAGTCAGAAACAAGACATCGTGGTACCTGATATCGGTGATTTTGAGGCAGTGCCGGTAATTGAAATATTGGTCAATGCAGGAGACCAGGTTTCCGCTGAGGATGGTTTGATTACACTGGAAAGTGATAAGGCGACCATGGACATCCCTTCCCCAGCTGCTGGAACGATCGAAAATATTAGCGTAAAACTGGGTGATGAAGTCTCCGAGGGAGATGTAATCGGTGTGCTGTTGCACACATCTGAAACCGTGGAACCGACCACTCAAAGCAAAGATGATAAAAAGAATGAATCTAAGGAAACTCCGGAGCCTGCACCTAAGCAAGACACAAAGACCGCCGAACCAGCCGATAAACAAACTGCACCAATAGATCTAACCAAATTAGCCGATCCACCTCCACTCATCCAACCTGCTCCTGCGGTACAAGCCGGTATTTCTCCACCCCATGCTAGCCCCAGCATTCGCCGCTTAGCGCGCGAACTTGGTGTGGATTTACAACAAGTTCGCGGCACGGGCGCCAAAGGTCGAATTCTCAAAGAGGATGTAAAAAACTGGGTGAAATACCAGGTTAGCCACGCTGGTGATGCATCCGCTGCGAATATCGGGATGGGAATTCCTCCGATTCCTGAAGTTGATTTTAGCGAGTTTGGCGAAATCGAGATGGTGCCGTTTACACGCATTAAGAAGCTATCAGGGCCCCATTTACACCGATCCTGGTTAAATATCCCCCACGTTACCCACCATGATGAAGCGGATATAACAGTCACCGAAGATTTCCGCCGCTCTCTTAAAGATGAAGCACAAGACAAGGGCATTAGAATTACGCTTTTATCGTTTATAATGAAGGCATTAGTTGCGTGCCTTAAAGAATTTCCTAATTTTAATTCGTCACTTTCTCCGGATGGTAAGGGCTATATCCTGAAGAAGTATTTTCATATAGGGATTGCCGTGGATACGCCTAACGGCTTAATGGTGCCAGTCGTTCGAGATGTCGATCATTTGTCTATCTACGAACTAAGCGAGCAAATTATGGATATCAGCCAGCGCGCACGGGATGGCAAGCTCAAACCTGCAGAGCTTAAAGGTGGCTGTATGAGTATTTCCAGCTTGGGTGGTATTGGTGGAACCGCGTTCACGCCAATCGTCAACGCGCCTGAAGTTGCGATTCTTGGCGTTACGCGCGCCAAAATGAAACCAGTATGGGATGGCAAAGAATTTCAACCCAGATTAATGCTACCGCTTGATATTTCTTATGACCATCGTGCGGTTGATGGCGCTGAGGCTGCACGTTTCATGGCGCATCTAGTAAGACTATTTAGCGACGTACGTCGTCTATTGCTGTAGAGGTTGCCATAATGAACCAAAAACAAACCGTTGTTATCCCTGAGCTCGGTGATTTCGACAATGTTCCGGTGATTGAAATCCTGGTTTCCGTAGGAGATCAGGTCGAAGTCGAGGCACCCCTGATCACTCTGGAAAGTGATAAGGCCACCATGGACGTACCCACAAGCCATAGCGGTATTGTCACCGCAATTCTGGTTAAGGTGGGCCAGGAAGTGAATGAAGGCGATGCGATTGTGGAACTGGATAGTGTAGCGCAGCCCGGTCCTACCCCCGAAACAGAACAACAAACTACTGCGCCCCCACCGGAAAGTAAAGCACCAGAATCAACATCGCAAGATAACACCACCCAAAAATCAGATTATGATGCAGATGTGATCGTGATTGGATCTGGTCCGGGGGGCTACACCGCCGCCTTTAGGGCAGCCGATTTGGGCTTGAACACCATTCTTGTCGAACGCTACCCGACCATCGGTGGCGTTTGCCTGAACGTCGGGTGTATTCCCTCCAAGGCACTGCTACACGCCGCTAAGGTTATTGAAGAAGCCCATGACGCTGAAAACTTTGGGCTGGCGTTTAATCAACCCAACATCGATATCAAAAAGCTGCTGGAGTGGAAAAATGGCATCGTTAAAGGCTTAACAGGCGGGCTTGCGCAATTGGCCAAACAACGCAAAGTAGAAATCATCAGTGGCTACGCCAAGTTCAACGACAATCATAGCTTACGCATCGAAACGGACGATGGACAATCTCAAACGAAGACTTTTCAACACGCGATTATCGCTGCTGGTTCGCGTCCCGTACGTATTCCGGGGTTTCCAGATGATGATCCGCGCCTAATCGATTCTACCGGAGCATTGGCAATGCAAGATGTGCCCGCATCGATGCTCATCATTGGTGGAGGTATTATCGGGCTCGAAATGGCAACGGTTTACCATGCACTCGGGTCAAAAATCTCGGTGGTGGAAATGATGGACAACCTGATTCCTGGCGCCGATCCTGATTTAGTCCGCCCATTGCAACGTAAAATCACCAAACAATACGAAAATATTTGGCTTGGTACCAAGGTAACCGGTATAGAAGCACTTGAAGCGGGCCTTAAAGTCAGTTTTGAGGGCAAAAAGGCACCGGAATCTCAAACTTTTGACAAGGTATTGGTTGCCGTTGGGCGCGCTCCTAACGGGGCGTTGCTTGATGCTGACAAAGCGGGGGTGCAGGTAACCGAGCGGGGCTTCATTGAAGTGGATGAGCAACAAACCACCAATGTCCCTCACATTTTTGCCATCGGTGATCTGGTTGGACAACCCATGTTAGCCCATAAAGCCGTGCATGAAGGTAAGGTAGCTGCAGAAGTGGCCGCCGGAATGAAGAGCGGTTTTGATGCCAGCGTAATTCCATCCGTAGCCTATACCGACCCTGAAGTTGCCTGGGTAGGCCTCACCGAAACCGAAGCCAAACAACAAGGACTCAATTATGGAATTGGCAAATTCCCGTGGGCAGCGAGTGGTCGTTCGCTAAGCCTAAACCGAAAAGAAGGCATGACCAAGGCAATATTTGATCAAGACAGTGAACGCCTGATTGGTTGCGGCATAGTGGGCCCCAACGCGGGCGATTTAATCGCCGAGACTGCACTGGCCATAGAAATGGGTGCGGATGCAGAAGATATCGGGTTAACCATTCACCCGCATCCAACCCTTTCCGAGACCATTGGTTTTGCTGCCGAAGCCTTTGCCGGTACGATCACAGATCTTTATATGCCACGTAAAAAGAAAAGCTGAACGTGGCGTTATTTTCTCGTCGGCATGGCTCGGGGGACCAAGCGCTGATCATCCTACACGGCTTATTAGGTTCATCCGCTAACTGGCAATCCCTGGCCAAACGATTCGGGCAGAAGCTGAGCGTATACACACTTGACCTACGTAATCATGGCCAGTCTCCCTGGTCAGATACGATGGACTACCCAACGATGGCCACAGATGTAGCACAGTTCATTGGCAGCTTGGATCACCGACAGTGTTATATACTCGGACATAGCATGGGGGGTAAGGTCGCGATGCAGCTTGCTCTTAATCAGCCCAATAAACTTGATGCACTCATCGTCGCTGATATTGCACCCGTCGCGTATTCACATGACTATGACGATCTGATCAAAGCGCTATTGGCCATCAACTTGAATACTCTTGAAAATCGAGCTCAGGCAGATGACTTACTAAAGCGCACCATCCCGGAAGTCGGTATCCGCACTTTCTTGCTGCATAATTTGGCCTTTCACTCGGACCGAAAACAATGGTATTGGCGACCTAACCTGCCCGTATTGCTGTCTAGTATGGATAAAATTACCAGCTTTGACGAACGCCTAAGTAAACCATTTGATAAGCCCACGCTTTTCATCCATGGCGCAAATTCTGATTATGTACACCCTGAGCATTTCACTAAAATTCGGCAGCTATTCTCACAAACGCAAATACAGCAATTAGAGCAAGCCGGTCACTGGTTACATGCTGAACAACCCCATGCTTTTTTAAAAGCCTGTGAGCAGTTTTTATTGCATACACACTGATTTTAATTGGCCCCTGGTCGACGGATTTCTTATAATCCTGTGATGAATATCCCCGCCGATACAGCAACATCGATGGAAATTGATCAAAAGCAATTGCTCGATTCTGCTAGTGCATTGGTGGCGGCTGATATTAAAACAGTAAACCAACTTATACGGGACGAGCTAAATTCAGATATAGCGCTCATTAATACGCTAGGCGAATATATTGTTCAAGCTGGCGGCAAACGCTTGCGCCCTTTAATTCTACTACTCAGTGCTAAGACGCTGAACTATGAGGGTGATCATCATACGACACTGGCTGCAGTGATCGAATTCATCCATACTGCTACCCTGCTACATGATGATGTCGTAGACGCATCAACATTGCGCCGAGGCAACCCGACCGCAAACGATGTTTGGGGAAACGAAGCAAGTGTGCTGGTGGGCGATTTTCTATATTCACGTTCTTTTGAAATGATGGTTCGTGTAAACAGCATGCAAGTAATGGATGTGATGGCGGAGACGACCAATGCGATCGCCGAAGGCGAGGTTTTGCAGTTGCTCAATGCGCATGTCGCCGAAACAAGCGAAGCGGTGTATCTAGACACGATTTATAGAAAAACCGCGCGCTTGTTCGAAGCTGCAGCGCAATTGGGAGGTATCTTGGCATCGGCAGATGACACCCTAGTTAGTGCACTTGGCTTATACGGTAAGCACCTCGGTAATGCGTTTCAATTGGTTGATGATCTTCTCGACTACCAATCCGACAGCCAGCAAATGGGTAAGAATACGGGTGATGACCTAGCCGAAGGAAAACCCACGCTGCCGCTTATCGAGGCCATGCGCGTAGGTACCGCTGAACAAGCCAGAATAGTCAAATTTGCGATAGAAAAAGGTGAAGTTGAAAAGCTGGAGCAAATACTACAAATCGTTGATCAGACCGGTGCACTGGCCTACACCCAAAAAGCTGCGCAGGCACAATCTCAGGCAGCGATTGATGCGCTGGCACCCTTAGCCAATACACCATACAAGTCAGCACTTATCGATTTGGCCCATTTTTCCGTGTTGCGTTCTTTTTAGTTCTTACTAGCGAATGTCCACTTAGTTCTCAGTTATCAACTGAAACTTGTAAAATCCTCATAAACCAAAACAAGCATTAAGACTTACAAAAGACAAAACCATGACCATAAAAGTAGGCGAACAAATCCCCAGCCTTACGGTAGCTCACATGACACCAGATGGCCCGGCCGATATCAATACTGACGAAATATTTAAGGGTAAAAAGGCCCTTGTGTTCGGCTTACCCGGCGCGTTCACGCCCACCTGCTCAGCTGCTCATCTACCCGGCTATGTCGCATATGCCGATAAATTAAAAGCGGCTGGTGTGGATACGCTTGCCTGTCTTTCCGTCAACGACGCGTTTGTGATGCATGCCTGGGGTAAAGCACAAAATGTTGGGGACCAAATCTTAATGCTGGCCGATGGCAGCGCCAGACTGACCAAAGCGCTGGGCCTCGAGCTCGATTTGACTGAACGCCATTTCGGGGTACGCTCCGAACGATATGCCATGATCGTGGATAAAGGTACAGTCACCCAGCTAAACGTCGAAGCGCCAGGAAAATTTGAAGTGAGTGATGCCCAAACCATGCTGGGCCTGCTCACCTAAGCCAGCTTATATTTGCAGGGCTATGCAAGCACTTGCAAATTTTTGTAAAGCGCGAGCGCCTCTGGGTTTGCGAGCGCATGAATATTCTTCACTGGCCGCCCATGAACCACCTCTCTGACCGCCAGCTCAACTATTTTGCCTGATTTAGTGCGCGGAATATCATCCACTTGAACCACTTTAGCGGGAACATGTCGTGGTGTACAACCCGCGCGTACGGTTTGGCGAATTTTGGCCTTAAGTGACGCATCCAGCACCAAACCCTGCTGTAATACCACAAACAGCACAACGCGCACATCATTTTCCCAATCCTGACCAACGACAATACTCTCAACAACTTCTTCAAGTTGTTCTACATGACGGTATATTTCTGCCGTGCCAATTCTCACGCCACCCGGGTTTAGGGTTGCATCAGAACGCCCATAGATAATCATGCCACCCTCTGGCTTGAGTTTGACGTAATCACCATGATGCCAGACATTTTCGTATTCAGCAAAATAGGCATTGTGGTATTTTTGCCCGTCTTGATCACCCCAAAAAAAGGCAGGTTGTGAGGGAAAGCTCTGGGTACACACCAGCTCACCTTTTTGATCGACCACCGATTTTCCATGGTTATCAAAAACCTCAACCGCCAATCCTAAGCCACGACATTGGCTTTGTCCGCGACGCACCGGTAGTATCGGGCACCCCAGCACAAAGCAAGAAATAATATCTGTTCCACCAGAAATAGATGATAGGCAAACATCTTGCTTGATCGCCTCGTACACATAGTCAAAACTTTCTGGTGCTAGCACCGATCCGGTCGAACAGATCGTGCGTAAGTTGGATAATTGGTGATTTTCCTTCGGTTGGTATTCAAATTTTTTCAGCGCATCGATATATTTAGCCGATGTACCAAACAGGGTCATTCCCACCTCATCAGCGTAATCCCACAATACATTTCCGTCCGGGCGAAACGGCGAGCCGTCGTACAATACCAGACACGCGCCAGACGCCAGTGCAGACACCAGCCAGTTCCACATCATCCAGCCACAAGTGGTGAAATAAAATACCTTATCTTGCGGTTTTATATCCGAGTGTAACTGGTGTTCTTTGCGGTGCTGGAGCAAAGTCCCACCGATTTTATGGGTAATACACTTTGGTTGCCCAGTGGTGCCCGACGAATACAAAATAAATAATGGATCGTTAAACCCACAGGGCGTGAAACTAAGTGGCGTATCGGGTTCAATCTGGGCAAGCTGGCCCCAGTCTAGAAAGTTCTCAGAGACATCTAGGCCTAAAAACGAAACATTCACTACCGCTTGAATGGTATCTATTTCCGTTGTGATATCAGTCACTTTCTGACGAATATCGACCTGTTTGCCATTGTAATAGTAACCATCCTGGGTAAACAACACTTTAGGTTCGGTTTGACCGAATCGCTCTACCACCGACTGCGCCCCGAAGTCGGGTGAGGTCGATGTCCAAATCGCACCCAAACTCGTTGCTGCCAACATCGCGACCACGGTTTCTGGGATGTTGCCCATATACGCCGCCACGCGATCACCTTTTTGAATGCCTTGGGCTTTTAGCCAAGCGGCGATGGCCGCAACCTGCTGATGTAACTCAGCGTAACTCATTGAATAAGCTTGCTTGTCTTCGGCCTTAAAATAAATCGCTGTATCATCAGCATGATACTGCATTAAATTCTGCGCGTAGTTTAACCTGGCCTCCGGAAACCAGATGGCGTTCTCAATATCCTCACCATGCTCAAGCACAACGCGACCCTTGTCCCCGACAATACCGGCAAAATCCCAATAATGTGACCAAAACGCCTGCTTATCGATAATCGACCAATCGTACAGTGCCTGATAACGATCAAATTTGAAGTCACGCTGCGCCAACCAGCGCATAAATCGGCTTACTTCAGCGTTATCAATTCGTGCTTGATCGGGTTTCCACAGGACAGGGTCAGATTGGCTCATGCTTTAGATTCTGAGGGCTTTGCATTTAATCATAGCAGGGGAAGAACAATCCATTCAAGTTGACAAATGTTTGGTAACGTAAGCCCGCGCCTGCTTATCCGCTTGCAATACCGAATCTATGCTGCGCTGCTCCTGCTGGGGAACAGCATCCATCGCTTTTTCTATGAAAACTGGAATTTGATCAAAACGGATACGTTCATTCAAAAACGCATCGACGGCAACTTCATTCGCTGCATTTAGAATAGCGGGTAACGTGCCACCCGCTTCTGCAGCCAACTTCGCCAAACGAATAGCCGGAAATTTGTCTTCATCAGGTGACTTGAAATCAAAACGCGCAATATCGATCAAATCAAGCCGTTCGGTGCCCGACTCGATACGCGCGGGCCAACCCAAACCATGGGCAATCGGCGTGCGCATATCCGGTGCTCCCATTTGCGCGAGAATTGACCCATCGACGTAGGCTACCATGGAATGAATAATACTTTGTGGATGCACCACGATAGACACAAAATCCGGCGAGACATCAAATAAAGCACAAGCTTCAATTAATTCCAGACCTTTATTCATCATCGTCGCAGAATCCACCGAGATTTTTTGCCCCATATCCCAATTTGGATGGGCACAGGCTTGGGCAGGTGTGATTGAACTGAATTCTGATTTGGGTAATTCTCTGAAAGGCCCGCCAGACCCTGTTAGCAAGATTTTTTCAATGCCGCAATGATGCATACCCTGGCGGCCACCTTCGGGCATACACTGAAAAATTGCGTTATGCTCGCTATCTACGGGCAGGATGGTGGCATCATACTGACGCGCCTCTTCCATAATTTCTGCCCCTAACATGACCAAAGGCTCTTTGTTGGCAATTAACACGATTTTCCCGGCGCGCACCGCTTCGAGCGTCGGGAATAAGCCAATCGCACCCACAATACCCGCGACCACCACATCCACTGAGGCATGGCCCGCAAGTTCTCCTATGCTGGTCTCACCCCCAAGGATTTTTACCTTCGAACCCGCATGCGCCAACTTCTTTGCCAGACTGTCTGCGCTGGCCTGATCTGCCATCGCAACATATTTAGGATTGAACTCAAGGCATTGGGCAAATATTGCATCAATACTACGATTAGCGCTCAGCGCAAACACTTCAAATTTATCCGGGTGCTGGCGAATTACATCCAGTGTATTGAGCCCAATGGAGCCGGTAGATCCAAGTACCGCGATTTTTCTCATGCTGTTCGAGTTAAGGTTTGGGTAAGCACGGCATAAAAAGCATATACCACGGTTCCTGCCATCAAACCATCAATTCGATCAAGTATGCCACCATGCCCTGGGATTAAATTTCCACTGTCCTTCTTCCCCGCAGCACGCTTAAGCTTACTCTCGGACAAGTCGCCCACCACCGACACCAAGGCAACCAACACCGTCACCATCAGCAATACGATCATTTGGGTTAAAGAGCTTAAAGGAGAAACCAAAAAATGGGCATAACAAACCGCCACCAGCATGGCCATCAATACGCCACTAATCACCCCTTCTCGGGTTTTTCCCGGGCTAATATTGGGTGCGAGCTTGGTGCGACCCAAATACTTTCCACCGAAATAAGCAAAACTATCCGCGCTCCAAACCATAAGCAAGGCGAGCATTAAACTATGCACGCCGAAAAGATCGCGCAGCAAAACAATCGCTAACCACGCGAGGCTCAGTGCCAATACTCCTTCAGTCACGCACAATGGATGGGCTGGCTCGAGAATGCGCGGTAACGTTACAGTTTTGTATGCCCAGTACAATATTCCCGCGGTCAATAACAACAAGCTCAGCGTAATCGACAAATAGCCTACGGTATAAGCAGCATAAATGAACAGCATCGCCATGATAGCCAACGCAAACGACCCAAAACTCGCATTACACAATCGATTCCATTCCCACAGACCACCCATAAATATAAGCAATGCCAATAAATTAAATATACCTGCAGGAAAAAATAAGATTGCTAAAATGGCAAACAAGGCCATGACCAACCCGGAAATAATTCGTGTTAGCACGATGGGTTCTCGTCAATCTGTTCATCGGTTTTTCCAAAACGGCGCCTTCTTGCGCCAAACCATTGCAGTGCTCTATTCAACTCCCGCTGATCAAATTCGGGCCAAAAAACATCGGTAAAATATAATTCTGCATAGGCCGCTTGCCACAATAAAAAATTACTCAGACGGATCTCGCCGCCCGTACGGATAAGCAAATCCAGATCAGGCTGACCCGCAGTTTGAAGCTGATCTTCCAGCATTGCTTCATCAATTTGTGCGAACTTCAATTTACCCTGCTCGCAAGCCTCTGCTAGCTGCCTCGCCGCGCGCGTAATTTCCCAGCGTGCACCATAATTGAGGGCCACATTGAGCACCATTCCGGTATTATTCTGCGTAAGCGTGCAGGCCTTATTAATTTTCTTAACTAAACGCCTGGGTAAAGCATCCTTTTCACCAATGATACTTAGCTTGATATTGTTATCATGTAACTCATCAAGTTGCTCGTTCAAGGTTACCAGCAATAACTCGAACAACATATTGATTTCAGATGTCGGACGATTCCAGTTTTCCGAACTAAAGGCATATAAGGTAAGACTTTGCACGCCTATACGCGCCGCATGTTCGATGGTACGGCGGACTGATTTGACCCCGTTCTTATGTCCAAAAATCCGCGGCTTATTACGCGCTTTTGCCCAACGACCATTACCATCCATGATGATGGCAATGTGCTTTGCTGGGCACACAGTCTGCGCGTTTTTTGACATCTTATTGTCGCAATACGAAGATCGAGACGCTTAGACTTCCATCACCTCTGCTTCTTTCTCATGGACCGCTTCATCCACTTTCGCCACAAACTGATCGGTTAAATCTTGAATTTGGTCAAGCGTTTGTTGCTCTTCGTCTTCACTGATTTCCTTTTCTTTCGCCAGATCTTTTACCTGAGAAATCGCGTCTCGACGAATATTACGGATCGCTATTTTACCATTTTCACCCTCGTGGCGAACCAATTTAGTCAACTCCACGCGACGATCTTCTGTCATGGCAGGGAGGGGAATACGGATAATGTCTCCAGCTGAGACCGGATTTAACCCAAGGTCGGATTCCAAGATAGCCTTTTCGATCAGTGGCACCATGTTTTTTTCCCATGGCTGTACGGACAGGGTACGCGCATCCTGTACACTCACGGTTGCGCATTGCCCAACGGGCGTGGCAGTGCCATAGTAATCCACCATAATATTGTCTAGCAAGCTGGTATTCGCTCTTCCCGTTCGAATGTGATTAAACTCTTCTGCTACCACATTCACGCTTTTACCCATTCTGGTTTTCGCTTCCTGTAGAATTTCTTTTATCATGATAACACCCTCTTGTAGTGAAGAATCAGGCGGTTATTAAGGTACCCACAGCTTCGCCTGAAATTGCGCGGAGTAAATTGCCTGCTTGATGAAAGTTTAACACCTGAATAGGTAAATTGTTTTCGCGACACAAAGTAATCGCGGTTAAATCCATGACCCCAAGGTTTTGCTCAATCACCTGCACATAGCTTAGTTCATCAAAACGTTGTGCGTCTGGATTTTTCTCTGGATCTGCATCGTATACGCCATCAACCCGCGTGGCTTTTATGAGCACATCTGCTTGCACTTCCAGCGCGCGCAGGCTCGCAGCAGTATCTGTGGTAAACATTGGGTTACCCGTGCCAGCGGTGAATATCACCACTTTATGCTTTTCCAGATGCTTGATTGCACGCGCTTGAACATAAGGCTCGGCCACTCCAACCACATGGATGGCTGATAATACTCGTGCAGCTTGTCCTTGCGCATCCAGCGCTTGTTTAAGCGCCAAGCCGTTCATGACGGTTGCCAGCATGCCGATGTAGTCTGAGCCGACCCGATCCATACCCTTTGCCGCCGCTTGCATACCGCGAAAAAAATTCCCGCCGCCAACCACAATCGCCAATTGCACGCCTTGATCGACGATTTGCTTGATTTCGGCGGCGACGTTTTGCAACATGTCACCTTCAATCCCAAAACCAGCTTCTCCCGCGAGCGATTCGCCGCTCAGTTTTAATAACACTCGCTGATAGGCCGATTTTGACATTTTTTCAGCTAAGCAATTCTTAAGCTTGCCCTGCCTGAGCCATCACTTCCGCGACAAAATCGTCTTGCTTTTTCTCCAGTCCTTCACCGACTTCAAGCCGGGTAAAACTGACAACCTCAGCTTGACTGGCTTGCAGCAGTTGACCGACGCTCTGATCCGGGTCTTTCACGAACGCCTGGCCCAGCAAGGTATTGTCTTTTAGGAATTTTTTCATGCGCCCTTCAATCATTTTCTCAATGATATTGTCTGGCTTACCGCTTTCTTTGGCTTGCGCAATAAATATTTCTTTTTCTTTGGCCAACAAGGTTTCAGGCATGTCCGCATCAGAAATGCAATTTGGTCTGCTCGCCGCGACATGCATCGCAATATCCTTGGCCAGATCAACCGAGCCGCCCTTTAGCTTGGCAATCACACCAATCTTAGCACCATGCAAATATACGCCCAGGTTACCGCCATCTGCATTAACGCGTTCAAATCGACGCACACTCAAGTTCTCACCAATTTTGGTAATGAGCGCCTGGCGTGCTTCTTCCACGCTGGAATCACCCACACTCGCCGTATTAAGCGCATCAACATCGGCTGGATCCGCGTCAATCACAGTTTGTGCAACCGCATTTGCGAAACCCTTGAAGCTCTCATCTTTGGCGACAAAATCAGTTTCTGAATTCACTTCCAGTAATGCAACCACTGAACCGTCATCTGATTGGGCGGTTGCGATCACACCTTCTGCAGCGATTCTACCAGCCTTTTTTTCCGCCGCTGCCGCACCCGCTTTTCGCAGATTTTCAATTGCCAATTCAATATCGCCATCCGCTTCATTTAAAGCCTTTTTGCAATCCATCATACCAACGCCAGTGCGTTCGCGTAGTTCTTTAATTAATGCTGCTGTAATCGCTGCCATGACTATTCCCAAATAATATAATGTAGTGTTTTACGGTTAGCAGAGTTCGTGGTCACATGAAGTACCCGTGCACCCCGCAGATAAATTAACTAAACCAATTTCTTGGCCTGCTCGACCCATTGTTCTCGTTCAATGCGTCCCTTGAAATTCAATTTTGCATCGATTTCTGCACTTTGTTCGGCGTTTAATTCCGCAATTTGCTGAAATGTCGTAATACCCAAGCCTTCTAGTTTTGCTTCAATTACTGGGCCAATACCATTGATTTCAGTTAATTTATCGCCCGTATCTACTTCTTTTTTCACCACAACTTTCTTTTTTGCGACTTTTTTCTTCGCGACTTTCTTTACTACCGCTTCCTTTTCTGTTGGCGCATCTTTACCTGCGGTTGGCGCCTCGGCTGTTGGTGGTTCGGCCTTTACCTCTGGCACCGCAGACTCGATAGCAGTCTCTACGGGAGCTTCTGCTGGATTGTCTTCTTCCTCCTCGGATTGCGCACTCAAACCCGCCGCTTCAGCGGTCAGAGCAGCCAATCGTGAATCATTAATGGCATCAGCTGCCGCGCTCAAATACAGTCGAATAGATCGAATCGCATCGTCATTTCCGGGGATAACGTAATCAATCCCGACCGGAGAACAATTGCTATCCACCACTGAAACCACTGGAATACCTAATTTATTGGCTTCATTGACCGCGATATAATCGTATTCCCGGTCGATCACAAATAAAACATCAGGCAAGCCATTCATCTCTTTGATGCCGGACAAACTTTTTTCCAATTTGGCGCGCTCGCGATTGAACTGCAGGACTTCTTTCTTAACCAATTTATTGATCGCGCCGGATTCGACCATCTCATCCATTTCTTTAAGCCGATTGACCGATTTACGGATAGTTTTGTAGTTGGTTAACATACCACCCAGCCAACGGAAATTCACATATGGGCTATTACAGCGTTTGGCTTCTTGCTCAATTAGCCTGCTTGCTTGGCGCTTGGTACCGACAAACAATACTTTACCGCCTTGTGCGGCGATACTGCCAAGGAAGTTCATCGCATCATTAAGCATTGGCTTGGTTTGCTCCAAGTCAATGATATGTAGCTTGTTGCGCTCGCCGAATATATAGGGCTCCATGCGCGGACACCAATAACGAGTTTGGTGGCCAAAATGACAGCCAGCTTCCAATAGCTGACGGATGGTAATATCAGACATGATAAATCTCTTAATTTTTAAGGGTTACTACGTCCGCAGGGTATCAACAAACTGAGAGGCGAATACTCGCTTCAGCACCCATGCTGACAACCTTTATCTGCGTGCAAATTAAGGGCAAATAATGCCCCGGTTAAATCGAGGGCGCGATTCTACATTATGCACATAACGAACGGAAGCAATATTGATGCAATTTTAGTTCCACATAGATAGACACCAAAGCTGTCCAAAGTGACGACGCAACTCGGGCGATTAGGCAACCTTATCAAATTATCACTTGATGCCTTACAATCTAGCCCTTACATAACACCAGACACACTATACCCAGCTTACATAGGCTCATGATAAAAACTAAAGAAGAAATTGATAAAATGCGCGTGGCCGGCCGTTTGGCCGCCCAGGTGCTGGATTTTATCGAACCGCATGTGCAGGCTGGTATTACGACTGAACAGCTGGATAGCCTGTGTCATGACTATATCGTCAACGACCTTGAGGCGATTCCCGCTCCACTGAACTATCGTGGGTTCCCTAAATCTATATGCACCTCGGTAAATAATGTAATCTGCCATGGCATTCCTGCAGATAAGGTATTGAAAAAAGGCGATATTATCAACATCGATATTACCGTCATTAAAGATGGGTATCACGGCGATACCAGTCGGATGTTTTTCGTTGGGCAGCCTTCCATTTTGGCTAAACGACTAAGCGATACCGCTTATGAATGCATGATGCGCGGTATTAATACCGTTCGGGCAGGTTCGACCCTGGGAGATATTGGTGAGGCCATTCAAACCCTCGCCGAATCGCGTAACTATTCAGTCGTTCGAGAATACTGCGGACATGGTATCGGTAAAACGTTTCACGAGGATCCGCAAGTCCTGCATTATGGTAAGGCGGGAACGGGAATGGTATTAAAGGCCGGCATGACGTTTACCATTGAACCCATGATCAACGCTGGTAAGTTTGGTACACGTCTGCTAAAAGATGGCTGGACAGTCGTCACCCAGGATAGATCATTATCTGCTCAGTGGGAACACACTATTTTAGTCACTGAAGATGGAAGCGAGATTCTAACGCAAAGCGAGACAGCACGCTGATTGCATAACCTACCTTGTCAATAGCACATTGAATCTATCACTAGATCTTACCGAACTCTACAAGCAGCGCTTATCAAAGGCACGCGAGGAAATCATTGCCTTGCCTACACAAGATGATATTGAATGGATAGTCAGCCAAACTGCACAGCATATAGACGAAATATTAATTGATGCCTGGCGAGCGCACTTTCCCGGCGACGTGAATATCAGCTTGCTAGCGGTTGGTGGCTATGGTCGTCGCGAGCTAAACGTGCACTCAGATATCGATATTTTGCTACTCCATGATCTTAAGGCACCCATCGACAAAGCCCTGGAAGCGCTTGGTCTGGATACCTTTATCCAGTTTCTGTGGGATATTGGCTTGGAAGTGGGACACAGTGTGCGGTCGATCGATGAATGCCTGCGACAGGCGAATCAGGATATTTCCATAATGACCACGTTGCTAGAAGCACGTTTGTTGATTGGCAGTGAGGCTTTGTTTGACCAGTTTGATCAACAGCTGCGTCAACATTCAAGCTGGACCAATCAGAGTTTTTATCAAGCCAAAGTTGATGAACAAAAAGCGCGGCACGAACGCTTTGACGACACTACCTATAAACTTGAACCCAATATTAAAAAAAGCCCGGGTGGCCTGCGTGATATTCAAACCATCAGTTGGATCGGTAATAAGATTTACGGCACGTCTGGTCCAGAAAGCCTGCAATCGCTGGGTATTTTGACTAAAGATGAATTGGCCTTGTTTAAGGCCAGTCGAAATACGTTGTGGTCAATCAGAAATGCGCTGCATATTCAGGCGGGGCGTGCTGAAGACAGATTGTTATTTTCGCACCAGCAAGATATTGCCACCCACTACGGGCTGGAAGATAAACCCGGTCAACTCGCGATTGAGCAGCTTATGCAACGATACTATCGGGCTGCGCATGATATTCGCCGGTTGAATGAGCTTATACTGCAGCTCATCGACGAACAACTGCACCACGATGATGACGCTAAACCTTTAAAACTAAGCCCGGAGTTTGGGATTAAAAATGGTTATTTATCAATCAGTCAGCCAAACGCGTTTAAGCAAAACCCGAGCCTACTGCTCGGTGTATTTTATCTTTATCAGAAAAACCATAAGAAGCTAAAAGGCTTTAGCGCCAACTGTGGTCGAGCAATTCGAGAAGCGCGTGATCTGATTGACAAGCCCTTTCGCAATGCACCCGAGAACTTGAGCATGTTTCTTACCCTGTTTAAGCATGAGACGGGGCTGACGCATACTTTGCGAAAAATGCATGAGTATGGCGTTTTGGGCAAATTCATGCCGGTATTTGGAAAAATTGAAGGGCAAATGCAACATGATTTATTCCATGCCTATACCGTTGACGCACATACTCTGATGGTGGTGCGCAATCTGCGCCGTTGCGTACCCGAGCGATTTGCCCACGAGTTACCGAATATAACCGAGCTGATGCAGAAAACCGGTAAGCGTTATCGACTCTACCTGGCCGCTTTGTTTCATGATATTGGTAAAGGCCGGGGGGGCAATCACGACAAATTGGGCGCCAAAGACGCCAAAAAATTCTGCCGCAAGTTAGGACTCAGCCAAAAGGACATTGATTTAATTACCTGGTTGGTTCTGTACCATCTTAAAATGTCAAAGGTATCTCAAAGAGAAGATTTGTCGGATCCGCAAGTTATCCGTCAATTCGCTGAGTTTGTGGGTGACCAGGAACGCCTGGATAATCTTTATCTACTCACAGTAGCAGATATTCGTGGTACCAGTGCAACTACGTGGACCGCATGGAAAGGCCATTTACTCAACCAGCTTTACCATGCAACCCGCACCCTGCTTAGAGAAAAAACCATTGGTGAAACAGATACCGCACAACAGGTTGGAGACATACAAGCGCAAACGCTCGACTTGCTAGAAACACCGATCCCTGCGCAAACCCTAAAACAATATTGGGAAATGCTTGATGATGAGTATTTCCTCACCTATACCCCTAAAACGATCGGTTGGCATGCGGCCGTAATATGCCAGGCCAGTGCGCTGGATTTACCGATTGTAGAAACCCGCTATCTATCTGAGTTGGAAGCGGAGCAATACCTAATTTACACTGCCGATTCAGATGTACTGCTCAGCACCATCACCGGGGTGATAGACCGGTTTAACCAAAATATCGTGCAGGCACGCATTCACGCCGCCAACCCTGGCTTTACAGTCTTGATCTTTACCATTACCAGCGAACACGGTAGGCCAGAAGATAAAATACTGCTAGATCATAAACTCAAAATGCGCCAAGCACTATTGGAAGTACGTGATCACCCTACCCCGATAAAAAAACTCATCCCCAGACGACTCAAGCAATTTGAGGTAAAACCACAGGTTAGCTTCAAAGATTCAAAGCGTGCGCAATATACTGTTCTCAGTATCATCGCGCTGGATCAACCCGGTTTAATTCATCTGATTGCAACCGCGTTGGCAAGCTGCCGGGTACGACTAATTTCCGCGCACATCACTACCGTAGGGGAAAAAGCGGAGGATAGATTCATCGTTTGTCAGCCCAATTCACGTAAGGCTTTAACCAGAAAACAGAAAAAGCACCTGCGTAAAGCATTATTGAATACGCTTTAAATCGTAACGTATGCACCGCCAACAGGCTATCGACACGTTCCTTGCTGACACAGATTGGCACGACGCTACTCGCTCACCACTCGATCAGGACGCTTCCTTTCGTCGGTATTGGCGTCTACACCAAGCAAACAAATCCATTATGCTGATGGACGCGCCTCCCCCAGAAAAACCGGTTTCCCAGTTCGCAAAGATCGCCCAATTTTTACGTCAGCACGGCCTGTATGCGCCGCAAATATACGCATTCGACGATGCTAACGGCCTGATGCTGCTCGAAGACCTGGGTGAAAAGACCTTTACGCGTATCCTAGCAAGTGCTCCACAAATGGAGCACGTGTTGTACCAAATGGCGATTGATACCTTGGTTCAACTGCATCAAATTGACCGATACACCGAGCTTTTACTCCCAGCTTACGACACCAGCACCTTGATTGAAGAGGCGCAGCTGCTCATCCAATGGTTTTATCCAGCAATGGTTGGCAAACCTGCCAACCAGCAACAAAAAGCTCGATACGATGCAGCCTGGAGACAATGTTTTGAAGCACTACCAGCGCACCAACCTGTATTGGTACTGCGTGATTACCACGTCGATAATCTAATGTATGTAAGGCACAACAATCAACAAATTCAGTGTGGTCTACTGGATTTTCAGGATGCGCTGAGTGGCTCGCCTGCTTATGATCTTGCTTCTCTGCTAGAAGATGCCAGACGTGACATTTCGGCCGATATAACTTCAGCTTGTCTGGATCGATATTTCAATGCAACTACAGGCATAGAAGGCTTTGCCAATCGCGCCACACTTGAACCTTGGCTGAATGTTTTGAGCGCGCAGCGGCATGCTAAAGTACTTGGTATATTCATGAGACTTTACAAACGCGACAAGAAAGCACATTATCTTAAGCATTTACCCCGTGTGTTATCCTTATTCGAAGTCGCGCTGATGCGCGAACCACGGTTAAACCTGGTTACAGAATGGATGATGGAAAATCTACCTATTCCCAATATTGATCTCGCCCCAATACTGAAATATGGCTAAGAACGCAAACAGTCAGACTATCTATTTAAAAGACTATCAGCCACCCGCTTTTGAGCTATCAAGTTGTGAAATGGATTTTGCGCTTGATGCCAAGCAAACTACGGTCAACACACGATATCAAATTCGAGCCATCGGAGATGGCCACACGCTGCGTCTTGATGGTGAATCATTAAAGCTGCTTTCGGTCAAACTTGACCAACAGGAATTAGATAACAATCAATACGAACTCGATGATCGTTCTCTAACCATAACTGAAGTTCCCGCACAGTTTACCCTTGAAATTCAAACCGAAATTTCACCCGCAGCTAATACCAGTTTGAGCGGTTTATATCAGTCTGGAGATATGCTCTGCACCCAATGCGAAGCACAAGGGTTTCGATCTATCACGTACAGTTTAGACCGCCCTGACGTATTAACTACCTATACAGTAAAGCTCAGTGCTGATAAATCGCTTTATCCAGTTTTATTGTCGAATGGCAACCTTATCGAACAAGGCGAAAGTGGAACCACACACTATGCGGTTTGGCATGACCCATTTCCCAAACCAACCTATCTGTTCGCGCTGGTCGCTGGCAACCTAAGCTACCATAGCGATACTTTTACTACGCGTAGTGGTAAGGTGGTGGATTTACATGTGCTGACCCGACCAGACGATGTGGGGAAAACCAGTCATGCATTGGAATCATTGCAAAAAGCCATGCGCTGGGATGAACAGGTTTATGACCGGGAGTACGACCTGGATATTTTTCATATTGTCGCCGTCAGCGATTTTAATATGGGCGCCATGGAAAATAAGAGCCTCAATATTTTTAATACCAAATATGTGCTGGCTCGGCAAGAAATTGCCACTGACCAGGATTACCAAGCGATTGAAGGCGTGATCGGCCATGAGTACTTCCACAATTGGTCGGGCAATCGAGTCACCTGCCGAGACTGGTTTCAGCTGAGCCTCAAAGAAGGCTTTACCGTGTTTCGTGATCAACAATTTAGCGCCGACATGGGTTCGCACGGAGTACAACGAATAAATGATGTCAATCTACTCCGCACTGCCCAGTTTAAAGAAGACGCAGGCCCAATGGCGCACCCTGTTCGCCCACAAAGTTACGAAGAAATTAATAATTTTTATACCGCGACGGTTTACGATAAAGGCGCAGAGGTAGTTCGCATGATACGAACCTTATTAGGCGCCCACACTTTTAAACAAGCAACCAATCGATATTTTGATAATTTCGACGGCGGAGCCGTCACCACGGATGATTTTGTGGATACAATGGAACAGACCAGCGGGATTGATTTAAGCCAGTTTCGTCGCTGGTACGACCAAGCGGGCACACCAGAAGTCAGCTTAAGCAGTCATTACGATGCCAGGCGTAACAGTTTGCGATTGGATTTCAGCCAACACACACCGGATACACCTGGACAACAAGACAAACAACCTTTGTTGATCCCGATTCGAACTGCATTGTTCAAACCAAACGGCGAACGTATGCGCTTTAGCCATGAGGGCGAAAACCAACTTGAGGCAGTATTGCATCTGACCGACGCGCAACAGTCGATTGAATTGGGTGAGCTCGAATCCGAACCGGTCGTATCGGTATTACGCAGCTTTAGCGCGCCGATTAAGCTTAGGTACGAACAAGATGCTTCTGCGCTCGGTTTTCTGGCGTGCCATGACGATGACCCGTTTAACCGTTGGGAAGCCATGCAGCAGCTTAGCCTCAGGCAAATCGAGCTATGTATGGCTGATAAAGCAGCAGTGCTAGCACCTGAATACGTTGATCTATACGGCCAATTGCTGCAAGACAAACAAACTGATCCAGCATTACTTGCACAGCTTTTAATCCTACCAAGCGAATCCATTATTAGCCAACGCATGGATGTGATTGACCCAGAGCTCGTATATCACAGCCGTGAACGAATCCTGCAACAGTTGGTGGTTGCACATAAAGATGCGCTACATGATCGCTATGTTTATGCGCATAACCAAAGCTCGGGTAGCTGGACGCAGGCAGAATCAGCATATAGATCACTCAGAGATACCTGTTTAGCTGTGCTGATGCGTTTAGAGCACGAGGCAGCCTACGCGCTTGCCATGCGTCAGTACGAACGTGCCAGTTGCATGACCGATACCATTTCTGCACTGGCCAGCCTGGCGCACTCCCGATATGCAAACAAGCAACACTACCTTGATGATTTTCATCAACAATGGCACCACGAAGCCTTGTTGATCGACAAGTGGTTCAGCCTGCAAAGTCGTGAACCAGGAGAACATACGCTAAACAACATTAAATCGCTAACTAAACACATTGATTTTGATAAAAATAACCCAAATAAAGTCTACGCTTTAATCGGTGGACTCTTATTTGGAAATGCGGTCACATTTCATACAAAAGATGGCTCTGGTTATCGATTTGCGCGTAAATGGATACTAAAACTCGATCAATATAATCCGCAAGTTGCCGCACGGATGGTATCTTGTTTCAATCAGTGGAAGCGCTATGACGAAAAGCGTCAGGAGATGATGCAAAAACAGATGCAACGCATAGCGCATCAAGAAGACCTGTCGGATAATGTAAGCGAAATCATTCATAAAGCACTGGGCTGACGTGAATCTATTGCATAAGCTAAAAGGCTTACTGTTCGACAAAGATGGAACGCTGATCGACTTTAATCAGTCGTGGTTACCACCGCTGAAAGCAGCGGCAGAACTGGTTGCCAATCAGGCTAATCAGCCAGCATTGGCAAAAGAATTGCTGATTCACGGCGGTTATTTACCTGAATCAGACAGCTGGTCAACAGATTCAATCATGGCGTTTGAAACCACCGGTGCCATGCTCGAAAGCTGGGCGGCACTCACCAGCACTACCTTGATTGAGCCTTTAATTCCAAAAATTCAAGCGATTGTGACAGAATCGCTCAGCCGGGCGGTCCCAATCTCGCAAAATACGGTAGCCATTTTCACTGCACTCGGTCGGCACTATGCGCTGGGGGTTGCCTCCATGGATGATGAAGTCAATGTCAAGCAAACCCTGGATGGCCTTGCGTTAAATGATCTGGTTGATTTTTATTGCGGGGCAGATTCTGGCTTTGGACATAAACCCCAGGCTGGCATGGTACAAGCGTTTTGTCTGCACACCAACCTTGCACCCGAACACGTTGCGGTAATTGGTGACAGCCAGCACGATATGAAAATGGCGAAAGCCGCCGGCGCCACCGCCATCGCAGTTGAGAGTGGCGCGAGCCGAATGCAGGATTTATCCCAATATGCGGATATGGTGTTTGCTGATATTGATGCGTTTTACGCACAATTAAGTTAAGCAAGGTACACTACTCTTGCCATATATCCACATCCAAGCCTTGTTCTATTAAGGCATCCGCACGCGCAGAAATATAACGCTGAAAGCTAGGCTGATTTAAATAAGCTTTTTCCAAAACATAGGCAAACACGGATTGCGTGTGAAAATGACGGAAATAAGCGTTCATCAGCATCACTTGTTCGCCCTGCTCATCAAACAGCGCAATAGATGGATAGTAACTCAAACCCAGGGTCTGCGCCCATTGCTTAGGCGTCGTCGTCTCGCCATCGGGTGTAACGATACTGTTATCCGCTAACGCGTTGAGCTGCACTACATCCATCTGTTCCAGTAATTGTCGCGTTTCCGGGTGCTGGCCAAGCGTCACATCATGAAACTGCTCACAAGTTTCGCAATCCGGGATTTCGAAAATCACCGCCAGGGGCCGCGTGGCCGGTTGTGCCTTTCGATTGCTTAGCGCCTGATCAACAGGCTGGAAAAAATCCTGACTGCGCGCGAGTTTACCGCCATGATCCGCCTGCTGCGCCAATATATACTCGCCAAAACTTTGTGCTGGCACATGCTCACTACGGGCGTAATGCAAAGCTAGTTTGAATTTCTCCGGCGGTAAATAGCCATTTAGCCGTAATATGTTTTGCTTGTTTTCGTCGTAAAAAAGCAAGGTAGGCGTAAAATCAACATCCAGCGCCCGCGCCAGTTGTTTCTCGGTAAATTGCTTACCTGCGACCGTGACCACTTCCTGATCACCCCACATATTGAGCGCAACCACGTCGAAGTTAGATCGAAACTGCTGCTCAATGCCTTCTACCGCCATATTATGCGCCCATAGCTGGTTGCAATAGGGGCAACCGGGTTGCCAAAAATACAAGGCCAAGCGCTTGCCCTCGCTCGCGGCTTCGTCAATATCTTCTGCAAAATCAAGAAAACTTTCCTTAAACCAGTCGGGATGAATGGCATTGACATTTCCACTAAACACGCCTTTCTCACCCTGCTCACCAGACTCCGCTGCCAACAACGCCGGTGAAATACCGATCAGCACAACGACAAAGAACCAGTAAACAGGGGCCACCATTTTCATCATTTGGCCCCTCATTTTAACGCCGCAAGTGCCTGCTCAAGCGTTGCCAATTCAAAATAGTAACGCATTATTTCGCGCTCACCCAGAAACACCGAAGGTACGCTCTCGGTGAACATCTCAAGCAATTCAGGGTCGTCATCAATATTGTAGATCGTCATATCAAAACCAAGTTCATCCCGATAGGCGTATAGGGCATCGAGCATATCCTCGCATAAATGACACCCCATTCGACTGTAGACAGTAAGCTCGGGAAGCTCAGACGCCATCGCGATTAAACTTACGCAATCTAAGTCTAAAATCCCGCATTCTACTGAATACTGCTCAGCCATTCACTAACCGCCATCAGCAGCACATCGTCCTGATCGTTAAAAAAATGATCAGCGCCTTCAATCTCCTGTTGCACGTACGCTGGATTACCACTGGCCGCGTCTGCCCGGTCGGAAGCTGAGGCCTGCACGCTTTGTAGATCTTCACTTCCGTATAAATCAAGCACCGGTAACTCAATCGTATCCAGATACTCGACCGTATTATGACTCATGCCCACACCCACAAAACCAGCCAGACCATGATTATCACCATCTAAATACGCACTCGCCATGCGCGAGCCCAAACTATGCGCCACAATATAAATCGCCTCGGCCCCTTCACCCCGCAGATGGTCTATCGCTGCCGCTATTCTGGGGCCAGCCTCGCCGATCAGCGCATCGTATAATTCCGGCTCGGCATCATTGGCTAACACCGGCAACTGGATAGACAAGGTGGTCCAACCCAGTTCAGCCAGACCCACGCGCAGCGGATTGACCACTTGTGGCCAATCGGGGTGTGCACCAACGCCATGTAATACAACCACCGCGTTCGGCGAAGCCGTGTCTGCAGTTGTCACCAGCGCGAGAAAATCATTTTCCCCGTCGTTGAGACTAATCGCTTCACCATCGAATAGATCAGCTACCACCTGCTCTTTCCAACGCTGCTCTTTAGCAAGATCAGATGTTTGAGCCAGTGAGGGAATCAATAAACCAATCAGTAGTAAAATTTTAAATTTCATCATTAGTTACCATAATGTTTTTAGCTAACGCGACGATAGCCGCCCGGCACACCCTCTGGAGACAATACCAGCTGCATTAATTGTGCCTGGCGTGCACGAAACATACCTGCGCAGCTCAATAAATAAAACACCCAAATACGATAAAAACGTTGTCCCAAATGGCTGGTTTGCTCGATTTTATCTTTAAAGTAGCTGAAATTTTCGTGCCAAGCGCACAGGGTTTTATCATAATCCGCGCTGAAATTATGTAAATCTTCCAACACAAAAAAACGCTTCATCGCCGTGCTTAGTTGCTCCACCGAAGGCACCATGCCACCGGGGAAAATATAACGCTCAATAAACGGCTCTGTATGCAAACAAGATTGCATATGGGTAATGGTATGCTGCAATACCAGGCCAGCGGGTTTCAGTCTTTCGCGCATGACTTGATACAAACCTTTGTAATTTTTATAGCCGATGTGTTCGGTCACCCCGATAATGGTAATAGCATCAAACTTCTGCGGATATATATCGGCCAGATTCCGATAGTCGCCAAATTTGAAAGTGCAATTCAAACCCTCGCACAGTTTTTTTGCATAATCCAGCTGGCTTTGCGAGATTGATAAGCCGTGCATTTTGAGCCCGTACTTTTGCGCAGCGTATTTGGCAAACCCACCCCAGCCGCAGCCAATATCCAACACCTCATCCCCCGCTTCCAAGCCTAGCTTCTTAATAATCAAATCCATTTTATCGGTTTGCGACTGGTCTAAATTATCCGCTCGTGCCCAGTAACCGCAGGTATATTGTAAATAAGGGTCCAACATCCATTCAAATACTGCGGCATCCACGTCATAATGGGTTTTGGCCACGCGCATTGCGCGAATTTTATTTTGCATATTGCAAACAAGCGAACGCACACCCAGCCCGATATGACCTAGTCCACGCGTGCCAATTTCGCCTTTTAAGATGCGATAGACGATTTTATCCAGTCGCGAACAGTCCCAATTTCCGTCCGCATAGCTTTCGCCAAAACCAAGCGAGCCCTTCAGAGCGGTCTGGGGATAAAAACGCTCATCGTTCACGATGATATTATAATCTGGGTCTGCCTGATCGTTATTGATGGTCAGTCCGGCAGATTCAAGTTGTCGAATAACCCATCGCTTATACATCGGCTGGTCTACACTTGATTATTTTGCGTGTAATTATGGAGTTGCGGGCGATAAAGGTCAAACCTGAGTAACTTACTTTTTATTGAGCCCTGCGGGACTTTGTCAGCTAAATAGGGCGCCTTGAGTGCGCGTTTTACCACGACCCGCTTTCGCGCAATATCCATTGCCTGCCTGAACAGACACAGTTCGTTCGTTCGTGAAGGCGCCTTTACCAGTTGCTGAAGCAACCGCATCGGCCTTTTGGTTTTGGCGTTTGAACCTGGCTTAATATCAAACATCGGATCGATATAGACCAGATCAAACGCCAATGTTTGTGACAATAACCTTGTCAGGTTTTGTTTAGCATTGTCTTGCGCTGCGTCGACGGGTAAAAACTTAAGGCGCTGCTTTAAATCAGAATTTAGCTCGCTTCGCGCCTGTTGTAATAATTGATAAACTACCGGATGACGTTCTAACGCAATCACTGTTCTACCTGATTCGGCGATATGCAGAGCATCCGCACCCCATCCCGCCGTCATATCCAGCACTGTGCTGGCCTTGCCCATCGCCCGTAGCAATGGATCTTTACCGCGCGCCTGATATTTGGGGGTAAACTGCAACACAAATACATCTTGCCCATTGTTGGGCGCTTCCTTCAACGACCAACCCGCTGCATCAAGACAGAAACACAGCCCACTCCAATCGCTCGTTTCATTTATAATCGGCAGCTTGTTTTGGCGTGCAAACAAGCGAGCATCCGCTTCAAATCCAGGTGCCCAGCCAATCGCAACTACCGCATTTAGATTTCGGGTATGTAGGTGGCTAGGCGGCATAGCAATCGGGTCATTTAAAAATCATCAAAGAGCGTAAGAATATGGGTTTTCTTAAAAGTAAAAAAGTCTTAATTTGTGGAATTGCCAGCAATCGTTCGATTGCCTGGGGCATAGCCCAAGCCATGCATCGCGAAGGTGCGGAACTGGCATTTTCTTACCCCAATGACAAAATGAAGCCCAGGGTGGAAAAACTGGCAGCAGAATGCAGTTCAGATATTGTTCTACCCTGCGACGTTTCTACCGATGAGGAAATAGAACAAATGTTTACCTCCTTGGGTGAACGTTGGGATGGTCTCGATGGCGTCATTCATTCTATTGCTTTTGCTCCCAGGGAAGAACTCGAGGGCCCCTATGTTGATGCCGTCACGCGGGAGGGGTTTTTGCTCGCCCATGAAATCAGCTCCTATAGTTTTGCTGCTATGGCCAAATATGCACAGCCCTTGATGGAAGGCCGTAATGGCGCGCTACTTACCCTGAGCTATATTGGCGCGGTTCAGTCGATGCCTTCGTATAACGTTATGGGGGTAGCGAAAGCCAGCCTGGAAGCAAATGTTAGATATCTCGCGCAATCAATGGGCCCAAAGGGAATTCGTGTTAACGCGGTCTCAGCCGGACCGATTCGGACGCTAGCAGCAGCAGGTATCAAAGATTTCAAAAAGCTCCTCGGTCAATTTGAAAAAGTGGCGCCACTGGGTCGGGTTGTCTCCATTGATGAAGTGGGCAATGCTGCAGCATTTTTATGCTCCGATCTGGCTTCGGGTATTACCGGCGAAATTACCTACGTAGATGCAGGCTTTAACATCACCGGTATGAGCGATCAAATGCTCGCTGATGCCTGAAAGGGTTCTGACTACCATGCAATTGAGCAATAAGCAGATCAAATTCCTAAAAGCCAAAGCGCATCATAAAAAAGTTGTGGTCACCATTGGCGCCAAAGGATTTACTAAGACAGTAAAAGAAGAACTTGATCTCGCTTTGAGTAAGCATGAATTGATCAAAATCAAATTGCCGGCCGACGATAAACCCGCAAAGCAAGCACTGTTGGCAACTATCAGTAAACCACTCAAAGCGGCTAATATTGCGCTGATTGGCCGTGTTGGCATCCTTTACCGACCGGCCAATAATCCAATCATCACACTACCCAAATAACATCTGTTTTCATGAGTGAAATCACTCTACTGTGGCACGATTACGAAACCTGGGGACTCAACCCCAGGCTTGATCGGCCCGCACAATTTGCCGCGATTCGCACCGATCTGGAGCTTAACCCGATTGGCGAACCAATCGATTTCTTTTGCAAACCTGCTTTAGATTTTATACCACACCCACAGTCTGCCCTGGTTACCGGCCTAACCCCTCAGGCCGCAAATGACAAAGGTATGCTTGAAGCCGATTTTGCAGCTGCCATACACGAAGCGTTTAGCGTTCCAGGCACTTGCGGTGTCGGGTATAACTCGATTCGTTTTGACGATGAAGTAACGCGCTTTCATTTGTATCGAAACTTTTATGACCCCTATGCGCGCGAATGGCAAAATGGTAATTCACGCTGGGATATCGTCGATCTGGTGCGGATGTGCTACGCACTGCGCCCCGAGGGCCTTCACTGGCCAGAAAAAGAACCGGGCATACCCAGCTTTCGGCTGGAAGACCTTTCAGTTGCAAATGGAATCGAGCACGGCAGTGCACACGATGCACTGGCGGATGTCCGCGCGACCATAGGCCTCGCGCGGTTGATAAAACAGCAGCAAAGCAAACTATACGACTACTATTTTAGTTTTCGCCACAAAGCCGAGCCCAGCGCGCTGCTCAATCTGAACGAAAAACCCGCGTTGTTGCATATTAGCGGTATGTATCCCTCTACCGAGGGGTGTATCGCGCCGGTAATGCCGCTATGTTCCCATCCGCGCAACAAAAACGAGATCATTGTGTTTGATTTGCGCCAGAATCCATTTCATTTGTTTAATTTGGACGCCACGGAAATCAGCGATACTCTGTTTACCAAGAAACAAGACCTGCCGGAAGGTTTTGAACGGGTGGCACTCAAAGGCGTACATATTAATAAATCTCCCGCACTCGCGCCACTGACTACCCTCACTCCAGAGCTAATCGAAAAGTGGGGGTTTAATCTTAAGCAAATTGAAGCAAACCGCGAACGAATTTTGTATTACGAAGGGCTGGAGGCGAAAGTGCATCAAATTTATGCGCCTGATCAATCTCAACCCATGCCTAAACAAGATGCAGATAGTGGCCTGTATCAAGGCTTTATAACCCGCGAAGAGCGCAAAGTCTGTAACCAGTTACTATCGCTTTCTGCCCAAGCGCGTATCGCATGGCAACCTGCTTTTCAGGATGCTCGCCTGCAAACGCTATATCCACGTTACCTGGGCCGTAACTGGCCTGAATTGCTCGATACCGAACAAGCCGCTCAATGGCAGTCCTATGTTGCCGAGAAACTGCTTGAGGGAGAGCATGGATGCGAGTTTACCCTGGATGACTATTTTTCCGCGATGGATGAAGCCGAACCCGAAAATGAAGCGCAAAAAGCGGTTCTGGAGCAGCTCGCACAGTGGGTGGAGCAGCATTTTTCTGCTTTAGAAAGTGCCAAATAAGTCGTGAGCGAGTCAAGCGAGGTGATCGTAAGAGATATTGATGCTTGCTTGCCCCAAACCCAGTGCCAACGTTGCACTTACCCTGGATGTGAAGATTATGCTCAGGCCATCATTACCGGAGAAGCGGGGATCAATCAATGCCCACCCGGTGGTGACATTACCATATCCAAGCTGGCTGCCTTGACCGGCCAAGCCCCGCTGCCCTTAAATCTCGAGTTTGGTGAGTATCAACCCAAAACGCTGGCCTTTATTGATGAACCTCGATGCATAGGCTGCGTGTTGTGTGTTCAGGTCTGTCCTGTCGATGCCATTGTCGGTGCCAATAAGCTAATGCATACTGTCATTCAATCACACTGTACGGGCTGTGAGTTGTGCCTGCCCGTGTGCCCCACAGATTGTATTAAAATGCACGCTTTACCAGATAGCCAGGGCGCGACCAGCGAATGGCCGGGCTATTCCACGGAAGATATCGAGTACTCCCGGCAACGTTATCAACAACGCCAAACCCGGCTCGCCAAATTAAACACAGAAAAAACGGCACAAAAGCCAGAACTGGATACCGCCAGTCGCCAACAGGCAATATTAGATGCCGTCAGACGTTCGCAACAGAAAAAATGAAAAAACAAGATGTTATTGAGTTATTCACGATTCTTCGTGCACAGAACCCGCGCCCAAAAACCGAACTGAACTATACCAGTAATTTCGAGCTCTTGGTGGCGGTGGTCCTTTCCGCCCAGGCAACCGACGTATCGGTGAACAAGGCAACGGCTAAGTTATATCCGGTGGCCAATACGCCTGAGACCATTCTCGCGCTCGGTGAAGAAGGGCTGAAACGCTATATTAAAACCATTGGCCTTTATAACAGCAAGGCTAAAAATATCATGCGCCTGTGCGCTGATTTGATCGAACTACACGATGGAAAAGTACCTAATAACCGCAAAGCACTGGAGGCGTTGGCCGGGGTGGGACGTAAAACGGCTAATGTTGTTTTAAATACGGCATTTGGTCAGCCCACCATGGCGGTTGATACACATATATTCAGGGTCAGCAATCGATTGGGGCTTGCACCCGGGAAAACGGTGCTCGCAGTTGAGAAAAAACTACTCCAAACCATTCCTGATGAATTTATCCTCGACGCACATCATTGGTTGATCTTACATGGGCGCTATACTTGCCTGGCACGCAAACCAAAATGTAGTGAATGTGAAGTCGCGCATGTATGCGCTTATCTAGATAAAAACCAGGCATAAACCGCTTGTTTTCTCACACAAGTTTATATTTTTGTGATTACATGCAACACAATTCCTGTTACAAATAGGAACTTCAAGCTCCCAACAGGGACTAAGTGCCAGATAAATAACAAATCAAATCAATAAACGATGGATATTCGGGTCAAACACAATTTCAGCGAAACCCTGCTGGCGCATCAGCTGCCAGCATTGAAACGCGCTCAGCTTTCTGATCTGCAAATTAATCTGGGGTATTTATGCAATCAGGCCTGTGAACACTGCCACGTTGAAGCAGGACCAAAACGCACCGAATTGATGAGCTGGGAGACCATGCAGAAAATTCTGAGCTGGGCCAAAAAGTCAAATATCAAATCGGTAGATCTAACCGGCGGCGCCCCAGAGATGAACCCGCATTTTCAGAGTTTTATTGACGCCTTCCAAGCCCAGGGCGCACAAGTTATCGCGCGTTGCAATTTAACCATTCTGACTGAACCCGGCTATGAGCATATGGCACAATGGTATGCGGATCACCAAATAAGGTTGATTAGCTCGCTACCCTGCTACACCCTGGAAAATGTTGAAAAACAAAGAGGAAAAGGTGTATTTGGTAAAAGTATTGAAGCACTACGCAAGCTTAACTCCGTAGGCTATGCACACAACCCAAATCTGCCCCTGGATTTAGTCTATAACCCGGGAGGCCCATTTCTACCGCCCGCACAAGCGATGCTTGAGCAGGATTACAAACAACGCCTGGATACCGATTTTGGCATCCAGTTTTCGAATTTGTTGACCATTACCAATCTGCCGATCAATCGTTTTGAGCATTTTCTGAAACGCAGTGGTCAGCTTGATTCCTATCTTTCCCTTCTGGTGGAAAATTTCAACCCCTGTACCGTAGGTGGTTTGATGTGCAGACAGCTTATCAGCGTGGATTGGCAAGGCCATGTGTATGACTGCGACTTCAACCAGATGTTGAAAATGCCACTGGCCACCGGCCAGATGCAGAAACTATGGGATATCGATGCAAGCGCTCTGGAGGACCAGCCCATAGCGGTCGGCCGTCATTGCTATGGCTGTACCGCTGGCGCGGGAAGTAGTTGTGGGGGCGCATTGGACTAAGAAGACTAAATTATTTGTACTGAAATCAAGCCTTTTTCTAACGTTTATTAAATTGATCACTCGTTTTCTGAACGATACTAATCAATGATAAAAAGCGAAGCCACAACGCGATCAATCTGGGGCGATTCATTGTGACTTAACTAACGTTTTGTAATATTTGTCACAGACACTAAATGTAAGTCATGTTCTAGTAGCCTTTGTTCTTTAGAAGGCAAATAATGACAATCAAATTACTAAAGCAAAGTGAAGGCCGCAATCGCTACCGCTACACTTTTTTACTTGTTGTGGAAAACACAAAGGGGAACTTAGAGAAATAGACGAGGGTTATATTCGCGTTAGGATTTCAGCGGGTTATAAAGCACATAAAGATATTCTTATCCCTATAGACAAAATTTGCGAGATCAAAGAAAATTATAATGGGGAATGATAGCCAATGTTACTACACATAAACAAACCCCCTAGAGGGTTTTGAATACAGCTAAGGCTCGAGGGAAAATACATACTAAGCAAGCATTGCCTCAAACAGCTGATACACGTCCTTCATCCCTTCGCTAAGATGCTGGTCAATTTCATCCATGCTGATAATTCGGTCACCACTTCTTCCGGCTGCAGGGTTCACCACCAGAGAGACCAGCGCGTAATCTATTTCCAGCTCGCGCGCAAGAGCCGCCTCGGGCATACCCGTCATGCCCACAATAGTGCCCCCATCTCGCTCAATTCGATCAATCTCTGCGGCCGTTTCCAAACGCGGGCCCTGGGTGACAGCATACACCCCGTCGGGATGAACTGGAATCGTCGCTGATATCGCCGCATTAATCAAGTTTTGGCGCAGTGCTTCGGTATACGGGTGGGTAAAATCAATATGGGTGACCTGAGCGTTGCTACCGTCAAAATAGCTTTGCTCGCGCCCGTAGGTGTAGTCGATGAGCTGCGATGGAATGACAATATCTCGCGGTTTTAGCTCAGCATCAATCCCTCCGGTCGCGCCGACTGCGTAAATTTGCTCAACCCCCATTGATTTAAGCACCCAGATATTGGCCTGATAATTGATCTGATGCGGCGGAATTTGATGGCTAAGACCATGCCGTGGTAAAAATATTACCTCTTGCTGGCCGATGGTACCGATGGTCATGGGTGCAGAAGGATCACCATACGGTGTTCTACCGACTTCTCGTCGCACTTTATTAAGGCCCTTAAGCTTATCCAGCCCACTGCCGCCGATTATCGCTGTTTTTATTTTGTTCATACTTACTTGGTGCTAAGGTCTGAATTTTCCCGGTGTGTAGCCAAAATCCCGCTGCGCCGGCTGGTTATCATAGGCCAAATCCCGCTCCATCCGGTTAACCATCTCGCTGTTAATAAAACGCAATCCCGGTAATACGGACAATAGACTCGCCATGCGCGTAAATAACGACCTCGGAATAATTTTAATGTTCTCCTTATAGCCCATTGATCTAAATATACGTATTACCATATCTTGGTAATTCAATTGCTCTCCGCCCGCAATCGTATAAATCTGTTGCGGTAAATCACCTGTTTTGCTTAAACGCTGAACCGCTTGCGCAAGATCATCAACATGGACGGGCTGGCGCAAACCCTTCCCCTCCGACAACATAGGAAAAAAACGTAACCATTTAATCACACGTTTGATAAAAGCAATATTCTGATTGCGTTGCCCGCCATAAATCATGCTGGCACGACAAATTGTGATATCCGATTGCTGCGATTTGGCCCATTCTAACAATGATTCTTCACCTGTTTTAAGTTTTTGTACCACGCTTTGTTCTTTGCTGTCCGTTGTGTCAACCTTACCCAGGATACTGGTGGAACTAAGCGCAATTACGCGTCTGATACGCCCAAACCGGCTAAAGGTTTTCGCCATCACAGGCGCGGCCCATACTGGTGACAATGCAAGCCAGGCATCGATTTGGGGGAAATCTGCGGTCGGTACTTTTTCAAAAAAGGACCAATTAAACCAGACTTCATCTTTAATCCGTTTGGGATACTTGGCCTGGCGACTGACCGCAACTACATTGGTTGGGGTTTCAAATTCACGCAATACCGATTGGCCCAAATCGCTGGTGGCGCCGGTTACGATGGTTGTTTTTTGATTGTTGTTTATTAGGCTTTGAACAACCACATTATCATCGGTACGCCCAGACAAGCGTTTACGCAAAACCGATAAAGCAAAATTCAAGTAGATTACCCCGCGCGTTAAAGTTGATCGAATCGCGCTTTGATTGGGCATTTGAAATTTTTCTTGATAACGCAACATACCCTGGTGCTTATGCCATTCAGTATGTACCGGTACATCGTGGCTGGACGCACCATGATGATGAAACAAAGATACATTCGGTGTGAAGTATATTTTTTGACCAAATTCGCGTACCCGACGGCAAAAATCTAGATCTTCAACATGCAAAAAATAGCCTTCATCCATGCCGCCAATGGCTTCGAATACATCTCGCCTGATCAACATTGCAGAGCCCGACACCGCATCGATAATGACCGGCCCTGAGGGTAATTCGTCATGCTGTAAATTGACACTTTGAAAATACTTACCCAATCGCAACGCCGTCACTACACTACGCACAAACGTGGGCTCCAGACGTCGACAACCGCGCTGTTCGGTGCCGTCCTCGTTAAACACCAGCGCGCCCAATACACCCGCATTTTCACATTGCGCCATTTCCTTGAGTAAGTGGCGAATAGTATGTGGGTGAATTTCACAATCGGGATTCAGCAACAATACAAAGGGTGCGCTACCTTGTTCTGCACCTTGATTGACCGCTTGGGCGAACCCAAGGTTTTCCATATTCTGCACAATCTTGAGACGATGGTTTGCCGGGTTTATTCTTTTGGCTTGCTCAATACTATTATCCACCGATGCGTTGTCCACTATGCACAGAGAAACGGGTTCATCCGATTGATAAATAGACTCAACGCAGCGCTTCAAATAAGCACCCGCATTGAAATTAACCACCACCACATCACACGCTATCTGCGGTGGAGTATCGTGTTTGTTCGGCCTGGAATCAGGCGTCACGATGAAAGTACGGCTGCAACCAACCACTTGCCATGTGATATCGTATGGTATTTGCGCCTGGCTGCTTGCCCACGCGTTGGCGCAAAATCGCGGGTAATCCTTTTATGGCGTGCCATTTGGCTCTAAAAATAATGCCTGGCCTGCCTTTTCCGACGTAGTAAGCAATACTCGCAAGGTTCATCAAAATATGCTGTGGCAGATAGCGCCAAAGTAGCTTACTCGGCATGTTTTTAAAATACGTCCACACAATGTTTCGATGCCCGTGGTAGATCGCGAAATCACTTTCACGTCCAGTCACTGCTGAACCAACGTGATAGCAGATTGCTTTATCGACATGCAAACAATCATAACCCCTAAGGCGCAAACGAAAACCCAGGTCAACGTCTTCGATATAGCAAAAGTAGGCTTCATCAAACCCACCCGCTTCAATAACTGCCGCGCGTTGATACATCGCAGCCGCGGCGCAGGGCGTAAATAGCGGTAACTTGCTTGCAGGACTTTGCACCGATTGGGCATGTTTACGACGCCACACCAGGCCACTTACATGATAACAATCGCCCTGCCCGTCAAGTTTGGTATGATCCTCGGCATTAACCAATTGGGTGGAAAAAAATGTTATCTCAGGATGGTCTTGGCTGGCGATTATTAATTGCTGCAACCAGTTTGGGTCAACAAACGCATCCGGATTCACCAACGCGACCCAGGGTTTTTCGGTCGCACGAATCCCTAAATTATTCGCTGCCGCAAATCCTATATTACTGCCCGCGTCGATAAATTGAATCTGATCAAACTTTGCTCGCGCTTCATCGCTAGAACCATCCTCACTGGCATTATCCACAACAATGATTTCACCCGGTACCTCGCTCTGCGCACATAACGCCGCCAGGCAAGATAGCAAATACTTACCCGCATTGTAATTTACGATGATAACTGCAACATCTTGCGCGGTAGGTGCTATCACTAGAATCAAACCTCATTAACCGTCAAACGCATAAACTTTCCGGATTAAAAGCAGGCAATAAAGGGCAATGCTTGATGAGCTATGAATCTCGCCCGTAAATTTTTCGAATCGTATACGTCGGTTTATCTTGAGATTCGTGATAGGTCCGCGTCATCATCTCCGCGAGTAATCCGGAGGTAATGAACTGCAGACCAATAAAAACCAATAGTACAGCGAGCAATAACAGGGGTCTGTCACCAATACCAACCGCGAAAAACAGCTTTTGGATGGTCAGATACAAACCGATCAATATTCCCAGCGAAGTACTGACCAGACCAATCGCACCAAAAAACTGCAACGGCCGGGCGCTATAGTTCATCATAAACTTTACGGTAATCAAATCCAGTATCACCCGAAAAGTACGCGATATTCCGTACTTGGATACGCCCGCAGTGCGGGCGCGATGATTCACTTTTACTTCTGCAATACGTGCCCCCACCCAGCTGGCGATTGCAGGAATAAATCGATGCATTTCACCATACATCGACAACTGCTTAACGATATCCCAGCGAAACGCTTTTAGTGAACACCCATAATCGTGCAACTTCACATCTGTGGTATAGCCAATCAATTTGTTGGCAATTTTGGAAGGGATCAGGCGTAAAAATAGACCATCCTGACGCTGATGTCGCCAACCCGCAACCACGTCATAACCCTCAGCCAATTTATCCACCATCATCGGGATATCGCGCGGATCATTCTGACGATCAGAATCCATCGAAACAACCACTTCGCCGCGCGCCATTTGAAAACCCGCCGACATCGCCGCGGTTTGCCCAAAATTACGCCTGAACTCGACTACCACGGAATGTGGGTCGGCCTTCTGAATTTCGATCAGCTTATTCAGGGTTAAATCATTGCTACCATCATTTATAAATATAATTTCGTAATCCTTGCCAATTTGTTGCATGACAGCATCAATTTCGGTATGCATTTCCTTGATATTTTCTTCCTCGTTATAAACAGGCAAGATCACGGAAATATCCAGGTCTGGCTTAAATTCTTTATTAAGTTTCAACATTATTTATTTGTTTGTTTTTAAACATTTATTTATGTGCTTTATCCCGCGTAAGGTACCCTTAAAAATCTAACCAAGTAAGAATCTTTGCCATTTTCTCGTCGTTAAAACTTTCACGCCAACTTGACGCCCAGTTCACTTTAGCACCTTCCAGCCTTGCGTCAAAATCATCACAATGTGCAGCAGCCCAGGCCAGCTTCTCTGTTACGCCTTCGATGGTAGCAGGCGCGGCCAGCATATTACTCGAAAGTTGGCTGAATGTATCCTGCGTTTTGTTTTTACACTCGTTGCTTACCATCCACATGCCTGCTGCGGCCATTTCCAAGGGCAACAAGCTAGGATGTGGGGTATACATCAGACTGAGACCCAAATCATACTCCAACAGGCGTTGTTTGTATTCGTCCAGTCCAAATTTGCCGAGCATTTTTAATGTGTGACCTTGGGGTAATTTAATATCATCGTGTTGGCTGCCAATTCCGTGAAACGTCCATTGGGCTTGATTAAAATGGCCTACCTCAATTGCTTTCTTAAGGGCCAAAAAGGCCACTTCGAACATATTCCGCGCTGCGTGTGCTTCAGGGCGCGCGTAAAACAGTAATTTATACTCACCAGGTTTACGGTTCTGGAACAGTTGCTCCGGGGCAAATTGAACAATCGCATTTTCAAATGACATCGCTTCACCTGCTTCGCTCCCGGCCTCACCATATACCCCAATTTTTTCCTGTTTGAAGTAGTCTCGGAGCTGCGGAGATGAAAACAGGGCATGATGCGGGAATGTATAGGATTGTTGGGCAATGGCATAATACGCACCCATCGGAAAAGTAAAAGGTTCGTACTCCTGGATAAGGTACAAGAATTTTTCTTGCCCCAGCATATTGGTCATCTCATGGGCTATGTGCGCCGTCCACCAGGTCGTTGCGATTGTTTTATCTTGTGGGGAGACCGCCAAAGCTTGGTTACGATCAAAGCAATACGCGATCTCTGCGTGATCAAAAATACGCCCTATCCCCTCATATTGTGTAACCATTTTTCGCCAACCCGCTTCATCCATGTCACAAGCATCGACTATGACGAAGCGTACTATATGGCCATTATCGATGAGCTTTTGCGCCAAATTAAATTTAGCGACATAGCCGCCAAAAAAAGTTCGGAAGTTGATCTCTGGGATGATTAGGTTAACCCGCACTGGCGCTTTTCTATCGACCCTAAGATTGAGCGGTGCAATTTTCTCCTCCAACCGGTTCAAAGCTGTCGCTTGAGATATGATCTCACGCAGATAGGGGCTAATTCTTTCCTTCAAGCCAATAAGAGACGACATATTTGCTGCTTTACGGATAATTTTATGGGACAAAGACACTGCAGTTGAGCCGAATAATGACGCAAAGATGAAAGCGCCGTATTGTAATCGAAATAACCCAGTAAGCTAAGTAATTAAGCACAATACGGGTTAATCCAATTACCTTAAAAACTAGAAATTAGAGTTGTTACCGTAACTGGGACGCCTAAAATGGTAGTTCGTGGTAATTACCTTAATATTCGTGAAGGCTTGCACCAAACCCTTGACTGGTATATGCTACGCGTTAAGATTACGTTAATCTTATGGGCTGCGCGAGGTCATACTTAAAGTGATTTTACTAATTGCAGTGGGGGGGCATTAGGAGAAGCGAATCGTTGAAAATGGTAAAAATTGCTAAACAACGTATTTAGGGGATCAAGAATGTTAGTCAAATTAAGTAAGATCGTAACTAGTTTAATACTGGTAGTACAAACTATTGAAGTCCAGGCGATGGATGGATTCTGCCGATATAATCCGATGTACTGTTCGAGCAGCGGAAATTCAGTACCAGAACTAAGTGCAACTGCAGGGCCTATCGCTTTAGCAGTCTTGCTGGGTATTGTCGGTATCGGAATTGAACGACGAAGACGCAAAAACAAAAAGTAAAATCTATTCAACCAGAGGATTCTGGATTGGACAACAAAGACCCTCGTAAGATCGAGGGTTTTTTTTCATCTCGATCCTTAATGCTGCCCCATAAAACTTAATCGAGAGAGTATTGAAGCAATCGACATCGTACTTTCGCCTGGGTTCTGCAATTATCTTGATACTGCTGGAAGCCTTGCTACTTAGCTTGCTGGTTGATGCTCGAACGCTACCGGAAAGCGGTATTATTTCTGTATTGCTGGCAAAAGCTGGGCATGTTCTCAGGTGGGTAATCGTTTCTGCAGGATTGTTGGTATTATTCCTGGCAAATGGATTCCAGCACCGGCTTCAACCTCTGGTATCCACCCAAACCAAGCGGGCGACATTCACTAGCTTCATCATCCACCTCGGGCTGTTCTTTGGCTTCGCTTTCGTAACTCTGTACGTTTTTCGCCCCCAAGTGGTTACTCCCCAAATATATCATTATCTTTGGCTGGTGCTTGCGATTCTGACAGCCCTTTCCTGGAGTTTTATCATTGCAAGCGGCAGGAATTGGAAAACTTTCATAACAACTGAATATAAATCTATAGTTGGCGCTATATTTGGTGGTGTGCTGGTCGTAGCACTCGGCTTTTACTTCCAGCAGTTTTGGGGGGCAATGACCGAATTGACTCTCTACTCAGCGAAAACGCTCTTAGCCCTATTTTACGACGAAATCATTTTTGATCCATCTCATCGCAATTTAGGTATTAATTCATTCTGGGTCAATATTGCTCCGGTTTGCTCTGGTATAGAAGGCGCAGTTCTCGCGGTGTCTATCGCCTCATTTTATCTGTATCTCGCGCGCCATTACCTGCAGTTTCCACACGCGCTTGTATTGATACCCCTGGCAATCGTCATTTCTATCACATTGAATATTGTCCGCATCGCGGCGCTCATCATCATTGGAGCGGAAGTTTCCCCCGCGCTGGCGGTGGGTGGATTCCACAGTGTGGCAGGCTGGATATCTGCCATATTTATTGCATTAATGATCGTTTTCGTTTTCTCGCATTGGAACTGGATTCAATGCACACAAGAAAAAGAGACAAAAACAGCGACTCGGTATAAAGACTCAGACCTCGCACAAGCCATATTAATACCCTTTGTCGCTTCTGCGAGCATCTCACTTGTTGGTAAGGTTTTTTTCGAATCCTTCGATTATGCCTACCCAATAAAGGTAGTTATAACTTTAAGTATCGTTCTCTATTTCTGGAAAAAATACAATTTTCGAAAACCTGATAAGCTGCCGGAGGCAGTTATTGTAGGTGTTCTGGTAGCAGTTTCATGGGTATTGATGTCTCCCAGTGACGAGCAGCTAAATAACAATATATCCGCTGCCCTGTTTGCTATGCCATTATGGGCATTAATTGGTTGGAGCGCATTTAGGCTACTCGGCTTTTGGGTGTTGGCTCCCATTCTAGAAGAACTGGTTTTCCGCGGGTACTTACTAAGCAGGCTGTCAGGGCAGGAGATTTCTAACACACGCAAACCAATGTTCAGTTTATTCGCTTTAGTCGCGAGTTCGGTATTGTTCGGACTTCTTCATAACGCCTGGTTGGTAGGCACGATAGCTGGATTGTTGTTTGCATATGTCCGATATCGCAGCCACTCAATTACTAGTTGTATCGTTGCACATAGTACAGCCAATGTGTTGGTAGCAGGCTGGGCTATTCATAATAGAAACTGGGCTTTATTCTGACTAACCCTATACAGCATCTATTTGGTAAGCCCCCATGCCCTGCGCACCATAGAAATTCACCTGCACTCCTTAGGCAAAAGCTGGAATGATTTGGGTAAGCAAACTGAAAATGATTAAACGCACAGGTCAGTGCAGTGCGCTCTTATGTGTCAGAAATATCAGTAATCCCATATATTATTCAACTAGCTAGCGCAGTTTTATAAAAAACATAGAAACCACGGCAAACATAGCACCATTTACGCCATATTGCCTCTTAATATAAAACGGTACACCGGATAGACACCGGATCTCGCGTAACTTCAATATGAGCACACTCAACGACTGCAGGTAACACAGGACATACTACTGGGTCAGGAGCAGCCGGGCAATCCGGGCAGTTTGGTGTATCAGGACAAGAAACAGGATCTGGGCCCGTCGGTGATGACGCTTCACACGCATCTCCAATACCGTCCTGATCTGTATCGATCTGATTGGGATTCGGTGTATCAACACAATTATCATTTTCATCCACCACACCATCTCCATCTGTATCTAGTAAGGATGGGAGTGGTGGGGCTGGAGGTGGGGCAACTGTACCACCAAAACCATAAGCTCCGACCGTATTTCCTTTTCTCTCAGCACCAGTGTAATCGACAAATACAGGAACAGACCCGCCCACCAAGTCTTCTGCAAGCAGGAAATCACCTGGTCCCTGAATTCCATTTGAATCATAAGGGTTTGTGCTCGCTAATACGTTAGCTTCACCCGTAAAATGTCCATCAATCACCATAGCATTTGGCTTGTTTGGCGCAAACATAAGATTGTTTGAAGCGATAACATTGCTTGCCGCTCGATTATTGACACAACGTGTCGCAATTCTTGGGTTATCTGGTGTGTAGCATGAATTGTTATAAACAAACACATTCTCAGCTGGTTGAGTGGTACCCAAATCTATTGAACGATAAGTCTGCCAGTTACTCATTAAGACAATATTATTTCTAATCGTAACGCCATCGATATTCACCACATTAAGTGCCATCTGAGATTCACCGGGTGTATCTTCTCCCTGAGCAAAGTAGTTTCGCTCTACTATCCCATCATGACCGTGACCAGTGTAACCACTGCCCTGTGCTCCCACCAAGGCAACCGTGTTATCTGCACCACCATAGAACATATTATCTGACACGACAAATTCGCGCGTATCCCTCCCACAATACTTGCAGTTCAATTCCCTTTGTGCGTTTCGAATAGTAAGCACACCTTTGTTTATCAAGGGGTGTGCTAAAAAGTTATGATTGATTACCCCTTGTTCCAGATGGGTTATGCGGACTACGTGCTCCCCACCTCGGGTGGTCGTATCATCCAGATAGTTTCCCATAATCGCCAGCTTTCCAGCTGCGATAAACATCGCATGGGAGCTATACAATTGGAGATTGTTGTTTACTACGAACAGCCCCTGACCTATATCTTGGTCATAGAGCCTGAAAAGCGCATTGTTTGCTAATACGGCCCGGCCGTATCCATCAATGTTCTCATTATTCGCAAATAGAATATCCTTTGTTTCTCCGTATAGTTCAACAATAGCCGTTCCGTCTCCACCTCCACCGGTAAATACCAAGTCAGTAATTCGCCAATCTTCTACCCGATACCCCACTCTAAACAACGTAAAATCGCCACCGGTATGATGAATAGTTGCGCGCCCTCCACCAAATGACGAAATTGAACCAGTATTTTCATTCAATCTTACCCGCGCATCGATATTGAATGTCTCTCCTCCCCGAAACAGGAAACGTTTACCGCCATCCAGATAATTATTCATCAAACCTGCATCGTTAGTTGTTTCACGCACTGAACCTGCGGGACAACCGTTAAAATTTCCACTTGCTGAAAAACAAACGGTAGATACCCCTACGAAAGTTGCATCTGGATCGGTTACGGTGATTCTTACGGTATCGGTATCAGTGTCACCATTCTTCCCCTTGGTGCGCAACGTCACGGTATAAGTGCCTGGCGTTTCAAACACGTGCGAAGCGACTGGCCCGAATGCTTTATTCCGGTCTCGATTGTTCTCATTTCCGTACTGCCATTGTCCGGCACCTGGATCACCGAAATCCCAAGCGTAGTGCAGTTCGTGAAAAGGTCGACTGGTGCCGGTACTCGTGGTATCCGTTGCATCAAAAAATACAGCAAGTGGCGCGACACCCTCAATTCGTGAAGGCTCAATGTTATTGATAATTGCAGCCTGTACGCTGAGGCTGAAAAAGGCGAGAATAGATAATATGTATTTCATGTTGATATGGGGTCGAGATTCAATCTGGAGCTACTACTGAGCACCTTCCGCCGAAGCATCCGGCATAATTAAATTTTCTATGATTGATAAGATTTGTTCGTTAGCTGAAATTGGTAATCAATTAATGAAGCGTAGAACTTGATCACCTTTCATTTTCTACGGCGCACAATTTGTTACGCTATCCTTATTCACTACCATAACCAAGCTATTGCGGTTCATATACTATTAATAAATATGGATTTTGTAACTTTCGCGTCAACATAAATAAACCTACGTTTATTGTGCGGGGCGTAGTTTACTCACGCTTGCTGAACATCAACTTTATGAAGAATAACTTCTATCAATAGATGCATCACCTAAGCTTGAAGGAGGTATCCATCAGAGACATGAACTAAATATGGCATGCAGCGGGAAAATGGTCTTGGGATACCACCCACTTTGATGGAGTAACAATAGCGTTGCTTTAACAAATGGTGCCCAGGGACAGAATCGAACTGCCGACACGGGGATTTTCAGTAATATATCCAATTGATAAAGTACTACAAAATCTCATGAAAGCTGACGCGCATGACAAGTAAAAAACAGGTACCAAGCGCAAAACAGGCACAATACTGGCACACTCAAATATCCCAACTTAAACCAATACAGAGAGACATTTTCGTTATAATATCACTGACTCGAAGCAGAGATTCAGAAAGGACACACAAAGCACAATGCCCGATAATCTACCGACTAAATTACGAAAAGAGCCTCTAATAGACGCGATTTTCGAGCTTAGATTTGGAACTGTATCAGCTGCTCTTAACGAAGTATTGCCTGGGGTTTTGTTCAATCAGCTCAAAGGCGAAAAGAGAATCGAGCGTCTACCTGCAGCCGATCTCCCAAAACCAATCAGAGAAAAAGACCCTAACCTGAGATTCTCACCTTTAACTAAATTACAATGGCAGCAATATGTGGTTCTTATTGGTGACCGAAAAATCGCTATAGGTTGTAAGTACCCATATCCTGGATGGAAGGCGTTCAAGGAAACAATTTTGAACATCGTTGACAATATACAGACCGTAGGTATTGTTGATACACTAGAAAGATGCTCTGTCAAATATATCGACATAATCCCTTCGAAAAAAGTAAGTGAACAAATCGCCAAGACCTCACTAGAAATAACTCTGGGGGAAAGCCCAATCCCTGCGAGTCATTACTCGCTACGCTTTGAGATCCCAGAAAATAAAATGATCCATATCGTAAATATTGTAACATCAGCAACTGCGACTATTGAAGGCAAGAAAGATCCAATCGATGGATTAATCATTGATATTGAAACTGTCCAAAATTTATCGGCAGCCAAGCTTCAAGGCTGGACGGATGACGAACTCCCTCCTCTTCTTGAGAAGCTACACTATGCAAACAAAAAGGTATTCTTCGATTGCCTTACTAAAGACACTCTAAACTCCTTGGAGCCAATTTATGGTACACACTAATACTGATTACAAAAACTATACTGGAATGATACTAAGTGGCGGTATACTAAGCGTACAGTTAATAAACCCTGTATTAGTAGGACCACTAAAAGAAGAATGGCGCAGCACGCCTCAAAGTGCATATACCATACAGAATAATGAATCTTCGAACGGATCCATTTCTGAATTGGTAATTCAGTCGACTTCAAATCAAACTGATAGCGACTTTGATCAAGTTGTTACCGAGTTTTACTCGGGATTATTAGCGAAGCAACAACGCTTAGAGCCAAGTATTGAAGCGATCATTTATGATAACCTAGAATCATTATATGAATCCTAAGGCGTTGTTATGTTGCAAGGAGTTGAGCTAGCAGAGAGTCAGATCCCGTATTACCTGACTCAAGAACAAAAAGAAGGATTTAAAAAGGCGCTATCTGACTTTAACAGTGCAACGGGGCCTAGATACTATTCAACTAAAGAATTCGACTACTTGCTTCAAGGTGACGGTATCTCGGGACTACCCACCTGCTCTCTAAACGGTCCTGGCATCAATAAAATACGAGGCATCGTATTGTCAAATACGTGCGATATATCCCAAGACAATCCACGAATTCTACCTGCAAAACTGATATTTGCACCAATAATAAAATTATCTAAATTAGAGCAATTATTATTGGATAATAGCGTTTCTCAACAAAGTCTTACAGACATTTCTAGATCGATAAGGGAACAGGAAATGTCCAGCATTTTTTACCTACCCCCGATTCCAAATGAGAAGGAGGAATATGTAGCTTTGTTAGACGACCTACACACAGTATCAGTAAAAAATATAGATGACGATGAATGCGTAAAACTTTTTACTCTAGATTTATTTGGTTTTTATTTTTTTGTCTTTAAACTATCTTTTCACTTCTGTCGTCTGCATGAAGAAGTGGACAGAGGAATTTAATAGAATCTCTTTTTAAGAATAGTCGCACTATCTGATACTATAGAAGGGACTTCATTACCCTTTAGATTAAATGAAAATTTCGAAAAATTACAAACAAAACCTTGAGAAATTAGAAAATCAATCCGCTAAACACACTCAAGAACTCAATAATATTGCTAGGCATGCAATCGCTAAATATACTGGACAAATACCTACATTAGAAACAGCTATCGGAATGTTATTTATAGGCGATCACTTTGGTTGGCGAGCGCTCTCCATAATCCACAGCAAAAGAACGATTAGAAAATATGAGCAGATACTTGATATCAAAATCAAAGATTTCTTCCCTGAGGAAACAAAAACATCTGACAGATCTATAGGATACGCGACTTCCAAGAAAATTTCTAATTTCTGGAAAGCCGTTAGTGGCGAAATAAAGATAGATAAAAAACAAGAAATAGAATAAGGGTACTTGACGTGCCCTCTTTGAGCCATTATATTAGGGGACATGATGTCCCCTTCCCAAAAAACTAATCACGAGTCGAGCAAACAACAGAAGCGCGAGGCAGACATGGCGACGCTTCGCCAGTCGCCTGCGCTGTGTGGTGATCTCACTCCCCCGTATAGTAATACGGGGGGAAAGATTAGAGAAACACCCACATATCGAGAGGAAAGTCACTCACAGGCAGCATTTACCGATTGGATAGCATGCACATTTCCAATGCGAGAAGATGCTGCATCCATAAAAGATTTATCAGAATATTTGGGCGTTGCTTTCGGCAAGCAGTTTGGAACCTTCATTGAAAGAAATCATGGATTCATGGGCTGGAAGCGATCATTCGATATTGGCGATACAAGTGCAAAATTTGCAATAGGTGGCCAAAATAGGCGGGGTTATCTTGGTTTTGATGGTGATGCGTGCAATCTAATAAGCCGCGAGTCATGGCATCCTTTTATTTACCTTATGACCGAGGTTTACCAAGGGAAAATTACTCGGTGGGATGGTGCCTATGATGACTTCAAAGGAATTCATTGTGTTGATTGGGCACTAAATCAGTATGACAACGGTGGGTTTAATACTAAGGGTCGAAAACCTAAGGTCGGGCAAAGTGGAGACTGGCATACAGGCAAAGATAAGGACGGGAGAACGCTATATATAGGCCGTAGACAGAATGGCAGGTTTCTTCGCGTGTACGAGAAAGGAAAACAATTAGGCAATCCAGAATCTAAATGGAATAGATGGGAAGCTGAATTAAAAGCCAAAGATCTATTTATTCCATTCGATGTTTTATTACACCCAGGCAAATACGTCGCTGGAGCATATCCTTGTATGTCATGGATTCATGGAGAAACATCAAGAATAAAGACGCACAAAGAAAAGGAAAAGATTGAACTGGAAGCAATCATACGTGCATGTAAAAACTCGTATGGAAAACTGATATATACCCTAAACAAGGAACATGGAGCAAATCAGACTATTCGAATGTTAGGTCGTCGTGGAACACCTGATAGACTGAAATCTCCAGCGCCACCAGACTAATGAAAACCCTCAATCTACAAGAGGCTGCTGATTTGCTGTATGTATCAGAGTCGTTTCTAGCTGAGCAAGCTCGACGAGGAATTATACGAGCAGCAAAACCAGGCCGGAAATGGGTGTTCCTAGAAACAGATATCGAAGATCATTTAACAAATTTAAGCGAAGAAATCCAAAGTAGAACTATCAACTATCGCGAGCGTATCAAAATATGGCAATCTTCAAACGCGGAAAAATCTGGTGGATCAGGTTTACACCACCGAACGGTCAAAGAATACGCCAAAGTACTGGGACTACAGATAGACGATCAGCACAGCACCTCCACGACAAGCTAAGAGCCGAGATTTGGGAAATCCAGCAACTGGGTAAGCGGCCACAAAAGAGTTGGCAGGAAGCAGTTGTCCGATGGCTTGATGAGAAATCCACAAAATCAGATATTGAAAAAGATCGGCAAAAGCTTAAATGGCTGCATCAATATCTCGGTCACTTAAATTTAAACGAAATAACTAAAGAAACAATAGATAAAATCGCCAGCATCAAAAAAGAGGAAGCCAGTGTATCAACCGTAAACCGTTACTTAGCACTCATACGATCAATTATTCGTGCCGCACGCGACGACTGGGAATGGATTGACCGTATCCCCTCTGTTCGCTTGTTCTCGGAACCAAAACGGCGTATTCGGTTTCTGTCGGAGCCCGAAGCCGCGAAGCTGATATCGTTCTTACCCTCTCACCTTGCTGACCTAGCGATGTTTACCCTTGCCACGGGACTCAGGCAATCCAATGCATCTTATTTGGCCTGGGAACAAATAGACCTTGGCCGCCGTGTTGCTTGGATTTATGCAGATCAGTCCAAGTCTAGGAAGGCCTTTCCAGTGCCCTTAAACGAAGACGCAATGTCGATTCTTGAACGGCGTCAATCGAAGAGTTCCGAGTACGTATTCACCTATCAAGGTAAGCCCGTTGCACGAACATCAACCAAGGCGTGGTATAAAGCACTTGAACGAGCTGGAATCGAAGACTTCCGGTGGCACGATCTACGGCACACATGGGCATCATGGCATGTTCAGAACGGAACCAGTTTACAGGAGCTTCAAGAGCTTGGTGGATGGTCGTGTTATGAGATGGTATTGAGATATGCCCACCTTAGTGCAGAACACCTTCAAACAGCTTCTGAGCGAATAAGTGGCACAAATCTGGCACAACACGCTAAATCATTGAAAGAAGAAAGAGTAGGAAACTAAGAAACAAATGGTGCCCAGGGACAGAATCGAACTGCCGACACGGGGATTTTCAGTCCCCTGCTCTACCGACTGAGCTACCTGGGCATTCACACTACGGTGTGATCGCGTCCTGCGAAACCGATACGCTGGACTCCTGTTCAGCTTCCTCTTCTCTATTTATTGCTTGATCGCGTAAAAACTACGAATAGATTGAGAGGGACGCAGATTACAAACGAGCGAGCGTGCAGAGTCAAGTAGGATCGACTGTTTTGTTGATATTTTTGGCAGAAATTTCACCTCTAATTAAACCAAAGAATCAATAGATAAATTCTACTTAATTATGTGCTTAAATATTCGGCGGAAAAATGCCAGATACTGCTAAAACTATTGCTACTAAACACGAGAAATTTCTACAGCGACTTCAGTCAAAGCCGTAAAACAGCAATTTAGGTTTGGGTGATGGCCGCGCAGCGAATAAATTAGTCCGTCGTGATGACCTGATAAAAAGTTTCGCCCTGTTTAATAAAACCTAATTCCTGCCGCGCAAGCGTCTCCACCGCCTGGCCACCATTTTTTAAATCTAGCACTTCCGCCAGAAATTGATCATTTCGCTGGGTGAGCTGGGTGATTTCCATGTTGGTTTTATCAATCGTGTTATGCAGGTGATACAAGTCAAACACGTTTTTATCTCCCGTCCACAGTGCGAATTGCAGCAATACCAGCAAGCTGAGCAGGCCATAGTTTAAGTGCTTGATAGATTGTTGCCTCTGCATAACCCAATAGTGATTTCGCTATGCTGATTCTACCTTAAGTTACTAAACGCATCCATCCCCGGATAAGGTGCATTTGCTAGCTGCTCTATATGCAACAAGCGATTATATTTAGCCACACGTTCCGAACGGCATAATGACCCCGTCTTGATTTGCCCTGCACCTGTCGCAACAGCTAAATCCGAGATAGTCGTGTCTTCAGTTTCTCCTGATCGATGCGAAATCGTTGCACAATAACCCGCATCGTGCGCCATCTTAATGGCATCTAAAGTCTCAGTTAAGCTTCCTATCTGATTGAATTTAATCAAAATAGAGTTGGCTATCCCTTGGTCAATTCCCTTTCTTAAGATCGCGGGGTTGGTCACGAATAGATCATCGCCTGTCAATTGAATTTGGCCCCCCATTTTCTTGGTTAAAGTTGACCAACCTGCCCAATCACCTTCATCCATTCCATCTTCAATGGTGATGATAGGATACTGATCCACCCAGTTACCAAGGTAATCAACAAACTGGTTTGAATCATAAGAGGCATTTTCAGCACCCAAGTGATATTTTCCATCACGATGAAATTCGGTACTGGCGACATCCAGGCCAAGATAAATATCCTTACCCGCCACATAACCAGCCCGATTGATGGCCTCCAATATGAGCTTGACCCCCGCTTCATTTGAATCCGCTTCGGGTGCAAACCCACCTTCATCACCAATGCCCGTGCTCATACCTTTTTCAAGTAACACACTCTTTAATGCGTGAAATACCTCAGTGCCATAACGAAGTGCCTCACTAAAATTTGGGGCACCTATAGGTAAAATCATAAACTCCTGAAAATCAATCGCATTGTCCGCGTGCTCTCCCCCATTGATGATATTCATCTGAGGTACCGGCATACACAACTTATTATTCTCAAATAAATCAGCGTAGTACTGATACAAAGGTAAATTATTTTGCGCAGCGGCGGCTTTGGATGCGGCTAAAGAAACCGCCAATATAGCGTTTGCCCCTAGATTTTTCTTTGACTTGGTGCCATCAAGATCAATCATTTTTTTATCTAGCTCTCTCTGCTTACTAACATTAAAACCCTGCAGTAAAGATTTGATTTCATTATTAATATGCCCGACTGCTTTTAATACGCCCTTACCTTGGTAGCGATTTTTATCACCATCTCGCAGCTCTAATGCTTCTAGGCTACCCGTAGAAGCGCCAGATGGCACCATCGCGGTGCCCACAACACCAGACTTCAAGATAACATCTGCAACAATGGTCGGATTCCCACGGGAATCTAAAATCTCTCTACCGGAGATATCCGCTATTTTTGTCATTGATTGACTCTCTGAAAGTTAATTGTTTGATCGATAGCGATTAATGCACGCTAACAAAGAGATTATAACTAATCTCATCTTCATTGTACGCGGATTGAGGTGTGATAGACCAAAGTTTTCAGTAGCAGCATAAAAGAAATGGACTAAAATCAATATGAAAACAAAGCTACTGCAAATTAGCGTAGGCAGGTGCATCAAAGCAACAATAAAGCGGTGAAATAAGTATAATCAGCCGCTTTGAAAAGGCGCAAACCAATCCATTTGGCAACCGGGTTTGAAAGGTTTCAGCGAACTAACGAAATTTACAAAAACTAAGGGCGCCCGGAAAATACACCCAAGCTTTCTGCACGCACAAAATAGGCTGCGTAATTGCCTCTACACTAGACTTAAACACACTCTATGACTAATCGAAGCATTAGCCTCGGCTTATTTTTTATTGCGATGACAACTCTGTTGTTCGAGCTGAATTTGATCAAAATATACGATACGCTATGGTCTTCAAATTTAAGCTATATGGTGATTTCCATTGCCATGTTCGCGCTGGGTGTCGCGGGTATATATTCATCTTTGTTTCCCATTGACCGAAATGCCCTGGGTGGCAAGGTGCTGCCAGTGCTTTCTATCCTGTTTACCATAACGATTTTAGGTACATTCTGGGTCGTCGAGAAGTTCCCGTTTAGATTAGATCTGCTCAATTTACCATCATTTTATATTGGGCCTTTAATGGTATCCGTCGGACTAAGAAACATATTTGCTTCGATGGCGTATATCACCATACCGTTTTTCTTTAGCGGATTGATTTTGACTTTCCTGTTTTCCAGTTACGCCAAAGACATCCAACGCCTGTATTTTTATGATTTGCTCGGTGCCTCAATTGGTTGTGTCATAGTCATACCTTTGATTCCTAGCGTCGCACCAGAAGGATTGATTGTTATTGCAGCGGGCTTAGCTTTGCTCGCTGCGGCCATTTTTTGGGGATCGCGTTGGATAACCGGGGTAGTAGGCCTCCTGAGCATTATTATTATTGCCTACCCAATGACACGCGACGACTATCTATCGATAGACCTACAAGAGAATAAGCGAGGCATCTTGGAATATCAAGACAAGATTGAGCTGACCTATTGGGATCCAATGGCGCGTATTGATGTCATTGATTACCGAGGAACTCAAGAAGATGATTTTGGAATTAAGTGGATTGCTTATGACGGGGGCAACCAAACCAGTTATTTCTATCGCTTTGATGGCGACTTTGAACAGATTCGCAAAGACGTTGCAAACGGCGAGGTCGAGAAACATTTTTGGGGCACTTTTGTTTTACCCTCTCACTACCTAAAACGTGATACTGATCAAGATGTGCTAGTGATTGGTAGCGCGGGTGGTCAGGAGATGACCGCTGCCCTGGCCTATGGGGCAAAAAGTGTGGACGGTATCGAATTAGTCGGAAAAGTGGTTGAGCTTGGAAAAACTCAATACGCAGATTACACCGGAAATGTGTTTAACCATCCCAAAGTCAACGTACGCAAAGGTGAAGGTCGTAGCTTCTTGCGATCGACCGATAAGAAGTACGACATTATCCAAATCATGAGTAACCATACGAGTTCAAGTATCGCCTCGGGGAGTACCGCGCTCAACCCAACCTATTTGCAAACGAAAGAAGCTTACATAGAGTATTTTACCCATCTAAAAAGTGATGGAATCTTACATATCAACCACCATGTCTACCCACGCATGCTAGCCACCGCTGCCACGGCCTGGAAAGAACTAGGCCTGGGAGATTTTAAAAAGCACGCCGCCGTGTTCTTCGTTCCTGGCACTCAGGATAATTTACCTACCTTCTTGGTCAAGTTAAGCCCCTGGACGGAAACGGAGCTGGTAGAAGTAGCTGGCCTACTAAGAAATCAATTGGTGGTGGATCCAAGAAGGGATGAATTACCCCCACTACAAGAACGGCTAATGGCAGGCGAACTCACTGCTGAGGATTTAGACAACATACCATACCAGATCAGGCCAACCACCGATAACCATCCGTATTTTAATTTGCTGCGAAAATCACCCGATCACATCAAATCCCAGATGGACAAATTGCTCGATTCAGCGACAGCGCGCTTGTTAAATTCGCAAATCACCGCGGGCTTACCCATGGACATTATTCATCTATATGTCGTCGGGGCCGGAGCCTCGATTTTTGCCCTGTTAGTGATCCTCGTTCCCTTACTGTTTTCCAAAGCGGGTAGAGCCTACTGGCCTAATAAAGCCCCGACGCTGGCGTATTTTTCCTTACTAGGTCTGGGCTTTATCTTGTTCGAGCTGGTCTCCATTCAGCTATTCATGCGCCTGATTGGCTATCCGCTGTATACCCTGACCACGGTAATATTTGGTTATCTATTGGGTGCGGGCGTTGGAAGCTATAGTTCGGAAAAAATGGGTATTACGCCGTGGAACAAATGGTGGTTGCCATTCACCGGAATATTACTCACGTCAATTACTGTCCTGTTTATTCATCCAACAATAATCGATCAATTTTTACAAACATCTCAAGTAATACGCATTCTCGTGACACTTGCGTTGATCCTCCCCATTGCCTTTTTTCTGGGAATGGCCTTTCCTCTTGGTGTGCTACGTGTTTCAGAGACGCCTTACGCCAAACAAGCCGTTGCCTGGGCATGGGGCATAAATGGCGTATTTACTGTTATCGGCGGCTTCTTGAGCGTGGTGTTATCGATCTTTTTTGGGTTCACTACGACACTATCGATCGCCATAGCTTGTTACATCTTGGCGCTGTTAGTATTTAGACGATTTACCCAATCAGCAGCTTACTAGCTGATTAATAGCGTACTAAGCTCCATACGCTCGCCGATAGGTCGCGATTGCTTCAGGATTCGGCGCATGATTTGAAGTTGCACTATAGTCCACAATATCATCCAGATTGACAATGGAGTAGACTGGAATGTTAAATTCACGTTCCATCGCCTGCACCGCCGAATACCGCTGTCCGTCAGCCCGCTCCTGACGATCGACCGCGATCACCACAGCTTTTGGTACCGCACCCTGCTCCTTGATGATTTCAACCGATTCACGAATCGAAGTACCAGCTGTAATGACATCATCAATTATTACCACGTCCCCTGTTAACGGCGCACCCACGATGTTACCACCTTCACCGTGATCCTTAAGCTCCTTACGATTAAACGAATACGGGATATCACGCCCAAATAACTCCGCCAACTTGATTGCCGTCGCTGCCGCCAGGGGAATACCTTTATATGCGGGACCGTACAACACAAAATCACCTTTAATATTGTAATCAATACAACGAGCATAGAATTCGGCCAGCGACGCTAGTAGCGCACCATGGTCAAACCTTCCCGCGTTAAAAAAGTAAGGACTTAATCTGCCAGATTTAAGGGTAAACTCACCGAAGAGCAAAATATCGTTTTGAGTAACCAAATCCAAAAACTGAGATTTAATATGACGCTGCATGATTATTCTTTAAGGTTTTTCCAACATGATAATAACGTATAATTCTCCACAAAACATCTAGAGACTCCCCTGTGACCGCCCGTCCTGCGCCAACTTGGCAAGACAGTTTACGTGCATTCTTGCACCCGCGCGTGATCACCATGTTATTCCTGGGCTTCTCTGCTGGGATACCCATATTGTTGATTTTCTCTTCTCTTTCTCTTTGGTTACGAGAGGCAGGCGTCAGCCGGTCGACTGTAACGTTCTTCAGTTGGGCGGCCCTAGGGTATTCCTTTAAATTTGTTTGGGCACCCCTGATCGACATGCTGCCCTTACCTATACTTACTAAGCTCCTCGGGCGCAGACGTGCCTGGATGTTGGTCGCACAATTAGCAATAATCGCAGCAATTTTATGGATGAGTATCGTCGACCCGGCGCAAGAACAAACCAGTTTGCGCTGGATGGCACTTGCTGCTGTTTTGCTGGGGTTTTCATCCGCTACACAGGATATCGTAATCGATGCCTATCGTATTGAATCGGCCGATAGTTCTCTGCAGGCCTTGATGTCGTCCACTTATATAGCGGGCTACCGAATAGGAATGTTGCTCGCTGGCGCCGGCGCGCTATTTTTAGCCGATTATTTCGGCACCAACGCGCAATCCTATAACGCCAGCGCTTGGCAATGGTCATACCGCATAATGGCCATAAGCATGCTGGTTGGTGTACTAACCACCCTCATCATTACCGAGCCTGTGCAGTACAGGCTTAACGATTCGTATCTAGACAAGACAAAAAGCCTGTCGTTGGTCGGGCTGTTCTTGTGCGTGGTCGCCGCCTTTATTTCGGCCTACTTGTTGACCCAGCCACTTACGCTTTATAAAGCAGAATTGACTACAATGTTAGGCAATAAAGCGTTCTCAAGTATTTTGATCGAAACTGCACGGCTCTCGATAGCACTAATTGCAGCTTTTACGGCGGCATGGTTACTGGTAAAAATAGGCGCGATTGATTCTGAATTAGTCCAATCCAGCTATATAGACCCACTTAAAGAATTCTTCACGCGCTATAAAGTAAGCCTAGCCTTGCTTTTGCTAGCACTAATCAGCGTATATCGAATTTCAGATATCGTTCTAGGTGTGATTTCAAATGTGTTCTACCAAGATATGGGCTACAGCAAAACTGATATCGCGACAATCGTAAAGTCTTTTGGCTTAGCAATGACCATCGCAGGCGGTTTTCTGGGAGGATTATTGTCAGTACGTTTTGGGGTAATGCGTATTCTATTACTAGGTGCCGTACTGGGTGCCGCCACAAATTTATTGTTCATGTTACTGGCACAGAGTGACCCAACAAAATGGATGCTAATTGGGGTTATTTCTGCAGATAACCTTTCCGCTGGTTTAGCAAGTGCCGCGTTTATTGCCTTTTTATCCTCCTTAACTAACATTCAATTTACTGCAACCCAATACGCCATTTTCAGCTCACTGATGACACTTTTTCCAAAGGTCTTGGGAGGTTATTCGGGTTCGATGGTCGACAGTGTTGGCTACAACCAGTTTTTCCTCATCACCGCGTTGCTGGGGATTCCCGCTATTGTTCTGATAATGTATGCAGGTAGAAAGCTGACCCTATCTTCAGTTCATTTTCTAGAAACGGCTAAAACTTAACTTACATCAATTGCTGTGCACTAAAGTAAAGAGGCGAAATCAACAGTTTTTGCAAGAAATTTAAAGCGATAAAAGCCACAATGGGTGAGAAATCAATACCGCCCATGGCGGGTAAAATCTGGCGAATGGGCTGCAATATTGGCCGGGTCAAATCACCCAGCAATGCAATCATTGGATGCCCGGGGTGTGGCATAAACCAACTCATGATTGCTTGCATAAAAATGGCAATAATAAATATCCATATAGTCGTATTCAGCAGTGTGGCGATTGCCCAAACAATACCACCCATTACGCTAAAATTAGCCGTACCAATGGTGCTAAGCAGAAATAGCTTCGCCAAGGCCAATAGAACGAATAGCACCAACGCGGACAAATCAACCCCAAACAAGCCGGGAATAAATCGACGCAGCCAGCTTAGCGGGGGTTGCGTTAGTTTAACGACCGGCCCAACGATTGGGTTACGAAAATTAACCCGGCACAGCTGGAATAAAAAGCGTAACAAAACCAGCAGCATATACAGCTGGAAAAGGGTATCAATTAAAAAACTAAAGCTATCTTGAATTGGGTTCATGATGAATATCGAGTTTACTAAGAGGCCAGTTCCTTGGCGCGCTTTGCCGCCGCCGCAACCGCTTCTCTGAGACGCTTTGCAACCTTATGCTGGTTCAGTATAGCCAATGCTGCCTCTGTAGTCCCTCCTGGGGAAGTCACACGCGCTCGTAGTGTAGCAGCACTTGCATCGCTCTCCATCGCCAATTTTGCGGCACCAAATGCAGTTTCCAGGCTCAATAAGCGTGCTTGATCTTGATCCAAGCCGTTTTCAAGTGCAGCTTGTTCTAATGCCTCAATAAAATAAAAGAAATAGGCAGGGCCACTGCCTGAAACCGCCGTGACCGCATCGATCAACGGCTCATGCTCTACCCAAGTGACAGAACCGACCGCGCGCAGTATCGATTCTGCGGACTGTTTTTGTGTCTGCGTGACTTCATCACTGGCAAATAAACCGGAGATTCCGGCACCGACCAAGGCAGGTGTATTCGGCATAACCCGCACTAGCGGATGGGCAGCTCCTATCCAGCGTTGCATTTGTTTAATTGGAATACCTGCCGCAACACTAATCATAAACGCCGCTTCATTCAGCACTGCCCCCTGCAGATTTTCCATTGCGGCTTGCATGACCTGAGGTTTTACCGCTATCACGATCACATCACAACGCGCAAACAGCTGCCTGCTATCCGCAGCAACCGCCACACCTAAATGATCGCTTAACTGGCTGGTAAGTGATTTATTAGGATCAAAGATCGTGATCTGACCAGCATCGGTACCCGTTTTTAATAAGCCACCGATAATTGCTTGTGCCATATTACCCGCACCGATAAAACCAATATTGAGATCTTTCATTTTGCTATACCGCTAATTCTCGTTCACCAAATAACGCCGTGCCTATTCTAACCATGGTGGCCCCTTCGGCGATTGCTGCGTGCATATCCCCAGTCATCCCCATTGAAAGCTGATCTATCTGCGGTAATTTTTGTTTAAGCTCGTCAAACAGTACCTTGCCTTGATGAAAGATAGCGCGTTGAGATGCAAAATCCCGGTGTAACATAGGCATAAACATTAACCCTCGCAAATGTAAATTGGGAAGCTGGGCGACTTCGTGTGCCAAGTCATCCAGCGCTGCTGGCTCCACCCCACCTTTTGACGCTTCCGCTTCTAGATTCACCTGAATCAATACATTAAGCGCTGGCAAGCCTTCTCTGGCCAGATTGAGTTTAGCGGCCACTTTCATTCTGTCCAAGCTATGTACCCAATTAAAATTCTCCGCAATTTGCTTAGCTTTCCTACTTTGAATCGCACCTATAAAATGCCATTCGATCGCATAATCTACCAACGCTTGTTGTTTGACGATCGCCTCTTGTAAATAATTTTCACCAAAATCACGCTGGCCAAGCTCAACCAATTTTAACACTTCTGCTGCACTACGCGTTTTACTCACTGCGACTAAACGAACACTGTCAGCCGGACGATGATAACGCAAAGATATCTCGGTAATTTCTTCTTGTAATTGAACTAAATCAGTCATTTACTTTACTTTCAACAATCAATTTCATCACTATTGGGCCTGGATTTATTGTATATTCACTCGTAACTTTCGATGCACACACTAATAATACTATGCAACTTGAAGATTTACTTACCTTTGCGGTAGAAAATGGGGCGTCTGACTTACATATAACCTCTGGCATGCCACCAATGATACGTATTGATGGCGAAATCAAACGGCTTAATTCTGCTACGCTGGAGAAAGATAAAATCCTGGATATGATCCACGGGATTATGAACGATCATCAACAGCAAATTTTTGATGAAACGCACGATCTGGATTTCGCATATAGCTTGGAAGGCTTGGCCCGATTCAGGGTTAACGCTTATCAACAATTACGCGGACCAGGTGCGGCATTTAGAACCATCCCAACAAAAATATCCACTCTGGAGGAACTTAATGCGCCTTCAATATTCAATACATTAACCGAAAAACCACGCGGCTTGATATTAGTTACAGGCCCAACCGGTTCAGGTAAATCAACCACGCTAGCCGCAATGGTGGACGCAATCAACGAAAGAAGGCGTGCCCATATTCTTACCATCGAAGACCCCATAGAATTTATCCATGCACCCAAGAACTGTGTCATCAATCAACGCGAGCTAGAGCAACATACTAAGTCATTTGCCTCGGCGCTGCGGGCCTCGCTGCGTGAAGACCCAGATGTCATTCTGGTGGGGGAGATGCGTGACCCAGAAACCATTTCACTGGCCTTAACCGCCGCCGAAACTGGGCACTTAGTGCTATCCACGCTGCATACCAACTCTGCCAGCAAGGCAGTTGACCGGATAATTGACTCTTTTTCATCAGGTGATAAAGCCATGGTACGTACCATGTTATCCGAATCAATTCAGTCCATTATTGCGCAAGTATTATTGCCTAAAAATGGTGGGGGTCGAGTCGCAGCGCATGAAATCTTAATTGGCACCAACGCGGTGCGCAACTTGATCCGCGAAAATAAAATTCCGCAAATATTCTCGTCCATTCAAACCGGCATGAATCTTGGTATGCAAACCATGGACGACAGTCTGTTTAAACTGGTTGATCGTGGCGTCATCAATATTGATGTCGCGCGCCCAATGATGCGAGATCAGACTATGCTGGAAAAACTGGTCAGATAACCTTTACCCCTAACTCTTTCGGCTAGACAGAAAAATTATTAATTGGTATTAGCGGCTTTGATTTGCGCTAGTACTTTCATGGGATGATCCGCCGCTTTGGGTACCTTTTTCCAGTGTTTAACAACTTTGCCCTGCTCGTCAATCCACGCGGTTGAACGTATGGTACCGGTGACTTCTTTTCCATACATCATTTTTTTACCCCAGGCGCCATATTCCCGCATTACCGTTTTATCCGCATCGCTCAACAATGGATAGGGGATATCGTATAAACCGATGAATTTTTGGTGCGAGCTGGCGCCATCGGGCGAAATACCCAATATTTCAGTATTGAGCGCCTGAAACTCTGCATACAAATCGGTAAATCCGATAGCTTGCTTGGTACAACCCGGCGTATTGTCTTTTGGGTAAAAATATACGATAAGCTGCTTGCCCTTAAAATCAGAGAGGGAAACAGATTCACCATTTTGGTCTGGCAAGGTGAAATTGGGAGCTGCTTTTGCTTCGGTAATACTCATAGCTTAATTATTTTGAGGCTTAATGGACAGATTGGGGATTTTTGGAGGAGCTTTCAGTTCTGAGTGCTTTTTATTCGCAGGTGATACCGGTTGAGGTGGGCGGTTACGCTCACCCAATGGCGTGTCTTTGTGATCCATATCAACCAAGCCTTTAAACTGGCACCCATCTTGTAACATGACGCGCGGTGCCCGAATATCGCCGTGAACCACGCCACTAGGGGCAATTTCAACCACGTCCGTTCCGCGCATTTCTCCTCGTACCTCGCCTTCAATCAGGATGGTTTTGGCAACGATGTCACCTCGTACCAAACCTTTTTTTGCGACGGTCACCACAGCTTTACTCAACATAATGGTTCCTTCAATCGTCCCTTCTATGGTCAAATCCTCATCGCCCTTGATATTGCCATCAAATTGCAATGTCTTGCCAACGACAGATTGCTTTTCAGTCGCGGTATCATCGCTGATCTCGGTTGTCGACTTTTTCTTTTTCATAATCAAACTTAGGCTCAATAATAGGTTCAGTGAAGTTGGTTTAGTCTAACGATGTTTTAGCGCGCTAAATGCGCGTAGCTGTTCCAACCAACAATTGCGACTAAGGATACTAAAATGGTTAATAATTAACTATCTATAGTTTTAAATATTTGACTAAAACCCTACAATACAGCGCCTCATCTATTTGGCCAAAAATACGTGCTCTACCGAACGCCCACTGATAACTTACGCATTGTCGATACCGTCGAGGTTATTGCGCCTGAAGACTTGAACAAAGTCCACCCAATTACTGAGGCTGCTGAGAATACGGTTCTGGCTGCACGCAAGGCTAGTCATGATATTCTGCATGGAGACGATGACCGCCTAATCGTAATAAGCGGGCCTTGTTCTATTCACGACACCAAAGCAGCTATAGAGTATGCCGAAAAGCTCATGGCATTGCGCGCACAGTATCACGAACAGCTGCACATTATCATGCGCGTGTATTTTGAAAAGCCCCGTACCACAATCGGTTGGAAAGGTTTGATAAATGACCCAGACCTCAATGGGAGCTACCAAATCAATAAAGGCCTTAGAACCGCTCGTGAATTGCTAATTGACTTGAGTCATATTGGGATGCCCTGTGGAACTGAGTATCTGGATTTAATTTCACCGCAGTATTATGCGGATCTGATCTCCTGGGGCGCGATTGGAGCACGCACCACTGAAAGCCAGAGTCATCGTGAACTTGCCTCCGGCTTGTCCTGCCCGGTTGGTTTTAAAAACGGCACCAATGGCAACATCCAAATAGCCGCAGATGCCATCGCCGCGTCCAGCAAACCGCATCATTTTTTAAGTGTTACCAAGCAAGGCCATTCAGCTATTTTTGGTACCAGTGGCAATGACGACTGTCATATTATTTTACGCGGTGGGAATGAGCCAAACTATGATGCTGAGAGTGTTGAGCAAGCTTGTAAACTATTAGCGCAAACTAAGCTGCGCCCAATGGTAATGATTGACTTGAGCCATGCAAACAGCCTCAAACAACATACAAATCAAATTCCAGTTGCGAAGAATGTTGCCGCGCAAATAAGCGCTGGTGAGCAGCGTATTATCGGGGTCATGATAGAAAGCCATCTGGTCGAAGGCAATCAGGATATCAATGCTAAAAAGCCGTTAGTCTATGGACAAAGCATCACGGATGCATGTATCAATTTTGCGCAGACTGAGCAAATTATCCAAACCCTGGCGGACGCTGTAGACAGTAAAAGGGCGATTTCGGCTAAGGGATAATCACTAAACCAACTCAAGTAAGGCTACACAAATAATTCCTGATTCACGGGTAATTAATAAGGGAATCAATTATTTCAGTGCTAGCAAGCATTCGCATCTCCCTAAAATGGTGCTACCTTTCCGTCATAACCATTGTTCGAACTAAAACACCTTTTGTTAGGAGAGCCACATGATTAAACCCCATGGGTCAGACACCCTAAACCCCTTGTTTGTTGCCGATGATACCCGGCGAGCAGCCCTTATAGAAGAATCCAAAGACCTACATTCAATCATTATCAGCTCAGCAGGCGCCGCCGACGCGGTTATGCTCGGTGCCGGATACTTTAATCCACTCACAGGGTATATGAATCGCGCTGATGCCTTAAGCGTCGCTAACACCATGCACACAACAGATGGCCTGTTCTGGCCGACACCTATTTTATGCCTAGTCGACAGCGCTGATGTCACAGAGCATAGCCGGGTAGCGCTGCGTGACCCAAATGTTGAGGGTAATCCAGTACTCGCTATCATGGATATTGAGGCGATCGAATCATTATCCGATGATGATATGAAGACCATCGCAAATAAGGTCTATGGTACGGATGACAGAGAACACCCAGGCATTGAAGCTTTTTATGGTCAGGGCCGAACCCTGCTTTCCGGGCCAATCGAAGTTTTGAACTACAGCTATTTTGAGACCGATTTCCCAAACACCTTCAAAACAGCGGTGCAAATACGCAATGATATAAAAAAGGCAGGGTGGAAAAAAATCGTCGCATTTCAAACACGCAACCCGATGCACCGTGCGCATGAAGAGCTGTGCCATATGGCGATGGATAGAATTGGGGCCGATGGCTTAGTAGTACATATGTTATTGGGCCGACTAAAACCAGGCGACATCCCAGCTGACGTGCGCGATAACGCAATTCGAACCATGGCAGATATTTATTTCCCCCCTAATTCCGTCATGGTTACCGGCTATGGCTTCGACATGCTGTATGCAGGGCCACGAGAGGGCGTGTTACACGCGGTATTCCGCCAGAATATGGGGGCCACCCATTTTATTATCGGGCGCGATCACGCGGGTGTTGGTGATTACTATGGGGATTTTGACGCACAGACCATTTTCCATAACGAAGTGCCAAAAAACGCACTGGAAATTGAAATTTTTGAAGCAGATCATACCGCTTATTCGAAAAAGTTGGATCAGGTGGTGATGATGCGCGAAGCACCAGATCATACTAAAGAGGATTTTGTGCTGCTATCAGGTACCAAAGTGCGTGAGATGTTGGGTAAGGGTGAGGCCCCTCCCCCAGAATTTTCACGTCCGGAAGTCGCTAAAATCCTGATTGATTATTATTCAAGCATCAATGGCTAAAGTTTTCTGAATTAAGATTCATATAGCGGGGCGCGAGCCTCGCTTTTAAATGCTGCTTAACTGGCGGTGTAAAAGGCATTATTCAAGCAATCGCTTCAATTAGTCGATCTCTGAGTTAAATCTAAAAAAGATCTTCTTAATACTTAATGATGCCTATCTCTATGACCGTTCAATGGCTGAATGGCTAAAAAGGGACGAGTATTCGGGAGTCGACTGTTCTCTGCCGCCACCATCACTTCAGATATGAGAACACTAGCCTACCCTCAAGTATCTTCATAAAGCCTGTAAGACGTTACTAACAACTAACACGTAACCTATGTTATTTACTTGTGTCGCGCGTGAAAACTAACACCGTTAAATTTCGATGATTTTCTACGCGGGTATTACCCGAGCTTTATACAAGATCGCGCATTACGCTATCTCTTGGTAATAGATATTATCATATCAAATTAAAAACTACTCAATGATCGATTTATACCGTTGATATATAAACATTATTCATATAGACAATAAGAAGCGAAAACAAAATTACTTCCATTGTTTGACGTGACCCAACGCACCTAAAGTAGCCTGTTCTTAATACGCAAAAAGCCCGCACAGGTTGATGCGGGCTTTTTGCAAATTTGGCGCGCCCGAGACGATTCGAACGTCTGACCGCCTGGTTCGTAGCCAGGTACTCTATCCAGCTGAGCTACGGGCGCAAATTGGAGGCCGGATTATCCAGTTTATTGGCTTGAATTAAAACCCTTAATTGGAGATTCTTTAAATAATGGCGGAGAGAGAGGGATTCGAACCCTCGATAGAGCTTTAAACCCTATACTCCCTTAGCAGGGGAGCGCCTTCAGCCAACTCGGCCACCTCTCCAGTTAATACTCGGCCCTAAAAGCGAAGCCGGATTCTTAACGATATTGCCTTAGTATTCAAGTATTAGAAAACGAATATTTGGGTTTGTAGACGTACAACCAGATCCCGTTAATCAAGTTACTTACGGGCTAATACAGTCTGAAAGAAGCCAGAAAAGCTTCAGACAGATAGGACAAATTCAGAATTTAAGAGTTACCGAAATTATCGTCAATATCATCCAATTGTTCTTCATCAGCCTCGCCTTCATTGCGGGCACTGCCACGCATTTCCTGCTCATGCTTGATTCTGTAATAAATTTCTTCTCGATGTACCGGGATTTCTTTGGGGGCATTTATACCAATGCGTACCTGAGAATCTCGCACACCAAGCACGGTTAAACGGATGTCATCGCCAATGTGGACGGACTCGCCAATTCGTCGGGTTAAAATAAGCAATACTCTGCTCCTTATTACCTTAGCTAGTTGTTATAAGTATACACTATTCGTACTTTTCTCATACCATAGAGAAATTTACTGCAAGTGCGGGGTAGTCAATTATACCTAAAACAAGGGTTGCACTACCGCTAGATAAGGATAAATTTGGCCTTAACGCCATAAAACTTAACTCTGATCAAGTCGAAACGCTTTATGCAAGGTACGCACTGCCAATTCGGCATATTCTTTTCTGATAGTAACCGATATTTTTATTTCTGAGGTTGAAATCATCTGAATATTGATACCTTGTTCTGATAGGGCTTTGAACATGGCTGTCGCAATACCTTCGTGCGAACGCATACCAATACCAACAACAGATATTTTAGCCAAATCGTCATCTGCAACTACTGCTTCAGCGTCCAGTTCTTTTACCACGGGTTGTAACAGTTCGATGCATTTGGCCATATCCGCGCTGGGTACGGTAAAAGTAAAATCGGTTAAGCCTTCATCACTCACATTCTGGACAATCATATCAACATTAATATGCGCATCTGAAATCACCCCTAAAATACGATGGGCGATACCCGGTTTATCCGGCACTGCACGCACGGTAACTTTCGCTTCATCGCGGTTATAGGTGATGCCGGTAATGATTGGCTGTTCCACAATATTATCCTCTGTCGTTATCAACGTGCCCTTGCCCTTCTCAAAAGAAGATAAAACCCGCAAGGGTACGGAATATTTATAGGCAAACTCTACCGAACGAATTTGCAATACTTTGGCACCGAGACTGGCCAGCTCCAGCATTTCCTCAAAACTGATTTTATCCAGCTTGCGCGCTTCTGGCACGATACGCGGGTCGGTGGTATAAACCCCGTCAACATCTGTATAGATGAGACACTCATCTGCATTCAAAGCTGCTGCCAAAGCAACCGCAGTGGTATCCGATCCACCACGGCCCAATGTCGTGATATTGTTATTCGCATCTACACCTTGAAATCCCGCCACGACGACCACCCTGCCCTGTGCTAGATCACGCTGAATAGCCTCACCATTTATATCGACGATGCGCGCTTTGCCATACACCTCATCGGTACGAATATTGGCCTGTGCACCCGTGTACGAGCGCGCGTCCACACCCATTGAGTTAAATGCCATGCAAAGCAGCGCAATGGTGACTTGTTCACCGGTTGAAACCAACACATCAAGTTCGCGTGCGGGTGGATTCTCATTAATCTCGCTGGCCAGGGCTAACAGGCGATTGGTTTCGCCACTCATGGCGGAGACTACCACGACCATTTTATGCCCTGCTTTGGCGTCCTCAGCGACGCCTCGAGCAACTGCAGCGATACGTTCGGTACTACCAACCGACGTGCCACCATATTTTTCAACGTATAAGGCCACAGATATTATTTATCTACAATTTGAAGAGTTCATTTCGGGCGCGGATTAAAACGCTTTCCCGTCGCAAAGTAAAGCGCTATCCCAGAATGATAATTTTACCTACGCGCCCAGGATCGTCCTAACTTCATCCAGAGCCGCATCGAGTCCAGCCGGGATGCTACCGCCACCTTGTGCCATTTCTGGCTTTCCGCCACCTCGCCCCCCAACAATCGGCATGATTTGCTGGATAATCTGCCCGGCTTTGAAGCGATCTGTCAGGCCTTTGGTTACCGCCACAATAATCGTTACTTTATCCTCACTGACACAGCCGACTGCAACCACCCCCTCACCCACCTTATTTTTTGCCTGATCAACCGTGGAACGCAGTGTTTTTACATCCACGCCATCGATTCTGACCCGCATAAAATTCACGTCATTGATCTGCTCAAGCGCGTCTTCAGGCGCACCCCCCGATTGCTGCTCCACCATCGCAAGTTTTGACTGCGCGGTTTGCAGCTTTTTGGTTAAATCCTTGTTTTGCTGTAGTAACGCCGCCAGCTTTTCACTTAAATCTTGCGGGTTGGCATTTAGTTTATCCAACGCCAGGTTAAGCGCATCATGCTCTGCGTAGCTTTGATCCATCGCCCGCTGACCTGTCACCACCTCAATACGACGTACCCCAGCGGCAATTCCCGTTTCTGACAGGATTTTAAACAAACCAATATCACCGGTTGCGCTAACATGGGTACCACCACAAAGTTCCAGCGAAAAATCACCCATTTCGACCACCCGAACCTGGGTATCGTATTTCTCACCAAATAGGGCAGCTGCACCTCGTGCTTTGGCTTCATCGAGCGCCATTTCACTGGTGGCTACCAAATGATTGGCGCGAATCTCAGCATTCACACTGTTTTCGATCTCACGAAGTTGCCCAGTAGAAACGGGCTCAAAATGGGAAAAATCAAAGCGCATGCGCTCGGGTAAAACCAGCGAGCCTTTTTGCTGCACGTGATCACCCAACACATTCTTCAGCGCAGCATGGGTTAAATGCGTTACCGAGTGATTGGCCGCACATTGGCGACGTGCTAAAACATCGACCTGGGCGCTTACACCATCGCCGTTAGAAAATGTGCCCGTAATAACCTCCCCGATATGTGCAATCACTTTATTGGTCAAATACTGGGTATCATCCACCCGAAATTCGCCTCTGGAAGAACTTATCACGCCCCGATCACCTGCCTGACCACCGCTTTCGGCATAAAACGGCGTTTGATTTAGTACTATCGCTCCTTTATCCCCGGCAGTGAGCTTATCCACTTGCTGTTGTGCTTGGCCCAGTGCGATAATTTCTGCATCAGCGGTGAGTTGTTGATACCCCACAAAATGCGTGCTTTCTGCCTGTACGACCAGCTGTTCCGCAGCGTCAAATTTTTTAGCTGCTCGAGCACGAGCCCGTTGTTTATCCATGGCTTGATCGAAACCCTGCTTATCCAAATCGATGCCATGCTCACGCGCGTAATCTGCGGTTAAATCGTAAGGAAAACCGTAGGTATCATACAGCTTGAACACGACCTCACCAGGTAGTGTCGAGCCTTGCAATTTATTAAACTGGGCATCTAATATCTCGATCCCCTGCGCAAGGGTTTCGATAAATTTGGCATTTTCTTTTTCCAGCACGCGCTCAATGGTTTTTTGGTTTTGACTTAATTCCGGGTAGGTCTCTCCCATTTCCTTTACCAGGCCCGCCACTAGCTCGTGCATAAAAGCGTGTTTTACCCCTTGCTGGTAACCGTGGCGGATAGCTCTTCGAATTATCCTGCGTAGTACGTAGCCCCGGCCTTCATTTGAAGGCGTGACGCCATCAACGATTAAAAATGCAGAAGCCCGGATATGATCGGCGATGACTCTTAAGGATTTGTTCTCTTTGGTCGCTTCAACACCTAATACGCGCGCCGCGTCATTGATAAGATTATCAAATAAATCAATCTCATAGTTACTGTGCACATGTTGCAAAACCGCTGCCATGCGTTCCAGCCCCATGCCCGTATCCACCGATGGTTTGGGTAATGGATGCAGCACGCCTTCAGCGTCTTTGTTGTACTGCATAAACACCAGATTCCAAATCTCTACGAAACGATCACCATCTTCCTCTGGGGTGCCGGGTGGGCCGCCTTCGACTTCCTCTCCATGATCATAAAATACCTCCGAACACGGGCCACACGGACCGGTATCACCCATCTGCCAGAAGTTGTCTTTGGCCCCAATGCGTGCCACTTTGGCGGGGTCGATACCAATTTCCTTAATCCATATATCGGCCGCCTCGTCGTCCTCCTCAAACACGGTGATCCATAAACGCTCTGGTGGCAAGCCAAATTCCTCGGTAAGCAACTCCCAGGCATAGCGGATCGCATCTTGCTTAAAATAATCACCAAAACTGAAATTCCCCAACATTTCAAAAAAGGTATGGTGCCGGGCGGTATAACCGACATTTTCAAGATCGTTATGCTTACCCCCTGCTCTAACACATCGCTGAGAAGTGACTGCGCGCACGTAATCGCGTTTCTCCTGGCCTAAAAAAGTTTCTTTAAACTGGACCATGCCCGCGTTGGTGAACAACAGGGTGGGATCATTACCTGGAATCAGTGGACTGCTTGCGACCTCGGTATGACCATTGGCGACAAAATAGTCTATGAACTTTTGTCTGATTTCAGCGGTTTTCATGGGCGATTTAAAATTCACATAGCGACGCAAAACAAGCGCCGAAGTATAGCGGTGCTTGCGTCACAATAATAGCCCGTAAGGCTATGACAATACGGGAAAGATTACCTGGGAATCGCTTGCTGAATTTGCGAATGGGTAAAGCCACGTTGCTGAAAAAAGCGTGCCTGTTTGGCCCATGCAAAGTAGTCCACGGGCGGCGTATCACCGTATTTACGCGTCTTTATCGCTTGCAGCTGATCGACCCAGCGATCTTCATACGCTACCATTGCCGCTTCAATCCATTCTGGTCGAATTTGGTGTTGATTGAGCTCATGCTCTATGCGCACCGGGCCAACGCCTTTATTAAATCGGGAGCGACACAGCATTTGCGCGAAACGCGCATCGCTGAGCAGATCGTCTTTTTGCAAAGCATCGATCAATTCATCCAGTAAATGGTATTCATCTCTTGCTTTGAGCTTTTGTCTAAGCTCGAATTCGCTATGCTCGCGCCGGGCCAGGGTAGCGGTGGCCCTGGCCCATAAATTGGCAAAACTTTGTTTACGTGGATCCGCTTCCTGCATTCAACCTACACCTCAACAGTTTTCTCATCAAGCTCAGCAGCTTTCATATCTTCGGTTGATTCACCCACCACCCCTTTTGCTTCGCGAATTTTTGCTTCAATTTCAGCCGCCGCTTCAGGGTGTTCTTTAAGATACTCACGCGCATTATCCTTGCCCTGGCCAATACGGTCATCACCATAGCTGTACCAGGCCCCCGCTTTTTGCACAAAACCCTCTTCTACGCCAATATCAATCAATTCGCCTTCTTTAGATATTCCCTCGTTATATAAAATATCAAACTCTACCTGCTTAAACGGCGGCGCAACTTTATTTTTCACCACCTTGACCCGAGTTTGATTACCCAGGATTTCATCGCCTTTTTTGATCGCACCAATGCGCCGAATATCCAGACGTACTGAGGAATAAAATTTGAGCGCATTTCCACCCGTGGTGGTTTCCGGGCTACCAAACATTACCCCTATTTTCATTCGAATCTGATTGATAAAAATTACCAACGTATTGGAACGCTTGATATTCGCTGTGAGCTTGCGCAGGGCCTGTGACATTAAGCGCGCCTGCAAACCCATATGGGAATCTCCCATATCGCCTTCAATTTCAGCCTTGGGCGTCAACGCCGCTACCGAATCGACCACCAGAATATCCACCCCACCGGATCGTACCAGCATATCGGTAATTTCCAACGCTTGCTCACCGGTATCGGGTTGCGATACCAGTAAATCATCTATATTGACCCCCAATTTTTGCGCATACGATGGATCCAGCGCGTGCTCCGCATCTACAAATGCGGCCGTACCACCCGCTTTTTGGCATTGCGCAATACATTCGAGCGTCAATGTGGTTTTACCCGATGACTCAGGACCGTATATCTCAACCACCCGCCCCTTCGGCAAACCACCCAGGCCCAACGCCACATCCAAGCCAATCGACCCGGTCGAAATAGCGCCAATATCCTGCTTTGCCTCATCTCCCAAACGCATTACCGAGCCTTTCCCAAACTGGCGTTCTATCTGACCTAATGCTGCTTCTAGTGCTTTACCTCTATTTTCATCAATCATGTCTAGTTCCTAAGTTAAATTGACAAGGTTGTTCATTACATAAAACCTCTTGGTAGGCGCGAATATAGGTTATATTTCTTCCTTTGTCAATATTTTATATTACCTTGATATTTTTTATATATATGTTGTAAAATATATGCAATCTGATAACGTTCAAGATAATGTCAAAATCTTTGACCAATATAAAATGGAATACCCGGCAAAGGCTGGCATACATCGAAGCCAAAGCCTATTACACCGGCATTGTTTCAAGAAGTGATGTGGCAAATGCTTTTGCCATGTCTGACCCGGCAGCCACCAAAGATTTAAAACGCTACAATGATTTAGCACCGGGCAACCTGATATATAAGCAAAGTGAGTTTGGGTTCGTGGTTAGCCACGAATTTCAACCGGTTTGTTCAGCGCTAGATCCCGCACAAGTATTGCCACTCATTGCAGATAACCAGCCCACTCCCTGGTTAGCCAGCGATCAGACATCTATTTTTGGCATCACCGCGACGCACCTGCCCCTACCTATACGCTTGCCACGTAAAGAAATCGTCGCACAAGTGACTCGCGCGATCTACCAAGGTCGTAAGTTAAGCGTTGTCTACGCCTCGCTCAGCAGCCAAGAACGCAAACAAATGCGATCTATTGAGCCTCATAGCCTGATCAATACCGGACTACGCTGGCATGTACGTGCTTATAATGAAAACAGTTTTGATTTTCGTGATTTCGTTCTCTCACGTATACAAGCAGCAAGCGTGAGCGAAGAAAAGGCTGAATCCAGCGCTGCGTATGACGAAGATTGGACCGAAACACTCACGCTTGAACTTAAACCCCATCCTAAACTCGCCAGGAAACAACAACAAAGCCTGCTGGTTGATTACAGTGAAGATGGTACCAGTATACAGATTACGGTGCGCCGTGCGCTGATTGGTTATGTCTTGCGCGCCTTATCGGTTGACACAACGCACGATCATTCACTTGATCCTAATGCATTTCAGTTGGTGCTAGTGAATCGGGAAAAAGTACAGACCTACGCTAATTGGGCACTCATGTAACTGGGTATTTGTTGGATTAAAATGCCTCCGGCGCTAGAACGTTTTGGCGTTGACCGTATGCAGATCTTTTAGGATGCCGTTATCCACGCGATAAATCCAACCGTGTACAGAAAGCTCTGCGCCATTGCGCCAGGCATTTTGCACGATGGTGGTATTACAAACATTATTTAATTGCTCCAGCACGTTCAGCTCGCACAACAAATCAAGCTGATCTTCATGGGCCAAACCTTCAAATTGCTGCGCATTAAAACGGTAAACATCTTTAATGTGGCGCAGCCAATTATCAATCAAGCCATGCTCTTGGTGCTCTAAAGCAGCTTGAACCCCGCCACAGCCATAGTGCCCACAGACGATAATATGTTCAACCTTAAGCACTTCCACCGCGTATTGAATCACAGACAGACAATTGAGATCTGTGTGCACCACCACATTCGCAATATTACGGTGCACAAACACTGAACCCGGTTGTAAATCGACAATTTGACTCGCCGGTACCCGACTGTCAGCGCAACCAATCCAGAGATACTTAGGTGCTTGCTGTTTCGCCAGCGCGTTAAAAAAGCCCGGGTTTTGCGCTTCAATATTTTTCGCCCAGGCTTTATTGCTTTCAAAAAGCTCGTTTAATCTATCCACGGTTATCCTACTCGATTTTAGCGAGTGTATTATCTCTATGCTTGGGTCTTATGTGCAAGGCCAAACGAGCCGTTTTCTTCTAGATTAGCTTCTTAATCTGGGGCTGGCATCACACAGAAATTTTCTTAAACTTAAAACCTGGTGCTTATAAGTGGGGCAGGTATAATTACACGCCACCAGACGGCGTGTTACATTTTATGACTTATTTATAAATATTTATGCCAGTTATTTAATTTAGTTTATATTTCAATCAATTTTGCTTTTCTACGCACTCCGGCGTAGAATGCGCGCCTCCGGTGAAACCTGTACGAGGGCACGACCATGATAACGAAACAAGAAAATGGGGGCGACAATGCAGACGCCGAACCTTTCAGTTGCTGCGCCACTCGAATCCTCGCTTGGACCGATCAGCACATATTGGCAATCGCTCGCTGAGACGCTAGCCTTTGATACCGCGCGCCTAGGCGACGCGGATGTCCTGCTTCGCATTGCGTTACAGGTATTTTTACTGTTTTGTTCGGCTTTTTTCTCAGGCTCTGAAACCGCACTATTTTCACTCTCACGACTCGATCTACAGCAGTTGCGTAAGCGCCGTGACCGACGCGGCGAAAAAGTCCATGAACTACTCGATCAGCCCCGTCGTCTGATTATTTCTATCCTTTCCGGCAACGAGCTGGTCAATATTGCCGCTGCGGCCAATATGGCGGGCCTGCTCAATTCGCTTTACGATGGTCAGAATATTTTCTGGATCAATCTGCTTATCATGGTACCGCTATTGTTACTGTTTGGCGAGGTCACTCCCAAAACCATTGCGGTTTCGAACCCGGTACGATTTGCGCTAAAAATTTCAGCAGATTTGATGTCCACCTGGATCAAAATATCCGCGCCATTGCGCTGGCTGATTCGGGGTATTGCAGATCGCACCACCACTCTGTTCGTCGGCGAAGAAAAGGCAGCAGACAACATCCTGCAAGCAGATGAATTTAGAAGCCTAGTGGAAGCCTTTGCCGCCGAAGGCGAGCTCGACGCGACCGAACGCGCCATTATTCATAATTTACTGGAAGCAGGCGATACGGAAATTGTCGAAATCATGACGCCGCGCACGCGCATCAATTTTTTAAATGCTGAGACACCAATGCCGGAGTTAATTGCCACATTTCAAAAATATCGCAACCCGCGGGTGCCGGTCTATCGTAACCATCGTGATAATCTGGCTGGTTTTCTGCATGCTGAAGACGTGCTGCGCATGAAGCTGAAAAGTGACAAACCGGTGGAAGAATGGGATCTAAATGAGCTCCTGCGGCCGGCAGTGGTGGTGCCACCAACCAAACTCGTGGATGAAATGCTGGATTTTTATCAGAGCAAGAACGCGCGTGCTGCCATCGTGCTTAACGAATTTGGCGGCGTGGACGGTATCGTTACACTCAAAGACGTATTGACGTTTATTTTTGGGCAGATTACCGGAGAAGCACCTGGGCAACATCTGTATGACGAAAAAGACGAGAACAGCTATTTCGTGCCGGGCGAAATGAAACTCACCGATTTTAATAACCTGACTAACTTCGGCATAGAAGACCCTCGTATGACGACGGTAGGCGGCGTTATCTTTCGACACCTTGATCGTCTACCAAAACTGGACGACGCAGTGCAAGTAGAAGGGGTGGTTATGCGCGCCATAGAAATGGATGCCCATCGTATTATGAAAGTTCACGCATTTCGTGGCAGCCTTGATGATGAAGAACAGGTTGAAACAGAAATGCTAACCGAGCCAGCCGCTGAAGTAACCATGGCCGAACCCGACAGCGCTGAACAAAACAAGACTGCGCAACCAGTGGAAAAGGAGGATTAAGCATGGAAATCATTGCCATCATTCTACTACTAGTTCTGTTATTGTTGCTAAAAGGCTTTTTCTCAGGCTCTGAAATCGCGTTGGTTAATTCAGACAAAATGAAGCTGCAGCACCGCGCGCGTCAGGGGCACAAGGGTGCTGAACTGGTATTAAAGCTGTTTAAAACACCCGATGTATTGTTGGGTACCACCCTGGTGGGCACCAACATCGCGACAGTCGCACTGACCACCATAGGCGCGACGCTCATGATAAAGTACTTTGGCTCGCTGGGAGATTTATACGCGTTCTTGATCTTCACCCCTTTATTGCTGATTTTCGGTGAAATCGTTCCCAAAAGTATTTATCAGCAAAAATCGGATCATATCGCGCCGATTGCGGTCTATCCCTTACGCATATTTTCCTGGCTGTTTTTCCCGATTATTTTTATCTTTTCGCGCATAGCCCGCCTGGCTGCGCGCATCGCCGGCGGCGGGAAAACCGAGCAAACCGTGTTTATGGCACGCGAGCAAATCCGCACCGTGGTAGATATGTCTGATCGAGGCACCAATGTCGGTACGTTTGACCGCGAGCGTATCAAGCGCACTATTCGATTTGCCGAAACCACGGTCGGCGAAGCCATGATTCCGATTTCCGACGTCGTGGCAATCAAACACAATCGAAATATGCAAACCGCCATGGATATGGTCTATAGTAATGGATTTAACCGCTTACCGGTCTTTGAGCGCAATATCAGCAACGTTACGGGTGTCATGACGCTATCGACCTGGGATTTGATGGACCCGGAATTGGTCAATAAATCCATAGATGATTACATCAAACCCGCCAGTTATGTGACCATCCACCAAACGATCGATCAATTACTGGAAGAATTACGCGAACGTAAAGACCATATGGCCGTTGTCGTAGACGAATTTGGCTCAGCAGTAGGTATGATCACCATGGAAGACATTCTTGAAGAAGTGGTTGGTGAAATTGATGTCGGTTACGATTTCGAAGAGTATCACCAACGCAAGAAACGCGAGATTGAGGTGCTCGACAGTGATACATACATTTTAGATGCGCGCCTGTCGCTATCCGAAGCCAATGAAATTTTGGGCGCTAGTTTGCCGGTAGGCGAATTCCATACCCTTGCCGGGCTGGTGATCGCACGTTTAAAACATATCCCTAAAGTGGGCGAATCGATAAACGTTGATGGCTATGTATTTACCGTCGAGGCCTCTACAGATCGTACCGTAACCAGCCTGCGCGTCGAACCAGATTTTGTGGGGTAAATAAGCTTTTTACGGCCCCATCTAAGCCCACCATACCCTCCGAATCAATCCAATACCCATTTCGTTGGAAAGTTCATTATCGGGATATTGCTTCAGCGAAAATTTTAATATAGCTTAATGCGATTTAATCTTTAACCTAAGTGAAGGTGCGCATATGGATAAAGTTCTCATTGATGAAAAAAGTAATAAATCGTCCAAGGAGCTTTCCGATTTCCTAAGGACGGTCGCAGATAAAATTGATGCTGGCATGATGACGCTAACGCAAGGCCAGGAAACCGTTGAGCTGGAATTCCCGAATACCATGGGGTTTCGATTCAAGATAAAAGACGATATCAGCGATAGTCAAACCAAAAGAAAGGTCCAAATCGGTTTTCGCTGGCGTACTGACAAAGATAGGGCGGTAAAACAAGGGTTGAAAATCGAATAGCTTAAACAGAGTCTTATAGCATCAATGCGTGATTTAGCACCCGAACTAATAATACGGCACGCAGGTAGCATGATCTATCAAGTTCAACTCTATTAATTTGACCCTATTGGTCCCTGAGTGAAAACGACGCTGTTGCAACAGGGCTCTAGATGATCAGTTATGATTACTTAGTAAAAAGCGTTCATGAAATATAAAAAAAGTTCGCGTGGTTTTTCTATCAATGCTCCTCATTTGCATTTCCGCGTTACTTCTAGCATTAAAGTATGAAGATTTTTTATATTATTTATTAGTTATTATGAGCATTACTAGCGTAGTTGGTTTGACAATTATGTTTTTATTTGATTGCGGTAATTGTCTATCTAACGCTAGGCATAAAACATTTGAATATGACCATATGGATACGGGTAACAAATTACTTCGTGCAATAATTGAGGGAAAGTGTGTGCACTGCGGTGAAATGGATCAATAGGGCCATATATAACCAATATGGCCAGGTAATATGTATCTAATTGGTCACGTACTTATTTCAACTCCAATTCCGATTTTCCCGCTGCCACCAGCATACGAAATACATCATTTACCGGGATATCGCTCATTTCGACCTCGTCGGGATTGGCGATGATTAATCTGCCTGTGGTGGGGTTGGGCGAACCGGGGATAAACACGACCAGTTTTTCCACGCCATCGGGCAGTGTAATTCGGTTGGTCAATAAACCAAATTCCTTGCCACTACCGCCTTGGGCGGGCAACAATACGGTTTGCTGAAAAACCGCCTCTTCCCCTTCTCCATAGCCCAATATTTGCTTGAGTGAGACGTACAGTTTACCCAATGCAGGCAGCTTTTTGAGCAATGTATCGATGGACGACCACAGCCATTTACCGATAAAAGTGGTAAGCACCAAGCCGATTAAATAAACCAGCGCCACGACCAGAATCAGCCCCAAACCAGGAAAGTAGAAAGGTAAATGCGTCAAGCCTGCGCTTGAGATGGTGCTTTCGAGATAGCCAACCGTGATGATCAGACCGCCTATTGGCAATATCGCCACCAGCCCGGCGAGAATATTTTTAGTGAAATGATTTTTTAACTTACTCATGCTGTATACCCATTCGTCACAAGATTGACTGATATTGCTCCACTACAAACTTATCCAGACATACCTACCAATTGATTTTTGTATCGGTTTTCTCGCTTAATAACGTCAGCCATTTTTCGTGTGCCTGTAGTTCTTCTTCGCTGGCCGGAATCACTTTTAGTGGCGCTCGGTTTTTATCTATCATGTGTTCTTCCTGTAATTCATTTTTTGCCGTCTCACTAATATCATGCTCACCAAGCAAATTAAGCTGGCCACCCGTCATCAACAGGTATACATCGGCCAGAATTTCCGCATCCAGCAAGGCGCCATGCAGGGTACGGTGTGCGTTATCGACAAAATACCGCTGACACAAAGCATCCAGACTATTGCGCTGGCCCGGGTGAATTTCACGCGCCATTTGCAGCGTATCAATCACTTCACAAACCTCTTCAATCCTGCCCAGCGGCGGCTCGAGCAGGGCTAACTCATGATTCAAAAAACCTACGTCAAAGGCTGCATTATGAATGATTAGTGTGGCGCCTTTAATGTAGCTCAGAAAATCTTCGGCGATTTGGGCGAAAATCGGTTTATCTTCGAGTTCTTCCAGGGTGATGCCATGCACTTCCAGCGCTGCTGTATCGATTTCACGTTGCGGGTTCAAAAATTGCTGGTAGTGCTTGCCGGTTAATCTGCGTTCGATAATTTCAACGCAGCCAATTTCGATAATCTTATGCCCTTGTTTGGGCTCTAAGCCGGTGGTTTCCGTATCCAGCACGATATACCGTGTGCTCATGATTGCGCGTCCATCGCCTGATTGGCCAACGCATCCGCTCGCTCGTTACCCGGCACACCGGCATGGCCTTTTACCCAGTGCCATGCAATATTATGCCGCTGGTTCTGCTCATCCAGCGCCTGCCACAGCGCCTTATTCTTAACCGGTTTACGGTTTGCGGTGCGCCAATCCTTTTGCTTCCAGTTCTCCAACCACTTGGTAATCCCATCACGCACATAAACTGAATCAGTATGTAAATCCACATCACACGCGCGTTTCAAGCTGGACAATGCTTCGATTGCGGCGGTCAGCTCCATTTGGTTATTGGTTGTATGCTCAGCGTGGCCCATCAATTCCTTACGATGATTACCATATTCCAACACGGCGCCCCATCCGCCCGGACCAGGGTTACCGCGACATCCCCCATCGGTATATATAACCACTCTTTTCATGACGCCGATTGTAAGCCAAAGCTTAGCGTCGAATCTGGTTTTGCTGCGCAATTTTTGTCTGTGCAGGTTTGATATCCAAAAACCATTTCGCCACTTTTTGACGCACCCTTGGATGCAGGCCGCTATACACCTTTTTCTTTACCACGAGCACATAGACCGCCCCCAACGTGGGCCACCAACGCTCCCCCAGCTTGTCCATGAAATCCAGTTTGTTGCGCCAATGGGTATTGAGCTGAGCAAACTGGTAGTTGATCATACACCCCCTGAGCGGCTGGAACCCCAGTAAAGCAAACCAGTCTTGTACCTGGGACCGAGAAATAAACCGAGCGTCAAATGGGGGATATTTAGGCCCAATTTTGTGCCTCGCCCCCCATAAGCTAAATGGATGAAACCCGGTGAGTACGATCACCCCTTCCGGGTTCATTACTTGCGATACCTGGCGCAAAACGCGATGCGGGTTTTCACAATAATCCAGGGTATGAAACAACAAGGCTAAATCAACACTATGTTCTGCCAGGGGCAAGGCTTCTGGCAAAGCGACAACATTGGTATGGGTATTCTTCAGCATCAAGCTATCACAATACACCGCATACTCTATATTTCGCTGCGCCAGCAATGGCTGAGCCGTCAAACCGTATTGCAGCCCAACCTGGTAAAACTGATCCGGAACCAATCGATCCAAAGAAGCTATTTCCTGTGCCAGCAAAGCCTGGCCTGCGTCGGACTCAAACCAAGCAGGAAGAATAGGATGCGTGCTGTGTGCTGTTATTTGCAATGCTTTTTGGTAGGCGAAACTCGGAAATTTGCCCGTTCAGTATACCTGATAGGCAAGCGTGAATCTTAGGTGATTCTGCGCAGTTAAAAGCCTTTTGCTTGGATGGAAATAAAACCAGATCTCGCCACAATTCTCCCTGGATTGAGTAAAATCGCTGTTATCATCAATATGACATCATTATGCGTATCCCATCCCTCCTGGCTTTAGCGTTTTCATTCACGTTGAGCATCTATGGTTTGAATGCTTCCGCGGAACTTAGCGAGGAAATCCAGCTTGCCTTTAACCAGGGTGATTTTGCATCCGCGTTTGATATGGTCGAGCAAGCACTGGTGAGCGAGAGCGAAGATCAACAACTATTGCTCGCCAAGGGGTATTTACTGGTTAAACTTAATCGACTGGACGCTGCAATCGAGTATTACCAAAAACTTAACGACCACTTGAACGAAAACCCGGAGCCGGGAAATAATTTGGCGATGGTGTATCGCATGCAACATCAATATGATCAGGCCATTACGCGATTTGAACAGACCATTGAGCGGTTTCCTGATTATGCGCATGCCTATGAAAACCTGGGGGATACCTATGTTGAACTTGCGCACAATCAATACCAAGCAGGGTTTAATGCCAGTGGTCAAAATTTGCTCAAAAAGAAAATAAACTTAAGCCAAAATTTTCACCAAATCGCGGTTCAGTCATCACCCAAACAGACCAGTCATCACACAGATACATCATCACAGGCCGTTGCCAACACGGGCGATACTTCACCAGCGAGGCAAGAGTCTACAGAAATTGACGCTCCAAAAGACGCGCCGCAAACCGCTATTTTAAATACGCTGGATGCATGGATAAAAGATTGGATGAGCCTGAACCCAGAGCGCTATTTATCGCATTACTCGCGCAAGTTTACGCCAAACGACAACACCTCGATTGAGCAATGGGTCGCGCACAAAAAGCGCGTTTTTGCTCAGGCTGGTAACATCAATTTGAAGCTACGGGATATCAACGTCGAGTTCGAGCAAGCTAATTTAGCTGTCGCCAATTTTACCCAGGAATACAAATCCAAGACCTTCAAAGACACAACCCACAAAGCGTTGCGCCTGGAAAATGACCAGGGCCGCTGGCTGATACTGGAAGAAATAAGTGAAAACTAATACCACGCTGCACTCTACGACGCTACACCTTTAAACCCAGGCCAAACTTTTGAAATCTGACACCCTGACCCTCACGCAGCAACTTATAAGGCAGACGTCGATTACGCCTGAGGACGCGGGCTGCCAGAATATACTGGCGAGCCGGCTGGAAAAACTTGGGTTTCGTTGTGAACATTTACGTTTTGGGGAAGTCGATAATTTATGGGCCACCCACGGCAATCGTGCTCCTTTAGTGGTGTTTGCCGGTCATACCGATGTCGTTCCGACCGGGCCGATCGACCAATGGACACACCCTCCCTTTGAAGCACACATTGACGGGGATACGCTTTATGGCCGCGGCGCTGCCGATATGAAAGGTGGGCTGGCGGCAATGACTACCGCGACGGAAAGATTTATCCGGCATCACCCCGGCCATAAAGGCCAGATTGGGTTTTTACTCACCAGCGATGAAGAGGGCCCTGCTAAAGATGGCACCATCAAAGTCATTGAAACGCTCAATCAGCGAAACATGAAAATTGATTATTGCGTGATTGGCGAACCAAGCTGTAGTCACGCACTGGCCGATTCGATCAAAATAGGCCGACGTGGTTCTCTGAATGGCTGTTTAACAATTTCTGGTAAACAAGGCCATATCGCCTACCCGCATCTTGCCAATAACGCTATTCACCTGGCTGCACCGATTATCAATGAACTGATTCATATCGAATGGGATCAAGGTAACGACAATTTCCCGCCCACGTCGTTTCAGATATCAAATATACAGGCCGGCACCGGCGCAAGTAATGTTATCCCCGGCAATATTGCAATAAATTTCAATTTACGCTTCTCCCCGGAAATTACCGCCGAGGAAATTAAAACACGAATTGGGGCTTATTGTGCGCGCTTTCAACAAGCGTCGGAATTTGCGTTTGATATAGAATGGACCTTGTCGGGCCAACCTTTTCAAACACGTGACGGTGAATTAATCCACGCCGTGGTCAAGGCGATTGAACAAAACACCGGCAACAAACCCGAACTGTCCACGTCAGGTGGTACCTCTGATGGGCGTTTCATTGCACCCACCGGCGCACAGGTCATCGAACTGGGGCCTATTAATGCCTCTATTCATCAAATTGACGAACATGTCAGTATATCAGATCTAAATGCCCTATCGATTATTTACGAAAATATACTGGAAAATTTATTACTGTAGGCGTACCAAAGATAACTTGGTGACCCAAAAGCTGCTTTTACACTGATACACTGGCCTCAATTTTATTAATCCGATTGATTACTTCGTCAGATACCTCAGCCTTAATTTCTTTTTCATAATCGTAGCTCACAATCACGCCCGTTCCCAATGCTGCGACCCGCTGGTGTTGAGTTGAATAAACAATGTACTCTTGATGGTAGCGATCACGCTCTATTTTTACCACGCGCGCACCCACTTTTAGCGAATCGGGATAAGTCAGTGGGAATTTATACCGGCAACTGGTATGTCCCAAAATTGGCCCTATTCCCCGCGGCTGAGCGTAGTCCAAAATACCCATGGCTTCGAAGTAAGCAACCCGCGCGGATTCAAAATAGCGTAGGTAAGTGACATTATTTACGTGCTCAAACGCATCCATATCACCCCATCGAACAGGTATATCGATAATGACCGGAAAACCGCTGATGTCTTTTTTATTTTTCATTGTATATTAATGAGATACAGGTTTTATTACAGTTATTTAGACTACAAACTCACCTAAGAATATCATAGCCAAACAGGTTGGCGCGTGTCTTAGCGTCAAAGTCCGACAAAAAATTTTTGTAACATAGGGGTTCAAATTCACTAGAATAAGCGCACAAACAACAATAAGCACAACCCCATTAAGCAATATGAAAATTGGAATCCCTAAGGAAATTCTAAAAGGCGAGACGCGTGTTGCAGCGACCCCAGATGTGGTGGGACGCATTCTCAAACTTGGCTACGACGTCAGTGTAGAAAAAGGCGCGGGAAGAGCCGCTGGCTTCAGCGATGTGGATTACGAAAACGTCGGCGCCGAAATTGCGTCAACCGCAGAATCTATATGGACAGATAATCAAATAATTGCCAAGGTTCGTCCACCTGCAGCTGAGGAATTACCCCAACTTAGCGAAGACCAAACCCTGATCAGTTTTTTCTGGCCAGCACAAAATGAGGCGATGCTAAAAACCGCCGCTAAAAACGATGCCAATGTGCTCGCAATGGATGCGGTTCCGCGGATCTCGCGTGCGCAGAAACTAGACGTACTTTCTTCGACTGCCAATATCGCCGGTTATCGTGCAGTGATAGAAGCCAGCCATGAGTTCGGACGCTTTCTAGGTGGACAAATTACCGCTGCCGGTAAAATTCACCCAGCGAAAGTACTCGTCATTGGAGCCGGTGTCGCAGGCCTAGCAGCGATTGGCGCAGCCACTTCGATGGGAGCAATCGTACGCGCATTTGATACCCGCCCCGAAGTAAAAGAACAAGTCGAAAGCATGAATGCAGAATTTCTGATGCTGGAGTTTGATGAAGAATCAGGAAGTGGGGATGGCTATGCCAAGACCATGAGTAAAGAGTTTATTGCGGCCGAAATGGCGCTGTTCGCCGAGCAGGCCAAAGAAGTTGATATCATCATCACCACTGCGCTGATTCCAGGTAAACCGGCGCCTGAATTGATCACCAAAGCCATGGCCGATAGCATGAAACCAGGCAGCGTCATCGTCGATATGGCCGCTGAACAAGGGGGTAACTGCGCATATACCGTACCGGGTAAAAAGAAAACCGTTAAGGGCGTAAAAATAATTGGCTATACTGATCTCGCCGCGCGTATGCCAGGCCAGGCCAGCCAGTTATACGGTACCAACGTTTATAACCTGCTGGCTGAAATGACCCCGGAAAAAGACGGCAAACTGATCATCGATATGCAAGATGAGATGATCCGGGGCTTAACAGTAGTCAACGATGGTGAAATTACCTGGCCGCCCCCGCCAATCAAAGTTTCTTCAGCGCCTACTCCGAGCGTACAGAAGATGCCTGCAGTGGTCGAACCCGAACCTGAAAAGCCTAAAAACCCTTGGATTACTCTCGGCGCGATGGCTATCGCCGCTGCGCTATTACTCGGCGTGGGTTCGGTTGCACCTGCTGATTTTATGAGTCATTTCACCGTTTTCGTTCTGGCTTGTTTTGTCGGCTGGCAGGTGGTTTGGAACGTCACGCCAGCGCTGCACACACCGTTAATGAGCGTAACAAATGCGATCAGCGGAATTATTGTCATTGGCGCCTTACTTCAGCTCAGCGCGCCCTCGTCCATCGCAATTTTTCTATCCGCCATTGCAATTTTTATCGCCTCAATCAACATCGCTGGGGGCTTTTTAGTTACCCAAAGAATGTTGAAAATGTTCCATAAATAATCAATTAAAACAAATTAAAGAGCCACTATCATGTCAAATGGTGTAGTCATTGCAGCGTATATTATTGCCGCCATTTTATTTATCCTTAGCCTTGGCGGGCTAAGTCATCAGGAAACCGCCCGCCGAGGCAATCTGTACGGCATCGTGGGCATGGCGCTGGCTATTATTGCAACGGTATTTGGACCGGGTGTCCAATCCTACTGGGTATTAATGCTGGCCGTATTAGTCGGCGGCGCAATCGGCACCAATCTGGCGCGCAAGGTTGAAATGACCGCCATGCCACAGCTAGTAGCCATTCTGCACTCATTCGTCGGCCTGGCTGCAGTGCTCATCGGTTTTGCTAATGCAATCAGCATAAATGCGGATAGTGGTCATGCGCTGGTCGGCGCGGCTCGGACTATTCATGATATTGAAACTTATCTTGGTGTCATAATAGGCGCGATCACCTTCACCGGATCGGTTGTCGCCTACGGCAAGCTCACCGGTAAATTGTCTTCCGCAGCGCTGACGCTACCTGCCAGGCACTGGCTCAATGCTGGGGGGCTGGTCGTGTGTATATTACTCGCGTTTGCATTTGTGGGGGAATCTCATAGCCTGTTCGCGCTGACACTGGCTACCTTGATTGCCTTTGCGGTGGGTGCGCACCTGGTAATGTCGATCGGTGGTGCGGATATGCCCGTGGTTATTTCCATGCTCAATAGCTATTCGGGTTGGGCCGCCGCTGCGACCGGATTTATGTTGAACAATGACTTGCTCATTGTCACGGGCGCACTGGTGGGCTCGAGTGGTGCTATTTTAAGCTACATCATGTGTCGTGCCATGAACCGCAGCTTTATCAGCGTGATTATGGGTGGCTTTGGCGAAACCACAGGCGCATCAAGTACCGCAGATGGAGATACGCCTCAGGGCGAAGCAATTGCTATCACGGCCGAAGAAACCGCACAATTATTAAACGATTCCAAATCATTGGTTATCGTGCCTGGCTATGGTATGGCCGTCGCCCATGCTCAGCATCCGGTATCCAGCTTGACCAATAAACTGCGTGATAAAGGGGTTAATGTACGCTTTGCCATCCATCCTGTTGCAGGACGTATGCCTGGGCATATGAACGTGTTACTCGCTGAAGCCAAGGTTCCGTACGATATCGTCCTTGAAATGGATGAAATCAATGAAGAGCTAGCTGAAACCGACGTGGTCATGGTCATCGGCGCGAATGATATTGTGAACCCAGCAGCCCAAGAAGTACCCGACAGCCCGATTGCGGGCATGCCCGTACTTGAGGTTTGGAATGCCAAGAACGTGATTATTTCCAAACGTAGCATGGCAACCGGCTACGCAGGCGTGGAAAACCCCTTATTTTTCAAAGAAAACGCGCGCATGCTGTTCGGTGACGCTAAAGACTCTATCGAAGCGGTGCTTGCTGCGTTGGACTAGCACTTAGTTATCCGGAATTAGACGCTTACCGAGCGAAATACAGGCGTCTTGTTGATAGCCAATCGCTTTATAAAACCGGATCACATCCACATTCGATTCGCGCACCTGAAGGTTTATTTTAGGGCATCCGGCCGCGGTTAAGCGTGCTTCCAATGCCTCCATCATCTGCCGGGCGTAACCTTTTTGCTGGTGGTCAGGGTCAACCGCCAGATAGTTTACCCAGCCGCGATGCCCGTCATAGCCGCCCATCACAACTGCGATAAGCTGGTTATCCAAATCGCCGACCAGAAATAATTCCGCGCCCGCATCCAGTTTTCTTTGAATGTCTTTTTTTGGATCATTCCATGGCACCACTAGCGCACAACGCTGCCAGAGCGCAATCACCGCATCGGTGTCTGCTAATTCAAATGAGCGAATTTTCATTCCTGTCTAAGCAAACACTATTTTTTGGTTTTGTTATCACCCCAGACAAACCCGATGGGGCGTTTTGATTTGTTGTCGTCAGGCGCCATCAGTTTGCGAATCGCGTCAAATACGATTTTAAACTGTTGATCATATTTATCTTCCAGCGCGTCCAGTTTCGCTGACAAAGCTTTGTTGCTCGCCAACATCTGCCGCAATCTGACAAAAGCGCGTACGATTTCCACGTTCATTTTCACCGCGCGTTTACTCCGTAACACGCTGGAAAGCATAGCAACCCCTTGCTCGGTAAATGCATAAGGTGGGTAACGCCGCCCACCCCAACTTGAGGTCACAGATTGTGATCTCAAATAATCAAACTCCTGTTTACTCAGCTGAAACATGAAATCTTCCGGAAAACGATCCATATTGCGCTTTACCGCCTGGGTCAGCACCCGTGTCTCTACCTCATAAAGCGCGGCAAGATCAGCATCCAGCATCACTTTCTGGCCACGAACGAACAGAATATGCCGCTCAATCTGCAACGGAGATGACAGCGCTTTGGATGTTTTACTCATCTCAATTTGCAGCGCGAGGCAGAACTATTGATTATTTTGCCCACGCTGACGCAATACATGGTCCATTAGGGTAATCGCGACCATCGCTTCGACAATCGGCACAGCGCGAATCCCAACACAGGGGTCATGCCTCCCTTTGGTCACCACCTCAACCGACTCACCCTGGGTGTTGACCGATTTACTTGGCGTGGTAATACTTGAGGTCGGTTTAAACGCCACCCTGGCGACAAGATTCTGGCCGCTTGATATCCCCCCCAGAATACCACCCGCGTTGTTCGACTCGAACATTACTTGATCACCCTGCATACCCATTTCATCACGATGTTCAGTGCCCATCTGCTCGATGGATACGAACCCTGCGCCAATTTCGACCCCTTTAGCAGCGTTGATACTCATCAAGGCGTGCGAGATGTCCGCGTCCAGACGATCGAACACCGGCTCGCCCAAACCGACGGGCATATTGCTTGTTTCCACCGTAATACCAGCACCCACAGAATTACCTGCTTTACGCAGCCGTTGTATTTCCGCCTCCAGCTTGGAAACAACGGATTTATCCGCGCAGAAAAACGCGTTATCGTGCAAATCTTCCCAGCGTTTAAAAGGCACTTTAATACTGCCCATCTGATCCAGATAAGCGCGAATTTGCATACCAAACTCTACTTTCAAATATTTCTTAGCAATCGCGCCAGCCGCTACGCGCATCGCGGTTTCACGCGCCGATGAACGCCCGCCACCTCGGTAATCACGAATGCCATACTTGGCCTGATAGGTATAATCTGCATGCCCTGGTCGATATTGATCCATGATATTGCGGTAATCCTTAGAACGCTGATCCTGATTACGAATCAATAAACCAATCGGGGTGCCCGTGGTTTTACCTTCAAACACACCAGATAATATTTCTACTTCATCAGCCTCTTTACGCTGGGTGGTGAATTTTGATTGCCCAGGCTTACGCCGATCCAGGTCGGGTTGTAAATCCGTTTCCGATAAGTCCAACCCGGGTGGGCAGCCATCCACCACCGCACCAATTGCCGCCCCATGGCTTTCACCGAAACTGGTGACCACAAATAATTTACCGATCGAATTACCTGACACTTTAAATCTCGCTATTTCGTTTGCCCGATTGTATATGGTAATCTACCAAGCTAACATAGAAGAATAACTGACAAATCAACTCAATCAGGATGAAACCATGAAATTAACGCACGTATTCACTCTCGCGCTGGTGTCCGCTCTGGTATCTGCTTGCGCAGAAATGCCAGTCAACATGGGCAATCCAGGATCAAAAACCGCTGCCACGGGCTCTGCGGGTGGCGCGAATGCCCAAAACGCAAACCCAGATCTTGAAAGCTGCGGTACGCCTATCGGAACCATGGCAGTCGAAGAGGACGACGGTGCTTATTGGTATACGCTGATGTCACGCTATGGGGTTCGCTCAACGGTTCCTATTATTCGACTGTTGGCGCAGCAAAGTAATTGTTTTGTGGTAGTCGAGCGCAGTCGGCGTGGGCTCAAACATATCAAACGCGAACGTTCGTTTGAACAATCCGGGGAACTCAGAAATCAGAGTAATTTTGGTAAGGGCCAGTTGGTCGCCGCAGATTACACCATGATTCCAAGCCTGGTGTTTAGTGAGAAAAACTCGGGAGGCATTGGTGGTGCATTAGGTGGTGTGCTTGGATCAGTGGGTGCGGCAGTGGGCGGCTCTTTAAAGTTTGCTGATGCCCAAAGCCTGTTTACCCTGGTGGATAATCGCTCAGGCGTACAGGTTGCCGCAGCCGAAGGCAGCGCGCGTGGCTCGAGCATCGGCGGTGTCTTTGGCCTGGGTGGGCGAAAATTTGCCGGCGCATTAGGCTCTTATGCAAATACACCCGAAGCAAAAGTGATCGTGGCCGCGATGATGGATTCTTACAATAATATAGTTAGAGCAACTAAAAACTATACAGCGCAAGAAGTGAATAACCCTGCAGGCCTGGGCACGGGCGGCGCACTGGGGGTCTCCGGTGCAAGCAATAGCGCGAACGCCAACCCACAGAGGGGCGGTTTGGTAACGCAAATCAAAGATGCGCAATTAGCGCTGAACCGCTTGGGTTATAACGCAGGTACAGCCGATGGCGTAATGGGCAATAAAACACGCGAAGCCATTCGTCAATTTCAAACTGACCAAGGCTTAGACGCAAACGGTCGTCTGGATAAAAATACGCTGGGTTTGCTCCTGCCCTAAGGTTTGATCTTCAATATCCAGTCTGATTCACCATCAGCCTGGATTTAACTTCTGCGCAAGGCTGGCATAGCCCTTTCGCGCGAACAATAAGTGCCAACGACGCCCGCCCTGTTGGTGCCACAGATAGGCCGCGCGCACACCCGCAAATAATGCAGTACGCACCCGGGAAACGCTTCGTTCTTCTTGCAGATGCCCTTGCGCACCACGAACGATAATTTGGGGTGAAAGCTGGCTCAATGTCTTTTGGTACAAGGTACCTAGGTGCGAATAAAAATCATCATATTCTGCCTGCGCCTCCTGGTCTGCTTCACTTGAGTGCATCGAAGCAAAACTAATACCCAATTCAGTTAGGCCTTTGGCAATTATCCTCTGGGTTGGGGGTGATTGCGCGAGTCGGTCTGCCAGTTGATCCATTGACATCATATAGCGGATAAGCTCTTTGACATCCATTGAAGGCATGCCTTTGCCCTTAAAAACAGCTTCTGTTACCCGTAATCCCAGCACGATCCCCTGCGTCCCGTCAAAGACTTCCTCAATAGATTGCGGCCGGGTTTCCAGTAATGATTTCGCAGAAGCGCGCAACGCGGCTTCATCGTGTTTTGGTTCAGTGGCAAGCTGGGTGACAATTTTTCCTGCCTGTGCAATGGCTGCAAAACTGAGCACTTTATCTTGCGTGGGATAAAACAACATGCTGTGATTATGACAGATTCTGAAAAGGCACTTATCAATAAAGCTAGGCTAGGTACAGCCAAGCACTTTCTGATAAAACGCAAACTCTCGGCTGAGTGCGTCTATTTTGGTGTCTGCTTGTCTGAAGCCATGGCCTTCGCCTGGATATTCGATATACTCATGCATGACACCATTTTGTCGCAAAGTCTCAACCATTTCACGAGAAATCTCGGGTGGCACAACTTTGTCCTCTAGCCCTTGAAATACGATGAGTGGACTTTGGATTTTATCAATATCAAACTGCGGCGAGCGGGTGACAAAGCGGCTACCGGGTTGCGTTGCTTTGTCTGGATGATACACCTCACCAATGAGCTGATTGGTATAGTGGCCTTCAAATTTATGCGTGATTTCTGCCAAGATAATCAGGTTACCAATCCCGTAATAGCATGCGCCTCCTCGAAACAAGTTGGGAAAGCGCGTCAAAGCACGTAACACCGCATAGCCACCCGCGCTCCCACCACGTATAAAGACATGCTTGGCATCAACCTTATGGTGTTTCACCACATAGTCAATCGCATCTGCAATATCATCCGCATCCAATTCACCCCATTGCCCCAGCAGTGCCTGACGATAGGCACGCCCACGACCGGTGCTGCCTCGGTGATTAACATCCAGTACTGCATAACCATGCTGGCAAAAATACTGAACCAGAGGTGATAAACTTGTATCCGCTCGAGATGTCGGCCCCCCATGGACCAGCACCAACAAGGCAGACAACACGCTATTCTTGCATTTTGCAGGATAAAAATTGGCATAGGCATACGCGCCGTCACGTGTTGGAAAGCGAATAATCTGAGGCAAGCTCACTTCTTCGGGCGCGATCCAGACTTCGGAAGTGGAGGTCAATTCAATCTCGCCCGCTCCACGAAGTTCGAATAGGGCTGCAGATTTATCGGAAAATTCAGCAACCCCTAGTACACGCTGGTTAGCGATGGATAACTGTGATAGCCGCGCATATTGATCTCCAAGCGTCTCAACCTGCCCGGTGTCTAACCGTATTTGTAGCAATTGGTCGGTTTCATTCTCAGTTTTAATCGCGATGACGGTATGCGCATCCCGTTGAATCCAGCGGCGCTGCCCAAATATCCAGTGTGCCTCACCCAACTCGGCTGGTATTTGTGTAACGGGACGAACTTCATCCTCGACTACGTGGTATAGATTCCAGTAGTTTTTCGGCGAATTTGATCGGGCCTCACTATCCATGGCAAACAACAGCTTACCATCACTTAGATACCCAAGCTGACATACACTACGTTTGGAGCCCCCTACGATAAACTGAGGGGCTCCCGCCGAAACACCATCGTGGTTAACCGAGATGCGGCAACTACAAAGGCTAGATTCGTCCCACGGCATATGGGGGTGCGACCATTGTATCCAACTGAGCGTTTTTCCATTAGGGGAAACGCATGGATTGGCATAAAAATCGGCGCCTTCAACCAGCACCCGTGGAGATTGTATTCCCGCGCGGCTCAGCTCAAAGGCAACGATTCGGCTACGGTTTTCCTGACCTTGCTCACCGCGCTGCTCTTGCACTGCGATAAGCAGATCTAGCTTTTGCGCATAGTATAAATCTGCGTAGGCAGACACAGGCTTAAAATCAGCTGAAAGCTGCGTGGGGGACGCGTCAGTGTGCAATGATTGGCTATATATAAGGCCATCAGCGTAATTATTAAAATAGATCTGCCCGTTAACCTGGCAAAAGCACTGGCCACCATATTCATGCACCCGTGAGCGTATTTGGTAATCCCTGGGCGTGATTATTCGCTCTCCCCGGTGGGATTTCTGCTTAAGCGCAAGACGCCCTCCTTGGTCGGTAAGGGCCTCTATCCAGCAGAGCTGATCACGATCATCATAAAAAGGATAGCTGGGCTGACCGACTTGCGAGAATAGCGCCTCAATATTTAATTGCTGGGAGTTCATGATGGTGTACATCGACCATATTGGGAAAGCTGATTGGCGAAACGAGTCACTTGTACACCGAAGCTGCTGGGCAAATTATGAACTCCTGTTATAGCACCTACCACGCCCCGGTAACGGGGCTAGCATGATTACGAAATAACCGATTTCATCAGTTTGCCAATATCCGCAGGGTTTTTAGTCACGTGTGCACCAGCTTCTTCCAGGGCTGCAATTTTCTCTGCTGCTGTTCCTTTACCACCTGAAATAATGGCACCCGCGTGCCCCATCCGCTTACCCGGAGGAGCGGTAACACCCGCGATAAACCCAACGACCGGTTTATCCATATTTTTTGCCATCCAGGCAGCACATTCCTCTTCGTCTGAGCCACCAATTTCACCACAAATAACCACACCTTCGGTCTCTGGATCATCATTGAACAGCTGCATCACATCCAGATGCTTCAAACCATTGACAGGATCCCCACCAATACCAACACAAGTCGATTGTCCCAGCCCGATTTCAGTTAGTTGATGTACCACCTCATAGGTTAGAGTGCCTGAACGAGAAACCACACCAATCTTACCTTTTTTGTGAATGTAGCCAGGCATAATACCGATTTTTAGTTCGTCGGGCGTAATCACACCCGGACAATTGGGCCCGACTAAAATAGTGCTGCTACGACGAATATTGTCACTGGTTTTAACCATATCGCGCACTGGAATGCCTTCGGTGATACAAATCACCAAATCCATTTCAGCTTCTACCGCTTCGTCAATGGCGGCCGCAGCAAACGGGGGCGGTACATATATTACCGATACGTTGCACCCAGTCGCGGCTTTTGCATCTTTAACCGTATCGTAAACTGGCACACCTTCGACTTCCTGGCCTGCCTTGCCAGGGGTTACCCCGGCCACATAGGCATCTTTACCAAAAGCGTAATCGATACTGTGCTTGGTATGAAATGCCCCAGTCTTACCTGTAATCCCTTGAGTAACCACGCGTGAATTCTTGTCTATTAATATACTCATCTTCTTACCCAGCCGCCTTAACCGCTTTTTCTGCCGCATCTGACATGGTCGTTGCGGTAATCAACTCAATTCCTGACTCGTCAAGAATTTGCCTGCCTCTCTCCACGTTTGTACCCTCAAGACGCACAATCAGCGGAATCGATAAATGTACGTCTTTTGCGGCCTGAACTAGGCCCTCAGCAATCACGTCACAGCGCATAATCCCACCAAAGATATTCACCATAATGGCTTTGACTTGATCACTTTTGAGCATAATTTTAAATGCACCCGTTACTTGCTCTTTGGTCGCCCCTCCCCCGACGTCTAAAAAATTCGCCGGCGATGCACCATATAGTTTTATGATATCCATGGTCGCCATTGCCAGCCCCGCCCCGTTGACCAGACAACCGATACTGCCATCTAGGGAAATAAAATTCAGGCCATATTTGGCTGCTTCAATTTCATCGGCATCTTCTTCATCCGTATCACGGAGCTCTTGCCACTCTGGATGACGAAACGCCGCGTTATCATCAAAATTCATTTTTGCATCCAGCGCGATCACCTCCCCATCACCGGTTACGACCAATGGGTTAATCTCGGCGAGTGACGCGTCTTCTTCTACAAACGCCTGATAAAGCGCCAGCATGAATTCGGTTGCGCGCTCCACCGCTTTTTCCGGTACCCCCATATTGATGCACATCTCGCGTGCTTCATCTTCCTGCATTCCAGCTGAGGGGTTGACGTAAACCTTATGAATTTTCTCTGGGGTGTTGGCCGCAACCTCCTCTATTTCGGTACCCCCTTCAGAGCTCCCCATAAAAGTCACGCAGCGGCGCGAGCGATCCACCACCACTCCAACATACAGCTCCTGAGCGATATCAACACCGCTTTCAATATACAAACGCCGCACTTGCTGACCTTCGGGCCCGGTTTGATGCGTCACCAGGGTTGAACCGAGAATATTTTCTGCATGCTCACGGACTTCATCCACACTACGCGCGAGCTGGACGCCGCCGGCTTTTCCGCGTCCTCCTGCGTGAATCTGGGCTTTAACGACCCAAAAGCCGCCTCCAAGTTCTTCTGCCGCGGCAACTGCTTGATCAACCGAAAAACAGGCCACCCCTTCGGGGGTTTTAATGCCATAGTTACGCAGCCTTTGTTTGGCTTGATATTCGTGAATCTTCATATATTAGTATTATTTATAGTAAGCATAAAATTTTAACATGATTTTATTTCCAGCTACATAAAAGCGTTTACAAAGCCGTATATATTTTGCGTCTAACCGCAGTTGGAAACGAGCGTTAAGGTACCGCGAATTAATTTCCCATCAACAAGGGCGCATAGCGTCGTGTGCTATCATTACTTTGCAAACCAATGAGCAATAACATGGTGAGCGGAACCGACAAAAACATGCCCACCGGCCCCAGCACCCAGCCCCAAAAGGTGAGTGAGACAAACACCACAAACGACGATAAATTTAGCGTCGTACCGATAATGCGCGTTTCGATGATTTGACCGACCACAATATTAATTGCGATATATCCCACCGTTACCCACAGAGCAGTCAAACCACCATGGTCAATCAGCCCAATCACCACGGGCGCAGCGGCGGCCAGCGCAGAACCCAAATAGGGAATAAAATTGAGTAAAAATGCGAGCACCGCCCATAGTGCAATGAAATCATAGTCGAAATACCATAATAACAACGCAACGCAGGCTGCGGTAATCACGCTGGTGACGCTTTTGAGTGCCAGGTATCGGATTACGGTCTCGCTAAATTTTACCAAATGCGGCATGCTTTTATCCGGATCGGTAAACATAGCGCGCAATTTTGCTGGCATATGGATCACATCAATCATCAAAAACAAAACCGCGATAAACACAATGAGCGCGTCACCGATCAAACCACTTAGACTGTTAAGTAGGCGGTTGAGCATTTTAACCAGGCTATCAGGATTGAGAATATTTAAGGTTTGCACGTCAGGCAATTTGATATTCCAGCTGCCAAGCCAATCTCGAAACTGCGCATACATAAAGGCTAATTTGGTTTTATAGCCGGGTAAAATGGAGCTTAATTCGGAAAGGGAATTTCCTAGCCAAATTATAATTAAAGCGCCGATTAAGCCAATTACCGTCAACACCACCAGTACTGACAAACTATGTGGTACTCCCTGACGCTCCAACCAGAATAGGCTGGGCGAAAACACAATCGCGACGAAAATCGCCATTAAAAATGGCGCAATAAGGCTATTTGCTGCCTTCATTCCCGCGATTAACACCACCAATGCAGCTGCTACCAGGATCGCGCGCGAGATGGATGAAAAGCTCATGGTCTACTATTATTAAGCGCCTACGTGCACTTGGTGCGTCGACTCGACGAGCAACTTTTTGGCATATCTTGATTGCTCAATATCCACCAAGATTAATACAAATATCACGAAATAAAAGGTTGCTGTGTTCATGGGGGTAATGGGGTAGCCGAAGAATGACAAATAGGCCAAATGACCACCTTCAGATAACAACAAGACACCGACGATAAATAGAATAAATAAGCCCAATACTTCATACATGCGGTTTTTCTGCAAAAACGCGGCCACTTGATCTGACATCAACGCCATGAGCACGCCTCCGATGATAATCGCAGCCGCCATAACCGGAAATACGTCGGTCAATACGATAGCACTTATTATTGAGTCGAACGAAAATACCGAAGACATCACTGAAATACTGATCAATGCCCCCAGGAAAGAAGATTTGTTACATTTTTCGTGGTCAATTTCATCGACCACCAACATATGCATGATTTCGCGTACCACAGTATACAAAATGAATAACCCCCCTAGTAAAACAATCAGCGCATGAAAGTTAAATACACCATGTTCAACGCCTTCGATATCGATTTTAAACAAAGTGCTATCCAGGCTGTCAATTAAACTCATGACGACAAAAAGAAAAATGATTCCGTAGCGCAACGGCTATTGCAATACCCAAATGTCGTAATTTAGCTTGGCGACTCGGCTCGACTCGCTGCGATTCCAGCATGATATACAGCAAATTATCGAAGCCAAGTACCGCTTGCAGCATGGTAAGCATGCCAAGTGTAAATAGGTTTTGCAGGCTAAATAAATCTTCCATAGGATTATTGATATTGTAGACGGTCTAAATTTGTCGCCAGATTTCTCAAAGTGAATTCTGGCTGAATACCGGGGCGGCAATAATACCAAAATCAGCCACACAATTGCGGCAACAAGGATTTATTGACTAAAATAAAACTGGTTAAAAACCAACTATCTTTCACTTACATATTTGGTATTATTCGCCCACTTAAGAGTAGGCACACCATGATAAGTAAAAATCTTTGTATTTTAGTGATGTAAATCTCCTAATATAGTTTGATAAACGATATCGTTTAATACAACTCAACCCGGTTACTCGAATTACACTAAAAGTAAGTCACAATTACTGCAGACAAACAAATGGCAAACCCTCTGGGGCTCTAATCCCCTGGATAAGCAATAACCGCCCTAAATACACAGTCTGATATGGTAAAGAAATGAATATTGAGGAATAAACAAAAATGAAGATACGCTTATTATTATTGCTGGCCTTTGTTTTTCTGGGTGCATGTGGTAGTGATGGAAACTCGAGCTCTGGTGCTGGCTCATCCTCCAAAGAAGAGATTATTGTGGTCCTCGGGGATAGTATTGGTGCAGGTGTGGGAGCCAGTATTAACTTCCCAGATATTGTCTCGGGCATTACCGGTATCCAGGTGATCAATAACAGTATTCCAGGCATCAGCGCCGAAGGTGGTGTGAGCGCCGCTCAATCCTTAATAAATCAATATAATCCAAAGTATATTATGTCGCTTTTGGGCACAAATAACGCGTTAGGTGCGGGCAATAAAGTCAGTGGCGCCATTAACGCACAAACCTATTTAGCCCAACTATGCGTGGCAAACGATATTATTTGCGTCATCGGAACTTTGCCACATATCACCCTATCGAGCACCGCAAACGCAAGAGCAGAACAAATAAGTGCTGGCATACGCGGTATTCAGGGCGTACGCATTGCAGATGCCCGCGCCGGCATGAATGGTAGCCATACTTCACCCGATGGGATTCATGCCAACGATATGGGTCAGCAGATTCTCGGCCAGGTTTTTGCGAGCCAGATTTTTTAGCCGCTTAAATTATTTAACCGCAGGCGCAGCTCGCTTATTCAGGGCCCGCTACCAAGCTTTTGGCATCCTCCATTAGAGCATGGATATCGGCCTCAACGGTGGCCCAGGAACACATGAATCGGGCCCCGCTATCGCCAATAAAATCGTAAAATTTCCAGCCTGCTGCCCTTAATCCATCGGCAATGTGCCTAGGCAAGTCGACAAACACACCATTGGCTTCAACCGGCATGATTAACTGCACCCCCTTAACTTTACTGAGTTCTGTCGAAAGTAGCGTCGCGCAACGATTAGCATGTGCGGCATGCTTTAACCATATATCCTGCTCCAGCATCGCGCTCCAGGGCGCACTGATATAACGCATTTTAGAGGCCAGTTGCCCGGCCTGTTTACAACGATACTCAAATTCCTGCGCGAGAGATTGATTAAAAAACACAATGGCGTCACCAATCGCCATCCCATTTTTACTCCCACCAAGGCAAAGCACATCTACTCCAGCCTCCCATGAAAGGGTTTTCGGAGATACTTCCAGCGCCGCTACCGCATTGGCAAAACGGGCCCCATCCATATGCATACACAAACCCAGCTGATCCGCAACTTCATACAACGCAGCTAGCTCATCGGGTGTATAGACGGTTCCATGCTCCGTGCACTGGGTAAGCGATATTACTTTGGGTTTAGGAAAATGCATATCGGTACGCCGAGTGGCCTGTGCATAAACCTTCTCGGGTTCCAGTTTGCCATTTGCACCCGTCGTGACCAACAGCTTGCTGCCGTGAGAGAAAAATTCTGGTGCACCGCATTCATCATTGTCAATATGGGCTGAAGCATGCCCCAGAACGCTATGGTAAGACTGACACATCGCCGCGAGGGCCAGCGCGTTGGAAGCGGTACCATTAAAAGCAAAAAACACTTCACAATCAGTCTCGAATACTTCACGGATTTTATCCGCAGCGCGTGCAGTCCATTGATCATCTCCATAGGCATCTTCGTATCCTGTATTTGCCAGTTCCAATGCCTTCCAGGCTTCAGGTGCCATGCCGGCATAATTATCGCTGGCAAAACAATGTTTATTAATTTTGGGCATATTGCTTTATCGACCTTGGTGTGAATTACGTTTAAACTAGCGCCAATTTTACCGTGAAGTAAACCTTAACGCGCATGATTCAAGCTTTCGAAGAGCACCAACCACAAATCCACCCCGACGCATTTGTCCATGAATTGGCCTTTGTAAGCGGTCGTGTCAGCCTCGCTGAATTCGTTAGTATCTGGCCCATGGTCGCGGTGCGTGGTGATATCAATGACATTTCGATTAGCGCGCGCACTAATGTTCAGGATGGCTCGGTACTACATGTTACTCATGATAGCCGTTTTTCCAAACCCGGGGGTGAAGCGTTGATCATCGGTGAAGGCGTGACGGTCGGGCATAGCGCGACCTTACACGGCTGTACGCTTAAAGATCGTTGCCTGATTGGCATGGGCGCAATTGTGCTGGATGGTGCGATCGTCGAAAGTGAGGTATACGTTGGTGCAGGCGCACTCGTTCCACCCTACAAAACGCTGGAAAGCGGTTACTTATACGTCGGCAACCCTGCTAAACGGGCCCGTGAATTAACCGAGCAAGAACTTGAGTTTCTGGATTATTCGGCAGAGCACTACGTAAAACTCGCAAAACGCACCGCTCAATCCTAGCCAACACCCCGACAATGTTCAAAGCGGTTCAACTCGAATGTGTCAAGGGCTACGACAGCTTGTTTCGCGATATCAGTTTTGAACTATTACCCGGTGAGATTCTGCAGATCGAAGGTACCAACGGGTCGGGTAAAACCAGTCTATTGAGAATTCTGACCGGCTTGAGCCAGCCGGCGGAAGGTGAGGTTTTCTGGGATGGGCAGAACATTGAAAAAGACCCGGCGCATTTTAATCAGAACCTGATCTACATTGGCCATTTAAACGCCCTGAAAGCAGAATTATCTGCCCTAGAGAATCTAGAGCTGGTACGCCAATATCTGAACAATACCAATGCGCTTACTACCCAGCGAGCGCTGGCAAATGTTGGACTTGCGGGCTACGAGCATATTCTGGCACACCAGTTATCTGCAGGACAAAAACGCAGAGTCGCCCTGGCGCGACTACAACTCAACCACGCGCCCTTATGGGTTCTTGATGAGCCCACCACTGCGATTGATAAGCAAGGGGTGATCGCCTTTCAACAAACTATAGAAAACCATACCCAAAACGGTGGCATGGTCATTCTGACGGCACACCAACCGCTGCATTTCGGCAATGCGAAAATTCGCAGTCTTTGGTTGAGCTAACGGTATGCAACTGCCACTCGCCCAGGCTTTTAAAGCAGAACTTTTTGCCGATCTCACGCTCGCCTATCGCAATAAAAGCGCGCTGTTTAATCCCCTGTTATTTTTCGTAATGGTGGCGGTATTATTCGCCTTTGGTGTCGGCCCCGAGAGTACGGTTTTGAGCACGCTTTCACCTGGCGTAATTTGGGTGGCCGCCCTGCTATCGGTTTTATTGGCGCTTGATCACTTATTCCGCGAAGATTTCGAAAATGGCAGCCTGGAACAATTGATTTTAAGCCCGCATTCCAGTAATGCCTTAATACTGGCCAAAATCATTGTCCACTGGCTGGTCACTGGCTTGCCGCTCATCGTCATTTCTCCCTTTATCGCAATGATGATGCACCTACCTGGTCAGGCTTATGGCGCCATGCTCATGAGCCTGCTTTTAGGCACCCCTGCTTTGAGCTTAATTGGCTCAGTGGGGGTCGGATTGACTGTTGGGGTTAAGCGCAGTGGCCTGCTGCTAAGCTTATTGGTCATTCCTTTGTTTATTCCAGTGCTCATATTTGGTGCCAGTGCGGTTCAAGCCGCCGCAGTAGGCTTGAACTACAGCGGCCAACTCTACCTGCTGGCTGCATTTTCCATCATGAGTCTGATGTTAGCACCGTTCGCGACCAGCGCAGCGATTCGCATTAGCCTTAACTAAACACTTTTGTAAGCGCGATCAAACCTGAATTACCGGCTTTTAAAGCTCGTTATCGTGGCATTCCATACTGCCAGCCTTATGAATGTCAAGACCCATAATATAAAACCAGAAATGCAATTACATGATTGAACCTAAGGATTTATATAGGCGTGATTTTGTACGTGACCCGTACCCGATAAATTGCCATTAATACAGATTTAGCCCTTAAGCATCGTTATATTTGCATGCAATATTTTTATGACGTACTATTTAGCGCCAAATCACCAATAACGAATACGAGGAGAAACCTATTATGAGACACCCCTTATTTATGGCGGCCTTGCTTGCATTGGCGCTTTCCCCCCTCACCGCCAGTGCGGATATGGCCATGGCCAGTAAATGGATAGACGAGGAGTTCCAGCCGTCGACCCTATCCAAAGAAGATCAAACCAAAGAGATGGAATGGTTTGCTAAAGCGGCGGAACCCTTTAAAGGCATGGAAATCAACGTGTTGTCAGAAACCATCCCGACACACGAATACGAGTCCAAAACGCTGACCAAGGCATTTGAAGAAATCACCGGCATCAAGGTCAATCACCAGCTGTTGGGCGAGGGTGAAGTCGTTCAGGCGGTGCAAACCCAGATGCAAACCAAGCGAAATTTATACGATGCGTATATCAATGATTCAGATTTAATCGGCACCCATTCACGCTTGCAGCTTGCGGTCAATTTAACCGATTGGATGGCAGGTGACGGTAGTGATGTAACCAATCCAATGCTGGATTTGGAAGATTTTATGGGTATTTCTTTCACCACCGGACCGGATGGCAAGCTTTATCAATTACCCGACCAGCAATTCGCGAATCTGTACTGGTTCCGTCACGACTGGTTCCAACGCCCCGAGTTGAAATCGCAGTTCAAAGAAATTTACGGCTACGAGCTGGGTGTACCCGTAAACTGGTCGGCGTACGAAGATATCGCCGAGTTTTTTAGCGTGCACGTCAAGGAAATCGATGGGGTCACGGTTTACGGCCACATGGATTACGGTAAACGGGCGCCTGATTTGGGTTGGCGGATGACCGATGCCTGGCTATCTATGGCCGGCGCCGGCAGCAAGGGCTTACCCAATGGGGTTCCGGTAGATGAGTGGGGCATTCGCATGGAAGAAGGCAGCTGTAATCCAGTTGGTGCCTCAGTCTCTCGCGGTGGCGCCACCAATGCGCCAGCGGCGGTATACGCCATCCGCAAGTGGGATGAATGGTTGCGCAAGTTCGCGCCTCCCGGTGCGGCCAGCTATGATTTTTATCAATCCCTGCCTGCCCTTTCACAAGGTAATGTGGCGCAGCAGATTTTCTGGTATACCGCGTTTACCTCATCAATGGTGGCACCCAAATCTGAAGGTAATAACACGGTTGATGACGAAGGCAAGCCACTCTGGCGAATGGCACCTTCTCCGCATGGTCCATACTGGGAAGACGGCCAAAAACTGGGCTACCAGGATGCCGGTTCGTGGACTTTGTTTGAGTCCACTCCGGTAGATCGTCGCAAGGCAGCCTGGCTTTATGCGCAATTCGTGGTTTCCAAAACCGTATCGCTGAAGAAAACTCACGTTGGTTTAACCCCGATTCGGGATAGCGATATACGCCATGAATCATTCACCGAACGAGCACCCAGCCTGGGCGGGCTAGTGGAGTTTTATCGTTCACCTGATCGCGTACGCTGGTCACCCACCGGTATTAATGTACCGGATTATCCAAAACTGGCACAAATTTGGTGGCAACAGATCGGTGATGTCAATTCTGGCGCCTTTACGCCGCAAGAAGCGATGGATCGGCTTGCTTCAGAAATGGATCAAGTCATGGCCCGAATGCAAGCTGCAGATGAAAAGGCTGAAGTTTATGGCGGCTGTGGCCCGCGCTTGAATGAACCAACCGATGCCGCTGCCTGGCTGGAAAAAGAAGGTTCGCCCAAAGCCAAGCTCGAAAATGAAAAGCCACAAGGCGAGACTATCGAGTACGAAGAGCTGATCAAGCGTTGGCAGAGTAGCTAAACGTCAGTTGTTTAATAAAAGGTCCCGGGGCCCAGATTTTGCGCCCCGGGCCTTTGTTACTATCAAAATTGTTCATTAATATTAACCTCGAATGAGCATCGAATTAAGAGAGGTGGCAAAGCGCGTTGACGGACAAACGCATATTTATCCCACCAATCTTAAACTGATCGACGGCGGTTTTAATGTTCTGCTCGGCACCACCTTGGCGGGCAAAACCAGCCTGATGCGCCTGATGGCAGGCCTGGAAAAACCCAGTGAGGGGCAAATCTGGTTCAATGAACAAAACGTAACCGGGGTACCCGTTCAAAAACGTAGCGTGGCAATGGTTTATCAGGCGTTTGTGAACTACCCGAGCTATACCGTGTTTGACAATATTGCCTCACCGCTTAAAGTTCAGGGTGTCGCCAATGCCGAAATCAAGGAACGGGTAGAAAAAATTGCAGACTTGCTAAAACTTGGCCCGATGCTGCAACGCCTTCCCGCAGAACTATCTGGTGGACAACAACAGCGTACCGCGCTGGCACGTGCGTTGGTCAAACGAGCGGATTTGGTACTATTGGATGAACCATTGGCGAACCTTGACTACAAATTACGCGAAGAACTACGTGACGAGCTGCCCAAGCTGTTTAGCGATACGGGTGCAACCGTGGTGTATGCGACCAGCGAGCCTGCGGAAGCCTTATTGCTGGGAGGCTATACCGCAACCCTGTTCCAGGGGCGCGTTATCCAGTATGGGGAAACGGCAAATATTTACCGAACACCGAACAATATTACCAGCGCGGCGGTATTTTCTGACCCTCCCATTAACACCGCAACCGTGACTAAAGAAGGCGCACGCCTGCGGCTAGGCGATATTACCAGCTGGGAGATCGGGGAAAAATATCAGAGCCTGCGTGATGGAGCATATACGCTGGGCGTTCGCCCTCACCATCTGCGGCCCGCGCAATTTGCTAACGACACAGCCTCCATCGATGGCCAGGTCCAACTAACAGAAATTAGTGGATCGACGTCGGTCGTACATATGCAATTCGAAAACAATCATTGGGTATCAGAATCGCACGGCGTGCACCCTTTCACCGTGGGTGATACCGCAACTTTGTACATTAATACCAAGCATTGCCTGCTTTTTGATCAACAGGGCGATCTGATCCATGCTTAAACAGCACTAATGGCAAAAATAAGCCTCGAGCAGCTTAAACACAGTTATCTGCCTAATCCCGCGAATGAGGACGATTACGCCCTGAAAGAAATCAATACGGTTTTTGAAGATGGGGGCGCCTACGCCTTACTGGGGCCTTCTGGTTGTGGCAAAACCACCCTGCTCAATATTATTTCGGGTTTACTGGAGCCCTCTGAGGGCAAAATCCTGTTTGACGACGTTGATGTAACGCATACCGAAACTATAGATCGACATATCGCCCAGGTTTTTCAGTTTCCGGTGGTCTATGACACCATGACGGTATTTGATAACTTGGCGTTTCCGCTGCGCAATCGTGGTTTTAGCGAAACCGAAACCCAGCAGCGGGTATCCGAAATTGCTAAATTGCTGGAACTGGAAGATGTGTTGAACCAACGCGCGTCAGGGCTGACCGCAGATGGAAAGCAGAAAATTTCCCTTGGGCGCGGTCTGGTGAGAAAAGATGTCAATGTGATCATGTTTGACGAACCGCTTACGGTGATCGACCCGCATCTTAAATGGAAATTACGCTCCAAACTCAAAGAGTTGCACCAACATGTAGGCTCTACCATGATTTACGTCACCCATGATCAAACCGAAGCACTGACTTTCGCTGATCAAGTGGTGGTAATGACCGAAGGCACGGTGGTCCAGATTGGCACACCGGTTGAATTATTTGAACATCCCAAGCACACCTTTGTAGGCCATTTTATCGGCTCCCCAGGCATGAATGTTCTGCCGGTCAATCAAGCAGATGGTGGCATCTGGTTTGAAACAAACAAAATACAGCCCGCACGCTTGAATGGCTCACAGCCGCTCGGAGGGACCTTGGAAATCGGCGTGCGCCCTGAGTTCGTTCAATTTGCCAAGGCCGACTTCAAAGACGCAATACCCGTTGAAATTAATAAAATCAGTGACTTGGGCAGGCATCGAATCGTGGAAGTAGCACATAAACAGCATAAACTAAAACTGATTTCCAACGAGGATGATGCGATTCCCAGTGAACACGCACATATTACTTTTGACTCAGAAAAAACCCATTTGTACGCTGATGGCTGGGTCGTTACCGAGAATACACCATGATTGCAAAAACCAGTAATCAAAAAGCGTGGTTTTTAGTTATTCCGGTGGTCTTATTGGTCGCCTTTAACGCGCTTATTCCACTCATGACCGTTGTCAACTATTCCGTACAGGAAACCTTTGGTGACAATGTCTTTTTCTGGGAAGGAACCAAATGGTTTCAACAAGTACTGACTTCTGAACGCTTTCATGCCTCATTTTTACGCCAGCTCGCCTTTACAGGCATGATCCTGGTGATCGAAATCCCACTGGGTATTGCGGTTGCGCTAGCGATGCCCAGAAAAGGCCCATGGGTGTCCGTTTGCTTGGTACTCATGGCCCTGCCACTATTGATACCGTGGAACGTTGTAGGTGCAATGTGGAACATTTTTGCCCTACCTGATATTGGCTTACTGGGCTATACCGTTAATGCGATGGGTATAGACTATAATTTCACGCAGCAACCCGTAGCAGCCTGGATCACCACCGTGGTCATGGATGTCTGGCACTGGACTTCGTTGGTCGTGCTGCTCTCTTACGCGGGTCTCAGCTCAATTCCGGATGCCTATTATCAAGCCGCCAAAATCGATGGCGCAAGTCGCTGGGCGGTATTCTGGCGCATTCAGCTACCCAAAATGAAACGCGTGCTCACGATCGCTATATTGCTTAGGTTCATGGATAGCTTCATGATTTATACCGAACCATTCGTACTGACGGGTGGCGGCCCGGGCAACACCACGACCTTTTTATCTATCGATCTGGTGAAAATCGCGCTAGGTCAGTTTGATCTAGGTCCCGCTGCGGCGATGTCGTTGATTTACTTTTTCGTCGTCTTGTTGGTGAGCTGGGTTTTCTACACCCTGATGATGCGCAACGAAGAATAAACATGCCTAAATGCAATTTAACATTACTATCTGATGACATCGATTTACCGGCCCACCAAAGTGTCACTCGTTTGTTTTTTAGCGTGTTGCTTAGTCATCGGAGCGACGCCCATTGGCAATATGTAATAAAGAATAAATATGCATAAATACAAATCATTATTACCCATTGTTTACATCTTTTTTTTGATGTTGCCCATCTACTGGTTGATCAACATGTCGTTCAAAACGACCAATGAAATTCTGGGCGTATTTTCACTTTGGCCGCAGGATTTCACCCTGGATAACTACAAAAAAATCTTTACCGACCCGACCTGGTATAACGGTTACAAAAACTCGATTATTTATGTCGTGATCAATACCGTGATCTCGGTAACGGTTGCGCTACCCGCCGCGTATGCTTTCTCACGCTACCGGTTCCTAGGAGATAAACACTTATTCTTTTGGTTACTGACCAACCGAATGGCCCCTGCAGCGGTGTTTGCCCTACCCTTTTTTCAGCTTTATTCTGCGGTGGGTTTGTTCGATACTCACATCGCGGTGGCGCTGGCGCATTGCCTGTTTAATATTCCGCTTGCGGTCTGGATACTGGAAGGCTTTATGTCCGGCATCCCCAAAGAACTAGACGAAACCGCCTACCTGGACGGTTATTCTTTCGGCCATTTCTTCATTAAGATATTTATTCCCACTATCGCCGCTGGCATCGGGGTGGCTGCATTTTTCTGTTTTATGTATTCCTGGGTAGAATTATTGCTCGCCAAAACCCTGACCTCGGTGTATGCCAAACCGATTGCCGCAACCATGACGCGCACCGCTAGTACCGCCGGCTATGAGCTGGGATTGCTCGCCGCTGCGGGCACTTTAACCATTATTCCTGGTGCCTTCGTGATCTATTTTGTGCGAAATTACATTGCCAAGGGATTTGCCTTGGGCCGAGTATAAACATGAAGTTGCCAATGAGCATGACGCATACTCGAGCAATGATTCATCGCCGGATGAGGGCCTGCAAGCATGTTTAGCCTCTCCTGGATGGCCTGGACCTGGCCAACTGCCGCGTTTTTTGCTTTTATCGTGTTGTGCCTGGTCGCAATGTCTATCTGGGAACATTATTCACCCGGTGGCGGGCCTCGCCGAGGAATTCTGGGTCTGGATACGACCCGCGGCGATCGTTTATTTATCTCTATCCTGGGCAGCATTTTTATCTTTCTGGGCTGGCTTGGTATCGCCGGTACACCACTTTGGGGGGCACTGGGTATATCGCTGGTCTATAGTTTTATCGTTTTTAGGTGGGTCTAATATACTCCATCAATATATCCCATCTGTGTGGTTTAACCAGACCAGCGCAGCCAATATTCGGTTATATATCACCCCTCACAGACTTATCCCATTTGATCTGGATTAAGGCGAAACTTTTGTGCAAAAATATAAACTAAATACTGTAAGGTGACCCAGGTCACTATTGTTGCTCGATAAGCTTGGGTATAAACCATTTACCTGATGGCCTTTACGCGCTTGTTATCGTTAAATAAAACCATATATTTTGTCAAAGTGTTTTGCCTCGTATGCGCAAAAAACGCGTACCCTAAACCGTTATAATCTTGACCTGACTCGTTTCGAATAAATTAATGTCTTCAGCATCTCATAAAAGCGCAAGTGACCGCTTTTGGCGTTGGTTTCACAGCTTTGGCTCTCCTGCACGCTTTGATCGCTTTGCCCAAAAAGCGACGCCGTGGTTTGGCTGGGGTGCAGCTATTTTATTCATCATCGGACTCATCGGTGGATTGGTGTTTGCGCCTGCAGACTATCAACAAGGTGATAGCTTTAGAATCATTTACGTGCACGTGCCTGCAGCCTGGATGAGCCTGTTTACCTACGTGGTCATGGCCATCGCAGGCGCAATCACCTTGATTTGGCGCATGAAACTCGCTGATGCCGTTGCACGCGCCAGTGCGCCGCTGGGTGCCTCTTTTACCGCACTCGCCCTGATAACCGGGATGCTGTGGGGCAAGCCCATGTGGGGTACATACTGGGTCTGGGATGCGCGCCTGACTTCCTATCTGATATTATTGTTTTTATATTTGGGGTATATGGCGCTGGTCAGTGCCATTGTCGACCGGCGCACCGCATCGCGTGCGGGTGCAGTATTAGCCCTGGTTGGTGTGGTTAACTTACCGATCATCCACTATTCGGTAGAATGGTGGAATACCCTGCACCAGGGTTCGACCGTCATTAAAATGGACGGTCCATCCATCGATACCAGTATGTTGATTCCTTTAATCGCCATGTTTTTCGCATATCAACTGTATTATTTTGCCGTGATGTTTATGCGCGTCCGTAACGAATTGCTCGATTCCGAACGCCGTACCCACTGGGTCAGCGATATGCTACGTCTTGAGGGGGCAGCAAAATGAGCGAGTTTCTCAGCATGGGTGGTTACGCCATTTTCGTATGGAGCAGCTTTGGCATCAGTATTTTGGTATTGCTCCTGAATATCATAATTCCCATCATGCGCCGTAAGCAGCTGATTCGTGAAGTCTCCAGCCAAATTAAACGAAATAAATAAGTAAAATGAGAGCCAAACGCAGACAACGCCTGTACCTTGTGATCCTTCTTTTGATTGGTTTATCCGCTGCGGTCGGCCTGACACTGATGGCACTTAAGCAAAATATCAATCTGTTTTTCACGCCGACGCAAATCAGCGCAGGCGAAGCCCCTCAAGGTGTCGCTTTCCGGATTGGTGGCATGGTGCTGGACGATAGCGTACAACGGAATGAAAACAACCTGGAGGTTACATTCGCGATCACCGATACCGCGGTAAGTGTGCCAGTCAGCTATACCGGTATTTTGCCGGATTTATTTCGTGAAGGTCAGGGTATCGTCGCCTTGGGCAGACTTGAAGGGAAAACCTTTGTTGCCAGCGAAGTACTGGCCAAGCATGATGAAAACTACATGGCGCCTGAAGCTACCGAGGCGCTCAAACAGGCCAATGCCAAGATGTATCAGGCGATAGAATCAGCAGCGAAATAAAAGATGGGCCTAATGATTCCAGAGATCGGCCATTTCGCGCTCTCATTGGCGCTTATCGTAGCTCTAGTGCAGTCCATTCTGCCGACGATCGGTATCAGGCAAGGCTATGCGAACTGGATCTCTATCGCCAAGCCTGCTGCCATCACACAGTTTGGGCTACTCGCTGTCGCCTTTGGCTGTTTGACTTATGCCTTTATTAGCAACGATTTTTCGGTCAAATTAGCCGCCTCGCATTCCAATTCCCAGTTACCCCTTTTATATAAGATTTCGGGCGTTTGGGGCTCACACGAGGGCTCCTTGCTATTGTGGGCACTGTTACTTGCCCTTTGGACACTCGCGGTAGCAGTGTTTAGCCGCTCGATGCCAAGGCAAATTCAGGCACAAGTTCTGGCCGTGATGGGCATGATCAGCATTGGCTTTTTAATGTTCATGCTGTTTACCTCCAACCCATTTGAGCGCTTGTATCCTATCCCTGCGGAAGGCCGTGATCTCAATCCATTATTGCAAGATCCCGGCCTGGCTTATCATCCCCCGATGTTGTATATGGGATACGTGGGGTTTAGCGTTGCCTTCGCTTTTGCCATCGCAGCGATGATCGGCGGGCGTCTAGATTCGAGCTGGGCGCGCTGGTCGCGCCCCTGGACCAACGTCGCCTGGTTATTTCTCACTTCCGGTATCGCACTGGGTTCCTGGTGGGCTTATTACGAACTCGGTTGGGGTGGCTGGTGGTTCTGGGATCCGGTCGAAAACGCCTCTTTTATGCCCTGGTTGGTGGGCACCGCCTTAATGCACTCGCTTGCAGCAACCGAAAAACGTGGCGTTTTCAAAGCCTGGACGGTCTTACTCGCGGTGTTCGCATTTTCGCTTTCCCTGTTGGGCACTTTCCTGGTTCGCTCCGGGGTGCTGACTTCGGTCCACTCGTTCGCGGCGGATCCTGGCCGTGGCTTGTTTATCCTGCTCTTTCTGGTGCTGGTGGTCGGTGGCTCATTGCTATTGTATGCCTGGCGTGCACCTCAAATTCGCAGTCACGTGCGCTTTGAAGCCATTTCTCGCGAAACCGGCTTGCTGCTAAATAATGTTTTACTGGTGGTCGCAGCGTGTAGCGTGCTTCTCGGCACGCTGTATCCGCTCATCCTGGATGCGCTCGGACTAGGCAAAATATCAGTGGGTCCGCCTTATTTTGATAATGTGTTCGTACCACTGACAGTCCCTATCGCGTTGGCGGTTAGCGTGGGCGCCTACGCACGTTGGAAAAAAGACAGCCTGGCCCGTATCGCCCCCAAGTTACTCATTCCTTTCATTTTGAGTCTATTGATAGGATTTAGCATACCTTTATTGCAGACCCACTATTCGGTTAACGCGGCGCTAGGCTGCGCACTTGGCAGCTGGACGATCCTGAGCAGCCTGAGTCTGATCTATGATCGACTGAAAACCAAATCTGGATTTAAAGCCTTCTCTCGTGCTCCACTGGGTTTTTATGGCATGGTGCTGGGCCATATTGGTCTGGGAATGTTCGTACTTGGCGTAACCCTTGTTTCCGCCTACAGCATCGAAAAAGATCTTCGTATGGCCACTGGAGATTCACTGGAAGTCGCGGGCTATACGTTTACCTTTAGTGGGGTAGAACAGGTGCAAGGGCCAAATTATTTGGCGCAGCAGGGTAAGGTAAGCGTGAGTAAGAATGGGCAGCAAATCGCCCTGCTGAATCCGCAAAAACGCAATTATTTAAGTGGTATGCCGATGACAGAAGCCTCGATCGATGCAGGGCTATTTCGTGATTTATACGTCGCGCTGGGAGAACCACTGGATAATCAGAGCACCGCCTGGGCAGTGCGCATCTATCACAAACCGCTCATTCGATGGATTTGGCTGGGTGCCCTGGTGATGTCATTCGGTGGCCTGCTCGCCGCATTTGATCCTCGCTATCGCAGGTTGGCTTTTAGAGACGAAAAAGCCCATTCAACTTCGGCCACTGCCGCGACCGCACCCGCTTGAGCGACAACCAATGAACCGCTTTTTGCTTCCCTTAATCGGCTTTATGGTATTGGCAGGGTTTTTGGCTGTCGGTTTAAATCTGGATCCGAAAAAAATACCTTCTCCGTTAATCGATAAGCCGGCCCCTGCTTTTGCGGTGCCAACTTTATTTGAAACGGCTGGCAGTATCAGCAAGGATAGTTTGCATGGCAAGGTTTGGCTGCTAAATGTATGGGCTTCATGGTGCCTTGCCTGTCGTACCGAGCACCCCCTGATAAATGACCTGTCTGAACAAGACCTGCTGACCATTGTTGGGCTCAATTATAAAGATGAACGTAATGACGCCAAGCAATGGCTCAACGAGTTTGGTAACCCGTATCAAATCATCGCCTATGATTTTGAGGGCAACGTGGGCATTGATTACGGCGTTTACGGCGTTCCTGAGAGCTTTCTAATTGATAAAAAGGGCCATATACGCTTTAAACAAATAGGCCCGTTTACCCAGCAAGTTATCGATGAACAGCTGCTGCCTTTAATCAAAACACTCCAGGCGGAATCATGAGCAAGTATCAGCTCATCCTGCTTTTAGGTTTGATGATACCACTCACGCTGGTTGCAGGCATCGAGGAACGCACGTTCGATACCCCCCAGCAAGAAGCGTTGTATATCGAACTGACCAAAGAACTACGTTGTCTGGTGTGCCAGAATCAAAACCTGGCAGACTCCAATGCGGATTTGGCCAAAGATTTACGCGAAAAAGCTTATGAAATGGTCATTGCTGGTAAAACCCGCGCTGAAATCACCGAATTCATGATTGCCCGCTACGGAGATTTTGTGCTGTATCGCCCGCCGGTTAAAAAATCGACCTTTTTCTTGTGGTTGGGGCCATTTGTGTTCTTAGTCATTGCGCTCGGTGTTTTAATTTCTTTTTTACGCAAAAAAAAGAAATCCACCCAACAGCCCATCGCAAGCGAAGAACTGAAAAACGCGCGCAAACTTCTCGACGACTAACCTCTTTTGAATATCTAATATGCTTGTCTTTTGGCTATCCGTTGCTGTGCTCTGTGTGCTCACACTATGGGCATTATGGCGGCCGCTGCATTCACAATCCGCGCTAAAAATGGAAAGCGTGCAACAACGTAATATCGCAATTGCGCGAGAACGCGCATTGGAGATTGATTCTGCTTTTGAGGCAGGTGACCTCAGCGAAACCGAATATGCGCAGGCGAAACAAGATCTTGAAGTCGCATTAGCGGATGAGCTGGCCAGTTCTAAAGAACTCAGTGATCAATTTCGCAGCACACCTAAAGCCTCACACTATGCCATTCTCGCATTAGTTCCACTACTGGCTTATGGTTCCTACATGCTTACCAGTAACTTTCGTCCTGATGGGGCCGAGACACGCCAGCAGGCCGAAAATGGGGCAGCTCCCCCGTTTGAAGAACTGCTTGCAGGATTAGAGGAAAAAGTCAAAGCCAATCCAGAGGATCAACCCGGTATTTATTTATTGGCGCAAAGCTATGCGCGTATGGGGCGCTATGCAGAATCTGCGGAGCAGTTTAAGCGATTAATAGCCATCGCCGAACCAAGTGCTGATTTATATGCTGGTTTGGCCGATGTTCAGGCAATGGCAGCCAATCGCCAGTTTAATCAGGAAATTTCAGACACGCTCGACAAGGCGCTGGAACTCGATCCACAGCATATCTCTGCTCTATGGTTAAGCGGCCTAGCCAAGCAACAATTGGGTGACCCAGAAACCGCCTTGCGGCGTTGGTTAACGCTAAAACCGATTTTACCTGACAACGCCGAAGCCCGTCAGGAGTTGGCGATTTTGATCAATAACGTGAATGATCAGCTGGGTGAAAAAGCGGCGCAAATCCAGGCGGAATTTGAGCAACCAGCGGGTCGCAAAACAAAAACCGACACAAAAGTTGGCCTCACGGTCAAGGTGTCGCTTGATCCTGCCTTACAATCTGCCGTCAATTCTGGTGATATCGTGTTTGTTTATGCCAAGGCGAAATCCGGTCCACCCATGCCTTTAGCAGCGGTGCGCCAACCGGTTTCCAGCCTGCCTTTTAGCGTAACACTCGACGACAGTATGGCGATGCTCCCAAATATGAAACTATCGAGTTTTGCTGAAGTGCTGGTCGGCGCTCGAATCTCCGCCTCCGGTCAGGCGCTCGAACAACCCGGCGATCATGTGAGCGAAAGCATTGCGACAACAAATACCAATCCGGATACGATCGAGCTCGTAATTAACAAACGCGTACCCTGATACGCTATGTTTTTACCCGAGTGACAATATCCACACATTGATCGATGGTATTGTGAATGGTGCAGTGCTCCGCCATTTTTTGTGCCGCGTTAAGGTGCTTTTTCGGCAGATTCGGCCAATGAATATCCATGACAATCTGCTTAAAACGAGTCGGCTGATGATTAAAATTCCAGGACATCGTCATTTTGATTACCTGGGGATCAACCTCCTTGCGGCTACCGTAACCCCACAACACTGAAAACGTACAGCGCGCCAGAGATAATACAAAGGTGGCTAGCGCGGTAAGTTCATAAACGGGTTTTTCTGCGCTGACGACAAAGCCTTCCTGATCGAAATGCGAGACAATAAACTTTTGCGACTCAAGAAAATGGATATTCATAATGGTTTAAAATTACAGGTCCGTTCCGCTAATTATACTCTGGTAAATGACGTCCCAAGGACTGCAATACAAGATCACGCCAGTCACCGCATACGCGCAAAATGCCTCGCTTATCTGGTGCACCCAAACTTTAAAAGCCGCAATCGTCGATCCGGGCGGTGAACCCGATCGTTTGCTTGAAGTGGTTGACCAAACCGGCGTAACGCTAGATAAGATATTGCTGACCCACGGCCATATCGACCATATCGGCTTTACCGCAGAGCTGGCAGAACGCAGCGGCGTACCGATTATCGGCCCCCACCGGGAAGACCAGTTTTTACTGGACTCATTGGATGATTACGGTAATATGCTTGGCCTGCCCCACAGTGGTGCTTTCAAGCCCGACCAATGGCTGCAAGACGGTGATACCGTTTCACTGGGCGAACAAACTTTGCAAGTCATTCACTGCCCTGGGCATACACCCGGTCATGTGGTTTTTTACCACGCTGGTAGCAAGCTTGCGATTGTTGGTGATGTATTGTTTCAGCATAGTATCGGGCGCACTGACTTTCCGCGCGGTAACCATGCTGATTTAATCCGCTCCATCAAAAACAACTTACTCACACTCGGCGATGATATCGAGTTTATTCCAGGCCACGGCCCCAATTCGACATTCGGAGAAGAACGTTTATACAATCCCTTTTTACAGACATGAGTAAATTGTATTTCCTGGGTCTGTGTATTGTATTGAGCCAGTTCACAGCTTGTGAGCACTTTACCAAACAACCAGCGGGCATCGGCAAAGCCATCGCATTTAATGATTTACCCGGCTGGCATCAGGACCAACACCATGAAGCGCTGGTCGCTTTGCTTAAAGGCTGTCCCCGAATGCAAAAAAAGCCCAACTGGGACGTTATTTGCCAAGCTGCCGCGCAACTCGACCCCGCAGGACGAAACCAGGCGAAAAAATTTTTCGAGACCTATTTCACCCCGCATGTATTAATTGGAGTCAAAGACCAACGTGAAGGGCTGATTACTGGCTACTACGAACCCCTGTTACATGGTGCCATGCAGGCAGATGAACGCTTCCGTTATCCCTTATATCGCCCACCTAACGATATGCTGATCGTCGAATTGGCTGCCTTATACCCAGCGCTTAAAGATAAACGCGTAAGAGGCAGGCTCGTGGGCAATAAAGTGGTGCCATATTATGCGCGCGCTGAAATCGAAGATACTACGCAGCCTCTCCGGGGACAGGAGCTTTTATGGGTAGATGACCGGGATGAATTATTCTTTTTACAAATCCAAGGCTCGGGAAGAATTAAGCTACCTGATGGGCGAATTATCGGCGCGGCTTACGCCAATCAAAATGGGCATGCGTATATTTCTATCGGCAAGAAATTAATTGAAATGGGCGAGCTTAAACGCGAGGACGTGAACTTATTCAGTATCAAGGACTGGCTTAGAAATAATCCCTCGCGCGCACAAGCTTTACTGCACGAAAATCCGAGCTATGTGTTCTTTACGCTTAAAGATAATCCCGAAGATGGGCCCCGTGGTTCACTCAACGTTCCCCTGACTGCTGAACGAAGCCTTGCGATTGATCCAAAGTTTATTGAACTTGGCAGTCCTATCTGGCTAAGCACTACCTACCCCGATGATAATAGTCATAAACTGCAAAAACTGATGCTCGCACAAGATACGGGGGGTGCCATAAAAGGCCAGCTGCGCGCAGATGTTTTTTGGGGGTCAGGTGAACACGCCGAAAAGATGGCGGGAACCATGAAACAAGCCGGAAAAATGTTTGTTTTACGCCCAAAAAATTGAACCTACGCGTGGGTTAATCTAAAGATGCCTAAAGTAGTTGCGTCGTCCTTTTTAAAGGGCTAGACTTGATTTTCAAAAACTAAAATATAGATTAACAAAATGATCAGCGTAGAATCAATCATGACGCCCGACCCAGTGAGTCTTTCACCAGAAGACACCCTGGGAACTGCGCATCAGCTGATGAATGAAAAACACATTCATCATCTCCCGGTTGTTGACAGTAACAATGAAGTAGTTGGCCTGATTAGCCATCGAGATATATTGGCAGCCAGTGGTTCAACGCTTAACCAAACTCCCAGCGATACCAGCGATACACCGGTAAGTAAGATCATGGCGACACCAGTTGTCAGTATCCCCCCTGAAGCGGGCACACTCAAAGCAGCGCAGTATATTCACAATTCTCGTCATGGCTGCCTACCAATTGTCGATGAAAATGGTCTGATCGGTATCGTCACTGAATATGATTTCGTCGAAGTGGCCATAAGTTTGCTCGAACGGCGCAATAACAAACCATTTGAAGATACCAGTGATGTGGATACCGACTATGACGACATTGGTAGTACGCCAGAAGATTTGGGGGTGGATATTTCTGCTGCGAAGGATTGGGATTAAAGCCCAGGATAAGCCACATAGAACCATAGCTAATTGGCAAAACCCGATTTAAAGTAGCGCGCGCTAACGGCCAATAAATGGGCGCAATAGACGTAAGATTAATTTAACCAGGGCGTGAAGCACGCCGTCCATAAACGCGACGATCGGAATACTGCTCAGTTTGTCTGTATCAGCGTAGGGGTAAGGCCTTGAGACAGCGGGGGTCGACGCCCTTTTTCGCCTTTGTTGATCTTTAAGATTCCGAGCCTGGCGTTTTTGCGCCTCTGTTAGACCTCCTGCTCGAATCCAGCCCAGAATATCTGGTAGTTCGAAATTATCGAACCACAATCCATGTTTGGCACAGATATCGATCACGACACGGCTACCAGGGCCATAATGCTGGCGGTGCATAATGCTTTTACACACGGGGCAAGGTCGATAAAACTTATTATTCAAGGGCTGGTAGACACTGCGCGGTTTGTCGCGTTTATCATAACCACGCGTGATACCCGAGCTCGCGCCAGCTTTGGCCTGGCGCTCCATTTTCTCAAACGTCGCCGTTTCGAGCCACACGCCAGCACAGGACTGGCATTCCATTATATTGAGATTGCCCTTATCCAAAGCACGGCTGTTTAATTCAGTGCCATCCTGGCAAGTTGGGCATAAATATTCGGTTGCGCCGCCCGGGACGGGCTGCGATGCCGTAATGGGTATCGCGCAGGAATGACAGTACTTCGCCCGATTACTGATGCGCGTCATACAATTTGGGCAAATACTGTGTAGATCTTGCTCATGTAAGGTGAAGTCTGCACCGCAGTACGAGCAATTCGACCGGTTACCTATTCTTGCCCCCCCGCAGGACGCACAGTTAACCACATCCGCCACATGCGGCGCGGGTTCTGGAATCGTAATCCATTCACCACAAGCGCAGCTAAATTGATCCCCGATTTTATTGGAATTCGCGTAGTATTGCTTTTTACAGGATTTGCAAGCGACAATAAATTTAAATGGGCGAGACGATTGCATTCCCTAGTTTCGGTCGGTTCAGGTCAAACCTTTTTGAACACTTTGGTATATAATTCGCCTTTTTTTACCGTCACCTTCACCTTACCCCCTTTAAGCAGTTCTCCGAATAACAAATCTTCAGCCAGCGGTTGCTTGATATTTTGCTGAATAATACGTGCCATCGGTCTGGCCCCCATTGATCGATCATAGCCTTTTTCGGCTAACCAATTGCGTGCCTTTTCATCCACTTCCAGCGAAACTTGCTTGTCTTCAAGTTGCTCTTCAAGTTCGAGAATAAATTTATCCACCACGTGCAGAATGGTCGGCTCATCCAGCGGTGCAAAAGGCACGATTGCATCCAGGCGGTTTCTAAATTCTGGGGTAAAAGCCTTTTTAATGGCCTCGGTATCGTCATGTTCGCGTTCTCGCTCGATAAAACCCATGGTACTACGAGCAGCTTCTGTTGCACCCGCGTTGGTCGTCATCACAATGATGACATTGCGAAAATCGGATTTACGTCCATTATTATCCGTCAGGGTGCCATAATCCATTACCTGCAACAAGATATTGAATAAATCTGGATGCGCTTTTTCAATTTCATCCAGTAATAAAACCGCGTGCGGGTGCTTATTGATCGCTTCGGTTAATAATCCGCCTTGATCAAAGCCCACGTAGCCGGGTGGCGCGCCAATTAAACGCGAAACCGTATGCCGCTCCATATATTCGGACATATCAAAACGAATGAGCTCTATACCCATGGTATGCGCGAGTTGGCGGGTAACTTCGGTTTTGCCTACTCCAGTCGGGCCGGAAAATAAAAAGGAGCCAATCGGTTTATTTTTATCGCCCAAACCTGCGCGCGCCAGTTTGATCGCAGAAGCAAGTGTGCTGATGGCCTTGTCCTGTCCAAACACCACCATTTTTAAATCCCGTTCCAGATTCTCTAAAGATTTTTTATCTTCTGTCGATACCTGCTTAGGCGGAATACGCGCCATATTTGCGACGATCGCTTCAATATCTTTAACCCCTACAGTCTTTTTACGTTTTGCAGCGGGTACCAACCTGGCTTTAGCACCCGCTTCATCCATTACGTCGATGGCGGTATCCGGTAAAAAGCGCTCGGTTAAATACCGTGCTGCCAATTCCACCGCCGCACGCAAAGCGGGCGCGGTATATTTTACTTCGTGATGCGCTTCAAAACGGGACTTAAGCCCCTGTAGAATTTGCACCGCCTCGTCGATGGTAGGTTCGTCGATCGAGATACTCTGAAACCGTCTGGAAAGCGCTCGATCTTTTTCAAAAATATTGCGATATTCCTGGTAGGTCGTCGACCCAATACAGCGCATTTCGCCATTGGCCAACATCGGCTTGAGCAAATTTGACGCATCCAGCGCACCACCGGAAACCGCTCCAGCGCCAATAATAGTATGAATTTCGTCGATAAATAGTATTGAGTGCTGAGTCTGTTGCAACTCCTTGATCACCGCTTTCAGGCGTTCCTCAAAATCGCCTCGATATTTTGTCCCGGCCAGCAATGCACCAATATCCAAGGCGTAAATCGTGCTTTCGCTCAGGATTTCCGGGACCTCTCCGCGTACGATTTGGCGCGCCAAACCTTCCGCTAGAGCGGTTTTGCCCACGCCAGCTTCACCGACAAACAGAGGATTATTTTTGCGCCGCCTGCATAGTATCTGGGCCGCGCGCTCCAATTCTTTTTCCCGACCGATCAAGGGGTCTATTTTACCTGCCTCGGCCTGTTCATTAAGATTGATGGTATAGGTAGCCAGCGCGCTTTGCTGGCCTGCCTCCTGCGATCCATCCTGGTCTTGATATTCAAGCTGAGGGTCATCGACAGAAACATCGCTCACGCCATGTGAAATATGACTGACGACGTCAAAACGCGTGATATTTTGTGCATTTAGGTAATACGCGGCGTGAGAATCTTTCTCACTTAATATAGACACCAACACATTGGCACCTCTCACCTCGTCTTTGCCAGAATTTTGCACATGTAGTATGGCTCGACGTAGAACGCGTTGGAAACCAATGCCGGGCTGCGTTTCAACCTCCTCATCCAGCTCTAATATAGGCATTTGTTCGTTGAGAAATCGCTCCAAGTCTTCACGTAGTTTCTCGGTGTTGCCGCCCAATTGATCGATAATCAATCTGACAGAATCAATTTCGATTAGCGCATAAAGCAAGTGTTCAATGGTGACAAATTCGTGGCGTAAATTTTGCGCTTTGCTTACCGCAACGCCAAGTGCTGTTTCGATGTGTTTAGATAGCATGAGAGCGTTAAGTGTCTAGGCTTCCTCCATCGTACATTGTAGTGGGTGTTCGTTATGGCGCGCCAGTTCCAACACCATCGCCACCTTGGTTTGCGCCACTTCATGCGGGTAAACGCCACAAACACCTTTACCTTTCTGATGAACATTTAGCATAACCTGGGTCGCTTTCTCATGGTCCATGCGGAAAAGTTTCTCCAAAATCATGATGACAAATTCCATGGGTGTATAGTCGTCATTAAGCATGACAACTTTATACATTGGCGGTTTTTTAAGCCGTGGTTTTTCCGGCTCAACGATTAACCCCGTTCCACTGCCCCGTTGATTTTGATCTTGCTCACTCATTTCCTTCGACTATCTTTATTAAGCAGACCCACAACCGCCACAAGAACCACTACCGCCTACCGCCTGAAAAACATTATTAAATACAAAGCTTGCATTGACACCATCGTCTGCGTAGTCGATTTCCGCCCCTTTGAGAAAGCCCAGCGCGACTGGATCCACCACGATTTTTGCACCTCCTTCATCCATCAGACTATCGGTTTCTTCTTTTTGTTCCGCGAAAGTCATACCATATTTCATGCCAGAACACCCTCCGCCGTAGACATAAACACGCACTGCTTCGACCTGATCGCCTGCTTCTTGTAGTAGCGCGGCCACTTTTTCTTTAGCATCTTGCGTAACCGCGATGTGTTCCTGGGTCAATACTGAACTATAGCTCATTATCTCATTCTCTTAATTAATTACCGATAATCTTACACCTGATACAAAAAAATTCCAGCACATTTCGTCTCAGTGTGTTTAAATTTTTACTTCAAACTCTATATTGTGATGATATCGCCCAGTTTCAAGGGCCTTTTGCAACCTCAAATTAACGCTATCCAGCATGTCAAACAACGTAAACTGCGTGAAACTAGGAAAGCTCGCACCAGGCCTTGACGAGGCACCTTATCCGGGAGAATTGGGCGAACGTATATATCAGAATATTTCTGCCGAAGCCTGGCAGAGCTGGCTTGAACGTCTGGTGATGATCGTGAACGAATACCAACTTAACTCAGCCGACCCTCGCGCTCTAAAAACGGTAGAACAACATATGTTGGGATATTTGTTTGGCGAGGGAGATTACGGCCAGGTTCCCGAAGAGTTTGTGGCCAAGTAGCCTAGCTCCCACCTTGCCTTATAATCTACCCTTCCAGATGCGCTGCGCGTAATCAAATAGCCGGAAGAAATTATCGGTCGTTTGTTCCGCCAGCTGCCTGAAATCGATATTTCTCAAATCGGCAATAAATTTTGCGGTATGTGATACGAATGCGGGTTGATTAGATTTACCGCGCTTCGGAACTGGCGCGAGATAAGGCGCATCGGTTTCAACCAGCATACGGTCCAGTGGTACTTTTTTTGCAACCTCTCTTAAGGTATCCGCGCTGTTAAAAGTTACAATTCCGGAAAAAGAAATATACATACCTAAATCAAGTGCCTGGCTGGCTATTTCCCAGTTTTCAGCAAAACAATGCATCACACCGCCGCACTGATCTGCGCCTTCAGATTTGAGCATGTCCATAGTGTCTTGTGCGGCTTCGCGCGTGTGCACGATTAAAGGTTTACCAGCCATTTTCGCTGCTTCAATATGATGCGCAAACCGCTGATGCTGCCAAGCCATATCCCCTTCGAAACGAAAATAATCAAGCCCAGTTTCACCTATTGCGACAACGTTTGCGTCCGCTGCCAGCTCGATCAACTCTTCAACCGTAGGCTCCTTAGCATCTGCATAACAGGGATGCACCCCCACAGAGGCAAAAATGTGTGGATACGCTTGGGCTAAAGCAATCACTTCGGGGAAATCTTCGATATTGACCGCGACACATAGTAAATAATCTACTGCGTGTTGCTTGGCGCGTGCTAGTACGCCTTCAATATCTTCGTTTAAGGGTGAAAAATTTAGATGGCAGTGTGAATCAACTAACCCCATCGTTAATAAAACCTTGAAATGAACTGGCGAGGTGCAATTTACCTTATAACGTGTAGGTAGGCATCTCACTATCGAGCCGATCGCTCAACAATGCGTCAATTTTCGCGCGTAAAGCAATGCCGTTACCATCGGAAAACTCCACCCCAACGCCCTGCTTTTTATGACCAGATGCAAACTCCGTATTTATCCAGGATACGATCCCCAGTGTAGATAAGCTAGACTCTTCGTCTGGCAGCTGAACCACCAATTCTACTTCTTGGCCCATCATATAACGCTTGCGAGTGGGCACAAATAAGCCACCATTTTTTAAAAAGGGCATATAAGATTTATACATCTGATCGACGTTCTTGAATCGAAGTGGGATGACTGATTTTTTTCCACTATGAAAAAGAACTGTGCTTGAGTTTGCCATATCTTTAATTGATCGTATCTAAATTAATTACAGCTTAAGTTTAGCCCACCCTTTCGGTATAAACCAGTGTATAAAATAGCTTATAGTCGCCGCGCTAGGTACGATCTATCGCTAAATGGTGAGAAAAGGAAATTAGCCATTTATCAAGCACTAGGTTCGGATTAATAACGCTCATATCTTGTTGTTTTATTTGCAATAATTCGTCGTATAATCGAAATAGCTGGGCCTCACTTGACCAGTCGATAGCTTGGATTATAGCCGTTATCGCTTGTTGATAGCCTAATTCATCCTTTAAGTGCTCACCTTTCGCAGGTCTCACCGATCGCTTAACTAGCCAGCTGATAACCATCTGCAACCAGGAAATCAGGGTTTTAGGTTGGATCATTTTAGTCAGCGCTTCTCGCGCTTGAACCGGATTTAATTGACGCTGTAATAACTGGGCCAAAACCCTTAACAGGGTTTCGAAATGCTGAATTTCTTCAGACTGGCTGTATTCCAAGGCGGTAATTGGGGCGCCAGCAGATAAAACCAATGCCTTCCTTGCTTTGTCGTCGTCCACCCTTTGCTCGCCTAACCAAGCCATAGCGTCCTCGAGTATTGGTTTATCAACCTGGATTTCAATACATCGACTTCGAATCGTCATCGGAAGCACACTCATATTGCTACTAACCAATATTAGGACACTATCTGGATTAGGCTCCTCGAGTAGCTTTAGTAGAGCATTCGCAGCATTGGTATTCATCGCATCGGCCGGATGAATTAAAGCCACTTTATGCCGAGCACTATGATGCGACAAGGAAAAATTCTCAATTAAAGATCGAACTTGATCAACTGTAATCACTTGTCTTGGCTTTCGCTTTTGACGTTTGCTCTGATCTTCTAAATACCGCTCTGTATACACAAGATGGGTAAAACTACCGTTTAAGACCAGTGATTCACTTGATAGATAATGAAAATCAGGATGGTTATTGGACTGAAACAAAATACAATTTTGACATTGTCCACAGGCCTTCAAAACATTATCTAACACCATCGGCTGATCACACAGCAAGCTGGCGACGATCTCCATCGCAAACAAGCCTTTACCTACTCCGGTTTCGCCATGAATCAGTAAAGCATGCGGTAAATGAGCACTCAGCTGCAGAAACTGAGCCCGACTCTGATCTAGCCAATCCAGCCTCATGAAGAATTCATCTGTTGCTGAACAAATACCTGAAGTTGCGTTTTAACCTGTTTTGCTACGCCATGAATATCATCACTGGCATCAATAAGCTTAATACGATCAGGCTCCGCTGCAGCCCGCTGCAGATAAATCGCCTGCACCAGGCGTTTATATGCCAATGATTCTTGCTCAAATCGATCCTGCTCACCACGATTGTCAACCCGCTCTAGGCCCTGCTCAATCGACAAATCAAACAACAGGGTTAAATCTGGGTTAAAACCTTGCAATACCCAGTCTGATAGCGACTCAATGCGTTCGATAGCAATGCCCCTGGCGCCTTGATAGGCAAAGCTTGCATCACTAAAGCGATCACTAACGACCCACTTACCTGCTGCGAGGCTAGGTTTAATCAGCGAATTTACATGCTCTGCCCGCGCAGCGAACATCAGCATCAGCTCGGTCTCCTCGCGCATACTATGCGCACCTTGCTCTAATAATATTCCTCTTAACAGTTCACCAATCGGCGTCCCACCTGGTTCGCGCGTCATGATGAAATCGATTTTATGCTCTCGCAAGGTGCTGGCAATCACCTCCAGCTGGGTTGATTTACCCGCCCCATCGCCTCCCTCTACGCTGATAAATTTACCAGGAATGATTTGCTCGTTAACCACGTTTCTTTAGTGCTTTGAGGTAGCGTTTAACCGCACGGTTATGTTCAGCAAGGGTAGTTGAAAAATAGTGTCCACCACTACCATCACCCAACGCGACAAAATATATTGCGTCGGTTGGCTCAGGGTTGAGCGCTGCTTGGATGGCGGCACGGCCCGGCATACTGATTGGGGTCGGTGGAAGCCCTTTTCGAGTGTAGGTATTATAAGGCGTATCGGTTTCCAGGTGCTTGCGGGTGATATTGCCTTTATAATTGTCACCCAGGCCATAAACTACGGTCGGATCGGTTTGTAAGCGCATCCCCTTTTTTAAACGATTCATAAACACCCCCGAAATAAGCGGGCGCTCGCTTTCCATGGCGGTTTCTTTTTCAATAATAGAAGCCAGGATCAAGGCCTCATAAGGGGTACTGATTTTTATATCTTTATCGCGTTTTTCCCATAGTTCAGCGAGGGTGGATTGCATTATGTCATACGCACGGCGAAGTATATCCTCATCGCTATCCCCAGGAAGGTAAGCATAGGTTTCAGGAAAAAATAAGCCTTCAGGATGAGAATATTGTTGTTTTTCGTCGAGTAAAGCGAGAATCTGGGCATCGGTTTTTTCGCTTAAGGTTTGCTTTAGGGTAGCCTCACTTCGCATCGCTTTGCGTATTTGCTTAAACGTGCTGCCTGGCACAAAAGTGAAATTGTAAGAAAGCAAATGGTTCCCCGACGTGATGGAATCCAGCACTTCCAACAAGCTCATACCTTCTTCGAATTGATAATGCCCGGTATGCAATTTACCTGCCAAGCCCTTGTAGCGGGCCGCCAGGTTTAAAGAATAAGGCTCATCTACTACGCCCGCTTTTATTAACTGCGTCGTAAATGTTTCCAAACTATCGCCCCGGGCAATGATAAAGGTATGCTCGCCAAACTCATTCGGCTGATTAAGCCTGCTGTCAAGCCAAACCAAGCCAGCTACTATGCCACCGCCAATGAGTAAAAACGCTAGCAGTAAAACACCCAGCAGACGTTTTAAGATGCCTGCTGAAGGTTTTACCTGTTTCGATGCCTTATCGAGAGCACCATTATGCTCCTCAGCAACCATTTAGACCTTTCTAAAGGCGAGCGTCCCGTTGGTGCCACCAAAACCAAAGGAATTGGTCAACGCGGCACCGACAGCATGATCACAGCCATTGAGCGGCACGTAATCCAAATCACACTCAGGATCGTGGTTGACCAGGTTAATCGTGGGTGGAATTTGCTGTTTATGCACAGACATCACGGTGGCTACCGCTTCAACCCCGCCTGCCGCGCCCAATAAGTGACCGATCATGGATTTGATCGAGCTGACCTTCAATTTCGCAGCATGATCGCCAAAAGCGCTTTTTACCGCCAATGTTTCAGCAATATCGCCTTGCGGCGTCGAAGTACCGTGCGCATTTATATAGTTAACATCTTGTGCGTTTAAGCCAGCGTGACGCATAGCATTTAACATACACCGCGCTGCCCCTTCCCCACCTGGTGACGGACTGGTCATATGAAATGCATCGCCACTCATACCAAACCCAGCGAGTTCGGCATAAATTTTGGCTCCACGCGCTTTCGCGTGCTGATATTCCTCTAATACTAAAATGCCAGCACCTTCACCCATTACAAATCCATCTCGACGGGTATCCCAAGGGCAACTCGCCTCGGCAGGTGGATCATCACGGGTACTGAGCGCGCGCGCGGCACTGAATCCAGCAATTGCGGTTTGGGTAATAGACGCTTCTGCCCCGCCGGCAATCATCACATCAGCATCTCCATACTCAATTAATCGACTGGCTTCACCAATCGCATGGGTACCCGTTGAACACGCCGTCACCATGGATAAATTTGGGCCTTTCATGCCATAACGTATTGAGATATTCCCAGAAATCATATTGATGATGGCCATGGGAATATAAAAAGGTGAAACACGTCTCGGTCCCCTATCGTGGAATAGCAAAGTCGTTTTCTCAATAGAATCAACCCCCCCTATTCCAGCACCAACATAAACTCCAATTCGCTCGGCGTTTTCTTCTGTCACTTCCAGCCCAGAATCTTCGATAGCTTCAACTCCGGCAACCATACCCATCTGAATAAAACGATCCATTTTTCTGGTATCTTTAGGTGTAATTACCTCTTGTGGCGAAAAATCTTTTACCTCCGCCGCGATGGTGCAGGAAAAGCCAGCTGGATCAAAACAAGCGATGGTATCAACACCCGACGTCCCATCCATCATAGCTGACCAGCTAGCGGTTACATTGTTACCAACTGGTGTTACTGCTCCCAGACCAGTGACAACTACACGGCGTTTTCCCATTACTTTACCTCCTAAGAATCCTGATTATTTTGCCTGGTAGCCTAGCAGGCAACAAACAGAATGGAATAAATGAAAAAAGCCGTTACCTCGCTTTCAGGCAACGGCTTGCATACCTTTTTGAGTTTTAGATCAAGCGTTTGCTTGCGCCTCAATATAGCTAACCGCGTCTTTGATTGTCGCGATACTCTCAGCCTGATCATCTGGAATTTCCATATCAAACTCTTCTTCAAGCGCCATAACTAACTCGACAGTATCCAAAGAATCAGCGCCTAAATCATCAACAAAAGAGGATTCTGCGGTGACTTGGTCTTCATTCGCGCCAAGCTGCTCAACAACTATTTTCTTAACTCGATCTTCAATACTACTCATTGGGGGTTTACCTCCGGTGAAATACTAACTTAACTGTTAGAGTTAACAGATAAGGCTAAAAACCTTTGCTACAGCGAGATTAATGGCGTCACTTGCCGGGCTGTAAACTCAAGGGAACTCGGCAAATTGTACCAAAATTCAAACTTTTCAGGTAATAATTTTATCGCCCCTATGAAGCGTGCTTATCTGCTTATGCCGAGACTCGTAGGTAATAAGCCATGATTGTCTGACATGGCAGATGCTACACCCGATAAACTAAAAAAACGCATATGAAATTCGAGCGATATCCGGGTTAAAATATGGCTAATCCCAACTACTTGTCGCTACCGATGAACTACTCTCGCCCTGTTATTCTACTCATTACTGGGATACTCGCTGCTTGCAATACCTCCTCGACCCCTTTTATCGATAATTGCAAATTAATGGTGCAATCAATCACCAATGAAACCAATATTCAGTGGGACCAAGCGGATAAATCTGAGAAAAACTCTGGCATGCTGGTAGTCGATTTAGCGTTCTCTGGGCAGACCCTAAATCAAACTGCGAGTTGTTATTTCCCTTCTAAGCACTCAGGCAACCAGGAATTGACAGAATCAGGCCAATATCGTGGCAGCCCGTCTTTTGTTACTATAAACGGGCAGAAAATTGATGACGAAACGGTGGTCAAGGCTACGTTAGACACAATGCGCGAATTTGGTAAACAAAATCTTGAACAAGCTGCTGACGCCGCAGATACCTTGCGTGAAGTAGGCAATCAGGCTGCTGAAAAAGCCCGTAAAACTGCGATCGAGGCAGCCGCAACGGTTCAGGAAAAGTTAGAGAAAATGGATGGACAATAAGCGGGTGGGTTAATCCAACCCGCCCTCTTTATGGGGATGGGCGGCGCGGCGCGCGAATGACTGGCTCTGTCTGATTAACTTTGACGCGCGCAATGGATTGTTCATTCTCATCCAGGTACTTGCTAATCAACCCCGGCAAACAATCTGCCGGCAGTTTGAGCTTTATTTTCCAACCCGAACCCAGCGCTCGCTGAATGGGTTGATTGTCCTTATCCAATATTTTCTCAATCTTCAACTGGTGAGAGCCCATTGGTGTAATCACCTCGATATCATCACCACATTGAAGTTTATTTTTAACCTCGACTTCCGCCCAACCTGTAGCCGTATCTTGGCTAAGCACTTCCCCCACAAATAATTGGGATCGATTGCGCGAATGATTGGTGTCGTAGGTTTGATATGCCTGGTGATTGTGGCGCTGATAAAAACCACTGGTATAACCACGATTAGAAAGTTTCTCCAGATCCTGGATAAGCGCTGGATCAAATCGCTTACCCGCAATGGCATCATCAATCGCGCGCCGATACGACTGACAAACTCGGGTCACATAATAAACCGACTTGGTTCTACCTTCTATTTTAAGTGAATCCACGCCAATCTCGACCAGGCGCTGAATATGCTCAACCGCGCGCAAATCTTTTGAATTCATGATATAGGTACCCGCCTCATCCTCATAAATCGCCATGTGCTCGCCCGGGCGTTGTTTTTCTTCGAGCATCCAGGGCTCATCTGCGGCGGAATGTCGGATTTCCGGATCATTCGTATCCACCTGGCTGGGGGCAGCTTTAACTTTATAATCCCAGCGACAAGAATTTGTGCAGCTACCCTGATTGGCATCGCGATGTGACATATAGCCCGACAGCAAACAACGGCCGGAATACGCGATGCATAAGGCACCGTGCACAAACACTTCAAGCTCCATATCGGGGCAAGCCTGACGAATGCTCTCAATTTCATCTAAAGATAGCTCACGCGATAGAATAATGCGCTGGACACCGACTCGTTGCCAAAACTTGACGCTGGCAGCATTCATGGTATTGGCTTGCACGGATAGATGAATAGGCATCTCAGGCCATTTATCTCGCACCATCATAATCAGACCCGGATCGGCCATAATCATGGCGTCTGGTTTTAAGGAGATAAAGGGACTAATGTCCTGCATAAAGGTTTTAACCTTTGCCCCATGTGGAATCAGGTTACACGCCAGGAAAAATTGTTTATTTAACGTGTGCGCTCGAATAATACCTTGTTCAATTGTTTGTCTATCAAAGCTATTGTTACGCACGCGTAAACTGTACCGGGGCATACCGGCATACACCGCATCCGCACCGTATGCAAAGGCGTATTCCAGGTGTTTTAAGGTCCCCGCGGGTGCAAGTAGTTCAGGCCTGATAAGTGTTGCCACGATACTTTAGGATTATCCCCCCATATACATGCCACCATTTACATGCAAGGTGGTGCCTGTAATATAGGAAGCCATGGGTGAAGCCAAAAATGCAACTGCATTCGCTACATCCTGTGGCATCCCCAAACGTGCCATTGGAATATTGCGCATTAAGGCTTCTTTTTGTTTTTCATCTAAGGCGTCGGTCATGTCTGACTGAATAAAGCCCGGCGCTACCACATTTACTGTGACGTCGCGGCTCGCAATTTCCTGCGCTAATGCGCGGCTTAAACCGATCATCCCCGCTTTTGCCGCCGCGTAGTTAGATTGCCCGGCGTTACCCGTTACGCCAACAATAGAAGAAATATTGATGATCCGACCAAACCTGGCTTTCAGCATATCGCGCAAACAGGCCTTACTCATACGATAAGTCGATTTTAGATTGGTATTCATAATCACATCCCAGTCCTCATCTTTCATCCGCATAAATAAACCATCACGCGTAATTCCTGCATTATTCACCAGGACTGCGACTGCCCCAAACTGATCTTTAACGAGCTGCATTGCAGCGCTAACCGATTCATCATCTGTTACATCCAAAACCAAACCTGTCCCTTTAATCTGCTTGGATTCCAAGCGTTCTGCAATTGCTTGTGCACCCGGTGCAGAGGTAGCGGTCCCAACAACAATTCCCCCTATCTCACCGAGTTGATCTGCAATAGCTGCCCCTAATCCTCGTGACGCACCTGTCACCAAGCATACCAAACCATCAATATTCATCATTATGTTTATCAAGTAAAACGTAAGCAGCGGATTATACCCCTTAATTCAGCACGTATACGAGACAGCAGAATTTTTCGACAAGTCGCAACTAAGTGATTGTTTTTGGCATAACAAAGCTGTTATATTCAAGCGTGGTTATAGGGAGAGAGTTAACGCATAGCAGATTGCGAAAGCACAAAGTAAAAACTCCCCAAGCCCTGAATAATACCCAATGGGTAACGAGCGAAGAGATCGCCAGGAAAGAAAGAATTTATTAACGTCTGAGACCGGCAAAATTTAAGCCACAAATCTCGGGCGTTGAACGGATAGCCGTTGGGCTGTCACCGTTAACCTGCATTGAATACCGCCTTAAGGGGCGACAAGCAAGTTTCAACGCTGCGACACACACTGTCGAGCGCATCAAGCCGTGATTTGTCAGCGCAAAGCCAACTTTGCCTCACAGTATCGCTGGTCAGCGAAACAATCCTGCTATGGTATCAAAGCAAACACGCGCCTCAAGCAGTTGGTGCTGTGGGTTTTACCCTACCCTGATCTTCTCTTCTTAGAATAATAACCGGCGATGTGTATATCACAAGCCATTGTTTTGTATGCTTTTTAGTCAGCTAGCTAAGCATACAGGTAATCATAAAATGAAAAGAATATTATTTAATGCAACGCATGCAGAAGAGCTGCGCGTTGCGATTGTTGACGGTCAAAAACTACTTGATCTGGACCTTGAATCAGCCGTACGAGCACAACGTAAAGGCAATATTTACAAAGCCGTCGTGACCCGCGTAGAACCAAGTCTAGAAGCTTGCTTTATTTCCTACGGAGCAGATAGACATGGCTTTTTACCATTCAAGGAAATCTATCGCGGTTATTTCCAAAACTACAATTCCAAAACACCTTTGTCTCAAATCAACATCAAAGATGTGATCAAAGAAGGCCAAGAATTAATCGTACAAGTGGAGAAAGATGAACGAGGTAATAAAGGTGCGGCACTCACAACATTTATAAGTTTGGCCGGACGATTTTTAGTGTTGATGCCAAATAACCCAAAGGGTGGCGGTATTTCGCGCCGTGTTGAAGGCAAAGAGCGTTCAGATCTAAAACGTGCGCTGGAAGGCTTGGACATGCCCAAGCAACACGCACTAATCGCCCGCACGGCTGCGTTGGGTCGCACCGACGAAGAGTTAAAGTGGGATTACGACTTTTTAATTCAGCTGTGGACAGCGATTGAAGACGCTGCAGCAAACAGCAAAGCACCCACCCTGATTTATCAAGAGAGCAACTTACTGGTTCGCGCCATACGAGATCATCTGAATGATGGTATCCAGGAACTAATCATTGATGATCAGGAAATATTCGAACGCGCCTCGCGTTTTGTCTCTCAGGTTATGCCGCGTAACCTACCAAAACTGAAGATGCATGAAGACAGCACGCCATTGTTTTCCAGATTTCAAATAGAGAGCCAAATTGAATCTGCGTTCTCGCGCGAAGTACAACTTCCATCCGGCGGCGCAATTGTGATTGATCATACCGAAGCCCTGATTTCCATTGATGTTAACTCTGCTCGTGCGACCAAGGGCAGCGATATAGAGGAAACCGCACTGAATACCAATTTAGAAGCGGTGCAGGAAATTGCGCGCCAATTACGTATTCGAGATTTGGGTGGCTTACTGGTGCTAGATCTAATTGATATGAACTCTAATCAAAATCAGCGCAAGGTTGAAGCCAAGCTCAAAGAATCACTGAGCCATGATCGAGCACGCGTCCAAGTTGGACGCATTTCCCGTTTTGGTCTACTCGAGATGTCGCGCCAGCGAATTCGTGCTTCTATTGGTGATGCGAACTATCACCCTTGCCCCCGATGCGATGGTACTGGTCAAATTCGTAGCATTGTTTCGGGCTCACTAAGTTTATTGCGTATCATTGAAGAGGAAGCACTAAAAGAAAACACCGAGTCATTACAGGTATTTCTACCGGTTGACACCGCCGCCTATATTCTTAATGAAAAGCGTCGTGAATTAACCCAACTAGAGGCTCGGCTGGCGACCAGAGTGGTGGTGATCCCAACTGATGATTTGGAAAGCCCCCATTACGAAGTGAAGCGCCTACGCAGTAATGAGCTGGATGAAAACCCAACCGCACCAAGCCATGAACTCTCTTTAGATGTTGATAAACTCGAGCAATTTAAAGATATCACCGGTCGTAAACCTAAACCAGAAAAGCCGGTGATTGGTTTCGACCAAATGACACCTTCGGCCCCACCTCCTTTAGCTGCAGTGGCTCAGGCAGAAGATGCCGCATCCACCGAATCAATTCAAAGCGACTCAAGCCAATCAGACAGCAGCCTAATCCGTCGTTTATGGAAAACCATTAAAGGCGAACCCGTCGAAGCGATCAATTCAGGCTCTCATCTACAGCAAACCCCGGGAGAAACTGAGGTATCGGAGGGGGCTAAAAATCAGGTTCAGCAAGTAACTAAGAATAGACGTACTAACAGTGGCGGTAATCGTAATAACCGTCGTGGTCAGAATAATAATCAACAACGCCGTGGTGGACAGCGTCGCAAATCCAATAAATCTGTGGCCAATAATCAACGAGCTGAGGGACAAAGCAAACAAACTAGTAATTCCACAGAATCTACCAGTAATAGCCCGTCAGGTGAGGCAAATAAGCCTAACCGGGGGCGCGGACGCCCACGTAAGCAATCTACCCAACAATTGGGTAATCAACAAGCGAAAAAAACCACTAAAAAAACCACTAAAAAGAAAAAAAATACGCGCAAGCCGGCGAACAAATCTGCCAATAAAACCAATACTGGCAATAACGAACGCCAACAACGTGGCAACCACAACCAAAAACCTCTGCATACCAGGAAAAAGCGCGCTAGCAAGAAAAAAACAAGCAGTAAAAAACCGATTGAGGGCAACGTGAAACCGGCCCCTAAAGCACCACCAGTGGAAGTGGATGGCAATAGGTAAAGGGGCTAAATCACAAAGGCTTCACGGAACATATATCCGGCTGTGCGCAATTTCGCTCAGCCGGAAATTTCCCATCAATATTTTTAGTCTCTACCAGCAGGGTCAGACTATATATATCGCACTAAGCTATGCCTGATGACTCATCCTGACTTTTACAATAGGTAATCGCCATCGCAGCGGCGGCCTTTCTCAACGAGGGTAAATACTGACGCAGCACTTCCAGGGGTTTGCGGATAGATGGTGCGTGCACTGCCACGGTAAAACAGATCTCATTATGTTCGTTGAATACGGGTACTGAGATAGCAACCATGCCATCCATGAGCTCTTCATTGTCGATGCCCACCCCCTCCTTTTTGATTTTTTTCAGTTCCTTCATCAGCAAATCTGGATCGGTGATCGTGCGGTCAGTATTGCGTTTTAAAGGGGCCGCATTGATTAGACGCTGACGCTGACGAGAACTCATATAGGCGAGAAAAAGTTTGCCACTTGCGGTGCAATGTAAAGGTAACCTCGAACCCACAGGCAGTTGAATTCGGTAGGGCCAGTTAGCCTCTACCCGGTCAAAATAAACTGTCTGGTTACCGTCAAGAATTGTGCAATTACAAGTCTCCCCGATCTCGTCTGAGAGTGCCTGTAAAATAGAATGGCGAGGTGCACCAAGATCCTCGTTCGACATAATGGACAGAACGATATTTTTAGCTCGAGGACCCGGAATATAGCGCTTTTTGACCGGTTCTCGTTGCAAAAAACCCTCTTCTTCCAGCTGCGACAGGATGCGGTTGACCGTAGGCTTTGGCAGGCCTAATTTCTCAATTATCTCTGTGGCGGAAATTGAACGCTGAGCCTGGACCACCTGCTCAAGCATAATCAGGCCCCTGAGAATAGTTGGAATACTTTCTGTTGTGTCGTTTGCCATTGAATATTGGAGTGTTTTTATGGGGGGCCTGTTTGGGCTACGCTATTTTAGCAAAATTGGCAGAATAGATACGTGGCAGATTAAGTTGTTTCAGCTTATAAACCGGGTAATAGCGCGTTGAAAATGAGCTCTGGGAAACCCTGGACGAAAGAAGGCCGTGTCGCTCACAAGCTACCGGTTTATTATCCATAAATAAAGCCCGGTAAGCGCAAGGCGATTTGCGGGAAAGTAATATTCAACATCTGTCCAATCAGTTGGAAAACCATAAACTGCACCATTCCGCCACAACTATTTTTCAAAACCCACCCAGGCAAGACACCTTTTTGAAAAGTCATTCATGATCGTTGATATGCTCAAAATCAATGGCTCGACACCCTTAGAATTATCAGAAGCACCCGTTAGAGGATTTTCCAAACAGACCACGTTGCTTGAAAACCTGTTGCCTTGGAACTTCTCGCTCAAAAACTAGTTTCGTATGCTTCGCTGGACATTTACAAACAAGCGACTTCCAATACAATCTGGTGTTTCATCTACCAATTTATTAGTGAGATAAGTATTTCAGCTGCCGAGGCACCAAAGCCTATCTTTTAATCCCAACAACCAGGGATGATACACCGGGCTAAAGGCGACGGTTGAAACCTCTTCAATACACCGGCAACGCCCCATTTCCATAATCCAGGTCCACAACGACTACCAGAATAGATATCAGCATGTCGGACACTTGCCAGTGACCAGGCAGATAGAAAGAGACGTAGCATGATTTACCCGCCAGACATTACTTTGGGTAGCCACAGCACCAATTGTGGAAAGGCAAACAGCAGGATGAGACCGATGAGTTGAATCATCATGAACTGCATCATACCGAGGTAGATGTCCTTGAGATCCCACTCCGGCACAACCCCCTTCAGAAAGTAGGCTGACAAGGCCACAGGTGGGGATAGCCATGCGGTCTGCAGGTTCACCGCGACCAGAATGCCAAACCATACCATCAGGTTGTAGCGATCCAACCCGTGGACCTCCAACGCCTCAACTGTGGGTAGCAAAATTGGCACAACAATCAGAACGATGGGCACCCATTCTAGTGGCCATCCGAGCAGAAATATCAATGCCATGACCAATATCAGTACCAAGTAAGGCGACATATCAAGGCCAAGTAACAGCTCAGTCATCATTTTTGGCGTGCCCAGGGCACTGAATTCAGCGCCAAAAAAGTTCGAAGCGGCAACCAGGAACATAATCAAAACCGTGATCTCTAGCGCTTTGATCAGGCTGTCAAAGAAACTGGGAAAGGTGAACTTGCGGTAACCGATGGATAACAAGATGGCACCAAACGCACCCATCGCTGCGGCTTCAGCAGGTGTAGCGAAGCCAAGGAGAATCGACCCCAACGCAAAAGAAATCAGGATCGTGGGTGGCATGAGCCCGGCAAAGAACTCATCCCAGAGATCCGAGAAACGGAACTCACTGTCAGCCGCAGCACCATAAATCGGCCGTCCCAAATAGGCCAAAAGCGCGGTGAATGCAGCAAAAGTGATCGACCAGATTGGCAGACTGCCGTCGTCGCCCATATTAGCAACAATCATATAAAGGTGGAAAATCACCGCGATCGGAAGCACGATCCTGAGTACATTCAAGCGACGATATGCAGCATAGGCGACGGCTGCCGTAAGCGCAAAAACGATCAAGCCACCAAATGGAATCATCCCGCCAAAGGCACCGCCCATGGCAAGACCAAAGACTCGACAAACGGTCAATACACCCAAGCAGATCAATGCTACCTCAGCGCCATAAAATGCAGAGGTTTTAGGTTGATCCTCTTCTGACAGAATTGGCCCGAGGTCGGGGTTCAGCCAGCAGCGTCCAAGTGTGTAGAGTAGGTAAAGGGTAGCCAGAAGGGCACCGGGAATAAAGGCCGCGCGGAATAGGTCGAGGGTTGAGACTTCCAGAACAGGTCCCATGACGATCAACATAATTGAGGGCGGTATGAGAATACCCAATGTGCCGCCTGCGGTGATGGTGCCGGCCGCAAGCTTGACGTCATAGCCAGATCTGGTCATGGTCGCACCAGCCATGATTCCAAGCAGCGTTACAGAAGCGCCTACAATGCCAGTGGCTGCTGCAAAAATCGTGGATACGATCAGCACAGCGATGAACAACGCGCCGCGAACCCTCGCCATGATCATCTGGATCGACGCAAACAAGCGGTCCATCAAACCCGCGGCTTCCATGATAATTCCCATCAGGACAAAGAGTGGCACCGCCATGAGCTGATCGTTTAACATGGTGGAGTTGATGTTCAGCGTCATCAACAGCGTGGTCAGCTTGAAGTTAGCGCCCCAAATACCGAAGACAAAGGCAAGGAAAATCAGCGTAAACGAGATGGGAAAACCGATAAAGATCACAAACAGCATGGCGCCTAGCATGATCAATCCAATGGTCGCCTTATCCATGTCCGGACGAGCGGACATAATGTTGGAAAACCATTCTCCACCGGGGACCAGGTCGGGTTTGAACACCGCTAGAACCAACCAGGTCAATGCGATCAAATAGACTGGCAATGCCATGACAAACCAATGCTCACGCGCTTTACCCATCTTGTGAAAAGCGCGGAAAATCTCTGGGATGCCTTGCAGCAATAAGAGAAACCCACCGATTGGCATCGCCAAGCGCGCAGGCCATAAAAGTGGTCCCCAGGCACTGTCGATCTGCATGGTTTCACCTTTTGAATAGGCCAGCCACCAGAACTCCGAAGCGATAACGGTGAAGAAGATCATCGAAGGAATAAAGAACAACAGATACAGGGCTGCATCCACTGTCGCTTGTGTCTTTGGCGACCAGTTTCGGTAGAGAAAGTCGGCGCGGATATGAACACCGCGCATTAGACCATAGCCGGCGGCTGCCATGAAGAGCACCCCGGCTATCATACGGCTGGTGTCATACACCCAGAGCGTGGGGCCAAGTCCAAGGTTTCGGGCAAGTTCTTCGAACCCCGCATCTTGCAAGATCGCAAAGGAGTTTCGCGAAATGACTTCGAACACCACGACTGCAATGAGTGGTACCATGAGCAGGGCGATAATCTGGCCCGCCCGGTAATTAATTACGTCAATCGCTGCGGTTATCGGGCGTTGCCAGGGTGTCATATCCTCTGGCGTTTCACCCGGGGCCTCGGCACGACGCTCCGCTATTAGTTCGTCCGCAATCTCAAGATCTTCTGGATTTACCTCTTCTTCAGCCATGCCAATTCTCCTCTATTAATGTTTGTGCCCGTTTTGAGTTGTAATTATGTAAACTGAGCAGCCCCCATATAGAAACTTCGAAGCGAAGCCCTAATGGGCCTCGCATCAAAGTCTTCTTTTTACTTCAGTGTTTCCGCGTGCGCGCGACCCAAACCTGCATTTGAGGTCTGTGCCCCCGCCCAGAATGGCACCACCGTGTCGGCGAAATCCTTTTGCGACTGCCACACTTCCGCGAAGAACTCGTTTTCTGCCGCAGCGGCTTCTAGCGACTTTTTAGCAGCCGCCATGTACTCGGTGAAGTAATCCGCTGGCGTATCTTCCAAGATAACACCGTGATTATCCGTCAGATCTTTGAGCGCCTTACCGTTCTCAAAGATTCGGTAGGACATAGCTTTTGACAGAGACGCATTTGCCGCCACTTCCATTGCTTTTTGCTCAAGCGGAGTCAGCGAGTCGTAGAAATCACGATTCACATACATGTCCGCGTTCACGACTACCTGGTGTAGACCCTGGAGGTAGTAGTGTTTTAGCACTTTCTGAAAACCAAAAACAGAGTCTGGCTTGGGGCAGCACCACTCGGCTGCGTCGATCGTGCCTTTCTCAAGCGCTGGTAGAATGTCGCCACCACCCATAGCAACCGCAGGAACACCAACGTCTGCGTAGGCAGCACCCACCATACCTGGAGGTGCACGGAAGCGTAATTCACGGAAGTCGTCCATTGACTTGATCGGCTTTGGGAACCAGCCCAATGCCTCTGGGCCCACCGGTTGCAGCATGAATCCTTTGACGTTCACGCCCATTTCATCCCACAGGCGATCATACAATTCCTTGCCACCACCGTATTGGAACCAGCTCAGGAACGCGATGTTATCGAGGCCTACACCAGCACCCGCAACAGGCGCGCCGAATAGGTTCGCTGCAACGTGCTTACCACCCCAATAGTGCGTCCAGGCAAAACCACCTTCAACGAGCCCGGCGTCAACGGCATCCATGATGTCTCGAGGTCCAACAACAGCACCTGCTGGCAGAACTTCGATTTTGAGTGAGCCCTCAGTTAGCTCTGCAACATCTTTACCGAACTCCTCCAACATAACAACTTCGTCAGCTGTATTGGGTAGTACCGACTGGATACGCAAAACCTTGTCAGCCGCCATGGCAGACGATGCCAAGAGTGACAGGGCTGCTACACTGGCAGCAATTGTTTTTAGTTTGATCATTTTAACTCCTCCAAATGGTGAATGATTTAGGGTCATTTTGTTTACATACAAAGCATAGAAACAATGGTGACCAGCATTGTTTGTGCTTTTTTTGATTGAAATTCAACCAAAATTCGTTCTTTGCCATTAACATCGAAGTCTAAATAATTTGGCTAAATTCAATATAAAAGCTCTGAAACTATTGTTTTCGAGTCTATTAGTATCATTTTTTAATGATAAAAGCAAATATTCATATTTTTTATCAGTTTTGATTAAATGCGCCACTTACAGATAGTAATATACTCTTATATAAGAGTAAAGGGCCTAAATTTGTGTTCATGCTCCTTCAATTATATTGATTCAATTGTTAGAAAATGGTGAAACAAATGCGGCCGGTATCATCACCCACCGCGCAGACGCAAATCATGAAATATGGGGTTTTATCTGCATAAATTTAGGCTATATGCATTTCTCATTGTTCCGGTTTAGCGGACTACATGCACAGAACACTTAGCATGCCGAACAACCTTTGCAGCGGTGGAACCTAAATAGTAATCCTTAAATCCGGGGCGATGCGATGCTATAACGATCAGATCGGCCTCTATTTCAGCCGCCACATCCAGGATAATCTGGTAGGTATGTCCCATCCGAATCTCAACATCTATCTTAGCATCATGCGCCTTCGCAATTGCTTCAAGCTCGTCACGAGCGTGCTGTTTAGATTTTTCAAGCGTGCCCGAAACCAACTGTGCCGCAGCCCATTTGGGTATATCCTCGATTACATTCAGAAGCACTATTTTGCTGCCCTCTGTAGCGTTGGACAAGGCGATATCCACGGTCGCTTTCCCTTCCGCTAAATGTGCGATATCAATTGGTACTAATATGCTTTTATGCATGATATTTCTCCACAAAGTTAAAATTAAAAAAGATCTCCGGTATATCACCCCATGCCAAATCGGAAATATAAAAACGGAAATAGTATGAAAAAACCATTACGATTGATGGTCATGCTTAATCATATCTGCGGCTTTTTCCGCAATCATGATCGTTGGCGCATTGGTATTCCCAGATACGATCTCTGGCATGATTGAAGCGTCCACCACCCTTAGTCCCCGCATACCATGGACTTTAAGGCGCGGATCAACAACGGCCATTTCATCCTGCCCCATTTTACAGGTACCCACAGGGTGATAGATGGTCTGACTGTATAAACGCGCGGCCTCAAGCAGTTCCTCGTCCGTCTGATATTGCTCTCCCGGAACGTATTCACCAATGATATGGGGCGCGAGTGCATCTGCAGAGGCGATACGCCGAGCCACCTTGATGCCATCGATCGCCACTTGTAGATCACGTTCATCGGATAAGTAATTGGGATGAATTTCTGGATACTGTAACGGATCGTCAGAAGTAATTGCGATATGTCCGCGACTATATGGGCGCAATTGGCATACTGATGACGTAAACGCTGAAAATTTATGCGCCCCATCGCCGGGTTTATCTGCACTTAAAGGTTGCATATGAAACTGGATATCGGGCCGCTTAACATCCGGGTTGGACCTAGTAAAAATAGCTACCTGGCTGGCAGCGAGGGTTAACGGCCCGGTGCGGGTGAGTATATATTTCAGGCCGACCCATGCCTGCTTGAGCAAATTGTTGACCTCATCGTTTAACGTGCGCTGGCTGGTTTTATATACGAGCCGAATCTGCAAATGATCCTGCAAATTTTGACCTACACCGGGCAGCTCATTGATAAGCGGCACACCTGCTTTCGCCAAAAGGTCAGCAGGACCAATCCCCGACAGCTGTAACAATTGTGGGGACCCGATTGCACCAGCCGCCAGTATCACTTCACGCTTTGCCTGTTTCACAACCCGTTCACCACCTATCAGACACTCCACCCCCTTCACCAAGTTGCCCTCAAGCAAGACTCGGGTGGTCTGGGCGCGCGTGAGTATAGTAAGGTTGCGCCGGTTTCTAGCAGGCTTGAGAAAACCTTTAGCCGTACTCCAACGAAAACCCTTATGCGCGGTTTGCTGAAAATACGCAACCCCTTCCTGATTCTCAGCATTGTAGTCTTCATTGAAAGGGATGCCTATCTGCTCGGCTGCTTGAATAAAATAATCCGCTATGGGCCGACGTAAACGCAAATCGGATACTTTCAACGGACCACCGACACCGTGATAGGCATCGGCACCTCGCTCCTGGTCTTCTGATTTTTTAAAGTAGGGTAATACTTCTTCATAAGACCACCCAGCGTTCCCCAACGCTGCCCAATGGTCATAGTCTTCGGCTTGCCCTCGAACATAAAGCAATCCATTGAGCGAACTTGATCCTCCCAGTACTTTCCCGCGGGGCCACTGCAATTGGCGACCCGCTATCCCATCATCTGGCTGGGTTTTATAGCACCAGTCTGTTGCTGGATTATGCATGGTTTTAAAATATCCCACCGGAATGTGAATCCAGGGGTTGATATCTGGGCCACCCGCCTCAATCAGTAATACTTGCTTATCGGTCTGTTCCGATAATCGATTGGCTAGCACACATCCCGCCGAACCGGCTCCAACGATTATATAATCATACGACTGATCGGCGTGTTTCATTGATGGACGTGGGTGAATAAAAAGCACTTAAGAAGCAATATATAACATAAAATGATACTTATTGTATCAATAATTAATATTATTGCCATTTTATATGTATAATATCCGTTTTAATGAATTAGCATCACACATAAAATAAGCTACTGTATGAATATTCCAACCACCAATTTCCCCCAGAATTATTCATTTAAACGCTTTTAATTCATCAAATCCACTCATACAAATATTCCATGCTGTTATCGATTGTAGCCGTTATCGTATCGCTGGCCTTGCTAGTCTGGAGTGCTGACGAGTTTGTGGAAGGTGCTGCCGTTATTGCCCAGAAGCTGGGGGTCTCCACCTTGATTATTGGCATTACCATCGTCGGCTTTGGCACGTCTGCTCCAGAAATCCTGATTTCCCTGTTTTCGGTCGCAGAAGACACGCCCGATCTGGCAATCGGTAACGCGCTGGGCTCAAATATCGCAAATATTGGCTTGATTCTCGGCGCAACAGCCATCTTTATTCCGCTGAGATTTCGCTCTGTCCTGATAAAAAGAGAGTTTCCTATATTCATGGGAGCTACTACGTTGATGACCTGGACGCTATGGGATAGGCAACTTGGATTACTGGATGGAGTGCTGTTACTCGTTTACCTGTTTCTGGCGCTGGCCTATTTGGTCCGCATCGCCAGCACCGATCCGAACGATCCGGTTGCGCATGAAATGGAGCAGGAAATACCCCAAGATATGTCGGGTGCTAAAGCGCTGTTCTTGACTGTGGCCGGGCTTCTGGTGCTGGTTGGGAGCTCTAAATTACTGGTCTGGGGAGCCGTCAATATCGCCACTGCACTTGGGGTAAGCGAGCTTATCATCGGCTTGACCATTGTTGCGCTGGGCACTTCACTTCCGGAACTGGCAGCAGCCATATCTGGCGCCCGCAAAGGCGAGCCTGAATTGGTGATGGGGAATGTGATTGGCTCAAATTTGTTTAACTCCCTGGCAGTGATTGGTTTACCCTCGGTAATGACCACCTTCAGCATATCTAACAACGCAATTCTGCGTGATTTACCCGTCATGTTGGTTTTAACCATCCTGTTATACCTGGTATCGCAATTTCCCAAGGCAACCCGCTGCCTGATTACGCGGTTTAATGGCGCAGTTTTCCTAGCAAGTTTTGTACTCTATCAGTGTTATTTATACTACCAGGCTGCCTCAGGTGCTGCGCTCAGCTAAGTGAATTCGCTGTAGATCTAAGCAAAACCATGCCAGGGAGACATTGGCTCCCTAGCGAGTATGATATTCGCCAACAAACGGATTTCATCTGCGTTTGCTGCGCTGGATCGGGCAGCAGGGTTTTAAAGCACTACTCAGGGCGCGAGTACGATTTTTGGCGAAGCAGCTTGCCCTTGATGAATGTCCTTAAAGGCCTGCGCGCCCTCGGACAGTGGCCTTGTTTCAACCCACTCCAATGACCCAAGTGCATCGCTGTAGAGTAAATCTATCGCAGCGCGCAAATCGACCACGCTATAGGTATAGTTTCCAAGGAAGGTGATTTCCTCCAGCGTTATTCTGCGTGTGTCGAGTCCGGCTTCATTATCCTGCAGGCCAACATGCGAAATAATGCCCCCCGAACTAACCATCTGTGATGCAGCCGCACGTGTTTTACCGCTGCCGACCGCATCAATCACCAGATCAAAGCTACCCTCTTCTGGAAGTGCTGTACCCAATGGATCATAAACGTCACAGCAACCAAGTCTCGCAGCGGTATCTCGTCTGAGTTGATTAGTGTCCCCCAGGATAATTGATACACAACCTTTGTGTTTTAGCATCAACGCGGCGAATACGCCGATCGACCCGCCTCCGAGAATGAGAACCCGCAATTCTGAGAGTGGACGATGGGATATCCGCTCCGCCAAATAGATTGCATGCAATGAAGTCGCCGCTGGCTCGGTCAAACTCGCGGTAACCGAATCCATATCCGGTGGTATGTCCAGCAGGTTCTGTTCTGGAATATTGATGTATTGCGCAAAAGCCCCGGCGCGTCGCATACCGATCAGTTCGCGATTTGCGCACAAATTGGTTCGGCCACCGAGACAGTGATTACAACGTCCACAAGTTATCAGCGGGTTCAGCACGACACGCCGCCCCGCATGTGCACCGGTCTGTACCTGGCCCGCCGCCTCATGCCCCAGAATTAATGGCGGAACCCGGCGTGCATCGTGCCCATGATACGCGTGCATATCCGAACCACATATCCCAACTGCTTCGATTTTTACCAACGCCTCACCCGAAACGGCCACTGGGTCGGGCTCTTCACGAAATTGAACTTCCTGGGTATCGATGTAGACTAGTGCTTGCACTGATTCTCTCTATTTAGCGGTGAACCCACCGTCAAGATACATTACTTGACCAGTTACATAATCTGACGCGGCTGAGGCCAGGAATAGGGTAATGCCGTCAAGGTCCTGCAACGCCCCGTTGCGCCCTATTGCGGTCTGCTTGGCCAACTTAGCCGTCAGTTCGGCGTTCTGATATACCGGTGCGGTAAGACCAGTCGGAAAAAAGCCTGGCGCGATCGCATTGGCGTTGATACCCCGTCCGGACCAAGCTTCCGCCATGGCACGGGTAAGCTGTGCCACCCCACCCTTGGAAGCACCGTAAGCAAGCCCGTTTTGAAACGCCCTGCTGGACTGCAAAGAAGCAATATTAATAATTCTACCCCAGCCGCTGGATTGCATATCAGATATGAGTTCACGTGCCAGAAAAAATGGGGTGGCCAAGTTGAGGTTCAAGGTAAGTTCCCAGCTTTCTAGCGTGATTTCTTCAGGCGCTTGCCGAAGATTTACACCAGCGGCATTGACTAAAATATCGATCGTACCGAAAAACGCTTTCGCGCGTTCGGCAACCCCTGGGAGTCCTGCCAAATCGCTCAAATCGGCTGAAATACCCGCTGCCCTGCCGCCCGCTGCTTCAATTTCTTTAGCGGTTGCGTCGAGTGCTTGCTGTCGGCGCCCAATCAATACCACCGATGCGTCTGCGCCTGCCAAAACCTGGGCCTGGCGTTGACCGATGCCTGAACTCGCCCCGGTGACCAGGGCAACTTTATTATTGATATCAAAAATGGAAATATTCAGGGCTCCAGTTTGAAGGTTTCTCCCGGGAAATATTTATGCAGTCGATCATCACCCGTCCGCGCATGCGCTTCCATGCCTTCCAGCCTGGAAATACGTGCCGCAGCAGCGGCCACTTCCCGGTTGGCTTCGCGACTCATGCGCTGCGTGGTCACCGTCTTGATAAATTTTCCGACCGATAAGCCCCCGGTATAGCGCCCCGCACCCTTGGTCGGCAGGATATGATTGGTACCCGAACATTTGTCACCGAATGCAACTGTCGTTTCTTCTCCGACAAACAATGACCCGTAGTTACGTAAGCGATTTACCCACCAGTCTAAATCCTTGGCTTGCACTTCAAGATGCTCAGCAGCGTATTGATCACTCACTTCTGCCGCTTCTTCACGATTACTGCATAACACAACTTCTCCGTAATCTCGCCAAGACACTTCGGCCGCCGTACGCGCCGTATCAGGCAATCTGGCAATATATTCCGGTACGAGCTTCAGTACCGCCTGCCCGAGATCCCGATCAGTGGTAATCAACCAGCAAGGTGAATCCAGCCCATGCTCCGCCTGACCAACAAGATCGCTGGCAACTATTTCCGCATCAGCCGTTTCATCTGCGATAACCGCGATTTCCGTCGGCCCTGCGAATAAATCAATCCCGACTCTCCCGAACAACATACGCTTGGCCTCAGCAACAAATCGATTTCCTGGTCCGACCAAGATATCTGCCGGATGGCCGGTAAACAGCCCAAATGTCATGGCCGCAATCCCCTGGACGCCACCCATTGCCAATATGGTATCCGCGCCACACAGATTAGCGGTATAAATAATGGCCGGATGGACACCTTCTTCGGGCTTCGGGGGTGAACAGGCGATAACATGGTTTACGCCGGCTGCTTTAGCTGTCGCCACCGACATAATGGCCGAAGCAACATGTGCATATCGTCCGCCCGGGACATAACATCCCGCAGTTGCAACAGGTATTTGTTTCTGACCAGCATACAAACCCGGTGATAATTCGACCTCAAAATCAATCAATGCTTCGCGTTGTTTCTCAGCAAAACGACGCACTCGATCATACGCGAACTGAATGTCATCCTGCATTTGCGGCGACACCTTACCAGCAGCAGCTTCAATTTCTTCAGCCGTCACTACCACGTTTCCCTGATAGTTATCCAATTTTTCCGCATATTCAACAGCCTTTTCTTCACCGCCAGCTTCTATTTCAGACAGCATTTTTGCGACAACTTTTCGGGTATCGTCTTCGCCGGTAGCAGCCGTTTTTTCGGCCTTTTTCAGGTATTTAATGGTCATATTTGACTCCTCTACTCAATTGAAGTGTGGTGTACGCTTTTAAAATCATGCACTTTCATATAATCGAGTCAGAACAAACTCATTATGCCCCAGCGCTTCAGCAGCCGTCAGCCTACCGTTAGCGGTTCGGAACATGGACTCAAGCAATGCGTCACCCGCTTCAGACGGCGACATTTCCTTGCGTAGCAGGCCAGAAACATCTACATCAATATGCTCGCCCATAGTGCGCACAGTGCGTGGGTTGGCGCACAGCTTGATCACGGGAATGATAGGGTTACCGATAATGTTCCCCTGTCCAGTTGGGAATAAATGCACCACATAGCCCGCGGCGGCGGCCAGCGTGACCATTTCAGCCGCAGCAGAAGAAGAATCCATAAACCACAACCCTGGGCCGGTCGGTTCTTCCGCTTTGTCCAGCACCCCATCAACGATGCACTCCTTACCAATTTTCTGGATATTGCCGAGCGCTTTTTCTTCAATGGTTGTCAATCCTCCCTCAATATTCCCCTTGGTCGGCTGAGAATCGGACAAATCTGAGGTCTTGTGGCGATTGATCATATCCTGATAGCGATTAAACATGAACATGAATTGCTCACGTACCTCGTCGTTGCGACAACGTTCTGCAACCAGATGCTCACCGCCGGTAATTTCTGATGTTTCTCCGAACAACAGTGTGGTTCCGTGCGGATATAATTTATCAAATGCGTTGCCCACCGTAGGGTTTGATCCACAGCCCGATGTGGTGTCCGATTCCCCACATTTGGTGGAAACCCAAAGTTCGCTAATAGGTACTTCTTCTCGGTGTCGTTCAGAAGCCCACTGCACGTATTCTCGGGCCACTTTCGAGGCTTGCATAATGGTCTCATGATCGCCATGTTGCTCGATTCCAAAACCCGTCACCGGTTTACCTGTCTTCGCGATACCGTCTACAATTTTTTGTGTCCAACCATTTTCAATGCCAATTACGACGACCGCAGCGACATTCGGGTTAGCGCCGGTACCAATTAAGGTACGAAAATGAAGATCCAAATCTTCTCCAAACTGTAAGCGGCCATAGGGATGAGGCAGCGCCATCGCGTGGGGTATATTGTTCGCTACCGCTTCGCAGGCAGCGTTGGATAAGTCATCTACGGGCAATATAATCACATGGTTACGTACCCCAACCCGGCCATTCTCGCGTCGATAACCAGTAATTGTGGCGTTGCTAAGTGCTTGATTCATTTTATATTCTCCTGATATTTTTAGGCGGTCGAACTGAAGGGGGTTTTTGCTTGCTTCACCAACGCTTGGTTTTAATATTGTGAACATGAGCATGCTCACCCATGCCGATATTCGCCACCACTTTTCCAATGTCTGTGCTGTACTTGATTACGGTATCCCCCGTACTGAGTGGCTTAATCGCCAATTTATGGCCAATCGGAATATCGGTTGTTGCTGTAAATTTTATTTCCTTATCCTGATCCATGACCCACCCGGTTAATTCATCCCCCTTTTTTACGCCTTCTACCACCACAACACCGACGCTATCTCCTTCATCATGGACTACAAATTCGATCATATTTTCCTCTACTGGCTTACAGTCAATTGTTTTTTCGAAGGTAAAATATTATATTATACGAATATCCACGTCAACTAGTCTTATATAAGACTATATATTAATATGCTGACATTACTATTTGGTCCATTACAATCGATTTTTGCGATTTGAAAAGACCAAACGACATTAAAACGCTACAGCAAAAACCAAGCTATTTATGCGTATTTACGCCAGACGTGGTCGAAAAGATTTATAACGCAGGGCGATGACGAGCCATCTTTGGGCTACTATAATCGCCCGTGATTTCAACCGACCTCAAATTATCAGACACTAATCAAACCATGCTATCAACAGGCAAAGGTTCCATTCCGCTTTATCTACAAATCATTGAGCTTCTCGTTGCCAGAATCAGTAATGGAGAGTGGAAGCCTGGTGCAATTATTCCCAGTGAAATCAACCTCGCGCAAGAGCTGGATGTGAGTCAGGGCACGGTACGTAAAGCTATTACTGAACTGGTGGAAAGCAATGTACTCACCCGCCGACAAGGACTCGGTACCTTTGTATCCAACCATAACAACGAGCGCGCGCTGTTTCACTTTTTTCATATTAGCGATGATCATGGACACAAGGTCCTACCCGATAGCGAAGTTTTAAGCTGCCACACAAAAAAACCCACCAAGCGAGAAGCGTCCAAACTTGCACTTAATTCTAGAGATAAAGTAATCAAAATTGAGCGAATCAGAAAAATGGGATCGAAACCAACCATTGTTGAAACTGTGGTACTGCCCGAAAAGCCGTTTAAAAACCTGGGTAAGGCGAACGACTGTCAATTGCCAAACCTATTGTATGAACTTTATGAAAAGCAATATGGAATCACGATTCATAGTGCAAATGAACAATTACGCGCGATCAGTGCGAATCACAAAGACGCAGCACTGCTCAACATTGAAGTCGGCACTCCCCTGCTGGCAATTGAACGCGTAGCGCTCACGCTAGACAAAACCCCCGTAGAACTCAGAATAAGCCGCTGCGATACCAGCGGACATCATTATCAGAATACCCTTTTCTAAAACTGCAACGCCTGCATAGAGAGATTGTTGTATACCTTTCTCAGCAACTTACTAAGAACTTAGTAATCTTGATGCCTTTAACTAAGCGCATCTAGATGATTAACCCAAACCCAAGGCTACGGCTGGCAGAACATGGCCTCATTAATCGTTGATAAACAAACGCTTTGGGGCAAGAAGGCGCTCTTGTTTGATTTCACCCAAGCCTAAAAAAGCAGCATGTTCATCATATAAACGCACAATACCTGTTAGTTCACAGGCAATTTCCTTATCTAGTTTAATCTTTTTCCCGGTTTGAATTGCCGCCGCTTGCTGGTGATCCAAACCAACTTCAGGGAACTGAGTGATCAGCTGATCAGTTGGAAGCAAGCAAGCACGGCGCGCTTGATCTGTCTCTAAAGCTTTAAAGTCAACAAGTGAAATCGTATCGGCGAGATCAATATCGCAGATCCGCGTTCGTCTGAGTGCTGTTACATGCGCTCCACAGCCCAGCTTCTCACCCACCTCCTCGACCAAGGAGCGAACGTAGAAGCCGCTAGAACAATCCACCGTAAAGCGTAAAACCTTGTTTTTAAATGAAGCAAAACGAATATCATACGCGTGTACGCGGCGTGCTTTACGCTCAATATGTTTACCTTGACGTGCCAGTTTGTATAAGGGTTGACCATTTACTTTTAGTGCTGAGTACATCGGAGGTACTTGATCATACACCCCAATAAACTGGCTTAAGACGCTTTTGATCTCGCCCTCGCCACAATCAACTGCAGATTTTTCGAGTATCTGGCCATCCGCATCCCCGGTATCGGTAACGCTTCCCAGCAAAACCTGAACGTCGTAGCTTTTATCCCACCCCAGAAGATAGCTTGATATTTTGGTCGCCTGCCCGAAACACAGCGGCAATAAACCGGTCGCCAAAGGGTCGAGCGCGCCAGTATGTCCAGCCTTTTGGGCGTTCAACAAATGTTTACAATGCTGCAATGCATGGTTGGATGTCATACCTGCTGGTTTATCCAGCAATAATACCCCATCGATAGGCACGCCCCATTTTGGTCTGCGCCCCATGCTAAACTTTACTGCACGGAATCAATGAGCTTGGATAGCTCGATACCCTTTTTTATCGACGTGTCTAGCTCAAAATGAAGCTCAGGTGTGCCTCGCTGATTCAGGCTCTGGCTGAGTTGCGAACGCAAAAATCCAGCCGCACTGCGCAAAGCGACCATACTGTCTTTGGCCTGTTCTTCTTTGAAAACGTTGATATATACCGTTGCAGCCTTGTAGTCTTTGCTAATGGTAACCGTGCTGACACCCACCATCCCTAATCTCGGATCGGAGACTTCTTTGGCAATGAGCGTCGCCAAATGACGTTTAATCTGCTCTGCGACACGCCGGTTACGATCACCACTAGCCATGTTCTATAGCTTGGCGGACTGCTCCGTCACTTGATAAACCTCAATCTGATCACCCGGCTTAATATCGTTGTAGTTTTTAATACCGATACCACATTCATAGCCGGCCTTCACTTCGTTTACATCATCCTTAAACCGACGCAGGGAGTCAATCTTACCGTCAAAAATCACCACGTTATCTCGTAACACCCTTACCGGTAAGCTTCGCTTTACGAAACCATCTTTGACAAAACAGCCTGAAATCGCGCCTACTTTCGGCACCTGGAACACTTCTCGCACCTCAACTGTTCCAACAAACTCCTCGCGAGAAACGGGTGAAAGCATGCCTGAAATCGCGGCTTTCACGTCATCTACCACATCGTAAATAATACTGTAGTAGTGAACATCAATCCCTTCTTTCTGAATCAGCTTCTTGGAAGCTGAGTCCGCGCGCACGTTGAACGCCACCATGATGGCATCTGACGCAACGGCAAGATTGACATCCGATTCGTTGATGCCGCCGACCATGGCATGGACCACCTTCACTTTCACTTCGTCATGCGACAGCTTTTCTAGTGTATCACTGAGCGCTTCGACTGACCCTTGAACGTCTGCCTTGACAATCAGGTTCAGCGTTTTTACATCACCTTCTTCCATCTGGTTGAACATATTTTCAAGTTTGGCTTTTTGTTGATTTGCAAGCTTGATTTCCTTGTATTGGCCCTGGCGTTCGGTGGCAATTTCACGCGCTTTACGCTCGCTATCGACCACAATCAACTCATCACCCGCGACGGGCACCCCCGATAAACCTTGTATTTCCACTGGAGTAGATGGGCCCGCTGATTGAATATTTTCGCCGGTATCGCTCACCATAGCGCGGACACGCCCGTACTCGCGCCCCACCAACACAATGTCGCCTTTATTTAGCTGACCTTTGTTGACCAAGATAGTGGCAACTGTACCACGACCTTTCTCCATACGCGCTTCAACCACCGCACCCATCGCCTTGCCAGTATCCACCGCGGTTAAAGTCATTAGTTCTGCCTGTAACACAATCGCCTCGAGCAAATCATCAATGCCCTGACCAGTTTCGGCCGAAACTTCGACCATTAAAGTGTCTCCACCCCAATCTTCCGGCACAATTTCGTGATTCGCCAGTTCTTGTTTAACTCGGTCGGGATCTGCACCCTCTTTATCCATTTTATTGATCGCGATGATCAACGGAACTTCAGATGTCTTGGCGTGATTAATCGCTTCGACCGTCTGCGGCTTTACCCCATCATCCGCTGCCACCACCAATATCACAATATCGGTTACTTTTGCACCGCGCGCGCGCATCGCAGAGAAAGCCGCATGGCCTGGTGTGTCCAAAAAGCAAATATCGCCACTATCGGTTGATACTCGATAGGCGCCGATATGCTGCGTTATACCACCCGCTTCACCGGACGCGACTCGAGTTTTACGGATATAGTCTAAAATGGACGTTTTACCATGATCAACGTGCCCCATTACGGTCACAACAGGTGCGCGACTTACGGCTTCTGCACCATCTTCCTCAACCTCGATCAACTTGGCTTCAGCCTTGGTTTCTTCGGCTGGTTTGGCATTATGCCCCATTTCTTCAACCAGCAGGATAGCAGTATCCTGATCGATGACTTGATTAATCGTCACCATCGACCCCATGTCCATCATCACCTTAATCACTTCGGCGGCTTTAACCGACATTTTCTGGGCTAAATCACCCACAGTGATGGTCTCAGGGACAGCCACGTCACGAATAACCGGTGCGGTTGGCTTTTCAAAAGCATGTTGATCCGCGATGGTTGATTGCAAATTCTTGGGGCGTCTTTTAGATACAGGTCTTTTGACATTGCCACGGTGTTTACGTCGTACATGCAATTCAGAGCCAGATAAGTCTTTCTTGGGTGAGGCCGAATCGTCTTTACCAGAAGATTCTTGTTTCGCCTCGGCTTTTTGATTATCTTTTTCTAGAGCGGCTTTTTCCGCTTGTTCCTTTTGTTCTTTTTCAGCCTTGGCCTGGGCGGCTAGTTCATCGGCTGCGGCCTGACGTTTTTGTTCTTCTTCGAGCGCGCGTTGACGGGATGCTTCTTCTTCCGCGTTCTGTTTAGCCCGTTCAGCCTCTTTTTCAGCATTTAGCCGCGCTTCGCGTGCTAAACGCGCTTCTTCCGCTTTTGCGCGATCAAGTTCACGTTGTTTTTTCTCAGCTTCCAGCCGTTGTAGTTCAGCAGTGCGATCTTGTGCTGCACTGGGAGCGACAACGCGGCGTTTTTTACGCACTTCAACCTGCACTGACTTGGCCGCCCCTGTCCTGGTAGTTTGGCGAACTTGGGTACTTTTACTGCTTTTTAAGTTCATTTCCGGTTTTTTAGCAGCAGATGACCTTTGTAAGTGCAATAAAAACACTTTCTTTTCGTCATCTGTCAACGCATCCGACGCGGCTTTGTTTTTTATGCCTGCATTATTGAGCTGGTCAAGCAGGCGCTCAACCGGCAAGCCGATTTGAGCTGCAAATTCTTTAATCTTGACTTCTGACATATCGTATTACCTCAACATTCCCGCGCTTTTATATTTTAACGTAATTTATTCAAACCATGGCGCTCGCGATTTATTCAAACCATGGCGCTCGCGATTTATTCAAACCATGGCGCTCGCGCCGTCATAATTAATGATTGCGCGCGCTCCTCTTCGATTTCAATCATATCCATCAACTCATCCGTGGCACATTCCGCCAGATCTTCCATAGAACGTACACCTTTACTGGCTAGTAGTTTTGCGGTCTCATCATCCATGCCTTCCATCGTTAGCAGATCATCTTCTGGCACCATCGCGGCTTGTTCTGCGATTGCCTTGGTGAGCATAATATCTTGTGCACGGCGTTGTAATTCTTCAACCATCTCTTCTGAGAATTCTTCAATCGCCACCAATTCTTGCTTATCCACATACGCTACTTCATCCACCACGCTAAAACCTTCGTTTGCGAGCACCGTTGCAACATCCTCATCTATGCCAAGGCTTTCCTGGAAACGCGCGACCACTTGGCTGGTTTCTTCGGCTTGTTTTTCCTCCGCTTCTTCGTCAGTCAGGATATTCAGCTCCCAGCCCACTAATTCAGATGCCAAACGCACGTTCTGACCACCCCGGCCAATCGCGCGAGATTGATTTTCCTCGCTCACCACCACATCAATCGCTTTCTTATCTTCATCAATCAGTAGTGATTCAATCTCCGCGGGAGCAAGTGCTTTAAGCGCAAAATCAGCAATCTGATCAGACCATACAATAATGTCCACCCGTTCACCGGCAATTTCGTTGGACACGCTTTGCACGCGAGAGCCACGAATTCCGACGCAGGCACCCACCGGATCAATGCGCTTGTCCTTGGCCTGTACTGAAATTTTAGCGCGAATACCTGGGTCACGCGCTGCACCGTGTATCTCTATAAGCCCTTCTCCCACTTCCGGTACTTCGATCTTGAATAGTTCAATTAAAAATTGAGGCGAAACACGATCTAAAAATAACTGTGGCCCCCGATTGGTCGCACGCACTTCTTGTAATAAAGCACGCACACGATCACCCGTGCGTAAACCATCGGTTGGAATTTGACTGCGTCGTTGTAAAACCGCTTCTGCATCTCCCAGATCAACAATAACATCGCCGCGCTCCATGCGCTTGACCGTCCCGGAAACCATCTCACCTTCACGATCTTTAAAACGTTCTACGATTTGTTCACGGCTGGCCTCGCGCACTTTTTGCATAATAACCTGCTTGGCCGCCTGCGCCTGAATGCGGCCGAATTCAGCCTGCTTAATTGGCTCTTTAATGTAATCTCCTGGCACAAGTGAAGCGGCCGTGGCTTTCTCATCACTCGCTAAAACGTGTAAAGCGTCGTCAAACTCTTCAAAATCGTCTTCCACCACTTCCCAGACACGAAAGGTTTCATAGTTTCCGGTTTCACGGTCTATGACTACTTTAGCGTTAATTTCATCCTTATGAAATTTGCGCGTAGCGGTTGCTAGCGCGGCCTCGATTGCATTAAAAATAATCTCTTTATCGAGATCTTTCTCGCGCGAGACGACATCCGCCATCATCAGAATTTCTCTGTTCGAAATTGCCATTTTTAATCCTACCTAAGTCTTACCAATGCTTTGTCTGTTACTAACCACCAATTACCCACAAATTAATCACCAAAATCGGGCACCAATCGAGCCGAATCTATGTCCGTCAATGGTATATCATAGGCTTCGCCATCGACTTCCACCACGACCTGCTGCTGATTCGCTTCGAGCAAACGACCCTTAAAGCGCCGACGCCCCAAAATGTAATCGCGTGTTAAAACCCGAATTTCTTCATCCACAACCGCCGCAAAATGCTCTGGCCTAACCAACGGGCGATCCGCTCCCGGTGATGAAACTTCCAGTGCGTAGGCCCCGCGTATCGGGTCTTCCAAATCCAAGATCAAGCTGATTTGGCGACTCACCTGCTCACAATCTTCCAGCAGAATTCCACCCGGCGCATCGATATAGATCCGCAGTACGGGTTCTTTATCGCTATAGGTTTGCTCCAGCAACAGCAACTCGTAACCCAAGGCTTCGACTGAAGGCTCCAGTAAGGATCGTAAACTCACTAAATCCGCCTGCATCGATATCCTCCCGTCTACACAACGACAAATTACAAAGCAAAAAAAATGGGCGTATAGCCCATTACTTATGCCGCGTTGTAAGCAATGCGCAAAAATCATCGCCCACTTGAAATGGTAGCGGGGACAGGATTTGAACCTGTGACCTTCGGGTTATGAGCCCGACGAGCTGCCAAACTGCTCCACCCCGCATCAAGGCGGCGTATTCTAGTGCAAATATGCCTCTGTTTGCAATCGCAAAATACAGAAAATCCGGGCTATTTGGTGATTGGAATCGTGGTTGGCGCGACGTGCTATAACCTGGTGGGATTTATTCGCGCATATTGGAATGGAATATTTAGTCGAGCAAGTACAGATAGGCTTCATACACAATCAAACTACAACCGAGGTATTCATATAAATTGCGCCTGACCCAAACCGCCTTACTTTGACAATATTGGGTTAACCGTAATCTCTCAAAAAAGATATGATTCAGCGGTATTTGTGCCAACTGCACGCTTTTTTTGGTTGCCAACGGATCCCGAAACAAGAGGCTGCCCAGAGACTGCTCGCCGAGCTGATCGATTCGTTCGGTGAGCACCTGGTTTTTGTCGTTCAACCCAATAATGGTTTTGGCAAAAATTTTGGGTTGATCATCACAACACAAATACACACGTCGACTAAAGGCTTGGGTTGAATCAGGTAGCGCCAAGATGTTGCGCTCTTCGGTTGTGGGCTGAATGACACGCTGATCAATTAACTTTACTGCGAAAATCCCCGTACAATTGGTGCGAATACGCCGCGTTAACGAACCGTTATCCGCCAGCTCACCATAATGCGATGGATGCAACACGCGCGCTGCGTCGGTGAGAGATAACCAATTAATATTCACGACAACTTGTTGTAAACATAATTACGACAGATAGTATTATGCCAACACTCCATCTAACAGTCGCAGCTGGCGATGCATTCTGGCAGCAAGCTGTCGATCATGCGTAACCACCACCAACGCTGTACCGTATTCTTGATTCAATTCCGCCATCAGGCCGTGAATATGATCCGCAGTTTGATGATCCAAGTTACCCGTTGGCTCATCCGCAAGCACGCACTTGGGCTGGGTTACCAAGGCCCGGGCCACCGCGGCACGTTGGCGCTCTCCGCCGGACAGTTCACCCGGCTTGTGTTCCAGCCGCTTAACCAAACCGGTTTTATCCAGCAAGCTTTCCGCCTTCCCCAGCGCTTCTATTCGATCCACCCCTCGAATCAACAAAGGCATGGCCACATTTTCCAACGCACTAAATTCTGGCAGCAGATGATGGAACTGATAGACAAATCCGAGCGCGCGATTGCGTAGCACGCCCTGGTCTTTAGCGGGCAATGTAGAAATGTTTTGGCCATCTACCCAGACTTCTCCTTGAGTGGGCTTGGCTAGACCACCGAGCAGGTGTAACAAAGTACTCTTACCCGATCCGGATGATCCAACAATCGCGATTTGCTCACGGGCATGAACCTTAAAATCAACCCCTTTTAACACCTCGACGTTAAGACGCCCATCGCTAAAGGTTTGGGAAACACCCTTGGCTTGCAATACAAGGTCACTCATAGCGCAAAGCCTCCGCCGGATCGAGCTGGGATGCACGCCAGGCTGGATAAATGGTAGCTAAAAAGCTCAACCCCAAAGACATCAAAATCACCCCGAGCACGTCACTCAGGTGCATTTCGGATGGAAAGCCGCTAATCACATATACATCACTGGGGAAAAACTCAACATTGAATGCATTTTCAACCACGGCGACGATATCGGCGACATTGATCGCGGTAATCACGCCCAGCACCGAGCCGATGAGCGTCCCAATCACGCCTATAATGGTGCCTTGCACCATAAACACACGCATCACGCTACCCGGCGCCATGCCAAGGGTGCGCAATATGGCGATGTCCGCTTGCTTATCGGTTACCAGCATGACTAAAGTGGAGACAATATTAAATGCCGCCACCATGATAATCAGCGCGAGAATAATAAACATCACCCGCTTTTCCACTTTAAGCGCGCTGAAAAAACTAACGTTATCTTGCGTCCAGTCACGAATATGATATTGGCCGCCGGTCTGATCGATCAAATCATGACGAATGCGCGGTGCCTCGAAGGTATCGCTTAGCGCAAGGCGAATACCGCTGATGCCCTCTTTTAACCCTAAAAATAAGGCCGCGTCATCGATATGCATTAATACCAGCGCGCTATCGTATTGATAGGCGCCAATTTCGAAAATACCCGTCAAGGTAAAGCGCTTCATACGAGGCAGTAACCCAGCCGGTGTAACCCGCCCTTTGGGCGCGACCACGGTAAGCTTATCGCCCAATTGTGCACCGAGCTGGTTGGCCAGCGTTTTACCAATAATGATACTAAACGCACCTGCCTTGAGGCTTTCAGCTTGCCCTTCAAGCAGATTATCTAATACTTCCGAGACTTGTTTTTCGCGCGCGGGTTCTACTCCTCGCAACAAAGCACCATGCACCTGGTTGGAGCGCGTAATCATACCTTGGCCAAGCACATAAGGCGCACTGGCAGTGACCTCCGGGTTTTGACCAATCGCCTGATCAACCGTCTGCCAATCTTGCAGCGCACCGCCATATTCACTTACCGTGGCATGTGACGCGACCGCCAAAATACGATCACGCAGATCGTTATGAAAACCGTTCATGACTGAAAGCACGGTAATTAACGCCCATACACCGAGCGCTATTCCGAGCATGGAAACAAACGAAATGAACGATATAAAATGATTGCGTCGTTTGGCGCGCGTATAGCGCAAGCCAATATTCAGTTCGAGGGAATTGAACACGAATCAGGCTTCCGGGCGCATCAAAGGAAACAACAGTACCTCGCGTATCGATGCGCTATTGGTTAAAAGCATCACCAGGCGATCAATACCAATACCTTCGCCTGCCGTGGGCGGCATACCATATTCCAGCGCGCGGATATAATCCGCATCATAATGCATGGCCTCGCTATCTCCCGCTTCTTTTTCCGCCACCTGCGCGCGGAAACGGTCGGCTTGATCAATTGGATCGTTTAGCTCGGAAAAGCCGTTGGCCAGTTCTCTACCCGCCGCGAAAAACTCAAATCGATCGGCAAACTCGGTGCGTTCGTCATTGCGTCTGGAAAGCGGCGAGACTTCCACTGGATACTCGGTGATATAGGTGGGCTGGACCAGGCGATGTTCTACCGTTGTTTCAAAAATTTCGGTTTGCACCTTTCCCAGGCCATACCCCGGTTTGATCTCAATGTTTAAGGCTTTCGCCGTGTTGCACGCGGCTTCCAATGTATCAAGTTTGTCGCGTGTCAGATCGGGATGATACTGCGTTATGGATTCCAGCAAAGTCATACGCGCAAATGGGCTGTGAAAATCAAGTTGTTCACCTTGATATTCAAGCTCCATGCTACCGTTAATTTTCTTCACCAGACCGCGTAGCATATCTTCGGTTAAATCCATCAAGTCTTCATAGGTCGCATAGGCCTGATAGAACTCCAGCATGGTGAATTCCGGGTTATGTCGCGTACTTACACCTTCATTTCGAAAACTGCGATTGATCTCAAATACGCGTTCCAGCCCTCCCACCACCAACCGCTTTAAGTACAACTCCGGCGCAATACGCAAAAACAGGGGCATATCCAATGCGTTATGATGTGTTTCAAACGGACGCGCCACCGCACCGCCCGGAATCGGCTGCATCATCGGCGTTTCAACTTCTAAGAATTGCTGCCCAACCATATATTCACGTATGTATTGAATCGTCGCCGCACGCGTTTTGAATAAGTCACGCGATTCCTGATTCATAATCAAATCAACATAGCGTTGCCGATAACGCATTTCTGCGTCGGTCAAGCCGTGGAATTTCTCAGGTAATGGACGCAAAGCTTTGGTTAGTAATTGTAATTCACTAACGCGAACCGAAAGCTCATCGGTCCGCGTTTTAAACAAAGTACCGCGCACCCCGATAATGTCGCCAATGTCGTAATGCTTGAATTCGCTATATTTCTCCTCACCCAAAGCATCTCGCTGCAGGAAAAGCTGAATTCGCCCACTCCTATCCTGAATAGTCACGAAGCTGGCCTTGCCCATAATGCGACGTGTCATAATGCGCCCCGCAACACAGACTTCGATTGCAACCTCAGCCAACGCTTCCTTGGTTTTTTCACCATATTGATCCGCCAGCGAGCCAGCATCAGCATCTGGTTTGAAATCGTTAGGATAGGCATTACGCACAACTTTTATCTGCTCTAATTTGGCCAGACGTTGTGCTAGTTGATCATGTTCTTCCGTCATTCAATCGTTCTCTATATTTGGAATTTGTATGTGTTTACAATCCTTGTTTCAAGCTGGCTTCAATAAACTGGTTTAAGCTGCCATCGAGTACGGCCTGGGTGTTGCCGGTTTCCACCCCGGTACGTAAATCTTTAATCCGAGATTGATCCAATACGTATGAGCGAATCTGACTTCCCCAGCCGATATCTGATTTTTCATCTTCGGTCGCTTGTTGCGTATCACGCCTACTTTGCATTTCTTTTTCGTATAAACGCGCCTTGAGCATGGCCATGGCTGAATCCCGATTGCGATGCTGCGAACGATCATTTTGGCACTGCACCACAATACCGCTGGGTTCATGCGTAATGCGAATCGCCGATTCAGTTTTATTCACATGCTGGCCACCCGCGCCACTCGCGCGATAAGTATCGATGCGTAAATCGGCTGGATTGATTTCTATCTCAAAGCTATCGTCGATCTCGGGGTAGACGTAGACACCCGCAAACGAAGTATGTCGTCTATTACCCGAGTCAAAAGGGCTTTTACGCACCAGACGATGCACACCTAATTCGGTGCGTAAATAACCATAGGCGTATTCACCAACGAACTTAATCGTCGCGCTTTTAATGCCAGCCACATCACCGGGTGATTTTTCGATCAATTCCACCTGATAGCCCTGGGCCTCGCCCCAACGTAAATACATACGTAACAACATTTCAGCCCAATCCTGCGCTTCAGTCCCACCTGAACCGGATTGAATATCTAAAAAAGCGTTATTCGCATCTGCCTCACCGGAGAACATACGGCGAAACTCTAGTACCTCCACCCCATTTAGAATGCTGAATGAGTCGGCGCCTATTTGTTCCAATGTCGCCTCATCATCCTCCATTTTAGCCAGCTCGAGTAACTCCAATGAATCAGCCGTTGCCTGCCCAAGCTCATCTAACTTAAGGACAATATTTTCCAGCTCGGATTTTTCTTTACCCAGTGCCTGCGCCTCTTTTGGATTATCCCAAACGGCGGCATCTTCGAGGTGCATATCAATTTCTTCCAGACGTTCGCGTTTAGTATCGTAGTCAAAGATACCCCCTGAGCGTGGCTATTCGCTCGCTTGAATCGCGCAGGCGTGACTGAATTTCGTTCAGCTCCATAACTCAGTTGACTCTGTATATATAGGCTATTGGCAAAGAGCGCGTAGGATACCCAAATTATGCTGATTTCTCAGCAACAATTTGCGGTGCACGATAAATATTCAGCATATGAATCCGAGTTCGAACATAAACCACCAGCGCTATTTGAAAAAAAATGACTAATGACTAAAAATTGACCCAATCAAATCGTTCGGGTGCCATTGCTGATGACAGAAATATACCGCTCTTAGATTCGCTGTGCTTAAGAATCTGGCATACTTGATAGATGTGATCCATCCGTAGATTTAACAAATATGATGCAACGCCAAAAACAATTCTTAACCCATCTCGTCGCGCTGGCTATGCTTGGCCTAGCGCACAACGTGAAAGCAGATGTCCTCGTACTCGTCCATGGTTATATGGGCTCTCCACTATCCTGGGAAGACAGTCATATCAATGATATCCTGGAAGATGAAGGTTGGCAGCGAGGTGGATTAATTATTCCCGACACCCAAAGCTTTTACCCCGACCCTATGCGACGTCTAACTTTAGACCAGGCAGAAAACATTAGTTTTGTGATTGATATGCCCTGGATGCGACCGCTAGACGAGCAAGCAGACCAATTAAACAGGGCGATGGAGATGGTATTACAAATGCGGCCAAATGAAGAGATCACATTGATCGGGCATTCTGCGGGCGCATTAGCAGCACGTTTGTGGCTGGTAGAATATTACGCACCCGAAGTGGTGCGCCTGGTAAGTATCGCAGCACCCAACCTAGGAACCACACGCGCAATCGATGCGCTGGAATTAACCGATCCCATTTTTGCCCCCATCGATGCGGTGCGCAGCATGTTCGGGGGAAGGCTGTACAATACGGTGCGCCGTTCGCGTCCATTGGTGCGGGATTTCACTCCACCGAGCGAACGCAACCCGACAGTTTTACACTGGCTCAATCATCAACCTCACCCGAATATTGAGTATATCGCAGTGGTACGGGAAGATCGACGTGGGCGTGATAAGGACTGGTTAATTTCCGCTGAGAGTCAGGATTTAAACAACGTGGCGGCATTGCGCGGCAAGGTACAATCCTACGTTGTACCGCAAAAACATCCCTTGCACCCCGAAGACGGTATGTTGTTGGTAAGCGTGTTATCTAAACGCGATAAAAAATAACCTCACTTGTAGTATTTTCGCGAAACGACACTCAGCGTCTGTTTATCGAGTTCATAGCGCATCGATTTCCCCAAGGTGGTGCGCAACAAACCTTCGGTTTCCCCCGTTGCATTGATTTGTGGCAGTAATAAGGCGCTAAATACCACTAAATAATTCTGCTGGTTTTCGGCAAATCCAATTCTGTAGTGCTTTAGATTTTTCTGCTCGTCTGTTAGCGCATTCAACGCCTGAAAATCTGCATATGCTGTTGTCCACGCTTGTAAATAAACGCCTGGTGTCAAGTTAGATGGATTTGTAATAATCGTCATCTCATCCAAAGGTTGGCATACATATCCATCCCCCAAGGTACAATTTCCTGCTTGCTGCATGACGTGCCCAATCGACATCTGGGTTAACTTATCGGCCGGTTCCGCCATGGTTTCACAGCCCATCAAAAAGCTAATCGTCCCCCATAACAGCCATCTGGTTTGTCGTTGCTGAGCCATCAATTTGCGATGCGCCCGAGACGAATTGTTTTGCTAGAGCCTTTTTTATGATAGAGAAAGTTCCCTGCTGGCGTCCCCAAATACCCATCGACCCCAAATGCGTTATCTGACGCGATATCTGTGGGAGAAAACTGTTCATTTAAATAGCGTGGATCTGGCCCGCCATGGGTATGATATGAGGCTTTCGGTACGCCTCCACTGGGGATAAGTGATAAAGGGATTTGTACGCTGGCTACATCACCCTGCACTGGGTTGGTATAAGTATAGCGTCCATCGGGGGCGAGATAAACCCACCCACCATGCTCGCGATTAATTCGCACCGAAACCGGGTTTATTTTGTTCAGCGCCTGGCGTGCAGCAGCATGTTGCTCTTCCAGCCGTGGGTTACTGTCCTGATCATCTGAACCTGAACTTAAAACCAGTGCGGCCACCACCGCACTGCCCCCAATGATCATGTTATTGCGTCTGGAATTTGATCTGGTTGCATCTTCTTCACTGGTGGCGGACTCGGCGGCACCCATCCGAAATTGACCCAATGGTCGACTGAAGCCAAGCATTAGACGATAACTATCATTATCATCAATCAAGGGGTTATGTCGGTTACTTAAAGCAAGACGATACCGGTTGCGCTTTATCGGCTTAAACGAAAATGAAAACTGCTGAATCTCACCGCCCGCTGCTTGTTTCAGCATCGACCAATCAGCGCTTCCCAGACTCGATTCAAAGCCAAGATTCAACGCCTCCCCGGCTTTATCCCCACCCCGATTTACCTGCATATAATGCGCGTTGAGTTTACCGATACGCCCCCCTATGTAGTTCGTTGTGCGATCTTCGAGATGCTGTGCGCGAATGCGCGCTTGGCCAAAACGTAAGTTGGTCTTCGGCCCGAACTGACGAGCAAACTCAACCCCATTAAACTGATACTCGGCAGTCGTCCCACCATGAAAATAGTACGGATCAAGATCGGCATATTGATTGCTGAGCCGGCTAAACCCAAGGCCTCGGCCCGTCATGATATGTAGTTCACTCCCACCAAGCCGTAATCCAACAGCGAGTTGTTGCTCGTCATCGTTCAGCCGCGTAAAACCACTCAGATGGGTATTTTCAGAAATACCGAGCTGGGATATAACTGTATCAAATGATATCCCTTGCGCTGCGGTAAGCCGTCTATTTTGATTGAGGGATAAATAACTTTGTTCTGGTGACACTTGGTATTGAATTGCCGCGATACTCTGCTTAATCCCGACAGAAACCTTATCTTGTAATTCAATCGCTTGCGCTTTATTCGCGATCAGCCCCAAAACTATTGGTGTAACCAAACTCCGTACTAATTTCATCTGCATATACTCAATGACTATTTCGATTTCCTAAAATAATCATAGCACGGAATGCCGTAAAGTGCTCGCGTATCATGATCTAACCGGCGTCCCGAATATGAATTTTGGGATGTCGTCGCTGACCAGGTTTATGCCATAATCCAACGCCTTTTTATCACTCAGGACAGCACTTTGTTTTCGACCTCAAATATTACGATTCAATTTGGCCCTAAACCGCTGTTTGAAGATGTTTCCGTAAAGTTTGACGAAGGCATGCGTTATGGATTGATCGGTGCCAATGGTTCTGGCAAGTCTACGCTCATGAAAATTCTGGGCGGTGATTTAAACCCAACCTCTGGCAGCGTCACCATCAGCGAGAACGAGAGATTGGGTAAATTGCGCCAGGATCAGTTTGCCTATGAAGCGCATAGGGTAATTGACGCGGTGATCATGGGAAATGAGCGTTTATGGGAGGTAAAAGCAGAACGTGACCGCATCTATGCACTCCCCAAAATGAGTGAAGAAGAAGGCATGCAAGTGGCCGACCTGGAAGTCGAGTTTGGCGAGCTGGATGGCTATACCGCTGAAGCGCGTGCTGGAGAACTACTGCTGGGGCTGGAGATCGAAGAAGCCAGCCATTTTGGCCTGATGAGTGAAATTCCGCCTGGTTTAAAATTGCGCGTGCTACTCGCTCAAGCGCTTTTCTCAGATCCGGACATCCTGCTGCTGGACGAACCAACAAACAATCTGGATATCAACACCATCCGTTGGCTGGAGGACGTATTGAACCAGCGCAAGAGTACCATGATTATCATTTCGCATGATCGGCATTTTCTCAATAGCGTTTGCACACATATGGCCGATCTGGATTATGGTGCGCTGCGCATTTTTCCCGGAAACTACGACGAATACATGCTCGCCGCGACGCAAGCACGTGCACGTATGCTCGCAGACAATGCTAAGAAAGCGGCGCAAATAAAGGAATTAAAAGCATTTGTTGCTCGTTTTTCTGCCAATGCCTCCAAGGCCAGACAAGCCACATCACGGGCCCGGCAGATCGACAAAATTCAGCTGGAAGAGGTGAAAGCTTCGAGTCGGGTTAATCCTTATATTCGATTCGAACAGAACAAGAAGCTGCATCGGCTAGCCTTACAAGTCGAGAAACTCTCCCAGGCCTATGCCAATGAAGCGCCTTTATTTAGTGATCTTAATCTAATGCTAGAGGCCGGTGAGCGTATCGCGATCATTGGCCCGAATGGCATCGGGAAAACCACGCTACTGGAAACGCTGATGGGGAATATGGCGCCTAAATCCGGCCAGGTGAAATGGTCAGAAAACGCGGATATTGGCTATTATGCACAAGACCACGCCGATGAGTTCGAAAGCGATATTAGTGTATTTGACTGGATGGCAAAACATATGCAGGAAGGTGACGATGAACAAGCCGTTCGCAGCGCCTTAGGGCGCATGCTGTTTTCCAAAGACGACATTAAAAAGAAAGTGAATGTACTATCCGGGGGCGAACAAGGCCGCATGATATTTGGTCGGCTGATGATGCATAAACACAATATATTAGTAATGGATGAACCGACCAATCATCTGGACATGGAATCGATCGAATCACTCAATATGGCGCTCGAGAATTTCCCAGGCACGCTTGTTTTTGTCAGCCATGATCGTCAGTTTGTGTCTTCGCTAGCCACCCAAATTATTGATATGAAGACAACCGGTATAACGCACTTCATGGGCGATTACGAAACCTATCTTGCGAATCAAACCGCGGAATAAGTACTGACCAGTCGTATTTACTGTGTATTGAAATAGCTCGCTCACCTCGCGATATGCCTCATGCTATATGAATTCGCCGCCCTAGGCGCAGCCCTTTGTTGGACTTTTGCGGCCTTACTCGCGGGTGACCTTAGCAAACAACTCGGGGGAATCACCTTCAATCGGCTGCGCAATGTCGGTGTTTTCTTCGTACTGTTGGCTTTTGTTTCGCTCGCGGGTTTGTGGGAAAGCTTCCGATCTGCTGATCTGGGCGTCATCTTGTTGTCTGGCTTTATCGGTATCGCCATTGGGGATTCATTTCTGTTCAGTGCCATGAAGCGGCTGGGGCCGCGCAGAGCACAAATCCTGTATGCCTGTAATGCCCCGATCAGTGTGGCGCTGGGTATTTTGATACTGGGTGAAAGACTAAATTTCAATGGCTTGCTGGGGGTAGTTCTGGTGTTTTCTGGTGTTTTAGCAGCTATCATGTGGGGACGACCCAAAGTCAAAGAAGATGATCTGCACCGCTGGGAAAGTACCGAAGGCAAACTTTTAATAGGTGTGGGATTCGGCCTGATGGCCGCACTTGGCCAATCCATCGGGGCGCTTATTATCAAACCCGTGCTGGACAGCGGCGCAAACCCGATGATGGTATCCACGCTTCGAGTTGGTGTCTCGGCGCTATTTCTAACCATCATGTTACCCATTAGAAACATCGAACCTGCCACCACTGTCACGATAAAACACTGGGCATTATCCGCCTTTAATGGTGTTCTGGCGATTGGAATCGGTATGTCTTTATTGCTTTATGCTTTTTCTATAGGCGATATCGGTATTGCCTCAATCTTGTCTTCGACCCAGGCGGTGCTGATGTTACCCATCATCTGGCTCAAAACCCGCCAACGCCCCGCACTTGGTGCCTGGCTGGGTGCGATACTAGTCGTGGTGGGAATAGGCGTGATGTTTACTCGATAAGTATTGCTCTACACCCCTAGACAGCGCTTAAATTAGAGGCACTAATGTGTTAGTTTAGATACCCAGCTTGGTTCGAAAGCAATATAAAGTCGGTTCGCCAAGCCGCGATTGAATCGTATTTGATCACCCGATTTAAAGATTTTCATAAATTGAACTTAATGTACTTAGTCATTGCACAATTTTTAGCTAAAAGTATTAGAGGCATTCCCTGTGCACCTCCTAACTAGAGTTTTGTTCGCTTTTCCGAAACAAACTCAATTTCTATCAACTTAGGAGAAAACCATGACTGATTTATTTGAAAACCCCATGAACCTACAGGGGTTTGAATTTGTAGAGTTCGCCTCACCTGAAGCGGGTGTCATCGAGCCCATTTTTAAAATGATGGGGTTTACCAAAGTCGCCATGCATCGCTCAAAAGATGTTGATCTATATAGACAAGGCAATATTAATTTCATACACAACAAAGAGCCGGGCAGCCTGGCAGCATACTTTGCAGAGGAGCACGGGCCAGCCGCTTGTGGTATGGGCTTTCGCGTGAAAGATGCCCATCTTGCCTATAACCGCGCATTGGAACTGGGCGCGCAACCCATCGACATCCCCACTGGACCGATGGAATTACGTCTACCTGCAATTAAGGGCATTGGTAGCGCGCCGATTTACCTGATTGATCGATATGAAGATGGTGCTTCCATCTACGATATTGATTTTAAATTTATCGAAGGCGTCGAGGCACACCCGGTGGGCTGTGGGTTCCACACCATTGATCATCTAACCCACAACGTGTATCGCGGCCGTATGCAGTATTGGGCTGAATACTACGAAAAATTGTTTAATTTCCAAGAGCTACGTTTCTTTGATATCAAGGGGGAATATACTGGTCTGACCTCTAAAGCGATGACCGCACCGGATGGCAAGATTCGTATTCCATTAAACGAAGAGGCCTCCGCGGGCACGGGGCAAATTGAAGAGTTCCTGATGCAATTTAACGGTGAAGGTATCCAACATATTGCGCTGAGTTGCGATAATCTGCTAGCAAGCTGGGATAAGCTTAAAGCCAATGGGCTGCCGTTTATGACCGCGCCACCCGATACCTACTATGAAATGCTTGACGAACGTTTGCCAGGCCATGGCGAGCCAGTTAAGGAGCTTCAATCGCGTGGCATTTTGCTGGATGGATCTACAGCAGATGATGAACCACGATTGCTATTACAGATTTTTTCCGAAACTTTGCTGGGCCCGGTGTTCTTTGAATTTATTGAACGCAAGCAAGACGAGGGCTTTGGAGAAGGCAATTTCAAAGCCTTGTTTGAATCGATGGAACGCGATCAGGTACGTCGAGGGGTTATTGCCAAGAGCAAAGAGAAATAGAAGGGGAATATTAGAACAAATATCTCTAGATCTCCTTCTATCCCTATATCCCACCTACTGCTTCGAACTTCTTAACGTAGCTTTCTGGGTACTTAGTCAGTTTAGCATCACCGGTGAACTCACCTTTAGATTACCACTCCTCAAAATATCTAAGAACCATTGGTGAAATTAAATATGCAACACCAAAAACAATGGCCATACCAACTTCAGTCATAATTCTTTCTAATACATCGATATCAAAAATAGCTACTAGAATTGTGCTAACAATAGCAATCAACAAAAAAAATACGATACTTAGAATTATTGCAGTGCGTACTCGTCGGAATTGTTTCGTTAATATATGGAGCATATTGATATTCCGATGGTTATTAGATATCTGCTATCTGACAAAGCGGGCAGACAAAGACTACCCCCATCAGGCGCTCACGTCTGCTTGCAATTCGGGTCGCGTGCGATCAAATGCTGGCATTTCTAAACAGGCCTTTTCAATTCGGTGTATCTCCGGATAGGGCTGCAAATCTAGTTCAAATCTACGCGCGTTGTATACCTGCGGAATCAGACACACATCAGCTAGACTGGGCGTATCACCATGACAAAATTGCCCGGTTTGATCTTCCTGTAACAAAGCTTCCAGCGCGGAAAAACCAGCGGCTATCCAGTGTCTATACCAGGTAAGCTTCTCCTCCTCGTTTATATCTAACGTCTGAGTAAGATAGTTCAGGATGCGCAGGTTATTCACCGGGTGAATATCACAAGCGACTAACTGCGCCATAGCGCGCACTCTGGCCCTGGCAAGCGGCTCATCCGGTAGTAACGCGGGTTGTGGATAAGTTTCGTTGAGGAATTCGCAAATCGCCAGCGATTGCGTCAGTTTGGCCCCATCATCTACAACCAATGTCGGCACCAGTCCCTGTGGGTTACGATTTAAATTTTCGCTTTCGCTTTGCTCACCCTTGACCAGATTGACGGGTATTTGCGTATAACTCAATCCCTTAATATTCAATGCAATCCGCACCCGATATGCGGCTGATGATCGAAAGTAATCGTAGAGTTTCATTGCACGCACTTGGGTCAGGCAACAGCGGGTAATACGGTGCTGACTACTTCGCCAAAACCGATTTTGACCGCATGCTGGTTTTCTGCCCATCCACGCATAATAATGGCGTCGCCATCTTCTAAAAATGTGCGCTGTTCTCCATTTTCCAGTGTAATGGGTTCTTTCCCACCTTTGGTCAGTTCAATCAGTGCGCCTGCTGCCTCGGCCTCAGGCCCGGACATGGTTCCGCTCCCCAAAAAATCGCCTGCTTTTAAATTGCACCCATTGACGGTGTGATGTGCCAGCATCTGCGCCACCGTCCAGTAGGAGTGGTTGAAGTTACTTAAAGATAAGCGCGATGGTGCTCGCTTGTTTCGGCGCATTTGATCCGTTTCTATCAGCACTTCCAGCTGGATGTCGTACCCGCCGGACTCCCGGTTACTTTTAGATTCGAGGTATGTCAGAGGCTGCGGGTGATCTTCAGGCCGACTCCAAGTGCTGCGATAAGGTGCCAGCGCTTCGGTGGTGACAATCCAGGGCGAAATAGACGAGATGAAATTTTTCGATAAAAACGGGCCCAATGGCTGATATTCCCAAGCTTGAATATCTCGAGCCGACCAGTCGTTCAGCAAGCACAAACCAAATACATGATTATCGGCATCATCAATACTCACTGCCTGGCCCAATGTATTACCGCAACCGATAAATATACCCACTTCCATCTCATAATCCAGCCTTTTGCAGGGACCAAACTCGGGTTCTTCCTGGTCTAGCGCTTTGGTTTGCCCCTTCGGTCGATGAAAATCGATTCCCGACACTGCAATTGAGGAACTGCGACCGTGATAGCCGATGGGAATCCATTGATAGTTTGGCATCAGCGGGTTATCGGGGCGGAATAGCTTACCGATATTGGTAGCATGATAGATTGAAGTATAAAAATCAGTATAGTCACCGATATGCGCTGGTACTGCGTATTCGGCCTCCGTCTGTCGCACCAGACAAGACGCCAGTTCATTTTGCAGGTTGGCACCTTCACGTAAACCCTGTGATAATGCGTGTCTTAAAGCTGACCATGAATCAACACCCATTGACATAAAAGTGTTGAGCGTAGATTCCGAACAGGCTTTAGCCGCTTTGGCGCTCTCACCTGAAAACAGCTCCCGACGCGCAACCTCAGCTAAATCAACAATTTGATCGCCGATCGCTACGCCACCACGGTAACTTTCCTGGCTTCCGCTACGACGAAAAACAGCGAAGGGTAAATTCTGTATCGGGAAATCGGTGTTGCCATCATTGGCGGATTTGATCCAGCTTTTTAACTGAGGATCGTGCGTTTCATTGGTTTTCATATTTATGCTTTGTTAACTGAATTAGATGTATCGTACGGGTCCTTAGCCTACCTGTCTTTTACCGCCACAGAATATAGCGTCGACCACGGAAAGCGGGAAGCTATTTACTTAAAACAACTACCTCTAAACACTGAGTTGTCTGACTTGCTGGAACAGCTCGACCAGGTCATCCACGGTATCGTCCAGACTGGTATTATTTAGGCACCGGATACTACTTTTTTGAAAAGGTTCGAACTCACGTTTAAATCCCAGATGCATTTTCATCGGGTCTTTTAGTATGTGCCCTTCGCGTACCTTGCTGGCAAACCGCTGCTTGACAATCGCTTCATCCACTTCGACCCAAATAACAAAATAGTGCTTGAAATATTTTTTTGCGCCATCGAACAGCACGTGTCGTAGCTCCCTTTTATGTAAAGTCTCATCTACAACCATGTGCTCATGCGACTCGCGCATCCGCTTAAAATCTTCAACCACGCGTTCAAATACTTTTTGTCTGGTTTCGTCCTTAAAGGGTATTCCTTGCGCCATATTGCGTTCAAAATCAGGGTCTTCCCGGAACACCACCTTTTTAATTTCATCTATATCGTAATAGTAATAGCCAAACCTATCGGCAAGTTTTTTTGATACAGATGACTTTCCGGCCCCGGGGAGCCCTCCGACAAATATAATCATTTCACTACCTCCAGGTTCTTTTATTAAACCATTATGTTGGCATGGCGGGTCTGATCATCTAAATAATGATAGACATTTATCAGCGCTACAGGCCATTAGGTCGAAAAATACAAAAACCGGGCGAATTAAAAACGTCTATCCTTCGCTGAATTCAGATTCATGCAGCCATGCAGCGTGTTTAGGTGCTTTTTTGGTTTTCGACCATTCTTCGAGCATATCCCATTTCACCTCATCCAGTTTTTCTAACTTACTTACTTCTTGTGGATCTGGACATGCCAACTCCAGGCGATGACCGTTCGGATCGAAAAAATAAATGGAATGAAAAATAGAGTGATTAGTAACGCCGATCACCTCAATTCCATTGGACTCTAAATGCGCTTTGTACTCCAGTAATGTTTCTCGGTCTTTTACCTTGAAAGCAATATGTTGAACCCACTCTGGTGTGTTCGGATCCTTACCCATTTGGGGTTTGGTAGGCAGTTCGAAAAACGCGAGAATATTATTATTACCCGCATCAAGAAAAATATGCATGTATGGATCTGGCTCATGCGTGGAAGGTACTTGGTCTTCTGCAATTGCCAAGACAAAATCCATCTTCAGATTCTTGTTATACCATTGCACGGTCTCTTTGGCATCATTGCAACGGTACGCCACATGATGAATTTGGTCTAATTTCATTTTATCTCCTCCTGTGAGGTGTCATATGTTAATGACACCAAGTAATTAAAGTCTGCTGCAAAATGTGTTGCATTTCACTTTTCGGTATTTTCGCGTGCAATTTTCATTGCCTCTCGTAGCACATCCAAATCACCTATATGATTTGCTAATAATAACACCAGCTTGGCGTTGACTTTGGCGCTGTCTTCATTGGATAAATCACGATGTGTGTCGATCAAGGCCTCATAAAAGTCGTCGCCAGCCTGATAAGGTTTAAAATATCGTTTATTCGGTTGGTGAATATTTAGGTTTTTAGTCAGTGACATAATCTGTTCCTCTATACGTTGCAAGTAGCGAGCTTAACCGCAGCGGTCAATTTATCGGCATCAAATGCGCGCCACCGAGCAGCAATATGTTGGTCAGGTCGAATAAGGTATGTCGTACCAGGCTGACCATCGTAACGCTTAGCAGCGAGGCCCTGGCTATCCAGCAAGGTGCGTAATTCACCGGCTGCTATACCTGACCTTGCCACAACAATGGTCTCAACCGGTATCGCTGCATCACCCAAGGCCTTAAGCTCAGAAACCATTTTGTCATCTATAATTTCAGCATTATCGACAAAATATAATGCCGTGAATTGACCACCCGCGCAATTGATCAGCCATTGCTCGCCATTCTGGTCTTCGACGGGCGCGTCATCCATCACCGCACCGGGAACCATATTGCCCTCGAAGCTATCTTCATCTGGTGTATTCAACCCCGACTCAGTTAGAAATGACGGATCTGAAAGACGCCCAGAATTAATGAGCGCCTGGGCAAATGTGAGATTCTTATCACTGGATAATTCCAATACTGAATCACGAAATACTCGAGAAATATCTGATTTGGGCGTAATGAAATCAGTCGAGCGGGTCGAGTTGAGAATGTTTTCCCTTGCAGCGAAAACTTGCTCCTCGGAATAAGAATCCAGCAGTTTATCCGGCGCCTTACCTTCCATCACCAGTTTCAACTTCCAGATTAAATTATCGGTATCCTGTACACCGGAATTGGCACCGCGTGCACCAAAAGGGGAAACCTGATGCGCCGCATCGCCCACAAACAATACCCTACCGTGACGAAAATTTTCCATACGGCGGCAGCGAAAGGTATACACGCTACACCATTCAAGCTCAAACTCTGTATCTTCTCCCAGCATGGCCTTAACCCGGGGAATAACATTTTCGGGTTTTTTCTCTTCTTCCGGATCCGCATCCCAGCCAAGCTGAAAATCGAGACGCCAAACATTATCGGACTGTCTATGTAATAGGGTTGATTGTCCGGGATGATATGACGGATCAAAAGAGAACCAGCGCTCGGGTGGAAATCCGGCTTCCATCACCACATCGGCAATTAAAAACCGATCCTGAAACCATTGTCCAACGCTTTCCAAACCTAATTGCTCCCGGATCGGGCTATTGGCACCATCGGCAACGATGACCCAATCGCAGGTGATTTTATAACTGCCATCAGGTGTATCGATGGTCAATGTAACGATATCATCATGGGCATCGACTTTAGCGACTCGATTTTTCCAGCGTACCTCAATCTCATCAACTTCCTGCATCCTTTTCACCATGTACTCTTCCAGATAGTACTGTTGCAAATTAATAAATGCAGGAATTTTGTGACCCTCTTCTTCGAGCAGATCAAATTGTCTGACCAGTTCATCGCGAAAAAATATCTTGCCCACTTGCCAGGTGACACCTTTGTCTATCATTGGTTGCGCGCAACCCAGGCGATCCATCACTTCCAGCGCCCGTTTTGAGTAACATACAGCACGGGAACCAACACTTACCGTGTTATCTTCGTCAAGGATCAGGGTTTTAATACCGTATTGGCCTGCATCAATTGCGGCTGCCATGCCGACAGGACCAGCGCCAATAACGACCAGCGGATGATGAGCCGGAACAGCGTCTTCTTGATCTGCTATCCCTTGATCTGGAGATCTAACGTAATCATAGACTGGGTTGGTATAAGTTAAAAACATCAATAATTCTCCTAAATTTATTCGTTAATCAGTTTGCAATCCGTGCCACATTTCCTGATCGCGCTCAGCTGTCCAAATTTGTGGATCTTTGATACCAGAAGCTTCGTCAAAAGCGCGGTTGACGTCAAATGGCAGGCAATGCTCGTAGATAAAGACATCACTGAATTTTGGGTCCATATGCTTGCGCACATGCATCATTGTACTCTTTAAGTTCATGCCCTCTTTGACCGCTTCCTGAGCGCTGGCATACAGTGTCGTAACGAAACTCCGAGTGTAATCGAGGCCCTCTTTGACTTGCTCAGGCGTCTCTAATGCGGGCCCACGGCCAGGCACAACTTTGTCAGGCCCTAGCGCTTCTAAATTATCTAAAGTCTGGGGCCAATCTGCTAAATAAGCATCACCGGTGTAGCAAGCAGCTTCATATTCCACCAAATCACCGGAAAACAAAACCTTCTCGCCCGGAAGCCAGACGACGGTATCACCCTTGGTATGACCACGACCAAGCTGCATGATTTTTACTTCCAATTTGCCCAACCAAAGCGTCATTTCACCTTGGAAAGTCAGGGTTGGCCAGGTCAGGCCAGGAATGCTTTCCACCGCATTAAACAGCCTGGGAAACCGGCCAATTTCAGAATCCATATCCTGCTGACCGCGTTCAACGATTAAGTCATACGTATCCTGGCTGGCAATCACCTGCTCTAGGCCTTCATCTTTATATCCCGAAGCGCCAAGCACACGGACCGCGTGATAATGCGACAAAACAACGTATTTGATTGGTTTATCGGTAATTTCACGCACCTTGGCGATAACGTCCTGCGCCATCACCGGCGTTGCAGTCGCATCAATTACCATCACCGAGTCATCGCCAATAATAATACCTGTATTTGGATCGCCTTCGGCAGTAAATGCCCAGGCGTGCTTACTAAGCTGGCTGAAACTAATGATCTTTTCTTCTACATCAGCGGTAGAGGCAAAATTTTTACTCATGTAAATATCCTATTTTATTGAATTTTACTAATTACGTTATTTATAATTAAATAATCGTGCGTTTAATAGTGTGCGCACCAAATATTTGGTTTTCATTTGCATAACTTAATAAATATGCATATTTATTCATATATATTAGCAATTTAGGCCAGACTGGGCCTCCAACACAAGAACTAAATACTACCAAATTTAAGCTAATATTTCAATAGACTCCATCGCGCCTATCATTATTATTATATATTTTGTAATTTCTTAGCTTCCTAAGCACTAACTTAATATATCCGTCGCCACGCTTGGCTCATCTGCTACTGATGCACCGACACCAACGCATACTACCCAGGATAAAGGACGAATAACCCAACAATCTTGTATTGTGCATTTATACGAAAATCAGAAAAATGCTTGCTATTTACGCTTTGCAACCAGCGCGCTTGAACAAGTCAAGTTACCAAGAAAAACTCTTGGCTGTTACTTTAAAACTGGTAGCTTGGACTTTTAATAGTCCGCAGGTTTTTTTATTGTTGCCGTATCTAAGAACTCATAGAACTTCTCGGGCTGTCGAAACGTCCTATCATTTTAAGGATGCTATATTGGTATTGGGTATATACCCCAGCTGTTTTGAGATTTCTTCTGCCGCTGATTTTACCAGTTCCGCGTTTGGTCCGTCCCAACTTGCGTCGAAACTGGTTTTGAAACCAAACAGAGACAAAGCTAGTGCAACGCGCCCGCGATAGTTAAAAATTGGTGCTGCTATAGCTGATACATATTCAATACTATGTCCCTCTACTCTAGCGAGACCGAGTTTTCGTGTTTGCTCGATCAAAGCTTGGATGTCCTCATTGTTTTTCGGCGCAAGGGGGTGTTGCACATCATTTAAACTTGCCAATTCATTCTCTACAGTTGAACGTGTAAGGTGGCTGGGCAAATATGAAAGAAATATCCGACCAGCAGCAGACATTGTGGTTAAAAAAATTGAACCAGGGCGTATACCAACAGAAATAGGCAACCTTGACTGCAGCCATCTAATGACCGTGGTGCCCGACTCCCCCCACACACAGAGAATTATCCCCTGGTCTGTTTGTGACCATAATTCTTCAATAATTGGACCAGCAATCATGGTTGGGTCAAGGCGCGACAAATAAGAAGTAGCAAACTCAAGCGCATAGCTACCAAGATCATAACGTCCATGAGATGTATGCTCGACAAACCCGGTATTGACCAAACTAACCAAATAGCGATGCACTTTTGCCGGATGAAGATTTGTTGCTTCAGACAGCTCTTGAAGGGTCGTTTGCCCCTGCTTGTTTACCAGCGCCTTTAATACGCGCATCCCTACATCTATGGATTTAACACCGTGTTTGCGCTGCTGGTTAGGGGCTATTTCATTTTCTTTATTCATTAAAAATAGATTTAATTTTATTTATTACGTAATTATTAGTTACTCATTTAGATATTAGATTGCACATGATATTTTGATTTGGTAACCTGAGTTTATTAATAGATAAATTTCCCTTGGGGAAATACTCTATATATATGAATATTATTATTTTTATCTTGTTAGTTAATATAAAAACTTGATAGGTAGCTGATACACAAAATCGTAATAACAATACGGTTATTTTAATATATTTTACGTTTTACGTAAAGATAAATATTATGCATAAATGCAGGAAAAAACCACCTTTACTGATAACGACGATAAAAAGAAATGGACTTTAACCAGCTCTCTAGAAATACCCAGGCTTTTGCGATTGAAGGTGATCCCCGTACACGCACTATCGATACAGTAGTGTTAATTTGCATCCAAAATTGACCCGGGATTTGCACTGAATATTGACCCGTCTAGATGGTCTGATTATGACCTAAGTTGAATTTCTTTTTCTAGATTTTGCCTCCTTCATTTTTGCCGTTGAATGCCTGAACCGGTAACTGTCGTTGCCCGTTTCAATAATATGGCAGTGATGGGTTAATCTATCCAGTAATGCCGTCGTTAATTTCGGGTCACTGAACACACTGGACCATTCTGCAAAATTCAGATTGGTTGTAATGATGATACTGGTTTTCTCATAGAGCCTGCTGATCAGATGGAACAGCAATGCGCCGCCGGTTTGACTGAACGGCAGATAACCCAGTTCATCCAGGATCACCAGATCGGTATGCATTAAGCGGTTAGCCAACCGTCCTGATTTACCCAATTGTTTCTCCTGCTCAAGCTGGTTGACCAGTTCAATCACGGAAAGACAGCGCACCCTAAGATGGTGATGCTGTATCGCCTGTACACCGATGGCTGTTGCCAGGTGTGTTTTGCCCGTACCCGGGCCACCCACGAAGACGATATTCTGCGCGTCTTCCAGAAATTCACAGCGATGCAAGGCCCGGATGAGTGCCTCATCGGCCTCGCTCTCGCTAAAGTCAAAGCCAGCCAAATCCCGATAGACCGGGAACTTGGCTACCTTCATCTGGTAGTTGATAGAACGCACTTCCCGCTCAGCCACCTCGGCCTTGAGCAAGACTTCCAGAATCGGTATCGCCTGCTGATAAGCAGGTGCAGACTGAGTGGACATGGTCGCAATGGTCTCAGCCATACCAAACAGTTTGAGCGACTTCAACGTAGTAATAATAGCTTCAGCTTTCATTGCTTGCCTCCACGAAGACGATCATAGCGCCGGGTATTGGCCACGGGCTCGTTAACCAGCTTTAGTGCCGCAGGTGTTCGAAGCGATTTGGGACGAGGGGGGTCACTGAGCCTACTCAAGCAGTTGAGCACATGCTCTCTGGACGGGTGTTCAACCTTCAGAGCTTCATTAACTGCCCGTTCAACCAATTGCTCATCATGCAACAGCACCAGGGCCAGCACATCGACCATCTCACGATCACCACCAGGGTGCTTTAACAATCGGGTCTGCAGTTGTTGGAAGCCCTCCGGTAGTTCCTTGAAGGGGGCACCATTACGTAATGCCCCAGGCTTACGCTGTACCACTGACAGATAGTGGCGCCAGTCATATATTGTCCTGCCGCTGCTGCCATGATCGCGGGTAAAGACCCGTTCATGAACGGCCACCTGGCGAGCTTCTGCCACAATCACCAACCGTTCGGCATACACGCGCAGGCTCACCACCCGGTTGGCAAAGCTCGCCGGGACACTGTATCGATTGTGCTCAAAGGTGATCAGACAGGTTGAGGTAACCCGTTTTGTGTGTTCAACAAAGCCATCGAAGGCAGCGGGCACCTCCATCAGATTTGCTTGCTCTTGTTGCCAGTAATCGTAGATCGTCTTTTGTTTGTCCTGGGGATGGGCCGATTCCTGCCACAGATCTATACAGCGCTGCTGCAACCAGCGATTCAACTCAGCGAGTGACTTGAATCGGGGTGCATCCTGCCATATCCGGTAACGCGCATCGCGTACCCCTTTCTCTACCTGGCCTTTCTCCCAGCCTGCTGCAGGGTTGCAGAACTCCGCCTCGAACAAATAGTGGCTGGCCATCGCCTGAAAGCGCCGGTTGATGGTACGCTGCTTGCCACGGCCAACTTTATCTACCGCCGTCTTCATGTTGTCATAAATCCCGCGCTCGGGTATACCGCCGAAAACGCCAAAGGCATGATAGTGCGCATCAAACAGCATCTCGTGGCTCTGCAACAGATAAGCCCGCAGGTAGAAGGCCCGGCTGTGACTGAGCTTGAAGTGCGCAATCTGCAACTTGGTGTTCACACCATTGATCACGGCATAATCTTCACTCCAGTCGAACTGGAAGGCTTCTCCTGGTGCAAAGGACAAGGGAACATAGGTGTGCTTGCCCGCACCTCGCCTTGCCTCCTGCTGTTCCTGCCTCCAAGTGCGGGCAAAAGCAGCAACCCGGTCATACGAACCAGTAAAACCAAGTTGAACCAGATCGCCGTGCAACCGACGAACGGTGCGTCGCTGCTTACGGTGCCTTCTCGCTTCTCTGAACAGCCAGTTGGTCAGAGTCTGTTCGTAATCATCCAGTTTGGATGGGCTTTTCCGTTTCGGGTAGCTCGGCTCCACCACGCCACTAGCGAGATACTTGCGAACCGTATTACGGGACAGCCCGGTTCGTCTTGCTATCTCTCGAATCGGCATCCCTTCACGGAAATGCCATCGTCTTATTACACTTAATAACGCCACGTCTATCACTCCAATTATCTCCTGCATTAGTTGTTCGCAGGAGGGGTTGTACGTGGGTCAAAATTCGATGCAAATACCTAGCCTTAGTGGGTCAATTTTGGATGCAAATTAACACCATCTCTCACGGATGCGGGTGGAGGCTTTATCACTGCACTTCCTGGTGCCGCGGCTTTTGATAGTTGCTTTTCTTTTGGCCTGATTCGCGGTGGTCATCTGGATATGACCGTGTTGGGTGGCCTTCAAGTAGATAAGGCAGGACATCTTGCTAACTGGGTGATCCCCAATAAGATGGTACCGGGCATGGGCGGGGCCATGGACTTAGTCTCGGGCGCACGAAAAGTTATCGTTGCGATGAAGCACACAGCAAAGGGGGCTCCAAAAATAGTTGAAAGATGTACACTCCCACTAACATCGACAAGAAGAGTCGATTTGATTGTCACTGATCTTGCAGTTCTCAAACCTCAGGATGACGGTATGCATTTGCTTGAAACTGCACCAAATATCTCTCCCATTGATATTCAGGCAGCGACTGAAACCGAATTAATTTTCGGACACTCTATGATAGAGATGATCCTGAATTAGTTAATAAATTGGACGTAATAAGAGAACAAAGGACGATAGATAGAGAAGAAGCAGAGCACCAGGCTTGGCTTACACAACTACGATCACAGATAAGGAAAAAGTACAAGAACTGACATGATGTATAAATGATTTGTTGAGTATTGTTGACATTAAAACCGACAACCTACTCATATGAAACCCCGACAAAACCTCACTTTTAGGCATCAATCTAATTCACCAGAGAGGGGGTGACTAGACTTTTAAGCCAAATCCACTAGACCGACCGCCCCTAAGCGTTTTTGTGCGCGTGCAGTTTTTCAAAATCGATTTTTTAGAAACGGATTAATTAAAGTGAGCAAGAAACCTTAGGCTAACATCATACAAAATATCGGCGACGCTACCATCAACTAGACACCTGACTACGTGGAACCTTCAAATTCATCTACTATTCGATTCCAAAACCAGGTAGCACACTGATCTTCTACAGGATGTCTGTGACCCAGAATTATTACTACCTCACCATATTTAGCAAACTTGTGTGACGGAGATCCATCTAATTTCATTTCCAGCCGATTTTCAGCTTTATCAGCGGAAGAAGTATCTAAGAATTGAAACGCAACAATTACCAAAGGCGCATCATCCGGATCACCTCCCACAACAGTATATGCGTTCGATAGCCCAGACTTTATTTCATCAACATCTAACGGCGGATTCTCTCCAAACCAAAAACCAGAAATCAGTTCTAACAAAGCTCTATATTCGCCTTCTGGTTCCATTAGCATTGGTTTAGAACTCCATGTCAAAGGGCAAAATTCAGGAAGCTCCCCAGGTTTTGTTAGAAGAGAACTAGCGACCGTAGGATGAGATATTGTTAAAGCTGCTATTAGCACAGTAAATAAGAATAATTGTTTCATTTTGTTAGGTAATGACAAGGCGATAATAAGAACATAACATCTTATGATTAACTGTATGGAGTAAATAATTGCCCAGTCGATTTTATCTTTAATCCATTTGCCTTAACGGGAGGGTTATAAAAGTATTTGAGGATTACTTCTAGATACGCGCCCCCCAAACATTTTCACACGTTCAGCGAAAAACTTTTGAAATATTATGCCTAAAGGTAGACACAACAGTAAGGTAATTTGATCATTACGGACTCGGGGTGTACTATTTGCTGATACGCCAGCACGATAGCGAGTCATGATCAATTCAATCAAAGCCCTTGTGCCTATTCTTGTATTAAGCGGCACTCTGCTCATTACAGGGTTGGCAATTGCCCAGAATAAAGTTGTAGTGATTCCGCTAGGGGACAACGATATATCCGGGTATGAGTTGGTTTCTAACTCTGATTCAATAGTGTATCAGGGTGGTACTGGGGGATTTATTTCGGTATCGTGTTCAGCAGGTAAGCAGGTGCTAGGCGGCGGAGCATCTAGTGATACGTATGATCTTCATCTCGTAAGTAGTCAACCGAATAATAACGGTTGGTTCGCTTCGTTTCACAATCCAACAATTCAGAATTTGCTTGTAGAAATTCGAGTGTTTGCTATCTGCGCTAAAGTGCATTAAATCACTGCGATAGGCTCTCACTTTGTAAAAATTTAATGGGTATTGCACTGCACGCAGTTTTTCTAGCCACACTATTTTGAACTTACTTCCTACCGTTAAGATAGGTAAAGTCGATAAACTCGGGGGTCTCAGCCTGGTAATAGCTGGAAATCACGGAAGTGGTGAAATACGACAAAAACAACACTTTTAGAAAAAAAGGACCAACCAGCTGACGCCGAAGCTAATGTAAGTCCCAAGTTTCCCCAAAGAGTTTTGGTAGGGAAATCTGACACTTTTCGACAAAAAAGGGGTTTTGGTTAGTGCATGTTAAAGTAGCATAAAAATAATATGCAATATTTATAATACGAAACCCTCCCAAAAAATGACATTCTATATGCAACGCGCCTCCACTCAAACCCCGCGTTAACGAATAACGCCCCTAAGTACCTTTTTGTTTCTGACAGTGTTAAGTGAGCCATTGGACTATAGCCGCAGCGAAGATTGCGAATATGTCGGTTGGGCAACCCAAAAAATACCGCAAATTTGCGGGATACTTCCCAAAGCGAGACCGCTGAAATGCTGAAAGTTTCTGAGCTTAAGAAAGTACTTACTGATTAATGGCTATAATATTTACCTTTATAAAATTAATGGAATATAAGCAGCTATGTTACTCAAGATGAATTAGAATGTGCTGGTCTTGGGGATAAGGATATAGAAATGCGAAAACTATTAATCATATTGATCGCTTTATGGGTACTAACCGGGTGTGCAACGTCTGATAGCTATGTAGCCAGAGATCAAGCCGTTAAAACTGTTTTTTACGGGAAGGTTTTAAAAATTGATCCAGTTACTATTGGAGGGACAAACACTGGAATTGGGTCGACTGTTGGATCAGCAGCTAGTATTTTTGGGAGTAGCAATAATCATTCTTGGGGTACTTATCTAGTACGTGGCTTGGCTGGCGCTATTGCAGGAGCGGTTACTGAAGATGCAATTACTCAGAAGAAGGGAAACGCCTACACCATATTAAGAGCTGACGGTAGTGAATCAATTATTAGCACTCCGGCCACATCGGATATCACTATTGGTAACTGCGTTAGAGTAACAATAGGGGGTACGTTCCCATTAGTTACAGGCGCAGAACCAGGTAGTTGTGAATAGCGTGCTTAAAGTTTACCTCTAAGTAGATAACTAAAATGATTGTGCTAGAAAAAAAATAGTAAGACCTTATCAATTCGTGAGAAAAAGTTCTTTAAGGGCGGCATTTTGGATTTTAGTTGCGCTAGGGTTGGCATTTACTTGGATTGGTGTCCTATATGGTGATGACTCTAATTTCTTATGTTTTATAAAGATTATAGGGCAAACTATGCTTGGAGCTGGTTTTTCAGCGCTGTACTTAAAAGCCTACAGTACAATGGAGTGTTTCAACGAGAGATTGAGTCGGTTGTATATGGCAGCCATTTTCTAAATAGCAAATAAGCCTAACCAACTGGCCACTCATTACCTGCAAATCATCTTCAATGATGAAGCTGTACTTTTTACCCTCGACTAATGCAGGCAGTTCGCCATTCTCTTTAAGGAATTTTAAACAATTTTATCGCTTAAAAAGCGTTCAGACTTTTGCCCAATAGTGGGTTTATTAGTGGGTTTAATGTAAATAAAATATGATAATCCAATATATTTCAACGGGTTATATATTGCAAATGGCGGAGAGGGGGGGATTCGAACCCCCGGTGCCCGTGAAGACACACTTACTTTCCAGGCAAGCCCATTCGACCACTCTGGCACCTCTCCAAGATAAACCCTTTGTTGACGAAGGCAAAAGGGACGCGAAGGGTAGACCAGCTTGGTGCCAGAATCAATAATTTATTGCTCCGGTAGAATCAGAAGGTCGGCACTATTTTTGTAATGCCGCAATCCGGTCTTCCAAAGGCGGATGAGAGGCAAACAAATGACTGAACTTGCTCGGTACACCAGAAATCCCAAACGCAGCCATTTGCTCGGGTAAATCCGTTGGCGCATGTACCTTCTGTAAGCGTTGCAGCGCAGCGATCATATTAGCGTTTCCAGAAAGCGCTCCCCCGCCTTCATCAGCACGAAACTCACGGTGCCGACTAAACCAGGAGACAATCATCGTGGCAAACAATCCAAGCACCATTTGCATCAGCATGACCATGGCAAAGTACGCCATGCCATTACGCCCTTCTCTGCCACCGGATAATACGCCCGCCACAATTCGCGCAAAAAACATCACAAAGGTGTTCACCACGCCCTGAATTAAGGTAAGCGTGACCATATCCCCATTGGCGACATGGCTCACTTCGTGCGCCAGTACCGCCTCGGCTTCATTTCTGCGCATATTATTGAGCAAACCCGTACTTACCGCGACCAGCGCATCATCTTTTTTCATACCGGTCGCAAATGCATTGACATCTGGCGATTGATAAACCGCCACTTCAGGCATCCCAATTCCCGCCTGCTCGGCCTGTTGTCTAACCGTTTCGAGCAACCATTGTTGCTGTTCATTCTGGGGTTGTTCAATGACTTGTGCCCCGGTCGAGCGTTTGGCCATGCTTTTGGACATGGCCAATGAAATAAAGGCGCCGCCCATGCCAAATACGGCTGTCATCACCAACAAACCCATGGTATTTTGACCCAAGGCTTGATCAATCCCAAAGATGCGCATCACAATACTAAGCACCGCAATAACGGCGATATTAGTGAGCGAAAACAATACGATGCGACTAAACATAGGTAAATCCTGGTTAATTTGTTACACTCAATATGACATCTTCACCTCTATTTTCAAGCCGATGATCGAAAAACGCGAACAAATCCGCCAAATGCACGCGCCTTTTATTCATGCCATGGTCAAAGCCTGCCAGAATGAACAAGAACGCCTGGCGTTTGAACCGCAAATAAAGGTGTTACAACAACAAGGCTGGGATAAGTTAGCGATCGTTGCTCAACGACTAATGAATGGAGAGCGCGGCGAAACTTTATTAAATGATTTAGATGAAGAAGATTCGGTCATCATTAGCAGCATCCTCGAGGGCATTCAAAATCCAGACACTCTGCCTGATATCAACGCTAAGGCAGACGCAGCCAATGCCGCGCCTGGCCTGGCATCTATTATTCATGCGGCGAGCAGCGGTGATACCGGCGCGCTCAATGCCTTATCCCTGATGGCAGAACAAATGTCGAAAACCGGGGGCGCGATGGCAGAAATCGCCGGCGCGATGAAAAAACTGGTCGATGGTGAACGCAATTTCGATATATTGAGTAAAAAAATGCGCGGAGAGAGCAAAGATTTACTCATCGCAATTTTAAATGAGCTGGGAAAGCTTGCAGCACAATAACAATCAAGCTTTAGTAGTTCGCCCAACTGAATCGCTCAATCGATTTATTCAAATGGAAATAAGTCTCAATGTCTCTGTTGGCGATATCTGTGGTCTTCTTTCTGGCTGATGTATTGGTGGTCAGTATTCTCTCCAACGCTTGATATAAAAGGTAGACTTTTAATTAAGAAAACCTATCTTGCCAGGTTATGCTAGAAAATTACGTTATTATAATCTTTTGAGTTTTCGCTAGTATTTTGTATCGAGACCTCTAATCCTGTAACTTATTATTAGAAGCTATCTCATAAACAACTTTCCGTTAACATTATCTTTTACAATCAATTACATATACTGAGGCTCCCTATTTATGAGATAGCTTCTAGAATCATCCGTCTGATCCTCCAGTTCTATAAAACTTGCATGTCCCGATTTCCTCCAAAGTTTCGATCTCAGTAAGCCCCCGTCTCCCCATTAATGCTTCTGCTTCAGCCATCGATTCGGCTGGTACTGCTTGCAGCCAAGGATAAGGTTCACCCGCGCAATCAGTAGATGTAGCGCCTCTATAAAATGTAGTTTGCTGTACGCTTCCACCACCAGGCCAGCTAAATGAATCGAAGAAATCACTATTAGTGGTATAACAGCCAGCTGGAATATCACAAGCCCTATTCACAGTCGAGGTTTGCGCGTGCACAGGTAAGAGCACAACATCCACGACTGGTTTAATCCACTCTTTCGGCAGTCCACTGCCGCTAATAACAACCGCACCACCCGCTACAAACTTTTTAATCGCTACGCGACGTTGAGAGCTGAATCCCATGCTTAGAACAGGTTGAAGCTTAAAATAGCGATGATTGATAGCCAGCTTAGAAAGGAATATCGTCATCGAAATCATCATAAGCCCCACCTTGCGCAGGTGCATCGGCTTTAGCCTTAGGCGTCGTCTGCCCACCTGTTGGTGCTGCTGACTCGGATTGATCCATACCCTGATCAAATCCGCTTGAGCCGGGTTCTCGTCCACCCAGCATTTGCATTTCATTGGCTACAATCTCGGTGGTATAACGGTCTTGTCCAGATTGATCTTGCCATTTGCGGGTTTGCAAGCGCCCTTCTACGTAAACCTGCCGACCTTTTTTCAGATATTCCGCCACAATTTCAGCCAGACGATTGAAAAACACCACGCGGTGCCATTCGGTTTTTTCCTGGTTTTCTCCCGTTTGCTTATCTTTCCATTGATCCGTGGTGGCGATACTCACGTTCGCGACCGCACTGCCACTGGGGGTATATCTTACTTCTGGATCAGCCCCTAGATTGCCGACTAAAATTACTTTATTAACGCCTCTTGCCATGTTTTGCCTCTGTCTCGGATGAAATTTCCCACTAGTGGGTCTCATTCCCCGCCCATTGGGACGAAGGGTTTGATCGTTCTTTGTATACACCCTGCTCGCCTCTGCCACAGGGTGGTTGATTACGCCCTAATCGTACCACATTCGTAAAAACACGAACCACGAAATACCCTATGAAATACTTTGGCCGGTTAAGGCTTTTATTTGCTTTGCATCGATAGTCTCGGGATCAACTTTAAGATAAGCCAGTGCCTCATCCGCAATCAAACTGATTTCAATGACGCCGGGTACTGCTTTGAGCTGTTTTACCAGCGTGGACGCCTGCGGGTTGGTTTTGTCAAATGGAATAAGCTTGCTTTCATGCAGGCTAAGCGGTGGTGCGAACCACAGCAACAAAAACCAAACCATTAACAGCGCAAAGCTAAACCATAAAACCGCTGGCAAACCAAACGCGCCACTCAGCCAACCACTGATTGCGCCACCTGCAAAAATACCGAAAAACTGCGCGCTGTTATACACACCAGTGGCCATGCCTTTGTTAGCAATTGGCGCAATTCGTGTAATCAGAGACGGTAAGGTGGCTTCTAACGCATTAAAGCCGGTAAAAAACAGGACTAACCCTGCTAACAGGCCCCACCAGGAGGTTTCTATGCTCAAGGCCAGCACCGCGCCCGCGAGACATAAAACCAATACCGCAATTCGCATCATGCCCGGGATTTTCTCACGTTGATGACTGACCGCTATGAATGGCAGCATACCGATCACGCCCAGCAACATCACTGGTATATACACACGCCATTCACGATCTTCTATGCCACCCAAATCGATGAGGGCGAACGGAATCGCCACAAATATAGCGGTGAGCACCGCATGCAAGGTAAAAATGGCAAAATCCAGCTGGAGCAACGCGGGGTTACGTATGACGTCAGCAAACTGTATTTTCAGCGTATCGTCGTCCTGCATTCGGTGAATGCGCTTAGGTTCGGGCGTAAACGTAAGCAATACGAAAATGGCCAACACCGCTGCGGCTGCCGTCAATAAAAATATACCGTTTACGCCCACCCATTGTTTAAGCAAGGGGCCGATGATCATCGACAACATAAATACAGCACCAATACTGATCCCAATTACCGCCATCGCTTTGGTGCGCTGCTCTTCTCGGGTCAGATCTGCTAATAACGCTGTTACCGCAGCCGAAACGGCCCCTGCGCCTTGTATTAAGCGCCCGATTAATACGCCGTAGATTGAATCAGCCAGACCCGCAATCAAACTTCCCAGCGCAAAAATCAACAGCCCAAGCACAATCGCTTTTTTGCGGTGCCAACGATCCGATAAGACCCCAAACGGGATTTGCAAGGCGGCCTGGGTTAAACCGTAAGCACCGAGGGTTAAGCCAATTAAAAATGGAGTGGTATGTTCTAGCGAAGTCGCGTAAATCGTAAATACCGGTAAGATCAAGAATAAACCAAACATGCGTAACGCAAAGATCCCTGCCAGCGAAACCACTGCACGCCTTTCCAAGGCATTCATTGGAGGAGAGGATGATCGACGACGCGCCATAAAAAGTTGATTATTTAATTGAACTGCATGCAAACGGGCGCGTATAGTATCAGGTTTGTTTTCATTTTCGTACCGATGATCTTTAGTGCATGGATACTATAAAACTCCGCGGTGTCAGGACGCATAATCTGGCCAATATTGACGTTGATTTACCCCGCGACAAACTCATTGTTATTACGGGTCTGTCCGGTTCGGGCAAGTCCTCGCTGGCGTTTGATACCATCTATGCAGAAGGCCAGCGCCGCTATGTTGAATCGCTTTCCACCTATGCACGCCAATTTCTTTCGATGATGGGTAAGCCGGATCTGGACATGATCGAGGGCTTGTCTCCGGCGATCAGCATTGAACAAAAATCCAGCTCACATAACCCGCGCTCAACCGTTGGCACCGTTACAGAAATATATGATTACCTGCGATTATTGTATGCGCGCATCGGCGAACCGCGTTGCCCGACCCATGATATTACGCTGGAAGCACAAACCGTCAGCCAGATGGTCGACCAAATCATGGCCCTACCCGATGGCACCAAGTTGATGCTCATGGCGCCGGTGGTCCGCGGGCGTAAAGGTGAGCACCAGCAATTGCTCGCCGAAATGCACGCCCAGGGTTACATCCGTGCGCGCATCGATGACCAAGTCACAGAGTTGGGGACAACCACCGTATTGGAGAAGAATATCAAGCACAATATTGACGTTGTGGTTGACCGCCTGGTATGCCGCACCGGTAATGAACAACGCCTGGCTGAATCTTTTGAAACCGCGCTTAGCCTGACGGACGGACTGGCGCAGGTGCAGATTCTGGATGAAAATTATGTAGGCGACAAGGAAATATTATTTTCTGCCAAATTTTCCTGCCCGCATTGCGGCTATAGTCTGTCCGAACTCGAACCGCGCATGTTCTCGTTCAATAATCCGCATGGCGCCTGCCCCGATTGCGATGGGCTGGGAATGCGTCAGTATATGGATCCGGAAAAAGCGGTAGTGGATGCTAATTTGAGTATTGCCGAGGGCGCTATTCCAGGTTGGGATAGACGCAGCGGGTATTATTTTTCCATGTTGCAAGGTGTCGCCGACGCCTTTGATTTTGATATCACCACGCCATACAAAGACCTTAGCGAAGCCCAACAAAAACTGATTTTATATGGGACAGGCAAAACAAGGGTGAAGTTCGTATTTAACCGTCGCGGTTATCAACGTACGCGTTCGCGTCCTTTTGAGGGGGTGATTCCGAGCCGACAGCGCCGTTATATGGAAACCGAATCTTCCTCAGTACGTGAGTATCTGGCTAAATATTTCAGCGAACAAGCATGTGGCACGTGTCAAGGCAGCCGCTTGGGCGAAGGTCCACGTCATGTATTTGTCGGCGGGTTGCCTATCCATCATATTACCCGTATGCCGGTTACCCAAAGCCGCGCTTTTTTTGCCGAACTAAACCTGAAAGGGCACCGCGCTGAGATTGCCGAAAAAATCATTCTGGAGATCAATGCCCGTTTGGGCTTTTTGATCAATGTGGGCTTAAACTACCTGACTTTGGATCGTACTGCCGACACGCTCTCGGGGGGGGAGGCACAGCGCATACGCCTGGCCTCGCAAATTGGCTCCGGGTTGGTCGGGGTAATGTACATTCTGGATGAACCGTCTATTGGCCTGCATCAACGTGATAATAATCGTCTGCTCGAAACGCTGACCCACTTGCGTGATATCGGCAATACCGTGATTGTGGTTGAACACGACGAAGAAACCATTCATGCAGCGGATTTTGTCCTCGATATTGGCCCCGGTGCTGGCAAGCATGGGGGGAAAATCATCGCACAGGGAACACCCGCGGATATCGAGGCCAATACCAAATCGATTACTGGGCAATATCTATCCGGCAAACAAACCATCGAAGTCCCAGCGAACCGCACCCCACCTAAAACGGGTAAATGGCTGTCGATTAGCGGGGCCAGTGGAAATAACCTTAAAAGTATCGACCTTGAACTTCCCGTAGGTCTGATGATTTGTATTACAGGGGTATCTGGCTCGGGTAAATCCACCCTAATAAACGCCACCTTAAAACCGGCGGTAGCGGAGGTTCTAGGGCTGGTGCACGACTCGGCTGCGCCCTTTAATAGCGTGGATGGTCTGGATCATTTTGACAAAATTATCGCCATCGACCAAAGCCCAATCGGCAGAACGCCGCGCTCAAATCCGGCCACCTACACCGGCTTATTTACCCATATTCGGGATATATTTACCCAAACCCCGGAAGCGCGTGCGCGCGGCTATAAACCCGGGCGCTTTTCGTTCAATGTCAAGGGTGGGCGCTGTGAGGCTTGCCAGGGTGATGGCATGATTCGAGTTGAGATGCATTTTTTGCCGGACGTCTACGTCGCTTGTGATGTTTGTAAGGGTAGCCGCTACAACCGCGAAACCCTGGACATTCAATTTAAAGGAAAAAATATTCGCGATGTACTGAATATGACGATCGAAGAAGCCTCGGAGTTCTTTAGTGCAATTCCGTTAATCAAACGCAAACTAAAAACCTTGTTAGACGTTGGGCTGGGTTATATCACGCTCGGTCAGAGCGCAATCACGCTCTCGGGCGGCGAGGCGCAGCGGGTCAAACTATCTCGTGAGCTATCTAAACGTGACACCGGCCGCACCTTGTATTTACTCGATGAGCCCACCACTGGTCTGCATTTTCACGATATTAAACAATTACTGAAAGTCATACATCGCTTGCGTGATGAAGGCAATACCATCATCATTATTGAACACAATCTGGATGTCATTAAAACCGCCGACTGGGTCGTAGATCTGGGACCGGAAGGCGGGGATGGAGGTGGCCAGATTATTGCTAGCGGCACACCGGAACAGGTGGCCAAAACCAAAGGTTCATTTACCGGTGCGTTTCTTAAGCCATTATTAGCAAACTAGCTTTAAGGGGTAAGCACAAACCGCAATGAAACTGTTCCTGTTTTTGTTTGCCTGTTTGCTACTTCCCGTTGGTCTATTGGTACAAAGCAATGGCGAGGTCATTCAAACCTTGCCCATGCTACTTTCCAGCACCGGTATCGCTTTGTTTCTCTATGCGCTTTTTGCGCTTGCCAGGCCACTCAACATCAGACTCGCCACTGGTTTACTTACGCTCTTATTGCTCATCGCAATACTAATCCGTTTTTTATTGGGTTTTTTATACGATTTTTCCGGCCGAGGCTTTACCGGTGAATTCTTTACACACATCAACTTGACCGCACTCAAAGTTGGTCTAGATGAATATCAAAAAGAAGGTATCGTCCTGATCATTCTGCTCTTGCTCATTGCCGGGATTACGCGTTTTCTGTGTAAGAAACAGCCTGCTCTTCCTGCGGCTAGTGCCATGATGGTAATGGTGGCGGCGCTGGCATGCCTTTATTTTGGAGCGCAAGCCGCACCGGAATATCTGTTAAGTAAAGCCTACCAGCGTTATGCGTTTAGTAAAGAAGAGAGCCATAATCAGGATAAATCGTCTATTCGAGCTCAGGCCAATGCGATACTCGCACCGTTGCGCGCAAATACCCCTCTACCGATTGAAAAAAGTCATTTACAGGCCAGTTTACCCGCTCAACCACTTAATCTCATTCTGATTTATCTCGAATCGTTCAACTACATGTTGACGGATAATGATCGGTTTCCAGGCCTGACCCCCACAATTGACCGGCTCAAACAGCAATATCATAGCTTTAACAATATCTATGCGTCGGCCTATGTCACCATCGAAGGCATAGCCAATTCACAATGCGGTACCTTGATGAATATGGAATATGCGAACAATTCTTTGATCACGAAAGAAGGGCGTCTACCTTCTCTACCCTGCCTAGGGGACGTGTTGCGCAGCGCAGGCTATCACCAAGTTTTTATGGGCGGTGCTGACCTTGAGTTCGCAGGCAAAGGCGCATTTCTAAGCGACCACGGCTATGATGAACTTTACGGCGTAAAGCACTGGGATAATCAAGGTTTTAAGCGCGTCGCTAACTGGGGTTTAGCCGATACCGATCTGTTCGACCAGGCGCTGATTGCTATCGAAGATTTGCACCAGCAAAAAAAGCCATTTAACTTTACCTTGCTCACGCTGGGCATGCATATTCCCGGCTTTCAGTATGACGGTTGCCCCAGCTACACGACACAAAAAGAAAAACAGTTTCTAAATGCGATTCATTGTACCGATCACCTGCTGGGTGAATTTATGCAGGCACTGGAAAAAACCGATGTACTGGATGATACCGTTGTCCTCGTACAGGCAGATCATGGCGTTTTTGCCAGTAAGGATATGCGTACATTGTTTGCGAAAGACTTCCCTGATCGGCGTTTGTTGACCTTGCTCGCCCTGCCGGAAAAGATAGACAAAACCGATTTACACTTAAACCTGGACGCCCCCGGAAGCAGCGTGGACTTGGTCGCCAGCGTGCTGGATCTACTGCAAATTTCACACAACACAGAATTTATATTTGCCGAGTCGCACTTTAAGCCCGCATCCAGACGAAACTATTTTCTATCTCGACGTTCAGACCAATACAAGGGGCAAATCATCAATAATACACCCGATCAGTGCGCTGAAGAGTCGCCCCTAGACCATGTTACCCTTCCGCTAAATCATTGTGAAAAACGCGATGTGATGCGTATGACTACGGCGCTCAATGCAAGCTATACACATGCAACCGTAAAAGATAACCATATCTGCCAGCTCGGTGCAGCGATCTCTCAAGACCCTAAATCGGGTGCCATTGAGCTGAAATGGGGTAATCAGAACCTGAGCGAGCAGTTTTATTGGCGAGGCATTAAAAAGCGCAAGAACCAACACCTCGGCATCTATGTCGTACTAATGGATCAACATGACAATGTAGAACAAGCCCAATTTTATGAAACAGATGCTGCCCAGGATATCGACTCGTTGAATCGAATATTGGACAAGCAAAATTAGCAGAAAGTGTTGTTGATAAGCAATTCCAACATCACCAAATTCATGTCTGAGTTCCGAGGATTAGGGCTTAAGCTACTGGGCGAACATAAAGTAATATACGGCGAATTGCACAATGGGAAAATCCAGACTGAGCTTGTCAACACTGATATACGGCCCATGGTGCAGTTTATCCCCACAAATTGCCCTTAGAAGAGCTAACGCGTTCAGAGTTTTACGTATATTCGAATATGGCGATATATACGACCAACACCTATAATTACTTCAATGTATTGTAAGATAATTTATTACTTTACTGTCGTTGATAAAACCGACCCTACTGGCACTCTGTTTTCCACAATCTCCATCCCACGATATCCGTATAAGCGCTGAAAAAGAATGTGCCATTGACGTTTGTCAGATAACTCGGTGTGGAATTATTCATACTGGGATTGATATCCTTCACCAACACTGTGCCGCCGGATGTGCCGTCTGATTTCCACAACTCTGTCCAGTGAGCACTATCAAAAGCGCTGAAATAAAGCGTGCCATTAGCGTTAGTTAGATTGGTTGGATTAGACGGATTTGCGCCGGGTTCGATATCCTTTACCAACACGGTGCCGCCGGATGTGCCGTCCGATTTCCACAGTTCCATGCCGTTACTACCGTCATTGGCTTGGAAGAAGAGTGTGTTTTCGATACTGGCAAAGAAGGACGGGCCGGAACCTAAAAACCCAGGTCTAATGTTCTTCACCATAACGGTACCACCGAATGTGCCGTTCGATTTCCACAATTCACCTCCGTTAATTCCATCTTCGGCTAGAAAAAAAAGCGTACCGTTGAAGTTGAATAGGTTGATTGGCTGAGAAGAAGATGAGCCGATAAAAATGTCCTTCACAAGACCGGTGCCAGCGGACGTGCCATTCGATTTCCATAATTCACGCCCGTTAATTGCATCTGCGGCACTAAAAAATAGTGTCCCATTAACATCGGTCAGATTCGTCGGAATTTGGACAAATGCATCTGATTGATCTTTCACCGGTACCGTACCGCTGGTTGTGCCATCCGATTTCCACAGTGCCTGCCCAGTGCTGCCGTCATCGGCGTGGAAGAAGAGTGTGCCATTTACGTCGGTCAATAGAGCCGGACCGTTGCCAAATGTCGTACCTGAGCGAATATCCTTCACCATCACCGTGCCACCGGACGTTCCGTCGGATTTCCAAAGCTCATTTCCGTGAGTACCGTCATTGGCGGTGAAATAAAGCGTCCCGTTGACGTTGGTCAGATTAGCTATTGTTGAACCCGAAGGATCAGCGTTAACGTCCTTCACCAGCACCGTGCCGCCGAATGTGCCATCCGATTTCCACAACTCTCGCCCATTGGAACCATCAACAGCGGTAAAATATAGCGTGCCGTTGACATCGGTCAGATGATTCGGGGAAGAATGTCCTGTGCCGGGATTGATGTCCTTTACTACCATGGTACCGCCGGGAGTTCCATCCGATTTCCACAGTTCTACCCCGGGAGAATTTCGATGGGTGCTAAAGAAAAGGGTGCCGTCAACGTTGGTAAGCAGAGTTGGATCGGAAACCACAAGCGAGTTATTGTCTGTTACTAATGAAACGGTAACGTTACTGCAAGCATCATCTCCGAACAAAAGCAGGGTAAGCGGGGCTATCATCGACCCCGGGGGCGCGGCAGACCAGACAGGTAGCGAAACCGGAACAGCTAACACTACAATAACAAACAGTTTTGTTTTGTCCAAGCATTTCTTTATGAGTCCCTGCCTATGCCGAATATAACCTTGCCATGAAACGCTTCGCCAAGAGGCAATATATCTTGATCTAATACTTTCTATCATAATTTTCTCCTCCATATGATAGGCGTCAATTGCTTCAAAACTATTTATGCCCTTGGCCTAATTAAAATTCATATTTAAATTTCAGCTCTTCCAATCCTCGATTCGTACGTATAGTTTAATTTTCGTACAGATAACCAATAGTTAAGCGCCCTTAGAAATAATACTGGCGTTCAACATTCGGGTCTGTGTCAAAAATCACAAATCTGTTCAATTTAACTGAATTGACTCAAAAGGAGATTGCTGCGAGGGTAAGGGCGAGAATTGCTTTATGCTAAGCCACGAAAGTATAGCGGGTGTGAAACAATAATCACCCCCGCCGCGCAGCGCCCACTTCCATTCGTCTGCGTAGAAATTGCTTTCTGCATAATGCTCGACCAGACCAATTTTTAGCTCGGTTGCAGCAAGTGTTTGGCTTGCGCTGAACAAGCAAAACGCAAATAGATAGTGCCATCTCGATTTAACCATTGTTCGAAAAGAGATAGACCAACTATATAAAACTGTCGACACGTTTAACCAGCAATTCAATCAGGCGAAGATTTTTAGTGATATTTAAGGTAACCATTGTTTCGCAAGAAATTGATATATAACTAAATCTTTATCTACCAACGGATAAGTAATCTCCCGTACCGTTGGATCTTGATGGTCAAACAAAGTGTGCATGCGCGAGGTATTAAAAGCATGGTCTTTTCGCGCAAACTTGAAATGCTGTGCGCGGCAAAAGGCAGCCCTAAATTCTGCATACTGTTCGGTGATCCCAATCAGATCAAATAATGCCGTATTTTGCTTGGCGACAGCAAGTTCTGCTGTTCCAACACGATCACAATGCGCATCAAGAAAATACCGAGTCTGGCTGTTCTCGAACAGATGACGCGACAGCCCATCAATTTGATCCACGATGGTTTGAAGATCATCATAGTTAAGTATAGATTTCTCACTCAGTTTATCCGCAATCGATCTAAATGCATGGTGGTGCGACTGATAAAACGGGCTATCTTTATCCGCACCAATCCCCCTGAGCCAATTAAAATGCGAGTGCAGATGCGCATAGGGCTCGCGCACCAGGGTATACAGTCGAAAGCGATCTGGCGGAAAATGCCGTCGAATTTGCCCCACATTCAGATGCCCGGAAACAAATTGATAATCCTTGGCGATTTGCGCATATTCCTGCGCATCATAAAACTCAACATGGGTAAGCGCCCGGTCGGGTGGATAGACACTGTTGGCGAAGGTATTAAAGGTGGTCCCTGCGGTCTTCGGGATGTGCATAAACAATACTTTATCCCGGCTCATTTGCGCCCCGGAAAGACGTTGTTTGATTCGGCTAAAAGGGTGGGTTGGCCGGCCGGTTACGGTATCGGCCAGGGTCACATCAAGCCTGCATAACTCAGCACCACTCCCCTTAATAGAAACGACGATTGTATTATCGATATGTATTTGCCCAGTTTTTTGTTGTTTGGGAAAGATAAAACTAAAGCCGCATTTTCCATCGGGATGCAGCGCTTGCTCACGGATATCTTCGCGTAATGCGTTAGCTGTGCACTCACCTAAAAACGTCTCACCTACGGTAAATACCAGGGTGAGGGGTTCGTTTTTCTTAAAGCGATGAAAACACCAGCCGCTTATATGGCTGGCTGAAAAAATATCGATGGCATATTTGTACGCAATGGATCGGGGGATTAATCCACCTGGTTTATTGCGCGGCATGATTGCTTTTCAAGGCAAACCAGGCCAGCAAATTCTCATACACCGATAGCATCGAAGGCAGTAAAAACAATATGAGGAGGGTCGCAAACGCCAGACCCGAAGCAATGGATAACGCCATCGGAATTAGGAACTGTGCCTGACGGGAAGTTTCAAAAAGCAACGGTGTCAATCCAGCCACCGTCGTCATCGAAGTGAGCAATACGGCGCGTAAGCGCTGACACGCCGCCTCTTCTAAGGCTTTATTAATCGCCATTCCTTGTTCACGCAACTTGCGGTAAAACGTCACCAGTATTATCGAATCATTGACCACAATTCCGGATAAACCAAAGAAACCGAATAGGGAAAGAATGGTTAAATTCATACCCATGGCCCAGTGGCCGAGTAACGCGCCTGTGATCCCGAACGGGATAATCAGCATTACCAAAATCGGCCAGCCATAGGATGAGAATACCCAGGCTAATACCATATAAATCAGCAATAACCCGATCTGTAATCCAAGTTTCAAATCTGCCAACGTATCACGCTGCCGCTTGGCGCGGCCTTCTAGCGTTGCTGTCACCCCATATTCAGCAACCAAAGTAGGGATAGTTTCGGCATCCAGTTGCTCGTTAATGGCTTGGACATTATTGGCAGTTTCATCCACATTCGCTGTCACCGACACTGCCAATAGACCATCTGCATGACGCAGCGTCTCAAAGCCTTGCTGGGTACTCCATTGTGCAACTGCACTTAAGGGCAAAAACGTGCCTTCTGGGGTTCTAATCGGCATAGTCTCCAGGCTGGAGAGTGAATTACGGTCTGCTTCAGGAAGTGACACCCGCACCTCGACCTCATCTCGCCCATCCTGAAAACGTTGTACCAGCACGCCCTCGTACGCGGCCCTGATTTGCCGCGCAATATCCGTAATGGTTAAACCAACCGCTTGCCCAGCGGCCTGCAGCGAAAAAATGAGCTGTTCGCGACCATAGGCTAAATCGTCATCCACCGCGCTCACGCCCGCTAAACCTCGCAGGCTTTCACCCAAGGCAAGCGCTGCCTGCTTCATCTGCGCCGGTTGCTGGCCGACCAGCCGGATTTCCAAATCGGTTGAACCGCCCCCAGTTCTGCGGGCAGCCAGGGTAAAGCTTTCCACCCCCGCTGGCAGTTTGACTTTATCCCGCCAGTGTTTCACAAATTTCTGGTTCGTCACTTCACGTGAATCCGGTGCGGTCAGTTCAACATATATGCCACCAACCCGGTCTCCGCGGGTACGCGCTAAACGCCCACCCAGCGCACGATGATTGACATACCAGGCTTCTACCACACCTTCACCTAGTTCATCGATGGTCTCCAACAGACTTTGTTCTAGATCACGCAAAAACGCGTTGGTGGTTGCATCTGACGTGCCGGCGACAAAGCGCACATTGGCGTTGACCGAAGTCGATTCGGGTGAAGGGAAGAACGTCCAGCTCAGTCGACCGCCGACAAACAAGCCTACAGCGAATAACACCAGGGCCACAGACACCGCTATCGTGGTCCATCGATGGCTTATCGCTATCCGTACCAGCGGGCGAAACCATCGATCACGAAACCCAACGAAACCCATATCCAGCCGTTCTCGAATTCGACTTCGACGCTCGCGATGCGTATGTTTAAACGCATGCCTTAGATGCCCGGGTAAAACCAGAAAACTCTCAATCAACGAAGCGACGATCACCGCAACAATGACCAACGGAATGGCAAACATGATTCTGCCCATAAACCCACCGACCAGCATCAAGGGCAAAAAGGCGGCAACGGTCGTCAGTGACGAGGCCATCACCGGCGCAAACATCCGCAAAGCACCGCCCTGGGCCGCCTGCACTCCGCTTTCGCCCATTTCAAAATGGGCCTGCGCATCTTCAGCCACTACGATCGCATCGTCAACGATGATCCCGAGTGCCATTATCAGGGCGAACAAGCTGATCATATTGATACTGCTACCAGCAAGATACATTACCGCCAGGGTCGCCATAAACGAGACCGGAATGCCAACCGCCACCCAGAACGCGACCCTACCTGACAGAAACAAAAACAAGATGATCAGTACCAATGCCAAACCGCCTCCACCATTTTTCAGCATTAGATCTATGCGCCCCTTGATCAAGGTCCAGCGTTCGTTGAAGACTTGTACCTTGATATTCGGTGGTAAGGTGCCCAAAGTGTCATCTGCCCAGGCCTCCAGAAGTCTGGCTGATTCCAGAGAATCGCCATTTTCCGCGCGCTTTAAGGTAAGCACAATCGCAGGGTTTCCTTGGACTGTGATATAAGGAGAACGCTGGCGGCTGTCACGGGAAATTTCTGCGATCGTGCCCAAGTTCAATTGGCCTTTTTCGGTGCTGACAATGGGTATCCCTTCGAACGCAGCCGGATCTCGACGTTTTCCCAAACTGCGCAACTCGCGCGTACCCTCATCTTTGCCGACCAAACCAGCGGGTTGATCCTGACTGATATCGCGAATACGTTCCGCTATCTGATTCAGGCTTAAACCGAGTTCATTCAATTTTTCAGGTTTAACGGTAATCTGGATATCCTCAGAAGCCAATCCGGTAAACTCAACCCGATCTATTCCGCGTTGTAACAAAGACTCTTCAAATCGATAGGCCAAGGCCCGTAGCTCAGCCAGCGCCACCTCACCACTAATTAGCAAACGCGCAACGGTTTCAAAATGGGCATCCGACCGGACGATGGTATCTTCCGCTTCCTGCGGCATGCTGGAAAATCCATCTACTTCGCGTTGCACCCGATCCAGGGATAACAAAAGATTCGCACCAGTTTCCATCTCCAAAGTGATCGCTGACTGACCCGCAATCGACGTGGACGTGATCTGCTTGATATCTTCGACATTGCGCAAGCGTTGCTCCAGTGGGGTGGTAATGGCCGATTCAATATCTTCGGTGCTCGCCCCTCCCCATGCCGTGGTAACGATAATTAAGGTTGGTTCAGAACTAGGGAAAAACTGAATATTCAATAACTTAAGCGCCACCACACCAGACAGAATCATCATTGCCATGAGCATATTAGCAGCCACTTTATGGCGCGCAAAAATGCCAATCAGCCCGCCTTTTTGAGACAAACTTTCGTCACCCGCGGGTGGCTTGACTATAGTGGTGGCCTGCTTAGTCTCCGCCATTTATTGCTCCGCTTGCTCCAACGCTTTTACTTTCAAACCCGTGGTGGCATTCGGTAAGCGGGTTAACACCAGTTGTTCTCCTAGGCCAATTGCGTCGCTGCGGATGTAACGAAACCCTTCACCATTACTAATCCCTTGACCGACAATGTCGACGTTAATGCCAGCCAGGCGCCCTTCACGTAGCAGATAAACCCGAGCGTTGTTGTATATCGCGGTCGGTGGTACACGATATAAGCCTTCCTGCGCTGGCCGTTGTAACATAAGGGTAATCAACTCGCCCGGACTAATCCGTGACGCATCTGGTCTGTCAGCCACAAAAAACCCGTCTACACCGCCTGGTTGCGCTTCCCCTGCCAGTCTCAACAGACGATAGTTGGCGTTATTTTGCGGCGCGTGCGCGCTCAGTTCCTGACCCCCTTTGAGTGCCGCAGCAAGTTCCGCGCTGTAACGCGAGGGAATCAGACCACGAATTTCAAGCTGTGAGGGTGAATACATGCTCACCATTTGGGCGCCAGCATTCACTCTGGCTCCCGCTGCCACGTTGACTTCGGAAATGTAGCCTGCGTACGGTGCGATAGCCTGGCTGCGCTCTAATGAGCGCTCTGCCTGTTCGACTTGCGCCTGGGCACGCTGCATGCGCGCTTCTAGCTGCTGTTTTTTCGAAGGATAGCTTTTTACCGCCAGTTCTCGCTGGTTGACCAATAATTGTTGACGTATCAGTGCCTGCTGCGCGTCTTCTAGGGCTGATTCCGAGCTTAGCGCCTGTGTTTTCAGCTGCTTACTACGGGCCACTGATTTTCGTGTCAGCGCCAGTATGCTTTTCTCTTCAACCAGAGCCGCTTGATTTTGCTCGAAGCTGATTTCACTTTCCACCAACTGCGCCTGAATATCTGCCAGCTCCGCTTCTGCCTGAGTCAGCGCGGTGGTGAAATCTCGTGGATCAAGTTTGACCAAAATCGCGCCTGCTTCCACGCGATCACCTTCGCGCACATTCACGCTTTCCACCCAGCCTGCGCCCGGCGCCGCAGCACGATAACGATCCGGTGCTTCTACCTTACCTTGTATTTCAATTTCGGGTGCCAGTCGTTCGGCAATTAACGGCTGCACTTGCACGTGCCAGGTTTTTTCTCTGGGAATCGGGGGTGTGTGCTCGGTTTTGGATTCGCGTAAATAGTTGAATCCAAATAAACCCACAGCAATAAAAACGATAGGCAGCAGAAGTTTGACCAGGCTAAATCCGGCGTTTTTATTCATTGGCTTTAACGTTGGCGTCTTAATACGATAGAAAACAAAAAGTTTGCTCTGCAGAATCAAACCTCACGTCGGTTGGCGTATTGATCAGAGCATTTATCTGAGACATGGCCCCATTCTACCCAAGTATGGGGCAACTTCACTACATAAGCGAAAAGATTTCCACCGGAAACTCTACCCCGATTAAGCGGGGTTTCACTCAATTTCTTAGGCCCGCCGGCGCGGTACGCCGTTGATACGTCCAATCAAACGATAGGATTAAAATATTGGCGCCCTTGTCCTGTTTTGGTAATTTGTTCAACCAATAACTGAAAATGATCTTCGTTATCCAGAAAATCGAGGTTCTCGGCGTTTACAATCAACAATGGTGCATTGTAGTAGTTTAAGAAAAACCGCGAGTAGGTATCCACCAGGCTGAGCAAATAATCCGGATGAATTTTCTGCTCGTACTGTACACCACGGCGCGCAATTCGGCGCTGTAAGGTCTCGAGTGAGGCTTGCAGATAGACCACCAAATCTGGAACGGGAACTTGTGGCGATAAGGCCTGATATACTTCCTGATATAAACCAAGCTCTTCTGGCTCCAGCGTGAGTTCAGCAAACAGGGGATCCTTTTCCAGCATGAAATCCGATACCACACCGCTTGAGAACATATCGTTCTGGCTTAGACTCCTGAGCTGCTTGACTCGTTGGAACAAAAAGTACAACTGTGTTTGCAAGGCAAATTGTTCAGGGTTATCGTAAAATCTTGATAAAAAGGGATTTTCTGTAGGTTGCTCCAGCAGTATATTGAACTTGAACTGCTCTGACAAGCGATGTGTCAGCGTGGTTTTTCCCACGCCAATCGGGCCTTCTACCACAATATGTCTATGCATTTACTTAACGCGCATACCGGGTAACGCACCTTCGTCCGGGCTGAGCAGGAAAATATCTTCACCGCCTGGCCCTGCCGCCAACACCATGCCTTCAGACATGCCAAAGCGCATTTTCCGTGGGGCAAGATTCGCGACCATAACGGTTTGCTTACCCACCAAGCTTTCGGGCGTGTAGGCAGATTTAATACCAGCGAATACCTGGCGGGTCTCACCCCCTAAATCCAGCGTTAGTGCTAATAATTTATCAGCACCTTCGACCGCAGCAGCGTCGGCGATTGTGACTACCCGCAGATCAACCTTAGCAAAATCTTCAAAATTGATTTCGTCCGCAATCGGATCATCCACGATCATTTTGCTCGCCGGCGTAGCGGACGCAGGTTGTGTCTGTTCAGCCTGGGTTTGTTCGACCATTTTTTCAATTTGCTCAGATTCGATCCGCGTCATCAACGGTTTAAATGGGTTGATTTGGTGCGCCAGCAATGGGCGTGCCGCATCCTGCCAATCCAGCGCATCAATATTCAAAAATGCCTCGGCCTTGGCAACCGTCGCGGGTAACACCGGCTTTAGATATACCGCCAACTGGCGAAATAAGTTCAGCCCCAAGGTACAAATCGCCTGTACTTCTTCCTGTTTTTCCGCTTGTTTGATCAGCACCCAAGGTTCCGCGCTGTCTACGTATTGATTGGCCTTATCTGCCAACGCCATGATTTTACGTATCGCACGGCTGTATTTACGCGCTTCAAAAGCTTCAGCAATTTCTGCTCCTTGCTGCACAAACTCGTCAAATAAACCTTGATCTGGTAGCTGATCCGCCAGCTGGGCATCAAATTTTTTAACAATAAATCCAGCACAGCGACTCGCAATATTGACGAATTTTCCTACCAAATCAGAATTCACCCTGGCCTGAAAGTCCTCCAGACTAAGATCAATATCATCGATTCCATCATCCAGTTTGGCGGCGAAATAATAGCGCAAATACTCCGGGCTAAGATGATCTAGATAAGTACGCGCCTTGATAAAGGTACCCTTGGATTTAGACATCTTCTGACCGTTGACGGTCAAAAAGCCATGACACCAAACATTTGTGGGTGTACGATAGCCCACTGCGTGCAACTCTGCCGGCCAGAATAAAGTATGAAAGCGCGCGATATCCTTGCCGATGAAATGCACTAATTCGCAATCGCTATCTGCGCGAATGAAATCATCATATTCAAGCCCGGGGGTTTTATCGCATAGGTTTTTGAAACTGGCAAAATAACCGATGGGTGCGTCCAGCCAGACATAAAAATATTTATCCTTTTCACCCGGGATTTCAAACCCCCAGTAAGGTGCGTTACGCGAGATATCCCAATCAAACAATTGCGCCTCAAACAACTCGTTTTGCTTGTTGGCGATTTCAGCCTGAACATGTCCAGCCTTGAGCCAGTCGCGTAAAAAACCCTGAAAGTGACTGAGTTGAAAAAACAGCTGCTCTGAATCTTTTTCAATCGGGGTTGCGCCTGAGACCACCGAATAGGCGTTTTTCAACTCGGTGGGCGAATAAGTTGCGCCGCAAACATCGCAGTTATCCCCGTATTGGTCTTCTGAATTACAGTTTGGGCAGGTGCCTTTGACGAAGCGGTCGGGTAAAAACATGTTCCGCTCAGGGTCATAAAACTGCTTGATTGAACGGCGATCAATATGCCCGCCTGCTTTGAGTTTGAGATAGATATCTGAGGAGATCTCACGGTTTTCTTCGGAGTGGGTACTGTGATAATTATCAAAATCTACTCCAAACGCCGCAAAATCGTTGGTATGCTCAATGTGCACCTGATCAATGAGCTGCTGCGGAGTAAGACCTTCAGCTTCAGCCTTGAGCATAATCGGCGTACCGTGCGCATCATCCGCGCAAACATAATACACCTCATGACCACGCATTTTCTGCAAACGCACCCAAATATCGGTTTGAATATATTCCACCAGGTGCCCAATATGAATTGGCCCGTTGGCATAAGGTAACGCGCTGGTAACAAGAATTCTTCTTTTATCTGCCATTTGGCTACACAGTATATCGCTGAAAGGTTATAGTCCTGAGTCAATGACTCGGGTATTTTGTCTGCATGAACAAGTCCGAATTATACGTCAATCACATATTCGATTTGGGGCTCCTATTGATCGCAGGTGATAATTTTTAGTAATCCTAATCGCATCGTATTCGTGACTTGATGAAGTAAATCCTGCCCCCATATATTGCACACTAAATCATCCTAAACACGAGTCTTTTAACCCTCAAGGCACACTATGTCATCATTAGATAAAGCAACCATTGAACAAGCGATCGACAAGGTCGTCGACCCCCATACCGAGGCCTCAATCACGAAAAACAATACCATCGAATCACTTAATATTGATGGTAACAAGGTCTCCGTCAAGCTGGGGCTGGGCTACCCTGCGACAAGCGTCCATGCACAACTTTCGGAAGCAGTCCAAAGTGCACTGGAGACTGAAGATGGCGTAGACAGTGCAAGCGTGGAAATCAATACCGCGATCAGTTCCCACGCAGTGCAGGAAGGCACCAAGCCTTTGGAGGGCGTTAAGAATATTATTGCGGTGGCTTCTGGCAAGGGAGGCGTGGGCAAATCAACCGTCTCTGCCAATCTGGCCTTGGCGCTGTCAGCCGAGGGCGCGAGCGTAGGCATCCTGGACGCCGATATTTACGGCCCGAGCCAACCCAGAATGTTTGGCTTGTCCGGGCAACCCACCACCGATGGCAACCGCTTGCAGCCGATGAATAGCTATAACATTCAGACCATGTCTATCGGCTATTTAATTGAAGAAGACACCCCCATGATCTGGCGTGGGCCGATGGTCACCCAGGCGCTGGAACAACTATTGCGTGATACCCAATGGAATGATCTGGATTATTTGATCATTGATTTACCACCCGGCACAGGGGACACCCAACTTACGCTGGCGCAAAAAGTACCGGTTTCGGGTGCAGTGATCGTTACCACACCGCAAGATATTGCCTTAATTGATGCGCGTAAGGCTGTGAAAATGTTTGAAAAAGTTGAAATTCCTATTCTGGGTGTCATCGAAAATATGAGCACACATATTTGCAGCAACTGTGGTCATGAGGAACATATTTTTGGCGAGGGCGGCGGCCAACGCATGGCGGATGATTATGATGTTGATTTTCTCGGTGACATTCCGCTGGATGCCAAAATTCGCGAGAATATGGACGCTGGTAAACCAACCGTGGTCGCCGATCCTGATGGTAAAGTCAGCACAACCTATAAAGCCATCGCGCGTAAGGCCTCGGCAAAACTGGCCAGCCGCAAAAAAGATTACTCCGCGGCCTTCCCGAATATCGTCATTCAACAAAATTAATCCGTAATTTTGGTTTAATGCAATGCGGCGCGTTCTTGGTTAAGATCGCGCCTTGGTTTTATTCGCCGCGAAATAATGACAATTAAATCAGATCGCTGGATTAAGCGCATGTCCGAGACAAAGGACATGATTTCCCCATTTGAGCCCGGCCAGATACGAAAGAACGAGCACGGAAAAGTGATTTCTTATGGTACCTCTAGCTATGGTTACGATATCCGTTGCGCCAATGAATTTCGTATTTTTACCAATATTAATTCCGCGATTGTTGACCCCAAGAATTTCTCCGACGAGAGCTTCGTCGATTTCACTGGCGACGTGTGCATCATACCGCCCAACTCCTTTGCCCTGGCGCGCACGGTCGAGTACTTTAAAATCCCCAGAAATGTGCTGACTATCTGCCTGGGAAAAAGCACTTATGCGCGCTGCGGTATTATTGTCAATGTCACCCCGTTTGAGCCAGAATGGGAAGGTCATGTTACGCTAGAGTTTTCTAACACCACCCCGCTGCCTGCAAAAATATATGCTAATGAAGGCGTGGCCCAGGTATTATTTTTCGAGTCTGACGAAGAGTGTGAAATTTCGTACAAAGATCGCGGTGGTAAATACCAGGGGCAACAAGGGGTTACCCTGCCCAAAGCCTAACAGCCCGTTACGCAGTAGTGCTGCAAATCTGGAATGCTTCAAGCACGCATATCACCATGGGATTAGCCAATAGCTGGATCGATATTATTTCGTAAAAACTGGCGCATATTAATTGACCTGATCAATACGGATCAGTATTATCCGGCCTCTCCCATTCCCCGGTAGCTCAGTTGGTAGAGCAGGTGACTGTTAATCACCCTGTCGGTGGTTCGAGCCCGCCCCGGGGAGCCAAACACAATACCCAGTAGTAAGGCTTGCTGCTGGGTTTTTTCTCCGCTTTATTTGCGCGATAAACTTCATTTGAACGTCTGATTTCTGGTTTAAGATTTGTATAACGCTATCGTTCGGGCTTACCACGTCAATTTCATCTACTATTTCGGCCCACAAATTAGATATTCACTACTCAATTCATGAAGTTCGCTATCAAGCTAATTATCCGCACTTTGATAATAATCCTCGTGCTGGAAACAACTTACCTGTCCATCTTATGGTTCCAGCATAATATTCATATTGAAGGGAAGGTACCGGTATCTAGCTTTATGCGCCAATATCTAAAGGAAAGAGAAACCAACCCTAAATTACCGGAAATGCAGTGGGAGGTGATACCGATAAGCGCAATTCCGGAGCAGATCAGCCGGGTTTTTTTGATTGCTGAAGACAGCCAGTTTTACGTGCATAATGGGCTGGACACCAAAGCCATTCGGAAGGTACTCAAGCAAAGTTTGTCCGGATATACAATATCGCGCGGTGCCAGCACCATCACCCAACAAACCGCCAAAAATCTCTACCTATACCCCAAACGTAGCTGGATCAGAAAATGGCACGAACTCATTTTTGCGCTATTGCTTGAACTGACTCAGCGCAAAGATAGAATCCTTGAACTGTATTTAAACACTGCCGAATTTGGCCGTGGTATTTATGGCATTCAAGCCGCCGCGCAACACTATTTCGGTATTCCGGCAAAATCGCTTAACGTCCAACAGGCCGCTTATCTTGCCGCTGCCCTGCCGTGGCCACGAAGGCATAATTTCAAAACTGGAACCAAAACCTTTGACGTTCACGCTAGGCGCATATATTCAAGATCGATCAAAGAACGGTTGCCCGGCGAGTAATCCGACCAGTTACTACTTTCAGCGTAAACAGTCACAGGCAAGCAACACGACCTAATCAGCTAAATTTGACCCTTCCCGCTCAGGCAAGTATATTTACCTTATTCACCTACATGCTGCCCAACGCCTCTATTATTAGGCACACTCGGGTCTTCCAACATCATGGAAAAGTTTAAAAAAGCGCTGCATTATCTGATCCACGGGGATTATTTTGACAGCGTCCTTGAACGCATTTACGCCATCGCACTGACCCTATTAATATTTATCGGTATCGGTTATTTTTTTATATACAAGCCAATATTCTTGTTCTATTTGTTGATTGGCGGCATGCTGGTAATGGGTTGGTTTATGACGTATTTATTCTTCCCCGATTTACACAACCAGTTTCATTCGATGATTCGATCGGTGATCCGGTTTATACAGAAGATATTTGGTCGTTAAGGATTACGATCACCAATCCGTCAAGCTAACATTTTTCATACAACTGTGTCCAAACCAGGCGAACTAAAACCGCCAAATCGCTGCCACACCCAAGCCCTTAAAACCCCGCGCGGTCCAGCTAGCCCACTTCGGCGAATACTTGCCAAACAAACGCCAGCTATCGATCACAGCAGGAATCGCTAGTAGCGCCACCACTTTGTCGGTGGATAGTCCCGAGGCCGTGGCCACTCCTCCGACATCACCGTCTTCATGATTTTTCAAAAAAGTGAGATACGCTGAAGTAATGCCAATATGACCTAAAATCAACCCCGCATGCCAGCTACGCTGGCGGTCGCTCAATCCCCCTTGGTTTAGGCGCATAAAACCATACTCTGAAGCCAGCCATTGGGTTTGAAACCCGGCAGAAGATAAACGCAGTGCCTGCTGATCACTGCCATCAGTATCTCGATATTCGATAGTAATACCATCAAAATAGGCCGCTGCGCCCTCTGATTCTGCAACCAAAAAATGCCCCAACTCATGCATCAAAACCGTCGTTGCCGCGCCACCTAATACGCTTGTCCAATTCGATTTAAGCAACTCAGCATTCACTGGTTCTGCCTGCGAGACCGAGCAATAGCTGCTCAATAAAATCAACCCAAACTTCACAACGTCCTGCAGCCGCATAATGGCAATATCCCGCATCAGCATTTGCCTAGACGATTAAAACTACCGACCCGACAAGTCACTAAAAACCACCAGACAAAGTTATTTTTCTGCCCCCCAAAAATCTGGGTTTTTCCAACCTGGCTGAGCGACCATTTCTGCAGGTGGCTGAACCCTGGAAATATAATCCGCCAATAATTCGAAATCTTCCGGTTTCATACGCTTTATCTTGCGCATCATGTTTTTATCAGCATTGCGGCGCTTACCCGTTTGAATCCAGGTAAGCTGGCGTAACAGATACTCATAATGCTGGCCCTGAATACGGGGGTAAAATTTTTCAGCGTCACCTTCACCGTTCACACCATGGCAACCCGAGCACTTATTAAAATACATGCGTTCTGCTTTCGCACGGTCTTTTTCGCTCTCAATTTCAGTACCATGGCTTGGATTGGGTGACATCAATAAAGTCCCTATATATGCAGTTACGTCTGCAATAGCCTGTGGCCCGCCAATCGCATCTTCTCTGGCAAACGGGAACATTTCCGGATTGTCGCGATTGTTGGCACGAATATCCGCGAGTTGTTTAATGATAACGCTGGGGTGTTGGCCAGCCACCTGCGGGAAGACCCCATCATTGGTGCCCCAGCCTTCGGTCGTATGGCAAGCCGCACAGATGGTGTAAATCTCCTTACCTCGCTGTAGATCACCTACAAGCTCCATCGCCTGGCTCAACTCATCATCCAATGGCGCATCCGCCAGACCAGGATAAAAAGGAAAACTTAAACCAATCAAAGCAAGCCATGTTAGGCAACTGCGTAAGCGCCTAATGAAGCTTTGCGAGTTTAAAAAACCTGAGCCTGGTTGCTGAATAGCCATATAAACCTCTTTGGGTAAAATAGCACTTGGTTAACAATGTGCGCACGAATCACTTCATATTGAAATCTATTTCCGGACAGAATTCTATATTCATATAGTGACAGCCAACAATAGCGCGCTGCATAATCGAGTATTCCTTTTCCAAAAAGACACTGATGACATTCGAGAGCGGCCTAACCTTTTTTATCGCCATTTTTATTTTTGGTATCACGCCGGGCCCGGGCGTCTTCGCTTTACTTGGGCGCTCCATGGCCGTAAACGCTAAATCCTGTTTCCCACTTGCCCTGGGGATGGCGCTGAGTGACATAATCTATCTTGTCATGGCCTGCTTCGGTTTGGCAACCATCGCTCAAAACTGGGGAACAGTCTTCACGCTAATTCGGTTTATCGGGGCTGCTTATTTGATATATCTGGGCTGGAAAATGTGGACCGCGCCGGTACACGCCGATTTAGATACCAGCACAAATAAGCAGGATCACTGGCTGGGCTTATTGTTACAAGGCGTATTGATTTCTGCGTCTAACCCGAAGGTGATTTTATTCTATATTGCCTTCTTGCCAACTTTTATGGATTTAAGCACCTTACAAATGCATGATATCGCAACCGCAGCGGTACTCACACTACTCGCTTTGATGTCTGGATTGATGATGATTGCTTTTGGAACCGCACGCGCCACCCAGGCATTGCGTTCAACCCGCGCGATGAAACGCCTCAATCAGCTGGCAGGTTCGATTATGGCGGGTGCGGGGGTTTATCTGGCATCCCGCTCATAAGCCCTTATTTAGAAAGCCTAAATACAGCAATTGATTCAACATGTGCGGTATGTGGAAACATATCTATCGCACCGACCTTTTCCAATACATAGCCTTGCTGATGAACCAAAGTTGCAGCATCCCTGGCCAGGGTCGCGGGGTTGCAAGACACATACACAATCAGCTCTGGACGGAGTATCGGCACATACCGCTCCACCATCAGAGCAGCACCCGAACGCGGTGGATCCAATAGTAGCTTGTTAAAACCGTCTGCGGGTAAGTGCTTTTCGGCATCTTCAGCGTGCAAATTGGCACAAGCAAATTTCGCTGCGGTGATGTGATTAATGGCGGCATTGTGTCGAGCGCGATCTACCAATGACTGCTCTCCTTCAATACCCAGTACTTTAGCAGCCCTAGTGGCAATGGGTAGGGTGAAATTACCCAGGCCGCAAAAAAGATCCAGCACTGAATCATTCTCCTCTAGCTCCAGTAATTGGAAGGCCAAATCCACCATCTGAGCATTGACCCTAGCATTGACCTGCAGAAAATCCGTGGGTAGAAACTCAAGCTTGAGACCATATTGGTCCAACTTGTAGTACAGCGGTTCAGGCACCTCGGGATACAACGGATGGATTGAATCGAGCCCGGCTGGCTGCAAAAATAACTGCACCGCATACTGTTTAGCGAATTGCTTTAAAGCAGCCAGATCATTCGCGCCAACTGGGGCCAAATGTCGCACCACCAGTGCCAGCGCGTTATCCGCTGCCGCCACTTCAATTTGCGGAACCTGATTGTAGATCGAACAGTTGGCAACAAGTTGATGCAAGGCGGGCAATAATTCGGATATTTGTTTGTCCAGCGTCAAACAATGCTGTAAGGATGTAATATAGCTGGTGCCTTTTTCGCGAAAACCGATCATCACCCCGCCTTTTTTCGGCACGAACTTTACGCCCGGGCGCGCCTTACGACGATAATGCCAAAGTGCGTCTTGTATCGGTGCCAGCAGCCACTGTATTGGTGCTACCTTGGCGATACGCGTCAAGTTTTGTTCTAGCGTTTGGGCTTTAAACTTGATTTGGGCTTCGGGTGCCAAGTGTTGCAGGGAACATCCCCCGCAGACCCCAAAGTACTCGCATGGAGGTGCTACTCGGTCGGGGCTGGCGCTGACGACTTGGTCTAAACGGCCGCTAAATTGCCCGCGTTTTTTATGCAAGGGCGTGAAAATGACCTCTTCATCCGCCAGCACTCCATCCACAAAATAGACTTTATCGTTATGCTTGATCACGCCGCGCCCATCATGGGCAAGATTAGATTCAGCGCGAATCTGTACGGGTGCATTCCTTTTTCGGGCCATTTTACAGATTTAGTTAAGAGGAGTGGTAAAATGCACCGACGTAAAAAATAAACGATTATGGACTCTCTGATCGATCAAGTTCTGAATTCCATCTTGCACGCCGTGATCTGGCGAGGCACCTGGCATTTAGACGGCATGACCTTATTGGTGATTGGCATCGCCGTTTTCATTATTCTGGCCATACGCAGGCGACGCTAAAACCTGCACCGTAGCGTCACACGCAATTATGGCATCTTATGACCGAGAGAAACTGATAAAGCAAAGCTAGGCGTAGACCGGAAATTGCTTACACAAGGCCGTTACTTTTTCCTTCACTTCATTGATGACAGATTCGTTTTCAATATCATCCAGCACCTGACACATCCAGCCAACCATTTGCTCTATTTCAGCTTCTTTAAAGCCACGTGTGGTTACCGCAGGTGAACCCAAACGTAGCCCGGACGTTACAAACGGCGAACGTGGATCATTCGGGACGGCATTTTTGTTGACGGTGATATTGGCGCGCCCGAGTGCCGCGTCAGCATCTTTACCGGTGATACCTTTATCAACCAAATCAAGTAAAAACAAATGGTTATCTGTACCATCGGAAACGACTTTATAGCCATTCTGCTTAAAAGTCTCGGCCATTACGTGGGCATTTTTCACCACCTGTTGCTGATAAGTTTTAAACTCGGGTGACATCGCCTCTTTAAAGGCCACGGCCTTGGCAGCAATGATATGCATTAACGGGCCACCTTGAATGCCCGGAAAAATGGTTGAATTGAGTTTTTTCTCGATATCCGGGTTGGCTTTTGCCAATATCAGACCGCCGCGCGGGCCACGTAGGGTTTTGTGGGTCGTAGTGGTGGTGACATCGGCAATTTGTACTGGGCTCGGATAGACACCCGCTGCAACCAAGCCCGCCACGTGTGCCATATCAACCAGTAAGTAAGCGCCTACACTATCGGCAATATCCCGAAACCGTTGCCAATCCATGACACGCGAATACGCGGAAAACCCAGCAACAATCATTTTTGGCTGGTGTTCATTGGCCAGTGCCTGAACTTGATCATAATCCACTTCACCCGTTTCTTCATTCAGGCCATATTGAACGGCGTTATAAATTTTTCCGGAGAAATTAACCGATGCACCGTGCGTTAAGTGCCCGCCATGTGCCAGGCTCATACCCAGCACAGTGTCTCCCGGATGAAGCAAGCCCATATAAACCGCTGCATTCGCCTGTGAACCAGAATGCGCCTGCACATTGGCGAAATCTGCATCAAATAACTTTTTAGCGCGCTCAATGGCCAACGCCTCGGCTATATCAACATGCTCGCACCCGCCATAATAACGCTTGCCGGGATATCCCTCAGCGTATTTGTTGGTTAGCACTGATCCTTGCGCCTGCATCACGCGCGCGCTGGTATAGTTTTCCGATGCGATTAGTTCAATGTGCTCTTCCTGGCGACGTGTTTCAGCCTCCATCGCGGCCCAAAGTTCTGTATCTAAATCAGCAATCGTGTCGGTTTTTTTAAACATGAGCTTTAATTTAATTAAGTATTAGAGTTAATTGGGTAGAAACTGATCTCGATTCTACACGCGCACTACTTTATGCAGCGCCAACAAATGCGATAATAATGATTTTAATTGGTCTAATGGGACTGCATTTGGCCCATCGCTCCAGGCATTATCCGGATCGGGATGGGTTTCCATAAACAACCCATCTATACCAGCCCCCACCGCTGCGCGCGCAAGCACGGGGACATACTTGCGTTGCCCGCCCGATTTGCCCCCAGCCCCACCAGGCAATTGCACTGAATGGGTGGCATCGAACACCACTGGACAAGCTGTCGAACGCATAATATCCAGGTTACGCATATCCACCACCAGGTTGTTGTAACCAAAGCTATTGCCCCGTTCACACACCGCGATGGATGCGTCAGGATTGGCCTCACGCGCTTTTTCGACCACGTGCACCATCTCACCGGCTGACAAGAATTGGCCTTTTTTAATATTCACTGCCACCCCGCTTTTAGCGGCCGCCGTGATTAGATCGGTCTGCCTGCATAGAAAGGCTGGCGTCTGGATAGCATCGACTACCTGGCTGGCACTGGCGACGTCTTCAGGGCTGTGCACATCCGTTAAGACCGGACAATTTAACGTATCACGTACCTTTTCCAAAATGCGCAACCCTTCGTCAATACCAGGGCCTCGCTTTGATTGACCCGAAGTGCGATTCGCCTTGTCAAAAGAAGATTTATAGATAAATGGGATACCCAGTTCGCTTGTCATTGCTTTGAGTGTATCTGCGGTTTGCAGGGCCATTGATTCAGATTCAATCACGCACGGCCCTGCTATCAGAAAAAACGGTTGCCCCACACCGGTTTTAAATTGATAAAACGACATCAGGCCTTTAAACGACGCGCAGTAGCGATATAGTCGGTGAACAGCGGGTGACCATCCCGTGGGTTTGAGGTGAATTCCGGGTGAAACTGAGTCGCCACAAACCAGGGATGATCGGGCAGCTCAATGAATTCAACCAATCCATCCTGTGAAAATCCGGAAAACACCAGGCCTTTTGCTTCAAGCGCTTCAAGATAGGTATTATTAAATTCGTAGCGATGGCGGTGGCGCTCATAAATCAGATCTTTCCCATAAAACTCGCGTGCGCGTGAACCAGCGATTAGCTTGGCCTGTTGAGCCCCCAATCGCATGGTCCCACCCATATCTGAATCTTCGTCACGCGTCTCAACCTGCCCTTCTTCGGTGGTCCATTCACTGATCAGGGCAATGACCGGATGGGGTGTATCTGGGTTAAATTCCGAACTGTTGGCATCCTTAAGACCCGCGACATTGCGGGCAAACTCTATGGTCGCCACTTGCATACCGAGACAAATTCCAAGATAGGGAACATTGTTTTCGCGCGCGTAGCGGACGGCACACACCTTACCTTCTGTGCCCCGCTCACCAAAACCGCCAGGCACCAAAATCGCGTCGCAGCCAACCAGCGCTTTGGCTGCATCTTTCTCAACATCCTCCGCATCCACATATTCAATGTTCACGCGGGTTTTGGTTTGAATACCGGCGTGTGTGATAGCTTCAGATAAGGACTTGTAGGATTCCGTCAAACTGACATATTTGCCTACCATCGCAATGGTAATCTCACCGGTTGGATGCTCGCTATTTTCGACGACTTTTTCCCATTCGCTCATATCAGCTGGTGGCACATCCAAGCGGAAATGATCCACCACGATATCATCTAGCCCCTGCTCATGATAAATACCCGGAACCTTGTAAATATTATCTACGTCATACGCAGAGATAACCGCTTTTTCGGGGACGTTAGTGAATAATGCTATCTTTTTACGCGCATTTTCTGGCAAGGGTTTTTCTGAACGACAAAACAATATATCGGGCTGAATACCGATAGAGCGCATTTCCTTAACCGAGTGCTGGGTCGGTTTGGTTTTAATTTCGTTGTCCGCTGCACTGATCGTGGGTACCAATGTAAGGTGTAGATACAAGGTATTTTCAAACCCTTCATCTACGCGCATCTGGCGAATGGCTTCTAAAAACGGCAAAGACTCAATATCCCCGACCGTCCCGCCGATTTCTACCATAACCACATCCATGCCTTCTCCTGCTCGACGAATCCAGTCCTTCATCTGGTTGGTGATATGCGGGATAACTTGTACCGTCCCGCCGAGATAATCCCCCCGACGTTCGCGACTGATTACTTTTTCGTATACCTGACCCGTGGTGAAGTTATTGATCTTTTTCATCGGTGTCCGGATGTAACGCTCATAGTGACCAAGATCGAGATCGGTCTCCGCCCCATCTTCGGTAACAAACACTTCACCGTGCTGAAACGGGCTCATGGTACCGGGATCCACATTGATATAGGGGTCGAGCTTCATCATGGTCACTTGCAAACCCCGTGCTTCGAGAACCGCTGCCAGAGACGCAGCTGACAATCCTTTACCTAAAGACGATACCACTCCGCCGGTGATAAAAATATATTTAGTAGCCAATGAGCCAACCTTTTTTGCTAGATAATGAGCGCTCGAATTGATCGCTCTGGACGGGAAGCAAGCTTACCAAAGGCGAGGGTCAGTCTCAATTTAAATTCATCCAGAATCGGTTTTATTTTTTTTTAACTCAAAGCTGATCACCCTGCCTTGTTGGTTCACAATTTTGGGCGAAAAACACCCCAATGCAGCAGACCAGACAATATGCTCGTCGATGGATATCAAGGGTAAAGCCTGCCTTAACCAGGGTGCGATGCGACGCTGTTGGAGTATTTTCTTAAGTGAACGAGAAAAGGGATCACCTGGCAGGTACACGCGTTCTCCACCCCGACGCCAATGGACCCGCACGCGATCACCCTGATACAGCGTAATCGTCTTCTCTTCTAACCGACTGACTTTTTCACTTAGGTATGCCCTTAGCTCACCCGCCAATTCTGAAATTTCGAGAGGCTGATCTATTTTCCACATAATTTCCTGTGTAGACACACTGTTGGTGGGTTGTAAGAAATGCATCCGTCCGTCATAGATCTGTAAGGAAAGTTTATCTAACTGCAAGCAACTATTGCTATCAGCGGTATGGCCTTTGATTTGCGCCAGCCACTCACTCAATTGCGCAGCTGAAAGCGGATAATCTGTAAGCTGTCTTATTAAGTACTGTATTAGATTGCGCTGACGCGCGATAGATAGCGCAGAAAATTTGCTCAGCGCCAACGGCGGTAGCAGATCAAACCAGGTTAACTCTTGCTTGGATTGAATTGATTTTACGTCCAGCTCAGAAAATTCGTTGATTAAAGCCTGATCTTGGCGGCAATGATACGCGCTTCGCGCTAACAACATTGCGGCTTGGGGCCAATGTGCGACCAGTCTGGGTAGTATTTGATGACGCACCAAATTACGCTCAAAACCCTCATTTTCATTTGATTCATCTTCCACCCATGACAGGCCATGTTGTTCCGCGTAGGTTCGTAAATCAGCTTTGGGTAAATCTAGAAACGGCCGTAATAGCTTACCTCGTCCTAATTTTCGACTGGGTGGAATCGCAGCCAAACCATGGACGCCACTCGACCGTAGTAGGCGTAAGATAACCGTTTCTGCTTGATCATCTTGATGATGCGCGGTCAGCAGCACCGCGTTGGGGGTCACAATCGATTCAAACCACTGATAACGAAAATCCCGTGCACGTTGTTCCAGGTTTCCAATAGCCGAATCGATTACCGCCTTTTTGACTAGAATAGGTAGGCCTAAACGCTCGCATTGCTGCTCGCAATATGCCTGCCAACTATCTGCATTGTCGGAAAAGCCATAGTTCACATGTAACGCCGTTAACCGCAGGTTTTTATGATTTACCAATTCGGCTAAGGCGTGCAGTAGAACCTGAGAATCCAGCCCGCCACTATATGCGACATATAGGTGCTTATTTTGGGGCAGCGAATTTAAAACACGCCGTAATGAGGACAAGACGGTCAATGGTTCGATTTATCAGTAGTCAGCTCGGCTAATGCTTTGAAAATACGGTCTAAACCAGACAAATAATCAGTACCCCATAGCGAATTTAATGGCCAGAATCAGTAAATTTCCCGTAAGAAGTAAGCCGTTGATAACGTTTTTGCAATAACGCATCCATCGGAATTGCGCATAGTCTTTCAAGCTCGGTATCTAAAAGTGCTTTAAGATCAGTAATTACTGGCTCAATATTGCGGTGTACGCCACCCAAAGGCTCGTTGACAATCACATCCACCAAATCATGTTTGGCCAAATGTTTGGTCGTGACCCCCATTGCTTCAGCCGCTTCTTGCGCCTTATCCGCGCTTTTCCACAAAATCGCCGCACAGCCTTCTGGCGAAATAACCGAATAAGTGGAAAACTCCAGCATTACCAAATAATCGCATACGCCAATCGCTAACGCACCCCCAGAACCTCCTTCGCCGATAACTATCGAAATAATCGGCGTTTTGAGCTCGGTTAGTTTTTCAATCGAAAAGGCAATTGCCTCAGCTTGTCCGCGCTCTTCGGCGCCGACTCCCGGATAAGCACCAGGTGTATCAATAAAGGTTAACAATGGCAGCCTAAATCGCTCGGCCAAATCCATCACACGTTGTGCCTTACGATAACCCTCCGGTCTTGGCATACCCCAGTTACGAAAGGTGCGCTCTTTAGCGTCGCGTCCTTTCTGGTGGCCAATTACCGCAACGGGTCGACCATTGAATTTTCCTACGCCAGCCACAATCGCGGCATCATCCGAGTAATGGCGATCCCCATGTAGCTCCTGAAAATCCTCGATCAAATGTTCGATATAATCCAGGGTATAGGGCCTGTCTGGGTGACGTGCAATCTGGGTGATTTGGGTTGCGTTTAATTTGGAAAATATTTCTTTGGTTTTTTCCTGGCATTTGTGCTTGAGTTTTTGAATCTCTGCGGAAAAATCAATGCCATCATCCTCTCTAGAACTAACGCGCTCCAGCTCCTCTATTTTTTCTTCGAGCTCGGCAATCGGTTTCTCAAAATCCAGGTGATCGTGAATCATGTGTAAATAGAAAAATAATTTGCTTATATTGTACCCCGATTTCTAATCCTAAGCAGAAATAGCGCTAAAATGCTATATTCGCGCGCCTTTGCATTTACGTCAAACAATAATGTCCTCATCACCCAAAGCAGTTGCGCTAATTTCAGGTGGATTGGATTCCATGCTGGCGGCTAAACTGATGCTAGACCAAGGCATTCATGTTGAAGGAATTAACTTTTTTACCGGGTTCTGCGTAGAAGGCCACACTCACGCCATTCGCAACCAGGATCAGGTGAAAAAAGCTAAAAAACGTAATAACGCGCTGTGGACTGCTGAGCAACTGGGAATAAAGCTACATATCATTGATATTATTGAGCCCTACAAAGATATCCTGCTCAACCCTAAACATGGTTACGGCGCCAACCTGAACCCCTGCCTCGATTGCAAAATTTTTATGGTAAAACAGGCACATAAATGGATGCTGGAAAATAATTTTAATTTTATTATTACCGGCGAAGTGGTTGGCCAGCGCCCAAAATCACAGCGCAAACAAACCATGCCCATTGTGCAAAAAGAATCTGGTGTTGAAGACCTGCTACTACGCCCATTGTGTGCGCTAAACCTGCCAGAAACCAAGCCTGAACGCGAAGGTTGGGTAAATCGCGCTCAATTGAAGGACTTCTCGGGGCGTAATCGCAAACCACAAATGGCGCTGGCACAAAATTTTGGCATCAAAGATTATGCGCAACCTGCGGGTGGTTGTTGTTTTTTGACCGACGCCAATTATTCATCTAAATTGCAGGATATGTGGGCACACCGTCCCAGCCGTGACTATAGTTTGGATGATATTATTTTGCTCAAAGTGGGCCGCCATATTCGGCCCAAACCCAACTTTAAACTGATTGTCGCGCGTGATAGCGGTGAAACTCGCTACCTCGGTGGCTATAAGAAACAATTTGGCCATCTGATCATGCGCTCCCATGCTGGCCCACTCACTCTAATTGAGGGCAAGCTACAACCAGATGAACTAGCGCTCGCGGCCAAAATTGCTGCGCGTTATGGCCAAGGTCGGGATGCGGACAGGGTTGAGTTTGAATTTTGTGACCTTGAACAGAACACCCACACGCTAGCGGTAAAGCCACTGGCGCCGACTCAAATCGAATCTAGCTGGATGGTATGAGCAAACATATTTTAGATGCTCGCAATCTGATGTGCCCTCTACCGGTGATCAGAGCACAAGATAAAGTTAAAACCCTCACCGCCGGAGATCGGCTTAAAGTCATCTGCACCGATCCGGGAGCGTTAAACGATATCCCTGCCTGGTGTCGTATAAATGGTCACATTGTTGTTGATACGATACAGTCTGAGCGCGAAATAGCCGTTATACTAGAGGTTGCCGGTGGTTCATGAAGTGTTTGTTTTTGACCAATATTCGGCACATCTCGTTCAAGACAGGTTCAGACGGATTCACGTAAAGTCACCGTTAAGTCCGGAATACTCAATCGTCTAGCTGATTCTCATGCAAACAACTCGACGTCTGCACGCAGACTCTAATGCCGCATGCAAACGCACCACGCAAACCAGGTGCTGGGGCATGAGCGCGCGCGCTCTACTCACAGGCCTTATTGCCTGCTTGTCATTGCAGGCTATAGCCATAGAACCCTCTACGGTATCACTAGACAAACGACTTCAAGAACGCCCCAGCGTTGATGAGGTTGCACGACAAATTAGTGAAAAACTGCAATGGCGGATTTTATCTGCAGAACCAACCGTTGAAGACGAAAAAACTTTATATCGATTCAAGCTTCTGGATAAGAAACGAGGACGCGTTCAGGTTATAATTATTGACCCTGACGAAATACCAGACTTAACGAAACTTCCATAAATAATAAGTTTCAACTTTTTACTATTAAGATTGAATCATGCGCCTTTTACTCGTTGAAGACGAACCTATCTTACGCGATCAACTCGCCAATCGCCTTCGTGAAGACGGTTATGCTGTCGACACCGCTAACGATGGTGAAGAGGGTTTGTATTACGCTATTGAATACCCGATAGATCTCGCCATCGTTGATTTAGGATTGCCGAAAATGTCGGGAATCGATCTGATCCAAGCACTCCGTAAAGAAGGCAAAGACGTTCCGGTGTTAATTTTAACCGCGCGCAACAAGTGGCAAGACAAAGTCGAAGGCCTGGAATCCGGTGCGGATGATTACCTGCCCAAGCCATTTCACTATGAAGAATTGGCCGCACGCGTTAAGGCCCTGATTCGACGCTCCGCTGGCCAGGCAGATCCAGTGATTACGGTCGGCAATGTCAGTCTCAACAGCGTCACCCAGGACGTTATTCTGGACGGTAAAAACCTCGATTTAACCGCCTACGAATATCGCTTGCTGCATTATCTCATTCTTAATGCCGGCAAGGTTATTTCAAAAATGGAATTGACTGATCATTTATACGAAGAAGATACTGATCGCGATAGCAACGTGATCGAAGTATTCATACGTCGCCTGCGTAAAAAGCTTGACCCTGATGGCACCCTGGAACCGATCGAAACACTTCGCGGTCGTGGGTACCGTTACGTCAAAGATTAGCTCGGCGGATAACTCTACGGTCACGTGAATTCGCTCAGAAGGCGAATCCTGGTTGCCACCTTTGGCACCATATTATTTTTCCTACTCTTGGCCGGTATCGCACTGGACAAAGCCTTTCAGCGCAATTTACGCAGTAATATTTCAGATCAGCTACAAAACCTGACGTTTTCATTGCTGGCGTCTGCCGACCTAGACGCAAACGGTCGCTTGATCATTCCCAAGCAGCTCCCGCAAAGTGATATCACCATTCCAGAGTCCGGGCTAATCGCCTTGATTGTGGACGACAAAAGCAAAGTGGTATGGCGCTCCCCCTCATCACTTGGCGAAAACCTGCCGATCATTGCCCCCATTCCGCCCGGGGTGAGTGACTTTGAGCATAATAAATACAATCCAGGGCAACCCTTCATTTATCGATTTGGTTCGGTTTGGGGTAATGGTAAAGACAAGGACCGCTATCTAACCTTTGTGGTGCTGCAATATAAGGCGGGTTACTTTGAACAAATTCGGGACTATCGCGAGACCATTATTCAATGGCTCGGTGGGGGATCTTTATTGATTTTGCTGGTACATGGTTTGTTTCTGCTGCGCGCATTACGACCGCTGAAACAAGTTGTCAAAGAAATCGATTCCATTGAGCGTGGCGATAGCGATCATATTCAGGGACATTACCCTACCGAGCTGACCATTCTAACCAAAAGAATCAACCAGTTTATTGATAACGAACGAGAACAGCTTACACGTTATCGACATGGTCTGGATGATCTCGCGCATAGCTTAAAAACCCCACTTGCTGTCATCGGTGGCTTAAATCATGATGGCGATTTGAACAAATTAGAAACCACCCAGCTGCGCGAACAAATCAGTCGTATGACCGAAATTGTAGACTATCAACTAAAACGAGCAGCGAGTGCGGGAAGAAATACCCTGGGTGCACACCAGACACCGTTACGCCCGATTATAGAGAAAACCCTGGCCTCGCTGGATAAAGTGTATGCTGAGAAACGCATCAAATCGTATATTGATTGTCAGGTTAATTTGAAGTTTCCGGGAGATAAGGATGATTTATACGAAATTGTCGGCAATACCACGGATAATGCCTACAAATGGGCAAATACCGTTGTCTATATAAGTTGCAAGTTATACGAAACCAACAAAAAAATCTGGCTCACTATTGTGGTCGAAGATGACGGCCCTGGGTTCTCACTGGAATCAGAAAAACAAATTACCCAACGTGGCGTCAAAGCGGATGAACAAGTCCCTGGTCAAGGCATCGGCTTGGCCGTCGTGCAAAATATCGTACGCAGCTATAATGGCGTCATGCGAACGGACAAAAGCCAGCATGGTGGCGCCTTGCTGGAGCTTAGATTTCCAGTCACGCAAGAATAACGCTATACAGGGTTCTAGGTATCCAATTGTGGTAGCTCACCCATCTCGGCGAAACTATAGCTTTGCTCGTCAGCAATAATCACATGATCAAGCACATTAATATCCATAATACTCAGCGCTTGTACTAATTGCTTGGTGAGATGACGATCTGCCTGTGATGGCGTTACCTCGCCACTGGGGTGGTTGTGCGCAAGCACCACCGCGCTGGCATGATGCGCCAGTGCCGCCTCAACCACTTCACGCGGATGCACGAAAGCATCTTTGACCGTTCCCTGGGTAATTTGGGCTGGAAACCGAACGCGTAGTTGACTATCCAGGCAGAGCACGTAAAAAACCTCGCGAGTACGTCCTGCCATCAGTGGTTTTAGGTATTCCCTAACCGCAACCGCCGAATTCAGTACTGGCGCATCACGCACCATACGATCATGCTGATAACGGCGCATCAATGCTGGGAGGGTATTGATTAATATCGCGGCTTGCTCACCGACACCCTTTACCTGCTGTAAATCACTCACGCGTGCATCAAACACGGCTGACAGCCGCCCAAAATGCTTGATCAATCGATGCGCGATTTCGTTGGTATCACCCCGCGGTATAGCATAAAACAGAATCAACTCCAGAACCTGATGGTCTTCAAAATGCTTAAGCCCTTCAGATAAAAATCGCTGACGTAGGCGCTGGCGATGCCCGCTATGTAAGTTTGATGATCCGCTCATTAGCTACTCATGGTATCAGATTTGCTGGCGATTCAACATACTACGCATACTGGCCAAATGTGCTTGTTTGTTGATTTGTTGCTGTTCGGGTGAAGATTCAATACCCTGTCCTTCCCAGGCAAGCTCCTCTTGAGGAAGTTCTGCCAGAAACCGACTGGGCTCACATGGCATGGTCTCCCCGTAGCGACTACGTTTGGCCGCATAAGTCAGGCTCAAGAATTTCATAGCACGGGTTATCCCAACGTAGAACAAACGCCGTTCTTCTTCAATCGCCTGCTCAGTGATCGAATTTCGATGCGGCAATATTTCTTCTTCCAAACCAACAATCGCAACATAATTAAATTCTAAACCTTTAGCAGCGTGTAAGGTCATTAAATGCACCTGATCAAGCACCTTATCTTTTTCCTGGCGTTCCAAAATATCGCGCAACATAATCTGGCTCACAACCTCACTGAGTCGGCCGGTATTTTGCAGAGCTTCGGATTCAGGCAGCTCATCATTGATTGCCGACAACCAATCCAGTAATGCTTCGACATTCTCCCATTTACGTTCCGCCTGCGCTTCGTCGGCATTCTCAAAAACCCATGCTTGGTAATCTATATCCTTTAACAGTTGCCCGAATACTTCGGCTGGATCTCCACGTTCGGCATTCTCAGCCAGCTCAACCAATCGTTGACAGAGCACCCGCAAGGTTTGCAATGCTTTGGGCTGTATCACCTCGTTCAAATGATGATCAAAGACTGCGTCAAATAAGCTGAATGAATGTGTCGTCGCAAACTGGGCCAGCTTTTCCAGGGTATTTGCCCCAATTCCTCGACGCGGTGTATTGATGATACGCAGAAAAGCGCGATCATCGGCCGGATTGGTTAATAGTCTAAGATATGCCACCATATCGCGAATTTCTGCGCGATCAAAAAAAGAGAGTCCGCCATTGACATAATACGGTATACGCATCTGGCGCAGCTTCTGTTCCAATATACGCGCCTGGTGATTGCTGCGATACAGTATTGCGAATTCTTTATATGCAGCACTGTGTTCAAACTGTAAGCGCAGAATTTGCGATACCACTCTTTCCGCCTCGTGCACTTCATCATTACAGCCAAGGACGGATATTTTCTCCCCCTGCCCAAACTCACTCCATAATACCTTGTCGAACAAACGTGGATTATGCTGGATGAGTTGATTAGCAATTTTCAATATCCGTCCGAAAGAACGATAATTTTGCTCGAGCTTCACCATTTCAAGATTGGGAAAATCCTGCTTCAGCGCTGCAATATTGTCGGGCATCGCACCCCGCCAACCGTAGATGGATTGGTCGTCGTCGCCAACCAGCGTCAAACCGTTCCCCTGACCCGCCAAATGTTTAATAAAGGTATATTGCGCCCCATTGGTATCTTGATACTCATCCACCAAAATATACCGAACTTTGGCGCACCAATACGCTTTTGCCGGACCGTTTTCACCAAGTAGCTGGCTGGGGAGTAAAATGAGATCATCCAGATCCACCGTATTGCAAGCGCGCAGATAGCAATTATATTCTGGATAAATTGCAATCGCGGCGTTGACAATTGAATTGGTCCCATCGAAATGCATATCCGATGGAGCAATACCCGCATTTTTCCAGTTTGATATTTGCCAATATATTTTCTCGTAGCTATCCAGTTCGGTGGCTTGGGCTCCGCGCGATAACTCAGCAACCACCCCGACTGCATCTTTTGGGTCGAGAATACTAAATCCAGACCGTAAACCAGCCTGTTCAGCTTCGCGCCGGAGAATCTTTAGCCCCAATGAGTGAAAAGTAGAAACAGTTAGTCCACGTATTGATTGCTGATTGCCTAGCAGTGCTGCCACACGTTGTTTCATCTCGCGTGCCGCTTTATTGGTAAACGTAACTGCCACGATTGCCTCAGGTGATACGCTCCGTTTCGACAACAACCAAGCAATTTTTTGCGTAATGACACGTGTTTTGCCACTGCCAGCACCCGCGAGCACCAGCAAGGGTGAACCTAAGTGCCGACTTGCAGCACGCTGTGGGGGGTTCAGTTGGTTCAAGCTTAATTCTTACTAATTAAGGCGATTGCATCGGCGGCGATCCCGTCGCCTCTTCCGGTAAAACCAAGCTGCTCGGTGGTGGTGGCTTTGACGCTCACTTGTCCCGTATCAATCAACAAAGCGGCTGCGATATTCGATTTCATTTTATCCACATGCGGTGCCATTTTGGGCGCTTGCGCAATAATAGTCGAATCAATATTGACGATAGTATAATTATTCTTATCCAGTAACTCTTTGATTTTGCGTAAAAAATACTGACTATCCTGATTTTTATATTTAGCATCGTCAGGTGAAAAATGTTCGCCAATATCACCCAGGTTTGCCGCGCCCAACAATGCGTCAGAGATTGCATGCATGAGCACATCCGCGTCCGAATGCCCTGCCAGCCCTTTGTTAAAATCAATATCGACCCCGCCGATGATTAGTGGTCGCCCCTCGACCAGGGCATGTACATCATAGCCTTTGCCAATTCGATAAGGTACTGAATTTGCACTCATATCTTTGCGTTCTCCTGGGCACTTAGTATCATATCAGCGAATCGAATATCATCCGGGTGCGTTATTTTAATATTATCCGGCGAACTTGGTATTAATAAGGGCTGCACGCCGAACGCTTCCATTGCTGATGCTTCATCAGTAATTTGAACACCTTGGCCACGCGCGCGCACAATAGCAGCGTGCAATTCACCGACTTTAAACATTTGTGGTGTCATTGCGCGCCATAAGTTTTCGCGCGGTATGGTGTCTATCACCCTAACAGCTTGACTATCAACTTGCGCTCCGCGCTTAAGTGTATCGCTCATCGGAAGTGCGAGCAGGCCGCCACTATTCGCTTGGATGATGGCTTCAATTAAATTTTGTATCTCAGACGGTCTCACGCAGGGCCGCGCAGCATCATGCACCAGTGCCCAATCCTGTTGCCCCCCCTCACGAATGATATACCGCAAACAATTTTCGACGGTATCCACTCTTTGGCTACCTGCTTCAATGGGTGTTACATGCTGTTTCTCGGGAAAATCCAAATTTCGCCACTGCGTATCACTTTTTGCGATACCAATCACCATCCGGTCAATTTGAGGAACCCGGGCCAAACGCGCTATGGTATGTTCAACGAGCGGTTTACGGTGCAACGACAAATACTGTTTTGGTTGCCCCGCCAGCATCCGAGTACCCACCCCGCCCGCTGGGATCACCGCCCATATCTTTACGGCCATTTTTAATTTTTACCTATCAAAATCACCATCGGCGGATTCTACCCGATCTGGGTACGAGATAAACATGCCATTGTAGATGCCTTTACAGGACGTGGAAAATGCACTTGAGCAAAGCGCACCCGACCGCAGCAACCCAGCGATCAACACCCCACAATTTCCGTGGACTTTCTTGTTGAAAACCATACAATCTCGCGGCTAGATTTCATCTCATCACTATGCCTACGCTTTTTTCTCCTAGTCTACCCGACACGCCACATAAACCCATTCGTTGGGGTAATTTGTTTGGCGCAGGTTTAGCTCTGGCCATCACCGAAGCGGCCTATGCTCACGCTGGACCAGTCGTGGTTGCTTTAGCGAATCCTCGCCAACTGCAAGTTCTAAACCATGAAATAAACTTCTTCGCGGGCAATAAAACCAGCAAACCAGCGGAAGTTTTTCCTGACTGGGAAACGCTGGCCTACGATATTTTCTCTCCTCACCAGGAAATCACTTCGATTCGCTTAAGGATGCTGGCCAGCATGCCTAAAATGAAAAGTAGTATCATTCTCACCGCGACTGAAACCCTATTACAAAGACTCCCTCCATTAGATTATGTTCTCGGGCATAGCTTTGATCTTAAAGCAGGTCAACAGGTAGATATCCAACAATTACGTGATCAGCTGACGCATGTCGGGTACAACGCAGTGAACCAAGTGCTCACACAGGGCGAATATGCGGTACGCGGAGGCATCGTAGATATTTTTGCCATGGGAACGGAGCAGCCTTTTCGATTAGATATGTTTGGCGACGAGATCGAATCCATTCGTTATTTTGATCCAGAAACCCAGCGCTCTACAAAATCTACTCAACAAATTTCCTTATTGCCGGCGAGAGAGATTCCCTTAACCAAATCAAGCATTGAAACCTTTCGCAATGCTTTTCGAGCAGAGTTTTCTGGCGATCCTTCAAAACAACTGGTCTACGAAGAAACCTCTAAGGGCAATCCAACGCCTGGAATCGAATACTATTTGCCACTGTTTTATGAGCAAACCGCGACCCTGTTTGACTATTTGCCAGATAACACCTTGTTTATACTGGAAAGTGATCATCAAGATCATGTGCAAAAATCACTCGCTGAGATAAAAGACCGCTACCAGATGCGACGCCATGATATTCAACGGCAAATTTTACCCCCCGAGCGTTTATTTTTGGATCAATCGCAATATAGCGCGCATCTAAAAAACCGTGCGCAGATTATTCATTTTGGGCAAACCAATAAAAATATAGATTGGCGAGCTAGTTGCAGTACGCCTGAGAATTACACTATCGATATTAAGGCAGCTTTACCCTATCAAACCTTCGCTAAACAATTACAACACAAAGCGCACCGTATCTTGATCGCGGTTGAAACTGCCGGACGTAAAGAAGCGCTTAGCGGTGTTTTGCTGGAACATGAACTTTTACCTGAACCTGTCGACGACTGGGCTGGTTTTCTAGATGCTGAGCACGCATTGTGTATTACCATAGCGCCGCTTGACCGTGGATTACAGATTGATCAACCCGCGTTGGAAATCATTACCGAAGGCCAGCTGTATGGAGAAAAAGTATTTCAGCGACGCCAACGCAAGCAACGCTCAGTACAGGACCCTGAAGCCATTATTCGTTCATTGGCAGAACTGCAAATGGGTGCACCAGTGGTCCATATTGATCACGGTGTAGGACGCTATAAGGGCCTACAACTATTGAGTGTTGATGGCTATGACGAAGAATTTCTCACGCTTGAGTATCATGGAGGAGACAAATTATATGTACCGATTCAGTCGCTTAACCTGATCAGCCGATTCGTCGGCGGTGACCCCGAACTTGCGCCTCTACATAAACTGGGAAGCCCACAATGGGAACGCGCGAAACATAAGGCGAAAGAGAAGTCGTATGATGTAGCAGTTGAACTATTGCAGCTACAGGCCGCACGAGATGCCCGACCCGGCATCGCTTTTGATATACCCAAAGATGATTACTTGCATTTTGTCGAACGCTTTGGGTTTGAAGAAACCCATGATCAAGCATACGCAATTCGCGATATTTTGGATGATTTACAATCCACCGAGCCCATGGATAGACTGGTCTGTGGAGATGTCGGGTTCGGTAAAACCGAAGTGGCAATGCGTGCAGCCTTTATCGCTGCCTATAATCGTAAACAGGTGCTGATGCTGGTGCCCACAACTCTGCTGGCCCAACAACATTTTGCCTCATTTCAGGATCGTTTCGCTGACATCCCCATTGAAGTGGGCTTGCTATCGCGTTTTAACAGCGCGACCCAGACCAAACTGTTGCTCGATAAATTGGCCAACGGTACCATCGATATTGTGATCGGTACGCATCGGTTGATTCAGGACGACGTCAAGGTTAAAAACCCAGGGTTAATTATCATTGACGAAGAACATCGCTTTGGGGTGCGCCAAAAAGAACGCCTAAAGAAGCTGCGTAATGAAGTCGATATCCTAACCCTAACGGCCACCCCCATACCACGCACCTTGAATATGACCATGGCAGGCTTACGGGAAATTTCGATTATCGCTACCCCGCCGGAACAAAGATTGGCGATTAAAACCTTTGTAATGGACTACAACCCTGCCATTATACGTGAGGCTTGTCTGCGTGAAATTCACCGCGGCGGACAGATGTACTTTCTACATAATGAAGTCAAAACGATTCAACGGGTTAGTGAAGAACTTCAGGAACTCATTCCTGAAGCGAAAATAGCCTTTGCGCATGGCCAGATGGGAGAATTGAAACTCGAGCAGGTAATGCGTGATTTTTATCATCAGCATACCAACCTACTAGTTTCAACTACCATTATTGAAAGTGGTATCGATATCCCCTCTGCCAATACCATCGTGATAAACCGCGCGGATAAATTCGGCCTGGCACAATTACACCAACTACGCGGCCGAGTCGGTCGATCGCATCACCAGGCCTTTGCTTATCTATTAGTGCCCGCTTTGAAATACATCAGTAAAGACGCTCGCAAACGACTGGACGCCATTTCTCAACTGGAAGAACTCGGCGCGGGTTTTTCCTTAGCCTCACATGATCTCGAGATTCGTGGCGCCGGTGAATTATTGGGTGAAACGCAAAGTGGGTTAATTGACGATGTTGGATTTACCTTGTATAGCGATTATTTAAACCGCGCAATCGCGTCGCTCAAACAAAGTGAGTTAGGCGCTGAGGAGAATAAACAAGCGACACCTATACGTAACGGCACGGAAATTCATATCGGCGCTCCGGTGTTATTTCCCGATACCTATTTACCGGACGTACATCTGCGACTGGTGATGTATAAAAGAATCGCGAGCGCTCAAAATAGCCAAGAACTGAAGGAATTAGAGATCGAATCGATAGATCGCTTCGGCCTATTGCCTGAGAGTGCAAAATACTTATTTCGCGTAGCCCGGCTTAAATTAAAAGCAATCCCTTTGGGCATTCATAAAATCGAGGTAGACGAAGAAGGCGGAATTTTTAAGTTCATTGAGAACCCTTCTGTTGATATCAGCGATATCATCTCCCTGATTCAATCAGACCCAAAAACTTATAAACTATCAAGCGCGCATGAACTGGAGTTTACACTAGACCTCGAAACGGTTGAGCAACGCCTCGCTTTTATCGATAAACTGTTGACAACACTGAGTACAAGCTAACCAATTATTCAGCTGATATACTTCGACGGCTATTTAATACAAATTAAATTATGTTTAAACCCTATCTACTTGCAACACTCTTAATATTCGTATTTGCTCCCGTACAGAGCTACGCGCGTAGCTACATTGTCGAAGCAATTGTCTTTACGAATGAGGGGGCTGCTGCCCATTCGAACGAGCAATGGGATTCAAGTGCTGCGCGGAATCAATCTCAACAGAACAAGGTTTTATCCAAACACGCCAACGCACGTAATCTGCAAAATCCACGCTCTATAAATAGGCTCGCAGGAATCTATCAAGCGTTAAATAACAGCGCAGAACATCGCGTATTGAAAACGCTTAGCTGGTCTCAATCTGAGGCCAGTTACGCCAGCTCTCCATTGGTTAAATTCACTGCCCAGCAACTAATTGGCGCCATTAAGGTTTATGCACCTAATTTATTATTTGCCGAGCTGAATTTACGCTATACCGCCAGCAATTTACCCAGCCCCAACTCCACTTCCTTGCCAAGTTATTTCATCGACGAGAAGCGCAGGTTAAAGCTTAATGAAATACATTATTTTGATCACCCAAAATTTGGCGTCATTTTGAGCGTCAGACCGATATAGGCGCGTTATTTAACGGCTAATTGGCTGAGGTCAAGCTGCTTGGATTCAAGCAAAACAGGGATGTCATCGATCACACTATAGACATGGTGGCGATTTTCCGTGATTAAAAAACGCAAGCTATCCGGATCGACCTGCAGTTTGGTACCATCAATATGATAAAGCGCTTGATCTGACATGGCGTCGAGCAACAATTTGCTTTTATCTGCATCAAGTGGAAGTAAGTGTTGTTTGGTGACCGGACAAACCAATAAGCCTTGAATGTTGCGTACCATAGACTTCATATACTAAGCTTTTTGGGGTAGGAGTCAAATAAACAACTAAAACATTCATCGATTAACCATGGACAACCAAAAAAAGCCGCTCCATGTGAAACGGCCCTATTATTCACTTTTTTTTAGACTAATTTAATTCACCACTATTTCGGGAAAACCCATAATCCCCACGCCCAAAAGCACATCTTTGTGCTCGGGATGGGTTAGCATGAATTCTCTTTTTGCGTCTAGCAGTGCCTGGCCGATACTTTTATCTTGTACCAACTCTGCATAGAATAAATTTGCCAAAATTCGCTCTGCTACGACGGAGGTTAGGGTACTTGCACCCAGAACCGATACCGCGCCTTGTCTGCCTTCCAGCAAAAAGCGATCACCCATACTAATTTCGGCGGGTTCAACATTATATATATTCCAGCAACCCCATTGTGTTACCACTGTCGGTTGCCCAAAATTTGTTAAATTTGCGGCATCTTCTCCGTCAAATAAATCATGGAAGGACAAACGATCATTCGATGAATGTCCAGTATAAACAAACAGGCTGGTACCCTGATTTATCTGCTGCGTCACCACTTGCTTAGCGCCTGGGCCACCTAAGGTTTCCATATATGCTTTGGATACATTCCATTGATCGAAATAGTTTGCAATCGCCGCATCGGCATCGTCTGAGAAACTATACTGCTCGACCTGGCTATACACGTCAGCAGCAAACACAGCCTCGCCTTGATAGTTGCGGCTTAGATAGTCTGCTCTTTTAGTCAGTAAATCACGTAATTGTGCCGGCGTCTGCACCGGTAACCGTGCAATAACCAAATCGGGCACATCATCATCATCGACGTCTGCATACTTAGCATCCACCGGACTATAATGAATCGTCTGATCAGTTTGCCGGTATAAAGATGGGATAAAACTATGTGCACCCTGGCCAAGATAATTCCGGTAATCATAGCTGTCACTACCCACCAGCAGTACATGGCGAGTACCACGCGCATACTGATCTTTAATATAGGCATGGATGGCATTAGCATCAAATACACCACCTGCGTAATGCGCGTATATTTGTCGAACATCAACTAATTCGGCACCATTCATCTGTGCTGACAAATTCGATACGTATTGCTCCAGCGCGTTGTCCGTCAAGCCAATGAAATCAGGATGCGAAATTACCAATGCTTCGGCGGTATGATTGATACTCTCTTGCTGAATCGGTATCTGTATCGCCGGACTTAACATACCCATTGGCGCCACCGCATAATATTGCGCTTCGCCCGTAATTCCGGCGAACAGCGCCTCGCAGCTGGCCGAACTCGCTGAACAATTTCCGCTCGATAATACACCTTCTATTCTCGTTACCGAGCCGTCGTCCGATTTTGCGTAAACGGCAATATCTGCGCTATTAAAACCCCCAATTCGATATTTGGGCCAATGCGAGTTGAAGCTCAGCAGATTATCACTTGCAATAAACCCACTTGGATAATCGAGCGAAATAGATTCTAGATTGACCAGATCAAAAATATAGCCATTATCGAGCGGAACTTCGACTTCGACCGCAAGATTACTCGTAATGGATGATGCACCAAGTGTCGTGTTCAACTGTTGCTCAACGACACCATCAAACTGTAAATTGCCGACTAGCGCACCATTGGCGAAGATACGAACATGGTGATCTGGGTCTGCAATCGCATCTCCAGCTAAATCGCTACCACCCCACAACTTAACGGTAAGCTGGGGACCGATAACGCCACTGATAATCCCCTCAGGGTTTAAGTTTACTATCTTTGAGGTACCAGATTTCAGCGCAAGGAGTTTATCAGCATACCAGGGGTCACCTGCTGGGGATGTCAGCGAATATAGATTTTGTGGTGCATATTCGACCGTTTTAACGTGATATGGCGCTGAGGCTCCGCCAGGAATAGGCAAGTTTGAAGTACCCATTGTCCGACGCTCATCATCCAAAGCCAATTTATACACATTGGTATCAGTATATAACGTATCCAACTCTTCACCAATAAATCTAATTGCATCACTACCGTTGAACAACCCATCACCATCATCCAGAATTTCCATTGGTACTAGGCTGCCGCCGTTGCTCAGACTCAGCTCCTCTATATCGACCCCTTCGATGTCCACACCACTTTGCTGTAGGGTTGATTGAGTGACTTCATACACCCCTGTTTGGTTAACTTCAAAATCTGCTACGGTGAATGTGTCTGCCGCCGCAGTGCTGACGAGCGCATTAAGAATCCACCCCCCAATACTCGCACCCAGGCTGGATAACGGACGCTTTAAACGTTGCTTCAATTTACGCTTATACGCTTCTGCTTCTCTTTGCTTTCTGGCCTCACGCGCATCTGCATCGGGCTTGGACTTGAGTTCAGATCGAGCTTTACTTGGTAGTGTCAATTTTGCACCAAACTCGTCCGCAGATAGTGCACGACGTGCTTCAGCCGCTTTATCCACCGCGCCATGTGTTTGACCCAGTGTAAACGGACCATGCAATACTTGATTTCCGTATATATCAACATCAACCAGCACAAATTCGCTGGCTTTGTCCATCCCATTAGCTACGTATTCATAAGATTCCAGTGTTACCGAATCACCTGCGGCAGGCAGTAACTCATCACTTGCCTCAACCCAGATGCCATCTATATTGGCAAAAATTCTAAACCCTATATTGCCCACTTCGGTCTCAGTAGACCAAGTGAAAACGACTTGACCAAACCCGCTGCCTGGCATGGCTACGAACGAAGCCAGCGTGATGGGTACAGTAGTAGATGATCGATAACCAAAATCTGCGGTGTTATTGGTTGGGTTCGCCGCGTCAATTGTGACCGAATAGTAATTGTCGTTTTGGCTGTTATTATCCAGCCCTGGGGTTCCATCAGTATGATGGTATCCATTGGTCTTGTTATACACATCCGTTACCGTCACGGTATAATCTCCAAACGCGAGATTGTCAAAACTATAATTACCATTTGCGTCTGTAAGCGCAGTGGCCACTAGATTTCCGTCGGCATCTCTAAGTTCGACTGATACACCTTCTATGCGCCGAGTTTCATCAGGCTCAAGCACCCCGCTTTCATCTTCATCTTCCCATATGGTTCCGGAGATGATTCCGCCATCACTACTGGTGTAACCAAAATTCTCATCCAGGCTTACCGGCGATGCTGTGGTGAGGGTTATCTCGGTTTGACTATCGCTATTTCCATCTGGGTCAACTGAGTTTGTCCAACCTGTACCGTTGTTCGGTAGGGTGTTAGTATCGACTCTGACCTCATAGGTAACGTCATTTGTGTCTAGTCCAGTAAAGATGTAGGCGCCATTTTCATCGGTCAACTCCGTGGCCACAATATGTGGCACGAAATTTGGATTTGACGGATCAGCTGTAACCCATAGGCTCACTGTCGTATTGCTTACGCCTTCACCGCTATCTAATATGTCGTTTTGATTACTATCAAAAAATACATTACCACCAATAACACCGCTACCCGTATTTACACTACTTTCGTGATATCCAAAATCCTGATTGAGGTTACTCGTATTTGTAATAAACACCACATTCTCGTTTCCACTATCACCAGGTTGGCCACCATCGTTATTATTATCTGGCATCGATGTTTGATTCATGCCCGTTAGAACACCACTTGGGTCTTGCACCACAACTCGATACTCCGTATTTGGGCTGACCCCAACAAAAGAATATTCGCCATTTTCGTCAGTAAACACGGAGGTGATAAAGTCACCAGTAGCATTATCATAAAGCGATACCGATACACCCTCGATATCTGCATCTCCACCATCCAATACACCATCAGCATTAATATCTTCAAAAATAGTACCACCTAGTACGATCGGACTTGGAAGATGGTAGCCAAAATCTGCATTCAAATCACTACCACCAGCTGTCAGTAATACCGTTGTCTGGTTATCTGGGTTGACAGTAACGCCAGCTTTAACGTCTGGGTCACCCAGAGGATGTGCGCTATATCCCGCCGGTGGTTGTCCCATACCACTGCTATCTGGATTAACCACCACACGATAATTACCACCACTTGCCAGGCCGGTAAACAAATACTGACCACTTGCATCTGTAATGGTTGAATCTATCAATACCGAGCCTTCATATAGAGCCACGGGAACACCTACTATACGTCCTTCACCACTATCTATATTACCGTCTTGATTTTGATCAACCCAAATTGTATCACCGATCACACCATTAAATTGATAACCAAAATCTGCGCTATCATGGTCTTCTCCTGAAGTCACTACAATTGGGCCAGAATTATTATCAAGTGAACCATTTTCATCATAAGTTTGTACCAGGCCAGGAGGTAACGATGTAGGATCTACTGCTACACTGTAAGTACCCGGTATCAGTCCATCAAAGACATAACGACCATCTTCACCAGTAACTAATGACCCTATTTCCAATCCATTTTCGTCGTACAAAATAACTCTCACATTGCTTATCGGATCTTCGTCAGCATCTTGTAATCCATCACCATCAAGATCGTTCCATATACGATCACCAATCACAGCACCTTGATACAAGCCCGCATCAATAGTTTGATTGTTTTCCCCAGGGAGTAAAGTAATCAGCTGTGTACGCCCGGTCATAGTATCTGCATCACTATCTAGCGTATCATCTGTACCTTGATCTGCCTCGCTAAAATTATAACCGTCAGTAGGCACAAACTCTACGACATAGTCCCCAGGTGTTATGCCCGTAAACTGGTAGTCACCATTTGCATCAGTCGCGACCGTATTCACAATGACTCCTGCGGTATCTAGTAAGTTAACCAGTATGCCTTCTATTCCTGTTTCTGTAGGATCTTGTATACCATCGCCATTAAGATCATGCCAAACAGTATCACCTAGAAAAGCCTCCGCCGGTGTCGGCACGTTCACACACACATCACTGCTCGTCACTCCACCATCAATCGACGCTGAGTTATCCACCGTGATTACATCCGGCGTGGTCGTATCACAACCACCGTCCGGTACCGCCGTCACATCCGCATCGTACGTCAACGTGTACGTCCAGCTCTCAGTCTCACCCGACGCCAGACTCTCTCCCGTCACTATCGTACCACCAGAAATCGTAAACGTACCGGGTTGTGTACCATCCGTACCATCAGCCTCACCACCATAGCTCGGCCCGCTGGTCAACGTCGCAGTCACACCCGCCGGTACCGTGATCGTATCCGTTACATCATAACTGCCCGATGCACCACCACTATTGCTTACCTCAATCGTGTAAACCGCCGTCACCACACCCGATGCATCAACCGACGCTACCACCGTCTTGCTCATCGTCAGTTCCGGCTCTAACGGTACCTCAACACACACATCACTGCTCGTCACTCCACCATCAATCGACGCTGAGTTATCCACCGTGATTACATCCGGCGTGGTCGTATCACAACCACCGTCCGGTACCGCCGTCACATCCGCATCGTACGTCAACGTGTACGTCCAGCTCTCAGTCTCACCCGACGCCAGACTCTCTCCCGTCACTATCGTACCACCAGCAATCGTAAACGTACCGGGTTGTGTACCATCCGTACCATCAGCCTCACCACCATAGCTCGGCCCGCTGGTCAACGTCGCAGTCACACCCGCCGGTACCGTGATCGTATCCGTTACATCATAACTGCCCGATGCACCACCACTATTGCTCACCTCAATCGTGTAAACCGCCGTCACCACACCCGATGCATCAACCGACGCTACCACCGTCTTGCTCATCGTCAGTTCCGGCTCTAACGGTACCTCAACACACACATCACTGCTCGTCACTCCACCATCAATCGACGCTGAGTTATCCACCGTGATTACATCCGGCGTGGTCGTATCACAACCACCGTCCGGTACCGCCGTCACATCCGCATCGTACGTCAACGTGTACGTCCAGCTCTCAGTCTCACCCGACGCCAGACTCTCTCCCGTCACTATCGTACCACCAGCAATCGTAAACGTACCGGGTTGTGTACCATCCGTACCATCAGCCTCACCACCATAGCTCGGCCCGCTGGTCAACGTCGCAGTCACACCCGCCGGTACCGTGATCGTATCCGTTACATCATAACTGCCCGATGCACCACCACTATTGCTTACCTCGATCGTGTAAACCGCCGTCACCACACCCGATGCATCAACCGACGCCACCACCGTCTTGCTCATCGTCAGTTCCGGCTCTAACGGTACCTCAACACACACATCACTGCTCGTCACTCCACCATCAATCGACGCTGAGTTATCCACCGTGATTACATCCGGCGTGGTCGTATCACAACCACCGTCCGGTACCGCCGTCACATCCGCATCGTACGTCAACGTGTACGTCCAGCTCTCAGTCTCACCCGACGCCAGACTCTCTCCCGTCACTATCGTACCACCAGCAATCGTAAACGTACCGGGTTGTGTACCATCCGTACCATCAGCCTCACCACCATAGCTCGGCCCGCTGGTCAACGTCGCAGTCACACCCGCCGGTACCGTGATCGTATCCGTTACATCATAACTGCCCGATGCACCACCACTATTGCTTACCTCGATCGTGTAAACCGCCGTCACCACACCCGATGCATCAACCGACGCTACCACCGTCTTGCTCATCGTCAGTTCCGGCTCTAACGGTACCTCAACACACACATCACTGCTCGTCACTCCACCATCAATCGACGCTGAGTTATCCACCGTGATTACATCCGGCGTGGTCGTATCACAACCACCGTCCGGTACCGCCGTCACATCCGCATCGTACGTCAACGTGTACGTCCAGCTCTCAGTCTCACCCGACGCCAGACTCTCTCCCGTCACTATCGTACCACCAGCAATCGTAAACGTACCGGGTTGTGTACCATCCGTACCATCAGCCTCACCACCATAGCTCGGCCCGCTGGTCAACGTCGCAGTCACACCCGCCGGTACCGTGATCGTATCCGTTACATCATAACTGCCCGATGCACCACCACTATTGCTTACCTCGATCGTGTAAACCGCCGTCACCACACCCGATGCATCAACCGACGCTACCACCGTCTTGCTCATCGTCAGTTCCGGCTCTAACGGTACCTCAACACACACATCACTGCTCGTCACTCCACCATCAATCGACGCCGAGTTATCCACCGTGATTACATCCGGCGTGGTCGTATCACAACCACCGTCCGGTACCGCCGTCACATCCGCATCGTACGTCAACGTGTACGTCCAGCTCTCAGTCTCACCCGACGCCAGACTCTCTCCCGTCACTATCGTACCACCAGCAATCGTAAACGTACCGGGTTGTGTACCATCCGTACCATCAGCCTCACCACCATAGCTCGGCCCGCTGGTCAACGTCGCAGTCACACCCGCCGGTACCGTGATCGTATCCGTTACATCATAACTGCCCGATGCACCACCACTATTGCTTACCTCGATCGTGTAAACCGCCGTCACCACACCCGATGCATCAACCGACGCCACCACCGTCTTGCTCATCGTCAGTTCCGGCTCTAACGGTACCTCAACACACACATCACTGCTCGTCACTCCACCATCAATCGACGCTGAGTTATCCACCGTGATTACATCCGGCGTGGTCGTATCACAACCACCGTCCGGTACCGCCGTCACATCCGCATCGTACGTCAACGTGTACGTCCAGCTCTCAGTCTCACCCGACGCCAGACTCTCTCCCATCACTATCGTACCACCAGCAATCGTAAACGTACCGGGTTGTGTACCATCCGTACCATCAGCCTCACCACTATAGCTCGGCCCGCTGGTCAACGTCGCAGTCACACCCGCCGGTACCGTGATCGTATCCGTTACATCATAACTGCCCGATGCACCACCACTATTGCTTACCTCGATCGTGTAAACCGCCGTCACCACACCCGATGCATCAACCGACGCTACCACCGTCTTGCTCATCGTCAGTTCCGGCTCTAACGGTACCTCAACACACACATCACTGCTCGTCACTCCACCATCAATCGACGCCGAGTTATCCACCGTGATTACATCCGGCGTGGTCGTATCACAACCACCGTCCGGTACCGCCGTCACATCCGCATCGTACGTCAACGTGTACGTCCAGCTCTCAGTCTCACCCGACGCCAGACTCTCTCCCGTCACTATCGTACCACCAGCAATCGTAAACGTACCGGGTTGTGTACCATCCGTACCATCAGCCTCACCACCATAGCTCGGCCCGCTGGTCAACGTCGCAGTCACACCCGCCGGTACCGTGATCGTATCCGTTACATCATAACTGCCCGATGCACCACCACTATTGCTCACCTCAATCGTGTAAACCGCCGTCACCACACCCGATGCATCAACCGACGCTACCACCGTCTTGCTCATCGTCAGTTCCGGCTCTAACGGTACCTCAACACACACATCACTGCTCGTCACTCCACCATCAATCGACGCTGAGTTATCCACCGTGATTACATCCGGCGTGGTCGTATCACAACCACCGTCCGGTACCGCCGTCACATCCGCATCGTACGTCAACGTGTACGTCCAGCTCTCAGTCTCACCCGACGCCAGACTCTCTCCCGTCACTATCGTACCACCAGCAATCGTAAACGTACCGGGTTGTGTACCATCCGTACCATCAGCCTCACCACCATAGCTCGGCCCGCTGGTCAACGTCGCAGTCACACCCGCCGGTACCGTGATCGTATCCGTTACATCATAACTGCCCGATGCACCACCACTATTGCTTACCTCGATCGTGTAAACCGCCGTCACCACACCCGATGCATCAACCGACGCTACCACCGTCTTGCTCATCGTCAGTTCCGGCTCTAACGGTACCTCAACACACACATCACTGCTCGTCACTCCACCATCAATCGACGCTGAGTTATCCACCGTGATTACATCCGGCGTGGTCGTATCACAACCACCGTCCGGTACCGCCGTCACATCCGCATCGTACGTCAACGTGTACGTCCAGCTCTCAGTCTCACCCGACGCCAGACTCTCTCCCGTCACTATCGTACCACCAGCAATCGTAAACGTACCGGGTTGTGTACCATCCGTACCATCAGCCTCACCACCATAGCTCGGCCCGCTGGTCAACGTCGCAGTCACACCCGCCGGTACCGTGATCGTATCCGTTACATCATAACTGCCCGATGCACCACCACTATTGCTTACCTCGATCGTGTAAACCGCCGTCACCACACCCGATGCATCAACCGACGCTACCACCGTCTTGCTCATCGTCAGTTCCGGCTCTAACGGTACCTCAACACACACATCACTGCTCGTCACTCCACCATCAATCGACGCCGAGTTATCCACCGTGATTACATCCGGCGTGGTCGTATCACAACCACCGTCCGGTACCGCCGTCACATCCGCATCGTACGTCAACGTGTACGTCCAGCTCTCAGTCTCACCCGACGCCAGACTCTCTCCCGTCACTATCGTACCACCAGCAATCGTAAACGTACCGGGTTGTGTACCATCCGTACCATCAGCCTCACCACCATAGCTCGGCCCGCTGGTCAACGTCGCAGTCACACCCGCCGGTACCGTGATCGTATCCGTTACATCATAACTGCCCGATGCACCACCACTATTGCTTACCTCGATCGTGTAAACCGCCGTCACCACACCCGATGCATCAACCGACGCTACCACCGTCTTGCTCATCGTCAGTTCCGGCTCTAACGGTACCTCAACACACACATCACTGCTCGTCACTCCACCATCAATCGACGCTGAGTTATCCACCGTGATTACATCCGGCGTGGTCGTATCACAACCACCGTCCGGTACCGCCGTCACATCCGCATCGTACGTCAACGTGTACGTCCAGCTCTCAGTCTCACCCGACGCCAGACTCTCTCCCGTCACTATCGTACCACCAGCAATCGTAAACGTACCGGGTTGTGTACCATCCGTACCATCAGCCTCACCACTATAGCTCGGCCCGCTGGTCAACGTCGCAGTCACACCCGCCGGTACCGTGATCGTATCCGTTACATCATAACTGCCCGATGCACCACCACTATTGCTTACCTCGATCGTGTAAACCGCCGTCACCACACCCGATGCATCAACCGACGCTACCACCGTCTTGCTCATCGTCAGTTCCGGCTCTAACGGTACCTCAACACACACATCACTGCTCGTCACTCCACCATCAATCGACGCTGAGTTATCCACCGTGATTACATCCGGCGTGGTCGTATCACAACCACCGTCCGGTACCGCCGTCACATCCGCATCGTACGTCAACGTGTACGTCCAGCTCTCAGTCTCACCCGACGCCAGACTCTCTCCCGTCACTATCGTACCACCAGCAATCGTAAACGTACCGGGTTGTGTACCATCCGTACCATCAGCCTCACCACCATAGCTCGGCCCGCTGGTCAACGTCGCAGTCACACCCGCCGGTACCGTGATCGTATCCGTTACATCATAACTGCCCGATGCACCACCACTATTGCTTACCTCGATCGTGTAAACCGCCGTCACCACACCCGATGCATCAACCGACGCTACCACCGTCTTGCTCATCGTCAGTTCCGGCTCTAACGGTACCTCAACACACACATCACTGCTCGTCACTCCACCATCAATCGACGCTGAGTTATCCACCGTGATTACATCCGGCGTGGTCGTATCACAGCCACCGTCCGGTACCGCCGTCACATCCGCATCGTACGTCAACGTGTACGTCCAGCTCTCAGTCTCACCCGACGCCAGACTCTCTCCCGTCACTATCGTACCACCAGCAATCGTAAACGTACCGGGTTGTGTACCATCCGTACCATCAGCCTCACCACCATAGCTCGGCCCGCTGGTCAACGTCGCAGTCACACCCGCCGGTACCGTGATCGTATCCGTTACATCATAACTGCCCGATGCACCACCACTATTGCTTACCTCGATCGTGTAAACCGCCGTCACCACACCCGATGCATCAACCGACGCTACCACCGTCTTGCTCATCGTCAGTTCCGGCTCTAACGGTACCTCAACACACACATCACTGCTCGTCACTCCACCATCAATCGACGCCGAGTTATCCACCGTGATTACATCCGGCGTGGTCGTATCACAACCACCGTCCGGTACCGCCGTCACATCCGCATCGTACGTCAACGTGTACGTCCAGCTCTCAGTCTCACCCGACGCCAGACTCTCTCCCGTCACTATCGTACCACCAGCAATCGTAAACGTACCGGGTTGTGTACCATCCGTACCATCAGCCTCACCACCATAGCTCGGCCCGCTGGTCAACGTCGCAGTCACACCCGCCGGTACCGTGATCGTATCCGTTACATCATAACTGCCCGATGCACCACCACTATTGCTTACCTCGATCGTGTAAACCGCCGTCACCACACCCGATGCATCAACCGACGCCACCACCGTCTTGCTCATCGTCAGTTCCGGCTCTAACGGTACCTCAACACACACATCACTGCTCGTCACTCCACCATCAATCGACGCCGAGTTATCCACCGTGATTACATCCGGCGTGGTCGTATCACAACCACCGTCCGGTACCGCCGTCACATCCGCATCGTACGTCAACGTGTACGTCCAGCTCTCAGTCTCACCCGACGCCAGACTCTCTCCCGTCACTATCGTACCACCAGAAATCGTAAACGTACCGGGTTGTGTACCATCCGTACCATCAGCCTCACCACCATAGCTCGGCCCGCTGGTCAACGTCGCAGTCACACCCGCCGGTACCGTGATCGTATCCGTTACATCATAACTGCCCGATGCACCACCACTATTGCTTACCTCAATCGTGTAAACCGCCGTCACCACACCCGATGCATCAACCGACGCTACCACCGTCTTGCTCATCGTCAGTTCCGGCTCTAACGGTACCTCAACACACACATCACTGCTCGTCACTCCACCATCAATCGACGCTGAGTTATCCACCGTGATTACATCCGGCGTGGTCGTATCACAACCACCGTCCGGTACCGCCGTCACATCCGCATCGTACGTCAACGTGTACGTCCAGCTCTCAGTCTCACCCGACGCCAGACTCTCTCCCGTCACTATCGTACCACCAGCAATCGTAAACGTACCGGGTTGTGTACCATCCGTACCATCAGCCTCACCACCATAGCTCGGCCCGCTGGTCAACGTCGCAGTCACACCCGCCGGTACCGTGATCGTATCCGTTACATCATAACTGCCCGATGCACCACCACTATTGCTTACCTCGATCGTGTAAACCGCCGTCACCACACCCGATGCATCAACCGACGCTACCACCGTCTTGCTCATCGTCAGTTCCGGCTCTAACGGTACCTCAACACACACATCACTGCTCGTCACTCCACCATCAATCGACGCCGAGTTATCCACCGTGATTACATCCGGCGTGGTCGTATCACAACCACCGTCCGGTACCGCCGTCACATCCGCATCGTACGTCAACGTGTACGTCCAGCTCTCAGTCTCACCCGACGCCAGACTCTCTCCCGTCACTATCGTACCACCAGCAATCGTAAACGTACCGGGTTGTGTACCATCCGTACCATCAGCCTCACCACCATAGCTCGGCCCGCTGGTCAACGTCGCAGTCACACCCGCCGGTACCGTGATCGTATCCGTTACATCATAACTGCCCGATGCACCACCACTATTGCTTACCTCGATCGTGTAAACCGCCGTCACCACACCCGATGCATCAACCGACGCCACCACCGTCTTGCTCATCGTCAGTTCCGGCTCTAACGGTACCTCAACACACACATCACTGCTCGTCACTCCACCATCAATCGACGCCGAGTTATCCACCGTGATTACATCCGGCGTGGTCGTATCACAACCACCGTCCGGTACCGCCGTCACATCCGCATCGTACGTCAACGTGTACGTCCAGCTCTCAGTCTCACCCGACGCCAGACTCTCTCCCGTCACTATCGTACCACCAGAAATCGTAAACGTACCGGGTTGTGTACCATCCGTACCATCAGCCTCACCACCATAGCTCGGCCCGCTGGTCAACGTCGCAGTCACACCCGCCGGTACCGTGATCGTATCCGTTACATCATAACTGCCCGATGCACCACCACTATTGCTTACCTCAATCGTGTAAACCGCCGTCACCACACCCGATGCATCAACCGACGCTACCACCGTCTTGCTCATCGTCAGTTCCGGCTCTAACGGTACCTCAACACACACATCACTGCTCGTCACTCCACCATCAATCGACGCCGAGTTATCCACCGTGATTACATCCGGCGTGGTCGTATCACAACCACCGTCCGGTACCGCCGTCACATCCGCATCGTACGTCAACGTGTACGTCCAGCTCTCAGTCTCACCCGACGCCAGACTCTCTCCCGTCACTATCGTACCACCAGCAATCGTAAACGTACCGGGTTGTGTACCATCCGTACCATCAGCCTCACCACCATAGCTCGGCCCGCTGGTCAACGTCGCAGTCACACCCGCCGGTACCGTGATCGTATCCGTTACATCATAACTGCCCGATGCACCACCACTATTGCTCACCTCAATCGTGTAAACCGCCGTCACCACACCCGATGCATCAACCGACGCTACCACCGTCTTGCTCATCGTCAGTTCCGGCTCTAACGGTACCTCAACACACACATCACTGCTCGTCACTCCACCATCAATCGACGCTGAGTTATCCACCGTGATTACATCCGGCGTGGTCGTATCACAACCACCGTCCGGTACCGCCGTCACATCCGCATCGTACGTCAACGTGTACGTCCAGCTCTCAGTCTCACCCGACGCCAGACTCTCTCCCGTCACTATCGTACCACCAGCAATCGTAAACGTACCGGGTTGTGTACCATCCGTACCATCAGCCTCACCACCATAGCTCGGCCCGCTGGTCAACGTCGCAGTCACACCCGCCGGTACCGTGATCGTATCCGTTACATCATAACTGCCCGATGCACCACCACTATTGCTTACCTCGATCGTGTAAACCGCCGTCACCACACCCGATGCATCAACCGACGCTACCACCGTCTTGCTCATCGTCAGTTCCGGCTCTAACGGTACCTCAACACACACATCACTGCTCGTCACTCCACCATCAATCGACGCTGAGTTATCCACCGTGATTACATCCGGCGTGGTCGTATCACAACCACCGTCCGGTACCGCCGTCACATCCGCATCGTACGTCAACGTGTACGTCCAGCTCTCAGTCTCACCCGACGCCAGACTCTCTCCCGTCACTATCGTACCACCAGCAATCGTAAACGTACCGGGTTGTGTACCATCCGTACCATCAGCCTCACCACCATAGCTCGGCCCGCTGGTCAACGTCGCAGTCACACCCGCCGGTACCGTGATCGTATCCGTTACATCATAACTGCCCGATGCACCACCACTATTGCTTACCTCGATCGTGTAAACCGCCGTCACCACACCCGATGCATCAACCGACGCTACCACCGTCTTGCTCATCGTCAGTTCCGGCTCTAACGGTACCTCAACACACACATCACTGCTCGTCACTCCACCATCAATCGACGCTGAGTTATCCACCGTGATTACATCCGGCGTGGTCGTATCACAACCACCGTCCGGTACCGCCGTCACATCCGCATCGTACGTCAACGTGTACGTCCAGCTCTCAGTCTCACCCGACGCCAGACTCTCTCCCGTCACTATCGTACCACCAGCAATCGTAAACGTACCGGGTTGTGTACCATCCGTACCATCAGCCTCACCACCATAGCTCGGCCCGCTGGTCAACGTCGCAGTCACACCCGCCGGTACCGTGATCGTATCCGTTACATCATAACTGCCCGATGCACCACCACTATTGCTTACCTCGATCGTGTAAACCGCCGTCACCACACCCGATGCATCAACCGACGCTACCACCGTCTTGCTCATCGTCAGTTCCGGCTCTAACGGTACCTCAACACACACATCACTGCTCGTCACTCCACCATCAATCGACGCTGAGTTATCCACCGTGATTACATCCGGCGTGGTCGTATCACAACCACCGTCCGGTACCGCCGTCACATCCGCATCGTACGTCAACGTGTACGTCCAGCTCTCAGTCTCACCCGACGCCAGACTCTCTCCCGTCACTATCGTACCACCAGCAATCGTAAACGTACCGGGTTGTGTACCATCCGTACCATCAGCCTCACCACTATAGCTCGGCCCGCTGGTCAACGTCGCAGTCACACCCGCCGGTACCGTGATCGTATCCGTTACATCATAACTGCCCGATGCACCACCACTATTGCTTACCTCGATCGTGTAAACCGCCGTCACCACACCCGATGCATCAACCGACGCTACCACCGTCTTGCTCATCGTCAGTTCCGCTGGCGTCGGGACTATAATCGTATTGGTGTCCGTCACCGGACCCGTCTGATCACTATCCGCTGTCGCTATATTGACAATACTCGTACCCAGATCACTTGCCTGGATCGTATACGTCAATGTCGCTGTCTCAACCGCCGCAGGCGCCAGTACCCCTACACCGTCCGCTCCAACATCACTCAGTACCGCAGCTCCCAGCAGATCATCCGTAACCGTCACACCCGTTAAGGTCGCACTACCCGTGTTCGTTACCGTATAGGTATACGTCACCACATCTCCAACCGATACATCTCCCGAACCATCAGGATCACTGATCGTATTGCTCTTAACAATGCTCATACCAGGTGTTGGTACCGGAACAATCTCCGGATCATCAACCGGTGGCGTCTCATCACTGTCGGCCGTGCCGGTATTGGTGATCTGACCCGCATCTACATCGGCTTGAGTAACCACATAGTTGACTACCAATACACAGGTGGCTCCTGGTGCTAACGTAGCACAAGCCGTGCTGTCGCCTGTTAGGTCATCGGATACCGTCACATTGTTCAGTGTCTGATTGCCTGTATTGGTCGCGGTGATCGTATAGGTCAGGGTGTCGCCTAAAGACACATCGCCTGAGCCGTCTTCATCGGCATTACCAGTCAATACCTTATCCACCGCTAATAACGGGCTCTGTGGTACCGGAACAATCTCCGGATCATCAACCGGTGGCGTCTCATCACTGTCGGCCGTGCCGGTATTGGTGATCTGACCCGCATCTACATCGGCTTGAGTAACCACATAGTTGACTACCAATACACAGGTGGCTCCTGGTGCTAACGTAGCACAAGCCGTGCTGTCGCCTGTTAGGTCATCGGATACCGTCACATTGTTCAGTGTCTGATTGCCTGTATTGGTCGCGGTGATCGTATAGGTCAGGGTGTCGCCTAAAGACACATCGCCTGAGCCGTCTTCATCGGCATTACCAGTCAATACCTTATCCACCGCTAATAATGGGCTCTGTGGTACCGGAACAATCTCCGGATCATCAACCGGTGGCGTCTCATCACTGTCGGCCGTGCCGGTATTGGTGATCTGACCCGCATCTACATCGGCTTGAGTAACCACATAGTTGACTACCAATACACAGGTGGCTCCTGGTGCTAACGTAGCACAAGCCGTGCTGTCGCCTGTTAGGTCATCGGATACCGTCACATTGTTCAGTGTCTGATTGCCTGTATTGGTCGCGGTGATCGTATAGGTCAGGGTGTCGCCTAAAGACACATCGCCTGAGCCGTCTTCATCGGCATTACCAGTCAATACCTTATCCACCGCTAATAACGGGCTCTGTGGTACCGGAACAATCTCCGGATCATCAACCGGTGGCGTCTCATCACTGTCGGCCGTGCCGGTATTGGTGATCTGACCCGCATCTACATCGGCTTGAGTAACCACATAGTTGACTACCAATACACAGGTGGCTCCTGGTGCTAACGTAGCACAAGCCGTGCTGTCGCCTGTTAGGTCATCGGATACCGTCACATTGTTCAGTGTCTGATTGCCTGTATTGGTCGCGGTGATCGTATAGGTCAGGGTGTCGCCTAAAGACACATCGCCTGAGCCGTCTTCATCGGCATTACCAGTCAATACCTTATCCACCGCTAATAATGGGCTCTGTGGTACCGGAACAATCTCCGGATCATCAACCGGTGGCGTCTCATCACTGTCGGCCGTGCCGGTATTGGTGATCTGACCCGCATCTACATCGGCTTGAGTAACCACATAGTTGACTACCAATACACAGGTGGCTCCTGGTGCTAACGTAGCACAAGCCGTGCTGTCGCCTGTTAGGTCATCGGATACCGTCACATTGTTCAGTGTCTGATTGCCTGTATTGGTCGCGGTGATCGTATAGGTCAGGGTGTCGCCTAAAGACACATCGCCTGAACCGTCTTCATCGGCATTACCAGTCAATACCTTATCCACCGCTAATAATGGGCTCTGTGGTACCGGAACAATCTCCGGATCATCAACCGGTGGCGTCTCATCACTGTCGGCCGTGCCGGTATTGGTGATCTGACCCGCATCTACATCGGCTTGAGTAACCACATAGTTGACTACCAATACACAGGTGGCTCCTGGTGCTAACGTAGCACAAGCCGTGCTGTCGCCTGTTAGGTCATCGGATACCGTCACATTGTTCAGTGTCTGATTGCCTGTATTGGTCGCGGTGATCGTATAGGTCAGGGTGTCGCCTAAAGACACATCGCCTGAACCGTCTTCATCGGCATTACCAGTCAATACCTTATCCACCGCTAATAATGGGCTCTGTGGTACCGGAACAATCTCCGGATCATCAACCGGTGGCGTCTCATCACTGTCGGCCGTGCCGGTATTGGTGATCTGACCCGCATCTACATCGGCTTGAGTAACCACATAGTTGACTACCAATACACAGGTGGCTCCTGGTGCTAACGTAGCACAAGCCGTGCTGTCGCCTGTTAGGTCATCGGATACCGTCACATTGTTCAGTGTCTGATTGCCTGTATTGGTCGCGGTGATCGTATAGGTCAGGGTGTCGCCTAAAGACACATCGCCTGAACCGTCTTCATCGGCATTACCAGTCAATACCTTATCCACCGCTAATAATGGGCTCTGTGGTACCGGAACAATCTCCGGATCATCAACCGGTGGCGTCTCATCACTGTCGGCCGTGCCGGTATTGGTGATCTGACCCGCATCTACATCGGCTTGAGTAACCACATAGTTGACTACCAATACACAGGTGGCTCCTGGTGCTAACGTAGCACAAGCCGTGCTGTCGCCTGTTAGGTCATCGGATACCGTCACATTGTTCAGTGTCTGATTGCCTGTATTGGTCGCGGTGATCGTATAGGTCAGGGTGTCGCCTAAAGACACATCGCCTGAGCCGTCTTCATCGGCATTACCAGTCAATACCTTATCCACCGCTAATAACGGGCTCTGTGGTACCGGAACAATCTCCGGATCATCAACCGGTGGCGTCTCATCACTGTCGGCCGTGCCGGTATTGGTGATCTGACCCGCATCTACATCGGCTTGAGTAACCACATAGTTGACTACCAATACACAGGTGGCTCCTGGTGCTAACGTAGCACAAGCCGTGCTGTCGCCTGTTAGGTCATCGGATACCGTCACATTGTTCAGTGTCTGATTGCCTGTATTGGTCGCGGTGATCGTATAGGTCAGGGTGTCGCCTAAAGACACATCGCCTGAGCCGTCTTCATCGGCATTACCAGTCAATACCTTATCCACCGCTAATAATGGGCTCTGTGGTACCGGAACAATCTCCGGATCATCAACCGGTGGCGTCTCATCACTGTCGGCCGTGCCGGTATTGGTGATCTGACCCGCATCTACATCGGCTTGAGTAACCACATAGTTGACTACCAATACACAGGTGGCTCCTGGTGCTAACGTAGCACAAGCCGTGCTGTCGCCTGTTAGGTCATCGGATACCGTCACATTGTTCAGTGTCTGATTGCCTGTATTGGTCGCGGTGATCGTATAGGTCAGGGTGTCGCCTAAAGACACATCGCCTGAGCCGTCTTCATCGGCATTACCAGTCAATACCTTATCCACCGCTAATAATGGGCTCTGTGGTACCGGAACAATCTCCGGATCATCAACCGGTGGCGTCTCATCACTGTCGGCCGTGCCGGTATTGGTGATCTGACCCGCATCTACATCGGCTTGAGTAACCACATAGTTGACTACCAATACACAGGTGGCTCCTGGTGCTAACGTAGCACAAGCCGTGCTGTCGCCTGTTAGGTCATCGGATACCGTCACATTGTTCAGTGTCTGATTGCCTGTATTGGTCGCGGTGATCGTATAGGTCAGGGTGTCGCCTAAAGACACATCGCCTGAGCCGTCTTCATCGGCATTACCAGTCAATACCTTATCCACCGCTAATAACGGGCTCTGTGGTACCGGAACAATCTCCGGATCATCAACCGGTGGCGTCTCATCACTGTCGGCCGTGCCGGTATTGGTGATCTGACCCGCATCTACATCGGCTTGAGTAACCACATAGTTGACTACCAATACACAGGTGGCTCCTGGTGCTAACGTAGCACAAGCCGTGCTGTCGCCTGTTAGGTCATCGGATACCGTCACATTGTTCAGTGTCTGATTGCCTGTATTGGTCGCGGTGATCGTATAGGTCAGGGTGTCGCCTAAAGACACATCGCCTGAGCCGTCTTCATCGGCATTACCAGTCAATACCTTATCCACCGCTAATAATGGGCTCTGTGGTACCGGAACAATCTCCGGATCATCAACCGGTGGCGTCTCATCACTGTCGGCCGTGCCGGTATTGGTGATCTGACCCGCATCTACATCGGCTTGAGTAACCACATAGTTGACTACCAATACACAGGTGGCTCCTGGTGCTAACGTAGCACAAGCCGTGCTGTCGCCTGTTAGGTCATCGGATACCGTCACATTGTTCAGTGTCTGATTGCCTGTATTGTGTCGCCTGTTAGGTCATCGGATACCGTCACATTGTTCAGTGTCTGATTGCCTGTATTGGTCGCGGTGATCGTATAGGTCAGGGTGTCGCCTAAAGACACATCCCCTGAGCCGTCTTCATCGGCATTACCAGTCAATACCTTATCCACCGCTAATAATGGGCTCTGTGGTACCGGAACAATCTCCGGATCATCAACCGGTGGCGTCTCATCACTGTCGGCCGTGCCGGTATTGGTGATCTGACCCGCATCTACATCGGCTTGAGTAACCACATAGTTGACTACCAATACACAGGTGGCTCCTGGTGCTAACGTAGCACAAGCCGTGCTGTCGCCTGTTAGGTCATCGGATACCGTCACATTGTTCAGTGTCTGATTGCCTGTATTGGTCGCGGTGATCGTATAGGTCAGGGTGTCGCCTAAAGACACATCGCCTGAGCCGTCTTCATCGGCATTACCAGTCAATACCTTATCCACCGCTAATAATGGGCTCTGTGGTACCGGAACAATCTCCGGATCATCAACCGGTGGCGTCTCATCACTGTCGGCCGTGCCGGTATTGGTGATCTGACCCGCATCTACATCGGCTTGAGTAACCACATAGTTGACTACCAATACACAGGTGGCTCCTGGTGCTAACGTAGCACAAGCCGTGCTGTCGCCTGTTAGGTCATCGGATACCGTCACATTGTTCAGTGTCTGATTGCCTGTATTGGTCGCGGTGATCGTATAGGTCAGGGTGTCGCCTAAAGACACATCGCCTGAACCGTCTTCATCGGCATTACCAGTCAATACCTTATCCACCGCTAATAATGGGCTCTGTGGTACCGGAACAATCTCCGGATCATCAACCGGTGGCGTCTCATCACTGTCGGCCGTGCCGGTATTGGTGATCTGACCCGCATCTACATCGGCTTGAGTAACCACATAGTTGACTACCAATACACAGGTGGCTCCTGGTGCTAACGTAGCACAAGCCGTGCTGTCGCCTGTTAGGTCATCGGATACCGTCACATTGTTCAGTGTCTGATTGCCTGTATTGGTCGCGGTGATCGTATAGGTCAGGGTGTCGCCTAAAGACACATCGCCTGAGCCGTCTTCATCGGCATTACCAGTCAATACCTTATCCACCGCTAATAATGGGCTCTGTGGTACCGGAACAATCTCCGGATCATCAACCGGTGGCGTCTCATCACTGTCGGCCGTGCCGGTATTGGTGATCTGACCCGCATCTACATCGGCTTGAGTAACCACATAGTTGACTACCAATACACAGGTGGCTCCTGGTGCTAACGTAGCACAAGCCGTGCTGTCGCCTGTTAGGTCATCGGATACCGTCACATTGTTCAGTGTCTGATTGCCTGTATTGGTCGCGGTGATCGTATAGGTCAGGGTGTCGCCTAAAGACACATCGCCTGAGCCGTCTTCATCGGCATTACCAGTCAATACCTTATCCACCGCTAATAATGGGCTCTGTGGTACCGGAACAATCTCCGGATCATCAACCGGTGGCGTCTCATCACTGTCGGCCGTGCCGGTATTGGTGATCTGACCCGCATCTACATCGGCTTGAGTAACCACATAGTTGACTACCAATACACAGGTGGCTCCTGGTGCTAACGTAGCACAAGCCGTGCTGTCGCCTGTTAGGTCATCGGATACCGTCACATTGTTCAGTGTCTGATTGCCTGTATTGGTCGCGGTGATCGTATAGGTCAGGGTGTCGCCTAAAGACACATCGCCTGAGCCGTCTTCATCGGCATTACCAGTCAATACCTTATCCACCGCTAATAATGGGCTCTGTGGTACCGGAACAATCTCCGGATCATCAACCGGTGGCGTCTCAATTGGTGATCTGACCCGCATCTACATCGGCTTGAGTAACCACATAGTTGACTACCAATACACAGGTGGCTCCTGGTGCTAACGTAGCACAAGCCGTGCTGTCGCCTGTTAGGTCATCGGATACCGTCATCCGCCGTGTCTGATCCTGTATTGGTCCGGTGATCGTCATATCAGGGTGTCGGCGCCTGGAATCTACATCGGCTTGAGTAACCACGTAGTTGACTACCAATACACAGGTGGCTCCTGGTGCTAACGCAAAGCACATCCCCTGAGCCGTCTTCATCAACCAGTCAATACCTTATCCACCGCTAATAATGGGCTCTGTGGTACCGGAATGCTGTCGGCGTCTCATCCTGTTAGGACTACCAATACACAGGTGGCTCCTGGTGCTAACGTAGCACAAGCCGTGCTGTCGCCTCGGATACCGTCACATTGTTCAGTGTCTGATTGCCTGTATTGGTCGCGGTGATCGTATAGGTCAGGGTGTCGCCTAAAGACACATCGCCCTGAGCCGTCTCCGTCATCGGCATTACCAGTCAATACCTGTATCCACCGCTAATAATCGGCTCTGTGGTACCGGAACAATCTCCGGATCATCAACCGGTGGCGTCTCATCGGATCACTGTCGGCCGTGCCGGTATTGCCTGTTGAGTAACCACATAGTTGACTACCAATACACAGATATCCAGGGTGTCATCATCGCCTGAGCCGTCTTCATCGGCATTACCAGTCAATACCATTATCCACCGCTAATAATGGGCTCTGTGGTACCGGAACATCAACCGGTGGCGTCTCATCACTGTCGGCCGTGCCGGTGATCTGACCCGCATCATCGGCTTGAGTAACCACATAGTTCACTACCAATACACAGGTGGCCTAACGTCTCCTGTTAGGTCATCACAAGACACATGTCCAGTCAATACCTTATCCACCGCTAATAATGGGCTGATCTGACCCGCATCTACATCGGCTTGAGCTAACTCAATACACAGGTGGCACATAGTTGACTACCGGATACACCTAAAGACACATCCCCTGGCTCCTGGTGCTAACGTAGCACAAGCCGTGCTGTCGCCTGTTAGGTCATCGGATACCGTCACATTGTTCAGTGTCTGATTGCCTGTATTGGTCGCGGTGATCGTATAGGTCAGGGTGTCGCCTAAAGACACATCGCCTGAGCCGTCTTCATCGGCATTACCAGTCAATACCTTATCCACCGCTAATAATGGGCTCTGTGGTACCGGAACAATCTCCGGATCATCAACCGGTGGCGTCTCATCACTGTCGGCCGTGCCGGTATTGGTGATCTGACCCGCATCTACATCGGCTTGAGTAACCACATAGTTGACTACCAATACACAGGTGGCTCCTGGTGCTAACGTAGCACAAGCCGTGCTGTCGCCTGTTAGGTCATCCGATACCGTCACATTGTTCAGTGTCTGATTGCCTGTATTGGTCGCGGTGATCGTATAGGTCAGGGTGTCGCCTAAAGACACATCGCCTGAGCCGTCTTCATCGGCATTACCAGTCAATACCTTATCCACCGCTAATAATGGGCTCTGTGGTACCGGAACAATCTCCGGATCATCAACCGGTGGCGTCTCATCACTGTCGGCCGTGCCGGTATTGGTGATCTGACCCGCATCTACATCGGCTTGAGTAACCACATAGTTCACTACCAATACACAGGTGGCTCCTGGTGCTAACGTAGCACAAGCCGTGCTGTCGCCTGTTAGGTCATCGGATACCGTCACATTGTTCAGTGTCTGATTGCCTGTATTGGTCGCGGTGATCGTATAGGTCAGGGTGTCGCCTAAAGACACATCGCCTGAGCCGTCTTCATCGGCATTACCAGTCAATACCTTATCCACCGCTAATAATGGGCTCTGTGGTACCGGAACAATCTCCGGATCATCAACCGGTGGCGTCTGGGTGCTATCCGCCGTCCCCGTGTTCAAAATCTGACCCGCATCTACATCGGCTTGAGTAACCACGTAGTTGACTACCAATACACAGGTGGCTCCTGACGCTAACGGACTGCTACAAACCGCGTGGGTCCCATCTCCGGTAAAGTCACCCGTCAGATCATCCGAAACCACCACATTGGTCAATGCCGATGTACCATCATTAGTCGCCGTGATCGTATACGTTAAGGTATCTCCCTCACTCACATCACCACTTCCATCTTCATCCGCGTTACCAGTCAGAACTTTATCAACCGATAAACTTGGGGCCGGTACCGTCACCGTATTGGTGTCCGTCGTCGTTGGGGTCTGGGTACTATCAGCCGTCGCTATATTGACAATACTCGTACCCAGATCACTTGCCTGGATCGTATACGTCAACGTCGCTGTCTCAACCGCCGCAGGCGCCAGTACCCCTACACCGTCCGCTCCAACATCACTCAGTACCGCAGCTCCCAGCAGATCATCCGTAACCGTCACACCCGTTAAGGTCGCACTACCCGTATTCGTGACCGTATAGGTATACGTCACTACATCTCCAACCGATACATCTCCCGAACCATCAGGATCACTGATCGTATTACTCTTAACAATGCTCATACCAGGTGTCGGTACCGGAATCGTATTGGTGTCCGTCACCGGACCCGTCTGATCACTATCCGCTGTCGCCGTATTGTCTATCTGACCCGCCGTTACGTCCGCTGCCGTAACCACATAGGTCCCGATCAGCGTACAGGTACCACCCGCCGCAACACTCGCACATGGCGACGTACCACCCGTCGGCGTAATCAGTGGATCACTGACCACAACGTTGGTCAATGTCGCACCGCCATCATTGGTGGCGGTAATGGTATAAGTCAGCGTATCACCTACACTCACATCGCCACTGCCGTCTTCATCTGCATTAGTGGGCGCGGGTTTATCAATACTCAAACGTGCAACTAGGTCTACTGCCGTGTCTGTTACTGGCGTCGAAATTTCCGCTGAGGTAGCTGAAGCAGTATTTATTAACTGATCTATTGACGGATTCAGCGGATCATCAACCAACACCTGAAAGGTAACCGTCATAGACTCACCAGGCAGCAAATCAATACCGTCCGTAGCAGTGACTAAATTTGGTGGCGCACCTGCCGCATCCGTCGTCGGTACACGCGGGGTTGTATAGTTAATTGTAAATTGTGCGGTGCTGATTGAATTATCATCACCTCCAACACCATTGAAGTCATCATCCCAGATAAACCGGTACAACCCCTCTGCGGCGCCACCAAATGACCCTGGGCCTCGCGAAACATTCCAACTCCCTGGCCCATTTCCACCAAAGCTCCCTAGGCCCAGAGAATAGGCCGTTCCCCCAGGATAAGTCGCACTAAGCGTAATATCCGAAAGCCAATCTGATGAGCTCCCAGTGGTAGTAAACCCATAGGAAGTAAGCGTGGCGCCCGATGGCACGTCGGCCGAAGTGACGGTGTAAGATTGCGTTAAACCACCGGTATCAAATGTATTAGAACCCATATCATGGGTAAAGGTTCCTGAACCTCCTGCCGGATACGTTTTCTGAGCACTGCCTGGGACATAAGTTACACCTGCTGGTAGCACATCACTCAGAACCACATCTGAAGCTGCTCCAGTCGCCGTCGAATTATTGGTAACATCTATAGTATAGGTAATCGTATCACCAGGTAAAACCGGGCCACCGTTTGCGCTGGAAGTTTTATTGATAGAAAGATCAGGAATTTCCTGCACGCATAAATCAAACCCAGATACGCGAATGGCGTGGCCGTTACTAACCCCGTTTGTAGTCGGCTCATTGGCCGCGTCAACAGGTCCATTGGAATAGGTCATGCTAAACGCATCAAACACGTTACTTGAAGAGATGTTCAAGGTACCTGCTGCATCCGTTGGTAAAACATTGCCGTTTACACCCACCACTACGATTGCCTGCGCAGTTTGGCCGGTGATATTTATATTGCTGCCTCCACTTAACGTCATCGGCACATTCGTTCCACCATTACTTGCGGTGAAGCTGAAGACATCCTGAAATGAATCTTCTGGTTCAACAGCAGGTTGGTAACCATACCCAACATCATCGATATCGCTAATGAACACGTCATCCAAAGACACTGGTTTTGAAAAGCTAAAATCCAAACCCATGGTCTCGGCTGAGGTACCACTCGCCATTGCCCATGTCAGAAAACCTGTCCCAAACGAGCCGTTAGTTTCCGTAAAAGTAGTAAAATCGCAAGCGCCTCCACTTGAAGTGACTTCTGTTGGACAGACAAAATTATCATCATAATTGCGTCCATTTGGGTCCTGCATGGTAATGGTTACATCCAGCGTGCCGGGATTGCCCCCACTACCGGTGTAATTTACTGTATAGGTTTGAGAAACACCGTGTGTATCATTGCTGGTCAACCACTCGTTCCCTGTACCAGGGCTAGAGGACCAGGAAAAGGTTGCCGGATAAGAGTTGGCCGGGCAAGTTTGCGCCTGTGCAATGGACAATCCGAATAATCCAACACAAGAAATTGCAATAGACAGTACCCCACTAGCAACTATTCTAGGTTTTCTTGTTTTACTGGCATTAGTTTTCTGCGTGAGTCCAAAAAGCTGCCTGCTCATTGCTTTAATACTGAAATATTTATGTATATTCATTGTCGAGGACCCTACTGAATTGTAGGAGACAGTCGGTGTGATTATTTTATTGCTAGTCATATCTACGATTGCTGCTATTCAATGATTCTCTAAAAAGATTCCACCCTCTTTAAACAAAATCACTACTAATTTTATTAAAGTATGGACCGCTCAAAACGATCAATTAACCCTTAACAGGGTAGCATTTAAAGCCATTTATTGGCCTGTGCGCCTAACACCACCTCATATTTACTATACTTTAATATAAGTAGAACCACTTATATTGTTATTAATACCGTTTGTCAATGTTTTTTTGCGTTTTTACTATACTTTCGTTGAAAAATAGACAAACTTGGGCAAATCTCTCAATTTGCAATTCATATTTGAGTTTTGGACATGAAATTACTTAATTGATAACTACTTTTTTTGTTATCCCGCCAAATACAACCAGGTTTCCACCACCGTATCCGGGTTGAGCGAAACGCTGTGAATACCCTCGTCCATGAGCCATTTGGCGAAATCAGGGTAGTCTGATGGGCCTTGTCCGCAAATACCAATGTATTTGTCCTGTTTTAGACAGGCCTGGATCGCCATGCTGATAAGCGCTTTCACCGCTGGATCTCGCTCATTAAACAGGTGAGCGATAACCCCCGAATCCCGATCTAGCCCCAGGCTAAGTTGGGTAAGATCATTTGAGCCAATCGACATCCCATCAAAATATTGCAGAAAATCTTCAGCTAAAAGCGCATTGGATGGGATTTCGCACATCATGATTACTTTTAAGCCGTTTTTATCGCGCTCAAGGCCATTTTCCTGCAATAACTCGGTGACCTGCCTCGCTTCATCCAGGGTGCGTACAAAGGGAATCATAATCTGAATATTGGTCAAGCCCATTTCATCGCGTACGAATTTAAGGGCACGACACTCCAACTCAAAACAGCGACGAAACGATTCGTCGATATAACGTGCGGCGCCACGAAAACCAATCATCGGATTTTCTTCGTCCGGCTCGTACAGCTCACCACCGATCATATTCGCGTATTCGTTGGATTTAAAATCTGACATTCTGACGATCACCGGCGATGGCGCAAATGCCGCGCCAAGAGAGGCAATGCCCTCACCCAGTTTCTGCACATAAAAATCGATTGGGTCGGTGTAGCCGGCGCTGGCCAGATCAATCGTTTGCTGAATCTCTTTCGGCATATCAGCATATTCAAGCAAAGCCTTGGGGTGAATCCCGATCGTGTTATTGATCACAAACTCCAGGCGCGCCAGACCTACACCCGCGTTGGGCAGGCGTGAAAACGAAAACGCACGCTCTGGGTTGCCGACATTCATCATAATTTTAAACGGTAACTCGGGCAGATTATCCAGTTGGATGGTTTTCAGCTCGAAATCCAGCAAGCCATCGTAGATATAACCCGTGTCGCCTTCAGCACAAGACACCGTTACCTCACGCCCTTCTACCACTTTCTTGGTTGCGTCTCCACACCCCACTACCGCTGGTACGCCCAGCTCGCGGGCAATAATCGCAGCGTGACAGGTGCGCCCTCCCCGGTTTGTCACAATCGCTGCTGCACGCTTCATCACTGGTTCCCAATCCGGGTCGGTCATATCAGTAACCAGAATATCGCCTTGCTGGACTTTATCTAAATCGGCGATTGAGGGCACGATCTTCACCACACCTGCGCCAATTTTCTGACCAATGCTGCGACCTGTGGCCAATACTTCGCCCTTTTCTTGCATATGGTAGCGTTCAAGTATTTGCTGATTGGAACGGCTTTCTACCGTTTCAGGTCGCGCCTGCAAGATCATCAACTCGCCGCTGACCCCATCTTTGCCCCATTCAATGTCCATGGGGCGCTGATAATGCTGCTCAATAGTCACGGCCATCTTGCCCAATTGCATGACTTCATCATCGGTAATCGAGAAACGATTTTGTTCGCCGGGTTCGACATCCACTGTCTGAACGGTCTGATGATGGGCACCCTGTTTAGCGTCATCGGCATAGACCATTTTAATGAGCTTGGAACCCCGATTACGGCGCAAAATGGCAGGGCGATCATTTTTCAGGGCTTCCTTGTAGACATAAAACTCATCGGGATTGACCGAGCCCTGGACCACACACTCACCCAGCCCCCACGATGAAGTAATAAACACGGCCTCGTTGAAACCTGACTCGGTATCAATGGTAAACATGACGCCGCTGGCACCCTGATCGCTACGCACCATACGTTGAATGCCTGCCGAAAGTGCGACTTCAGCATGTGCAAATCCATGATGCACACGATAGGCAATGGCACGATCATTAAACAAAGATGCGAAAACTTCCTTCACCGCCGCCAGCACCTGTTCGATACCGGAAATATTCAAAAATGATTCTTGTTGACCGGCGAATGAGGCTTCCGGCAGATCTTCCGCGGTCGCCGATGAGCGTACCGCCACCTGTCCTGCATCCCCTGGATTGAGCGTTTTGTAGGCCTGGCGAATATCCTGATCAAGTGCCTCCGGCAGCGGCGCGTTCATCACCATTTTGCGGATTCGGCCCCCTATCTCTACCAAATCTTTGACGTTATCAACGTCCAGCTGATCAAGCATGGCGTTAATTTTTGTATCCAACCCCTGAAAGCTGAGAAATTCGCGATAAGCATCCGCAGTTGTCGCAAAACCATCTGGTACTTGGATACCCAGCGATGTTAAATTAGAGATCATCTCGCCCAATGAAGCGTTTTTACCGCCTACTTCGGGCACGTCGTCCATCCCTAACTCAGAAAACCAACGTATTGCTTTGTTCTCACCTGCGCGATTAACTTGATGCACGAGCTTACTCCGAATGAAATTATCTGTTTGCCAACATGACCACTGTTAACAATTTGCCTACACGCCCGGTTTTTATCGTTTCAGATCGCACAGGCGTTACCGCAGGGACAATGACGCATACCTTGTTGTCGCAATTCCCAAATATAGAGTTTGAGCGACATACCATCCCCTTTATAGACGCGGATGATAAGTTGAAATCTACTATAAAACAAATCAATCATGCTTATGAGACGCACAAAGTGAAACCCCTGGTTTTCACCTCGTTTATAGATTCAAAATACATCCGCGAATTTGAAAAAAGTGAGGGCGTTGTGATCGACCTATTCAAGCCATTTATTGATGATCTTGAACGTCATCTGCATTCAGATTCCTCGCATGAAATCGGTCAAGCGCATGGTATCGTCCAGGAACACGACTATATGCACCGTATGGATGCGATCAATTTCTCGATGCAATATGATGATGGCGTCAAAACCGGTGATTATCACAAGGCAGATCTGATTCTGGTTGGGGTCTCACGCGCGGGTAAAACCCCCACCAGCTTGTATATGGCCTTGCACTATGGCTTGTATACCGCCAATTATCCGCTGGCGGATGATGATTTTGAGGCTGGAAAGCTACCGGATGATTTGATTGATAGCCGGGATAAACTATTTGGCTTGAGTATTGACCCATTTCAATTGCAGAAAATTCGCCAAAAACGACGCGCCGATTCGCAATACTCTTCGCTATCCCAGTGTCAGAAGGAAGTGCGTCAGGCGCAGCAGTTTTTTCGCCGCTATCGAATCCCGCATACCGATTCGACCACCATGTCAATCGAGGAATTGGCGAGCCTTATTGTCCACCGTATGAACCTTGAAGTGAGTTACTTATGACAGATAAGCGATCCGTCGGCTTTGTGAGCCTGGGCTGCCCCAAGGCGTTGGTCGATTCGGAGCATATATTGAGTGAATTGCGCGCAGAAGGCTATGACATCACACCACGATATGTAGACGCGGATGTGGTTGTGGTTAATACCTGTGGGTTCATCGATGATGCGGTTGCCGAATCGCTAGAAGCGATCGAAGAAGCGCTGGACGAAAATGGTAAAGTTATCGTAACCGGCTGCCTCGGCGCGAAAGACCCTGATTTACAGCAACGCTTCCCAAGTTTGCTTGCGGTGACCGGTCCCCATGCCAAGCGCGAGGTCATGCAAGCGATTCACCAGCAACTTCCACCCGCGCATGACCCGCATATTGATTTACTGCCCCCGGGTGGTATCAAGTTGACGCCGCGCCATTATGCCTATTTGAAAATCTCCGAAGGTTGTAATCACCGCTGCACCTTTTGCATCATTCCCAACTTGCGCGGTGATTTGGTCAGCCGACCGGTTGACCGCATCATACAAGAAGCCCAAGCATTGGTCAGCGCGGGCGTCAAAGAATTGCTAGTGGTATCACAAGACACCAGTGCCTATGGGATTGATTTAAAATATAAACCTACGCTCATCGGTACCAAACTGGTACGCAGCCATATTCAGGATTTAGCCCATGAGTTGGGGCAACTCGGCGTCTGGGTACGCCTGCATTATGTCTATCCTTATCCGCACGTCGATGATCTCATTCCGCTGATGGCTGAAGGCAAGCTGCTACCCTATTTGGATATTCCATTTCAGCACGCCAGCCCGAGTGTTCTCAAAGCAATGCGTCGCCCGGCACACGCCGAAAAAGTGTTACAACGAATCGAACGCTGGCGTGCACAATGCCCCAATATCACCCTGCGAAGCACCTTCATCACCGGGTTTCCGGGAGAAACAGAGCAAGATTTTCAAACCCTGCTGGAATTTATCAACCAAGCACAACTGGACCGGGTGGGTTGCTTTGCCTATTCTGCGGTAGAAGGTGCAAAAGCAAACGCACTGCCTGGCCACATTGATTCAGCGATTAAACAGCAGAGAATGGAAGCTTTGATGAAACTACAGGCCAAAATATCACAAACCAGGCTACTCAATAAAATTGGCCAGTCCCTTGACGTAATTATTGACGAGATAGGCGAAAACGGAGTGATTGGTCGAAGCAAGGCCGATGCCCCGGAGATCGATGGCGTGGTGCACGTATTGGGCCAAACCCAGCAAATTCAACCGGGTGATATCGTACAAGTTACCATCGAAGATGCGGACGCGCACGATCTACAGGGTGTGCTTGTCGAAGCCTAAGCTAGGCCAGGGCGTGCTCGACCAACTCTAACAATAAACGTTGTTTACGCTGCTTGCTGGCGAAACTGGCGCCAATACTGTTTTTAGCCAGTTTGATCATGGTTTTGTGATCCAGATCGAACGCTTGCGCCATGGCAAGATAATTATCCCCAATATAACCACCAAAATAAGATGGATCGTCTGAGTTTAAGGTTACCTTCAGACCTGCTTTAAGCATGGCAGGTAAAGGATGGCGCGTAATGTCGTCCACCACGCACAATTTGAGGTTGGATAAAGGGCAAACCGTCAAAGCGATACCCTCCTCTGCCACACGTTGGGTTAACGCAGCATCGTCCAAAATGGCATTGCCGTGGTCAATGCGCTCAATGCTCAGCAGATCGAGTGCCTGACGAACATAGTCGGCTGGCCCTTCCTCGCCGGCATGCGCCACCAGATGATAACCCTGCTTTTTCGCTTCGGCAAAAACCCGTGCAAATTTCTCGGGCGGATGCCCCATTTCGGAGGAATCCAGCCCCACGCCAATGATTTTGTCTTTAAATGGCGCAGCTTGCGCTAAGGTTTCAAACGCGGCCTCTTCACTCAAATGGCGTAAAAAGCACATAATCAAACCAAAACTGATGTCATGCTTGACTTCACCTTCAATCAGTGCCCGATAAATACCATTCACGACCGTTTCAAAGGCTATGCCGCGTTCTACATGGCCTTGTGGATCAAAGAAAATTTCCACGTGGCGTACCCCATCGGCTTTGGCTTTTAGCAAATAAGCCAGGGTTAAATCAAAAAAATCCTGCTCGGTAATGAGCACGCTCATACCTTGATAATAAATATCCAGAAAATCCTGCAGGTTGGAAAACTGATAGGCCTGCTTGACCGCTTCGACAGTGTCAAAAGGAAGGTCAATATGGTTACGCGCAGCCAGCTCAAACATCAACTCCGGTTCTAACGAACCTTCGATATGCAGATGCAGCTCTGCCTTGGGGAGCGAACGAATAAAATCTGCTTGGGTCACAGCAATGCTTTAATGGAAAATTATTTATGACTATTAACTTTTGCGAACGGGCTTTTCGCCTGGCCTGTTATCACCCACAGGTCAGGCGAAAAATGATCCACAGCTATTTAGGTAGGCTACCCTGAACGCCCTCAACGTAGACATTTAAGCCCAATAAATCTTCGTCCGACATAACTGCTCCTTCGGCGACCAGTTCTTCTCCCGCCTGGTTTTTAATCGGCCCCTGAAATGGATGCAAGGCACCCGACATGATATCTGCTTTCACTTTATCCGCCGCCACACGTACACCCTCCGGTACCGCTTCGCCATAAGGTGCCATTTTGACCATGCCATCTTTGAGCCCTGCCCACGTATCTTTGGATTCCCAATTACCTTCCATTACCGCTTTAACGCGTTCGATATAGTAGTTGTCCCAATCATCAATAATGGCGGTTAGCTGCGCTTTGGGAGCGAAAGCCTGCATATCAGAGGCCTGCCCAAACGCATACACACCGCGTTGCTCGGCAACCTGCAGAGGTGCGGGAGAATCGGTATGTTGGGTAATGATATCCGCCCCCTGATCAATCAATGATTTTGCTGCATCCCCTTCCTTGCCCGGGTCAAACCACGAATTGACCCACACCACCTTAACCGTGGCTTCAGGGTTGACCTTACGCATTGCGATGGTAAACGCATCAATTCCGCGCACCACTTCAGGAATGGGGAAGGAGGCGATATATCCAACCACGTTGGTTTTGGTCATCATGCCTGCCATGGTGCCAATAATCGCTCGGCCCTCATAAAACCGACCGGAATAAGTGCTGACATTGTCCGCGCGCTTATAGCCCGTGGCGTGCTCAAACTTGACATCCCCGAACTGTTTGGCAACTTTAACCGTCGGATTCATATACCCAAAAGAGGTTGTAAAAATTATGTCGTTGCCATCTGCCGCCAGTTTTCGAATGACACGCTCAGCATCCGCACCTTCAGCAACACTTTCGACATAAGTAGTCTTAACCCCGAGTTCTTTCTCCACCGCTTGTCGGCTCTGATCATGTTGGTAAGACCAACCATGATCCCCGACTGGACCAACGTAAACAAAACCCACTTTGGTTTCGTCTGCCTGCACACCCGTAGCAAGCATGGTTGCAGCAACAACAGCTGTTTTGAAAAAGTGGAGTCGCACAATGTTGTTCATTTTTACCCTCTGTTAGGTGATTTTAAGGAAAATTAAGCGCGGTATTCTAGCAGAGAAAATGCGGCCTATATGGGGCGATTATTTACTCAAGACAAATCAATATTTTGTTATCGTAAGTTCACTCTCTGGGTTATGATAGGTCTATTATTTAAACCAATAATGTACAAATTATCATGAACGAATCACAACGAGACGCCATTCAAGCAGCCGCTTTTCGCGGGTTAATTCAGCATTTACAGGAACGCACCGATGCACAGAATATAGACTTAATGAATCTGGCTGGATTTTGCCGAAATTGCTTAAGTAAATGGGTGTTAGTGGCAAGCAACGAGCAAGATGCCGGTCTTAGCTATGACGACGCACTTGAGATGGTTTACGGAATGCCCTATAGCGAGTGGAAAGACAAATACCAACAAAAAGCCAGTGCACAACAGCTCGAAACTTTTGAAAGAACCAAGCCAATCCACGCCAAAATTAGCGGCCATCAATAGCGGCGTAAACCAAACTATCCCCTTCTAGATGCGACGCCATTTCCGCGTGCTGGTTTGCCTGGTCGGCAGCGTAATACCGACCCTTAACTGGGCGCAAACGGAAGAAACCATAATGGTCGATGCGGGCCTGACGGAAATCCCAATCCAACGTTATGCTGCGAATATAGATAATGCGCCTATACTCTTATGGCTGCCTGCATCGCGTGGTACGAGCCCAATGCAGGGCATTACCGCCAGCGCACTGGGAGCAAAAAATATTGAAACCTGGGTGGTGGATTTACATTTGGCATACTTCCTGGATGAAGGGCGTGGCAGTACCGAGCAGTTTAAACCCGCAGACATTGCCGAGCTGATCAGTATTGCGAGCCAACGAACCGATAAAAAAGTATACCTGATGAGCACTGATACCGGTGCTGTTCCACTGCTTGAAGGCATTGCGCTGGCCCAACGAAAAGCCGCACAGGTGGGTAGTAAGGCAAAAATTGGGGGTGCGTTACTATTCCATCCCGCCCTGGCTTACCCCGTCAGCAATCCGGGAACAAAGGCGACGTTTAGACCCATCGCCAAGAATAGCACCATTCCGATATACTATTTTCAACCTTCCATCAGCACCAAGCAATGGCATAGCCAAGAGATTATTGAGGTATTAGAGTCTGGGGGAAGCCCGGTATTTTTTCATCCCTTGCCTGGGGTGGTGGCTGGCTTTCACCTTCGACCAGAGGACCATTTAAGTGAAATAGATATCGCACAACGAGCTGAGCTGCCCGAAATGATCAGACGTGCAGTTAGTATACTCTCCATGCAAAAAACACCTACTGCACCAAAAGCCTTGGCTACAGTTCAAAAAAGTGCCGCTAACAAGCAACGCTTTGGCCTCAAGCAGCTAAACGATATAAAGGCTAAACCCCTGGCGCTTATCGACATGCAATCTACACCAATCGTGATTGACTATTCGCAGTATGCGCTATCGCTGGTCAGTTTCTGGGCGGGTTGGTGCGAGCCGTGCATCAAGGAACTTCCCGCAATTGACCGCTTACACCGAGATTATGACTCCAAGGGTCTACAGATCATTACCATCAATGTTGGAGAATCTGTTCAAGAAATTGAAAAAGTGATGCAGGAATTCGACATGTCTGCCTATATTAACCTGCGCGATCCCGAAGGCAAAACCATGAAAGTATGGAACGTGTATGGCTTTCCGACAAACTTTCTGGTCGATCAAAATGGGACGTTAAGTTATGGCAGCTTTGGCGCGGTTGAATGGGACGAGCAACAAAATCGTCAGTTTATCGACGCGCTACTCACACACTAAAGTTGAGCACGCATTCACGTCTGAGGGTGTTTGTCTTTTTGATTATTCCCCCAGTTTTATGGGCGGGTAATAACATTGTTGGCAAATCAGCCAACGACTTTATCGGGCCGTTCAGTCTGGCTTTTTATCGTTGGTTGATTGCCAGCGGGATCATTTTAATCTTTGCAGCCAAGCCACTTTATGAATCAAGGGCACTCCTCCTGCGACACTATAAAATATTAATCCTGCTGGGGGTTTGTGGAACTGGCCTGTTTAATACCTTGCTCTACCTGGGTTTAACCATAACCAGCGCGAATAATAGTTCCATCATCCTATCTTCCCTGCCGGTTGCCATTATCGGGCTGAATTACTTAATAGGACAGGAACGTGCCAGCGGTAAACAAATGTTAGGCTTAATCATCGCCCTTCTGGGTGTCGCCTGGGTCATCGGTAAAGGCGACCTGAGGAGAATTATCAACATGGATACCAACCCAGGCGATCTGATCATCGTGGGTTCCGTCCTGAGTTGGGCCTTATATTCTGTGCTGCTGAAAAACTGGCGCCCACCGGAACTCGCATCGCTCCCCTTTCTTGCGATACAGTTTTTGATCGGCACCTTGTTTGTTTTACCTTTTTTTCTCTACGAGCAAGCCACGCATGCACCGATTCTTTGGGGAAAAGAAACCTACCTGATGATAGTTTATGTCGTTGTTTTTCCTTCTTTATTTGCCTATTACTTCTGGCAACAAGGCGTCGCCATGGGTGGAGCAAACCTGGCCGGCCTCATGACACCCACGATAAGCCTGTTCACCGCCTTATTCTCCTATTTGTTTTTGCATGAAACGCTCAATAGTGTGCAGTTGGTTGGTGCTTCATTAATCGTGATGGGGGTGTTGATTGCGTTTATAGGTCCTTCCAGAGCGCGTTATAATGGATAATTCTATTGCCAATCCCTACCGATGACAAACAGCCCTCTATATCCTGCTTTCGAACCATTCGATGATGATTTCTTAGCCGTATCAGATTTACATACGATTCACTACGAACAAAGTGGTAACCCAGGTGGCATACCGGTGGTCATCTTACACGGCGGGCCTGGCGGTGGTATGCGCCCGGAGTATCGACGTTATTTCGACCCGAATAAATGGAGAATTGTGCAGCTTTCGCAACGTGGTTGCGGAAAAAGTACACCCTTTGCTGAACTGCGTGAAAATACCACCTGGAATTTGGTCAAAGATATCGAAAAACTCCGAAACCATTTAAGCATCCCAAAATGGGCGGTATTTGGAGGCAGCTGGGGTTCCACCCTGAGCCTAGCCTATTCGCAAACCCACCCTGAAGTTTGTCTGGCATTATTTCTACGCGGGATATTTCTAGTTCGACAGCACGAACTTAAATGGTTTTACCAGGAAGGTTGTAGCCGTATATATCCTGATGCGTGGGAACACTATGTTGAGGCCATTCCAGCAGATGAGCGCCACGACCTTATTGCCGCCTACTATAAAAGGTTGACTGATGACGACCCCAAAACAAGGAAAGCAGCAGCACGTGCCTGGGCAATATGGGAAGCAAGTACTTCAAAACTAATTCAAGATGAAAATCTAATGCATGCTTTTGGTGAAGATCGCTTTGCGGAGGCTTTTGCGCGCATTGAATGTCATTATTTTATCAACAAGTGCTTTTTTAACGAAGATAACTATTTGCTTAACCGGATTGACAAAATTCGTCATATCCCGGGAGTGATTGTACAAGGGCGCTATGATGTTGTATGCCCAGCGGAATCCGCCTGGGAATTACATAAAGCCTGGCCGGAGGCCAAGTTTTACATGATTCAAGATGCGGGGCATTCAGTTTCTGAACTAGGTATTCAGGAGAAATTGGTGGCCACAACGGATGCCTTTAGCCCCTAAGCATTTACCCAACTGGTCACTGATTTGGGTACAATAGTTGTTTCATTTTGCTGGTGTAGCTCAGGTGGTAGAGCAACTGATTCGTAATCAGTAGGTCGGAGGTTCAAATCCTCTCTCCAGCACCATTATTTATCAGCTTGATATTATTTACTGTGTTAAACGGCGCACTGAGACTTGTGCTGTGAAGAAATGCACTAACCCATTTGGCACCTAAATAGCGCTTTATCAAAACTTTTTCTTTGATGCCCATTACAGCAATCAAAGTCCGACCAGCAGTCTAGCGTGCCCTTGATAATTGTAAAAATCCCCCAATATTGTCGATTAGTTTACCAATAAATCGGAGCGATAATGTTTCATCCTATTGAAATCCCTTTTGGCTGCGTGATGATGTTCAATGTGGTCGATTTAAAAGAAGGCGTGACTGTCGAAGATGTCGAGCTTGCATTAGGCGAAATGTGCAATGTGGTCAAAAACACCTATGGAGACGAAGAAGGCGGCTTTATTGCAGGGCAGGTATACAAATCTGCGGGGTTTGTGTCGGAAGAAGGCTCAATGGTCGATAGCAATGTGCTGGCCTCGGAAATGAGCCGGTGTATGGACAAAGATCACTTGGTCATCATCACCTTCTGGAAATCCTTTGACCAGCATGAAAAATCTCACGCTGACGAAACCTTCAAAAAGAAGTTCGACGCGTTGGTTGAGTTTTGCGATGAAACCTACGAAATTGGCTACGAAATGCTATGGCAAGGTGTACCTGATTAGTGAGGTTTAGGAAGCTTCAATGCCTGTCACATTAGCTGACCCTTTGATACCTGGTACTCAAAATTAAATAGAAATGAAATAATCGTACAACCTCTCTGGCTTTCTTATATTCCCATATGGTGGGTGATATAATTGCGCGGTTAATTGAGTAAGAGATAAGGGGTACTAACATGTCCAAGTTTAGAGCAGAAAGGGGGAAAAATTTAAGTAATTCAAAACATTCCTTATTAGAAAAATATGATTCTCGTCGTAAGGCTCTCCGATCAATTTTCGTAGGAACAAGCTTCGTAGCGCTCTCAGATCAGTGGAAAAAACCTATCATAAATTCGGTGATTCTGCCTACGCACGCTGCCACAAGTGAAGATAGCGATTCCAGGCCTGCACCTACTCCACCACCCTCTTGTGAACCCGGCTCGTTAAGTCTTTCATTTACAACCGATACTCTTGTTGTGTTCAATACCCAACAAATCGTTGAATTTACATTGGTAGTCACTAACACTGGGACAGGAGTTGTGAATAGTTTCTCCATCTCAGAAAGTGGTGGCCAGCTCTCTTCACAATCCGGTGGCCCTATAGCGCCTGGTCAATCGGTTACGTTTACTGAATCTAGAAGCTTTACCTGGAGTTTGGGGCAAAACATTGAGCTTGAAGCGGTTCTAACTGGTGAAGATGATTGCGGCAATCAACTCAACGACATCCAATCAATCTCTATCCCAACTTTCGGAGCTAATATGGCGATTTATACCAACCAGGAGTCGGTAAAACCTGGTGATGAACTTGAGGTTGTTCTTGTTTCGAGATTATACGCTTCAGGTATTGAAGATGCGCAATGGATAGATATGAGGTATCGCTGCAATTTATTGAAAAATGTATGGCGACCAGGCGGGCCGGGAGATAAATATTGGGCAGATCCGTCAGATGATTTTGTTAGTCAGCGCGAAGGAGCGAATAAACTTGCCCTGGATATGCATGAAGGCAGAGATCACGGTGATCAACCTGACTGGGTTCATAAGCTCATCTATACTGTGCCAGAAGACTTAACAACTGACTTAGTCGTCAATGCCGAGGATACAGGTAATGTACGCGTTTATGCGGATGGCCAGTGGTCATCAGATCTACCGGTAGAAAACGGCTATGCGGAGATTACGCTGCCGCTGGTTAGGTAAAGCCTAATGCGGACTCGGACTGCTTCGTGCTAATAAGAAAACCCACTCAAATTTGCAAGCCAGGGTCTAGCTTGGGCCGTCGTCATTCTAACCATCAGGCATAAGCCAACCTAAGCTGATACCCACCATACTTGCGAACATTCATCACCCCGTTGTCCAGTATCAGATACTGCCCTTTTATTCCAAGCAGCATACCTTCGACAAGGGGGTTTTTATCCAGATTTAGGCTGGTCACTTTCTCTGGATATTGCTCCACCGGGTAGTTAAATTCCTGCACTTCTTCTTGCGCCAATATCTGCCACTCGATCGTTTCATCGAAATTATTTAGATCTTCCTCTGCCTGTTCAAGCAAACAATATTTGGCAGTAATTAAATCCATGGGCTCCGCCCGCCCTTTGAGCATTTTACGCCAATCCGTTCGATCACTTGCATAAGCCTTAAGTGCGACTTCCAGCTGACCAATATTGAAACGAGATGTCGCGCGGATTATGGGTAGCGCCTGGGTCGCCCCCTGATCCATCCAGCGATTAGGAATATGGCTACCCCGCGTGATGCCTACCTTTAAACCGGAGGAATTAGCCAGATACAAATAGTGATCCTGCATGCAGTGCTTAAGCCCCCACTCAGGGTCGCGGCAGGTCCCTGCTGCGAAATGGCATAGCTCGGGACGCACAATGCACTGATCACATTCGGGCAAGCTACGCATACAGGGAAAACAATAACCCTGCTGAAAACTCTTACTGGTTTTACGCCCGCAGGCGATACAATTGATCTCGCCCAGAAACTGGATTTGTATGAAATGACCAATCAAATCATTCATTGGCACGAATTGATCACCAATGGGCAGTTCATAGCCTACAGGGTCGCTATGTTGGGTGCGCATTTTGCGCACATTGCCGCTAAATTCAGGCACTACCGGCCGCCGAATAAAGAACCCAATACACCGCGCATTACCCGACGACCCAACTGACTTCCCACCGATCTGGCGACGCTTTTGAGCATCGCCTCGCCGACTGTTTGCCGCTGATAGCCGCTGGATTTCTTACGCTTGGCCTTATCTGCCTGTTTCTGTGCCTCGGCCTCTTCTGCCTTGCGCATTTTTTCATCCGTACGCACTTTCAGCATTTCCTGGGCAGATTCTCGATTCATGGCCTCATCGTAGCGCCCCTGCATTGGCGACCGCGACATTACCATCGCGCGCTCCTCATCATTGAGCGGCCCAATCCTGGATTGCGGCGGGCGAATTAAAGTACGTTCAACCACGGTCGGCGATCCGTCCAGATCCAGTACTGATACCAAGGCCTCGCCCACGCCCACATCGGTAATCGCATGCTCAGTATCGATATCGGGGTTCTCTCGAAAATTTTGCGCCACGGTCTTAAGCGCTTTTTTCTCCTTTGGAGTAAACGCACGCAATGCATGTTGGATTTTCATCCCCAGCTGTCCCAATACTTCTTCCGGAATATCCATCGGACTTTGGCTGACAAAATAGATCCCCACGCCTTTGGATCGAATGAGTCTTACCACCTGTTCGATTTTATCCAACAAAGCTTTGGGGGCATCATCAAAGATCAAATGTGCCTCGTCAAAAAACATCACAAATTTGGGTTTTTCAGGGTCACCTACTTCCGGTAAATTTTCAAATAGCTCCGAAAGCATCCAGAGCAAGAAAGTCGAGTATAATTTCGGGCCTTTATTCAAGATGGTAGTCACATCCATCACATTGATCACACCCTGACCGGAAAAATCGACCTTGATCATATCGTTTAGATCAAGCGCGGGTTCGCCCAGTAATAATTCGCCATCCTGCTCTTCGAGCACCAATAAATTACGCTGAATCGCGCCAATACTGGCAGAGGTAAAGTTACCATATTCACCAATCAACTCCTTGCGATTCTCTGACATCCAGCTCAATAAAGACTGCAAATCTTCCAGGTCCAATAAGGCTAAACCTTCATCATCTGCAAATTTAAAGGCGGCATATAACACCCCTTGCTGGGTATCGTTCAGATCCAGCAGATTGGTAAGCAGCAAGGGCCCTAACTCGGTGATGGTGGTACGGACTGGATGCCCTTTTTCACCATACATATCCCAAAACACCACAGGATTGCCGCGTAATTGATAGTCCTCTATGCCAATGACGTCGAGCCGTTCATCAATTTTTGGGTGCGGCTTACCCTCAATTGCAATGCCTGAAACATCACCCTTGACGTCGGCCATGAATACAGGCACACCCGCTCGCGAAAACCCTTCGGCAAGAATTTGCATGGTAACCGTCTTGCCCGTTCCGGTTGCACCCGCCACCATGCCATGTCGGTTGGCCATTTTTGCATTAAGGTTCACGTGCTCACCGTTGGCACCACCTAGTAAAATTTTTATGGGTGCTACTTCTGTCATATTAATCTGTCTTGTGAGTTTGTTTTAAGCCGAACGCTGAAGTCGCTCTTTCTGCATATCTGTCAGCGCATCTGGAATGGACTCTGCACCGGCAGCAAACGCTGCTTGCTGGCCTTCATTGAGCATGTTCCAGAATTTATTGACCGCAGCCGGTTTATCTGTTTTTAGCAATTCCACGATCTCTTGCAACAGCGGATCTTCCAAGCCAGCGTCTACCCAATAATCCAGATAACCTTCAAACAAATCCACCACCCTATCGGTTTCCCAAACGGTGCACTTGTTGCCCTCCAGTTGGTTAATTTCCTGTGCCAGCTTGTAGTGATGCGCTTTAAAGTCGATATCCAGGCCATAATACGCGGATAAAATTTCATCGGTGATGGTTTCTGACCAATTTCGATGAAAACGGCATACCCCATAGTTGTCGGTAGACAGCTCATACACCATGCGCTCGACATTTTTCCGACCAAGCGCGTCCGGCTGCATAAAATCATTGCCATAATAGACGTAGTACTTACCCATCATCGGCATTGGGCTAAACATGCCAGGCACCCAGTATTGATTGGGTACCAAACAGCCATTTGGGCCATGGTTAATGAACACCGCTTTATGCAAAGGGTTCCCCTCTGGATGCGCAGCCTGCATCGCATAGGCCGCCTTTTGTATTCCCTGACGAAATATTTCGGCTTTGGGTTCCCACAATACTGTGTCTATCAACGCCATGGCATACTGTGCATGACGCATACCGTCGTCGACCAAATCATGTTCATTACGGGATTTAGCAAAACCAAATTTAATCCCTTCCGGCTCGGGCAGGCCATATTTTTCCGCCGGAATACTCCCATCAGATAAGCACTCAAATAACCAACTGAGCATCCCACCAATTTGAATGGCATCAAATCCCATCGCATCGGCATGGTCACTGATTAATTCGGCTGCACGTTGGTCAAATATACCTAATTGTGGCCCAAGTGATTGATACGGCTCGTAATCTTTTTTGTACTTGCCAAACATTTTTTTGCATTTCACCAGACACAACTCGCCACAATTTTCGTAGTTTTCCGGCTCAATGGTTTCTTCATTAAATTGCTTGAGAAAATGTGAGGCAATAAACTCGGTATGCTGCTGTTTACGATCTTCACCGCTGGCATAAATGCTCTGGTAGTTATAGGTCATCAACCGATCGCGATTGGTATGCAAATTGACCCCAAAAGTACCACCCGTTTTAAACTCTGGTTGATAACGATATTTTTGTGTCACAGACAAATCATACTTGGCCGCTTTTTCTCCAAAATGCTCAATAAAGTGCTCGTTAATTTCTTTGGTGCTGGAAAGCTCGAACTCCTTCCACTCGCCACCAAAAATACAGGCGACAATACTGTGTTGCTTTAATAACTGGCTACCCACTCCACCCCGTCCACACCACTCTACCGTAGGTGTAATGACACCCTTTTCTACTGTGTTAGATGCAATGCCGCCTTCATCTGTTTGGGCCGCTGCGGGACCTACCGCAAAGACGCGCACTTGTTTCGGCGGAAACTGGTCTTTGTATTTTGCGAACACCGCTTCCTGCAAACCAAACACGCCCAATACCGGTTCACCCTCCGCATTCGGGTAACCCTTCCAGCTATTTTTGTAGTCCTCAAAAGGCAGCACCTCTACGATGTGCTTGCCTTCCTTGTAGTTAAGTAATAAAACACTCGGTTTAGGCGCACGCCCGCGCAAACAAATGTAATTGATGCCAAAATTACGCAGGGTGAACGCACCGCCACCAAAGGAGGAAAGGTAAAAACCATCCCATTGCGGGCTGTAGGCGGAGAAAACGATGCGGCGCGAGCCTGAAATCGTACTTCCTGATAGTAAACCAGAACCAAATGTTAAGCTCTTGTTATCCTCTTGATAGCGCTGCCACCCGTAATCGACCGGGCCCAGAATTTCGCTTGCTGGGTCAATCGGCTTAATCTCGTAGTTACCACTATCGAGTTGAATTAGACATTCTGTTTGCTTGAGCTGGTGTGTCATGGTTACCTATTGCTTGTAGATACGCTCGATTCTAGCATTACCCGACAATACTAGGCACCTCCCTATTTGAGCGCTGCGAGTGCTTTTTGATGCAGATCTGGGTTAGCGGTTGCCAGAATTTGATCACCCGTGTCTAAATCAATCTGCCGTCCCTGCCAATCACTAATACAACCCCCTGCGCCTTCCACCACTGGCACCAAAGCCATGTAATCATAGGGCTTTAAACTGGCCTCGATCACAATTTCGGTAAAACCTGAGGCGAGTAAGCCATAACCTAGACAATCCGCACCGTAAACTGAAAACTTGCATTGTTGGCTTAGTGATATGTAACGGGGCATGGCCTGGGTATCGAACATTTTAGTGGTGGTGGTATAAACAGATGACGCAGCCATTTCACTCACCTTATTGGTGTTCACAGCGACACCATTATGCATGGTGGACCGGCCTATGGCCCCCAGCCAACGATCATCCAACGCAGGCAAATCAATCAGCCCCAACACCGGTCGGCCCTCGTACAAAAGCGCAATCAGGGTACCAAATGTGGGTTTTCCGGTTGAAAAACTGGTTGTCCCGTCAATCGGATCCACTACCCAGACCCATTGTGCATCGGTCGCATCTTGTCCACTTTCTTCGCCAAAAAACCCATGTGCGGGAAAACGATGCTCGATTTCACTGCGAATCAGTTGTTCAGTTTGCTGATCTGCGATAGTCACAGGTGAATTATCCTGCTTTTTGCGAATATCCAGTGGCTGACGAAAATATTTGAGACTGATGGTGCGCGCCCGATCCGCAATTTCGATGGTCGCATCAATCATCGCCTGCTCAATTTTAGCTATCATTTTCTACAATCTGTGTCGTTAGGCGCCTGATTCCAGCGCGGGCTTATTCGTCCCTAATTGCAGGAACCCAATGTCTTCCATTATGCCGTAAACCGCAGGTAACACCAACATAATCAACGCTGCGTACGCTATCAGGATGGTGTGTAACAGCTTACTTACGCAAATTGCGTGAATTGAAAGTGGATATCGAAGTGTTGAGTAGCCATCTGAGCAATCACCTACCCGTCACAACTGACCCCGTTGTATCACGCGCGTATTTTCCAGCCACACCATCGGGTGAGGCGTTTATCCAGACACTAAAAAATGCAAGCAAAGCTAAAATTAAATTAACCGCCAAGATAAAGGTTTCCAGGCAAACTGCGCTCAAGTATAGCAGGCCATACTATGCCCACGTGTTTAGATGAAATCCAAGCTAGAGACAAATTAATGCGGTAACGCCAGATTTCGACTTAATCGGAAAGCATAGGCTGCAAACATCAGTCTGGTCAGGATTAGCATCGAGTGGACAATTGTCTTCCGTATTGTCAATTCCATCACCATCTTTATCATTATCACAAGCATCCCCTATCAGGTCGCCATCCGTATCCAGTTGGTTGGTGTTCGGTTTCGATGGACAATTATCATCATCATCCTTTACCCCATCGCCATCTGCATCAAGCTCGTCGTTGAGGATTGTGCTTTGTACCCTTGCGGGAAAAGCTAATACGCCCCCATTAGGGTTATGTAAAACCAGAGTGAATGCTTCATCTGGCTCAAGTACTGTATCGCCCGTAACGTCGATACTTATAACTTGACTACTTTGTCCCGGGCCAAAATGAATCGTTCCACTAGGGAGCACGCCTCCGAAATCCGCAGCATTGGCTGGATTGCCTCCCTCAACTTTTACTTTATAGTCAACACTGCCTGAGCGACCAATTTCGCCGCCCGAGTTTACCGTATATTGATAAGTCACCGCGCCACTATCTCCTTCCGCTTGCGCTCCGTCAAAATTAGATATTTTGTAAGTACGCCCGTCAAACTCTACTTGATCTAACCAACCCGCATCACGCCCTGAGGAAACTGAACCATCTTTTTGATATTCCCATCTTAAACGATGTAAACCGGCATCTAACTCGTAGGTTACTTCGGCCCAATCTGGGTCACCGCTTATGGCCCCAATTTGCACGTTATTATCGAAAAAACGCAAGAAATCGTAACTCGATTCTGAATCTACTTTCCACTGAAAAGTTAAAAGGCCTTGTCCGTTAATTTCGATTTCTACAAAACTCGTTTCGCCATGGCTGATCGCGCCACTTTGTGCCGCATCTCCTTCATACACACTGGTCGTGGTTTGCCTAAAGAAAGTGGCGTCACCTCCACGTATCCATGTCCAGGTAGGTTGTTCAACCGCATCACCAATATCCAAATCAAAGTTTGTACTGTTAACGGCTACTGCGCTAGAAGCCGAGCAGTTATTGCTAAAAACGGTCTCATTCGCTACACCGTCCACGCATACACCGTAGTAATAGGTTCCAGCACTATTGGGGGCAAATAGTTCTATATTGAGAGATTCCATCTCACCGGCTGTTAAGCTGCTTACCACAAACGTCGCAATTTCTGTATCCGTGTTAGAGATAAAACTATCGACTGATCTATAAAATCGCACCACACTTTGATCAGCACTCACTACACCAATGTTTCTAACCTCTGCATTGGCGTTCATCACCTGCCCGCTAAATACTTCGGTAGAGTTGGTGGAAAAACTACTGATCAGATCCGGCTCTGCTACACTTGAGCTGAGCGAAACTGAATAGATCCCAGCATTGGCGTATTCCCCGAAACCACTAGTCGGATTGGGTTCAGGGCTCTGGCCACTAATGCTTAAATAGTAGGTCCCCACATTTAGCGGCCCGTTAAAATGTAGTGCATTCGTTTCAGGGTTTGCCGTTAAACTAGATTGGTCAACAATCGTCACCCCATCACTCGAAAGTAACCTTGCATCCAGGGATAAATTGGTGCCATATTGTTCTGCTGCCGCTCCCAGCAACGGCGCAACATCTACCATCACGGTATCAGGCGTATCTAGCTGAAATGAAATAACATCTGTGTCTATTCCACCCGTTAATCCCGGGGGCTCAATCACACCTTGAAAATACGCGGAACTTGAAACTGGCAAAGGGTTTGCAATTGAATCACCGATCGAATCTACGTCTTCACCTAAAACCCCTGATATGATCGCCAAATCATCTTCTTGGTTGTTCGCGTTATGGTATTCGCCCCTGCTCCATTGCACATAAGCCTTACCAAATGGTGCGCCCATGATCGGCCCCCACGCGCCGTGTCCGCTATAGTACTCTGCTCCGGTGGTGGTTCCATCATGAATCAACCCCATGATGTGTCCTGCCTCATGTGATATTGTTTGACCAAGTGAAGAAGCATTTCGGTTCCATACCCAGCCAACATTGCTGTAATCGTTTCCAAAACTTCCTACATAAGCAACCCCTCCTCCACCTCCAAACCAGTCACGTGTTGTAGTCACTATGAGCATTGTCCGGTTTGAGACAGATGTTGCGTTATAGATATTTGGGTCAGTGGTAACATTGACTTCAAACGGTGCGTAATCTTCGGCTACTTCTCGCCATCCCAACCACATTAAATCATATTCGGCCTGCGTAAACTGACTGCTGTCACCATCGAAACTAAATGGTGTATAAATGATATCCTCACCTGATGCATATTCGTCATTCCAGCTCTTACCTGATATCACTCCACCCCAATAGTTAATATAGATAATCTTGCTCGCCCCTGGCTTACTCTGTAGTGTTTGTAACTGAGTAACTGTGAGCGCCGGAGCAGCCGGTAATGATCCAGGGCTTTGGGTTTGTGCAAATGATAACCTCTGGGTTGGCATATCTATACAATATTCTCGATGGGGGTTTGGCTTGATTAGCCTGCCTTGTCCCGCAGCGTCTAATGTTGTGGTATAAAGCTTCAAATCACCAAGGGTATCTACAATGCGAACATCGTCCTCCCCAGTGGATTTATGAATGATTTCAATCGAACCTATTCCTGAATCCATCGCCAGCACGGTGTGCTTGTCTGGGGTTCCATCTATCACTTCCCTTAACTTGGTAACCCGAGTCACTACTTGTCGTTGGTCAGGCAGTACCACGCTTTGCGATTCGCCCTTATTTAATCTGGCAAGTACGCTTTTATTTAGCTTGAATATTACACGCGAATCAGAAATTCGTTGTTGTTGGGAAAACGCTTCTGCTGAATGCTGCAACTCAAACAACGGTGTTGCAGCGCCATATGCTAATTGCGTGCCCATCATTAAAACAACACTGCAAAGAAAGATGATGTGCAGAGCTGCTAGATGAATACGCATGAAAATAACAATACAGATATCCTGGCTACGAGTAAAATGAATCGGAAGCCTGGTTAAAGCGCAAGAACGACTCGTTTAGTTTTAACTGTGAATACAGAGCACCGATATACCGCTTATCTTTTACATTCTACCTTTTGTTTTGTTTTTGTCAAGCTAGATGTGAATGCTCGTTACCACAAAACGGGCTTCATTCCGCTGCATAGTAAATTTAACTCACTGATTGAAGTTATACTCGCGCTCAAAAATACCACGCTTGCGGTGAAAAAAACGGAATGCCCTGCATTTTTCTTCAATAAACCAGTGAAAACATGTTTCACTTGCTTTATAAAGACCAAAACTTAGATTTATTGAGGAACATCATGCCTATCCAAAACCGATTCATCCAAACAACTATTAGATTCTCCGTGAGTATTCTTCTAGGCTTGGGTTTAGCCAGCACCGCCCAATCGGCTGCTACCGATACAGTCAAAATTGGTCTAGTGACAACCCTCACTACCCCAGCGGGCGTCATCGGAAAGGATATGGTTGACGCGGCTACTTTGGCACTGGAAGACATGAATAACAGCATGGGTGGTAAATCTGTTGAACTGATCGTAGAGGATGATGGCTTTAAACCAGGTTTGGGTAAACAGCAAACCGATAAACTGATTAAGAAAGATAACGTTGATTTTGTTACCGGTTATATCTGGTCCCATGTGTTGATGGCTTCGGTAAACTCGGTGGTCGACGCGGGAAAGTTATTGATCAGTGCCAATGCCGGACCTGCACCGGTAGCTGGCACCAAATGCCATGCAAATTTCTTTTCAACATCCTGGCAGAACGACCAAACACCGATGGCTTTGGGTGAGTACCTAAATCAAAAAGGGTATAAAAGCCTTTATTTAATGGCGCCCAACTATACTGCGGGTAAAAATATTAGTGGCGGGGTTGAACGTACTTTTAAAGGCGAGGTTAAAGGAAAAGATTTAACCAAGTGGGGTAAAGATGCCCAACTCGATTTTTCAGCTGAACTGGCAAAAGCAAAGGCGTCAGGTGCGGAGGCTTTGTTCGCATTTTATCCCGGCAAGGCAGGCAGTGCCCTATTTACGCAGTATCAGCAGGCAGGCATGGCAGACGACCTGCCACTTACCACGGTATTTACAGTAGACCATCTATCCCTACCCAACTTTCAGAAAGCCGGAATGAATAGCGTATTGGGCACTCATTCCACTGGCTTTTGGTCGCCTGATTTGGATACCCCGCAAAATAAGCAATTTGTCGAAGGATTTAAGGCCAAGTATGCGCGCATGCCATCGTTTTATGCCGCGCAGACTTATGATGCGCTATTCCTGATCAAAAGCGCAGTAGATGCTGTCAATGGTGATACCACCCAGCTAGATACCATGCGTAGTGCGATGGAAAAAGCTGATTTTCCTTCGGTTCGCGGCAAATTTACCTATGGCAATAATCATATGCCTATTCAGAATTTTTACCTGACCCAAGTTGTGGAAGGCGACGATGGCAATTGGACAACCAAAATCGTTGATACAATATATACCAATCATCAAGATCCACACGCGCAAGACTGTAAATTATAAGCCACCAAATCAAGCCGGTATCAACATATGGACGCACAGCTCGTCCTGACCCAGCTGCTCAACGGCTTACAACTCGGCGTACTTTTATTTTTAGTCGCTGCTGGGCTAACCCTGGTGTTTGGCATCATGGACATCGTCAATCTGGCACATGGTGCTTTTTATATGGTCGGTGCATATATATGTGCATTGCTGGCCGCAAAAATCGGTTATTTTCTGCCTGCTCTGCTACTAAGCTTACCCTTGGTGTTTTTATTTGGCCTGTTAGTGGAACAATGGCTGATCAGCCGATTGTACACCCTTAGCCACCTGGATCATGTTCTAGCAACCTTTGGCTTAATTCTGGTTGTAGATACTGCAACCCACTATTTAGCTGGTCCAGATGGTGAGGCCATCTTGTTGCCGGCTTACCTCAATGGGGCGATTAGTATCGGTAGTATTAATTTACCGATTTATCGAATACTCATTATTTTAGTTGGATTAAGCGTAGCAGCTGCAATGGCTTGGGGGGTAAGCAAAACGCGCGCCGGAATGCTACTCCGAGCTGGTGCGGCTGACCGCGAAATGACTGCGGCACTGGGGGTCAATATTAACAAGCTAAATCGCATTGTTTTCGCCCTAGGTACCATGCTGGCTGGGCTGGCCGGTGCTCTAATCGCACCAATCAGCGGGGCAAATATTGCGATGGGCAACGAAATTATCATTATCGCATTGGTGGTAGTCGTTATCGGCGGCATCGGTTCGATTAAGGGTGCGTTTCTCGGTGCATTGTTTGTCGGTTTAGTGGATACCCTAGGGCGTGCTTACATGGATGATGCCCTGAAATGGTTGATCTCACCGGTGGCCGCCGAGAGTGCTGCACCCGCTCTTTCTTCGATGATCGTGTACATTGTTATGGTCATGGTGTTGGCATTTCGTCCTAATGGCCTTTTCCCAGTCGTCAAGACTTAAGCTGGTTTCCAACTTTGATTGCACGTCTAAAACGGCCTAGCCATCTTATTCTAGCTTTTATATTGCTAAGCCTGGCATTTATGCCGCTGGCCAGCAAACTTGGTTTGAATGCTTTTTACCTAGATCTCGCCGCCCGCTTTATGATTTTCGCCATTGCTGCCACGGGTTTAAATTTTATTCTGGGTTATGCAGGGCTCATTAGCCTGGGGCACGCAGCATACTTATTGATAGGCGCTTATAGCGTTGCCATTCCCAATTATTTTGAAATCGATAATGGTTGGTTACATTTAAGTCTTGCCATCGTAACGGGTGGTTTATTTGCGCTTATCACCGGTGCTATCAGCTTACGCACCAAGGGGGCGGGGTTTATCATGATTACCCTGGCGTTTGCGCAGATGATTTATTTTCTGTTTATCAGCATCGAGACTTTAGGGGGCAGCGACGGTATTTACATCAGCCTGACCAGCAATTTTAAGCTGTTTGATCTGTCCAATACGTTAGCATTATATTATTGTGCATTAGGGGTTCTGGCCTTATCACTGTGGCTGGTTTATCGGCTCAATCGTACGCGCTTCGGTTATGTATTAAGCGGCAGTCGCCTCAACGCTAGACGGATGCATTCCCTGGGTTATTCCCCCTATGCCATTCAGTTAGGAAGCTATGTAATCAGCGGCGTCATTACCAGTTTAGCGGGATTTCTGCTCGCTAATTTTGTACAGTTTATCACCCCAGAAATGATGGATTGGTTTCGATCAGCTGAGCTAATTTTTATGGTTGTGCTGGGAGGGACCGCAACCATTGCCGGGCCTGTGTTGGGCGCGTTTAGCTTTGTCGTACTGGAACATTTCCTTTCCGAATGGAGCCTATATTGGCATTTTTTCTTTGGTTTATTTTTAATTGCGATCGCGCTGTTGAGCAAGGGCGGGCTAGCCGCATTAATTGACCGGCCTTATTTTCGAGGGAACCACAATGCTTGAAGTGCGTGGACTGAGTAAACATTTTGGTGGTGTGCACGCAAACAAAGATGTAAATCTGCAGTTGAACATGCATCAAATTCACGCGCTGATTGGGCCGAACGGAGCGGGAAAATCGACTTTCATAGGACAAATATCCGGGGAACTCCAGCCCGATCAAGGCAATGTTGTTTTCGACGGTACCGATATTAGCCACCTGACAGCCGAGCAGCGCAGCCGCCTAGGATTAGGTCGTCTATTTCAAACCACAGCGTTATTTAATGAGCTGAGTGTTTTGGATAATGTGCGCATTCCGTTACTCCACTCTAAAAACCAATCTAATGTTGTAAAACGCTGGTTTTGGGAACCCGTGAAAGCAGATCAGAAAACTCGCGCCATCGCCATGCAAATGCTACAGCGAGTTGGCATGGAAAAGCACCCTGATCAACGCGTTGACACCCTTTCGCACGGCGAACAACGGCAGCTGGAAATGGTCGTCACGCTCGCGACTTCGCCCCGTTGTTTATTGCTGGATGAACCGATGGCCGGCATGAGTAGCGAGGAATCGATCCGCATGCTCAAACTTATCCGAACGCTAAAAGCCGATCATGCCATTTTGCTGGTTGAACATGATATGCGTGCCGTATTTGATCTGGCGGATATAATTTCGGTGCTGGTAGACGGACAAATTATTGCCAGCGGAAGTGTGGATGAAATTCGCCGCAATCCAGCCGTTCAGCAAGCTTATCTTGGAACGAACCAGTGCTAAGCGTACAAAATATCCAAACATTTTACGCACGGAGCCAGGCATTGTTTGATGTCAGCCTGTCGGTTGACTATGGCCAAGTCGTGTCTTTGCTAGGACGCAATGGAATGGGTAAAACCACGACGGTTAAATCGATAATGGGGCTGGCAGATGTGCGACAAGGCAACGTTGATTTTGATGAGCAGCCCTTACTCGAAATGCCTGCATTCGAAATCAGCCGTCTAGGTATTGCTTATGTGCCTGAAGGCCGGCGTGTTTTTGCTAATCTCAGTGTTGAAGAGAATTTGCTCGCAACCGCCAGGAACACCCATCAACCAAAAGCCTGGACACTAGACCGCATTTTAAAATTTTTCCCCGCTTTAGCACCTAGGATAAAACAAATGGGCAGCACTTTATCCGGTGGCGAACAACAAATGCTCGCTATCGGCCGCGCGCTGATGCTCAACCCGAAGCTGATTATTTTGGATGAAGCCACCGAGGGGCTAGCCCCGATGGTGCGCGAGCAAATTTGGGCTAGGTTGGCCGATCTTAAGCAATCGGGTTTATCAATCCTGATCATCGACAAACACATTGCCAAGCTGAAAATGCTGGCGGATTATCACTACATCATCGAAAAAGGCCGGATTGTCTGGCACGGAGATAGCCAGGCACTGGATGCCGATGAACAAGTGACACAGAAATTTATTGGCGTACAATAAGCCTATCTACTGCCAACAAAGAACATAGCTATGACCGAACGTGAATCCATGCCCTTTGATGTCGTTATTGTCGGTGGTGGCCCTGCCGGCCTTAGCGCAGCGATTCGACTGAATCAGCTCGCTCAAGAAAACAATACCGAGATTTCTGTATGTGTGTTGGAGAAAGGTGCAGAAATTGGCGCTCATATACTGGCTGGGGCCGTGATTGAGCCACGCGCGCTGGATGAACTCATCCCCGACTGGCAGGATAAGAATGCTCCGCTGAAAACCACAATCAGCGATGA